>NZ_DASYHT010000004.1:2500-889422 GCF_035998205.1 Brevundimonas sp.
GGTCTTCCAACTTTGCCCTCCCTCGGGAGGGTACGGATTGGCGGATCGTTGAAAGGTACAATGACCTGAATACATAGGGTTCATTGAGCGAACCCGGGGAACTGAAACATCTCAGTACCCGGAGGAAAGGACATCAACCGAGACTCCCGTAGTAGTGGCGAGCGAACCGGGACCAGGCCAGTGCTCTTGTGAAATAAAGGCGAACGACCTGGAAAGGTCGGCCATAGCGGGTGACAGCCCCGTAGCCGTCAAACAGCAAGAGACTCGAGTAGGGCGGGACACGTGAAATCCTGTCTGAACATGGGGGGACCACCCTCCAAGCCTAAGTACTCCTCTGCGACCGATAGTGAACAAGTACCGTGAGGGAAAGGTGAAAAGCACCCCGACAAGGGGAGTGAAACAGATCCTGAAATCGGAAGCCTACAAGCAGTCGGAGCCCCCATGCGGGGTGACGGCGTACCTTTTGTATAATGGGTCAGCGACTTCATGTGTCGAGCAAGCTTAAGCCGTTAGGTGTAGGCGTAGCGAAAGCGAGTCTGAATAGGGCGCTAAGTTCGACGTATGACGACCCGAAACCAGGTGATCTATCCATGAGCAGGATGAAGGTTGGGTAACACCAACTGGAGGTCCGAACCGGTGCCTGTTGAAAAAGGCTCGGATGACTTGTGGATAGGGGTGAAAGGCCAATCAAACCTGGACATAGCTGGTTCTCCGCGAAATCTATTTAGGTAGAGCGTCCGACGAACTCCCTGGGGGGTAGAGCACTGGATGGATGCGGGCGGCGCGAGCTGTACCAATTCTAACCAAACTCCGAATACCCAGGAGAGCTATCGGGCAGACACACGGCGGGTGCTAACGTCCGTCGTGAAAAGGGAAACAACCCTAACCATCATCTAAGGCCCCCAAGTAACGGCTAAGTGGGAAACGATGTGGGATTGCTTTGACAATCAGGAGGTTGGCTTAGAAGCAGCCATCCTTTAAAGAAAGCGTAACAGCTCACTGATCAAGCGATCCTGCGCGGAAAATGTAACGGGGCTCAAGCCGTTCGCCGAAGGTATGGGCGCAGTAATGCGCGGTAGCGGAGCGTTCCGTAAGCCTGTGAAGGTCAGTCGTGAGGCTGGCTGGAGGTATCGGAAGTGAGAATGCTGACATGAGTAACGATAGGAGTGTGAGAGACACTCCCGCCGAAAGACCAAGGGTTCCTGCGTAAAGCTAATCTGCGCAGGGTTAGTCGGCCCCTAAGGCGAGGCTGAAAAGCGTAGTCGATGGGAAGCAGGTGAATATTCCTGCACCAGCTGGAAGTGACGGATGGCATAACTTGTACGGGCTTATTGGATTGTCCGTGCAGGGGCGTTGTCCCTGGAAATAACTCCAGCAGAGACCGTACCCGAAACCGACACAGGTGGTCAGGTAGAGCATACCAAGGCGCTTGAGAGAACTGTGCTGAAGGAACTCGGCAAATTGCACGCGTAACTTCGGAATAAGCGTGACTCACCCTGCGCAAGCAGGAATGAGTGGCACAAGCCAGGGGGTAGCGACTGTTTAGCAAAAACACAGGGCTCTGCGAAGCAGCAATGCGACGTATAGGGTCTGACGCCTGCCCGGTGCCTGAAGGTTAAAGGGAGATGTGAAAGCGTCGAACTGAAGCCCAGGTAAACGGCGGCCGTAACTATAACGGTCCTAAGGTAGCGAAATTCCTTGTCGGGTAAGTTCCGACCTGCACGAATGGCGTAACGACTTCCCCACTGTCTCCAGCACAGGCTCAGTGAAATTGAACTCCCCGTGAAGATGCGGGGTTCCCGCGGTCAGACGGAAAGACCCTATGAACCTTTACTATAGCTTCGCCTTGGCGTTAGCGACCGTATGTGTAGGATAGGTGGGAGGCTATGAAGCCGGGGCGCCAGCTCTGGTGGAGCCATCCTTGAAATACCACCCTTACTGTCGTTGACGTCTAACCGAGGGCCGTTATCCGGTCCCGGGACATGGCGTGGTGGGTAGTTTGACTGGGGCGGTCGCCTCCCAAAGTGTAACGGAGGCGCGCGATGGTGAGCTCAGAGCGGTCGGAAATCGCTCGTCGAGTGCAATGGCATAAGCTCGCCTGACTGCGAGACTGACAAGTCGAGCAGAGACGAAAGTCGGCCATAGTGATCCGGTGGTCCCGAGTGGAAGGGCCATCGCTCAACGGATAAAAGGTACTCTAGGGATAACAGGCTGATCATGCCCAAGAGTCCATATCGACGGCATGGTTTGGCACCTCGATGTCGGCTCATCACATCCTGGGGCTGGAGCAGGTCCCAAGGGTATGGCTGTTCGCCATTTAAAGTGGTACGTGAGCTGGGTTCAGAACGTCGTGAGACAGTTTGGTCCCTATCTGCCGTGGGTGTTCGAAGCTTGAGAGGATCTGTCCCTAGTACGAGAGGACCGGGATGGACATACCTCTGGTGGACCTGTCGTGGCGCCAGCTGCGCAGCAGGGTAGCTAAGTATGGAATAGATAACCGCTGAAAGCATCTAAGCGGGAAACTAACCTCAAAACAAGGCTTCGCTGAGGATCGTGGAAGACTACCACGTTGATAGGCCAGGTGTGGAAGCGCGGTGACGCGTGGAGCTTACTGGTACTAATAATCCGATCGGCTTGATCGTTTCTCAGCAAAACTCATTCGGTTTTACGCCGCCAAATACGATGTCTTCTCACTGTTCTGTCTGATCGGTTGACCTGGTGACTATGTCGGAGGTTCCCCACCCGATCCCATTCCGAACTCGGTCGTTAAGCCCTCCAGAGCCAATGGTACTTCGTCTTAAGGCGCGGGAGAGTAGGTCGTCGCCGGGTCTACCGATCAGACAGCAGTGATGTTCTCGAACACATTCTTCCTTCACACACCGCCTTGTCGCGGGATGGAGCAGCCCGGTAGCTCGTCAGGCTCATAACCTGAAGGTCGCAGGTTCAAATCCTGCTCCCGCACCCAAGATTCACCCCACAGTTTGCCGCTGTGGGGTTTTTCGCGTCTGGGCCCAGGCCGATCTGGCCGCCGACGGCTGTTACGGTGTCGCAAACCCATTCCCCCGGTCGCCGGCCTCGCTATAGTCCGAAGCCTTGTACCGGTTTCGGGGGACTGTGATGACGACTTCAGGCATTTGGATGCGCCCGGCGGCGGCTGCGCTCGCGCTGGCTCTGGCCGCGGGGCCGGCGATGGCCCAGAGCGGAGACGGGGCCCCCGTCTACCGGCAGCCGCCCGAGCCGATCGCCTCGATCCTCGATACGGCCCCGACCCCCCTGTCGAGCCTCGGCCCGGATCGCAGCCGTCTCGCCCTGTTCAGCCGCTCGGCCCTGCCACCCGTCGCCGAGCTGGCCGAGCCGACCCTCCGGCTGGCCGGCTATCGCCTCAATCCGCGCAACAACGGCCCGGCCAACGGTCGCCTGACCTGGCTGACCGGCATCACCTTCAAGGCGGTGGTGGACGGGCGCGAGGTGGCTGCCGCCCTGCCGGCCGGCGCCCGCTTCATCGCTCCGACCTGGTCGCCGGACGGCGCCCGCGTGGCCCTGCTTATGGATCGGCCCACTGGCCTGGAGCTGTGGGTCGTCGACGCCGCCACCGGCGCCGCCCGCGCCCTGAGCGGGCCGATCGTCAACGCCGCCGCGGGCGCGGACCTGACGTGGTCGTCGGACAACCGGGCGATCCTGTTCCGCGCGATTCCCGAAGGGAGGGGCGCCGCGCCGACGGCCCCGGCCGCGCCGACCGGTCCGGTGATCGAACAGACCGGAGCCCGCGCCGCGCCGGTGCGCACCTATCAGGACCTGCTCGGCAGTCCGGCGGACGAGCGCCTGTTCGACCACTACTTCACCGCCCAGCTGGCCATCGCCACGCTCGACGGCGAGGTGACGCGCCTCGGCGCGCCGGGGATCATTCTCGACGCCGCCTTTTCCCCGAACGGCGACTGGATCCTGCAGACCCGCGTCAAGCGGCCCTACAGCTATGCGGTGCCGGCGCGACTGTTCCCGGCCGAGACGGTTGTCCTCGATCGCAGCGGCCGCGTGGTGCGCCAGGTCGCGGATCTGCCCCTGCGTGACAACATCCCGCCGCCGTTCGACGCCGTGGCCCCCGGCCCGCGCGCGATGGCCTGGCGCGCCGACGCGCCGGCCACCCTGGTCTGGGCCGAGGCCCAGGATGGCGGCGACCCGCGCACCCCGGCCGAGATCCGTGATCGCGTCTTCATGCTGTCGGCGCCCTTTACCGGCACGCCCGTGACCCTCGTCGACCTGCCGCAGCGCTACGCCGGCGTCACCTGGGGCCGCGATGACGTCGCCATCGTCAACAGCCGCTGGTTCAACACCCGCCGCGAGACCCGCGTGCTCGTCGATCCGTCGAACCCGGGCGAGGGCAGGGTGCTGGTCGAGCGCAACTATCAGGACCGCTACAATGACCCGGGCTCGCCCCTGACCGAGCCCAACGCCGCCGGCCGTCAGGTGATGGTGTTTGTCGACGGGGGAGAGTCGATCCTGCTGGAGGGCGACGGCGCCACGCGGGCGGGCGAGTTCCCGTTCCTGGCGCGCTTCAACCTGCGGACGGGCGAGCGCACCGAGCTGTGGCGTGCGTCGCCGGAAGCCTACGAGACGATCGTCGGCCTGCTGGCGCCCGACGCCAGCCGCCTGGTGACGCGTCGCGAGACCCGCGACACGCCGCCGAACCTGATGGTGCGCACCCTCGACGGCAGCGCCCCGTCGCCGCTGACCACCTTCCCCGATCCGGCCCCGCAGCTCGCGGGGGTGACGCGCCAGCTGATCACCTATGCCCGGGCCGACGGGGTGCAGCTGTCGGGCACCCTCTATCTGCCGGCCGGCTACGACGCCGCCCGCGACGGGCCGCTGCCGCTGGTGATGTGGGCCTATCCGGCCGAGTTCACCGATCCGTCGGTGGCCGGCCAGGTGGTGGATACCGGCAACCGCTTCGTGCGCCCGGGTGGGTCAAGCCACCTGTTCCTGCTGACCCAGGGCTATGCGGTGCTGGACGATCCGTCGATGCCGATCATCGGCGTGGACGGCGCGGAGCCCAACGACACCTATGTCCAGCAACTGAGCGCCAGCGCTCAGGCCGCGGTGGACGCCGTGGTGGCCATGGGCGTGGCCGACCGTGACCGCATCGCCGTCGGCGGCCACAGCTACGGCGCCTTCATGACCGCCAACCTGCTGGCCCACACCGACCTGTTCCGCGCCGGCATCGCCCGCTCCGGCGCCTACAACCGCACCCTGACGCCCTTCGGCTTCCAGGCGGAGCAGCGCACCTACTGGGAGGCGACCGACACCTATACGCGGATGTCGCCCTTCACCTACGCCAACCAGGTGAACGAGCCGATCCTGCTGATCCACGGGCAGGTCGACGACAACTCGGGCACCTTCCCGGTGCAGAGCGAGCGCTTCTACGCCGCGCTGAAGGGCACGGGCGCGACCGCCCGCTACGTCGTGCTGCCGCATGAGGCGCACGGGTATCGGGCGCGCGAGTCCGTCGGTCATACCCTGTGGGAGATGATCGAATGGCTCGACACCCATGTGAAGACCGCGCCGCCGCGGAACTGAGGCGGTCCGGGTGGCGGCCGGAGGTCAGGTCGCCGCCCAGCGCCGCAGCAGGGCGCCTATGGCCTTGTCGAGGGCCAGCCGGCCGCGGGGGTCGCCCTCCGCGGGCCAGGCGGCCCGGGCGCGTTCCAGGTCCCACAGGACTTCGCGGGCCGCGGCGTCGGGCACCGTGCTCTCGATCCAGCCGATGCAGGCGAGACGGACGCCGCGGGTGACCCTCTCGACCCGGTGCACGGCCCCGGAGGGATAGAGGACGAGGTCGCCGGCGGGCAGCCGCAGTCGGCGGTCCTCCAGCGGGTCCTCGATGGCCAGGGCCCCGCCGTCGTAGGCCTCGGGCGGACTGAGGAAGAGGGTGAAGCTCAGATCCGTGCGCAGGCGGTCGTCCGGCGGGCCCATCAGGGCGTTGTCGACATGATCGCCATAGCCGCCGTCGACGCCGGTGCGGCTGATCAGCAGGCGTGTCATCCGTCGCGGCCGGGCTGCCGTCACCAGCACCGGATGCGCGAGGATGCGGCTGCGCAGGAACTGCTCAAGCGCCTGACCGGCCGCCCCGGACAGGTCCGCCTGCTCGTTGCGCTTGACGCCCCGCGCCGCGGTGCCGGCGGTCGCGGCCCCGTCCCGCCAGTCGAGCCCGGCGATCTGCCCCTCGACCCAGGCGAGGGCGGCCGCGTCGAGGACCTCGCCCGCGATCAGCAGCATGGGCGGCTCAAGATGAGAACGAGTTGCAGGTTCATGGGCTTCCGTATAAGCGGTCGTAACGCAGGACACAAAGGGACAGGCGGCATGTCGAACTTCAAGCGCTGGACGGCGGTGGGTCTCGGGGCGGCCCTGATCGCGGGCTGCTCGGGCGAGGCCGAGCGCCCGGCCGAGGCCCCGGCCGCCTCGCCGGCGGCGACGGCGGGCGAGGGGGCCGGCGAAGGCGGCGAGTCCGGGGAAGGCGGCGTCAACATCGCCGCCGCGGCGACCGACCCGGTCGTCTATCTGTCGGCCCTCGCCCTGGTCGAGGCGCACGTGCGCGCGGCGGCCGAAGCCGCCGGGGCGGGCGAGCGTCAGGCGGCGGCCGAGATGTTCGCCCACCCGGTCGGCGAGGTCCTCGTCGACATGCAGCCGACCTTCCAGCAGCTCGGCGTGGCCACCTTCGAGGAGCCGTTCATCGCCGCTTCGACCGCCACGGCCCAGGGCGCCGAGCCCGCCGAGGTGCGGCGACTGGCCACCGGCCTGCTCTCGACGCTGGAGGCCGCCGAGGCGCGGGCGCCGGCGGGCGGCCTGCGCAATCCGGATGTGGCGGCGGCGGTGATCGCCGACCTCGTCGATCGCGGGGCCCTCCAGTATGCCACGGCCAAGGGGTCTGACGCCTATGAGCCCTATCTCGACGGCTACGGCTTCCTGCTGACGGCCCGCGCCTGGCGCGATCGCCACGGCGCGGAGATCGCGCGGGCGACGCCGGAGACGGCCGGCAAGATCGATGCGGCCATCACGGCCCTCGCGGCCGCCTATCCGACGGCGACCCGTCCGGCGGCGCTCAACGCGGATGAGGGCGCGCTGCTGGCCGCGGCCTCCCAGCTGAAGCTGGCGACCTCCCGCTAGGGCCACGGTTCCGGGGCGGCTCAGTCGAGCGCGCGGATCTCCGGCAGGCCGCGCAGGGCGCCGGCGGAGTCGAGGCCGTAGCCGACCAGATAGCGCGCGGGCGCCTCCCAGCCGACAAAGTCGGGAGCGATGGCGCGCGGTTCGGGCCAGGGCTTGCGGGCGAAGACGCAGGTCAGAACCTCGCTCGCCCCGGCCTCGCGGGCCAGCCGCGCCGCCTCGGCCAGGGACAGGCCGGTGTCGAACACATCATCAAGGATCAGGGCGCGTCGGCCTGTCAGGTCGCGCTGGAACGGCGCGCGGACGCTGATGCGGCCACGGCTGGTCCGGTCGTCGCCATAGGAGGACAGCCACAGGGCGTCGAAGCGCACCGTGCGACCCTCGCGGGCGAGGGCGCGGGTCAGGTCTGCGGCGAACCAGATGCCGCCGGTGAGCAGAACGGCGGCGACGGTCTCGTCATCGGTGCGCGGCGCGATGGCGCGGGCGAGGGCGGCGACCCGGTCGGCGATGCCGGCCTCGTCCAGCAAGATCTCGCCGGGGGGCGATCCCGGCTCAGCCATGATGCGCGCCCGCCGCAGGCGTTGCGTGGGGTGCGGGGCGCAGGGGCGCGGCCGGACGCAGGCCATGCCCGTGCTCGCTCGTCGCGGCGGCTGCCGGCGCGCCATGCGACGCGGCCGGATCCGCGTGGTGCGCGGTCCCGGCGGCGGCCTCCGGGACGCCATGGTCAGCGGGCGCGGCGGGGCCATGCGCGTCCGCGGGCGTAGGGGCGTGATCTGCAGCATGGGGATCCGGCGCCGCGTGGGCGTCGTGTCCTGCGGCGGGCGGGGCCGCGTGGGCCACGGGGGCGCTGTGGCCGTCGCCCCGAACAAAATCGACCCCGACGTCAGCGGCCTTGGCGGCCGGGTCGGCGATCAGCACGGCGAAGCCCTGCACGCCGCCCGGCAGGACCGGGGCGGCGTCGATGCGGACGATGGCATGGCCGATCTCGGCCCCGTGGGAGTCGAGCAGGGCCACGCGCACCGGCGGGGCGGTGACCTCGCGGTCGCGCACATTGCGCAGGGCGCCGGAGACCAGCACCTTCGACGGGTCACGCAGCGACGGGCGCGCGCTCAGGGCCTCGAAGTCCAGCCCGACGGGATTCACCGGCGCGCCAACCGCCGCATAGGCGGCCGCCGCGCGCGGGAAGATCTCGACGACGTTGACGCGGAACAGCCAGGCGGCGCCGAGGATGCCGACGAACACGCTGGCGAGGCCGGCCCACATGGCGCCGTGGGTTGCGGCGCGCCGAATGCGGCGCTGCTGCTCGGCGCGGGCGCGGAAGGCCTTGGGCAGTTCCGGCGCCGGGGTGGCGGCGAGAGATTCGGGGACAGGCGCAGCTTCGGGCTCTGGCGTGGGCGCCGACGCCGGCTCGGGCGACAGGACGAGCGGTTCGTCGGGGGTGGCCATCCACTGGTGTCCGCAGGACTGGCAGCGCACACGACGGCCCTTGGCGCCCAGCGCCTCGTCCGGCACTGAATAGCTGGTGGCGCACTCCGGACAGGTCAGTATCATGGCCGAAGCTTCCGAGGCGCGCCGCCTCCCTCCTCTGGGCGCGCACCGGCCGCCCTATCCGCGAAATCCATGACCGAGCCGACCCGTCGCGCCGCCGAAACCGCCAGTGCGCCTCCGACCGTCCGTCTGGAGGGGGTCTCCCTGCGCTATGACGGGGCGGCCCCGGTGCTTCGGGACGTTAACCTCAGTTTGCCGCGGGGCTCTTTCCACTTCCTTACCGGGCCGAGCGGAGCGGGGAAGTCGTCGCTGCTGCGGCTGCTGACGCTGTCGACCCGGCCGGACGCCGGGCGAATCGAGCTGTTCGGCGAGGACGTGACCTCCGTCTCGCGCGGCCGGCGGCCGCCGATCCGCCGCCGTCTCGGGCTGGTGTTCCAGGATTTTCGCCTGCTCGACCACCTCTCGGCCTTCGACAATGTCGCCCTGCCGCTGCGGCTGGCGGGCCGGAAGCCGGCGGACTACGCCGCCGATGTCCTGGAGATGCTGGCCTGGGTCGGGCTCGACCACGTCGCCGACGCCTCGCCGCGCCAGCTGTCGGGCGGGGAGAAGCAGCGTCTGGCCATCGCCCGGGCGGTGATCAATCGGCCCGACCTGATCCTCGCCGACGAGCCGACCGGCAGCGTCGACGCGGCCATGGCGACCCGGTTGCTCAAGCTGTTCCAGTCGCTCAACCGGCTGGGCGCCACCGTGCTGATCGCCAGCCATGACGAGGCCCTGGCCAAGCGGTCCGGAGCGCAGCGGCTGCGTCTGGTCGATGGCCGGCTTGAGGCAGGGACATGAGCGGCGCGCGGGCCGGAGCGCCGGGACCGCTGCTGGCGCGGGACGCCGGCGGCGCGCCGTGGCTGGCGGTCGTGATCGGCGTCCTGTGCTTTCTGGCCTGTCTGGCGGCCATCGGCGCGGCGGCGGCGGACCGGGCGGCGGACGGCTGGGCGCGCCAGCTGCGCGGGGAGGCGACCGTGCTGGTCCGCCCCCGCGCCGACGAGACCGCGACGGTGGCGGCGGCCCGGGCGGCCGAGACCCTCGGCGGCGTCGCCGGGGTGGAGGAGGCGGCCGCGCTGACCGAGGACGAGGCGCGGGCTCTGCTCCGCCCGTGGCTGGGCGAGAGCCTGCCGGAGGACCTGCCTCTGCCCATGATGGTCACCGTCCGTCTGGACCCTGTCGCGCCGGCCAGCGCGCCGACCCTCAGTCGGGCCCTGGCTGACGCGGGTCTGGACGCGGTGGTCGATGATCACACCCTGTGGCGCGCCGGGGTCGAGCGCTCGGCCCTGACCCTGGTGATGCTGGCCGGCGCCGCCTTCCTGCTGGTCGCCGGGGCGGCGGGGGCTGCGGTGGCCTATGCCGCCGAGGCGGGCGTCGCGGCGGCCCGCCCGACGCTGGCGGTTCTGACCCTCAACGGCGCCGCAGACGCGACCGTCGCCGGTCTGTTCCAGCGCCGCTTCGCCGTGGTCGCCGGTCAGGCGGCGCTGGTCGGGGCGCTCGCCGCCGCGGCCGTGGTCGCGGCGCTGCGGCTGCTTGGAGGCGACGGGGGCCTGACTCCGGCCCTGCCCCTGGCGTGGCGTGACCTGCTGCTGATCGCGCCCTGTCCCCTGATCGCGTTTACCGTGGCGGCGCTCGCCGCTAGGCTGGCGGCAGGTCGGGCGCTGGCGTCGGTCGAGGAGGCGTGATGAAGGTCCTGGCGGTCGTCGCCGTGGCGGTCGTGATCTGGCTGTTCGGCCTGTTCGCCTTCGCCGAGCGGGTGCGCGACTTCACGCCTGCGCCCGAGCCAGCCCGCGCCGACGGCATCGTGGCCCTGACCGGCCCCTCGGCCGAACGCATTCACGCCGCCGTCCGGCTGCTCGAGCGGGACAAGGGCGAGCGTCTGCTGGTGTCCGGCGTCAACCGCGAGGTGCGTCGACAGGAGCTGAGGGCGCTGATCGCCGGCTCCAACCGCCTGTTCGACTGCTGCGTCGATCTCGGGTTCGACGCCGAGGACACGCTGGGCAACGCCCAGGAGATCGCCGCCTGGGCGGAGTCGCGCGGCTACGACAGCCTGATCGTGGTGACCTCGGACTACCACATGCCGCGCAGCCTGCTGGAGATCCGCAGCGCCGCGCCGGGGGTCGAGCTGACGCCCTACGCCGTGTCGACGCCGTCGCTGCACAGCTCGCGCTGGTGGCGCGCGGCCGAGACCGCGCGGCGCATGACGCTGGAATACAACAAGTACCTCGGGGTCATGGCGCGCGAGGCCGTGCGCCGGGTGTTCGGCGACCGCACCGCCGACGCCACCCGCGAGGCCATGCGCGCCGCCGCCGAGACGGCTGACGAGGCGCTCGCCACCCCATGACCACCCTGCGTTCGCTTGTCTTCGTCCTGTGGCTCTACCTGTCGATGGCGCTGTTCGCCGTCGGCCTGTCGCCAGCCCTGCTCGGTTCCCACGCCATGGCCATGGGCGTGGTGCGCGGCTGGGCGAAGTTCGTGCTGTTCGGCCTGCGCTGGATCGCCGGCGTCAGGGTCGAGTTCCGCGGGCTGGAGCACCGTCCCGCCGGGGCCGCCCTGGTGGCCGCCAAGCACCAGGGGATGCTGGACATCGTGGCCCTGCTGGCGGTGCTGCCCGACGCCTGTTTCGTGCTCAAGAAGGAGCTGATGCCGCTGCCCTTCTTCGGCTGGTTCGCATGGAAGACGCGGATGATCGCCGTGGATCGCTCGGGGCACGCGAAGGCGCTCAAGGACATGGCCCGGCAGGCCCGCGCCCGCCTCGCCGAGGGCCGCCAGATTGTGATCTTCCCCGAAGGCACACGCACGCCGCCGGGCCAGCCGGGCGACTACAAGCCGGGCGTCGCCGCCATCTATCGCGACCTCGAAGGCTCCTGCTGGCCGGTGGCCACCAACTCCGGCGTCTGCTGGCCCGCGCATGGCTTCCGCCGCACGCCCGGAGTGGTGGTGTTCGAGTTCCTGCCGCCCATTCCGGCCGGTCTGAAGCGCGCCGAATTCATGTCCCGGCTCGAGACGGACATCGAGGCGGCCTCGACCCGTTTGCTGCCCGCGCCTTGACTTCGCCACATCCGGGGCCCATCTGCCGCCCTGTCGCAGTCTCGCGACGTCCGGCGCGTTCCAGCGCGTGTGGGTTTCCGGCCTCGCCGGAAGCCGCTCTGTAGAGAGCGCCGGGTCCTCAAACCTCATCTGTCGCCCGGACACGCGGGGCGGCGCCCGATCCCGGCCCCCGATCCCGGCGGCCACGGCGGTGCGCGGCCCTGACGATCAGGCCTGCCTGCGCTTCGCCGCACGCGAAAGACAGACGACACGTGTCGACCACGACCCTCGAGACCCCCCGCGCCGACGCCTCCAGGAACGCCTCTGGGGCTGGAAGCTTTGACGCCATGGGGCTCAACCCGCTGCTGCTGCAGGCCCTGAAGGCCGAAGGCTACGAGCGGCCCACCCCGATCCAGGCCCAGGCCATCCCGCAGGTGATGACCGGCAAGGACCTGCTCGGCATCGCCCAGACCGGCACCGGCAAGACCGCGGCCTTCGCCCTGCCGATCCTGCACCGGCTGGCCGCCAACCGCGTCGCCCCGGCGCCGCGCACCACCCGCTGCCTGATCCTGTCGCCGACCCGCGAGCTGGCCAGCCAGATCGCCGACAGCTTCAAGGCCTATGGCCGGCACCTCGGCTTCCGCGTCGCCGTGATCTTCGGCGGCGTCAGCTATGGCCCGCAGGAGCGGGCCCTGCAGCAGGGGCTCGACGTTCTGGTCGCCGCCCCGGGACGCCTGCTCGATCACATGCAGCAGAAGAACGTCGACCTGAGCGCCACCGAGATTTTCGTGCTCGACGAGGCCGACCAGATGCTGGACCTCGGCTTCATCAAGCCGATCCGCCAGGTCGTGTCGCGCCTGCCGATGCGCCGCCAGAACCTGTTCTTCTCGGCCACCATGCCGTCGGAGATCGGCAAGCTGGCCTCGGACCTGCTGAAGGATCCGGTGAAGGTCCAGGTCACGCCGCAGTCGACCACGGTCGAGCGCATCAAGCAGTCGGTGATCTGGGTCGAGCAGGGCCGCAAGCGCGCCCTGCTGCAGGAACTGTTCGCCGATGACGCCTTCAACCGCGTGCTGGTCTTCACCAAGACCAAGCACGGGGCCGACAAGGTCGCCGCCTATCTCGAGGCCGGCGGCGTCGGCGCGGGCGCGATCCACGGCAACAAGAGCCAGTCCCAGCGCGAGCGCACCCTGGCGGCCTTCAAGGCCGGCAAGCTGCGCGTGCTGGTGGCCACCGACATCGCCGCCCGCGGCATCGACATCGACGGCGTCACCCACGTGGTCAACTTCGAGCTGCCCTATGTGCCCGAGGCCTATGTCCACCGCATCGGCCGCACCGCGCGCGCCGGGGCGGACGGCACCGCCATCAGCTTCGTCGCCGGCGACGAGATGAAGCTGCTGAAGGACATCGAGAAGGTCACGCGCCAGAAGATCCCCTCGACCGACCGGCGCAACGACGCCGAGCTGGGCCGTCTGGATGCGTCCATCATGGCCGCCGGGGTGGGCAAGAAGCCGACCCTGCCCGAGGCCGAGACGAAGAAGCCGCGCGGCGAGGAAGGCCCCGGCCGCCAGCGTCGTCGTGGCCAGCGTCCGACCGGCGGCGGTCAGCCGCACCGGCCGCGCAAGGGCGAAGGCCGTGACCGGGCTCCGGCTCCGGCGGCGGCGCGCTTTGACCCGCTGGCCGGCGAGCGGGCCAAAACCAACGCCTCGGGTGAGCCCGCGGCGGTGGCCAAGCTCAAGCGCCGCCGTCGCCGCCCGTCGAACGGCGGCCGCGGCTACGGCGACCGCAGCTGATCTGACGACCGCAGCGCGCCGGCCCCTCTTTCGGAGGGGCCGGCCGCTCAGTCCTGGCGGACGGCGATCCCGGCGGCGGCCAGCGCGGTCTGCAAGGCCGCCACAGCCGCGTCGACCGCCGCGGCGTCCCTGCCGCGCACGACCAGACTCGTGCCGATCTCGCCCACCGTGCCGTGGCCGAACGGATAGCTGCCGAGGCTGAGGTCGGGATGGGCGGCGGCGACCGCGGCGAGCGGGGCCGCCACATCGCCCTCGCCGACGCCGGACACTTTCAGGCTGCGGGCATGGACCACGGCCCCGGTGCGCAGGCGCGGGGCGACGTCCTCCAGCATGGCCTGCATGATCTTCGGCACCCCGGCCATCACGAACACATTGTCCAGCTGGAAGCCGGGGGCGTCAGTGACCGGATTGGCGATCAGCACCCCGCCTTCGGGGATGCGCGCCATGCGCCGCCGCGCGGCGTTGAACTGATCGCCATACCGCCGCGCCAGCAGCGCCAGGGCGTCCGGGTGCTCGGGCAGGGCGACGCCGAAGGCCTCCGCCACGGCGTCGGCCGTCATGTCATCGTGGGTCGGGCCGATGCCGCCGGTGGTGAAGACATAGTCGTGGGCGGCGCGCAGGGCGTTCAGCGCGGCGATGATCTGGCCCGGCCGGTCGCCGACGGTGCGCGCCTCCAGCAGGTCGATCCCCAGCGCCGCCAGAAACCGCGCGATGGTGTTGAGGTTGGTGTCGGCGGTGCGGCCGGACAGGATCTCGTCGCCGATGATGAGGACGGCGGCGGTGGGGGCCGGGGAGGTCATTCGCGCCAGTTCTCCAGTCGCAGGCCGGGGATGCGCTCGAACTCCCGGATGTTGGCGGTCACAAGGGTCAGGCCGCGCCGCAGGGCCTGGGCGGCGATGAGGGTGTCGTAAGGGCCGATCTTGCGTCCCTGCTTCTCCAGATCCTGGCGAAGCTCCCCTGCGGACACGGCATCCTCCGCGTCGAAGGCGTAGACGTCGCTTACGCCGCTCAGAAAACGTGCGAGGCGCTCATGGCCGTTGGGCGAGGTCCCGCGCAATACGCCGAAGTGCAGCTCGAACAGGACCACCGAAGACACTCCAAGGAGACCGCGGCTTTGCGCCTCGATCAGGCGGGCTCTCAGGCGGCCGTGAGGGCGCCTGAAGACATCGATCGCGACGTTCGAGTCGAGGCTATACATCCCGGTCGTCGTCAGGCCATTCGGGCGGCGGCGGCATGGGCGGTTGCTGGCGACCCTCGGGCATGAAGGGGTCGTCGGCGAACTCATCCAGCGCGGCGAGCCAGGCCTCGGCGCTCTCGAACATCGGCTCGAGGATGATGCGGTCGCCATCGCGGCGGACCCGCACGCGGTCGCCCTTGACCCGGAACGCCTTGGGCAGGCGGACGGCCTGGCTGCGGCCGGTCATGAACACGCGGGCGATGGCGGTATCGGACATGGCCGTCCTCCGGTATGCGTCAATGATATATATCTTTCGCTCCCGGCTCGCCAGATGATCTTCCCCTCGCCCCTTCGCCGCGCCGTCCTGATCCGCCGCTACAAGCGCTTCCTGGCGGACGTGCAGCTGGAGGACGGGACAGAGACGACGGTGCATGTGCCGAACCCAGGGGCCATGCTGGGCCTGACGACGCCCGGATCACCGGTGTGGCTGTCGCGCTCGCCGGATCCGAAGCGCAAGCTGCCGCTGACCCTGGAGCTGATCGAGGCGGACGGCGGGCTGGTCGGCGTCAACACCATGAACCCCAACCGCATCGCCGAGGCGGCTATCGCCGGTGGGACAGTCCCGGAGCTGACGGGCTACGCGGGAATGACCCGCGAGGTGCGCTACGACATCGACAGCCGCATCGACCTGTTGCTGACCGACCCGGCGCGGCCCCCGGCTTATGTGGAGATCAAGAACGTCCACTTCCTGCGCCGGCCGGGTCTGGTGGAGTTCCCCGACTGCCGCACCACCCGCGGGGTCAAGCACCTCAAGGCGCTGGAGCGGGTGGTCGAGGCCGGCGGCCGGGCGGTGATGCTGTTCGTCATCCAGCGCATGGACGGGGACGCCTTCACCACCGCGGACGATCTCGACCCGGCCTATGGCCCGGCGCTACGGGCTGCCGCGGCGGCGGGGGTTGAGGTTCTGTGCTATGCTTGCCATGTGAGCCCCGAACAGATCCGCCTCGAGCGCCGCCTGCCGTGGCGGCCCGACGGCCCCCACGACGCCTGAGCCCCGGAACCGCCTGATGTACGAACCGCAGGACCTCGACAGCGACGCCCCCGTGCGGTCCGCCACCATCCGCCTGCATACGGCGGAGGATTTCGAGGGCATGCGCCGCGCCGGCCGGCTGGTGGCCGAGGCGCTGGACATGATCACGGCGCATGTGAAGCCGGGGATCACCACCGGCGAGATCGACGACCTGATCCGCGAGTTCACCCTCGATCACGGCGCCCTGCCGGCCTGCCTCGGCTACAAGGGCTACGAGAAGACCGTCTGCACCTCCATCAACCATGTGGTCTGCCACGGCATTCCGGGCGACCGGGTGCTGAAGGACGGGGACATCGTCAACATCGACCACACGGTGATCGTCGATGGCTGGCATGGCGACTCCAGCCGCATGTACGCCGTCGGCGAGATCAATGCCCGCGCCCGCAAGCTGGTCGATGTGACCTATGAGGCGCTGGAGCTGGGCCTGGCCCAGGTCAAGCCGGGCAATACGTTCGGCGACATCGGCTTCGCTATCCAGAAGTTCGTCGAGGCCAACCGCATGAGCGTGGTGCGGGACTTCTGCGGCCACGGCATCGGCCGGGTGTTCCATGACAATCCCAACGTCCTGCACTTCGGCCGCAAGGGCGAGGGCGCGGTGCTCAAACCGGGCATGTTCTTCACCGTCGAGCCGATGGTGAACCTCGGCAAGCCGCAGGTGAAGGTGCTGTCGGACGGCTGGACCGCGGTCACCCGCGACAAGTCCCTGTCGGCCCAGTGCGAGCACACGGTGGGCGTGACCGAGGACGGGGTGGAGATCTTCACCGCCTCGCCGGCCGGTCTGTTCCGTCCCAACTGAGCCATTGTCGCCCGCGGGGGCGCCGCGTTAGCCTCTCCTGGACAGAGGAGGGGCGCATGGACGAGGAGCGCAACGAGCCTGCGCCAGCCGCCCGCCCCCGACGCCCCGCGCCGCACCACGCCGGGCATCGCGAACGGCTACGCGAGCGGGCGCGCACCGCCGGCCTTCACCACCTGCCCGATTACGAGCTGCTGGAGCTGTTCCTGTTCCGAAGCCAGCCGCAGGGCGATGTGAAGCCGCTGGCCAAGGCGCTGCTGGACCGGTTCGGATCACTGGCCGCTGTGCTGGCCGCCTCGGTCGAGGATCTGATGACGGTGCGGGCGCCCGACATCCGCGGGCGCATGAAGGGCGTGGGCGCCGAGACGGCGCTGGACCTCGCCGCCCTGCACGAGGCGGCGCGGCGCGTGACCCGCGAGGAGGCCGCCCGTCGCCCGGTGATCAGCAGCTGGACCGCGCTGGTGGCCTATGTCCGGCTGTCGCTGCAGCACGAGCCGCGCGAGCAGTTCCGGGTGCTGTTCCTCGACAATCGCAACCAGCTGCTGCTCGACGAGGTGCAGAACCGCGGCACCGTCGACCACGCGCCGGTCTATCCGCGCGAGGTGGTGCGTCGGGCGCTGGAGCTGTCGGCCAAGAACCTGATCATCGTGCACAATCATCCCTCGGGCGACCCGACGCCCAGCCGGGCCGACATCGACATGACCCGCCAGGTGGTGGAGGCGGCGCAGGCCCTGGCGATCACCGTGCACGATCATCTGATCGTCGGCCGTCAGGGCGTGGCCAGCTTCCGGCAGCTGGGGTTGATGTGAGCGGACCAGTCCTGACCACCCAACGGCTGGCCCTGATCCCTGTCGCCGTGACCGACCATGACGAAATCGCCGCCCTTTGGCGCGATCCGGTGTTCACGCGGGCGATCGCCGGTCGTGGTCCCCTGAGTGACGAAGAGGTGTGGCTCCGGTTGCTGAGGGACATCGGTCACTGGACGGTGCTCGGGCGTGGCAATTGGACCCTGCGACTGACCGCGACCGGCGCCTACGTGGGGAGCGTGGGCGTGCTGGAGTACCGCCGGGACTGCGAGCCGACACTCGACGCGCCCGAGCTGGGATGGGGCGTCGGCCCGTCCTTCCAGGGGCAGGGACTGGCGCGCGAGGCCCTCGATGCCGCGCTCGACTGGTGTGACCGGGAGCTGCGAGCGCCCCGGACTGTCTGCCTGATCGATCCCGGGAACGCCGCCTCGCTTAAGCTTGCGGACCGGGTCGGCTATCGTCACCTCGCACCGGCGCAGTACCTCGGGAAGGGGGTCCTGCTGCTGGAGCGCATCGCCCCGTCCACGGTGTAGTGGGGCGTTAAGGTTTACAGGGCACGCTGGGTATAATGCCCATGTCCGCCGAGACCCTGCGCGCGCATCTCAGCGACGCCTTTCCCGACGCCGAGATCCTGATCGAGGATCTGGCGGGGGATGGCGACCACTATCGCGCGCGCGTCGTTTCGGATGCTTTCGCCGGTCAGCCGCGGGTGCGGCGCCATCAGGCGGTCTATGCGGCCCTGAAGGGCAAGATGGGCGGTGAGTTGCACGCCCTCGCCCTGACCACCCTCACCCCGGCCGAGGCCGCTGCAGGAGGCTGAGATGCGCTATCGTCCCTTCGGCCGCGGCGGCGGCGCCCTGTCGAGCATCAGCGTCCGTCTCGGCGCCTCGGCGGCCATGCGGGGGCCCGATTTCGTTCGGGGCCTGATCTACGCCGCGCTCGAGCAGGGGGTGAACACCTACGTGCTGGAGAGCGCCGATCCGGTGCTGGCGGAGATGGCGGGCGAGGCCCTGTCGGCGGTCGAGCGGGACCTGGTCACGGTCATGGTCACGCTGGGCGCCGGCGACGGCCGCCGCGGTTCGGCCCGTGACTTCACGCCCGAGGGCCTGACCCACGCGATCGATCGCGTGCTGCAGGTCTCCGGTCTCGGCTGGATCGACGTCACCCTGCTCGACGAGCCGGGCGAGAATGAGCTGCCGCAGATGTCGCTGCAGGTCCTCAAGGCCCAGCGTTCGGCCGGCCGGACCCGTCTGCTCGGGGTGGCGGGCGACGGCGAGGTGATGGACGCCTATGTCTCCACCGGCGCCTTCGACGTCCTGGCCACGCCCTATCACGTCAATGCCTCGTGGCAGGTGCGCAGCCGGATCCGCGCCGCCCGCGACCGCGACATGGCGATCCTCGCCTATGGCTACTATCCCTCCGTGCTCGCTCGGGGCCAGCGGGTGGCGCCGACCGAGGCCCCGGTTCGCCGCGGCCTGTTCGGCTTCGGCGCCGGGCGCGAGACGTCGGCGACCGCCGCGCCGCCGGCCGACAGCTTCGCCTTCCTCCACTACGTCCAGGGCTGGACCGCCGAGCAGCTGTGTCTGGCTTTCGTGCTGACCGACCCGGCCATGTCCTCGGTCATGGTCGATGTCGACACCGTTGAACGCCTGACCCAGATCATCGACGTGCCGGAGCGGGACCTTCCGGCCGGCCTCGCCGCACAGGTCGAGATGGCGCGGGTGCGCAGCGCCGCCGCCTGACGATCCCGTCAGCGGCGCTTGACCCGGAGGGACCGGGCGCCTAGGTCCGGCGGCAACCGCAAGAGGGCTTCCCCGTGACCGACGCCGCTGCCGACAACCCTGTCCACGCCTTCATCGCCCAGACCATCGCCGAGCATCCGGTGGTGCTGTTCATGAAGGGCGTTCCGGACCAGCCGCGCTGCGGCTTCTCCTCGCTGGCGGTGCAGATCCTCGACCACGTCGGCGCACCGTTCGTCGGCGTGGATGTGCTGCAGGACGAGGCCCTGCGCGAGGGCATCAAGAGCTTCACCGACTGGCCGACCATCCCCCAGCTCTACGTCAAGGGCGAGTTCGTCGGCGGCTCGGACATCGTGCGCGAGATGTTCCAGTCGGGCGAGCTGCAGGCCCTGATGGCCGAGAAGGGCGTGGCGCTGGACGGCGGCGAGGCCTGATGGCCCGCAAGGCGCTGCAGCCGCGGACGGACCGCGAGATCTTCGTGGTGCCGCTCGAGGTCCGGCCCGAGCACATCGACGCCAACGGTCATGTGAACAACGTGGTCTACGTCGGCTGGCTGCAGGAGGCGGGCACCGCCCACTGGAACGCCCGGTTCGACGAGGATACGCGCGCCCGTTGGTCGTGGGTCGCCCTGCG
The DNA here is from genome assembly GCF_035998205.1 of Brevundimonas sp. Taxonomy (GTDB): domain Bacteria; phylum Pseudomonadota; class Alphaproteobacteria; order Caulobacterales; family Caulobacteraceae; genus Brevundimonas. The sequence continues at coordinate 22,241 of NZ_DASYHT010000004.1, forward strand.
CCACGAGATCGACTACCTGCGCGGCATCAGCCCGGACGCGACCGGCGTCGTCGCCCGCACCTGGGTCGGCGATCCCGAGGGGCCGCGCTTCAACCGTTATGTGCGGATCGAGGACGGCGAGGGCCGGCTTTGCGCCCAGGGCGTCTCCGAGTGGTGCCTCGTCGACGCCCGGTCGCTGCGCCCCCACCGCATCCCTGCCGACATGGTGGCCAGGTTCGGCCGCTGAGCGCCGGCGGCTACTCGTCCAGACAGGAGGCGCAGGCCTCGGCGGCGAAGCGGGCGTTGCAGGCCGCGTCGACATCGGCCCGGGACAGGGTGGCTAGCGCGCCGCGATAGGCGGCGCAGGGCTCCGCTCCCATGCGCACCACGGGCGTCTGCTGCACGACCCGGCCGCCAGCGGTGACGCTGAGCCGGGCGCCCGAGCCGTCAGCCCGCAGCTCGGCCAGGGCGTCGCCCTCCCAGACCTGCAGCGCCGCGCCACCGTCGGGACCGGCGACGAACAGGGCCTTCTGGGCGCTGTCGCGGTCGTCGAGCGTCAGCAGGATATTGCCCGACGGCTCCATGGTGACATAGCCGCCGCGCTCGTGCCCCGCGGCATCGTAAAGCATCACGCCGGCCGCTTGCTGCCCCCGCACGATGCGCCGGCCGTTGGTCACGGCGTCGGGCAGGTCGGCGCCGATGCGCACGCGCACGACGCCCTGGGCGTCCACAATCTCCAGCTCCGAGAGGGTGAGGCGCTCGGGCGTCCGGGCCGAGAACCCGCCGACCAGCGCCGCCACGGCCACCGCAAGCGCGGCGAACTGGGCGCGGGTCTGCCACGCGAGACGGCGGTTGCGGGCTTCCAGCGCGCCGAGGCGCGTTTCAACGTCCTTGCTCATGAGGAACTCCTGCAGAAAGGCTGGGCATCGGGTCCGGCGATCGCCCGCCCGCCCGTCAGGGCAGGCGGATCGCGTTCATCAGGCGCACCGACGCGCCCGGCTCCAGTCCGAGTTCGGCATAGGTCCAGCTGACCTCGACGCCCTCCGGCACGATGGCGCGGCAGGGATCGGCGCGGACGCGCTCGAGGGTCAGGGCGGCGGGCGCCTCGCCCACCAGCCTGACCTCGAAATTGGCGGCCGAGGTGCAGCCGTTGGAGTCGACCCGCACCACCAGACGGCCGTCCTCGAAGCGCGCGGAGCGGACGGTCTCTCCGGCCTCGCCGATCTCGTCGACGGCGGCGGAGGCGAGCTGGACGGTGACGTCCCGCTCGCCGCCCTCGCTGGCGTAGATCACGCAGCCGCCCAGCAGCGGGGCGGCCGCGGCGATGACAGCGAGGCCGCGGATCACTGGTCGGCCTCGGCGGCGCCCTGATGCACCACGCGGGTGGTCGGCTTCTCGGTGGCGATGATGATGCAGCCCGCCAGCATCGGGGCGGACAGGGCGGTGATGACGGCGGCGATCAGGACACGGCGCATGCGGGGCTCTCCTTCGGCTTCCAAGCGTGGCCGCAAGGTGGCGCGAAGCGGGCGCGAGGACACGTGAATCTTTGGCAAGTCCGATGAACGTTCGTTCATGCAGCGGACAGGACGGCGGATGCGAAAAGGGCCCCCGGATCGCTCCGGGGGCCCCTTGGATGTCTCGCCGTCGGGTCGCTTACGAGGCGTAGTATTCGACCACCAGGTTCGGCTCCATCTTCACCGGGTACGGCACGTCGGCCAGTTCCGGGGCGCGCACGAAGCGCACCGAGAAGCCGCGGTCACCCAGCTCCAGATAGTCCGGCACGTCGCGTTCCGACGACTGCTGGGCTTCCAGCACCAGGGCCATGCTGCGCGACTTCTCCTTGATGGAGATCACGTCGTCGGCCTTCACGCGGTAGGAGGCGATGTCGACCTTCTTGCCGTTCACCAGGATGTGGCCGTGGTTGACGAACTGACGGGCGGCCCAGACGGTCGGCACAAACTTGGCGCGGTAGACCACCGCGTCCAGACGGGCCTCGAGCAGGGCGATCAGGTTTTCCGAGGTGTTGCCCTTGCGGCGGGCGGCTTCGGCATAGGTGCGCGAGAACTGCTTCTCGGTGATGTTGCCGTAGTAGCCCTTGAGCTTCTGCTTGGCCTTCAGCTGCAGGCCGAAGTCCGAGACCTTCGACTTGCGGCGCTGGCCGTGCTGGCCCGGGCCGTAGGAGCGCTTGTTGACCGGCGACTTGGCGCGGCCCCACAGGTTTTCACCCATGGCCCGGTCGATCTTGTACTTGGCGCTATGGCGCTTGGACATGTCGTTCTCTTCGTCTTGATGCGGCCCGGTCCCTCCCCGAATGGAGGGACGATCTCAACGGCGGTTCACGCATCACCCGTGTAGAAACCCGCGCACAGCCGGGGCTGGCGCGAGGAAGCGGGCCTTATGCCGACCCGCCCCCTCCAGGTCAAGCCGCGACGGGCGGCCTCAGCCTTCCGGCGTCCAGACGAAATCACCCTCGCGGCGCTCGATCCGGCCCAGCCCCGGGAAGGGGAAGTGGAAGGCGTAGACCCGCGCGTTCTGGTCCGCGGCGCGGGCCAGCAGGGCCTGACGGCTGGCCTCGGCGACCGCCTCGTCGCCGTCGAAGGCGATGGTCCAGGTCGGGCGCTGCACCGAGATCACCTGATGGTGCATGGTGTCGGCGATGTAGAGCAGCCGGTCGGCGCCCGAGACGATCTCGAAGCCGCTGTGGCCCGGGGTGTGGCCGTCGATGTCGACCGCCTGAACGCCCGGCAGGACCTCGGCGCCGGCGGCGAAGGTCTCGATCTTGGGCCTGATGACCTGCACCAGCCCGGCCATGGCCGTATCGGCCTGCAGCGCCGCCCATTCGTCGGCGCTCATGCGGATGGCGGCGTTGGGGAAGGCGAGGGCGCCGTCGCGCACCAGACCGCCGACGTGATCGCCGTGGCCGTGCGAGATCAGCACGTCGGTGACCTGGTCAGGGTTGACGCCGGCGGCGGCCAGCGACGCCGGCAGCTTGCCTTCGGTGCCCATCTGGCCCGCGGCCCCGGTGTCGAACAGCACCACGCGCTCGCCGGCGCGCACCAGCAGCGGCTGGATCGACAGGTCGAGGGTGTCGGCCGACAGGCCGGCGCGGGTCAGCAGGGCGTCGACGTCGGCCTTGGGCTCGCCCATGGCCAGGGTGCTGCCGTCATTGGGCACGGACAGGCCGCCGTCGCGCAGGGCGAAGGCCTGGAAGTCGCCGATGGTGAAGGCGTAAACGTCGGGGCTGGTCACTGCCGCGGCGCTGTCCGGCTCCGTCGCTTCGGGGGCGGGAGAACAGGCCGACAGGACGACGCCGAGGGCGCCGGCCAGCAGGGCCAGCTTGAAGTGCAGGGTCATGGAAGGGCTCTCGCGATATCCGGCGCCGGACGCGGCCGGACGGGGAAGGGGGACGGCCGCGGCCGTCCCCGGATCAGGTCGTTCAGGCCGTGGCGGCGGCGTAGAGGTCGTTGACCTTGTTCCAGTTCACCACCGACCAGAAGGCGGCCAGGTAGTCGGCGCGGCGGTTCTGGTACTTCAGATAGTAGGCGTGCTCCCACACGTCGGCGCCCAGCACCACGGCGCCCTTTTCCTCGGCCACGTCCATCAGCGGATTGTCCTGGTTCGGGGTCGAGGTGACCTTGAGCTTGCCGTTCTGGACGATCAGCCATGCCCAGCCCGAGCCGAACTGGCCGGCGCCGGCGGCGTTGAAGGCGGTCTTGAAGGCGTCCATGCCGCCGAGGTCGCGGTCGATGGCGGCGGCCAGTTCGGCCGAGGGCGCGCCGGTCTGGCCCTGCGGCGCCAGCAGCTCCCAGAACAGGGCGTGGTTCCAGTGCCCGCCGCCGTTGTTGCGGACGGCCTTGGGCAGGGTCGACATCACCGCGAACAGCTCTTCCAGCGACTTGCCCTGCAGGGCGGCATCCGCATCGACGGCCTTGTTCAGGTTGTCGACATAGGTCTGGTGATGCTTGTCGTGGTGGAAGGTCATCGTCTCCTTGTCGATGGCCGGCTCCAGCGCATCATAGGCGTAGGGCAGGGGCGGCAGGGTGAAGGCCATGGGGAGACTCTCCGGGTCGGGGGTGAAGGTGCGCCACACATAGGCGCCCGCGCCCGGATGCCAAGCTCTGACCCGCCGCGGGGCTGCGGCGCATCAGCCCTTCAGACGGGCCGCGTGGAAGTCGAGGTGATCATCGATGAAGCTGGCCATGAAGAAGTAGGAGTGGTCGTAGCCGGGCTGCATCCGCAGGGTCAGCGGCTGGCCGGCCGCGCGTGCGGCCTCGACCAGCAGCTGCGGCTTGAGCTGCTCTTCCAGAAAGCCGTCGGCGTCGCCCTGGTCGATCAGGATGTCGTCGAACCGGCCCTTCGCGGCGCCGGCGGCGAGCAGCAGGGCGGCGTCATGCCTCGCCCACGCCGTGCGGTCGGGACCGAGGTAGGCGCTCAGGGCCTTCTCGCCCCACGGACAGCGGGTCGGGCTGGCGATCGGCGCGAAGGCCGAGACCGAGCGGAACAGCGCCGGATGGTTCAGCGCCAGGGTCAGAGCCCCGTGGCCGCCCATGGAGTGGCCGCAGATCGACCGCTCGCCGGTGGTCGGAAACTCCCGCTCGATGAGCGGGATCAGCTCGTCGACGACATAGGTCTCCATCCGGAAATGCGGGGCCCAGGGCGCCCGGGTCGCATCGACATAGAAGCCGGCCCCCTGACCGAGGTCATAGGCCGGGTCGTCGGCGACGGCTCCGCCCTGCAGGTCCGGGCCGCGCGGGGAAGTGTCGGGGGCGACCACGATGAGACCCAGCTCGGTGGCCCGTTTGTAGGCGCCGGCCTTGGTGGTGAAGTTGTCCTCGGTGCAGGTCAGGCCCGACAGCCAGATCACGACCGGGAAGGGACCCTCGCCCGGCGGGGTGAACACCGACAGGGCCATGGGCGTGCCGGTCACGGCGCTGTCGTGGCGCAGGTAGCGCAGGGTCCCGCCGTGAACGGCGTGGGTCTTCACAGGGTTCATTGGCTCGACATCGCCTCCGTCAACTCCACCAGGTCGAGGCCCGGCAGCCCCGTGAACTTCCTCGCCAGTTTTCTGTCGGCGGTGATCAGGGGCATGGCCCGTTCGATGGCCATGGCGACGTAGATGCAATCGTAAACCGCATGATCCCGCTCCGCCGCCAGTCGGAAGGCGAAGGGCAACAGGGACCGCTCGTCATGGAGGCGGACAAGGCGCGGCAGGCGGCGTAACTGTTGCTGGCACCAGTCCAGTTGATAGTGGCCGGCGCGGTGGTGGTTCCTGAGCGCGTTGGCCACCTCACTGCAAAGCAGGAAGGGGGCTTCCGCGACGTGCGTCTCCGCGGCCTCGATGGCGGCCGCCGTCAACGGATCATCGACCATCCATCGAATGACGACGCTGGCGTCAAAGATCGCCGATGATGCGTCGGTCGCGATCTTCCCGCTCCTTTCGACTCTCTTCGAGGATCTCTTCGACCGTCAGGCTGGCGCCCCGCGTCGCCTCCCGCATGGTCGCGGCCAGCTGCCAAAACGCGTCCGAATCCGCACGCGCAGCCTCTGCCACGACGTCGCGCAGTCGTTGCTCGACGGAAATGCCCTGGCGCGCGGCCTGGGCCCGGATCTCCGCCATGTCGGCGTCATCGATGTTTCTGATCAGAGCTTGCGCCATCACTGGATGATATCACACTGATATCGACCCTGAAAGATCACCCCGGCCGGTGCATGGCGCAGATCTTGTTGCCGGCCGGGTCGCGCAGATAGGCCAGGATCAGCTTGCCGAACGGGCCGTTGCGCTCGCCCGGCGGATCCTCGATCGAGGTCCCGCCAGCCGCCACGCCGGCGTCATGGAAGGCCTGCACCGCCTCGGCGCTCTTCGCATGGAAGCCGATGGTGCCGCCGTTGGCGCCACAGGCCGGGCCGCCATCCAGCGGCTTGCCGACGCCGAAGGCGCCGCGCGGCGTCCGCCACCAGTAGCGGCCGATCGGGTCCGGCTGGCCCGGCCCGATGTCGAGCGCGCCCAGCGCCGCATCATAGAACCGGCGCGACGCCTCGACGTCGTCCGCCCCGAGGGTGATGTGGGTGAACATGGATGAGCCTCCCTTGGACTGGGGCGACGCTAGTCGAGTGCGTTTTTCACTGCAACTGACATGCTGCCGCGTCCACCAGAGCAGACGCCTTGTACGGCGGACATGTGGCGGATGCGCCCGTTCAGGCCCCGAAATTCGGAGGTGCTGGCCTCGGCCTGAACGATCGCGGAGCCGTCCGGCTGGTGGCGAGGGCCGTTGCGATCGTGCCCAAGACCGCCACGCCCACACTGCCGAAGAAAAGGAGCTCGAAGGTTCGTCCTGCGGCCGGGTTCAGTCCTATGACCAGCAGGAACCAGATGTTCTTCAACAGTTCGGACAGGAGCAGGAAACTGATGCTCCCGGCCAGAACCGCACCAAACGCCAGCCAGCCACGCATCGTCGCCTCCGGGATCGTACCCGACTCAGCTTCGATCACGAACCCGTGAGCGTCAAGCTGGAAAGCGCGCTGCGCGCGTGTTGTCTCGGCCCCCGGTTGTTCCAGAGGGCTGCAGCCTCAGAACACCACGACGCTTCTGATGCTCTCGCCGGCGTGCATCAGGTCGAAGGCCTCGTTGATGCGCTCCAGCGGCAGGGTGTGGGTGATCATCGGGTCGATCTCGATCTTCCCGTCCATGTACCAGTCGACGATCTTCGGCGTGTCGGTGCGCCCGCGCGCGCCGCCGAAGGCCGAGCCGCGCCAGACCCGGCCGGTGACCAGCTGGAACGGGCGGGTGGCGATCTCCTTGCCGGCTTCGGCCACGCCGATGATGACGCTCTCGCCCCAGCCGCGGTGGCAGGCTTCCAGCGCCTGGCGCATAACGGTGGTGTTGCCGGTGCAGTCGAAGGTGTAGTCGGCCCCGCCGCCCGTCAGCTCGACCAGATGGGCGACGACGTCGCCGTGGTCCTTCGGATTGACGAAGTGGGTCATGCCGAAGCGGCGGCCCCACTCTTCCTTCGCGGTGTTGATGTCGACGCCGACGATCATGTCGGCCCCGACCATCTTCAGCCCCTGGATGACGTTCAGGCCGATGCCGCCGAGGCCGAAGACGACGCAGTTGGCGCCGGGCTCGACCTTGGCCGTGTTCACCACCGCGCCGACGCCGGTGGTCACGCCGCAGCCGACGTAGCAGGCCTTGTCGAAGGGGGCGTCCTTGCGGATCTTCGCCACCGCGATCTCGGGCAGCACCGTGTAGTTCGAGAAGGTCGAGCAGCCCATGTAGTGGGCGATGGCCTGGCCCTTGTAGCTGAAGCGGCTGGTGCCGTCGGGCATCAGCCCCTTGCCCTGGGTGCCGCGGATGGCCGTGCACAGGTTGGTCTTGCGGCTGAGGCACGACTTACACTGGCGGCACTCCGGCGTGTACAGCGGGATGACGTGGTCGCCGATGGCGACACTGGTCACGCCGGGGCCGACCTCGACCACCACGCCCGCGCCCTCGTGGCCGAGGATCGAGGGGAAGATGCCCTCGCTGTCGAGACCGTCGAGCGTATAGGCGTCGGTGTGGCAGATGCCCGTGGCCTTGATCTCGACCAGCACCTCTCCGGCGCGCGGCCCTTCCAGATCAACCTCGACGATCTCGAGCGGGCGTTTGGCCTCGAAGGCGACGGCGGCGCGGGTTTTCATGGCGGATCAGCTCCCGGTGTGTGCAGGCGCAGGGTCTGATCGAATCCCGCCGGCAGGGCAAGTTTTCAGGGCCGGCGAATGGAGTACATTCCTGCCCGAATGAACCGTCTCCGATCCTACTATCTGACTGTACGGCGTTGGGTGGATGGGAAGCTGTCCAGTTCCAGCCGACGCATCCAGGAGCACGCCTTTCTGCCGGCCCTCCTGCCTTTGCTTCCCGTCATGATCTTTCGCATCACAACGCCTGCCGTCTTTCTGCCTGCTATGGGCCTTTCGGCGGCATGGCTCGGGTTCTGCAGCTGGCGGGCCATGCGGCTGTTCAGGGTCGTCGGGATCAAGAGCGCGCGCGATTACGATCGTGTCGGCAAATACCGGCTCCCGCCAGAGTATGCGCGATCAGACAGCTACCTCGCTCATCAAAAGCGCGGTCGGGCCGGACGCGCGACTTGATGTCTCGCAACCTCGTCATCCTCACCGGCGCCGGCGTCTCGGCCGAGTCCGGCGTGCCGACCTTCCGGACCGATGCCGACGGCCTGTGGCTGGGGCATCGGGTGGAGGAGGTGGCGACGCCGGAGGCGTTCGCGCGGGACCCGGCGAAGGTGCAGGCCTTCTACAACGCCCGCCGGCGGCAGCTGGCCGAGGTGGGGCCCAACCCGGCGCACCGGGCGCTCGCGGACCTCGCGGCGCGCTGGCCCGGGCGGATGATGCTGGTGACCCAGAATGTCGACGATCTGCACGACCGGGCCCATGCCGAGGTCGCGCCGGGGCCGGGCTTCGCGCTGATCCACATGCACGGCGAGCTGCTCAAGGCGCGCTGCACCGCCTCGGGGGCAGTGTGCGACTGGCCGGGCGATCTGGCCCCCGCGGAGCCGTCACCGTTCCATCGAGCCGGGGTGCTGCGGCCGCACATCGTGTGGTTCGGCGAGATCCCGCTGGAGATGCCGCGCATCGAGGCGGCGCTGGCGGAGGCCGACCTCTTCCTGTCGATCGGCACCTCGGGCGCGGTGTATCCGGCCGCCGGCTTCGTCCGGGCGGCCCGGGCCGCCGGGGCGCGCACGGTGGAGATCAATCTGGAGCCGACGATGGGCCGGGGCTTTTTCGACGAAGGCGTTTACGGCCCGGCCGGCGAGGCCCTGCCGGACTTTCTGGCCGGCCTTTAGGCGTCAGCCGACGCCCAGGTGGTCGATCAGGATCAGGGCCCCGATGGTGATGAGGGCGACGCCGCCGGCCAGCTCGGCGTAGCGGCCGAACCGGGCCCCGACCACCTTGCCGATCAGCATGCCGGTGGTGGAGGCGATGAAGGTGGTGACGCCGATGGCCGCGGCGATGACCCAGATGTTGGCCCCGATGAAGGCCAGGCCCACGCCGACAGCCGCGGCGTCGATGCTGGTGCCGATGGCGGTGGCGACGAGCGCGAGAAGGCCGCGCCGGGCGGCGGCCGCCTCGTCGTAGAGCTCGGCCGGGCGGGTGGCCTCCCAGATCATCTTCGCGCCGACCGCGCCGAGCAGGGTGAAAGCGATCCAGTGGTCAATCTGCTCGACCAGACCGGCGGCGGTGACGCCCAGCGCCCAGCCCAGAATGGGCGTCAGCGCTTCGATCAGGCCGAACACCAGCCCGCCCCGCACGGCGGCGGCGAGGGGGGGACGATGCGCCGCGCCGCGCCCGATGGCGGCGGCGAAGGCGTCCGCCGACATGCTCAGCGACAGGATAGCGATGGAGAAGGGGGTCGTCAGCACGAACGCATAACTCCGCCGGACGCAGGACACAGCGTCTCCGTCCGGCATCCGGTGGCCGGTCGAAGCCCGCTGGTCTCGCAAGGCGGACGGTGGTCCGCTGATCGCGCCACGCGACGGAGCGCGAGCCCCGGCGACGAGTGTGTTGACGCGATCCCGGCTGTTTGGTGGGCGCCGGCAGCTACTCCCCAACGCGGCGGGGGATAGGCGCGTTCGGCGCCGGAATCAAGGCGACGGGGGCGTGTCCCCGGCGTCGCTGCGCTTCTCCAGCAGCTTCTGCAGCCGCTGGCCGCGGCCCTTCGACAGGGCGTGGACGACGCCGCGCAGGGTGGCCACCTCCTGCTCCGACAGCTGCGACCGGCCCAGCATGACGCGCAGATTGCGCACCATCGACGGCCGCTTCTCGGGCGGGAAGAAGAAGCCGGCCTCGTCGAGCTCGCGCTCCAGATGCTCGAACAGGCCCATGACCAGTTCGGCGCGGGCGGGCGGATCGGCGTCACGGAAGGCGGCCGGGGGGGCGTCCTCGACCGTGGTGCGCCACTCATAGGCGTTGATCGACACCGCCTGGGCCAGGTTCAGCGAGTGGTGGCGCGGGTCGATCGGGATGGTGACGATGCCCTGGCACAGGGCTACGTCCGGCGTCTCCAGCCCGGTGCGCTCACCGCCGAACAGCAGGCCGACCGACAGGCCGCGCGCCGCCTCGTCGTACAGCACCTGGGCCGCCTCGCGGGGGGTGCGTACCGGCATGCGGGTCTCGCGCGGCCGGGCGGTGGTGGCGAACACCACGTTCAGGTCGGCGATGGCCTCGGCGACGGTGTCGAATACCTGCACGCCCTCGAGGATCCAGTCGGCGCCCGAGGCGGTGGCCCAGGCCCGCTCCTGCGGCCAGCCCCTGAGCGGGGCGACGAGGCGCAGGCGCTCAAGGCCGAAGTTGGCCATGACACGGGCGGCGGCGCCGATGTTCTCGGCCAGTTGCGAGCGATCCAGAATGACGACGGGCGGGGCGATCATCGGCGCTGACTAGCGCACCGGCCCCGTCAGGTCACGCCACCAGCTTCTCGGCCTGTTTCAGGTCGACGCTGACCAGCTGGGACACGCCGCGTTCCGGCATGGTCACCCCATACAGCCGGTCCATCCGGCTCATGGTCACCGGGTTGTGGGTGATGACGAGGAAGCGGGTGTCGGTGCGCCGGCGCATCTCGTCCAGCATGCGGCAGAAGCGATCGACGTTGGCGTCGTCCAGCGGCGCGTCCACCTCGTCCAGCACGCAGACCGGGGCCGGGTTGGCGAGGAAGACGGCGAAGATCAGCGCCGCCGCGGTCAGGGCCTGCTCGCCGCCGGACATCAGGCTCATCACCGACAGACGTTTGCCGGGCGGGCAGGCGTAGATCTCCAGCCCGGCCTCCAGCGGGTCGTCGCTCTCGACCAGCTTCAGCTCGGCCTGACCGCCGTCGAACAAGGCCTCGAACAGGGTCTTGAAGTTGTCGTTGATGATGTCGAAGGCGGCGACCAGCCGCTCGCGGCCCTCGGCGTTGAGCTCGTCGATGCCGTCGCGCAGGCGGGCGATGGCGGTGGTCAGGTCGGCCCGCTCGCCGCGCATGGTCTCCAGCCTCGCGGCGTATTCGGCGGCCTCCTCCTCGGCGCGCAGGTTGACCGCGCCCAGATGCTCGCGCTCCCGCTCCAGCCCGTAGAGGAGGTTCTCGGCCCCCGCGGCGTCCGGCGGCCGGGCCACGGCGTCGTCGATCAGCTTGCGGCCCAGCTCCTCCGGCGACAGGCCCGAGGTCTCGCGCACCTGCCGCTCGGCCTCCTCGCGCTTCTCGGCGGCGGCCTCGGCCTGGGCCGCCAGACCGGCGCGGGTCTCGCGGGCGCGGCCCGCTTCGGCTTCGGCGGCGCGCGCGGCGCGGTCAGCCTCGCCCGCCTCGGCCTCGACCCGGGCGAGGGCGTCGCCCGCCGCCTTGCGCCGGGTCTCGGCGGCGATCAGGGCGTCCATCAGCCGGTCGCGCTGGCCCGCCAGCGCGTCCGGGCGGGCCGCGGCGGCCTCGAGCCGGTCGCGGGCGGCCGCGATCTCGCTGTCCAGTGTGTCGACGCGGGCCCGGCTGGCCTCGCCCCGCGCGACCCAGCTCTGGCGCGCCCGCTCCAGCCCGTGGCGGCGCTGTTCGCGCTGGACCTGCTCGCGCTGCTCGCCGTCGCGCTCGGCGCGGGCGGCGGCGGCGGCCTGACGGGCGGCCCCGGCGGCGGCGCGGGCGGCCTCCAGAGCGGACTTCAGCGCCGGCAGATCGGCGTCCTCGACGCCCTCGGCCCCGGCGGCCGTGACGGCGGCCTGCGCCTCATCCCGCTCGGCCAGCAGCCGGGTCAGGGTCTCGTCCAGCGCCGTGGCGCGCGCCTCACGCCGGGCCTGCTCGCGGGCCAGCGCCTCGTGCCGGTCGCGGGCGCTCGCGACCGCCCGTTCGGCGTCGGGCGGACCGCGCCGGGCGGTCTTCAGCGCCGCGTCGGCTTCGGCCAGCGCCTCGGCGGCCGCCTTCATGGCGGCCTGCGCCGTCTTCAGCCCGGGCCGCGCGCCGTCGATGTCGCTCTCCAGCTCGGACAGCCGGCTGCGCTGGGCCAGCCGGACCGCCGCCGGGCGCGGGGCGTCGGCCCGGGCGACATAGCCGTCCCAGCGGTAGAGGTCGCCCTCGCGGCTCACCAGCCGGGCCCCGACGGGCAGGTCGCGGGCGAGGGCTGCGATCTCGCCGCGGGGCGCCAGACCGCACAGGGCCAGACGGGCGGCCAGCTGCGGCGGGGCGCTGACATGGTCGGCCAGCGGCGTCACGTCGGCCGGCCAGGCTGGCGGCGGCGGCGGGGTCGCGCCGCCCCAGTGGGCGGCTGCGCGGGCGTCCAGCGCCGCGTCCAGATCATCGCCGAGGGCCGCGGCCAGCGCCGGCTCGAACCCTTTGGCGGCGGCGACCGCGTCCAGCGCCGGGGGATGATCGCGGCGGGTCGAGGTGAGCAGCTGGGCGAGGCCGCGCGCCTCGGTCTCCAGCCGGCCGAGCCGGTCCTCGGCGGTGCGGGCGGCGGTGCGGGCCGCCTGTTCGGCGGCGGCCAGTTCGGCGCGGCGGGCCTCGGCGGCCTCCAGCGCCTCGCGCGCGGCGACCAGGCCGGCGAGGGCGGCGTCGAGGGTCTGCCGCGCCGCCTCCAGTTCCGGCGTCGCCGCCGGGCCCAGGGCGGCGCGCTCGGCCTCGGCGGCGGACAGGGCGGCCTCGGCCCGCGCCAGGCGGGCGGCGGCGTCGCGGCGGCGCGCGGCGTCGGCGGCGAGGCGGGCTTCGGCCGCGGCGGCCAGACCGGCCAGTCGTTCAACCTCGGCGTCGGCGGCGCTGCGGCGCTGCTCGGCCTCGGTCAGGGCCGCCTCCAGCGCCGGACCGCGCTCGGGGGCCGCGGCCACCTCGGCGCGGACGGACGCCAGCGTCTCGTCCAGCCGGGCCAGTTCGACCCGGGCATCCTCCGCGGTCGCCGTCTCGCGCTCCAGGTCCGCCGCCAGTCGGCCGACGTCGCCCTTCAGCCGCTCGACCTCGTCGCGGGCGGCCTGTTCGGCCATGTCCAGACGGTCGCGCTCCAGCGTGGCCCGGTGCAGCACGGCGGCGGCCACCGCGTCCTCCTCGCGGGCGGGCTTGAGCGCCTCCTGCGCTGTCAGGGCGCGGGTGGTGGCGGCGGCCGCGGTCGCCGCGGTCTCGGCGACGAGGCGGTCGGCCTCGGCGAGGGCCTCCCCGGCGGCGCCGGCGGCCAGCTGGGCGTCGTTCCAGCGCACCCAGATCAGCGCCGCCTGCAGGGCGCGGATCTCGGCGGAGATCTTCTTGTACTTCTCGGCGTGGCGGGCCTCGCGGCGCAGGCGCACCAGCGCGCTGTCCAGCTCGCGGCCGATGTCGTCGAGCCGTTCGAGGTTGGCTTCGGCCGCCTTGAGGCGCAGTTCGGCCTCGTGGCGGCGGGTGTGCAGCCCCGACACGCCGCCGGCCTCCTCGAGGATGCGGCGGCGGTTCTGCGGCTTGGCGGCGATCAACTCGGAGATCTGGCCCTGACGCACCAGCGCAGGCGAGTTCGCGCCGGTCGAGGCGTCGGCGAACAGCAGCTGCACGTCGCGGGCCCGCACCTCCTTGCCGTTGATGCGGTAGGTCGAGCCCTGGCCGCGGTCGATGCGGCGGGTGACCTGCAGCACCGCCGCGTCGGTGAAGGGCTGGGGCGCCCGGCCGGCGGCGTTGTCGATGGTCAGGGTGACCTCGGCATGGTTGCGCGGCGGCCGGCCTGACGCACCGGCGAAGATAACGTCGTCCATGCCCTGGCCGCGCATGGCCTTGGCCGAGTTCGCGCCCATGACCCAGCGCAGGCTCTCCAGCACATTGGACTTGCCGCAGCCGTTGGGGCCCACCACGCCAGTCAGGCCGGGCTCGATCAGGACTTCCGCCGGCTCGACGAAAGACTTGAACCCGACCACCCGGAGGCGCTGGAACTGCATGGGGCGCTCAGGGCGTCCCGGCGGCGGGGCGGGACGCCAGGGCCGCCGCGATGGCGGCCGACAGGGCCTCGGCCGTGGGCGGGACCGCCACGCCCTCGACGATCACCGTCGGCGTGCTGCGCACCCCGGCCGTCCAGCCGGCCTGCACCATGGCGTCGAGCGCAGCGTCCGTTTCCGGCGCGTAGAGGCAGGCCAGCAGCTCCTGCGGCGGCCGTCCGGCGACCCGCACCGCGGCGCTGAGCCAGGCGTTGGGGTCGCCGCCCTGAAGCACCGCGTCCTGACCGGCGTAGAGGCTGTCGGCGACGGTGTAATAGGCTTCCGGCGCGGCGCAGCGGGCCAGCTTGGCGGCCGGCTCCGACAGGGCCTGGGGGCCCGTCGGCAGGTCGCGGTAGACCAGCCGGGCCTGGCCGGTGTCGATGAAGCGCGCCTTGACCGGGGCCAGGGCCGTCTCATGGAACTCGGCGCAGTGCGGGCAGGTGAAGGAGGCGTAGACGATCACCGTGACCGGCGCTTCCGGCGCGCCCAGCACGCGATCGGCGGCGGACACCGGGGGGACAGGCAGGGCCTGCTGCGCCGCCGCCGGCGTCGCCGCCAGCAGCGTCAGCGCGACCAGACCCGCCAGAGCCCCCCGCATCCCGATCAGCCTTCGGCCAGGGCGGCGTCGATCACCGTCGACAGGCCCTCGAGCGACACGTCGCTGACGCGCTGGCCGTTGACGAAGAAGGTCGGGGTGCCGTTGACGCCCTCGGCCGCGGCGGCGCGCACGCGCTGCTCCATGGCGGCGATGGCGGCCTCATCGGTCACGCAGGTCTGGAACTCCTCCTGCGACAGGCCCGCCTCCTGGGCGATGCGCAGCAGCGACTGGCGCGGCGGCGTGCCGGCGGCCCATTCGCGCTGGCTGTCCATGATGGCGCCGATGACGTTGAAGTACTGGTCTTCGCCGGCGCAGCGGGCGACGAGGAAGCCGGCGGTGGCCACATCGGCCGGCGGGGTCGGGAACTCGCGGAAAACGAAGCGGACCTTCTCGGTCTCGACGTACTTGGTCTTGAACTCCGGCCAGACCTGGCTGTGCCAGGCGGCGCAGGCCCCGCAGGTGACCGAGGCGTATTCGACGACGGTGACCTTGGCCCCTTCGGGGGCGCCGATCGCCATGTCGCCCTGGGCGCTGCTGGCCGAACCGCCGCCGGAGCAGCCGGCGAGGGCGGCCATGGCCGCGAGGGCGGCGCCGGTGACGGCGGCGCGACGGCTCATGGCGGCGAAGCGGAACTTGCGGTCGGTCATGGACGCTCCCCTGGAAGACCGGTGATGGTGGCGCGATTCCTGTCCGGGCGCGCCTGCGTACGGCATCGCTGACAGGTGCGGCGAGTTTTTGTCAACGCTCCGTGTCGCCCCGGCGGCGCACGGCGCGGCCCAGGGTCTCCAGCGCCTCGCGCAGGCCGTCGGGTGCGGCGGCGACCTCGGCCTTCAGTTCGGCCTCGACGGCGGCCGGCAGGGGGGCGGGCTTCGGCCGGGGCGGAGGGGCCGCGGTGGCGGGCCGGGGCAGGGGCTTGATCGGCCCCTGGGCGATGCGCAGCCGCTCGACCGCGCCTTCGCCGAGGAACAGGTTCACGCGCTGCAGGATGTCGCGCTCCTGATGCTGCACCAGCAGGGCGGCGGCCCCCGGCACCCGCAGCTCCAGCGTGCCGCCGGCGCCCGCGCGGCCGCGGGTCAGCTTCTGCGGCCGGGAGACGCGGGCGATCTGCTCGCCGACGATCTCGACCCAGCGGCTCTCCAGCGCCCCGGCCCCGCGGCCGAAGCGCTCGTCGAGCGCCTTGATGAGTCCGTTGAGGGCCCGACCGGCCCGGGGCGCCGGCCGGGGCGGCGGCCGGGTGCGGCGGGCCGCCAGGATCTCCAGCGCCTCGCGCTCGGTGGGCAGGGGACGTCGCATGCCCCTATATATCGCGGCCGATGACCGCCGTCCCTGAAATCCGCGCCGCCCTGCTGACCTGGTATGACCGCCAGGCCCGGAGCCTGCCGTGGCGCACGCCGCCGGGTTCCCCCGCGCGGCCGGATCCCTACCGCGTCTGGCTGTCCGAGGTGATGCTGCAGCAGACCACGGTGCCGCACGCCACGCCCTATTTCCTCGAGTTCACGGCGCGCTGGCCGACGGTCAGCGATCTGGCGGCCGCGCCGGACGGCGAGCTGATGGCCGCCTGGGCGGGGCTCGGCTACTACGCCCGGGCCCGCAACCTTCTGGCCTGCGCGCGGGCCGTCGCCGCCGATCATGGCGGCGTGTTTCCGGACACGGAGGCGGGGCTGCGGGCCCTGCCGGGGGTGGGGCCCTACACGGCCGCAGCGGTGGCGGCGATCGCCTTCGACCGCCCGGCCAATGTGGTCGACGGCAATGTCGAGCGGGTCATGGCCCGCTGGTTCGCCGTGGAGACGCCTCTGCCGGCGGCCAAGCCGGAGCTGACGGCGCTGGCCGCCGGCTTCGTGGCAGACGACCGGCCCGGGGCCAGACACGGGGACTGGGCCCAGGCGCTGATGGACCTGGGGGCGACGATCTGCCGGCCGAGGTCCCCGGCCTGCGAGGCCTGCCCGGTCGCCTTCGGCTGTGCGGCGCGCGCGGGCGGTGCTGCGGCGACCTATCCCCGCAAGGTGCGCAAGGCCGACCGGCCGCGTCGCCGCGGCGTGGTCTGGGTGCTGCGCGATGCGGGCGGCCGGGTGGCTCTGGTGCAGCGGCCGGGCAAGGGGCTGCTGGGCGGCATGCTCGGTCTGCCGACCTCGGACTGGTCGGAGGCTCCCGACGCCAGCCCGCCGGTCGCGGCCGACTGGCGCGCGCTTGGCGAGATCGAGCACGTCTTCACCCACTTTCACCTGACGCTTGAGGTGCGCGGGGCGACGGCTGACTGGCCGGACGCGGTGTGGACGACGCTGGAGGACGCCGCCCGGGCGCTTCCCAGCGTCTTCCGCAAGGCGCTGTTGCTCAGCTCAGGCCGGCCCGGATCTCGGCGCGCAGGGCGTCGATCGGCTTGAGGCCCTGGTCGCTGCGGAAGCGCCAGTAGGTCCAGCCGTTGCAGGCCGGAGCGTTCTCCAGCAGGGCCCCGAGCTTGTGGATCGAGCCGGTCAGATCGCCGACCGCCAGCGAGCCGTCCGCGCGCACCCGCGCCTCGCGCTCGCCCTTCGGGCAGTATAGCCGGTCGCCGGGCCGCAGCAGGCCAGCCTCGACCAGGGCCCCGAACGGCACGCGCGGTTCGGCTTTCTTCGACCCCATGACCTTGAGATCCTCGGCGCTCGCCGGGATGACCTCGGCGATGCGCTTCTCCGCGAGCTCGGCATAGGTCGGGTCACGCTCGATGCCGATGTAGTGACGGCCGAGGCGGCGGGCGGCCGCGCCGGTCGTGCCGGTGCCGAAGAAGGGATCGAGCACCACGTCGCCTGGCCGGGTGGCGGCCAGCAGCACCCGGTGCAGCAGACCCTCGGGCTTCTGGGTCGGGTGGGCCTTCTTGCCCTCGGCGTCCTTGAGCCGCTCCTCCCCGGTGCACAGGGCGAGGGTCCAGTCCGAGCGCATCTGGACGTCCTCGTTGAAGGCCTTCAGCGCATCATAGTTGAAGGTGTAGCGCTTCTGGTCGCGCGACCGGGCGGCCCAGATCAGGGTCTCGTGGGCGTTGGTGAAGCGCGTGCCCTTGAAGTTCGGCATCGGGTTGGACTTGCGCCAGATGATGTCGTTCAGGACCCAGAAGCCGAGGTCCTGGATCGCCGCGCCGAGCCGGAAGATGTTGTGGTAGCTGCCGATCACCCAGATCGACCCCTCGGGCTTCAGCACCCGGCGGCACTCCGTCAGCCAGGCGCGGGTGAAGGCGTCGTACTCCCCGAAGCTGCCGAACTTGTCCCAGTCGTCGTCGACGGCGTCGACCTTGGAGTTGTCGGGACGCAGCAGGTCGCCGCCCAGCTGAAGGTTGTAGGGGGGATCGGCGAAGACCATGTCGACCGAGGCGTCGGGCAGGCCCTTCAGCACCTCGAGGCAATCGCCGCGCAGGATTACATCGGTCTTCAACGCGCTCATCACTCGGCCCCGCTCAGCTTGAGCCGGGACGGTGAGTCCTTACGGTTAAGACGGGGTTGATTCCGGTCAGAGACCGGCGTGCGCCTGAGGTCAGAGACCGGCGTCGGCCAGAGGGGCGCCGGCCACCTGCACCGGGCCCGGCGGGGGCGCGTCGAGGGCCAGCGGCACGCGCGGGGCGCCGCGGGCGGCGGCGTCCAGCGTGTTCAGGGAGCCGCCCATCATGCGCTGGTAGACCCAGTAGGCGGCCACGACCTTCTCGACGTAGTCGCGGGCCTGGGGCACGTCGATGGTCTCGATCAGCAGCAGGGAGTCCGCCTCGGGGCCGAGTTTGCGCAGGGCGTCGAGCATCGGGCCCGGGCCGGCGTTGTAGGAGGCGACGATCCGCAGCAGGTCGCCCTGCAGCGCCTCGTGCGCCAGCAGCCGCTGCAGATACATCTGGCCGATGCGCAGATTGACCGCCTCGACCAGCAGTTTCTCGGGCTCTTCGCGGAAGGTCGGGTCGCCGGTCAGCTCGGCGGCCGTGTAGGGCATGACCTGCATCATGCCGAAGGCGCCGGCCGAGGACCGGGCGTCGGCGACGAAGCCGGTCTCCTTGCGCGCGAGAGCGTAGACCAGCGCGCGTTCCACGACGAAGCCGCCCTCGGGCTCAAGGGCGGGCATGGGATAAAGCAGGGCGTCGATCCGGGCCGCCTCGGTGTCGCGCGGTCGGGCGCCGATCGCCATGGCGAGGCGGGTCCACAGGGCGCGGGCCTGATCGTCCAGCGCCGTGCGCAGGCCGCGCCGCACCTCGTCGCGCGCCTCGTTGCGGCGGCCGACCTCCATCAGGGCGACGGCGCGCCGGGCCTCGGGATCATTTTCGACGAAACGCGTCAGGCCCTCGATATCCGGGGTCGGGGCGGCGGCGACCGCGCGGGTCAGGCGGGCCGGCTCGGCCAGGTAGGGGCGCGGCCCGAGGTTCTCGATGGTCGGGGTTTCGCCCAGCCGGGCGAAGGCGATCTGGCCGTAGAAGGTGGCGGGCCACTGGGTGGCGGCGCGGAGCAGGGGCTCGACCTCGGCGGTCAGCCCGGCGCGCTCTGCGGCCCGGGCGGCCCAGACGGCGCCGCCGGCGCGGACCCAAGGGTCCTCGGTCGGATCGTCCGCGACGCGGCGGAACGCCGCCAGCGCGGCCTCGAACCGGCCCATGCGGTAGCTGGCCAGGGCCACGGTCCACCAGTCGCCGATCTCGGTCCCGAGGGTGACGGCGGTCTCGAAGTCCTGGGCGTTGAAGGCCACCCGGGCGGCGCGCGCCGGATCCTGCTCGACATTGCGTCCGCCGCCGGGGCGCAGGGCGCTCCAGGTGCGGGTGCGCGTCGGCGGCGTCGGATCCGCGGCCCCGTCCGGCTTGCGCCGCAGCGCCAGGGCGTAGGCGCGCGGGGCCTCGGGCAGGTCGGCGTAGAGCGCCAGCCAGGCCGACAGTTCCTCGTAGGTCGCTGTGTGCTCCGGGTGGAACAGGCGCTCGAACTCGACCCGACCCAGCAGCACGCGGTCGCGCACGGCCTCGGCGCTGCGGCGGGCCAGCTCGAGGTCGCCGCGGCTCAGGGCGTCGAAGGCGGTGGTGTAGTTGATCCGGTCGTCGGTGCTGAGCAGCCGCAGGGGCAGCTCCTGGGCGGCGGCCGCCGGCGCGAGACCCGCCGCAAGGCCCATGGAGAGGCTCAGGCTGCAGGCGAGTCCCGCCAGCCGGACCATCCCGGATCGGAAAGAAAGCATCGTCTGGCGGCCCCCGTGGCGCGCGCGGCGCGTCCCGATCCGGGCCTGCCGCGCACTGGCGTTCGGTCGTCAGGCAAGAGCGACGCCAGGCCGCCTCACCGCGGGCGACCCTCGTCACCCAATGGGGCGTTTTTGAGTCGTCCGGCGGGGAAGATCAAGCCCGCGGCGATGTCGCGACCCGGGTCGTCGGACTCACGCCGCCGGCAGGTCGAACAGCTCCAGCTGCGGCCGGGCTTCGGGCGGGACGCGGAACTGGCCGGTGTCCAGCTCATGGCGGGGGCCGTCGAGGCCGTAGCGCTTCACCGCCGCCTTGAAGCGCGCCGCGATCAGCTCGGCCACCGGGCCCGTGCCCTTCATGCGCTGGGACCAGTCGGGGTCGTAGTCCTTGCCGCCGCGCGTCTGGCGCACCAGCGACATGACCCGGGCGGCGCGGTCCGGACGGGCGGACTCCAGCCACTCGCGGAACAGGTCCTTGATCTCCAGCGGCAGGCGCAGGGTGACGTACATGGCGGTGACGGCCCCGGCCGCGGCCGCCGCCTCCAGCACCGACTCCAGCTCATGGTCGTTGAGCCCGGGGATCACCGGGGCGAAGCCGACGCCAACCGGGACGCCCGCATCGGCCAGTCGCCGGATCGCCTCCAGACGCCGCTGGGGCGTCGAGGCGCGCGGCTCCATGGCCCGGGCCAGGCTGCGGTCCAGAGTGGTGATCGAGACGAAGACGCTGGCCAGGCCGCGCTGACCCATGGGGGCGAGGATGTCGAGGTCCCGGGTGACCAACTGCGACTTGGTGATCAGGCTGAACGGCTGGTTGAACCGGGCCATCACCTGCAGGATCGAGCGCGTCGATTTCAGCTCGCGCTCGGCCGGCTGATAGGGGTCCGTGTTGCCGCCGACATGGATGCGGCGGCAGACGTAGCGGGGGTGCGCCAGCTCCCGTTCCAGGAGACGCGCCGCGTCGGGCTTGAAGAAGATCCGGCTCTCGAAATCCAGGCCCGGGGATAGGCCCATCCAGGCATGGGACGGACGGGCGTAGCAGTAGATGCAGCCATGTTCGCAGCCCTTGTAGGGGTTGATGGAGCGGTCGAAGCCCACGTCGGGGCTGGTGTTGCGGGCGATGATCGTGCGGGCGCGCTCGGGGCTGAGCGTGGTGCGGATCGGGGCCGCCGGGGCGTCCTCGTCGGTCCAGCCGTCATCGAAGGTTTCGCGCTGGTCCGCCTCGAACCGGCCTGACCGGTTCGAGCACGCGCCCCGTCCTTTCACCTGCGTCGTCGCCATGTCCCGACAGTGGAACGGCGAGGGGAACAAAGCAAGAACAAACTGTCCGGGGGCGGCGCCCGGGCTTTAAGGGTCAGGCCGCGGCGTCGACGACGCCCGAGTGATGGGTCTCGGCCCAGTCGATCAGGCCGACGAGCGGTCCGGTCAGGCTGAGGCCGCGCGGGGTGAGGCTGTAGGTCACGCTGGGCGGGACGGTCGGCTGGACATCCCGGTGCACCAGTCCGTCCGCCTCCAGCCCGCGCAAGGTCTGGGTCAGCATGCGCTTCGAGATGTCCGGCACGGCGCGCATCAGGGCGCTGAAGCGCAGCGGGCCGGCCGCCAGGGCGCAGATCAGCAGGATCGACCAGCGATCGCCGATACGGTCGATCAGCTGGCGCATGGGACAGGTGTCGGGGTCCATGCCGAGCTCGCCCCAGCGCCGGAAGCGCTCGCCCAGGTCCGCGGCGTGGGCTTCATCAGGGCTCATGGGTTCCTCCGGCGTAACCTGGTGACGGGCAGGTGCCGTCTTTCGCGACGGCTCAATGGTCTCTAGCTGAGACAAGGCTCGAAAACGAGACCATTGAAGGAGCTCCTGATGTTTGATCCTGTCACCTATGGCGTCACCGGGGCCGCCGGTCAGCTCGGCCGGCGCGTGGTGGCGGCCCTCGCCCGTCGCGTGCCGCCGGCCTCGATCGTCGCCCTTGTCCGTGATCCGGCCGCGTCGGCCGGGCTGTTTCCCGAGGGCGTCGTGGTGCGCCAGGCCGACTATGACCAGCCGGCCACGCTGGAGGCGGCTTTCGCCGGTATCGACCGCCTGCTGCTGATCTCGTCCAACGCCGTCGGCCAGCGCATGGGACAGCACCGCCATGTGGTCGAGGCGGCCGGTGCGGCGCGCGTGGGCCGGCTGGCCTACACCAGCGTCCTGCACGCGGACGTCTCGCCGCTGGCGCTGGCCGGGGATCACCACGGCACGGAGGCGATGATCGCCGCCTCCGGCCTGCCGTACAGCTTCCTGCGCAACGGCTGGTACACCGAGAACTACCTCGCCGGCATCGGGGCCAGCCTGCAGCACGGCGCGATGATCGGGGGCGCGGGCGAAGGGCGTATCTCGGCCGCGACCCGGGACGACTACGCCGAGGCGGCGGCGGCGGCGCTGGTCGGGGACACGGGCTCGGCGGTGGTGCATGACCTGGCCGGGGACGAGGCCTGGACCCTCACGGCCTTCGCCGAGGAACTGTCGCGCCAGACCGGCCGGACCATTCCCTATGTCGACATGTCGGAGGCGGAGTATCGCGCGGCTCTGCTCGGGGCCGGGCTGCCGGAAGCCTTCGCGGCCTTGCTGGCGGACTCGGATTCGTGCGCGGGCCGGGGGGCGCTGTTCGACGACTCGCGGACCCTGTCGCGCCTGATCGGCCGGCCGACAACGCCGCTCGCCCCGGCCATGGCGGCGGCGCTGGCGGATCTGCCGTCGGCGGCGTGAGTTTTCGCTGACGCGGCGGGGATCGGCCTGCTAGGTCTCGGTTCAGAGACGAGGAGATCCCCGCCATGCGCCTTCTGCTGATCGGCCTGTCGGCCGCGGCCCTGCTGTCCGCCTGCGCCACCCCGGAGGCCCCGCCCACCCCCGCGCCGGCGGTGGAGTCGCAGCTCATCGCCGATCTGCGCATCCTGTCGGCGGACGACATGGAGGGCCGGGACACCGGCGCGCCGGGTGGCGAGCGGGCCCGCGCCTACATCATCCAGCGCCTCGAGGCGATCGGCGTCGCCGCCCCGCCCGTGGGCCGGCTGCAGCCCTTCAGCGCCGACGGCCGCACCCGCGAGGGCCCGCGCACCTTCAACGGCCAGAACATCCTCGGCGTCATCCCCGGCACGCGCGCCGGCCACCGCTGGATCGTGGTGACGGCCCACTACGACCACGTCGGCGTCAATGACGGCCAGATCTTCAACGGCGCCGACGACAACGCGTCGGGCGTGGCCACCGCCCTGGCCCTGGCCGAGCGGCTCAAGGCCGAGGCGCCGGATCATGGCGTCATCTTCGCCTTCCTCGACGGCGAGGAGCGCGGCCTGCTGGGCGCGCGGCACTTCGTCAACGTGCCGCCGGTGCCGCTGGAGTCGATCGCTCTCAACGTCAACTACGACATGACCGCCCGCGCCGACGACGGGAAGCTGTGGGTCACGGGGACCTACCAGCACCCGACCCTGCGCCCGATCCTCGAGCCCGTGGGGCCGGTCGGCAATGTGTCGCTCAGCTTCGGCAAGGACACGCCGCAGGACACCGGCGCCGACAACTGGGTCGAGGCCTCGGACCATGCCGCCTTCTTCCGCGCCGGCCTGCCGTTCCTCTACTTCGGCGTCGACTACCACCCGGACTATCACCGCCCGTCGGACGACTTCGAGCGGGTGACGCCGGAGACCTTCACCAACGCCACCGAGCTGTCGATCAACGCCTTCCGCGCGCTGGACCGTGCGCTCGGCCGTTAAGCTCCTCGTCCTGACCGGGCTGGCGGCGCTGGTCCTGTCGGCCTGCAGCCCGCCGGCCGGGCCGGTCGGCGGCGGCTTCTCCAGCCGGGTCAGCGAGGACCTGTCGGGGGAGTATGCGCCGACGGCGCCGGTGACGGTCGGCGGCCAGGCGCTGGAGGGGCTCTATCTCGGCCATGCCGACGACTTCGCCGCCTTCGAGCGCGGCGAGCGCGTGCCCGGCTTCGCCCCGGTGATGCTGATGCTGGGCGGCGAGCGCGTCCTGCCGACGGCGTATCGCGTCACCGATGAGACGGTGAACTTCGAGGGGCAGGCGGGCCGGATGGCGGTGCGGCTGGAGGCGCGGATCGATCTCGACGCCCTGGCCGAGGCGCGGCGCACCCTCGGTGATGACAGCCCCGTGCTCAGCGGGACGCTGCGGGTCGGCGGCGAGCAGGCCGCCGTGGCCTTCAGCCGCGCCAGTGGAGGGTAGGGGCGGCGGCTGAAGGCGGCTTGGCCGGGGACGGGCCCCGGCCGTCGGCTCAGGCGACGGTCGCCTTGACGATCTTGCCCGGATTGCGGGGCGGCTCGCCCTTGGGCAGGGCGTCGATGTGCTCCATGCCCGAGGTCACCTGGCCCCACACCGTGTACTGGCGGTCGAGGAAGGTGGCGTCGTCGAAGCAGATGAAGAACTGGCTGTTGGCGCTGTTCGGATCCGAGGTGCGGGCCATGGAGCAGACGCCGCGCACGTGCGGCTCGGCCGAGAATTCCTGCTTCAGGTTCGGCTTCTTGGAGCCACCCGAACCGGTGCCGGTCGGATCGCCGCCCTGGGCCATGAAGCCGGCGATGACGCGGTGGAACACCACGCCGTCGTAGAAGCCTTCCTGCGCCAGCTCGGCGATGCGGGCCACATGGTTGGGCGCCAGGTCGGGGCGCAGCGTGATCACCACGTCGCCGGTGCCGGCGCCGGTATCGACGGTGAAGGTCAGGGTTTCGGCCATAACAGCTCCTGCGGTCTTGAGGTCGCGCGGGTCATAGCGGCGAAAGCCGCCGGGAGCTATGGGTGTTCCCATGAGCGACGAAGCGCCCCCCGAACGCCGCCGCATGGTGCGGCCCCCCAGCGGCGGCACGGCCGCGGGCCGTGGCCTCGGCCAGAAGCTGAAGACGGCGGACAAGCGCTCCCTGTCCAGCCAGCAGTGGATCAAGCGCCAGCTGGCCGATCCCTACGCCGAGCGCGCCCGTGCCGAGGGCTGGCGCAGCCGCGCCGCTTTCAAGCTGAGCGAGATCGACGACAGGCTGGGCCTGATCCGCAAGGGGTCGCGGGTGATCGATCTCGGCGCCGCCCCCGGCGGCTGGACCGAGGTGGCGCTGAAGCGGGGCGCCGCGGCGGTGGCCGGGGTCGACCTGCTGCCCATCGTGCCGATCCCCGGCGCCGTGCTGATCGAGGCGGACTTCACCGCGCCCGGCGTGGACCAGCAGCTGATTGACGCGCTGGGCGGCCCGCCGGATCTGGTGCTGTCGGACATGGCCCACAACACGATCGGTCATCGCAAGACCGACCACATGAAGATCATTGCCCTGATTGAGATCGCCGCCGACTTCGCCATCCGCACCCTGAAGCCCGGCGGCGCCTTCGTCACCAAGAGCTTCCAGGGCGGCGACCTGGGCGAGGTCATGGGCCGCCTCCGCGCCGCCTTCGACGAGGTGAAGATCGTCAAGCCGGGGGCCAGCCGGAAGGACTCCGCCGAGGTCTTCCTCGTCGCCCGCGGCAAGCGGTGACGGTCGGCGCCTCCGTGCGCGCCGCCTTCCTCCGGCAGGGCGCGATCTGTACGGAGGCGGGTGCGCTGTTCACCGGACGACTGTGCCGGCTGGTGGGTGAGCGACTGGAGCAGGGGGGGGGCCTGGCTGACCGCATGCTCGGCTGGCCGGGCAATCCGAGCCACGAGGGCGACGCCCTTCCGCTTCGTCTCATGGGCGGACTCCACGCCCTGGCCCGCGCGGGCCGGCCCCCGGATCTGTCGGCGGTCTATCCGCCGCATCCGGCCCCCAAAGAGGATGATGCGCTCTGGGCGATTGTCGCCGCGGCGCTGGCCGCAGAAGCGCCCGCGCTCGACCCTTGGCTCGACCAGCCGCCCCAGACCAACGAGGTCGGGCGCTCGGCCGGATTGATGGCGGGCCTGATGGTGCTGGCGGCGCGCTTCGGCCGGCCGTTTCGCCTTTATGAGCTGGGCGCCAGCGCGGGGCTCAACAGCGCGCTGGACCGGTACGCCTTCGTTCTCGGCGGGGTGCAGGCCGGGGATCCGGCCTCATCCGTTCGCCTGCAGCCGGACTGGCGCGGTCCGCCGCCGCCCGGCGCGGAAGTGCGGGTGATCGGTCGGGCCGGCGTCGATCGCAACCCGCTGGACGTGGGTGATGCCGGGACGCGCACCCGTCTCGCCGCCTACGTCTGGGCCGACCAGCAGGACCGGCTGGCGCGGCTCGAGGCCGCTCTCGACATCGCGGCCATCGATCCCGTTCCGCTGACCCGAGCCGATGCGGCCGACTGGCTGGAGGCGACGCTCGACCTTGCGCCGGAGTCCGGCGTCTGCCGCGTCGTCATGCACACCATCGCCTTCCAGTACTTCCCGCCGGACAGCCAGGCGCGGATCGCCGCGCGCATCGCCGCCGCCGGGGCCCGGGCCACACCGGATGCGCCGCTGGCCTGGCTCAGCTTCGAGCAGGAGGGGCCGATTGAGCGGCGCCGGCCGGTCCTCCGGCTGCGGTCATGGCCGGACGGGCGCGACGATCGGCTCGCCGAGGGCCATCCCCACGGCGCAGCGTATGACTGGTTCGGGGCAGGGGACCTGGGCTAGCTTCGTGGCATGAACGGAAACACCCTTCGTCAGGTGGTCATCGTCGGCGGCGGCACGGCCGGCTGGATGGCCGCGGCCGGGCTGGCCCGCGTGTTCGGATCGCTGCTCGATATCACCCTGGTCGAGTCCGAGGAGATCGGCACGGTCGGGGTCGGCGAGGCCACCATCCCGCAGATCCAGCTCTACAACCGCCTGCTCGGGATCGACGAGGACGCCTTCGTCCGCGCTACCCAGGGAAGCTTCAAGCTCGGCATCGTGTTCGATGGCTGGGGCGCGCCGGGCGAGCGCTACATCCACGCCTTCGGCGAGCCGGGGACGCCGCTGGGCGGGCTGCCGTTCCATCACTACTGGCTGCGCGACCGGCTGGCGCGGGGCGAGCGCGGGGCGCCCGACCTGTGGGCCTATTCGCTGAATGCCGAAGCCGCCTTCGCCGGCCGCTTCAGCCGCTCGCCGCCGGGCGGGTTCGGGCCGCTGGGCGAGATGCCCTACGCCTTCCACTTCGACGCCCATCTCTATGCGAAGTTCCTGCGCGCGTACGCCGAGCGGCTGGGGGTCAAGCGCGTCGAGGGCAAGGTGCTGGACGTGACCCTCGGCGAACCGGACGGCCGGGTCCGGTCCCTGCGGCTCGACCGCGACCGCGAGGTTGGCGGCGAGCTGTTCATCGACTGCTCCGGATTCCGCGGCCTGCTGATCGAGCAGGCGCTGGAGACCGGCTACGAGGACTGGAGCGACCATCTGCCGGCCGATCGCGCGGTGGCCGTGCCCTGCGCCCGGGTGGAGCCGCTGACGCCGTGGACAAAGGCGACGGCCGACGCCGCCGGCTGGCGCTGGCGCATCCCGCTGCAGCACCGCACGGGCAACGGCTACGTCTTCTGCAGCCGCTTCATCTCCGAGGACGAGGCCACGGCCCGGCTATTGTCGCAGCTGGACGGGGAGGCGCTGGGCGACCCGCGCCCGCTGCGCTTCGTCACCGGCAAGCGCCGGCGCATCTGGAACCGCAATGTGGTGTCGCTGGGCCTGGCCTCGGGCTTCATGGAGCCGCTGGAGTCGACCAGCATCCATCTGGTCCAGTCCTGCCTCGACAAGCTGATCCAGTATTTCCCGGATCGCGACTTCGCCGACGCCCCGCGCGACCGCTTCAATGCCGAGGCGGACGCCGAGTATGTCGCCATCCGCGATTTCCTGGTGCTGCACTACACGGCGACCCGGCGCGACGACACGCCGTTCTGGCGGCATTGCCGGGACGCCCTGCCGCAGCCGGAGACGCTGAAGGCCCGGCTGGAGCTGTGGCGGCGCGCGGGTCGACTGCCGCTCGAGAGTCACGATCTGTTCAAGCCGAACAGCTGGCTGCAGGTGCTGGTGGGGCAGGGGATCGAGGCCGAGGGCTACAGCCCGCTGGCCAACCGGCTGGAGGCGGGCCGTCTGTCGTCGTGGCTGGCGGACGTACGGGGGCTCGTGGCCCGCACCCGCGACCAGCTGCCCGATCACGCCGCCTTCATCGCCGGCGCCTGCCGGGCCGAGGCCGCCTGAGGCGGTTCAGGCGGCCGCTGCGGTCTTTGGCGCAGCCGCCTTGTCGGCGAGGGTGGACGCCATGGCGTGAATGAGCTGACTCACCTGGATGGGCTTGCCCACATGGCCGTCCATGCCGGCCGCACGACAGCTGGCGATGTGTTCGGGCTGAACGCAGGCGGTCAGGGCGAGGATGGGGGTGGCGGCTGCCGCACCCTCAAGCTCGCGGATCGCGCGGGCCGCGCTCATGCCGTCCATCACGGGCATCTGCAGGTCCATCAGGATCAGGTCGTACGCGTCCCGCGCCGCGGCATGCACCGCCTCGGCCCCGTTCTCGACGGTCGCCAGCTCGACATCCCAGTTCGACAGGATGATCCGCACCAGCTCCCGGTTCGCGGGCGCGTCATCCGCCATCAGGATCCGCAGGCCCGAGGGCAGGTCGAGCGCCGCAGGCTCGCTCGCCCCGATGTCGTCCGCCGCCGCCTCGAGCGACGCCTCGAACCAGAAGGTCGAGCCGAGGCCCGGACGGCTGTTCACGCCAAGCTCTCCGCCCATCAGGCGAACGAGACGCTGGCTGATGGCGAGGCCGAGACCTGTGCCGCCATAAAGTCGCGTCGTGGAGGCATCGGCCTGGGTGAAGCGATCGAACAGCGTCGCGACCTTGTCCGCTGCGATGCCGATCCCGCTGTCCACGACGGAGACCTTGAGGCGGCCGTCGCTCCAAGCCGCTTCCAGCCCGATTTCGCCGGCGCTCGTGAACTTCACCGCGTTGGACAGCAGGTTCAGCAGGACCTGGCGCAGCCGCGGCGCGTCGCCGGTGAGCCTGGGGGGCAGGTCGCGGTCGATGGCCAGCCTGAGGGTCAGGCCCTTGCTCGCGCACAGGGGCTCCACGATTCCAGCCGCCGTCTGCAGGACCTCGATCGGGCTGAAGGACTGCGGATCGAGCTCCACCGCGTTCGCCTCGAGCTTCGAATAGTCGAGGATGTCGTTGATGACATCCAGCAGCACCCGGCTCGAGGTGGTGATGCGGGCGGCGTAGCCCCGCTCCGTGGCGGGCAGGTCCGAACTTTCCATGAGGAGCTCGGAAAAGCCCACCACCGACGTCAGCGGGGTTCGCAGCTCATGGGACATGTTGGCCAGGAAGTCGCTCTTGGCCCGCGCGGCCTGCTCGGCGGCCTCCTTCGCCCGGATGAGCTCCTCCTCGAGCTGCTTCTTCGCCGTGATGTCGCGAACGGAATCCTGGATGGCGACCGGCTGGCCGCGGCTGTTGCGAACAAGGCTGGGGCGCGACTCGAACCAGCGGGTCGAACCATCCGCCGTGATGCAGCGGTAGGTCAGGTCGCCGTGATCCCGGCCGTCCTCGCGCTCCAGTGTTCGCCGGTAGGCTGAGTCCAATGCGGCGGCGTCCTCGGGGTGCACAAGGGCGCTGATCGGCTTGCCGATCAGCTCGGCGGGCGAGATGCCCAGCGTGGCCTCGATGCTTGGCGAAATGTAGTGCACGTCCCCGTCCAGCCCGTAGGTGACGATGACGTCCCGGGTGTTGTCGGCGATCAGCCGGTAGCGCGCCTCGCTCTCGATCAGGTAGGCGTCGGCGCGAACCCGCTCGGTCACGTCCTGAAAGACGCCATAGAGGGCCACGGTCTGGCCGTCCTCGACCTCCGGTCGGCACCTGGAGACCACGAGGCGCTCCTCGCCATCTGCCCGGATCAGCCGCATCTGGAACTCGTCGCTCTCGCCGGTCTCGATGGCCTTCTGGCACCAGCGCCGCACGCCGTCGCGATCGCCCGGATGATAGAAGTCGATGGCGTCGCCGAGATTGGGATCAAAACTGGCCGGATCGACGCCGTGAATGCGGTAGACCTGATCCGACCAGGTGACCCGCCCGGTCACGACATCGAGCTTCCAGGCGCCGATCCCGGCCAGGTCCTCGGCCAGCTTGAAGGTCTCGACCAGCTCGTTCTGCTGGCTTTCCAGCTGCGCCTTGGCGATCTGCTCGCCGGCCAGCTTGGCCAGAAGTTGCAGGCTCTCCATCTGCGCGGCCGCGGGCGCAGGCCGTGGTGACGTATCGAGCACACACAGGCCTCCCGTGCGTCGACCGTCGGGCGTCGTGATCACGGCGCCAGCATAGAAACGAATGCCCAGCTCCGTGACGAGCAGATTGTCCGCGAAGCGCGGGTCGAGAGACGCATCCTCGATGACCAGCCAGCTCGCCCCGGGCTCGGCCAGCATCAGGGCGCAAAAGCTGTCCTGAAGACGTGTGCCGACGCCCTCGAAGCCGCGGCTGGCCCGGAACACCTGGCGGTCACCGACAACTTCCGTGACCAACGAGGTCGGCGCCAGAAACAGACGGGCGGCCAGTTCAACGACGCAATCGAAAGTTTTACTGACGCTCACGAGGACGACCTCCGCGATACAGGCCGTTACTCTTGCGCAGTTTCAGTTAAAAAACGGAGCTTTCTGGCGACGCTGATGCGCGAAGCATGGGGCCAGAGGGGCGCTGCCGTCCCTCAGGCGGCCTGCAACTCGCGGGCGCGGCGCTCGGCGCGGCGGCGCTCGATCCGGCTCCAGATGCGGTCGTGGATCGTGAAGAAGACGGTCTGGACCAGCGGCTCCAGCGTGCCGACCGCGAGGGCCACGCGCCAGTCGCCGCTCAGGGCGTAGGCGACCAGCACGGCCACGGCGAAATGCATGATCCCGTAGGTGCCTGTCTTCCAGGCCAGCGTACGGAACGAGGTCGGCAGGGCGTGGTTGCAGGCGTGATGGTCGTGCAGGCCCAGGCGGCCCTCGACCGCCTCGGCGGTTTCCTGCAGGGGCCCCAGTCGCTTGCGCCGCTCGATGCGGTGCCAGACCCGGTCGTGGATGGCGAAGGCGAAGGTCTGGGCGATGGGTTCGACGAGGCCGATGGCGAGGGCCAGGGTCCAGTCGCGCGTGATGGCGTAGGCCACCAGAATGGCCACGATCAGGTGCATGGTGGCGTAGCTGGCGATCTTCAGCGCCAGGGCCCGCACCGTGCGAATGACCATCTCGACCATGGGGGCTTAAGTGGCGGCCCCGTGTGAAGGTTGCAACCGCAATTCTCTTTATCGCGACAATAGGACGGGCCGCTCTTGCGGCGCCGCAAGAGGGCAGTCTATACGCGGCCCGCAAAACGGAGGCTCCTCATGGAGATTCGCGAAGGGCTCACCTTCGACGATGTTTTGCTCGAACCCGGCCCGTCCGACGTCATGCCCGCAGAGGTGGATGTCTCGACGCGCCTGACCCGCGACATCCGACTGAACATCCCGCTGCTGTCGTCCGCCATGGACACGGTGACCGAAACCCGGCTGGCCATCGCCATGGCCCAGGCCGGCGGGCTCGGCGTCATCCACCGCAACATGACGGTGGACGAGCAGGCCGACCAGGTCCGCGCCGTGAAGCGCTACGAGAGCGGCATGGTGGTCAACCCGGTGACGGTGTTCCCGGACACGACGCTGGGCGAGGTGCGCGAGATCGTCGCCCGCAAGAAGATCACCGGCTTCCCGGTGGTCGATCGCGAGACCGGGCGGCTGGTCGGCATGCTGACCAACCGCGACATGCGCTTCGAGCGGGACCCCGAGGTCCGCGCAGCGACCCTGATGACCACGGGCGAGCTGGTCACCGTGCGCGAGGGCGCCGGCCGCGAGGAGGCGCAGAACCTGCTGCGCACGCGCAAGATCGAGCGCGTCATCGTCGTCGACGAGGACTACCGGGCGGTCGGCCTGATCACCATGAAGGACATCGAGAAGGCCCAGGCCTTCCCGAACGCCGCCAAGGACGACCAGGGCCGGCTGCGGGTCGGGGCCGCCTCGACCGTCGGCGACGCCGGCTACGAGCGGGCCATGATGCTGGCGGAGGCCGGGGCCGACGTGGTGGTCATCGACACCGCCCACGGCCACTCGTCCTCGGTCGCGGCGGTGGTCGAGCGCATCAAGCGCGAGTCCAACCGCATCCAGATCATCGCCGGCAATGTCGCCACCTATGACGCCACCCGCGCCCTGATCGACGCCGGGGCCGACGCCGTGAAGGTCGGCATCGGGCCGGGCTCGATCTGCACTACCCGCATCGTCGCCGGCGTCGGCGTGCCCCAGCTGACCGCCGTGATGGACGCCGCCCGCGCCGCCCGCGAGAGCGGGGCCCCGGTGATCGCTGACGGCGGCATCAAGTACTCGGGCGACCTCGCCAAGGCGATAGCCGCCGGGGCCAATGTGGCCATGATGGGCTCGATGTTCGCCGGCACCGACGAGAGCCCGGGCGAAGTGTTCCTCTACCAGGGCCGCTCCTACAAGTCGTACCGTGGCATGGGCTCGGTCGGGGCCATGGCCCGCGGCTCGGCCGACCGCTACTTCCAGAAGGAGGTCTCGTCCGAGAAGCTGGTGCCCGAGGGTATCGAGGGCCAGACCCCCTACAAGGGGCCGATCTCGCCGGTAATCCACCAGCTGGTCGGCGGTCTGCGCGCCTCCATGGGCTATGTCGGCGCCCCCGACATCGCCGCCTTCCAGAGCCGCGCCCGCTTCGTGCGCATCACCAACGCCGGCCTGCGCGAGAGCCACGTCCATGACGTGATGATCACCCGCGAGGCCCCCAACTACCGGCAGGGATGACCATGAGCTGGCCCGTCGCGGGATCGCCCGAGCTGACCATGCTGGCCCTGACCCTGGTGCTGGCCTTCGTCTCGCTGTTTCCGGCGGCGGCGGGGCGCACAAAGGTCAATGGCCTCGACTGGAACGCCGGGCCCCGTGACTCCACGCCCAGGACGCCCGATGTGGTCACGCAGCGGCTGGAGCGGGCCCAGGCCAATCTCTGGGAGACCCTGCCGCTGTTCATCGGCGGGGTGCTCATCGCCGAAGTGGCCGACAAGACCGGGACCCTGACCTTCTGGGGGACCCAGGCCTTCTTCTGGGGGCGTCTGGCCTACATCCCGCTCTATGCCGCCGGCGCGCCCTATGTGCGCAGCCTGGCGTGGATGGTGGCCACCCTCGGGCTGGTGGCGGTGTTCGCCGCCCTGTTCCTGCCGTGACGCCCGCCGCTCGTCTCGCCGCCGCCGCCTCGGTGCTCGACTCCATCGCCCAGGGCCGACAGCCGGCCGAGACGGTGCTGAAGGCGTGGGGGCAGCAGAACCGCTTCGCCGGCTCCAAGGACCGTCGCGCCGTGGCCGACCGGGTCTACAAGGTGCTGCGCGCCCGCGGCCGTCTGTCGTGGATCATGGGCGGGCGCGAGGACGGCCGCGCCCTGGTGATCGGCTCGCTGGCGGCGATCGACGGCCTGTCGCTGGACGAGATCGAGACCTTGCACACCGGCGAGGGCTATGGCCCCCGGCCCCTGTCGAAGCAGGAGCGGTCGCGGCTGACCGCCGGCGCGGGCGATCTGCCCGGCTGGGTCGCCGCCGGCCTGCCGGAGTTCGTGGTCGAGGACTTCCGCGCCACCTTCGGCGACCGCTGGGCCGACGAGGCCCGCGAGCTGATGCAGCCGCGCGCCCCGATCGACCTGCGGGTGAACATTGCCCGCACGACCCTTGAGGCGGTCGAGGCCGAGCTGGTCGCTGCCGGGCTGACCCCGAGCCGCACGCCCCATTCCCCGGTCGGCCTGCGTTTGCCGTCGGAGCCGCCGCCGAACATCCAGGCGCTGGACGCCTTCAAGGACGGCCGGGTCGAGATCCAGGACGAGGGCAGCCAGATCGTCTGCGCCCTGGCGGGCGCCGCCCCGGGCATGACGGTGGTCGACTACTGCGCCGGGGGCGGGGGCAAGACCCTCGGGCTCGGCCTGGCGATGGCCGGGCAGGGGCGGCTGATCGCCTCGGACGTGGTGGCGAAGCGGCTGGACAACATCCGTCCGCGGCTGGCCCGCGCCGGTCTCGAGGCCGAGCTGCGCCTGATCGGCCAGAACGGCGGCGGCATGGAGGACCTGAACGATCAGGCCGACCTCGTGTTCGTCGATGCGCCGTGCAGCGGCTCGGGCACCTGGCGGCGCCGGCCCGAGGACGCCTGGCGGCTGACCCCGGAGGAGGTCGAGCGGCTGCACGCCCTTCAGGTCCGCATCCTCGGCCAGGCGGCGAAGCTGGTGAAGCCCGGCGGCCGGCTGGCCTATGTCACCTGCTCCATGCTGAGCCGCGAGAACGAGGCCAGCGCCGACGCCTTCGAGGCCGCGCATCCGGGGTTCAGGGCGATCATTCCTCCCCCGCAGGGGGAGGGGGACCACGCGCAGCGTGGTGGAGGGGGGGCGGCGCACGCCCCCCTCCGTCGCCTCGCGGAGCTCGGCGCCACCTCCCCCTGTGGGGGAGGAATGAGGCTCCGCCTCTCCCCCGCCTCGACCAACACCGACGGCTTCTTCTTCGCCCTGTATGAGCGCGCCGCATGAGCGGGCAGGTCGTGAGCCGGGGCGGGGTGCGGGTGCTGCCGGTGATGGCGGCCCCGGCCGAGTACGGGGCGCATCTGCGGGCCCGCATCAACCCGTTGATGACCGGCGTCGGGCCGGTCGAGGCGGCGGTCAGCCTGACCGCGGCCCTGGCGCGGCTGGCCGCGGCCGGCGAGCTGCCGGACCTCGTGCTGTCGCTCGGCTCGTGCGGCTCGGCGACGCTGGACCATGCCGCGGTCTATCAGGTCGGCTCGGTCAGCTATCGCGACATGGACGCCAGCCCGCTGGGCTTCGCGCCGGGGGTGACGCCGCTGCTCGACCTGCCGGCCGTGCTGCCGCTGCCGTGCCTGATCCCGGGCTGGCCGACGGCCCGCCTGTCGACCGGCGCGGATGTGATTTCGGGCGCCCGCTACGGCGAGATCGACGCCGACATGGTCGACATGGAGACCTGGGCGCTGGCGCGCGCCGCCGCCGCCTTCGACCGGCCCCTGGTCGCCCTGCGCGGGGTCTCCGACGGCCGCAGCGAACTGACCCGGCTGGAGGACTGGACCTCGACCCTCGCCGAGGTCGACGCCAACCTCGCCGGGGCGCTCGACCGCCTGTTCGCCGTGCTGGATGCGCACGGCCCCGCCGCCCTCATCCCCGCCCTTTCTTCCGCCCCGGACGCCGCCGCATGACCGCCCACCAGAAAGTCCTCATCGTCGATTTCGGCAGCCAGGTGACGCAGCTGATCGCGCGGCGCCTGCGCGAGGCCAGCGTCTACTGCGAGATCCACCCGTTCGACAAAGCCGGGGCGGCGCTGGCGGCCATGGCCCCGCAGGCGATCATCCTGTCCGGCGGGCCGGCCTCCACGACCGAGGCGGAGAGCCCGCGCGCCGACCCGGCCCTGTTCGCCGCCGGCGTGCCGATCCTCGGCATTTGCTACGGCGAGCAGGCCATCTGCGCCCAGCTGGGCGGCAAGGTCGAGAGCGGCCACCACCGCGAGTTCGGCCGGGCCGAGATCGTCATCACCCGCGACAGCCCGCTGTTCGCCGGCATCGGCGCGGTCGATCACCGCGAACCGGTGTGGATGAGCCACGGCGACCGGGTCACCGCCATCCCCGAGGGCTTCGAGGTCATCGCCACCTCCGAGGGCGCGCCCTTCGCCGCCATCGCCGACGAGACGCGCAGGATCTACGGCGTGCAGTTCCACCCGGAGGTGATGCACACGCCGCGCGGGGCGATGATCCTGAAGAACTTCACCCAGGGGGTGGCGGGCCTGACCGGCGACTGGACCATGGCCGCCTATCGCGACGAGCAGGTGGCGAAGATTCGCGCGCAGGTGGGCGACGCCAAGGTTATCTGCGGCCTGTCCGGCGGGGTCGACAGCTCGGTGGCGGCGGTGCTGATCCACGAGGCCATCGGCGACCAGCTGACCTGCGTGTTCGTCGACACCGGCCTGCTGCGCAAGGACGAGGCGAAGCAGGTCACCACCCTGTTCCGCGAGCACTACAACATCCCGCTGGTGCATGTGGACGCCTCGGCCGAGTTCCTCGGGGCCCTGGCCGGGATCAGCGACCCGGAGACCAAGCGCAAGACCATCGGCCGGGTGTTCATCGAGGTGTTCGACCGCGAGGCGGCGAAGATCGAGGGAGCGGAATTCCTCGCCCAGGGCACCCTCTATCCCGACGTGATCGAGAGCGTCTCCGCCACCGGCGGCCCCTCGGCGGTGATCAAGAGCCACCACAATGTCGGCGGCCTGCCCGACTACATGAAGCTGAAGCTGGTCGAGCCCCTGCGCGAGCTGTTCAAGGACGAGGTCCGTGCCCTCGGCCGCGAGCTGGGCCTGACCGATGCCTTCGTCGGCCGCCATCCCTTCCCGGGGCCAGGTCTCGCCATCCGCATCCCCGGCGAGATCACCCCGGACGCCGTCGCCACCCTGCAGGAGGCCGACGCCATCTATCTGGACGAGATCCGCAAGGCCGGCCTCTACGACGACATCTGGCAGGCCTTCGCCGTGCTGCTGCCGGTCAAGACGGTCGGCGTCATGGGCGACGCCCGCACCTACGAGAAGGTGCTGGCCCTGCGCGCCGTCACCTCGACCGACGGCATGACGGCGGACTTCTATCAGTTCCCCTGGGACGTGCTGGCCCGCACCGCCACGCGCATCATCAACGAGGTCCGCGGCGTCAACCGCGTCGTCTACGACGTCACCTCCAAGCCCCCCGGCACCATCGAGTGGGAGTGAGCAGCCTGCTTCGGCTGGAAAAGGCGCGCTGAAGTCTGTGCCGACGGCTCCGAGCCTGGTGGCCGGCTTGTCCACATGGTGGGGGGCGAGGCAATATCGGCCAACGCCAGCACCGGTTGGGTCACGCCTTGAGACGACACGCCGGCTGGCGGAAGGAGGCTGCCTTGCCGTCTTGTCTTGTCCGCCGCGCAGGCGTTCCTGGACTGGTCGCCCTGGCCGGGTTGATCGTTGCGACGGCAGCCGGCGCGCAGACTGACAGGACGGGCGGC
The DNA here is from genome assembly GCF_035998205.1 of Brevundimonas sp. Taxonomy (GTDB): domain Bacteria; phylum Pseudomonadota; class Alphaproteobacteria; order Caulobacterales; family Caulobacteraceae; genus Brevundimonas. Next base: position 58,835 of record NZ_DASYHT010000004.1, read on the forward strand.
GTCGGCCCCTTGCCCATCGGGATCATGGCTACAGGTCCGGGGAACTCCGCCGATGGCCCGTTGCATGGCCTTGTTGCGTCGATCCCTGTTGGCGCGTCGCCCTCGGATGTGGCTGTCTCGCCGGACGGGAAGCGCCTCTATGTCGCCAATCTGGCCGCCGACACGATTTCGGTGGTCGATGCGGTGACCCATACGCTTGTCTCGACAGTGACCGTAGACGACCAGCCTGTCGCGGTGGCGCTTTCCCCGGACGGGACGCGCCTCTACGTCGCCCACGGCCGCACAGGCCTGCTGACGAGTATCGATACCTCGACCGACACGGCGACAGCGACGCTCGACGTCGGCCTCTATGCCATGGACGTCGCCGTATCGGTCGACGGCGCGACGGTCTATGTCGCCCTCGGGGCCGCCGGCCTGGCGGTGGTCGATGCGGCCAGCCGTCGTCTGCTGGCCACCGTCCCCACGGGCGGGTTCGCCAGCCAGGTCGCGGTCTCTCCGGACGGTGCGAGGGTCTATGTCGCGGTACGGGCTCCGGAGCCCACGGGGCCCGAAGTGCGACCTGCAGCGGACTCGGTCGGCGTCATCGACGCCCTTGCGAACACCCTCGTTGCATCGATCGCGATCAGCGGTGCGCCGGCCGGGATTTCCGGTCTGGCGGTGTCGCCGGACGGGGGCCGGGTCTATGCCGGCAGCGCAAGATCCGAGCACCTCTCGATCATCGACGCCGCCGCCCTCGTCGAAATCTCGCGGTCGAGGATCGCCGCCTTGCCCGCCGCCCTCGCGGTGTCCCCGGACGGGACACAGCTTTATGTCACCAACCGGATGATGGGGCCCGTGCTGGTCATTTCCACATCTGACCGGCGGACGGCCTTCATCAACGGGGTGACGCGAAGTTCTGGCGTCGTGGTCTCGCCTGATGGTGCGCTGGCCTATGTCGCCGTTCCGGGATCGGGTGTCGTGATGGCGTTCGATACCGCCAGCGTCGCCGACTGATCGGCTGTTTGCCCGCCTCATCCGACGCGCCGGGCGTCCCGATTGCTCCGCGCAGGGGCACTGAAAGCCTGAACGTGGCGATAGGCGCGCCGTAGGGCTGCAGCTCCATGACATGGGCGGTGCAATGCCGCCTGTGTGCGCGCGCCGCTCCGGGGCGAGTAAGATATTCACGCACGCGAGAGCGAGTGTTGACTCGCCCCGGGAGGCGTGGCTCACTCCCTCACGAGCGTCGGCGATCATGATCGACGCCAGGGAGGGTTCATCGTGAAGAAATCGAAGCTGCTGTGCTCTGCGTGCGTCCTCGTCCAGGCGACGGTTTTGGCGTCGGCTGCCCATGCCCAGGACGCTGACCGAGCCACGCGACAGGACCGCGAGGCGACGGTCGTCGAGGAGATCATCGTGACGGCGACGCGGCGGGCGGAACGCCTGCAGGACGTGCCTGTCAGCATCACGGCCCTGTCGCAGGAGGATCTGAACGCGCGGGGCATCGTCAACTACGATGGCCTGGCGACCGCGACCCCCGGCGTCGTGCTCAACCGGGCGTCGGCCAACTTCAACAACTTCACCGCCCGCGGCGTGGCGACCAACGGCTATGGGGCCAACCTGCAGAGCACGGTGGCGATCTACATCGACGAACTGCCGATCTCGTCGAACGGCAACTCCACGATCCTTGACCCCACCCTATACGACGTCGAGCGGATCGAGTTTCTGCGGGGGCCCCAGGGGACCCTGTTCGGCTCGGGGTCGCTGGCGGGGGCCTTGCGGATCCTGACGCACGACCCGGACCCGACCGGTTTCGATGCCTCGGCCCTGGTCGATCTGGGGACGATGAACGAGGGCGGCCTGCGCCAGCGTTACAACGCCATGGTCAATGTGCCGCTGGTCGATGACGAGCTGGCGCTCCGCATCGTCGGGTTCTCGCGTCACGAGGAGGGGTGGATCGACAACGTCGGCACGGGCATCGAGAACGCCAACTCCCTGGTGCAGTACGGCGGTCGGGCCATCCTCCAGTGGGAGCCGAACGACCGGTTCACCGGGCGGCTGATGTACTCGCACGAGATCAGCAACCCGCACGACGCTTCGCTGACCAATCCTAACCGCGGCGAATACGTCCGGTTGACCGACCGGCCGGACCTCTTCCAGAGCGACATGGCCAACTACAACCTGACGCTGGAGTACCAGTTCGATGGCGCACGGCTGACGAGCTCGACGACCTGGTCGGACTATACGGGCCTCTTCTATGTCGATCTGGCCGGCACCTTTGCGCAGGCGTTCCCCTTCGCTCTGGACGCCGACGCCTTCGACGAGACGCTGGTGCAGGAAACCCGGTTGGTGTCTGACCCGGGCGGCCGGGTCGACTGGTCCATCGGCGGCTTCTATTTCCGCAAGCGGCGGGACGTCGATTACAACTATCGCTCAAGCCCCCAATTCCTCGCCGCGCGAGGCATCACCGGCCTCCCCGACGAGTACTATCAACGGTTCGGGTCCCACTTCATCAGCCACGAGATCGCGGCCTTCGGCGAGCTGACCTATCGCTTCACGCCCGACCTGTGGGTCACCGGCGGTCTGCGCTACGGCAAGACCGACGCCCAGGGCTTCACCGAGGCCGGCGGCTATAATTCGAACTATCTGACCTTCGCCCTGTTCGGTCTGTCCGGTCCCCTGACCGTCACGCCGATCGCGGCGGCCGAGGGGGTGAAGGCCGAGGAGACGGGGACCTCCTACCGGCTCAGCGGCTCCTGGCGGCCGATGCCTTCGCTGACCACCTACGCCGCCATATCGACCGGCTTCCGTCCGCCTATCGTGAACGCCCGCGCCGGGGCGGCCAGCACGATCGATCCGACCGACATCATCATTCCGTACGGCGCCTCGTCGGACAAGCTGGTCAACTACGAGATCGGCGTGAAGGGGCGCTGGTTCGACGGACGTCTCTATGCGGACGCCGCCCTCTACTGGGTCGATTGGAATGACATCCAGGTCCAGGCCAACCGCGTCTCGGACTCGGTGCAGTTCGCCACCAACATCGGCGGGGCGACCAGCAAGGGTCTGGAAGTGGCGCTGACCGCCCTGCCGGCCGACGGCTGGACAGTCGCCTTCGCGGGGGCGCTGAACGAGGCCGAGGTCGATCAGCTGACGCCGCAGGAAGCAGCCTTCTCCGGCGCGGTGGTCGGGGCCCGGTTGGCCGGCCCGCGCGTGTCCGGTTCCTTGCGGGTCGACTATCGCTGGCAGCCGACGCCGGCCGTCGAGGCCAACGCTTCGGTCGCTGTCTCCCACGTGGGCAGTTTCCCGAACGCCTTCCCCAACACGCCCGGTCGTCCGCTGGTGCCGCTGCCGACCTACGACGACACCGACAGCTACACTTTTGTGAACGCCAACCTCGCCTTCGCCTTCGATCGCTTCGTGGTCGGGGGCTATGTCGAGAACCTGTTTGACGACCGGTCGGTCAACTACATCCATCCGGAGGCCTTCCTCGACGGGCGCTATGGTCGACTGCGCCCGCGCACGATCGGCGTGCGCCTTAGCTTCGAGTACTGATCGATGGCGACCTCCAACGTTGCAGCGCCGGGCGCCTCGGGCGCCCGGCCGGGCCCGGAAGCCTGGTTCGTCCTGGCGCTTCTGTGCTTCGTCTATGTGCTCAACTTCCTCGACCGCCAGCTGCTGTCGATCCTGGCCAAACCGATCCAGGATGAGCTGGGGGTGACGGATGGCCAGCTGGGTCTGATCAGCGGCCTCTACTTCGCCGTCTTCTACTGCGTGCTGGCCATTCCGGTCGGCTGGCTCGCGGACCGGACCAACCGGGTCAAGGTGCTGGCCTTCTCCTGCGGCCTCTGGAGCGCCGCCACGGCGGCCTGCGGCATTGCCGCCAACTATCCGCAGCTGGCCGCCGCGCGCATGGCCGTCGGGGTCGGCGAGGCGGGCGGCGTGCCGCCCTCCTACGCCATCATTTCGGACTACTTCCCCTCGGGAACGCGGGGCACGGCGCTCAGCCTGTTCAACCTCGGCCCGCCGATCGGTCAGGCCCTGGGGGTGGCGTTCGGCGCGTCGATCGCCGCCGCCTACAGCTGGCGTGACGCCTTCCTCTGGGTCGGGCTCATCGGCGTGGTCACGGCGGTGATCGTCTGGTTCTTTGTGCGCGAGCCGAAGAAGGGCGGCCTCGACCTGCCCGAGGCCGCCCCTGCCGTCGCGGCGTCGCCCGCCGAGCCCGCGCCGAGCTTCTGGGCCACCTGCCGCATGTACTTCGCCAATCCGGTGCTGCGGGGCATGGCCCTGGCCTGCGGTGCGACCCAGTTCGTCACCTACGCCCTGTTGAACTTCGCCACCCTGTTCCTGATGCGGGAGAAGGGCATGACGCTGCAGGAGGTGGCGCTGTGGTACGCCCTTGTCGTCGGCATTTGCGTCAGCCTCGGCATGTTCGCATCGGGACGGCTGATCGACCGGTGGGCCCGGCGGACCAAGGCGGCCTACGCCTGGCTGCCGGCGATCGGCCTGGCGCTGGCGGCGCCGTTCTTCGCCGGGTTCGTCTGGGCCCCGCGCTGGGAGTGGGCCCTGCTGCTGCTGACGATCCCGATGGCGCTCAACTATTTCTATCTCTCGCCGGCCGTGACCCTGGTTCAGGAAGAGGTGAAGCCGAACCAGCGGGTGCTGGCCGGGGCCCTCCTGCTTCTGGTCATGAACCTGATCGGGCTCGGGTTGGGGCCGACCTATCTCGGCGCCGCCAGCGACTGGTTCAGGGCCACTCACCCGGAGAATTCGCTGCAGATGGCGTTCTACACCCTGCTGCCGTTCTACGGGCTGGCGATCCTGATGTTCCTTGGACTGGCCCGCAAGATCCGGCGCCATGAGGAGGCCGGGGCATGACGAGGCCATCGACCCTCGGGCTCGCCGCAGCGCTGGCCCTGCTGGGCGCGGCCCCGGCTCTGGCGGACCCGGTGGCGACCCCGCCGGCGGGGGCGGTGCTCGGCGAGCGGCTGGAAACGGTCGATGTGTTCCGCGGCATCCCATATGCGCAGGCGCCCACCGGCTGGAGACGGTGGCGCGCCCCGGAGGCGATGCCTCCATGGCGCGAGCCGCGGGACGCCACCCGCTTCGGGCCGGCCTGTCACCAGCCGACCGCCCGGGGGCAGAGCATCTATGCGGCGGCCGAGCCTCCGCAGATGAGCGAGGACTGTCTGTCCCTGAACATCTGGTCTCCCCACGCGGCCAGCGGTGCGCCGGTCTTCGTCTGGATCCATGGCGGCGCGCTCAACACCGGTTCCGGCAGCGAGGCGATGTATGACGGGGCGCACCTCGCCGCGGACCAGGGGCTCGTGGTCGTCACGATCAACTACCGCCTCGGAGTGCTGGGCTATCTCGCCCACCCGCAGCTCAGCGCGGAATCGCCCGCCAACATCTCGGGCAACTACGGTCTGCTCGACCAGATCGCGGCGCTGCGCTGGATCCAAGCCAATATCGCGGCCTTCGGCGGCGATCCGGCCAATGTCACCATCGCCGGTGAGTCCGCCGGGGCGCTCAGTGTCATGTATCTGATGGCCTCTCCCGAGGCGCGGGGCCTGTTCCACCGGGCGATCGCCCAGAGCGCCTACATGCTGTCGACGCCGGAGCTGCGCTCGAGCCGTCATGGCGATCCGGTGGCGGAGCAGGTCGGCGTCTGGGTTCAGGCCCAGCTGGGGGCCGCGGATATCGACGACCTCCGGGCCATGGACGCCCAAACCCTGACCACGCGCGCGCTCGCCACGGGCTATGCGCCGATCGGCACGATCGACGGCCGTCTCCTACCGGAGCAGCTGGTGCAGGTCTTCGACGCGGGGCGGCAGGCTCCGGTGCCGCTGATGGCGGGGTTCAATGATGGCGAGATCCGAAGCCTGCGCTTCCTGCTGCCGGCGAATGCCCCGACGGACCCGGTCGTCTACGAACGCCTGATCCGGGAGCGTTACGGCGACCTCGCGGACGCCTTCCTGCGCCTCTATCCGGCGGGAGACCTGACCGAGAGCCTGCTCGCCACCCCGCGCGATGGCCTCTACGGCTGGACGGCGGAGCGGCTGGTGGCGCGGCAGGCGCGCACAGGCCAGCGGGGCTACCTCTACTATTTCGATCACGGCTATCCGGCGGCGGACGAGGCGGGGCTGCACGCCTTCCATGCGGCAGAGATCCCCTATGTCTTCGGCAATTTCGACCGGACGCCCCCCCGCTGGCCGGCCATTCCGGACACGCCCGCCGAACACGCCCTGTCCAGCGCCATGATGGCCTACTGGGGCAGCTTCGCTCGCACCGGCCAGCCGGTCGCGCCCGGCAGCCCCGACTGGCCCGCCCATGACGGGCGCGAGCCCTACATGACGTTCGACGGGACGCCGGTCGTGCGGCAGGACCTCATGCCCGGGATGTTCGAGCTGCACGAGGCCGTCGTCTGCCGTCGCCGGGCCGCGGGCGGCTTGCCCTGGGTGTTCAACTTCGGGGTCGCCTCGCCCCCCTTGCCGCCGCAGGGACCGGGTTGCTCATGATCGACGGCGCCATGCAGCCCTACGGGCTGACCCTCGACAAGTTCCTGACGCATGCTGCGCGCTGGTCTCCCGACACGGAGGTGGTCTCGGCGCGCCCGGGCGGACGCACCGACCGTATCGGCTACGCCGGCCTGATGACCCGCGCCCGGAAGGTGTCGACGGTGCTGGCGGACCTTGACGTCGGCCCGGGCGATCGGGTCGCCACCCTGGCCTGGAACGGCCAGGAGCATATGGAGGTCTGGTACGCCACCATGGGCATGGGCGCAGTCTGCCACACGCTCAACCCGCGCCTCACTGAGGCGCAGCTGGCGGACATGGTGCAGCAGTCCCAGGCCCGGGTGCTGATCGCCAGCGACGACCTGCTCCCGCTCGCCCGCCGTGTCGCCGATCGCGCCACGAGCGTCCGGACTGTCCTGTCGATCGGTGGCGCGGGGGAGGCCAACGGCAACGCCGCCCCGGGCGGCGAGCCGCTGGAGCCGCGGGTGGCGGCGGCTGCGCCCATGGCCTCGTGGGGCGGGTTTGGCGAGGACACGCCCTCCGGCCTGTGCTTCACGTCCGGGACGACCGGTGCGCCCAAGGGGGTGGTGTACACTCACCGCTCCAGCTTCCTGCACACGCTGCGGCTGCTGCAGGCCGATGTGATGGCGCTGACCGCCCGGGACACGGTGCTGGCGGCGGTGCCGATGTTTCATGCCAATGCCTGGGGCCTGCCGTTCGCCGCCCCGGCGGCGGGCGCGCGCCTGGTTTTGCCTGGCCGTGAGCTCGACGGGGCCAGCCTCGAGCGCCTGATCAACCAGGAGGGCGTGACCGTGGCGGTGGGCATCGCCACCGTCTGGCTGGGCCTGGTCGAACATCTTGAGAGAACCGGGGGGGGCACGCCGACCCTGCGGCGCATCCTGGTGGGCGGGGCGCCGCTGGCTCCGGCCCTGATGGCGCGGATCGAGGCGCGGCTGGGGGTCGAGATCCAGACCAGCTGGGGCATGACGGAGCTGTCGCCCCTCGGCACCTGCGCGCCGCCCTCGGACCCGGACCGGCTCGCGGAAGTGTCCGGGCGCGCCGCCTTTGGCATCGACCTGCTGCTGACCGACGCCGAGGGCCGCCCCCTGCCGGACCAGCACGGTGCGGAGGGGCACTTGCGTGTCCGGGGCCCGGCCGTGGTGGCGCGCTATCTGAACCACCCCGAGCCCGCGACCGATGCCGAGGGATGGTTCCCGACCGGCGATCTGGCCCGTATCGACGGCCGGGGGCGACTGATCATCACCGGACGCGCCAAGGACCTGATCAAGTCGGGAGGCGAATGGATCAATCCCGCGGAGATCGAGGCGGTGGTCAACGAGCATGAGTCTGTGTCGCTGGCCGCGGTGATCGGGCGTCAGGACGCCAAATGGGGCGAGCGGCCGGTGCTCGTCATCCAGACCCGAAACGAGGATGTATCTGACGAAGACATTCTCGCGCCGTTGCGCGGACGGGTCGCGCCATGGTGGATTCCGGACGCCGTGGTGCGGGTCGAGCAGATGCCGCTCGCGGCGACGGGCAAGATCGACAAGATGCGTTTGAGAGTGGACTATGGCGGTTGCTGACAAGACGGCCCCGAGAGAACCGGCGCAGTCGCGATCGGCTGAAGCTCCCCGGACGCGGGGCCGGCGGACCAAGGTCGAGCAGCGGCTCGACAAGATGGAGCAGATCCTCGACGCCGCCGAGTATCTGTTCTCCGTTCACGGTCTCTATGGCGTCACCCTCAAGGACGTGGCCAAGCGCGTGGGCGTGCACCACACGCTGCTGAACTACTACTTCACCGACAAGAAGAAGCTGTTCGACGCGGTCATTGCGCGTCGCGCCGAGGTGACCATCGCGCGGCGCATGAAGGCGCTTGACGACTACGATCTGGCGACGCGGGGCAAGCCAACTGTCGAGGGGGCCCTGCGCGCCTTCCTCGACACCGACCTCGATCTCTACGGCAATGGCGGCGAGAACTGGCGCAACTACGGGGCCCTCAGCGCCCAGGTGTCGAACACGACCTATGGCGCGGAGCTGATGGACTTCCACTTCGATCCGGTGGTCCTGCGGCTGATCGAGCTGCTGAAGAAGGCGCTCCCGGACTGCGCCGAGGAAGACATCTTCTGGGGCTATCACTTCGTCACCGGCGCCCTGATGCTGACGCTGGCGCGCACCGGCCGGATCAACCGACTTTCGGGCGGGCTGTGCGATTCCGAGGATTTTGAAGCGGTGAAGCAGCGCATGGCCGCCTTCATGGCCGCGGGCTTCATGTCGATCTGCAAGCCGGCGTCGAGCACGACTATCGATCCATCGGGGGACCTCTCATGAAGCTGCACGGACGGACGGCGATCGTCACAGGCGCCGGCGGCGGGCTGGGGCGTCAGCATGCGCTCTATCTGGCGCGGCAGGGCGCCAGCCTCATCGTCAACGACCTTTCGGGCGAGGCCGCCATGGCCGCGGCCGGGGAGATAGAGGCGGCCGGAGGGCGCGCGTTCGGCGTCGCGGGGTCAGTGACGGACGAGGCCGCGGTCGCCGCCATGGTCGAGGCGGGGCTGCGCCGCTTCGGGCGGATCGATATTCTGATCAACAACGCCGGGATCCTGCGCGACAAGAGCTTCGCCAAGATGGAGATGAGCGATTTTCGCCTCGTCACCGACGTCCACCTGATCGGCGCGGCGGTTTGCTGCAAGGCGGTCTGGGAGCCGATGCGCGAGCAGCGCCACGGTCGCATCGTGATGACGACCTCCTCCTCGGGACTCTATGGCAACTTCGGCCAGGCCAACTATGGCGCGGCCAAGATGGGGCTGGTGGGCCTGATGCAGACCCTGGCCATCGAGGGCGAGAAGTACGGCATTCGCGTCAACTGCCTCGCGCCGACGGCAGCGACCCAGATGACCGCCGGCGTCCTGCCGGATGAGAGCCTTCAGCGCCTTGATCCGGCCCTGGTCAGCCCGGCGTTGCTGCCGCTGGTGGTCGACGAGGCGCCGACGCGGGCCATCGTCTGCGCCGGGGCCGGCCATTTCGCCCGGGCCCATGTCACCCTGACCCAGGGCGTCTATCTCGGGGCCGGCGATGATGTGGGCGAGCGTCTGATCGCGGCCTGGGATCAGGTTTCCGATCCGGTGGGCCAGATCGTCCCGGAGTACGGGTTCACCCAGGCCGAGCGGGAGGTCGCCAGCGCCGCTATCCATCTGAAGCGATCGGCCGACGCGGGCCTGGTCTGAACTCGCGAGACGGCGCTCAGCCGGGCTTCATGGCGTCGATGAAGGCCCGCAGCGCCGGCGGCAGGTGGCGGCGCCCGGCGCCCGCCGATTGTCACCTCCTTCGCTGCCGCCTAACCTCCGGTCGCGAGCGGAGGGAGGGCGCGATGGGGATCCGGCGTTGGGCGGTGCTGGCGGGCGCGGCAGGGCTTTGGGCCGGTCTTGGGGCGGCGGCGGCGGCCCAGGAACCGGATCGGGCGTGGATGAGCGCGCCGCGCGACTGGTCGGCGACCCTGGCGGCGGACGTCGAGGCGGTGGCGCGGGCCCTCGAGGACACCCACCCGGGCATGTACGACCCCCGCAATCCGGCGTTCCGTCCGCAGGCCGAGGCGATGCTGGCGCAGGCCCGGGCGCGGGCGCAGGACACGACCGACGCCGGCGGCTGGTGGTGGGCGCTGCGGGGGCTCGTCGCCGGGTTTGACGACGGCCACGTCCAGATCGGGCTCGTCCCCTCGGGCGGCATGCCCTCGCGCTGGCCGGGTTTCCTGACCGTCTATCGCGGGGCGGACCAGATCGTCGCCAGCCGCGACGCCGCGGACGAGACGGCCCCGCCGCTCGGGGCCCGGCTGATCGCCTGTGACGGCGTCGCGGCCGACGCCCTCGCCGAGCAGCGGGTCGGGACCTTTCGCGGCCGCTGGTTCCTTGAGGCGCAGCGCGTCCAGCTGGGCGACTGGGTCTTCATGAACGCCACCAACCCCTGGATTGCGGAAATGTCGGCCTGCAGCTGGGACGTCGACGGCCTGGCAAGGACCTATCCGTTGACCTGGCGGGACATCCCCGCCGCCGACCTCGCCGCGCGGCGTTCGGCGTTGGCGGCGGGCGCGCCGGGCGACTTTGGTCTGAAGCGTCTCGACGACGGCGGTTACTGGCTGTCGATGCCGTCCTTCAACGGCGATCCGGACTCCGACGCCTATCGCGCCCTCACCGATCTGCTGGGGGAGGCGGGGCGTCGGCAGGACGAACTGCGGGCCGCGCCCTATCTCGTTCTCGATGTGCGCGGCAATGGCGGCGGCTCCTCGCGCTGGAGCTACGACCTGGCGCGGATCCTGTGGGGCGAGGCCTGGCTGGCGGCGCGACCGATGGCTCCGATAGAGAGCGTCGACTGGCGCGCCTCCGAGGGCAACATCGCCATGATCCAAGGGTTCCGCGACCAGCTGGCTGCGGCCGAGGGCGACCCCTCTGTGATCGCCTGGGCTGACGAGGCCATCGCCGGCATGCGCATGGCGATGGCGGCCGGCGAGCCGCTGTGGCGGGACATGGCCGCGCCGGCAGGGTCTGCGGAGACCGGGCCGGCGCCGGAGCCCGGCCGACTGCCCGGCGGCCCGGTCTATGTCCTCACCGACGCCAGCTGCGCGTCGGCCTGTCTGGATGCGGTGGACCTCTGGAAGACCCTCGACGCGGTTCAGGTCGGCCGGGAGACCAGCGCCGACACCCTCTACATGGAGCTGCGCCAGATCGACCTGCCCAGCGGCCTCGCCCGGGTGTGGCTGCCGATGAAGGTCTATCGCGGCCGGGCGCGCGGCAACAACGAGCCCCAGCGACCGGTCCATCTGTTCGCCGGGGACATGGCCGACGAGGCGGCGCTGCACGCCTGGATCCGCGCTCTCGCCGCCGGCGGGGCCTGAAGGCCGGCCTGCCCGGGTCGCCCCGGGGCGGCCGGCCCGGACCGCCTCAGGCCGCGGCGTCGGCCGGGGCGGCGTCCTGTTCGTCGGCGTACTTGATCGAGCAGCCGTAGGGCTGGGCGAAGGGGGTGGCGACCGGGCGGCCGGCGGCGTGGTCGGCCAGGGCCGCGCGGACGAAGTTGGTGGCCCCTTCCAGGTCCTCCGGCCGGTTGGTCGGGCGGTCGTCGATGCCGCCGGTGAAGATGACCCGGCCCTCCTCGTCGATCACCCGCATGTCCGGGGTGGTGACGGCGCCATAGGCGCGCCCCGTCTCGCCGGTCGGATCCAGCAGCAGGTGCGAGAAGCCAGCCGAATACTCGTCACGCCAGCCGCGGGCGTCGGCGCCCTCGACATAGCCCTGGGCGCCCGGGGCGGAGGAGATGATGGTCAGCCAGACCACGCCGTCCTCGACCGCCTCGCGCTGCAGGGCCTGCATGGCCCCGGCGCCATAGTGCTTGCGCACATAGGGGCAGTCTTCATTGGTCCATTCCAGCACCACGACCTTGCCGCGGAAGTCCGCCAGCGACACCGGCTGGCCCTCGGCGTTGGTCAGGGTGAAGGCCGGGGCGGCGTTGGCGGCGGCCACGGCCGCTTCCGTGGCGGGGGCGCCCTCGCCGGCGGGCTGGCCGCAGGCGGCGAGGGCGAGGGCCGAGGCGGCCAGCAGGGTCAGGACGCGAAGCTTCATGGTCGGGGTCTCCTCTCGTGGTCGGCGGTGGGGTCAGGCAGGCGGGGCGTCAGCCGCGGTCCGGACGGCCTCGGCGACCAGCCCGGGGGTCAGCAGCTGCGGCAGCAGGCGGGGGGCGTCCTCGCCGGGGGTGTACAGCAGATAGAGCGGCACGCCGCTGCGGCCATGGCGGGCGAGCTCGGCGGCGATGGCGTCGTCGCGCAGGGTCCAGTCGCCGACCAGATAGACGGCGTTGGCCTCCTCGAGCGCCGCCTGCACCGGCGACGTCGACAGGGCGACCCGTTCGTTGATCTTGCAGGTCACGCACCAGTCGGCGGTGAAGTTGACCAGCACCACCTTGCCGGCGGCGCGGGCCTCGGCCACGGCTTCCGGGGACCAGGCGGCGGCGGCGAGGCCGGCCCCCGCCGGCGTGTCGGCGCCGGCAGGGGCCCGCGCCGCGCCGGCGGCCAGGGCCGTCAGCCCCAGCGTCAGGACAAGGGCGAGGCCCGCGGCCGCGCCCGGCAGGCGGGCGGTGCGGCCGGCGGCGTGCGCCTGCTGGGCCCAGCCCCACAGCTGAAGGCCGAGCGCCAGGGCCACCGCCGCCGCCAGCAGCAGGGCGAGGGCGTCTGCGCCCGCCTGACGGGCGAACACCCAGCCGAGCCAGCCGGCGGCGCCGTACATCGGAAAGGCCAGCAGCGCCTTGAACCGGCTCATCCACGGGCCAGGCCGCGGCAGGCGCCTGAGCAGGGCCGGCGACAGGCTGACCAGCAGATAGGGCAGGGCCAGCCCCAGCCCCAGCATCAGGAACACCCCGACCGCCAGAGGGGCCGGCATGACCAGGGCCGCGCCGAGGGCGGCGGCCATGAAGGGGGCGGTGCAGGGCGCGGCCACGACCACGGCCAGCACTCCGGTGAAGAAGGCCCCCGCCCCGCCGGGCAGGCGCGTCAGGCGGCTGCCGGCGCCCTGGGCCGACAGGCCGATCTCGAACAGGCCCGAGAGGTTGAGCCCCACCGCCAGCATCAGCAGGGCGAGGGCGGCGATCACCGGCGGCGCCTGCAGCTGGAAGCCCCAGCCGAGCGCCTGCCCGGCGGCGCGCAGCGCGATCAGGACCAGCGCGAGGACGAGGAAGGTGGTCAGCACGCCGGCGAGGAAGGCCAGCCCGTCGCGGCGCGCCTCGGCCCGGTCGTGCGCCGAGGCCGACAGGGCCGCCGCCTTGATCGCCAGCACCGGGAAGACACACGGCATCAGGTTCAGGATCAGCCCGCCCAGCAGGGCGAACAGCGCCGCCTGCGCCACGGCGGCAAGGCTTGGTCCCGAGGCGGCGCCGGAGGCGCCCGGCAAGGGCTCGCCGATCTCCGCCGTGATCTCCCACGCGCCGTCCGGCGTCGCCAGCACCCCGGCCAGGGGCGCGTTCAGGCCGCCGGTGAGGACGGCGCGGCCGGCCGGCAGCACCAGCGTCAGGCCGTCAGGTCCCCGCGACAGGACCTGCTCGCCCGGATGGTCGATGACCCCGCCGGTGAACGGGAAGAAATACACGTCATCCCCGGCGCGCCCGGCCCCCTCTAATCCGGCGACCTCGGGCCCCGTCACGGTCAGGCGCAGGGTCTCGCCCTCGCGCGTCACCCGCGCCACCAGGGCGGCTGGCCGCGGGGCGCTTGTCAGGACCCGTTCGATCGCCGCGCCATGGCTGGGGTCGAGCGGCGCTGCGCCGGCGGCGACGGGCAGGTCGAGCCGCAGGGTCAGCTCGTCCGGCACGCACATCTCGTCGCTGCACACCATGAACAGCCCCTCGACCGCGAGCGGCATGACGTCGCCGGGGCGGGCGCTGGCCGGGACCTCGATCGGCACGGGCAGATAGACCTCGTCCGAATAGCCGTAGTTCATCAGCCCCTGCAGGCGCTGGCGTTCGGGCAGGGGCCAGACGATGTCCCCGGCGCTGACGCCGGAGGGGAGGGTCCATGACAGGGTCGTGGCGCCGCCGGAGTCGCCGGGATTGCGCCAGTAGGTATGCCAGCCGGCGGCGATGTCCTGGCGCACCGCGACCACGGCGGTGGAGCCGGGTGAGGCCCAGGCCGACATCGGGACCAGCTCGGCGGCGATGCGCTCGGTGCGCTGCACCTGCGCATCCGCGCGCCCGGCCCACAGGCCGGCCGTGGCCAGGACCAGAAGCAGCGCCAGCCGCAGGACCGAACTCACAGGCGTCTTCCCCCTCCGCCGAGGGGCGGACCGTAACCGCTCGTTGCGCGGGAACAAGCGGAGCCTTAGCAGCTGCGACGTTCGGCCCGGTCGCGCCGCCTAGCCCGGGACGGTGGTGGTGCGCCGCCGCGCCTGGCGACAGGCGGCGTCCAGCGGGCCGTCGGCCTCGCAGTCCGCCACCATGAAGCGGGACGGCGCGCCGTCGTGGGGGCCAAAGTCCGCATCGATATCGAAGCGACCGAGATGCAGACGCCAGTCCCAGCGCTTGGACCAGACCTTCAGATCGAAGGTGACATACAGCTCCATGAAGGGCGCCAGTCCGACGGTGAGATCGAGGCGCGGGTCCGTCAGCCGGACCGAGGCGTCGCGGCCGGCGTCGGGGATGACGCGCAGACGCATGGGGTCGGCGGTCTCCCGGGCGAACAGCAGCCGGCACTCGCCGGGGCCGACGGGCGTGTTGGCCTGCATCTGCGCCATGCCCTGACACGAGCCTGGCCCGGAGGGGGTGAACTCCCCCGACACGGCTTCGGCCAGCAGGCTCAGCCGGGTGTCGATGGCCAGCGCCTCGATGCCCGGATCCGCGCCGGCGCGCAGGAAGCCGGCGTTGAGCTCGAGCCCATGGATCGAGGCCGGGATGGTGATATCGCCCATGCTCCACGGTCGGGCCTGCAGCCGGGGCGTGAAGTTCTCGCAGAACGGACTGTTGCGGCAGTCGTCCGGGCTGGGCGAACAGCCTTCCGGACCGCACCCGCGGGGGATGCTGAAGCTCGGGCAACGGACGCCGAAGCTGCCGGCGATCGGAACGCGACCGTAGAGCCGGCAGCCGGCGTAGGCGGCCAGGAACATCTCGGCGTCCCCGGCATGCAGCCGCGCCGGAAGGCCGGCGTCGGCATAGGGAGACCGGCCGTCTCGGGTGCGGGCGATCCCGGCCACGGCGACCTCAACGTCCAGCGCTTCGGTGAACAGCGGCGTGTCGGTGCGCCCGGTGACCGTCGCGCCGCTGCGGAACGTCTCGCGGCTGGAGGTCGCCAGTTCGAACGGGAAGCGCAGGCCATAGCCATAGCCCGCCCACCACTCGAAGCCGACGTGCCAACGGCCGTTCCGACCGAACGAGACCCGGTAGTCGTCCCCGAAATGCTGCAGCACCGTACGGCCCATCAGCAGGGTGCGGTAGCGCTCGTCCAGCACCTCTCCTGTGCGCCGCCGCGCCTCCATCTGTGGCAGGGGCCTCGCGCCGCTCTCCAGCCCGCCGGCGGGGCGGCCGGGGTTGGTGAGCGGATTGTCCGGGGCCTCGAGGGTCCGCCCCATCAGCCCCAGCTGCGCGGGGGTGAGGCGGGTCTGGATGCGGGCGTCATACGCCGCGAGGCGCGGCGACGGCTGGATCAGGTACTGCCGAAGCTGCGACGACAGGGGCGCAGGGGGTGGGGACGTGCGGGCGATATCGGGCGCGACGGAGACGACGAACTGTCCCAGCGGCCCGGCGCTGGCCGGGCTGTTCGCGGCGGGCGCGACGACGCGCGGCCCATAGGGCAGCACGCTGGTCTGGACGATCAGCCGGGGCGACCCGTTCAGCTCGGCCTCGAGCAGGGCCTCGTCCGACAGGCCGCGGGCCGTCCTGACGGTGACGCCGGGCAGCCATTCCGCGTCGGCGGGGGCCGCCGCGAGCTCCGACCGGATGGCGGCGATCTCCGCCTCGAAGGCGTCCTCGACCTCGATCGTCTGGACCACCGCCCCCGCATCCGCTCCGCCATCGGGGCGGAACACGCGGTCTGGTCCCGGCGCCACCCGCGCGGCGCGCCAGGTCTCGCGCGGCGACAGCCCGAAACACTCCTGGGCGAGGAACTGGCGCAGGGACGGGCGGAAGGCCCGGCCGGGACGCTGCCGGCAGGTGCGGGGCGAGAACGGCACCCGTGCTTCACGGACGACGACGAGCCGATCCTCCAGCGCGAAGATCGCCGTCTCGAAGGTCGGCAAGGCGCCGAGGACCGAGCGGGCGACGGCCGGATCCAGCGCCTCGAGGCCGGTGGAGCGCTCCAGACTGGTTTCCCGCACCAGCGCGGACAGGTTGACCCGGACCTCGCTCGACAGGGCGACGACGACGTCCTGTCCGGCCTCGGCGACGGCGCGGGCGTCGATCTCCGCCAGATAGAGCGGGGAGCGCCGGATCTCGTTGCGGACATCGGCGATGCGGGGCGTCGCCGTGGGGCCGAGGAGGCGCATCTGCGGCGGCGCGCCGATGGCCTGGGCGCCCTGCAGCGGCGGCGCCTGCACGCCCTGCGCGGCGGCGGCGGACCCCAGCAAGGCGCCGAGCGCCGCAGCCAGCCCGATGATCCTGAACGACCGCATCCGTCCCTCCCCCGAAGGCCCGTTTGCCCGACAGTGTTCGGCCAACCGGGCTGCGCGCAAGCGAAAACGCATCGCCGGGCGAGCGACATTGACGCGGACGGGGCTGCAGGTGGGCGCGAGCCCGGCCGGTCAGCCCCGCAGCAGCGCGTAGAGCTGCAGGCCGGCGAGGATCAGGATCAGCAGGCCGATCAGCCACGCGAAGCGGCGCACCGGCAGGATGCGCGTGAAGAAGGCGGCCAGCGGGGCGGCCAGCACGCCGCCGGCGATCAGGCCGGCGACCGAGGCGGCGTACTGTTTCAGGTCTGTGACGTCCTGCCAGTGGCCGGTCAGCAGGGCGGTGATGAAGGTGGTCGACACGGCGATCGCGACGACCGCCTCGGCGGCGTTGCCGGAACCGACAGCCTGTCGCGGCGCCTCGCCGGCGCTCACGAGGGTGGTGGTGACGGTGGGCCCCCAGCCGCCGCCGCCGAGGGCGTCGAGGAAGCCGCCGACCACGCCCAGCGGCGCGGCGCCTCCCATGGGCACCTTGCGCAGCCGGACCTCGCGGGTGGCGCGCACGAGGATGACGACGCCCATGACGGCGAGACCGCCCAGCACCCAGGGCTTGATCAGGTCGCCATCAATGCTGGTCAGCAGCAGACCGCCCGGCATGCCGCCGATGACGCCGCCGACCGCCAGCGGCCAGAACAGCCTCGGCCGGATGTTGCCGTGCGCCAGATGGGACACCGCCGAGGCCGTCCCGGTGAAGACCTTGGCCGCGTGGACGCTGGCGGAGGCCACGGCCGGGGGTGTGCCCATGCCCAGCAGAAGGGTCGAGGCGATCACCCCGAACGCCATCCCCAGCGTGCCGTCCACCAGCTGGGCGGCGAAGCCGACCGCCGCGAACAGCAGGAACTCCTCCATTCAGGCGGCCGCCGGGCCGGGGGCCAGCCACGGCGGGACCGGCAGGCCGCGGGCCGTCAGGAACTCCGGGTTGAACAGGCGCGAGGCGTAGCGGCTGCCGGGGTCGCACAGGAAGGTGACGATGGTCTTGCCGGGGCCCAGCTCGCGCGCCAGCCGCACCGCCCCGATCAGGTTCACGCCGCTGGAGCCGCCCAGCGACAGCCCTTCCTCGCGCACGAGGTCGAACAGGGTCGGCAGGAACTCGGCGTCCTCGATGCGGAAGGCGTGGTCGGGGGTGAAGCCCTCGAGGTTGCCGGTGATGCGGCCGACGCCGATCCCTTCGGTGATGGACGAGCCCTCGGCCTTCATCTCGCCGCGGGTGAACCAGCTGTAAAGCGAGGCGCCCGCCGGGTCGGCCAGCGCCACCTGGATGTCGGGGTTGCGTTCTTTCAGGAAAGCGCTGACGCCGGTCAGGGTGCCGCCCGAGCCGACCACGCTGACAAAGCCGTCGATCCGGCCCTCGGTCTGGGCCCAGATCTCGGGACCGGTGCCGTCATAGTGGGCGAGGCGGTTGGACAGGTTGTCGAACTGGTTGGCCCAGAAGGCGCCGTTGGGCAGCTCGGCGTCGAGCTCGCGCGCCAGCCGGGCCGAATGGTGCACGAAGTGGCCGGGGCTGGAGAAGGGGGCGGCGTCGACCTCGACCAGCCGGGCCCCGAGGGCGCGCACCGCCAGCTTCTTCTCCTCCGACTGGGTGCGCGGCATCACCACAACGACCGGGTGGCCCAGCGCCGCGCCGACGAGGCTGAGGCCGATGCCGGTGTTGCCGGCCGTGCCCTCGACGATGGTCCCGCCGGGGCGCAGCTCGCCGGAGGCGCGGGCGCGCCGGATGATCGACAGGGCCGCCCGGTCCTTGATCGACTGGCCGGGGTTGAGGAACTCGGCCTTGCCGAGGATCTCGCAGCCGGTCGCCTCGGACAGGCGGTTCAGGCGGATCAGGGGCGTGTTGCCGATCAGGTCGATGACGGAGCGTCGGGCGGTCAAGGCGGTCTCGCGCAAGGAGAGGGGAGGTCAGAGGGCCGGGGCGACCCGGCGGCCAAGATGGATGCCGCACTCGGTCTTGTCGACGCCGGCCCAGCGACCGTCGCGCGCATCGGCGTCGGGCGCCACGGCCCGGGTGCAGGGCCAGCAGCCGATCGAGCGGTAGCCCTGGTCGGCGAGGGGATGGGGCGGAAGCCCGCGCCCGGCCGCCGCCGCCTGCACCTGCGCCTCGCTCCAGTCGTGCAGCGGATTGACCCGCACCCGCCCTTCGAACACCTCGAACGGCTGCAGGGCCTGCCGGTCGGGGGTCTGGTGGCGCTTGCGGCCGGTGACGACGAGGTCGATACCGCTCAGGGCGCGAGCCAGCGGCCTCACCTTGCGCAGGTCGCAGCAGGCGTCAGGGTCCGTCTGCCACAGGGCGCCCGCGGCGTCCTCGGCGGCAAGGTCATCGGGCGCAGGCGTGATCAACCGCACGTCCTGCAGGCCCAGCCGCTCCGTGAGCGTGCGGCGGTAGGCGAGGGTCTGCAGGAAGTGCATGCCGGTGTCGAGGAACAGCACCGGGGTGGCCGGCGCGACGTCCGCCACCAGCGCCAGCAGGACGGCGGACTCCGCTCCGAACGACGACAGCACCGCGGGCCGGGCGCCGAGCGCAGGATCGAGCGCCGCCCGCAGGATGCCTTCGGCGTCCGCCTCGCCGGCGACGGCCTCTAGCTGCGCCGCCAGCGTCTCCGGGGGCCGGCGTGCCGCCCGGCGGCGCCAGACCGGCGCCTCGGCGTCGGCGCCGGGCTGGTAGACGGCGCTGAAGGCGGCCGCCATCCGGCGCCAGGCGTCCGCATCTGCGTCCTCCGGCAGGACCACGGCGTCGAACCCCGACCGGGCGAGATGGCGCGCCTGGTCCGGGATCAGGCGGCCAGCGGCGACCAGCCGGCCGCGGTAGCCGCCGGCGCGCAGGGCGGCGGCCAGCGAGAAGCCGCGTCCGTTGCGAAAGGCCCCGAACTCCAGCACCAGGGTTCCGGCGTCCGCCGCCGCGGCCGTGATCGTCTCCAGCGGGGTGTCGACCGGCAGACGGACGCCGTCGTCGGGGACGCGCTCAAGCCACTGCATCGAGCGCTCCATAGATGGCCTCGCGGAACGGGCCGACGCCCAGCCGGCGCACCGCCGCGAGGAAGGTCTCGCCCTCGGCGCGCACCTCGAGATAGCGCTCCAGCGCGCGCGAGACCGCCGGAGCCACTTCGTCCGCGGCGAGGCTGCGGCCGACGATCTCGCCCAGCGCCGCGGTCTCGTCCGGCGAGCCGCCGAGGGTGATCTGGTAGTATTCCTCGCCCTTCCGGTCGACGCCTAGCACGCCGATGTGGCCGACGTGGTGGTGACCGCAGGCGTTGATGCAGCCGCTGATGTTGACCCGTACCGGCCCCAGCCGCTCCTGCAGGTCCGGGTCCGCCAGGGCGGCGGACAGGGCCTGGGCCACCGGGATGGACCGGGCGTTGGCGAGGCTGCAGTAGTCCAGCCCCGGGCAGGCGATGATGTCGGTCACGAGGTCGGCGTTGGGCGTGGCCAGACCGGCGGCGGCGAGCGCGCGCCAGACCTCCGGCAGGTCGTCGAGCCGCACGTGGGGCAGGACGAGGTTCTGTTCATAGGCGGCCCGGACCTCGTCGAAGCTGAAGCGTTCGGCCAGATCAGCGACGACCTCCATCTGCGCCGCCGTGATGTCGCCGGGCACGCCGCCGGGCGGCTTCAGCGAGATGATCACGCTGGCGTAGCCCGGCTGGCGGTGCGGCCGGACGTTGCGCCGGGCGAAGCGTGCGAGGTGGGAATTGGCGCCTTTCGCCGCCTCGAAGGCCGCGCTGGTCGCCGGCAGATCGGCGAAGGGGGGCGGGGCGAAGGCGGCGCGGATGCGCGCCAGTTCCGCCTCGGGCACGCGCAGGTCCTCGCGGCGCAGGGCGGCGAAGTGGCGCTCGACCTCGGCGCGGAAGGCCTCGATGCCCATGGCGGCGACAAGGATCTTGATGCGCGCCTTGTGGATGTTGTCGCGTCGGCCCAGCAGGTTCCAGGCGCGCAGGATGGCGGTCAGATAGGCCAGCAGGTCCTGGCCCTTCACCGCCGG
The DNA here is from genome assembly GCF_035998205.1 of Brevundimonas sp. Classification (GTDB taxonomy): domain Bacteria; phylum Pseudomonadota; class Alphaproteobacteria; order Caulobacterales; family Caulobacteraceae; genus Brevundimonas. The sequence continues at coordinate 79,474 of NZ_DASYHT010000004.1, forward strand.
GGCGATCTCCTGCGCCAGATGCGGCAGCCGGCCCTGGCCGCCGCCGACGAAGACCCGGAAGGCGGTCTCGCTGTCCGCGTCGCGGACCAGCTGCAGGCCGACGTCGTGCGTGCGGATGGCGGCCCGGTCGGCCTCGGAAGCGATCACCGCGATCTTGAACTTGCGCGGCAGGAAGGAGAACTCGGGGTGCAGGGTCGACCACTGGCGGATCAGCTCGCACCACGGCCGCGGGTCCTCGATCTCGTCGGCGGCGCAGCCGGCGAAGACGTCGGTGGTGACGTTGCGCACGCAGTTGCCGGAGGTCTGGATGGCGTGCATCTCGACTTCGGCGAGGTCGGTCAGGATGGCGGGCATGTCCGCCAGCGCGGGCCAGTTGAACTGGATGTTGGTGCGCGTGGTGAAGTGGCCGTAGCCACGGTCGTACCGCCGCGCGATGTGCGCCAGCTGGCGCATCTGACGACTGCCCAGCACGCCATAGGGAATGGCCACGCGCAGCATGTAGGCGTGCAGCTGCAGATAGACCCCGTTCATCAGCCGCAGGGGCTTGAACTCATCCTCGCTCAGCGCCCCGGAGACGCGCCGGGCGACCTGGTCGCTGAACTCGGCGATGCGCTCGCGCACGATGGCGGCGTCGAACTCGTCGTAGCGGTACATCAGGCGGCGCCCAGGCTGTGGCCGACGGTCGGGCCGGTGGCGCGGATGGTTTCCCGGAAGCGGTCGCGGCCGGAGGGGCGACCGTCCTCGACCTCGACCAGATAGGGATTGACGAACAGGTCCGGTCGGCCGGCCGCCGCCGCGAGGGCGGCGTCGGCGTCCGCGGCGTCGAAGCGTCCGGCTTGGGCCAGCGACAGGACCGGCGCGCCATCGGCGCCCAGATAGAGGACGCGGCCGTCCGACAGGCGGTTGGCGGTGACGATCTTCACGCCGCAGCCTCCGCGATCTCGGCGGTCCCGCTGGCGGAAGCCCAGGCCGCGACCTCGCCGATCACCAGCAGCGCCGGGCTGACCACCCGTTCGCGACGGACCAGCCGGGCCAGGCCGTCCAGCCGGCCGGTGACCACCCGCTGGTCCGGGCGCGAGCCGTTCTCGATCACCGCCACCGGCGTATCCGGGGCGCGCCCCGCCGCCAGCAGGCCGGCCTCCACGTCGCCGGCGGCGACCACGCCCATGTAGACGGCGATCGTGTGGTCGGGCTCGCCGAAGCGGCTCCAGTCCGGGCCCGGGGCGCCCGGCCGGGTCTCGGCCGTCACGAAGCTGACGGCGCGAGCCTGGTCGCGATGGGTCAGGGGGATGCCGACGGCGGCGGCGCAGCCGAGGGCGGCGGTGACGCCGGGCACCACGACGACCTCCAGCCCGGCGGCGCGCACCGCCGCCAGCTCCTCGCCGCCGCGACCGAAGATGAAGGGGTCGCCGCCCTTGAGCCGCACCACGCGGTGACCGGCGCGGGCCTCGGCGATGATCAGCTCGGCGATCTCGTCCTGCGGCACGGCGTGCTCGCCGCGGCGCTTGCCGACGTAGATGCGGCGGGCGTCGCGCCGGGCGCGGGCCAGCACCTCCGGCGGGGCCAGTCGGTCGTGGATGACCACATCCGCATCCTGCAGCACCGACAGGGCCTTCAGCGTCAGCAGCTCCGGATCGCCGGGGCCGGCGCCCACCAGGTGGACGACCGCCGGACCTGCGGCCTCGGGCCGGGCGAGCAGCCGCAGCATCTCGCGCCGCGCCTCGGTCATGCGACCGGCGACGGCGAGATCCTTGGGCGCGCCGCGGAAGGCCAGCTCCCAGAAGCGCCGGCGGGCGATGAAGTCGGGCAAGGCGGCGATCACCGTGTCGCGCAGGTCGGCCGACAGCCGCGCGAGGCGGTCGAGGCCTTCGGGCAGGGCGGCCTCGATGCGCGAGCGCACCTCGCGGGCCAGCACCGGGGCCACGCCGCCGGTGGCGATGCCCACCACCACGCCGTCGCGGTCGATAAAGGAGGGGGTGTGGAAGTCGCTCAGCGCCGGCTGGTCGACGACATTGACCTGGGCCCCGGCGGCGCGGCCGGCCCGGGCGAAGCCGGCCGCCGCCTCTGGGTCGGCCAGGGCGATGAACACCAGGCGGCTGCCGGCGAGGTCCGCGGCCTCCGGCCAGCGGTCCTGGCAGCGCGGGTCGGCATGCCCGCCGGGGCCGGCGTACCAGACCAGGTCGGTGCCCGAGCCGTCGAACAGCCGGGCCTTGGCGGCGGCGGCGTGGCCGTCGCCGATGATGACGACCTTCGTCCCCGGCAGGGGAATGGAGGCGAGAAAGACGCGCATGGAGTTGCCCTCGGCGGCTTTCTCTCGGCCGCCCGCCTCAAGGCCTAGGCAGCGGCGCCTCCGGCGACAAACCAGATTGTCTTCGGCGAGGCATCAGCTTTTCTATCGCCGCTGCGTTGGAGCTCGCCTGCGCCGCCTGCTTGGCGGGGTTTCTCTGAAGTCCCTCGGCGTCGCATGCAGATTTTCTGATCCCCGGATGCAGTAGAAGTCGTTCGCCCGGTCCGGGGGCTGGCGCCTAAGTGCCGGGCTCGCCCCGGCTGTCCGCGGGGCCTCGCTCCGGAGGGATCGCCTTGACCGACGTCGCCATCGCCCCCGCACGCCCGGCGGTCGCCGGGGCGTGGGACACGCCGGCGCTGTTGTGGACCCGGCGCTGGACCGACCGGCTATTCAGCTTCGCGGTGGAGCGGCCGGAGAGCTTCCGCTTCCGCTCCGGCGAGTTCGTCATGCTGGGGCTGCCGGCCGCCGAGCCCGGCGGCAAGCCGGTGCTGCGCGCCTATTCCATCGCCAGTCCCGCCTGGGCCGACGAGCTGGAGTTCTTCTCCATCCAGGTGCCGGACGGCCCCCTAACCTCGCGGCTGGGGCGGCTCGAGGCGGGCGATCGCATCCTGCTGGGGCGCAAGCCCACCGGCACCCTCGTGCTGGACGCCCTGCGCCCCGGGCGGCGGCTGTATCTGATCGCCAGCGGCACGGGCCTGGCGCCCTGGCTCAGCGTGCTGCGCGATCCGGAGACCTGGGAACGCTTCGAGCAGGTCATCGTGACCCATACGGTGCGGGAGGCCGGGGACCTGGCCTATCGCGCCTTCCTCGAAGGCGGCATCCACGACGACCCGCTGGTCGGCGAGGCCGCGGCGGCGCGGCTGGTCTACTATCCGACCGTGACCCGCGGGCCGTTTGCCCGAACAGGCCGGATCACCGATCGTATCGCTGACGGCCGGCTGTTCGCCGACCTCGGCCTGCCGGCGGGCTTCGACCCCGCCGGGGACCGGGTCATGCTGTGCGGCTCCATGGCCATGATCCGCGACGTCGCCGCCCTGCTGGAGGCCGCGGGCCTCGTCGAGGGCTCCAACGCCGCCCCCGGAGACTATGTGCTGGAGCGCGCCTTTGTCGGCTGACCTGATCGACCACCCGGCGCATCGCGCCCGCGCGGCGCGCCCCGCTGCGCCGTCCGCCGGCCTGTCGCCGCACCTGCGCCGCCTCGAGGCCGAGGCGATCGAGATCTTCCGCGAGGTGGCCGCCACCGCCAAGAATCCGGTGCTGCTCTACTCGATCGGCAAGGACTCCGGCGTGCTGCTGCACCTGGCGGCCAAGGCCTTTCATCCGGCTCCGCCGCCGTTCCCGCTGCTGCACATCGACACCACCTGGAAGTTCCGGGACATGATCCGGCACCGCGACACGGTGGCGGCGACCTATGGCGTGCGGCTGCTGGTGCACACGAACGCCGAGGGGCTGACGCGCGGCGTCAGTCCGATCGCCTCGGGCTCGTCGGAGCACACCCGGGTGATGAAGACCGAGGCCCTGCGGCAGGCGCTCGACGCCCACGGCTTCGACATGGCCATCGGCGGGGCCCGCCGCGACGAGGAGAAGAGCCGCGCCAAGGAGCGCATCTTCTCCGTGCGTGGCCCGGGGCACGCCTGGGACCCGCGCCGGCAGCGGCCCGAATTGTGGAACCTCTGGAACACCCGCCTCGCGCCCGGCGAGACGCTGCGGGTCTTCCCCCTGTCCAACTGGACCGAGCTCGACGTCTGGGACTACACGCGCGCCGAAGGCATTCCGGTGGTGCCGCTCTATTTCGCGGCTCCGCGACCGACGGTCGTGCGCGACGGGGCGCTGATCGTCCGCGACGACGAGCGCCTGCCTCTGGCCCCGGGGGAGACGCCGCAAATGCGCCGCGTGCGCTTTCGCTCGCTGGGCTGCTACCCGCTGTCGGCGGCGGTGGAGTCCGACGCGGACACGCTGGACGCCGTCATCGCCGAGCTGCGCGCCAGCCGCGCCTCCGAGCGCCAAGGCCGGCTGATCGACGCCGACGAGACCGCCTCGATGGAGCGCAAGAAGCGCGAGGGCTACTTCTGATGGACGGGACCTGGCCTGCGCCGGCCGCGCGCGACCACCTGCGGTTCCTGACCTGCGGGTCGGTGGATGACGGCAAGTCGACCCTGATCGGCCGGCTGCTGCACGATACGGGACAGGTGCCCGACGACCAGCTGGCCGCCCTGGCGCGCGACAGCCGGCGCTTCGGCACGACCGGAGACGAGCTCGACTTCGCCCTGCTGCTGGATGGCCTTGAGGCCGAGCGCGAGCAGGGCATCACCATCGACGTGGCGCACCGCTACTTCTCCACGCCGCGACGGCACTTCATCGTCGCCGACACGCCCGGCCACGAGCAGTACACGCGCAACATGGCCACCGGCGCTTCGGGCTGCGACGCCGCGGTCCTGCTGGTCGACGCCACCCGCGGCCTGACGCCCCAGACCCGCCGTCACGCCCGCATCGTCGCCCTGTTCGGCATCCGCCAGGTGATCCTGGCCGTGAACAAGATCGACCTCGCTGCCGACGCCCGCGCGGCCTTCCCGGCGATCGTCGCGGACTTCGAGGCGGCGGTGGAGGGGCTGGGCCTGGAGACGGTCATCGCCCTGCCGATCAGCGCCCGTCACGGGGACAATGTGGTGCGGCGCGGGCCGCGGCTGGACTGGTTCGACGGGCCGACCCTGATCGGGGCGCTGGAGCGCCTGCCGGTCGACGACCGGCGCCTGGCCCGGCCGTTCCGCTTCCCGGTGCAGTATGTGAACCGGCCGGACCACAGCTTCCGCGGCTATGCCGGCACCGTCGCCTCGGGCCGGATCGAGGTGGGCGACCCGCTGGTGGTCTGCCCGTCCGGGCGTCTCGCCACCCTGGCCCGCATCGTCACCCGCGACGGCGACCAGCCCTCGGCGGCGGCCGGCGAGGCTGTCACCCTGGTGCTCGAGGAGGAGGTCGATGTGGCGCGGGGCGACGTGCTGGCCGCGCCCCAGGCCCGGCCCGCCGCTGTGGACCGGTTCGCCGCCACCCTGCTGTGGATGGACGAGCGGCCGTTCGATCCGGCGCGGGCGCTGCAGCTCCGGCTGGGCACGCGCGTCACGCCGGTGCGCGTGCGGCTCACGCCGGAGGCCGACCCGGAGCCCGGGCGCGCGCCGCAGCTCGCGCTCAATGGCATCGGGGCGGCGGAGCTGGTCGTGCCCTCGCCGGTGGCCTTCGACCCGTTTGCAGATGATCCCGCCCTCGGCGGGCTGGTGCTGATCGACCGGGACAGTGGCGCCGTGGTGGCCGCCGGCGTGGCCCAGGCGCCCCTCGGCCAGGCCGGACACATCTACCCCGGCGCCGGCGAGGTCTCGCGCCATGACCGGGCCCGGCTGAACGGGCATCAAGGCGGCGCCGTCTGGCTGACCGGTCTGCCCGGCGCGGGCAAGTCGACCCTGGCCCGGGCGGTCGAGGCGCGCCTGCACGCCCGCGGCGTCCGCGCCGTGGTGCTGGACGGCGACAACCTGCGCCATGGCCTGAACCGCGACCTTGGCTTCTCGCCCGAGGACCGGGCCGAGAACGTGCGCCGCACCGGCGAGGTCGCCCGGCTGTTCGTCGAGAGCGGCCTGATCGCCCTTTGCGCCCTGGTCTCCCCGGCGCGGGCGGCCCGTGACGCCGTGCGCGAACGCCTGCCGGCCGAGAGCTTCGTCGAGGTGTTCGTCGACGCCCCGGTCGAGACCTGCCGCGCCCGCGACCCCAAGGGGCTCTATGCGCGGGCCGGGGCCGGCCAGCTGTCCGGCCTGACCGGGGTCGGGGCGGACTATGAACCGCCCGAGGCGGCGGACCTCACCCTCGACACGGCCGCCCTGCCGCCCGAGGCCGTCGCCGACCAGATCCTGTCCCTGCTGGTCCGGCGCGGGTGGATCCCGGCGCTGTAGCGGGGCGGCTTGCGCCTCAGCCGGTCGGCAACAGCCGGCTCAGCAGGGCGGGATCCACCGCACGGAAGGCGGCCAGCGCCAGGCTGACCAGCGCGGCATAGGACACGGTCCAGACCAGACCGCGCAGATAGGGCGCGCCCAGCATGTAGAGCGGCAGATAGACGATGCGGGCGGCGGCGAAGACGATCGCCGCCCACTGCGTCGCCGGGGTGCTCACCCCGATCAGCGCCAGCAGTACGACCAGACCGAGGAAGAAGGGCAGGGTCTCGTGCAGATTGCGCAGGGCCCGGGTCAGCCGACCGAGCAGGATCGAGTCCTTCGTGGCCGGCGGCGCATCCTGGGCCGAGTTGGCGTAGGCCACCCCGTGCACCCGGCGGTACTCGGCCGCCTGGAGCAGCACCTGCACCAGCCCCAGGGCGATGACGACGAGGGCGGCGAACAATTCGACGGTCATGGCAGGCCTTGCGGGCTAGGGGCGTGGAGGAAGCCGCACTATGGCACGCCCACACGCCGCCGCGAGGGCTGCCGGCGTCGCGGGGGGGGCGCTTGCCTATGTTGCGGCGCAGCAAATCGTGTCAGGGTTCGCGCGCAGGTTCAGTGGCCCGGGAGCGCGTCTGATGAGTTCGAGCGAGATGAGCGCGCCCTTGACTGGCAGGCTGGCCGTCTTGATCGACCGCCTGCGCCCGTGGCTGCGCGCCGGGACGACGGTCGGGGCCGTGATGCTGATCGGGCTCATGCTCGGGCCGTTCCAGGGGCTGGAACGGCGGGTCGGGATGACCGATGTGCTGGCCCATGCGGTCGGTTTCGCCATCATCACCGTCGCGATCCTGCTGAACCTGCCGCGGCTGGGACGGCTGCCAGCCGCCGGCCTGGCGCTGGCCATGGGTCTTGCGATTGAGGGGCTACAGGCGATGCTGGGGCGCAGCGCCAGCCTGCCGGACCTGGCCGCCGATCTGGTCGGCATTGCCCTGGTGGCGGTTCTGTGGCCCCGTCGTCGCGCGATGTGATCATCCTGTGATTGCTCTGCTGCATCGCAACACGTAAGGCTAACCTCGGGTAAGTGAGAGGGGACCCTGAATGCGCGTCGCGATGATCGGCACCGGCTATGTCGGCCTGGTGTCCGGAGCCTGTTTCGCCGATTTCGGTCACGTGGTGACCTGTATCGACAAGGACCCGTCCAAGATCGAACGGCTGGAGCGCGGCGAGATCCCGATCTTCGAGCCCGGCCTCGACGACCTGGTGGCGCGCAACGTGCGCGAGGGCCGGTTGTTCTTCACCCTCGACGGCGCCGAGGCGATCCGTCAGGCCGACGCGGTCTTCATCGCCGTCGGCACGCCGTCGCGCCGCGGCGACGGCCACGCGGACCTGTCCTATGTCTACGCCGCCGCCGAGGAGATCGCCGGCCTGATCGAGGGCTTCACCGTCGTCGTCACCAAGTCGACCGTGCCGGTCGGCACCGGCGACGAGGTCGAGGCCATCATCCGCCGGGTGAACCCCCAGGCGCAGTTCGCCGTCGTCTCCAATCCGGAGTTCCTGCGCGAGGGCGCCGCCATCGGCGACTTCAAGCGACCCGACCGCGTCGTGGTCGGCGTCAACGACATCGACAGTCCGACCGGCCAGCAGGCTCGCGCCGTGATGAACGAGCTCTACCGCCCGCTGAACCTCAACGAGAGCCCGCTGCTCTACGTCGGGCGGCGCACCTCGGAGCTGATCAAGTACGCGGCCAACGCCTTCCTCGCCATGAAGATCACCTTCATCAACGAGATGGCCGACCTGAGCGAGGCGGTCGGCGCCGACGTGCAGCAGGTCGCGCGCGGCATCGGCCTGGACAAGCGCATCGGGTCCAAATTCCTGCACGCTGGCCCTGGCTATGGCGGCAGCTGCTTCCCCAAGGACACCCTGGCGCTGGTGCGCACGGCCCAGGACGCGGGCGCCCCCAGCCGGCTGATCGAGACCACGGTCGAGGTCAACGCCGCGCGCAAGAAGGCCATGGCCGGTCGCGTGGAGAAGGCCCTCGGCGGCTCGCTCAAGGGCAAGACCGTCGCCCTGCTGGGCCTGACCTTCAAGCCCAACACCGACGACATGCGCGACGCCCCCAGCCTCGACATCGCCCCGGCCCTGGTCGCCGCCGGCGCCACGGTGCGCGCCTTCGACCCCGAGGGCATGACCGAGGCCGCCCACCTGCTGCCCGACGTGCAGATGACCGACAGCGCCTACGCCGCCGCCGAGGGCGCCGACGCCGTGGTCATCGTCACCGAATGGGACCCGTTCCGCGCCCTGGACCTCGACCGGCTGAAGGGCCTGATGGCGCAGCCGGTGCTGGTCGACCTGAGGAACATCTACCGGCCGGAAGACATGGCCGCGCGGGGCTTCCAGTACAGCGGGATCGGGCGGGGATGAGCGGGGGGGACGTCCTTCCCCGGGTCAGGATCGGCGGCTTCGACACGGTCGCCGTCACCCGCGCCCGACTGGCCGAACAGATGGTCGAGGACTGTTTCGCCGCCCGCGCCGGCCAGGTCGCCGGGCCGAAACTGGTGTTCTCGTCCAACGGCCAGGGCATCGCCCTGGCCGGCAAGGACCCGGCGTTCCATGAGGTGATGACGAGGGCGGAGATCGTCCACGCCGACGGCATGTCGGTGGTCACCGCCTCGCGCCTGCTGACCCGCCGCCCCCTGCCGGAGCGGATCGCCACCACCGACTTCTTCCACGACGCCGCCGAGGCCGCCTGCGCCCACGGCCTCAAGTTCTACATTCTCGGCGGGCGCGAGGCCCAGAATGCCGCGGCGGTCGCGGCCATGCGACGCCTCTACCCGGACCTGCAGATCGTCGGCCGCCGCGACGGCTACTTCGGCCGCGACGAGGACGCCGCCGTCTGCCGCGAGATCGTCGCCAGCGGCGCCGACGTCCTGTGGGTCGGGCTGGGCAAGCCGCAGCAGGAGTTCTGGAGCGCCGCCAACCGCGAGCGCCTGAAGGGCCTCGGCTGGATCAAGACCTGCGGCGGCCTCTACGCCTTCCTCGCCGGAGACGCCCCGCGCGCCCCCGCCTGGATGCAGGCTGCCGGCCTAGAGTGGCTGTTCCGCGCCCTCAAGGAGCCCCGGCGGCTGGGCTGGCGCTATCTGACGACCAATCCGCAGTCGATCTACAGAATGGTACGGCTTACCAAGCTCTAAATCTTCTCAGGCCGAGTGCGTGCATTTGGTGGCTGCATCTGCTTGAGCGGGCGTAGAACTAAAATCTCACTTCAAGTACCCGCGCATGCGGATCAAGCTATCCGCCAGCGTTCGATACAAAATGGGGTCTATTAAAATCTGCGCCAACACGACAATCGAGAGGCGCGGCGAGTACGCGCCTTCGATTAACGCCTTGATATAAAGAGCTATTGCTCTGATTGGTTTTCCCTCACGGGCGTAAGCCTTGGCTGCAACCCAGCCTGCATCTGCGACAAGTGCGCGTTTTGGAATCTTGTTGGCTAGGGTTCGGTGCCAGTCGAGCCGCGATTTCGCGTTGAGGTTTGTCGAAACGCGACTTGAGCGGGGAAGATCTCTCCAAAATGCGCTCGGGTTAGGCTTCATGATAAAGCGTGCACCGGCCAGATAGAGGCGGATGGCAAAGTCGGTGTCTTGACCAAAGGGCAGGCCCTCAAGAAACAAGACCGTGCGAGCGAGTTCAGTGGGAACAACAAGAGAAGATGGCTGAACAAATCCTCTGTCGCATAGAAGATACTCCGCCATATGCTCATCTTCCCGAATGGCTCTCGGCGGCTTGAGGAACGTTAAGCCGCTCCCTCTGTCCACAATAACTTGAGAGTAGACGCATGTCTTGGGCGGTCGGCCATCGAGCGCCTTGAGGGAGGATTCGAGGTGGCTGGCTTCAAAGGCGTCGTCGGAATCTAGAAATGCTACGAACTGCCCGGACGCGCGCAAGATGCCTGTGTTTCGGGCGGCGCTGCCCCCACCATTCTCGCGGCGAACGTATACGAATCGATGGTCCCCCAATTTTTCGATGACATGTCGAAGTGATTCGCCGTCGGATGATCCGTCATCGACCACGATACATTCAAAATCCTCAAAAGTTTGACGACGAACCGACTCGAGCGTCGCTGCAATTAGGTCTGCCCGATTGTAGGCGGGGATCACAACCGAGACGGTGGGGTGACTCATGATGCTTTCTCTTTGGCCGTCCGGACTGTAAGGCGATTTACCAGCCATTCTAGGACTGCCCGGGTTTCACGCTTCCGCCGCTCGCCAGCTTCGGCGAGCAGGAAAAGACATATGAGTGTCGTGATAAGGCCCCCGGGGCCGGACAGCCAAGCTGACGGATGCCGCTCGTTGATCGCGGCCATGGCGACGATAATGGGCTGATGCATGAGGTAGATTGTGAATGTCGCGCCGGCGGCCCAACGGATGGCGGCCTCGACCCTCGCGGGGACGAAATTCCCTCGCTTCATGATGATCGCACAGCCGACAAAGTGTAAGGCCACGAGCAGGCCGATCATCAAGTAATAAACGTAGGCAACAGCCCACTGTGAAATTGATTCAAACCGCATTGGAGAGCCCAGAGGCGGAAAGACAATATACTTGAAGATCGGATACAGCGCAGGAGACGCCGTGAGCGATATTGCTATCCAGAGGGCGGGCCTCGGTGAACGATTGCTGGCCTTCTGGCACACATCGTAGGCAACGATGCCGAGGCCCCAAAGGGCTCCATACGCGAGAATCTGGGGCCCGAAGAGAGCTGTCCACGCCAAGAAAAATGCAATTTGCAGGCGTCGCCGCTTTATAAATGTGACCAAAAAAAGAATATAGTAGGCCACTTCATAACCGAGAGACCAGAAGGGATCATTAGTCCCCATGGTGACGCGCGCGCCCCAAGCCTCATTTAGAAAGGAAAGCGACTGCGCAATCTCAAAGTAGTTTGCAGGCCCGTTCCAGAACTCAAGTGACGCATAGTATGCGGGATTGTATGTGAACCCGACCGCATCAAACAGAGCCGTGACGGCGACAGCAGGTATGGCAACGGACCACATCCGGCTCAAGCGTGCTAAGGCATACGATCTTGCGCCGACGCCCCGATTGACAGTCGCGTGCCGGATGACGAAGCCCGAGAGGACGAAGAACAGGGCGACGCACTCAGGTCCGTGCGTTGATATGAGTTTTGACAGATCAGGGTCTACGAAGCGCTTGGCGTGGGACAGAAACACGCCGATAGCAGCGGCGAGACGGACAAGGTCCAGATAGATAGATAGGTTGCGGTTCATCGCTTTTGGCGGGGCCCGGCTGGCCCTCTCTCCATCGACCTCAGAACTCCCAGCGCCAGAACCAGTAGCATCCAGACCGGGCGATCCCGGTCGGCAAGTCCGGACTCGGTTAGCGCCTGGACCATCGCGAAAACGACGATGCCGACCAAAACCGGGGCTTCAACGAACCTAGTCGCAGTTAGCCCTCTGAGGGGACCGAAAATCGAGGTGATCAACGCGCACAGCAGCAATCCCAATCCGACCAGCCCCGTAGACACGGCGATTTCAACGTAGCCGTTGTGTGCGTGTGCAAGTGTCTGAAAGAACGGGTTGGCGGTGAGATCGGTCATGACCCCGTCAACGCCTGTCTGAAAGACTGACTGGTAACCGACGCCGCCTAGCGGGTGCTCGGCGATGAGTTGCGCCATCATTTGCCAGATGCGACCACGGCCAGTGAGGAGCTCTGGATCTGAGAGCCACTGGATTCCAGGTCCGGTGAACCACCAGACTGCGCCGGCTATCGACAACGGCGCCGTGGCAAGGGCAGCCTTGGCCCAAATCGCACGATACTGACTTCCGTGCGCCCACTGCACTGCGAGCATGATCGTCGCCGCGAGAAGCCCGACGCCAAGCGACGTCTTCGAGCCGCTCATCCATAGGGCAAACAGGGCTGAGGTGAGCAGAGTCCACGATGCCAGCCGCCTGTTCTGCAGTGCGGAGAAGAGGTTTAGCAGGACTGCGATCGCAGCCACCGAGCCGAAGATGTTCTTGTGATAAAAGACGCCGCGCCAGTCGCCGATGATCCCTTTCTCAGGATCTCCGGGCTGGTGGATCGCCAGAGCCGGCAAGGCGACGCAGGCAACCAGACTGAGCAGGATTAGCGCATTCAGCGTCTTCGTCGTGATCGCCAGCGAGCGCTGCGGCGACAGATTCGCTGCGACGATGAACAGGGTGGCCACGATGATGAACGTGAGTGTCAGTCGCCTCATGGCGATATCGGGTACTGGCGACCAGAGGAGCGTGACGGCGCACCACGCAAAGAAGATCAGGAAGGCCGCCGGTACGGCGCTCATCACGCGCCCTGGCCGATAGATGATGGCCGGGAGCAGCGCCGCAACGAACAGCGCCACGTAACCGACTTGCTTGATGACGTCGCCGCGCATGCCGACGTCCAGAGAGGCCGTCACGCGAGGTTCCAGCGGCGAGAACCGCGTCAGAGCGAGGGCAAGGAACACGGCGAGGAAGGCCGCGAAATATCGTTCGACAGCCTCAGCTGCGGGGGCAGTGCGTCGGATTGGCAGGGCGAGCCCGGTACTTGTCATCATCGAACTCCGGCGTAGAGGGCCGCGTGATCCCGTCCCACGGCGTCCGGTGAAAGCTTGTCCAGGGGAGCTAGCAGATCGGCGGAACGCGCGGCGATGAAATCCTCGGCGCAATCCAGAATCCAGTCGGCGGTGACCGGTCGCATGAATGTCCGTAGCCATTGCGGGCCAACCTGTTGGCCGAGCGCATCCAGCGCCGGAGCACTCGGACATAGGACAGGGACGCCAGCGGAGAGCGCGGCAAGAACGCTGCCGGAGTTCAGGATCCGCTCGAAGTTGAATGCCGCGGCGTCCGCTACGCGGAGCGTGGTGACGACCTCGCCATGCGTAAGTGCGCGGGCGTTAAGGCGGAACCGGGTATCGTTGCGGACTGCTGACGCGATCGCGCGAACGTGGTCTGCTGGCCCGTCGCCGGCGATGGTGAGCTCGAAGTCACGATCGACCTTCCCGAGTTGCTCGACGAGCTCAAGCACGCCCTTGTAGGGGCGCAGCTTGCCAACGCAGGCAAGGCGGATCGGACCGGGGGCGCGCGGCAGAGCCGAGAGGTCGGCGTGGCGCGCGAAGAACTCGCGGTAGTGCGGATGTGGCACCTCGTGGACTTTGGCGCCCGCAACCTGCGGATAGAGCCTTTGGACCTCGGGGGTGGTATCGGGCGACATCAGGATCACGTCCGTGACCAGCGGGAGAAACGCCTCGCACAGCAGACTCCAAACGGCCGCGCGTGATGAGGAAAGCGCTTCGTGGGGAAGCAGATTATGCACCGTCCAAACGACCCGGCCGCCCGACGCGCGGGTTCGCGTGGCCTGTTCTATCAGCGCCCGGGCCCGAAGGCTGGCCACTAGCGAGACGCGGCCCGCGACACGCCCCCAGAAAACACCTTCAAGCCAATGCACATGAAAGGCGTCGAAGCCATCGCGAGGGCGGTAATCGAAGTGCTCGACTTGCGCTCCGGCGGATCGAATGCCGGATACGAGGATCGAGATGAAGGGGTTGTCGTCGTCTGCTGTCTTTGCTGGACACATCAGGACGCGCATTGGGGCCCCTCCTGCGCCAAGGGCGTGCGGCTGTTCAGGTGTGCGTGCCACGTCCTGCGGATCAAAACACAGGTAAGCGTCTCACCCGCGAGAATACCCAGCAGCGACCAGACAACAGCGCCAGGCACAATCGCTACGATCACCCCGACGACCAGCAGTGACAGGGGGGCCGTGACGACCGTGATCCATGCCAGGGGCCGGAAGAGGCCAGCGGCTTGCAGAGCGGCGCTCTCCGCGCCCCTGAGGCTGCGGGCCAGATAGATGGCCCCGAGCAGGATCGCTGCAATCTGGATGTCGCCTGAGGCGTAGTCGGCGTTGCCGATAAGCCCTGTCAGCCAGAAGGCCAGCATCAGCACCAGCGCCAGGTTTCCGGCCCATGCCAGCGTCGAGGCGACGGTGAACTGCCGGACGTCCTGCTGAACGGCGGCGGCGTCGCCCTGGGCCAGAGCCTTCGCCATCCGAGGCCGCTCGTACTGGGTCAGGGCCTGCGCCACGATGGTCAGGGGTCGATAGAACAGGGTGACCGCCGCAATGGGGGCGAAGGCGGCCGGGCCGAGTATGGCGCCGATGATGTAGGGATGGGCGTTCGCTGTCGCCTCCGTGGTCGCGACGCCCAGCACGGCCCACCGCCCGTGCTTGCGAAAGGACTCGTTGAAGGGCGCGGCGGGGGCCCGGAACGCGCCCCTGAACGCCGCAAACGCCGACCCGGCCATGGCCGCAAAGGCCGCAATGCATCCGGCGGTCTGTACAGCGAAAGCCGCGTGAAGCGTATCGATCTTGAGGAACATCATGCCCGCCACGCCGAGGCAGACTATGACGCTGTAAAGGACATCCGCGCTGGCGGGGCGCAGCACGTGGCCGTTCGCCAGTTCGACGGAGCGAAAGAACCAGCGGGTCCAGCTGCCCAGGCCATAGATCGCGGCCAGCAGGCCGACCCCGGGGTCGGCGGTCAGGGCCAGCACCGCGGCGTAAAGCGCGGCTGCGCCGACCAGCGACGCCAGCAGGCTGACGCGGGCGAAGCTAGCGATCACCTGCTGCCGGCGACGGCCGGTCTCGGACTGGATGGCGAGGATAATGGGGGAGCAGAAGAGCCCATTCGACACGCTCATGCCGAACTGGACATAGACCTGCACGAGCGCGAACAGGCCGAACGCGGCGAGGCCGGTGGTCCGTTGGAGGTAGAAGGCGAGAAGGAAGTTCGCCCCGGAGTAGGCGAACGCCGCGCCCACGCCCGAGTATCGCTTCGCTGAATGCCAAAGTTCAGATTGGGCTGAGGAATCAGCCATTTGGTCTGCCGCTCAGAATGTGAGTTGGCGCGTTCGTGCGCGAGGCGCGCAAAAGGTGCCCATCGAAGGTCGGCGTGTTTCCAATGCTCCTACAGTTCTGTGTTATGCGGGTGAAGTGCGGCTTGCTCACCGAGGCGATCGAGCCGACGATCGGCGCAATAGTTAGTTCCGCCGTGGCTTCCCCGGACGCTGTACGCATAGATCCCCCGACGCACGGCCCTCCGCCTGCGACGGGTTGCAACCTATCATCGCCGGATCACGGGGGCGAGCCCCCATGTTGCACTGCAACCGGGCTTGATCGCCCGGCCTGTGCGGGTCGCCCCCCTACGCCCCCACCGCCCGCCAGGTCAGCGGGTCGCCGGGGGTCTGGCGGGCGATCCAGGTGTAGGGGGTCTGGTCCCAGCGGCGGATCCAGGGGCTGAGGTTGTCCAGCACCAGGGCGCCCTTGTCGGTGTCGATCAGCAGCACGGCGTGGGACTCGCCGCGGCGGGTCTCGACCAGGGCGATGGACAGGGCGCGGGCTGGAACCCCCGCTTGAATAAGCGCGGCGCGCTTGGCCAGGGCGTAGTCCTCGCAGTCGCCGACGCCGGCCTCGCCCAGGGCCCACTGGTCCGGGCGGCCATAGACGGCGCTGTCCTCGCGGTGGCGGATGGCGCGGTTGACCTCGCGGTTGATGCGCTGGACGCGGCGCCAGTCGGCGCGATCCAGGGTCAGGGGGGCGGCCTCCGGGGCGCGCACCCGGGCCACGGCCGGGCGGGCCAGGTCGGCGGCGGCCAGGGCTTCAACGGGCGTCGCGACACGGGCGGGGGCGGGCCCCTCGAGGGCGCTGGCCGCGGCGTCGGCGGCGGCGATGGCGTCCGCGGCGGCCGGGGCGTCCGTCACGCTCGGAGCCGGCGCAGGGGCGACGCGGCCGAAGCCGGCGCCAAGGCCCGAGCCCGGGCGCAGGGCGGTGAAGGTCTTGGTCAGGGCGATCTGTGTCAGCGCGCTCTGGGTGAGGGCGCTTTGGGCGGCGATCGCCGGGCCGGCGGCCGGGGCCTCGCGCGGGGGCGGGGCGTCGGGCAGGGGCCGGCCGAAGGCGAGGCTGAAATAGGCGCGGCTGGCCTGCTGGCGCAGCACGTCGAGGTCGGTGGCCGAGGGGGCGGCGGCGGCGGTGCAGTGCTCCGGCTGGCGGCTGCACAGCTCCAGGAAGCCGCGCGGCGGCGCCTCGATCGCGCCCAGCCGCATGGCCGGTCCCGCCTCGCTGGCCACGGCCGGTCCGGCCGCCAGCAGGCCGGCGGCGGCGAGGGACAGGACGCGGGTCGGGGTGGCCTTCGGCATGGAACGCATGTCTCCGTTCGACATGCGATGACTACCGGGCCCCGCCTAAAATCTGGCGTACAGACAGGATGTACTGAAACCTTACGAATGTGATTGACCGGCGTTAAGCATAAGTCTGCTGCGGCGCGGTATCTGCTTGGCTTTCGGGCGTCTTTTCGGCTATGGGGACGGGGCTCGCTCAAGGAGAGGTTTCATGGCCGTCGCGTTCCGGCTGTTTCTGGTCGCCCTGGTCGCCCTGGTGGGGGCGTCGCTGTCCGCCTGCGCCGCCGGCCCGGCGGCGGGTCCCCTGTCCGAGGCCGAGCTGCTGAGCGACCGGGTGGTGCCCGAGTATCGCCTCGGTCCGGCCGACAAGGTGCGGGTCACCGTGTTCGGCGAGGAGGCCCTGACCGGCGAGTTCACCGTCGGCGCCAGCGGGGCCCTGGCCTTTCCGCTGGTCGGCGAGATTCGCGCCCAGGGCCTGACCACCGCCGAGCTGCAGGAAGCCATCGCCACGGCCCTGCGCCAGGGCTACATCCTCGAGCCGCGCGTCAGCGCCGAGGTGCTGACCTACCGGCCCTTCTACATCCTCGGCGAGGTCGAGAAGCCGGGTGAGTATCCCTACACCAACGGCCTTACGGTGCTGAACGCCGTGGCCACGGCCGAGGGCTTCACCTATCGCGCCGACACCCGCCGGGTGTTCATCCGCCGCGCCGGCGAAACCGGCGAAACCGCCTATCGCCTGACCTCCACCACCCTGGTGGCCCCGGGCGACACGGTCCGCATCGGCGAGCGCTTCTTCTGAGGCGTGGACCCGTGTCCAGGTCCGGAGGCCTGATGTGATGCCCCTTTCCGAGATCGCCGCCCGCGCCTCGGCCCTGGCCGGGCGCCTGCGCGCGCGGCTGGCGCCGTGGGTGGCGAAGGTCTGGCCCGAGCGCGCCTGGTCGAGCCCGCACACCGCCTCGGTGACGGGCTGGATTTCCTGCGCCGCCATCCTCGCCGCCAGCGGGGCGGTCGGGGTGCAGGCGCGGCTGGATGAGCTCGCCGCCGCGCGCGGCCCGGCGCCGGTGCTGCAGCCGGTGGCGGCCACCAGTCCGGCCGATGTCACCGACTTCGTGCTGACGCCCGAGGCGCTCAACGCCCTGACCGAGGACGAGGCCCGGGCGTGGAACGCCGCCCTGCCGGTCTCGACCCTGCCACTGCTGGCGGCCAGGCCCTTCATCATGGACACGACCGACTGGGAGTCCTACTCCCGGGCGCTCGACTGCCTGACCGCCGCCGTTCATTACGAGGCGGCCAACGAGCCGGCCGTCGGCCAGGCCGCCGTGGCCCAGGTGGTGCTCAACCGGGTGCGCCACCCGGCCTATCCCAGCACCGTCTGCGGCGTGGTGTTCCAGGGCTCGGAGCGCGAGACCGGCTGCCAGTTCACCTTCACCTGCGACGGCTCGCTGGCGCGGCCGCCGCGGCCGGAGGCCTGGGCCCGCGCCCGCGCCGTGGCCTCGGCCGCGCTGAACGGGCTGGTGATCCCCAATGTGGGCATGGCGACCCACTATCACGCCGACTATGTGGCCCCGATCTGGGCCACCAACCTGGTCAAGCTGGGCCAGATCGGCGTGCACATCTTCTATCGCTGGACCGGGGCCTGGGGCCTGCCGGGCGCCTTCAATGTGGCGCATCCGGGGACCGAGCCCCTGCTGCCGGACATGGCGCCGATCCTGACCCTGACCCCGACCCCGGAGGTCGAGCCGGTCCCGATGCTGATCGAGGTGGCCGAGGTCGAGCCGCTGCGCCCTGCCGCGCCCGAGGCCGCCGCGGCCCCGGTGCTGGTCACCGCCGTGGCCCCGCCGCCGCCGGTGGCGCCGGTCGCCGAGCCGGTGCGCGCCGCCGCCCCGGCCCCCGCCGCGCCGGTGCTGGCCGATCCGCTGGCCCGGCCCGAGGCCCAGGCCGAGCGCCGCCGTCCGCGCATCGCCGCGCCGAGCAGCTGGTAGGGCCTCAGGCTGGCGTTCAGGCCGGCGTCCAGTCGCTGACCCGCACGGTGCCGCCCCCGGCCCGGGCCTGGACGAAGCGACGCGTGTCCCGCTCCAGCCGCAGGGCCGTCAGCACCCCGGTGGCGTAGGCGCCGGTGTCGAGATTGATGCGGCGGGCGTCGACGTGCGGCTGGTCGACCGGGGTGTGGCCGTGCACCACCACCTTCTCGAACGGCTTGCGGTCGCTCAGGAACGGCTCGCGGATCCACATCAGGTCCTCGGCGTCCTGCTCGGCCAGGGCGACGCCCGGCCGGGCGCCCGCATGGGCGAAGAAGTAGTCCCCGTGCTCGGCGAAGCTGCGCAGGCCGTTCAGCAGGCGCCGGTGCGACTCCGGCAGGGCGTCCGCCAAAGCCTGGGACGTTTCCGCCCAGCCCTCGGCGTCGGTGCGCCCGGCCGGGGAGGCGACCTTGTAGGAGGCCAGCGCGTCGCGTCCGCCGTAGTCGCACCAGGACGGTCCGATCTGCGGCTCGGTCAGGAAGGCGAGCATGCGGTCCTCGTGATTGCCACGCAGGGCGGTCAGCTGCACCCGCCCGCGCGCCTCGAGATCGCACAGAAGCTGCAGCGCGCCGCGGCTGTCGCGGCCCCGATCCACATAGTCGCCCAGCATCACCAGATGGGTCGGCAGGGGGCCGGCGTCGGCCTCGATGGTCTCCAGCAGCGGGGCCAGCAGATCGGCCCGGCCATGCACATCGCCGATGGCCCAGACCACCCGGTCGGGCGGAACTTCGGCAGGACGGCTTGCGGAAGACTTGAAAAGGCGGCCAAACATCGCCGCAACATTGGCCGTCCCGCGCCGCCGCGCAACGGGGGAGGGGGCCGGAGCTTCAGGAGACGGCATGGCGCGTGACGCCGGGACATCGCAGCGGACGGCTTCAGCGCGGGGGCGCGGGCAGGTGGGGGCGCGTGTGCGCGCCTTCGCGCCGCTGGCGTTGGCCGGGGCGCTTGGCGCGCTGACGCTGGCGACCGGGCTGGGCTTCGCCGTGGCCCTGGCGCGGCCGGATCTCGATCTCGGCCCGGCGTCGAACCTGCTGGCGGTGCACGAGGCCCGGGCCGAGGCGGCGCTGGCCGCCGGTGATCTGGAGGCGGCCGAGGCCTCAACGCGGGCGGCTCTCGCCGAGGCCCCGCTCACCTCCCACGCCTGGGCGCGCCAGGCGGTGCTCGCTTACCGCCGTGAGGGGCGGCTTGGACCGGATACGGTCGCGGCGCTTGAGCGCTCCTATGCGGTCGCTCCCTATGGTCCGGACATCACGGCGTGGCGCCTGGCGCTGCTGCTGGAGCATTGGGGCGAGCTGCCGCCGGAGTTGCGGGCGTCAGCGCTGGATGAGCTGAAGGTCTTCGCGACCTACCGGCCGGGGCCGGCCCAGGCGCTTCGGGACCGGGTAAGCCTTCCCGCCGGCCGGCTCGCCGCAACCGCCGCGCTCCGGCTGGCCCGGCTGGAAGCGCGCCGCGCCGCCGCCTGACGGCCGGGCTGTTGCCGTGAGGTCACCCCCGGGCATCATAGTTTAATGAAATCCTGCCGGCGGGCTTCCCCTTCGCAGGCGCACAATGTACATTGTTGGTTGAAACTCTGGAGGGGTTCATGCGCAAGTCACTTTCCGCCCTGGCCGTGTCCGCGAGCCTCGCCGCTGTCGCGACGGTGGCCGGCGTCGTCGCCGTCCCGTCGATCGCTCTCGCCCAGGACTCGGTCCAGGCGCTGGCCAACGCCATCGCTGCGGCGGCCCAGACGGCCGCGTCCGAAGCTGCGGCGGCCGGTCTCACCCCCGATCAGGCCGCCGAAGCGGTCGAAGCTGCCATCCAGGCGGTGATCCTCAGCAGCGGCGCGGCCCCGGCCACCGTCACGGCGGCCCTCTCCGCGGCCCAGTCCAGCCTGCAGGCGTCTGGGTCTCTGACCCCGGCGATCTCGTCGGCCATCAGCTCCACCAGTGCGGCGGTCAATGCCGGCACGTCCGGCCCGGCGGCCGGTGGCGGCGCGGGTGGTGCGGGCGGGGCTCCGACCGGCGGTGCGCCGCTCGGCAGCGGCGGTTCGGCCGGCGGCGGCGGCGGCGGCGGCTCGGACTACCGTCCGAACACCTGATTTCGCGGCCGGGCATCGCCCGGCCGTTGAGTTTAAGCTTATCGACTTTCTCTCTGGAGCGGGCGCATCATGCGGGTCTCGTTGAAAAGTGGCGTGGTTCTGGGCGCCCTGACGGCGGTGGTTGCGGGCCCCGTCTTCGCGCAGTCGGCTTCGGGCAGCCTGCGGTCGGCCCAGGCCCAGAATGCCGATCTGTTCGCCCGCGACCGCTCGGTGGCGGTGCGCGAGCGCTCGCGGCCGGAGTATGAAGCCCTCGGCGTCCGCGCCGGGACCTTCATGGTCTATCCGAAGGTCGAGTGGGCCGCCGAGAACAACGACAACGTCTTCGCCGTCGCTACCGGCGAGGAGAGCGACGTCATCCTCCGCGTCCGCCCGGATGTGGCGGTGGAGTCGACCTGGTCGCGTCACGCGGTGGCGGCCTACGCCCGCGCCAGCCTCGACCGCTACCAGGACTTCGACAGCGAGGACTCCGAGACCTGGGGCGTGGGCGCCAGCGGCCGGCTCGACATCGTGCGCGGCTCGGCCGTGAACTTCGGCGCCGACTTCGCCAGCCTGGTGGAGCCCCGGACCTCGTCGAACACCCCGGGCTTCGCCGCGGAGCCGGTGGAGTACGAGGTTGGCCAGGCCTTCCTCGCCGCCAGCCGTACCATGGGCCGCGTCCGCCTGTCGGGTCGGGGCGATGTGCGCACCTTCGACTACAATGACGTGCTGAGCACCACGGGCACGGTGATCGACCAGGATGACCGCGACCGCGAGATTCGCAGCCTGACCGGCCGCGTCGACGTGGCCCTGAGCCCGGCGACGGCCCTGTTCGCCCAGGTCACCGGCAACGACCGCGACTACGACGTCGCCTCGACGCCGGTGTTCGCCGCCCGCGACTCCTCGGGCTACGAAGCCCTGGCCGGCGTCAACTTCGAGCTCGGCGCGGTGGCCCGTGGCGAAATCGCCGCCGGCTACATCTCGCAGGACTATGACGACGCCCGCTTCGAGGACATCGACGGTTTCGGCGCCCGCGCCCAGGTCGAGTGGTTCCCGACCGAGCTGACCACCTTCACCGCCACCGGCAGCCGCACCATCGAGGACGCCGGCATCGCCGGCTCGAATGGCTACCTGTCCTCGAGCGTTGGCCTGCGGGTCGACCACGAGCTGCTGCGCAACCTGATCCTGACCGCCTCGGTCAGCCGTGCGGTGGACGAATATGAGGGCATCGATCGCGAGGACACCCGGATGGACGCCAGCGTCTCGGGCACCTGGCTCGTCAACCGCAATTTCGGCGTCAATCTGGCCGCCAGCCGGTTCGAGCAGGAATCCGACGGTGTCGCCGGTGGGCCGGACTTCACGGTCAACCGCCTGATCGCCTCGATCGTCACCCAGTTCTGATCAGAAGGCGCCGCGGCGTAAGGTAGACGTGTTGAATCGACAAGCGGGCCCGCACGATCTCGGGGCGGACAGTGACGCTCATTTCGGGCGTGTAGAGCCCGGGCTTCCTCAGCTCGACCTGAAGCGGCTGCTGGCGGTGTTCCGCCGGCGGCTGCGTCTGTTTGCGGCGGTGGCGCTGCTGGTGCTGGTCGCGACGGTCATCCTGACCCTGCGCGCCACGCCGATGTACACGGCGACGGCCAATCTGATCATCGACCGCCAGCAGCAGCAGGTGGTGGACACCCAGGCCGTGCTGTCCGGGCTGCCGGCCGATTCCTCGACCGTCGATACCGAGGTCGAGGTGCTGCGCTCGCGTCAGCTGGCCGAGCGCGTCGTCGACACCCTGAACCTGACGCAGGACCCGGAGTTCAACAGCCGCCTCGCGCCCCCCGGTCCGATCGGGTCGGTCATTGGCGGGATCGCCGTGTTCCTCGGGGCCGCCACGCCGGATGCGGCGCAGGAGCAGCTGAGCGCCGAGGCTGCCGCCCTGGAGAAGGAGCGGGTCGTCGACGCCGTGCTGAGCCGCCTGTCGATCCGCCGCGCCGGCCTGACCTACGTCATGAACGTGGGCTTCACGTCCGAGGACCCGGCCAAGGCGGCGCGCATCGCCAACACCTTCGCCGACCGCTACATGCTGGAGCAGCTGGAGGCGAAGTTCGACGCTACGCGTCAGGCCAACACCTGGCTGAACTCGCGCCTCGCCGAGCTGCGCGTCGAGGTCCAGGCTGCCGAGGCGGCCGTGGCGCAGTACCGCGCCGCCAACAACCTGCTCAGCGCTTCGGGCTCGACCCTGACCGAGCAGGAGATCTCGACCTACAATCAGCAACTGGCGACGGTGCGGGCCCAGCAGGCCGAGGCCGAGGCCCGTCTGCGCACGGCGCGGGCCCAGCTTGCCCGCGGCTCGACCGGCGATGACGTCGGCGAGGCCCTTGGCTCCATCGTGGTGCAGCGTCTGCGTGAGCAGCGCGCCACCGTCAGCCGCGAGGTCGCCGACCTGTCGGGCCGCTACGGTCCCAATCACCCGGAAATGGTGCGGGCCCAGCGCCAGCTGGTCGACATCGACGCCCAGATCCAGGCCGAAATCCAGCGCATCATCTCCAACCTCGAGGCCCAGGCCCAGGTGGCGCGCGAGCGCACCGGCTCCATGGCCGGCAGCCTCGGCGCCGCCCGCGGCACCCTCGCGGCCAACAACGCCGCGGCCGTTCGCCTGAACGAACTGGAGCGCAATGCGGAGTCCGTGCGGGCCCTCTACGAGAGCTTCCTCGGCCGCTTCCAGGAGACCAGCTCGCAGGAAGGCATCCAGGAGAGCGACGCGCGGATCGTGTCGCGCGCCAAGGTGCCCGTCAGCCAGAGCTCGCCGAATGTGCCGCTGAACCTGATGCTGGGTCTGGTGCTGGCGCTGGGCGGCGGTCTGGCCGCCGTGGTACTGGCCGAGATGCTCGACTCCGGCCTGACCACGGCCGAGGACGTCGAGCGTCGCCTCGGTCTGCCGGCCCTCGGCGCCGTGCCGATGATGGCGTCGGTGGCCGATGCGGTCGATCGCGACATGACGCCCGTCGACTATGTAGTGAACAAGCCGCTGTCGGCCTTCGCCGAGGCCGTGCGCGCCCTGCGCGCAGCGATCCTCTATTCGCGCATCGGCGCCACGACGCGGGTCGTCGCCCTGACCTCGGCCCTGCCGGCCGAGGGCAAGACCACTACGGCCGTGTGTCTGGCCCGCGTCTCGGCCCAGGCTGGCGCCAAGGTGCTGATCATCGACTGCGACCTGCGCCGCCGGAACGTCAACCGCCTGCTGGCGCTCGAGCCGACCGTCGGCCTGATCGAGGTCCTGAACGGCTCCGCCAAGCTCGACCAGGCCATGACCCACGATGCGCCGTCGGGCGCCTGGGTGCTGCCGCTGACGTCGGGCGGCTTCACGCCCAAGGACGTGTTCGGCAGCGCGGCGATGGACAATCTGCTGGCCGAGGCGCGCCAGCGGTTCGATCTGGTGATCCTCGACACCGCGCCGACCCTGGCCGTGTCCGACACCCGCATCCTCACCGCCAAGGCGGACGTCACCGTGTTCCTGGCGCGCTGGCGCAAGACGCCGGAGAAGGCCATCGCCACGGCGCTGAAGGTGCTTGAGCAGTCCGGCGCTCACGTCAGCGGCCTCGCCCTGACCCAGGTCGATATGAACGCCCAGGCCAAGTACGGCTACGGCGACGCGGGCTACTACTACGCGGACTACAAGAAGTACTACACCGCTTGAGCCGTCGACGTCGGGTAGGGGGCGCGCCGCGCGCGTCGGGTTTCGGCCCGTCGCCGTCGCGGCGGGGCCAGATCGGCTGGCGGGGCACCGCGCTGCTGGCGGCGGCCGTGGCCCCGCTCTATGGCGCGCACCTGCTGTTCGGGGCCAACCAGCCCATGGCCGCCCAGGCCCTCACGGCGTTGTGCGGGCTGATCCTCATCGTCGGCCTGGCGTTCCCGCGGTTGCGGCAGGCCCTGCCGCAGCTGAAGGGCCTCTGGCCGGTCGCCGCCCTGTTCGTCCTGACCCTTGTCCTCGCCGCCGTGACCCTCGGCCCTGGCCCGGCCGGGGCCGCCCACCCCATCTGGGAATGGGCCGGCCTGCCGCCGACCATCAGCGTCAATCGCAGCGCCACCCTGCTGGCCATGTCCCAGCTGCTCGGCCTGGCGGCCCTGTTCCTGTTCGGGGCGATGGCCGGGAGCCAGCGGGCCTGGGGCGTGCGCCTCGGGTCCGTGATCCTCGTCGGCGGGGCGATCTGGGCGGCGATCGCCCTGATCATCTTCCTGTCGGGCGCCCAGATCGGGCAGGCCGGGCGTCTCGGCGGCGGCCTGCTGTCGGCCAACAGCGCCGCGACCATGCTGGGCATCCTCGCCTTGCTGGCGACCGGCTGGCTGCTGCGGGCGCTGCGTGAGAGCCGTGAGCTGGCCGGACCCGACCGCTGGAGCCGCATCTCGCTCGCCGTCGCGCCTCTGGCCCTGCTGGTGTTCGCCCTGATCCTGACCGGGTCGCGCATGGGGACCCTGGCGACACTGGCAGGCGTGCTGACCCTCGGCGTCTGGCAGGCCTTCGCCGAGCCGGGGCGCTCATGGAAGACGCTGGGCGTCGCCGCGGGCGTGACCCTGATCGCCGCGATCGTCGTGGGGCTTGGCAACGACCTGGTGCTCCGCCGGGTGGCGGCGCTGGATCAGGATGTCGACGTGCGCTCGGTGATCTTCGCCGTGCACTGGCGCGCCTTCCTCGATGCACCCCTTTGGGGCTCGGGACTCGGCAGCTTTATCGATGTGAACAGCTATCTGATGTCGGCGGAGACCTATCGCGAGCTCTGGAACATCCGGGCCACGCACAATGTCTATCTACAGTGGCTGCAGGAGGCCGGCCTGATCGGGTCCGCCCCGATGTTCGCCCTCATCGGCCTTGCCATCATCGCCTCAGCCCTGCGCGCCGGGACCCTGTCGCGCGGCGGTTGGGCCTTGAGGGCCCTGGTGGCGGCCAATGTGGTGGTGCTGGTGCATGGCCTGACCGACTATGCCCTGCAGGTGCCGTCGATTGCCGCCATGTGGGCGCTGCTGCTGGGCCTGCAGTTCGGCTTCGGCCAAGTGCGCGGACGGGGCTGACGCCCGCCGGATCAGCCGATCAGGCGGCCGACGGCCACAAAAATGCCGGCCCAGATCGTCGCCGACAGGGCGGCGGCGAGGCCATAACCGAGCAGGGGGCCTGGCCGCACGCCGCGCCGCGTCGCGGCCTTGGGAGCCCGTGGGGCTTGCGACAGGGCGGAGGGGGAAAGGCCGATGCTCATACCGTCATCCTGGCGCCCTAGGCTGAGCAGACCGTGAAACGACGCGGTTAATCGACCGCTAACTGTGGCGCCGGGGCCACCGTGACAACTTCTGGGTGGTGTTTTGGCGCTGTTACAGCCGTTTCATGTTGCGGTGCGATATGGGCTGGGCTTTACCTTCAGTTAAGTGCGTTATCGGGGCTTGGTGGGGATAACGATGTTTGACAGCTTCCATGGAGCGACTGGCGCGACGACGTCGTCCGACGTCGTTACCGGCGCAGGCTGGCGACCGACCTTCCGCCGCACTGCCGTGTGCCCGGCGCTGAAGCGGGCCTTTGACATCGTCGTCGCCGCCTCGGTGCTGGTGGCGCTGATCTGGGCCTACGCCCTGATCGCCCTGGCCATTGTGCTGGAGAGCCGGGGGCCGGTGCTGTTCCGCCAGCGCCGCACCGGGCTGAACGGCAAGGTCTTCACCATCTACAAGTTCCGCAGCATGACCGTGGCCGAGGACGGCGACGTCATCGCCCACGCCACGAAGAACGACCAGCGCGTCACCCGGGTCGGGGCCTTCATCCGCCAGACCAGCCTCGACGAGCTGCCGCAGCTGCTGAACGTCATCCGCGGCGACATGTCCCTGGTCGGGCCGCGTCCGCACGCCCTGGCCCACGACGCCCACTATGGCGCCCTGCTGCCGCGCTACGCTGACCGGTTCGCCGTGCGGCCCGGTCTGACCGGCCTGGCGCAGGTCCAGGGCCATCGGGGCGAGATCCATCAGCTGGAATGCATGGCCCGGCGCGTCCAGGCCGACGCCGAGTACGCCGCCCGCTGGTCCTTCCTCGGCGACCTGGCGATCATCGCCCGGACCGTGCCGCTGCTGCTGGCCCGCACCAACGCCTACTGAGGCGTCGTCTGAAGGCGGACGTTCCAGGTTTTCTCCGATCCTGACACGGCGCCGGGTATCAGCCCTTGCCGTTTCCCCGGGACTGTCGCGCGAGACCGGGCCGCGCTATGCGGCGTCCGAGGGACGCGTGACGGAGGCAAGTGTGAGCGCTGCAGACGGCAAACCGGTGATCGTCACGGGGGCGGCGGGGTTCGTCGGCCTGCACGTGGCCGAGCGCCTGCTGGACCGCGGCGAGGCGGTGATCGGCGTCGACGAGTTCAACGCCTACTACGACCCCGCCCTGAAAGAGGCCCGCGCCGCGCGGCTGGAGGGCCGGCCGGGCTTCCGCATGGTGCGGATGGACATCGCCGACCATCAGGCCTTCCGCGCCCTGGTGGCCGACAGCGGCGCGCGCCGGGTGGTGCACCTGGCCGCCCAGGCGGGGGTGCGCTACTCGCTGGAGAACCCCTTCGCCTATGAGCGCTCCAACCTGGCCGGCCACCTGTCGGTGCTGGAGGCCTGCCGCCACGGCGGGGTCGAGCACCTGGTCTACGCCTCGTCCAGCTCGGTCTATGGCGACCGGCCGCTGGCGGTCGCGGGCGGCGCCGGCGGCTTCCGCGAGGACGACCCGACGGTCAGCCCGGTGTCGCTCTACGCCGCCACCAAGCGGGCCTGCGAGCTGCTGAGCCAGAGCTACGCCACGCTTTACGGTTTCCCCCAGTCGGGCCTGCGCTTCTTCACGGTGTATGGCCCCTGGGGCCGGCCGGACATGGCCTACTTCAGCTTCACCGAGAAGATCATGCGCGGCGAGCCGATCGAGGTGTACGGGGAGGGGAAGATGGCGCGCGACTTCACCTTCATCGACGACATCGTCGACGGGGTGGTGGGGGTGCTGGACCATCCACCCGCACATGGCGGCCACGAGGTCTACAACATCGGCGACAGCGCGCCCGTCGGCCTGATGGAGATGATCTCGACCCTGGAGGGCCATCTGGGCCGCGAGGCCATCAAGATCATGCGCCCCATGCAGCCCGGCGACGTCACCGCCACCTATGCCGACGTCAGCAAGCTGAACGCCCTGACCGGCTATGCGCCGAAGGTGCCCCTGTCCGAGGGGCTGGGGCGGTTCGTCGCGTGGTGGCGGGGGTGGAAGGGCTGACAGCCCCCCGTGCAATCCGTTGCAGCGCCTTGGAAACCGAGGCCCTTGCCTGATCCTGGCTGGCGAGGGCATGCTCGCCAGGGTTTGGGTGCCTACTCCTGAAGGGTGTTGCTGGCGTGCGGTCGTGCTTGAGGGTGATGGCCTCTGAAGAACTTTCGGAGGCTGGGCGTGGATGAGAGAACACCCGGGGCCGTGCGGCACCGGACACGCGCGTCGCGCGGGGCTTCGCCCGCGGAGACCGAACCCGCACCCGACGGCGGAAATGCATCCGAAGCGCCTCCGGAAGACGCGCCTGCTGCCGAAGCCCCGCAGCAAGCCCAGGGCGACGAGGCAGATGATATCCCGCCCGAGGTCGCGGAGCGGATCCGGCGGTTTGCCCGCATGGCGGTCTACGAGGACCGGCAGCATTTGGCGAACACCACGCTGGCGCTTTACGACCGCTACCTGCCTGCCTCCGTGCTCGACTGGATGCTTGTGGAGGAACTGGCCTTCAACGAGTTGCAGACCGAGCACTACAGGCTGGCGCGCAAAGCGGTCCTGGGCAACGCGATCGGCAGCCAAGCCGTCGCCAGAAGGTTTACGACGCAAGATGCCATAAGGGCCAACGAGTTGGTGCACGTGCCCGGCGCAGACCAACGCGTGGCCAGCAGCATGGTGCGCTCGGGCATGACGGAGGAACACCAATTCATGAACCTGACGCGGCACTATCGAGAGGCTCACGAAGACGGGATCGCCGATGCCCTGCGGGATCTTGTGGCCATCGACGCCATCCTGATGTCCCTCGGCAAGCGCGCCCAGTCGCTGACGGCCACTCTGGACCGGCGCCTGCTTCCGCCGCAGGACAGCCAGCGCGATGGTGGCCAGAGACGTGACTGATACGGGCGAGGACCCTGCCCGGACCCGGCGTTCAAGAGCAAACCGCGCCAACGCGCGTCACAGCACGGGCCCCCGCTCGCCCGAGGGGCGGGCCAGATCCAGCCTCAACGCTCTCAGACACGGTATCCATGCGCGCATCACCGAGGAGGAGATCGCGCAGATGCTGCGTGAGCGCGCGGCGGGACAAGACCAGCCGCTTGGGGTCGCGGCCGATGAGGTGGAGGTCTTCCTCGTCAATCTCGTGGTGCTGGAGCGGGCGCGGCGGGCCTACGCCCAGACCATGAGCGAGACGTTGGCCAGCCTGAACGCGCAGCGCCCCGCATCCATCCAGTCCCTGAGACGTATCCATGAAGCCCAGGCCAGGGCGCTGGGGAGCCTACTCAGGCTTCAGAGAGTAGGACCGCGAGCTTAAACCAGGCCGCTGCTGATCTGGCTGGCGTAGGCGTCCGGCGCGAAACAGACGGGCAGGACCTCTTCGGGCCAGAGCTCCCAGACCAGATCCAGGTGGGGCCGCAGCATGCGGTCGACGGGATGAAAGCTGCGCATATCCTCGTCGGTTCGCCCGGTCGGGATCAGGAGCTGCCCCACGGGCAGCGCAGGGTCTTCCCCGCAGGGGTCGCGATATCCGGTGAAGGCGAAGATCATTGAAGGCTCCCAAAGTGGTGTTCGCCGCGGCCGAACGGACCGCGTGCAACGGGTTGCAGGCCAAGCTGGCACGCCAGGTCTTGGATGCGCCCCTCTGACGGGGCGGCCGGATCTGATGGCCTCGTGGTCGGATCCGGCTGTGGCGCTCAGACGGGTGTCGTGAACGGGGTCGTCTGATCCCGCACATGCGGCTGGGCGAACCGCACGGCGGTCACGGCCTCAAGGTCAACGAAGACCTGCCGGTCGAGCTGCGGCCGGAGCTGCGCGTCAACAAGGCAGAACAGACCGGGGGTCACATCCGGATCAGACAGCCTCATCAGCATCTGTCCGGCCGGCAGCAGCAATTTGCGCACCCTTGCGCGCACGCCTGGCTGAGGCGCTCCGGGCCTGGGCTCTGCAAAGTAGTCCCGCGTCAGGGTGTAATACGGATATGTCATTGCACACCTATGGGTTCAATTTTTTTCCAGAGTGAGGTGATTCTCTCCGTCAGCGCAATCTTGGTTCTTGTTAAAATGCCGAAAAAAGTAGCGCGCTTTTTTGTCGTCTACACATGTTGAATTTGCGAGATAAGTAAAAGGGGCGAGCGAAGGCAGTCCGCATGCTTGAGTTTGTTGATTTGTGGGTGGCGTCATTGATGTCTCCGCCCCTGGATTTGTAAGGCCGGGCTTGTACGGGCGACCCACGAGGCGGGCGCGTGGGCTGGGTGCAACCCGTTGCAAGCTCCGCGGCTCCACCAAAGCTGGCGCAAGAATTCTGCGAAACGAACCCATTCGCTGTGGCTGCGGGGCACAGTCGGCGGGTCGATGCGCATGCGCCACGTGTCTGGTGTCAGGCGTCCGTGGGAGATGCCCGGGCGAGGCGAAGTGCGTGAAGCCAAGGGGCGGGCGGTCGCGGTGCAACCGGCTGCAAGGGTGGGGGCGTCCCTTCGGAAGACAAATTCTGCGAAACGAACCCATTATCCGCGGGCGGCGGTCTGAGCCCCTGCCGGGCCGATGCTGACCATCCCAGACGTGTTGGCAGCCGCGCGCGCTGCGCCGCCCAGTCTCCGCCGGGGCGCCCTGCGGGCTTTACGATCATCAGACCAGAGTGGAGGAGAGCCTCATCCCCGGAAGACGCCGCCGGGGTGGCGGCACGGGCGATGCCGACGTCGCCGTGCAACCGGTTGCACGGCGCCTGACGGGTCGCGCCAGCCGAGGGACATCGGCTCTGGGAGTATGAGCTCTGTCGAGGCCGCTACGTGGTCGCGGAACTCGGCAGCGGCGGCGTCTCTGCCCGCCCGCTGGCTCCATCAGTCCCGATCAGCCCTGGCTCGCCCCCGCACGTTCCCGGACCAGGTCGTCGACCACGGCGGGGTCGGCGAGGGTGGAGGTGTCGCCGAGGCTGGAGAGGTCGTTCTCGGCGATCTTGCGCAGGATGCGGCGCATGATCTTGCCGGAACGGG
The DNA here is from genome assembly GCF_035998205.1 of Brevundimonas sp. Classification (GTDB taxonomy): domain Bacteria; phylum Pseudomonadota; class Alphaproteobacteria; order Caulobacterales; family Caulobacteraceae; genus Brevundimonas. The sequence goes on from NZ_DASYHT010000004.1 coordinate 110,164, forward strand.
TCTTGGGCAGGCCGGGGGCGAACTGGATCACGTCCGGGGCGGCGATCGGGCCGATCTCCTTGCGCACGAAGGCCACCAGCGCCTTGCGCAGGTCCTCGCTGGGGGCCGCGTCGCTGTTCAGGGTGACATAGGCGTAGATGCCCTGGCCCTTGATGTCGTGCGGAAAGCCGACCACCGCGGCCTCGGCCACGGCCTCGTGGGCGACGAGCGCGCTCTCCACCTCGGCGGTGCCCATGCGGTGGCCCGAGACATTGATGACGTCGTCGATGCGGCCGGTGATCCAGTAGTCGCCGTCGGCGTCGCGGCGGCAGCCGTCGCCGGTGAAGTACTTGCCCGGGAAAGTGCTGAAGTAGGTCTCGAAGAAGCGCCGGTGGTCGCCCCAGACCGTGCGCATCTGACCCGGCCAGCTGTCGGTCAGCACCAGCGCCCCCTCGGCGGCGCCGTCCTGGGGCCGGCCCTCGGCGTCGACGATCTGCAGCTCCACGCCGGGCAGGGGCCGGGTGGCCGAGCCGGGCTTCATGTCGGTGGCGCCGGGCAGGGGCGAGATCAGGGTCCCGCCGGTCTCGGTCTGCCACCAGGTGTCGACGATCGGCCGGCGCCCCTCGCCGACCACGTCGAAGTACCAGCGCCAGGCCTCCGGATTGATCGGTTCGCCGACGCTGCCCAGCAGCCGCAGGGAGGCCCGGGAAGACGCCTTCACCGGCCCGTCGCCCTCCTTCATCAGCGCCCGCAGGGCCGTGGGGGCGGTGTAGAAGATCTCGACCTTGTGCTTGTCGATCACCTGCCAGAAACGGCGGGCGTCCGGGTAGTTGGGCACGCCCTCGAACATCAGGGTGGTCGCGGCGTTGGCCAGGGCGCCATAGACTACATAGGTGTGGCCGGTGACCCAGCCGACATCGGCGGTGCACCAGAACACCTCGCCGGGGCGATAGTCGAACACCAGCTGATGGGTCAGCGACGCCCACAGCAGATAGCCGCCGGTGGTGTGCAGCACCCCCTTGGGCTTTCCGGTCGAGCCGGAGGTGTAGAGGATGAACAGCGGGTCTTCCGCGTTCATCGGCTCGCACGGACAGTCGGCGGAGACCTTCGCCGCCTCGACGCCGTAGTCGAGGTCGCGGCCGGGCTCCATGGGCACATCGGCGCCGGTGTGGCGCACCACAATGACCTTGCGCACCGAACGGGTGCGGGCCAGGGCCGCGTCGACATTGGCCTTGAGCGGGATGCGCTTGCCGCCGCGCACGCCCTCGTCGGCGGTCACCACGATCGTCGAGTCACAGTCCTCGATCCGCCCGGCCAGGCTGTCGGGCGAGAAGCCGCCGAACACCACCGAATGGATGGCCCCGATGCGGGCGCAGGCCAGCATGGCGTAGGCGGCCTCGGGGATCATCGGCAGATAGAGGGTGACGCGGCTGCCGCGGGTGGCGCCGGCCGCCTTCAGCACATTGGCCATGCGGCACACTTCGGCGTGCAGCTCGGCATAGGTGATGTGGCGGCTGTCGGCCGGATCGTCCCCCTCCCAGATGATGGCGGTCTGGTCCGCCCGCTCGGGAAGATGCCGGTCGACGCAGTTGTGGGCGACGTTCAGCACCCCGTCCTCGAACCAGCGGATGCGGAAGTCGGCCTCGTGGAAGCTGACGTCCTTGATCCGGGTGGGGAAGGACATCCAGTTCAGCCGCCGGGCCTGCTGCGCCCAGAAGGCGTCCGGGTCGCGGCGCACGGCCTCCCACGCGGCCTGGTACCCTTCCCGGGTCATGTGGGCCCTTGCAGCGGCCTCGGGGAAGACCGGATAGACGTCGCGATCCGACATGGCGTTGTCCTCAGAAGCCGTATTTCACGAAACCCTGCAGCCGGGTCAGCTCGCCCGAGGCGCCGCTCTGAAGCTCGCGCTCGCCGCGCATCAGCTCCAGTCCGATGTCCACCGGCCGGACCGGGGTCCAGATCAGGTTGGCCCGCAGGCTCTGGGCCCAGTCGTTGGCCGAGGCGCCGGTCAGGCTGAGCGTGTTGTCCACCTGCTGCGCCGACCAGACGAGGTTCGAACGCCAGGCGTCACTCCACACCCGCCGGTAGGCGAGGAAGCCGGCGGTGATGCCGATGGTTTCGAGATCGCCGGTGGCGGTCAGAACCGCGTCATTGCTGAAGTTCAGGCCCACGTAGCGCCCGATGCCCTCGCCGACGGTCAGCATGGCCCGCACGTCGTCCCGCGCCCCTACCTTGAGGCGCGCGGCGGCCGACACGCCCCAGCCGGTGGCGGTGGCGTCGATGGCGGCGACCGGGCTCTCGTAGGCGAGCGACCGGGCGAGGCCGGCGATCGACACCTCGCCCCACGGCCCGGTCCGGGTCCAGCGGGCGGTCAGGTCGGGCAGGGCGTTGTCGTCAGCCACGATGCGGGCCCCGCCGCCGAGGGGCGTGACCGTCGTTTCGGGGTTCTCTACCGAGATCGAGAGGGGGCCGCGGGTCCAGCGGATCTGGGCCTGGCGGGCGAACACCGTGCCCTCGGACACGCCGACGTAGTCGGCGGACTCGGGCAGCACCGACAGGTTCTGGAAGTTGGTCCACTCCTGACCGATCAACCAGCCGTCGATGGTGACGAAGGCGCGCCGCAGGGACAGGTTGGCCGGGCTGGTGGTGCGCTGGTCCCCCGCACCTGGGAGGACCTGGAAGTCCATCTCGACCCGCCCGCCGACCGTGCGTTCGCCGAAGCGGCCCTGGGCCGCCAGCCACAGGCGGGTCTGGCGGGCGTTGAAATCCAGCGCCGTGCCTTCGTCGGCGCCGCCGACGGGGATCGCGCCGGGGAGGTAGAAGTCGCGCAGGGCGTCGCCGTTGGCCGGGTCGCCCCCGTCATAGCGGCTGGCCAACACATCCGCCTTGATGAAGCCGCCGAAGGTCAGGGTCTGGTCGCCCATGCGGAAGCCATTGGCGGGGGGCGCCGGCGGGGCCGGGGGCGAGGTCGGACGCCCCTCCAGCCGGATCACATCCGGCGCCGGGGACGCCGCCGCGGCCGCAGGCTGGGCCCGGCTGGCGGCCATCTCGGCCCGGAGCTCGACCAGCGCCGCCTCGAGCTGGGCGATGCGGGCCTCCAGCGCCGCCGTATCCTGGGGACTGCCGGCGGACTGGGCCGAGGCGGGAGCCCCTGCCGCCGCCGCGATCACCAGCGCCGCCAGCGCCACACCGCCCTTCGCCCACGCCATCTTCGCCTCCCGGTTTCGCCGTCTGCGAACCCTGCCATGATTCAGGGTGCGCCACGGCAGGCGGGCGGGCCATTAGCCAATGGTCGAGACTCGACCAAAGTCGATATGATGGGCGTGAAGCGACGCAGATCGCCGGGAGGCTCCATGGACCCCATCGTCATCGCTGACGATCATCCGCTGTTCCGCGCAGCCCTGCGCGCGGCGGTCGAGCGCGCCGCGCCCGGGGCCCAAATCCTCGAGACCGACAGTCTGGCCGGTGCGCTGGCCCTGCTGGAGGCGCAGGAGGTCGGGCTGCTGCTGCTCGACCTGAAGCTGGCCGACAGCGAGGGCTTCCTCGGTCTGAGCCGGGTGCGGGCCGAACATCCGGCGGCGCCGGTGGCGGTGGTCTCGGCCAGCGAGGACGCCGCGACCGTCCGTCGCGCCCTCGCCCTCGGCGCCGCCGGCTTCGTCCCCAAGTCCGCCGGGCTGGAGGAGATGGTCGAGGCCTTCCGGGCCCTGCTGGCGGGGGACAGCTGGTCGCCCGCGCTGCCGGACGACGGGCCGGACGAGGCGGCGCTGAACGGGCGGCTGGCCAGCCTGACCCCGTCGCAGCTGCGCATCCTCTCAGGGCTTCGCGAGGGGCGGCTGAACAAGCAGATCGCCCACGACCTCGGGGTCAGCGAAGCCACCATCAAGGCGCATCTGACCGCCGTGTTCCGCAAGCTGGGGGTGCAGAACCGGACCCAGGCGGTGCTGCTGGCGCGCTCGCTGCAGCTCTGATCCCGGTCAGTCAGCGCGCCGGGTCGCGGGCTGCGACAGGAAGGCCTTCAGGGCTGCGGGCCGGACTGGCTTGGGCAGCAGCACGGCCCCCAGGGTGCGGATCCGCGCCTTGAGCGGCTCCTCGCGGTCGGCGGTGACCATGGCGATGCGGGACAGGCCGCGGGCGCGCAGCGCCTCGACCACCGCCAGCCCGTCGGGGCCGTCGCCCAGGTGCAGGTCGACGAGGGCGGCGTCGAAGGGCCCCGTCGCCGCCAGCGCCGCCGCCGCGTCCGCCGCGGTCACCGGCGTCACCCCCCAGCGCGTCAGCAGCAGCGACAGGGCCTCGAGGATCTCCGGCTCGTTGTCGACGCACAGCACGCGCAGGCCGGCGACCGGCGAGGCGGGCGCATGGGTCTCGGTCGGGGGCGGACCCGCCGGCGCGCGGGGCAGCCTCAGGCTGAACACCGAGCCGCGGCCCGGGGTGGAGCGGACCTCGACCGGATGATCCAGCAGCTGCGAGACGCTGCGGACGATGGCCAGGCCCAGCCCGGCGCCGGGCTGTCCGGCCCCCGGCTGACCGGCGGCGTCGGGCAGGCGGGTGAAGGCCTGGAAGATGCGCTCCAGCCGGTCCTCCGGGATGCCGGGGCCGGTGTCGGCGACCATGACGCGCACGCCATCGGGCTCGCGCCGACAGCCGACCAGCACCTTGCCCCGCGCCGTATAGCGCACGGCGTTGCCGATCAGGTTCTGCAGCAGCGACCGCAGCAGATCGGGATCCGAGACGGTCCACAGGTCGGTTGCGGGCACCCTCAGGATCAGGCCCTTGCTGCGGGCGAGCGGCGCGACCTCCTGCGCCAGCGTCTGCAACAGGGGACCGAGGGCGACGGGCCGGATGTTCGGCTGCACGCCGCCGGCCTCGAGGCGGGAGAGGTCAAGCAGGGCGGTTAGCAGGCCGTGAGCGGATTCGATCGAGCGATCGGCGTTGAGGGCCAGCTCGCGCGCCTCGCCGCCGTCGGCCGCGTTCTCGCGCAGGGCGGCGAGGAACAGGCGGGCCGCATGGAGGGGCTGCAGCAGGTCATGGCTGGCGGCGGCGAGGAAGCGGGTCTTGGAGGCGGTGGCGTCCTCGGCCGCCTGCTTGGCCTCGGCGAGGCGGCGCGTGCGGTCGGCGACCCGGCTCTCCAGCGCCTCGTTGGCTTCCGACAGGGCCTCGGCGGCGCGGCGCAGCTCGGTGATGTCCGTATAGCTGGTGACATAGCCCCCGCCCTTCAGGGGGGCGCCGTTGGAGCGCAGGATGCGACCGTCGGGACGGGCCCGCTCGTGCTCATGGGGCGCGCCGCGGCGCAGGGCGTCGAGCCGGCGCTCGACCCAGGCCTCGACGTCGCCCGGGCTTTCCCCGCGCTCGGCGTTGAAGCGGTAGACCTCGGCGACCGGCTGGCCGACGTGGACGAAGCCCACGGGCAGCTCGAACATCTCGAGATAGCGCTGGTTCCAGGCGATCAGGCGCAGGTCGTCGTCGACCACGCTGACGCCCTGATCGATGGCGTCGAGCGTGGCCTGCAGCAGATCGCGGTTGAACTGCGCCGCCTCGGAGGCCTCGTCGAGCAGGCGCGCCACGGCTTCGGGGTCACGTCGGCCATCGGCGAGGGCGGCGGCGATGACCCGGCGCGCCGAGGAGGCGCCGACCGCCCCGGCCAGCATGCGCTCGGCCGCGCGCGCCACGCCGGCGTCGGCGGGGGCCTGGTCACGCAGGGGGCCGCCGCGGTCCCGCTCCAGCCGGGCGAAGCCGCGCGCCGCGCCCGCCTCGCCGATGAAGCGCGCCACCAGCGCCTTGAGGTCGGCCGCGGTCACCCCGGCGGTGGTGTCGAAGGCGCGCCCGGCGGCCTCGCCCCGGTCGAGGAAGGCGCGCGCCTGCACGTGATCAACGAGGCGTGGCCGGACGAGGCGGGAGACGCCGACGAACACCGCCACATTGACCAGCAGGCTGAGCGCCACGCCGGCCGGCAGGGGATCCTCGAGCCCGAACGGCCGACCGTCGGACAGGCCGAGGCTGAGGCCGATCTGCGGCCAGGCCAGCATCACCGCCCACACCGTCGCCCCGGCGACGATGCCCCACAGGGCGCCGCGCGCCTGACCGCCGCGCCAGAGTACGGCCCCGAACAACGCGGGGGCCATCTGGGCCAGGGCGGCGAAGGAGATCAGGCCGATGGCGGCCAGCCCCGCGTTGCGGTCCAGCGCCTGGTAGGAAAGCCAGGCCAGAAACAGCACGAGGACGATCATCAGCCGCCGCACGGGCAGGACGGAGGCGGCCATACGCGGGTCGTCGGCCGGTCGCCGGCGGCGCGCCAGCCACGGCAGGACGAGGCTGTTCGAGGCCATGGCGGCCAGCGCCACCGTCTCGACGATGACCATGGCGGTGGCGGCCGAGAAGCCGCCGACGAAGGCGACGAGGGTCAGCAGCGGCGCGCCCTCGAGGAAGGGCAGGGCCAGCACGTGCAGGTCCGGATTGCCGGTCGGAACAAACAGGCCGCCGGCAGCCACCAGCGGCAGCACCGCCAGGCTGGTCAGCAGCAGATAGAGTGGAAACACCCAGCGGGCGCGGCGCACCGCCGCCGGCTCCGCCGCCTCGACGAAGGCCACATGGAACTGGCGCGGCAGGCAGAAGATGGCGAGGGTCGACAACAGGACGATGGTCAGGAAGCGGACGTCGATGTCGGGCGGGGCGGCGAGCGGGCCGAGGCTCTGGCGGATCGCCCAGGCCGGCGTGCCGGCGCCCAGCAGCAGCGCCGCCGCCAGACCGGCGATGGCCAGAAGGGCGGTCAGCTTGATGACCGACTCCAGCGCCACGGCGTGGATCAGGCCGCGGTTATGCTCGGTCAGGTCGGCGCGCCGGGCTCCGAACAGCAGGGTGAAGCCGGCCAGCACGGCGGCGATGACGGGCACGGTCACGCCCTCGGAGCCCTCGGCCGGGGTGCCGGCGGTGATCAGCCGCCACGCCATCGACAGGGACTGCAGCTGCAGGGCGATGTAGGGCAGGGAGCCGAGGATGGCGACGACGGCCACGACCGCGCCGAGGCTCTGGCTCTTGCCGTAGCGCGAGGAGATGAAGTCGCTCAGCGAGCCGATGTTCTCGCGGCGGGCGGCCTCGGCGATGCGCCGCCACACCGGGAACAGCACGGTCAGTCCCAAAGCCGGACCGATGTAGATGGCCAGGTACTCCCAGCCGACCCGCGCCCCGGTGCCGACCGCGCCATAGTAGGTCCACGAGGTGCAGTAGATCGCCAGCGACAGGGCGTAGATCCATCCCGGTCCACGGCGCTCGCGCGCCGCCGGGCGATCCGAGCGCGCGGCGACGACGAACAGGATCGCCACATAGGCCGCGACAGCCGTGAGGATGAGCAGGCTCAGCATCGGGGAGAAGCAGACGACGTCGCGGTGCGCGGCGCAAGCGACAGGCGCGGACCGGTTGCCCGATCCGCGCCGTCGTCCATGACTGACAGGGGGAGGGAAGGGTCAGTCGTGGATGTCGACGTCCTTGCCCTCCTTCACGAACAGCACACCGACGATGACGGTCAGCACGGCGATCGCGATCGGGTACCAGAGGCCGTAGTAGATGTTGCCCGTGGCGGCGACCATGGCGAAGGCGGTGGTGGGCAGAAAGCCGCCGAACCAGCCGTTGCCGATGTGATACGGCAGGGACATCGAGGTGTAGCGGATGCGCGTCGGGAACATCTCGACCAGCGCCGCCGCGATCGGCCCGTAGACCATGGTCACGTAGAACACGAGCAGGAACAGGATCAGGACGACCATCGGCTTGTTGACCAGGGCGCTGTCGGCCTTCGCCGGATAGCCCGCAGCGGTCAGGGCCGCGCCGACCTCGGCGTCCCAGGCGGCCTTGCGGGCGACGAACGCCTCGCGCGGCAGGGTCTGGCCGGGGAAGCTCTGGATCACCGTCTCGCCGATACGGACCTGGGCCACCGTCCCCGCCGGGGCGGCGATGTTCTCGTAGTTGATGCCCGCCTTGGCCAGGTAGCTCTTGGCCAGGTCGCAGCTGGAGTTGAACGTCGCCTTGCCGATCAGGTCGAACTGCAGCGAGCAGTCCTCCGGGTCGGCGTAGACGGTGATCGGGGCCGAGGCGACGGCCGCCGCCAGCCGCGGGTTGGCCGCCTGGGTCAGGCCGTGGAACAGCGGGAAGTAGGTCGCCGCCGCCAGCAGGCAGCCCGCGAGGATGATCGGCTTGCGGCCGATCTTGTCCGACAGCCAGCCGAAGAAGACGAAGAAGGGCGTGGCCAGCAGCAGGGCGATGGCGATGAGGGTGTTCGCGAGGGGGGCGTCGACCTTCAGCACCCGCTCGAGGAAGAACAGGGCGTAGAACTGGCCCGTGTACCAGACAACGGCCTGACCGGCGACGAGACCGACGAGGGCGACCAGGACGAACTTGAGGTTGCCCCAGTTGCCGAAGGAGTCCTTCAGCGGGGTCGATGAGCCCTTGCCCTCGGCCTTCATGCGTTGGAACGCCGGGCTCTCGCTGAGCTTCAGCCGGATCCACAGCGACACGCCCAGCAGCAGGATCGAGACCAGGAACGGAATGCGCCAGCCCCACTCGGCGAAAGCTTCCTCGCCGACCGCCATGCGCACGCCGAGGATCACCACCAGGCTGAGCAGCAGGCCCGCGGTGGCGGTGATCTGGATGAAGGAGGTGTAGAAGCCGCGCTTGCCGTGCGGGGCGTGCTCGGCGACGTAGGTGGCGGCGCCGCCGTACTCGCCGCCCAGCGCCAGCCCCTGGATCAGGCGCATCAGCACCAGGATGATCGGGGCGGCGATGCCGATGGCCGCGTAGGCGGGCAACAGGCCGACCACGAAGGTCGACAGGCCCATCAGCGCCATGGTGACGAGGAAGGTGTTCTTTCGGCCCCACAGGTCGCCGAGCCGGCCGAATACGATGGCCCCGAACGGCCGCACCGCAAAGCCGGCGGCGAAGGCCATCAGGGCGAAGATGAAGCCGGTGGTCTCGTTCACGCCCGAGAAGAACTGGGCTGTGATGATCGCCGCCAGCGAGCCGTACAGATAGAAATCGTACCACTCGATGACGGTGCCCACCGACGAGGCCAGAATGACCATGCGGTCCTTCCGGTCGACGATGTGTTCGCCCTCCCCGGGCGTCTGGGCGGCTGATGTCGCCATGATCCGTATGTCCTCCCGTCGCACCGCCTGACGCGGCGTCTCGACCCCGTCCGGCGGGGCCATAGGCTGCAGACTGATCGCAAGCGCGCCGTCGCGGGAGGACGACTTTGGTCTAAGCCTCCGGGCGGCTTCATCTGGGCTTAAGGGCGCCTGGGCCAACACTGCTCTCTGAAGGGAGGCGTCGGATGAGCGGGAACGCCAGACGGGGGGCGGTGGTGCGGATCGTCGGGGCGGCGCTGGTCGGCAGCGTGGCGCTTGTTCTCGCCGTGTCGGGTCTGACCGGCTATGCCGCCGCCACCCTTGATCGTGCTCACCGGGCCTATGAACACGAGCTGGTCCAGCGGCGGATCGACCGAAGTCTTGAACGGTTGGTCGACGATGTGGTCTCCGCCAGCGTCTGGGACGAGGCGGTCGAAGCTATCCGCCAGGACGACCAGGCCTGGATGCAGGCCAATTTCGGCGACTACTACGCTGACTTCATGGGGCACGACCTGACGGTTCTGGTCGGCGCGGACAGTCAGGGGCTCTATGCGTCCGAGGCGAGTGAGGCGGTTGCGCCCGACAGGCTCGCCGGTCTGGTCAGCGTCGCCGCCGATCTGGTCGCTGCGGCTTCCGTCGTCCAGCCGCCATATTCCGGTCTCGACGCCGTTCGGCCGCAACGGGCGATCCTTGTGTACCAGGGCGCACCTTATCTGGTGGCCGCGGCGCCCGTCGTCGGCGAGGACGCCACCGCGCCCGTATCGCCGTCGGGGACGGTAATCGTCTCCGCGCGCCGCGTGTCGTCGCTGGTCAACGATCTTGAGCGGGACCTCGGTCTCACCGGGGTTCGGCTTTCGCAGTCAGGGGCGGCGGCGGGCGAGACCGCGATCCCGCTCGTGAGCGGCCCGGGTGTTGACCACGCCATCGTCTGGACGCCTGCCCGACCGGGGTTCGGGCTGCTCGACGGCGCCGCCCCGTGGCTCGCCGCCGCCTTGCTGCTGCTCGTGGCCGCCCTTCTCAGCGGCGGTCTCAAGGTGCGCGCCCTGCTGGCGCAGCTCGCGGCCAACGAGGCTGACCTCAAGGCGTCCCTTGATGAAGCGGAGCGCGCCAACGCCGCCAAGTCGCGTTTCCTCGCCAACATGAGCCATGAGCTGAGGACTCCGCTGAACGGCGTCATCGCCATGGCGGAGCTGCTGCAGGCGCGTCAGGCCGGGGAGGAGGCCCGGGAGATGGCGCAGACGCTGGTGGCGTCCGGCCGGATGCTGCGTTCCGTGGTGGATGATGTGCTCGACGTGGCGCGCATCGAAGCGGGGCGGGTGACCCTTGAGGATCAACCGTTCGATCTCGCGGTCGTGGCCCTGAACATCGCCGACCTTCATGCGGCTGCGGCGAAGGCCAAGGGCGTCGCCCTGCGGTCGAACATCCGGCAGGGAATGGCCGTCTGGGTGCGTGGGGACGGCGATCGGGTCGGTCAGATCCTGTCCAATCTGATCGGCAATGCAGTGAAGTTCACGGACGCCGGGCGCGTTGAACTGCGTCTGAGGCGCGATTCCCGGGGGGTCACGCTTGTTGTCGCCGACACGGGCGTCGGCTTTGAGGGCGAGGCCGCCGATCATCTGTTCAAGCCGTTCGAGCAGGCGGACGATTCCATTTCCCGGCGCTTCGGCGGAACCGGTCTCGGCCTCGCCATCAGCCGGGCCCTGACCGAGGCCATGGGCGGCCGGATCCGCGCGCGTTCGATCCCGGGCCGGGGCGCCGTGTTCCGCGTGCGCCTGCCGCTGCCGCCGGGCGCGCAGCCCGAGGAAACGCCCGAAACCTCGTCGCCGGACCCGGAGGTGGCCGGGATGCGGATCCTGTGCGTTGACGATCACCCGGTGAACCGGCGGGTGATCGAACTCATTCTCGCCACCGTGGAGGCCTCGGTGACCATGGCCGAGGATGGCCAGCAGGCCCTGGACGCCTTCAGCGCCGGACGCTTTGACGTGATCCTCATGGACCTGCAGATGCCAGTCATGGACGGGCTCACCGCCATCCGGGAGATCCGCGCCAGGGAGATGGCCGCCGGCCTGCCGCGGACAGCCATCATCGCGGTGACGGCGAACGGGATGCCGTCCGACGTGGCCGCCAGCGCAGCGGCCGGCGCTGACGCCCACCTTACCAAGCCCATCTCGCCGCCGGCGCTGCTTGCCGCGCTGGCGCAAACGCAGGGCCCCGGCGAGGCCGTCCCGGAGGAAGTCGCGGCGTGAAACACGGACTGGTTCCCGCCCTCGGGACGATCATCCTTGCCGCAGCCGGCCCGGCCGTGGCCCAGTCATGGAGCGTCGAGGGCGAGGTCGGCGTCGTCAGCGACTATCGCTACCGCGGCTACAGCCTGTCGGACGGGGATCCGGCGCTCCAGGCCGGCGGGTCGGCGTGGCATGCGTCCGGCTGGTATGTCACCGGCTACGCCTCTTCCGTCGCGGCGATCGGCGACGGGTCCGGGCCGACCTCGGACATCGAGCTGACAGCCGGTGTCGGCTGGAGCGGCGAGATTGCGGGCTGGACGCTTGATCTAGGGCTCATGGGCTACGGCTACCCGGGTGCGCGGGGCGTCGACTATGTTGAGCTGCCCGTTTCGGTCGCCCGCAGCTTCGGGCCGGTGAGCTGGACCCTCGGCTATGCCCATGCGCCGGCCCAGGCTGCGCTTGACGAAAGCAATCGCTATCTCTGGACCGGGCTGGAACTGGCCCCGGAGACATGGCCGGTGACGTTCGGCCTCAAGGTCGGGCGTGAGCGCGGCGCCTTCGCCGCGGAGCCCAGGGTCGATGTCGAGGCGACCGTGTCGCGCGACTTCGGCGCATGGGCCCTGAGCCTGGGCCGCACCGAGGCGGATGACGAGCCCGGGGCCTGGGTCGCGGGCGTCTTCAGGCGGTTCTGAGGCCCAGCCGCGCCGCATCGGCATTCAGCAGGTCCAGCAGCTGCGCCGTCGTGGCGGCCGGCTGGCGGGTATGGGCGAAGGCGTGGGCCGGGCGCGGGCGGCGGTCGAACCAGATCTGGTCGATCGCTTCGGGCGGCCGCGCCGCCGCCAGCCAGTCGATGGTGTCCGCGCCCTGGTGGGCGTCTCTCAGGATCGGGCCGAGGAGGCGGCGGAACACCGGCAGGCTGGTCTGGACCCCGGGCGTGTCGGCCCAGCCCGGATGGACGGCGTAGGTCCGCACGCCGAGGTCGGCGAAGCGGCCGCGCCAGTGGTCGGCCAGCGCCAGCTGCGCCCGCTTGTGCGAGGCGTAGGCGGCGAAGCCGTTGTAGTGGGCCTCGGGGATGTTGAGCATGCGGGTGTTCAGCGGCACGCTGTAGAGGCCGCCGGAGACGACGTTGAGGATCACCGCGCCGCGCGCCAGCCTGCCGGCTGCGACGAGGCCGCTGGCCAGGACGTGGTGCCCGAGCAGGTTTGTGGCGTAGGAGGTTTCCAGCCCCTCCGGCGTGCGGCTGAAGTCGCGGATCAGCACCCCGACATTGTTGACGAGCACATCGACCGGGCGTCCGGCCAGCTCGGGGGCGGCGGGCAGGGCGGCGACAGCCCGCATGTCGGACAGGTCGCACACGACCGGCACGATCCCCCCGGCCGGCGCGGCGGCGGCGAGGCTGTCCAGCGCGGCGCGGTTGCGGCCGACCGCCAGCACGGTGGCGCCGCGCCGGGCCGCGCGCAGGGCCGCCGCGCGGCCGAGGCCGCCGGTCGCGCCGGTCACCAGCCAGACCTCGCCCTCGGCGGGCGTCTTCACCGGGCGGAACGGCAGGCCCCGCGCGATATAGCCGATGCGCGTGAACGACGGCGCGAAGCGGCCGTAGAAGACGAGGGACCCGATCAGGGCCTGAAGCGGCGGCGGTTCGGCCATGGAAAGGTCCTCGGCTGCGGTGGCGGACTCTCGTTGTCCCGATGGGGGGCGGCAAGCTGGCCCTTGCCCGACTTATCCTGCCGTGTAACTTGCGTTGCAAGACCGAAGTCCGGCGCAAAGCCGGCGCCCTTGAGGAGGACGCCCCGACCATGCCGCCCCTGACCGATGTCGCCCTGATCCTCGGGATCAATGCGGCCCTGTGCTTCGCCTCGTTCGTGGTCCTGTGGCTGATTGGCAGCGCCATCAAGGACGTCACCTTCATCGACGCCTGGTGGGCCTTGGGGCTGGCGTCCATGGGGGTGGCGACCTTCGTCCAGGCTGACGGGTCGGCGGCCCGGATGCAGCTGCTGACCGCGCTGGTCTGCCTCTGGGGCCTGCGGCTGGGCGGCTACATGCTGTGGCGCTGGCGACATCACGGGCCGGACCGGCGCTATGTGAAGATGCTCGAGCGGGCGCAGGAAAAGAAGGGCTGGAGCTATTCCACCGCCGCCTGGCGGCTGGTGTTCGCCCTGCAGGCACCGATCCTGTGGGTGACCAGCCTGCCGGTGCAGCTGGGCCAGATGTCGACCACCCCGGCGGCGATCGGGATCGTCGGCTGGGTCGGCGCCGGGATCGTGGTGTTCGGCATCCTGTTCGAGAGCCTGGCCGACTGGCAGCTGGTGCGCTTCAAGGCCAACCCCGCCAATGCCGGCAAGGTGTTGGACAGCGGCCTCTGGCGCTACACGCGGCATCCCAACTACTTCGGCGACCTGTGCGTCTGGTTCGGCCTTTGGCTGATCGCGGCCGAAACCGGCTGGCTCGGGATCGCCTCCATCGCCGGGCCGCTGCTGCTGCTGACCATGTTCCTGCGCTACAGCGGCGGGCCCTCCTACGAGAAGCGGCTGACGCACCAGCGGCCGGGCTATGCGGAGTACATCGCCCGCACCAGCTCGCTCATTCCCTGGCCGCCGAAGACATCCTGAGGGAGGGGACACAATGGCCGTCGGCATTCGCCCCCGCACGCTCAACACCCCGGGCATGGTGCCCATGCCCAACCTCCGGGCCATGGGCCAGGTGCTGAACATCCACGCCGGGCGCGATCCCGAGCGGCCGGCCCTGACCTTCGAGGGCGTGACCCTGACGCGGCGCGAGCTGGCCGCCCGGGTCAACCGGCGGGCGCGGGCGCTGGCCCGGGCCGGGGTGGTGGCCGGGGACTTCGTGGCCATCGCCCTGCCCAACTGCGCCGCCTTCCTGGAGCTCGCCTTTGCGGTCTGGGCGCTCGGGGCGACGCCGGCGCCCCTGTCGCACAAGCTGCCCCGGGCCGAGCTGGACGGGGTGCTCGAGCTGATGTCGCCGCGACTGCTGATCATTGACGACGGGGCCCGCTCGGGCGGCCGCGCCTGGTTGAGCGCCGCGGCCACCCTCGACGGGGATCTCGATCCGGACCCGCTGCCGGAGATCCCGGCGCGACATCTGAAGGCCATGGCCAGTGGCGGCTCGACAGGCCGGCCCAAGGTCATCGTCGACATGGCCCCGGGCATGATCGATCCGGACGTCCCGCTGCTCGGCATGCTGCCGGACGACACCCTGCTCAATCCGGGGCCGCTCTATCATGCGGCGCCGTTCGGCATGACGACCTTCGCCATGGCCTGGGGGCTGCACGTGGTGCTGATGCCCCGCTTCGACGCGGAGGAGGTGCTGCGGCTGGTCGAGCAGCACCGGGTCAACTGGCTGTTCCAGGTGCCGACCATGATGCACCGCATCTGGGCCCTGCCCGACGCGGTGAAGGCGCGCTACGACCTGTCCTCGATCGACATGGTCCTGCACATCGCCGCGGTCTGTCCGCCCTGGCTGAAGCAGGCCTGGATCGACTGGCTCGGCCCCGAGGTGATCTGGGAGATCTATACCGGCACCGAGGCCATGGGCGGGACCGGCATCAACGGGCGCGACTGGCTGGCCCATCCCGGCTCGGTCGGCCGGGTCCTGCCGGGCTACGAGATCCAGGTGCTGGACGAGGCCGGCCAGCCCTGTCCGCCGGGGGAGGTGGGTGAGATCTATTTCCGGCCGCTGCGGGGACAGGGCACGACCTATCGCTACGTCGGGGCCGAGGCGAAGGCGGCGGGGGAGTTCGAGACCCTCGGCGACATGGGCCATCTCGACGCCGACGGCTGGCTCTATCTGGCGGACCGCCGGGTCGACCTGATCATCTCGGGCGGGGCCAACATCTATCCGGCCGAGGTAGAGGCGGCGATCGACGCCTTCCCGGGCGTCCAGTGCAGCGTGGTCATCGGCCTGCCCGACGCGGACCTCGGCCAACGGGCCCATGCGCTGGTCGAGACCCTCGACGGGACGCTCGATGAGGCAGCGCTGCGCGCGTTCCTGCGCGCCCGGCTCGCCCCCTACAAGCAGCCGCGCAGCTTCGAGGTGACGCGCGAGCGCCTGCGCGACGACGCCGGCAAGGTGCGCCGCAGCGCCCTGCGCGCCGCGCGCCTGCCAGCCTGACATCCCCTGCTGAAAACCGCCTTTCGTCCCGTCGGCGAGAGATGGTATGCTAACGAAACTTACTCGAGGTGATGGAGACCAAGATGGGACTGGAGCCGACCGGAGCCGCGCGGGACGCGCTGGAGGCCGCCGAGGCCGGGACCGCCGGGCGCGCCCCGCTGCGCATCACCCTCGGGGAGTCGGGCCATCCCTACATGTCCGGCGCCTGGACCCCGCAGCGCGAGGAGCATGACGCTGACAACATGCCGGTGATCGGGACCATTCCGACGGACATCGACGGGGTCTATGTCCGCAACACCGAGAACCCGGTGCACGAGCCGATCGGCCGCTACCACCCGTTCGACGGCGACGGCATGCTGCACGCCATCAGCTTCCGGGACGGCAAGGCCAGCTATCGCAACCGCTTTGTCCGCACCCGGGGCTTCGAGGCGGAGCAGAAGGCCGGACGGGCCCTGTGGGCGGGTCTGGCGGAACATCCGTCGCGCTCGGAGCTGCCGGGCTGGGGCGCCCACGGCGGCCTGAAGGACTCCTCGTCCACCGACGTGGTGATCCACGCCGGCGCCATCCTGTCGACCTTCTACCAGTGCGGCGAGGGCTACCGGCTGGACCCCTACACTCTGGAGCAGCTGGGGACCGAGACCTGGTGCCCGCCCCAAGGCATTTCGGCCCACCCCAAGGTCGACGAGCGCACCGGCGAGCTGCTGTTCTTCAACTATTCGAAGACGGCGCCCTACATGCACTACGGGGTGGTCGGGGCCGACAACCAGCTGAAGCACCTGACGCCGATCACCCTGCCGGGGGCGCGGCTACCCCACGACATGGCGTTCACCGCCAACTATTCGATCCTCAACGACTTCCCGATGTTCTGGGACGAGGCGCTGCTGCCCAAGGGCATCCACGCCTCGCGCTTCCACCCGGAGATGAAGAGCCGCTTCGGCATCCTGCCCCGCTTCGGGACCGACGCCGACGTCATGTGGTTCGAGGCCGAGCCGACCTACGTCCTGCACTTCCTCAACGCCTGGGAAGAGGGCGACGAGATCATCATGGACGGCTACTTCCAGGAGGATCCGACGCCCGAGGTCGGGCCCGACGCCTGGCCCGGCTACGAGCGGATCATGACCTATCTCGACCAGCATCTGCTGCGGCCGAAGCTGCACCGCTGGCGCTTCAACCTGAAGACCGGCGAGACGATCGAGCAGCGCCTCGACGACCGCATCCTCGAGTTCGGCATCATCAACAACCAGTACGGCGGGGTGAAGTACCGCTACGCCTACAGCGCCGTGTCGAAGCCGGGCTGGTTCCTGTTCACCGGCCTGGTCAAGCACGACATGCAGACCGGCGAGAGCGAGACCATCGACTTCGGTCCTGAACGGTACGGCTCCGAGCCGGGCTTCGCGCCTCGGGTCGGGGCGACGGCCGAGGACGACGGCTATCTGATCACCTATGTCACCGACATGATCGAGAACCGGTCCGAGTGCGTCATCTATGACGCGCAGCGGCTGGCCGACGGGCCGGTGGCGCGCATCCTGCTGCCCGGGCGCATCTCCAGCGGCACCCACGCCACCTGGGCCCAGGGCGCCTCCATCCGGGCCGCCCGGACCGCAACGACGGAGGCGGCGGCGTGACCTACATCCTCGGCGGCTGGCAGTCGGACTTCGCCCGCAACTGGGCCCGCGAGGGCATGGAGATCGCCGACGGCTTCGCCGAGGCCCTGCGCGAGGGCCTGGCCGACGCGCAGATGGAGCCGGAGGAGATCGACGTCGGCCATGTCGGCAACTTCGTCGGCGACCTGTTCACCGGGCAGGGGCTGCTGGGCGGCTTCTTCGCCCTGGCCGAGCCGAGGCTGGACGGCCTGCCGACCTCGCGCCACGAGGCCGCCTGCGCCTCGGGCAGCGTGGCCCTGCTGGCGGCGGCCGCCGACATCGAGGCCGGTCGCTACGGCACAGCGGCGGTGCTGGGTCTGGAGCTGATGCGCAATGTGCCGGGCCAGACCGCCGCCGAGCATCTCGGCGCCGCCGCCTGGACCGGCCATGAGTTCGGCGACGCCACCTATCTGTGGCCGCGCGCCTTCTCCGACCTGACCGACGAGTACGACCGGCGCTACGGGCTGGACGAGCGCCACCTGCGGCGCATCTCCGAGATCAACTTCCACAATGCGAAGGCCAATCCGAAGGCCCAGACGCGCGGCTGGAGCTTCAGCAACCTGAGCTTCTCCGACGACGACGAAGCCAATCCGGTGATCGAGGGGCGTACGCGCAAGTCCGACTGCGGCCAGGTCACCGATGGCGCCGCCATGGTGGTGCTGGCCTCGCCCGAGCGCGCGGCGGAATGGGCGCGTCGCCGCGGCGTGCCGCTGGAGAGCCTGCCGCGCATCAAGGGCTGGGGCCACCGCTCCGCCCCGATCAGCTATCGCCGCAAGGTCGAGGCCAGCGAGAGCCAGCCCTACGTCTTCCCGCAGGTGCGCCGGGCCATCGAGGACGCCCACGCCCGCGCCGGCCTGACGCTGGAGCAGATCGACGCCGTCGAGACCCACGACTGCTTCGCCATGACCGAGTACATGGCCATCGACCACCTTGGCCTGACCGCCCCCGGCGAGAGCTGGAAGGCGGTCGAGGCCGGCGACATCGAGAAGGGCGGCCGGTTGCCGATCAATCCGTCCGGCGGCCTGATCGGCTGCGGCCATCCGGTCGGCGCCACCGGGGTGCGCATGGCGCTGGACGCCGCGCGTCAGGTGAGCGGGCAGGCCGGCGACATGCAGGTGGAGGGGGCGCGCAACGTCCAGACCCTCAACATCGGCGGTTCGACCACCACCACCGTCAGCCTCGTCATCGGGGTCTGAGCGCGCTCAGGCCGGCGGGCGGATCGAGACCCCGACGGTCCCGAGCGCGAGGGTGCGGTTGGCGGCGTCGGCGACCCGCACCTCCACCACCGCCTTGCGGGCGTCGCGGTGGACGATGCGGCCGTGGGCCGTCAGCCGGCCGCTGTCGACCGGCGCGGCGTTGAGGAAGCGCAGGGCGATGTCGGTGGTCAGCAGGCGCTCGCCGGGCTTCAGGATGGTCATCACCGCCCCGCCGCCGGCGATGTCGATGAGCGAGGCGGTCAGGCCGCCGTGCACCAGGCCGACGAAGTTGGCGTGGCCCGGATCCGGGTCGCAGACGACGGTGATCTCGCCCTCGCCGAAGCTCTCCGGCCAGGCGGCGATGCGCTGCGGATAACCGCCGCAGCTGTGCGCGCTGTCGCGCCAGCGCTGCACCAGTTCCGGCCCGCCCAGGGTCGGATCGAGCACGAAGGTGACCGGGGCGGCGAGGCTCACGCGGCCGCGCCCCGGACATGACCGGTGCGCGCGGTGAAGCGGGCGACCGCCTCGGCGTATTCGCGCGCCAGCCGGTCGACGATCTGTGCGGTCGGCTCGACGTCGCGCACCGCGCCGACGCCCTGTCCCGCGGCCCAGATGTCGCGCCAGCGTTTGGCGCTGCCGCCGCTGGTGTAGTTGCGGTCGGGGGCGGCTCCGAGGTTGTCCGGGTCCTGTCCGGCGGCGATCAGGCTGGCGCGCAGCCAGGACGCGGGCGTGCCCGTGACGGCGGCGGAGATGACCAGATCGTCGGGCCCGGCCTCGACCACCATGCGCTTGTACTCCGGCTGGGCCATGCTCTCGGCCGCGGCGAGGAAGCGGGTGCCCATGTAGACGAGGTCGGCGCCGGCGGCGATGGCTCCGGCCGCGCCCGCGCCGTCCGCGACCCCGCCGCCCACGGCGATGTAGCCGTCGAAGAACTCGCGCACCGCCGGGATGAAGGCGAAGGGCGACAGGTGGCCGGTGTGGCCCCCGGCCCCGGCGCTGACGCAGGCGAGGCCGTCGACCCCCGCCTCCGCCGCCTTCCGCGCCAGCTTCAGATTGACCACATCGGCGAAGACCAGCCCGCCATAGGCCTTGACCGTCTCCATCACCGGACGCGGCGAGCCGAGCGCCGTGATCACCACCGGCGGCTTGTACTCCGCCACCAGCCGAAGATCCTCGGCCAGCCGCGTGTTGGTGGAGTGAGTGATCATGTTGGCCACCCAGGGCCCGTCACCGGGGCGCAGGGCCCCGGTGATCTGGTCCATCCAGCTGTCCAGCTCCTCGATTGTCCGGCAGTTGGGCGTCGGGAAGGCCCCGGCGATCTCGGCCTTGCAGGCGGCGATCACCAGCTCGGGCCCGCTGATCAGGAACATGGGGGCGCACACCACCGGCAGGCGCAGGCTGTCGAGCGGAGAGGTCATGCAGGCTCCGGAGCCGTCAGGGTCTGGCGCAGGTCGCGCTTGAGGATCTTGCCGACCGGATTGCGCGGCAGGGCCGCGATCACGTGCAGCCGTTCGATCTGCTTGTACACCGCCACATGGCGTTCGCCGGTGAGGAAGGCGTTGATCTCCTCCATCGTCGCCGACTGGCCGGGGCGGAAGACGACGAAGGCCGCCAGCCGCTCGCCGAGCGTGGCGTCGGGGGCGCCGACCACCGCCGCCTCGGCGACGGCCGGATGGGCCATCAGATGGTTCTCGATCTCCTCGGAGGAGATATTCATGCCGCCGCGGATGACGATGTCCTTGAGCCGGCCGACGAAGCGCAGGTGCTGCAGCCGGTCGCCGGCGTACTGGAACAGGTCGCCGGTGCGGAACCAGCCGTCGGCGTCGAAGGCCCGGGCGTTGATCTCCGGCGCGCGCCAGTAGCCGGAGAACACCGTGCCGCCCTTGACCCGAAGTTCGCCGGTGCGGCCGGCCTCGTGGATTTCCTCTTCCGTGTCGGGATCCACCAGCCGGGTCTGCACCCGGTCGTGCAGCTTGCACTTCCAGCTGAAGCCTTCGGCGAAGCGCGGAAACAGCACCGCGCGGTCCGCCGCCAGCGGCAGGTCCTTCATGGCGCTGGGGAAGGAGGCGCCCTCGTTGGAGCCGAAGTAGTTGACGATCTGGACGCCGAACTTCTCGTGGAAGGTGCGCACCATCCACTCCGACAGGGGGGCCGAGCCCGAGCCGATCGACTTCAGGCGTTTGAAGTCGATGCCTTCCAGCAGGGCCTCGTTCTGGAGCAGCAGGTTGAGCACCGCGGGCGGCGCGACGGTGTAGTCGATCGTCTCGTCGCGCATCTGCTTCAGCAGCACCGGCAGGTCGAACGGCTGGTGCTGGATCAGCACCCCGCCCAGCAGCAGCCAGCCGACGAAGGCGGTCGAGATGCCGGCCATGTTGACCATCGGGAAGGGGTTCAGCAGCCGCGCGCCCTGGGGCAGGTCGGCGGCGTCGACCACCCCGTCGCCCATGATGATCCACTCATTGTGGCTCCGCGGCACGCCCTTGGGGCTGGCCTCGGTGCCCGAGGTCCAGCAGATGGTGAAGATGTCGTCGGCGGTGACGCGGGCGTCCGCCGCCGCCTTCTGGGCCGCCTTGTGCGCCTTGCCGTCGACCGCGTCGCACAGGGTCTCCAGGTCGAGGGCGCCGGCGGGGCAGGTCGCGCCCAGCACGAACACATGACGCAGGGTCGGGCAGCGGCCCTTGAGCCCGACCATCATCTCGCCGTGCGCCTGCTTGCCGATGCGGTCGACGGTGACCGCGGCGACGGCGTCGGTGGCCTCGATGATGTAGGCCAGCTCGTGCTCCCGGTACTGCACCGGGGCGGGGCTGACGATGACGCCGAGCCTCAGGCAGGCGAGGTAGAGGATCGACAGTTCGGCGATGTTGGGCAGCTGGCAGACCACGACCTGGTCCTTGCGCACCCCGTGCGCCACCAGCACCGCCGCCATGCGGTCGACCGCCTCGGCGGTCTGGCGCCAGGTCAGACGCTCGGGTTCGCCGCCGGTGATGTCGCCGGCGTTGAAGGGATCGACCAGCGCCTCGGCGTCCGGCTTCGCCGCGACGTGACGGCGGAACAGGTCGTCGAGGGTGACGTCGCCCCACCAGCCCCGGGCTTTCATCTCGGCGATACGCGCTGCGGGCACCACGATCATGACGGGACCTCCTCGAGGACGGGTTGGGGGTGACAGAGGGCGCGGACCTCGTCCCGCACCACCTTGCCGACCGGGTTGCGGGGCAGGGCGGGCATCAGGTGCAGGCGCTTCGGCGTCCGCACCGGGCCGATGGCCTCGCGCACGAAGGCGGTGAGGTCGGCGGCGAGGCCGGGCGGCGGGTCGCCGGCGACGGCCACAGCGGCCTCCAGCCGCTCGCCCCAGACCGGGTCCGGGACCGCGAAGGCGCAGGCCTCGGCCACCGCCGGATGGGCCACGAGGGCGGCCTCCACCTCGGCCGGATAGACATTGTAGCCGCCGGTGATGATCAGGTCCTTCGTCCGGCCGATCAGGCGCAGCACGCCGTCGTCGCCGAGGCGGCCGAGGTCGCCGGTGCGCAGCCAGCCGTCGTGGCGCGCCGCCGCCGTCTGCGCCGGGTCGTCGAGATAGACGGTCCGGGCCAGATCGCCGCCGACCACCACCTCGCCCTCGCCCTGCGTCAGCAGGCGGCCGTCGGCGGCCAGCAGCCGCACCGGCGTGCCGGGGAAGGGGCGGCCGACGCTGTCGGCCAGCGCCGGGTCGGTCATCTCCGCCGCCGCCAGGCCGGTGATGGCCATGGGCGCCTCGGTCTGGCCGTACAGGGTCGAGATGACCGGGCCGAAACGGGCGATGGCCTCCGCCACCCGGGCCGGCGCCATCGGCGCGGCCGACCAGGTCAGATGGCGCAGCTTCGGAAAGTCCGCCGGGCCGAAGTCGGCCTCGGCCATGAGCAGGGTGATCAGGGTCGGCGGCATGAACGCGACGCTGACCCGGCGCCTCAGTTCTTCCAGAATCCTGGGCCGGTCCGGTCGGGCGAGCAGCACATGGGCCCCGCCGGCCGCCAGCACCGGCAGCACATAGTGCGACGAGCCGTGGGTCAGGGGGGCGACCGCGAGGTTCACGTCGTCCGGCCCGAAGCCGTAGAAGGCCGTCAGGGCGTCCAGCGCCGCGCGACCGCTGGCCTGACTCTGCACCACCCCCTTGGGCAGGCCGGTCGAGCCGCCGGTGAACTTGAGCGCGAAGGGGGCGTCCGGGTCATCGACCAGCGGCGGCGGCGGCGCGTCCGGCAGGTCCTTGAGCCAGGTCGCCAGATCCAGCGCCTCGATCTCGCCGAGGTGAGGGGCGGACTCCGCGTCGACCAGCACCAGATCCGGCCGCGCCCGTCCCGCCAGCGCGGCGTTCAGCCGGGCGCCATTGCGCGGGTTCAGCGGCGTCCACACCGCTCCGGCGCGCAGGATGGCCAGATAGGCGACCACATGGTCGGCGGTGTTGGCGGCGCACAGGGCCACGCGTGCGCCGGGCCCGATCCCCCGCCGGGCCAGATCGCCGGCCGCCTGCTCGACCCGGGCGATCAGCTCGCCGTGGGTGATGACGGTCTCGCCGTCGAACAGCGCCGGCCGGTCGGCCTTGCGGTCGAGCTTGTCGTAGAGGACGCGGACCGGATGGCTCATGCGGCGCGCTCCAGCACGGTGACGACGGTCGCCGCCTCCTCGACTCCGAGGAAGCCGCCGCCGTTCTCGGCCGCGGCCAGCCGGGCTCCCTCGACCTGTCGCGCGCCGGCCTCGCCGCGCAGCTGGCAGGTCAACTCGAACAGCTGCGCCAGGCCCGTGGCCGCCACCGGATGGCCCTTGGCCACAAGACCCCCGGAGACGTTCACCGGGCTGCGGCCGCCGAGGGCGAAGTCGCCGCGCGCCGCCCGCTCGCCCACTGTGCCGGGTTCGGCCAGGCCAAGGTTCTCGATCTGCTGCAGTTCGGCGTGGCTGGTGGCGTCGTGCACCTCGACCACGTCGAGCTCGCCCGGGGCGACGCCGGCCTCCTCGAAGGCGGCGCGGGCGGCGCGCCGGCCGATGTGCCGGTCCAGGGCGTCGGCCGGACGGGCCCCGGCGCTGCGCAGCTGGCAGGCGCGGATGCGTACGGCGCGCGACGCTGCCCCCAGACGCGCCAGACCGCGCGCGGTGCAGACTACCGCCGCCGCCGCCCCGTCGCTCACCGGGGCGCACATGGCGCGGGTGAAGGGGAAGACGACCGGCCGGTCGGCCAGCACCTGTTCGGCTGTCATGGCCCCGCCGTACTGGGCGCGGGGATTGCCCGCGGCGACGGTGTGGTTCTTGGCCGCCAGCCGGGCGAGGTCGAGCGGCTGGGTGCCGAACCGGGCCGCATGGGCCCGGGCCTGGGCGGCGTAGAGGTCCATGAACAGGCTGCGACCCTCGCCGGGCGGCTCGCCGCCGAGGTCGGCGATGAAGCGCAGCACGCCCTCGCGGTCGTGGATGTCGGTGCCGCCGAGGAAAGCCGCGGCCACGCGCTCCGGCTGGTCCGGGAAGACCATCTTTTCGGCCCCGACCACCAGCACCACATCCGCCGCCCCCGCGCGCAGGGCCCAGATGGCCTGCAGCAGGGCGGTGGAGCCCGAGGCGCAGGCGTTCTCGACATTGACCACGGGCAGGCCGGTGAGCCCGAGCGGGCGCAGGGCGATCTGGCCCCGCACCGTATTCTGGCCCTCCAGCATGGGCTGGCGGGTGTTGGCGAACCAGACCGCCTCGATGTCGCCGCTGACCGCGCCGGCGTCCGCCAGCGCCTCGCTGACCGCCGCCGCCGCCAGCGCCTTGACCGACTGGTCCGGCCGCTTGCCGAAGGGGGTCATGCCGACCCCGGCGATGTAGACGGCGGCGCTCACGACAGCGGTCGTCGGCGCTGCACGATGCGGAAGCGCGAGGCGACGAAGGCCAGGTCGGCCAGACAGGCGTTGCCGGCCGGGTTCAGCCCGCTGACGTGATAGTCGCTGTAGGCCGCCGCGAAGTTGATCCACATGGCGCCGGTCAGGTTGATCGACAGGTTGGCGCCGGCGGTCTCGTAGGCCTCGACCGAGCGGTCGATGAAGGCCTCGTCGGTCGAATAGAGGTAGGACGAGATCGACCCTCGCGTCTTCGCCAGCCGGGTCGCCTCGGCCACGGCGGCGTCGGCCTCGCGCTGCACGAGGAACAGCACCGGCCCGAACCGCTCCTCGGCATAGAGGGCCTCGTGATCGCCGGCCTCGACCCCGATCACCAGCGGGGTCAGGGTACGCGCCTCCGGGAAGGTCGGGTGGGCGTAGGGCGCGGCCTCGCGCAGCACCGTCACCCCGGCGCGGCCCTCGATCTCGCGCCGGGTCTGCGCCACCACGTCGAGGCTGACCTGGCCCTGGATGCAGCCCATCACCCCGGCGGCCTGGGCGGGGTCGGCGGCGAGGGCGTCGATCTCCGCCACCAGCGCGGCCGCCATCGTCTCGTACAGCGCCGGGGCGATGTAGATGACCTGCGGGCTGGTGCACATCTGCGCCGAGAACAGGCAGGACGAGCGGGCGATAGCACGGGCCACGGGCGCCACCTCGGCCACGCTCTCGATGACCACGGTGTTGACCCCGGCGGTCTCGGTGAACAGCAGCTTGCCGGTCACGGTCCGCTCAAGATGGCCGCCGTAGCGGGGGCTGCCGGTGAAGTCGATGATCTGCACGTCCGGGTGCTCGACCAGCCGTCCGGCCACGGGGGCGGCGAGGGTGTCGACGGCCAGGGTGACGAGGTTGGGGTCGAAGCCGGCCTCGGCCAGCACGGCGCGGCAGGTCTCGACCGCAATGGCCATGGGCAGCACCGCGATCGGGTGCGGCTTGACCACCGCCGGATTGCCGGTGGCGAGGCTGGCGAACATGGCCGGATAGGCGTTCCAGGTCGGGAAGCTGGCGCAGCAGATGACCAGGCCGACGCCGCGCGGGACGATCCGGTAGGTCTTGGCCAGGGCCACCTGGTCCGGGCCGAAGGGGCGGTGGTACTCGGCGAAGGGTGTCACTTCGGCCATGGCCCGCGCGGCGTAGGCGAGGGCCTCGACGCCGCGGTCCAGCGCATTGGGACCGGACCCGGCGAAGGCCTGGACATAGCTCTGGCCGGTGGTGTGCATGATGGCCTGGGCCATCTCGAAGTTGCGGTCGTAGAGCCGCGCTGACATCTCGAGACACAGGGCGATGCGCAGCTCGGGGCTGGCGCGGCGCCAGGCCGGCCAGGCCGCAACGGCCGCTGCGACGAGCGCGTCCGGATCGGCGACCGGATAGCGGATCCCGAGCGGCTTGCCGGTGTAGGGCGAGGTCTCCTCGCCGACCCGCGCGCCGGTGTCGCCGGGCTGGTCCAGCGGGAAGTCCTGTCCCAGCCGCGCCTCGAAGGCGGCCCGGCCGGCGGGGGCCTTGGCTTCCCCGTGGATCTTCGACGACGGAGAGTCGCTGTACGGCGACCAGGCCTTGCGGCTGCGGATCGCCTCCAGCGCCCCGGCCAGCGTCGGGGCATGGCGGGCGATCAGCGCCGCGTGGCGCGGGTCGGTCTCCGACGCCGGCGGGAAGGGCGCGCCGTCCATCTCAGCCCAGCCGTTCGACGATCATGGCCGAGCCGACGCCCTGGGCCCCGGCCGCCACCACCAGGCCGTAGCGGCCCTCGCAGGCGTCCAGCGCATCGAGAAGGGAGGACAGCAGGATGGCACCGGTGGCCCCCATCGGGTGCCCCTTGGCCATGTGCCCGCCGCCGACATTGACCCGCTCCGGATCGACGTCCCGGTCGCGCAGGAACTTCACGAGGGTGACGGCGAAGGCCTCCATGAACTCGATCCGGTCCATGTCGCCGAGGGTCAGGCCAGCCTCGGCCAGGGCGCGGTCCATGGCGGTGAAGCCGGCGGTGAGGGACTCGGCCGGGTCGCCTCCGGCCTCGGCCCAGGCCACGATGCGGGCGCGGGCGCCCTCGGGCGAGGCGCTGACGAGGGCGAGGGCCGCGCCGTCGCACATGGGCGGGGCGTGGGCGACGGTGTGCCGGTGGTCGATACGCCGCCCCTCCAGCGCCTCGGCGTACTGTTCCGACAGGACGGCGAAGGCCGGCTCCATGGCCGCGAGGCTCTCGGCCGAGGTCGAGGCCCGCGCCGGCTCCTCGCGGTCCAGCCCGTTGACCGGGATGCGCGAGGCGACCAGCGGCGTGCCCTCGGCGGCGGCGGTGCGCTGCTGCGAGGTCAGGGCGGCGGCGTCCATCTCGGCGCGCGTCACGCCGAGGTCCTCGGCCAGCCGGTCGGCGGCCAGCACCACGGGGATGTAGCGGGTGCGCGGCGGGAAGCTGGCGTCGGCGTAGTAGTCGGCCTTGTCACCCATGAAGGGGACGCGCGACATCATCTCGACGCCGCCGGCGAGAATGTCGGGCCCGCCCGGCTGCACCATGCGGCTGGCCTGGCCCACGGCGGTCAGGCCGGAGACGCAGTAGTTGTTGAGGCTGAAGGCGAAGCCGTCCTCGGGCAGGCCGGCGTGCAGCTTGGACACCAGCGCCACATTGGCCCCTTGCGCCCCGACCTGGCCGACGGCGCCGAGGATCAGCCCGCCGGCGCGATGGGCCGCGCCGTCGTTGCGCGCATCGATGGCCTCGACCAGCGCCCCGACCAGCTCGTGCGGCTTGAGGGCGGCGAGGCCGCCGTCGGGGCGGGCCTTGCCGCGCGGCGTGCGCACGGCGTCGCGGATGTAGGCGGTCATGGCGTCAGCGCCCTCCGGCCATCAGGTCGCCGGGAGCCCAGGTCCCGTGGAAGCCGGCGGGGACGCGGGCGGGCAGGGGGATGCGGGCCACCGGCCCGGCCTCGAAGTCCTGGGCGGCGAGGATCTGCACCTCGGACCGGCCCTCCGGGTCGGTGGTGAAGGCGATGACATAGCCGTCGTCCTCCGAGGTCGCCCCGACGCGGGGGGCGAAGGCCGGCTCCGACCCGCCGACGCCCGGTGCGAACTTCCAGGTCTGCGCCGCCCCCGTGCCGAGGTCGTACTTGTACAGGCCCTCGAAGCGCTGCAGCTCCTCCGGGGCCATGGCGACGTGATAGCTCCAGCGCGTCTTCACCCCGGTCATGTCGAGATTGACCACCGGGAACTCGCCGATGCGGTCGTCCAGCTGCCGCTTCGTCACCGCGCCGGTGCGCAGGTTCATGCGCCACTCGACCGGCACCGCATGGAGCGCCAGCACATTCACCATCGCCGCGTAGGGGCCGTAGGCCGGGTTCGGCGGATAGCCGTTGGGCGTCATCATGCAGGCGGTCATGACCACCTCGTCGCCGTCCTCCCAGGCGTTGACGACATGGTAGATGTAGCAGCTGTCGGTCTCGAACCAGCGCACCTGATCGCCCCGGCCGTTGCGCGGCACCACACCGAAGCGGGCCGGCTGGTCGGCGATCCGGATCTGCCACTGGCTGTTGCGCAGCCCGGCGTCGGTGAACACCACCGGCAGGTCGTGCAGGATGATGTAGTTCTCGGTCAGCCCCATGTCGTGCGGCAGGCGCGGCCCGGGCAGATCGACCTTCTGGAAGTTGGTCAGCCGGTTGTCGGCGCTGACGACGCCGAAGGTCATCCACGGCTCGTAGAGTGAATAGTCGAAGAAGCAGAACTCGCCGGTGCGCGGGTCGACCTTGCCGTGGGCCGAGACGTGGCGGGGCAGCGCGCCGCCGAAGCTCTCCTCGCCGAGCGTCTCCAGCGTGCGGGCGTCGACCCGCACCGGCTTCCCGGCGATGTACCAGAGCGCCATCAGCGAGCCGTTGTGGAACACCAGATCGGTGTTGGCCGTGTCCTTGTAGACCAGCTCGCCGCGGCGGTTGTCGGGCCGTGCGCGGGCCGAGGGCAGCATGACGCCGCCGGCGCCGATGTCCCGCCCGGCGCGCTCGGCGACGTAGTCGGCGGTGCGGATCCAGCGGTTGCGGTACTCGGCGCGCCCGTTCTCGAAGTAGACGGCGTGCACCATGCCGTCGCCGTCGAACCAGTGGTGCATGCCCGCGGGGGCCTCGGCCGGGTTCGGGCCGTTACGGACAAAGGCCCCGTGCAGGTCGCGCGGAATCTCGCCGATGACCGGCAGCTCCAGCGCGGTCGTCTCGCGCGCCACCGGCTCGTACAGGCCCTGCAGATAGGGGTTGAGCGCGTTCAGCTCGGTCAGCTCGCCGGTCTCGATCCGGCGGCGGACGCCGATGTCATCAGCCATGTCCAGCCTCGATGGTTGTCTGCGGGCAGCTTGGGGTCAAAAGTATGCTAACGCAAGTCATGTCGCCGTGATCCGGCGTCGCGGCGGCGAGGACAGGAAGGCCTCGAAGGCGGCGCTCCCGTCGGGCGGCAGGCTCGCCCCTTCCAGCGCCAGCAGGTCGCCCAGATGGGTCTGCAGCGCCTCGGGGGTCAGGGCGGCGGGCGGGTCGAATGCGAGGCCGGCGCCCTCGATCCGCACCGCGCGGCTGACGCGTCCGGCGCCGACGACGAGGGTCTCGCCGTTGAGGGGGCAGGCCGGCGACATCAGCCAGCTGACCACCGGGGCGACGTGTTCCGGCGGCATCCGGCGGGCGACGTCCGGCGACACATGGGCCTCGGTCATGCCGGTCAGGGCGTAGGGCGCCACCGCATTGGCGTGGACGCCGCGCGAGGCGCCCTCCAGGGCCAGCACGCGCATGAAGGCGATGGCCGCGGCCTTGGCGGCCGAATACCCGGCCATGCCGTGCACGCCGTAGAGGCCGGCGGCCGAGGTGGTGACGACGATGCGCCCGCTCCCGTGCTCCCGCAGGTGGCGATAGACCGGCAGGGTGGCCGAGACGGCCCCGAAGACATTGACCTCGAACCCCTCGCGCAGGCTGTCCACGGTCTGCCGGTGCAGCGTCTGCGCCTCCGGCGTGCCGGCGTTGTTGACGAGGCCATCGAGGCGGCCGAAGGCGTCCAGCGCCGCGGCCAGCAGGCGCTCGCCGGCGTCGCCGGCCTCGACCGCGAGCGGGCAGGCCGCAGCCACGCCGCCCGCGGCGAGGATCTCCTCGACCACGGCCTCGGCGGACCCCGGCTGTCCGGCCGCCCGGGGCCGGGTGTTGACCACCACCCGCGCGCCGCGGCGGGCGAGGTCCAGCGCATAGGCGCGCCCCAGCCCGCGGCCGGCTCCCGTGACGATCACCACGCGTCCGTCGAGGTCTTCGCCCGATCCCATCCGCGCCTCCCTTGCGTAAAAAGACTTGCAAATATGGTCCGCTGGCGCAAGCTACTCGGCGAGCGCCGATAACGGCGCCAGACCCTGGGGAGGGAACACGAGAATGAAGCCGATCATCGCCACAGGTGCGTCCGCCCTCGCGATCCTCGCAGCGCTCGCCGCGGCCGCTCCGGCCGCCGCGCAACAGGCGCCGTCCGAGGGCGTGGTGACGCTGGACGAGATCATCATCACGGCCCAGCGTCGGGCGCAGAACCTGCAGGAGGTCCCGATCGCGGTGACCGCCTTCAACGCCGAGACCCTCGAGCGCACGGGCGCCACCGGCATCCAGGACGTGGCCGGCAAGGCCCCCGGCGTGACCCTGACCCAGTTCAACATCGGCGAGCCGCAGATCTATATCCGCGGCGTCGGCACCACGAGCGACTCCGCCGCCAGCGACCCGTCCATCGGCGTGTCCATCGACGAGGTGTCGATCGGCCGGGCCGGGGCCAGCGCCCTGGCCTTCCTCGACATCGAGCGGGTGGAAATCCTGCGCGGCCCGCAGGGCACGCTCTACGGTCGCAACGCCTCGGGCGGGGCGCTGAACATCTACACCCGCCGGCCGGAGCTGACGAATGGCGGCTATCTCACCGCCCGCATCGGCAGCTTCGACGAGCGCACCTTCGAGGGGGTGTTCAACCGCGCCCTCGGCGAGGCGACCGCCGCGCGGATGGCGTTCCGCTACAGCACCAATGACGGCTATGCCGAGAACGTCCCGACCGGGCGCAGCCTTGAGGGCGGCACGAGCTACGGCGCGCGCCTCTCGCTGCAGACGGACAGCGGTCGCTGGACCCTGCTTGGCCAGGCGGACTTCGGCCACGACGATCTGGATGGCCACGCCCGGATCCCGGTGACCACGGCCTCGACCGCGGCGCCCTTCGTGGCCCTGATCAACAGCCTGCGCAGCGGGCTCGACATCCGTCAGAGCTTCTCGTCCGCCGACAACTACCAGGAACGGACCAACTGGGGCTTCACCGGTCGGGCCGACTGGACCGGGGACCGGTTCGGCTTCGTCTCCCTGACCTCGGTGCGGGACAACAGCTACAGCTGGCGGGACAATCTGGGCGGCCTGCCGTTCCCCGGCTTCCCCCTGTCGGTCGATGACCAGGCCGAGGAGGACGCGCGTCAGTTCAGCCAGGAGTTCCGCCTGACCTCGCTGCCGGGCTCGACCGTGAGCTGGGTGGCCGGCGCCTATTTCTTCCAGGAGGAGGTCGAGCGGTCCGAGCGCTTCATCGTCGGCGCGGGCCTGCCGATCGCTCCGCCCAGCTTCGGCGGCGACACGACCTTCCTGCAGGACGCGACCAACACCAGCTACGCGGCCTTCGCCCAGGCGACCGTGCCGTTCGCCGAGATCTGGGAGCTGACCGTCGGGGCGCGCTGGACCCGTGACAATCGCGAAGTGCACCAGATCGCGCTGGACAATGAGGGCGGCGCCAATCCGCCTCCGGGCATCCCGCTCGGGCCGGGCGGTTCCCCCTACAACGCGCGCGGCGAGGAAAGCTTCTCCGAGCCGACCTGGAAGGTGGCGCTGGCGGTCGAGCCGCTGGACGACGTGCGCCTCTATGCCAGCTACGACCGCGGCTACAAGGCGGGCTCCTTCCCGTCGACCGCCCAGAACGGACCCCAGTCCGTGTCGCCGCTCGCCTCGGAGCTGCTCGACAACTACGAGATCGGGCTCAAGTCGACCCTGTTCGACGGCCGGCTGCGCTTCAACGCCGCCGCCTTCTGGCTCGATTACCAGGACCTGCAGGTCTACGAACTGCTCGGCCTGACGCTCGTCACGTCGAACGCGGCGGCCGAGGTCGAGGGCTTCGAGCTGGAAACGGCGCTGGCCCTGACCGGCAACATCACGGTCGGCGGCTCCTACACCAGCCTCGACGGGCAGTTCACCTCGAACGCGGTCTCGGGGGCCCTGACCCTGCCGTACAATGGCAACGCCCTGCCGCGGACCCCCGACAGCCAGTACACCCTGTATGTCGACGGCGAGTGGGACGCGTTCGGCGGCCTGGTGGCGGCCCGGGCCGACTACCAGTGGACCGACGACTTCTTCTTCGATCCGTCCAACAACCCCGAGGTGCTGTCGCCGGCCCATGATCTGGTCAGCGCCTACCTCTCGTGGGAGGGGCCGACCGGGCTCAAGCTGTCGCTCTACGGCAAGAACCTGACCGACACCGAGTACCAGACACACATCATTAAGAATGTGGGCATCGGCTTCAGCGTGTTCGGCGCGCCGCGGTCATGGGGCTTCGCCCTGACCCAGAGCTTCTGATCGCGGTCAGGACAGGGAGGCGGGGCCGGGACGGTCCGGCGCCGCCTCCATCTCCCAGCGGATCTGGCGCGGGTCGAGCGGTCGGCCCGTGCGCAGGTCGCAGACCACCCCCTCGATCACGCGCCCGCTGACCGTGTCGATGAGGTCCAGTGGCGGCCCTTCCGGACAAAGCCAGCGGACGGCCCAGCCATGCATGGCGATGGCGATGGGGAAGAGCTCCAGTCCCGCCTCCGTCAGGCGATACTCGTAGCGGGCCGGCGCGGTCTGGTAGAGCTGCTTGCGCAGGACGCCCTGCAGCACCAGCCGCTGCAGCCGATCGGCCAGAATGTTGGTCGCCACGCCCAGGGCTGCATGGATGGCGTCGAAGCGGCGCAGGCGGAAGAAGGCCGCCGACAGCACCGCCCAGCTCCAGTAGTCGCCCATGATGTCGGTCGAGCGGTCGATGATGGCCCGGTCGGTCTCCATGGGCACCGTGCGACGGCGGCGCGAGGTCGGCGGAGGTATGGCCGCCAGCCCTTCGCGCGCCACCCAGCGCACCTGCCGGGGATCGACGGCATGGCCATAGGCATGGTCGAAGATCGCCGGGGTCAGTCGCGCGCCGGTCTCGCGATCGAAGAAGGCGAGGGCGTAGCGCTCCTGCAGCGGGGAGCGCGCCCACCGCCGTTCCCACTGGCCCTGCATGACGGCCACCCCGAACATGTCGAGGCCCATCTCGGTCAGGCGGTACTCCAGCCGTTCGCCGCCCGGGGCCGGGCGCTGCTCGAACAGGCCGGCGCTCACCATGCGCGTCAGCCGGTCGGTCAGGACGCTGCGCGGGATTCCGAGTCGCTCCCGCCAGGTCGAGAAGCGACGCGCGCCGTAGAAGGCCTCGCGCAGGATCAGCTGGATCCAGGCGTCACCGGTGATGGCGAAGGCGCGCGCCACGGGATTGCCCATGATCAGGTCGCGCACGTTGACGTCGGACTCGGGCAGGGGGGACTCGGCGCTGCTCATCGCCCCCTCGCATGGCATGTCCGGGCGCGCCGGACCACCCTCCTTGAATTCGGGCGCTTCCCAAGGTGCGACGGGACGGGCGATGGTGCGGCTCCCGATCCACCGGACCTGCGCCTGCATGCCGAGTTCCCGACCGACGCCGCCCTCCGCCCGAAGCGCGGCGTCCCACGACGTCGTTGTGCTGGGCGGCGGCCATAACGGGCTGGTGTGCGCCTTCTACCTCGCCCGCGCCGGGCTGCGCGTGGTGGTGCTGGAGCGGCGTGAGGTGGTGGGCGGGGCGGCGGTGACCGAGACCTTCCACCCTGGCTTTCGCAACTCCACCGCCAGCTACACCGTCAGCCTGCTGAACCCGCGGGTGATCGCCGAGATGGAGCTGGCGCGCCACGGCCTGACGGTGGTCGAGCGGCGGATGTCGAACTTCCTGCCCCTGTCGCCGACCGAGCGCCTGTTCGCCGGCCCGGGACTGACGGCGGCCGAGGTGGCGCGCTTTTCGGCGCGCGACGCAGACCGCCTGCCCGCGTACGAACGGCGGCTGGAGGTCGTGGCCGACGTGCTGCGCGCGCTCCTGCTGGAGACGCCGCCCAATCTGGTCGAGGGGGGCTGGGTCGAGGCCCTGCCGGAGCTGCTGAAGTCCGCGAGCCTGGGGCGTCGCATCGGCGGCCTGTCGATGGAAGCCCGGCGCGACCTGCTGGACCTGTTCACCAAGTCGGCGGGAGACTGGCTGGACGGCTGGTTCGAGAGCGATCCGGTCAAGGCCCTGTTCGGGTTCGACAGCGTCGTCGGCAACTACGCCAGCCCCTATACGCCGGGATCGGCCTATGTGCTGCTGCACCACGTCTTCGGGGAGGTGAACGGCAAGCGCGGCGCCTGGGGCCACGCCCTGGGCGGTATGGGCGCGATCACCCAGGCCATGGCCTGCGCCTGTCTCGAGGCCGGCGTCGAGATCCGCACCGGCGCCGAGGTGGTCGAGGTGCTGACGACGGGCGGACGCGTCACCGGCGCAGTCACGTCCGCAGGGGAGCGGGTGTCCGCGCCGGTGGTGGTTTCCGGCCTGCATCCGCGTCTGCTGGTCGAGCGCCTGATGGATCCGGCGGTGTTTCCGGCCGACTTCCGCGAGCGGATGGGGCGCTACGCCTCGGGGTCAGGCACGCTGCGCCTGAACGTCGCCCTGTCGGAGCTGCCGCGCTTCAGCTGCGCTCCGGAGCCCGGCGACCATCTGACGGCGGGGATCATCATCGCCCCCAGCCTCGCCTACATGGACCGCGCCCATGCCGAGGCGCGGCTGAACGGCTGGTCGTCGCAGCCGATCGTCGAGATGCTGATCCCCTCGACGCTGGACGACAGCCTCGCCCCGCCCGGCGCCCATGTCGCCAGCCTGTTCTGCCAGCACGTCGCGCCGGTCCTGCCGGACGGCCGCAGCTGGGACGAGGCCCGGGAGACGGTGGCCGACCTGATGATCGCGACGGTCGACGCCTTGGCCCCCGGCTTCGCGGCTTCGGTGCTGGGGCGCCTGACCCTGACGCCGCTGGATCTGGAGCGGCGCTTCGGCCTGATCGGCGGCGACATCTTCCACGGCCGGCTGACGCTGGACCAGCTGTTCAGCGCCCGGCCGGTTCCGGGGCATGCCGACTACCGCCTGCCGGCGAAGGGGCTCTATCTGTGCGGCTCCGGGGCCCATCCGGGCGGCGGCGTGACCGGGGCGCCGGGCTACAACGCCGCCCGCGAGGTGCTGCGGGATCTCGGCCGTCGGCGCCGGCTCTAGCGATCCGTCAGGCCCAGCGCCTGCTGCAGGGCGGCGCCAAGGCCCGCTTCGGTGAAAGGCTTCTGCACCGTCGGCCGGCCGCGCCAGGGCGGCGGCAGCCCGCCCTCGCCGTAGCCGGTGGAGAACACGAAGGGCACGCCGGCCGCCTGCAGCACTTCGGCGACCGGAAACACCTGGCGGCCCGCCAGATTGACGTCGAGCAGGGCGGCGTCGATGGCCGGCCCGTCCGCGAGAAAGGCCAGCGCCTCGTCGACGCTCGCCATCGGCCCGACGGCCTCGCCTCCGAGGTCCTCGAGAATGGTCTCGATCAGCATCGCGACGAGGGATTCATCCTCGACGACCAGAACCCGGCGTCCGCGCAGTTCCGCACTCATGTCCCAGGCTCCCGCTCGAAGGGGATGGAGATCTCCGCCTCGAAGCCGTCAGGCTCGTAGCTGACCTGCAGCGTCCCGGCCAGATCGTGCCGCACGTTGCGCTCGATCAGGCGGGCGCCGAAGCCGCGCCGCGTCGGCGCCGTGACAGGCGGGCCACCGACCTCGCGCCAGATGATGCTGAGGGAAGCTTCCGCCGTCGCCAGGGTCCAGTCCACGAAGACTCGCCCTTCAGGGCACGACAGGGCCCCGTACTTGGCGGCGTTGGTGGCCAGCTCGTGGAACACCATGCCGAGCGACAGGGCGGTGGAGGGCGGCAGTTCCACAGCCGGGCCGTTCAGCAGGATCCGCGACGCCCCGTGGGCTTCGGTTTCATGGGTCAGGACCTCGCGCAGGGACGCGCCCTCCCAGTGGCTGCGGGTCAGCAGGTCGTGGGTGTGGGACAGGGCCAGCAGCCGGGCCTGAAAGGTCTCGGCGAAACTGCGCGGATCCTCATGGGACCGGGCCGTCTGGACCGCGATCGACTGGACGGTGGCCAGGGTGTTCTTCACCCGGTGGTTCAGCTCGTCGATCATCAGGCGCTGGCGCTCCGCGGCGAGCACGGAGTCGGTGACCTCGTGGCCCTGGATCAGAATGCCCACCGTGTCGCCGCGGGCGTCCCGCACCGGCTGGAAGACGAAGTCGACAAAGAGCTGTTCAAGCCCGCCGCCCTGGCCCCGGGCGAGGGCGACTTCCGTGCTGCGCCCCTCGTGCCGCTGGCCGGTGCGATAGACGTGATCGAGCAGCTCGACGAACCCCTGCTCTGCGACCTCCGGCAGGGCGGTGTGCACAGGGAGGCCGATCAGCGGCCGGCTCTGTCCGATCAGCCGCGCGTAGGCGGCGTTGGCGAGCTCGAAGACATGTTCGGGGCCCCGGAGCACCGCCATGAAGCCGGGGGTCTGGTCGAACAGCTCCACCAGCCGGTCCCGCTCGGTGGCCAGCCGCCGGTTGTCGTCCTGGACGTGTCGCGCCCGGCGCAGCACGTCCACGCCAAGGGAGTCGATCAGCGCATCCGGTTCCGGCTCGGAGCCCGCCACCCGCCGGCGCAGCGCGACCAGCTCCGACACATCGTTGGTGTGCTGCAGGATGTAGGCGAGTCGCCCGTCCGGTCCGGGGATCGGGGTGTGAGTGGCGCTCCAGAACCGTTCTTCAAGCTGGAGGGCGCCGTCGGGCCCGGGCGCCGGCACAGCGTAGCGGATCAGGGCCAGATGGTCGGTCTGGCCTGTGCTCAGCACCTTGTCGAAGCTGGCCCGCAACTGGTGCTGGTTCTCACGGCCCTGGGGGGTCGGGTCAGAGGTGAAGACGTCGAAGATCGGCCGTCCCACCAGCTGCTCGCGCGTCATCCCCAGCAGGTCGAGATAGGCCTTGTTCATGCCGGCGTACCGCAGGTCCGGCGTCAGCAGCATGTAAGGGTTCGGCGAGGCGTCGAAGACAAGCGCCAGTTCCGCGTCCAGCGCGCCTGATTTGGCCAACTCCCGCAATCTGCGCGCCCTCCCGTAGCTCCCCTCAACGCCGAGGGCGCGAAACGGTTCAACGGATCTTCGAAATCTGTTCATCGCGACTGGCCAGCGCGATCTGGCGGGGTAGGGTAGGCCATGGTCATTTCCGCGATCGCCGCCCTGCTGACGCTGTCCAGTTCCCAAGAAGCGCCGCCGTCTCCGTCGCCGGCGGCGGAGGCAAGGGTCGCCGAGGGGCGATTGGCCGGTCGCGTCGAGGCGGGGGTCGCCCGCTATCTCAACATCCCCTACGCCGCGCCGCCCGTCGGGCCCCTGCGCTGGCGCCCGCCGCAGCCGGCCGCGGCCTGGACCGGGGTGCGTGACGCGACGCACCGCGGGCCGATCTGCATCCAGCCGCCTGCCAATGGCGACAACGGGGTCGGGCCCTTGCCGATGAGCGAGGACTGTCTGCAGCTCAATGTTTTCGCGCCGGAGGGCGCGACGGGCGACACGCCGGTCATGGTCTGGATCCACGGCGGCGGCTACGTCAACGGGTCGGCCACGGCGGACCTCTACGACGGGGCCGCCCTCGCCCGGCAGGGCGTGGTGGTGGTGACGGTCAACTACCGCCTCGGCCGTCTCGGCTTCTTTGACCATCCGGCGCTGGCGGCTGACCGGCCTGCGGGCGAGCCGGCTGGCAACTACGGCGTCATGGACATGATCGCCGCGCTTGGCTGGGTTCGGGCGAATGTCGGGGCCTTCGGGGGCGACCCGTCGCAGGTGACGATCTTCGGCGAGTCCGCCGGCGGCATGGCGGTGCTGCAACTCATGACGGCCCCGGCGGCGCAGGGCCTTTTCCACAGGGCCGTTGTCCAGTCCGGCCCGCCGCGACTGCCGGCGCGCCGGCTCGACCGTCCGGGGCCGCGGGGCGAACCTTCGGTTCATGACGCCTCGGTGGCGTGGATGGCCGAGCGTGGTCTTGAGGCGGCGGATGCGGCGGCGATGCGGACCCTGCCGGCCGAGGCCTTCCTGGAGCCCTGGCCCAGCTTCCGTCGGGGCGTGCTGAACATCGTCGACGGGCAGGTGGTGCCGGAGCCGGTCATGGACGCCTTCGCCGCCGGCCGACAGGCGCGCGTGCCCCTGATCGTCGGCGCCAACTCGGCCGAGTTCTTCTGGGTCACCGCCGACAATCCGGTGGACGGCACGCTGGACGACGGCATTCCCGAGGACCAGCGCCCGGCGCTCATCGCCGCCTACGGCGGACCGGACGTCTACCGCGCCCACGTCATTTCGGACCTGCTGTTCGTCGAGCCGGCGCGCCAGATCGCCCGCCTGCACGCCCGCACGGGGGCGCCGACCTGGCTCTACCGGTTTGATGTGGTCTCGGCGGCAGCCCCGCAGGAGCCGGGCGGCGCCGGCCACGCCTGGGACCGGCAGTATGTCTTCAACACCCTCAACGCCTCGCCCTGGCCGACCGACGCCATGGATGAGCGCGCGGCGGACCTGATCAGCGGCTACTGGGCCGCGTTCGGGCGCGCCGGCGACCCGAACGGTTCCGGGCGTCCGGCCTGGCCCCAGAGCGGCGCGACGATCACGGCGATCCAGTTCAGCAACGATGGCCCCCGCATCGTCGAGGACCCCCTGGGGCCGCGGCTGGAGCTTCTGGCGCAGTGGCAGGACAGCCACTGAACCGTCGCGGAACCGTCAAGCGGGTCGGCTAGGCCACCTCGACAGCGAGGGGACGACAATGCGCGCGATTCTGATGGCCACGGCGGCTTGGGCGGCGGCCGCGACGGCTTACGCCCAGCAGGCCCCCGCGACGCTGCCGGCGACCGTGGTCGCGGACGCGGCGCCCGGCGCGGTGGTCGGCCGCGTGGCGGACCGGCCCGTCGAGGTGACGGCGCGCCTCGACGAGACCGCCAATGCCCTTGTCGTGAGCGCGGGCGGGCGGGAGGCGCGGACGCCGCTGGACTTCGCCGGCGAGTCCGTCTGTCTGATTGTCGGGGCGCGCGACGGCCTGCCCTATGCCTTTGTGGTTGGCGACGGCGGCGAGATCGCCCAGTTCCTCGTCGGACGCGGGGCCGATGGTCTGCGCGCGACCCCGGTGCGTCGCCTGCATGTGCCGACGACGGCGACCCAATGCGCTGCCGACAGTGCGACCGGTGATCTTTATGTGGCCGAGGAAGCGGTCGGGGTCTGGCGCTTCAATGCGGACGCCGAGGCGGATCCCGCGCCGCAGATCATTGACGCGCCCGGGCTCGGCCGGCTGAGCGGCGAGACCAAGGGCGTCGCCCTGCACGGCCCCTGGCTGATTGCGGCGGACTCCAGCGTTGGCGGCCTGACCGTGTATGACCGGCGGCGCGATCACGCCTTCGTCGGTCGCCTCGCTGTCGCGGTCGACGGGGCGCCGGTCGAGGAGACGGGGTGGCTGGTCGCCCGCGAGGGGATCCTGTTCGTGCAGGACGACGCCGCGGATCGCTGGCTCTCCTTGCCTCTCAGCGGGCTGGCTGCGGCGCTGGGCGTCGAGGCGGGCCAGCCGCTGGCCGATACCGCCCCGCCGCCGCCGTTCGCCGCCCTGCCGGCCATGGTCGAGACGACGCCCATGCCCAGCTTCGGCGATGCGGCCGACGATCCGGCCATCTGGGCGCACCCGACCGATCCTGCCGCCAGTCTCGTGGTCGGGACCGACAAGCGCGGGGGCCTCGCTGTCTACGACATGGCCGGCGTCCAGCTGCAGTATCTGGCCGTCGGCCGGGTCAACAACGTCGACCTGCGCGCCGGCTTCCGCCTTGGCGACGAGGAGATCGTCCTGGTGGCGGCGAGCAACCGGACGGACCGGAGCCTCGGGCTTTACCGGCTCGATCCGGCGACGCGGCAACTGACCGACGTGGCCGACGGGCTGCAGGCGACGGGGCTGGATGATCCCTATGGTCTGTGCCTGTACCGCTCGCCGCGCGACGGGGCGACCTACGCCTTCATCAACGATTCCGATGGCCGGATGCGCCAGTGGCGGCTGATCGAGGTCGGCGGGCGGGTGCGCGCCGAGGCGGTCCGGGACTTCGCCCTGCCGACCCAGCCTGAGGGCTGTCTGGCCGATGACGTCCACGGCTGGCTTTATGTCGGCGAGGAAGACGTTGGCGTCTGGCGCTTCGGCGCCGAGCCGGACGCCGGCGAGGCGCGCACGCCTGTGGCCATGGTCGCCGACAACCCGGCGCTGAAGGACGACATCGAGGGCATCGCCCTCTA
Source organism: Brevundimonas sp. (assembly GCF_035998205.1). Lineage (GTDB taxonomy): Bacteria > Pseudomonadota > Alphaproteobacteria > Caulobacterales > Caulobacteraceae > Brevundimonas. Next base: position 149,733 of record NZ_DASYHT010000004.1, read on the forward strand.
CGATCTCGGCGGGGGCGAGGGCTATCTGGTCGTGTCGAGCCAGGGCAACGACAGCTACGCCGTGTTCGAGCGCACGGGCGTTAATCGCTATATCGGCTCCTTCGCCATCGTCGCCAACGCAGAGCTGGGCGTCGACGGCGCCTCGGAGACCGATGGCCTTGATGTGTCGAGCGCCAACCTTGGGCCGGGCTTCGAGGCCGGCGCGGTGGTCGTTCAGGACGGGCGCAACGTGCTGCCGGGCGAGACGCAGAACTTCAAATATGTGCCCTGGTCAGCGGTCGCGGCGGCCCTCGGTCTGCGCAGCCGCTGAGTCTGCCCGAGGAGCGTCTTCACCGGCGTGATGCTCGAGCCGCTGCTCGATCTCGGCCCGGGCGAAGACCTCTTCCTGTCCATCGATCAACAGTTGATCGTTCGCGAGGTGGGGCGACCCGCAGGCCACGTCCTCGGCCAGGCGGCGGAGCGCCTCCGCCTCCGTCGCCGCCTGCACGATCCGGCGACGCAGGGGCGCGCTCCGCGGGTCGACGCCGAGCCTCACATCGATAAGCCATCGGGTGGTCACGTGGGGCCCCGCCGCCTGCTTCGCCAATCCGGTTGCGCAAGGCTGAACGGCCGCGGGCCGGCCGTGTTCCGGTTCAGACGGCGATGGGGCCCAACCAGTCGATCCAGTCGCCGTAGGGATGACAGCGGGCGAGGACCGCGGACGCCCCGGTCGGCCACCACGTCAGGCGAAGCTCGACCTCTCGGCGGTCGAGCGTCCATTCGAAACTGATCCAGATCAGCGGGGCGTCGCTGGTCGCGCGCTCGCCCGCCGCCGCCATCAGGTCGAACACCTGACGGCGCTCGCCGGGGCTCAGATACTGGAGCACCATGGTGTGCACCACGGCGCGGCAGCGTCCCGGCACAGCAGGTTCGGCGAGGCGCTGGGCCAGCCAGCCGGCGGCGTCGCCCTGGTCGATGCGGGGCGGGTGATCGACAGCGATCTGGAGCGCCGCCTCAAGCCGCTGCAGGCGGACGGGCTGGTCGGCCCAGACGAAGGACAGCAGCCGCTCCCGGTGCGCCGGGTCGGCGGCGTTCAGCGGCAGCAGGTCAACGCCCCTGGCCGCCGCGATCTCCACCGGGCGCTCGGCCGGCGGCCAGCCACGCCAGCGCGGCGCAATCCGCACCGGCGAGGCCGGATCACCGGCCCTGACCGGGCCGAGCTCGTAGGCATATCGGGCGAGGTTAAGGTTGAGGCCGCAGCTGGCGCCCAGTTCGAGCAGTTCGAACGGCATGGGCCGGACGAGCGGAGCGGTCATCAGGGCCGCCATGGTCGCAGCCGCCCGCGCCACCTCATTGGTCTGGGTCGGGTGCCGCATCCAGTGCGCGATGAAGCGGTCCTCGGTCGCGAGCGCCGCCCCGATCGCGCCGTCAAAGTCGGCGTGCTCGCCGCGGTACAGGGCGGCCAGGGGCTCTGGAGCGCCGCGACGGGCAAGAGCGTGCAGCGCGCCGTTCAGGCGCAGGGCGACGGCGGCGGCGGCCCTGTCGCCGGGCCAGCCACGCACCATGGCGGCCGTCACCGGGGCGCGATCCAGCTGGCGGTCGGCGGCTTCGAGAACGTCGGCGATGAACGGCGAGCCCAGCTCGCGGCAACGATCGGCCTGCCGGGCAAGCTCGTGATCGTCGGGGGCCGGGGCCAGGTTAATCATCTGAACACGTATCCGCCTTGGCGCAGCACCGGAGCGGTGCCGGCGCTCGAAGCCCGTCCTGCGGCGGAAAACCACCACCGCAAGCCGAGGTAAATGCGGAGATTGACGAGGTTGGAGCGCCACCGGTCCGCAGGCTTCAGGGGTAGGGCGCGCGCCTTAACAGCGGGTGAAGCCGGGCCGCGGCGGATATGGGGGCTTTTACGGGGTCTAACCTTAACCGTCTGTTCAGTCGCCCCTGACTAGACGTGGTCAACCGTCCGCGAGGTGTGGTCGGCCAGAAGATTCGCGCCGGCGACCGGTTCCGATCCGGAGGCCGGGGCGCCAAGGACCAGAGACCCGGGGTACGGACCACATGCTGTCGGCGATGAAAATCCCCAAAAAGCTCAGCCTTTCCTTCGTTCTGATCTGTGTCTCCGCCGCGGTGATGATGGCGGTCTTCTTCGTCACGATCATGATGATCCGCGCGTCGACGGAGAGTAACAACCACAGCCGGACGATCGAGGCCCAGGCGCTTGCGCTGGAGACAGCGATCCTTCGCCAGAACAGCCAGTTCCGCGGCTTTCTTGTGACGGCCGACGAGACCTACCTGCGCTCCTATTACGAGGGGCGTGACGAGTACGACCAGGTCTCCCAGGAGCTCGGCGCATTGCTGGGCGAAGATGCCTCCAAGGTGGCTCTTGTCGAGCAGTCGCGTGAGGCCACCGTCGCCTGGCGGGCCAACTGGGGTGACCGTCTGATCGAGGAGGTGCGCGCCGGGCGTCGTGACGAAGCGATCCAGGAGGTCCGTGACGCCGGCAGCGCCGTGCTCGTCAGCGCGGCCGTGCTGCCCCTGCGCGAGCTGCGCGAAAAGGAAGCGGCGGTGACGGCGGCGAACCTGCAGCGCCAGGAAGCGGCCATCCTGACCGCGATCATCGCCCTTGTGGTCGGGGGCATCGCCCTGATCTCCATCGCCGTGACCCTCGCCGCGGCTCTGAGCCGCGCCATCGCCCGGCCCGTGACCGGGCTCACGGCGGCGATGCGCCAGCTGGCCGAAGGGGACAACAACATAGAGGTGGACGCCGAGCGCGCCGACGAGCTGGGCGACATGGCCCGGGCCGTGCTGGTGTTCCGCGACACCGCTGTGGCCAAGGCCGCCGCCGAAGCCGCCAAGGCCCGCGCGGATCTGGCCAAGCAGGAGGCCGAGGCCGAGAAGGCTGCCTCCGACGAGGCTCAGCGGCTGGTCGTCGAGGCGCTCGACAAGGCGCTTGAGGCCCTGGCCGCCGGCGACCTGACCCACGTCATCAGCACGCCCTTCGCGCCTGAATACGAGCGGCTGCGCAAGGCGTTCAATGTGGCGGTGCAGGGGCTGGAGGAGAGCCTGGCGCGCGTGGCCAACTCGGCCCACGGCGTGCGTATGGGGGCTACCCAGATCTATGAGGCGTCGGAGCACCTGTCCCGCCGCACCGAGCAGCAGGCGTCGAGCCTGCAGGAAACCACCACGGCGACCCATCAGGTCACCCACATGGTCGGCGAGACGGCCCGCGGCGCGACCGACGCCCGCAAGGCCATCACCCTGGCCAACGGCGATGCGGTCGACGGCCGCGCCATCGTCGAGGAAGCCATCTCGGCCATGGATGCGATCAAGGCGGGCTCGCAGGAGATCAGCGAGATCATCAACATGATCGACAGCATCGCCCTGCAGACCAATCTGCTGGCCCTTAACGCCGGGGTTGAGGCAGCCCGCGCCGGCGAGTCCGGCAAGGGCTTCGCGGTGGTCGCCGGCGAGGTCCGCGAGCTGGCGCGCCGCACCGCCGACGCCGCCAAGGACATCAAGGAGCTGATCACCAAGTCATCGGAAGAGGTGAAGCTGGGGGTCGATCGCGTGGCCGAGACCGGCAACATGCTGACCCGGGTGGTCACCAAGATCGGCGACGCCAACAGCCTGGTCGACGAGATCGCCCAGGGCACCCAGACCCAGGCCGAGAACCTCAAGCAGGTGAACGACGCGGTCGCCAGCATGGATAACGTGACCCAGCAGAACGCCGCCATGGCGGAGGAGGCGACGGCCGCCGCGCGCATTCTTGCGACCGAGGCTGACGAGTTGGCCACGCTGGTCGCCCGTTTCCGTTTCAACGCCCAGCGCCAGCCGGCCGCGGCGACGGCGGCGGCGCTGACGCCGACCCCCGTGCGCGCCGCTACGCCGGCCCCCGCGCCCGCCCGCGCCGCGCCGTCGCGTCCGGTGCGGTCGTCGCCGGCGGTCTCCGGCAACCTCGCCCTCAAGACCCAGGTTCGCGAGGACGACTGGGAAGAGTTCTAAGGTAAAGCTCCGGTCCTGCCGGTCGATCTTCGGGGGTGCGGGCGACCGCGCCCCCGTTTGCCTTTCGGATCCGTCTCATCCGCCGCTGTTCCTGTTAACCATCAATATTCGCCGAGCTGGCGAACCGGGGCGGCCGCTTAACCAAAAATGAGCCGTTTCTGAAACATGGTGGCGTCAGACAGAACGTCTGGATGGAGACCCTCGTGAAAGCCCTTTACCTTACCGCTGCGCTGGCGCCGATCCTGCTCGCCGCCCCCGCCCTCGCGCAGACGGCCCCTGCGGCGGCTCAGCCCGCGGCGGCGGAAGCCGAAGCGGAGCGACGCCTCACGGCCTGGGAGGCGAGCCGGGTCCGGGCCAGCGACGATATGGTGTCGACCGGCGTGGCGCGCGCGCGCGACCGCCTCGACAGCGCCACCTCGACCAGCTCTCTGCCCGACTCCGACATCCTCCGGATCGGCGAAACCTCGCTGGGCGCCATTTTCCGCACCATCCCCGGCATCCGCTCCGAGGCGGTCGGCGGCGAGGCCAACAGCAGCTATACCATCCGCGGATTGCCGATGGTCGGCACCGGCGCCAAGTACCTGCAGTTCCAGGAAAATGGTCTTCCGGTGCTGGAGTTCGGCGATATTCTCGCACTCACGCCGGACTACTTCCTTCGCTACGACTTCAACGTGGCCTCGGTCGAGTCGATCCGTGGCGGTTCCGCCTCGACCTTTGCGTCCAACGCGCCGGGCGGCGTGATCAACATCATTTCGCACACCGGCGAGGTTGAGGGCGGATCGGTGCAGGTCTCGACCGGCGTCGACTACGATACCCAGCGCGTGGACTTCAGCTACGGCGGTCACCTGTCCGACACCCTCCGGTATCACGTCGGGGGCTTCTATCGGGAAGGCGAGGGCCTGTTCGACGCGGGCTTTGACGGCAATCGCGGTGGTCAGTTCAAGTTCAATGTCACCAAGGACTTCGATGGCGGCTTCTTCCGCGTGGAAGGCAAGTTCCTCGACGATCGCGTGATCAACTACGGCCAGGTGCCGATGCTGGTGTCGGGGACGAACTCCGACCCGACCTATGCCGACCTGCCGAACTTCTCGGTGCGCGACGACACCCTTTCCACCGGCAATATCGGCGAGTTCCGGAACCTGAATGGCGACGGCAACCTGACGACGACCGACTTCCAGGACGGCAATCGGGTTCTCGTTCGGTCGATCGGCTTCCAGACCCGTTTCAACCTCGGCGGCTGGACCGTGCAGGAGCACATGCGGTTCGCTGATCAATCGGGCAACCAGGTGATCAACTTCCCGCTGGCGATGGCCCCGGCGGCTCTTGCGCCCTTCGCCTTCGGTGCGCGGCCCGGCGGACTGGCCTATGCGACCGGCCCGAACGCCGGCCAGGCGATCACCAACCCGGCCGGCCTGAACGGCAACGGTCTGATTGCCCTGTCGACGGCCGTGACCAGCCAGATCGACAGCCTCGACAACTTCACCAACGATCTGCGCATCAGCCGCGTCTGGAGCTTCGGTGGTGGCGATCTGACCACCACGGCCGGCGTCTACGCCTCGGAACAGGCGCTCGACTTCGATCGCCAGTACCCGGTGTTCTTCCAGGATATCGTCGGCGGCGGTCAATCGTCGCTGATCGACATCATCAATACCAACGGCACCTTCCGGACCCAGGACGGCTTCTTCAACTTCTTCGGACCGGCCGGGCCGGGCTCCAGCGTCCGCTACGACGTCGACTACAGCATCCTCGCGCCGTACGGCTCTGTGAACTACCGGACCGGCCCGCTGGCGCTCGGCGCCTCGGTGCGCTTCGACAGCGGCCAGGTGCGCGGTCAGACCATCGCCAACGGGGCCACGGACGTTCGGGCCATCGACGTCGATGGCGACGGCGTCCTGTCCGAGGCCGAGCGCACCTTCGCCTTCCCGGCGGTGACGATCCCGGTCGGCTATGACTACGACTACACCTCGTGGTCGGTCAGTGCGAACTATCGTGTGTCCGAAAACTTCTCGACCTTCGGCCGCTACAGCAGCGGCGGGCGCGCCGCGGCCGAGAAGATCCTGCGCACGGTCGCCATCGATCCGGCCGGCGGCGGTCTGACGGACCCGGACATCGCCTATGATCCGGTCGATCAGGCCGAAATCGGCTTCAAGTTCCGCACCGACGGCCTGTTCGCCAATCTGACCGGCTTCTGGGCCGAGGTCAGCGAGACCAACCAGCAGATCCGTCAGGGCGCGAACGGGCAGACCGAACTTGCGCTCGTCAGCCAGGCCTACAAGGCGATCGGCGCCGAGTTCGAGGGCGGTATCCGTCGCGGCCCGTTCAGCCTGACCGGCAGCGCCACCTGGACCAGCGCCGAGATCACCGATGCGGCCGATCCGACCCTGATCGGCAACACGCCGCGCCACCAGGCGGACCTGATCTACGCCCTGCTGCCCCAGTATGACACGGATCTGTTCACTGTCGGGGCGAGCATCGTCGGCACGACCGAAAGCTACAGCCAGGACGTCAACGGGCTCGTCATGCCGGCCTACACCACGGTCAACGCCTTCCTGCAGGTGCGTCCGATCGATCGGGTCGTGGTGTCGCTGAACGCGAACAACCTGTTCGACGAACTGGCGCTGGTCGACGTCAGTGCGCCGACGGTGCCCGCCAACGGCCTGTCGCTGGTGCGGGTCCTGCCGGGCCGCAACGTCAGCGCCTCGGTCCGCTTCTACTTCTGAGGGCTCCCGGCTCCGGCCGGATCTCCTCCCTCCCTGGGGGCGTCGGGTCTTGGGACCCGGCGCCCTTCTTTCTTTCCGGGGCGACATCCTGCCGCAACCAGCCAGCTCTGGGGTACGTATTCCTCCTTAGGCCCGGCTTAACCACCGCGCATGCTTAAGGCGGCTATCTCCGCGGCAGAAACATCCACTGCCTGGGGTCATCCTTGAAAGCTCTCCTTCTCTCGGCCGCCATCGCGCCGCTCGTTCTCGCCACGCCGGTCCTCGCGTCGGACAACGCCGAGGCCGCGCAGCAGCAGCCCCCGCGCCTGACGGCCTGGGAAGCCAGCCGTATCCGCGCCAACGACGACATGGTCTCGACCGGCGTCGCCCGCGCCCGCGACCGTCTGGACAGCGCCACCTCGACCAGCTCCATGCGCGACGCCGACATCCTGCGGATCGGCAGCTCGGGCATCAACGCCATCTTCCGCACCATTCCGGGCATTCGCGCCGAAGCGGCGTCCGGCGAAATCATGGGCAACTACACCATCCGCGGCCTGCCGATGGTCAGCACCGGCGCCAAGTACCTGCAGCTGCAGGAAGACGGGCTGCCCGTCCTGCAGTTCGGCGACATCGTGGCGTTCACGCCTGACCACTTCATGCGCTACGACTTCAACGTCGCGCAGATCGAGTCCATTCGCGGCGGCTCGGCCTCGACCTTCGCGTCGAACGCCCCGGGCGGCGTGATCAACCTGATCTCCAACACCGGCGAAGTGGAGGGCGGTTCGGTTCAGGTCTCCAGCGGCCTCGACTACGACAGCCAGCGCGTGGACTTCAGCTACGGCGGCCACCTCAGCGACACCCTGCGCTTCCACGTCGGCGGCTTCTACCGGGAAGGCGAAGGCGTCCGTGACATCGGCTTCGACGGTCACCGCGGCGGCCAGATCCGCTTCAACGTGACCAAGGAATTCGAGGGCGGTTTCCTGCGCCTCGAGGGCAAGTTCCTCGATGACCATGTGCCGGTCTTCCAGTCGTCGCCCATCGCCGTGACTGGCAGCAACGACGATCCGTCCTACAGCGATCTGCCGGGCTTCTCGATCCGCAGCGACAGCCTGACGACCGCCAACCTCGGCGTCATTCCGTACATGACGCCGGATGGCGAGGTGGCTCGCACCGACATCCAGGACGGCAGCCACGCCCAGGTGCGTTCGATCGGCTTCCAGACCCGCTTCAACCTCGGCGGCTGGACCATTTCCGAGCACATGCGCTACTCGGACCAGTCGGGCGACCAGTACTTCAACTTCCCGGTGGCCCTGGCCCCGGCGGCGGCCCTGCCGCTGGCCTTCGGCGCGCGTCCCGGCACGCTCGTCTACGCTTCGGGCCCGCAGCGCGGCCAGACGATCACCAACCCGGCCAGCCTCAACGGGAACGGCCTGATCGCGGTGGCGAGCCTGGTCAACAGCCAGGTCGACAGCCTCGACAACTTCACCAACGATCTGCGCGCCAGCCGCGTCTGGTCGGTGGGCGGCGGCGACCTGACCACCACCCTCGGCGTCTACAAGGCCATCCAGGACGTCGCCTTCGATCGCCAGCAGATCACCGGCTTCCAGGACGTCGCTGGCGGCGGCGACTCCGCGCTGGTCGACATCATCAACACCGACGGCACGCGTCGCACCCAGGACGGCATCTACAGCTGGACCAGCAACGCCCGCACCGACGTGGAGTACCGCATCCTGGCGCCCTACGGCTCGCTGAACTATCGCATCGGCAAGCTGGCTCTGGGCGGCTCCGTGCGGTTCGAGACGGGCGAAGTGCGCGGCCAGACCTTCGGCAATACGCCGACCTCGCTGCGCGCGATCGACGTCAATGGCGACGGCGTCCTGTCGGAAGCTGAACGGACGTTCGGCGAGACGGTGAGCCGGATCCCGGTCAACTACGACTACGACTACACCTCCTACTCGGTGAGCGCCAACTACCGGGTGTCGGACAGCTTCTCGACCTTCGCCCGCTACAGCTCGGGCGGCCGGATGGCCGGCGAGCGCATCCTGCGCACGGCGGCGGTCAACCCGCTGACCGGCGGTCTGACCAACAGCGACGTCTCCTATGATCCGGTCGACCAGGCCGAGATCGGCGTGAAGTTCCGGACCGAAGGCCTGTTCGCCAACGTCACCGGCTTCTGGGCCGAGGTGAACGAAACCAACCAGCAGCTTCGCCCCGACGCCAACGGCAACACGACCTTCTTCCTCGTGACCCAGGGCTATGAGGCGATGGGCGCCGAATTCGAGGGCGGTATCCGTCGCGGTCCGTTCAGCCTGACCGGCACCGCCACCCTGACCAGCGCCGAGATCACCGAAGCGGCCGACCCGGCCCTCATTGGCAACACGCCGCGCCGTCAGGCCGATCTGATCTTCGCCCTGACGCCGCAGTACGACACCGACCTGTTCACGGTGGGCGCCAGCATCGTCGGCACGACCGAGAGCTTCTCCCAGGACGTCAACCGGCTGGTGATCCCGGGCTACACCACGGTCAACGCCTTCTTCGAGGTCCGACCCATCGATCGGGTTGTCGTGTCGGTCTACGCCAGCAACCTGTTCGACGAATTCGCCGTCGTCGAGGTGGCGGCCCCGACCCTGCCGGCGACGGGCGCGACCCTCGCCCGCGTCCTGCCGGGCCGGAATGTCGGCGCGTCGGTCCGCTTCTACTTCTGATCCGGGCCGGCTTCGGCCGGTCCTCCCAGCTCCCCCCCGAGGCGCCGGGTCCCCGAAAGGGGGCCCGGCGTTCGCGTTTCCGGGGGCATTGACAGGCATGCGCGCCCGCTGCCCGATACGGCGGTCCACCCGCGTCACGGCGATCTGTGTCCTTGACCCCGGCGGTCACGACAGAAAGGACGGGAGCCTCGCATGATCTTCACGCCCGCCCTCGCGGCCGCTCTGGCGCTTTTCGCGCCGTCCGGCAGCGCCTGCTTCCAGGTCGCGCACGAGCGCTACACGCCCGGTCGTGCCGCCGAGATCTGTCGCCATGTCGGCAGCAACTACTGTTTCGCCCAAGCGTACCGGGTCCGCACGCTGGAGAGCGCCGCGGCGATCTGCAGCCATGTGCACAGCGACATCTGCATGTACGACAGCCACCGCTACTACACGCTCGAGGGCGCGATCCGGATCTGCACGCGCGTGCGCTCGAACGACTGTTACCGCGCCCTGCGGGCCTATCACACGATCGAGGGGGCGGCCGAGCGCTGCCGCATGACCGGTCCGGCGGGCGGCCAGGAGGACGAACGATGACGAGAAAGACCCTGCTGGGCGTGGCGGCGGCGCTTCTCGCCGCCGGCTGTTCGACCGTTGGTGTGCGCGCCGGCACGGAGGAGCCCGCCTATACTGTGCTTGAGCGGATCGGCGAGGTGGAGATCCGGCGCTACGGCCCGCGGATCGCCGCCCAGACGGTCGTCACGGGCGGCAGCGAGGCGGCGCGCAACCGCGGCTTTCAGAGGTTGGCCAACTACATCTTCGGCGGCAACACCGCGCGCAGCAGCATCGCCATGACGGCCCCGGTCGCGCAGATGCCCGAGCCCGACGCGGCCGGCGCCTCGCGCAGCATTTCCATGACCGCTCCGGTCGCGCAGGAACCTGCCGGGGCCGGACGCTGGGCGATCCAGTTCTTCATGCCCGCCGCCTGGACGATGGAGACCCTGCCGGTCCCGCGGGATCCCGCCGTCACCCTGGTGGAGCTGCCGGGCGAGACCTATGCCGTGCTGCGCTTCTCCGGGCTGGCCGGGATGCAGGCTGTCGCCGTCCGTCAGGCGGAGCTTGCCGGGGCGCTGCAGGCCGGCGGCTGGCGGGCCGAGGGGGAGCCGCTGGTCTGGTTCTACGATCCGCCGTGGACAGTCCCGCCGCTGCGCCGCAACGAGGTGGCGGTGCGCGTGGCCTCGACCGCACCTTAGCGCGTCATGGCCCGGTCAGGGCCGCGGCTGGCGATGTCGGGAAGGAATGGTGGATGCGACAGGGATTGAACCTGTGACCCCCTCGGTGTGAACGAGGTGCTCTCCCGCTGAGCTACGCATCCAGCTTTCAGGAGGCGCGGACATAGCCCGCGCCGACGCCGTGGGCAAGCCCCGATGTCAGCCGTTCAGCACCCGCTTCAGCTGCGGGTGCAGGTCGGGGTTGGCGGCCAGGATCGACACGCCCGAACGGGCCTCGCCCTCGCCGTCGATGGTGGTGACGACGCCGCCCGCCTCGGTGACGAACAGCAGGCCCGCCGCCACGTCCCAGGGCTTCAGATTGCGCTCGTAGTAGGCGTCGTAGCGGCCCGCGGCGACCCAGGCGAAGTCCAGCGCGGCCGAGCCGAGGCGACGGATGCCGGCGACCCGCTGGCCCATGGCGTGCAGGTCCTTGATGGCCTGGGCGTGGCCGGTCTTGCCGATGAAGGGCAGGCCGGTGGCGATCAGGCTCTCCGACAGGTCCTTGCGGCCGGCGACCCGGATGCGCGTGTCGTTGAGGTAGCAGCCCTTGCCCTTCTCGGCCCAGAACATCTCGTTCAGGATCGGATTGTAGGTCACCCCGGCGACGATCTCGGCCGAGCCGTCCGGATGGGTCCGCTCCAGCGCCACGGTGATGGCGAAGTGCGGCATGGCGTGCATGAAGTTGGTGGTGCCGTCGATCGGGTCGACGATCCAGGTGTGGGTCTTGTCGGTGCCCTCGACCAGGCCGCGCTCCTCACCGAGGAAGCCGTATCCCGGACGCGCCTTGGTCAGCAGCTCGAACAGGGTCTGTTCGGCCTTGACGTCGGCGGCGGTGACGAAGTCGCCGGGGCCCTTGCGCGAGACCTGCAGCTGCGAGACCTCGCCGAAGTCGCGCATGATCGGGCGGGCGGTCCGGCGGACCGCCTCGATCATGACCTGGAGGAGGGCGGAGGCGAGGGCCATGGTTGATCTCCTGGTCCGCAGGTCCTGACAAGGCGCTCTGGCCCGGAGATGCGGAGAAGCTCGAGTGAAAAGTGCCAGTGAGCGAGGGGTGAGCAGACGCGAGCCTGGCTCACGTCTCGCTCACTACCACCCCTTGCTCACGGGAAGTTAGTCGGCGCGGCGAACGTACTCGCCGGTGGCGGTGTCGACGACGACCTTTTCGCCCGCGCTCATGTAGGGCGGGATCATGATGCGGATGCCGTTCGAGGCGGTGGCCGGCTTGTAGGACGACGAGGCGGTCTGACCCTTCACGGTCGGCTCGGTCTCGGCGATCTCGAGCACCACCTGGTCCGGCAGGGAAAGGCCGATGGGACGGCCTTCGTGGCTCTCGATGACGACCTTCATGCCGTCCTGCAGGTAGGGGATGCGGTCCTCGCCGACCCAGTCCTTCTGCAGCTCGATCTGCTCGTAGCTGGCGTCATCCATGAAGACGAGGCTGTCGCCGTTGTCGAACAGATAGGAGTAGTCCTTCTGCTCCAGCGTCACGCGCTCGACCTTGTCGTCCGAGCGGAAGCGCTCGTTGAGCTTCGAGCCGGTCTCGAGATTCTTGGCCTCGACCTGGGCGAAAGCCCCGCCCTTGCCGGGCTTGACGTGGTTGGTCTTGGTCACGACCCACAGCCCGCCTTCGTGCTGCAGGACCATGCCGGGCTTGATGGTGTTGCCGTTGATCTTCATCGGATGCTCGGATGGAGGGCGGCGCGGGGCGGTGGGCCCGGGCCAAATCGGGCCCCGCGTCTAGACGAGCGGGGGCCCAAGGGCAAGGTGAGGCGCGCTCAGCGCGGGTCCACCGACTGGCCAATCGCCTCCGCCAGCGCCAGATCGCCGCCGGTCAGGGTGGCGACCAGCACGTGAATCTCGCGCGGGGTAGCCCCGTCGCGCTCGAACAGATGCTCCATGGCCCGGCGCGCGGCGCCGTCCGTAACCACGACGGTCGAGCGTTCGCCGACCGTGCGCACCTCGCCGTCGTAGATCGGAAACTGCGAGGCGGGCCCGGCGTAGAGGCGCAGCAGCGTCGTCTCGCCGCGACGCACCGCCCAGGTGTCGAAGCTCTGGCCCGACGGCGTCTCGATGATCTCCGTGCCGGCCGGCAGGGTCAGGGCGAAGGGCAGGCGACCGATCGCGGCCGCGTCGAGCGCGCGGAGGGTCGGCGCAGGCGGCGGGGCAGGCGTTGGCGCAGGCGTCGGGGTGGGGGCCGGTGCGGCCTCGGGCGTCGCGGCTCCTTCCCGGACGGGGGCGGTGAGAGGAGCGGCGGCCGGAGTGACCGCAGGGGCCGCCGCTACCGGCGCGGCCTCGCGGGCCGGGGGCGTCGCGGCCGGAGCGGCCCGCACCGGTGGGGCGACGGCGGGAGCAGGCGTCGGGACGACGGCGGCGGGGGCGGGCGTGACCGGGCGCGTCGCCGCTGCTGCGGGCGGGCGGGTGTTGAGATCCCGGGTCAGGGCGTCCGCCGTCGGGTTCGGAGCCGGGCTCGGGGTCGGGGTCGGGGTCGGGGTCGGGGCCGGGCTCGCGGCGGGCGCCGGACGCGCCGGGGTGGGGAAGGGCGGGCCGCTGTTCAGGTCGCGCGTCAGCTCTTCGGCGGTGCGGACGGGCGCCGTGGGGGCCGGGTCCTGAAACGGGGCCGCCGCCGCCAGGGACGGGGCCAGCGTCAGCGGGACGACCGCTGCGGCGGTGCACAGGAGCTTTCGGGTCTGTCGCATGCGAACATCCTCGCCGGTCAGGCTGCGGGCGGCAAGGGCGGCCGGCGTCGCTCTCAGGCGGCGGGCAGCTCGACCCAGAAGGTCGCGCCGGCGCCTGGGGCCGACGTCACGCCGATGCGGCCGTCCTGCAGTTCCACCAGGCGCTTGGCCAGCGCCAGTCCGATGCCGTGGCCCTCGATGGTCGAGCGCTCCAGTCCCAACCGGTTGAAGGGTTCGAACAGCTGGGCCTGCTTCTCGGGGCTCAGGCCGGGCCCGTCATCCTTGACGTCCAGCCGGACGATGCCGTCGATGCGGGTCGCGGACAGCTGGATCCGGCCGCCGGCCGCGCCGTATTTCACGGCGTTGGAGATCAGGTTGTCGAGCACCTGGGCGAGGCGCTGGGAGTCGGCGAGCGCGACCACGGGTTCGGGATCCCGGGTCAGGGAGATGGTCAGGCCGCGGGTTTCCGGGCGAACGCTCCAGGCGCGCCGCATGTCCTCCAGCAGGCCGGCCGCGTCGGTCGGGCGCAGCTGCACCGAGACAGCCCCGGCCTCGGCCCGGGCGACGTCGAGCAGGTCGTGGGCCAGGGCCTCGACCTGACGGGCGGTCTTGACCAGCATGGCGGCCATTTCCGTCTGCGTCGGCGTCACGGGGCCCAGCTGACCGGACGACCACAGGTCGGCGATGCTGATCACCCCGCCGATCGGGCTCTTGATCTCGTGCGCCACATTGGCCAGCAGGCGCGACTTGGCCCCGGACGCCAGTTCGGCGCGGCGCTTGCCGATCTTGGCCGCAGCGGCGAGGGCGTCGCGTTCCTCCAGCACGGAGCTGACCAGCAGGGTGGGCAGGCAGCCCAGGACCACGAACAGCTGGGCCAGCATGACCTGTTCGCTGCGGCTCAGCGCGTCATTGATGGCGAAGGGGCCGTAGCCGTACATGGTGGCGCCGATGGCGATCAGACCGACCAGCATCAGGCCGAAGGTGGCCCCGAGCAGCCTCAGGCGGACGGCGATCAGCAGCAGCACCGGGGTGACGAGGAAGCTCATCGGCAGGCTGTTCTGCAGGAACAGCCACGTCACCAGCGCGGCAAGGCCCAGCAGCAGCGCGACAGCCTCGACCATGCGCAGGGGCGGGCGATAGAGACGTAGCCGCCGACGCGTGATCGACATGGCCAGCGGCGTGAGGGTGGCGAAGCCGAGCGCATGGCCGAACCACCAGGTCTGGAAGGTCGACAGAAAGTCGTGGCCGTGGATCAGCGTCAGGTAGCCGGCCGCGGTCACGCCCGCCGGCACCGGTGCGAGCACGGCCGCGGCGATCAGGAAGCGGCTGCCGCCGTCGACCGTGCTGAACGGGTCGGCGGGCGCAAACCGGCGGATCAGGACCAGGGCGGTGACGATCTCCAGCACCTGCATGGCGGTGAACATCACCGTCAGTTCGGCGCTGTTGCCGGCCATCAGCTCTCCGGCGGCGATGCCGGTGGCGATCAGGCCGGCGAAGGACAGGTCGAAGGCCCATCCGCGCCCGCCGCGCAGCCAGATGGCGACGGCGAAGGCCGAGGCCCCCCACAGCGCCGCCACCAGCCCGGCGGAGCGCGCGAAGCTGATCCCGGCGACGACAAGGAAGGCGAGGGTCAGTACGACCCCCAGCGGAATCAGCGGCCGGGCGAACAGCTCCATGCCTTCCGGCAGACGGCTCAAACGGGCGGGCGCCGCGGCGATGGCCGGGGCGACACTGACAGGGTCAGTCAGGTTGGCGCGCTGGAGAGACATACGGGCGTCGACCTCTGGGAGAGGCCGCAACATGAAGGATGTGTCCTAACATCCCCTGAAGTCTGCCTATTTCAGGTTGCGATGAGCCGCTGGAAGGCGGCGACCGCCGCCGCCGGTCCGCCGGGATGGTCCCAGACGCCGGACGAGACCGCGAGGAAATCCGCTCCGGCCTCCACCAGCTCGCGGGCGTTGTCGACCGTGATCCCGCCGATGGCGACGCACGGCGTCTCCATCGTCTCCTGCCAGACGGTGAGGATGTCCGGCGCCGGCCGGTGCGTCGTGACCTTGGTGCCGGTCGGGAAGAAGGCCCCGAAGGCGACGTAGTCAGCGCCGGCCTCGGCGGCCTCCATGGCGAGGTGCCGGCTGTCGTGGCAGGTGGCGCCGATCATCATCTGCGGCCCCAGCACACGCCGGGCGGCGGCCACGTCCATGTCCTCGCGGCCGAGATGCACGCCGTCGCAGCCGGCCTGCTGCGCCAGATCGGGCCGGTCGTTGAGGATCACGGCCACGCCGCGCGACCAGGCCACCGGCGCCAGTTGCCCGACCGCCTTCAGGATCGCCGCGTCATCGGCCGGCTTGAGCCGGATCTGCAGGGCGGCGACCGGGCCTGCGTCGAGCGCCGCCGCCAGCTGGCCGGCAAAGGCGTCGAGGTCGGCGATGGCCGGCGGGGTGATCAGATAAAGCTGACATTGCGGTGCGCGCATGTCCGCCGGTTGCGCCTCGTGATCGCTGCGGTCAAGACGCCCGCTTGCGTCGGCGAACGTCTTCTGACGTGATCCGCGACCCCGACGACCCAGTACGGAGCTTTTCCCCATGGCCACCGTGGCCCTTTCCGGCGTCAGCAAGCGTTTCGGCGACACGCCGGTGCTGGACAGTGTCTCGCTCGAGATCGAGGACGGCGAGGCCGTGGTGTTCGTCGGCCCGTCCGGCTGCGGCAAGTCGACCCTGCTGCGCCTGATCGCCGGCCTCGACGATCCCAGCGGCGGCGAGATCCGCATCGGCGGCCGCGACGTCACCGAGGTCGGGCCGGCCGAGCGCGGCGTGGCCATGGTGTTCCAGTCCTACGCCCTCTATCCGCACCTGAGCGTCTACGAGAACCTTGCCTTCGCCCTGCGTCTGGCGAAGCGGCCGCAGGCGGAGATCGATCAGGCGGTGCGCGCCGCGGCCGAGACCCTGGCCATCACGCCGCTGCTGGACCGCAAGCCCAAGGCCCTGTCCGGCGGGCAGCGTCAGCGGGTCGCCATCGGCCGGGCCATCGTGCGCAGCCCCGAGGTGTTCCTGTTCGACGAGCCCCTGTCGAATCTCGACGCCGAGCTGCGCGGCCGCATGCGCTACGAGTTCGCGCGGCTGCACCAGCAGCTGGGGCGGACCATGATCTACGTCACCCACGACCAGGTCGAGGCCATGACCCTGGCCGACCGCATCGTCGTGCTCGCCGGCGGCGTGGTGCAGCAGGTGGGGGCGCCGATGGAGCTCTATCACCGGCCGGCCAACCGCTTCGTCGCCGGCTTCATCGGCTCGCCGGGCATGAACATGCTGCCGGGCGTGCTGGAGGGCTTCGCCGGCGGTGTCGCGCGGGTGCGGCTTGCTGGCGGTGCGCTGGTCGAGGTCGCCGCGGACGCTTCGGCGGCCGTGGCCGGGGCCCCGGTCACGGTCGGCGTCCGGCCCGAGCACTGGCGGCGCGATGCGGCCACGCCCAACGCCCTCGAGTTGCCGGTGATGTTCGTCGAGGCGCTGGGCGGGGTGGCCTACGCCTATCTGACGGCGCCGGACGGGGAGGGGCAGCTGGTGGTCCAGACGCCGGGCGACCTGACCCTGAAGGCCGGGGACCGGGCCCGCCTGGGCTTCGATCCGGCCGAGGCGCATCTGTTCGCCGAGGCGGGACCGGCCTTCCCGCGGCTCGGGCGCGACTGAAGCCACGGCGCCATCAGCGCAGGTTCGTCCGGGTCCGGATTTCTGCCGCCACATGTGGCGAAGACGCGGCGAAACGGCGCGAATTTGATGGTTGCCGAAACCGGTTACATCGGCCATGTAACCGCTTACGATGCGCAGGCGAGATCGGGGCGAACCCGGCAAAGCGCCCGGAGGAGCAGACATCTTGAGCCGCAGACCGACCACGCCGCCAGCTGATGCGCCGCGCGCCAAGCCCGCGACCGTACGGGATGTGGCGCGTCTGGCCGGCGTCTCGGTGGCGTCCGTGTCGCGTGCCCTGAACGGGCTGGAGCCGGTCACCGCCGCCACTCGCCAGCGCGTTTTCGAGGCGGCCGAGGCGCTGCGCTACGTGCCCCACACCGGCGCGCGCAGCCTGTCCACCCGGCGCACGGATACGGTCGGCGTGATCCTGCCGGACCTGTTCGGCGAGTTCTTCTCCGAGCTGATCCGCGGCCTCGACATCGCCGCCCGCCAGCGCGGCCTGCACCTGATCGTCTCCAGCTCGCACGACGATGCCGAGGACGCCGCCGCGGCGGTGCGCTCGATGCGCGGCCGGGTCGACGGGCTGATCGTCATGTCGCCGCACCTGGCGTCGTCCAACCTCACCGCGGGTCTGGCCGGCAGCCTGCCGATGCTGACCCTGAACGGCCCGACCGACGACGCCGGCCTGCCGGCCATCACCGTCGACAACCATGGCGGCGCCGCCGAGGCCACGCGGCACCTGATCGCCACCGGCCGACGCGACATCGCCCACATCGCCGGCCCCGGCGGCAACCTCGAGGCCGAGGCCCGTCTGGCCGGGTATCTGGAGGCCATGGCCGAGGCCGGGCTGGAGGCGCGGGTGGTCGACGGCGACTTCGACCAGGCCTCGGGCCATCGCGCGGCCATGGCCCTGCTGGCCGCGCCGCGCCGCCCCGACGCCATCTTCGCCGGCAACGACATGATGGCCATCGGCGCCCTGCTGGCGCTGCGCCAGGCCGGACTGGCCTGCCCGGGCGACGTGGCCATCGCCGGCTTCGACGACGTGCCGATGGCCGGCCTCGTCAGCCCCGGGCTGACCACCATGGGAATCAATATCGCCGAGATCGGCCGCCGCGCGCTGGAGCGCCTGGCTGCCGAACTGGGCGGACAGCGCGGGCAGGGGCCCGTGCACGAGATCGTGCGACCGCACCTGGTCGTGCGTGAGTCCAGCGTCAGGACCGGCGCCACCGGGAAAACAGATCCCCGGACCGCCGATATCGTCTCTCAGGGAGGAGCAAGATGAAGACTTTCAGCGGAAGGGCCACGCGCCTGGCCGGAGCCTCGGCCATCGCCGTCGCCGCCTCGCTCGCCTTCGCCGGCATGGCGACGGCGCAAAGTGCGACCGGGACCCTGCGGGGCCAGATCACCGAGGGCGGTGCGCCCGAGGCCGGCGGCGTGATTACCGCCACCGAGGTGGCCACCGGCTATGTCTCGCGCAGCAGTGTGGACGCCCAGGGGCGTTACGTCCTGCCCGGCCTGCGTCCCGGCACTTACACGGTCACCGTCACCTCGGGTGATGGCCAGACCGCCAGCCAGACGGTGACCGTCGGCCTCGGCCAGACCGGCACGCTGAACCTCGACGTCGCCTCGGCCGTGACGGCTGACGCCGGCGCCACCACCGTGGACGAGATCATCGTCCGCGCCGAGCGCGTTGTGGAGGTGCGCACCTCTGAAGTCGCCACCAACGTCACCCGCCAGCAGATCAACGATCTGCCGCAGATCAACCGCAACTTCCTGAACTTCGCCGCCCTGGCCCCGAGCCTGGTCGTGCGCGAGGATCCGGCCGAGCGGACGATCTACGCCGGCGCCCAGTCGGCCAATGCGGTCAACGTCTTCATCGACGGCGCCAACCAGAAGTCCAACATCCTCGACGGCGGCATCGCCGGCCAGGACGACAACCGCGGCAACCCGTTCCCGCAGGCTGCCGTGGCCGAGTTCCGCGTGCTCAGCCAGAACTTCAAGGCCGAGTACGAGCAGGCCGGTTCGGCGATCATCACGTCGGTGACGCGCTCGGGCACCAACGAGTTCACCGGCGAGGTCTTCGCCTTCTATTCGGATACCGACTGGTACACCCAGGACGTATTCTCGTCGCGTCGCGGCGCCGCCAAGCCGCAGCTTGACCGTCTGCAGTGGGGCGCGGCGCTGGGCGGTCCGATTATCGAGGATCGCCTGCACTTCTTCGCTTCGTATGAGCGCAAGGACGAGACCCGCGCCAACAACGTCTTCCTGAACCGGACCGAGTTCACCTCGCTGTTCGAGGACGAGCTGGGCACGTTCGAGGCTCCGTTCGAGCAGGACCTGTTCTTCGGCAAGCTGTCCTGGCAGATCGACGACCGCCAGCGTCTGGACCTGAGCGCGACCTTCAACAGCGCCCGCGACATTCGCGACTTTGGCGGCCAGAATGCGTCCACGCGGGCCAACGAAGTCAACCAGGACGTCAACAACATCGTCCTGCGCCACACCTACCAGGGCGACAACTTCCTGAACGAGCTGTCGATCGACTGGCTCTACAACGAGTACAATCCGCAGGCCGTCAACTTCGACCTCTCCGGCGAGAACTACGTCATCTACCGCGATGCGACCGCCGGCGGCGCCTTCGATTTCAACTACAACCAGGTCGAGGCGACCGTCTTCAACCTCGGCGGCGGCACCAACAACCAGGAAATCCGCGACGAGGCGATCACCTTCCGCAACGACCTGACGCTGTACGGGCTCGAGTGGAACGGCAGCCACACCATCAAGATGGGCGTCCGCTATTCGTCGCGGGACTACTACGTCCAGAAGTTCTTCAACCGGAACCCGCAGTTCCGTTACGACATCAACGGCCGTCCCGAGATCCTCGGTTCGGCCGCGATCCCGACCCAGGTGTCGCTGAACCTGCCGACGGACCCGGCGGATGTGTCGAACAACACCTTCGGCATCTACATCCAGGACGACTGGCAGATCACCGACAAGCTGGAGTTGAACCTCGGCATCCGCTGGGACTACGAAGACAACGCCGCCAACGCCGACTGGGTCACACCTGACTCGATCCGCGGCGTGCTGGCCGCCTTTGAAACGGTCGCGGCCTACAATCCCCCGGTTGATGTCAACGACTACATCTCGGACGGCGACCGCGACGCCTTCATGGGCGCGATCCAGCCGCGGGTCGGCTTCAGCTATGACTGGTTCGGCGACGAGAGCACCGTCCTGTTCGGCGGCGCCGGTCGCTACTACGACCGGATCGGCTTCAACTTCGCCTTCTCGGAGCGGTTCTCGCCCTTCAACCTGTCCCGGACGATCTACTTCTCGCCGGCGGGCGGGACGTATGGCGGTCGTTCCGACACCGTGGCCTGGGACCCGCGCTATCTCGACCGCGCCAACCTCGACACCCTGCTGGCCGGCACCCAGGGGCGCGGTGAAATCTTCCTCGTGAAGAACGACGCGCCGGTGCCCTACACCGACCAGTTCAACTTCGGGGTTCGCCAGCGCTTCGGCGACATCCAGACGGCCCTGACCTTCGCCTACTCGCACACCCGGGACGAGTTCGGCTGGTATCGTCTGAACGTCAACAGCAGCAATCAGCTGGTGGCCCGGCCGTCGCAGTTCACCAATCCGGCGACTGGCCAGCCCTACGCCTTCAACGACAGCGTCTTCTACTCGGACCACAACCGCGAGCGGAAGTACAAGGCGATCTACCTGACGGTCGACCGCCCGTTCCGCGACGGTTATGGCTTCAACGTGGCCTACACCTTCGCCGAGGGTGAGCAGAACGGCAGCCGTGACCAGGGTCTGGGCGCTTTCGACTTCGACTATGCGACCCTCGGCCAAAGCCCCTGGTTCAACACCCCGGGCGTCGAGCGCCACCGTCTGGTCGCCTCGGGCACCCTCGCCCTGCCGGCGGACTTCCGCCTGTCGGGCATCCTGACGCTTGGCTCGGGACGTCCCTACACAGTGTTCAACTGCCCGACGCCGGCGGCGCCCGGTCCGAACATCTGCTGGTTCGACCAGTTCCCGCGGACGGACAACTTCATCATCCCGGACGCCTTCGCCTATCGTCAGGTCGATCTGCGCCTGACCAAGACGTTCGAGACCTTCGAGGGCCACAACCTCGATCTGATCATCGACGCCATCAACGTGTTCGATTTCAAGAACTACTCCGGCTTCGACCAAAGCTTCACCAGCGCCAACTTCGGCCGTCCGACCGCGGTGTTCTCGCCGCAGCGGACGCTCCAGGTCGGCCTGCGTTACAGCTGGTAACCTTCTCCTGAGCCCTGGGCCGCCCTCGTCCGCGGGGGCGGCCCCTTTTTTTCCAGTATCCCTTTCAAGACGCAGGAAGCCCGTATGGACCGCCGCGCCTTTCTTCTGACCTCCGCCGCCCTGGCCGCCTCCGGGGCCGCCCTCGGGGGCTGCGCCGCCGCCGGCGTCGGGCTCAACGCCGCCATCGCGCGTCACGAGGTCGACCCCGAGATTCATGAACTTCAGGAGCGCACCTTCCGCTGGATGTGGGATGTGACGCCGCACGAAACCGGCCTGACGCCGGACCGCTGGCCGACGCCCAGCTTCTCCTCCGTCGCCGCCGTCGGCTTCGCCCTGACCTGCTGGCCGGTGGGCGTCGAGCGCGGCTGGATCAGCCGGGCCCAGGCCCGCGAGCGCACGCTCAACACCCTGCGCTTCTTCTGGACCCTGCCGCAGGGGCCCGAGGCCTCCGGCGTGGCCGGCTACAAGGGCTTCTTCTACCACTTCCTCGAGGCCGACACCGGCCACCGCTTCGCGCAGAACGAGCTGTCGACCGTCGACACCGCCCTGCTGATCGGCGGGGTTCTGTTCGCCGCCCGCTATTTCGACGGCGCCGATGCGGCCGAGACCGAGATCCGCACCCTGGCCCAGGCGCTCTACGACCGCGTCGAGTGGGACTGGGTCGAGGTGCGCCCCCGCCGGATCACCATGGGCTGGCACCCGGAGAGCGGCTTCATCCCGGCCGACTGGCATGTCTACAACGAGGGCATGATCGTGCTGCTGCTGGCCATGGGCAGCCGCACCCACCCGGTGTCGAAGGCGATCTGGGACGAGTGGTGCTCGGTCTATGACCGCAGCTGGGGCCCCCGCTGGGGCGAGCCGCACCTGCACTTCGGCCCGCACTTCGGCCACCAGTACAGCCATATGTGGGTCGACTTCCGCGGCATCCGCGATGAGTTCATGCGCGCCAAGACGGCCGAGCTGGGCGCGCCGTTCGACTATTTCGAGAACAGCCGGCGGGCCACCTACGCCCAGCGGCAGTACGCGGTGGAGAACCCGGGCGGCTGGGCCGGCTATTCGGCCGAGGTCTGGGGCCTGACCGCCTGCGACGGCCCGGGCGACTTCCGCCAGACGATCAACGGGCGCGAGCGCGAGTTCTTCAGCTATTCGGCCCGTGGCCCGGGCGAGCGGGACGACGGCACCCTGGCCCCCACGGCGGTGGCCGGCGCCTTCCCCTTCGCGCCCGAGATCATCACCCCCTGCATCAAGGCCATCAAGGCGCGCTATCCGGCGACCTATACTCGCTATGGCTTCCTCGATGCGTTCAACCCGACCCTGACCGAGCGCAACGGGCCGCTGCTGCATGGCGGCATCGTCCCGGGCGTGGGCTGGGTCGCCAACGACTACCTTGGCATCGACCAGGGTCCGATCATCATCATGATCGAGAACCACCGGTCGGATCTGGTGTGGCGCTACATGCGCGGCGAGCCGAACATCACCCGCGGCCTGAAGGTCGCCGGCTTCGACGGGGGCTGGCTGGAAACGGCATGAGGCGGACGGACGGCCAGCAGGGACGGGCAGGGGCGGTCGGGCTCGACCGCCGCGCCGCGCTCGGCCTGCTGGCCGCAGCGCCGCTGGCCGCCTGCGCGCCGCGTCCGCGCGACGGGGTCACCCGGCTGACCTTCTGGGCCATGGGTAATGAGGCGACCAACGTGCCCGCCCTGCTGCCCGAGTTCCAGCGGCGGAACCCGGATGTCGAGGTCACCGTCCAGGCCCTGCCCTGGACCGCGGCGCACCAGAAGCTGCTGACCGCCTATGCCGGGGACTCGCTGCCCGACCTCAGCCAGGTGGGCAACACCTGGGTGTCCGAGATGGCGGCCATCGGGGCCATCAGCCCGCTGCCGGCGGCGGCCTTGGACCTGCTGACGGACCAGTTCCCGGCGGTGCTGGACACCAACACCATCGACGGGCGGGCGGTGGCCACGCCCTGGTATGTCGACACCCGCCTGCTGTTCTATCGCACCGACCTGCTGGCCGAGGCGGGGCACGCTGCGCCGGCGACGACCTGGGCCGACTGGAAGGCGCAGATGGCCGACATCAAGCGCCGGGTCGGGCCGGACCGCTATGTCATCCTGCTGCCGCTCAACGAGTTCGAGCAGCTCCTGACCTTCGGCCTGCAGGGCGAGGAGCCGCTGCTGCGCGACGAGGGTACGCGCGGTAACTTCTCCAGCCCGTCGTTCGTCGCCGCCCTGGCCTTCTACAAGAGCCTGTTCGACGAGCGGTTGGCGCCGGTGGCTTCGGCCAGCCAGATCTCCAACGTCTGGACCGAGTTCGCCCGCGGCTGGTTCAGCTTCTACTTCTCGGGGCCCTGGACCATCGGCGACTTCCGCCGCCGCCTGCCGCCGGAAACGCAATGGATGACGGCCGGCGTGCCCGGTCCGACGGGCCCGGGCGCCTCGGCGCCGGGCGGTTCCTCGCTGGTCGTGTTCCGCTCGTCGCGAAACCAGGACGCCGCCTGGCGGCTGGTGCGCTACCTGTCGGAGCCAGCGGTGCAGGCGCGCTTCAACGGCCTGACCGGCAGCCTGCCGGCGCGGGAGAGCGCCTGGGCCGCGCCGGCCGTGGCGTCGGACCCGATGCTGGCCCCGTTCCGCGCCCAGCTGGCCCGCGCCGAGGCGGTGCCGAAGGTGCCGGAGTGGGAGCGCATCGTCACCGAGATGCAGATCGTCGCCGAGCGCATGGTGCGCGGGGAGTACACGCCCGAAACCGCCGCCGCCGAGATCGACCGGCGCACCGACCGGCTGCTGGAGAAGCGCCGCTGGATGCTGGAGCGCGCGGCATGAGCGGCCTGTCCCTGACCCGTCGGCAGGAGCGGGCCGGCTGGGCCTTCGTCGCCCCGGCCCTGATCGCCATCGCCCTGTTCTTCGCCATCCCGGTGATTGCGGCGCTGCTGCTGAGCCTGACCGACTTCGACATCTACGCCCTCGCCGATCTCGACAACCTGCGCTTCATCGGGCTGCAGAACTACGAGGCGTTGCTCGGCAATCCGCTGTTCTGGGGGGCGCTGCGCAACACTGCCCTGTTCGCCCTGATCGGCGTGCCCCTGAGCGTCGGCGCCTCGCTGCTCGCGGCGCTGGCGCTGAACGCCCGGACGGTGAAGTGGCGGCCGGTCTGGCGGGTGGTGTTCTTCGCCCCCTTTGTCACCACCCTCGTGGCCACGGCGGTGCTGTGGAACTACCTGCTGCACAGCCGCTACGGCGTGATCAACTGGGCCATCGGCTCGATCGGCCTGCCGCCGGTCAACTGGCTGGGCGACCCCGCGACCTCGATCCCCGCCATCCTCATGTTCGTGGTGTGGAAGAGCTTCGGCTACAACATGCTGATCTTCCTGGCCGTGCTGCAGACCGTGCCGGATGACCTGCACGAGGCGGCGCGCATCGACGGCGCCGGGGCCTGGACGCGCTTCCGGCACGTGACCCTGCCGGCCATCGCCCCGACCTTCCTGCTGGTCTCCATCATCTCGGTGGCCAGCTTCTTCCAGCTGTTCGCCGAGCCCTATGTCATGACCCAGGGCGGCCCGGCCCAGTCCACCGTGACGGTGCTCTACTTCATGTACGAAGAGGGCTTCAAATGGTGGAACCTCGGCTCCGCCTCGGCGGTGGCCTTCATCCTGTTCCTGATCATCCTGGCGGTGACGCTGGTGCAGCTGGCGGTGGCGAAGCGTCTGGGGGCCTACGAATGAGGGGGCTCCGCACTTCCGTCATCCTCGGGCTTGACCCGAGGATCGGGCGTTCCGCGGCTGTCGTGCACAGGACGGGGCGCCGGAACAGGGTCGTCCGTGATGTCGGCTTTGCGTCTGCCCTCGATCCTCGGGTCAAGCCCGAGGATGACGGACGGCGTGCGGGCGATGGTCGCTCGGGAGGTCGCCCATGAAGGCCCGCGCTCTCCTGCTGAATCTGGCCATCGCCGTGATCGGCCTGATCGTCCTGTTCCCGCTGGCGTGGATGGTGTCGGTCAGCTTCATGTCGACCGGCGAGGCGGCCGTGTTTCCGCCGCCGCTGCTGCCGGCGCGGCCGACGCTGGAGCACTACGCGGACCTGTTCGTGCGGCAGGGCATGGGGCGCTACCTGTGGAACAGCTTCGCCCTGGCCAGCCTCGCGACCCTGCTGGCGCTCGCCTTCACCGTGCCGGCCGGCTACGCCTTCGCCAAGCTGCGCTTCCGCGGGCGCGAGCGGCTGTTCCAGCTGCTGGTCGCGGCGCTGGTGGTGCCGGCCCAGATCGGCACTCTGCCGCTGTTCCTGATGCTCAAGGCCATGGGGCTGGTGAACACCTACGCCGGGGCGCTGGTGCCCTGGCTGGCCTCGATCTTCGGCCTGTTCCTGGTGCGCCAGTACACCCTGTCGATCCCGGACGAGATGCTGGAGGCGGCGCGGCTGGACGGCGCCAGCGAGGGCCAGATCTTCCGTCGGGTAGTGCTGCCGAACCTGACGCCGATCCTCGTGACCCTGGCCCTGTTCGTCTTCCTCGGCAGCTGGAACGACTTCCTGTGGCCGCTGATCATCCTGACCGACCAGTCCAACTACACCCTGCCGGTGGCGCTGGCGGCGCTGTCGCGGGAGCATGTGCAGGACATCGAGATGATGATGGCCGGGGCGGTCATCACCGTCGCGCCGGTGCTCGTCCTCTTCCTCGCGCTGCAGCGCTTCTACATCCGCGGCATGCTGGCCGGGAGCGTCAAGGGATGATGCGTCTGATCTCCTTCCTTCTGGGACTGTCCCTCCTCGCCGCGCCCGCCGTGGCGCAGGATCGCCCGCTCGACCGGTTCGAGGACCTGTCGGCCTGGCGCGCCGATGCGTCGACCGACGTCACCTCGCGCATCACGGCCGTCCCGGGCGTTGAGGGCGAGGCGCTGCGCCTCGACTATGACTTCAACGGCCGCTCGGGCTACGCCTTCGCCGCGCGCCTGATCGACCTGCCGGTGACCGGGAACTACGAGATCCGCTTCAAGGTGCGCGGGCAGGGGCGGTCCAACACCTTCGAGGTCAAGTTCACCGACGCCACGGCCGAGAACGTGCACTGGCGGCAGATCCGCGACTGGACGCCCCCGTCGGAATGGACCGAGGTGGTGATCCGTCGCCGCCAGATCATCTGGGCCTGGGGCCCTGATCCGGACCGCAGCTTCCGCGGGGCGGAGCGGATGGAGTTCGTGGTCGTGGCCGACGAGGGCGGGGCCGGCTTCATCGAGGTCGACGACCTGCGCTTCGTGGCCCTGCCGCCGGAGCCGGACACGCCGCCGCGGCCGGTCGCCTCGGCCACCAGCGTCGACGGGGACTGGGCCGCCGCCCGGGCGGTGGACGATGATCCGCTGAGCGCCTGGCGCTCGCAGGCCGGAGGCGCGCAGGCCCTGACGCTGGACCTTGGTTATGTGCGCGAGTTCGGCGGCCTGACCCTGCGCTGGGCCCCGGGCGGGGCCGCCGGGCGCTACCGGGTCAGCGCCTCGACCGACGGGCAGGCCTGGCGCGAGATCGCGCGTGTCAGCGACGGCGACGGTGGTATCGACTGGCTGCGCACGCCCGAGGCTTCC
Source organism: Brevundimonas sp. (assembly GCF_035998205.1). GTDB lineage: Bacteria > Pseudomonadota > Alphaproteobacteria > Caulobacterales > Caulobacteraceae > Brevundimonas. The sequence goes on from NZ_DASYHT010000004.1 coordinate 176,561, forward strand.
GCCCGCTGGGTGCGGCTGGAGCTGGAGGCCGGACAGGCCCCGCGCGCCGGCCAGCAGATGGGCGCCGGCCAGCGTCTGGGCGCTGCGGCGGACGCCCGCTACGTCCTGCGCGACGTCCGGATCGAACCGCTGGCCTTCGGCGAGACGCCGACGACCTTCATCGCCGCCGTGGCCGGCGACAGCCGCCGCGGTCAGTATCCGCGCGGCTTCCATGGCGAGCAGCCCTACTGGACCCTGGTCGGGGTCGATGGCGGCGGCGAGAGCGGCCTGATCGGCGAGGACGGGGCGGTCGAGCTGCGCCGGGCCGGGCCGTCGATCGAGCCCTTCGTGATCGAGAACGGCCGCGTCGTCGGCTGGGCCGACGTCGATGTCGACCAGAGCCTGCGCGACGGCGACCTGCCGATCCCGACCGTGACCTGGACCGCGGACGACTGGCGCCTCGACGTCACCGCCCTGGCGGACGGCGTGCCGGACCGGGCCCAGCTGTGGAGCCGCTACCGTCTGACCAACACCAGCCCGCGGCCGCTCGAGCTGACGCTGGCGCTGACGGCGCGGCCGTTCCAGGTCAACGGCCCGCGCCAGTTCCTCGCCATTCCGGGCGGGGTCGGGCCGATCGAACAGATCCAGTGGAACGGCGCCACCCTCGTCCTGAATGACGCCATCCGGGTCAATTCCCTCATCGCGCCGGATGCGGTGGTGCTGTCGAGCTTCGCCGCCGGAGCCGATCCCGAGGGCCTGCTGACCACGGCGCGGGCGCGTCCGGCCAGCGAGCCGCAGGTGGAGTCCGACGCCTCGCAGCTGATGGCCGGAGCGCTGCTCTATACCCTGCGGCTGGCCCCCGGCGAACAGCGTGCGGTGGTGCTGATGAGCCCGCTGTCGGGCGGTGCGCCGGACCTCGCCCCGGTCGCGGCGGTCGAGGCGGCGTGGCAGGCCGTCGAGGACCGCGTCGCCGCCGGCTGGCGCGAGAAGCTGGACCGCTTCGACCTGACCCTGCCGCCGCAGGCCCAGCGCGTCGAGGATGTGATGAAGGCCTCGCTGGCGCACATGCTGATGTCGCGTCAGGGGCCGGTGCTGCAGCCCGGCACCCGCAGCTACAACCGCTCGTGGATCCGCGACGGGGCGATGATGGCCGAGGGCCTCAACCGCCTCGGTCACGCCGACCTCTCGGCGGCCTATCTCGAGTGGTACACCCCCTATCTGTTCGACAACGGAAAGGTGCCGTGCTGCGTCGACCGTCGCGGCGCCGACCCGGTGCCCGAGAACGACAGCCACGGCCAGTATGTGTTCCTGGCCGCCGAGACCTATCGCTACACCCGCGACCTCGAGGCGCTGCGCCGGGCCTGGCCGGGCGTGGCCGGGGCCATCCGCTACATGGACGAGCTGCGGACCGAGACGCGCGGCCCGGACTACCAGACCCCGCAGACGCGCCACATGTTCGGCCTGCTGCCGGCCTCGATCAGCCACGAGGGCTATTCGGACAAGCCGGCCTATTCCTACTGGGACGACTTCTGGGGGCTGCTGGGCTACCGCGAGGCCATCTTCGTCGCCGAGACCCTGGGCGAGACGGCGGCGGCCGAGGCCTTCCGCCGGTCGGAGGCGGAATTCGCCGCCGACCTGATGGCCAGCATCGAGGCCACGGCCGCCTTCCACGGCATCGACTGGATCGCCGGGGCCGCCGACCGGGGCGACTTCGACGCCACCTCGACCACCATCGCCCTGTCGCCGGGCGGGCTGCGGGACGAGCTGCCCCAGGCCCTGCTGCGCGGCACCTTTGACCGCTGGTGGGCCAACTTCGAGGCGCGCCTCGGCAACCAGGCCGACTGGGTCGACTACACCCCCTACGAGCTGCGCAACGTCGGGGCCATGGTCCGCCTCGGCCGCCGCGACGAGGCGCTGCAGGCGCTCGACTTCTACTTCGCCGACATGCGTCCGCGCGCCTGGAACGGCTGGGCCGAGGTGGTCGGGCGCCACCTGCGCGAGCCGCGCTTCATCGGCGACATGCCCCACGCCTGGATCAGCTCCGACTACATCCGCTCGGCGCTGGACCTGCTGGCCTGGGAGGAGACCACCGAGCGCGTGATCGTGCTCGCCGCCGGCGTCCCGTCGGCCTGGCTGGAGGGGGAGGGCGTCGGCGTCCGCCACCTGCGCACGGCCTGGGGCGAGCTGAGCTATCGCCTGTCCCGCACCCCGGCGGGCGTCACGCTGGAGCTGTCCGGGGCTGCGCCCCCCGGCGGCTTCCGCCTTGCCCTGCCGCAAGACCTGGCGCCCCGCGCCGCCACCCTCAAGGGCCGCCCGCTCGTCGTCCGCGACGGCGCGGTCCTGATCCCGTCCACCGGCCGTGTGCAGGTGACCCTGAGATGACCCTCCCCCGAAAGACGTCCATGAGCCAGTTCCGGAGTTCTCGATGCCCCACGATCACGCCTTGCTGCTCGACCGGCGGAGGCTGCTGATGGGCATGACCGCTCTGTCCGTGATGGCCGCCGCCGCGCCGGTGCGGGCCAGCGCCGCCGACGAGGCGCGCATCGAGAGCCTGATCCGCGCCATGACGCTGGAGGAGAAAGCCGGCCAGCTGACCATCATGCCGGACCTGTCGCGGGCCGGCGCCTTCGCCAACGCCAACCCGACCCAGGTGGCCGAGCGCAACGAGATCCTTGACCAGGTCCGTCAGGGCGAGGTCGGGGCGCTGTTCAACGGCGTCGGGTCCGAAGGCGCGCGCGAGCTGCAGCGCATCGCCGTCGAGGAAAGCCGGCTGAAGATCCCGCTGCTGTTCGGGGCCGACATCATCCACGGCTACAAGACCGTGTTCCCGATCCCGCTGGGCGAGACCGCCAGCTTCGAGCCGGAGCTGGCCGAGCGCACCGCGCGCTATGCCGCCATCGAGGCCTCGGCCGCCGGTCTGCACTGGACCTTCGCGCCCATGGTCGATGTGGCCCGCGACCAGCGCTGGGGCCGGGTGGCCGAGGGCGCCGGCGAGGACGTGCATCTGGGCTGCGTCTTCGCCGCGGCGCGGGTGAAGGGCTTCCAGGGGCCGAACCTGCTGGCCGACGACTCCATGCTGGCCTGCCCCAAGCACTTCGCCGCCTATGGGGCGGTGACCGGCGGCATGGACTACGCCAGCGCCGACATCCCCGAGAGCACCCTGCGCGAGGTGCACCTGCCGCCGTTCGTGGCCGCCTTCGAGGCCGGCGCGGTCACCACCATGAGCGCCTTCAATGACATCGAGGGCATTCCGGCCAGCGCCAACCGCCGGCTGATGACCGACATCCTGCGCGGCGAGATGGGCTTCGACGGCTTCGTGGTGTCCGACTACACGGCCGACATGGAGCTGATCGCCCACGGCTATGCCGCCGATGCGCCTGATGCGGCCCAGAAGGCCCTGTGGTCCGGCGTCGATATGAGCATGACCTCCGGCTACTACCGCGACCATGTGCCGGCGCTGGTGCGCGCGGGCCGCCTGGACGAGGCGGTGGTCGACGAGGCGGTGCGCCGCATCCTGCGCATCAAGGCCCTGATCGGCCTGTTCGACAATCCGTACCGCTCGCTCGACCCGGCGCGCGAGGCCGCCGGCGCCGCCCCCGCCGACATCCGCGCCCTGGGCCGCGAGTCCGGGGCCAAGTCGATCGTCCTGCTGAAGAACGAGGGCGACCTGCTGCCCCTGTCGCGCGACCGCAAGCTGGCCCTGATCGGCCCGTTCGGTCCGGACGAGGACAATCTGTTCGGCCCCTGGGCCTGGCTGGGCGGCAAGGAGAACGTCATCAGCCTCGAGGCCGGCCTGCGCGCCGCCGGGGCTGACCTGACCGTGGTCAAGGGCTCCGACGTCGAGGCCCCGATCGCCGGCGGCATCGAGGCCGCCGTGGCCGCGGCCCGGGCGGCGGACGTGGTGCTGCTGGCCATCGGCGAGACCCAGAACATGTCGGGCGAGGCCCAGTCGCGCACCGACATCGTGGTGCCGGCGGCGCAGCAGGCGCTGGCCGAGGCCGTGGCGGCCACGGGCAAGCCGGTGGTGGTGCTGCTGCGCCACGGCCGGGCGCTGGCGCTGGAAGGCGCCGTGCGCGACGCCCCGGCCATCCTCGCCACCTGGTTCCTCGGCTCGGAGATGGGCCATTCGGTCGCCGACGTGGTGTTCGGCGATTACGCCCCGGCCGCGCGCCTGCCGGTCAGCTTCCCCCAGGCCTCGGGCCAGCAGCCCTATTTCTACAACCAGCGCCGCACCGGCCGGCCGCAGATCGATCCGAACCAGGCCGAGTACAAGGCCCGCTACCGCGAGGTCACCCACGCGCCGCTGTACCCGTTCGGGCACGGCCTGACCTACACCACCTTCGCCTATGGCCCGGTGCGTCTCAGCGCCGACACCCTGCGCGGGGAGGGGAGCGTCACGGTCACCGCCCGCCTCACCAACACCGGCGCGCGCGCCGGCGAGGAGGTGGCGCAGCTGTACATCCACGACCGGGTCGCCAGCCGCACCCGGCCGGTGCGCGAGCTCAAGGGCTTCCGCAAGATCCGGCTGGAGCCGGGCCAGTCGGCCGAGGTGAGCTTCACCCTGAGCCGGAGCGACCTGGCCTTCGTCGGGCCGGACCTCGACTGGATCGTCGAGCCGGGCGAGTTCGACGTCTGGATCGCCCCCTCGGCCGTGGCCGGCGAGCCGGTGACGCTGACGGTGGTGTAGGGGCGGGGGCTGGCGGATCCGCCGGGTCGCCCTGCGGCGGCTGGCGGGCGGGTCAGCGGTTTTTCCACCTGCGGCACCGGGTGGGTGGTGCAAAGGCCCACTTCACCGCCTCGCCCATCTCGCCCATGATAGGTTTCTCGCGGAGCGCGATCATGGCGAATGGCGGTTGGTACGGCACGCAGGAGGAGTGGGTGCGCTTGGAAGCCCCGCTGCTTGAGCTCGATCCGGTGATCGCGGCGTTCGCCGATGAGCACTCGTTGGCTTTGTCGAAGAACCACAAGGACTGGCCTGAGCGGTCAATCCGATGGGGTGCAAACCCCTCATGCTTGATCCAGCTCTATCTGGCTGATTCCAATCTGGTGTTGTGGCACCTGTGGCTGTGCTGCGCCGAAGACCGGGGCTCCGAACGCTTTTGGCGCCAGGATCGGCTCGTCGACGGCCAACAGATGCCGGACTTCGGGCCTCACATTCGCAATTTGCTGGACGAGGGGCGGCGGCGATTGGAACGCTGGCGGGCCGCGCCTGAGGAACTCGAGTTTGCTACCAGAATTTCAGCCGTTCCCTGATCGCTTGTCCACGACGAGTGAGGAGCGGTCATTGCCTCAGGTGCAATCTAGACTGCGCTACTCCAGTCACTTTGCGACAAGCGTTGAGCTCTAACTGCTACAGTGGAACAACAACGCTTTTGGGGGGGCAGGATGGACGCGTCCGCGTTGGATACACTGGTCAAGGTCGTCGGCGGCGGCGTTGTTGGTTTGATGGGGGCCACTGTAAATGCGACCCTCAAGTCCCGGGCCGAACGGCGCAGAATGACCCGCAGTGTGGTTCGCGAAATCTTCTTGGTTCATCAGCAGATAGAAACGAACATCAAGCTGCTTGAACAGGATAATGTCGCGGCGAAAGCGAACAATGAGGTCGTGCAGCCGCCGGGTCCTTTGATGTTAGCCGCAGTCACCGCTGCGGCGATGTCGGGGACGTTCGCGGGGCAGGATATAGATATAGACCTCTATTTCAGTATGGGTGCGGTCAACATCGTGAACGATCAAATTGAGCGACGTGAGCATTACCGCTTCTCGAATGCCGCGATGTGCAATTTTAGCGCTCGTCGCTCAATGATAAATGACCTCCTGTTAGAGGGTTTTGAGAAGGTTCGGGCGGGTCATCGCCAGCTGGCGATTAAACTGCTGGCCCAACCACTCACGCTGGGTCTTAAAGATCGAGACTTCGAAGGCTTGGCACCTGAGCTTCTCGAGCAGAGGTTCGCCCGGTACCCCTCTCGACGCCTCCGCCGTCTTCTGCGTCTTGACAAATCCAGTGGAAACGCAGGCTCGGCGGGCTGACCGGCCCACACCCACCTCCATCTGGGCTTGAACGTCCGCTAGGGGCCATCATCGGTGCCCGACTAAACGACCGCAACCGGGCCCGTCCGCTCCCGCCCCCTACCGCACCGCCGCGGCTGAGCCACCCGCCGCCAGCGCCTCCACCTCCGCCAGCGAGGTCATGGCGGTGTCGCCGGGGGTGGTCATGGCCAGGGCGCCCTGGGCCCAGCCGAGGCGGGCGGCGGCCTCGGGGCCCTGAGCCGTCAGATAGGCGTGGATCAGGCCGGCGGCGAAGCCGTCGCCGCCGCCGACGCGATCGAGGATGTCGATCTCGCGCGGGGCCACTTCCGCCCGGACGTCGCCGTCCCACACCACGGCGCCCCAGCCGTTGCGCGAGGCCGAGACCGGGTTGCGCATGGTCGCGGCGAACACCGCCACATTGGGCAGCTCGCCGCGCAGTCGCGCCACCAGGGCGTCGAACGGGGCCGGGTCGGCCGGGTGAGCCCGCGCCGGGCCGGGGTCCAGCCCGAGGCAGGAGGCGTAGGCGTATTCGTCGCCGATCAGCACATCGACCAGGGTCGCCAGCTCGCGGTTGACCCGGCGGCCGGCGTCCGGGTCCGGATGGGCGGCCCACAGGCTCTGGCGGTAGTTCAGGTCATAGCTGACCACCACCCCGTGGCGCTTCGCGGCGCGGACGGCGGCGAGGGTCGTCTCGGCCGTGCTCTCGGACAGGGCGGCGAAGATGCCGCCGGTGTGCAGCCAGCGCACGCCCTCGGCGCCGAACAGGGCGTCCCAGTCGATCTCGTCGGGCTTCAACTGGGCCGCCGCCGAGCGGGCGCGGTCGGAGACGCCCAGCGCGCCGCGCACGCCGAAGCCGCGCTCGGTGAAGTTCAGCCCCATGCGCACGTCGCGGCCGATCGGGTCGGCCTCGCGCCAGAGGATGTGCGAGACGTCCACGCCCCCCTGCAGGATCAGGTCCTCGCACAGGGCGCCCAGCTCGTTGCGGGGCAGGGCCGTGACGACCGTGGCGCGCGCCCCGAAGGTCTTTCGCAGGCCGCGCGCCACATTGTACTCGCCGCCGCCCTCCCAGACCTGGAAGGACCGGGCCGTGCGGATCCGGCCCTCGCCCGGGTCGAGGCGGAGCATCACCTCCCCGAGCGCCGCGCAGTCGAAGCGGCAGGTCCCGGGGTCACGCAGGGTCAGGGTCATCGCAGCAGGGAGGGCAGCCAGAGGGTCAGTTCGGGAATGAACACCACCAGCATAAGCACGGTCACGCAGGCCAGATAGAAGGGCCAGATCGATTTCAGCGTCTGGGTCATCGGGATGCCGCCGATGGCCGAGCCGACGAACAGCACCGAGCCGACCGGCGGGGTGATCAGGCCGATGCCGGCGTTGAGGATCATGATCACGCCGAAGTGCACCGGATCGACGCCGAAGGCGCGCGCCACCGGCAGGAAGATCGGGGTGCCGATGATGATCAGCGGGGCCAGGTCCATGAAGGTGCCGAGGATCAGCAGCACCACGATGATCATGAGCAGGATCAGGATGCGGTTGTCGGTCAGGCTCTGCAGGAACTCGACCATCATCGAGGGCACCTGCAGATAGGCCATGAGCCAGCCGAAGGCGCCGGCGGCGCCGATGATGAACAGCACCGCGCCCGAGGTGCGGGCGGCCCCGAGGCAGGCCTCCTTGAAGGCCTTGAACGACATCTGGCGATAGACGAGGCCGGTCACGACGGTGGCGTAGACCACGGCGATCGAGGCGCTCTCGATGGCGGTGAAGATGCCGGCGCGGATGCCGAAGAAGATGATGCCGATCAGCAGCAGGCCCGGGATGGCGGCGATGGTGCGCACCAGCACGGCCTGGAAGCCCGGGAAGGGCTCCGCCGCATAGCCGCGACGACGGGCGACGACATAGGCGGTGGTCATGACCGCGATGGCCAGCATGGCGGCGGGGATGATGCCCGCGGCGAACAGGTCGGAGATCGACACCCCGCCGCCGGCGGCGGCCGAGAACAGGATCAGGTTGTGCGACGGCGGCACCAGCAGGGCGACCAGCGCCGCGGTGATGGTGACATTGACCGCATAGTCGACGTCGTAACCGCGCTTCTTCATCTGCGGGATCATGGTGCCGCCGATGGCCGAGACATCGGCCAGGGCGCTGCCCGAGACGCCGCCGAACAGGGTCGAGCCGACGACCGACACCTGGCCCAGACCGCCGCGCATGTGGCCGACGAGCGAGGAGGCGAGGGCGATCATCCGGTCGGACAGGCCGCCCTTGAGCATCAGCTCGCCGGTGAAGACGAACAGCGGGATGGCCAGCAGGGCCACGGAGGTGATGTCCGAGCCCATCTGCTGGAACACCACGATCGGCGGCAGGGCCAGGTAGATGACGGTGGCGACGGTCGCGGTCAGCAGCGAGAAGGCGACCGGCACGCCGATCAGCAGGAGCGCGGCGAAGACGCCGAACAGAATGATGAATTCCATGCTCAGTCCTCCTGCGCCGGGACGTAGTCGCCGGTCAGCAGCCGCTCGATGGCGAACACCAGGATCAGCGCGCCGCCGAAGCACAGGCCGATGAACTTCACGCCGGACGGCAGTTGGGCGCCGGCGAGGGGCACCGCCCACTCATCGATCATCAGCTGGCCGCCGAGGATCATCAGGGCCGCGCCGGCCGCCGCCGCGATCAGCCGCGAGATCACCCGGCTGAGGGTGTTCAGCGGGCCGGGCAGGGCGTCGCGCAGGGTCAGGAAGGCGAAGTGGGTTTCCCGACGCACGGCGACGGCGGAGCCGAACATCACCGCCAGGCTCATGAACAGCAGGGCGACCGGTTCGGTCCAGCCGGGGCTGTCGTTGAGCACATAGCGGGCGAACACCTGCCACGCCTGCACCAGGGTCATGACGACCAGGGCCACGGCGGCGACGATCATCGCGGCCGTGGCCAGATGATCGAGCAGGCGACCGCCTCCTGAGCGGGGTTCAGACATGGACGCCCTCCCTAGGCGCTTGACGATGGCGCGACCGTTCAGGCCGTCGCGGCGATGCGGTCGTAGAGGGCCCGCAGCTCGGGCGACCTCAGATACTTGTCGAGCACCGGGCGGGTGGCCGCAGCGAACGCTTCGCGGTCCACCTCGACGGCCTGGGCCCCGGCGGCGAGGACCGCCTCTCGCGCCTCGGCCTGGCGCGTCTCCCACGCCGCCCGCATGATCGGCACCGAGCGCTGGGCGACATCGAGCACGACGTCCCGGTCGCGCGCCTCGAGCCGGTTCAGGCTGGCGCGCGAGATCAGCAGGGCGTCCGGCAGATAGGAGTGCTCGGTGATGCTGAGATAGCGCGCGACCTCGAACTGACGGCTGGACTGGTAGCTGGGCCAGTTGTTCTCGGCGCCGTCGATCAGGTGCGTCTGCAGCGACGAAAAGGTGGCGCTGAAGCCCAGCGGCGTCGGGTTGGCGCCCATGGCCCGCAGGGTGTCGAGGAACACGTCGGACTGGGGCGTGCGGATCTTCAGCCCCTGCAGCTGGCCAGGCTCGGTCACGGCCCTGCGCACGTTGTAGAGGTTGCGCGGACCGGCGTCGTAGTAGGCGAGCCCCACCAGACCGCGGCCCTCGAAGATGTTGAGCAGGTCGTGGCCGATCTGACCGTCGATCACCGCCCGGATGTGCTCGGTCGAGCGATAGACATAGGGCAGCGACAGCAGGACGGTCTGCGGGAAGGCGTTGTTCAGCGCGGCCACCGAGACGCGGCAGATGTCGATCGCCTCGAAGCGCGTCAGGCCGATGGAGTCGTCCTCCGAGCCCAGCTGGCCGGACGGATACTGGCGGATCCGCACCCGACCGTCGGTCAGCCGTTCCAGCTCCTCGCCGATCCAGCCGACGGCGGTCACGGTCGGATAGTCGGACGGATGAACGTCGGCCGCCTTGAGCGGCGCGTTGCCGCCCCCGGCGCGGGAGCAGGCGGCGACGCCGGCGACCCCGGCGAGACCCGTGAGGGCGAAGGCGCGGCGGCTCAGGCTCATGCGACGGCTCCGACAGCGGGCACGGCGACACAGGCGATCCGCCCGTCGTCGCCGAAATCGGCGACGGCGGACTGACCGATCTCGATGCGGTGCACGCCGGTGGCGGCCCCCGTCGAGATCAACTGGCCGGCATCGAGCCGGCGCCCCCGCGTCTCCAGCAGGTTCAGAAGGAAGGCGAGCGAGTCCAGCGGCCCCCCGGGGATGGAGCGGGCCCCGCCGGTCCCGATCTCGACGCCGTCGATCTCCACACGGCAGGTCAGCTCGTCGAGGCGGTCGCGCCAGTTGGCGACCGAAGCCCCGAGGATCAGTCCCGCATTGTTGCCGAAATCCGAGGCGGTCACGGCCGGACCGTGGTCGTTGATCCCGGCGAACGGGCTGCCGGCGATCTCGATGCCGATATGCACGGCCGCGACATAGGGGGCGACCGACTCCGCGCTCCAACGCTCGCCGCTGGCAGGGCGCACGGGCGGCGCCTCGCCGATCTCCAGGATGTATTCGGCCTCGACCGCGGCGAAGCCGCCGACGATGGCGCCGAAGGCGGTCGGCTCCGGGCCGGCCAGCCAGACGTTGCGGCTGAAGATCGGGCCTGCGAGCCGGCCCGCGCCGTAGCGCTCGTCCAGCGGGGGCGGCACGCGTCCCAGCTTCCAGCCGGCGATGCGGTCCGGCCAGGCGGCGATGGCCGCGTCCTGGATCTCGTACGCCTCGACCATCGTGGCGGGCGCGTCGCCCGGATAGACCGGAGCCGCAAACGCGCCGCGTCGGGCGGCGACGAAGGCGCGCGCGACCGTGGCAGGATCGGATGTATGTTGTTCTAAGTGGCTCACGCCGCCTCCCTTGGCCGCGGACATTGCGCAGTTAGGAAACCGGTGTCAATCATGTCTCGAACGAGGACAATCAGACCGAGCCGGGGACCTTCGAAACCCGCGCCGACCATCACAGGGAGAGTTGAAATGAGCCGGATCCGCACCGAGAGCCTTGCTGCCCCGACCCGCCGCGCGGCCCTGCTTGGCGTCGCCGCCGCGCCCCTCGCGCTGGGGGCGCTCGGCAGCGTTCTGGGGGGCTCTCCCGTCGTGGCCCAGACCGCCGCCGGCGACGGCCTGCCGGCATTTCCGGGGGCCCTGGGCTGGGCTTCGGCCACGCCGGGCGGGCGGGGCGGGCGCATCCTGCGGGTGACGACGCTGGCCGGGTCGGGCCCGGGCTCGCTGCGCGAGGCGATCGAGGCCGAGGGGCCGCGCATCATCGTCTTCGAGGTCGGCGGGGTGATCGATCTCGAGCGCCAGACCCTGCGGCTGCGCAATCCCTATCTGACGATCGCCGGCCAGACGGCCCCGTCGCCGGGGATCACCCTGATCCGGGGCGGCATGGACATCACGGCGCATGACGTGATCGTCCAGCACATCCGGATCCGGCCAGGCTCCGCCGGACAGGCGTGGATGAGCGGCTGGGACGAGGATTCGATCGCCACCGTCGGCGCGCGCAACGTCATCATCGATCACTGCAGCCTGACCTGGGCGACCGACGAGAACCTGTCAGCCTCGGGCCCGCGCTTCACCGGGTCGACGCCGGACGAGTGGCGCGCCGGCACCAGCCACAACATCACCTTCTCGAACAATCTGGTCGGCGAGAGCCTGGCCTACGCCACCCACTCCAAGGGCGAGCACTCCAAGGGCTCGCTGATCCACGACAACGTCTCGGGGCTGCTGATCGTCGGCAATCTCTATGCCCACAACTACGAGCGGAACCCGCTGTTCAAGGGTGGCGTGCACGGGGTCATCGCCAACAACCTGATCTACAACTGCGGCCCGCGCGCCATCCACTACAACCTCCAGGCCGAGGAATGGGGGACGGTGCCTTACGAGGTCGGCAAGATGACCGCGGTCGGCAATGTGCTGCGCGCCGGGCCGTCGACCCCGACGGACCACCTGGCGTTCGTCATGATCGGCGGGGCCGGCGACCTGGAGTACTACGGGCGGGACAATATCGCCGTCGACCAGGTCGGGGCGCCGCTGCGCATGTTCGGCAGCTACACCACCACCGGCGCCCGCATCATCCAGACCCGCCGCCCGCCGGTCTGGTGGGAAGGGCTGGAGCCGATCCCGGCCCGCGATGTCCAGGTCTCGGTGCTGGCCAAGGTCGGGGCGCGGCCGTGGGACCGTGACCGCCGCGACCTGCTGCTGGTGGCGGAGGTGGCCGAGGGCCGCGGCGAGATCATCGACAACGAGCGCGAGGTCGGCGGCTACCCGGCGGTCGGCGAGCCGACGCGCAAGCCGTTCAATCCGGCCGACTGGGACCTTCGCTTCATGACGCCGCTGCGCGACGAGGTGCTGGACCGGCCGGCCAGCCGCCGCACCACCTGAACGGTGGCGGCGGCTCCGATTCCCGGTTAGGGGTCGGGAATCGACAGGACGAACACGGTTTTGAGCGACTCCCGCAGACCCGGCGGCAAGCCTTCGACGATCAACGACATCGCCCGCATCGCCGGGGTGTCGAAGAAGACCGTGTCGCGGGTGATCAACAACTCGCCCTCGGTGCGGGAGGAGACCCGTCGCCGCGTCGAGGGCGTCATCGCCGAACTCGGCTTCACCCCGGATCCGCAGGCGCGCGGGCTGGCGTTCCGCCGATCGTTCCTGGCCGGGATGATCTACGACAACCCGAGCCCGAACTACGTCGTGAACATGCAACAGGGCATCCTCGACGGGGTGCGCGGCTCGGGGCTGGAGCTGGTCGTGCACCCGTGCGACCGCGCGGCGCCGGACTTTCTCGACAATGTCCGGGCCTTCGTGGTGCGGCAGAAGCTGTTCGGGGTGGTCATGCCGCCCTCGGTGTCCGAGGACGAGCGGGTCATCGCCATCCTCGAGGCGGCCGAGACGCCCTATGTCCGGATCGCCTCGGTGTCGCTCGACGCCCCCGAGCGGATGGTGGTGACCCACGACAGCCGCGGCGCGGCCCGGGCGGCGCGGCATCTGGCCGAACTCGGGCACCGGCGCATCGCCTTCATCTCCGGTCCGGAAAGCTTCCGCTCGTCGCACGAGCGGGGCAGGGGCTTCGCCGAGGGACTGGCGGCGCACGGGCTGACGCTGGATCCCGCCTATGTGCGCAAGGCGGCCTATACCTTCGAGACGGGCGCCGCGGCGGCGGCCGAGCTGCTGGCCCTGCCGGAGCCGCCCACGGCCATTTTCGCCGGCAATGACGAGATGGCCATCGGGGTGATGAAGGCCGCGCGCGACCGTGGCCTCGATGTGCCCTTCGACCTGTCGATCGTCGGCTTTGACGACCTGCCGATGGCGTCGCGCGTGTGGCCGAACCTGACCACGGTGCGCCTGCCGATCCGGGACATGGGGCGAATGGCGGCCGAGAAGCTCACGGCCGGCCTGCGGGGACTCGACCCCGCGACGCTGGAGCAGCCCGAGGTCGACCCGTCGCTGGTGGTGCGGGACTCCACCGCGCCGCCCCGGGCCTGAGCTCCGGCGGCAGCGCGGCGGCGTCGGGGCCTCAGCCCTTGAGCACGCCCTCGATATAGGCGCTGATCGCCTCGTCCTGCGAGTTGGCGAAGAAGTACTCGCTGAAGCGCTCGCCGGCGATGGCGGCCTTGAGCAGGTCCTGATCGACCGTCTTGAGGACCGTCAGCATGTCCTTGCAGGTGGCCTGCTTCAGGGTCTTCAGGATGCCGCGGTTGCGGGCCATGATCTCGGCGCGCTCCTTCGGGTAGCCGAGGCCGCGTTCGCCCTCGAACAGCTTGCGGTAGACGTCCTGAAGGTTCAGCTCGGCCGCCCAGCCGAAGCCCTTGGCGTAGGGCATGGAGATGGCGTTCCCGTCGTTGATCTGGCCGAACAGGAAGGCGTCGGTCGGGTCGATGACCAGGCCGCAGAACACGCCGGGCATGGAGTTGCACGCCAGCATGGCGCCCATGCCGGTGCCGCAGCCGGTGACGACGAAGTCGGCCGCCTTCGAGTTGAGCAGGATGCCGGCGAGCAGGCCGTTCATGACGTAGGTCAGCGAGGCTTTGTCCTCGGCGGTGTACATGCCGTAGTTGAACACCTGATGGCCCAGCGGCTCGGCCACCGCGGTCAGGGCCGCATGGATCGTCGCGTTTTTGGCGGCCTGGCTGTTCTCGTTGATGAGCGCGATCTTCATGACGGTCCTCTGGGCGGTCTTCTGGAAAGATGGGGCAGGGTGCGCGGAAATCGCCGTCGGACAAAGCCCGGCGGCGAGGTTCAGTTCGTGTCGCCCCGATTTGATTTCAACCATGACACCGGTTACCTGTCGGCGCAATCCGCGCGGGGCGCTATAACGGCCCTGCCGTCTGCCAGATTCCCCCGGAGCCAGCCCTGATGACCGCCTTCGACCTTTCCGGCCGCACCGCCCTCGTGACCGGGGCCAACACCGGACTGGGCCAGGCGATCGCCGTCGGCCTGGCCGAGGCCGGCGCCGACATCATCGCCGTCGGGCGGTCGGCCCCGACCGAGACCGCCGAGGCTGTCCTCGCCCTCGGGCGCGGCTTCCATGCGCTCGCCGCCGATCTGTCGACGACCGCGCCGATCGGCGATGTGGTGGCCGAAGCTGTCGCCCAGGCCGGCGCGATCGACATCCTCATCAACAACGCCGGCATCATCCGCCGTGCGGACAGCCTCGACTTCTCCGAGGCCGACTGGGACGCGGTGATCGACACCAACCTGAAGAGCGCCTTCTTCCTCAGCCAGGCAGTGGCGCGGACGTGGGTGGGCGGCGGCCGCGGCGGGAAGATCATCAACATCTGCTCGATGCTCAGCTTCCAGGGCGGCATCCGGGTGCCGTCCTATACGGCCTCGAAGAGCGGACTGGCCGGTCTGACGCGCCTGCTGGCGTGCGAGTGGGCCGCGAAGGGCATCAACGTCAACGGCATCGCGCCGGGCTATTTCGCCACCAACAACACCGAGGCCCTGCGGGCCGACGAGACCCGCAACCGGGACATCCTCGCGCGGATCCCGGCGGGGCGCTGGGGCGATCCGTCGGACCTGAAGGGGGCGGCGGTGTTCTTGGCCTCGGACGCGGCCAGCTATGTCCACGGCACGATCCTGACCGTCGACGGCGGCTGGATGGCGCGCTGACGCGTCTCAGACGAGGCTGTTGAGCCAGTCCTCAAGCGCCGTATAGCCGTCGCCGTCGGCGTCGCGGGCCCCGTCGGCCGGATCGGCCGGATCGAGGCCGCGGGCCCGTTCCCAGTCATCCGGCAGGCCGTCGCCGTCGCCGTCGATCCACGGCGTCCCCGGCGCCAGCTCCGGCCAGCCGCCGACCTCGGCCTGGCTGTCGATCAGCGCCCCGCCCCGTTGCCGGACCAGATCGATGATGCGCGCATCGACCGGGTCCCGGCGGGCGCCGGCGCGAGCCAGCACGGCGGCCTCGGCGTCTGCGGCGGTCATGACGGCCGCGGCGGCCCAGTCGGGACGCGCCGCCAGGCGATAGTCGGGGCGGTCCGAGCGGTCGACGAGGCTCCAAGGATCCGCCGGGACGACGCCGTCCATGCTGTTGCCCTCGAACCAGGCGCGCGCCTCGGGGTTCGACTCGCGGAAGGCGAAGCGCGGCCGGGACATCGGCCCCGGGATGTAGGCGTTGCCGATGAAGGCATAGGCTGCCCGACTGGTCTCGTCGGCGTTGTAGCCGGCGTAGTCTCCGCGCCAGCCGTAGAAGACGTTGTTGCGGAACTCCATCTGCGGGCCGACCGGATCGACGGCGACGGCGTTGTAGTTGCCCGGTCGCGGCATCCGGGCCCGGTGCAGGGCCCAGAGGTTGTGCACGAAGCTGAACCGGGCCCCGTAGCCGCCGCGTACGAGCGAGCCGTAGCCATGGTCGCCCTTGGCGTGGACGGATTCGTTGAGCGACTCGGCGATGATCGACCACTGGATGGTCACGTCGTAGAGGCCGCTCTCGGGCGGATCATAGCGGCTGCCGAGCGACAGGGTCTCGTCGACAGACCAGCTGGCGGACACGTGGTCGAGAATGATCCGGCGGCCGCCCTCAAGACTGATGGCGTCGGCTTCGACGCCGCCGGTGTCGCCAAGGCGGGAACGGATGTGGCGGATGACGACGTCGTCCGCATTGATCCGCAGCGGCTGGTTGCGCAGCGTGATGCCGCCGCCGGGCGCGGTCTGGCCGGCGACGGTCACCCGGCCTTCGCGAATCCGAAGGGGACGCTCGAGCGCTATGGTTCCGCCGACGTCAAAAATGATCGTTCGCGGCCCTTCCGTGTCGAGGGCCTCCCGCAGGCTGCCGGGGCCGGAATCGGCCAGGGTGGTGACCCGCAGCACCCGGCCGCCGCGTCCGCCCTCGCTGAAGCGTCCTGCGCCTTCGGCCCCCGGAAAGGCGAGGGGGGGCGGGGCCTCCGACTGCGCATAACACTGTGTCGCCAGCGCCACGGCGCTCGCCGCGACTGCCGCCGATGTGACCACAAGGTGACGGAACGGGGTTGCCGAAAGGCGCATCTTCGTTCAGGTTCGCTTTTGCTACCGGTGTCAGACGACAACAGACCAAGTTTGACACCGGTGTCAAATCAGGGCCTTCGAGGCCCCAACAAGATACCACAGACCGGCAAAGTCCGGCGTCCATTGTCCTTTGGGAGGAGGCACCATGTCGCAAGCCCTTCGTCCGGGTTCGTCCCGGCGTTTTCGTCGCATTCTGTCCGCCGGCGTGTCCGGTGTGGCGGTTGCCCTTTCGGTCGGCGTCGGCGCCGCCGCCGCCCAGGATCCCGACGCCACCGAGGTCGAGGAAATCGTCATCACCGGCTTCCGCGCCAGCCTGAGCGCGGCGCTGGACGCCAAGCGGCGTGACGCCAACGTCGTCGACGTCATCCTCGCCGAGGACATCGCCGACTTTCCCGATCTGAACCTCGCCGAGTCGATCCAGCGCATCCCCGGCGTCGCCATCGACCGCGACGCGGGCGAGGGCCGCTCGATCACCGTGCGCGGTCTCGGCTCGGACTTCACCCGCACCCGCATCAACGGCATGGAGGCCCAGGCCACCACCGGCGGCACCGACTCCTCGGGCGGCGCCAACCGCGGCCGCGGCTTCGACTTCAACGTCTTCGCCTCGGAGCTGTTCAACTCGATCAAGGTCCGCAAGACCGCCGCGGCCGAGACCGAGGAAGGCTCGCTGGGCGCCACGGTGGACCTGCAGGCGGCTCGCCCGTTTGACTACCCCGCGAGCGGCCCGACGATCGCGGCCTCGGTGCAGATGGGCTTCAACGACCTGTCGGAAGAGTGGAATCCGCGGGGCGCCCTGCTGCTGTCGAACACCTTCGGCCAGAACGACGAGTTCGGCGCCCTGGTGTCGGTGGCCTACAGCGAGCGCAGCCTTCTGGAAGAGGGCTTCAGCTCGGTCCGCTGGGCCCCGGCCGTCGGTTCGGGCAGCTCCGGGGGCTTTTGCTCGCCGCTGGGCGTGACGCCCCAGAACCCCGGCAACAGCAGCGCTAACGGCTCGTCGGCGGCCAACTGCTCCACCGGCAACCCGCGTGCGGCCAACACTCCGGCCAACGTCGCCGCCTATACCACCGCGAACCAGAACAGCGTCTTCATTCCGCGTCTGCCGCGCTACGGCCGCCTGACGCACGAGCAGGAACGTCTGGGCGTGACGACCGCCTTCCAGTGGCGGCCGGCCGACACCACCCTGTTCAGCTTCGACGCCCTGTACTCCAAGCTGGACTCGACCCGTCAGGAGGACTTCCTCCAGGCCATGTCGTTCAGCCGCAACGCGGCGGCCGGCGGCCAGACCCAGGTCATCGTCCGCGAGGCCGAGGTCCAGGACGGCATGCTGGTCTACGGCCTGTTCGACAATGTGGACGTCCGCTCGGAGAGCCGCTTCGACCAGCTGGAAACCGAGTTCCTCCAGCTCAGCTTCACCGCCGAGCATGACTTCTCGGATCGTCTGCGCGGTCGGTTCTACCTGGGCCGGGCGGAGTCGAACTACGACAACCCGTTCCAGACCACGGTCACCCTCGATCGTCAGGACACCGACGGCTACAGCTGGGACTTCCGGGGCGACGCCAATGCGCCGGTGATCAACTACGGGTTCAACGTGACGGACCCGGCCGCCTGGGGCTGGCGCCAGATCGGCACCTCCGTGCCGCGCTCCGAGATCCGCATCCGGCCGAACGGCGTCGACAACATCTTCGAGTCCGTCCAGGGCGACCTGGCCTATGACGTCAACGACTGGCTGACGCTGAAGGCGGGGGTCAACTACAAGACCTACAGCTCGGAATCCTATGAGTTCCGTCGCCTCGACGAGACGGTCGTCCCGGCTCTGCCGGCCGGCGTCACCGTGGGCGACATCAGCAATCTGCTGACCGGCTTCGGCTCGAACCTGACGTCCGGCGCGACGCCCACCAGCTGGGTGCGTCCGGACCTGAACGCCATCGCCAGCCTGTTCGACATCTACTGCAACTGCGACACCGGCCTGCCCGGCGGCAACTTCACCCTCGGCAGCATCACCGTGGGCAACGCCCGCGGCGGTAACCGCCTGATCGAGGAAGAAGATCTCGCCTACTATGTGCAGGCGGACTTCAACACGACGATCGGCGACATGCCGTTCCGCGGCAACGTCGGCGTCCGTCAGGTCAACACCCAGCTCTACGCCCAGGGCTACAGCTCGACCGGCGGCGGCACCCTCGTCGAGGGCACCAACGAGTATGACGACACCCTGCCGTCGCTGAACCTCGCCATCGAGCCGCGTGATGACCTCGTGGTCCGCTTTGGCGCGGCCAAGGTGATGGCGCGTCCGCAGATCAACAACTCGCTGTCGGGCGCCAACTATCTGGTGCCGGTCACCTCGCTGAACTCGACCGGTCCGAACTTCACCGCCACCATCGGCAATGTGAACCTCGAGCCGTTCCGGGCGACCACCTACGATCTCAGCGTCGAATGGTACTTCGCCGAGGACAGCCTGTTGTCCTTCGCCTACTTCTACAAGGACATCGACACCTACATCCAGATCATCCGCCAGGACCTGGAGTACCAGGAGCTGACGGCGCTGAATCCCTCGGCGTTCGATCCGGCTTTCTGCACCAACGTCTGCTCGTCGACGACGATCTTCCAGCTGACCAGCGCCGCCAACACCGAAGGCGGACCGCTCAAGGGCTTCGAGATCAGCTATCAGCAGCCGTTCAGCTTCCTGCCGGGCCTGCTCGCCAACACCGGCGTGCAGCTGAACTACACCAAGGTCGAATCCGAGATCGACTACTGCAACAACGCGACCTGCACGGACTTCGTCACGGCGGACCTCGCGGCGCTGTCGCCGCAGTCGTGGAACGCCACCCTGTACTACGAGGACGACCGGTTCTCGGCGCGGGTCTCGGCCTCGGCGCGTGACGAGTATCTGCAGAACGTGCCGGGCCGGAACGGCAACGCCCTGGAAGGCAAGTTCGACACCTTCAACGTCGACGCCTCGATGAGCTACCAGCTGACCGACCAGGTCGAACTGACCTTCGAAGGCATCAACCTGACCGACGAGTACAACCACCAGTGGGTTGGCGACGGCGACCGCCAGAGCACCTCGGTCTATCACCACACCGGCCGTCAGTATTACTTCGGGGCGCGTTACCGGTTCTGATTTCCCTATTGCTCCTGAGCCTTCAGGGCCGGCGTCTTCGGACGCCGGCTTTTTTTTTGACAGGAGGACGTCATGCTCAACCGTCGCGCCGTGATCGCCGCCGCGCCTGTGGCGGCCCTCGCCGGAGCGTGGAACACCCGGCCGGCCCCGCAGGTGATGACCACCGCCGGGCCGGTCATTGGCGGCCATGACGGCCCGGTCGCGGTCTTCCGCGGGTTGCGCTACGGGCGGGACACGCGTCTGGATCGCTTCGCGCCGCCGCGGCCGGCCGAGCCCTGGAGCGCGCCGGTCGAGGCGACCGCCTATGGCCCGGCCTGTCCTCAGCCCGGCAGCCAGTCCGGCACGTCGGAAGACTGTCTGTTCCTGAATGTCTGGACGCCCGGCCTCGATGACGCGCGCCGGCCCGTGCTCGTCTATATCCATGGCGGAGGGTACGCGACCGGCTCGGGCTCGGACCCCCTGTACGACGGGACCCGGCTGGCGCGCCGGCGCGACGCCGTGGTGGTGACCCTGAACCACCGTCTCGGCCCGCTCGGTTACGCCTGGCTGGCGCGGCTGGCGCCCGGCTTCGGGGCCTCGGGCAATGCGGGACAGCTGGACCTGATCCTCGCCCTGAGCTGGGTGCGGGACAACATTGCCCGGTTCGGCGGCGACCCGGAGTGCGTGACCGTGTTTGGCCAGTCGGGCGGCGGGGCCAAGATCGCCACCCTGATGGCCATGCCCGGCGGCGCCGGCCTGTTCCATCGGGCCCTGACCATGAGCGGGCAGCAGGTCACGGCGTCCGGGCCGATCAACGCCACGCGCCGGGCCACGGCGTGGCTGGAGGGTCTGGAGCTCACCCCTGAGCAGGCCGCCGCGGTGCGAACCCTGCCGGTGGAGCGCCTGATCGCGGCCGGCCGCCGGACCGATCCCGTGCTCGGCTATGGCGGCGTCTATTTCGGACCGGTGCTCGACGACGACGCTCTGCCGCGCCATCCCTTCTATCCCGACGCGCCGGCGCAGTCGGCCGGCATCCCCATGATCATCGGCCAGACCGCCGACGAGACGCTCGCCTTCCTCGGCAATGATCCACGCAACGCCGGCCTGACGTGGGAGACGCTGCCGCAGCGGCTGACGCCGGAGCAGCTGCGCATCGATGTCGCTCCGGAAACGGTGATTGCTGTCTATCGGCGCATGAGGCCTGACCTGTCGCCGGACCAGGTGCTGATCGCCGCCACCACCGCGGGCCGGTCTTGGCGCGCCGCCCTGATCGAGCTGGAGCTGCGAGCCGCGCAGGACGCGCCGACCTGGGCGTGGCAGCTGGACCTTCCGGCGCGGCTGCCGAGCGGCCGGACGGGCGCCTACCACACCGCCGACATCCCGCTGGTGTTCGACAACATCGGCGCGCCCGGGTCAGGCTATGCGGCGGAGGATCTGCGCGGCGACGCCCAGGCGCTGGCGGACGCCCTCGGCGAGACCCTGATCGCCTTCGCCCGGCACGGCGCGCCGCCGGCGCAGGGGCCGCTGGGTCCGTGGCCGCAGTATCGCCTGCCGGAGCGGGCGACGATGATCCTCGACCGGACGTCCCGCGTCATGCACGACCCGCGCGGCGATGAGCGGCGCTTCTTCGCCCGCATCCCTTACGTCCAGCCCGGGACCTGAGCCGACCGCCTCAGTGGTTGTGGCGCGGCGGGCCGAGGGTGTCGACGATGCGGTGGTACTTGATGGCCGGCTCCAGCACGGCGCCGGTTTCCAGCTGGCCGACCGTGGCGCGCTGCATCTCCTGCCAGGGCGTCTGGCTGGCGGGATAGCGATAGCCGCCCGCCGCCTCGAGCGCCTCGCGGCGGGCGTCGAGCTCGGCGGCCTCGACAAGCACATCGACCCGCCGCGTGTTCAGGTCGACGCGCAGGCGGTCGCCGTTGCGCAGCAGCGCCAGATCGCCGCCGGCGGCCGCTTCCGGCGAGGCGTTGAGGATCGACGGCGATCCCGAGGTGCCGGACTGCCGCCCGTCGCCGATGCAGGGCAGGGCGGCGACGCCCTCGCGGATCAGATAGGCCGGCGGCCGCATGTTGACGACCTCGGCCGCGCCCGGGTGCCCGATCGGACCGGAGCCGCGCATGACGAGGATGTGGCTGTCGGTGATGCCCTCGGCCGGATCATCGATCCGGTGGTGATAGTCTTCAGGCCCGTCAAAGACGACGACCGGTCCCTCGAAGGCGTCGGGGTCGTCCGGGTTGGAGAGATAGCGGGCGCGGAACTCGGGGCTGATGACGCTGGTCTTCATCAGGGCGCTGGTGAACAGGTTGCCGCTGAGCACGAGGAAGCCCGCATCGTTGACGAGCGCCGTCTCGTGCGTGCGGATCACGTCCGGCAGGACGATTTCGGCGTTGCGGCAGTTCTCGCCCATGGTGCGGCCGTTGACGGTCAGGGCGTCCTCGTGGATGCGGCCATGACGCATCAGCTCGGCCACCACGGCAGGCACGCCGCCGGCCTGGTGGTAGTCCTCGCCGAGGTATTTGCCGGCCGGCTGCAGGTTGACCAGCAGCGGCACGTCGTGACCGACCTCCTCCCAGGCCTGCAGCGGCAGGTCGACGCCCACATGACGCGCCAGCGCGGTCAGGTGGATGGGGGCGTTGGTCGAGCCGCCGATGGCCGAGTTGACGACGATGGCGTTCTCGAACGCCTGGCGCGTCAGGATCTTCGACGGCTTGAGGTCCTCATAGGCCATCTCGACGATGCGCTTGCCGGTGCGCCAGGCCATCTGGCCGCGCTCGCGGTACGGGGCCGGGATCGCCGCCGAGCCCGGCAGGCTCATGCCCAGCGCCTCGGTCAGGCTGTTCATGGTGGTGGCCGTGCCCATGGTGTTGCAGTAGCCGACCGACGGAGCCGAGGTGGCCACCAGCTCGATGAAGCCCTCGTAGTCCAGCTCGCCGGCCGCCAGCTTCTGGCGCGCGCTCCAGATGATCGAGCCCGAGCCGACCCGCTCGCCCTTGAGCCAGCCGTTCAGCATCGGTCCGACCGACAGGGCGATCGCCGGGATGTCGACGGTGGCCGCCGCCATCAGGCAGGCCGGCGTGGTCTTGTCGCAGCCGATGGTCAGAACCACGGCGTCGATCGGATAGCCGTAGAGCAGCTCGACGAGGCCGAGGTAGGCGAGGTTCCGGTCCAGCCCGGCGGTCGGCCGCTTGCCGGTTTCCTGGATCGGATGGACCGGAAACTCCATGGCGATGCCGCCGGCCTCGCGGATGCCCTCGCGCACCCGCGCTGCCAGCTCGAGGTGGTGCCGGTTGCAGGGCGACAGGTCCGACCCGGTCTGGGCGATGCCGATGATCGGCTTGCCGGACCTGAGCTCCTCGAGCGTCAGGCCATAGTTCAGATACCGCTCCAGATAGAGCGCGGTCATGTCGGGATTGGTCGGATCGTCGAACCAGGCCCTGGAGCGGAATGTGCGGGTCATGCCCGCTTCTACCGCGCGGCAATTAGTCAGACAATATGGCGCTCAAATCAGGTGACCGGGGTGGCGACCCGGACGTCGGAATGCAACCTTGCCGCCTGCACTTCCCGAATCCCGAACGGAGATCGCCGATGACCGCCCTGTCACCCGACGCCGCCCCCGAGCTGGTCTGGGACCTGAAGGCGGAGCTGGGCGAGGGGCCGGTCTGGGACGCCGCCCGGGGTCTGGTCTGGAGCGTGGACATCAAGGGCCGCCGTCTCCACGCCTATGGCCACGCGGATGGCAGCCGGCAGAGCTGGGACGCCCCGGACCAGATCGGCTTCGCCCTGCCGACCGAGGACGGCGCGCTGATCTGCGGCGTCCGCGGCGGGCTGCACCGTTTCGACCCGGCCACGGGGGAATTCAAGCTCGTCCAGCCAGTGGAGGCCGACCGCCCGGGCAACCGGCTGAACGACGGCTTCATCAGCCCGGACGGCGCCCTCTGGTTCGGCTCGATGGACGACGGTGAAATGGTCCGCTCGGGCGCGCTGTATCGCTACGCCGGCGGCGAGCTGGCCCGTGTGGACGATGGCTATGGCGTCACCAACGGCCCGGCGATGAGCCCCGACGGCCGGACGCTCTATCACCACGATACGCTCGAGAAGCTGATCTACGCCTTTGACCACGTGGACGGGCGGCTGAGCGGCAAGCGGCGCTTCGCGGTCACCGGCGAGGGTTATCCGGACGGTCCCAGCGTCGATGCGGCCGGGGTGCTTCATGTGGGCCTGTTCAACGGCTGGGGCGTCGGCCGCTGGGCCCCGGACGGGACGGCGCTGCCGATCCTGCCGCTGCCTGTGCCGGCGGTGACCAAGGCGGCCTTCTGCGGGCCGGACCTGAAGACCCTGTACTGCACGACGGCCTGGCTGGGCATGGATGCGGCGCGGCGCGCCGACCACCCGCTGGCCGGCGGCCTGTTCCGCCTGCGGGTCGACACTCCGGGCCTGCCCCAGGCCCTGTTCCGCGGCTGAGCCGCCGCTCTGGACGGCAGGGCCCCTGCGGGTCAGCGTGGGCCATGGCTGATTCCAGCGACCCGAGCCGGCTGCGGCCCGCGCCCGCCGATGCGCGGGGGCGGCCGGGCTTCTACGAGTTCTTCGCCGGCGGCGGCATGGTCCGCGCCGGCCTCGGGCCGGGCTGGCGCTGCCTGTTCGCCAACGACCTCGACCCGCGCAAGGCCCGCGCCTACCGCCGCAACTGGGGCGACGGGGGCGAGCTGACGGTCGGGGATGTGGCGGACCTGACGCCGGCGGATCTGCCGGGCCGGGCCGATCTGATGTGGGGCTCCTTTCCCTGTCAGGACCTGTCGCTGGCGGGGCAGGGGGCCGGGCTGGCGGGCGCGCGTTCGGGCGCCTTCCACGCCTTCTGGTCCCTGGTGACCGGCCTCGCCCGGGTCGGTCGGGCTCCAGGCCTCGTCGTGGTCGAGAATGTTTGCGGCACGATCACCTCGCGCGGCGGCCGCGACTTCGCGGTGATCTGTGAGGCCTTCGCCCGGGCCGGCTACCGCTTCGGGCCGCTGGTGATCAACGCCGACGCCTTCCTGCCGCAGAGCCGGCCGCGCCTGTTCATCGTCGGGGTGCGTGGCCAGCCCGGCGCCGATCTGACCTCGGCGGGGCCGGAAGCGCCCTGGCATACTCCGGCGCTGGTGCGCGCGGTCGCGCAACTGGCGCCGGATGTGCGCGCGCAACTGGCCTGGTGGCGGCTGCCGACGCCGACGGCCCCGCGCGCGGGGCTGGCCGATCTTCTGGAGCGCGACCTGCCGGCGGCCCGCTGGCACGCCCCCGCGCGGACGGCCGCCCTGCTGGACCTGATGTCGCCGGCCCACCGCGATCGGGTCGAGGCGGCGCGTCGCGCCGGCGGCCTGACCGTGGGCACGGTGTACCGCCGCACCCGCCCGGACGGCGCCGGCGGACGGGTGCAGCGGGCCGAGGTGCGCTTCGACGGGATCGCCGGCTGTCTGCGCACGCCGGCGGGTGGCTCCAGTCGCCAGACCCTGCTGGTGATCGACCGCGGCGAGGTTCGGTCGCGCCTGCTGACGCCGCGGGAGACGGCGCGGCTGATGGGATTGGATGACGCCTATGGGCTGCCGGACAGCGACACGGACGCCTATCATCTCACCGGGGACGGGGTGCCGGCGCCGGTGGTGGCCTGGCTCGCCCGCACCCTGTTCGAGCCCCTGCTCGGGGCGACCGCGCCCGTCGTGGCCTGCGACATGGGGTAACGGTTGCGAGCCGTTCTCAGGACTGCTAGGCGAGCGTCATGATCCGCGTTCTCAGCCCGTCCCGCTCCGCCGCCGTCGCCGCCGTGGCGACCGTCGCCCTCATCCTCGCCGCCTGCGGCCAGTCCGGCGACAATGCTGCGCCCGCCGCCGACGCCGGCGTGGTCAATGTCTATTCCTCGCGCCATTACGACGCCGACGAGGCCCTCTACGCCCGCTTCACCGAAGAGACCGGCATCCGCGTCAATGTGGTCGAGGGCAATGCCGACCAGCTGATCGCGCGCCTGCGGGCCGAGGGCGAGGCCAGCCCGGCCGATGTCTTCGTCGCCGCCGACGCGGGCGCCCTGTGGCGCGCCCAGGAGGCCGGCCTGCTGCAGGCGACCAGTTCGGAGACGATCAACAGCCGGATCCCGGCCAACCTGCGCGCCCCCGGCGGCGAGTGGTTCGGCTTCGCCCGGCGCGCGCGCATCGTCGCCTACGATCCGGCCCGGGTTCAGCCGTCGGAGATCGACACGTACGAGGAGATCGCCTCGCCGCGCTTCCGCGGCAAGCTGTGCGTCCGCTCGTCGGAGAGCGTCTACAACCTTTCGCTGGTCGGCGCCCTGATCGAGGCCTGGGGGCCGGAGCGGGCCCGCCAGTGGGTCGACGGCGTGGTGGCCAACATGGCGCGTCCGCCGGAAGGCGGCGACCGCGACCAGATCCGCGCCGTGGCGGCGGGCGTCTGCGAGATCGCCCTGACCAACAGCTACTACTTCATCCGCATGGGCAACGGCGAGGAGGCCGCCGACCGCGAGGTGGCCGGCAAGCTGCGCCTCGCCTATCCGTCGCTGAACGGGCAGGGCGCGCATGTGAACGTGTCCGGCGGCGGCGTCGCCGCCCACGCGCCGAACCGCGACAACGCCGTGCGTCTGCTGGAATTCCTGTCGACCCCGGAATCCCAGACGCTGGTCGCGCAGATGAACTTCGAATACCCGATCAGCCCTGACGTGGCCGCGCCGGCCCCGGTCGACGCCTATGCCAGCTTCCAGGCCAATCCGATGGCCGTGTCCCTGTACGGGCCGCGGCAGGCGGAAGCCCAGTCGATGATGAGCGCGGCGGGCTGGCGATAAGCGCCACCCTCGCCAGCGGGGGCCGCACAGGTCCGATCCGGCGCGCCCTGGCCGAGTGGTCAGGCTCGCCGCTGACCTGGCTTGGCCTGCTGGTCACCCTGACCCTGCTGCTGCCGCTGGGCGGCGTGGTCGCCGCGGCTCTCGGCCCGGGCGAGGCGGCCATCGCCCCGCGCGAGGTGATCCGCTACGCCGCCACCACCGCCGCCCTGGTGGGGCTGGTGGCGCTGATCTCGGGCGGTCTCGGGACCCTCGCCGCCTGGCTGGTGGCCATGCACCGCTTTCCCGGTCGGGGGCTGTTCAGCTGGGCCCTGGCCCTGCCGCTGGCGGCCCCGGCCTTCGCCGTCGCCTACGGCTATGCCGATCTGCTGGATGTGGCCGGGCCGGTGCGCACCGTCCTGCGCGCCGAGTTCGGCTTCGACCTGCCGCTGCGGATGCGTTCGCTCTGGGGCGCCGCCTTTGTACTGGGGCTGGCCTTCTATCCCTATACCTATCTGACCCTGCGCACGGCGCTGGAGAGCCAGGCGGCCCAGGCGGTCGAGGCGGCGCGGACGCTCGGGGCCGGGCCGTGGCGCGCCTTCAGCCGCGTCGCCCTGCCGATGGCCTGGCCGGCCGTCGCCGCCGGCCTGTCGCTGGCGGTGATGGAGACCCTGGCCGACTACGGGGCGGTCAAGTTTCTCAGTGTCCAGACCCTGACCACCGGCGTGGTCCGGGCCTGGTCGGTCTATGGTTCGCCGGATGCGGCGGCGCGCTTCGCCCTGCCGCTGCTGGGGGCCGCCGCGCTGCTGATCTGGATCGAGCGTGCAGCGCGGGGCCGGCGGCGCTTCGCGGCGACGGGGGGGCAGCGGCCTTTTCAGCCGGCGCGGCTGACCGGCGCGGCGGCGTTCGCGGCGACCCTGTTCTGCACCCTGCTGCTGGCGTTCGCCCTGCTCATTCCGGCCGCCTGGCTGGCCATTTCAGCGCTGCAGATCTCGCCCCAGTGGGGGCGTCTGGCCGAGGCGGCGGTGCGCACCGTGACGCTTGGCGGCGCCGGCGCGATCGCCACCGTCGGGCTGGCCGTGCTGCTGGCCCTGACCCTGCCGCGACTGGGCCCGGTCGCCCGCAGCGTCAGCCTTGGCTACGCCACGCCGGGCGCGGTCATGGCCATCGGCCTGCTGGCCCCGGCCGCGATCGTCTGGGGTCTGGCGCCCGGCGCGGCCGCCGGCTTCGGCTGGGGCCTGGCGCTGCTGGTCTATGCCTACGCCGCCCGGCTCGCGGCGGCCGCGCTGGAGCCCGTCGAGGCGGGCCTCGCCCGCGCCGGCCCGTCGGTCGTCGGAGCGGCCCGGCTGCTGGGCCGCAGCGAGGCCCGGGCCGCCTTCGGCGTGCGGTTGCCGGCGGCGCGCGGGGCCGTCTTCGCGGCCTTCCTGATCGTCTTCGTCGATGTGCTCAAGGAGCTGCCGGCGACGCTGATCCTGCGGCCGTTCGACTTCGACACCCTGGCGGTGCTGGCGTCCAACTACGCCCAGGACGAGCGGCTGGCCCAGGCCGGACCGCCGTCGCTGATGATCATCCTGCTGGCTTTGCCCGGCGTGATGTGGCTTAGCCGGCGCCTGGCCGATCCCCGGCGGGACCCCCTGACGTGACGCCCGACAGCCTCATCTGCACCCGCCTGACCCGTCGCTTCGGCAAGCGGCTCGCCGTGGACAGCGTCAGCCTGACGCTGGCGCCCGGGCGGATCACGGCCCTGCTCGGTCCCTCCGGCTGCGGCAAGAGCACCCTGCTGCGGATGATCGCCGGGCTGGAGCCGCTGGACGGGGGCGAAATCCGCTCCGGCGACGCGCTGATTGCCTCGCCGGCCGAGGCCTTGCCGCCCGAGCGACGCCGCATCGGGCTGGTGTTCCAGGACCACGCCCTGTTCCCGCATCTGAGCGTCCGGGACAACGTCGCCTTCGGCCTTGCGGGCCGTCCCCGCGCCGAGCGGCATGAGATCGCCGCGCGCTGGCTGACGCGGGTCGGGCTGGGCGATCGCGGCCGCGACTGGCCGCACCAGCTCTCCGGCGGCCAGCAGCAGCGCGTCGCCCTTGCGCGCGCCCTCGCCCCGGCCCCGCGGGCGGTGCTGCTCGACGAGCCCTTTTCCAGCCTCGACGCCCATCTGCGCGGCGAGGTGCGGCAGGACATCGCTGTCGCCCTGCGCGAGGCCGGGGCCGCGGCGCTCGTGGTCACCCACGATGCGCGCGACGCCATGCTGATGGCGGACGATCTGATCCTGATGGATCAGGGGCAGGTGCTGCAGGCCGGGTCGCCCGAGGCCTGTTACGCCCGGCCGGCGTCGCTCGACGCCGCCCGTCTGCTCGGGGACATCGAGGTCCTTTCCGGCGAGCGACGGGACGGCCGCGTGGAGACGCCGCTGGGCCGGTTCGACGCGCCAGGGCCGGACGGGCCCTGCCGGCTGATGTTCCGCCCCGAGGCCCTGACCCTCGATCCGGAAGGGGTCGAGGCGCGGGTGACCGCGCTGGCCTATGGCGGGGCGACCAGCGAGGCGCGGCTCCAGGCCGGCGAGGCCGGGGCGACCCTCGTGGCCGCGCCCGGCCGGCTGGCGGTCGGCGAGACGGTGCGGGTCCGGCTGGACCCCGCCGCCGTCCTGCCGCTGGACTGACCCGCCAGGTCAGCCCGGGGTGTAGAAGGTCGGCGATCCGGGCCCGACCGGCAGGTCCAGACCGAACACCCAGACGAAGAACAGGGCGCTCCACGCCAGGGTGAAGAAGATCGTGTAGGGCAGCATCATCGCGATCATGGTGCCGATCCCGACCTGTTTGTCGTAGCGGCTGGCCCAGGCGAGGATCAGGCCGAAGTAGCTCATCATCGGGGTGATGATGTTGGTGGTGGAATCGCCGATCCGGTAGGCGGTCTGGATCACTTCCGGCGAATAGCCGATCAGCATCAGCATCGGCACGAAGATCGGCGCGGTCAGGGCCCACTGGGCCGAGGCCGAGCCGATCATCAGATTGACGAAGGCGCAGATCAGGATGAAGCCGGCGAACACCGCCGGGCCGGTCATGCCGGTTTCCTGAAGCCAGGCGGCGCCCTTGACCGCGGTGATGGCCCCGAGGTTCGACCAGTTGAAGAAGGCGACGAACTGGGCGGCGAAGAAGACGATCACCAGGTAGAGGCCGAGCGTCGACAGGCCGGACGCCATGCCGTCGATGATGTCCCGGTCGTTGCGCACCGTGCCGACCACCCGGCCATAGGCGAAGCCGACCGCGAGGAAGAACAGCAGGATCCAGACGGCGAAGCCGCTGAAGAAGGGTGAGCGCAGCTGGTCGCCGGTCTCCGGGTCGCGCAAGACGCCCCATTCGGGCAGCAGGGTCAGGGCCATCAGGCCGAGGACCGCGAGGAGCGCCAGACCGGCCGCCGCCAGACCCTTGCGCTCGGGCGTCGTCAGGGGGGCGGCCCCATCCTCCTTCAGCACGGACGGATCGGCGCGGGAGGCGTCATAGGCCCCCAGCTTTGGCTCGACGATGAACAGGCTCACCAGAGAGCCGACGACCGTCACCAGCAGCGTCGAGACGACCATAAAGAAGTAGCTGGCCGTGGCGGTGACCGTATAGGTCGGGTCGATCAGCTGGGCCGCTTCCTCGGTGATGCCCGCCAGCAGCGGATCGATCGTGCCGATCAGCAGGTTGGCCGAATAGCCGCCCGACACGCCGGCGAAGGCGGCTGCCATGCCGGCCAGCGGGTGGCGACCCAGCGAATAGTAGACCGCGCCGGCCAGCGGGATGAGCACCACATAGCCCACCTCGGCGGCGGTGTTGGAGATCACGCCGGCGAAGACGATGACCACCGTCACGACCTTCGGCGAGGCGCTGAGCACCATGGCGCGCACGGTGGCGGAGAGCAGGCCGGACTTCTCGGCCACGCCGATGCCGAGCATGGCGACGAGCACCACGCCGAGCGGCGCAAAGCCGGTGAAGTTGCCGACCATGCCGGTGAAGATGCGCCGCAGCCCCTCGCCATTGAGCAGGCTGACGGCGGTGATCATGCCGTCCTCCGAGCGGCCGGGCGCGCCGAGCGGGCGCGGGTCCTCGACCGACAGGCCCAGGGCCCCGAACAGGCCGGACAGGAACACCATGCCGATCGCCAGGACGGCGAACAGGGTCACCGGGTGCGGCAGCAGGTTACCCAGCCACTCGACCCCGTCGAGGAAGCGGGTGAAGGCGCCGCGGCGGGCGGGGGGCGTCGGGGACGGCGGAAGCGGGCCGGCGGGGCCGGAGGGCGCGGCGTCGGTCATTCTGGGGTCCTGGATGTTCGGGCGGCGTCCCTTGCGGCTGCATCGGGACCACGGGCCGCGTCCCTATGGAACACGGAGCGTCAACCTTGATAGGCGGAAGGCCGCGACGGCTCAACGCGGTCCGGGCGATGCGCCGATCCGCCGCGCCCGCGTTCAGCGCGTCACAATGTCCGGCCGCATCGGGGCCAGCCTGGCGAGGAAGCGGTTCTGCGTCCGGAACGGGACACGCTCCGCCGTCATGGCCTGCTGCAGGTGCTCGACGAGGATGGCGAAATCCGAGGCCTGCAGGCCGATGTCGTCGTGGGCGTCCGCCATCGAGCGGCCCGTGTAGGTGCAGCCGCCGCCGAGGATGTAGCAGAACTGCTCCTTCAGCGTCCGGCGCAGGCGGACCATGTCGACGGCGTGAAAGATGGCGGCGGTGCGCGGGTCGGCGGCGGAGCGATCCAGCATGTCGTCGACGATGCGATCGACCCCGGCGGTTTCGCCGAAGGCCACCCACATGGCGCGTCCCTCGAACGGCGTCGCGCCGGCGTTCTCCGGGCCGGGCGTATAGGGTTCGACCGCTTCCTCGCCCGGCATGTGGTGGGGCGCCTGCTGGGCGAGGGCGGGACCTGCCAGGGCCGCGAGGCCGGCGAACGCGGCGATCGAAAGGGCGGTGTGGCGCATCAGAACCCTGCCTGCAGCGAGAGGTACAGCCCGCGCTGGTCCTCGAAGGTGGCGACCGAGCCGAGATCGACCCAGGCGGCGGTGACGGACACGGCCTTGTTGGGGGCCCAGGCCACGAACAGGTCCGCGGCGTCGTCCTCGCGGGCGAAACCAAGGTTGTCCGGGCGGCTGCGGTACTCGACCCCGGCGATCCAGTGGGGCGACATCAGGACGCCGACCGACCCCTCGAACTGGGCCGTGCGGTCGCGCTCCGCGTCGCCGCCGAAGCCGAGCAGGCCGGTCTGGTTGGCATTGGTCAGCCGCACGGCCCCGGACACGAGCACGCTCTCGGCCAGAAACAGCTTGGTGGCCGCCACATAGACGTCGGTGCCCTCATCATCGGCGCCGCCGACGGCCCGGATGACAGCGCCCTGGTCGGCGACCTTGTGCTGTACGCCCACGGCCACCTGCGGCATCCAGCTGTCGCTGGCGTAGACCGCATCGCCGAACAGCCGGATCTTCAGTCCGTAGACGTCCTGGCCGAAGGTGAAGCCGCGGCCGAGCCCCAGCGCCGCCCCGGTCGCGCCGGTGTCGAACTCCTGACGCGTCCAGGACAGCTCCACCCGATCCCAGAGGCCGACCGCCGCACCCCAGGCGCGCAGCTCGTAGTCCGGCAGGTCGACGACGGTCGCATGCACATTGCCGCCGATGCCATCTGCGGCGCCGTAGCCGGTGGTCACGGCCCAGGTCGCCAGTCCACCGCCGCCGGAGCCTTCGAGCGCTGACACGCCGCCGGTCAGCAGCAGCTTTCCGCCGGGGCGATTGTCCGGCAACCGGATCTGCGCCTCGGCGACGCCGGCGAGTCCCGCGCCCCAGAGCGCGGCCGCCGCGGCTCCGGCGAGAAGGAGTTTTTGCACGTGTCGCCCCCTTGCTGACCTTGAGGCGATCAAGGGGTGAATACGGTTAACCTCAGATAAACTCAGCAAAAACAGAGATCTGCAATCGACGGTTGGGATCGTCTGCTTTACGTTATGTTCAGCGGGGGCGGCTAGGTTGGCGGAATGCGTCTCCTTGCCCTTGTCGCGCTGTTGCTGTCGCTTCCGGCGGTCGTTCTGGCTGGCGACCTGACGGTCAGCGTCCGCGACGCTGCGGGGCGTCCGGTGCGCGATGCGGTGGTGACGGTGCATCCGGCGGCGGGCGCCTCAGGCCCGATCCGCTTCGCCTGGCCGCTGCGCGTGACGCAGCAGCAGTTGCAGTTCCAGCCCTATGTCCTGGTCGTGCCCGTCGGACAGGCGGTGAGCTTCCCGAACCTCGACCGGGTCCGGCACCACGTCTATTCGTTCTCGCGCGGCAACCGGTTCGAAATCGAGCTCTACGGCCGCGACGAGACGCGCAGCCACACTTTCCGGGCGCCCGGCACCGTGGCGATCGGCTGCAACATCCACGACCAGATGCTCGCCTACATCCGCGTGGTCGATACGCCGTTCGCAGCGAAGACCGAGGCCAGCGGCGACGTGGTGCTGCGCAACGTGCCCGCCGGGGCCGCCACCCTGCGGATCTGGCACCCGACCCTGAACGTCCGCGGCAACGAGACCTCGCGCGCCTTCACCGTGACTGCCGCCGCGGGCCGCCAGACCTTCTCTGGCGACTTCTCCGGACGAGCTGCCGCGCGGTGATCCGTTTCCGGAACCTCCGGGCGAAGCTGACGGTCCTCTACATGGGCCTGTTCGGCCTCGCCCTGATCGTCACGGCGGCCGCCGTGGTGACGGCGATCACCCGCAGCGCGGCCGATATGGTTCGCGCCGAACTGGTGGCCACCGGCGCCGTCTATGACCAGATCTGGAGCGCCCGTTCGGTCCAGCTGCGCCAGGGCGCCGCCGTGCTGGCCCAGGACTTCGGCTTCCGCGAGGCGGTCGCCACGGGGGATGATCCCACGGTTCAGTCCGCGCTCGCCAACCTCGCCGCCCGTCAGGGGGTCGAGGGCGCCCTGATGATGCTGGTCGACGGGCACGTGGTGTCCGAGGGGGTCGGCCTTGAGCCAGCCACGCTGGATACCCTGTGGGCGGCGCTGGAGCAGGAGGGGCGGGACGACGGCGTTCTGAGGATCGGCGCGGCGGAGTACCAGGCCGTCGCGGCCCCGATCCGGGCGCCCGTGCTGCTGGGCTGGGTCATCTTCATCCAGAAGCTCGACGCGACGCAGATGCAGGAGCTCGAGCGCCTGTCGGCGATCCCTCTGGAGGCGGCCATCGTCAGCGCGGCCGACCCGAGCGGCGTCCGTGGTGAGGGGCCGCGCATGGTCGACGGCCGCATGGTGCTGGCCCGGCCGTTGCCGAGCCTCGACCCCGAGGGCGCGGAGCTGGTGCTCACCTACGAGATGGCCCGCGCCATGGCGCCCTACGGGGCCATGTTCACATGGCTGGGCCTCATCGCGGTCGCCGGGGCGGTGATGATGATGGGGGGCGCCTGGCTGCTGTCGCGCACCATCACCCGGCCGATCCGGGCGCTCGATGACGCCGTGCACCGGCTGGAAGCCGGGGAGCGGGTCGAGGTGGCGGTCCAGTCCGACGACGAGCTCGGCCGTCTGGCGCGCAGCTTCAATCACATGGTCGGCACGATCCGCGACCGCGAGGCCCGGCTCAATCACCTCGCGCTGCATGATCACGAGACCGGGCTGGCGAACCGGCTGGGGTTCGAGCGGGCGCTGGCGTCCGGGCAGGATGTCTGTGTGGTTGTTTTCCACGTCGCCCGCTTCGAGACCGTGCGCGCCGCTGTCGGCTACGACGCCGCCGCTCGCCTGATCCGCCAGCTGGGCGAACGCCTGGGCGCCGTGGCGCAGCAGCCGGCGGCGCGGATCGCCCCGGGCATGCTGGCCCTGAAGGCGGCCGGACCGGCCGCGGCGGCGCTTGACTGGGCGCGCGCCGTTCGCGCTGCGGCCGAGGGTTCGTTCGAGGTCGATCAGGCGCCGATCGACGTTCAGCTCTCCCTCGGGGTCGCGCCGCAGGCCGAGCCGGGCGTCACCCTGTCGTGGATCGACCGGGCGGTGGTCGCTGTCGACCAGGCGGGCGTCGCGGCCGATCGGGCCGCCATCTTCGACGCCGCCGCCTATGGCGACCCGTCGGGCAATCTGTCGATCATCGGCGACCTCATGCGGGCGCTGGAAAACGGCGAGTTTTCTGTCAGTTACCAGCCGAAGCTGGACCTGCGCACCGGCCGGCTGACCGGGGCTGAGGCGCTGGCCCGCTGGACCCATCCGCGGCGAGGCTTTGTCTCGCCGGACCTGTTCATCACCATCGCCGAGGAGACCGGCCACATCCGCGAGGTCACCGACTGGGTGCTGGCCCGGGCGCTGGCCGACCAGGCCCGGCTGGCCGACGAGGGGCTCGAGGTCAAGATGTCGGTCAACGTCTCCGGTCGACTTCTGGGCGATCCCGCCTTCGTCGAGTCGGCGCTGGCCCTGGCCGGGACGGCGCGCGGCCCGGTCTGTCTGGAGATCACCGAGACGGCCGTCATCGACAATGCGGACGCCGCCATCGCCGCCATCGAGCGCCTGTCGTCGGCGGGGGTCGAGATGTCGATCGACGACTATGGCTCCGGCCTGTCGTCCCTGGCCTATCTGAAGCGCCTGCCGGCCAGCGAGCTGAAGATCGACAAGGCCTTCGTCATGGCCATCGACAGCGGGTCGCGCGACGCCCTGCTGGTCAAATCGACCATCGACCTCGCTCACGCGCTGGGGATGCAGGTCACCGCCGAGGGGGTCGAGACCGAGGCCGGCCTCGCCCTGCTCCAGGCCATGGGATGCGACCTCGCCCAGGGCTATCTGATCGGCCGGCCGATGCCGATCACGGCCCTCGCCGAGCGCTTCGCCGCGGATGCGGCGGAAGCGGCGGGCCCGACCGGGGGGGCGGACCCGAAGGGCCGGACGGTCGCCGCCTAGCCCCTCTCGCCGAGGATGGTCGCGGCCAGCCGAACGCCCGACCGCCAGGCGCCTTCGACATCACCGCCGCCGCACCAGTCGCCGCACACGCCGACGGCGTTCGCCTGATCCCACAGAAGCCCGACGCGGGCCGTCGATTGCGCGTAGCGCCAGCGATGGGCCGCGACCGTGAGGCTGGCGGGGAGGGGGCCGTCGGCCCGACCGGCCAGCGTCTGCAAGAGACGTCGCGCGACGTCGTCTGCGTCGGCTTCCAGATGGTCCGCCGACCACTCCGGCGTGGCGTGCAACACCCAGCTTTCGGGGCCGGTCCGGCCCGGCTTGGCCCGGTTGCGGACGGCGATCGCCACGGTCTCGCCGGGCGCGCCGCGCCAGACATCTGCGTCGATGGGGAGTCGCGACGCGAAGGTCAGCAGAGCGGTCCAGCAGGGGGCGCTGAGGCTGTCGCGCGCCCGGACGGCAAAGGCCGGTGCGGCCGCCGCGAGGAGATCGGCCGCCTGTTCCGGCGGCAGGGCGACCACGACGGCGTCGGCGCGCAACGTCTCGCCCTGCCCGGTGCTGACGACCCAGCCGCTGTCCGCGCGGCTGAGGTCGCTGGCGCGAAGGCTCCAGCGAACCGGCTGGTCTGCGGCGAGGTGACGGACCACCGCGTTCATGGCCGGCGCGCCGACCCAATGTCCGGGGCCGGCCGGCGCCCAGGGGGCGACAACGCCGGCGGCGGCCCAACGGGACACCTCGGCGGCGAAGTCCTCGCCTCGCGCCGTGAAGCTCTGGGTCCCCATGTCGAGCACGGCCTCGCCCTGCGGCGTGTCGATCCGGCGTGAAGCGAGTCGGCCTGCGGGTCCCCGGCCCTTGTCGATCAGGGTCACGGCCCCCCCGGACGCCGCCAGCGCCTGTCCGCAGCTGAGACCAGCCACGCCGGCCCCCATGATGACGATGCGCATGGTCATGCCCTCCAGAGCTATGCTCTAGCCGCCCTGGAGGGCGGACGCACAGCGTCAGCTTGTCTCCGGGCGGGCATGGCCGGGAGCGGGTGTCGTACATATCGCGGGACGGGTGCGGTCCTCGCGTTGCGTTGTCTCATTAAGCGATTTAGCGTCTCATTATGTAAGCGCTTCCCTGCGGGGGACGCTCCGGAGGTGTGCAGA
This sequence comes from Brevundimonas sp., assembly GCF_035998205.1. Taxonomy (GTDB): domain Bacteria; phylum Pseudomonadota; class Alphaproteobacteria; order Caulobacterales; family Caulobacteraceae; genus Brevundimonas. The sequence continues at coordinate 212,917 of NZ_DASYHT010000004.1, forward strand.
CTGATGATCCTTGCAGACGTCATGGATTACCGTGAGGCGGCGCGCCGCCGACTGCCGCGGTTCCTGTTCGACTACATCGACGGGGGCGCCTTCGCCGAGACGACCCTGAGGGACAATGTCGAGCGCCTGCAGGCGGTGCGGCTGCGCCAGCGGGTGCTGACCGGGGCGGACAAGGTCTCGCTGGGAACGACGCTTCTGGGGCGTGAGATCGCCCTGCCGCTGGCCCTTGGCCCGGTCGGGATGGCGGGGCTGAACGCTCGCCGCGGCGAGGTCCAGGCGGCCGCGGCGGCCGAGGCGGCGGGCGTGCCCTTCTGTCTCTCGACCGTGGGCGCCTGCACGCTGGAGGAGGTGGCCGCCGGGGTGCGGACGCCGCCATGGTTCCAGCTCTACGTCATCCGCGACCGCGGCTTCATGCGCGAGATGATCGCCCGCGCGCTGGCGGTGGGGTGCGACACCCTGTTTCTGACCGTGGACATGCCGGCGCCGGGGCCGCGCTACCGGGACAAGCGGTCGGGCCTGTCGGGCGGCTCGCCGCTGGAGCGACAGGTCAGCCGGGTGCTGCAGGCGGCTGCGCGGCCCGGCTGGGCGTGGGACGTGGGGCTGTTCGGCGGTCCGCATACCATCGGCCATGTCGCCTCTGCGCTGGGCGCGGCGGCGGGAATCGACGACTACTGGGCCTGGATGGCGCGCAACTTCGACGCCTCCGTCACCTGGGAGGACGCCGAGGAGATCCGCGCCCTGTGGCCGGGGCGTATGATCATCAAGGGGGTGCTCGACGTGGAGGACGCCCGCGAGGCGGCGAAGCGCAGCTTCGACGGCATCGTCGTCTCCAACCATGGCGGGCGGCAACTGGACGGGACCCTGGCCTCGATCGACGCCCTCGGCCCGATCGCCCGTGCGGTCGGCGACCGCATGACGGTGCTGATGGACGGCGGGGTGCGCTCCGGTCTGGACGTGTTGCGCGCCCTGGCCTGCGGCGCTGACGGCGTGCTGCTGGGCCGGGCATGGGTCTATGGTCTGGCCGCAGGCGGGCGGCAGGGCGTCTCCGACGTCCTGGCGCTGATCGCGGCGGAAATGCGGGTCGCCATGACCATGCTGGGGGTGGAGCGGATCGACCAGGTCGGTCCCGACCTGCTGGTTCCGTCAGAGGCTTGACCACCTCCGAGATTTCACATTATGAAATAACTAAGCAAAAAATGAGACGTGGCGCCGGACCGGAGGGAGACGGCGGCGACACGGGCAAGGCGCCGGACCGGCGCTGCGCCGCCCGGAATGACAACCCGCTCCCGCGAGCCCGAGTCCCATGCCCAACCTTGTCCACGACCTGTCCCGTTCGACCATCGACGAGACGCTGGCGCGGCTGATCGACAACCTCGTGAACATCAAGGACGAGACCGGCGAGTTCCTGCTGCGGCTCGACGACGGGCGCGTGATCGACACCAAGGGCTGGAACGACTGGGAATGGACCCACGGCATCGGCCTCTACGGCCTGTACCGGCTGTACGAGCAGACCGGCGACGCCGCCGTGCTGCAGATCATGCTCGACTGGTTCGCCAACCGGTTCGAGGCCGGCACGCCGACCAAGAACATCAATACGGTCTCGCCCTTCCTGACCCTCGCCAACCTCTACGAGTACACGGGCGACGCCACCTATCTGCCCTACCTCGACACCTGGGCCGAGTGGCTCATGGACGGGCTGCCGCGCACGGAGGAAGGCGGCTTCCAGCACATCGTCTTCAATGACGAGAACCCGCAGGAACTGTGGGACGACACCCTGATGATGAGCGTCCTGCCGCTGGCCCGGATCGGGCTGCTGCTGGACCGCCCGCACTACATCGAGGAGGCGCGCAAGCAGTTCCTCATCCACATCAAGTACCTGTTCGACAAGAAGACGGGCCTCTGGTTCCACGGCTGGAACTTCATCGGGCGGCACAATTTCGCCGACGCTCTCTGGGCGCGGGGGAACTGCTGGGTGACGATCGCCATCCCCGAGTTCATCGAGATGCTGGATCTGGATCCGGACGACGCGCTGCGGCGCTTCCTGATCGAGACGCTGGAGGCCCAGGTCAAGGCGCTGGCCGAGCACCAGCACGAGAGCGGCCTGTGGCGCACGCTGATCAATGACCCGACCAGCTATCTGGAGGCGTCGGCCACCGCCGGCTTCGCCTACGGCATCCTCAAGGCGGTGCGGAAGCGCTACCTGCCGGCGGAGTACGAAGCGATGGCGATCCGCGCGCTGAAGGGCGTGCTGGCGCACATCAACGACGACGGCGAACTGACCCAGGTGTCGTTCGGCACGCCGGTGTTCGACACCCTGCAGGGCTATCGCGACATTCCGCTGACCTCCATGCCCTACGGGCAGTCCATGGCCATCCTGGCGCTGGGCGAGTTCAGGCTCCGGTATGTTTAAGCGCCTGCGACGCCCGGGGCCCGTCAGGAGCGCGCGCCCCCAGCTGACGATGTTTGCGGCTGTGGTGGCTGCGCTCTCGATGTCCCTGTGGGCGCCCGCGCAGGCGCAGCAGCCGGACAGGCCGGAGCTGCTCCGATGGTCTGAGGCGCCGACCGCGGCGGGTGTTCGCGAGCTCTTTTCCGGCGACCCCGACCTGCAGTTTGCGGCAGGCTCCAGCGGTCTGGCGCAGCCGGTCTTCGTACTGGACGACCGGAAAGTTAGCCGGGTCTCGATCGTCGGCGATGCGGCGCGCCGGTCCGTCGTCGCCGAGATTCCCGCGAGCGAGGTCGCGCCCCGTCTGGCCGTCTGGAAGGGCGACCTGTTCCTGTTCGGGACGAACGCCTATCGGCTCGGCGCCGATGCGCGCTGGATCCCGCTCGGAGCCGTGCCGGGCGAAGTGGCAGGGTCGCCCGTCGTCGCGGTGGCGACGAACCACATCTATCTCGTCGCCTTCGGTCACGCGGTCCGGTTCAACCCGGCCGATCCCTCCTGGGCTCCGGTCTCCGCGCCGGAAGCCGTCGACCCGAAGGCCTCGGCGATCGCCCTGGGCGCAGCGCATCTCGCGGTGTTCGGCGAGGTAGGCGGCGAGGACAGCACGCTCTTCTATCACATCGTGACCGATCGCTGGTTCCCGGGGGACGCCATTGACCTCCCCGAAGGCCCCCGACTTGCGCTCGCGGGCAGCGGGCGTTTCGAGATCGTCTCCGAAAGCCAGACCCTCCGGGGCGAAGCCGTGCTGCCCGACAGCGGACTGAGCGTGCTGGACTACGCCGTGGTCGTCGCCCTGTTCGGCATCCTTCTGGGGATCGGCTTCTGGGCGTCGCGCCGGGCGAAGACTTCAAGCGGCGAGTTTTTCCGCGGCGGCGGCAAGATTCCCTGGTGGGCGGCGGCGCTCAGCCTGTTCGCGACGGGGTCCAGCGCCATCACGATCATGTCCATGCCGGCCATGGCCTTCAACGGAAACTGGATCTACTTCTCGATCGGACTGTTCCTGATCGCGACCATGGTCCCGCTGTTCGCGTTCGTCTATGTGCCGATCCTCCGCAGTCTGAACCTGGCCTCCGCGAACGCGTATCTGGAGCGCCGCTTCGGCCTGTCGGTGCGGCTGATGGGTTTCGCCAGCTTCTCGCTCTACCAGATCCTCGGTCGCATGGCCGCGATCCTGTTGCTGCCTGCCATCGCGATCAATGCGATCGTCGGCATCCCCATCGTCTACTGCATCCTGCTGATGGGGCTGGTGACCACCCTTGTGGTGGCCATCGGCGGGTTTGCCGCGGTCGTCTGGACCGATGTCGTCCTCGCCATCCTGATGGTCCTTGCGGTCGGGCTCAGCCTCTTCTTCGCCCTCTCCGCCCTCGAGATCGATGCGCCGCAGGCGTGGGCCCTGCTGGAAGCCCAGAACAAGCTGGAGCTGTTCGACTGGCGGCTGGACTGGGGGGCTCCGGTGGTCACGGTCCTGTTCCTGAACGCCCTCGCGACGGCCCTCGGCTATGCGGGCGACCAGAACTTCCTTCAGCGGGTCCAGTGCACGCCGACGAAGTCGGGCGCCGTCTCGGCCTCGATCGGCCAGCTGTTCGTCGCCGTCCCGCTGAACTTCGTGCTGTTCTGCTTCGGCACCATCCTGTTCCTGTTCTATTACACCCGTCCCGAGCTGCTCAGCGCGGCCATCAAGCCGGACGGGATCTATCCCTACTATGCCGCGACAGCGCTGCCGCCGGGGCTCGGAGGTCTGGTGGCGGTGGCCCTGCTGGCCGCAACCATCTCGACCGTCTCGAGCGCCCTCAACAGTGTGTCCAACCTCGGGGTGGAAGACATCTACCGTCGCTTCTGGCCCCGTGTGACCGACGAAAGCTGCGTCAGGCTCGGGCGCTGGCTGACCGTCGGGCTCGGCGTTTTCGGCACAGGCCTCGCCCTGCTGCTCGCCAGCATGAGTTCGCTTCAGTCAGTCTGGGATCTGTTCCTGATGGTGATGGGGCTGATCGTGGGGCCGGTGACCGGCATCTTCGTCCTCGGCATCTTCACCCGCAGCGCCAATACCGCGGGGATTTGGGTCGGCGCGGTGGGCTCGCTGATCGCCAATGCCCTGGCCACCACCTTCCTCGATCTGCACTCGACCGCCTTCCTGCCGATCGGGGTCTTCAGCTGCCTGATCATTGGCTATCTCGCCAGCCTCGCCCTGGGCGGGGCCGGGGATCGGGACCTGACCGGGCTGACGGTCTTCTCGAGAACCGGGGCGTCGAGGAAGGAACAGGCGGCGTCGTGATCCGGGATAGCCTGCGACGGTGAAGACGCCGCGCCGCCGTCAGAGCCTGTAGATGGCCCTTGCCGTATCGGCGAACAGCTGGCGGCGTTCGCTGTCGGTGAAGCCGGCGGTGATCGCGTCATAGGCCTCGAAGTGACGGCTGAAGTCGCCGTACAGCCGGTCGACCGGGAAGTTGCTGGCGAACATGGCGCGGTCCGGGCCGAACAGCTCGATGGCGGTCAGGACAAACGGGCGGATCGAGGCGGGGGTCCAGCTTCGGTCGATCATCGCCAGGCCGGAGATCTTGACCGCCACATTCGGCCGGGCCGCCAGCAGGGCCATGCCCTCGCGCCAGGTCGCCAGCCCGTCCGCGTCGCGGTCGGTCGGCATGCCGGTGTGGTTGAGGATCAGCTGCGTGTCCGGATGCCGGGCGGCCAGGCGCGCCGCCTCGGGCATCTGCGACGGGTAGATCTGCAGGTCGAACGACAGGTCGTACTTGCGCAACAGGGCGAAGCCGGCGCGCCAGCGGTCGTCCTGCAGCAGGTCCCGGGGCGTGTAGGTGCGGGCGGGATCCCGGTGCCAGTTGATGATCTGGCGGATCCCCCGGACGCGCGATGAGGCCGCGACATGGGCCGCCAGCACCGCCTCGACCTCGGCCTCCGGCCGGTCGAGGGCGGCGAAGGCGACGAGGCCGTCCGGCATGCCGCGGGCCGACGCGATCTCCTCGAGCCAGCGGGTCTCGTCCACGGCCTGGGCTGCGTCAGCGCCGGCGTCGACATGGACGGTCCCGACCACGTTCCAGCCGGCCACATCGCGCAGATAGTCGTCGAGGCCGTAGGGCCGGGCGATGGGGGCGCAGTCCCCCGCCGGATTGGGGGGCAGGGGACTGTCCATCAGCCAGGCGTAGTGCTGCCGCGTGAAGTCCCACAGGTGCTGGTGGGGATCGATGATCGGCAAGTCGTGGGCCACCCGGCGGGCTCCTCAGTAGGTCGTGCGGCCGCCGGAGATGTCGAAGGTGGCGGCGGTGGAGAAGCTGCACTCGGCGCTGGCCAGCCAGCAGATCAGGGCGGCGACCTCGTCCATCTCGCCAAGCCGTCCCATGGGGATCTTCGAGCGCATATAGTCGATCTGGCTCTGGGGCAGCTGCGACAGGATCGGGCTGTTGAACGTGGCCGGGGTGACGGCGTTCACCAGCACGCCGGTCTGGGCCAGCTCCTTGCCCAGCGACTTGGTCAGGCCCAGCAGGCCGGCCTTGGAGGCCGAATAGGCCGAGGCGTTGGGATTGCCCTCCTTGCCCGCCACCGACGAGACATTGACGATCCGCCCGTAGCCGTTGCGCACCATGTGCGGGACCAGGGCCCGGCAGCAGTAGAAGGCGCCGTTCAGGTTGATGTCGATGACCCGGCGCCAGCTGTCGATCGGGTACTCCCAGACAGGGCCGGTGGCGCCGGTCACGCCGGCCCCGGCGATCAGGATGTCGATCCGGCCCATCGCCGCTGCGCTGGCGTCGGCGGCGCGCTGTACGGCGTCGGGGTCCGAGACGTCGACCGCCTGGAAGTTGCTCGCCCCGATCTCCCGCGCGACCTCCGCCAGGACGCCGGCGTCGAGGTCCCAGAGGCAGACCTGGCCGCCCTCGGCGATGATCCGGGCCGCCGCCGCCCGGCCCACGCCGGAGGCGCCGCCGGTGATGACGGCGCAGCGGCCGTCGAACCGTCCGACTGATGCGGTCATTGGCCTGCTCCCGCGCCGGCGGCGCGCCAGGCGACGACCGTCTGTTGTTGCTCCCCGAGGCCCTCGATGCCGAGCCGCATGACGTCCCCCGGCTTCAGGTAGAAGGGCGCGGGCTTCTGGCCGAGGCCAACGCCCGGCGGGGTGCCCGTGGTGATCAGGTCGCCGGGCTCCAGCGTCATGAACTGGCTGACGTAGGCCACGATCTCGGCCACGCCGAAGATCATTGTGCGGGTGTTGCCGGTCTGCATCCGCTTGCCGTTCAGGTCCAGCCACATGTCGAGGTTCTGGACGTCGGCGACCTCGTCGGCGGTGACCAGCCAGGGGCCGACCGGCCCGAAGGTGTCGCAGCCCTTGCCCTTGTCCCAGGTGCCGCCCCGTTCTGTCTGGAAGGCGCGCTCGGAGACGTCGTTGATCAGCACATAGCCGGCCACGTGATCGAGGGCGTCGGCCTCCTCGACATAGGACGCCGGCTTGCCGATGACGATGCCCAGCTCGACCTCCCAGTCGGTCTTCTCCGACCCGCGCGGGATCATCACCTCGTCGTTCGGGCCGTTCAGGCAGCTGATCGCCTTCATGAAGACGACCGGCTCGTCCGGCTCTGGCAGCCCGGATTCGGCGGCGTGGTCGGCGAAGTTCAGGCCGATGGCGATGAACTTGCGGCTGCCCGAGAGCGGCACGCCGAGGCGGGGATCGCCCTCGACGACCGGCAGGGAGTCCACGGCGATGCGCCGCAGCCGGGCGAGGCCCTCGCCATGAAGCAGATCCGGCGTGATGTCGGCGACATGGCCTGACAGGTCACGCAGCACGCCCTGGCCGTCGAGCAGCCCGGGCTTCTCATGACCCTTGGGCCCGTAGCGCAGAAGTTTCATGTCAGTGCGAGGCTCCGGATCAGGCGGCGTAGGGGCGGTGCAGGGGAACGGCCGGGTTCAGCGCCACGCCGAAGCCCGGCGCGTCGGGCACCTTCAGCCGGCCGTTGACCGGCACCGGCTCGTCCAGCAGCAGCGGCTGGAACATGGGCACGACCTCGTCGGCGCCCGGGGCCATCATCAGGAACTCGGCGAACGGGCTGTTTTGGCGGGTGACCACGAAGTGGTAGCTGTAGACGCTCGAGCCGTGCGGAATGACCATCACCCCGCGGCTGTCGGCGAGGGCGGAGATCTTGATCAGTTCGGTCAGGCCGCCGCACCAGCCCACGTCCGGCTGGATGATGTCGCAGCACTCCATCTCCAGCAGCATGCGGAAGCCCCAGCGGGTCGCCTCATGCTCGCCGGTCGTCACCAGCATGCCGTCCGGCGCGCGGGCCTTGAGGTCGCGATAGCCCCAGTAGTCGTCGGGGCTGAGCGCCTCCTCGATCCACTTCAGGCCATAGGCGTGGGCCTTGTGCGCCAGGCGGGTCGCGTAGTTCAGGTCCAGCGACATCCAGCAGTCGAACATCAGCCAGAAGTCCTCGCCGACGCGGTTCCGCATCGTCTCCAGCTCGAGCAGGTTCTTGCGCAGCCCTTCCTCGCCCTCGGCCGGGCCATGGTGCAGGGGCATCTTGCCGCCGATGAAGCCGAGCTGCTTGGCCAGGTCGGGGCGAGCGCCGGTGGCGTAGAAGCTGAGCTCGTCGCGCACCGCGCCGCCGAGCATGTGATAGACCGGCTCGCCGCGCAGCTTGCCCAGCAGGTCCCACAGGGCGAGGTCCACGCCGCTGAGGGCGTTCACGACCAGCCCCTTGCGGCCGTAGTACTGGGTCGAGAAGTACATCTGGTCCCAGATTTTCTCGATCTCGGTCGGCGACCGGCCGACGAGGAAGCGGGCGAGGTGCTTCTCGACGATGTAGGCGGCCGGCTCGCCGCCGGTGGTCACGGCGAAGCCGACCGTGCCGTCGGTCGCCTCGATCTCGACGACGAGGGTGCCCAGCACATTGATGCCGAAGCTCTGGCGGCTTTGCCGGTACTCCGGATAGCGCGACATCGGCGTGGCGATATGGTCGTCGATCCAGTGGCCCTCGCCCTGGTCGTGGTAGTCGGCGCCGCCGCCCCGGACGACGAAGGCCCGCACCTGACGGATGAGGGGGAAGCCCATTGCGGTCTGATCTCCGGATATCAATATATGAGATACTTGTAGGGGATTTTGGTGGTCAGCGTCTGAGTCGGGCCGCTTTTTCAGCCCGTCGTCCCCTTCCATCCCGCCGGCCGATAGCTTGTCTGTTGTGTCAGCATATGAAATAAGAAGTTACGAGATGAGAATATCGACGTCAACACGCACCATGGACGCCGGGACGGCTGAACGCGCGAAATCGTCGAGCAGCCAGACCCTGCTGCGCGGGCTCGACGTGATCGAGGCGACGGCGGACGGCACCATCAGCCTCGCCGACCTGGCGGCGGCGGTGGGACTGAACCGCAGCACGACGCACCGTCTCGCCTCCGCGCTGGTGGATCGCCAGTACCTCAACTTCCTGCCGCGCGAGGGCTACACCCTCGGGCCGCGGCTGCTGGAGCTCGGCTTCAAGGCCCAGCAGCAGAAGGATCTCCCGCGCGTGGCGCGGCCGCACCTGGAGGCCCTGTCGGCGGCGACCGAGGACACCATTCATCTCGGGGTGATGGACCACGGCCGCGCGCTCTATCTCGACAAGATCCCCGGCCGGCGCCGCATCGAGATCAGCTCGCGCGTCGGCGAACGCCAGCCGCTGCGCTCGACCGGCCTCGGCAAGGCCCTGCTGCTGGACGAGACCGAAGCGCGCTGGGCCGAGATGTTCGACGTGGAAGAGGCGCACGCCCGCAGCGCACTCGACCGTGAGGAGTGGCTGACGCGCATGCGCGCCTATGCGGCCGCGGGCCACGCCTTCGACCTCGAGGAGAACGAGGACCGCATCCGCTGCGTCGCCGCGCCGATCCGGGATGTCGGCGGGCGGATCGTGGGGGCCATCAGCCTGTCCAGCGCGGCCCAGTACATGGACGACCACCGGATGGCGTCCCTGCCGCAGGAGGTCTGCGCCACCGCCGAGGCCATCAGCCGCGAACTGGGCTGGCGCCCGGAAGCCGTGCCTGCGCCGGCGAAACCCAAACGCTCATCCCGAACCTGACCCCATGGAGGCGCCATGCTGCTGGAAGGCAAGACAGTCCTGATCACCGGAGCCTCGGGCGGCATTGGCCGCGCTGCGGCGATCGGGTGCGCCAGGCACGGCGCCGATGTGGCGATCAACTACCTGAACGATGAGGCGGGGGCCGCCAGCGCCGTGCGGGAGATCGAGGCGCTCGGCCGCCGCGCCATCGCCGTCCGGGGTGACGTCGCCGACCCGGACGAGGCGCCGCGGTTCGTCGACGCCGCGGTCAAGGCCTTCGGCAAGGTCGACGTCTTCGTCAGCAACGCCGGCATCTGCCCGTTCCACGGCTTCCTCGACATGCCGCGCGAGGTGCTGGAACGCACCCTCCGGGTGAACCTGCACGGGGCCTGGTACATGACCCAGGCGGCGGCCAACCAGATGGTCGCCCAGGGCCACGGCGGGGCGATCATCGCCGTCAGCTCGATCAGCGCCCTCGTCGGCGGCGGCATGCAGACCCACTACACCCCGACCAAGGCGGGGGTGCACTCGCTGATGCAGTCGTGCGCCATCGCTCTCGGGCCGAAGGGCATCCGCTGCAACTCGGTGCTGCCGGGCACCATCGAGACCGACATCAACCGCGAGGACCTCGCCGACCCGGGCAAGCGGGCCTACATGTCGGGCCGCATCCCGCTGGGCCGGCTCGGGGCGCCCGACGACCTCGCCGGGCCGATCGTCTTCCTCGCCTCCGACCTCGCCGCCTATGTCACCGGGGCGGCCCTGCTGGTCGACGGCGGCGCCTTCGTGAACCTGCAATGAGCGCCGAGGCCGACGAGACCATCGCCTTCCGCATGGTCCTGAACCCCGGGCAGGCGGAAGCCTATCGCCAGCGGCATGACGACATCTGGCCGGAGCTGACCGAGGCGCTGATCGCCGCCGGGGTGATCGACTATCGCATCTGGCTGGACCCGCAGAGCCATCACCTGTTCGCGGTGCTGCGCCGCCGGGTCGATCACAGCCTCGACCGCCTGCCGGAGACGGAGGTGATGCAGCGCTGGTGGGCGATGATGGCGGACATCATGCAGACCCACCCGGACAATGTGCCGGTGCAGGTCGAGCTGACGCCCGTGTTCCACCTCGCGGCCGGTGGGCGCGCCGGCGGCTAGCCGGGCCTGTCGTCCGTCCCCAGCGCGTGAACGCGGAAGTTCGAGATCCGCAGGCGGCTGGCGGTGGTGCGGACGCCGAACCAGCCGCGCGTGTAGGGCTGGGGATCGTCGAGGGCGAAGACGCGGACGTCATCCCGCCAGTAGGCGATGCGCGGGCCCGCGGCGACGAGGCTCACCGTCTGACGGATGTTGGGCCGAAGCATGTGCTCGGGCGCTGACAGGTCATGTTGCGGCAGCAGGGGCCGGTTGGCAGGCTCGCCGATGTAGCGCCGCATCCGGGTGGTCGTGTTGCCGTTGCCGCCCTGGCCCACATAGTAGGCCAGCAGGTCGTCATAGTCGGCGAAGGCCCCGCTGCGCGGCCGCGGGGGCGTGCCGGGTGGAGCCCCGGGGTCGGTCGCCATCCAGAAGCAGTTCAGGTCGCTGACCCGGTCATGGGGGCCGCCCTCGGCCACCGCGACGGCGTCGTAGCGGATCACGGCAGGCCCTCGCAGCTCCTCGCGGAACCAGACGGTGCAGCCGCCTTCGGTGTCGATCTCCATGACGCCGTCGCGCATGGAGACGGCGCCGCCGCGCTCCAGCTCGACCCGCCAGCGGTCGGGCCCGTCGCGGAAGTCGTCGGCGTACAGGCGCGGGCCGGGGACGGGCCCGCCGCCGGTCAGGGATCGGGCGCAGCCGGCGAGGGCGATGGCCCCGCCGGCTCCCAGCGCCAGCACGCCGCGTCGTGTCGCCGGTCCGGGGCTCACGGCGTCGCCGCCGCAAGCGGCGGGGGCCCGCCGCGTGCCGTGCGCAGGGCCACCAGCCGCACGTCCTCCAGCGCGTTCTCCGGGGCCCCGTCGCTGGTCACGGCCAGGGCGATGACGTTGCGGCCGTTCGGATTGATGACTCCGGTGGGCAGGACGAAGGTCCGCTGCGGGCCGATGTTCGAGACGAACTGGCCCATGTGCCAGCCGTTGACGAAGATCAGCACCCGGTAGGCGCCCGGCGACCGCGGCGTCGACGGATCGCCGATCGTCAGGCCGAGCGAGTGGTCGTGGCCTTCGGGGAGGTCGAGGTCGACCTCGGTGCGCAGCCAGTACTCGCCGGGCTCGACCCGGGCGGGGCGGGACGTCCAGCCCGAGTCGTCATGCTCCGGCAGGTGCCAGCCCTCGCGCTCGCCGAACAGGCCGCCATTGTTCATCGGCCCCCGCACCGGATCGGCCAGGGCCTGGCCGCCCCGGGCGCCCTGGATGCGCCAGGCGATCGGGAACTCGAACACCGGACCGCCCGGCCGGGTCAGCGACGCCTGGATCAGGCCGCGGCCCTCCTTGTGGGCCTCGTTGGCGTCGAGGTTCCAGTTGTGGCCGTTGTTGCGCACCATCACCGCCAGAACGCGCTCGCCGGGACCGCGGAGGTCCTCGGGGATGACGAAGTCGGCGGTCCCGGTGGTCATCGGGAAGGTCAGGTTGGTCGCCAGCTCGTGCTGCCCGAGGAAGCGGCCGTCCAGCCAGACCTGGATCATCCCGGCGCCGCCGGCCCCGTAGTGCAGGCTCAGGCGCTCGGCCCCCTGACCACCCTCGAAGCGTCCGCGGTACCAGACGTCGCCATGGTGGAAGCCATAGTCGTCCATAGTCAGGATTGGCTGACCGGGCGCCGGGCGGCTGGTGCTGGCCGTGCGGCGGCTGTCCGCCACGCGCCAGCCGCTGTCGTCGAAGTCCGGCGACGCTTCGGGCGCGCCGTCGCGGAAGCGCCAGACGGCGCGGGTGAGGTCGGGCAGGACGACGGGGTCCGGGCCGGCCAGCGGCTGCGCCGCCAGCAGGCTGCCGCCCGGCGCCGGGGCGAGGGGCACGGCCTCGCCGTTCCAGGTCACTTCGCTGACGCCCGGCGGAGCCCAGACCTCCAGCGGGGTGTCTGTCTCCGTGTCGCCGGTCAGCGTCAGCACCGCGCCCTCGACGCCGGCCCGGCGCACGAGGGTCGGGCCGCGCTGGAGCGTCGCGCCCGCCGCCGTCTCCTGCCGCCAGAAGGTCTGGCCCGCCGCGACGTCGCCGATCAGCAGGAGCAGGGGCGGCCGGCCGCCGCCGCTGATGCGGACCCGCGCCAGGCCGTTGTGCACATAGTTCAGCCGCAGATCGCCCGAGGCGGCGTCAAACACATGGGCCACATCGCCGGCCAGAACCTCGACCGACGGGGGGGAGGCGTAGCGCAGCACCGTTTCGCCGTCCTCGCCGGCCCGGCCGTAGAACAGCGCCACGTCCTGCTCGCCCTGCTGCAGATGGGTCTGCAGCTCGGAGGTCGAATAGACCAGCCGCTGGCGCTCGAGATCGTAGGCGGCGATCAGCAGCTTGGCGTCCTGGCCGCGCAGACGTAGGGTTCCGGCCTGCGGGGCGGTGTAGGTCCCGTCGCGGGTGGCGATCTCCAGGGTGAAGGACTCGTCGCCCAGCCGGTTCGAGGGATTGGGCACCGTCACATACAGGTGCGTGCCCGAGTCCGGCTCGTGGTTGTGATAGACGCGGACATGCGGATTGGAGGGCGGCTGGGCCCAGCCCTTCTGCATCCCGGCGATGAGCGGTCCGGTGCGTTCGAGGAACTGCCCCATCTGCTTCATGGTGCGGGCCTTGTCCCGCAGGCCGCGCGCCTCGTCGATCGCCGCACCATAGTCGTAGGAGGTGTAGACCACCGGGGCGGGGAGCCAGCCCCACGAGGTCCCGCCGAACGTCATGTAGAAGTTCTGCAGGGTCAGGGCGTTGGCGATGTTGGTGCCGTAGAAGACGCGCTGGTAGCCCGATCCGATCCGCTCGGCGATGCAGGGATAGAGGCCGTTCGAGCCCCAGTGATCGAACCAGCCGCCGCCGAACTCGGCGACGAAGCCGGGCGTGCCGGGCGAGGCGCTGGAGCCGCCGCGGCCGCCGCCGACGCCATAGATGCCCCAGTCCGGGGCCACGTTCGGCCGGCCGACCGTGCCGTCGGCGTTGCAGCCGCCGCCCGGGTAGCCGTCGAAGGCATAGATGTCGACCGGCCCCGGAATGACCCCCGGCACCTCGCTCTCGCGCGGCGTCCAGATGCCGTTGCGGCCCTTGTCATTGTGGAAGATCGGCACGGTGATGCCGTCCTCGCGGGCGCGGTCGTAGAGGCGCTGCATGTAGCGGGCGTGGGCCGGCGACACGACGTCGAGTTCATTCTCGATCTGGTAGGCGATGACGGTGCCGCCGCCGTCGGTCAGCTGGTGGCGGGCGATGATGGCGTTGATCTCTCCGAACCATTCCTCGGCGGCCTGGAGATACTCGGGCGCATCGGTCCGCGAGCGCGCAGACTGGGTCGTCAGCCACTGCGGGAAGCCGCCGCGGGTCAGCTCCGAGTTGATGTAGGGGCCCGGCCTGACGATGACATAGAGGCCTTCCTCGGCGGCCATGCGCAGCAGCAGGTCCATGTCGCGCACGCCGCTGAAATCGTACTGGCCGGGCGCGGCGGAGTGGTAGCCCCAGGCGAAGTAGAAGGCGACGGTGTTGTAGCCGCTGGCCTTCAGCTTCTGCAGCACGTCGCGCCAGAGGGCGGGGCTGGGCAGGCGGAAGGCGTGCATCTCGCCGCCCCAGATGAAGGTCCGCTCGCCGTTGATCATCAGCGAGCGGCTGTCCCAGGTGATCTGGTTCGCCACCGGCGGCGAGCGGGGCGGCGGGGCGGCCGCCGCGCGGTTCAGCACGGTGAAGTGCCGCGCGACGCCGGACAGGCCGGGCAACTCCGCCCGCGGCGACCAGCGCCGCAGGTCCTCGCTGTCGCTGTACCAGTAGCGACGCTGGACATATTCGTCGAAGTAGATGCGCCATCCGCCGTCCGGGCGACGGACCAGCGCCTGGCCTTCGACGAAACTGCCCCACCCGGCCCAGTCGCCGGTGTCCACCACCGTCCAGGGGCCTTCAAGGGCGTGCGCCGTGGCGCGTTCGATGAACTTGGTCGTCTCGTTCTTGATGAAGGCCTGGTAGAGGCCGCCCTCGCGGACGATGAAGGTGTCGATGTAGTTCGGCCCCAGACCCGCCAGCGGCCGCGGCGCGCTCCATCGGGTCAGGGTGTCATCGAGCGCCGTGATGACATGGGGCTGGAACTGCCCGTGCGGGCCGTTGTGCGAGATCGAATAGATGATGTGGGTGGTCCCGTCCTCGTCGACGAACCACTCCGGGGCCCAGGTGTTGGTGACTCCCTCCAGCGGCACCCGCAGGTTCTGCACATGCGACCAGCTGGTCAGGTCGCGGCTGCGCGCGAAGCCGATCTCGTTGTTGTTCCAGTCCGTGGTGTAGACCACGTGGTACCAGCCATCGCTGTGACGGATCAGGCTCGGATCCCGGATCAGCCCGCTCGGCGGAGTGTAGGCGGTCAGGTCCAGCGGGGCGAACGTCGCGGCGTCCCGAGACGTCCAGACGCTCATGGTCCGGGCGTCGCCGTTGCGGAAGGCGGTCAGGACATAGGGCGGATTGGCGGACTCCTGAGGCGCGGCCTGCGCCTCGACAGGCCGGCCGGCGACGGGGGCGGCGAGCGCCAGCCCGATGGCGGTGGTCAGGACACTGAGCAGACGGATGTTCATGGGGAACCTTCGGGTCTGGACGGGGCTGCCGGGGGTCAAGGTGCTTCCGGGGTCTGGCTTGCGCCGATGAACACGCCCGGGTGCGGCGGCTGGTTGTAGGCGATGTTCTGCCAAGCGACCGCGAGGCGGTAGACCGGGTCCTGCATCAGGGTGACGCGCCGGCTGTCGGTCGGGAACGGCGTCACATAGAGGCGCAGCTCGGAGTCATCGGCGGCGCGCCACAGCACTTCCTCGCGCCAGTCGCCGATCAGGTCCGCGGACAGGGCAGGGGTGGCCTTGGTGCCGTTGTTGGACGCGGCGCCCTCGGCGCGCAGCAGGAGCTCCGAGGCTTCGGTCTGCCAGTTCCATTTCCAGATGGCGTTGCCGTCGAGCAGCTCGCGCAGCGGATCGCCATCCCACCAGATGGCGAAGTTGACCTGGCGCGGGCGGGTCCCGATGACCTCGCCGCGCGCGTTGCGCAGCTCGTCGGTGTTGTTCGCCCAGGCCTCGGCGCCGGCATGGCGCGGGTCGATGTCGGCGGCCAGGCCGCGGCCGACGTCGGCGGTCGCCGGGGTGGTCCAGAGGCGTTCACCGGTGCGGGCGTCCAGCAGGGCGGCGCCGACGCCGCCGTTGCGGCCGGGGCTCTCGTGGACGCCGAACCGCTCCAGCCCGGGCCGGGCGGGATCAAGGTCGCCGACGTGCAGGGTGTCGCCGTGCAGCAGGCCCGAGCTCCACAGGCCGGTCCCGTCGTCGTCGAGCGCCATGGCCCCATAGATGATCTCGTCGCGGCCATCCGCATCGACGTCGGCGACGGCCAGCTGGTGGTTGCCCTGGCCCGAGAAGGGCGCGTCTGCCGCGCCGCTGTCGAACAGCCAGCGCTGCGTCAGCTGGCCATTGCGCCAGTCCCAGGCGGAGACGCTGCTGCGGGCGTAGTAGCCGCGCCCCATGACGATGCTGGGCCGCTGGCCGTCGAGATAGGCGACCCCGGCGAGGAAGCGGTCCGACCGGTTGGCGTAGCCGTCGCCCCAGCGCGCGGTCATCTGCTCCGTCGTCGGGGCGTCGGTGTCCGGGTGTCGGGCCGGGGTGAAGGGGGCGCTGGCCAGGGCGGCGCCGGTGCGGCCGTCGAACACGGTCAGATACTCGGGACCGCGCAGGATGCGGCCCGTGAGATCAGCGTAGCGGCTGCCGTCGGGGCGGATCGCGGCGCCGGTGCGGTCGGCCTGGGGGGCTTCGCCGCCATGCTCGCGCCAGTCCGCAGCGGGATCGCCGACGACCCGCCCGGTCCCGTCGATGGTCCCGTCCGACGTCCGGACGGCGACCTCCGACCGGCCGTCGCCGTCGAAGTCGAACACCAGGAACTGGGTGTAGTGCGCCCCGGCGCGGATGTTCGGCCCCAGATCGATGCGCCAGAGCCGCTCGCCTTCGAGCGTGTAGGCGTCGAGAATCACGACGCCCGAGTAGCCGGAGAAGGCGTTGTCCTTTGACGTCGAGGGATCCCACTTGAGGACGATCTCGTAACGCCCGTCGCCGTCCAGATCGCCGACCGCCGCGTCGTTGGCGCTGTAGGTGTAGGTCTGGCCGTCGGGGTTCACGCCGGGCGCCGGGCGCTGCAGCGGAATGGACAGGTAGCCTGCCGTCCAGGGGCTGACCGGAGCGCTGGCGGATGCTCCGCCGGCGACAGCGACGGCATAGGTGTTTGTCGGCCCGCCCTCGGGATCAACGAGGTTGGTGCGATCGGTAATCGGCGCGGCATTGATCCGCACGCCGTCGCGGAAGACGTCGAAGCCTGGATCCGACGGGTCATTGGCGAGCAGGCGCCAGCTGATGAGGACACCGCCGTCCACCGCCGGCGCCGCGACCACGCCGCGATCCAGACTCTCCCGTTGCCGGGGGCCCGCCTCCAGCTCGCTGGCCGCCAGCGGGCCTGCCGCCAGGCCAAGGGCGGTCGCGACGACACACAGGGGGACGCGTCGGGCTCTCATGGTCTTCCTCCCGGGGTCTGCCGCCCCTTGATCCGCACTGGCGATCCAGTCCGGATGAATGTTCCATACTATGCATTGACATGTCATCATATGACATTAGTGTGAGCGTCGTCGAGATTGGCCGGATGCTGCGGCAGGGCCCGAAATCGGCAGGGAGGATACTGCGCCAATCGCCCCCAAGAGGCGGACCCGCGGTGTCCGTGGATTCGCGGACTGCAACAGGGGGGCAGCCATGCCAGACTCTCAATCCATCCGGCGCCGGGCCATGAGCGCCTCGTCGCTGTACGCGATCGGCCTGATCGCCCTCGGCGCCGCCGGCACGGCGACGGCCCAGGAGGCCGCGCCGGCGCAGGACGCGACCGTGGTCGGCGAGGTGATCGTCACCGGCACGCGCGAAAGCCTCCGCTCGGCGATCGAGCGCAAGCGCAATGCGCTGACGACCTCGGACTCCATCGTGGCCGAGGACGTGTCCCAGTTTCCGGACAAGAACATCGGCGAGGCGCTGCAGCGCATCACCGGCGTCTCGCTGACGCGTGACCTCGGCGAAGGCAGCCAGATCAGCATCCGCGGCGTCGAGCCCGACCTGAACCGCGTCGAGATCAACGGTCTCAGCGTCTTGAACAACAACGGCACCGGGGCCCGCGGGGCGAGCTTCCAGGAGCTGGCGTCCGAGCTGGTCGCCTCGATCGACGTGTTCAAGGGCTTCACCGCCGACATGACCGAGGGCGGGGTCGGCGGCACGGTCAGCATCCGCACCCGCCGTCCGCTGGACCTGCGGGGGCCGCTGCTGTCCGTGTCGGCGTCGGGCCAGTATTTCGACCTGCAGGAGTCGACCCGCTTCCGCGGCAACTTCACCGCCGGTCGGCGTTTCTTCGACGACCGTTTCGGGGTCATCGTCAACGTCACCCGCGATGACAACGAGACCCGCGGCGACTTCCTGCGCGGCACCAACTGGCGCCTTTATCCGACGACGGTCAGCGGCGCGGCGGCCACGCTCGGTCGCGTGACGGCTTCGGGCGACTATGACAACTCGCCGGATCGCACCTTTGTGGATCCCAACTTCGCTTCGGTCACGAGCAAGGCTGACTGTCCGACCGACGCCAGCTCCGCCAGCGCCCGTGCGGCGATCCAGAACTGCCTGGCGCAGTGGAACGATTTCGTGCCGGCGATCCCGCGCTACGGGCTCTGGTTCCGCGAGGACCAGCGCACCTCGGCCAACATCGCGACCCAGTACCGGGTCAACGACAATCTGTCGGTCTTCCTCGACTACACGGTCAACGATCGCCAGCAGTTCCTGACCGACTTCAACTACACGGTCGACGCGTCGGCCCAGAGCCGCCTGAACGCGATCACCTATGACCGCAATGGCTTGCCGATCGCAGGGTCCGGCACCCTGACAGCGACTGTCGATGCGGACCACAACGTGGTCGGCTTCAACACCGCCGCCCGTTCGACCAGCGCCTCGGCGGGCGCGGCGAACATCTTCAGCACCCAGAACCGCGCCTTCGACTACGAGTACCGGTCGCAGTATTTCTCCGGCGGCTTCCAGTGGAAGAGCGACAACCTGACGATCGACGGCGTGGTGGCCCGCACCCGCGCGGCGGCCAACAGCGACAGCAACTCGATCACCTTCAACGCCTCGATCCCGAATATCCGGGTCGATCTGTCGGACCGCGGTGTTCCGGCCTTCACCTTCCCGACGGGCTTTGATCCGCGCGACCTGGCGACCTACACCAACTTCGCCAACAACGGGGCCGGGACCAACTACGCCACCACGGCCGTGCAGCTGAACTACGAGCCCGTCGAGACCGAGACGGACGAAGATACGGTCAAGCTCGACATCGACTACGATCCGGGCCCCGGCTTCTTCACCCTGTTCGAGACCGGCTACCAGTACCGGTCGTCAGGCACGCTGCAGTACGCCGTTGGCGGCTACACCAATCCGGACGGCGTCATCATCCAGGGCGCCCGGGCGCGGCACAACCTCGTGCTGACGCCGGGCATCACGGCCAACGGTGCGGCAGTCTTCAATCCCCTGACCCTGCCGCCGACCTACAACACGGCCTTCACCCAGGCGAACCTGCTCGCGCTGCTGGGCCAGATCTCGCAGAACACGCCGACCAACTTCTACTCGGGCGGCAAGGACGACCCGGGGATCACCCTCCCGCGCGGGTGGCTGGCGCCGAGCTTCGCCCTGGCGGCCCGGAACGCGGGTCTGGACCTGTCACTGTTCGACCGCGACAACATCCGGCGCACGCCCGGCTACACGGCCGCCGGTGACCTGGTCGGGATCTTCGACCAGATTCCGTCGATCGACACAGTGGAGTCGGTCCATGCGGCCTATGTCCAGGCGCGCTGGGCCAGCGAGGTCTGGGGCATGCCCATCAGCGGCAACTTCGGCCTGCGCTATACCCGCACCATCCTCGATGCGACGGGCGCCTATCTGCAGCGCGAGACCATCGACAGTCCGACCACGCCGGGCACCACCGTCACCCGCAACCTCGGCACCACCATGGTGACCCTGGAGAACGAGTACGAGGACTGGCTGCCGACCTTCAACGTGGCGCTGGACATGACCCCGGAGATCGTGGCGCGCTTCGGCTACGCCAAGGTTCTGGCCCGCCCGAACCCGACCTTCCTCGTGCCGGCCGCCACCTGCACCTTCAACCGGACCGCCATCGGCCTGACCGATGATCTGGAAGATGTCTGCAGCGCCGGCAACCCGGCCCTGGAACCTTACCGCGCCGACCAGTTCGACCTGAACATCGGCTGGTACCGGGACCGCGACACGCTCATCAACGCCGGCTTCTTCTACAAGGACATCGAGTCCTTCGTGGTCGGCCCGGTTGTCGTGCAGAACGTCGACCTGTTCGGCGACGGCACCCTGTTCGACGTGAGCCAGCGCATCAACGGCAATGGCGCCAGGATCCAGGGCGTCGAGCTGTCGGCCCAGACGGCCTTCACCTTCCTCCCCGCGCCGTTCGACGGCTTCGGCGGCATCGTCAACTACACCTTCAGCGACGCCAAGGATGTGGGGCTGTTCTCGACCCTGACCCAGGAAGAACTGCCGTTCCCGGGGCTGTCGCGGCACAGCTACAATGTCATCGTCTACTATGACAAAGGCCCGCTGAACGCCCGCCTCGCCTACAACGCCCGCACCCGCTACCTGCAGACGGCGATCGATGCGCGGGGCAACCCGGTCTATCGCGACGAGACGGGGTACCTCGACGCCCGCGCCGCCTATCAGGTGCGCGATGGCCTGACCGTCTTCGTCGAGGCGCGGAACCTGACCGGCGAGAACGAGCGCAGCACCAACGACTCGATCCGTCTGGTCGAGGACGTCTACTCGGGCCGTCGCTACTTCGCGGGTCTGACCTTCCGCTACTAGAGTTCGCCTTCCTCTCCTGGAGACGACCTGACGGCGGATCCCCCGAGGGGTCCGCCGTTTCTTTTTTCCGCCGCTGCGTCTGACGCCCCGGAGCCGCGCCATGATCCCTCCCGCCTTCACCCGCCGGTCTGTCGTCGCGTCCGTGGCGAGCGCCCCCATGGCGGTGGCGGCCGGGGCCGCAAGCGCCCGGGCCGCCGCCAGGGATGCGCCTCCGGCGACCCCCATCGGCTGGCTGGATGGCGCCGCCCCGGTGCGCCACGAGGGGCAGACCTGGGGCGTGCCCTGGCCCGAAGGCCTGTTCCGGCCCGGTCAGGCCTTCCGCGCCATCGATGACGCCGGCGAGGCGAGGGCCCTGCAGAGCTGGCCCCTGGCGGTCTGGCCGGACGGGTCGCTCAAGTGGAGCGGCCATGCGCTCGGCGCTGAAACCTCCCCCGCGCAGGCGCTGGCGGTTGTGCCGGGGACGCCGGTTGCGCCGGCGCGGCCGGTCAGGGTGCGGGAGACGGATGAGCGGATCGAGATCGACTGCGGGCCCCTCAGCTGGCGCCTGCCGCGGCGCGGGCCCTCGCTGATCGCCTCCGCGACCCACGAGGGCCGCGAGGTGCTGCGCGATCTCAGGCTGGTGTGTCTCAGGGATGACGCGCCGGACCTGTCGGAGGCGCCCGCCGTGCGCCAGAGCCGCTTCGAGAGCGTGGTCGAGACGGCCGTGGTCGAGCAAGCCGGTCCGGTCCGGGCCGTGGTGCGCTTCGAGGGGCGACACCGGGATGCGGCGCGCGCCTGGCTGCCCTTCACGGTGCGGCTCTACTTCCACGCGGACGGCGAGGCCGTCCGGATGGTGCACAGCTTCATCTTCGACGGTGATCCCGCGACGGACTTCATCCGGGGGATCGGCGTGCAGGCGACGGCGCCGATGCGCGACGCCCTGCAGGACCGTCACGTCCGCTTCGGCGGCGAGCAGGGCGGCCTGTGGGGCGAGGCGGTGCGGCCGCTGACCGGATTGCGGCGCGATCCCGGCGCGCCCTTCCGCGAGGCCCAGGTCGCCGGCCAGCCGATTCCGCCGGTCGCGGACATGGACCCGCGGGTCGGGAACCGTCTGCATCTGATCCCGGCCTGGAGTGATTTCACCCTGTCGCAGTCGACCGCCGACGGCTTCGCCATCCGCAAGCGGACGGGCCCGGGCCATGCCTGGATCGATGCCCAGTCCGGCGGACGGGCGGCCGGTCTGGTCTATGCCGGGGGCGTGTCCGGCGGTGTCGCGCTGGGGCTGGCCAACTTCTGGCGGGCCGGGCCGACCCGGCTGGACGTCCGCGGGGCCGCCGGGGAGGCGGCGCAGGTCACCGCCTGGCTGTGGTCGCCGGATGCGCCGGCGATGGACCTGCGGCCCTATCACAACGGCCTCGGCATGACCGACCACGCCGCCGAGAACGAGGGGCTGGAGATCACCTATGAGGACTACGAGGCCGGCTGGGGCACGCCCTACGGCATCGCCCGCACCAGCGAACTGACCCTCTGGGCGCTAGGGGCGACGCCGCCGCGGGAGACCCTCGCGGCCATGGCGACGGGGATCGAGACGCCGCCGCGGCTGGTCTGTCCGCCGGCCCGGCTGCGCGCGGTCGAGGTGTTCGGCGACTGGGGCCTGCCGGATCGCTCGACGCCGATGCGCGCGCGTCTTGAGGACCGTCTCGACGACCTGCTGGATCTCTACCGCGACCAGATCGCCGAGCGGCGCTGGTACGGCTTCTGGAACCACGGCGACGTCATGCACTCCTACGATCAGGACCGGCATGAATGGCGCTACGACATCGGGGGCTACGCCTGGGCCAACTCCGAGCTCTCGCCGGACCTGTGGCTCTGGTACAGCTTCCTGCGCACCGGCCGCGCCGATGTCTTCCGCATGGCCGAGGCGATGACGCGCCACTCCAGCGAGGTCGACTGCTACCACATCGGTCCCTGGCGCGGCTTCGGCACCCGCCACGGGGTGCAGCACTGGAGCGACAGCTCCAAGCAACCGCGGGTCAGCAACGCCGCCTTCCGGCGCATCTACTACTACCTGACCGCCGACGAGCGGATCGGCGACCTGATGCGCAGCCTCGTCACCTCGGACGAGACGCTGACCCGCGTGCAGATCCGGCGCAAGCGGGCCGCGCCGGATGATCCCCCGCCGGGCGGGCCGATCGTCGACGCCGGCTTCGGCACGGACTGGAGCTCCTTCCTCGCCGCCTGGATGACCGAGTGGGAGCGCACCGGCGACCGCCGCTGGCGCGATCGCATCGTCGCCGGCATGACCAGTCTGGCGGCGCTGCCGCACCGCTGGTTCCACGGCGGGGGCCACTACGACGTCCGCAGCGGCCGTTTCGTCAGCGCCGGGGAGCGGATCGGCATCTCGCACCTGAACGCCGTGTTCGGCGCGGTCGAGACCCACGCCGAACTGCTCCGGCTGGTGGATGTGCCGGCCTATCGGGCCTGCTGGGTCGAATACTGCGCCTGGTACAATGCGCCCGCGGCCGAGCTGCAGGCCTATCTCGGCACCCGGGTCGGCAACCGGGGCCTGCCCCAGGCGCACTCGCGGCTCACGGCCTGGGCCGCCCGGGCGCTCGACGATCCAGCGTTGGCCGCCCGCGCCGCCCGCGAGTTTCTCGAGGGCAGCCACTTTGAGGACCTGTCGCCGGTGTCCCGACGACAGCGCGTGGCCGGCTCCGCCGTGCTGCGTCCGGTCGAGGAGGAGGCAGGCATGTCGACCAACGGGGTGTCGCAGTGGAGCCTCGCGGCGATCCAGAATCTGGAGCTCATCCCGGAGGCTCTCGACGCCCTTGCCGAGGCTGAGGGCCAAGGCGGCGACGCGGGCTGAGCCGGATCAATCAGGGGGCGCGCCTAGGCGCCTCCCGTGGAGCGGGGGCAAGATCATGATGAACGGGCGCAGGCGGAGGCTCCGGGGGGAAGCCCGGCGGGGCAGGGCAGGCACGACAGATCTCGTGGCGGTAGCGGCGGCGGCCATGCTGGGCTCCGGTGCCGGGATGGCGGCCGCCCAGACGGCGCCCCCGGCGCTCCCCGAGGCCTCGCCGGGCACGCCGCTCGCGGAGTCCGACATCGCCGCCCGGGCTGCAGTCCGGCCGATCTCGGCCTCGAAGATCATTCTCGTCGGCGACTCCACCACGGCCGTGGCCGGCGGCTGGGGCCCGAGCTTCTGCGCCTACCACGTCACCTCCTTCGCCGCCTGCGTGAACCTCGCCCGCGGCGGCCGCAGCTCCGGCAGCTACATCTGGGAGGGGTCGTGGGATCTGGCGCTGTCGGAGATGTCCACGCCCGGCTACGCCGCCATCTATGTGCTGATCCAGTTCGGCCACAACGACCAGCCGGGCCGACCCGGGCGCTCCACCGACCTGGCCACGGAGTACCCGGCCTTCCTCCGGCGCTACGTCGAGGAGACGCGGGCGCGCGGCGCGGTGCCGGTCCTGCTCACCCCCCTGACCCGGCGGCAGTTCTCCGGCGGACGGCTGCGCCGTGATCTGGCGGCCTGGGCCGAGGCGGTGCGGGCCGTGGCGCGCGAGACGAACACGCCGCTGGTCGACCTCAACGCCCGCAGCAGCGACGTGGTCGAGGCGCTGGGCCCCATGCTGTCGGCGCGCTTCGCCCAGCTGCCGCCGTCGCCGGAGGTCGCCGCCGCCCTGTTGACCGGCACGACGGTGTCGGCCGGGGCCCCGGCGGCCGGCCCGGTTCCCGCCCCGCCCGCGGCGACGCAGAACAACGCCGCGGTCGAGCCGCTCGGGCAGGCGCGCATCAGCTTCGACTACACCCACCTCGGCCGCGAGGGCGCGGATGTGTTCGCCGCCATCGTGGCCCATGAACTTGTGGCCGCCGTCCCGGCGCTCCGACCGCTGATCGTGCCCTGATCGTATCAGCCGCCTCCGGCTGAATCTGCCTGGTCCCCCAGGCCCGACAGCGGCGCGAGGTCGGCGAAGCGGGCGTCTTCCCGGTTCCGGCGGGCCTGGATGGCGGCGAGGATGTCGGCGGGGTTCCACAGGGTGCCCTGCATCACGGCCGCCCATTCGAGGCTCTCGGCGACGGTGTGGTCGCGCGCATGGGTGATGGCGGCCTTGGAGCCGGAAATGGCGAGCGGCGCCTTGCGCGCGATGGCGCCGGCCATCTCGAGCGCCGCCGCGACCGTGGCCTCCGCGTCCGGCAGAACCGCATTGACGAAGCCCAGCCGCTCGGCCCGGTCACCGGTCAGGCTCGTGCCCAGATAGGCCAGCTCCCGCACCACGGCGTCCGGCAGGATCTTCGGCAGGCGCTGCAGCGTCCCGACGTCCGCCATCATGCCGATGTTGATTTCCTCGATGCGGAAGTACGCCTCCGCCGACGCCAGCCTCAGGTCGCAGGCCGAGACCATGTCCAGTCCGGCCCCGACGCAGGCGCCGTGGACCGCCGCGATCACCGGAAAGCGCACCTTCTCCAGCGTCGTCAGGGTGTCCTGCAGCTGGCGGGCCGCATGGTGGAAGGCCTGGCGCTCGGACGAGGTGTCCGCCGGCAGGATGGCCCCGCCCGAGAAGACGGAGATGTCCATCCCGGCGCAGAAGTTCCTGCCAGCCCCGGAGATGACGAGGGCGCGCACCTGGCCGGTGGCGTCGAGCTCGCGCAGGGCCGGGCCGAAGGTGCGCCAGAACTCCGCGTCAAGGGCGTTGGAGGCCTCCGGACGCGCCAGGCGCAGATGCGCCACCGGGCCGTCGCGGGTGATCTGGAAGGCGGTCATGAGGAGCCCCGGGCGATGCGATGTCCGGTGAGGCTTCTCACCGGAAGGGACCGGGAGCAAGCGGGGGCGTCGTATCCCACCGACGCCGGGGCGGCCTTGCTGGCCGGGGCCATCAATCGTCAGACCCGATCCGGGGTGGCCAGCAAGGTTCGTACGGTCAGTCGCTTGGGGGAAGGCCTGGCCTCGTCGGGTCGCTGGCGGAGGGAGTCTTCTGCGAGCCCAGTCGTGGCGGGCATTTGCGGGGCGATGGCCGATTTACCCACGTCCCTACCCACGTTTTCTGGCGTGCGTTTTGGCGCGGGGGGCTACGTCAGTCGCCCGCTTGCAGCAGGAGGGACGTGACCTCAGACGGGCGCCCGATCCAGTCGGAGATACGTGGGATCGAACTCGGCGAGTTGCTGCAGGCGCTCGCGGTCGAGCAGGCGCATACGGCCGGCTCGCCACTCAACCAGCTGCAGGCGCCTCAGGCTCATCAGGGTGCGATTGACGTGGACCGTGGAGAGGCCAAGGCAGTCCGCGAGGTCCACCTGAGTAAGGGGAAAATCGAAGCTGTCGTCCTCCACCAGATCGACCACGGCGAGCCGCGCCTCGGTCTCGCAGATCAGATGCGCAAGACGACCCAGCGCGTCCTGGGTGGCCATCCGGTGCAGCCACTGCCGATGGATCGCGCCGTCGATCACCGTCTCCAACCAGAGGAGGCGCGCAAGGTGCGGGCAACGCTCGGCAAGGGACCGGATGCGGGCGTGTGGCGCCCGGCTGACCCAGCAGTCCGTCAGGGTCAGGATGGCATGATCCATCTGGGGGATCAGCAAGCTGTGCAGGTCGACAAAATCCCCGGCCAGACTCAGCTGCGTGATGGATCGCGACCCGTCCCGCAGTACGTTCATGCGTACACATATGCCGGAGATCAGCAGCGTCGAGGCGTCTGGACGCTCCCCCAGGGAGGTCAGAACCCGACCCCCGCTGACCCGCCGAGGCGGTTCCATTAGGGTTTCCAGCGCGCCGCGTTCCATGGCTGAAACCTGATCACGGCGCAGAAACTTCCGGACGAGGGCGTCTGTCGGGTTGCCGAAGTCCGGCGTCCGGATTGGCAGGTTGTCCGTATATCCGCTGGACATGGCCTCTTACCATTACGCCGTCACCGGGATTGCGCCCCCGACGCACCTTACCGTCGAGGCGGTCGACGACAGGTCCGCGAACCGTGACGCCGTCCGGTTTCTCGCCGAACTGCTCCGGGACCTAGCGGTTTCTGACTGCGACGGTTCCGGAGTTCGCGTTGAAGTTCGCAACGCGGGCGGTGACCTGTTGGGTTACGCAGTGGCGAGCTGGTCGTTTTCGGCCGACATGCCCGATAGCGACGGCCGCGTTCCGCCAGCGCCGGAGTTGCGCCGCTAGCCGCAGCCGCAGCCGCAGGCGAAACAGGCCAACGTCGAGGCGCATGTGATGCGGAGACTGCCGCGTCGCACCCGCACGGCGCCGGCCGCCTCCAGATCCTTGATCGCCGCGTTGACGCTTGTCCTCTGGACGCCCAGCGCGTCGGCCAGCGCCGCCTGGGTGGTGCGGATTTCTTCTGTCGCGGAAGATGTCGCCAGCTGCTGGATGAGGGTTGCGGTTCTGGCCGATACGGCATGGACGACCTGGCAGGCCGACAGGGACTGAATTCGTCGCAGACGGTCGAGTGCATGGCGCCCGAACATGCGCTCGACCCAGGAGATTCCCATCACTTGCGCGGGCAGGGCGGCCGGTATGGCCAGCCACGATGTGTCGAGCAGGGCGAGCAGTTCCTGTTCGGACGTTCGGGTTGTCAGGGCTGTCTCCCAGCCAAACGTGGCTCCCGTTCCCAGCCTTTCGATGCATGCCAGGTTTCGCTCGTCGTAAACTGCCAGCGCGCCTTCGATCAGAAAACCCAATGAACCCCCGGTGGTCCTCCGCTGGCCGGTCGCCTGGTGGATCAGGCGCCCCTGTGCATGGGCGGCGTCCTGCAGCGCTTGAGGCAAGGCGATCAAAACCGGATGCCGCGCCAGCGCTTCCCGCTCCGGTCGGGCTGAGGGGGAGCAGCGCAGCTGCTCGGTCGACGGGGGGGTGACATCAAACATGACGCCACACTGACGCCCGCCAATGCCCAAGCCATTCACATATGTTTCGTTTGCTGTGGTGGGTCTGCGTAGCCCCGCCAAGGGTCGTCTGCCCGACACTCGGGCGCCACCCGTCCCCTCACGGCCTTCCTCTTTCTGTCGAAGAGGAGACCAAGATGACTGACGCTTTAAACGATCACGTCTGGCGCGACCTGTTCGTGACGGGCCTGAAGAACGCCCACGCCATGGAACACGAGGCGCTTGCCATGATGGATCGGCAGATCGAGCGGGCGAAGAACTTCCAGGAGGTCGCCGACATGCTCCGGCAGCACCGGGGAGAAACAGAGCTCCAGATCGAGCGGCTCGACACCTTGCTGACGTCCCTGGATGCCCGGCCGTCGGGGCTAAAGGACGCCGCGATGTCGATGGGGGGCACGTTTGCGGCGCTCGGTCACGCCATCGCAGACGACGAGGTGATCAAGAACGCCTTGGCCAACTTTGCCTTCGAGAACTACGAGCTGGCCGCCTATCAGAGCCTGATCATCCTTGCCGAGCACGGCAGCTACTCGCTCGCGCTCGCCCCCCTCGAAGAGACGCTGGAGGAGGAGATGCGGATGGCGCGGTGGGTGCAGGACAGCCTGCCGATGGTCATCGACAAACACCTTGAGCTTCGTCGCCGCGGCGACAACGCCAGCCGCTGACCGGGAGACCTTTCATGTTCATGCATAACAAGAAGCTGATGTACACGGTGCGGGTCGCCGAGCCGAACCCGGGTCTCGCCACACTGATGCTGGAGCAGTTCGGCGGGCCGCAGGGCGAGCTGGCCGCTGCGATGCGCTACTTCACCCAAGGGCTCGCCGATGAGGACGTCGGTCGCCGCGACCTCCTGATGGACATCGCCACCGAGGAGCTCAGCCACCTCGAAGTCATCGGCTCTATCGTCGCCATGCTGAATCGTGGCGCCAAGGGGCGGCTGGCGGAGGCGGCGGAGGAAGAGGCGGACCTCTACGCCAGCATGACGTCGGGAGGCGACAGCCACACCATGTCGATCCTGTACGGGGGCGGAACCGCGCTGGTGAACTCCTCCGGTGTCCCCTGGACGGCGGCCTACATCGACTCCATCGGCGACCCCGCCTGCGATCTGCGCTCCAACATTGCGGCCGAGGCGCGCGCCAAGATCGTCTACGAGCGGCTGATCAATGTGACCGACGACCCCGGCGTGAAGGATGCCTTGCGCTTCCTGATGACCCGGGAAGTGGCCCACCAGAAAGCTTTCGAGAAGGCGCTGTACGCCATCCCGGCCAACTTTCCGCCCGGCAAGCTCCCGGCCGACCCGGCCTTCGCCGACGTGTACTTCGACATGTCGCAAGGGGAGGGCAATACCTCCGGCCCGTGGAACAGCGGCGAGCTCTGGGACGTCGTCGAGGACCGCGAGAGTCAGGCTGCGGTCGACGGCGGCGACGGCCATGCCACGGTCGACCTGGGCCGGGCGGAGATGAAGGCGGTCGAGGCCTTTGCCGCCCGCACCCGGTCCGACCCGGACGCCGATCCTGTCACCGGCGCTGATCTCGGCGCGGGACCCGGGGCAGGCCGAACGACTCCGCTGGAGACGCCCGACGCCTAGTCGGGTTGCGGCAGCGCCTGAAGCCCCGCCTGGATACTCCGGGCGGGGCTTTCTTTTCTCGCCTGGAGATGCCTATCCCGTCAGGGCCGCGACGGCGGTTCCGGTCTGAACGGTCAGTGGATCACGAAGCCGTCGCGCTGTGGCCAGCGCCTGCCCCGTCACCTGGTCCATGTTGTAGTAGCGATAGGTCGCCAGCCGGCCGACGAAGGTTACGTCCCGGCGCGCCGCGGCCAGCGCCTCGTAGCGCTTGAACAGCGCCTGGTTCTCCGGTCGCGGGATCGGATAATAGGGATCGCCGGTCGCGGACGGGTATTCGTAGGTGATGCTGGTGCGCGGGTGCTGCTGGCCGGTCAGGTGCTTGTATTCAGTGATCCGCGTCCAGGGCGTCGCCTCGTCGGGGTAGTTCACCGTCGCCACCGGCTGGAAATGCGCCTGGTCGAGCGTCTCGTGGCGGAACCGCAGGGAGCGGTAGGGCAGGCGGCCGAAACGGTAGTCGAAGAACTCGTCGATCGGTCCGGTGAACACCAGCCGCTGATGCCGGACATCGTCGACGACGTCGCGGTACTCGACGCCCGTGGCGACCGTAATGCCCGGATGATCCAGCATGGCTTCGAACATCGCCGTGTAGCCCTGTGCTGGCATGGCCTGGAAGGCGTCGGTGAAGTAGCGGTCGTCGGTGTTGGTCCGGGTGGGGACCCGGGCAGTCACCGACCGGTCCAGCTCGGACGGATCAAGGCCCCACTGCTTGCGTGTATAGCCACGGAAGAAGGTCTCGTAGAGTTCGCGGCCGATGGCGTTGATGACCACATCCTCGGACGTGCGGATGCGCTCGACCGGCTCTGCGCGACTGGCGAGGAACGCTTCGGCCGCCTCATCGGACCGGAGATCGAGGCCGTAGAGGGCGTTCAGGGTCGTCCGGTTGATCGGCATGGGGACGAGTTTGGCGCCGACCTGCGCGAGCACCCGGTGTTCGTACGGTCGCCAGCGCGTGAAACGCGACAGGTAGTCAAACACGTCGGCGGAGTTGGTGTGGAAGATGTGCGGGCCGTAGGCGTGGATCAGCACGCCCGCGGCGTCGCGGCGATCATGCGCATTGCCGCCAATGTGGGGCCGGCGATCCACGACGAGCACCTTCTGACCGGCCGAGGCGAGACGCTCGCCCATGACAGCCCCGGCGAAGCCCGCGCCGACGATCAGGGCGTCGTACGGGACCGCTCGTCCGGCCGCGTGGATGGCGGGGGCGGGGAGCGGGCGCGACCTCGGTCGGGCGGCCTGGTTGACCAGCGCATCCATCCGCAGATGCGTCTGGTCCCACGACAGGCTGGCCAACTCGGCCGAGACCTCATCACGCCAGCCCTGGTCTTCAGAGCGCGCCAGCGCCAGCGCACCATCGCAGGCCGCGATGAAGGCGTCGGCCGTTTCCGCCAAGAAGACAGCGGCGAGGTCGCCGTAGTGGCGAACGACGTCGCGGATCGGCGTGGACACCACTGGTCGACCGGCGGCGAGGTACTCCGGGGTCTTGGTCGGGCTGATGAACCGGGTCGACTCGTTGATCGCGAAGGGCATCAGGGCGACATCCCAGCGTGACAGCCAGCCCGGCAGGTCCTCGTAGGCCGCCTGTCCGGGATAGGTCAGGTTGGGCGCCCGGGGCAGCTCGGCCGGATCTATCTTCACCACCGGCCCGACGATCTCGATGTCCCACTCCGGGCGCGCCTCGGCCAGCGCCGCGATCAGACCGAGGTCCATCCGTTCATCAATGACGCCGAAGAAGCCGAGGCGCGGACGGCCGTCATCGGTCCGCGCCACGGCCCGGCCGAAGTGCTCCCGGTCGACGCTGGACGGGAAGGGGTGGATGTTGGCGTGCCGGTGCGCCTTGGCCTCGTACAGGCTGAAGCCGCCGGTGAAGACCACGTCAGCCGCCGTCAGCAACTCGGCTTCGAGCTCGGTCAGTTCGGGCGGCGCGAACCGGAAGTTGGCCAGCTCATCCATGCAGTCATAGACGATCGCGGCGGCCTCGATGTGGCGCGCCACCGGCAGCATCACGGGCGTGTAGTACCAGAGGACCGGCCGGCTGACGGCTTGGGACTGAAGGGTTTCCTCCAGCAGTTGGCGCAGGACCGCGGCGGCGCAGGGGCCTTCCAGGCCTTCCGGCAGGCGGGGCGTCGCCACGAGAACGCCGGTCTCGCTGCAGGTCCGGGTGTCCACGGACACGCCGTCGCCGGGGCGCGGCGGCAGCGGCTCCTCGAAGTAGATGACGGTCCGGGTCTCAGCGAACCGCCGCATGAGGTGTTGCGGGCGCTGGAACACGAAGTCCCAACGCAGATGGGAAAGACAAACGACGGCGTCGCGTCGCGGGCCGACCTTCGGGAGTTCGACGACGGGCGCAGGCTCGGAGGACTGGGTCAAGGAATTGGCCTTTCAGGATGACCGCAGCCAATCGCGCCGTGTGGCGGTGGTTCCATCCTGCTGATGCGCGGCGGCTTTTCGCGTCCCAAGGCCAAAATCCGACACCGGTCAGGCCGGCGCCGGCTCAAACCTTTCGGGCGTTCGCCACCAGCCCACCGGCGCCATCTCGCAGTGCGCGGGCGCGTCCCGGAGTCCACCTGTCTTGGCGAGGTGGGCGACCGCGTTCGCTAGTGTCGTGGGCCGGGGGACGCCTGAGGAAACATCAAGGGCCCCCGGTTCATAGTGACCGTCCGTCCGCGTCAGCAGGCTGTTCCAATCGTGGCTCCCCAACAGGGCCCAGACTGTTACAGCCTCCACCGCAACCCCGGCCAACCGCGCCGCCTGCGCCGCCTGCCAACAGTCGGCGAGCCAGCGGATTTGCTGGTCTGCCGAGCAGCCGAGGTGGCATTCGGTGACGGCGATGCTGCGGCCATAGCGCGTCCACAGCTGGTCCAGCAGCCAGGTCCATCCGTGCATGGGGGCCTCAAGGACGCGCACGGCAGCAACATCGGCATAGGCGATCTGACCATTGCCGCCGTGGCTGTGCGTCGGATAGCGAGCGAGCCGGTGGTCCAGAAAGCGGTCGCTGGTCGCGTAGTGGTTCAGCCCGATGACGTCAGCGGGACACGGATCCGCCCGGAAGGCGTCAAGCCGATCCTGAAGACCGAAGCTGCCGATATGGGCGTAATGGCCGTGGTCGGGCGTGACCTGGCCTTCCAGCAGGTCCCAGGTCGCCAGCCGCCGCAGATTCTCGTGCCTGATCTGGTCACGGCAGGGCGGCGTGCCTGAAGTGACGCCGAAGTCCTCGGTCTGGATCAGTCGGGCGGCCGGAGTCACCGCGCGGATCGCGTGCATCGCCAGGCGCACCGCGTCCATCTGGTTCAGCAGGGCTCGCCAGAAATCGCCCTCATCACGCCTATGAGGGTGCCAGTGGCCGTACATGCAGCTGAACCGGGCGGTCGTCAGCGGCTCGTTGACCGGGGTCCAGTCGGTCACCCATGGATAGCGCGCGGCGGCGGCCCCGGCGAAGCGGGCCAGCCCCCTGGCGAACCCGGCGTCGTCCAGCAGGTCGGTCCAGTCCGGGCCTGAACCATGGTGGACCAATCCCACGACGGGACGGATGCCCAGCTCGCGCAGGCGCGCCAGCCGGGCGTCGGCCCAGCGCCAGTCGAACACGCCCGGCGCGGTCTCCGTCCGCTCCCAGAGGACCGGATAACGCAGCGTGCGGATGCCGAGGTCTGCAATCAGGTCGAGATCGTCGAGGCGTGCGTCGTGGCCCGACAGCTGCACTTGGTCCCGCCAGACGTTACCGACGCGGTTGACGGTGCACTCGACCCCGCCCCACAGCTCAAGCGACGCGTTCACGCAAGGTCCCTGACGGCCGTTGAAAGCGTTTGCCGAAGGCTGGCGCTCTGCGCCAGGCCATGGCCGAGGCGACGATCGTCTCGAGGTCACTGTGCCGCGCGCGCCATCCCAAGACCTGGTGTGCTCTCCCGGGGTCAGCAACAAGGCAGGCCGGATCACCAGCTCGCCTCGGGGCTATCCTGTGTGGCGCCGGGCGACCCACTACGCGACCGACGACCTGCAGGACTTCCAGCACGGAACAACCCGCCCCGGCCCCCAGATTCATCGGGGTAAAGGTGCCTGGCGTGAGAGGATGGTTGAGTGCGAGCACGTGCGCTTGCGCAAGATCCTCCACGTGGATGTAGTCGCGCACGCACGTGCCATCCAAGGTGGGAAAGTCGGTCCCAAACATCTCAAGCTCGCGCCCGAGGCCAAGCGCAGCTTCGATTGCGAGCGGAATGAGATGGGTTTCCGGATCATGCGCCTCGCCGATACGGCCGGCCGGATCGGCCCCGGAGGCATTGAAGTAGCGCAGCGCCACCCCGGTCATTCCGTGGGCGAGGCAGGCGTTCGCGACCATGCGTTCGGCAGCGACTTTGGTGTCTCCATAGGGATTGATCGGATTGAGCGGGAGATTCTCGGTGAGGGCGCGTACCCCGTCCGGTTGGCCGTAGACCGCCGCCGTGGACGAGAGGACGATACGTTCCACGCCACAAAGGCGCATTGCCTCAAGCACCGCCGCCGTGCCGCCCACATTGGCGTCCCAGAAAGCCAGGGGCTCGCGCATGGAGCGCCCGACCTCGATCAGACCCGCGAAGTGGATGACTGCGTTCACGGCGTGAAGCCGCATGGCGTGGGCCAGGGCGTCGGCATCGCGTACATCGCCGACGACGAGGGGGCCCCATTGCACCGCCTCGCGATAGCCAGCGCTAAGGTTGTCGAACACGATCGGATGGCAGCCTACAGCGCAAAGGGCCTTGGCTGTGTGGGATCCGATGTAGCCGGCCCCGCCTGTGACCAGCACGCGCTTCATCATCCTGAGATCCTCCAGACCTCAAGAAGCTGACGGCCGAAGAATGTGTTTCGTTCTGTCGGCTATCGGTCGCCCCGGACGTGAGCGATCCCGACATCGTCCTGCTGCGCGCGCCGCCCGGGCAGGCCGGCCGTCATCCCATGATATGCCGCTCGAGCAGAGAGATCGCCGCAGCGAGCGCCGCCAGTCGGATGGCGCCTCGCCCAAGCGGCCCGAAGTGGTGTTCATCCACGATGGCTATCTCTCCGGACTCCGCCAGGGCGACATAGACAAGGCCCTCCTCGATCTCGCCTTCACCTGGCCCGGCATAGCCGGTGACCGACACGGCAAGGTCCGCGTCTGATCGCCGTCTTGCGCCATCCGCCATGGCCTGCGCCGCTGGGCGTGAAACCGCACCGTGGACTGTCAGGATGTCGGGATGCACGTCGAGGTCTTCGATCTTTGCGGCCTCCGTATAGGCGACGTAGCCGCGCGCGAAGGCATGGGCGCAGCCCTGTACGTCCGTCAGGACAGAGGCAACGAGGCCGCCGGTGCAGCTCTCTGCTGTCGCCACGGTGAGACCCCGATCGCAGAGCGTCTCCAGGACGCGGGTGATCCGCCCTTCCAGCTCGGCCGGCAAGCTGGCCGACAAAGTCTCGCTCATGAGGCGCCGAGGTCCCCGGCCTGATCGTACGGGGGATGTCGGTGGATCGGCGCGTGCCCGTCCCGGCGCAGGTGGGTCCGGTCAATTTCCTCGATCAGGGCCGCGCCCCGCTGCTGCCCCACCAGCTCCAGCAAGGCGTCCACCTTGGCTTCGAGCCGGTCATCGTTCTCCTTCGACGCCGGCGAACCGACGTAGAGGAAGTAGGCGAGGCCGACGACCTGCCAGAGCAGCTGCAGGAACTCCGACTGCCAGTTTTCGAAGGTGTCGCGGCTCATCTCCACAAGCCAGGGCGTTACGGCGGCCGCCTGGCCTTCGCTCGCGACCTCGTCGGCGTAGGCGAACCAGCCGAAGAGCCAGTGCATTCCGAACGATACGGCAAAGAAGCCGAGCGTCAGCCAAGCGTAGGCGTACTTTTTCATCGTTGTTCACCGCACTGGTCAGGCTCGCACAACTGGCGCGCGGGTCGCGGGTTTCACCGGTCCATCGCGGCGGTCAGGCTCCCCGGCCGATGCGACTGCGGAACTTCCTGGCCGCCCGTGCGTCGTAGGAACCGGAACCGTTGCAGAGGGGCTCCAAATGACCGCGCGTCCGGCCTGGCAGGGACATCTGAAGCTTTCGCTCGTGACGTGTCCGGTGGCGCTGTTCACCGCCACCAGTTCGAGCAACGACGTCCGCTTCCACCTGATCAATCCGGACACGCACAACCGTATCCGGATGGTGCCGACCGACCCGGAAACCGGGCCGGTTGAGCGCAGCGCGCTGGTGCGGGGCTACGAGGTCTCGAAGGACGAGTACGTCCTGTTCGACGATGCGGATTTCGACAAGGTTCGGCTGGAGAGCACCCGGACGATCTCTATCGACAGGTTTGTCGAGGAGCGCGAGATTGACCGGCTGTTCTGGGATGCGCCCTTCTTCGTGGCGCCTGACAAGGGCGCGGGGGTCGAGGCTTTCGCGGTGATCCGGGACGCCATGAAGGCGCAGGGCAAGGTGGCGCTGGGATGCCTCGTGTTGCGCGGGCGGGAGCGGCAGGTCGCCCTTGAGGTGCGCGGCAAGGGACTGGTCGCCTACACGCTGCGCGCCCACGACGAGGTCCGCGACGAGGCGGACTTCTTCGACGACATCCCGACGGTCAAGGCGGACGCCGACATGGTCGAGATCGCCGGTCGCATCATCGCGCAGAAGGAGGCGGACTTCGACCCGGCCAGCTTCAGGGATCGGTACGAGGACGCCCTGCGAGAGATGATCGCGGCGAAGTCCGGCGGCGGCAAACGCACCGTGGCGGTCGCTGAACCCGACGAGAGCAATGTGATCGACCTGATGTCGGCGCTGCGGGAGAGCTTGCAGGGCGGTCGTCCGGCCAGCAAGGCGGCGAAGTCCTCGAAGTCCACGACCTCGAAGGCCAAGTCTCGCAAGGCGGCGCCAAAGGCCGCGCGGAAATCCGGGGCGCGCAAGGCCTCGGCTGCCTAGACGCCGACCGTCTTCAGCGCCGGCCGCAGGCTGACGGCCTCCGCCCGGAAGCCGCTCCAGGGATCGGGCGCATCGAGCAGCGCTGTCGCGTTCCACAGGTTGAAGGCTGATGGATCGAGGTCCGGCGTCACATCCGTCCAGGCCAGCGGACAGGCGATGCCGGCCCCGGGCCGGGCGCGCGGCGACCAGGGCGCGACGGCGGTCGCCATCCGCCCGTTGCGCAGATAGTCGATGAAGATCTTCCCGCCCCGCGCCTTTTTCGACAGGGTGGTGGTGAAGCGCTCCGGGCCGTCCCCGCGGATTGCGACGGACACCGCTTTGGCGAAGGCCTTGGCCTGATCCCAGGTCACCCGGCTGCGGGCGTCTGTCCGGATCGGCGTCACGACGTGCAGGCCCTTGCCGCCCGTTGTCTTGACGAAGGGCCTGAGGCCCAGCGCCTCCAGTCGCTCCCTGACGGTAAGCGCGGCGTCGACCACATCGGCGAAGGCGAGGCCCACATCGGGATCAAGGTCGAAGGTGATCTGGGCGGGGACCTCCGGCGCGCCAGGGGCGCAGCCCCAGGGGTGGAGCTCCACTCCGCCGGCCTGGGCGATGGCCACCAGGCCCCCGGTGTCGATCGCCGCCAGATAGGGCGTCCGCGCTTTCACATCGATCAGCTTCAGACGGGGGCTCGAGCCCGGCATGGCGTGGCGCTGGAAGAAGGTCTCGCCGCCGATCCCGTCGGGCGCCCGCAAGATCGAGGTGGGGCGATCGCCGACGTGAGCCAGCAGCCGTTCCGCCGCCGCCTCGTAGTAGCGGGCCAGATCTGCCTTGGTCACGGCGGGGTGGCCCTTGTGCGCCGGCCAGAACACCTTGTCGGGGTTCGAGAGGGTGACGCCGGCCACGACTACCTTGCCGCGGCGCCCGGCGCCTTGCGGACCAGACGCCGCTGATCCGGAGCCTGCCGCCGGGGCATGGGGCGGCTCGGTGACCTCGCGCGCCGGCTTGTCCTCGCGCAGGCCTTTGAACACCGCCTGTCGCAGGGCTCCGGTCTCGGTGTAGCCGCCGTGCTGCACCTCGGCGACCAGCATCGCCCTGACCCAATGGATTCCGGGGCCGCCCCTTGGCGCGCCTTGCCCGCTGAACGGACTGCGGGCGGCGGTCGCGGCCTTGAGGGCCGGGACGAGGCGTCTCGTGACGGCCTCTCCATAGCCCGACCCGACTCGGCCGAGATAGCGCAGGCCGCCGCCGGCCTCGTCCCTGACCCCGACCAGAAGCGAGCGGAAGCGGCCGTCCTTTGCGGCAGACCAGCCGCCGATGATCACCTCGTCCCGCCCCCGGCACTTGGATTTCAGCCAGGTCGCGCTGCGGCCGGCCACATAGGGAGCGTCGAGGCGCTTCGAGATGACCCCCTCCAGATCCATGCGGCAGGCGCTGGCCAGCACGGCCTGTCCGCTGGCCCCGAAGTGCTCGACGAACCTCAGGTGTCCGCCCGCTGTCCCGACGCGATCGCACCAGGCCCGCAGGCGCGCCTTGCGCTCGACGAGAGGGAGCGCTCCCAGATCCTCGCCGCCCTCGCTCAACAGATCGAACGCGAAGTAGACCAGGTCGCAGGTCCGGCCCTCGGAGATCGCCGTCTGGAGGGCGGCGAAGTCCGGGGTGTGGTCGGCGGTTACGGCGCAGAGTTCCCCATCCAGCACCGCGTCTGGCCACTGCGCCGCATCTGCCGCGAGGTCGGGGAACCGGTCGGTCCAGTCGAGACCCTTGCGGGTGCGGATGCGTGCCCGCCCCCCGCCAATGCCGATCTGGATCCTGTATCCGTCGAACTTGATCTCGTGCGCCCATCCGGGACCGGTCGGCGGGTTGTCGGCGATCCGGCACAGCTGGATGGGGATGAAGGTCGGGGGTGCGGCCATGCGCAGGCTCCGGCTGGCCTTGGCGGACGGGCTGCACGATCGCCCTGGAGAGGGGCGGGAAGGGGCTGCCGTCTCGCCGGCGATTTCCGACATCGTGCGGCTTGAGGTGACTGAGGCGTCGATCGCCGCGAGGGCGTCGCCCTCGCCCGGAACGGCGTGGGCGTCCTTCTCCTTGATCAGCAGCCAGTTGGCGCGCTTCGCCGGTCTGCCGCGATCTGTCTTCAGCCGCACCAGCGTCCAGCCGCCCTTCAGCCGCTCGCCATGCAGCGTCATCTTGATCGAGCCGCGCGCAAAGTCCGCGGCGAGCGTCTCGGGATTCTGCGGGGTCCAGGCGCCCGTATCCCAGAGCTGGACCGTTCCCGCCCCGTAATTGCCCGGGGGAATGTTCCCCTCGAACGTGGCGTAGTCCAGCGGGTGATCCTCGACCTCGACGGCAAGTCGTTTGACGGCCGGATCGCGCGACGGGGCCTTGGTCACGGCCCAGGACTTGAGAACGCCGTCGTGTTCGATGCGGAAGTCGTAGTGCAACCGCGACGCGGCATGTCGCTGGACCAGATAGCGCAAGGGAGCATTGGCGGCGCGACGCCGCCGGATCCCCTTTGGCTCCGGCGTCGCCCCAAAGCGCCGTTTGGCGGAATAGGTCCCGAGTTCGCCGCGCATTCCGGTCTAACGCGACGCGGCCGAGGCAGGTTGCGGGCAGATCGGGCGTTGCCGGTCCATAGGCGCCGGCTACCTCGGAGTGGCTGGCGCGCTCACCTTTTCAGCTGCGGCGGCGTTCCGTCGCTCACATCATGCCCCGGCAGGCCCTTCGACGGGTCATCGGCCGGCGTACGAGGGTCTTCGGTCCGGTCCCGCCTCGCATTGCGACGCAGCGCCCATCCGAGGGCGAGGGCGAGGGCGAGGGGGCCGGCGATGACTACGATCCCCCAGGGAACGGCTTCAAACATGGCAGCGTGTCCTGTCGGCAGATGTGGTCTCTCTGCAACCGGCCTCCCGCTTGCTGGATCCTCTGCGTCGGCCAGATGACTCCTCAAGCCGTCTGCTCGATGGCCTGCACTGTCGCTGCCGACTAGGTCCCGTCAGGGCTGACCTTCGGGCGCGGGCGCATCACCAGCTCCACGACCAAGCCGGCCGGATCAAAGGTTCTCTGCAGCGCGCCGTTCAGTTCGTTGTGCACCAGTCTGTCGATCAGCTTGCCGCCGAATCCCTCCCGCGACGGCGGGTCCACCCGCGGTCCGCCGCTCTCGATCCATCTTAGGGTGATCCGCCCGGTGTCATCCGAGGCCCAGGTCACCTCAACGCGACCGCTTGCTGTAGACAGCGCGCCATACTTGAGACTGTTGGTTGTGAGTTCATGCAGGCACATCGACAAGGCGGCGGCGGCCTCCGCACGCACGACAGCTGGCTCTCCCGCCACGTGGATGCGATCGTCATTGCGGGCGAGGCAGCGGCGGACGATGTCGCCCATGTCCACGTCTGTCCATGACGTCTGCAGCAGGAGGTCGTGGGCGTTGGCCAGGGCGGCGAGCCTCCCCTCGAAGGCGGCGCGCGCCGCCGGGTCTGTACGTCTCAGGGTCTGGGCAGAGAGCCCCTGAACCGTCGCCAGCGTGTTCTTCACGCGATGGTTCAATTCATTGATCAGCAGGGTCTGGCGCTCAGCCCGCCGATGCAACTCGACGGAGGCTTCGCTGAGCGCTGACTGTACTGTGTCGAAGTTCGATACGTGCCCCGCGCGGGGCTGCACGCGTCCGCCTTCACCCAAGGTGATTGCGTCCACCTCCAGTGCCCTCAGGTCTCTCGAGACGATACGCACCTGAGTGCGCACCAACAACGAAGCGATCGCCGCCAGGAGCAGCAGCGCAAGACCCAAGGTAATCGCGCTGGTCAGGATCGGCTTGTCGAGCGTGCTCCGAGGCGCCACCACCATGGTTGTCCACCCCGAGAGCGGCGAACGCGTAAAGGCGACGACGGTCGCCTCGCCCTCGAGCGAACGACTGGGAACGACTCCGTCCTGACGTACCTTCAGAATCTGAATGATGTCGGGCGTTGCTCTTGCGCCCACAAACCGCGCTTGCGCCTGCGAGCGGGCTACAACGCGATAGCTGCCGTCCACGATAGTCGTAAAGCTTGATCCCGGGACGACCTGGCGCTCCAGCACCCTTACGAGTGCTGCCGGTCGCATGATGATGGAGACGCGCAGACCTTCGTCGCCTCCGGGTACGGGGGCTTCCACGGACACGACGGGTCCAACCGGGTCAGGACGGTGGACCAGACCGGAAACGTGAGCTCCGCGACCGGCCATCACGCCATCAACCCGAGGCTCGCGCGCAATGACCCCGAGCTGATCCGTGGTCGGCCCGTCCGCTGAGGTGTCCAGCAAGCTTTCACCGGTCGGGCCGGCGATCGAGATCCAGGTGTCCTCAGGAAGATCGATCCGATCCGCGCGGATATGAGCCCTGGCCCAGTCCCGGGCCGCTACGGCATCCGAACTGGCGAGACCCTCCGCCGCTTCCATGTGGCGGACAAGCTCAAGATCAATCGCTGCAGACACCGCGCGGGCCGTGGCCAGAAGCTCGCGCTCTGCAGCGCGCCGGGCCTCGAGCACATTCACGGCCACCAAGCCGGCCATCGATGCAGCGGCGGGAGCCGCAATGACCAGGACCATAATAGCAAGATGAGTTCGTAAGGCCCGAGGGCGTGATGATCGACTCATGTTTCCCCCCGGACGCGCTGGGGTAACTCACGGACTGCGGCTCCGG
Organism: Brevundimonas sp.; assembly: GCF_035998205.1. Taxonomy (GTDB): domain Bacteria; phylum Pseudomonadota; class Alphaproteobacteria; order Caulobacterales; family Caulobacteraceae; genus Brevundimonas. Next base: position 253,457 of record NZ_DASYHT010000004.1, read on the forward strand.
TTCCTATGCTGAGGGGGGTAGTGGTTGGGCCTGTGGATGCCGGAGCCGCGCTCGCACCGAACGTCGGACGGAGGTTGCGATCGCAGCTGACAAGTTCCGGGGGGAGTGGGAGGGGCGCTACGTCAACCTCGCGCCAAGGGCCGCCGCCTCGGCCTCGGGGAACCAGGATGCCGCACACGGGTTGGCCGTAGACACCACGACTGTTGGGAGATCGGCGGATGACGTCATCGACGAGCCGCGCGATCGGCGTCTGGTACACGGCGGCTCTCGGCGTCGTCATGGCGTTGATCGGCGTAACCTTGACCGTGGGCGGGGCCTGGCTGCTGCTGGTCGGAGGGTCTGCCTACTATCTGCTGGCCGGACTGGTGCTTTGCGGGGCGGGCGGCCTGATCTTCCTGCGCCGTCGACTGGGGGCGATGATCTACGCGGCCCTGTGGCTGTTCACGATCATCTGGGCGATCTGGGAGGTCGGGCTGGATGGCTGGGCCCTTGTGCCGCGCGTGGTTGCGCCGACCGTAATTCTCGGACTCGTCCTGATCGCCTGGCCCGTCCTGGCGCCTGACAGAGGGCGACGCCACGCCCTGGTCGGCGCAGGCGCGCTTGCCGGGATCGTGGCGATCGCGGGCGTCACCATTACACTCGCGAACCGCGCCGCCCCGCCCCACGCCCTGCCATCGCCGATGCCGGCGGGGCTGTCATCCGCCATCGCCGACGCCGGGGAAGACTGGGTCGCCTATGGCGGGACCTACGCCTCGCGCCGATACTCTCCCCTGGCTCAGATCACACCCGAGAATGTGGATCGCCTCGAGAGAGTCTGGACCTATCGTACGGGTGATACGCCGGAGACGAAGTGGGGGGCGGAAACCACGCCGTTGAAGGTCGGCGACCGCATCTACCTTTGCTCGGCCCGCAACGAGTTGATGGCGCTGGACGCGCGTTCCGGTCGCGAGCTCTGGCGATACGATCCCGATGTGGGCGACGACTGGATCCCCTATACGGCCGCATGCCGCGGGGTCGCTTACCACGCTCAGCCAGATGTTCCGGAGACCCAGCCGTGCGCCGCACGCGTCATTGAGGGCACCCTCGATGGTCGGCTGATTGCCGTCGATGCCCGCACGGGACGCCCCTGCGCCGACTTCGGGGAGAACGGCCAGGTCGACATCAAGGCCGGCATGGGCGAGGTCATTCCGGGCATGGTCGCCATCACCTCGCCGCCGGTGGTTATCCGGGGCGTCATCGTGACTGGGCATCAGGTCACCGATGGCCAGTGGAATGAGGCGCCGTCCGGCGTGGTGCAGGGGTTCGACGTGGTCACCGGCGAGCTCAGCTGGGCCTGGGACCTGGGACGGCCGGGGGAGACCGGTCGGCCGGAAGGCGAGGAAACCTTCACCCGGGGAACGCCCAACATGTGGACCATCGCCTCCGGCGATGAGGCCCTCGGGCTGGTCTATCTTCCGATGGGCAATTCATCGTCCGACTACTGGAGCCGGGATCGTAGCGTGGAGGAGAACCGCTACGCCACCGCCCTAGTCGCGCTGGACGTGACCACCGGTCAGCCAGCGTGGCGTTTTCAGACGGTCCGGATCGACGTCTGGGACTACGATCTTGGCAGTCAGGCGACGTTGCTGGACCTGCCTGTCGATGGCGGGCTCGTACCGGCCCTCGCCCTGCCCTCGAAGCAGGGCGATCTCTATCTGCTGGATCGGCGCACCGGTCGGCCGCTGACTCCCGTCGAGGAACGGCCCGCGCCGCAGGGCGGCGTGGAGCCCGAGATGCGCGCCGCGACACAGCCTTTCTCCAGCTTCCACACCCTGGCCAAGCGCGACCTGACCGAGCGTGACATGTGGGGCATGTCGCCGATCGACCAGATGATCTGCCGGATCGGCTTCCGACAGGCGGCCTACGAGGGCATCTACACCCCGCCCACAGCCGACCGCCGCTGGATCCAGTATCCGGGCTATAACGGCGGCAGCGACTGGGGTGGTGTGGCCTATGATCCGGTCCGCGGCCTGATCATCGCCAACTACAACGACATGCCCAATTACAATCGGCTGGTGCCGCGCGAGGAGGCGACGGAGCAGGGCTGGTATCCGCGCGGTCACCCTGCATTGAAGGGCCAGGACGAGATGCCCGAGTCGCGCGGTGGCGTGCCGGAGGCCGCCGAGGGCGCCGGCGATCCGCAGTGGGGCGTACCCTACGCCATCGACGTTAACGCCGGCTGGCGCATGGGCTTCACCGGCATGCTCTGCAAGCAGCCTCCCTACGGCGGAATCCGGGCCATCGACGTACGCACCGGCCGGACCGTCTGGGACCGCCCTCTCGGCCAGGCGCGCAAGAACGGTCCGTTTGGCATCCCGTCCATGCTGCCGATCGACATCGGCACGCCGAACAATGGCGGCTCGGTGGTGACCGCGTCCGGTCTGATCTTCATCGCCGCCGCCACAGACGACCTGATCCGCGCCATCGACATCCGGACCGGCGAGACGATCTGGAGCGATGTCCTGCCGGCTGGCGGACAGGCCAGTCCGATCGTCTATGCCCACGAAGGACGTCAATATCTGCTGATCATGGCGGGCGGCCACCACTTCATGGAGACCCCGCCGGGCGATCACGTCATCGCCTACGCTTTGCCTGCCGACTCCTGAGGCCGATGCCCGTCACAGACAGCGCGTCATGATGATCGTCGGCAGCAGCGTCCAGATGGCGGCCGCCAGTCCGACCCAGGCCGTGGCCCGGCTGGCGAACGCGACGAAGCCCCCCGAGGCCGCCAGCCGGGAGCAGTGAAGCGCCCAGACGATGGCGGCCTGGATCGCGACGGCGACACCATAGGCTGCGATCAGCAGGGCGCGAGCCAGATCCACATCGCCCATTGAAACATCAAGCCGGTGTCCGCAGATCAACCCGTGCAGGCCGTAGACGGCGCTGAAACTGGCCAGCCACACGAGCGGCCCCATGAGGATGCGGGCGAGGTCCTTCATGCCAGGAGGCCCGCGCCATGGGTCAGAGCCAGAACCACGACAGTGGAGAGCGCCAGATACTGGATCCACACCCCCGTGACGGTCACTTCGGCTCTCCGTTCAGCCGACACGTATCCATGCTGCAGCCGCGCCAGGCTGAAGAGGATCATCAGACCCGCGACCGCCGCGTGGAAAAGGCCGTACCCTCCAAGCACCAGCACCGTCGCGCCGTAGGCATGCCCCGTTGGATCGGGCGCCCGGATCATCACCGCCATCATGGCGACGGCGGTTCCAAGCACCCCCAGGCCGCACAGGGCCAGGGACCGCGCCAGCGTCCGTTGGCTCGCGGCGTTCGCGCCACGCGCGCGCCGAAGCGCAAGGATAGCCAAGGCGGCTCCGCCTGCGCCGACGATCACTTCCCAGAGGGACGGCGCGAACCAGGCGGGCGGCGGCCAGGCCGGCGCGACGGTCCACAGGAAGGCGAAGCCAAACACCAGGGAGCCGAGGAATGTCGCATCGGCTGTCAGCAGCACGCTGGATCCCCACCAGCCGGGCGGTCGCTCGATCTGTCCCGCGTTGGGCGCCCTCACGCCCTTTCCGATGTCCAGGTCCGGCAGGTCGAACTTGCGGCCGTTTGACCAGGCCCACCGCCAGCCGCAGAGCGCCACCCCGAACACGGCTGCCGGCGTGACCCAGTAGACCTTGAAGAGCAGGGACAGGAAGAAGACGCCGGTCACGGCGGCCATCAGGATCGGCAGCCGCGTGTTGGCGGGGAAAATGACCTGGGCTTCGGGACGGCCCGTCGCGCTATCGACCATCAGGGTCTCGCGCCAGCCGTTTCGGGGCTCGCCCAGATAACCTTCGCCGCGCGCGATGCGGAGCACCAGCTCTGGATCGGCTTCCAGCGGACGACGGCTTTCAATCTCGGGGAGGCTGGCGAAGTTGTAGGCAGGAGGCGGGGTCATCATTGCCCACTCCAGCGTCTCCGCGCCCCAGGGATTCCGCCGCGAGCGACGGGCCGCCATCGCATGCAGAACGAGGTCCAGGATCACAATGGCGATGCCGATCGCCAGCACGAAGGAGCCAATCGAGGAAATCAGGTTGATCGTGGTCCAGCCGTCCTCGGGCCCATAGGTCGAGATGCGTCGCCTCTGCCCCATCAGACCGACCCAGTGCATGGCGAGAAAGGTCACGTGGAAGCCGATGAAGACCAGGGCGAAGGCCAGCTCGCCGAGGCGGAAGAAGCGCTTGCGCCCGCTCACGTGAGGCAGCCAGTAGTAAAGCCCCGCGAGGATCGGGAAGACGAAGCCCCCGAACAGCACGTAGTGCAGGTGAGCGGTCACGAAGGCCGTGTCATGCGCCTGCCAGTCGAAGGGGACGACAGCGACCATGACGCCCGTCAGGCCGCCGATCACAAAGGTCACGAAGAACCCCAGCAGATGCAGCATCGGCATGCGCAGGGTCGGCCGCCCCCGCCACATGGTGCCGATCCAGGCGAAGATCTGCACCGCTGTCGGCACGGCCACGAGCGTCGAGGCGGCCGAGAAGAAGGCGAGGCTCATGTGCGGGATGCCCGTCGTGAACATGTGGTGGACCCACAGGCCGAAGGACAGGAAGGCCAGGGCCACGGCGGAGGCCACGATCCAGCCATAGCCCAGCAGGGTGGTCCGGCACATGACAGGCAGAATGGTGGAGATCACGCCCGCGGCCGGCAGGAAGATGATGTAGACCTCCGGGTGCCCGAACAGCCAGAACAGGTGCTGCCACAACAGGCTGTCGCCGCCGAACGCCACCTGGAAGAAGGGCAGGCCGAACGCCCGTTCCAGCTCCAGCAGGATCGAGCCGAGGATCAGCGGCGGGAAGCCCGTGAGGATCATCAGGGCGGTGACAAGGGCGTACCAGGCGAAGATGGGCATCCTGTCCAGCGACATGCCCGGGGCCCGGTACTTCAGGATCGAGACGGTGATCTCGACCGCCGCCGCGATCGCCGAGATCTCGACGAAGGTGATGCCGATGAGCCAGACGTCCGTGTTGACCCCGGGCGAATAGATCCGCCCCGTGAGCGGCGGATACATGAACCAGCCGCCGTCAGGCGCGACCCCGAGCAACAGCGAACCCAGCATCATCGCGCCGCCGAAGACGTAACACCAGAAGCCGTAGGCGGTCAGGCGCGGAAAGGCGAGGTCGCGCGTGCCGAGCAGCTTCGGCAGCAGATAGATCGCGAGCCCCTCGAACGTCGGAATCGCGAACAGGAACATCATGATGGTCCCGTGCATGGTGAAGATCTGGTTGTAGATCTCCGGCCCCGCGAAGGCGGAGTGCGGCGTCGCCAGCTGGGCGCGGATCAGCATGGCCAGCACGCCGCCGACGAGGAAAAAGAAGAAGGACGTGGCCAGGAACATCCGGCCGAGGTCCGTGTGGTTCACCGTGCTGAGAAGGCCGCGCCACCCGGACGCAGAAGCCCAGATCGCAGTCAGCTGCCGGTGGCGCGCGAGGGGGGTCATGGCGTGTCTCCGGCCAGGAACCGGTCCCAGCTCTCCCCGTCGTGGGCCACGACCTCGAAGGTGAAGTCATCGTAGCCCGGACCGCTGAACTCGGCGCTGATCCCGGCATAGACGCCAGGCCGATCGGCTGTGAGCCGCAGGACATTCACATGGCCGGGGATGGCGTCGATCTTGCCGGCCAGGCGCGGAACCCAGAAACTGTGCACCACGTCCGTTGTGGTCACCGAGACATCGACGGCTCGTCCGGCCGGGATGTGAAGCACGTCATCTGTCGTCAATCCGGGCCGGTCCGCGTAGCCGAACGACCACACGAAGCGCCGCGCCTCGGCGCTGACTTCGACGGTATTGACCTCGGGGCGCGGCAATAGGCGCTCTCCGGCAAAGAGGCCAAACCCGAGCAGCGCCGCGAGCACGACTCCGGGGAAGACAATGCCCAGGCCGACGATCCAGAGTCGGGTCCCCTGACGCTTTCGCCGGGCAGGGCTCCGGCGCGTGAACGCCAGCGCAATCAAGGCCATGACCAGACCAAGGATCAGCAGCGAGCCGATCAGCATGACCCACCAGAGGCTGGCGATGACGCTCGCGGCCGGGCCTGCCGGTTCGACCGTCGACAGAGGTCCCCGGCAACCGCCGGTGAGCACCGCCGTTAAGGCCGCAGGCATTATGACACGGAGGGTGAGCGCATGTCGTCGGAGACGAAGAAGGATGAAGCTGAACGCCTCATCGATCCCATCGCCGCCCTGCCGAGCTACGAGCAGACCGAGTCCCGGATCGCCGTGCTGGGTCACCCGATCCATGCCATGAGCGTGGCCTTCCCGGTGGCCCTGACGTTCTGCACCTTCGGCGCGGACGTCTTCTACTGGTGGACGGGCGACGTCTTCTGGGCCCGTGCGGCCTTGTGGGCCGTCGGCTCGGGATTCCTGTTCGGGATGCTGGCAGGCTTCTCGGGGACGGCGGAGCTTCTGATGGTCCCCGGCATCCGCGCACGCTCCCCGGCGTGGACCCATTTCGTGATCGCCGTCACGCTGCTCGCCCTGCTCGGGGCGAACTGGGGATACCGGCTGTCCGGCTATGAGACGGCCGTTCTGCCCTACGGGCTTCTGCTGTCGGCCCTGTCGGTGGCGGTCGTGGCGTTCACGGGCTGGCATGGCGGGAAGCTCGTGTTTGATTACCGGTTGGGAACATCGACGGGCAGTTGACGGCCCAGAGGCCGACTGGCCCAGTCTGGAAAGCTCAACTCGGTCAAAGGGGGCTTGGCGAGGACAAGGGCGAGCACCAGCAGGGCCGGCGCCAAGACCCCTACAAGAGGGAGCCACGGCGAGGGCGACCGGTGGGTCTCCGGCTCCTCGCCGACCCTCACCACCAGATGGCCGATCCAGGCGTGGACGGCGACAAGCAGAGCGACGGCGGCCAGCTTGCCGAACATCCAGGGCGTGAACACCTCGCGCATGAAGGTCAGCCAGGTGCCGGCGATGACCGCCACGACGGCTGCCGGCGTGACCACCATCGTATAGGTGAGGTGCGATCCTTGGCGGATGAGCCGGTAGTCCTCAGCGCTCACCGCAGGGTCGTGCCGGGCCAGCATGAGCGGCAAGGTCAGCAGACCGCCGACCCAGACGATGATCGCCACCATGTGGGCCGCCTTGAAGAGCGGTATGGCTGGCGAGATCCAGTCAATCATGCCGAGAGGGCGCCGTCGTCACGGGTCAGCAGGGCCCATTCGCGACGGCAAAACAGGGCGGCCGCCACAGTATAGGGCACGACCGCGGCGACCCACATGATGAGACCGCCGAGCCGCTGGTCATCAAGCGGTGTGAGCCCCCAGGCGAGGGGCGCCGACGCGTGGGCCGCGTAGAGTGGCGCGGGCGCAAGGGTCAGCAGGGCTCCGACAAGTCCCATCTGGGCGAAGGCGAGGACAATGATCAGGGCCCTGAGCGGCAGCGTTTGCCGGGGGTCATGGAGCGACCGCCACAGTCCCGACGCGGAGCCCAGCAGGGCGAGCTGCATGGCCCAGTAGACGGGGACGCTCGACAAGGCCGCGTCATAGGCCCCCGGCAGGTGCCACAGCGCCAGCACGGCCCCCGAGGACAGCAGCCATGGCCATGCGGGTCCGGCCCGCCAGTTTGGCAGGGCCGCCGCCAGCAGCGGCGCGGCTACGGCGACGATGAGCAGATGATGCGCGGACCGCGCGGCGAAAAGCGCGGACGAAAGGGCGCACAGGGGCGACACGAATGCGACGATCAACACCGCGGTCGCTGCGAGTCCCGCAGGCCGCCGCCGCATCAGCACGCCCAGCACCGCCAAAGCTATCATCGCCGTTGGATCAGCGTTGAAGCTGGTTGCAATCTCGGTCGGGGCTGGTGGCGGCCCGCAGTATGCAATGGCCATCGCGCTTTCGGCCCCCTGTGTGGACTCGGTGTGAAGAGCTTAACCGCTCGCGCAGGCGGTTGTTCCGGTGGAGCTTGCCGTCATTCGTTCTCGAGGCCGGATGTGCTTTGCCTTACGACGCGTGTCCGCTTTGGCGCAGGGCGCGAAGGCGAAGTTCAGCATGACTCTTTTGATCGTTCCCGTAGCCGCTGGTCCGGGTCAGGAACGGAGAGACCTGACGCAGTTCCCGTGAGACTCGACGCAGATCGGATGAGACCTGTGTCACTTCACGCGAGAGTTATCCGCGGGCCACCCTGCTGCGGATGATCGGGCTCTTTGGTGCGCGAAGAGCGGTGACCTCCGCCCACCCCACAACGCGGAGCGTTACCGAAGGCCAGCGAGAGCTGGCCTTCCTGCGGTTCTTGGTGACTAAAGGCAGCTTCGCGCCAGAAGCGGACTCCAGCGCGGCTCCGGAGACCCGACCTTCAAGCCTCCAACCGGCCACCTATTCCTAGTTCGGTCGGTTGAGCGCCGGGGCCTCCGGGATAGGGCTCCAGCTTCCTCAGCCCCGCATCCGCGCCGGCGAAGAGGTTCCCCGATCAGTAATCGTATTCGGAAGGCCCGTAGATGGTCACTTCTGGTGTTAGGATCCGGGCTTCGAGCACCGCGCCGCGTGCGCGATCCAGGTCCACGAGGACCTCCAGCCGGACTTCCTCCTCGACCTCGGTGGATCCACTTTCGGCACCGAACCAGACGTCGTCTTCTCGGTCGTAGATTGCGTCCTCGCGATCTTCATACTGAACCTCGACTTTTACCCTGACGGCGGCGCTAAGAATCAAGGTGATCCGCCCGCCGCTTAGCCCGACAACGGTCCAACCGTCGATCTGCTCGATGGACAGGAGTTCGCCTTGGTAGGCCTCGCCTTCCGCCAGTTCGCCGGCGTAGATGAAAACCATGCTTCTGATCTGGTCCTGCATGGCCGCCTCGAAGCTGCCGTCGAAATCCTGACCGTTGATCGTCGTCTCGGCCAAGGCTGCGGCGTCGCCGTCGGGATCGAGGTCGGCGGAGGCGCTGGCTAGAACCTGATGCAGGGTCGGCATCGTGAGCATTAAGGGATGCTCGTCCGCCGCCTTGAGCATGGCCCCGTCCCTGGTGACCACGTAGAGACGTTCTCTTTCCGTCTCGCACCAGCGGGACAAGACCTCTAGGGTGAAGGCGTCGGGGAACTCCTTGCTCTCCTCCCCGTGGAACGGCGGCTCGCGCCGAAAATAGCGGTCGAACACATCGCCGGCCGGAATGCTGAGCGCCGCGTGGGTGACCGCCTTGCAATCCCCGAGGAGGACCCCCCGGAACTGCTCGAACATCTCCTCGGCGAGCACATCAACATCCATCGTGATCGGCGCTGACGGTCCCTTGTCCGGCGACGCCTTGCGCCATTGGGCGAGGTCCTTCTCCAGCTTGCCGAGCTCGCGGCTGTGGGCGATGACGCTCTCGCGAATCTGCCGCTTCACCTCCATCAGGGTGATGTCCGTCGTGTGAAGTACGACGCGATGGGCTTCTATCTGCTCAAGCAGCAGCGTCAGGGCGCGGTTGGCCGGATTGTGTCTCAAGTTCCGGTAGACTTGGGTATCGAGGAAGACATGCCGGGTCTCCAGCGGCTTCGCCGGTTCGCCTCCGAGGTTGGACTTCACAGGTGCCTGCGCGCCGGCTTCCGGCGTCTTTGACTGCTGCTTGCTCATATCGCTTCGCCCCAGGCTCCAAGGTCACTCTTGTTGCACCGAACAGCCGTCAGGCGGCCAGCACCATTCCCGGTCAGACCGCCGACCGGGCCGCCCGACACTCGCACCGCGTCGATGACCTCGTCCATCCGGTCGCCATCGAGTTGCGGATCATCACCTGAGCCAGCAGTGCGCCAACTGCGGACACCGGCTTCCTCTCGGGGAGCAGACATTGCTCGCAGCTCAGGCGCATTTCGCGAGAGGGCGTGCAGACGCGGCGCATCGGGAGCATTGTCGCCGGGATGGCGGCGTGGTCGACCATCCATAACGCAGGGACAGATCGCCATGCTAATCGTCAGCCTCGCCGTCGCTTCAGCGCTTGTACAGACCTCCCCGTTGACTCCGCAGACGATGAACGGCGCCTGGAGCGTCGATCTGTCGGCAAATGCCGATGGGTCGTATCTGAAGGCGATGAACCTCAACCTTGGTGAGGACGAAACGCTGACTGGCGACTTCTATGACAGCGAAATCCTGTCGGGGCGCTGGACGGCACAGGCAGGACGACTGTGCGTCGCGTTCCGAACCACCGACGGCGCAGGGCCGTATCACACCTCAGCTTGCCTCGTCGGCGATCGGATTGAGGGAATGACGTGGGCCGAGCACCGCAACTTCGTCTTCATCTGGACGGCGGTCCGACCGACGGGCGTGTCTGCCCCGTAACTATTGGTCCAGCTCGCGAGGTCCTGGCCCATTGTGCGCCATTAGGAGACATACGCAGCCGGCCGGAAACACGACCTTGGAGTCAGTCACCGACGCCTCACTATGGAGGTTGGGTCTGCCCTTGAGCTGAACGGGAACTCGTCGGTCGCGAGACCAGGCGGCGCGCCATCGGAGTCACAAGTCGATCTGCTCCGAGATCTCCAGCGCGTCATCCACCTCGATGCCAAGGTAGCGCACGGTGCTCTCCAGCTTCCCGTGGCCAAGGAGCAACTGGCAGGCGCGCAGGTTGCCGGTCTTCTTGTAGATCAGCGCGACCTTCGTCCGCCTCAGGCTGTGCGTGCCATACGCGCCGGGGTTCAGGTCGATCATCTGCACCCAGCGGTCGACCAGCCGGGCGTACTGCCGCGTGCCGATGTGCGTGCCTGCCCGGGTCCGGCTGGGGAACAGCCAGTCATCCACCCGAGGGCCACGCAAGTCGAGCCAGTGGGCCAGGGCGTCCCGGGCCGGTTCGGTGATCTCAAACGGGACCGGTCGCCCGGTCTTCTGCTGGATCACGGTGGACCGGTGTCGCACGGAGCCAGCCTGGACGACGTCGCTGACACGCAGCCGCACAAGATCGCAGCCGCGGAGCTTGGCGTCGAGGGCGATGTTGAACATCGCCAGGTCGCGGACCGCGCCAAGGGACTTCAGCTGCTGGCGGATCGCCCAGATGTGCCTCGGCTTCAGCGGAGCCTTCGCCCCGATCATGCGGCCCGCGTTCCAGGGCTTGCGGGGCGGTCGGAACAGGTCTGGCTGGCTCATTGCCGCCTCCCGTAAAACGCGCCCCCCGCATTTATGCGCCTGCGGCGCGGGAATAGCGACCCGGCAACATGCCGGATCGCCGCCTGTCGCCCGCCTTACATCGGCATCTCTAGCGCCGCACCCCGCGTTTTCATCGCCAGCATCCACACCGCCATGGCGATCATCATGAGATTCTCGGTCAGGGAGAGAAAGCCGAGCGGAACGTTGCTGTCGCCGCCCACGCAGGCGCATTTGAGCTCGCGTCGATCGATGTAGACAGCCTTGAACACAGACACCGCACCGATCCCGCCAATCAGCAACGCTATGGGGGCGGACACCCAGGTGAGCACCCCTGCAAGCATCAGGGCGCCGGCTCCGAACTCCGCAAACGGATAGATCCTGCCGTACGGCACCCATCGCTGCGCCAGCAGGTCGTAATTCAGAAACATGGTCGAGAAGCTTTCGACATTCTGCAGCTTGAGCATGCCGAGCACCATCATCGACAGGGCGATGAACCACTCGCCGCCCCGGACAGTGAGCGGCGTCCCGTAGACGGTAAAGCTGAGCATGGCGGCCATTACGGCTGTCGTCAGGAAGACCACGAGCACCGGCGTATAGGTCGTCGCCTTGGGGTCTCCCACCTTGAGGCCGAGGAAGCGACGCAGGTCGTCGTGCCCGCCGATGCGACGCCCCTCGACAAAGATCTGCGGGGTGGTCGCCACACCGTGCTCCCGCTTGAAAGTCTCGGTCTGTTCCCGGCTCGTCAGCCAGTGATCCTCAACCCTGTAACCGCGGCTGCGCAGAAGGTGGCGGGCCTTCAGGCCCCACGGACAGGTGTGGCCGGGCATCACCATCCTGTAGAGGGTCGCCGATCGGGTCATGGTCGTCTCCTTGGGCTTTCCAATCGAGGACCGACACCTTAGGTTCCGGACCATGGTACGGAGTCAAGCGTGAAGCCGCGGACAATCTCGGCGCTGGCGCGCGAAGGCGGCGTCGGGTTGGAGACCGTTCGCTTTTATCAGCGACGCGGCCTTATGCCGACGCCAGAACGGGGGAGCGGTGGCTCCGGTGAGGGCATCCGACGCTATGGCGAAGACGACGTCAGGCGACTGAAGTTCATCCGCTCGGCCCAGACGGCAGGCTTCACCCTGGAGCAGATCAGGGAGCTTCTGGCCCTCGACGCGGGCGAGGATCGCGGTCGTGCGCGCGCCCTTGCCGAAGAGCGTCTGGCCGCCCTCGACAGGACGATTGCCGATCTGGAGCAGGCCCGCTCCGCGCTTCGGAGACTTGCGAGCGCCTGCGTCTCCGAGCTCGCCGGCCCCTGCCCGATCATCGCCGCCTTCCAGGGGGATCCGGCCTGAGGTCAGGCCCCGTTGTGGCGGCCGAAGACGGTCGCTCTTCCGGTCCGGTCGATCAGAACGGTCACGTAGGGCTCACGGCCTGCCGCCTCCATCCCCGGCGATCCTGCCGGCATGCCCGGGGCCGCGAGCGCCGCCGCCGTCGGTCGGGTTCTCAGAAGGCGCTCGACGTCCGCGGCCGGAACGTGGCCCTCGATGGCGTAACCCGCCACGACGGCCGTGTGGCAACCGGCATAGCGGTCGGGTACGCCGTGGCGGGCGCGGATGGGGGCGAGGTCCTCCAGCTCGACCACCTGCACCGTCCAGCCGGCGGCGCGCATGTGCGCCACCCACCCGTCGCAACAGCCGCACCAGGGCGTCTTGTAGGCGGTCATCCGTCGATCCTGCGCGGACGAGGCGCTGGCCACGGCGAGGGCGGCGCCGGCCGCCAGCAGGAGCCTGCGGGTCGGAAAACCGCCCATCAGTGGACCATGAACCGGACGGCTCCGGTCATGCTGTGACCGTCGGCGCCCTCGGCTGTCCAGTTCAGCGTGTAGGTCCCGGGGCGCAGCGGCGGCAGGTCTGCGGCGACCCGGGTGGTGGCGGCCCCGGCGGCGACGGGCACGGCCACCGGCGGCCGGCCTTCTGCGGCCACTGTGACCGTCCTGAGGATCATGGGATGCGGGAAGGTGGCGGTGAACCAGTCTGGCGGCCCGTCCATCATCGCCCCGTCCGCCGGGCTCGTGGTCACCTCATGGGCATAGTGAGCCGCAGGCGCCGCTGCGGCATGATCGGCGTGGGCGCCATGCGAGCCGTGGCCGGCATGGGCGTCCTGGGCGGCTGCCGGCGCGACGCCGACAAGGGCGACGGCAAGGAGCGGAAAAAGATGGCGCATGAGCCGTCTCCTAGAACCAGGCCTTGAGGCCGATGACGAAGCGGGTGTGTTCAGGCTCGTCGCCTGCGGCGCGTGTGAGATCGGCGGTTTCGCCCAGCTCACGGCTCCACTCGACCCCGACATAGGGGGCGAATTCCCGGGCGATCTCGTAGCGCAGTCGCAGGCCGGCCTCGACGTGCGTCAGGCCGGACCCCAGACCCAGCTCCGGGACATCCGCCGCTGCGGCCTCGACCTCGATTCGGGGCTGAAGGATGAGGCGCTGGGTGATGCGCTGATCGTACTCGGCCTCGACGCGGGCGGTCAGGTCACCGTCGGTCGAGACGAAGGTCGCTGCATCGACCTCCCACCAGTAGGGCGCAAGGCCCTGCACGCCCAGGACAAGATGCGTCGGATCTTCTCCATCCTCGCGGACGTCCTGCCGGACACCGACCTGAAGATCCCAGAAGGGCGTAACGGCGCGGCTGTACAGCGCCTGAAGCTCCCCCTCCGTTTCGCCGTCGAAGTCGCCTTCGCCCTCCGACTTCCACCAGAAGCGGTTGATGTCGCCGCCGGTCCAGCCAGCGACGTCCCACGTCCAGCCCTCCTCGCCCCCGCCGGAGCTCAGCTCCAGACGGTCGACGATGACCGCGGTGGCCCCCATGCCGCCATTCTCGAGCAGCAGCATCTGGCGCGAGGCGGCCATGCGCTCGGCGCCCCAGATGGCGTCGGCGGCGTGGGCCGGTCCCGTCAGAGCGGCTGCCGGCGGCGGGGGCTGGCGCGGACGGCCCGGGTCATCCGCGCTGGTCGGCACCTCCGGCGGGCCTGCCGGCGCGTTGTGCCCCACGCTCATGTCATGCCCGGCGTGCGGATCAATCCGGACGGGCGCCACATCGCCCGCATGGGAGTTCTCCGGCTGCTGTGCCGGCGACATCACGTGACCGGCATGCGGGTCAGCGGCTGGTGTCTGCGGCGATGGCTGCACGGCCGGTCGGGCTGGCGGTGCGTGGTGACCATGGTCCTGGGCGGCGGCGGCGCCGGCGACCAGCACCATCGGCGTCAGGGTGAAGACAAGCCGGATCATGCGGCGCCGCCTTGCAGCGGGCGCACGGTGATGACGTTGAACATGCCCGCGTGCATGTGCATCAGCATGTGACAGTGGAAGGCCCAGTCACCGGGCGCGTCGGCGGTCAGGTCGAAGGTGACCTGCGAGCCGGGCGCGACGTTGACGGTGTGCTTCAGCGGCTGATGTCCCGCCGGACCGCCCGTGACCAGCTCGAAGAAGTGGCCGTGCAGGTGGATCGGATGGGCCATCATGGTGTCGTTGACCAGCGTCACCCGCACCCGCTCGTTCAGCTCGAACCGGATCGGTTCGACGATCTCGGAGAACTTGCGGCCGTCGAAGCCCCACATGAACCGTTCCATGTTGCCGGTCAGGTGGATCTCCAGGGCCCGCGAGGGCGGCCTCTGGTCCTTGTTGGGCGCGAGCGCGACGAGGTCGGTGTAGACCAGCACCCGGTGCGGGACGTCCTCCAGCCCCATGGGGCGCTCCCCCAGCCGGTTCACCGGGGCCGGCGAGATCATGTCGACGCCGACGCCGACCGCCATGCCTGCGGGCGCGTTGTCCGGGTTTCGCATGTCATGATGCATGGCCCCATGATCCGCGGCGGACCCGGCCGGCGCGGATCCATGTCCGGCGTGCCCCATCGCAGCATGGTCCATGCCGCCGTGGCCCATGCCTCCCATGCCCATGTCGCGCATGGTGAGCGTCGGCACCTGACGGAGCGGCGGAACGTCGGCCGTCATGCCCGGACGCGTCGCCAGCGTCGCCCGCGCCATTCCCGAGCGGTCCACCGACTCCGCGACGAGGGTGTAGGCGCGGTCGTCGGTCGGGTGGACGATGACGTCGTAGGTCTCGGCCACCGAAATCTGGAACTCGTCGGTCTCGACCGGGCGGACGTTCTCGCCGTCGGCGTTGACCACGGTCATGGGGAGGCCGGGAATGCGGACATTGAAGATCGACATGGCCGAGGCGTTGATGACCCTCAGCCGGACCCGCTCTCCCGGTCGGAACAGGCCGGTCCAGTTCTCGTCAGGGCCGTGACCGTTGACCAGGTAGGTGTAGGTCGTGCCGTTGACGTCGGCGATATCGCGCGGGTCCATCCGCATCTGGCCCCACATCCGCCGGTCGGCGAGCGACATGCCGTCCTCGCCCGACAGCAGACCTGAGAGGGTGGTGCGCGAGCGGTTGAAGTAGCCGGGGCTCTTCTTCAGCCGGTCGAGGATCTCGTGCGGATGCAGGAAGCTCCAGTCCGACAGGACGATCACATGCTCCCGGTCCCACGCGACTGGATCAGGTCCTGCCGGGTCGATGATCAACGGCCCGTAATGGCCCATCGCCTCCTGCAGGTTGGAGTGGCTGTGATACCAGAAGGTCCCCGACTGGATGATCGGGAACTCGTAGTGAAACGTCTCGCCGGGCCGGATGCCGGGGAAGCTCACGCCGGGCACGCCGTCCATGTGAAACGGCAGCAGCAGCCCGTGCCAGTGGATCGAGGTGTCCTCGTCGAGTGTGTTGGTCACCGAAAGCCGGACGTTCTGCCCTTCCCGCAGCCGGATCAGGGGCGCCGGGAGCGTGCCGTTGACGGTGATCGCGTGCCCGGTCCGGCCGCCGACCGTGAAGGGCGAATGGCCGACGGTCAGCTGGACGTCCGGGCCCTCAAGCGTGGCCACATCGGCGCGCAGACCGGCTGAGCCGCTTTGGGCCCAGGCCGGCAGCAGGCCCTGGGCCGCCCACAATCCGGCGCCGCCGGCCAGTCCCCCCAGCAAGGCGCGTCGATCAGGTCTCGCAAGTGTCATGGGATGATCGCCCCTGTCGTTCTGTCAGGCCTTACGCCCGACCAGGGACTATCCCTCGCGACCCCCGGTCGCAGGCAACGGCGACCCAGCGTCAAGCTGCGCCAGAAGGGTCCTGCGCGCCCGCGCAATTCGAAGCTCGACCGCCTTGGGCGACACGCCCAGAATGCCGCCGATCTCGGCATGGGAGCGACCTTCAAGCGCCGCCAGCAGCAGCGGCGCCCGTTGGGCGTCCGGCAGGCTGTGCAGGGCCGCCTGGAGGCGGGCCATGCGCTGGCGGTCGTCAACGTGATCCTCGACGCCCGGGGCCGGATCACCAACCCGTTGCGCCTCCGGCGCATCGAGCCCGATCACGCCCCGGATCATCCTGCGGACCCGCCGGCGACGGCTCCAGTCCCGACACCTGTTCAGCGCGATGGTTCTGATCCAGGCCCCGAAAGGTCGCGTCGAATCGTATCGGCCAATCGCCAGCCAGGCGGCGGCGTAGGTGTCCTGGACCAGATCCATCGCCTCATCCGGATCGCCGACGTAGCGCAGCACGAGACGATAGAGGTCGCCCTTCGTCGCCGTCATCAACCGGGAAAACGCGCCCGGGTCCCCGGCGGCGGCCCGGCGCTCGTCGGTGTCTGCGCGCTCCACGCTCGCGTCAGTCAGCGTCGGCGCGAAGGGCCTCGACCACGGCGCGGTCGAAGGCTTCTGCCTGCGTCGGCGTCAGGACGCTGCGCATGTCGAACACATGGCGGATGGTCGCCATCTGCAGGTCGCCCATGGCGGTGTGGAAATGCTGGACCGCAGCCCGGACCTCGGCCGTGTCTCCCCGACTCTCGGCGATGGCGGCGGACAGTTCGGCATTGGCGGCGCGGACCTCTGCTTCGAGCGGGACGCGCTCCCGTGCGTAGGCGGCCTCGATCTCGTCGAGACGTCGCGTCTGTTCGGGGCTGAGATCGAGTTGCTCGTGGACGATCCGGTGCAGATCGGCGGGCCGCGCCCGCTCGGTCTGCCACGTCATGGCGCCCCAGGCGGCGGCCGCGCCGATGGCGGCGGACAGGATCGCGGTGACCAGGGTGGACTTCAGGCCGCTCATCCCAGGGCGCTCCGCAGATCGAGCGGCGCGGCGGCGACCCGGGGGCTGAACACGGCCAGATCACCACCGGCCGGCTTGGCGGGCGGCACGATCTGGCTGCCCATCACGCCGCCGACCAGAGCGGCCACAGCCAGCGCCGACAGCCGCAGACGCGCCTCGCGCCCTTTTGCCCGTCTGAGCGCTACGCGCGCCCAGACGGCGTCTTCCAGTGTGTCGAGCCGCGCCCCGCCGGGCGTCGGACCGTCGGCGATCAGTCGGTCCAGGTCAGCCATGCCGATCCTCGTCCTGTCTTGCCGTTGTCATACGCAGGCGGAAGCGCGTCCCCTCGCCGGGGGGCGCCACCCTGCCAGCCAACTCAAGCCTATCTGTTACGAGCCGGGGCCGGGAGGGCGTCTCGACCTCACAGTGCGACCGGGGGCATCTGGATACCCATCACGGCGACAAGTCCCAGAAGGACGACGCCCGTAGTGAGCTCCAGGCCGATGCTGACTCTCAGCTTTCGCATCGCCGGCGCCGTTTCCCCGCCCGCAGCGACCGCGGCCGCGAGCGCGGGGGTCAGACTGTACCGATTGTGGGCCGCCAGACCGAGCATCACGGCAAACAGCGCCAGCTTGGCGAGCAGCAGCCCGCCCCAGACCGAACCCGGCAAGCGCGACGCGCCATCCGGCCCGATGAGAAATGCGGCGTTGACCAGTCCGCTGAGCGCCAGGGCGACGACGGCGGCCGTGCCGACGCCGGCGAACTGCGTCAGCGCTCCCGCCGTCGCCACGCTATCCGGTCCCTCCCGTGCGAGCCTGAGGCAGAAGCCGACCAGTGCGCCCAGCCAGACCGCAGCGGCGACGGCATGGACGATATCGGCCAGCAGGTGGATCACCCCCGCCGGCCCCTCGCTGGAGGCCCCGTGGCCGCTCCAGGCGAAGCTGGCGGTGGCGCCGGCGAACGCCACAACCGCCAGCCGGCGTGCGCGCGGATCACCGCGGCCGAGCAGGAGGAGGGCGCCCCCCGCGAGAGCAAGGGTGGTGCGCACCCCGTGGGCGAGGCCGGGACCAGTCGACTGGAGAACATATCCCAGCGCCGGAAGGCTCAGCGCCGCTGTCCAGCCCCCGGCCATCAGCGCGGTCTGGGCGACCAGTCCGGCGGCGGCGGCGCAGGCCAGCAGCCCTCCCGCCGCGATGCCCGTACGTCGCGCCAACGACGATGAACCGCCGCGAACGGCGTACGCCTCGAACAGGGGCAGTCCCAGCGCCACGGCGGCCGCTGCGAACTGCAGCCAGCGCAGTATCACCAGGGCCGGCTCGACCTGCATCTCAGCGGACGGTGAAGCTGTAGTCGCCCGTCATGCGATGACCGTCAGCAGCGGCGATGGCCCATGTCACGCGATAGGCGCCGGCCGGCAACGGCGTCGCGACGGTCGCGACCAGCGTCTTGCCGTCCTGCGACACGCTGCGCGTCGCTGGCACGGTCCGGCCCTGTCCGTCCCGGATCTCGACCGTCGAAAACGGGGCCGCGAACCGCTCGCTGAAGGTCAGGCTGACCGTTCGGGGCGCCGCCACCGTCGCGCCGCTGGCCGGCGTTGCGGACAGTAGGCGCGCATGGGCCTGGGCGGACGCCGAAGCCAGGGCCGCCGCTGCGATAACGACCGGAGCGAAAAGGTGCTTCATCGATACTCCCTCGATGTTGCTTCTACGCCGCCCGGCAGCCTGCCCCTCATCGGGTTAGCCCTTCGTTGAGCGGCCGCTCGGCAAGCGAGACCGGGAGCGGCGCAGGCCTAAGCGGACGTGGCATGCCATGACGCCTCCGGCAGCCGCCCGGTGTATAGCCGACATGCGGGAGCGCGAGCGCACGCGCCAACTGCATAAAGCGGACCTGCCGAACGTCGAAAATGAGCCCAAAGGCGACACGCCGTTGGCCGGCCCCGCCAGAGTCCGCCATGGGCTCATAGCGGCGGTTCCGAGCGTCCGCTCCAGGAGCGGAATTCCAATCATCCGGTTGGCAGAACTGACCGTCGGCGAGGGACTCTCGCACGCTCTTCTGCCCGTTCAGCGACCTGTGGTAAGCACGGACCAGAGGTGGGCCTACTCAGAGCCGGGCGCGGATGACGTGATCTGACCGCTGCCGGTCGACCCCTTGACGCCTCGGTCGGCGACAGTTTCAGTCAAGCTGTTTCTCACCGGCCCGGGCGCTCCAGGCGAGACCAATCCCCGAGGCAATCCACAGTTCGAGCTGCAGGCTTATTCCATGAGCAAGGGTCTGACATTCCGCTCGCTGGCCTTTGCGGGCGCAATCCTCTTCTGTCTTGATACTCCAGTTGAGGCGCAGCAGGCCGACGGCGGCGCCTCACGGGCGGTCGTCAGCCGGGTCCAGTTCATCGGGCCAATGATCACACTGGACGAGGTCTTTCGCGAAGGCGTCAAGCGGACGGCGCGGCGGGTGACGGGCGTGGAAGGCTGCCGGGCCCCCTGTACCCCGCTTGGGCCCGGGATGCGGGTCACCGTGGTAGGCCACTCTCACTTCCGGGACACCAAGGAAATGGATCGCGCCATGCGCTCGCAAATCCGGGCCAATCTGGTTCGGGATCTGCTCGTGGAAGGCGGCATTCCTGCAGACCGCGTCTGGACGATCGCTTGCGGTGATGCGGTCGCGTGGGCGGTGAACGACGAGCGGGTCGAGATCGTGGTCGAGCCGGAGACCGCGCAACCGACCTGCGGATGAAGCAAGGGCGACGCTGGCATTTCCGTGGAAGCCAGCGCGCAGCCCTCCTCAGCTGACAGGCCTTGTTCGACAAGTCGTCTGAACGGCTGAGGCGCCGGACCTCCAGGCGCAACATGACGCAATCTGACGCGCGTCCCGGTCAACCTTGACGTTTTGGACAAGGCCGGTTCCAGTCACGGTCGGTAGGGGGGAAGAAATGTCGGTCGCACGGACTATCGTGGCCTTTGCAGCGGCCCCCTTCGCCTCCGGTTTCGCATTGGGAGCGACCCTTAGCGCCTCGTCGGGCGCAGAGCCGGCGTCATGGTTCTTCGGTGCGCTCGTCTACGCGTTTTTTGGTCTTCTGTTCACCGTTCCGGCCGCCGTGATCGGAGGCCTGCCGTCATTCCTGATTCTGAAAGCGTTCCGGCGGGACAGCCTGCCGTGGTTCGTGGCGGCCGGCGCGATCGTCGGGCTGCTCTCCGGGGGGCTCATCCTCGCCAGCGGCGGAACCCCGGACGAACAGAGAGAGCCGGGCTGGATCCTGTTGCTGATGACGACGGGCGCGGGCGCGGTCGGCGGCGCGGTCTTCGGCCTGGTCCGTGGCCCCTCCAGATCATGGAGCAAGGCCTTGCATGTTCCTTGAGCTACTTGCCAGTCTCCCGAAAGGGGGGCGGACCCAGGGGCCTGTCGAATGGCGGGCGGCCTCTTCAGGGCAGATCGCGCGCATCGAAGCGGCCCCGGACCGATCCGCAACGACCCGGAGCAATGAGTTCCCGCCCCCAGAACAGAGATTGATCCCCTCGCACTCCATCCGCCGACCTGTGGGCCGCATTCCGGAGCCAGTTGAATGAGACATCTCACACCCATCGCCCGCTCGCTTGCGATCCTCGCGATAACGTCGGCGGGGGCCGCAAGCTGGCCCGCGGCGGCGCAGCACATCGAGCCCCAGCGTCCCTCATCGACCCAGCAGCGGGGCAGCATCGGGCAGCCCTTCCCGGGCGTCGTCAAGGATCTTGAAGTGATCGGGCCCGATCGCTTCGTGATCACGATCAGTGATCGGCCCGTGGGCGGGTCCGAGCATGTCGAGATCCATACTCCGGAAGGGCCCGTTGGGCGTCCATTCGTGCCCGACGAGCGCAAGGTCTACGACATCGCGTCGACGCACGATGGGCGGTTCTGGGTCCTTTATTATTCGGCGGACGAAGTAAGCGAGTCCCAGGCGCCGGCGGCTGGCCTGAGGCTGCGGCAATTCTCGAGTGACGGCGAACCGGTGGGCGAGGCCATGCTCCTTACCGGGTCTTTGCTCACCGAGCCCGATGCATTCGATCAGCCTCGCAGGGGCATGATAATCCCGTTCCAAAGCGGAGCGGTCGCCGTCGCGTTCACAAGCTTCGTCTCCGGAACGCGAATGCACGAGCTGCACCTTGTCACCTTCTCTCCCGACGGGGCGGAAGGCTCAACCGATGTCCTCGAAGATCGGCTCACCCACATGCCGACGGTCGATGCCCTGCCGCTGGCGGACGGGGGCGCAGCCATGGCCTGGAGTTCAGGCAGTCCGATGGGGGAAAACCTCTACCTGACGATCCTCCAACCCGACGGCCAATGGAGCGATTCCGTCCAGTCGATCTGGGTGTCGTCAAACGGACGCGGCCGCGCCTTCAACCTCCGTCTGGCGCCGATCACGGGCAGCGATGACATCAGCGTCACTTTCACGGTCGGCGACGATCAGCTCTGGCAACGGTTCGACCAGAACGGCGTCGCGAGATCCGGCGTCGAAGTGTTGAACTCCACCGGAGCCCTGATCGAGCCGGTCAGGATCGATGAAGGACGCCTCGTCGGTCTTGCCGAAGGGCTCGACAGGCCGGCGGGTCTGTACACGGTTGCGCAAGGCGACGCGGATCTGGCCCAGGTTGAGTCCCTCAATGCCCGGATCACGGCGTTTGACGAAGAGGCCCGGGACAGCGTGGTGGTCGCAGTAGCGGTGCCTCCCCTGCCTGACGCCGCGGCCGAAGCGCCGACGTTTTCGTATCTGTATCGCATCGGGCGCTGAGCCCCGGGGCAAGTCGGGTTTCCTCTGTGGAGGTCATGATGTCTATAAAGTCGGGGACTCGCCGCTGGCAGCGACGGACAGACCCGCTTGCGCGAGGCCCGGGCTAACCACACCAGCCTGCCTTCTTCGACGGTGTCAGATTAGGCGGGATGCGCGACCAGCCAAAGGCGGCCATACGAGCTGACAGGTTGGTCTCCGCCGCCTCGACGCAATGTCTCCTTTTGAGCGCGGTCCCAGCGCCCGCTACTGGCGCGTTGCCGTCAGGCGGGATGTAGCCAGCCAGCCGCCGCAGCACGAACCGCCTTGGTCAGGTCTTCGATCAGGCGGGTGGTGATGCGCAGGTGCTGCCAGAAGAGCGGCACATCCACGATGAGGCCAGGAGCGAGATCAATCAGGCGGCCTGACGCGATCTGCGGAGCGGCAAGGCGTTCCGGCGTCAGGGACCAGGCGACGCCGGCCAGGGTGAAATCGAGAAACCCCTGAGTGGACGGCACCCAATGGGTAGGGCCTTCGATCGGGCGTCCGACGACCTTTTCGGTCCACTGTAGTTGCAGCCGGTCGCGTGGACTGAAACGGAGTACTGGCGCTTCGGCAAGCCGTGCGGCCGTCACGCCGTCTGGGAAGTAGCGATCGCGAAAGTCGGGCGTCGCGGCGGCCACGTAGCGAAGCGAGCCCAACGGCAGGGTGCTACATCCGGCGACAGCCTTTCCGGCGGTCGTCACGGCGGCGATCACCTCGCCCGAACGCAGACGCTCGGCGGTGTCGGCCTCGTCGTCGAGCACCAGGGACAGGGTGTTCGGCTGGGCGGCGGCGAAGCGGGCGGCCGCGCCAGCGAACCATGTGCCGAGGCTGTCGGCGTTGAGGGCGATCTTCAAGGTCGGGCGCGCGCCGCCGAACGCGGCGGCCCAGACGGGATCGCCCGCCATCATGTCGTGCTCCAGAAGAGCCACCTGATCGAAGTGGGCCGCCAGCCGTGCCCCCGCCTCGGTCGGTCGGCACGGCGTCGCGCGAATGACCAGGGGCAGACCTAACCGCTCCTCCAATCCTTTCACGCGCTGGGACACGGCCGAGGGCGTGACCGACAAGGCTTCGGCGGCCGCATCGAAGGAACCGGTGCGGATGACGGCGGCCAGAGCGGCGAGGGCGGGATAGTCGAGCATTAGGTCTGCTAATCTAGCCTAAGCAAGATTAGTTCGGCTACGGCCCTACGCCATGCGATCAGCAGCCCATGATCGTTTCCATTCTTCCGCCCCTGGCGAAGGGTTTCGCCCTGTCGGCCAGCCTGATCGTCTCCATCGGCGCCCAGAACATGTTCGTGCTGCGGCAGGGGCTGCGGCGCGAGCATGTCCTGCCGGTCGTTCTGTTCTGCGCCGTGGCGGATTCCGTCCTCGTCATCGCCGGCGTGAACGGTCTGGGCCAACTTCTGGCGGCGGTTCCCGGCCTGTCGATGGCGTTGAGCCTCGGCGGCGCCGCCTTCCTGACCTGGTACGCCGTTGGGGCCTTTCGGCGGGCAATGCGCTCGGAGGCTCTGGTCGT
The DNA here is from genome assembly GCF_035998205.1 of Brevundimonas sp. Lineage (GTDB taxonomy): Bacteria > Pseudomonadota > Alphaproteobacteria > Caulobacterales > Caulobacteraceae > Brevundimonas. The sequence continues at coordinate 276,928 of NZ_DASYHT010000004.1, forward strand.
TCAGGACGGCGCAGGTCTGTCGCTCGGGGCTGCACTGGCGGCCACCGCCGCCTTCACCCTTCTGAACCCGCATGTCTACATCGACACCGTCATGCTGATGGGGGCTGTCGGGTCCAGCCTGCCCGAGGGCCGGCGGCTGTTGTTCATCATCGGAGCCTCGACCTTCGCCGCTTTCTGGTTCGCAGCCATCGGTTTCGGCGCACGCTTTCTGGCGCCTCTCTTCGCCCGCCCGCTCGCCTGGCGCGTGCTGGATGTCGTCACGGGCCTGATGATGACCGTCATCGCCGTGGTCCTGGTGCGCGGCGTCTTCGCCTGAGGCCATTTCAGAACATTGAGGTCCCCATGAACCCGCCCGTCATCACCCCGGAAATCTACGCCCTGCGTCCGGATTTCGCCGCGCTCAGCATCCTTGTCGCTGGCGCGCGCAATGGGCCGAGCGATCCTTATGGCGTAGAACAGTTGCGTCTAGCGTGTGAGGCGCAGGAGCCTGAGTGGGCTGAGGCGCACCTGGACGCCTGGCGCGACGCCTACCGCGCCTTCGGCGCCAAGCCGCAGCGGACGCCATGCTCCGTGGAGGCCTTGCGCAAGCGGGCGCAGCGGGACGGGACCCTGCCGCCGATGAACGCCGTCGTCGATCTCTACAATGCGATCAGCCTCCGTTACGCCCTTCCGATCGGCGGCGAGGATGCGGACGCCTACGCCGGGATGCCCAGGCTGGTCGTCGCCCAGGGCGGCGAAGCCTTCGACACGGCCCAGAACGGCGAACCGAAGATCGAAGTGATTGATTCCGGCGAGGTCATCTGGCGCGATGATCGCGGCGCGACCTGTCGGCGGTGGAACTGGCGACAGGGCGTACGGACGCGGATCACCGACGACAGCACCGCCATGTGGTTCGTCCTCGAGTGCCTGGACCCCATGCCGATCTCGGCGCTGATGCGGGCGGGCGATGATCTGATCGCCGGGTTGAAGCGTCTCAGTTCATTGCTGCAGGTGAGCAGTCTTCTGCTTCAGCGTCCAGACTGATCGGCTGGACCGACACAAATTGAAGCCAAGCCTGATTTGAGCCGAGTGCCGCGCGGATCCTCATTGAGGCGATATTCTGGAGCAGAAGCGTGGCGCTGTTTTCGGGCCTTTCGGCCTTTCCCATCACCCCGATGACGTCGGAAAGCGAGATCATCGCGACCGACCTGCAGCGGCTGGTCCGACGCATCGAGGCGGGCGGCGCCGATTCCATAGGCCTGCTCGGCAGCACCGGGACCTATATGTTCCTGAGCCACGACCAGCGGCGACGCGCCGTGGCGGCGGCCGTTGAAGCCGTCGCCTCAATCCCGATCATCGTCGGCGTGGGCGCCATGCGGACCGACGAGGCCCAGGCCCTGGCGCGCGACGCGGCCGAGGAGGGCGCGTCCGGCCTGCTCCTGGCGCCGGTCAGCTATACGCCGCTGACGGAGGAGGAGGTCTTTCAGCACTTCCTCGCCGTCGCTTCCGCCACGGACCTGCCGCTATGCATCTACAGTAATCCTGGCACGACCAACTTCACCTTCAGGCCGGAACTGGTCGCCCGTCTGGCGGCGATCCCGACCGTGGCCGCGATCAAGCTGCCGCTGCCGGCGTCCGGCGACATCGCCGCCGACCTGGCGGCTTTTCGGCAGGCGGCGCCAAACCTGTCCATCGGCTACAGCGGCGACTGGGGCTGCAAGGCAGCGCTGCTGGCGGGCGCCGACTGCTGGTACAGCGTGGCTGGCGGGCTGTTTCCTGAACAAGCCGCCGCGCTCGCGGTGGCGGCTGTCAGAGGCGATCGCGAGAAAGCGGACCGATGCGACGCCGCCTTCGCCGGCTTGTGGGACCTGTTCCGTGCCCACGGCAGTCTTCGGCTGATGTATACAGCGGCGAACATGTTGGGCTTGACCGAAGCGTCGCCGCCGAAGCCGCTTCTGGGACCCGATGAGAAGCTGAAGGCCAATCTTGCGAAGGCTTTGCCGCTCTGAGACCGCGGGGGGCTAAATGCCCGGTTTCGGTCAGGGAGCCAAGGACCGCTTCTGGCGCGCTGAAGCCATCCAACAAGCCGCGCCGGGCGTCCGCCAAGGGTGGTTAGCGGATGTTCGTTCGCTTACAGATCGCCCCGCATTGGCGTAGCGATGGTGCATGAGCGATGCACGTTGACGTCTTTCTGAATGGTTCGAGGAGTTTTGGGGCGATGGGCTTCCTGCCAGCGGCGACGCCGATCTGTTTGATCGGTTCGGCATAGAGGGAGACGACGCCTCTGCTTTCATGGACGGCTTCCGGGATCGAGTCGGGATCGATGGCGAAAATTGTCTCTGGTATTTCCACCATCGTGAGGAGGGGACGAACTTCGGCGGCCTGTTCTTCGCTCCGCCCTATCGGCGTGTGCAGCGGATACCGATCACCCCCGACATTCTGATCAAGGCCATCGAAAGAAAGAGTTGGCCGCTAGAATATCCTCCTCATCGGGTGCCGACCGTGCGCTGGGACATCCGAATGAACCAATTGCTACTCGTGGTTCCTGTCGTCCTGCTGGTGCTGTGGCTTTCGCAACGTTTTGTCCGTTGAGGGTCGGGAGCGGACGTTTCGCCGACAAAGCCGCCAACGTCCGGTTCTTGGCGGCGAGGGAATGTCAGGAAATGGCGCGTTTGAGACGCTCTCGTGGGACGTTTCAAGTTGGCGCGCGCTCGTCCCGCGACGTCAGGTGTGTCGATCAGCCGGTGTGAGATCGAGGCGCAGGGCCCCGTTGATCCGCTGGGCGTCCGGCTCATGGACGCCGGCCTCGCTGGCATAGGTCGGCCAGTCGCGCACCCGCTCGGCGATCTCGCTGATCATGCCGAGCGCCCGGCGCCGCTTGAAGCCGCAGACGGCGCCGAAGGCGACCAGATCCTCCAGGTCGAACCCGTCGCGCTTGCCGTTCAGACTCATCTGATGGCGGCTGGTCCAGGCTCCGGATGGATTATAGGCGTAGGCGACGTCGAAGGCGGGAGACAGTCGCCAGGCGCCGGAGCGATCCATCAGGAAGGCGATGTTCTTCACATGGTCGTCCTGGTTGCGGATGAGCAGGTTGAGCACCGCGCGGCGGAACTGCTGTTCCATATCGACCGGCGGGAGGTCGAGCCGGCGGAGCGTCTCGATCGCCTGTTCGTAGCTGTAGGCGCCGGCGGCGTTGAAGTCGTAGTGCCGAAGCGCCGCAAGCGACTGCATATGGAGCTTCTTGCCGTCTTCGGTGCGGTCGAAGCGGTGGGTCATGAAGTGGCTGCGACCGCCTTCGTGGTGCAGGCGGCAGTCCGCCATGTCGATGCCCGCGTCGCGCGCCATCCGGAAGAAGGCGTATTCAATCAGGCCGAAGCCTTGCGGGTCCGCCAGTTCCTTGTCCCGGTTGTTGGTGACGCCGTCGAACTTCATCAGCCAGTAGGTGAAGCCCTGGTCGGCGGGAACCTGACCGGAGCGGAACTCCCCGGTCCCGGCGTTCCAGGCGAGGACGGCCTTGGCCCGTGCCCCGCCTGCCGAGGTGCCGACCCGCAGGATTTCCTCCAGCGTGTCGTGGTCGTCCTCGCCGCCGAGCACGCCGTGCATCCCCTCGCGCATCGACAGCACCTGATTGGCCAGGTCCACCAGGGCGGCGATCTCCACGCGGCGCGCGCGACGGGTTGTCTTAAGGAGCGTCGGATGGAACTCCAGCGCGCCCATGCCGCGCGTGCCGATGTAGCAGAGGCGCTCGACCGGATTGAACGAGGCGGCGTCGCGGTTCTGGCGCGCCAGCCAGGCGTCGATCAGGGCGTTTCCGAATTTGTCGGGCAGGGAGTCGGCCAGAAGCCCGGGCAGCCCTTTGAAGGCAGGCCTGGGCAATTCGGGAAAGGCGTAGGGCGCAACGCTCGGCGGCATCACCAGCGGGGAAAGCGCGATGCCGCTGGCCGCAAACTCGGGCGTATACTGGAAGACGGCGTGCCCCTGATCCTCCAGCCAGGTGACGGCGCCGATGTCCCGGCCCCACAGGCGGATGGTGGCGTCCGTCACGTGTCGTCGCCCCAGGTCCAGGGCGTCGCCTTGGCCACGCCATCACCGGTCGCCCGGCGGCGTTCGCGGGCCGCGGCCATGCGGACCCGGTCCACGGGCCGTACATCCGCGGGCGGGGCCAGGGCTTCGAGGCGGTCGCCCAGGTCCAGGGCTTCCATCACCCGGATCAGTGAATCCAGGGAAACATTATCTCCGGCTTCGAGACGGCGAAGGGTGTTGATCGAGACTGCGGCGGCGTCGGCGAGCTGGCGCTGGGTCAGGTTGCGGTTCAGCCTTTGCGCCGCCAGTCGTCGGCCGAGCGCCTCGGCCCGGGTGGCGATGTGGTTCAGAGGTTCCGGCATGGAAGAACCCTTATATGGGCACTGAATGCGCTGAGGTGGCGCTGCAACTCATATAAGGGTGTTTGTGACCCTCTGCAATGAGCGACTTATAAGAACCCGAATGTGAGCAGTTAAGGCGTTTTCGAGCTTTAAGGGGTCATATATGGGTGATTGTGATGTCATCAACGCTGATGGTCGCTTGCGCGATCAGGGTGAACCGAATCCGCCTGCGGCCTCGCCTTGCTCGGCTACTCTGTGAGGGGAGCCGCATCGTCGCATTCTGAGGCAATGCCTGAAGGCCACGAAACTGGAGGCGCTGAACCGCGGGCATGGTGCCCGCTGTCCGCCGCCATCCGAATGGTGGGGACGCGCAGCCGGTGTGAAGATGCCGGGCAGGGTAGGGAGGTTCCCGCCCCTTGGCCAGAGCGTGGCGATGAGCCGTCAAATGCCGGCCTGATGTTCCGACAAAGGTGGAGGTCGCCAATTGGCCAACCCGTCACGACGCGGCTCCGGCTTGGCGTCAGCTCGGCTGAGTGCGCGCTCCACGTCGCCTGTCTGGTTGCCCATCGTCACGACGGCGCCGCTCAGCCGTCCTCACTAACGGCTTGAGGCTGGTCATCAATCCGCCAGGAATGTCGCCGGGCTCACGTTGAGAGCGCGTCCCAGCTCTACGAGGGCAAGGACCCCGACGTTCCGCTCGCCTCTCTCGATGCCGCCAATGTAGTTCCGGTGCAGCCCTGACCGTTCGGCGAGCTCTTCCTGGCTCAGGCCGGCAGCCAGCCGTGCGGCCCTGACGCGCGCGCCCATAGCGATGAGGTCCGGAGCTTTGGCCACGACCTTGGTTGCGTCAGGCCAATCTTCGGGGCTACACACTATCGGTGTGAGTTGCGAGGTGGCGCGCTGATGGGTGAAACGGGCAGGGACGAAGAGGACGACGGAGCCATCGGCTCCCTGATCGGGCCGGGCTCGTATCTCGAGGGCGACCGCCTGAACGAGTTGCTCAGTCTGATCTCCATCGAGTTGATGCGGCGCGCGACCAAGATGGGGCTGGCCGACGACGGAGCCCGCGCGCTCCGCCAGGTGCTGCTGCTCTGGATGCGCAAGCTCCACTCAACCCCCTACGATCCGAGGCGGCTCGGGTTCTTCGTCTCTGAGTTTTCCGACCCGGACAGAAAGAGGGTCGAGCGGGGACTTGAAATGCTTGGCCAATGTCTGCCGATGGTCCGGCAGGACGGGTGGGCCGGGAAGATCGTGGTGGACCTCTCCCCATGGCTCAATGACACCGATGAACAGCTGATCGCCGACCTGCACCGGCAGTGGTTGATAGAACACGTCCGCGCCGTCCAGCAGGCCTGCCACCAGGCCGAGCTGATGATCGGACGCCATCTCGACCCGCAACTGCCCCAGAGCGAGCGCCCCGGTGTGCGTCCGCGGCTCACCCTGCTGCAAGAGCGATGGGACGACCTCCAGAACCGGCTGAGGCTGACGAGGGGCGACCATCTGGAGGAAGCGCTCGCTGACCCTTGGGCGCTCTACGACGAGGTCGCGGAGCTGGAGCATCTGCACGACTGCGTCATCGGCTTGCAGGCCGACCCCGACGCGACGCCCCTGCTGTTCTCGACGCTCTGGCAGCTGGAGGGGCCGTCGAAGCTCCAGGCGCTGTCGCTCTCAAGGGGGCGCGGGAAAGACAGACCTGACCTGATGCGAGTTTGTTGAGGTTTGCAGGCTGCAGGTCTGCGTAGCCATCAACCAGCGCAGCAGACCGCCCCTACCGCTCCATCCCCTGCGAACGCTCGCGTTCGGCATGGACGAAGCGCCCCCGCTCATCCGTGGCGACGTCCTGACCGATGATCCAGGTGCTGGCTTTGGCGGCCTGAGTGGAGCTGACCGGAAGGACCTGAATCTCGTTGTTGCGCCTTAGCAGCACCCCTTCGGAGCCATCGCTGAAGTGCCGCCGCCCGGCGTAGATGGCCCAGCCGGCGTCCTTTGGCGTCCAGAGTCGGTGGCGCAGGACGTCGGGAGCCTTGCCCACGAGGGCGTTCCGCTCCGCGATGTACCTGGGGGCGCCTGAAAGCTCGGGCTCCGGCGCGGGGGCGTTCTGCTGTTCTCTGGGGAGCGAGGCCTGGCGAACTCGCTCCAGCGCAGGATCAGCGAACTTCACCCGGTCGCCATACGCGATGGCGCACGCCACGACCGCCGCCTTGAAGGCGTCGCTGCCCGTGACGACAAAGGGCTGATCGCCGAAGCGCTCCACCGCCAGGCTCAGCGCGAAGCCGGCGGCTACGGCTTCGTCGGTATCGACCCGGATTTCCCGGGCGCGGTCGACGACCTTCCAGGTCCCCTTGACCAGGTAGGTCACGTCGCCGGTCCTGCTGACGGTACGCGCCCCCATCTGGTTCGCCTCGACGAAGCGTGTCCGGTCCGGCGCCGTCAGGCGGTTGGCGTAAGGACCGCTGCGAGCCCTGCTGGTCTGGCGAAGGAGACGCAGCGCCTGGTAGTCGCTGCGAATGGCCCGCTGATGGAGAAAGGCCGTCCAGTTGAGAAGGGGAGCGGCCCTGTTCGCTTCCGTGCGTTGGCGAGCGGTCTCTGCCTCTATCCCGGCGAGGTCTTCCGCCCGGCGCACGCGAAGGCCGTTGAGCTGCCGTTGCCGCAGCTCGGCCGTCAGATAGGGATCAGCAAAGAGGGCCTTTCGACGCTGCTCGAAGCGTTCAAGGACGGCGGCCCGGCTGGCCTTGCGTCTCTGATCGCTGAGCTGTTTGAGCCTCGCTCGATCCGCCTCGGCGGCCTCGCGCTGAGCCTTGTACTGGCGGTAGAGCTCGTCTGCCCCGCGTTGGCGCGGACCTGCGGTGTAGCCGGTAACGCCCTGCGAAAGCGCCTGGGCCCTGGCCGGCTCGAACGGTCCCAGACGGGCCGAGAGGGCCCCTGAAGACAGGCTGCGATCGACCTGGCTCGCCTTCAGGGCGGCGCTTCCGTCCGTTGCCATGATCACGAGGCCGGCGCCGCGGGGCTTGATGGCGAGCCCTACGCCCGCCAGCCCTTCATGGAGCGCCTGCCAGGTCCGCGCCTGTCCCGCTACGCCGAGGATGTCCGGCGTGCGATCCTTCACCCACGTCGCAAAGCTCTCGCGACCGGAGAAGATCTCCATCTTCTCCGCGCGGTCGATACGCGCCTCGATCCGGGCTTCCCGATCCGCAGATAGGCCGTGGTTGTCCCGCTGAAGCCCGTATCGGAGTTCGACCTCCCGGCACGCCTCCATGAGCCTTCGCATGTCATGGAAGGGCTCGACGTTGCGGTAGGTCGTCGGGTGGACCTTGTTGATGGCGACGTGGATGTGGAGGTTGTCCGTGTCGTCATGGATGGCCGATATCCGCTGATGCTCGGACAGGCCGATCGCGGCGACGAGGTGATCCTCGATGTCGCGCAGCTCATGTGGCCGCGGCCGCTCCCCTTCACGAAACGAGATCACCAGGTGGTACGACTTGTCTGACCGGGACCTCGTGTTCATCCGCTGGACGAGCTCGATGTCCTTCAGGGCCATCTCGATGTCGTCGTCCACGCAGTTGGTGACCCGGGCCGCCAGAACCCGTTCCCCGGTCCCCTCCTTGTCCACGACATAGCGGGTGAGGCGCTCGAAGGCCCGGGGGTCGTCCGGCGACTTCAGGTCGAGGATGTAGAGGCCAAGGCGCTTGAATGAGGCCGAGCCCGCCTTCTTGCAGATGCGGTGCGCGATCACAGGGCGCGCACCTTCGATCGCACCTCCTCGGCCACGCCTTCAATCTTCTCCAGCATCTGTCTGACCTCGGCCGTCGTCGCGCCCTCTGCGGGAAGCGCCCTGATCCAGCGGCTCAAGGCGCCGCCCACCCGGCCCAGCTCTGCACGAACCTCGATGAGCTCGCGCAACTGCGCCGGATCGAGCACCGGCTTGACCGTTGACCCCAGGCCCACACGCCTGAGGAAGACGCCTTTGGGCAGCCTGGAGGTCTCGGAGACGCGCTCGATGCGCTGCAGTTCTTCACTGTCGAGATAGACGGTGATCCGGTGCGCGCGCCGTTCAGCGTCCCTGGCGCGGCGGCGGTCAGTCATGGCCGCCCCCCTTCCGGCGGGAGCCGGCGTACGCCTCGCAGCGCAGGAACGCGGTGGAGCCTGTGGCGACTAACGCAGCAGAGGGGCGTCGAGACGCGTCAGCGTAAGAGACGTCTCTGTGCATATCCTGCCAGCAAAAGCAGGTGGAAACTTCCGGAATCTCTCGGAATCTTTCGGAAGCTGACTGGGTCAGACCATGCATCATGGACTTCTTCAACCTTCTAAAAGAGGCGCATTGTTTCGCCCACCTTCGCGCTGTCGCGCCGTGTTTCGCCTTGCTCGGCCGGAGCCGGGGGGCGGGCGCTGGGCGGACGTGGCGGCGGGGCTTCAGGCGGCCTTTGAGGGGCCGCGACGTCCGGCTGGGGCTTCCGCTTCGGGCGGTAGGGAGCTGGGCAGGCGTGCAGGCTGAAGCGCCGGACGTACTTGGCGAACTGCTGGTAGCTGAAGGGCAGCTGGCCGCTGATCTCGCGGAAGATCACGGTCAGGGTCGCCCCTTGGCGAAGGCGCGCCTCGACCTCCTCGCGCCGCTGCAGATAGGCCGCCCGGCCATTGCGTGAGGCCGGGGCTCGGGGCGGGGGCGTCATGGGCGCGCCTCCCTGAGGGTGAGCCGGCCTGGAGCTCGCCCGGCCGGACAGGCAGGTCGAGGCGGCGCCCGGAGGCCGGTAGGGGGATGGCGGGGCGCCAGGGAGCGCCGCCGCACGGTGGGTGACGGGAGAGAGGTCATCATCGCGTCCTCGCCCGGAGGCGAGGCTCCTCGTTTCAGGGCTCAGCGGACAGCCAGGCTCTCGAGCCAGCGGTCGACTTCGGCAGAGGCGATGAGGGTTCGCTTGCCGGCCTTGAGGATGCGGATGCGACCGGCCTTCACCTCTTCATAGAAGGTGCTGCGGCCGATCGAGCACGCGTGACAGAACTCGTTTACAGACAGGGCGACTTTGCCCGGGAAATTCTCAGACGCCATATGGACACCTCTGTGTTGCTAGAGGTCCAAGCGTATCCGGGCTGAGGTCGGGTGCGAGGGAAGTTTATGTCTGATCAGCCAGTGGCGCTTCAATTCGTTTCAGATTGGGACGATTAAACTCATCCGCGTGGCTTAACGGGCCAATCCACGCCAAACGTCTGACGCCCAAGCTTCGAAATTCTATGGTTTAGCTTGCCGTTCGGCTTTCCCTTCGGGGGGCTGAGGTGGGGCAGCATCTCGATCACCTTGTTGGACCATGCGTCGAGGGTGGGGTACCTCGCCCCGCCTTCATAGAGCCGCCTGAGCGCCAGCAAGAGCTCGGTGTTGGTCGCGTTTTTGGCGAGCGTTTTTCTCAGATTTGCGGACTCTCGCCCTTTCTCGAGTCCGTTGGCCAAACGCTTCAGTTTCTTGAGGTCGTTTTGCAGCTCAACTGCGATCTCCATCGCAGAAAGGCACATGAAGGCCGTTCTGTAAAAAATGTTTACGCTGCCATCCACTTTATTCAAGTAGTACGCTTCTTGGTATTGCAGATCCGATTTAAATCGTGCAAGCTCTTCAGCCTTGAAGTAGTAGTTATTTTTGCTCCTATCAGGCTCTCCGTGCTCCTCGATATGGCGGAGATAATCATCAAGAAGGACATTGCTATTCATTAGAGCCTTGTGAAGCTTGGCAATTTGATCTCGGTAGAGCTTCCTTACGTAAATTGCCTCTTCCACGCTCTGCGGTTGAAACGAGTACATTTCGGTGGGCTGCATCAGGTCACGCCTTGGTTGCAAAGCGCCACCATGTGTCCATGAGGTCTTTACGTTTCTCAAACAGGTCCCCGCGGCGGTAGGCCGCCTCGACCTTGTTCGCCACGGTGTGGGCCAGGGCCATTTCCACCACGTCGCCGGGCACGTCTGTGCATTCGGCGGCCCAGTCCCTGAAGGTGCTCCGGAAGCCGTGCGCCGTGATGTCGGTCCGCTTCATCCGCCGCAGCGTCGCCAGAAGCGCCATCTCGCTGAGGGGGCTGTCGGCCTTGCCGCCGGGGAAGACGTAGTCTGACGTCCGGATCTCGGCCATCGACGTGACGATCTCGCAGGCGCCGGGGCTGAGGGGAACGCGGTGCTCCCGCCCGGCCTTCATCCGGTCGGCGGGGATGACCCAGAGGCGGGCGTCCAGATCGATCTCGTCCCACCGGGCCCCGATCACCTCGTTGGTGCGGCAGGCGGTCAGGATCGCGAACTCAAGGGCCCGGGCCCCGATGCCGACCTGCTGGGGCAGGGCCTTCGTCATGAAGTCAGGCAGCTCGCGGTAGGGCAGGGCGGCATGATGCTCCACCTTGCGCACCTTGGCCTTGGCCGGGAGGAGCTTGTCGAGGTGGCCGCGCCAGCGGGCCGGGTTCAGGCCCTCGCGGTAGCCACGGACGGTCGCCCAGTCGAGGACCGTCTCGATCCGGCCGCGCACCCGGCTGGCCGTCTCTGACTTGGTGGTCCAGATCGGTTCGATGGCCTTGAGCACGAGGGTGGTGTCGATGGCTCCGACAGCGAAGTCGCCGAACACAGGATGGACGTAGGTCTCCAGGGTCGAGGCCCACTGGGCGGCGTGCTTGGGGTTCTTCCAGCCAGCGCGATTGGCCTTGATGTAGGCCTCGGCGGCGGTCCTGAAGGTGATGGTTCTGGCCGCCTCCAGCTTCTCGGTGGATCTGGAGGCGCGCCGCGCCTCGATCGGATCGATACCGTTGCTCTTCAGCTTGCGCGCCTCGAGCGCCCGCTCTCTTGCTTCGGCCAGGCTCACGGTTTGCAGTGAGCCGAGCCCCATCTCCCGCTCGCGCCCGCCCATTGCGTACCGGAAGATCCACGACTTCGCCCCGCTGCGGGTGACCTGCAGATAGAGGCCGCCGCCGTCGGCGTGCATGCCCGCCTCCTTGAGGCGACTGACAGCCAGCGCGCTCAGCCGATGCAGGTGCCGCATTTCCTACCCACGTTCCTACCCACGTTTGTAGGGCTGACTATGGGAGGCGTCGCCGATCGCGTCCAGATCGCAGCGGACGAAAAACTATTGATTAATCATGATGTTGCCCGACATTCCGGGCCGTTGTCGGTTGTCGCTGGATGGTGCGCTGGCGGAGAGGGAGGGATTCGAACCCTCGGTACGCTTTCACGTACGCCGCATTTCGAGTGCGGTACATTCAACCACTCTGCCACCTCTCCGCGCGCCGACAGGCCCTTGGGGCGAGTGAGACGCGGTGTGTAGTCAAGCGCGGCGCGCGCTGCAAGGGGTCTGTGCGGCTCAGCGCAACGCCGGCAGGGCGAGGCCCGGGGCGTGGCCGTCCTCGCGGGCGCCGAGGCGGGCGGTGAACAGCTCGGCGGGGCGACCGCCGGTGCCGGTGGTGGTGCGGCCGAGCGGGGCGACCAGGCCGGTGCGCTCAACGCCGCGGCGGAAGTTCTGCTTGTGCAGCCGCAGGCCCGAGACCGCCTCTGCGGCGGCCTGCAGCTGCGACAGGGTGAAGGTCTCGGGGGCCAGGTCGAAGAGCACCGGCCGGTAGCGCAGCTTGCTGCGCAGCCGCCCGAGGCCGGTGGCGAGGATGCGGCGGTGGTCGGACTCCATGGGCTGGCCCAGCAGCGGGGCTTCGGGCGCCCCGGAGGGTTCCGAACGGTCGCGGGCGGCCTCGGCCACCAGCCCGGCCTCGTAGAGCAGCTCGTAGCGATCCAGCACCGCGGCCTCGTTCCAGCCGGCGTCGTCCTCGAGGGCGAACAGGGCCTCGACGCGGCGGCGACGGCGCTCGCCCGGTTCGGCGTCGGCCCAGGCGCGCAGGCGCGGCGCGAGCACCTCGTCGATCAGGGGCGGCCGCCCGGCGCGCCGCGCCTCCCACGGGAAGAAGCTCTCGACCGGGCGCCAGCGGGCGTCGGCGCTGGGCGGGGCGAGGGCGTCGCGGGTCAGGCCCAGGTAGCTGACCGAGACCTGGCGCGCCGGATCGCCGGCCGGGGCGGCCCGCGGCGTGTCGCGGCCGGCGTCGCCGAAGGTGTAGAGCTGCTCGACAAAGCCGAGGCGGAAGCCGGTCTGGGCCGTGACGAAGGCGCGCAGGGCCAACTCGAAGGTGCGGTGCCGGGCCGGATCGAACGGGCCGAACGGCAGGCCGGGGGCGCCCTCCTGGGCGTGGGTGGTGAGCACCGACAGGACCGGCCCGTCGAGGACGAAGATCACGGCGGACAGGCCGATCCGGACCCCGATGTCGCCGCGCCCCGCCATGGCTACTCCGTATGCCAGGCGTCCGGGCCGGGCAGGAGGCCGCAGGCCTCGGCCAGCACCCGGTAGCGTTCGAGGTAGCGGGCCTGGGCCACGCCGGCGGGGAGGGGCTCAAGGGTCGACAGGGCGCCCGGCGGGGGCGGGCCGAACAGCTTGATCGCCTCGTCGTGGCCGAAGCCGGCCAGCTGGGTGGCTTCGAGGAAGGCGCAGGCCCGGTCGGCCTTCTTGATCAGGGTCTTGATCGGGGCAGGGGCCTTGGGCGGCAGGCCGAAGCGGACGTGGATGGCCGCCTCCAGCCGGGTCTCGAAGTCCTTGTAGCTCAGGCCCAGCGCCGCCTTGAACGGCGAGATCATGTCGCCGATGACGTACTCCGAGGCGTCGTGCAGCAGCGCCGCCAGCCGCCAGCGCGGCTCCAGCCCGGGCTTCAGATGGTGGGCGATCTCCTCGACGATGACGCTGTGCTGGGCCACCGAGAAGGGATGGTCGCCGATCGTCTGGCCGTTCCAGCGCGCCACGCGGGCGAGGCCATGGGCGATGTCCTCGATCTCGATGTCCAGCGGCGAGGGGTCGAGCAGATCCAGCCGTCGGCCCGACAGCATGCGCTGCCAGGCGCGCGGCGGCTGGGCGCGGGAGGCCGGCGTGCGGGCCGGCGACGGCTGAGGGGCGGGATCGGAGCGGGCGGGGCGAGCGGACACGTGGAGCGACACCGGAGACCAGATGGGCCCGTCAGGTGGCGCATCCGGCCGCGGGGATCAACGCCTATTCGCCCACGTTCAGGCTCACGAGCTGTTCTGCATCTTCGAAAACAGCGTCGGACTGACGGTCGCGGGTCTGCACCGTCGCCACCACCATCGGTCCGCCATTGGGGCCGCGGGCGTGATAGCCGACCGCGCGCCACCCGGCGCCGGACGGCTGGGAGTCGCTGAGGATGTAGGTGATGCGGATGGCGTCTGCGCCGGCGTTGACCCGGACCTCGGAGACGTCCTCGCGCGACTGGACTTCCACGGCCCCGCCGGCGCCGCCGATGCGGACGGACTGGCCATCGCCGCCGCTGTGCACCTCGACGCCGGCCACCGCCACCCGGCTGCCGTCGTCGCGGGCGCTGATCGAGACGCCGGGCAGCCGGACCTCCGCCGCGTCGCCTTCGGCGTGCACGGTCAGTCCGGGCAGCCGCACCTCGGCCGATTCGCCGGACATGGCCGGCGGCTCGGGCGGGTCGGCCGGCGCCGGGGGCTCCGGCTGGCTGGCGATGCGGGCGGCCGCCTCCGGCATGAGGTTGTGCAGCCGGGTTTCGAACGTCTCAAGGGCGACCGTGGCCTCTGTGCCCTCAAGGGGCACCAGATGCAGCACCACCTCGGCCCCGCGCGGGCCGCCATAGGTGCAGACGGCCCCGTCGGCGCTGGCCGAGCCCTTGCGGGTGAGGGCGCCGACGGTCTCCGGACACGTCAGGGCCTCCACCGCCTTGAGCACGCCGGACGTGGTCGTCGTCTCGCTGCGCTTGGTGATGCGCACCGTCGGCTCACCGCAGGCTGACAGGGCGACGAGGGTCGCGGCGCAGCCGATCACGATCACGGACCGTTTCATGGGGCTATCCTGCGCGCCTCGTCGTCGAACGCCAGTGAAATCGCGTTAACCGCCGGGCCGGGCGCCTTCGCGCCGGCTGAGGAAGGCGAGGCGCTCGAACAGGTGCACGTCCTGCTCGTTTTTCAGCAGGGCCCCATGCAGCGGCGGGATCAGCCGGTTCGGGGCGGTCTCGCGCAGCGCCTCCGGGGCCACGTCCTCGACGAGCAGCAGCTTCAGCCAGTCCAGCAGTTCGGAGGTGGACGGCTTCTTCTTCAGACCGGGCGTGTCGCGCAGTTCGTAGAACGTCTTCAGCGCCTCGGACACCAGCCGCGGCTTGATGCCCGGGAAGTGGACCTCGATGATCGACCGCATGGTCTCCTCGTCGGGGAACCGGATGTAGTGGAAGAAGCAGCGGCGCAGGAAGGCGTCGGGCAGCTCCTTCTCGTTGTTCGAGGTGATGACCACCACAGGCCGGCGTTCGGCGCGGATCGTCTCGCCGGTCTCCTGGACGAAGAACTCCATGCGGTCGAGTTCCTGCAGGAGGTCGTTGGGGAACTCGATGTCGGCCTTGTCGATCTCGTCGATCAGCAGCACCGGACGGACCGGGCTGGTGAAGGCCTCCCACAGCTTGCCGGGCTTGAGATAGTTGCGCACGTCCTGGACGCGCGGATCGCCGAGCTGGCTATCGCGCAGCCGGCTGACCGCATCATACTCGTAGAGGCCGTTATGCGCCTTGGTCGTCGACTTGACGTGCCAGGTGATGAGGGGCGCCTCGAGGGCCTTCGCCAGCTCGTAGGCCAGAACCGTCTTGCCCGTGCCTGGCTCGCCCTTGATCAGCAGCGGCCGTTCCAGCGCCACGGCCGCATTGACCGCGATGCGCAGATCCGGCGCAGCGATATAGGCTTCGGTGCCTTCGAACCGGGCAGTGGTCGACATGGGAGACTCCCTGTTGTGCCTCCCCGACCTACCCCAGCACCGCGCCGGTTAACAGTGATCAGTCGTCACGGCTTCAGGTGATGTGCTTGCCTGTGGCCGGGTCGCTGGCGGGGAAGGTCTCCTCGACCCCCTGATCGACGAGGGCCTCGCGGCGGGTCTCGGCATCCTGCTCCAGCTGGTCGGGCTTGCGGCCCGGAGGCAGGGGCTCGGCCGGCCGGCTCGGCGGCGTCGACGGGTCAGCGTCGCGGGCTTCGGGCGTCAGGGGCTGTCGCCGGGAGTCGGTCATTGGTCGGTCTCCTGTATCGGGGGCGAGGGGCGGGCGTCCGCAGCCGGGCCGGCATAGCCGAGCGCCTCGAGGTCATCGTCGTCCAGACGGCGGGACTCCCAGGGCGCAGCGCTGCCCCGGGCGCCCGGGGCGTCGGTCAGATCGCCGGCGTAGACCAGGTCGATTTCATCCGGACGACCCGTCTCGTCCGCCGGCGCCTCGAGCCCGGCGACGCGCGCCGCGTCCTGCCCCGGGCGTTCGTCCGCGCTGGGCTCGACCCCCTCGGCCGAAAGGGTGTCCTCGAGCGGCAGATCGTCGACCGGTCCGTCACCCGCGGCGCGGGTCACATCGAGAACGGCGGGCAACTCCTCGAAGGTGCGAAAGTCACTGGCGGGCGCGCCAGCCCCGGCCGGATCGAAATTGTCCTCGTCGAAAACCTCCGACTGGTCCTGCTCGTCGCGGTCGGCTCCGGTGTCTGTCATGGCGATGTCCTTCATGAGGAAGGGGAACGCCATCGGCCGCGGGCTGTTCCGCCGGAACGTCAGCCGTCGAATCCCCCCCGGGCCACCGCGGCCTCAAGGTCCGCCCGCACGCCCTCGAGCGCCGCCGGCCAGCCATCGAAGCCCGCCAGGGCGATGAACCGCATGCCTGGATAGAAGGGATAGGCTTCTGTCCCAAGGCGGTGCCAGTCGTCCGGGGCGTGGATCATCCAGGTCCGGGCGCCGCAGGCTGCCGCGAGGTTGGTGCCGGCCACGCCGGGGCCGATCACCAGGTCAGCGGCGACCGACAGGGCGGCGACGTCCTCGAGATCGTTCTTGAGATTGATCGGCGGCGTCCAGATCTGCACGCCCGCCGCTTCCGCCTCGGCCAGGTCGTCGGCGACATCGCCGCACTGCAGGTTGATCATGTGGCAGCCGGGCGTGGTCAGGACCGGCCGCCAGCGCTCGAAGCTGGAGAAGTAGCGGACGCGGGAGCCGGTCATGACCAGGCTCTTCCAGTGCAGGCCGATCTTCAGGCCCGGCCCGAGGGCCGCCAGCTCGGCGCGCCAGTGGGCGACCCGTTCGGGGTCGGCGGCGAGATGCCCCCGGGTCCGGGGGAAGGCGGAGAGTTCCGGTCGCAGCGGGGCCATCAGCGAGCCCATCGGGATCCAGGCCTCGGGGCCCGCCTCCGGCGCGACGTCGTCAAGGAAGGGGAACAGGCGATGCAACCGCCCCTGGTGACGCACGGAGCGGTGCCCGCCGACCACGGCGTCGGGCAGCATGCGCTGGAACATGCCCACGAGACGCGGCTCCACCGCAACAAACAGACGACCATCCGGGCCAAGGCGCTCGCGCAGGTCCGGCAGCATGGAGCCGAACAGCATTTCGTCGGCCAGTCCCTGCTCGCCCGAAACCAGCAGGCGGAGACCTTCGGCGGGCTCGCTCTCCGGACGCCAACGGCGGGCGCGGGTGACGAACAGGGGCGCCTCGGGCATGGCCGGATCCAGCCGCGCCTCGTAGTCGGGATAGGCTTCGGCGAGCCGGCCCAGAGCGAGCAGCTGCATGGAGCGGGCCATCGTCATCATGGCGCGTTCGAACCCCGGCTCGGCGCCGGCGAGCGCCGCGGTCAGGTCCTCAAGCGCCCCCTCGCGATCGCCCAGCACCTGGCGGGCGTTGCCGCGATTGTAGCGGGCCTTGGCGAAGCGGGGATCGAGCCGGATCGCTTCCTCGAAGAAGACCGTGGCCTGGCGCGGCTCGCCCTGGTCGCTCAGGACAGTGCCGAGGGTGTTCCACAGGACCGCCGAGCCCGGCTCGATCTGGATCAGACTGCGCAGAAGGTCGACGGCCTCGCCGTAGCGGCGCTGGTTGCGATAGGCGCAGGCGAGATTGTTGGTCGCCTCGACATGGCCGGGATGGTCCGAAAGGTAGCGGACCAGCAGCTTCTCGGCGATCGTCGTCTCTCCCAGACGCTCGGCGAGGCGGGCCAGGTCCTGGGCGATGTCGGTCTCGTTGGGGGCCAGCTTGAGCGCCGCCTCATAGGCCATCAGCGCGGGGCCGAACTGGCCGGACTTTTCCTGACAGATGGCCAGCACGTGCCAGGCGAGGAAGCTGCGCTCATTGATCTTCAGGGCGTCCAGCGCCACCCGGGCCCCGGCGGCGAAGTCGTTCTGCCGGACATGGGCGAGGGCGACCTTCAGACGCTCCCGCAGGCGCTTCTCGCCGCTCTTTGCGCGCAAGCCGCCATCCGCGAGGGCCCGCGCCAGCCGGCCCAGCGCCGGCGCCGAGGCGGCGTCGCCGAACAGGTCCTCGGCGCGCGCCTGGACGCCGAAGGCGAGTACGCTGCCGTCTGCGCCGGCGGCGGGGACGGGATCAGGCTGGGCGGCGGTCATGGGCGCTCCGGGGGAATCGTGACGCTTGAAGCATCCTCTCCCAATCGGAAGGCTTGGTTAACCACGTTCCTTTAGGCTGCGTCAGTCCTGAGCAGTTAGTCCTCGCTGTCTCGGGCGAGCACGGAGTCGCCATGCCGCTGAAGCTGTCTCTCAAGCCGGGCGAAAAGTTCGTCCTGAACGGCGCTGTCGTCCAGAACGGCGACCGGCGCGGCGTCCTGATTCTGCAGAACAAGGCTTCGGTCCTGCGGGAGAAGGACATCATGCAGGCGCACGAGGTCACCACCCCGGCGCGCCGCATCTATTTCCCGGTCATGATGATGTACCTGGACGAAGCGGCGGTGCCGAAGGTCTACGACGAGTTCGTGCGGCGGCTGACCGAGTTCATGGGCGCCACGCAGAATCCGGCGGTCCAGGCCGAGTGCGTCTCGGCATCCCGGCACGTGCTGGCGCGGGAATACTACAAGGCGCTGATGTCGGCGCGGAAGCTTATCGACTACGAGGACGAGAGGTTGGGGCATGTCGCTTCAGGCGTACAAGGCCGCGGCGACGCGGGCTGAAACCCCGCGTGAGGCGGAGTACCGCCTGTTCGGTCAGGTGACGCGGGCGCTGATGCAGGCGGCCGCGGTCGACAAGTCGGATTTCCGGACCCGGATCGATGCGCTCGACTGGAACCGTCGCCTGTGGTCGACGCTGGCGACCGACTGCGCCGATCCGCGCAACGCCCTGCCGCCCGAACTGCGCGCCAGCATCATCTCGCTGAGCCTGTTCGTGGACCGCCACAGCTCGGCGATCATGCGGGAGGGCGAGGATTTCGAGCCGCTGATCGATATCAACCGCATGATGATGCAGGGGCTTGCTCCCTCCCAGGACGCCCAGGCCGCGCCGGCGGCCTGACGCCCGGCAGATTTCGCCGGTCGGCGCGCCTTTCCGCGTCCGTCAGCGACGGGCGATCAGGCTAAGCTATTGAAAAACAAGGGCCCGCTGCCGCGTTCGCGGTGGCGGGCCTTTTGCGTGGTCGCGCGCGAACCAGAACCGGTTCGGCGGCCAGAAGGCCGCTAGCCACTCCCGACCAGAATGGAAGGACCCGCCGATGTTCAACTCGGTCAACACCAACGTGGGCGCGATGATCGCGCTCCAGAACCTGAACGCGACCAACGCCGAGCTCAATCTTGTCCAGAACCGCGTCAACACCGGCAAGAAGGTGGCGACGGCCAAGGACAACGGCGCCATCTGGGCCATCGCTCAGGGGCAACGGGCTGAACTCGGCGCCCTGAACGCGGTCAGCCAGTCGCTCGCCCGTGGCGTCGCCGCGGTCGACGTCGCCCTCGCGGCCGGCGAGTCCGTCTCGGACCTGCTGCTGCAGATGAAGGAGAAGGCTCTCGCGGCGACCGATGCGTCGCTCAGCTCCGCGGCCCGGGCCGCCCTGGATGAGGACTTTGGCGCCCTGCGCGACCAGATCACCCAGGTGACCGAGAACGCCGTCTTCAACGGGGTCAACCTGCTGGAGACCGGCGCTGCCGGTTTCGAAGCCCTGGCCAATGCGGATGGCACCTCCATGATGACCGTCGAGGCCGAAGTCATGGCCCTGGGGTCGACCAATGTGACGGTGACCACGACCATGGCGATCGCTTCCGCCACGGCCGCCACGGCGGCCCTGTCGGCGGTGACCGCCTCCATCGCCAACGTGTCCGGCGCTCTTGCGCGCATGGGCACGCAGTCCAAGGCGCTGGGGGCCCATGTGACGTTCGTCAGCAAGCTGATGGACGCGCTGGAAGCCGGGGTCGGCAATCTGGTCGATGCGGATCTGGCGAAGGAAAGCGCCCGGCTCCAGGCGCTGCAGACGAAGCAGCAGCTCGGGGTCCAGGCGCTGGGTATCGCCAACCAGGCGCCGCAGATCCTCAACAGCCTGTTCGGCCGTTAAGGCGCGAACCCTCAGCCCCGGAGGTCCGCCTCCGGGGCTTTTCCTTTTCAGGATCACGACTTCGGGAGGCTTGCTTGCGGATCAGGCGAAGGCGGGCCACGCTTCGTCCGTGTCCAACATCTGAAAGGAGGTGATCCAGTGATCTCATTGTCCCGAACCGCGACGGTGCGGACCTGGGCCTCCGCGAAGGCGATCGCCGCCTGAGCGCGTCCTGAAGGTCGACCGCGAGGCGGTCATCGACAATGGGAAGCCGCCGGGTCCGCCCGGCGGCTTCTTTGTTGTCAGGCGCCGAACAGGAAGGTCAGCGGAATGTCCGCCCGCGCCGCCCAGGCGGCCTCGGTGTGCTCGGCGCCCTCGAAGCGGCGGGTGACCCAGTCGCCGCCTTCATGCCAGCCGGCCAGACGCAAGGCCGTGTCCATGCGGGCCTGCAACGGCGGATACAGGGCGTCGAGCGTGGCGGTGCCATAATCAAAGTAGAGCCGATGACGACCGGGCGAGGGCAGGTGCTCCGCCAGCCAGTCGATCACCACACCGTCTCCGGCCGGCCAGTGGGTGGACAGGCAGGCCGCGCCGCCGAAGACCTCCGGATACTCGGCGAGGGCGTAGGCGGAAATCAGCCCGCCCATGCTCGAACCCGTCACGAAGGTGTGGTCGCGTTCCGGAAGCGTGCGGTAGCGGGCGTCGATCGCGGGCTTCAGGGCCCCGGTCAGCCACGCGAGATAGGCGTCCGACGTGATGTCCTCGCGGCGCAGGACGTCACGGCCCAGTCCGAGGCTGAACGTCTCGGCGGTCACGGGCTTGCGGGGCATATAGTCGAGGGCCCGGTTAGGGCTGTTCCAGATGCCGACGACGATCGGGGCGCGGACGCGATCCCCCGCGATCAGGGCCTCGAGCGTCTCGTCAATCCGCCACTCCTGCCCGCCGAAGGCGTGGCCCGGCTCGAACAGATTCTGCCCGTCATGCATGTAAAGCACCGGATGGCGCGTCGCGCCGCCGTCGTAGTCGGGGGGCAGCCACACATCGACCGGGCGGGAAAGGATGCCGGCCGGCTGGGGAGCCTCGAAGCGCTCGATTCGGCCTCCTGTTCGCGCCGAGGCGGGCGTCGTTCCGGCGAGAGGCAGGAGCGCGGCGGCGGCGAGGAGGGTGCGGCGAGCAAGCATGGCCGAACGCTAACCCGGTTCCCCGGGCCGCGGCCAGAGCTTAGATCAGGCCGCCCCAGAAGCCCATGATGGCGTCGATGACCCGGCGCACGAACTCCCAGGCCAGCCAGACCACGGCCGCGAAGCCGGCCGACCCCAGCCAGGCGATGATCACCAGCACCCCGTCGCGCTGCAGCAGGCCGAAGCCGAAGGCCGCCACGAACAGGGACGGGAACAGGTTGAAGCCGACCAGCGGCAGCATCAGCACCGCCGCCCAGATGACGCAGGCCAGGCCGATCAGGCTCTCGGCCAGGTCGCTGCTCATGAACTTCAGCCGGGGCCGGCTGAAGCGCTCGACCCGCTTCAGGTGCGGCATCACCCGCGCCGAGGCGGCGGCGAAGGCGGCGCGGTCGATGCGGCGCTCCAGCATCCAGCCGGGCAGCCACAGCTCGTCGCGACGGAACAGCAGCTGGGCGCCGAGAAACAGCATCGGCAGCCCGAGCACCGTGGTCGTGCCCGGGATCGCCCCGATCACCGCGCTGATCAGGCCGAGCAACAGCAACAGGGCGCCGAAGCCGCGCTCGCCGAAGGCGTGCACCAGCTCTTCCAGCGACACCTCCGCCCCCGGACGCTCGCCGATGCGGGTCAGCACCTCGGAAAAGGGCAGGCCGTCGAAGGGATGGGGCGTATCGTTCATGCGGGCTCGGGGGTGTCCACAGTCGCTCTAGGGGGCATGCTACGGCAGCGCCAATGAACAATCGGCAACGCCCTTCCTGCCAGAAGAGGGTGACGGCTCCCCTAAGACCCGTTGTCGCCCTTGTGCTCCGGCTTGCCCTTGCGCGGCGTGGCGGCGAGCTCCCGCAGCCCGGCCTCGGTCATGGAGTCCGCCATCGACCGGGACGCGCCCTTGAGCTTCGTTTTCGGCGTATCGCCGCGCCTGGCGGCAAGCGCCGCCCCGGCGGCCTTCTGCTGGGCTTGGGATACGGCGGGCATGGCGGAGCTCCTTGGAAGGCCAACGGCGGGCCTGCGTCCGGGTTCCTTGCCTAAAGGGTTAGACGGACGGTGACCCGGTCGCCGTCAGCTTCGATGATCGCGCGCTGTTCGGCCGGCAGCTCGAGTGTCGGAAACGAGGGGAGCGGGCTCTGCGCCTCGAACGTCCGGGCTTCGGCAGCGGTCAGCTCAAGGAAATACACAGCTTCGTGGCGATCCTCGGCGGAGTTGCTCGAAGCGAGAACAATCCGCCGGTCACGCGCCTCGACGCGCAGGTCGTCAATCTGCAGGAGGAACTGATCGACGTTGTTGAGGGCCAGTCCGTCGGCGAGCGCCGTGAAGTCGGATCGGAAGCTCACCCCGAGGTCGGCCGCGCGCGACGCAGGGACATCCACGACCAGCTCCAGCCAGCGCTCGCCGTCCGCGAGCACCTCTGCGACGCGGGTCGGCGCGGGAGGGAGGGCGGCCAACTGCCGCCGCACCTCGGCCCTGAGGTCGTCGTCAACCGGAGGCGCCGCGGCCGGGGGCAGGTCCCCTCGTGCGAAGTGTTCGGCCAGAAGCTGCGCCAACGGTTGGCCCGCTTCCACGCGACGGCGCCAGTCGGGGGCGTCGACGGCGTCCAGCAACCACGCCTGCGCTGCGCCAACGCCATAGGCGCGCCCCCTGAAGACGCTGCGGGTGTAGGATTGCCCGGGCGAGAACAGCGGCTCGCTCAGCCGGGCTGCGATACGGCTGGCGCTCGTCGCTCCCGCCGCCTCCATGACCGTCATCGCCATGGTCGCCGCATACTCGGCCGTACCCTCGCTCCACTCCATGTGGTCTTCCGCCAGGCGCACGTCGCCGGGGGCGTCGCCAAGGCGGGCCTCTCGTGCCGCGAGGTACAGCCGCACAAGGGACTGTCGGGCCTCATCGGTTGTCGCGCTGATGGCCTCGCGCAGGAGATGCCGTTCAATCTCGACCCGCGCGGTGAACGTCTCAAGGTCATCGAGGGCCGAGATGTCCACAAACTCGCCGCCAGCCTCTCCCAGCCACCGGAAGGCGTCAGACTGGAAGTCGTGGAACTGCTCGTGAAAAAGGGTATCCAGGTTGCTGTCGGCCGTCTCCAGCCGAAGCGCCACGGTATTCGCCGGCCCGCCGGGATAGTCCAGAACGTACCAGAAGCGGACATCCTCGAGCGGTCCCTCACGGAAGGTTGCTCCGCCGGGCGAGGCCTCGCCGCCAAACGTAGCCCCCACCTCCGGCAGGTAGAGCACAAACGGCTGCCCCGGGGGCCAGTAGCCCGGCCAGATCTCTGCCAGCGCGGGCCCACGCTGCTCGATCTCTATGGCGCGCTCAAGCAGGCGGACGGCCGGATCCGTGTCCCCGGTCAGGCCTCGTGCGGGGACAAGGGCGAGGGTGAGGGCGGCGAGAAGCGGGCGCATGACGTTCTCCGGCCGTCGGTGGCGGGCGGCGCTGGAATACTAGCGCGCTGGGGTTGTGAACATGGAGCCGTGCCTGTGTTCACGGCAAGGCGACCCGAGGTCACGCCGTCTTCCCGAACACCCGCACCATATAGGCCGCCTCGGGCCCGTAGGCGGCGACCTTGGCGGCGAGGGCGGGGGACAGGTCCGGGGCGTCGCGCCAGCCGAGGCGAAGCCAGACGGGGCGGGCGCCGCTGACGGCGATCAGCTCCGAGCGGGCGGGGTTATGCCGGGCGAGGACATGCTCGACGAGGGCGCGTCCGAGGCCCAGGCCGCGGCCCTCGGGCGCGACCGACAGGTCATGGATGTACCAGCAGGCGTCGCCGCCGGGCGTCAGCACCTGGTCCGGCGTCGGCGGGTCGAAGGCGCGCCACGGGTGGCTCAGCAGGTAGGCCAGCAGGCGGCCGTCCCGCTCGACCGCCCAGCAGTGATCCGGGGCGATGTCGATGCGGCTGGCGAAGGCCGCGGGGCCGTCGCGCAGGGCTTCGGCATAGCCGAGCGCCTGGAGCTCGAGGGCGGCGTCCAGATCGGCCCGGACGAGCGGCCGGATCACGCCTTTAGCCAAGGATGCGCAGCTTCTGATGGAGATTGGAGCGCGCCGGGCTTTCGAACGTCGACCGGCCCCAGTCACTGAAATAGAGCGTTGGCCGAGCGAGGAAACTCGCGAGAATGCGCCGTCGCGCCAGAGCAAAGACTGGCCAGAACACGTGACGATATTCGCGCCGGATCGCCCGGTCGTAGGCTTTGAAGGCGTGCTGCGGGGCCCCCAGAATCGACAGGTCCATATCCAGAAACTCCGCCATGTCGCCCGTCTCATCGACGTCGAGGCCGTCGGGGATTCGATGCGCCGCTGTTGCTTCGGTCAGCCTGACCGCCCGTCCGACCGACGCGGCATCGAAGTCGGGCAGGGCGGCGCCGGCCAGCAACGCCGCGCTTCGCGCCTCATTGTCTCTGGCGCGCGGGTCATAGATGGCGTCGTGGAACAGGATGGCCAGAAAAACGGCGTCAGCGTCGCGCATCCCGGCCGCACGCTCGTCGAACCAGCGCAGCAGAGCCGCGATGTGATCCCAGGTGTGATAGGCGCGGTGAGGCTCGGCGTAGCGGTGGCGGAGGTCGGCCATGACCGGCTCCGGCATCCGCTTCATCCTGTCCGCCGAGGCCGTCATCACCCCAGCAGCTCGCGCCCGATCAGGAAGCGGCGGATCTCGTTGGTGCCGGCGCCGATGTCGTAGAGCTTGGCGTCGCGGGCCAGGCGCTCGACCGGCCACTCCTTCGTATAGCCGGCGCCGCCGAGGGCCTGGATGGCCTCCAGCGTCACCTTCACCGCGTTCTCGCTGGCCAGCAGGATGGCCCCGGCGGCGTCGTAGCGGGTGGTCAGGCCGGCGTCGCAGGCGCGGGCCACGGCGTAGACATAGGCCCGGGCGCTGTTCAGGGCGACGTACATGTCGGCCACCTTGCCCTGCATCAGCTGGAACGAGCCGATCGCCTTGCCGAACTGCTTGCGGTCGCGGACGTAGGGCAGGACCACGTCCAGCGCCGCCTGCATGATGCCCAGTGGACCGGCGGCCAGCACGGCGCGCTCATAGTCGAGGCCGGACATCAGCACCGCCGCGCCGCGGCCCTCGCCGCCCATGACGTTCTCTTCAGGGACCTCGCAGTCCTCGAACACCAGCTCGGCGGTGTCCGAGCCGCGCATGCCCATCTTGTCCAGCTTCTTCGAGACGCTGAAGCCTTTCATGCCCTTCTCGATGAGGAAGGCGGTGACGCCGCCGTTGCCGTCGCCGGTGCGGGCGTAGACCACCAGGGTCTCGGCGTGCGGGGCGTTGGTGATCCAGAACTTGGTCCCGTTGAGGACGTAGCGGTCGCCCTTCTTCTCGGCGCGGGTGCGCATGGACATGACGTCGGAGCCCGAGCCGGCCTCGGACATGGCCAGCGATCCGACATGTTCGCCCGAGATCAGCTTCGGCAGATAGCGGGCCTTCTGCGCGTCCGTCCCCCAGCGGCGGATCTGGTTGACGCACAGGTTGGAGTGGGCCCCGTACGACAGGCCGATAGAGGCCGACGCGCGCGACACCTCCTCCATGGCCACGCAATGCTCGAGATAGCCGAGGCCGAGACCGCCCCACTCTTCCTCGACGGTGATTCCGTGCAGGCCCAGCTCGCCCATTTCGGGCCACAGGTCGCGGGCGAAGGTGTTGGTCGCGTCGATCTCGGCGGCGCGCGGCGCGAGCCGGTCGGCGGCCCAGCGGGCGGTGGTGTCGCGGATGGCGTCAGCGGTCTCGCCGAGGCCGAATTCCATGGACTGGGGGGCGAAGGGGATGCTCATGGCCGTGGCCTAGCACCCCCCGTCGCAGGGGCAAAGCCGCTGCGGTCAGGCGTCGCGGGGCGCCTGGTCGCGGGCGTGGGCCTCGCGCCACAGCCGCCACAGGTTGAAGCCCGAGATGCCGCTGCAGCCGGCCCCGATCAGCGCCAGGGCGGCGAACACCAGCAGGGTCTCGCCGCTCGGGCCCGCGCCTTCGTCGAACAGGGCCTGGGCTGCGGGCACCGCGGCGCCGAGCGACACCAGCCCGACCGCGCCCATGCCGGCGTAGGCGCCCAGCTGGCCGAAGTCGAAGCGGCGGCCCGGCGTCTCGACGACCTCGTGACGCAGCACGGGGCCGAGGCCGATATCGGCGGCCAGCTCATCCTCGCTGAACAGGTCCGTCTCGAGCGAGCGCGCCGGTGGGTTGCGCTCCTCGCTGGACCACACCGGACGCTGTACGTCGGGTTCGACCGACGGCGGCGGCGTCAGGACCAGCGGCGCGACCGCCGGAGCCTCCATTTCGATCAGCGGCGGCGTCGCGACGGCGGCCTCCACCGTGTCGACGCCGGGCAGCGGGGCGTCGACGGCGGCGGGCGCCTCGGCCTCGCTGGACGGCTCGGGCAGCAGCAGCGGGCCGGTCAGCACGGCAGTCATCGGCCCCTGGGCGGCGACCGGCGGGCGCATCAGCTGCGGCGGAACCGGCGGCGCGGCTGCGGCAGCCGGTGCGGGCGCAACCGGGGTCGGGGCAGGTGGGGGGACAGGCGTTTGGGCGGGCGCTCGCGCCGGGCCAGGCAGGGGGCCGCGCACCTGGATGGCGAACGGGGACATCTGCCGCCGCATCAGCTCGGCGAGGACCGCCTGGCGGTCGATGTCGGGCGCGGGCGGCGTTGCGGGCGGCGCGTCCGCGGCCGTTCTCGGCGGCTCGGTGGCGGGGCCGGATTCTGCCGGCGGCGACTCCGTCCCAGCCCCGGCTTCGGCGACCGGCGGGTTCGCGGGGACGGGGTCCGGCGCGGCCAGGGGTTCGACCGGCTCGGCGGGGGCAGGCGTCACGGCCGTCGGGGTCAGCGGTGCGGCGCGCGCGGGCGCCTCGCCCAGCAGATGTGACACGGCGGCCGCGTAGCGCAGGGAGAAGGCGGGCGGGGTCGCTGCGGTCGGCAGGGCGACGGGCTCGACTTCTGGCGCGTCGGTTTCAACCGGAACCGGGGCGGCCGCGTCTGGCGTCTCGACGACATCTGCAGGCGGCACGTCGGCGGAAGGCGCGACGTCGGCGTCGCTCGCGGCGTCCGGCGCCGCGTCAGCGGCCGCGGCGGGCGTAGGGGCCGGGGCCGGAGTGTCGGCCTCGACCGGCGCGCTTGCCGAAGCGTCTGTTTGCGGGGCCGGCGCGGCGAGGAGCTCGGCGACCGTGACCGGCGCGGCCGGGTCGGCGCCGAACAGGGCCCATTCGGCGTGGCGACGGCGGCCGGCGCGGGCGAGGGCCGGGTCGACGTCGGTGCTGGCGGCGAGGGCCCGCGCAGCGCCCTCGGGGCCTTCCGCGTTGAGGGCGGCCAGCACCTCGGACGTGACGAAGGCCTCCACCCCGACGCTGAGGGCGAAGCTGGCGAGGGCGTCGAACTGGTGCTGGTTGAGCGGACGGCTGACGCGATCGTTGAGAGCCGCCACGACCGGCAGCAGGTCGTACTGCAGCAGCAGCTCGGCGTCGGCCTCGCTGACCGTCAGGCCTTCCCGCGCCGAGCGGGTGTGGCCGTAACCTAGGGTCCAGCGGCCATCGGGCCGGCGCGAGGCGCGCGGCTGGAAGCCCTCGAGACTCTTGATGAGGACGAGGCCTTCGCGGGAGACCTTTCTGCGCGGGGCGACGGGGTCAGACACCGGGGCGTGTTCCAGTTTGGGACGATCGAACATGGCTCGTTCCGGTTCACGCAAGCTCCGGGCCGCCCCCGGGGTTCCGATCCGCTACGCCTATCCGGTCACAACAGGACGACGGTGGCCAGTCCCAGGAAGATCAGGAAGCCGAAGACGTCGGTGGTGGCGGTGACGAAGACGGAGGAGGAGACGGCCGGATCGAACTTGAGCCGCGACAGGGTCAGCGGCGTCAGCACGCCGACCGTGGCGGCCACCAGCAGGTTCAGCACCATGGCGGCGCCAATGACAAGGCCGATCTGCGCGTCCCTCGCCCAGAGACCGGCCGCCACGCCGATCATGGGGGCGAGGATCAGGCCGTTGGCGAGGCCCACCGCCAGTTCGCGGAAGAAGGTGCGGACGGCGTTGGAGCGGTTGAGCTCCCGCGTCGCCAGCGCCCGCACGGTCACGGTCAACCCCTGGGTGCCGGCGTTGCCGCCCAGCGCCGAGACGATCGGCATCAGCACCGCGAGGGCGACGATCTGCTCGATGGTGGCGGAGAACAGGGAGATGACCGCCGCGCCGAGGGCGGCCGTGGCGAGGTTCAGCGTCAGCCAGGGCGCGCGCGAGCGCACCACGTTCCACACCCCGTCGCCGCGACCTTCGTCGGACACCCCGGCGAGGCGGAGGATGTCCTCGCGGTTCTCCTCCTGGATGATGTTGACGATGTCATCGACCGTGATCTGGCCGACCAGACGTCCGGCCGAGTCGACCACTGGCGCCGAGATGAGGTGGTACTTCTCGAAGATGTAGGCGACCTCTTCCTGGTCCTGGCTGACGTCGATCTCGGTCGCCGGCTCCATCAGCTCGGTCAGGGCGGCGGCGCGGGGCGCGCGCAGCAGCCGGCTGATCGCCACGGCGCCGAGCGGGCGGTTCAGCGGGTCGACGACATAGATGTCGAAGAACAGCTCCGGCAGGTCCTCGCCCTGGGCGCGGACGTGGTCGATGGTGTCGCCCACGCTCCAGAACTGGGGCGCGGCCATCACCTCGCGCTGCATCAGGCGGCCCGCGGAGTCCTCGGCATAGCCCAGCGAGTTCTCGATCGCCGCCCGGTCGACCTCCGGCATGGCGGCCAGGACGCGGGCGCGCTGGTCGTCCTCGAGGTCCTCGACCACGGCGGCGGCGTCGTCGGAGTCCAGCTCCTGCAGCGCCTCGGCGAGGGTCCCGTGCGGGACCCGCTCCAGCACCTCCTCGCGGATGCCGTCGTCCAGCTCCGGCAGGGTCTCGGCCAGCAGGTCCGGCGGCAGCCACAGCACCACCACGGCCCGGTGCTCCGCCGTCAGGAAGCCCATCAGGTCGGCGACGTCGGCGGGGTGCAGGTCTTCCAGCAGGCCGCGCAGGCGCAGGCCGTCGCCGTCGTCGGCCGCGTCGATGACGCGCGCCACGAAGGCCGGGGTCAGGGCGTAGTCCTCGCCGAGCGCCTCGTGCAGATCGGCCTCGGACGACAGGGCGGCCGGCAGGGGGGCGGAGTCGCTGGTGCTCACGCGGGCCTCCCTGCCTTGAATCAGCGTCTAGCCGATAGCTATCCCTGTGCCGTCGGATGGTGCGGTCGAGAAGACTCGAACTTCCACGGGTTGCCCCACAGCGACCTCAACGCTGCGCGTCTACCAATTCCGCCACGACCGCTCGCATCGGAGGCGGGGGGAATAGCGGAGTGTCGGGCGGAAGGGAAGGGGCTTCCTCGCGCGGCGCCGAAACGGCGTCAGGCGGTGCCGGCCATGAAGTCGTAAACGTCGGCCGGACGGGTCACGACGATGGTGATGCGGTCGTCGCGCAGCTCGATCTGCCCGCGGGCGACCGGGTGGTTGTTGGCCAGAATCCAGACTTCGTCGCTCTCGCTCGCATCGAGGGGAATCACCGCGCCCCGGCCCATGCGCAGCAGCTGGGCCATGGGCAGCACGGAGCGGCCGAGCACCACGCTGATCTCGACGTTGACGGCTTCCACCTGGGACATGGGATACTCGGAACCGAAAGACATATCTTGCATGGCAGCCCCCGAGCCCCACATTCGCCGCCCATGATTGCCGAGCCGTTAACCCCACCTGCGCCGCGCCTCTGGCGCGCCGACCGGCGGCCCGTCGAATGGCGGGTCGAGACAGGGCTCGTCGCCTATGACGCGGCGGTGGCGGCCATGGAGGCCCGGGTGGCGGCGATCGCCGCCGGCGAGGCGGAGGAGCTGGTCTGGCTGCTGGAGCACCCCCCGCTCTACACCGCGGGCATATCGGCCCGGGACGAAGACCTGCTGGACCGCCGCTTCCCGGTGCATGCGACCGGGCGGGGCGGCCAGTTCACCTATCATGGCCCCGGCCAGCGGGTGGCCTATGTCATGCTCGACCTCGACAGGCGCGGGCGGGATGTGCGCGGCTTTGTGCGCGGGCTGGAGCGCTGGCTGATCGCGGCGCTGGGGACCTTCGGGGTGCCGGCCGATGTCCGCGAGGGACGGGTCGGCGTCTGGGTCGAGCGCAAGGGCGCGGGCTGGGCGCGCGAGGACAAGATCGCCGCCATCGGCGTCAAGGTGCGCCGCTGGGTCAGTTTCCACGGCGTCAGCCTGAACGTGGAGCCGGACCTGAGCCACTTCGACGGCATCGTGCCCTGCGGCATCCGTGAGCACGGGGTCACCAGCCTCGTGGACCTCGGGGTGCTGGCGACCATGGACGAGGCAGATGCGGCGCTGAAGGCGGCGTTTCAGGAGGTCTTCGGGCCAGTGGCGGAGAGCGGGCCGGCCGGCGGCGCGCCGTAACGGTTGAACACGGCCTGGCCCGGCCACAGACCGAGCACGCCGACGACCAGCAGGGCGGCGCCCGCCGTCGCCTCGCCGTCGGACAGGGCGTTCAGGGCGAACAGGCCGCCGAGGACCGGCCAGAGCCACCAGCCGGCGCGGCCAATGTCGTGCAGACGCTGCGACAGCAGGCAGGCGAGGCTGAACAGCAGGGGCAGCCGCAAGCCCGTCGCCACGAGCCCGACCGCCCCGTCGTCGGGCAGCAAGTCCACGACGAGGGACAGGCCCGCCAGCCCGCCGATGCCGAGCAGGAAGGGCAAACGGCCGATCCGCCCGTCGCCGGTCAGGAGGGTGTCCCGAAGATGGTGGACCGTAATCACGGCGTTATTCCCACCCTCAGCCGAACTCCACCAGCACGTCGTCGGCGGCGACGCTGTCGCCGTCGCGGACGCTGACGGTCTTCACCACCCCGTCGCGCTCGGCGCGCAGGATGTTCTGCATCTTCATCGCCTCGATGATGGCCACGGGCTCGCCCGACTTGACCTCCTGCCCCGGCTGGACGGGGATGGAGACGACCAGGCCGGGCATGGGCGACAGGATCAGCTTCGAGGTGTCGGCCGCCGCTTTTTCCGGCAGGCGGCCGTAGAGCTCGGCGATCGCCGGCGGCAACACCCGCACCCGGGCGCGGGCGGCGCGCGCGCGAATCTCGAAGCCGTCGGCGACGCGCTTCACCTCGGCGGTGAAGGGCAGGTCGTCGAGGACGGCGCGGAACTGGGCCAGCCCGGGACGCCAGTCGATGAACTCCAGCCGCAGCGGCGCGTCGCGGTCCTCGACCTCAAGCACCATGGCTTCGTCGCTGTCGTAGCCGAGGCTGACGCCGACGGCGTCGCGATCGATCATCACCGTCCAGTCGGTACGGTTCGACGGGTCGCCGGCCTGCTCGGCCAGCACCTCGTGCATGGCCATGGCGGCGGCCACCATCTGGTCGCGCTGACGCGGGGCGGGGGGCAGGCCGTGGAAGCCTTCGGGGAATTCGTCGGGAATGTAGCTGGTCGACAGGGCCCCCGAGCGGAAGCGCGGCTGGTCCATCACCGCCGACAGGAAGGGCACGTTGTGGCCGAGGCCGGCGACGTGGGTGTCCTCCAGCGCCCGGGCCATGCCGTCGATGGCCGCGTCGCGCGTCTCGCCCCAGGCGCACAGCTTGGCGATCATCGGGTCGTAGAACATGCTGATCTCGTCGCCCTCGCGGACGCCGGAGTCGTTGCGCACGACATAGTCGCCGTCGGGGCCGGACTGCGGCCCTTCCTCCGGCTGCTCGTAGCGCACGAGGCGGCCGATCGACGGCAGGAAGCCGCGATAGGGGTCCTCGGCGTAGATGCGGCTCTCGATGGCCCAGCCGTTGATGGCCAGCTGGTCTTGGGAGAACGGCAGGGATTCGCCCGCCGCCGCGCGGATCATCTGCTCCACCAGATCGACGCCGGTGATCAGCTCGGTCACCGGATGCTCCACCTGAAGACGGGTGTTCATCTCGAGGAAGTAGAACGACTTGTCCTGACCGGCGACAAACTCGACCGTGCCAGCGGAGTCGTAGTTCACGGCCCGGGCGAGGGCGACGGCCTGGGCCCCCATGGCCGCCCGGGTCTCCGGGTCGAGCAGGGGCGACGGCGCCTCCTCGATGACCTTCTGGTTCCGGCGCTGGATCGAGCACTCGCGCTCGAACAGGTGGACGATGTTGCCGTGCTTGTCCCCCAGCACCTGGATCTCGATGTGGCGCGGGTTGACGATGAACTTCTCGAGGAAGACCCGGTCGTCGCCGAAAGCGTTCTTCGCCTCGGCCTTCACCGCGGCGAAGCCCTCGGCCATGTCGGCGTCGGAGTGGGCCACGCGGATGCCCTTGCCACCGCCGCCGGCGGAGGCCTTGATCATCACCGGATAGCCGATGCCGCGGGCGATCTCGACCGCCTGTTCCGGCGTCTCGATCAGGCCCATGTGACCGGGGATCGTGCTGACCCCGGCCTCGGCGGCGAACTTCTTCGAGGTGATCTTGTCGCCCATGGCGTCGATCGCCTCGGGGTTCGGGCCGATGAAGGCGATCTTCTCGTCGCGCAGGCGCCGGGCGAAGCCGGCGTTCTCGGACAGGAAGCCGAAGCCCGGGTGCACCGCCTCGGCCCCCGTCTGACGGACGGCGTCGACGATCCGGTCGGCCAGCAGATACGACTGGGCCGCCGGGGGCGGGCCGATCAGCACCGCCTCGTCGGCCATCTCCACCGCCAGCGATCGGGCGTCGGCCTCGGAATAGACGGCGACGGTGCCGATGCCGAGGCGGCGGCAGGTCTTGATGATGCGGACGGCGATCTCGCCGCGGTTGGCGATCAGGATCTTGGAGAACATGCTTCCGGGCGGTCCCTGGGCTGGCGCCTGCGCGGCGGCTCTTTCTGCGTCCGCTCCGCTTAGGCCGGGCGGCCTGCGGAGTAAACGGCCCGGACCGCTCGCCCGCCGGGGGAGCGGGGTGGAGTCCGCCTGTTCCCGGAGGCAGGACTGTCGCGGCTCCGTCGCAGGCGCTTGGCAAGAGCAGGGGCGATGGGGTTAAACAGCGCCCATCCCCGACGCGACGTCACTCCGGAGTATCCGCCCATGATCCGTGCGCTCGCCGCTTCCGCCGCCGTTCTGGCCCTCACCGTCGCCGCCGCGCCGGTCGCCGCCCAGGACTGGCGGGCGATCGCCGCCCAGGACCTCGCCGCCGCCCGCGACGAGCTGAAGGCCAATCACCCCGCGACCGTGGTCCCGGGACCGGGCGACACCTTCCGCGCCTGGGTCGACGCTGGCCACGACCAGATCGCCGCCGAGCTGGGCCGCGTGCGCGGCGCCCGCGACTATTTCTATGTGCTGCAGGGCTACGCTGGCGGCTTCCGCGACAATAACATCCGGCTGAGCCCGTCCTACGAGCCGCTGCCGGCCTGGTTCGCCGCCGGCACGCCGAACTTCGCCACGGCCTGGCGCGACGGCGGCTATGTGGTCTCGTGGGTCAAGTCCGGCGTGCGCGGCCTGCCGCCGCTCGGCGCCCGCGTCGTCTCCTGCGACGATGTGCCGGTCGAGGAGCTGGCCCAGAGCCGGCTGGACCGCTGGGAGGGCAACCTGCAGCAGGAGGCCGAGCGGGTGCGTACCGCCCCCTATCTGCTTTGGGACCGCGACAACAGCTTCGCCCCGGGCCTGCCGCGCCAGTGCCGCTTCCAGGTCGGGCGCGGGCAGCGCAACTTCGTCCTGACCACCGCCTTCACCTCCGAAGAGGACCGTCGCGCCGCCTGGGCCGCCTCGGTGTTCACGCCGTCCACGCCGCTGGCGGTGGAAATGGTCGATGGCCGCGGCTGGATCCGCATGCACACGCTGGAGCCCGACGCCGACTGGCGCGGCTTCTATGCCACGGTGGAGGCCCAGCGCGCTGCGCTGCAGGGGCCGGCCGGTCTGGTGATTGATC
Organism: Brevundimonas sp.; assembly: GCF_035998205.1. Lineage (GTDB taxonomy): Bacteria > Pseudomonadota > Alphaproteobacteria > Caulobacterales > Caulobacteraceae > Brevundimonas. The sequence goes on from NZ_DASYHT010000004.1 coordinate 310,574, forward strand.
TCCGCGGCGCCTCCGGGCTCGACGCCGAGGCCGCGCGCCGCGGCTACGGCCTGGCCAACCGCCTGTGGACGGTCGATTTCACCGCCCCCCGTCAGCCGGAAGCGGGCTCGATCGTCTATCGCGCCACGCCGGGCAATCGCGACTGGTACGCCCGCGCCCTCGCCCGCATGGAAGCCGATCCGCTGTTCGTGTCGGAGTCGATGCCGGTGATCGAGCAGACCCGGGCGATCGTGGCCGCCTTCGACGCGGCCATCGCCGCCGGCCAGGCCAGCTTCACCCTGCCGGGCCGTCCGGCGGTGGCCGACTCCGGCGCCGCCAACCCGGTCCAGGGCCGCGTCGTCGTCCTGATCGACGGCGGCTGCACCGGGGGCTGCCTTGACGTGCTGGACCTGCTGACCAACCTGCCGAACGTGACGCTGGCCGGCGCGCCGACCGGGGCGGACTCGATCTTCATCGAGGCGACCGACCTGCGCCTGCCGTCGAACTACGGCGACCTGAGCTATGGTCACAAGGCGTGGACCACCCGCGAGCGGGGCCACAACGTGCCCTACACCCCGCAGGCGGTGTTCACCGGCAATCCGACCGACGAGGCCGCCGTGCGCGCCTGGGTCAACGGCCTGTTCGCAGGCTGAGACGTCCCTGCCGGCCCCTCCCGCATCCGTCCGGACCGGGAGGGGCTTGGCGCCCCTCGCCTCTGCGCCCACATCGGGAGCATGAGCGATCCGACCCTCCGTTCCGCCGCCGGCTATGACCTGACCCCGCCCAGCGAGGGCCAGCGGGTCGCCCTCGAGGCCGACCTCAACGCCGAGGAGCGCCGCGTCCTGCTCGCCCACGGCACCGAGGCGCCCTTCTGCGGCAGTCTCCTGGATGAGAAGCGGGCCGGCGTCTTCGGCTGCCGCCTGTGCGGCCTGCCCCTGTTCCGGGCCGGGACCAAGTTCGAGAGCGGCACCGGCTGGCCCAGTTTCCATGCCCCGGTCGACGAGGCGCATATCCGCGCCGTGCGCGACACCTCGTACGGTATGGTGCGCATCGAGACCCGCTGCGCCCGCTGCGACAGCCACCAGGGGCATGTGTTTCCCGACGGCCCGCCGCCGACCGGTCTGCGCTACTGCATCAATTCGGTCGCGCTCAGCTTCACCCCCATGGGCGAGCCCCTGCCGGATCCCTTGCAGCGCGGCGACGGCCTTGCCCGATGATGGCCGCAATGGCGGGTGAGGCTGTTCGGGTGTAGGAGATGTGCATGTCCATCCTGATCGCCGCGCTCGCCCTTCTGGTCGCCGACCCTGACGGGATTGTCGCCACGGCCCCTACCGATGCGCCGCTCGCCGCGGCCGTGGCCGCCGGGGACGCGCCGATCTCCACGGACCAGACGCCGCTTCTGCGCGCGGGCACGGAACTCAGCACCGCGCAGCAGATCGACCTGTTCCTCGCCCCGGCCCGCCTCGCGGACGCCGAGCGGGAGCGGGAGCGTCGCGCGCTTCGGGGCGCCGGGCCCTACGGCTGGGTCGACGATGGCCGCACCCACGGCGAGGTCAATGTCGCGGTCGGCAGCCACGGGTACACGAGCTACGGCGGCATGATCTCGACCCCCCTGGGCGAGAACGGCCGGATCACCCTGCGCTATCAGGAAAGTGACGGCGGGCGCTATCCGGCCGTATGGGGGCCTTATCCCGGTGTCGGCCGGGGCCCGCTGGGCGTGATCCCGCCGCTCGACTGAGCACGGCCCGGGTATGCGCCGGCACAAGGCGCACAGAACTTCATGTTTTCAGGAATTCTGGCCCGCCCTCGCGCCCGGTGGGGATCGCGAGGGCGAAGCTCAGATGGTGCCGCCGGGCAGGATTGAACTGCCGACCTCAGCCTTACCAAGGATGCGCTCTACCACTGAGCTACGGCGGCCCGATCTGAGGAAGCGGCCGTATAGCCAATGGAATCGGGCGGGGCAAACCCAAAAATGCGCCCTTGATCACTTCGGGCAGCCGGGGCTTCCTTGGGGCATGTCCGACGACCGTCCGCCCGAAGACCCCGCCCCCGCCGCTACGGCGGAAGCGCGGGCCCGCGACGAACGCGCCGCCCGGCTGGCGGCCGCGCTGCGCGCCAACCTGCGCCGTCGCAAGGCGCCGCGCACCGCCGCCAGCGACGCGGAAACCTGAAGTCAGCCGCGACCCTTTGGCGCCCGGCCTGCGGCGCGCTAAAGACGGTGCCCGCCGCGCCGTCGCGCGGCCGAGACAGAGACTCCATGGATAGCATCGCCATCGTCGGCGGCGCCCGCCTGCACGGGGAGATCCCCGTGAGCGGCGCCAAGAACTCCGCCATCAAGCTGATGGCCGCCGCCATCCTCACGGATCAGCCGCTGACGCTGACCAATATGCCGCGTCTCGCGGACACGCGTTTCCTTGGCCAGCTGCTGCGGGCCTTCGGCGTGAGCGTCGACGAGCAGGGTCCGTCGACGACCGTCCTGCATGCCGGGACCCTGACGTCGACCTTTGCGCCCTACGACCTCGTCCGGCAGATGCGGGCCAGCTTCAATGTGCTCGGGCCGTTGCTGGCGCGCACCGGAGAAGCGAAGGTGTCGCTGCCGGGCGGCTGCACCATCGGCGCCCGGCCGGTCGATCTGCACCTCAAGGCGCTTCAGGCGCTGGGGGCCGAGATCACCCTCGAGGAGGGCTATGTCCACGCGGTCGCCCCGCAAGGGCTGAAAGGCGCGGAGATCGAGTTTCCGTTCGTCTCGGTCGGCGCCACCGAGCACGCCCTTCTGGCCGCGGTCATGGCGGACGGGGTGACCGTGCTGCGCCGCGCCGCATGCGAGCCGGAGATCGGCGACCTGGCCCTGTGCCTCAACGCCATGGGCGCGCGCATCGAGGGCGTCGATACGGACACCCTGACCATCACCGGCGTGCCCGCGCTGACCGGCGCCGAATGGGCCGTGATTCCCGACCGGATCGAGATGGGCTCCTACGCCGTGGCCGCGGCTATGGCGGGCGGGGAGGTGCGGCTGACGCGCGGCCGTGCGGAGCTGATCTCGGCCCTGAGCGAGCGCATGGTCGCCGCCGGCGTCGAGGTCACCCCCACGGACGATGGCGTGATCGTGCGACGTGATCCCGCGGAGCGCCTGCGCGCGGTCGATGTGACCACCGAGGTCTATCCCGGCTTCGCCACCGACCTGCAGGCCCAGTTCATGGCGCTGATGACCCTCGCCGAGGGCGAGAGCGTCATCCACGAGACCATCTTCGAGAACCGCTTCATGCATGCGCCGGAACTGGCGCGGCTGGGGGCGGAAATCAGCGTGCACGGCGGCGAGGCGCGGGTGCACGGGGTCGAGCGGTTGGTCGGGGCGCCGGTGATGGCCACCGACCTGCGCGCCTCGATGAGCCTCATCATCGCCGGGCTCGCCGCCGAGGGTGAAACCACGGTCAGTCGCGTCTATCATCTGGATCGCGGCTTCGAGCACCTTGAGGCCAAGCTGGCGGCCTGCGGCGCCCAGGTGCGCCGGATCCGCGGAGAGGCTGATGAGCACTGAGGTCGAAACGGCGGTCGAGGCGACACTCAAGGGAGCGCCCGAGCCCTTGCGACTGCTCGCGCTGGACGCCGACGACCTGCAGATCATGTCTGCGGCCTTGCAGGACGCCATCGTCCACCCGGCCGACATCGTCTGGGATCAGCGCGCCCGCACCCTGACCATCGAGCTCAGCCGCTTCTGCTGGGAGTGCGGCGGAACCCGGGTGCGGGCCGCGATGCAGTTCGGCGACGTCCAGCGGGTACAGAGCCGTCGCCTGCCGCGCGGCGAGGGCGTGCCGCTCGAGCTGCTGGCCATGGACTTCCTGCCGGGCGTCGCGCCGGGCGGCGAGGTGGTGCTGATGTTCGCCGCCGGCGGCGACCTGCGGGTCGAGGTCGAATGCCTCGATGCGGTGGTCAGCGACCTGTCGGCGCGCTGGCCGGCGCGCGCCGCGCCAGCGCATCCGCTCGAGGACGCCGCAGGCCCGGGGGAGGGCGCGTGACCGCCCAGAGCCACCGCCTCGCCTCGGTCGAGCTGGACGCGGCGACCCTGCCGGCGGCCAGCGCCGAGATCGAGCACGAGCGCCGCGTCGCCATCTTCGATCTGGTCGAGAAGAATCATTTCGTCCCGGCGGGGGGCGATGAGGGCCCCTACGCCCTGAAGCTCAGCCTGCAGGACAGCCGTCTGGTGTTCGACATCAGCGCCCCCGGCTTCAGCCGCGCCCACGCCCTGTCGCTGACGCCCTTCAAGAAGGTGGTGCGCGACTACATCGCCATCTGCGACAGCTACTATGAGGCCCTGCGCGGCTCCTCGCCTAGCCAGATCGAGGCCGTCGACATGGGCCGGCGCGGCCTGCACAACGAGGGGGCCGAGCTGCTGCGCGAGCGCCTCGCCGGGAAGATCGAGCTGGACCACGAGACCAGCCGCCGGCTGTTCACCCTCGTCACCGCCCTCCACCGCCGCGGCTGACGGGTCGACGGCGCGCACGTTTTGGTGCATAGGGCCGCCCCTTGAGAGGTCGCGCTTCGCCCGCGCGGCCCGGTTCGTCGTAACCTCGGGCGAGAGAGACCGCATGGCGAAGGAAGAACTGCTCGAGTTTCCCGGCGTCGTCAGCGAACTGCTGCCGAACGCGACGTTCCGGGTGACCCTCGAGAACGACCACGAGATTATCGCCCACACCGCCGGCAAGATGCGCAAGAACCGCATCCGCGTGCTGGCCGGGGACAAGGTCCTGGTCGAGATGACGCCGTACGACCTTACCAAGGGTCGCATCACCTATCGCTTCAAGTAAGGGCGGGCCGCCCATGTCGGGCGACCGCCCCGCTTGCCGGCCGGAGCTGATTCTCGCTTCGGCCAGCCCGCGCCGGCGTGAACTGCTGGCCCAGGTCGGCGTCACGCCCGACCGTATTCTGCCTGCTGACATCGACGAGACGCCGCTCGCGGCCGAGCCGCCCGCGCGTCTGGCGGCGCGTCTGGCCGACGGCAAGGCCGCGGCGCTGGCCGCCATCCACCCCGACGCCGTGATTCTGGCCGCGGACACCGTGGTGTCGCTGGGGCGTCGCCTGCTGGAGAAGCCGGCCGACGCCGACGAGGCGGCCGCCTTCCTGCGTCTGCTGTCCGGACGGAATCACCGGGTGCACACCGCCGTGGCGGTGGCCCGCGGCGACCGCCGGGCCAGCCGGACGGTGGAAACCCGCGTCAGTTTCAAGGTTCTGTCGCCCGACGAGATCGCCGCCTACGTCGCCGGCGGCGACTGGCGGGGGAAGGCCGGCGGCTATGGCATCCAGGGGCCGGCCGGGGCGTTTGTCCGGCGCATCGTCGGCAGTCATCCCGCGGTGATGGGCCTGCCGCTCTACGAGACCCTGGCGTTGCTGCGGGGCGTGGGCTGGCGGCCGTGAGCCGGGTCGAGCTGTTCCTCGACGACACGCCGGGCGAGACGCGCGGCGTCCTGGTCCGCGAGGGTCGCTACGAACGTTTGCTGATCCAGCGGGACGACGATCCCCTGCATCAGCGGCTCGGTGCGCGGATCGCGGGCCGGGTCAGCGAGGTCAGCGCCGGGCTGCGCGGCGCCTTCGTCGACATCGGGGACGGGGATGCGGGGTTCCTGCCGTTCGCCGCCGGTCCGCGCCCGCGGGTCGGCGACCGGCTGGAGGTCGAGGTCACGGCCGAGCGCCGCGCCGGCAAGGGGGCGACCCTGCGCGCCCTGGGCCCGGCGACAGGGCAGGGGGTCCGGTTGCTCGAAGCGGGGCCCGACGCGCCCGAAGCGCTGTCGGTCTGGGCCCCGGGCGTGGAGGTTCGAACCGGTCGTGAGGCCATCGAGGCGGGCTGGGCTGCCGCCGAGGCCGCGCTGGAGACCACGGTCCGGCGCCCGGAGCTCGGGCTCGATGTCGCGGTCGAACGGACCCGCGCCCTCGTCGCCGTCGATATCGACCACACGCCGCCGCCGGGGCGCGACCCCCACGCCGCGCGCGAACGGGCGAATCGCGAGGGTCTGGCGGAGGCCGCCCGGCTGATCCGGCTGAAAGGCTGGGGCGGTCTCGTAGCGCTCGATCTGGTCGGGGGACGGCTGAATCCCGCAGCCGTGGAGGCGGCCGCCCGGGCCGCCTTCGCGGCGGATGGGGCCGCAATCGGCCCGCTCAGCCGGTTCGGCCTGCTGCAACTGAGCCTTCCCTGGACGCGGACGCCCGTCGAGGAGCGCCTGCGATCCGACCTGGCCGGGCGGGCGATCGACATCGTGCGCCGCTTGCGTCACCGGCTGCTGGCGGACACGGCCACGCCCGTCCATGTGATGGCCTGCGCGCCGGAGGAGGCCTCGGCCGCCGCCCGAGGCGTGGCGAGGCTGGGGCCGAGGGCGGCGCTGCGCCCCGATCCGGCCGTGCCGCCGGGCCAGGCCGCATTTGTGGAGGCGTGACCATGGCGACCTGTCCGATCTGCTCGAAGGCCCCCGCGACCCCGCCCTACCGGCCGTTCTGCTCCCGCCGCTGCGCGGACCTTGACCTGCAGCGCTGGTTTACCGGCGCCTACCGGATTCCGGTGCCGGAAGACGAGACGCCCCGCGACGTCGACGAGGGATGAAACGAGGCGCTGGACAGGCGTTTGGCCCTCGCCTATAGACCCCGCTCCCGATCGATCGGGCCCGGGCCTGGGTAGCTCAGTTGGTAGAGCAGCGGATTGAAAATCCGCGTGTCGGTGGTTCGAATCCGCCCCCAGGCACCATCCCCCCTCACAACCCTGCGACATGTCGACCACCTCCGTGCGTCGTGAGGGCTCGCGCATCGTTTTTGCGCTGCAGTGCGTCGATTTTCGACATCCGGACACGACTTTCGGCCGGGCCTTCCCCCATGGGGCGAAAAGCGCCTTAACGCCCTTGACGCTCTGTTACGGGTTCGCCAAAGGAGCTTGACCGCCAAAGCCCGAAAGGGCGGGAGCGCGGTGTCCGGGGGCCCGTCCCCGCATCGCGATCCGGTTGTTCCGGTTCCGCCTCGGCGGGCAACCGGTGTCGAGCTTTGGCGTTTGGCTGTTGGAATCTGCGGGTTCTGGCGGCAAGTTTTCAACAGAGGCCCGAGCCGAATGGCGGAGGTCTCGGGTCCCACGAGTCAGACCAAAGCAGGAACTGGCGACACATGCTGAACAGCAAGAAGACGAACCTCCTCCTCGCCATGGCCGGCGCCGCCGTGCTGATGGCGGGCTCGCCGGTCCTGGCGCAAGACGCCGCCCCGGCTCCGGCTGCGGCCGAAGCGACCCAGGCCGCCCCGGCCGAAGCCGCTCCCGCCCCCGCCGCGGCGGAAGACCCCGCCTCGCTCAACGAAGCCGTCGGTGGCGGCCACGGCGGTCAGAGCCTGACCCCGATCACCATGTTCATGATCGCTCACCCGGTCGTGAAGGTGGTCATGATCGGCCTGGTGCTGGCCTCGATCTTCTCGTGGACCCTGCTGCTCATCAAGCTGTTCGAGTTCAGCGCGCTGAACCGCAAGACCGACCGCTTCCTGGAAGCCTTCCGCGGCGCCCGCACCATCGCTGACATGCGCCGCGTGGCCACCTCGGAAGAGTTCGACGGCAACCCGCTGGCCGACATGGCCGCCGCCGCCACCGAGGAAATCGAACTGTCCCGCCAGGCCGGCCTCTCGGTCACCGGCGAGCACCGCGACGCCTCGATCGGTCGCGCCCAGGTCGCCGTTTCGGCGGTCCAGTCGTCCGTGGCCCTGCGCCTCTCGGGCGGCCAGCAGTTCCTGGCCTCGGTCGGTTCGGGCGGTCCGTTCATCGGTCTGTTCGGCACCGTGTACGGGATCATGAACTCGTTCATCGGCATCGCCGAGTCGAACACCACCAACCTGGCCGTCGTCGCCCCGGGTATCGCCGAGGCGCTGCTGGCCACCGGTATCGGCCTGTTCGCGGCCATCCCGTCGGTTATCTTCTACAACTACTTCAACACCCGCATCGCGGCGTACGGCGTGCGGTCGGACGGCTTCAACGCCGAACTGCTGAACGGCATCTCGCGCCAGCTCGACAAGGGGGCGTAACCTAGATGGGCGCCAAACTCTCCGGTTCGGGGGGTGGCGGCAAGTACGCCATCGAGCAGAACAGCGAGATCAACGTCACGCCCTTCGTGGACGTCATGCTCGTCCTGCTCATCATCTTCATGGTGGCGGCTCCGCTCGCCACCGTGTCGGTGCCCATCGAACTCCCGCGGGCGGTTGCGCCGCCTGCGCAGAACCCGCCGAAGCCGGTGTTCATCTCGATCCAGAATGACGGCGACGTCTACGTCGGCGACTTCCGGACGAGCGTGGCCACCCTGGGTCAGGACCTGACGGATCAGATCGGGACGCGTAACCCGGAAGAAGAGCGTATCTTCATCCGCGCCGACCGGACGACCCGTTACGGCGACTTCATGCAGGTCATGAATGCGCTGCAGGACAACGGCTTTTACTCCGTCGCCCTGGTGGGCGAAGATCAGTCGTCGTAAGGGGGCAGGTGAGCAAGCATGACTGCTGAAACACACGCCCGGGATCCGATCCTGGATCCGCCCCGCCGGAAGAAGAAGGGGCTCTCCACGGGCGCGATCGTGGCGATCACGATCTCCGCTCTGGTGCACGTCGCCGCCGGGGTCTGGCTGTACAAGTCGAAGTTCGAGCTCAAGCCGTTCGAATACACCGACGACGCGGTCGACGTGGAGCTGATCGAGCCGGCGCCTCCGCCGCCTCCTCCGCCCCCGCCGCCGCCGCCGCCGCCGGACCAGCCGCCGCCGCCGAAGCTTCAGGTGCGCGAGCCGGTGATCACGACGAACGCGCCGCCGCCGCCGGTCACGCTCAATATCGAGCCGACCAAGGCGGAGGACCGGGTCGAGTACGCCGGTCCGCCGGTGATCGTCCCCGGCCCGCCGCCGCCGCCGGCGCCGCCGGCTCCGGTCCGGCCGTCGGTGATCACCAACCCGGACTGGGTGCGTCGTCCCAACGGCGCCGACCTGGCCCGCTTCTACCCCGAGCGCGCGCTCGAGCGGGGCGTGAGCGGCCGGGCCGTGGTCCAGGGCGTGGTGCAGGAGAATGGTCGCGTGGCCAACTGCACCGTCGTCGAGGAGGAACCGGCCGGTCAGGGCTTCGGCCGGGCGACCGTCCAGCTCTGCTCGCGGTTCCAGATGCGGCCCCAGACCCGCGACGGCGCGCCCGTCGGCGGGGCCCGGGTCAACATCCCGATCACCTGGCAGGCGCCGGAGTAAGGCGTCGACCAGATCGACTGAACGCCCCGCGGGACACCGCGGGGCGTTTTTCGTTGGCCCCCTTGCAGCTAAGCTGGCCCCAGATCGTTGTGTCCGCAGCTGTCCGAGGAGCGCCTGATGACCCGTGCTGTCCGTCCCCGCACCCTCCGTCTCCGCACCGCCCTGGGCGCTGCCGTGGCGGTCGTCCTGGCCGCTGGCGTCGGCGCCTGCGCCTACAACGAGACGCTCGGCCGCAACCAGCTGCTGCTGATCCCCCCGGACGCCATGATGCAGCAGTCGAACGCCGCCTGGGCCGAGGCCATCCGGACCCAGCCGACCAGCCGCGACCCGGCCCAGGTCGGTCGTGTCCGGGCCGTGGGCGATCGGATCGTTCAGGCGGCGGGCCTGACCGACCGGCGCTGGGAGTATGCGGTGTTCGTCAGCGACACGCCCAACGCCTTCGTCCTGCCGTCGGCCCAGATCGGTGTGACGACCGGGCTCCTCCGGCTCGCCCGTAACGACGACCAGCTGGCCGCGGTGATCGGCCACGAGGTGGCGCACGTCGTGGCCCAGCACGCGGCGGAGCGCGCCAGCTCCGGGGCGATCGCCCAGCTGGGCGTCGCCGCGGTTCAGGGGGCGGCCGGCGACTATGGCCAGCAGGCCGGGGGTCTTGCCGCCATCTTCGCCCAGTACGGCGGGCTCTTGCCGTTCTCGCGCCGCGACGAACTGGAGGCGGACCGCATCGGCGTCGACTACATGGTCCGCGCGGGCTACCGCCCGACCGAGGCCGTGGAACTGTGGCGCACCATGGCGGCGCAGCGCCAGTCGGGCGTGCCCGAGTTCGCCTCGACCCACCCGTCCGACGCCACGCGGATCCAGCAGCTGCAGCAGTACATCGCCCAGCGCGGCTACCGCTGAGCCCCTGCGCCAGCCAAATGCGCTTTGACTTTTCGCGCCGGATGACTAGAGAAGCCCTCCCAGCGATGCGCCGCCTTAGCTCAGTTGGTTAGAGCGCCAGTTTGTGGCACTGGAGGTCCCCCGTTCGATCCGGGGAGGCGGTACCATCGTTTCGCAGGGCGGCAGGCTCAGGCCGCGCCCCGCGCTTCCCCCTCGGTTTCCGTGACGTCGGCCGGGTCTTCCTGGCCCAGCAGTCGCGCCGCCGCACCGCGCCGGCGCAGATGCGTCAGCGGCGCCGGCAGATCGCGCAGCGCCTCGCGCGCCGCCATCCGGCCGGACTCGACCGCCGGCTCATAGGCCTTCCAGTCGCGGATATCGACGCCGTCGGGACTGGGCTGGATCAGCAGGTCCGTCTCCTCCCGCGCCACCTTCAGTTCGGCGTCGGTGGTGATCGTGGCCGAACGCATCAGCACCGCCACCAGCGGCGTGCCCTTCTTCCACTCGCCGCTGGCCAGCCAGCGCCACCATGAGGGCGGGCGCTCCAGGGTGTGGGCGTCGACGCCGCGGATGCGCGACAGGTCGACCCCGATCACCGGCCCGGCGTGCAGCCGCCGCATGGTCTTGGTCGGGAAGTTGTCGATCACTGCCCCGTCGACCAGCACCTCGCCGCGGGACACCACTGGCGGCAGGACGCCGGGCAGGGAGATGCTGGCCCGGATGGCCTGCTTCAGCGGGCCCCGCCGGTGCACCTCGATCTCGCCGCGGGTGAGGTTCGACGAGACGCAGTAGAAGGGCAGCAGCATGTCCTCGACCGTCTGGTCGCCATAGGCGGCCTGGAGCAGCTGCTGCACCTTGCGGCCACGGGTCATGGCGATCATCGGAAAGGCGATGTCCGACAGGGGGCTGCCCTCGACGAAAGCCTCGCGGATGCGCAGGTCCATCTCGGCGTCGTCCCAGCCCAGCGCCACGCCGGCGCCGACCACCGCGCCCATGGAGGCGCCGCCGATGAAGTCGAAGGTCACGCCGGCCGCTCTCAGCACCTGCACGGCGCCGACGTGGGCGTAGGCGCGGGCGCCGCCGCCGGAGAGCACGAGGCCGATCGAGGCGCCGGTCAGCACCCGGGCGATGCGGGCGGCGTCGGCGGCCTCGCCTTCCTGCACCTGGAACCAGCGGCCGGGGGACAGGGCGTCCAGCCAGACCCGGGTGTTGGCCGGGCGGGCCATGCCGCGCGGTCTGGCCAGGATCAGGTCGTGCGACGGCCGGCGCACGGCCGCCGGCGCGGCGAGGGGGAGATCGCCCGGCGGGGCCGACAGGCCGTCGCCGACGACGAACAGGTGGTCGACCTGGCGCAGGCACAGGCCGGTCCAGCTCGTCTCCTCGCGCTCGGCCACGTACAGGACGAAGTCGTGAGCGTCTTCCAGCTGCGCGAACCAGTCGGCGACCGAGCTGAGGGCGGACTGGTCGACGATGCGGACGGTGAAGCCCAGCTCGAGCACCGCCGAGGCGACCCGTTCGACGAAGGCCCGGATCGGCCGGGAGCGGGCCGAGACGAAGCCGAACACCGTCGGATGCCCGCCCCCCTCGGAGCGATCACGGGCGCGCCGGATCATCAGCCGGGCCAGCTCGACCAGCAGGTCGGGGTCATGGCGCGCAGCCTCGAAGAAGGCGTCGCGGGGCAGGGCCAGCACCTCGCTGTCGCGCAGGGCCACAACGGTGGCGGTATGCGGCGTCTCGGCCACCAGCGCCATCTCCCCGGCCGGCTCGCCGGGGCGGATCACGCCGCGCAGCTCCGGCGTCCCGCCCACGCCCTCGCCATAGACGCCCAGCCGGCCGGAGCGCAGCAGATAGAGCGTATCGGACGGGGCCCCGGCCACGAACAGCGGCTCGCCGGAGGTGAGGGTGAACCAGCTGGCGCGGCCGCCGGCGCCGCGCTCGAACAGCCGCGCCAGGGCGGCTTCAAAGGTGTGTCCCCGGGACGACGAAGGACTCATCGGTCGGCTCCTGCCATGGGGGGACACTAGGCCACAGGTGGGGAAGTTTGGTTAAGACGAAAAGGGGCTACGGGGCGCCGCGCGCCCTTGGCGACCGCGCCCGGCTTCGCCTAAACCGGCGACCATGCCCAAGCTGACCTCCGCCATCGACCGTTCGAGCCCCGCCTTCAAGGCGCTTGAGGCGCATAACCGGGGCCTGCGCGACGAGCTGCGCGCCCGCGTGGCCGAGGCCGCCCTGGGCGGCCCGGAGGCCAGCCGCGAGCGCCACGTCAAGCGCGGCAAGCTGCTGCCCCGTGACCGGGTGGAGCGTCTGCTGGACCCCGGCTCGCCCTTCCTCGAGGTCGGCCAGCTGGCGGCCTTCGGCCTGTACGGCGGCGAGGCCCCGGGAGCGGGCATGATCTGCGGCGTGGGCCGGGTGTCCGGGCGCGAGGTGATGATCGTCGCCAACGACCCGACGGTGAAGGGCGGGGCCTACTTCCCGATGACGGTGAAGAAGCACCTGCGGGCCCAGGAGATCGCCGAGCAGAACCATCTTCCGTGCGTCTATCTGGTGGATTCCGGCGGGGCCAACCTGCCGCACCAGGCCGAGGTCTTCCCGGACCGCGACCACTTCGGCCGGATCTTCTTCAACCAGGCGCGGATGAGCGCCCGCGAGATCCCCCAGATCGCCTGCGTCATGGGCAGCTGCACCGCCGGCGGGGCCTATGTGCCGGCCATGTCGGACGAGACGGTGATCGTCCGCAACCAGGGCACCATCTTCCTCGCCGGCCCGCCGCTGGTGAAGGCCGCCACCGGCGAGGTCATCTCGGCCGAGGATCTGGGCGGGGCCGAGACCCACGGCCGCCGCTCGGGCGTGGTCGACCATGTGGCCGAGAACGACGAGCACGCGCTGGAGATCGTCCGCTCGATCGTGGCCAATCTGAACACGGTGAAGCGGGTCGAGCTGGACGTGCGCGAGCCGCGCGCCCCGGCCTTCGAGGCCGATGAGCTGTACGGCCTGATCCCCGAGGACGTGCGCGCGCCCTATGACGTGCGCGAGGTCATCGCCCGGGTCGTGGACGGCTCGGACTTCGACGAGTTCAAGCGCGACTACGGCACGACCCTGGTGTGCGGCTTCGCCCGCATCTGGGGCTATCCGGTCGCCATCCTCGCCAACAACGGCGTGCTGTTCTCCGAGAGCGCCCTGAAGGGGGCGCACTTCATCCAGCTGGCCTGCAAGCGCAAGATTCCGCTGGTGTTCCTGCAGAACATCTCCGGCTTCATGGTCGGCGGGAAGTACGAGGCCGAGGGCATCGCCAAGAACGGCGCCAAGCTGGTGACGGCCGTGGCCTCGGCCGAGGTGCCCAAGTTCACCGTCCTGATCGGCGGCAGCTTCGGCGCCGGCAACTACGGCATGTGCGGCCGGGCCTATTCGCCGCGCTTCCTGTTCACCTGGCCGAACAGCCGGATCAGCGTCATGGGCGGCGAGCAGGCCGCCAGCGTGCTGGCCACCGTCCACCGCGACGCCGACGCCTGGTCGGCCGAGGACGCCGAGGCCTTCAAGGCCCCGATCCGCCAGAAGTACGAGGACGAGGGCAACCCCTACTACGCCACCGCCCGCCTGTGGGACGACGGGGTGATCGACCCGGCCCAGACCCGCGACGTGCTGGGCCTGGCCATCAGCGCCAGCCTGAACGCGCCGATCCCGGAGACGCCGTTCGGCGTGTTCCGGATGTGAGGTGCCGATAGCGTCCGCTTCAGGGTGTTGGCGCAACGTATCGCGTGCACTAACCCACGACTTGGGAAGACGTATGCACAATGACTCCCCCACGCTCGCTAGTTGAGGCGAGAGACATTTTCGGCTGTAACGTTGACAGTTGATGGCGCAGCTAGGCGAGTTAAGAGAGCGGATCGGGTTCGTCCGCGACCAGTTGTCTTTACTGACAACCGACTTGCAGCTCTTCGAGAATGCGAGCGTCGAAGGTCACTTCGCTCACAGCTACCTCGGCGACGGCCGGCTATCGAATCTCACGTGGGACGTGTTCGTTCTGCAGAAGGAACCAGTTCCAGTAAGGCTTAGAGCTCATGCTGGAATGATCGCTAACGAGTTGCGTGCAACACTCGACAATCTCGCCTGCCTACTTGCCGAACGAAACGGCAACCCTCCTTCGACGACCTACTTTCCCATCTCAAAATCGAAGGAAATTTTCGACGACGATGGTCGCAGAAAGATGCGCGCCCTTTCCGTCGCCGATCGGCAGGTCATCGCCGACTTGAGGCCATACCGAGGAGGCGACGACTTACTCTGGGGGCTGCATGAAGCCGATCGCAGGCGGAAGCACCAGCGCCTCGGAGCATGTGCCGTTATGGGTGCCAAGATGATCATCGACGATCATCTCTTCGGCGGTCCGGGGATTCAAGGAGCCCGCTGGATTGAAAAGAACACTGGACCACAACAGCAGCCCGAGAGGATGTGGTGGGACCCTGCGCGACTATCAGGTGTGGAGGTCGGACGACTTACCCAGGTCGCCGGCGGTCTACCCCTGAGTTGGAAAGCGAAGTTCAGGTTCGAAGTCGCCTACATGGATCCAGCGGAGTTGCATGGGAAAGCTGTGGGGCCAACACTAGCTGCGTTCGCTGATCGAGTTGAGGAGATCGTCGGTCTCTTTGGGTGATCAACCGCGCGTGCATGGCTCATGAGGCCCGCGCGAACCGCCGCTAGAATGGGCAGCGTCCATTTAGGGTGAAGCATGACGCTCGCCCCTGCCAATAATGGTTCGGCGATGCCAGTCGTGACGCGGTGCAGCCGATCTCGACGGCGGACTCCACCGGCGACTGCTGAGGATCGAAAACCGATTCTCGCTGGCGGGCAGAAGTGGACGTCGCCAAGCCAGGCGCAATCACCCAGCCCGCAGCACCTTCTCCATCGCCTTGCCCCTGGCCACCTCGTCGACCAGTTTGTCGAGGTGGCGGACCTCGCGCATGAACGGGTCCTCGATGTCCTCGACCCGGTGGCCGCAGATCAGGCCGGTGATCAGGAAGCGGTTCGGGTTCATCGCCGGCGCCCGGTCGAAAAAGTCCTGAAACGTGGTGCCGTCGGCCAGCAGGGCCTCCAGCTGCGGCTGCGAATAGCCGGTCAGCCAGCGGATCACCTCGTCCACCTGCGCCCGCGTCCTGCCCTTGCGCTCGACCTTGTTCACATAATGAACGTGGATGCTGGCCACGCTCGTCCGGCGGATTCGGTCGCTCGCGCTGATCGCCATCGCTCCCTCCATGTTCCGTTGGACGCCGATCGCGTTATAGGTCGGCAGTCCCAGGAGACCACCATGGCCAAGCCCACCGACGCCGACCTCAACGCCCTCGACATCACGCCCGGCGAGGCGGCCGAGATCAACGCCATCGCCCACCCGCTGCTGGCGGACGCGGCGCCGGACGCCGATCCGTCGCTGGTGCAGATCGACTCCACGCCCGAGGGGATCGTCTTCATCACGATCAACCGGCCGGAGAAGAAGAACGCCTTCGACGCGGCGACCATCGCCGCCCTGCGCGAGGCGTTCGAGACCCTGCACGGCGCCGATCATATCCGGGCGGTGTTCCTGCGCGGCGCGGGCGGCACCTTCTCGGCCGGGGCCGACCTGTCGTGGATGCGCGACGCGGTAGACTGGTCCGAGAGCGACAACCGCGACGACGCCATGGGTCTGGCGCGCATGCTCAAGGCCCTGCACGACATCCCGGCCCTGACGGTGGCGCTCGTCGAGGGCGCGGCCATGGGCGGCGGGGCGGGGCTTGTGGCCGCCTGCGACATGGCCGTCGCGGTCGAGGGCAGCCGCTTCGCCTTCTCCGAGGTCAAGCTGGGCCTGATCCCGGCGACCATCGCCCCCTACGTCATCGAGGCCGTCGGGGCCCGCAAGGCGCGCCAGCTGTTCCTGAGCGCCAACATCTTCGACGCCGACTACGCCGCCCACGTCGGCCTGATCGACATGGTGCTGCCCGAGGGCTCGGTGGACGAGTTCATCTCCATGCTGACCGACAGCCTGACCGCCAATGCGCCCGGGGCCATGGGCGAGGCCAAGCGGCTGGTCCATGACCTCGCCGGGCGGCATCTCGATCACGGCCTGATGGAGGACACCGCCCGCCGCATCGCCCGCGCCCGGGTGTCGCCCGAGGGCCAGGAAGGCGTCCGCGCCTTCCTCGACAAGCGCCCGCCGCGCTGGGCGGAATGAGGCTTGAGTGGCGAGTGGCGAGTGGCGAGCAGGTTACGCTGCCCGCAGTCGAACCTCGAAACGATGTCATCGCCTCGGCGGCTGAATGCCGCGTCTCGCCACTCGCCACTCGCCACTCACCCCTCTAGAACCGCCCCATGTTCAAATCCGTCCTGGTCGCCAATCGCGGCGAGATCGCCTGTCGTGTGTTCCGCACCGCCCAGCGGATGGGGATCCGCACCATCGCCGTCTATTCGGATGCCGACGCCGCCGCGCCCCATGTGAAGATGGCGGACGCCGCCGTGCGGCTGGGGCCGGCGCCGGCGCGGGAGTCCTACCTCGACGGCGCGAAGGTGCTGGCGGCGGCGAAGGAAACGGGGGCCGAGGCCATCCACCCCGGCTATGGGTTCCTGTCCGAGAACGCCGACTTCGCCGAGGCGGTCATCGCCGCCGGTCTGGTCTGGATCGGCCCGCCGCCGGCGGCGATCCGCGCCATGGGCCTGAAGGACGCGGCCAAGCGGCTGATGATCGAGGCCGGGGTGCCCGTCACGCCCGGCTACCAAGGCGAGGACCAGTCGCCCGAGCGCCTCGCCGCCGAGGCGGAGCGCATCGGCTATCCGCTGCTGATCAAGGCGGTGGCCGGCGGGGGCGGCAAGGGGATGAAGCGGGTGGATGATCCGGCCGACTTCGCCGACGCCCTGGCCAGCGCCCGGCGCGAGGGCCAGTCCTCGTTCGGCGATCCGCGCGTGCTGCTGGAGACCTACATCACCCGCCCGCGCCACATCGAGGTGCAGGTGTTCGGCGATCGTCACGGCGAGGTGGTACACCTGTTCGAGCGCGACTGCTCGCTGCAGCGCCGCCACCAGAAGGTGATCGAGGAAGCGCCGGCCCCGGGCATGGACGACGCCACCCGCGCCGCCGTCACCGCCGCCGCCGTGCGCGCGGCGAAGGCTGTGAACTACGAGGGCGCCGGCACCATCGAGTTCATCGCCGACGCGTCGGAGGGGCTGCGCGGCGACCGCATCTACTTCATGGAGATGAACACCCGGCTGCAGGTCGAGCATCCGGTGACCGAGATGGTCACGGGGCAGGATCTGGTCGAGTGGCAGTTCCGGGTGGCGGCCGGCGAGCCCGTGCCGCTGACGCAGGACGCGATCACACTCAACGGCTGGGCCATGGAGGCGCGGCTGTACGCCGAGGACCCCGCGAGCGGCTTCCTGCCGAGCATCGGCCCGCTGGAGCACTTCCACCTGCCCGACGACGTGCGGGTCGACACCGGGGTCGAGGCCGGGGGCGAGGTCAGCCAGTTCTACGACCCGATGATCGCCAAGCTGATCGTCCACGAGGCGACCCGCGAGGCGGCTGCGGCGCGGCTGGCGACCGCCTGTGGCGAGGTCGAGGTCTGGCCTGTGAAGACCAATGCGGGCTTCCTGAAGCGCTGCCTCGAGCATCCCCGGTTCGTTGCGGGGGACGTGGATACCGGCCTGATCGCGGCGGAAGGGGAGGGGCTGATGGCGCGTGCCGTCCCTGACGAGGTCAAGGTTGCCGTCATGGCGGTTCTGGCTGGCCGAGACGCGGAGGATGACCGGGAAGCCGGTTCGGGCCCCTGGAGCGCCTCGCCTGCCGGCGCCTATGGCTTCCGGCTGAATGGCGGTCGACCCGCAACGCAGCGGGCCGTGGTTGATGGGCAGCTTGTCGAGGCCGAAGTATGCACGACTGCCCAGGGCGTCTGGTCGTGGTCGATCACATTGGACGGGCGGTCTCACGACGCAATGTCCGGACCTGGCCGCGTCTATCTGGGGCGCGACTACCGCTCAGCTCCATCAGTCGCGGCGCCCTTGAATGTGCCGGCCGTTTTCCGGGCCGGAGATGTCTTTGAGTATGCGCGACCCTCCTTCGGGACCGGCGGCCCGGGCGGAGGCGCCGCCGACGGGGCCCTGCGCGCGCCGATGCCCGGCCGGATCGTGGCCGCGCCGCTGAAGGCGGGGGATGCCGTGGCCAAGGGCCAGCCGGTCGTGGTGCTGGAAGCCATGAAGATGGAGCACGCCCTGACCGCGCCGTTCGACGGCGTGCTCGAGAGCCTGTCCGTCGCGGTGGGCGATCAGGCCACCGAGGGGGCCGTGCTGGCGGTGGTCGTCGCGTCCTGACGCCGGACGTCGGTTGTCCTAGCCCAGGCCGTAACCGCCCAGCGGCTCCGTCTCTGTCTGGCTGTCGAAGCCGGCGATGAGGGCACGTCCGCGGGCGATGGCGGACTGCACCTGTGGCAGCTGAAGCGAGGCGCGATGGCTGTCCCGGCTGTCCCAGGCTTCTGTGATCCAGAGCGCGTCGGGGTCTTCCGGGTCGCGGGCCACGATGTAGCTGAGGCAGCCGGGCATGCCGTCGAGTCCTTCGAGAAGGATGGCGGCGAGCGTGTCCCGCTGGCCGGGAACAGCCTTCATCCGGCCGATCAGTCCGTACATGGGCGAGTCTCCAGGGGCGCGCGCCGCCATCGTCGTCACGGCGAGGCCGAGGCCGGCGGCGACAATCTGGCGGCGGTCAGGGGTCATGCTCCGAGCCTGCCACCTCCCGACGCAAATGTCGCCGTGACGCCGGCGGAAATCCGGTGCTAAGCGCAGGCCATGCCCCTGCACATGATCAAGCTCTGCGTCGGCGTGTCGGACGTGGCCTGGGTGGAGAAGCGGGCCCGCACCGGGCGGCCGCTGGTCATCACCACGCGCATGACGCCGAAGCGCGCGGCAGAGATCGAGGACGGCGGCTCGCTCTACTGGGTGATCAAGGGATCGGTGCAGTGCCGCCAGCCGATCCTCGATCTGACGACCCATGGCGAGGGCCGCACCAGCCATTGCGACATCACCCTGGCCCCCGAGGTGATCCGCACCGCCCCGCTGGCGCGGCGGCCGTTCCAGGGCTGGCGCTATCTGGAGCCGAAGGAGGCTCCGCCGGACCTGAGCTCCGCCGGCGACACCGACCTGCCGGACGAGCTGGTCAAGCAGCTGCGCGAACTGGGGGCGTGGTGAGGGCAGTGGCGAGTGGCGAGTGATTAGTGGCGAGGAACCCTCTATAGCCCGCAGCCGCCTTGCGACTCGTCACTCACCACTCACCACTCGCCACTCCTCATGTCCCCCGCCGTTCGCGCCACCACGAAAGAGCTGCTGACCCTGGCCTGGCCGGTGGTGCTGGCGCGCATCGGCATCATGGTGATGGGCCTGACCGACGCCATCGTGGTCGGCAACTATTCGGCGCAGGAGCTGGGCTACCACGCGATCGCCTGGGCCCCGACCTCGGTGGTGGTGACCACGGCGGTCGGCCTGATGCTGGGGGTGCAGGTGATGACCGCCCGCTTCATCGGCGAAGGGCGGCTGACCGAGACCGGGGCGGTGCTGCGCCGCGGCGTCGTCTACGCCCTGCAGATCGGCGGCGCAGCCATGGTCGGGCTGATCCTGCTGGGCCCCTGGGCCCTGTCGCAGGCGGGGCTGGAGGACGGCCTCGCCGAGGGCGCCAGCCCGGCCCTCATCGTCTTCGCCCTCTCCATGCCCTTCTACCTGGTCAGCGTCGCCGGCCAGTTCTTCCTGGAGGCCCTGTCGCGGCCCAGGCCGGGCATGATCGCCATGTGGGCGGCCAACGGCGTCAACCTCGGCCTGAACCTGATCCTTGTGCCGGACCTGCTCGGCCTCGGCGTCGACGGGGCGGTGGCCTCGGCCTGGTCCACCTTCGGCGCCCGGGTCGGGCTGATGGTCTTCCTCGCGGTGATCATCCTGCGGCTGCCCGAGGTGCGGGCGCTGGGCCTGTTCCGCAAGCCGGCCCCGGACCCGGTCGCCGCCCGCGAGCAGGTGCGCGTCGGCCTCGGGGCGGGGTCGTCCTACTTCATCGAGGTCGGGGCGTTCGCGGCTATGACCCTGATCGCCGGCCGGATCGGCGGGGCCGAAACCGCGGCCTGGGCCATCGTACTCAACATCGCCGCCATCGTCTTCATGGCGCCCATGGGGCTGTCCTCGGCCACGGCGGTGCTGGTCGGGCGGGCCTATGGCGCCGGCGACCGGGCCGGGGTGCTGCGGGCGGGCGTGGTCGGCCTGGCGGTGGTCGCGGCCCTGACCCTGATCATCGCCCTGATCATCTGGCCGACCGCGCCCTGGGTGATCGGCGCCTACAGCCGCGATGCGGCGCTGATCGCCATCGCCGTGCCGGCGCTGGTGCTGTCGACCCTGTTCTTCGTCGCCGACGGGATCCAGGTGGTCGCCGCCCAGGCCCTGCGCGCCGCCGGCGACGTGTGGTGGCCGACGGTCATGCACTTTGTCAGCTACGGGCTGGTGATGATCCCGCTGGGCTGGGTTTTCGCCCTGACTTGGGGCCTCGGCGTCGATGGCATCGTCTGGAGCGTGATCGTCGCCAGCCTGGTCTCGGCCGCGCTGCTGGGCGGGCGCTTCCGACGCGTCGCCCGGCGGCTCTAGACCGTAAGGATCCAGCCTTCCTCACCCTCGACGCGCGCGACCAGCGTCTCGTCAGCGCCCTTGGGCGGACCGAAGGCGGGGCCGAGCAGGCCCTTGTCGTCCATCTCCGCCAGCGCCATGGCCGTGGTGCGCACCTGGGCCTGGTCCTTGAACTCGCCGGGCTCGGGCGTGACCGGGAACAGCGAGGGCCAGACCTCGGCGACGACCAGCGACAGGGGCTCGACGTCCGCGGCGGTCAGGGCGCGCCAGCCGGTGCCGAACGGCCAGACCGCGCCCGAGGGGCCGGCCTTGTCCAGCAGACGGCGGACCGCCGGGATGCCCACCAGCGTCTGCCCGCCGACCGCGCCGGCGCCGTGCATCTGCCAGACGCTCTTCGGCTGCAGCCTGCCCTTGCGGGCCGCGTCCTCGGTGGCGCGGAACTCGGGGATGTCATGGGCCGTGGTCGGTTTGGTGGCCGTCAGCCAGCGCTGGGTCTGCTTGGCCGGCGCGCCCCAGAACGGCCAGGCCTCGTCGGTCATCAGCCGGTTCATCTTGGCCGCTACCTGGTAGCGGTTGTTGGTGTTGTCCGCCTTGTCGACGACGTTCTGGCCGAGGAACTTCCAGGTGGCGCTCCACGC
The DNA here is from genome assembly GCF_035998205.1 of Brevundimonas sp. Taxonomy (GTDB): domain Bacteria; phylum Pseudomonadota; class Alphaproteobacteria; order Caulobacterales; family Caulobacteraceae; genus Brevundimonas. The sequence continues at coordinate 331,893 of NZ_DASYHT010000004.1, forward strand.
CGGCGTCTCGGTCAGGCCGAGGCGAGCGGCCGTGCCCGCCGGGAAGCCGAAGCAGAAGTCGAAGCCGACCAGCACCCGGTCGCCGCGCTTGCGGTGTTCGGCCAGCAGCGACGCCAGCAGCGCCTCGCCCTCGGCCCGGGTCGCGGTGTTGTGTGTCTCGGCGTAGAGGCGGAAGCGCACGTCGCGTTTGGCCACGCCCAGCCACAGGGACTGGTCGCCCAGCTTCTTCGTCTCGGCGGCGGTCCAGTCGGCGATGATGACGGCGTCGAACAGGCGGGCCACGACGGGCTCCTCGGGTACAGGGGGCAGGGAAGGGCGGCAGGAATGCGGGGGGCGGTTTAGCTCGCCCCCCGGGAGAACGAAAGCGCCGCCGCCGCTATTTCGTCAGGGCTTCGACGTGGGACAGCCAGCGCCGGCCGAGCCGCAGGGCCTCGCCGGGACCGTGTGTCGCGGTCGGCCATCGCACGTCATAGAGGGCGACCTCGAACTCCGGGTCCCGGGCGTCGTCGAACATCAGGCGCAGGGCGACCTGTCCGGCGTCGGGGGCCAGCACGTCGAGGTCGCGCCGCGGCTCGCCGCGCCGCACCCGCGCCACTACGTGGCCGTCGACGATGAGTTCAGCGCCCGAGACCTCGTCGAAGGCGTAGACCAGACCCTTCGCGCCCTGGTCCCACAGCACCACCGCCTGGGCGCTCTCGAAATCGAGCGCCGCCGCCTTGCCCTCCAGAGCGGCGATCGCCTGGGCCTCGCCCTGCCGGCCCAGCAGCCGGTCCAGCGCGCGCCGCAGGCGGCGTTCCGGCTCCATCCACCAGCCCAGCGCCAGCGCCGCCGTGGTCAGGGCGGCAGCGCCGAGGGCCAGCAGCAGGATCAGCCGGACCGTCTCCATCAGTCGGCGATCTCCACCACGACCGGCACGTGGTCGGAGGGCTTCTCCATGTCGCGGGCGTCGCGATGGGTCTGGATGCCGCCGAAGCGGTCGGTCGCCTGGGCCGACATCAGGACGTGATCGATGCGGATGCCGTGGTTTCGCGGCCAGGCGCCGGCCTGGTAGTCCCAGAAGGTATAGGTGCCCGGGGCCTCGCCGCCCGCCTCATGGGCGTCGCTGAAGCCCAGCCACTTCAGGGCGCGGAAGGCGGCCCGGCTCTCCGGCTGGAACAGGGCGTCGTCCTTCCAGGCGACCGGATCGTGGGTGTCCACCGGCTCGGGGATGACGTTGTAGTCGCCGCACAGCAGCAGCGCTTCCTCGTGCCGCAGCAGCTCGCGGGCATGCGCCTGCAGCCGTTCGAACCAGGCCAGCTTGTAGGTGAACTTCTCGGTCCCGACCGGATTGCCGTTGGGCAGGTAGATCGAGGCGACGCGGACGGGGCGGCTGGTCTCGACCACGGCCTCGATGTAGCGGGCCTGTTCGTCAGTAGGGTCGCCGGGCAGGCCGCGCCGCACGTCAGACAACGGAAAGCGCGAGAGCAGGGCGACGCCGTTGTAGGTCTTCTGGCCGTGGGTCTCGACATTGTAGCCGAGGCTCTCGAACGCCTCGCGCGGGAACTTCTCGTCGACGCACTTGAGCTCCTGCAGGCACAGCACGTCCGGCCCGGCCGCCTCGACCCAGGCCAGCACGGTCGGCAGGCGCGCATTGACCGAATTCACGTTCCAGGTGGCGATGCGCATCGGGGCTCCGGGTGAGTCTGGGCGGCCAAGGGTAGCAAGCCCGGCGGCGGCGCCAAAAGAAAAGGGCCCGCCGGCGACCGGCAGGCCCTTCGTCGGCTGACGCGTCAGCTTCTTACAGTTCGCACTCGAAGCCGTAGAGCAGGCGGGCGCGGGCGCAGATCATCACATCGACCGCAGCGCGGCTGCGATCGTGCGGGAACTGGCCGAACAGGCTGCGGTCGTCCTCGCACTTGATCTCGGTGAAGTCACCGCGCAGGTCGTCGGTGCGGCCGTGGACCATGAAGGCGCGGATTGCGCACGGCATGTTGCCGGAGTCCATCTGGGCCTGCAGCGTCGTCTTGATCTGGGCGGCGGTGGTCATGCGGCACTCGAGGTTGCGGAGGGTGGCGGTGATGCAGTCCAGCGCCTCGTTGTCGGCCGGATCGGCGGCCCCGAGGAAGCCGACCACGCCGATCGGCTTGCCAGCGCAACGGAACTCGACGACCTCGCGCTGGGTCGCGCCCTGTTCGCGGCCGATCAGCTGCGCCTCGCCGGCCTGGCAGTCGGGGTAGACGGCGGCCAGCGCGGCGCTGCGGGCGGTGGTCGCCGCCGCCACGGCGGCGCTGGTGTCGACGAGGGTGCACCCGCCGCCGATCGACAGGGCGTCGGCGCATGGAATGGCGCGGTCGAAGCTGCCGTCCGTAATCAGGGTCCGGACGAAGTAGCCGCTGTCGTTGCTGCACTTCACCTCATAGAACTTGGCCTGCTGGTTCTGGCCGGCGACGCGCACATCCGCCGGCGTGCAGCCGGCAGGGAGCGACGGGCCATACTTGGCGGCGATCCAGGCCACCTGTTCGTCCTTGGTGGTGTACTGGCACATGCGCGAGGCGCCGGTGACCTCCAGGCACGGCAGGATCACGCTCGGGGTCGTCGAGGCCTTGGCCACATCGATCCAGTAGCCTTCGGAATTGGCGCAGCCGATTTCGTAGCGATCTTCGCCGCTGGGCACCTGACCGATCCAGGCGGCCTGGTCCACAGAGCAGCCGAGGTTGGCGGCCTCGGCATAGGGGCGCACGGCGGCCAGCACGTCGGCGTTCCGCGGCATGGTGCAGCGCGCGCTGGTATCGTCGGCAGCGGAGGCGGCGAGGCCGAGGCAGTTGTAGGCCTGGGGCGTTTCGCCGGCGACGACGAGGAAGCCAGGGCCGACTCCGCAGGCGACCTCGAAGGCGGTCCCCGCAGGCGTGGAGCCCAGACGATTGGCCTCGACCACCTGGCAGGCCAGGCCGGCCGCGGTGGCGGCGGTCTGGGCTTCGGCCATGACCACGGCCGGATCGACCGGCGCCGGCGCCTGCTGGCGGCCGCGGTTCTGGGCGTCGGCCGGTGCGGCAGACAGCGCGAGCACCGCAACGGCGCTCACGGCAGCTGAGAAGGGGAAATTGATCGACATCGGACCTTCCTGTTTCGCGTCCCTGCAGACCGCTAGGCGCGGGCCGGGGCAGGGGTCAAGCGCAACCTCGAACAAAACTTTGACGCCCGAAAGACGACAGGGCAGTCTGGGCGCGTTGCAAATGGAGACGCACCCTTGGCCGACGGCGCCGGCGATCCGGAAACCCTGCGGGGCCTGATTTACCCCACGCCGGCCCCCGAGCCGGGGGGCACGGTCGAGGTCGCGTCGGGCGTGGTGTGGCTGCGGCTGTCGCTGCCGATGGCCCTCAACCACGTCAACGTCTGGGCGCTCGCCGACGGCGACGGCTGGACCGTGATCGATACGGGCATCCAGACGCCGGAAACGGTGGCGCACTGGGAGCAGGCCCTCGAGGGGGCCCTCGGCGGCCGGCCGGTGCGCCGGGTGATCTGCACCCATATGCATCCGGATCACATCGGCCTCGCCGGCTGGCTGTGCGCGCGCTTCGACGCGCCCCTGCTGATGACACGGCTTGAGTATGTGACGGCGCGGATGCTGCTGGCCGACACTGGTCCGGCTCCCGCCTCGGGTGAGGCCTTCTACCGGGCGGCGGGGTGGGACGCGGCGCAGATCGACGGCTATCGCCGGCGCTACGGCCAGTTCGGGCGCGGCATCGCGCCGCTGCCGCCGAGCTATCAACGGTTGACGGAAGGCGACGTCCTCACCATCGACGGCCGGAGCTGGCGCATCGTGGTGGGCGACGGCCACAGTCCCGAGCACGCCTGTCTCTGGCGCGAGGACGACGGCGTCTTCATCGCCGGCGACCAAATCCTGCCGCGGATCTCCTCGAATGTGTCGGTCTGGCCGACCGAGCCGGACGCCGATCCGCTCGGCGACTGGCTGCGCTCGATCGACAAGCTGGCGGCCCTGCTTCCGGATGAGCTGCTGGTGCTGCCGTCGCACGGGGAGCCGTTCCGCGGCGTGCAGACCCGGCTCGAGCAGCTGCGCCGCGGCCACGATGTGGCCCTGCGCCGGCTGGAGCGGACGCTGGCGAAGCCGTGTCGCGCCATGGACGTGTTCCCCGCCCTGTTCGCCCGGCCGGTCGATGACGGCCTGCTGGGCATGGCCACGGGCGAGGCCGTCGCCCATCTCAACTACCTGCTGCGCCAGGGGCGCGTCGAACGGCGTCGCGACGCCGACGGCGTCGACTGGTGGCAAGTGACTGACCACGGAGCCGATACGTGACCGACCATGTCCTGACCCAGCTCGCGGATGGCGTTTTGAGCGTCAGCCTGAACCGGGCCGACAAGAAGAACGCCATCACCCAGGCCATGTACGAGGCCCTGGCCGCCGCCACCGAGCGGGCCCAGACCGATCCGGCTGTCCGGGTGATCCTGTTTCGCGGCGAAGGCGACGCCTTCTCGGCCGGCAACGACATCGGCGACTTCATCGCCCTCGGCTCCCAGGGCGCCGGGCCGGATGACATGCCGGTGTTCCGCTTCCTCAAGGCGCTGGCCCATCTCGAGAAGCCGGCGGTGGCGGCGGTGCGCGGCCGGGCCGTGGGCATCGGCCTGACCCTGTTGCTGCACTGTGATCTGGTGGTGGTGGCCGAGGACGCCCTGCTGTCGGCGCCCTTCGTCAATCTGGCGCTGGCGCCCGAGGCGGCGTCCAGCCTGCTGCTGCCGGCCATCGTCGGCCACCCGCGCGCCTTCGAGATCTTCGCTCTCGGCGAGCCGATCAGCGGTGTGAAGGCCGAGCAGTGGGGCCTCGCCAATCGCGCCGTGCCGGCGGCCGAGGTCGACGCCCTGGCGTTTGAGCTCGCCGGCAAGGTGGCGGCGCGCGCCCCGAACTCGATCCGCAAGACCAAGGCGCTGATGCGCGACGCCGAGCGTATGTGGGCCCTGATGCTGCGCGAAGGCGAGGCCTTCGGCAGTCAGATGCGCAGCCCCGAGGCGATGGAGGCCTTCATGGCCTTCAGCCAGAAGCGGGCCCCGGTGTTCGCCACCGGCGACTGACCCGTCGCACGAAGGCGATTGCGCCGGGGCGTCGCAGGCCCTAAGGGCGCGCGGCCATGACCGCCGCCGTCGCTGTCCCCTCTGTCCAGATCACGTCCGAGCTGCCGGGCGATGCGACCGCCGTGGAGGCGCTGGTCGCGCGCGCCTTCGGGCCGGGACGCTACGCCAAGACCGCCGAGCGGCTGCGGGAGCGCGCGTCGTTCGCCGGCGGGCTGGTGGCGCGCAGCGGGGCCGGCCTGGTCGGGTCGGTGCGGCTCTGGCGCATCGCGGTAGGCGGGCGCCCGGCTCACTTTCTTGGCCCGATCGCCGTGGACGCGGCGCATCGCGGCGGCGGCCTCGGCGCGGATCTGGTCGCGGCGGCCGTGGCCCTCGCCCGCAAGTCCGGGGTGTCCGGCGTGCTGCTGGTCGGGGATGCGCCCTACTTCTCGCGGTTCGGCTTCGCCGCGGCCCCTGCGGCGATGCTGCCCGGACCGGTCGATCCCCGCCGGCTGCTGTGGCTGTCGCTGGATGGCTCTCCAGCCGAGGGCGACGTGACGGGCTGACGCGCCGGGTGCGGGCGTTTGCAGGAGGTCGAGGCTTCAAACCCGGCGCGACGCACCCTAGCTTGAAGGCATGACGCAGAGCGGGACGGCGGAGGGACTGGCGGCGGCGGCCGCGGCGGCCCGGTCAGGGCGAGGCCTGCCGCCGGTGCACCTGTGGCATCCGCCCCACTGTGGCGACATCGACATCCTGATCCGGGCCGATGGCGTCTGGATGCACGAGGGGTCGCCGATCGGCCGGGCCGAGCTGGTGCGGCTGTTCTCGACCATCCTGCGCCTCGATCCGGACGGCTACCATCTGGTCACCCCGGCGGAGAAGCTGCGCATCCGCGTCGAGGACCTGCCGTTCCGCGCGGTCCTGATGCGGCGCGAGGGCGACCAGCTGGTGTTCACCACCGACGTCGGCGACGAGGTGACGGCCGACGCCGACCACCCCGTGACCCTGACCCTCGATCCGGCGACGGGGGAGCCGCGCCCGGCCCTGCACGTGCGGGCGGGCCTCGAGGCCCGCATCGTCCGGGCTGTGTTCTACGATCTGGTCGAGGCGGCCGAGCCGGTCGACGGGCGGCTGCTGCTGCGTTCGGGCGAAGCGACCTTCGACCTCGGGGCGGTGGCATGAGCGCGGGGGATCTGCGCGCCAGGCTGATCGCCGCTCTGGCCCCGGTGGACAGCTGGAGCCCCGGCCGTCGCGCCGCCCGCTCGGACTACGATCTCAACCCTGACGCCACCCGGCGGCCGCCCGGGGAGCTGAGGCCGGCGGCGGTGCTGGTCCCGGTGCTGGCGGCGCAGGGTGAGCCGACGGTGATCCTGACGCGCCGCGCCGACGAGCTGACCAGCCACGCCGGCCAGGTGGCCTTTCCCGGCGGCCGCATCGAGCCGGGCGAGACGGCGCTTGAGGCGGCGCTGCGGGAAGCCTGGGAAGAGGTCGGTCTCGATCCCGCCGCTGTCGAGCCGCTGGGCCTCGGCGACCCCTATGAGACCGGGACCGGCTTTCTGGTCACGCCGGTGGTGGGCTGGGTGGCCGGGCCGGTGACGCTGACCCCGCAGCCGGGCGAGGTGGCCGAGATTTTCGCGCCGCCGTTCGCCTTCCTGCTGGACCGGGCCAATCACCGGCAGGACCACTATGAGGCCCCCGACGGGGCGCGGCGGCGCTACTGGGCCATGCCGTGGGAGGGGCGCTACATCTGGGGCGCCACGGCCGGCATGCTGCGGGCCCTGACGGTGCGGCTGGACGGGACGGGGGAAGAGGCGGCGGCATGACCCGGCTCGACGCTCCGGACTGGCTGACCGCCCCGGCCACGCAGGCGGTGCTGGATGCGCTCGAGACGGCGGGCGGCGCCGGCTGCGTGCGGGTGGTCGGCGGCGCCGTGCGCAACGCCCTGATGGGCCGTCCGGTCGACGACGTCGATCTGGCCACGCGCCTGCATCCCGAGGCGGTCATGGCGGCGCTGCAGGCGGCCGGGCTGAAGGCCGTGCCGACCGGCCTGGCGCATGGCACGGTGACGGCGGTGTCGGGCGGCCGCGGCTTCGAGGTCACTACCCTTCGGCGCGATGTAGCGACGGACGGCCGGCACGCCGAGGTCGCCTTCACCGACGACTGGGCCGAGGACGCGGCGCGGCGGGACTTCCGCCTCAACGCCCTCTACGCCGACCGCGAGGGCCGGGTGTTCGACCCGACCGGTGAGGGGGTCGCCGACGCGCTCGCCGGGCGGGTGGTGTTCGTCGGCGAGCCCGCGCGCCGCATCGAGGAAGACTATCTGCGCATCCTGCGCTTTTTCCGGTTCAGCGGCTGGTACGGCCGCGGCGCGCCCGATCCGGTCGGCGTGGCGGCCTGCGCCGCCGGGCGCGACGGGCTGGCCCGGCTGTCGGCCGAGCGGGTGTCGAAGGAGCTGCTGAAGCTGCTGGCGGCTCCGGAGCCGCGCGCGGTGGTGGCGGCCATGGTGGAGACCGGGGTGCTGGCCATGGTCCTGCCGGACGCCGAGGCCGGGCCGCGGTTCACGCGTCTCGTGGACCTCTCGCCGGACGCCCTGCTGCGGCTGGCGGCCCTGCTCCCGGAAGATCCCGCGACGGCCGGCGTTGTCGCGGCGCGCCTGCGCCTGTCGAACGCCCAGCGCGACCGGCTGACGGCGGCCGCCGACCGGACCGTCCCCGTCGGCCCGGGACTCGCGCCGGCGGCGCTGCGCGCGGCGCTCTACCGGCTGGGCCGCGAGACGGTGCGCGATCGACTGACCCTGGCCGAGGCGTCCGGCGTGAAGGCGCCTGAAACCCTGTGGGCGGTGGTCGAGACCTGGCCGATCCCGCGTCTGCCGGTCGGCGGCGCCGACCTGGCGCGGCTGGGCGTTCCGCCGGGCCCGACCACGGGCGAAATCCTGCGCGCCTTCGAGGCGGGCTGGATCGCCGATGACTTTCCGACGGACGGGCATGAGGCCCGCCTGCGCCAGCTGATCGAGGCCGCCCGATGACCCGCATCGCCATCCTTGAAACGGGTCGGCCGCCGGAGGCGCTCGCGGCGGCGCATGGCCGCTACCCCGACATGTTCCGGGCGCTGCTCGGGGCGGACTTCACCTTCGAGGTCTTCGACGTGACCGCCGGCGCCCTGCCGGATCCGGACGCCTTTGTGGGCGCGGTGATCACCGGCTCGCCGGCCGGGGTCTATGAGGACCATGCGTGGATCCCGCCGCTACTGGCCTGGATCCGCGCAGCCCGGGGGCGGCTGCGGCTGGTCGGCATCTGCTTCGGCCACCAGGCCATGGCCGAGGCGCTGGGCGGCAGGGTGGAGAAGTCCGACCGCGGCTGGGGCGTCGGGCTGCACACCTACGAGATCGCCGCCGGAGCCGATCCGGCGCAGCCGGCCCTGGCCACCCTGTCGATCCCGGTGTCTCACCAGGACCAGGTGGTGGCGACGCCGCCGGGCGCGCGCATCATCGCCCGCAGCGCCTTCACGCCCAACGCCGGGCTGGCCTATGGCGACGACGCCCTCAGCTTCCAGTGCCATCCGGAGTTCAGCCCGGCCTTCGCCGCTGCGCTGGTGGAGGGCCGCCGCGGCCGCATCGCCCCGGAGCTGGTGGATCAGGCGCTGGCGAGCCTGCGGCAGGCGGACGACCGGGCGGCGCTGGGCGCCTGGCTGCGGCGGTTCCTCGCCGGGGCGAACGCCGTCAGCTGATCACGTCGCCCGGCTCGTAGAGGTGCGGCTCGAACGTGGCCAGGGCCATCACCGGCCGCATGCCCTCGACCACTTCGGGATGGCGCGTCATGGCTTTCCAGTCCTCCGCCGCCGCCCACACGACGTAGTTGGCCACGGTCCGGCCGTTAACGCCGCGATGCAGGGTGGCGGAGATGAAGCCGGGCAGGCCGCGCTGGATGTGGTTGAGGGCGGTGAGGTGGTCGATGAGCTCGTCCTGCCGCGCCGCCTCGCACTTGAAGACATTGATCAGCACCACCGGCGAGGTCGGCTCGGACGCGCTCATGGCCATTTCACCTCCGGCGGCATCGAGCTCAGGATCGACTCGACATTGCCCCCGGTCTTCAGACCGAAGGTGGTCCCACGGTCGTACAGAAGGTTGAATTCCACGTAACGGCCGCGGCGGACCAGCTGCTCCTCCCGCTCCTCCGGCGTCCAGGCCTCGGTCATGCGGGCGCGGACGATCTCCGGATAGACCTTCAGGAAGGCCTCGCCGACGTCGCGGGTGAAGGCGAAGTCGCGCTCGCGGTCGCCGGTATCGTGGTGGTCGTAGAAGATGCCGCCGATGCCGCGCGGCTCATTGCGGTGGGGCAGGAAGAAGTACTCGTCGCACCAGGCCTTGTACTTTGCGTACCAGGCCGGGTCGTGAGCGTCGCAGGCGGCCTGCATGGCGGCGTGGAAGCGCACCGCGTCCGGGGCGTCCTGCCGGCGATCGACCATCAGCACCGGGGTCAGGTCGGCGCCGCCGCCGAACCAGCCGCGCGTGGTGGCGATGAAGCGGGTGTTCATGTGCACTGCCGGCACCCGCGGGCTGCGCGGGTGGACGATCAGGCTGATGCCGGTGGCGAAGAAGCGCGGGTCGGTCTCGGCGCCGGGGACCTGCTTGGCGTAGTCGGGCGGGAAGGTCCCGTGCACGGTCGAGACGTGCACCCCGGCCTTCTCGAACAGCCGGCCATGTAGCATGCCCATGACGCCGCCGCCGCCGTCCGGCCGGCTCCAGGGCGTGCGCACGAAGCGGCCCGGCTCGCCGGGAAAAAGGGTCTCGGGCGCGTCGTCCTCAAGGGCTTCGAGGGCGGCGTGGATGCGATCGCGCAGGGCCTCGAACCAGTCGCGGGCGCGGGTCCGGAGCTCGTCCGTCGGGGCGGTGTCGGTCATGCGGCCTTCAAGCACGGCGGGGCGCCCCGCGCCAAGGCGCTTGCGCCCGGGGGCGGCGCGGTCTCACTGTCGCGCCCTGCCTCGTTCGCCGGAGTTCGCCATGATCCGCCCTGTCCTCGCCGCCGCCCTGCTTCTCGGCATGGCCGCGCCCGCCTTCGCCCAGACTCCGGACAGGAGCTCGCCCGAGGCGCGGGTGGAGCGGCTGCTGCAGCGCACGCCGCTGATCGACGGCCATAACGACCTGCCCTGGGCCCTGCGCCAGGGGTTCGGATCGGATCCGCACGCCGTGGATCTCGGGGCGGACCTGTCGGCCTCGACCCGACTGCACACCGACATCCCCCGCCTGCGCGCCGGCGGCGTGGGTGCCCAGTTCTGGTCGGTCTATGTCCCGGCCAGCCTGCCGCCGCTGGAGGCGGCCCGCGCCACCTTCGAACAGATCGATCTGCTGCGTCGCATGGTGGCCGCCTATCCGGAGACCTTCGAGATCGCCCTGACGGCCGACGATGTGGCGCGCATCCACCGCCAGGGGCGGATCGCCAGCCTGATCGGCATCGAGGGCGGCTATTCGATCGCCGACTCGCTCGGCCTCCTGCGCGAGTTCCAGCGGGCCGGGGTTCGCTACATGACCCTGACCCACTCCACGACCATCAGCTGGGCCGACAGCGCCACGGACGCCCCGCGCCACGACGGCCTGTCGCCGTTCGGCGAGGCGGTGGTGCGCGAGATGAACCGCACCGGCATGCTGGTGGACCTGTCGCACGTGTCCGAGGCGACCATGGTGGACGCCATGAGGGTCTCGGAAGCCCCGGTGATCTTCTCCCATTCCTCGGCGCGGGGCGTGACCGACCATCCGCGCAATGTGCCTGACAGCATCCTGCGCCAGCTGCCCGAGGACGGCGGGGTGGTCATGATCACCTTCGTACCGGGCTTCATCAACGAGGGCGTGCGGCAATGGGGGGCGGCGCGCGCGGGCGAGCAGGCCCGTCTGCGCAGCCTCTATCCCGAGGCGGCCGACCGGGTTGCGGCGGACCTGGCGGCGTGGGAGGCGGCCAACCCGGCGCCGCGGGCGAGCCTCGCCGACATCGTGGCTCACATCGAGCATGTGCGCGCTGTGGCCGGCATCGACCATGTCGGGATCGGCGGTGACTTCGACGGCATCTCGAGCCTGCCGGAGGGCATCACGGGCGTGGACGCCTATCCCCTGATCCTCGCCGAGCTGGCGCGGCGTGGCTGGAGCGATGCCGACCTGCGCAAGCTGGCGGGCGAGAATGTCCTGCGGGTGATGCGCGCAGCCGAGGCCGTGGCGCGGAGCCAGGTCGATCGCAGACCCGAGCTGGCGGCCCCGGTTGCGCCGGGGGGCGCCGCAGGGCGCTGATCCGCCAAGGGGTTCCGGCTTCGTTGTTCCGCGTTAAGGCCGGCTGTTTCATCTTTCGTTACACGGCAAGCCGTAACGTCGCTCTGTGAGGATGGAGGAGCGCAAGGGACGGATGCCGACGCTGGCCGAACACGTCGCCAGACGCGGACCTGACAGCCGCAACGGGGGCGCGGTTGCGGAAGAGCTGGTGCGCGTCGCCGCCGCCTACAATGCGCGCAACTGCGCCGTCTTCCTCGCCGTCATCGGCTCGATCTGGTTCCTCGGCCGGGACACCGGGGCGGGCATCTATCCGGCGGCCCTCGGCCTGGCGCTGATCGTCAACCTGGTGCGCCTCGTGCTTTCCCCCATCCTGCTTGCGCGCGCCGGGCGGAGTGTGCACCGGCATCGCATCATCGGCTGGCTGAAGGCCCTGCTGGTGGCGGGGGCGATCCTCAACGCGCTGACTCTCGCCACGGTCATCTGGCTGCGCTTCCCGGTCGAGGACGACGTCATGCGGCTCAGCATGATCGTGATTTCGTCAGCGCTGGCCGGCGGCGCGGTCGGGGTGGTGTCGCCCCTGCGTCGCACGGCGCTCATCTACATCAGCCTGTTGTTGCTGCCCACGACCGCCCAGATCGCCCTGTCCGGGGACTATCCGCTGATCGTCGCCATTCTCGGGATCGGCTTCTGGGTGGCGATGGTCTCGGCCGTGGCCTCGAACAGCCAGATGTACGCAGAGATCATCATCTCGCGGCAGCGGGTCGAGGGCTTGCTCGTGGAGTTGAAGGCCAACAATGAGGCCATCACGGCCCTGAACAAGGACCTTGAGCGACGGGTTGAGGAGCGCACCGAAGACCTGCGCGAGAAGGCGGAGCAGGCGGCCGCGGCGGACCGCGCCAAGTCGGTGTTCCTCGCCTCGATCAGCCATGAGCTGCGGACCCCGCTGAATGGCGTGATCGGCATGGCCCAGGTCATGGCGTCGTCCGATCTGCCCGAGGAGCAGCGCCGGAACCTCGCGGTCATCACCAGTTCCGCCGAGAGCCTCACGCGCATCATCAACGATGTGCTCGACATCTCCCGCGCCGAGGCGGGGCATCTGGCGATTGACCGCGTCGCCTTTGATGCGGACGCCCTGCTCGACTCGCTGCACGCCACCTACGCCATGCTGTGCCGGGAGCGGGACCTCGCCTGCGACCTCGTGGTGGATGCCCCGCTGGGCTGGCGCAGCGGCGATCCGGTCCGGCTGAAACAGATCCTCGGCAATCTGCTGGCCAATGCCCTCAAGTTCACCGAGGCGGGCGGCGTCATCCTGACCGTCGCCGCGGACGAGGACACGACGACCCTGACCGTGCGCGACACCGGGCGCGGCATCCAGACGGAGGATCTCGGACGGATCTTCGAGCGCTTCCAGCAGGTGGAGTCCGGCGACTGCCACATCGGCAAGGGCGCCGGCCTCGGCCTCGCCATCTGTCGCGACCTGACCGAGCTCATGGGCGGCGAGATCACGGCCACCTCGACGCCGGGGGAGGGGGCCACCTTCACCGTGACCCTGCCCCTGCCGCGCGCGGCACGGCCCGAGCCCGCGGCAGAGGGGGCCGCGCCTGTGGACCCGGCCGCCGGGGGTCGACGCGCGCTGGTGGTCGATGACAACCCAGCCAACCGGCAGGTGATGGGGGCGATCCTCGGCTCGCTCGGCCTCGAAGTGGCCACGGCCGACGACGGCGCTGCGGCGGTGACGGCGCTCGAACAGGCGGCCTTCGACATCGTCTTCATGGACGTGAACATGCCGGGCATGGATGGCCTGACGGCGACCCGCGCGATCCGCGCGGCGGAAGCCGCCGGCGAGCGCCCGCGCACCCCGATCGTGGCTCTGACCGCCAGCGTCATGACGCACGAGACAACGCGCTACTACGAGGCCGGCATGGACGCCGTGCTGGCGAAGCCGATCAACATGGGTGAGCTCGTGGCGCTGTTCGAATCCCTCCCCTCGGCCCTCGCGGATGATCGTCGCAATGGCAGCGCCTCGCCTGTGACCGAGGCGGCCGGGGTCGGCGGCTAGGACCGGGCGGAGCCCCCATGCAGCCGCGCCGCCCAGCAGGCGATGCCGGCGCTCACGGCGAGGTTCAGGGAGCGCGCCCCCGGGGCGATCGGAATGACGACCCGCGCATCCGCGGCGGCATGCACATGCTCGGGCGCGCCGGACGGCTCCGAGCCGAACAGCAGCACATCGTCGGGCTCGAACCGGAACGCATCGAGCGGCGTCGCGCCGCGGGTGGTGAACAGCACCAGGCGTCCGGGCGCGCGATCGGCCTGGAAGCTCTCCCAGCGCTCATGCACCGTCATGTGTCCGAGGGGGCCGTAGTCCAGCGCGGCGCGCTTCAGCGCGCGATCGTCCAGCGCGAAGGCGGTCGGGCCGATGACATGAAGCTCGGCGCCGAAACAGGCCGACAGGCGGATGCAGGCGCCGACGTTCTGGGGGATGGCTGGTTGAAAAAGGGCGAGACGCATTCTAAGGCCACGTCTACGCGCGGCCGTTCTGCCTGTCGCGGCCAGTATTTGCGAATACTTCTCAAGGATGTCCGCGCTCAAGCGGCGATCCGTCGCAAAGTCTGGCCGGGCGGGATTTCCCCGGTTGCGCTAAAGGATTTTGCGCCGGATCGGGCCTCAATCGCGAGGCCCGGCGCGGCAGGCCAGAGGTGAGACGTGACCGAATCGGTCGTGAATTCAGACGGACAGGGCGGCGACGCCACCCGGCGGGACTTCATCCATATTGCGGCCGGCGCCGCCGCGGCGGGGGCGGGCGTGATGATCGCCTGGCCCCTGATCAACCAGATGAACCCGGCGGCGGACACGCTCGCCCTGTCGGTCATCGACTTCGACCTGACCAAGGTCCAGGAAGGCCAGCAGGTCGTGGTCAAATGGCAGGGCAAGCCGGTGTTCGTGCGCTACCGCACCGCGGCTGAGATCGAGGCGGCCCGGGAAGTCCCGATGTCGGCCCTAAAGGACCCGCAGGCGGACGCCGACCGGGTCAAGGAAGGCCGGGAGCAGTACCTCGTGCTGGTCGGCTCCTGCACCCACCTCGGCTGCGTGCCGACCTTCGGCACCGGCGACTACGGCGGGTGGTTCTGCCCCTGCCACGGGTCGCACTACGACACCTCCGGCCGCATCCGTAAGGGCCCGGCCCCGACCAACCTGGTCGTGCCGAATTACGAATACGTCTCCGATACCGCGGTGCGGATCGGCTGACGCAGGGCAAGATCATGAGCGAGCATCAATCCACATACGTGCCCAAGACCGCTTTCGAGCGGTGGATGGACACCCGCCTGCCGATCATCCGCTTCGGCGCCGACTACATGTCGCTGCCGACGCCGAAGAACCTGAACTACTGGTACACCTTCGGCGCCATCCTCACGATCTGCCTGATGACCCAGATCATCACCGGCGTCGTGCTGGCCATGCACTATGTGCCGAACACCGAGATGGCCTTCGCCTCGGTCGAGCGCATCATGCGTGACGTGAACGGCGGCTGGCTGATCCGCTACGTCCACTCCAACGGCGCGTCGATGTTCTTCATCGCCGTCTACATCCACATGCTCCGCGGCCTGTACTACGGCTCGTACAAGGCCCCGCGCGAGATGATCTGGATCGTTGGCTGCGTGATCTTCTTCCTGCTGATCGCCACGGCCTTCCTCGGCTACGTCCTGCCCTGGGGCCAGATGTCGTTCCACGGCGCGGTGGTGATCACCAACCTGATCGGCTCGATCCCGGTCGTCGGCGGCTCGATCCTGACCTGGCTGCAGGGCGGCCCGGCGATCGACAATGCGACGCTGAACCGCTTCTTCTCGCTGCACTACCTGCTGCCGTTCGTCATCGCCGGCTGCGTCGTGCTGCACCTCTGGGCCCTGCACCACGCCGGCCAGAACAACCCGGTCGGGATCCTGATCCCGAAGGACCGCGTGGCCAAGGACACGGTGCCGTTCCACCCGTACTACACGGTCAAGGACGGCTTCGCGCTGATCCTGTTCCTGATGATGTTCGCCGTGTTCGTCTTCTTCATGCCGAACGCGCTGGGCCACGCCGACAACTCGATCCCGGCCAACCCGCTGGTGACCCCCGCGCACATCGTGCCCGAGTGGTACCTGCTGCCCTTCTACGCCGTGCTCCGCGCGGTGCCGGACAAGTTCGGCGGCGTGGTGGCCATGTTCGGCGCCATCGCGGTGCTGTTCATCCTGCCTTGGCTGGACACGTCGCGGGTGCGCTCCATGCGCTACCGGCCGACCATGCGGGTGTTCTTCTACATCTTCGTCGCCAACGCCTTCGTGCTGGGGCTCTGCGGCGCCATGCTGCCGGACGCGCCGGTGATCGGCGAGTTCAAGACCTTCATGCTGATCGACGGCGACCTGAACAGCTACCTGTGGCTCGGCCGACTGGCGACGCTGTACTATTTCGCCTTCTTCCTGGTGATCATGCCGATGGTCGGCCTGCGTGAGACGCCTCTGCCCATCCCGCAGTCCATCTCCGAGCCGGTCCTCGGCGGTTCGGCGGCCATGCCGGCGGGCGCCGCGGCGCAACCCGAAACCCGGGGCTGATCGACCATGACCCTCTCTTTCCGAAAGAGCGCCCCCGTGAAGTCCATCCTGATCCCGCTGATCGCGGTCGCCGGTCTGGCGCTCGCCGCGCCGGCCGCCCAGGCCGCCGGTGAAGCCAAGAAGCCGCGCGACATCGCCTTCAGCTTCGAGGGGCCGTTCGGCACCTTCGACCAGGGCCAGCTGCAGCGCGGCTACAAGGTCTATCGCGAAGTCTGCGCCGCCTGCCACTCCATGAACCTGCTCAGCTTCCGCAACCTCGCGGAAGATGGCGGTCCGTTCTGGGACCCGCACGTCGACAATCCCAACGAGAACCGCTTCGTGCGCGCGCTCGCCGCCGAGTTCGAGATCGCTGACATCGACTCCGAGACCGGCGAGCCGATTCGGCGCCCGGGCACCCCGGCCGACGCCTTCCCGGATCCCTATCCGAACGCCACGGCGGCGGCAGCGGGGAACGGCGGGGCCGTGCCGCCGGACCTGTCGGTCATGGCCAAGGCCCGCAAGGGCGGGGCCGACTACATCTACTCCCTGCTGTCGGGCTACCAGCCGGCCCCGGCCGGTCTGCGCATCGCCTCGGGCCAGCACTACAACCCGTACATGCCCGGCGACCTGACCCCGTTCTGGGAAGGCGACCATGACAAGGTGCCGTACGGGGGCTTCATCGCCATGGCCCAACCGCTGCGCGACGGCCAGGTGACTTACGACGACGACGCGCCCGAGACGATCGACCAGTACTCGCGCGACGTCGCCGCCTTCATCGCCTGGGCGTCCGACCCGAAGGCGGTCGAGCGCAAGCGCACGGGCATCGCCGTCCTGGCCTATCTGGCGATCTTCGCCGGTCTGACCTACGCCAGCTACCGGCAGATCTGGCGCAACGTGAAGCACTGACGCGCGCCGCGTCGCCGAACATGACAAGGCCCGCCGGAGTTATCCGGCGGGCCTTTTCTGTGGCGTCAGACCGAGGCCTTACAGGCTGTCGACCATGACCAGTTCGGCGTCGGCCTCGGCGGTAATCACCAGCTCGGCCTCGTCGCGGATGGCGGCCCCGTCACGGGCGTTGAGCGTCACGCCGTTGATCGCGACCTTGCCGACCGCCGGCACCAGATAGGCGCGACGGCCCTCGGCCAGCGGGTAGCGGATCGTCTCGCCGGCGTTCAGCGTCGCCCCGAGAATGCGCGCATCGGCATTGATCGGCAGGGCGTCATCGCCCTCCCGGCCCGAGGCCAGCACCTGGAAGCGGCCGGAGCGGTCCGCCTTCGGGAACGGACGGGCGCCCCATGACGGTTGCGCGCCCGGGCGATCGGTCTCGATCCAGATCTGGAAGATGGTCGTCAGCTCGTCTTCCAGATTGTACTCGGCATGGCGCACCCCGGTGCCGGCGCTCATCACCTGGACATCACCGGCGACGGTGCGGCCCTGGTTGCCCATGGAATCCTGATGGGTGATGGCCCCGGTGCGGACGTAGGTGATGATCTCCATGTCGGCATGCGGGTGCGGCGGAAAGCCCGACTTCGCGGCGATCTCGTCGTCGTTCCAGACGCGGAGCCGACCCCAGCCCATGCGGGACGGATCGTAGTAGTTGGCGAACGAGAAATGGTGGCGAGCCCTGAGCCAGCCGTGGTCCGCGCCGCCGAGGCTGTTGAAGGGGCGAACGTCGATCATCTGTCACTCTCCCTGGAGGCCCGGGGCCTCATGCTGGGCAGGATATAGGTAACAGGAACTGTTGCGGAAGGGGCGGGCCGTTCAGCCCTGCTGACCCCGATGTCGCAGCCAGGCGTCGGCGAGCACGCAGGCCGCCATGGCCTCGACCACCGGCACGCCGCGCAGGGCGACGCAGGGATCGTGACGGCCCTTGGTGCGGAGGTCGACCTCCTGACCGTCCCGGTCGACGCTGCGGCGCGGCGTCAGGATCGACGACGTCGGCTTGAAGGCGACCCGGGCCGTGATCGGCTGGCCGGTGGAGATGCCGCCCAGAACGCCGCCGGCGTGGTTGGACAGGAACACCGGCTGCCCGTCGGGCCCGATCCGCATCTCGTCGGCATTGGCCTCGCCAGTCAGCCCGGCGGCGGCGAAGCCCGCCCCGAGCTCGACGCCCTTGACCGCATT
Organism: Brevundimonas sp.; assembly: GCF_035998205.1. GTDB lineage: Bacteria > Pseudomonadota > Alphaproteobacteria > Caulobacterales > Caulobacteraceae > Brevundimonas. The sequence goes on from NZ_DASYHT010000004.1 coordinate 349,878, forward strand.
GATCGACATGAGGGCGGCGGCCAGTTCGGCATCGAGCTTGCCGTACAGCGGCGCGCCCCAGCCGGCGGGCACGCCGGAGACCTCCAGCGCCACGACCGCGCCGACGGAGGAGCCGGCCTTGCGGACACTGTCCAGATAAGCCTCCCAGGCCGGGACCACCCCGGCGGAGGCTGCGAACAGGGGATTGTCGTAAACGGCGTCGAAGTCGATCTGCTCAGGGGCGAGGCGATACGGCCCCAGCTGGACGACGCCGGCGCGGATGCGGACGCCGTCGCCCAGCAGTTTGCGGGCGATCGCGCCGGCCGCCACCCGGGCCGCGGTCTCGCGCGCCGAGGAGCGGCCGCCGCCGCGGTAGTCCCGCACCCCGTACTTGGCCTGGTACGTATAGTCGGCGTGGCCCGGCCGGAAGGCGCGGGCGATCTCGCCATAGTCCTTCGAGCGCTGGTCCTCGTTGGGAATCAGGATCGAGATCGGCGTTCCGGTCGTGACCTGCCCAGCCCCGTCGTCGAAAACGCCGGACCAGATCTGGGCGGTGTCGCTCTCCTGCCGCTGGGTGACGAAGCGGCTGCCCCCGGGTTTGCGCCGGTCCAGCCACGGCTGAAGGTCGGCCTCGGTGAGGGGCAGGCCGGCGGGGCAGCCATCGACCACGCAGCCGATGCCCCGTCCGTGGCTTTCGCCCCAGGTGGTGACGCGAAACAGGTGGCCGAAGGTGTTGTGCGACATGGCCCGACCGGCTTAGGCCGCGAGCCGGCTCGGCGTCCAGACCCGATGGAAGCGGGCCAGCAGATCTTCGGCGGCGCTGGGGGCGTCGGCCGAGGGCTCGAGCCGCACATAGAGACGTCCGGCGGGGTGGCGGCCGCGCGCCGGGAGACCGAGTCCGCGCAGGACCAGACGGACGGGGGCCTGCAGCCCGGGGGTGACCCACAGGTCGCGACGACCGGCGTGAGTCTCGACCTCGACGCGCCCGCCGTCCTCCAGCACGCGCGGCGAGGCGGGGGCCGTCATGTACAGATCGTCGCCGACGACCGAGAGGCCGGCGCCGGATCGGATCACGACCGGCAGATAGAGGTCCTCGCCGGCTGAACCCGCGCCGCGCAGGCGAAGATGCTCCCCCGTGCGCAGGCCGGGCGGGGCCATGATGCGGAGCCGGCGGCCGGCCACGAACGCTTCGACGACGCCGCCGTGCAGGGCCTCGAGCGGCCCCAGGGCGATCAGCGGCGGCGGCGGAGGGCGCTTCGCCGGTGCCGGCAGGGCCTCCGGCGCCGCGGCGGCCAGCAACAGGTCGCGGGCGGCGATCAACTCGCGAAGGCGGGTGTCGTCGCCGGCCTCGGCGACCGTACGCACGGCGCGCCGGAAGGCCGGCCCGATGGCGTCGGGGCCGTACGGAGCCTCGAGGCCCAGATGGCTGCGCGCCTCGGAAAGGGTCAGGGACGACGACATGGCGGGCAATCAACGGCGACTATGGTCAAGGCGGGGTTAACCGCGACTCCGGACCCGCTCGCCACGGCGACGGGGCGGCGCTATCAGCATCGCATGACTGCACCCGCCATCCCCCCCAGCCCCACCCGCGAGGAGTACGCCCGCGACTACGCCGCCGCGCTGGCCCGAAACAGCGACGAGGCGCTGTTCGAGCGCACGGATCCGATCCCGCTGGTCACCGAGTGGCTGGTCGAGGCGCGGGCGCATGAGATCAACGACTCCAACGCCATGGCCCTGGCGACAGTCGATGCGGACGGCCTGCCGGACTGCCGGATGGTGCTGCTCAAGGACGTCGACGCCCGTGGCTTCACCTTCTATTCGAACCGTGAGAGCGCCAAGGGCGAACAGATCGCGGCCCGGCCGCAGGCGGCGCTCCTGTTCCACTGGAAATCCCTGCGCCGGCAGATCCGCATCCGCGGCGCCCTTGAGGAGGTCACGGCGGCGGAGGCGGACGCCTATTTCGCCAGCCGGGCGCGGGAAAGCCGGATCGGGGCCTGGGCGTCTGACCAATCCCGCCCGCTCGCGGATCGGGCGGCGCTGGAGGCGGCGATCGCCGAACAGGAGGCGCGGTTCGGCGACGCCGAGCCGACCCGGCCGCCGCACTGGACGGGCTGGCGCCTGACCCCCGTCCAGATCGAGTTCTGGCGCGACCGCCCGTTCCGGCTCCACGACCGCCTGCGCTTCGACCGCGACGGCGAAGCCTGGGTGCGGACGCGACTTCAGCCCTGAGTTCAGCCCTGAGGGGGCTCGACGCCGAATCGCGCGAGGAAGGTCTCCACCGCGTCTTCGGCGATGGCCGCCGGCGGCCGCTCGCCGCGCACCTCGTCGCCAGTGACCATCGGCACGAAGAACAGCGGGTGCTCGATCATCCCCATCAGCTGGCCGGCCGCCCATGAGGGCTTGCCCGGCTTCAGCTGTCCCGAATCCTGCAGCCGGGCGATCACCTGCATCAGCGTCAGGCCGTACTCGCGGCGGCCCTTCTCGAAGAAGCGCTGGGCCAGCCCGACGAAGCGCGACCGCTCGGCCATGACCAGGCGGAAGACCTGGCGGACATAGGGGTCGCTCATGAAACAGGCGTAGGTCCAGGCGAAGGCGTTCAGCTGGTCACGCGCGTCGCCGGGCGGGATCTGGATACGGCCCATCCGGGCCGTGAACTCCTCCGCGGCGTGATCCACCACCGCCTGGAACAGCTCGTCCTTGCCGGGAAACAGGCCGTAGAGCGTGGCGGTCGAGACCTGGGCCTCCCGCGCGACCGGCTCCATGCCGGTGTTCGCATAACCCTTTGCGAGGAAGTGCCGTCGCGCGGTGGCGAGGATCTCTTCGCGGCGGCGGATGTCACTCTTGATCAGCATACAGGCCCTGTCCTGATGCAAGGATCAGGGGCGCCCGGTGTCAGCGCAATACGGAGTCCCCGCAACTTTCGAACAACGGGTGGGCCAGGACCGGAGCCAGCAGTCGCCGCACGGCGCCGGGGTCCTCAAGCCGCACCGCGGCCGTCGCATCGGCGACGATGAAGTCGGCGAGGGCTCGCGACGGCTCGGTGAAGCGCTCGTGCCCGGGGCGGACGGTCTTGAGATACTGCGCGATGACGGAGTCCGCCGTGCGCCCGCGCTCGCTCTGGTCGCGCAGCAGGCGGCGGATGAAACGGATGTCAGCCGGGGTGTCGACGAATACCTTCAGATCGAACAGGCCGGCCACCTCGGGGGTCGCGAGGCAGTGGGTGCCCTCAAGCACGATCATGTCGCACGGGGCGACGGCGTGACCCGGCAGGCGGCGTCTGTGGGTGACAAAGTCGTAGTCGGGCGCCTCGATCGCCTGACCGGCCTTCAGGGCCTGCAGGTGTTCGGCCATCAGGACGTGGTCGCGGGCCGCGACGTCGTCGAAGTCGAAGGCCAGCGGATCGAAGTCCGGCAGGCCGCCAGCGTCGGCGTAGTACCAGTCCTCGCGCACGAGCGTGGTCCGGCCCGGGGGGAGGGCGGCGAGCAGGGCTTCGGCGAGAGTGCTCTTGCCGGAGCCGGAGCCGCCGGTGATGGCGATGAGATGGGGCATGCGGCCCTTTAGCCGCGCCTGCCCGCCCGTCATAGTGTCGCGGCCCGCCTCGCGTTGCTTAACGCCGATCACCCCGGTAGCTTGGCGCAAACGGCCCTTGAGAGCCGGAGACACTAGAGGAACGCCATGCTCGGATTGATGCAGGACTGGCCGCTGACGGTCGACAAGATCCTGGACCACGCGAAGAACTGGCATCCCCATCGGGAGGTCGTGACCCGCTCGGTCGAGGGACCGATCGTGCGGGTCAGCTATGCGGAGATCCACGGCCGCGCCAAGCGCGTGTCGAAGGTGCTGCAGGGCTGGGACGTGAAGGTGGGGGACCGGATCGCCACCCTGGCCTGGAACACCGCCCGGCACATCGAGGCCTGGTACGGCATCATGGGCATCGGCGCGGTCTGCCACACCCTGAACCCGCGCCTGTTCCCCGAGCAGCTGATCTACATCATCAATCACGCCGGCGACCGCATCATCTTCGTCGACCTGACCTTCGTGCCGCTGCTCGAAGCGATCCTGCCGCACTGCCCGACGGTCGAGCGGGTCGTGGTCATGACCGACGAGCTGACCATGCCGGCGACCAAGCTGCCGCGGGCCGAGTGCTACGAGCAGCTGATCGCCGAGGCCGACGAGAACGTCACCTGGGGCGGCTTTGACGAAAAGACCGCCTGTGGCCTCTGCTACACCTCCGGCACCACGGGCAATCCGAAGGGCGTGCTCTACTCGCACCGCTCGAACTTCATCCATACGCTGCTGGGGCTTCAGACCACCGTCCTCGGCGCCACGCCGAAGGAAGTGATCCTGCCGGTCGTGCCGATGTTCCACGCCAATGCCTGGGGCATCGCCTTCGGCGGTCCGGCGGCCGGCTCCAAGCTGGTCATGCCGGGCGCGCGCATGGATGGCGAGGCGATCTACGAGCTGCTGGAGACCGAGGGCGTCACCTTCTCCGCCGCCGTACCGACGGTGTGGCAGGGCCTGCTGGCCCACGTGCGCGAGAAGGGGCTGAAGTTCTCGACCCTGAAGCGCGTGCTGATCGGCGGTTCGGCTGTGCCGGAGAGCCTCATCCGCGCCTTCCATGACGGCTATGGCATCGAGGTGGTGCAGGGCTGGGGCATGACCGAGACCTCGCCGATCGGCACCCTGTCGAACCTGACGCCGGAGCTGCTGGAGCTGCCCTACGACGAGCAGATGAAGTGGCGCATCAAGCAGGGCGTGCCGCCGCTGGGCGTCGAGCTGACCCTCAAGAACTACGCCGGTCAGGAGATGCCGCACGACGGCCAGACCTACGGGCGGTTGATGGTGCGCGGGCCGACCATCGCCGGCGCCTACTTCAAGGGCGAGGGCGGCGAGATCCTCGACAACGAGGGCTTCTTCGACACCGGCGACGTGGCCACCATCGACTCGCACGGCTTCATGCAGATCACCGACCGCGCCAAGGACGTGATCAAGTCCGGCGGCGAGTGGATCAGCTCCATTGAGATTGAGAACATCGCCGTGGGCCACCCGAAGGTGGAGCTGGCGGCAGTGATCGGCGCGGCTCACCCGAAGTGGGACGAGCGGCCGGTGCTGATCCTCAAGCTCAAGCCCGGCGAGAGCCAGGACAAGCAGGAACACCTCGACTTCCTGCAGGGCAAGATCGCCAAGTGGTGGATGCCGGACGATGTTGTCTTCGTCGATGACATCCCGCTGGGCGCAACCGGCAAGATCGACAAGAAGCTGCTGCGCGAGCGCATGAAGGACTACCGCCTGCCGACGGCTGACGCGCCGCAGCCGGCCTGACGTGGTGACCGGGGCGACCGCGCGGGTTCAGGCCCTCGTCGCCCGGGCGTGGCAGTGCGCCGCCGTGGCGGCGGCGGGGCCGGTGCTCGGCTTCGGCCTGATGGCCGCGTCGCAGGCCGGGGTCATCGACCGCCGCCTGGCCTTCGAGGTCCTGGTCGTCCCGTGGGGCGTGTGGCTGGCCCTTCTGGGGTTGGCCGCAGCCCTGCTGGCGCTCGTGATCACCCTTCGCGGGACCCGCAAGGCGTGGCTGCCGGCCGTGCTCGCGGTGGCGCTGGCGTTCGGCTCGGCGGCCGGCTTTGGCTGGCTGCGTCAGGCCTTCGCCGAGGCCGGGCCGCTGGATGTCACCACGAACATGGCCGATCGTCCGGGGCTCGGCCGGGCGCTGCTGGAGCGCCGGATGGCGGCGGGCGGGCTCGACCCGGCGGCGCTGCCGGCCGGGCAGGGGGCCTGCGCCGTCGGCGCCTCCCTGCCGACCCAGGTCGCGCCCGAGACCGCGGCGTGGGCCCTGCGTCAGGCCGGGTTCGAAGTCGTTGGCTACGGTGTCGGGCGGGCTGACGGGGTGCGGCAGGACCGCGCCTTCGGCTTCGGCCACGACGCCGTGGTCCGCATCCGTCCCGGCCAGACGGACGTGCGGGTCACGGCGCGCGAGGTCTGGCGTGACGGCGGCGCCACCTGCCGCCTCGCCCGCAAGATCGTTCAGGGGCTGACCGCCAGCCCGTAGCGGCCGTCGAGCGCCACGTCCGGCTGCGCCGTGACCTTCGCCTCCGCCGCCAGCTTGATCAGGTGGGCGAACACCGACAGCCCGGCCGCCGGCCACAGCCGGGGATCGACCTCCGCGTAGAGCCGCCGGACGATCTCGGGAATGGTGTCGGCCCCGCCTTCCAGCGCCGCCAGGATCTGCGCCTCGCGGTCCAGCCGGTGGGCGCGATAGGCGGCGAGAAACGGGGCCGGATCGTCGATCGGCGCCCCGTGCGCCGGATAGAGCCGGGCGTAATCCCCGGCGATGACCCGGTCGAGGCTGGCCATATAGGCGGCCATGTCGCCGTCCGGCGGGGCCACCACGGTGGTGGACCAACCCATCACATGGTCGCCGGCGATCAGGGCCCGCTCCTCGGCGAGGGCGAAACACAGGTGGTTGGAGGCATGGCCCGGCGTCGCCACCGCCGTCAGGGTCCAGTCCGGCCCCGACAGGACGTCTCCGTCGCCCAGCACGAGGTCAGGGGCGAAGCCCGCCATGTCGCCCTCATCCGCACCGGACGCGTGGGTTTCGCTGACAGGCGGCGGGGCTCCGGCGATCGGGGCGCCGGTGGCGGCCGCGAGGGCCGGGGCCAGCGGAGCGTGGTCGCGGTGGGTGTGGGTCAGCAGGATGTGGCTGACCGGTCGCCCGGCGATGGCCGACACCAGGGCCTCGAGATGCCGCGCGTCGTCGGGGCCCGGATCGATCACCGCCAGCGGGCCGTCGTCGCCGCCGATCAGGAAGCTGTTGGTGCCGGTGAAGGTGAAGGGGCCGGGGTTCTCGCACACCACGCGCGTAACCCGCAGCGACAGCCGGTCAGCCCGGCCGTAGGCGAAGTCAAAGCTGCGGACATAGGGGATCTGCACCGGCATGGGGCGAGGAAGCCCGGCCCCGGCCTTGCGTCAAGACTCCGGAAACCATCGCCGGAGTCCCGAAGTGAGCCGTTCTTCCGTCCTCGCCCCGTCCCGACTGGAACGCGTCAGCGAGGCCGCCATCGATATGGCCATGGCCGTCTCGGCCCGCCTGCTGCCGGTCGCGGCGGCGCTGGTCATCCTGGCGGGCCTGCAGTTCGCCGCGGCGTCCTGCACGCCGGAGCCGGCCCCCTACGCCGCGAGGGCGGCTGTCGCGCGCTGATCTGCGACACTCTGCCGTGCGCCTGCGACATTGTGTCGTATCGGCGACACCTCCCGGGAAAGTGCGCCCGCGCGCCCCTGAGTGGTCGCAGAACATGACTCGCCTGTTAGGTTTGTGACGGGATCGCGACTCTCCGGAGTCGGATTCCGGGCGCGCGGGCATCGGGCCTGGGCGCTGGAAGACTCCAGGAGTGTCGCCGTGCGCATCAACTCAACCCGACAAAGACTTCTCACCACCAGCATGATGGCCAGTGTCGCCGTCACCGCCGCCATGGCCCTGCCGGCCGTCGCCGTCGTCCTCAGCCCGTCCGCCGCCGTGGCGCAGGATCTGGTCCAGGGGGCCATCTCCGGGCGCGTCACCAACCAGGCGCAGCAGCCCATCGGGGGCGCGTCGGTCACCCTGCGGTCGGTGGGGCAGGGGTTCACCCGGTCGCTCGAAGCCGGCGCCGACGGGGAGTTCCGCGCCGTGGCCCTGCCGCAGGGCCGCTATGAAGCGACCATCTCCGCGCCGGGCTACAACACTCTGACGGAAGTCGTGATGGTGGGGGGCTCGGGCACGACGAGCCTGACCTTCACCCTCGGCGCCAGCGGCGCCACCTCGGTGGACGAGATCGTTGTGGTCGGCGTGCGGCGCGCGGTGTCGGAGTTCGACGCCACCACCACCGGTCTGACCGTCAACGTCGAGGAGCTTTCACGGAACATTCCGGTCGCCCGGGACGCCAACGCCATCGCCCTGCTGGCGCCGGGCGTGGTGGCTTCGGACACCGCCTTCGGCAACCTGCCGACCATCGGCGGGGCCTCGGCCGGCGAAAACACCTACTTCGTCAACGGCCTGAACATCACCAAGTTCCGGGACTTCACTGGCTCGTCGATCGTTCCCTTCGAGTTCTACCAGACGCTGGAAACCAAGACCGGGGGATATTCCTCGGAGTTCGGTCGCGGCACCGGCGGGGTGCTGAATGGCACGACCAAGTCGGGCACCAACGAATGGCAGTTCGGCCTGACCACCTACTGGGAGCCGGATGCCTTCCGGGAGGACATTCCCAACACCTACCAGTCGCTGAACGAGTACGATGAGTCCGAGTCCACGGATGTCATTTTCGACTTCGGCGGACCGATCATCCGTGACCGTCTGTTTGTCTTCGGCCTCTACAACTGGCGTGAGACGGAAACGTTCAACGGAAGCGCGAATGGTACGGGGTCGGGCACGCGGGTCAACGATCCGTTCTTCGGCGGTAAGGTCGACTTCCTGATCACGGACAATCATCGTCTTGAATTCACCTACTTCAAGGACGAGCAGGAACGGACCACGACGACCACGCAGTTTGATACGGTCACCGGGAATCTCGTTTCGACCGAGGGGGACGCTGTTTTCCGCTTCGGCGGCGAGAACTGGATCACGCGCTACACCGGCATCTGGACCGACTGGCTGACGACCTCGGTCGCCTACGGCGTGAACCGCTATGACGAGCAGAACAGCTCGCCCGGCGACGGCTGCGCCCTGATCACCTCAACCTTGCCTACGGATCCGCGTCGCGGCTGTTGGCTTATCGGGCAGCCCCAGCTGAACGAGGACGAGCGTACGGTCTTCCGCGCTGACGTCGACATCTACGCCAACTTCCTCGGCGCCCACCACTTCCGTATCGGCTACGACTCCGAAACGCTCGAGTCCTACCAGGCGCTCGACTATTCGGGTGCTGGCTACAGCTACTGCCGGCCCGGCGGCATTACCTCGACCATCGCCTGTACCGGCGAGGTGACCGGCGGCCTCTGGTATCGCTACCAGAACCACGATGCTCTTGGCCCGACGCGGGTCCGCATCCGCGCCTATGACAACGACGGCGGCTGGACCTCGACGCAGAACGCCTACTACATCCAGGATAGCTGGCAGGTCACCGACCAGCTGACCCTGAACCTGGGCATCCGCAACGAGTCGTTCGAGAACGAGAACATCGCGGGCGTGCCGTTCGTGGACCTGTCCGACCAGTGGGCGCCGCGCCTCGGGGCGACCTACGACGTGTTCGGCGATGGCAGCGGCAAGCTGTTCGGCTTCTACGGCCGCTACTACCTGCCGGTGGCCGTGAACACCAACCAGCGCCTGGCCGGCTCCGAGTTCTTCATCCAGGACACCTGGACGCTGAACCGCGCCGGCGGCCCGAACGACGCCAATGCCGACGGCATCCACGACACCACCGAAGAGCCGATCCTCGGCAGCTTCGTCAGTGGCGGCAACTTCGCCGACGGCACCGTCCGGCCGATCTCGACCCAGGTCGATGAGGAGATCGATCCGATGTACGTCGAGGAGTTCATCCTCGGCTACGAGCAGCGGATCGGCGACCTGACCTTCGCCATCAAGGGCACCTACCGTGAACTCGGCACGGCGATCGACGACGTCGCCATCGACGCCGCGGTGCTTGCCTACTGCGCCGACGAAGGCATCACCGGCTGCTCGAGCGTCTGGACCGGGTTCCACCAGTATGTCCTGACGAACCCCGGCGAAGACATGGTCGTGACCCTGTCGGCGGCGGACCTGGCCGCCACGTCGCTCGGCGCCGGCGCCACTGACCGCCGCGTCACCCTGACGGCGGCTGACCTGAACTATCCGTCGCCGGAGCGCACCTACAAGGCGGTCGAGCTGTCCGTCGAGCGCGACTTCGACGGGGTCTTCGGCGGCCGCTTCAGCTACACCTGGTCGCGCAACGAGGGGAACTACGAGGGCGCCCTCAAGTCCGACAACGGGCAGACCGATCCCGGCCTGTCGCAGGACTTCGACCAGCCGGGCCTGATGGAGGGTGCGAACGGCTTCCTGCCGAACCACCGGGAGCACTCGTTCAAGTTCTTCGGCAACTGGACGCCGATGCCGAACCTGAACATCGGCGCCAACGTCCTGATCCAGTCGCCGCGCAAGTTCGGCTGTATCGGGGTGCACCCGACGGATGTGTTCGCGTCCTTCTACGGCGCCTCGTCCTGGTTCTGCGGCGGCGTGGCCACGCCGCGCGGCTCGCAGTTCGAAAGCACCTGGCTGAAGAACGTCGACCTGACGGTGTCCTACGACCTTGGAGAAGTGCTGAACGTCCCCGGCGACAGCCTCGTGGTCCGTGCGGACATCTTCAATGTCTTCAATCTCCGGAGCCAGACCGACTACAACGAGTTCGGCGAGATCGACGTGGGCAACTACCCGGGTCCGGGCGCCGCGGATCCCGACTACCGTCGGGTCACCGGCTACCAGGCGCCGCGGTCGGTGCGCTTCAGCCTCGCCTACCGCTTCTGATTGACGGCGCCGGGGCGGCGGCCAGCGCCGCCGCTCCGGTCGCCCTCACGCTGACCCCCGGGTTACAGCTCCGGCTGTGACCCGGGTGTGTCAGCAATGCGACACATTTCCTGCGAACTATGGCCACGAGACGTCCATCTCTGGACGAAATCGTGCGCCTGCCCGACTGTGCGTCATCTGAGTCCGCCCGGACAGGATGCAACGTGCGGTGAGCCTCAACGGCCACCGCCCCTCAGGAGGGATTTTCTTGAACACTCGCAACACGCGACAGCGCCTGCTCGCCACCACCACCATCGGCGGCGCCGCGCTCATGACCGCCCTGACCATGGTCGCCGCTCCCGCCGCCGCGCAGGAAGCGACCGAGGTCGAAGAGATCGTCATCACCGGCTCGCGCATTGCGCGTCAGGACTATCAGGCGCCGAGCCCGATCGTGACCGTCAGCCAGGAAGACTTCCAGGCGACCGGCTCGGTCACCATCGACACCCTGATCAACGACCTTCCGCAGTTCGTGCCGTCGATCAACCAGACGTCGAACAACCCGTCGAACGGCGGCCAGGCCAACATCAACCTGCGCGGCCTCGGCACCGCCCGGACCCTCGTTCTGCTGAACGGCCGCCGCGTGGTCGCCTCGAATTCGACCGGCGTCGTCGACATCAACATCTTCCCGACGGCCCTCATCCAGAACGTCGAGGTCATCACCGGCGGCGCCTCGGCGGCCTATGGTTCGGACGCCCTCGCCGGCGTGGCCAACTTCATCCTGCGCGATGACTTTGAAGGCGTTCAGTTCGACGCCCAGTACGGCATCACCGACGAGAACGACGGCGAGACCCAGTCCTACTCGGTCACCCTCGGCGGCAACTTCGCCGACGGCCGCGGTAATGCGGTGATGTCGCTGGGCCGCTCGACCCGTGAGAACATCTTCAACTCGGCCCGCGACTTCTCGTCGATCTCGGGGCCGTCGGGCGCCTCGCCGCTCGGCAACACGGTGTTCGACTCGAACAACCTGCCCGACCTCGCGCTGGTCCGCAGCTACTTCGGGTCGTCGTCGCTGCTGAACACCGGCTCGTTCGGCTTCAACAACGACGGCTCGCTGTTCGCCTACACCGGCGTGCTGAATTTCAAGAGCCCGGGCGGCGTTGACTATGACGGCTTCGTCGGCACCCGCGCCGACTACGTCTACAACACGGGCGCCCTGAACTACCTGCAGCTGCCACTGGACCGCTGGAACGCCTATGCCGCCGTGAATTACGAGCTGGCGCCCCAGGCCGAGGTCTACGCCAACTTCCTGTTCACCGAGTATGAAGCGGCCCAGGAACTGGCGGCCACGCCGGCGGCCGGCGCCGTCCCGGCCACCGGCTTCCGCGTCCCGGTCACCAACCCGTTCATCTCGGCGGACCTGCGCACCTTCCTGAACGCGCGCCCGAACCCGAACGGGTCGTTCCGCCTCGACAAGCGCTTCACCGACATCGGCGGCCGCAACTCGACCGAGACCTATTCGGTCTACCAGGGCACCACGGGCATCCGCGGCGACCTGATCGGCGTGCGGGACTGGAGCTACGACTTCTACATGCAATACGGCCGGGTCGAGCGCATCACGCGCCAGTCCGGCAACGTCTCGCGGTCGGCGGTCCAGACCCTGCTCGACGCGGCGGACGGCGGCGCCTCGATCTGCGCCGGCGGCTTCGATCCGTTCGGCGAATCCAACCTGTCGGCGGCCTGCGCCAACTACATCTCGCGCTCGGCCCAGAACGTGACGATCTCCGAGCAGACCGTTTCGGAGTTCACCATCCAGGGCGGCATGTTCACCCTGCCGGCCGGTGAAGCCCGGTTCGCGGCGGGCGTGCAGTACCGTCAGGACGACTACGTGTTCCGTCCCGACGCCTCGCTGGCCCAGCGCAACCCGATCGTGACCCGTCCGGACGGCGGCCAGACCGGCGGTTCGGAAATCGCCGGCTTCAACCCCAGCCAGCCGCTGTCGGGCTCGGTCAACGTGCTGGACTTCTTCGGCGAAGTGCTGATCCCGGTTCTGGCTGACCTGCCGTTCGTGCGTCAGCTGGACATCGGTCTCGGCTACCGCACCTCGGAGTACAGCTCGATCGGCCAGACCGACGCCTACAAGGTCGACGTCGACTGGGAAGTGTTCGATGGCGTGACCGTCCGCGGCGGCTTCCAGAACGCCGTGCGCGCGCCGTCGATCGGCGAGCTGTTCGCTCCGGTGAACACCAGCTTCCCGCAGATCGGCGCCCCGTCGGCGACCGGCCTCGGCGGCGATCCCTGCGACGTCCGTTCGAGCTACCGCACCGGCGCCAACGCCTCGCAGGTCCGGGCGCTCTGCCTGGCCCAGGGCATCTCGGCCTCGGCCATCGACACCTACACCTACAGCAACAACCAGGTCCCCGGCATCACCGGCGGTAACCCGAACCTCTCCGAGGAAACCTCGGAATCGTTCACGGTCGGCGTCGTGTGGCAGTCGCGCTTCGACAACCCGTGGCTCGCGGGCCTGTCGGCGGCGATCGACTACTACGACATCGAGATCACCGACGGCGTGGGCACCATCGGCGCCGCGTCGCAGCTGCAGGGCTGCTTCAACGCCCAGGGGCAGAACCCGACGTTCGACGCCAGCAACGTCTACTGCCAGCTGTTCTCGCGTGACCCGCTCTCGGGCAACGTCAACAACGCCATCGAGACCAACGCCAACCTCGCCACCCTGCTCACCTCGGGTGTCGACCTGCAGGTCGACTGGCGCGCCGACATGGCCGACATCGGCCTGCCGGCATGGGGTTCGCTGGACCTGAACGTGGTCATCGGCTGGCTCGAGAACCGCGAAAGCCAGGTCGCTGTCGGCAATCCGTTCATCGATCGGACCGGCACCATCGACAGCGTGTTCGGCAACACCTTCCCCGAGTGGAAGTCGCTGACGGGCCTCAACTGGCGCAATGGCGACTTCACCGCCGGCATGCGCTGGCGCCGGGTGGGCGAGATGACCCAGTTCGGCACCGCCAACGTCATCCCGACGGTTGACTACTTCGACCTGCTCGGCTCGTGGGCGGTCAACGATGCGGTCTCGCTGCGCGTCACGGTCAACAACCTGACCGACGAGCAGCCTCCGGTCTATTCGCCGGGCGTGCAGGCCAACACCGACCCGTCGACCTACGACACCCTGGGTCGTCGTTACTCGATCGGCCTGACGGCGCGCTTCTAGGCGTCGGCAGACCTGACCGGAGAACGGGCGGCGGAGCTTCGGCTCCGCCGCCTTTTCTTTGTCACGCGGGTCAACCAGAAGGGCAGGGGGCGCGTTAAGCGTCACCGTCGGCGGTTCGCCGCCGCCCGACCGTCGAGACCGGAGTTTCCATGTCGCTGCTGACCGCTGTTCTGATCGCCGCCGCCCTGACCGGGGGGCAGGACCCCGACGCCCCGATCGTCACCGGCGGTTCGGTGCGCGCGGCCGAGACCGCCGAGGCCCTGCGGGTGCGCGAGGCGCTGGCCTACGCCACGCCCCTGCCGCGCGGCGCGCCGGAGACGGACTATCCGCTGGTGGCCTGGTGCGAGGCGCTGGTCACCGGCCATGTCGCCGTGGGCGAGAGCCTGACCAACATCGATCCGCTGGATGACGAGATCGTCCGGCTGGGCAAGCTGGAGGCGGCGGACTTCCGCGATGCGCTGAACGTCGGCCGCGCCCGGCAGACGCCCGCGACCCTCGCCGCGGCCGAGACCGCCGCCGCGGCGGCCCGCGGGCTGTGGACCGAGGTGCTGGCCAATCCGGACGAGGCGGTGCGCAGCCAGACCTTCGGCCTGTTCTTCGGCCTGCCGGGCCGCTGCGAGCACGCCGCCCGCCGGGTGCGGGAGAACATCACCGCCGCCCCGGCGACCCTCGAGGACGCCGGCCTCGACGAGACCGGCGCGCCGGCGGGGGACCGCTGAGCCGGCGCAGTCCGAGCCGCTAACCTCTCCCTTCCCCCTCGATGGGCGGGGATGGGGGTGGGGGCGCGACGCAATCGGAAGAGCTGTTGAGGCGACGCGGCGCTGCCTCCTGCGCCACGTTCGGAAAGCGATCACACCCACCCCCACCCAACCCTCCCCCATCGAGGGGGAGGGCTTAGGTATGCCGGGCGCGCGGCTCCCTACGCCGCCACGCCGCGCGCCGGGACCTTCGGATCGTAGTTGAGGATCGGGGCCAGCCAGCGCTCGGCGACGGCGAGGTCCCAGCCCTTGCGGTCGGCGTAGTCGGCGACCTGGTCGGCGTCGATCTTGCCCACGCCGAAATAGTGGCTTTCCGGGTGGGCGAAGTAGAGGCCCGAGACCGAGGCCGGCGGGGTCATGGCGAAGCTCTCGGTCAGGGCCATGCCGGCGTTGGCGCCGGCGTCGAGCAGGCGGAACAGGGTGGCCTTCTCCGTATGGTCCGGCTGGGCCGGATAGCCCGGGGCCGGGCGGATGCCGCGATACTTCTCCTCGATCAGCTCCTGCACGCTCAGCCCCTCGTCCGGCGCATGGCCCCACAGGGTGGTGCGCACCTCCTTGTGCAGCCGCTCGGCGAAGGCCTCGGCGAGGCGATCGGCCAGGGCCGTGGCGAGGATGGCGGAATAGTCGTCGCCGGCGGCGCGGAACTCGGCGGCCTTCTCCAGCTCGCCGTGGCCGGCGGTGACGGCGAAGGCGCCGATGTGGTCGGGGCCGTCCTCGGAGACGAAGTCCGACAGGCACAGGTTGGGCTTGCCGTTGCTCTTGGCGATCTGCTGGCGCAGGCCGTGGAAGCGGGCCAGCTCGGTGCTACGCGTGGCGTCGGCCCAGACCACGACGTCGTCGCCGCGGGCGTTGGCGGGCCAGAAGCCGACCACGCCCTTCGCCGTGAACCAGCGCTCCTCAAGGATCTGGGCCAGCATGGCCTGCGCGTCGCGATAGAGGTCGCGCGCCGCCTCGCCGACGATCTCGTCCTCGAGGATCTGCGGGAAGCGGCCGATCAGCTGCCAGCTGGCGAAGAAGGGCGTCCAGTCGATGTGGTCGGCGAGGTCCTTCAGGTCCCAGGCGTCGAAGGCGCGTACCCCGAGGAAGCCCGGCGCAGGGGCGGGGGCGGGATCGGCGGGCCGGAAGCGGTTGGCGCGGGCCTGGGCCAGGCTGGCGCGGGCCTTGACCTCCTGGCCCCGGGCGTACTGCTCGCGGATGCGGATGTACTCGTCGCGAGTCGCGGCCATGTTGCGGTCGCGCTCCTCCGGCGACAGCAGGCCGGAGACAACGCCCACCGCCCGGCTGGCGTCGGTGACATAGGTGGTCGAACCCGACGGATAGGCCGGCTCGATCTTCACCGCCGTATGGGTCCGGCTGGTGGTGGCGCCGCCGATCAGCAGCGGGATGCGGAAGCCGCGCCGCTCCATCTCCGAGGCCACGAACACCATCTCGTCCAGAGAGGGCGTGATCAGGCCGGACAGGCCGATGATGTCGACCTTGTGCTTCTCCGCCTCGTCGAGGATGCGGTCGGCGGGCACCATGACCCCGAGGTCGACGACCTCGTAGTTGTTGCACTGCAGAACCACGCCGACGATGTTCTTGCCGATGTCGTGGACGTCGCCCTTGACCGTGGCCATCAGCACCTTGCCGGCCTGCTGGCGGGGCTGGCCGGCCTTCTCGGCCTCCATGAAGGGCTCCAGGTAAGCCACCGCCTGCTTCATCACCCGGGCCGACTTGACCACCTGCGGCAGGAACATCTTCCCGGCGCCGAACAGGTCGCCGACGACGTTCATCCCGTCCATCAGCGGGCCTTCGATGACGTGCAGCGGGCGGGCGGCGCCGGCGCGGGCCTCCTCGGTGTCGGCCTCGATCCAGTCGGTGATGCCGTGCACCAGGGCGTGCTCGATGCGCTTCGCCACCGGCTGGTCGCGCCAGGACAGGTCGACGACCTTCGCCTGGCCCTTCTCGCCCTTGTAGCGGGGGGCCAGCTCCACCAGCCGCTCGGTGTTGGACAGGTTGCCCCGCGGCGGCCGGTTGAGGATCACGTCCTCGACCGCCTCGCGCAGCTCCGGGTCGATATCGTCATAGACCGGCAGGTCGCCGGCGTTGACGATGCCCATGTCCATGCCGGCCTGGATGGCGTGGTACAGGAACACCGAGTGGATGGCCCGCCGCACCGGCTCGTTGCCGCGGAAGCTGAACGAGACGTTCGACACCCCGCCCGAGACATGGGCGTGGAGCAGGGTCGCGCGGATCGCCCGCGTCGCCTCGATGAAGTCGACGGCGTAGTTGTCGTGCTCCTCGATCCCCGTCGCCACGGCGAAGATGTTGGGGTCGAAGATGATGTCTTCGGGCGGGAAGCCGATCTCGTCGACCAGCAGCCGGTAGGCGCGGGTGCAGATCTCGATCTTGCGCGCGGCGGTGTCGGCCTGTCCCTGCTCATCGAAAGCCATGACCACCACGGCGGCGCCGTAGCGCAGGCACTTGACCGCCTGCTCGCGGAACTCGGCCTCGCCGGCCTTGAGGCTGATCGAATTGACGATGGGCTTGCCCTGGACGCACTTCAGGCCGGCCTCGATCACTTCCCACTTGGAGGAGTCGATCATGATCGGCACCCGGGCGATGTCCGGCTCGGCCGCGATCAGGTTGAGGAAGGTGACCATGGCCGCCTGCGAGTCGAGCAGGCCCTCGTCCATGTTGACGTCGATGACCTGCGCCCCGGCCTCGACCTGCTGGCGCGCGATCGACAGCGCCTCGGGGTAGTTCCCCTCGACGATCAGTTTCCGGAATTTCGCCGAGCCGGTGACGTTGGTCCGTTCGCCGACGTTGATGAAGGTGGGTCTCATGGGCGGGCCGCCAGGTCGAAAGCCCTCCCCCTCGATGGGGGAGGGTTGGGAGGGGGTGCGTGCGCCACGGTGAAGGACGGGCGCCAGAGGAGCCGACCTTGTTCGAGCGCCGCCTCCCGCGCACCGCCGGAGCGCTCAGCGGGTCCGCGCCCATCCCCGACCCTTCCCCCATCGAGGGGGAAGGGAGATGATGTCGTCGCCCTCACGCCCCCACCTCGAACGGTTCGAGCCCCGACAGGCGCAGGGCGACGGGGCGCTCCGGCACAATGCGCGGGGCGACCCCGGCGACCTCCCTGGCCACGCAGGCGATGTGCTCCGGCGTGGTGCCGCAGCAGCCGCCGACGATGTTGACGAGGCCGGATCGAGCCCATTCCTCGATGAAGTGGGCCGTCTCGTGCGGCTGCTCGTCGTACTGGCCCATGGCGTTGGGCAGGCCGGCGTTGGGGAAGGCGGCGACCAGAGTGTCGGCGATGCGGCTGAGCTCGGCGATATAGGGGCGCATCAGGTCGGCCCCGAGGGCGCAGTTCAGGCCGATGGCGAACGGCTTTGCATGACGCACCGAGTGCCAGAAGGCCTCGGCGGTCTGGCCCGACAGGGTGCGGCCCGAGCGGTCGGTGATGGTGCCCGAGATCCACAGGGGCAGGGGCTCGTAGCCCTCGTCCTGCAGGTCGAGGATGGCCTTGATCGCCGCCTTGGCGTTCAGGGTGTCGAAGATGGTCTCGACGAGGAAGATGTCGACCCCGCCCTCGTGCAGGGCCCGGGCCTGCTCGCGGTAGGCCGCATAGACCTCGTCGAAGGTCACGGCGCGGTAGCCGGGGTCGTTGACGTCGGGGCTGATCGACAGGGTGCGGTTGGTCGGGCCGATCGAGCCTGCGACGAAGCGGGGCTTGTGCGGCTCCTTCGCCGTCCAGCGGTCGGCGACCTCGCGGGCGATGCGCGCCCCCTCGAAGTTGAGATCCCAGACCGCGGATTCCAGACCGTAATCCGCCTGGCCGATCGAGGTCGAGGAGAAGGTGTTGGTCTCCGAAATGTCGGCCCCGGCGGCGTAGTAGCGATCATGCAGGCCGGCGATGATGTCCGGCCGCGTCAGGATCAGCAGGTCGTTGTTGCCCTTCTGAGGGTGGTTGTGACCCGCGAAGCGCTCGCCGCGGAAGTCCTCCTCCGACAGGTCCTCGCGCTGGATCATCACGCCCCAGCTGCCGTCGAGCACGAGGATGCGCTCCCGCGCGGCGGCCTTCAGGGCGGCGATACGGTCGGCGCGGGTCATCAGCACTCCTCCCCAGCGAGCGAAGCGAAGCGGAGGAGGGGGACCATGCGCAGCATGGTGGAGGGGGCGAGGGACAAGGCGCCGCGCGGGCGGTCGCCCCCTCCACCGCCTTCGGCGGTCCCCCTCCCCCGCGAAGGGGCGGGGGAGGAGATGGCCAGACCCCTCACGCCGCCGCCTCCCGCACGCCCAGCACGCGGCAGATGGCGTAGACGAGGTCGGCGCGGTTCAGGGTGTAGAAGTGGAAGTCGGCGAACCCTTCCTCCTGCAGCCGGGCGCAGGTCTCGGCGGCGACGGAGGCGGCGATCAGACGGCGGGTGTCGGGGTCGTCGTCCAGCCCCTCGAAATGCCCGGCCAGCCAGGCCGGCACCGAGGCGCCGCAGGCCGCGCTCATGCGCTTCAGCCCGGCGAAGTTGGTCACCGGCATGATGCCCGGGATGATCGGCAGGGTCACGCCCGCCGCCCGCACCCGGTCGCGGAAGCGCAGGAAGGCGTCAATGTCGAAGAAGAACTGGCTGATGGCCCGCGTGGCGCCGGCTTCGACCTTGGCCTTCAGCACCTCGATGTCATGGTCCAGCGACGGGCTTTCCGGGTGCTTCTCAGGATAGACCCCGACGGTAATGTCGAAGCCGCCGACGGCGGCGATGGCGCGGGCCAGCTCGGTGGCGTTGGCGTAGCCGTCCGGACGCGGCTGATAGACTCCGCCGATGCCGCCGGTCCCGGGCGGGTCGCCGCGCAGGGCCACGATGTGGCGCACGCCGGTGGCCTTGTACTCGCGGATCACCTCGTCGACCTCGGCGCGGCTGGCCTCGACGCAGGTCAGGTGAGCGGCGGGCTTCAGCTGCGTCTCCGCGAGGATGCGGCTGACGGTGCGGTGGGTCCGCTCACGGGTCGAACCGCCGGCGCCATAGGTGACCGAGACGAAGGCCGGGTTCAGCGGGGCGAGACGACGGATCGCCTGCCAGAGGTTGTCCTCGGCCGCGTCGCTCTTGGGCGGGAAGAACTCGAACGAGACGCGCGGCGGCGTGGCGTTGCCGCCGGCGCGCGCGACGGGCCCGAGCGGCGACAGCAGCAGGGCGCGCGCCTCGGCCAGGTTGAGGGCGGCGGTCATCAGGCGACACTCCGGGCGGCGAGGGCAGGGCGTTCGGCGGTCCAGATGCTGACCGTCAGCCCGTCGGTGTCGGGCGGCAGGGCGATGGGGGCGAGCGGCTGCATTCCGGCCTCGGCCAACCAGCGTCGGATCTCGTCATCCGAGAAGCCCAGACGGCGGTGCTGGTGCTCCTCGCGCAGCCGCTCCAGCGCGTGCGGGGCGAAGTCGACGATCAGCAGGCGGCCGCCCGGCGCGGTGATACGCGCCGCCTCGGACACCGCGGCGGCCGGGTCGGCGAGGTAGTGCAGCACCTGATGGACCACCACCAGATCGGCGCTTTCGGCCGGCAGGCGAGTGGCGAAGACGTCGCCGTGGCGCAGCTCGACCCGGTCGAGGCCCGCCCGGGCCACGTTCGAGCGGGCGATGTTGAGCATGCTCTGGCTGAGGTCTAGGCCGATCGACACGCGGGCCTTCTTGCCCAGCAGGGTCAGCATCCGGCCCGAGCCGGTGCCCAGATCGACCAGCCGGTCGAAGGGCCCGGGACCCGCGGCGCGCTCGATGGCCGCCTCAACGGCGCTTTCGCAGACATAGAGCGAGCGGATGCGGTCCCAGCTGGGGGCGATCTGTTCAAAGTAGGCCTGGGCCTCGGCCTCGCGCTCGCGGCGCACCGCTTCGAGCCGTCGGTGGTCGCGCTCGGCGTCTTCGTCCTGCAGCCCGTCCAGCACGGTCTCGGCCAGCCGACGGGCGATGCGCTCGGACGACAGCCGGTAGAAGACCCGCGCCCCGTCGGGGAAGCGTTCGATCAGCCCCGCCTCGGCCATCAGCTTGAGATGGCGTGAGACGCGCGGCTGGCTCTGCTCCAGCACGCGCGACAACTCCATCACCGACAGCTCCTCGTCGGCCAGCAGGGTGAGAATGCGCAGGCGCGTCGGCTCGCCGGCGGCGCGCAGCATTTCCACGGTCTGGTCAGCAGTCAGGGCCATATGTGCATATAAAGATATCTTTATATGATTGCGCAAGCGTCAACGCGCCGGCGCGGCCCTTAAGTTCAACGCACGGGTGTGATCACCGGCTGGTCGGCGAAATGGGCCGCGAGATTCTGCATCAGCAGGCCCAGCATGGCCGGCACGGCGTTGGTCGTGGCGCCGCCGGTGTGGGGCGTCAGCAGGGTGTTGGGCACGTCGGCCCAGCGCGCCGGGTCGGTCGGCTCCACCTCGAACACGTCCAGCGCCGCGCCGCCGACGGTTCCGGTCTTCAGCGCGGCGATCAGGGCCGCCTCATCGACCAGCTGGCCGCGCGCCACATTGACCAGCAGCCCCTCGGGGCCGAGCGCGTGCAGGACCGGCGCGTCGATCAGGCCGCGGTTGCTCTCGTCCGCCTTGCAGGCCACCAGCAGCACCTCGGCCCAGCGCGCCAGATCAGCGAGGCTGGCCATGCGCGGCCAGGCGGCGGGCTTGTCGCGCGGCCCCCACCAGCGCGTCTCCATGCCGAAGGCGTCGGCGCGCCGGGCCGCCGCCTCGCCGATGGCGCCGAGCCCGACGATCCCCAGGCGGGCGCCTCTCATCGAGGGCGTGATGATCTTGCTGTCCGCCCGCCAGGTCCCGTCGCGCACGGCCCGGTCGCCCGTCAGGATCTGCCGCCGCGCCGCGAGGATCAGTCCCAGGGCATGGTCGGCGACATCCTCATGATTGACCCCCGGCGCATGGGTGACCTCGAGCCCACGGGCCCGGCAGGCGTCGACGTCGATCGCCTCGTAGCCCGAGGTGAAGCAGGCGATCAGCGACAGGTTCGGCAACCGGTCCAGCAGCGCCATGTCCAGCGGGAACTCCCCGGCGACGATCAGGGCGCGGATGTCGTGCTCCGCCTCCACCGGCGGGCCCTCCCAGAGGCGCCAGACGTCATACAGACTCTCCAGGAACCCGGTCAGGGGGCCGAGATGCGGCTGCACGATCAGGACGGCGGGGCGCTGGGTCATGCGTGGACAATACGTGTGATCGCACGTATCTTCCAGACATGAAGAAGCTCACCCTGACCGTGGACGACGACGTCTATGAAGGCTTGCACAGCCGGGTCGGGGCGGGGCGCATCAGCCGCTTCGTCAATGATCTGGTGCGCCCGCTGGTCAGCGAGGAAGCGCTGCTGCAGGGCTATCGCGAGATGGCGGCGGACGAGGCGCGCGAGCGGGAAGCCGACGACTGGTGCGAGGGGCTGATCGCGGACGTCGCCCGTGACGGCTGATCACCCTCGGCGGGGCGAGGTCTGGTGGGTGTCCTTCGATCCTTCGGTCGGGGGCGAGGTGACGAAGACTCGTCCGGTGGTGATCGTCAGCAATGACGCCGCCAACCAGGCCCTGAACCGGTTGCAGGTGGTGCCGCTGACCACGCGGGTGGATCGTGTCTATCCCGGCGAAGCTCTCGTCGAGATCAACGGCGCCCGGCGCAAGGCCATGGCCGACCAGCTGTTCACGGCGTCGAAACTGCGGCTGGGCCGGCGGCTGGGCGTGCTCGGGCGGGGCGATCTCGCGGCCGTGGAGCGGGCCCTGCGGACGCAACTGGGGGTTTGAGGTCGGCGCATCGCCGCCAAGGTCAGCAGACCCCTAAGGCCGCCGCGCCGGAGCCGGAGCCGGCGCCGGAGTTTGCGGTGGCATAGGCCAAGGCAGCGTGGCTGTCGTCCGCGTCCAGATAGGTGAAGTCGCTCAGGATTTCCTCCGGCATGGCGCCGCCCGCCAGCATGTCGAGTATGTCCTGCACACGTATCCGCATGCCCCCGGATGCAGGGCTTGCCGCTCCCGCGGTCCTTGTCGATCGTGATGCGGGACAGGAGGTCGCTCATGTCCCGCATCTGGTCACAATCGGATCAGCGGCCGAACTTCTGGTACTGGACCCGCTTGGGGATCAGGCTGTCTGCGCCGAGGCGGCGCTTCTTGTCTTCCTCATAGGCCTCGAAGTTGCCCTCGAACCACTCGACGTGGCCGTCGCCCTCGAAGGCGAGGATGTGGGTGGCCAGACGGTCGAGGAACCAGCGGTCGTGGCTGATGACCACGGCGCAGCCGGCGAACTCCTCCAGCGCCTCCTCGAGGTTCTGCAGGGTCTCGATGTCGAGGTCGTTGGTCGGCTCGTCCAGCAGGATCAGGTTGCCGCCGGTGGCCAGGGTCTTGGCCAGGTGCACCCGGTTGCGTTCACCGCCGGACAGCAGGCCGACCTTCTTCTGCTGGTCGGTGCCCTTGAAGTTGAAGCTGCCGACATAGGCGCGGGTGTTGATCTCGCGCTTGCCGACCATCATCACGTCGGTGCCGCCGGAGATGACTTCCCAGATGGTCTTATTGGCCTCCAGGTCGTCGCGCGACTGGTCGACATAGGCCAGCTTGACCGTCTCGCCGAGGCGCAGCTTGCCGGCGTCCGGCGTTTCCTGACCGGTGATCAGGCGGAACAGGGTCGACTTGCCGGCGCCGTTCGGGCCGATCACGCCGACGATGCCGTTCGGCGGCAGCTTGAAGGTCAGGTCCTTGAACAGCTGCTTGTCGCCGTAGCTCTTGGTCAGCCCCTCGACCTCCAGCACCACATTGCCGAGGCGCGGCCCCGGCGGGATCTGGATGGCGGCGAAGGTCTGGGCCTGACGGCTGTTCTCCTGCTCGGCCACCATCCGCTCATAGGCGGCCAGACGGGCCTTGGACTTGGCCTGGCGGGCCTTGGCGCCGGAGCGCACCCACTCCAGTTCGCGGGTCAGGGCGCGCTGGCGGGCCTCGGACTCCGACTGCTCCTGCACCACGCGCTTCTGCTTCTGCTCCAGCCAGCCGGAATAGTTGCCCTCGTAGGGGATGCCCTTGCCGCGATCGAGCTCCAGCGTCCACTTGGTCACCAGGTCGAGGAAGTAGCGGTCGTGGGTCACCAGGATGACACAGCCGGGGAAGGCCTCGAGGTGGTGCTGCAGCCAGGCCACCGACTCGGCGTCGAGGTGGTTGGTCGGCTCGTCGAGCAGCAGCATGTCGGGCTTGCTCAGCAGAAGCCGCGCCAGCGCCACGCGACGCTTCTCGCCGCCCGACAGGCTGGTGACGTTCCAGTCGTCCGGCGGGCAGCGCAGGGCGCCCATGGCCATCTCGATACGGCTGTCGATATCCCAGACGTCGCCGGCGTCGATCTTCTCCTGGAGGGCGGTCATCTCCTCCATCAGCTCGTCGGTGTAGTTCTCGGCCATCTCGGCCGCGATCTCGTTGAAGCGCTTGACCCACTGCTTCTCCTCGCACCAGGCCTCGACGTTCTCGCGGACGGTCAGGTTCGGGTCGAGCTGGGGCTCCTGCTCCAGGTAGCCGCGCTTGACGCCGTCGGCGGCCCGGGCTTCGCCCGAGAATTCATTGTCGAGGCCGGCCATGATCTTCAGCAGGGTCGACTTGCCCGAGCCGTTGACCCCGACGACGCCGATCTTGGCGTCCGGGTAGAAGCTCAGCCAGATGTTCTCGAAGACCTTCTTGCCGCCGGGATAGGCCTTGGTCAGGCCCTGCATCTGGAAAATGTATTGCTGCGCCATGAGGTGCGTCCGCGCCTTGCTCGATCGTGGGGAGGTTGGCGCGGGATGTAGCGACCGGGGGCCGGAATCGCAAACGCGGGCCGCTACTCCGCCGGAACCAGAGCGCCGTCCGGGGCAGGGGCGAGCGCGCCGTCGGCCCGGCCGTCATAGATGGCCTGGTCCAGAACGCCCTCCTCCCTCGCGACCAGCACGGGCACGAGCATCTGGCCGGTGACGTTGGTGGCGGTGCGCATCATGTCCACGACCCGGTCGACCGCGACGATGTAGCCGATGCCTTCCAGCGGCAGGCCGACGGTGCTGAGGGTCAGGGTCAGCATGACGATCGAGGTGCCCGGCACGCCCGCCGTGCCCAGGGAGCCCAGCACCGCCGTCAGGCCGATCAGGACGTACTGGGTCAGGCTCAGCTCCAGCCCGAGGTACTGGGCGATGAACAGGGCGGCGATGGCCGGATAGATGGCGCCGCAGCCATCCATCTTGACGTTGGCCCCCAGCGGCACGGCGAAGGCGGCATAGGCCTGGGGCACGCCCAGCCGCTCGACCGTCTGGCGCAGGGCGACCGGCAGGGTCCCCAGCGACGAGGAGGTGGCGAAGGCCGTCTGCTGGGCGGGGAAGGCCCCGCGGAAGAAGCGCGCCACCTTCAGCCCGTGCAGCTTCAGCAGGCCGGAATAGACCACGAGGATGTGGAACAGGCAGGCGGCGTAGATGGCGAGGATGAACTTGCCCAGCGGCAGCAGGCTGTCGAGGCCGTAGGTCCCGACGACCTCGCCGATCAGGGCGAAGACGCCGATCGGGGTCAGGCGGATGATCCAGCGGGTGATGCGGAAGACGACCTCCGCGCCCTCGCCGACCAGCCGGCGAACCCCGGCGGTGCGCTCGCCCAGCGCCGCCAGCGCGGCCCCGACGAGGGCGGCGAACAGCAGGATCTGCAGGATGCGCCCCTCGGCCAGGGCGGCGAAAGGATTGGTCGGGACAATGCCGACCAGCACCTCGACCGGGGTCGGAATCTCCCGCGGCCGCACCTCGCCCATAGGCAGGCTGCCGAGCCCGCTGCCGGGCGCCAGCAGGTGCCCGAAGGCGAGGCCGACCAGCACCGCCAGCAGGGAGGTCAGGGCGAACCAGAACAGGGTGCGGACGCCCAGCCGCGCCGCCCCGGCCCCGGTCCCGAGCCGCGCCACCGAGCTGGCGATGGTGAAGAGCACCAGCGGGGCCACCACCATGCGGATCAGGTTCAGGTAGACGTCCCCGACCGGGCCCAGCCACGGTCCGGCCGCTTCGCCCAGCAGCAGGCCGGCGCCGACGCCGAGCGCCAGGGCGAGCGTGGTGAGCTGCCACAGGGGCAGGGAAAGGAACCGTCGGACCATCGGGCGTCCCGCAAGAGGTCCGGCCAAGATGTTGATCCGGCGGGAGGCTTCAAGCGTGAGGCCGGCCAGCAGTTCTGCGGTGATCTTTAGGCCTGCTGAAGCCGCCGTGCCGCTTCCAGCGCCGCCTCGAAGTCATTCCAGTGGTCCAGCATGATGTCGCCGCCCAGCTCGGCGGGCGGCAGGTCATTGTAGCCGAAGGTGCAGACGATGCAGGGCAGGGCGGCGGCCTTGGCCGCACCGGTATCTGTCGAGGCGTCGCCAACCATCACCGCCCGGCGGCGGTCGCCGCCGACGATCTCCAGCGCGTCCAGCAGATGGGCCGCGTCGGGCTTGCGCGCCGAGACCCGGTCCGGGCCGGCGACCAGGGCGAAGCGGCCGGTCAGGTCCAGCGCGTCGAGCAGGGTGAGCGACAGGTCCGTGCGCTTGTTGGTGGCCACCACATGAACGACCCCGCGATCCGACAGCCGGTCCAGCGTTTCGACCACCTGGGGGAAGGGGCGGGTGTGCTCGGCGATATGCTCGACGTAGTCGGCGATGAACCGGTCGAACAGCTCGGGCTCGCCAGCCTCGTCCCAGACGGACCCGGCCTCGCGGAAGCCGTGGCGCAGCAGGGCGCGGGCCCCGTGGCCGACCAGATGCCGGGCGCTGGACACCGGCACGGCCGGCAGACCCTTGAGCGCCAGCATGCGGTTGAGGGTGCCGATCAGGTCCGGGGCCGAGTCGACGAGGGTGCCGTCGAGGTCGAACAGAAGCGTCCAGCCGTCCAGATCGCGCATGCGCCCTCCCGTCGGGCCCGCCGATGGGCTAGACCGCGCCGGACCTCCTAGCCGCCGGACCGATTCATGACCACCCGTCCCCGCGCCGCGATCATCCTGGCCGCCGGCCAGGGCACCCGCATGAAGTCGCCCCTGCCCAAGGTGCTGCACCCGGTCGGCGGACGCGCCATGCTGGATCACGCCATCGACGCCGCCGAAGGTCTGGGCTGTGAGCGTATTGTGGTGGTGGTTGGGGCTCACTCCCCAGAAGTCGGGGCCCACGTCACCCGCCGGCTCGGCGCCGGGGCGGTTGCGCTGCAGGATCCGCCGCTGGGCACCGGCCATGCGGTGCTGGCGGCGCGGGAGGCCCTGGCGGGCTTCGACGGCGACGTGGTGGTCACCTACGGCGACGTGCCCTTGCTGAAGGCCGCGGACATCGCCCCGGTTTTCGCCGGCGCGGGCGTGACGGTGATCGGTTTCGAGGCGCGCGACCCGGGCGCCTATGGCCGCCTGATCCTCGAGGGCCAGACCCTGGCCGCCATCGTCGAAGCCAAGGAGGCGAGCGCGGACCAGCTGGCGGTGACCGCCTGCAACTCCGGCGTCCTGGCCGCCCCGGCCGACCTGCTGTTCGCGCTGCTGGACCGGGTCGGCAACGCCAACGCCAAGGGGGAGTACTATCTGACGGACGTGGTCGCCCTGGCGCGCGCCGCCGGTTATCCCACGCGCGCCGTCTTCGCCGGCGAGGACGCGGTGATGGGCGTCAACGCCCAGGCCGAGCTGGCCGCCGCCGAGGCCCTGTTCCAGCGGGTCCGCCGCGAGGAGCTGCTGGCGGCGGGCGTGCGCATGCCGGCGCCGGAGACGGTCCATCTCAGCTGGGACACGGAGATCGGTCCCGGCGCGGTGATCGAGCCCTATGTCGTGTTCGGCCCGGGCGCGCGGATCGCCGGCGGGGCCCGCATCCGCAGCTTCAGCCATGTCGAGGGGGCGGTGGTCGCCGCCGGGGCCGAGGTCGGCCCCTACGCCCGTCTGCGCCCGGGCGCGGACCTTGGCCCTGACGTCAAGGTCGGCAACTTCGTCGAGGTCAAGAACGTCGCGATGGCCAAGGGGGCCAAGGCCAATCACCTGGCCTACCTGGGGGACGGGACGGTGGGCGAGGGGGCCAACGTCGGCGCCGGCACGATCTTCTGCAACTACGACGGCTTCAACAAGCACCGCACCGAGGTCGGGGCCGGGGCCTTCATCGGCTCGAACAGCGCCCTGGTCGCGCCGGTGCGGATCGGCGAGGGGGCCATGACCGGCTCGGGCTCCGTCATCACCGAGGACGTGCCGGACGGCGCCCTCGCGCTGGGCCGGGCGCGGCAGGAGGTCCGGCCGGGCTGGGCCGAGCGGTTCATGAACGCCATGCGTGCGCGAAAGGCGGCCAAGGGATGAGCGACCAGCAGAAACAACGCGCCGGCGAAGCTGCCGCTCTCCGCGTCGAGGCCGGCATGATCGTCGGGCTGGGCACGGGCTCGACCGCCGCCTGGTTTGTGAAGGCGCTGGCCGCCCGCAAGCTGCCGGACCTGCGCTGCGTCCCGACCTCGGAGAAGACCGCCGACCTCGCGCGCGAGCTGGGGCTGACCCTGTCGACGCTGGATGACACGCCGCGCATCGACCTGACCGTCGACGGGGCCGACGAGGTCGGGCCGGGACTGGCCCTGATCAAGGGCGGCGGGGCCGCCCTGCTGCGCGAGAAGCTGGTGTGGGAAGCGTCCAGCCGCTGCATCGTCATCGCCGACGCCGCCAAGGTGGTGAAGACCCTGGGCGCCTTCCCCCTGCCGATCGAGGTGGTCGCCTTCGGTCACAAGACCACGGGCAATCGCATCGCCGACGTGCTGGCCGACCACGACATCGCCCTGCCGGCGCGGCTGCGCCAGGCCGACCGCGGCATCGTCCGCACCGACGGCGGCAATGTCATCTACGACGCGAAGTGCGGGGCGATCACCGATCCCGTCCGTCTCGCCGATGATCTGAAGCTGATCACCGGCGTGGTCGAGCACGGCCTGTTCCTCGACCTCGCCGACGAGGCGATCATCGGCACGGACGACGGTGTCGACCTGCTGACGCCCTGAGCCGCGCGCGGCTCAGGGCTGTGCTTCTGCGCCGGCCTCCGCATCGGCCTCGGCCAGCAGGCGGCCGTGGGCGCGACGGATCGAGGCGACGATGTCGCCGTGGTTGCCGATCGTCGAGCGCAGGTTCTGCTCGCTGTTGTAAAGCCCGGCGAGGTAGGCCCGGTCCCACTCCGTCAGGCCCTCGGCCGTGTCCGGCATGGCGAAGACGTTGAGGATCGAGGCGTAGCTGTCGGTCTGCGCGTTCGGGTCGATCTGGGCCAGCGACACCATGGCGACATAGTCGGCCAGCTGGGCCAGACTGACGTTCTGGATGTCGTCGACATCGATGATGACGATGGCCCGCTGCAGATTGTCGATGATGGTGCTGCGGAGCAGGGAGGCGGAATCGACAACCACGATCGGCGCGAAGTCGCCGACGCCGCGACATTCGCCTCTGCAAACCCCGGGAGCCCTGACGGCTCGCTGGCCGGTCCGGCTGTCGATCGGCAGGCTGGTCTGCCACCAGCGCACGGGCCGTTCGGTCTCGACGAAGTCCCTCAGGGCGGCCCCGCCGCGGTCGGTCCCGGTGGCCCCCGTCCGGAACGCCCGCCGGCGCGCCTCGGTCAGGGCCGCAGCGAGGGTGCTGGCGTCATCCGTGGCGATGACCGCGATGTTCGGCCGGCAACCTTCCCGTCCGGCGTCCACGCCGAGGTCGGCGGCGACGGCCGTGACCCGGTCGGCGATGAAGGCGGCGGCGTCCGCCCGCAGATTGACGACGCCGACGCACACCGGGTCACGCCAGCGCGCCAGTCCCCGTCGGCGGACGGGGGCGGAGGCCTCCGTGACGAAGTCGCTGATCACATCATCCAGCCGTCGCCCGGTGACGGTCAGGCCCTCCAGCTCGACCGGGGCGGGTGCGGTGGGATCCTGCGCCCCTGCTGGCGCGGGCTGTGATGTTAGACTGGCGGCGAGCAGCAGGGAGGCGAGGAAGGACATGGCTCTGTCTCCTTGAGGGCGGTTCAGGGCTGCGCCTCGGCTTCGGCCTGTTCCACCAGCCGTCCGTGGGCGCGGCGGATCGAGGCGACGATATCGCCGTGGTTGGCCACGGTCGAGCGCAGGTTCTGCTCGCTGTTGTACAGGCCAGCCAGATAGGCGCGGTCCCATTCCGTCAGCCCCTCGGCGGTATCCGGCATGGCGAAGACGTTGAGGATCGAGGCGTAGCCGTCAGTCTGGGCGTTCGGGTCGATCTGGGCGAGGGACACCATGGCGACATAGTCGGCCAGTTGGGCCACGCTGACGTTCTGGATGTCGTCGACGTCGACGATCACCACCGCCCGGCGCATGTTGTCGACGATCGTCGAGCGCAGCAGCGAGGCGGAGTCGACGACGATCTGGGGGGCGAACAGCTGGCTGCTGGTCGCCCCGGCGCCGCCCGAATCACCACAGGGCGCCAGGCATTCCCCCGGGCGTCTGACAGCAATCTGCCCGGTCCGGCTGTCCGTCGGAGCGCTCACCTGCCACCACCGCACCGGGCGTTCGGTCTCCACGAAGTCCCGCAGGGCCGCGCCGCCGCGGTCGGTGCCGGTGGAGCCGGTCCGGAACGCGCGGCGCTGGGCTTCCGTCAGGGCGGCGGCGAGCGCCCCGGCCTCATCCGTGGCGATGACCACGATGTTGGGCCGGCAGTTGTCCCCGCCGATCGTCACGCCGAGGTCGGCGGCGACCGCCGTGACGCGGTCGGCGATATAGGCGGCGGCCTCGCCCCGGAGGTTGACCACCCCGACGCACACCGGATCGCGCCAGCGGGCCAGACCCCGTCCTCGCACCGGCGCGGACGCCTCGCTGACGAAGTCGCCGATGACATCGGTGAGACGGCGCCCGGTGACGGTCAGGCCCTCGAGCTCGACCGGCGTCTGGGTCCCGGGGTCCTGAGCCTCCCCGGGAAGGGGCTGGGCCGCCAGGGCGGCGGCCATGAACAGCGACGACAGCAAGCCCATCATTCCCTCTCCCCAAGGTCTTTCCGGCCGGGAGGGTGCTGGCCTCGACTTCAGGTTGTCAAGCGGCCATGAGCGCGCGGCTTGGATTTGCGCCCGGTCACGCTACATGGCGGGAAAGCCCCGCGCGTCGCGGCGGCGCGGCCGCGAGACCAGCATGTCCACCTACGACTACGACCTCTTCGTCATCGGCGCCGGCTCCGGCGGGGTGCGGGCGGCGCGGCTGACGGCGCTGGACGGCAAGCGGGTGGCCATCGCCGAGGAGCACCGGGTCGGCGGCACCTGTGTGATCCGCGGCTGCGTGCCGAAGAAGTTCATGGTCATGGCCTCGGACTTTTCGCACCAGTTCGAGACCGCGCGCGGCTACGGCTGGACGATCGACGCCAGCTTCGACTGGAAGACCTTCCTCGAACACAAGGACGTCGAGATCGCGCGGCTGTCCGGAATCTACGCCGCCAACCTTGGCAAGGCCGGGGTCGAGCTGGTGCACGGCCGCGCCGTGCTGAAGGACGCCCATACGGTCGAGATCGTCGGCAAGGACCGGACGATCACCGCCGAGCGCATCCTGATCGCCACCGGCGGCCGCCCCTGGGTCCCCGAGGGGCTGCCGGGCATCGAGCACGCCATCACCTCGGAAGAGGCCTTCCACCTGCCGGAGCTGCCGAAGCGCATCCTGATCGCCGGGGGCGGCTATATCGCGGTGGAGTTCGCCGGCATCTTCGCCGGGCTGGGGGTGGAGACGAACCTCGTCTACCGCGGCCCGAACCTGCTACGGGGCTTTGACGACGATGTGCGGGCCCATCTGGCCGGGGAGATCGAAAAGCGGGGGATCAAGGTGGTCCTCGCGGCCCAGCACGAGCGCATCGAGCGAACCGGGGCCGGACTGGTCAATGTGCTGGACAACGGCCTGACGATCGAGACTGACGTGGTCATGTTCGCTACTGGCCGGACACCGCACGTCAAGGGTCTCGGGCTGGAGACCGCCGGGGTCGCGCTGACCGAGGCCGGGGCCATCCGCGTCGATGAGTTCTCGCGCACCACGGCGCCGAACATCTGGGCCATCGGCGACGTCACCGACCGCATCAACCTGACGCCCGTGGCCATCCGCGAGGCCGTGGCCTTCCACCAGACGGTCTATCACGACACGCCGTCCCGCTTCGACTACGAAGCCGTGGCTACGGCGGTGTTCAGCCAGCCGCCGGCCGGCGTGGTCGGGCTGACCGAGGCCGAGGCGCGGCGCGCCTGCACCGACGGGGTCGACGTCTATGTCAGCCGCTTCCGGCCGATGAAGTACGCCTTCACCGGGTCGGATGAGCGGATGCTGGTCAAGCTGGTGGTCGACGCCGGCAGCCAGCGGGTGGTCGGGGTGCATCTGGTCGGGCCGGACTCGCCGGAGATCATCCAGCTGGCTGCCGTCGCCGTGAAGGCCGGCCTGACCAAGGCGCAGTGGGACGCCACCTGCGCCGTCCACCCGACCGTGGCCGAGGAGCTGGTCACCCTGCGCGAGAAGCAGAGCCCGTCGCAGATGGCGGGGTAGTGCGCCGGGCGCGGCGGATCTAGGCTGCGGCCATGTCCTTGCAC
The DNA here is from genome assembly GCF_035998205.1 of Brevundimonas sp. Lineage (GTDB taxonomy): Bacteria > Pseudomonadota > Alphaproteobacteria > Caulobacterales > Caulobacteraceae > Brevundimonas. The sequence goes on from NZ_DASYHT010000004.1 coordinate 381,760, forward strand.
CGTCGCGCCCTGATCGCCGCCGCCGCTGTCGCGCCCGTCACCGCCATCGCTGGAGCCTCGCTGGCCCGCGAACCGGGCTGGCGCGCCCTGTCGCCCCTGCCGTGGCCGGCGCAGGAGGTTTACGCCGCCGTCTGGCAGGGCCGGATCGCCGTCGCGGGTGGCCTGGTCGGCCGCACTGATGCGCCGCTGCACATTGAGGACCGGATCGGTCTCTATGATCCGGCGGGGGATCGATGGGAGGAGGGCCCGCGCCTGCCGGAGCCCCGTCACCATCCGATGATGGGCGCGCTGGGCGGCGACCTTTGGGCCATCGGCGGCTATGGCCGCGGCGAAGGTGACTGGACCAATCGCCCAGAGGTCTGGCGTCTGGCGCCCGGAGCCCCGGCGTGGACGTCTGCGCCGGCGCTCCCGACGCCCCAGGCCGAGGCGGTGGGCCTCACGCACGCCGGCCGGCTGCATCTCGTCACCGGGCGCAGTCCGCGCGAGGGCGCCAACGGCCAGTGGCGCGACCAGATCGATGTGGCGACGCACCAGGTCCTTGACGGCGCGCGCTGGGAGACGGCGCGGCCCTGTCCGATGGCCCGCAACAGCGCCGCCGGCGCGGTGCTGGACGGGGCGCTGTGGATCGCGGGCGGCCGCACCGTGGACGGCGGCGAGACGGGGCGGCTGGATCGCTACGACCCGGCGGCGGACCGCTGGGACACCCTCGCGCCGATTCCGGTCTCGCCGGCGAGCGGCCGGCAGGTCGGCGGCGGTCTCGCCATGGCGGCGCTGGGTGGCCGGCTGGTGGCGTTCGGCGGCGAGTGGTTCGACCGGGCAGCGCCCGGCGGCGGCGGGGTGTTCGCCGAGACCTGGATCTATGAGCCGGGCGCAGATGTCTGGCGTGCGGGACCGCCCATGCGCACCCCGCGCCACGGCCTCGCTGCCGCGGCCATAGGCGACCGGCTCTACGCCATCGCCGGCGGGGAGGTTGTGTCCGGCGGGCGCGCTGGCGGGCTCAACGAGATCTTCAGTCTCTGAACCGGCCAGCGGCCTGCCGGAAGATCAGAACAGGATCTTGCGGAAGGTCAGGCTGACCGAACGCCCCTCGGGGTCGAGGAAGTCCGGCTGATAGTTCAGCGGCGTGTCGCCCAGGGCGGTGGCCACCTTCTGCTCGCTGTCGAACAGGTTCTGGACGCGCAGCTGGATGCGGCCGCCGCGCAGCCAGCCGAAGCGCTCCACCAGCCGGGTGCGCTGGTCGAGATTGATGAAGGCGTTGAGGTTCACCGTCGCCCGATCCTCGAAGATCAGGTCCGGCCCGGTCCCGCCATCGACCTCGGTCCTGTCGCGCCAGCTGGCGTTGACGAACATGCCCATACCGTTGCGGAAGACGCCGCCCTGCACCTCGATCTGGTGCTCCGGGGTGCCGCCCGAGGCGCTGGTCGCGTCCCCGTCCAGCAGGTCGAGCACCGGCAGGCCCGGGGCGATGAGGATCTGGTCCTGTAGCCGCCAGGTGTGGAACACAGAGATGTTGAAGCGGCCCTGGCCGGGCATCATGCCGCCGGGGCCGCCCCGCCCGCCGCCGCCGAAGCCCGGGCCGCCGCCGCCAAAGCCGCCGCCGCCGCCGCCCCGCACGCCCGGGGGCGGGCCGCCGAAGCCGCCGGGCCGGCCACCGGGGCCGCCGGCGGACGGGTTGGGGGTTCCGAAAGCGCGCGAGAAGGTCAGGCCGGTGCGCACGTCCTCGCGCGACACCTCGGCGAAGTTCAGCGGCCGGGCGTCGATCGACACCAGCGTCCCGGCGGCGTCGCGCTGGAACCGGGCGGGCAGGGCGGCTTCCAGCGCGGCGGTGACCGCGGGGAAGGTGTTGACGTCATTCTCGACCTCCGTGCGGGTCCAGGTCGAGGTGAAGCGCAGGTCCTGCGACTCCATCGGCCGCCAGTTGACGCCGAAGCGGCTCACCGTCCTGGATTCAGCGTCCAGGGCGGCGTTCCCGCCCGTGATCCGCGTCACCAGCACGGTCTGGCCGGTGGCGAAATCGAACACCGGCGTGTTCGGCGTGCTGATCACCGGATCGTTCAGCTGACCGAGGCTCGGGGCTTCGTTTTCTTCGGAGAGGCCGGCGAGGAAGGACAGGCGCTCCACCGGTTCCCAGTTCAGGTTGAAGCCCAGTCGCTCGAGGCCTCCGAAGTCGGACACATCCTCGTAGCCGGCGTTGAGGTTCAGCGAGAGCGAGCCCAGCGGCGAGGGCTCGTCCTCGGTGGCGCGCAGCAGGGGCACGTCAAAGCTGGCCTGGGCGTTGAGCCGGTCACGCGACAGGTCGCGTTGGCTGAAGACGCCCGACCGGGTGCTTTCCGACTCCTGCTCCTGCCGGTCCGCGCCGAAGGTGAAGGTCGAACGCAGGTCGCCGGCCGGCAGCTCGAACAGGTCGCCGTTCAGGACCAGCTCGCCGCGCAGATTGGTGTTGATCGAGCGCGCGGTATCGACCGGCAGGGCGGCGAAGTCGCTCACCGACAGCGGCCCGAACGGGGTCAGTCCGGCCGTCGCGGCGTCGAGGCGCGCCTGGTAGGCGGTGGCCGAATAGCCGCGGCCGGTGAAGGTTTCCGTATCGCTGCGGGTGTATTCCCCGGTCGCGGTCCAGCGCCAGTCGTCGCCGAGGAAACCGTCGAGCACCACGCCGGCCTCGCCGGACAGGCCCTCCGAACGGCTGGTCAGGGCCTCGGGCGCGTCGAGATAGCGGAACAGTTGCACGGCGTTGGCGAAGGGCGAGCCGCCGACGCCGGCGGGGACGGTCAGGGTCACCCCGGGCAGGCCATTGAAGCGTTCGCTTGCCGTATCCCGCAGCTGGCCGCTGACGGTAAGCTGGATGTCGCGGCCGAGGCCGCGCTTGAGCGTGCCGTTGATCTGCGCCGTCTCGCTCCGCGACAGCAGGCTGCGATAGGCCGTCAGGTCGCCGATGCGCGGCGCGCCATAGGCGCCGGCGAAGGCGTCCAGCGAGGTTCCGGCGGTCGGAACCGGCGCCAAGACAGCCGTTTCTCCGACCCGCGCTGACAGGGCCGGGTCGATCTCCGCGCCGAAGGTCGCCCCGGCGATGTTGCCGATCCGGTCGAACGGAGTGTTGCCGGGCTCGCGCACGATGTCGCGTTCGGTTTCGAACAGCGGGCTGTCGCGCTCGTACTCGATGTCGAACGACCAGCGATTGTCGCCGCTGATGCGCAGGATGTCGCTCTCGATCTCGTAGCCGGAGCGGCCGCCCTCGGTGGCCCCGCGGATCTCGGCTTCCGCCGTGGTCGAGCGGAAGGGGTTCTTGAGGATGAAGTTCACGACCCGCTGGTCGGCGCGATAGCCAAATTGAAGGGCGACCTCCTCGGGCATGACCTGCACGCGCTGGATCGCCTCGGACGGGATGCCCTGGATTTCACGGAAGCCCGAGATGCGCCGACCGTTGACGAGGAACACAGGCGCCCCGCCGCCGCGCGAGCTGCGCGTAACCGGCTCGAGGAACTCCAGCAGCTGGGCGATGTCGGACGCGCCGTAGGCCTGGATCTCGGCCTCATCGAGCTCGATCTCCGGCGGCACATCCGTGTCGACGGCGCCGCGGGGCCGGACGCCGGTCACCAGCACCTGCTCGACGGTCGTGACGCCGCCGCCCGGCGTCGCCGCCGGGTCGCGGGTCGGATCCGTTGCGGGGTCCTGCGCGAGCAGCAGGGCGGCAGCGCCGTAGAGGGCCGTGGTGGTGAACAGCATGCAGGATTCCGGAGCGCGGGGGAGAGACGGACAGGCTTGTGGCCCCGCGTCGCCGCAGGGCTTCATTCAACAAGCGTCATACGCGCGTGTGGCGGGAATCCGTCGCAGGAATCCGATGTCAGCCGGTGTGGCGGATTGCCTCTTCCAGCCCCTGTTCGCGCACCTTGCGATACAGGGTCGAGCGGCCGATGCCGAGCCGGCGGGCGATCTCGGTCATGTGGCCGGCATAGACCTCGATCGCATGGTGGATCAGGTCGCGCTCGATTTCTTCCAGGGTGCGGAGGTGGCCCCGTTCGTCCAGAACCCGCACGGGAGAGACGATCGCGCCCGGGTCCTCGGCGATTCCCGGGGCGGGCAGACCCGGCTCGATCGCAATCAGCGCTTCCGGCGGCGGCGCCGAGATGCCCGAGATCGACGGAAAATCGTGAGGCTGCAGCCACGGCGCATCGGCCAGGATGATGGCCCGGTAGATGGTGTTCTCCAGCTGCCGGACGTTGCCGGGCCAGTCGAAGGCCTGCAGCAGCGCAAGGGCCTCGGGCGCGCAACCCTGCACCCGGCGACCCTCCTCGAGGTTGAAGCGGGCGATGAAGTGCTCGATCAGGGCCGGGATGTCCTCGCGACGATCACGCAGCGCCGGCGCCTCGATCGGGAAGACGTTCAGGCGATAGAACAGGTCCTCGCGGAAGCCGCCCGCACTGACCTGGTTCGAAAGGTCGCGGTTGGTCGCCGAAACGATCCGCACATCGACCTTGACTGGTCGCTTGCCCCCGACCGGGTCGACCTCGCCCTCCTGCAGGGCGCGCAGCAGCTTGACCTGCATGTCGAGCGGCAGCTCGCCGATCTCGTCGAGGAACAGGGTCCCGCCCGACGCCTCCTGGAACTTGCCCAGGTGCTTGTCGACGGCCCCGGTGAAGGCCCCCTTCTCGTGCCCGAACAGGATGGACTCGATCAGATTGGCCGGCAGGGCCCCGCAGTTGACCGCCACGAACGGCTTGCCGGCCCGGTCCGAGGCGCCGTGCAGGGCGCGGGCGATGACTTCCTTGCCCACGCCGCTCTCGCCGGTGATCAGCACCGGGATGTGCGAGCGCGCGGCGCGGGCTCCCAGCGCCTTGACCATGCGCATGGCCGGGGACTGGCCGACCAGGTCGTCAAAGGAGGTGCGCCCGGCGGCGCGCTTGGTCAGTCGCCCGACCTCGGCCTGGAAGGTGCCCATTTGCAGGGCGTTGCGGACCCCGACCTGGATGCGTTCCGGGCTGGCCGGCTTGATGAAAAAGTCCTGGGCGCCCGCCTGCATGGCCTTGACCACGGTCTCGACCCCGCCGTTGGCGGTCAGCACGATCACCGGCGTCGTGACGCCGGCCGTGCGCAGTTCTTTCAGGGTGTCCATGCCGGACAGACCGGGCATGACCAGATCCAGCAGGATGACGTCCGCCCCGCCGCCGCGGGTCATGCGGTCAATGGCCTCGCCGCCGCTGGCAGCCTGGACGACCTGGTGACCTTCGCGCTCCAGCACCGCCTGGGTCAGGCGCCGCTGGGTCGGGTCGTCATCCACCACGAGGATCGTCTTGGCCATGTCTTCTGTTCCCGGGAGCCGTCCGGCGACGACCCATTTCGGGACGATCTAGGCGCGACGCGGTGAAGATCGGGTCAGCGATCCTGGTTTGCGAATTGTGAACGCGGCCCGCCGAGGGAGAGGGTCCGCTGCCTCAACTCCTGCTCGCACAGGAGCATCTGGCGCACGACATAGCGCCAGAAGCTGGCGTGCCCGGGACGGCAGAGATGGTCTGCGGCGATCTTCACGCCGCCGTCCGAGGCCTCCAGCAGCTTTGCGTCCAGCAGGCGATTGACGCACCGGCGTACCGTTTCGCGGTTCAGGCCGGTGGCCCGGGCGATCGCCAGCCGGCTGATCGTGCGCCGCAGGTCGGCCATCTGCTGCACGGACATGTCGAGGCTCAGCTGGCCCCGTTCCAGCGCCCCGCCGAGCGAGGCGACCGCGACGGTCCAGAGAACTTCGCACTCCGTAAGGTCCAGCTGCAGGGCGCTTCTGGCCTCGTTGAGGATGCGAAGCACATACCGGGCGCCGACCAGAGCCGAAATCCCCAACGGAATGGAATCGGAAGGCGAGGCGTCACTCATGTCCTCACCACCTATAGAGTGAACACAGCTGCCTGAAGAGTATTTCTTGCGGAGTTACACGTCCTGTGCTTATCGGCCGCGTTAACGCTCACGAGGGGGCGAGGCGTCACGTGTCGGAAGTCCGACACAGCGCTGCGCAATCCTTGGTGAGGGCAATATATCGCAGGGCCGGACTGTCAGCGATTTGTGCGGGTGCGAACAGGCGCGCGTCGCTGCGGCCCCCTCAGCGCGCCGCGGCCGCAGGGCAGGGCCCGGGCGTGAACGGCAGGCTGCCGCCGGCGCTTCTCAGGGCCGGCCAGCGGGGCGTCGGGTCGAGGGTCAGCTCGCCCCGCCGCAGGATCTCGCGCAGGTCCACGTCGTTGGGCGAGTTACAGGGCGGGTAGAACATGCCCGCCGGTCGCCATGTGTCTGACACGTCCCGGGTCATGAGGTGAATGATGCCGGAGGTGGCGATCAGCGCCTCATCGCGCCCGTCGCCGTCCAGATCGCGCCCGAGCACGACACAGGCGCCGGCGTCCAGGCAGCCATAGCGCGGATCGTCCGCCGTCACCGGCTGCGCCAGACCGTCGGGGATCGCGGCGCCCGGCGTGGCGGGTTCGAACTGCGGGGTCGCGAGCGCGGGGGACGGGGGAACGGGGGCCGCCAGCGCCAGGGTCGCCGCCGCCGGCCCGGCGATCCGCGGGTCGGAGGACCGGGCCAGGGCCTGCAGCGCCGCCATGCCGGCCCGGCCGCTGTCGAAGCGCAGGAAGGCGTAGTCGAACCGGTCAGGGGCGGTTACGCCGGTCTCAAGTCGGTGCACCTGATCAGCGACCGCCAGCCGCGTCGGATCGGCGACGGGGGTGAACAGGGCGAGAATGGCCGTCAGGGCGAGGGCGGCGCCGACCAGGTTGGCCGCCTCCAGCGGCTGCATCCACCGGGAGCCCGGCCGCAGGGTCGACAGGGCGGCATAGCCATAGCCGGCGGCGTGGGCGGCGCCGACGACGACGCAGGCGAGGGCGATGATGCGATCCGGCGTCAGTCCGTACTGGCCGGTGCGCAGATGAAGGCCCCAGGCGGCGATCGCGATCAGCGGCGTCAGCAGCAGGGCCGCGACCCGGGCGGCCAGCTGAAGCACGCGCGGCGGGGCCGTCTGCCCGTCCTGGTAGGCGGCGTTGATCAACACGATCAGGACGGCGGCGGCGGCCAGCACCAGCGAGGTCGCCCGCCCGGTGGACCAGAGGCCCTCCAGCCCCGTGAAGGGCAGGGCGATCAGGAAGGCGGCGACGAGCCCGGTCAGCACCAGCAGCAGCCACGACAGCAGGGTCAGGGCCACGGTGCGCACGCCGCGGATCAGGCTGTCGCGCACGTCGGTCAGCTCGACCGCGGCGGCAAAGGCCAGCCCGGTGGCGGGCAAGGCGAACCAGCCCTCCCGCATCAGCTCGCCGAGGAAGGTCAGGCCGATGACCCGGAACAGCTCGGCCCCGAGAAACAGCAGCAGCCAGAAGGCGCCGGCGAAGGCGAGCGACAGCACCAGCTGGACGCCGGACATCCAGGCCGCGTCGAAATAGGCCGGATAGGGCGCAATCAGACGCCGCGAGCGATCTGCCGGGACGATCAGGTGGTGGGCGATGAACAGGGCCGCCGCCCCGAACACGAACACCGGGAAGGTCGCCTCGCGCGTCACGCCGGCCTGCCGCGCCACATCATGCCAGGCCAGCAGCGCCAGCAAGGCCGCCGCGACGAGGCTCCAGCCGAGATAGACGGGCAGCCGCAGCTTGCCGACGCCGGAGAGCAGCACCGCCGGCAGGAACAGGGCGACCAGCACCGCCGGCGCGAACAGGTCGGGATTCAGTCGCGACCAGCTGGCCTCGCCCTCGGTGGCGCGCATCAGGCCGTAGAGGGCCAGCCCCTGGACGAGGCCGATGGCGAGGCGGGCCAGGGTGATGGCGCGCCGGTCGCCGGCGCTCTCAAGGGCGTCCGGGGAAGACGCTGCAGCGTCAGGGGTTTCAGTCGTCATGGCGGCGCGTCCTTCCACCCCGGTCCGGGACATAAGACCGCAACCGGCAGGGCGTGCAAGGCGGAGGGCGCGGCGGACCGTTGCGTCCCGGGCCGTCGATCCCCACAACGGAGAGCATGAACGCGCCCTTCAAAGCCCCGTCGCCCGTCGATCCCGCCGAGGCCCCGCTGTGGGACCTGACCGACCTCTACAGCAGTCCGGAGGACCCGCGGGTGTCCGCAGACCTGACCGCGGCGCGCGCGACCGTTGAGCGTCTCGGGGCCTTCGAAGGCCGTCTGGCGGCGGCGGACCTCGCCGCGAATGAACTGTCGGCGCGGCTGGATGAGGCGATCGACCTGTATCAGCAGGTGTCGGATCTGCTGGGCGGGCTGGGCGCCTTCGCCTTCCTGCGGGCCTCGACGGCGCGCGACGATGCGGCGGCCCAGGCCTTCGAGGCCGACCTGCGTCAGCAGATCGCCGGGATCGCGACCGCGACCGTCTGGCTGACGCTGGAGATCAACCGCATCGACGACGCGGCGCTCGAAGCGGCGCTGGCGCAGGGTCCGGCGGGCCGCTGGCGGCCGTGGCTGCGGCGGGTGCGGCTGATGAAGCCGCACGAGCTGGCCCCCGAGCTGGAGACCTTCCTCGCCGAGCGCGCCCCGATCACCGCGCAATGGCCGCGCCTGTTCGACGAGCAGCTGGCGGCGCTGAAGGCCAAGGCCGGCAAGGAGCGCCTGCCCCTGGCCGAGGCCCTGAACCGGCTGTCCGATCCGCGCGCCGAGGCCCGTAAGGCCGCCGCCGAGGGCCTGACCGAGGCGCTGGCGGCGCGCGCCCCGACCCTCGCCCTCGTTCTCAATGTGGTGGCCCAGGACAAGGCGCTGGAGGACTGCAAGCGCGGCTTCGCCCGCCCCGCCGACAGCCGCCATCTCGCCAATGAGGTGGACGGCGCGGCGGTCGACGCCATGGCCGAGGCGGTGGCCGAAGCCTATCCGCGGCTGTCGCACCGCTATTACGCGCTCAAGGCCCGGGCCATGGGGCTGAAGACCCTCAACCACTGGGACCGCAACGCCCCGCTCGACAGCGGCCCGCAGCGCCAGTTCGGCTGGGACGAAGGCCGCGATCTGGTGCTGCAGAGTTTCGCCGACCTGGGCGGCGAGTTCGCCGACCACGCCGGCCGCTTCTTCCAGCGGCCGTGGATCGACGCCCGGGCGCGCCCCGGCAAGCAGTCCGGCGCCTACGCCCACCCGGTCACCGCGGACCGCCACCCCTACATCTTCCTGAACTGGATGGGTGACCGGCGCGATGTCCTGACCCTCGCCCACGAGCTGGGCCATGGGGTCCATCAGGTGCTGGCGGCGGGGCAGGGCAGCCTGCTGGCGGATACGCCCCTGACCCTGGCCGAGACCGCGTCGATCTTCGCCGAGGGCCTCACCTTCGACCGGCTGCTGGCCGAGGCGAAGGGGCCGGAACGTCGGGCCCTGCTGGCCGGCCGCATCGAGGACGGCCTCAACACGGTCGTGCGCCAGATCGCCTTCCACCGCTTCGAGACCCGCTTCCACGACGAGCGCCTGAAGGGCGAGGTGTCGCGCGACCGGATCAACGCCCTCTGGCTGGAGGAGATGGGGGCGAGCCTCGGGCCTGCTGTTACCCTGAACCCCGGCTACGAGCACTGGTGGGCCTATGTCAGCCACTTCGTGCACGCGCCCTTCTATGTCTATGCCTACGCTTTCGGCGACCTGCTGGTCTCGGCCCTGATGGAGGCGCGGCGCAGCGATCCGGCGGGGTTCACGCCCCTGTACCGCGACCTGCTCGCCGGCGGCGGCAGCAGGACCTACGTCGAGGCGCTGGCGCCGTTCGGGCTGAACCCGCGCGATCCGGCCTTCTGGGCCGCCGGCTGCAAGCGGCTGGAGCGGCTGGTGGACGCCTTCGAGGCCACGGTCTGAGGCGTTGACCTTCGCGGGGCAGGGGGCCAGCGTGCCGCCCATGGTTCTGTCCCGTCGCGCTCCGCTCCTCGCCGCCGCCCTGCTTGTGCTGGGGGGCTCGCCCGCCCTCGCCCAGACGCCTTCCCCCGCGCCGCCGCCCGCGCCGCGGCCGGCCGACCTGGCCATGGCCGCCGGCTACAAGGCCCTGATGGTCTGCGGCGCCGTGTTCAACGCCCGCGAGGCCGGGGCCGAGCGGACGGTCGAGAGCGTCGAGGCGCACGAGCTGGTCGGGATCTATCCCGAGCTGGATCCGCTGGTCCGTGACATGCCCGCCGTCGTCGGGGAGTCCGAGGTCCGGGTCGCCTGGGACGCCGTCATGCCGCCGCGGCTGGCGGTGCACACGCCCGGGCGCGGCTGCGTCATCGCCCCGGTCGGCGCGGAGAGCCTGCCGCCGAGGGCCCCCGTCGTCCGCGCCGCCGCCCCGGCGTGGCCCACAGCGGCGCCGCGCGGAAATACGGCAGTGCTGGAGACGACCCTCGCCGGCGCGCTGGGAGACGCCTACGGCCCCGGGGTCACCACGAGTGTGGTGGTGGTGCAGGACGGCCGGCTGGTGGCCGAACGCTACCGGGAGGGATTCGGCCCGGACACGCCCCAGCGCACATGGTCGGTGGCCAAGAGCCTCGCCGGCACCCTGGTGGGCTGGGTAGCGCACCGGACCGGGCTCGATGTCGCCGCGCCGGCGGCCATCCCGGAGTGGGCGACGCCGGGCGACCCGAGGGCGGCGATCACGGTGGACCAGCTGATGCGGATGAGCTCCGGCCTGACCAGTGATACCGCCGGCAACCGCACGGACGCCCTCTACTTCGGCGGGGTGGCGATCGCGGAGCAGACGCCCGGATGGCCGCTGATCGCGCCGCCCGGGACGCGCTACCGCTACGCCAACAACGACACCCTGCTGGCCATCCACGCCATCGCCCCGGCGCTGGCGTCGACGCCGCCCGAGGTCTTCCTCGACCGTCTGGGGATGCGCGACACCTTCATCGAGACGGACTGGCGCGGCGGCTACATGCTGTCCAGCCAGGTCTGGTCGACCGCGCGCGACCTGGCCCGGCTCGGACAGCTCTACGTCCAGGACGGTGTCTGGGAGGGGCAGCGCCTGCTGCCGGAGGACTGGCGGGCCTATGTCGGCGCCGCGTCCGGGCCGCAGCCGAACGGGGCCCTCGGCTACGGCGCGACTTTCTGGCTGATGAACCGCTCGGAGGGCGTGCCCGCCGACACCCTCGCCGCCCAGGGCAACCGCGGCCAGTACATCGTCATCGTTCCGAGCCGCCGAATCGTTCTGGTGCGGCGGGGCGAGGACCCCGCCGGCCGCGGCTTCGACCTCGCCGCCTTCACCCGCGACGCCCTTGCGGCGCTGGACTGAGCGACGCGCGGCCATCAGGCGCTTGAGCGCGGCCGAACAGGCCGTATAAGGCGTCCCAAGAGGACTTATCCGGACTGGACGACATGGCCGACCCGCATCACGCCCCCGCCGACCACGACGCCTATCAGCATGGCTCGATGGAGATCGAGGAGCAGAAGGCGACCTGGGAGCTCTTCGGCGCCCTGACCAAGTGGGGCTCGCTGGCCGTGGCCGCGATCGTCCTTTTGCTGACCGTCTGGTTCATGCCCAACGGCGGCTTCGTGCCGGCGGCCATCTCGGCCATCGTGGTTTCGGCCGTGGGCTGGTGGTTCCTGCGGGACAAGCCGGCGGCGCACTGATCCCGCTGCTGCCGCGCGATCTGTTGGGTGTTTCGACCCGCAATCGCCCCGGTTGAGAACGGTTACAGCGCGTTTCGGCGCGATGGGCGGCATTTTTCGGGCGATTTTTGCGCCCCGCTGACCCAACGGCACTTTACGGGCGTTTCGATAACCGCCTAAGCTCCCGGTGTCATTGACCGGGGAGTCACTCTTGGCCGCCACGATCGCCGTCACCCGCGAGCGCCGCGAAGGCGAGACGCGCTGCGCCGTCACGCCGGAGACGGTGAAGAAGCTCACCGCGCTCGGCGCCACCGTGCGCGTCGAGGCCGGGACCGGCGTCGGCTCCTCGATTCCCGACGACGACTATGCCGCGGCCGGAGCTTCGGTGCTTGCGGACACCAAGGCGGTGCTGTCGGGGGCCGACGTCCTGCTCAAGGTGCGGGGGCCGACGGCGCAGGAGACCAGCGCCCTGAAGACCAGCGCGGTGGTCGTCGCCCTGCTCGACGCGTGGCGCGACAAGGAGACGGTCAAGGCGCTCGCCGGCGCCGGCGTCACCGCCTTCGCCATGGAGTTCGTGCCCCGGATCACCCGCGCCCAGGTGATGGACGTCCTGTCGTCCCAGGCCAACCTCGCAGGCTACCGCGCCGTGATCGAGGCCGCCGCCGCCTACAGCAAGGGTTTCCCGATGATGATGACCGCCGCCGGCACCGTCGCGGCGGCCAAGGTGTTCGTCATGGGGGCCGGGGTCGCCGGCCTGCAGGCCATCGCCACCGCGCGCCGCCTCGGCGCCGTGGTCACCGCCACCGACGTGCGGCCGGCGTCGAAGGAGCAGGTCGAGAGCCTCGGGGCCAAGTTCATCGCTGTCGAGGACGAGGAGTTCAGGGCGGCCGAGACCGCCGGCGGCTACGCCAAGGCCATGTCGGCCGAGTATCAGGCCAAGCAGGCCGAGCTGACCGCCGCCCATATCGTCAAGCAGGACGTGGTCATCACCACCGCCCTGATCCCCGGCCGCCCGGCCCCGCGGCTGGTCACGGCGGCTCACGTCGCCTCGATGAAGCCGGGCTCGGTGCTCGTCGATCTCGCCATCGAGAACGGCGGCAATGTCGAGGGCGCGAAGCTGAACGAGGTCGTCACCACCACCAACGGCGTGACCATCGTCGGCCACGGCAACCTGCCGGGCCGCATCGCCGCCGACGCCTCGGCCCTCTATGCCCGCAACCTGTTCGCCTTCCTCGGGCTGATCCTCAAGGAGGGGGCGGTGACGCTCGACCTCGAGGACGAGATCCTCAAGGCCGCGGTCGTCACCCACGGCGGCGAGATCGTCCACGAAGGGGTGCGGGGATGAGGCAACAGCAGTCTCCCTTCCCCCCGGATGGGGGAAGGGTCGGGGATGGGGGTGCATCCGCTGACCTCGCAGGTTTGCATGCGGGAGGCGAGAGCGGGATCGCCTCTTGCGCGTCTTTGTTGGACCATCGAGACGGCACCCCCACCCAACCCTCCCCCATCGAGGGGGAGGGCTTCGCGCGAGAGCGGACACCCGGGCGGACGGTGAGGCGCGCCCGATTGCTACGAAGCACCCCGACATGGACCGAAGCGAAGTTGTGGGAGAGGCTTCGACGTCTGCCAGTGAGATTTCGCAGGCAGCCCGCTTTCGGTCGGTTCGTGCCCGACTTCGCCTGTCACCGGGCGGCTCTGGTCATCGAGATCGACGGCGGCGTGCACCAGCGTCCTGAAGTTGCTCTCCGCGATCTGGAACGGGATCAGTGGTTCGAGAGCCAAGGCTACGCAGTCCTGAGGGTTTCGACCGGCGAGGTCGAGGCTGATCTCGACGGACTCCTGATCCGAATTCGCGCGCTGGCCTCCAGCCGCATAGGCAAGGTCATCTGATGGAACACGTCGACCCCACCGTCTTCCGCCTGGCGATCTTCGTGCTCGCCATCTTTGTCGGCTACTATGTCGTCTGGTCGGTGACGCCGGCGCTGCACACGCCGCTGATGGCGGTGACCAACGCCATCTCCTCGGTGATCATCGTCGGGGGTCTGATCGCCGCGGCGGCCGCAACCGGCCAGGCCGAGGGTCCGAACGCCTGGATCGCCAAGGGGGCCGGCGTCGCCGCGGTGGCCCTGGCTAGCGTCAACATCTTCGGCGGCTTCATGGTCACCCGCCGCATGCTGGCCATGTACAAGAAGAAGGAACGCCCGGCGGGGGCGGCCCACAAGTGACCGCGCCCGATCCCGTCGCCCTCGCCGTCGGGGCCGCCTGGGTGGCCACCGCCGCCGGCATGGCCCTGTGGGTGTGGAGCTGGTTCGGCGAGAAATGCCCGGTCCAGCGCATCCGCTATCGCGACTGCGGGGTGGTGCTTGTCATCGGCGCCCTGCTGATCCGGGTGTTCTTCCCGGTTCGCCCGCTCAACACCTTTGACTGGCTCGTTCTGGCCCTGGGCCCGGTCTTCATCGGCGCCGCCCTGTGGCGGCTGGGCCGGACCGGCGCCTCCGAAGGAAAGTCATCATGAACGCCTCGCTCGCCGCCCTGGCCTATCTCGTCGCCGGGGTGCTGTTCATCCTGTCGCTGCGCGGCCTGTCGAGCCCGGAGACCAGCCGTCAGGGCAACACCATGGGCATGGTCGGCATGGCGCTGGCCGTGCTGGTGACCCTGCTGACCCTGTGGGGCTCGGGGACGCTGGATCTGCTGACTGCGGCGCTGATCCTCGGCGGGGTGGTGGTTGGCGGCGGGGCGGGGGCCCTGATCGCGGCGCGGGTGCAGATGACCCAGATGCCCCAGCTGGTCGCCGCCTTCCACTCGCTGGTCGGTCTGGCCGCCTGTCTCGTGGCCATCGGCGCCGTCTATGCCCCCGAGGGCTTCGGCATTTCCGACGGGACCGGCGGCATCAAGGCCCTGTCGGTGATCGAGCTGAGCCTCGGCGTGGCCATCGGCGCCATCACCTTCACCGGTTCGGTCATCGCCTTCGCCAAGCTCAACGGCAACATGTCGGGCGCGCCGATCCTGCTGCCGGCGCGGCACCTGATCAACATCGGTCTGGGGCTGGCCCTGGTGCTGCTGATCGGCATCATGGTCGGCTCGGACGGCGCGGCCACCTGGGCCTTCTGGGGCGTGTTCGTGATCGCCCTGGTGCTGGGCGCCACCCTGATTATCCCGATCGGCGGGGCCGACATGCCGGTCGTGGTGTCGATGCTCAACAGCTACTCCGGCTGGGCTGCGGCGGCGCTGGGCTTCACCCTCGAGAACATCGCCCTGATTATCACCGGGGCCCTGGTCGGCAGCTCGGGCGCCATCCTCAGCTACATCATGTGCAAGGGGATGAACCGCAGCTTCATCTCGGTGATCCTCGGCGGCTTCGGCGGCGACGCCGCCGCGGCGGGCGAGGGCCGGGTCGAAACCCGCCCGGTCAAGCAGGGCTCGGCCGAGGACGCGGCCTTCATCATGAAGAACGCCTCCAAGGTCATTATCGTGCCCGGCTACGGCATGGCCGTGGCCCAGGCCCAGCACGCCCTGCGCGAGATGGCCGACAAGCTGAAGGAGGAGGGGGTCGAGGTGAAGTACGCCATCCACCCCGTCGCCGGCCGCATGCCGGGCCACATGAACGTGCTGCTGGCCGAGGCCAACGTCCCCTACGACGAGGTGTTCGAGCTGGAGGACATCAACAGCGAGTTCAGCTCCGCCGACGTGGCCTTCGTCATCGGCGCCAATGACGTCACCAATCCGGCGGCGAAGACCGACCCGACCAGCGCCATCTACGGCATGCCGATCCTCGACGTGGAGAAGGCCGGCACCGTCCTGTTCGTCAAGCGCGGCATGGCGGCCGGCTACGCCGGCGTCGAGAACGAGCTGTTCTTCCGCGACAACACCATGATGCTGTTCGCCGACGCCAAGAAGATGGTCGAGGGGATCGTGAAGGGGCTATGACTAGCCTCTACGATCCTTGCGAACGAGCGTGCCCAATGAGAGAGGCTCCTCATTCAGCTCAATCCATGCTTCGGCTTGATCGTCCTTTCGGACAGCTCGGCGCTTGTTGCCATAATTGCAGGCGCGCCCGCCTCCCGGACGCGTGAATACAATTCGGTATACAGTCGTCAGCTTGCGCCCAGCATAGCGCACATCAACTGGCGTCTGACGTATCCAGTTTGGTGACCGCATCTAAGCCACCGCGCTCTCGACTTGCAGCACGCCCGCCGCCCGCATGTCGGCGTGCAGGGCTTCGGGGCTCCAGTCGAAGCCGTTGGGCCAGGTCAGGCCGCCGAACTCCACGAAGACCTTGTTGAAAAAGGCCGGATCCTTGAACGGCTCGACCATCGGCCCCCGCTCGACGTTCGCGAGGTCCGAGAAATCCCACTCGCCGGCCGTGCCATCACTGAACCAAAGCTTGAGGCGATAGCCCCCCAGCCGGAGCACGCGGATCACATGCACCATGTCGGTCACCGGGGCGTATCCAGACCCGGAATCCGCTGCAGCGGATTCCGCAACCCCGGGCGAGACCGCTCCCAGTTCTCCATCAGCGCCGCCTGATTGATCAGCGTCCATTCCTTCACCAGCCCGCGGGCAGACCTCGACAGTCGGCCCTTGATGATCTCGCCATCCGCAATCCGGACCTGCGCCTCATTGCCCGGCTCATACGCATGAAAGTGCGGCGGCGCATGGTCGCCGAAGTACATGCGGATGGATATCCCATAGAACCACGATATGGTCGGCACCCGGTCCACATAACATGGGTCGGTTGAATCCGGAACGCCGCCATGCCTGCAGACGCCAAAACCCGGCCCAAGCCCGCCTCGCCCGAGGCCTTCATCGACAGCGTCGAGCACCCCGGCCGGCGCGAGGACGCGCGCGCCGTGCTGGCCCTGCTGGCCGAGGCGACAGGCGAGCCGCCGGTGATGTGGGGGTCGTCGATCATCGGCTTCGGCAAGTACCGCTACACCTATGACAGCGGCCATTCCGGCGAGGCGCCGCTGGTGGGGTTCTCGCCGCGCAAGGCCAACCTGGTATTCTACATGGCCGCCTATGACGACGCGCGTCAGGCCTTCCTTGACCGGCTGGGCAAGCACAAGGCCGGCAAGGGCTGCATCTATCTGAACCGGCTGGCGGACGTGGACGCCGGCGTTCTGGTCGAGATGGCCCGCTGGAGCGTGAAGACCCTGAAGGAACGCCACCCGGACTGAGCCGGCGCTGACCGTGCCGGGGTGTCCGACGGGGTTCGCCCCGCCCCGGCCTGCCGCCCTATCCCGCGTAGGCCTCGAAGAAGGGCTGCAGGTGGCGCTCGTAGCGCCGCCAGGCGTCGCGCGAGGTGGTGTAGAGCGGCTTGCGCACCTGGGCGAAGCTGGCGGTGACCACGGCCCGCTCGGTCTTGTGGAAGTCCTTCAGCCCCTCCTGGAAGGGCAGGCCCACATGCTCGAGGATGCGGGCGATCCACGGGTCGGGATCCTCGACGAAGGATTCGTACGGGACGGTCAGGACGGCGTGGCCCAGCACCTCGGTCCAGTGGGCGTGCAGCCGGTCCTCGCCGCGGAAGTAGCGGCCCATGTGGCTCAGCGACCAGCTCCAGTCGACGCCGCGGGCGAAGCGGGTGCGGAAGCAGGACCAGGCCACCGCGCCCGGCTCGCGGCGCAGCCAGATGAAGCGCGCCTTCGGCAGCACATGAGCGATCAGGCCGAGGTAGCGGCTGTGGTTCAGGGTCTTGTCGACCACCCGCCCCTCGGGGCCGAACCGTTCCTCGAGCAGGTGCAGATAAGCCTGGCCGATCGCCGTGAAGCCGCCGGGCGAGCGGGCGCCGAAGGCCTCGACGAGGGTCGGGGTGAAGCCGCGGATCGGCATGGCGGCGGTGCGGAACAGGTTGAGCTCGGCCCCGTCGGTCACGGCGTCGTGGCTGACCAGCAGCTGCTCGATCATGGTCGTGCCCGAGCGCGGCAGGCCGAAGACGAAGATCGGGCGGTCGCTGTCGATGGCGCTGGCGGGCAGGGCGGCGAGCCGGGGCCGGTCAAAGCCGCTGATCACCTCGTCGACGAAGGCGTCGGTCTCGTCCGGATCGACCGTGCGGCCCGCATCGACGATGGCGGCGCCCTCGGCATAGGCGGCGAAGGCGGCGTCGACCTGTCCGAGATCGTCCCAGGCCTTGCCCAGCGCATACTGCAGGGCGCTGCGCGCTTCGCGCGTCTCCGGGGTGCGGCCCAGCGTCGGCAGCAACGCCTGCATGGCGGCGACGTCCGGATCGTCGGGGGTGAAGGTCTTGGCCCCGGCGATGGCCAGCCAGGCCCAGGCCGCGCCGGCCTGGCCGCCAGGGCTGGCGATGGCGCGGCGCAGGTCGGCGATGGCCTCGGCGTTGCGGCCTAGCTGGGCCCGGCAGGTGCCGAGGAAGTGCCAGGCGGCCGGGTTCTGCGGCTGGTCGCGGACGAAGTCGAGGCCGACCGCCTCGGCCTCGGCGACGCGCCCGTTCTGGGCCAGGATCTGGCCGAGGTTGAGCCGGGCGGCGGCGTCGTCAGGCTGGGCGGTGACCTGGCGTCGGGCGGCTTCGACCGCGAGGCCGATCTCGCCCACGGCGGCGGCCAGACGCGAGACGGCGCCCCAGCTGCGGCCCAGCGGCGGGTGGGCGGCGACCACCTGAGACAGAATGTCAGCGGTACGGTCGCGGTCGCGCGCCTTGAAGGCCTCCAGCGCGGCGGGAACGAGGGCCGCGGCGCCGGCGCTCACAGGCCCAGCTTGGCCTTCAGGATGTCGTTGACCGCAGCCGGGTTGGCCTTGCCGCCGGTCGCCTTCATCACCTGGCCGACGAACCAGCCCAGCGCCTGCGGCTTCTCCTTCACCGCCTCGGCCTTGTCCGGGTTGGCCGCGATGATCTCGTCCACGGCCTTCTCGATGGCGCCGGTGTCGGTGACCTGCTTCAGGCCGTGCTTCTCCACCACCTCGGCCGGCGAGCCCTCGCCGTTCCAGACGTGGTCGAACACCTCCTTGGCGATCCTGGAGGAGATGACGTTGGTCTCGATCAGCTCGACCAGCTGGGCCACATGGGCGGCGGGCAGGGGGTTGTCGGCGAAGTCACGACCGTCGGCGGTCAGCCGGGCCGAGACCTCGTTGGTCACCCAGTTGGCCACCAGCTTGGCGTCACGACCGTTCGCCGCCGCCTCGAAATAGTCGGCCTTGGCCTGTTCCGAGATCAACACCCCGGCGTCGTACTGCGACAGGCCGTACTGGCTCATGAAGCGGCGGCGCTTGTCGTCCGGCAGCTCGGGCAGGGAGGCGCGGATGCCCTCGATCCAGGCCTCTTCCAGCTCCAGCGGCAGCAGGTCGGGATCAGGGAAGTAGCGGTAGTCGTGCGCCTCTTCCTTGGAGCGCATGGAGCGCGTCTCGCCCTTGTTCGGGTCGAACAGGCGGGTCTCCTGATCGATCTTGCCGCCGTCCTCGAGGATCTCGATCTGGCGCCGCGCCTCGTACTGGATGGCCTGGGAGATGAAGCGGAACGAGTTGACGTTCTTGATCTCGCAGCGGGTGCCGAGGTGGCTGAAGTCGCCGCTGGCGCGGTACTTCTCATACTGGCCCGGGCGGCAAACCGAGACGTTCACGTCGGCGCGCAGGTTGCCCTTCTCCATGTCGCCGTCGCAGGTCCCGAGATAGATCAGGATGGTGCGCAGCTTCTTCAGATAGGCCACCGCCTCGTCCGGCGTGCGCATGTCAGGGCGCGAGACGATCTCCATCAGCGCCGTGCCGGCCCGGTTGAGGTCGACATAGCTCTCCGACGGCGACAGGTCGTGGATCAGCTTGCCGGCGTCCTGCTCCAGGTGCAGGCGCTCGATGCGCACCTCGAAGAAGCTGCCGTCATCGCGCTCGACCTCGACGACGCCCTCGCCGACGATCGGATGGTACAGCTGGCTGATCTGGTAGCCGGTCGGCAGGTCCGGATAGAAGTAGTTCTTGCGGTCGAACTGGCTGCGGCGATTGATCTGCGCCCGCAGGCCGAGGCCCGAGCGCACCGCCTGCTCGACGCAGAAGCGGTTCAGCGTCGGCAGCATGCCGGGGAAGCCGGCGTCGACCAGCGACACCTGTTCGTTCGGGCCGGCGCCGAAGCCGACGGCGGCTCCGGAGAACAGCTTGGCCTTCGAGGCGACCTGGGCGTGGACCTCCAGGCCCAGAACCAGTTCCCAGGGGCCGGTGCGGCCTTTGATGACATAGCGGGGGGCGGCGACGTCGGTCATGTCCGGTGTCTAGCTTCGCGCGCGCGGAAGGGGAAGTTTTGTCGTGACGCGGTCACGAATTCCGGGCCATCCTCCGCCCGTCCTTTTCGGAGACCCACAATGCAAAAGACCGCTCTCGCTCTCGCCGCCCTGATGATCGCCGCTCCGGCGGTCGCCCAGCAGGCCCCGGCCGCTCCCGCCGGCAATGGCCACGCGGGCCACGGCGCTCCGGCCGCCGCCACGCCGGCCGCCCCGGCCTTCACCATCGACACCCCGATCCGCGACATCCTCGCCAACCCGGCCGCCGCCGCCGTGCTGGAGAAGCACATCCCCGGCATCGCCGCCCACCCGGCCCGGCCGCAGTTCGAGGCCATGTCGCTGAAGCAGGTCCAGCCCCTGTCCCAGGGCGCCATCACCGACGCCATGCTGACGGCCATCGACACCGAGCTGAAGGCGCTCTGATTTCAGGGTCTCCCTCTCCCGGCGGGGGAGGGAGACCTTACCACCACCGCGCCGGCTTCGCCGTGAAGCCCGCCGCGTCTTCCAGCGCTTCCGCCACGCGGAACACGGTCGCCTCGTCGAGCGCCTTGCCGATCACCTGCAGGCCCAGCGGCAGGCCGCCGGCGTCGACCCCGGCGGGCACCGATACGCCGGGCAGGCCGGCGAGGTTGGCGGTCACCGTGAAGACGTCGTTCAGGTACATCTTCACCGGGTCGATCTGCTTGTCGCCCAGGGCGAAGGCGGCCGACGGCGTCGACGGCGTCAGGATGGCGTCGACCTGGCCCCAGACCTTGTCGAAGTCCTCGGCGATCCGCCGGCGCACCTTCAGCGCCCGCACATAGTAGGCGTCGTAGAAGCCGGCCGAGAGCACATAGGCCCCGATGGTCAGGCGGCGCTGGACCTCCTTGCCGAAGCCCTCGGCGCGGGTGGTCTCGTACAGGTCGGTCAGGTTGGCGGCCTTGTCGGCCCGGTGGCCGAAGCGCATGCCGTCATAGCGCGCCAGGTTCGACGAGGCCTCGGCCGGGGCGACGATGTAGTAGGTCGGCAGGGCGTACTTCGTGTGCGGCAGGCTGATCTCGACGATCTCGGCCCCCGCGGCCTTGAGCCATTCGACGCCCTTGTCCCACAGCGCCTGGATCTCCGCCGGCATGCCGTCGACGATGTATTCGCGCGGCACGCCGATCTTCAGGCCCTTCACGCCCTGGCCGAGCGCGGACGACCAGTCCGGGGTCTCGATGTCGAGGCTGGTCGAGTCCTTCGGGTCGAAGGAGCACATCGAGCGCAGCATGAGGGCCGCATCCGCCACCGTCCTGGTGATCGGGCCGGCCTGGTCCAGCGAGCTGGCGAAGGCCACCATGCCGAAGCGGCTGGCGCGGCCGTAGGTCGGCTTGATGCCGACGGTGCCGGTGAAGGCCGCCGGTTGACGGATCGAGCCGCCGGTGTCCGAGGCGGTGGCGGCGAGACACAGGTCCGCGGCGACGGCCGAGGCCGACCCGCCGGACGAGCCGCCCGGGGTCAGCTCGGCGTTCGACGTCGCCGACTTCCACGGGTTCTTCACCGGGCCGAAGGCGCTGGTCTCGTTCGACGAGCCCATGGCGAACTCGTCCATGTTGAGCTTGCCGAGCATGACCGCCCCGTCGCGCCACAGGTTGGCGGTCACGGTCGATTCATAGGGAGGGACGAAGCCGCGCAGCATGTTCGAGCCGGCGGCGGTCTGGACGCCCTCGGTGCAGAACAGGTCCTTGATGCCCAGCGGCGCGCCTTCGAGGGCGCCGCCCTCGCCGCGGGCCAGACGGGCGTCCGAGGCGCGCGCCATCTCCAGCGCCTTGTCCGCCGTGACCTCGACATAGGCGTTGAGCGCCGGGTTGGCGGCCTCGATGGCGCCAAGGAAGGCGGAGGTCAGCTCCTCGGACGAGACGCGCCGGGCCTTCAGGGCCGCGACGGCGTCGGTCAGGGTGAGGGAGGTCAGGTCGCTCATTCCACCACCTTGGGCACGACGAAGAAGCCGTCCGCCGCCTTGGGGGCGTTCGACAGGACCGCCTCGACCTTGTCGCCGTCCGTGACCACGTCGTCGCGCAGGCGCAGGGTCTGGGCGACGTTCGAGGTCATCGGCTCGACGCCGTCGACGTCGACCTCGTTCAGCTGCGCGATCCACGCGAGGATGCCGTTCAGCTCGGCCGCGAGGGGCTCGAGCCGGTCCTCGGGGGTCTTGATGCGGGCGAGGTGGGCGACACGCCTCACCGTCGCGGCGTCGATGGCCATCGGGCGCTCCGGACGTTGCGGGAACTCAAGCGGCCGGGATTAGCGTCCGAACGCCCGCGCCACAAGGCGCGTGACGCCGATCAGGCGGCCGGGGTCACGCTGATCGTCTGCGGCGGCGCGCCGTCCTCGCCCGGGGTCCAGCCGACGATGATCCGGCGAGTGGAGGCGGCGACCTGGCCGCTCTCGGCGTCGATGGCGCTTTCACGCAGCTCCAGATCGATCCGTCCGGGCGCCGAGGCCAGCACCTCGAAGCTTTCGAAATCACCGAGTCGGAACACGCGCCAGCCTTCTGCAGCCCCGCCGAAGAAGGCGATGTAGGTGTAGAGGCCGTTGACCGCCGGGTCGCCGGCGGCGGTGCCGAAGACCTTGGCGTTGAGGTCGGGCAGGGGCTGCATCTCGATCACGGACGCGGCGGCCTGCAGCCAGGCGGCGTCATCGACCTCCACCGTTTCGGGCGCGCCTGACGGCTCCAGGGCCGCCGGTGCGGCGACCTCCTGTTGGTCCGCGCCCTGGCCGCAGGCGGCGAGCAGGGCGGCGGCGAGCGCCAGGGCGAGGGTCGATCGGATCATGCGAGTCTCCTTCCGGTCGGCGGCACCCTCGCCTTTGACAGCGGCGATGGCAACGCCTAGCCACGGCCGGTGCCCGTCGTTGACCTGACCGATCTGCCCGCCGCCACGGCCCCGAACACGCCGTGGTTCGGTCTCGACCTTGGCGAGACGACCATAGGTGTCGCCGCGTCCGACCGCAGCCGCATGATCGCCAGTCCGTTGCAGACCCTGAAGCGCCGCAAGTTCACCCTCGACGCCGAACAGCTGTTCGCCCTGATGGACGAGCGCGAGGCGTCCGGTCTCGTCATTGGCCTGCCCGCCAACATGGACGGCAGCGAGGGGCCGCGCGCCCAGTCGGCGCGCGCCTTCGCCCGCAACCTCGAGCGTCTGCGTCCGGTCACCGTCGCTTTCTGGGACGAGCGTCTGTCCACCGCCGGCGTGGAGCGATTCCTCATCGAGGGGCTCGACCTCAGCCGCCGCCGCCGCGCCGAGGTGGTGGACCGGACCGCCGCCGCCTGGATTCTCCAGGGCGCGCTCGACAGGCTTCGCGCATGACCGGGGTGCTCAGCGGTGTCCTGCCCGTCTTCTTCCTGATCGCCCTCGGCTGGCTGCTGCGCCGACGGGGCTTCCTGCATGAGGACGGCTGGAAGGGCGTGGAGCGCCTGTCCTATGTGGTCCTCTATCCCAGCTTCCTGATCCCGGCGGTCTGGGGCGCGGACTTCGGCTCCGGCGCGGCCGGTCCTGTGGCCCTGTCCACCGTCGGCGTGACCCTGGCCTTCGCCCTCGTCACCCTGCTTGTCCGGCCGCTGCTCCGGGTGGACGGGCCGGCCTTCACCAGCGTGTTCCAGGGCGTGATCCGCTGGAACGGCTTCGTCTTCCTGCCGGTGGCGCTGGGGGTGCTGGGACCGGAGAGCGTCGGCCTCGCCTCTCTGGCGTTCGGCGTGCTGGCCCCCGCGGTCAATGTCATCTGCGTGCTGGTGCTGACCCGCTGGGGCGCGGACCAGGCCTCCGGCTGGCGCGGGGCGCTGCGCTCGCTGTCGCGCAACCCGATCATCCTGTCGTGCGCCGCCGGCGCCCTGCTCAATGTTTCGGGGCTGGAGCCGGAGGGGCCGGTGGCCAGCCTGCTGCGCCTGACCGGCGAGGCGGCGGTGCCGCTCGGGCTGCTCGTGGTCGGGGCCGGGCTCAGCTTCACCCATGCGGCCGGGCGACCGGTGACCCTCGGCATGATCGCCCTGATGAAGCTCGTGGCCCTGCCCCTGATCATGTACGGCGTGTGCGGCCTGCTGGGGGGAGATCGCACGGCCCAGGGCGTGGCTCTGCTGGCCGGCGCCGCCCCGGGGGCCGCCGCGGCCTATGTCATGGCGCGCCAGATGGGCGGTGACGCCAAGCTGATGGCGGGCTCGATCGCCTTCACCACGGTCGGCAGCGCCTTCACCATTCCGCTGCTCCTGATTGGCCTCGGCTACGCCTAGCTTCGGTCGAGGCGCTTCCCTCCGGGCGCGGACCTGCCTATAGCGAGCCCTCGATGACCTCCTCCGCCGCCCTCGTCGAGACGATCCGCGCGCGCCTGGTCCCGTTTCCGAAGCCTCACTTCCTGTCGGCGACCGACCTCAATCCGCACGCCACTGCACAGCTTCTGGATCTCGCCGACGCCTTCGTCGCCCTGAACCGGCAGTCCTCCAAGGGGCTGGATATCCTGCGCGGCCATACGGTCGTGAACCTGTTCTTCGAGAACTCGACCCGCACCAGCTCCTCCTTCGAGATCGCCGCCAAGCGCCTCGGGGCGGATGTCGTCTCCATGCCGGTGCAGGCCTCGTCGGTGGCCAAGGGCGAGACCCTGATCGACACGGCGGTGACCCTGAACGCCATGCGGCCGGACATTCTGGTTGTCCGTCACGCCGCGTCCGGGGCCGCGGCCCTGCTGTCGCAGAAGGTCGGCTGCGCCGTGGTCAACGCCGGCGACGGCCGGCATGAACACCCGACCCAGGCGCTGCTGGACCTGCTGTCCCTTCGCCGGGCCCTCGGCGATGTTGGCGGCCTGACCATCGCCATCTGCGGCGACGTGGCCCACAGCCGCGTGGCCCGTTCCAATGTCGCCCTCCTGTCGATGATGGGCGCGCGGGTCCGCCTCGTCGGCCCGCCGACCCTCGTGCCGGGCGACGCCGACCGCTGGGGCTGCGAGGTGTTCCACGACATGCGCGAGGGGCTGGCCGGCTGTGACGTGGTCATGATGCTGCGGCTGCAGCTGGAGCGGATGACCGGGTCGCTGGCCCCGTCGACGCGCGAGTATTTCCGCTTCTATGGCCTGGACCGCGAGAAGCTGGCGTGGGCGAAGCCGGGCGCGAAGGTGATGCACCCCGGCCCGATGAACCGCGGCGTCGAGATCGATTCGGACGTGGCCGACGATCTGTCCGTGTCGCTGATCCAGGACCAGGTCGAGATGGGGGTGGCGGCGCGGATGGCGGTGCTCGCGGCGCTGGCGGAGGCGCGCGCATGAAGCCCCTCCGTCTCGTCGCTTCGCGCCGATCCACCTCCCCATTCGCTGCGCGAACAGGGAGGAGAATGTTTTTCCTCCCCACGGCAGTGGGGAGGGGAACCGCGAAGCGGTGGAGGGGCCAATGACGTCGCTAGCCCTGCTGAACGCCCGGCTGCTCGACCCCGCCAGCGGCTATGATGGTCCCGGCGCCGTGCTGGTCGAGGACGGCCGGATCCGCGATGTAATGCGCGGCGCCGGCGCGGCGGCCCCGACCGGCGTCACGGCGGTCGATGCCGGTGGCCTGTGTCTGGCGCCCGGGCTGATCGATATCCGGGTCAAGACCGGGGAGCCCGGGGCCGAGCCGCGCGAGACGCTGAAGTCGGCGGCGCTGGCCGCCGCGGCGGGCGGCGTGACCACCATCGTCGTCCAGCCGGACACCGACCCCGCCCTCGACGATCCGGCGGGGATCGACTTCGTGCAGCGCCGTGGCGGGGCCCTCGGCCTCGTCAATGTCCGCGCCGCCGGGGCCGCCACGCGCGGGCTCGAGGGGCAGCGCATGGCCGAGATCGGCCTGATGGACGAGGCCGGCGCCCTCTACTTCACCGACGTCGACCATGTCATCGCCGACAGCCGCACCCTGATGCGGGTGATGAGCTACGCCACCGCCTTCGACGCCCTGATCGCCCACCGCCCGGCCGACCCGTGGCTGTCGCAGGGCGCGGTGGCGACGTCCGGCGAACTGGCGACCCGACTGGGCCTGCCCGCCGCTCCGGCCATCGCCGAACGGATCCAGCTGGAGCGCGATCTGGCCCTCGTCGAACAGACCGGGGCCCGTTTCCTTGTCGACCAGATCTCCACCGCCGGAGCGCTGGAGACCCTCGCCCGGGCCCGCGCCCGCGGGCTGGAGGTCGCCGCCTCGGTGTCGATCAACCATCTGAGCTTCAACGAGCTGGATATCGGCGACTACCGCACCTTCTTCCGGCTGGACCCGCCGCTGCGCACCGAGGCCGACCGGCTGGCGCTGATCGAGGCGGTGCGCGAGGGGCTGATCGATGTGATCACCTCGGCGCATACGCCTGCCCCGGCCGAGGACAAGCGGCGCCCGTTCCAGGAGGCTGCGCCCGGCGCCGTCGGGCTCGAGACCCTGCTGCCGGCGGCGCTGGCCCTGCACCACGAGCACGGGCTGGAGCTGCTGGAGGTGCTGCGGCCCCTGACCATCGGCCCGGCCGGCCTGCTGGGGCTGGAGGCGGGCGTGCTCGCCGCCGGGGCCCCGGCGGATCTGGTGCTGTTCGACCCGGGCGCGCCGGTGAAGATCGACGCTGACCGGCTACGCTCCAAGTCACGCAACTCGCCCTTTGACGGGCGGCTGCTGCAGGGGCGGGTCAGCCGCACCTTCGTCGGCGGCCGCGAGGTCTTCGCCGCCTGACCGGCTCAGGCGGCGCGGGCCCAGACGGCCGGCGCCGCGTCCTCCGCCGGACCGCGCGCCTCGTCCCACAGGGCGTCCTCGTCGGAGTAGCGGCTCAGGGTCGCCGCGGAGATCACGTCCACCACCTGCTCCTCCAGCCGGTCCCAGATGATCGACAGGTCCTGGCAGCCCTCCGCCTCGCAGGGCACGATCAGGTAGCGGCGGGCGGCGACGGCGGCGGCGGGCGAGAACATTCGGGTCTCCATCGATCGGTGTCTTGTCGATGATCCGAACATGATGCAGCATTGCGTCAGAAGCGGACGTAGGCGAAATGCGGCACGACAAGGCGGCCATGGTCATCGAACTGGCGCGGCGGATGGCCGCCAGCGCCGAGGGGCTGACGCTCAACGAGATGGCCTCGGAAATGGGCGTCGGCCGCCGTACGGCCGAGCGCATGCGCGACGCCGTGCTGGCCCTGTTCCCAGCCGCCGAGGAGGTGTCGGACCCGCCGACCAAGCGCTGGCGCATCCGCGGGGGCCTGTCCGCCTTCGAGCAGGCCCCGACCGCCGAGGAGCTGCTGGAGCTGTCCAAGGCCGCCCAGGCGCTGCGCGCGGCGGGGGAGGGGGCCAGGGCCCAGGCGCTGGAGGGGCTGGAGCGCAAGATCAAGTCGGCGACCCGGTCGACCGCCCTGAACCGCATCGCGCCGGACCTGGAGGCTCTTGTCCGGGCCGAGACCATCGCCGTGCAGGCCGGGCCTCGCCCTTCCGCCGACGAGGCGGTGCTGGCGGCCATCCGCGGAGCGATCCTCGCCGGCCGGCCGCTGGAGTTCACCTACAGCCGTCCCGGCGCGGAGCCGCGCCGGCGCAGCGTCGCCCCCTGCGGCCTGATGTTCGGCCGCGCCAACTATCTGGTCGCCGCCGATCGCGAGAGCGGGCGCATCCAGACCTTCCGCCTCGACCGGATGAGCGCCGTGGCGGCCGGGGAGGGCAGCGCCCCGCCGCCGCCGGACTTCGACCTCGCCGCCTTCGCCAACCGTTCGTTCGGCATCTACCAGGACGAGGTCGAGGACGTGCTGCTGCGCATCGCCGCCGAGGGCGCGGCCGAGGCCCGGGCCTGGCGCTGGCACCCGACCCAGACCCTGGCGGACCTGCCGGACGGGCGGGTCGAGGTGCGCTTCACCGCCTCGGGGCTGCGGGAGCTGGCCTGGCACCTGTTCACCTGGGGCGCCCAGGTGGAGATCGTTGCACCGGACCGGCTCAAGGCGGTGATGGCCGCCGAGCTCGACGCGGCGCGGCGCGCCCTCGGCGATGCATGAGCGAAGGTTAAGCTGACGCCCTCGCGCCTGCCGGATACGGGAGGGCGAGGAGACCCGGATGCTGACCTGCACATTCCAGCGCCTTGCCGCTGTCGCCGCCCTGACCCTGCTGGCCGCCTGCGCTTCGACACCGGCGGCGAGGCCCGCGGCCGAGGGGGTGACGGCCCGTGTCGAACGCAGCGGGGGGACCTGGACCGCCCGGCTCGATCTGGACCGGGATGCGCCGGTCTGGGCCTTCGTGCGCAGCGCGCTGCTCCGCGAGACGCGCCAGCCCTGGCGTCCGGCGCGCTGGACCGTCCGGACCCCCGGCGTGACCCTGGAGCGGATCGGCGACTACGATGTGCTCCGCAGCCTCGACGGCGGCCCCGTGCCGCGGCGGATCGACATCGTCCTGACCCATGGGTCCGGCGATCTGGAGGCGGACTATCAGCCGACGCTGATGTTCTCGGACGGAACGCGCGCCCTGTTCAGCGAACAGTTCAATCTCGTGCCTCTTCCGTCCCTCGAGGCGGCGCGGGCGTTGCCGCGGGATCTGAACGGTCTTGACCTGCCGGGCGGTCCGACGGCCGTGACCTGGCGCGACCGGGACGGCCTCGTGATGGTCGGCGGACGGCGGCAGCGCGAGGCGACCACCCGCGAGGCGGACACCTATGTGCTGTTCGGAGCCGCGCGTGTCGTCGGCGGCGAGGGCGTCGCCGCGGTCGTGGACCCGAACCTCCCGGTCTGGCTGGGGGAGCATCTGCGCGGCTTCACCCCGCGGGTCATGGCCCATTATCGCGAGCGGCTCGGGCCGGCCGGTGACGACACGCCGACGCTGATGGTCGCCTGGAACGGCCCGCGGGCAGGCCTGACCAGCATGGGCGGCAGCGTTCTGCCGGGTCTGATCGTCATGAGTTTCGAAGGCGAGGGGGTGCTCGCCCCCAGTCCGCCCATCCTGCAACGCGCGCGCTGGTTCATCGGCCATGAGGCGGCGCATTTCTGGCTGGGGTCCGACGGCCTGCGTTACGCCTTCGCCCGCGAGGCCTGGATCACTGAAGGCGGGGCCGACCTGATGGCGATCCGCGCCATGGGTGCGGTCGAGCCGGACTTCGACGTCGCCGCCGAACTCCAGCGCGAGGCTGACGAGTGCGTGCCCCTGATGGCCGCCGGCGTGGAGTCGGCGCCGGAGCGAGGCGAGCATCGCGCGCACTACGCCTGCGGAGCCCTGTTCTGGCTGGCGCTGGAGAGCTGGTCGCAACGCGGCGGGGAGGGCGATATTCTGGCGCTGGTGCGCCGTTTCCACGGGCAGCAGACCGACGGCGTCCTGAGCCGCGCCGACTGGCTGGCGGAACTGACCCGCCTCTCCGGTTCGGACGCCGCCGCGAGGCAGGTGGCCCGCTGGCTGGACCAGGGGGCGAGCGCGCCGGCGTCGGAACTGGCCGCATTCCTCCGCGCCGCCGGGACGCCCGCCCGGGCGGAGGGCGAGCGGCTCATCCTCGGCTGAGCTTGGCGCGGGCCCTGCCGAACGCCTAGGAAGGCGCATGAGCGATCTGTTCGAGGCGGCGGGGGTGGTCCCGCCCACGGCCCCGCTGGCCGACCGGCTGCGGCCCCGCGCGCTGGACGAGGTGGTCGGCCAGGACCACCTGCTGGGCGCGGGCGGGCCGATCCGGCGCATGGTCGAGGCCGGCCGGCTCGGCTCGATGATCCTGTGGGGACCGCCGGGCACCGGCAAGACCACCATCGCCCGGCTGCTGGCCCAGGCCGCCGGCTACCAGTTCCAGCAGATCTCCGCCGTTTTCTCCGGCGTGGCTGATCTGAAGAAGGCGTTCGAGACCGCCCGCGCCCGCCGCGCCGCGGGCCAGGCGACCCTGCTGTTCGTCGACGAGATCCACCGCTTCAACCGCGCCCAGCAGGACGGCTTCCTGCCGTTCGTCGAGGAGGGGACCGTCACCCTCGTCGGGGCCACGACCGAGAATCCCTCGTTCGAGCTGAACGGGGCGCTGCTGTCCCGGTCGCAGGTGTTCGTGCTGCGTCGGCTCGATGAGGCGGCGCTCGATCAACTGTTGATGAAGGCCGAGGCGCACCTCGACCGGACCGCGCCGCTGACCCCCGAGGCGCGTCAGGCGCTGATCGCCATGGCTGACGGCGACGGGCGCTATCTGCTGACCCTGGCCGAGGCGCTTTTCGATCTCAGCCCCGAGGGCGAGACGCTCGATCCGGCGGGCCTCGCGGCCCTGCTGCAGAAGCGCGCGCCTGCCTACGACAAGAGCCGCGAAGAGCACTACAACCTCATCTCGGCCCTGCATAAGTCGGTGCGCGGCTCGGATCCGGACGCGGCCCTCTACTGGCTGGCGCGCATGCTGCAGGGGGGCGAGGACCCGCTGTATCTGGCCCGCCGCATCGTGCGCATGGCGGTCGAGGACATCGGCGAGGCCGATCCCCTGTCGCTCCTCGTCGCCAATGCGGCGAAGGAGACCTACGACTTCCTCGGCAGCCCCGAGGGCGACCTGGCCCTGGCCCAGGCGGTGGTGCACCTGGCGACTGCGCCCAAGTCGGTCGCGGTCTATGAGGCCTTCAAGGCGGCGAAGCGGGCGGCGGCCGAGACCGGCTCGCTGATGCCCCCGGCGCATATCCGCAACGCCCCGACGAAGCTTTTGAAGGACCTCGGCTACGGCAAGGGCTACCAGTACGACCCGGACACGCCGGAGGGCTTTTCCGGCGCCAACTACTTCCCCGACGGCATGGCGCGCCGGACCTTCTATGCGCCGAAGGGGGAGGGGCACGAGGCGAAGATCCGCGAACGGCTGGAGCGCTGGAGCGCCCTGCGCGCCCGCCGCGGCGACGGCGCTGACTGAACGCCGTTCATTGTTCCCCGCCGTGCAGGGGCGCATGCTCCCGTCCTGATCCTTGGGAGGGGACGACATGAGCACATCCTTCGTGACCGGCGACACCGCGGGCAAGACGCCCTGGCACCTCTGGCTGGTCGGCGGCGTGGCGCTGCTGTGGAACGCCTTCGGCGGCGTCGACTACATCCTGACGCAGACGCGTAACGCCGCCTATCTGGCTCAGTTCACGGCCGAGCAGCGCGCCTATTTCGAGAGCTATCCGGTCTGGATGGAGGCGGTCTGGGGGATCGGCGTCTGGGGCGCGGTGGCCGGGTCGGTCCTGCTGCTGCTGCGGATGAAGTGGGCCTTCCACGCCTTCCTCGCCTCGTTGGTCGCCTTCGCCGTCAGCGTGGTCTACGGCCAGACCTCCGGTGGCAATGCGGTGATGGGGTCGACGGGTATGATCTTCAGCGCCGTGATCTTTCTGCTGGGGCTGGGCTTTGTGCTGTACAGCCGCGCCATGACCCGCAAGGGCGTGCTGCGCTGAAGTCGGCGCCGGGCTGACGCCGGGGCTGCGGGCCGCTATGGACGCCGGGTGACCGCCCGCACCCCCGTCCAGCTGACGCCTGAAGAGATCGCCGCCGTACGCTCGTGGGTGCTCCACGAGGACGCGGCGGTGATCGCCTTCGCCAAGCCCGCCGGCCTGTCCAGTCAGGGCGGGCGGATCCGCGCCCACACGCTGGACGACCTGCTGTGGGCCTTCGCCCGTTCCAACGGCAAGCGGCCCGAGCTGGTGCACCGGCTGGACCGGGATACCTCCGGCGTCATCCTCGCGGCGAAGACCAAGCCGGCGGCCGGTTTCCTCGGCAAGGCCATCCAGGCGCGCAAGCTGCGCAAGACCTACCTCGCGCTCGTCTCCACCGCGCCCGAGCCGGCGGCCGGCCGCATCGACCTGCCGCTGCGGCGCGAGGAGATCGGGCGGGAAAGCTACATGCGGGTGGCGACGGCCGAGGCGCCCGGGGCGCAGGTGGCGAGCAGCCTCTACCGCACCCTGTCGGCGGGGCCGGACGGGGCGCTGGTCGAGCTCAGCCCCGTCACCGGCCGCATGCACCAGCTGCGGGTGCATATGGCGGCGATCGGCCGGCCGCTGGTCGGTGACGCCCGCTACGGCGGAGCCCTGACCTTCGCCGGTCAGGCCGCGCCGCGGCTGATGCTGCATGCGGCGGCCCTGACCTTCCCGCATCCCGAGGGCGGCAGCCGCACCGTCGAGGCCCCGCCGCCGGAGGACTTCGCCCGCCTGCTGACGGCGGCGGGGCTGGCGGGAACCGCTGTCGCGCCCTGACGCTTGGCAAGGGAAGGAGCTTCGCCATGCGCCCCACCCTGATCGCCGCCGCCGTCCTCGCCCTGTCGCTCGCCGGCTGCGCCAGCCTCGCCCCCTACGGCCCGCAGGTTCGGCCGGGCGGGCAGGGCTTCGTCGAGCAGCGCATCGAGGCCGACCGTTTCCGGGTCACCTATAACGGCGTCGGCGCGCCCGGGCCGGTGGCGGATCTGGCCCTGCGCCGCGCCGCCGAACTGACCCTCGCCCAGGGCGCCGACTGGTTCGAGGTGACGCAGCGCTACATCGACGGTCGGCCCGACAGCGCCGGCGGGGTGCGCCCGTCCGTTTCGATCGGGGCGGGCTCCGGCCGCTACGGCGGCTGGTCCAGCTCGGGCGTCGGTGTGGGCGTCGGGCTGAACCTGTCCGGGCCGCAGCCGACCTCGACCACGCTCGAGATCCTGATCGGCCGCGGCCCGCGGCCTGACCGGCGCAACGCCTATGACGTCCGCGAGGTGCTGCGCGCGCTCGGCGGCTGATCTATAGGGCGCGGCATGACCGATCGCGCCCCGCCTTCCCGCTTCACCGAGTTCGCTCCCGACCGTCCGCGCCGCTTCTGGACGGCGGTGGATGTCGTTCCCCGCGACGGCGGCTTCGCCGTGACCCTCGACGGGCGGATCCCGAAGTCGCCGGCGAAGGCCGGGCTGGTGCTGCCGACCGAGGCGCTGGCGCGGATCTCTGCGGAGGAATGGGCGGCGGTGGGCGAGCTGGTCGACCCCGCGACGATGCCGGCGACCCGGCTGGCCTTCACCGCCATCGACCGGATCCCGGCGGTGCGGGCCGAGACGGCGGACGAGATCGCCGCCTACGCCGGCTCCGACGCCCTCTGCTACCTGGCCGAGGGACCCTCAAGCCTGGTTGAGCGACAGGCGCGCGAGTGGGCCCCCTGGCGCGACTGGGCGGCGCGGGAGCTGGGCGTGACGCTGGTCCCGGCCGAGGGCATCGTGCACCGGGCCCAGGACCCGGCGGCGCTGGCCCGGGTGCGGGAGCTGGCGCTGGCGCTCGACGACTTCGGCCTCGCCGCCCTGGCGCTGGCCACGCCGCTGCTCGGCTCGGCGGTGCTGGCCCTGGCCCTGCAGCGTGGCACGCTGGACGCCGACGCCGCCTTCGACCTCAGCCGGCTGGAGGAGGATCACCAGGAGCGCCAGTGGGGCGTCGACGCCGAGGCGGCGGAACGCACCGCCGCCCGCCGCGCCGAGGCGGTCCTGCTGGGACGGTGGTTCCGGGGACTGGCGTGAGCAGTGACAGTGCCAGTGAGCAAGGGGTGAGCAACGTCGTGTGACCCATTCCTTCCCCGCAGGGGGAGGGGGACCACGCGTAGCGTGGTGGAGGGGGCTGACGCGCAGCGCCTGCAGACTCTCACTTTCCACATTGGCAAATTGTAACTTGCCGAGCTGGAAAGCCGTGATACATTTTCCGCATTGGAAAGAGAGGCCGGCATGACCCAGGATCCCACCCCCCACGAGGCGCTCGCGAGCATCGCGCAGACCCGGTCCGCCACGGCGGGTCGGCTCGCCTATCCCCTTGGCCGGCAGCTGATGCACGCCGGCCTGATGACCGGGCTGGTCGGCGTGTTCGCCGTCCCCGCCTCGGTGGCGGTCCCCCTCGCGGCCATGCTGGCCGTCGGGGTGATCATGGTCGCCCGCCGGAATGTCGCCGACAGCGGCTGGCAGGCTCGGCCGCAGCTGTCGGCGGGAGCCATGGGTGCGGGTCTGGCGCTGGGCCTCGTCCTCATGGGACTGATCACCGTCGCCATGTCGCCGCGCCTGTTCGGCACGCCCGACTGGA
This sequence comes from Brevundimonas sp., assembly GCF_035998205.1. Lineage (GTDB taxonomy): Bacteria > Pseudomonadota > Alphaproteobacteria > Caulobacterales > Caulobacteraceae > Brevundimonas. The sequence continues at coordinate 415,406 of NZ_DASYHT010000004.1, forward strand.
CGTCGTGGGTGGCGGTGGTCGCGGCCTTCCCGCTCACCTTCGTGGCGAACAGCCTGTGGATGCGGGCCTACCGTCGCTCGGTCGTCGCGGGCGCCCGATGAACGTCCCGGTCTTCGATGCGGTCATCCACGCGCCCGGCCGCCTGCAGATCTGCGCCCTGCTGACCGGGGTGGAGGATGCCGAGTTCGCCTTCCTCCGCGAGACCCTGGAGGTGTCGGACTCGGTGCTTTCCAAACACCTGAAGCAGCTGGAGGAGGCGGGCTATGTGGCGGTGCGCAAGGCGACGCAGGCGGGGCGACAGCGCACCTGGCTGAGCCTCACCGCCGCGGGCCGCAAGGCTTTCGCCGCCCATGTCGCCGAGCTCCAGCGCCTCGCCGGCCTGACAGGCGGCTGAACGGCTGCGGCCCGGGTGAACAGTGCTGGTGTCAGTGAGCAGGACGTGAACCTTGGCCCGCAGCGTACGATGTGCCCACCCCTCGCTCACTAGCACTGGCACTGTTCACCGGCCCCCGCGCCCCTCCCGCCTTGCCACCGGCGGCGCCCCTCCTTAAGCCTCGCGGCACAGGGAGACGCCCATGCAAGACATCCTCGACCAGCTCGAAGCCCGCCGTGCGGCGGCGAAACTCGGTGGCGGCGAAGCGCGCATCGCCGCCCAGCACGCCAAGGGCAAGCTGACCGCCCGCGAACGCATCGCCGTGCTGCTCGACGAGGGATCGTTCGAGGAGACCGACATGTTCGTGGAGCACCGCTGCACGGACTTCGGCATGGAGGCCCAGCGCATCCCGGGCGACGGGGTGGTCACCGGCCGCGGCACGATCAGGGGAAGGCTTGTCTATGTCTTCTCCAAGGATTTCACGGTCTTCGGCGGCTCTCTTTCGGGCGCGCACGCGGCCAAGATCGTCAAGATCCAGAAGATGGCCCTGACCAGCGGGGCGCCGATCATCGGCCTGTTCGACGCCGGCGGCGCGCGCATCCAGGAGGGTGTCGAGAGCCTCGCCGGCTATGCCGACATCTTCCTGCAGAACACCCTGGCCTCGGGCGTGATCCCGCAGATCAGCGTCATCATGGGGCCGTGCGCCGGCGGCGACGTCTATTCGCCGGCCATCACCGACTTCATCTTCATGGTGAAGGACACCTCCTACATGTATGTCACCGGCCCGGATGTGGTGAAGACGGTGACCAACGAGGTGGTCAGCCACGAGGACCTGGGCGGGGCCCGGGTGCACGCCGGCAAGTCGGGGGTGGCCGAGGGCGCCTTCGAGAACGACCTGGAGGCGCTGGCGGAAGTGCGCCGCCTGGTGGGCTTCCTGCCGCTCAGCAACCGCGACCGCCCGCCGGTGCGCGACAGCTACGACGACCCGGACCGCGACGAGGACAGCCTCGACACCCTGATCCCGGCCAATCCGAACCAGCCCTACGACATGAAGGAGCTGATCCTGAAGGTCGTGGACGAGGCCGACTTCTTCGAGATTTCAGCCGACTACGCGAAGAACATCATCACCGGCTTCGGGCGGCTGGACGGCCAGACCGTGGGCGTCGTCGCCAACCAGCCGCAGGTGCTGGCCGGGGTGCTGGACATCGACTCCAGCCGCAAGGCCGCGCGCTTCGTGCGGTTCTGCGACGCCTTCCACATCCCGCTGGTGACCTTCGTCGACGTGCCGGGCTTCATGCCGGGGACGCGCCAGGAGTACGGCGGGCTGATCAAGCACGGCGCCAAGCTGCTGTTCGCCTACGCCGAGGCCACGGTGCCCAAGCTGACCGTCATCACTCGCAAGGCCTATGGCGGCGCCTATGACGTGATGAGCTCCAAGCACCTGCGCGGCGACGTCAACTACGCCTGGCCCTCGGCCGAGATCGCCGTCATGGGCGCCAAGGGCGCGGTCGAGATCATCTTCCGCAAGGAGGCCGGCGACCCCGAAGCCCTGGCCGCCCGCGAGGCCGAGTACAAGGCGCGCTTCGCCAACCCCTTCGTGGCGGCGAAGCTCGGCTACATCGACGACGTCATCATGCCCCACGGCACCCGCCGGCGGCTGATCCGGGCGCTACGCACGCTGAAGACCAAGCACGTCGAGAACCCGTGGAAGAAGCACGATAACATTCCGCTGTAGGCAAACATGTCTGCCCTCCCTCTCCCGGCGGGAGAGGGCTTGAGCGCACGGCGGCGCAGCCGTCGTTCTGGCGCGAAAGGGTGAGGGGTTACGACGGGGTGGGACTTTTCTCTCCTCCCCCATAGCGAAGCGTATGGGGGAGGGGGACCGTCCGGAGCCCGAAGGGCGAAGGAGGGTGGAGGGGGCGACCGCAAGCGCCGCGCTTCGTCCCTTGCCCCCTCCACCGCCTTCGGCGGTCCCCCTCCCCCGCAAGCGGGGGAGGAGGGGTGCGGCCCGCGGCGCAGGCGCACCTTGCGGGAAGTCGGGGCACGGACGGCCGCCCAGGTAACCCCTCACCCTTTCGGCTTTTCCAGTCGCTGCGCTCCTGGAGCCTCAAGCCCTCTCCCTATGGGAGAGGGAAGGCTTACCCCCGCCCCTCCAGATACCGCACCGCATCCGCGTCGCGGGCGGAGAGCTCGGGGTAGTCGGGGTCGGCGCCGACGTCCGGCACCCGGCGCCAGGAGCGGGCGCACTTCGGATGGTCGGCGACGGCGACCTCGACGGCGATGGCGTCGCCGGCGACCAGTTCGGCGCCCGAGGTGCGGAACACCTCGGCGGCGTCCAGCCCCTCGAAGGCGGCGAGGGCGTCGGCGGGCAGGGTGACAGTCGGCCAGGCGTCGAGCGCCCCGCCGATGCGCTTGTCGCGCCGCGCCGCCTCCAGCGCCTCGTTGACCACCTCCAGCACGCCGTCGATGGTCGCCCACCGCGCCGCCTCGGCCGGGTTCTCCCAGGCCGCCGGGGTGTCCGGAATGACGCGGGCGCAGTTGCTGCCGGCCTCGGGGAAGCGGGTGGTCCAGGCCTCTTCCATGGTGAAGGGCGTCAGGGGGGCCAGCCAGGCGGTCAGGCGGGTGAAGACCTCGTCCATCACCGTGCGGCAGGCGCGGCGGCGGAGCGAGTCCGGCCGGTCGCAGTAGAGGCTGTCCTTGCGGATGTCGAAGTACAGGGCCGACAGGTCGCCGGCGCAGAACTCCAGCACCGGCCTCACCACGTCCTGGAAGCGGTAGGTCTCGTAGGCGCGGCGCACCTGGCCGTCGAGCTCCCACAGCCGGTGCAGGATGTAGCGCTCCAGCGGCGGGAACTGGTCGAGGTCGGTCAGCCGCTCGGCATGGTCGAAGCCGTTCAGCGCCCCCAGCAGATAGCGCACGGTGTTGCGCAGCTTGCGGTAGGCATCGACCGTGGTCTGCAGGATCTGCTTCCCGATCCGCTGGTCCTCGGCATAGTCGACCAGCGCCACCCACAGCCGCAGGATGTCGGCCCCGGACTCCTTGATGACGGTCGCCGGGTCGGTGGTGTTGCCCTTCGACTTCGACATCTTCTCGCCGTTCTCGTCGAGCGTGAAGCCGTGCGTCAGGACCGCCTCGTAGGGCGCGCGGCCGCGGGTGCCGCAGCCTTCCAGCAGGTTGGACTGGAACCAGCCGCGGTGCTGGTCCGAGCCTTCCAGATACAGGTCCGCGGGCCAGCGGCTGCCGGCGCGGCCCTCGAGGGTGAAGGCGTGGGTGCAGCCGGAGTCGAACCAGACGTCGAGGATGTCCTCGACCTTCTCGTACTGGGCCGGGTCGTGCACGCCGAGGAAGTCGGCGTCGGGGGTCTCGAACCAGGCGTCGGCCCCGCCGGCCTCGATGGCCTTGAGGATGCGGGCGTCGACCTCGGGGTCGTTGAGCGGCTGGCCGGTGTGCTTGTCGACGAACATGGCCAGGGGCGTGCCCCAGGCGCGCTGGCGGCTGATCAGCCAGTCGGGCCGGGTCTCGACCATCGACCGGATGCGGTTGCGCCCGCCGGCCGGGTGGAAGGCGGTCTGGTCGATAGCCTTGAGGGCCAGTTCGCGCAGGGTCTCGCCGTCGTCGCCGCCCAGCGGCTTGTCCATGCGGATGAACCACTGCGGCGTGTTGCGGAAGATCACCGGGGCCTTGGAGCGCCAGCTGTGCGGATAGGAATGCTCCAGACGGCCGCGCGCCAGCAGGGTTCCCGCCTCGATCAGCTTCTGCACCACCGCGGGGTTGGCGTCGGCGAACTTGCCGGTCTTCTTGCCCTCGGTCTCCAGCACCTTGAGGCCGGCGAACAGGGGCACGTGCGGATAGTAGGCGCCGTCGGGATCGACCGTGTCCGGCACCTCGTGGTGGCCGTGGGCCTTCCACACCTCATAGTCGTCGGCCCCGTGGCCCGGGGCGGTGTGGACGAAGCCGGTGCCGGCGTCGTCGGTGACGTGATCGCCGGCCAGCAGCGGCACGGCGAAGCCGAAGCCCGGATGCAGCGCCGCCAGCGGGTGGGCGCATTCGAGGCCGGACGGGTTCAGGTCGCTGACCCGCGTCCAGGTGGCGATCTTCGCCGCCTTGAACACCTCTTCGGCCAGCTTGTCGGCCACGATCAGCCGGTCGCCCGGCTTCGCCCAGGGCTCGAAATCGAGGCCCTGCTCCATCGCCTGGACCTCATAGAGGCCATAGGCGATCTCGGGGCCGTAGCTGATCGCCCGGTTGGCCGGGATGGTCCAGGGCGTGGTGGTCCAGATCACCACGCTGGGGGTGGCGTGGCGGAAGGCCAGCAGGTCGTCCGGATGGTCGTCGGTGGCCCCGGTGACCGGGAACTTTACCCAGATCGTCGGGCTGACGTGCTCGTGGTACTCGATCTCGGCCTCGGCCAGGGCCGTGCGCTCGACCGGCGACCACATCACCGGCTTGGAGCCGCGGTACAGCTGGCCCGAGCTCTTGAACCTGTGGAACTCGCGCACGATCGCCGCCTCGGTGGCGAAGTCCATGGTGGCGTAGCGGTTGTCCCAGTCGCCGATCACGCCCAGCCGCTTGAACTGGTCGCGCTGCACATCGATCCAGCCGGCGGCGTACTCGCGGCAGGCGGCGCGGAAGGCGGCCTTGGAGACCTCGTCCTTGCGCTTGCCCTGGGCGCGGAACTTCTCCTCGATCTTCCACTCGATCGGCAGGCCGTGGCAGTCCCAGCCGGGCACATAGTCGACGTCATAGCCCAGCAGGAAGCGGCTGCGGACGACGAAGTCCTTCAGCGTCTTGTTCAGGGCGTGGCCGATATGGATGTCGCCGTTGGCGTAGGGCGGGCCGTCGTGCAGCACATAGAGGGGCGCGCCCTCCGCCTGCCGCCGGCGGCGCAGGTCGCTGTACAGGTCGCCCCAGGCCTCGAGGATCTGCGGCTCCTTCTGGGGCAGGCCGCCGCGCATCGGGAACGGCGTGTCGGGCAGGAAGACGGTGTCGCGGAAATCGCGGGCGGGGGCGGTGGAATCGGCGTCGGCCATGGGGTGTCTCGGGTCGCGGAAATCGGGAAGGGCGGCGGTCCCGGCGAGCGCGGGGCGGACCCGGAGGCGCTACGCCGGGCGGCGAATCCCGATCAGGCGGATGCTCACGAACATGCCCGTGCCTCTAGCAGAGGGCGGCGGGCCCGCGCCATCCCTGATCGGGGGCCAGTTCACGCCGGCCGCGCCCGGTGCTAGCCCTTCCGGCCTGAGCTGGAGGGTCTCATGAAGCGCCTGATCGCCGCCGCCCTGATCGCCGCCGCCGCTGCGGCCTGCTCGCCGCCTGCCGAGGCCCCCGCGCCCGCCGAACAGGCGGAGCCGGCGCCGGCTGACCGCCGGCAAGCGGCTTACCGCGCTGGCGAGCAAGGCCCCGAGCCCTTCGTCCGCGCCCTGTTCGCCCGCTACGACATGGCCAGTCCGCTGCCGGCCGGCGAGACCCCGCCGCCGGGGCGCGAGCCCCTCTACGGCCGCACGCTCAACGCCATGATCGGGGCCGACGCCCGCAAGGCCGGGGACGGGGTTCCGTTCCTGAACTTCGACCCGGTGTGCGGCTGCCAGGACGGGGAGATCGTGCTGCAGTCGGTCGAGATCGCCGAGACAGCGGTCAATCAGGCTGACGCCCGCGTGGTCTTCACCCGCGACGGCCGCGAGGTGCGACAGCTGATGAAGCTGGAGCGCGAGGGCCCGATGTGGCGCGTCGCGGACGTCATTCCGGAGGGCGAGCGCCCGCTGACCGAGCGCCTGCTGGAGGTGATCGGTTAGCCCGCCTTCGCCAGCGCCGCGCGCGCCGCCTCCGCGTCGCGAGCGATCTGGGCCTTGAGGGCGTCGAGCCCGTCGAGCTTGGCCTCGCCGCGCAGGAAGGCGACCAGTTCGGTCTCGATCGTCTGGCCGTAGAGGTCGCCGTCGAAGTCGAACAGCCAGACCTCCAGCAGCGGGGTCTCCAGAGCATACATCGGCCGCACGCCGAGGTTGGCGACCCCGTCCAGGACCCGGCCGTCGGCCAGGCGGGTGCGGGTAGCGTAGACCCCGTAGGCGGGCCGCATGTAGTCGCCGAGCGCGACATTGGCGGTGGGCACGCCGATGGTGCGTCCGCGCTTGTCCCCATGGATGACCTCGCCGGCGATGGCGAAGGGCCGACCGAGGATGGCGGCGGCGCGGGCCATGTCGCCGGCGTGGACGGCCTCGCGCACGGCGCTGGAGGATAGTTTCAGGCCGTCCGGATCATCGACGCGCGGGCAGACACCCACCGTGAACCCGTGGACGGCGCCGTCCCGGGCCAGCGACTCCGGCGAGCCGGCGCGGCCCTTGCCGTAGGTGAAGTCGAAGCCGACGGCGGCGTGGGTCAGGCCCAGCCCCTGCGCCAGCACCTCGCGGGCGAACGCCTCCGGTCCGAGCGCCGCCATGTCGGCGTCAAACGGCAGGAGGAACAGGGTCTCGACCCCGAGCGGCGCCAGCGCCCGCACCATCTGGTCGGGCGTCATCAGCCGGAACGGCGCGGCGTCGGGCTGGAAGAAGCGGCGCGGGTGCGGGTCGAAACTGACCACGGACAGGGGACGTCCGAGCCGGCGCGCCGCCTCGGCCGCCGTGGCGATCACCGCCTGGTGCCCCCGGTGCACGCCGTCGAAGGCGCCGAGCGCGGCGGCGCTGCCGCGCAGATCGTCGGGCAGGCCCTGCCATTGACGGATGAGGCGCGTCACGGCGGGCTCAGCGGCTCTGCGGCTTCCGGCGGCGGGGGACCCGCACCACGGCGATGCCGTCCATCACCATCTTCTCGCCCGCAAAGCCCTCGCAGTTCAGCTCGACCCGGGCGCTTTCCGGATCGACCGAAATCACCGTGATGCGGATGAGGACCTGGTCGCCGATCCGCACCGGGAAGTGGAAGGCGAGGGTCTGGGAGACATAGATCGAGCCCGCGCCCGGCAGGATGGTGCCGACCACGGCCGAGCCGAAGGCCGCCGACAGCAGGCCGTGGGCGATGCGGCCGCGATAGGCCGTGCGGGCCGCATAGGCCTCGTCCAGGTGGACCGGATTGAAGTCGTCCGAGGCCTCGGCGAACAGCCGGATGCGGTCCTCGGTGACGTCCACGATCTTCTCGGCGGCCATGCCGACGTGGAGCTCCTCCAGGATGTAGCCGCCGGAGGGGTGCGCGTGGACGAGTTGGGTCATGGCCGGGCTTTAGCGGTCCCGGCCCGGCTTGGCGAGCCTCACCAGACGAGGTCCAGCAGGGCGTAGCGGGCATGGGCGCCTTCCGCCGCCAGCAGGGCGCCGGCGCGCGCCACATCGACCCGGCCATCGGCCCCGCGGGCCAGATCGCCATGGATGCCCGAGGCCACGAACAGGCAGTCGAGCCCCTGCCCATTGGCCCCCAGCACATCGGTCACCACGCCGTCGCCGATGCAGAGGATACGTGCGCGATCGACCGGCCCGCCGGTCAGACGTTTGGCCTCGGCCAGCGCGAGGTCGTAGATCGGGGCGAACGGCTTGCCGGCCATGACCACCGGGCCGCCCAGCGATTCATAGAGGTCGGCCAGCGCGCCGGCGCAGTAGATCAGCCGGTCGCCGCGCTGGACCACCCGGTCCGGGTTGGCGCAGATCAGCTCCAGTCCACGCGCCGCCGCGGGGGCGAGGCGGTCGCGATAGTCCTCCGGCGTGTCGACCTCGTCGTTGTCGGGGCCCGTGACCGAGATGAAGTGCGCCTCGGCCGGGTCCTGCGTCGGGATCACGCCGGTGCCGGCGTACAGCGGCGCATCGCGCGGCGGACCGATCAGCCAGGCGGGGCCGGGGGCGCGCCGGGCCAGTTCGGCGCGGGTCGCGTCCCCCGAGGTGACGAAGCCGCGCCAGGCCGATCGCGGCACGCCGAGGGCGTCAAGCTGGGCCACCACATCGCTGGCCGGCCGTGGCGAGTTGGATATCAGCACCACATGACCGCCGCCGGTGTTGAAGCGGCTCAGGGCGTCGCAGGCCTCCGCCCAGGATTCCCGGCCGTTGTGGATCACGCCCCACACGTCGCAGAGCAGGATGTCGTAGTCGGCGGCGATGCGGCCGAGGCCCTCGAGGGCGGAAAGCTGGGTCATGGGGCGCAGATAGGGGCTCGGAACGGCCCGGTCGAGGTCAGGCGTAGCGGCGGCGCTGTTCGGCGGTGCGCAGGGTGGAGCGCAGGAAGTCCGAGGGCGGATCGGTTTCCGCCAGCACCTGTTCCTTGATGGCGCGCGGCTCGCCGAACAGGTGGCCCTGGCCGAGGGCCACATCGAGCTCGAGGATGTCGATGACCTGACGCTCGGTCTCGACCTTCTCGGCGATCAGCTGAACGCCGTAGCGCTCGGTCAGGGCGGCGAAGTCGGCCGCCCGGATGTCCGGCATGGAGGGCAGGGGGGCCGCGCCGTCGAGGTCGAGCAGCTGTTCGATCAGCAGTTCCGCCGCCACCTTGATGAAGCGCACGTCCGACCGCTGCAGGTCGGCGAAGTCGAGGTCCAGCGTCTGCACCTTGTCCAGCGAGAAGCGGAAGCCGAGGTCGGCCAGCTTGGCCATGTTGCGGGCCTCGACTGCGCCGCGGGCGTCGAAGGTGGCCTGGCCCAGCTCGAAGATCAGCGACTGGCCGAGGTCGCGGTTCTGGCTGAGGAAGGCGAGGAACTCGGGGAAGAAGGTCTCGTCGCCCAGCGAGGTCAGGGAAATGTTGCAGAACACCCCCACCTTGCGGTCCTGCCGCGACAGCCGCCGCACGATCTGGGCGCAGCGGAACAGCAGCAGGTTGTCGATGGCCGGCAGAAGGCCCTCGCCCTCGGCCAGCGACAGATACTCCGCCGGCATCATGACGCGATCGGAGGCGTCGCGCAGGCGGGTGAAGCTCTCGTAGAAGATGGTCCGCCGCTGGGGCAGGGTGACCACCGGCTGCAGGTAAAGGTCGACCCGGCCCTCGGTCAGGGCCTCGTGCACCGTCTGCAGCAGGACGTTGGACTGCTGGCGCTTGCGGCCCTCGGCGCTGCGCGGATCCTGCAGCGGGGCCACCGCCAGACGCGCCTCGATCGAGTCGCTCATCTGCTGGACCAGGTCCTCCAGGATGCGCACCTCGCCGGTGAGGGTCTCGGTCTGGGTCAGGGCGCCCTTCTCGATGGCGTCGGTGAGGTCGGTGACGGCGCCCTGGGTCGCGTCCAGCGCATCGGCCAGCAACCTGTGCGCCTCGCGCAGCTGATCGAGGTCCCGGCGCAGGGCGCGTGCGTTCAGCGCCTGGGCGACAAAGCCGTGCATCGCGCCGAGCGTGCCCATGGCCCCCAGTGCGCCCGCCACCGCCGCGCCTCCGCCGAGACCGGCGCGCCACAAGGCGGCCCCCACTGTCAGCGACAGGAAGACGTAGGAGCAGAACAGGACCAGATGGGTCAGACTACGCATCAATGAAGGTCGGGCCTTCCCCGAAAGGATTCGGGACAGTATCCGATGAGAATCACCCGGCCGCCAGCGCCGAGCAGAACTGACGTCAGGGAAGGACGCCCACCCATGCAGCTCTTCGATCTCACCGGCAAGTCGGCGGTCATCACCGGCTCCTCGCGGGGCATCGGCAAGGCTATCGCCGAGCGCCTCGCCGAGCACGGGGCCCATGTGGTGATCTCGTCGCGCAAAGCCGGCCCCTGCGAGGAGGTGGCCGCCGACATCAACGCCCGCTACGGGGCCGGCCGCGCCATCGCCGTGCCGGCCAACATCGCGGAGAAGGCCGACCTGCAGCGGCTCGTCGACGAGACCAACGCCGCCTTCGGCAAGATCGACATCCTCGTCTGCAACGCGGCGTCCAACCCCTACGCCGGCCCGATGGGCGGCATCACCGATGATCAGTTCAACAAGATCCTGCAGAACAACGTCATCTCGAACCACTGGCTGATCCAGATGGCGGCGCCGCAGATGCTGGAGCGGCGTGACGGGTCGATCATTATCGTCTCGTCGATCGGCGGGCTGCGCGGCAACGCCCTGATCGGCGCCTACAACGTCTCCAAGGCCGCCGACATGCAGCTGGCCCGCAACCTTGCCGTGGAGTGGGGACCGTCGAACGTGCGCGTCAACTGCATCGCGCCGGGCCTCGTGCAGACGGACTTCGCCAAATACCTCTGGGAGAACCCCGAGATCCTCAAGACCGTTACCGAGCCGGCGCCGCTGAAGCGGATCGGCCAGCCGGACGAGATCGCCGGGGCGGCGGTCTACCTGGCCTCGCCAGCCTCGACCTTCATGACCGGCCAGACCCTGGTGGTGGACGGCGGCGTCACCATCGCATGGTGAAGCCGGGGCTGCGCCGCGATCTGGTCTGGCGGCTGGAGGCGGCCGGCTTCGCCCTGTTCATCGGCCTGATGCGGCTGATCGGGCTGGAGGCCGCCTCGGCCTTCGGCGGCGGCCTGTTGCGGGCGCTCGGCCCCCGCACCGGGACACACCGCACGGTGATCCGCAACCTCCGGCTGGCCTTCCCGGACATGCCGTCGGCCGAGCGCGAGGCTCTGGCCCGCGACGCTTGGGAGCAGACAGGCCGCACCTTCGCCGAGACGGCGGTGATGGACCGGCTGACCCCGGCCTCGGGGCGGATCGAGATCGAGGGGCTTGAGCGGTTGCACGCCATCCGCGACTCCGGCCAGCCGGTGGTGTTCGTCTCCGGACACCTGGCCAATTTCGAGGTCATGGCCGCCTGCATCCTCGCCGCCGGCGTGCCCTGCCAGATCACCTATCGCGCCGCCAACAATCCCTATGTCGACGCCCAGATCCGGGCCGCCCGCGCCCGCTACGGCGTGCGCCTGTTCGCGCCCAAGGGCGGGGATGGCGCGCGAGAGCTGCTCGCCGGAATGCAGCGCGGCGAGTCCGTGGCTCTCATGAACGACCAGAAGTTCTCCGAAGGCCCCGAGGTCGAGTTCTTCGGCCATCCCGTCAACGCGGCGCCCGGGCCGACACGGCTGGCGCTGAAGTTCGGCACGGTGCTGCAGCCGCTGTCGGTGACCCGCCTGCCGGGGGTGCGCTTCCGCCTGACCGTGCATCCGCCGATTGCGGTCGGCGGCAGCGGCGACCGGTCGGAGGACATCCGGCAGGGCGTCCAGGCGGTGACGCGCTTCGTTGAGCAGCGGGTGCGCGAGGCGCCGGCTGACTGGTTCTGGGTGCACAAGCGCTGGCCGGACCACGTCTACGCCCGGCTGACCGACCTCAGTCCAGATTGACGTAGTGCTGGTCCTCGGCGCGCCGCCACGGCCCGGCGTAGTCCGGGCGGGTGACCCGGCGGCGGCACGGGCCGAAGTAGTCGTTCGTGCGGATAAACGGACGCGGCTTCATCACCACCGCCTCGATCCGCGCCATGACGCTGCGGGCGGTCAGCGGCTTGACCACGAACTCATTTACCCCGGCGTCGCGCGCCTCATGCACCCGGCGCCGTTCCGCGTGCCCGGTCATCATGATGATCGGCAGGAAGGTGTTTGGACTCTCGGCGCTGTTGCGCACCAGCCGGGTGAAGGCGACGCCATCCAGCGGCGCCATGTTGAAGTCGACCAGCGCCAGGTCGGCGGGAAACTGGGCGAGGGCGCTGAACGCCTCGGCCCCGTCGCCGGTCTCGCGGATCATCTCGGCGCCCGCCGACCGCAGAATCGCGGTCAGGATCTTGCGCATATGGACGTTGTCGTCTGCGATCAGGATTCTGAAGGGCTGCAGGGCCGCCATGGTCGGGTCTTGAGGGCGTCAGGGGGAGCGTTACAGGCGCAAGGCGCAGTCAGTCGCAATCAGAAACGCGCGAGACGGGAAAGAGCTTCATCGGGTCCTGCATAGGCTTCCTGCCGACTGGCGCTCCAGTAGCGCAGCAGCTCCAGAGGCACGATCCGGCCGCTGACCGCGCAGCGGACATGCCGCCCCGGGCGCAAAACGACGAATTCGCCGTCACCGTAGTGCAGCTGGGCTTCGGTCGCAGCGTCGGGAGCAGGCGTCGTCATCACGCCACTCTATGTCGCGGATTCCCGTTCTGGAACAGCCTAGAAAAGCTGGCCCTGATCGGGCGGACGGCCCGGCGGCGCGGCAGGCCGCCGCTCCCGCGGCCTGGGCGGCGGCGGATCCCCATCAGAGATCTGCGCGGCGCGGCTCCCGTCCGCGAACACGAGGCGGACCCCATCCCCGGCGGCCAGATCTGCGGCCCGACGCACCAGCTGCCCCGAGGCGTCGTGAATGCGGGCGAAGCCCCGCTCCAGGGGACGGTCGGGATTCAGGCTGCCCAGCAGCCGCGCGGTGCGGTCGAGACGTTCGGCTTCCCGCGCCGGGACCCGCGCCAGCGCCGCCGCCATGCGCCGCTGCAGGCCGTCCAGCCGCTCGCGACCGCGATCCAGCTGGCCCCGGGCGCTTGCCGGCGTCAGGCGGGCTGCGGCGCGCAGAAGGTCACGTTCGTGAGCGGCGACGTTTCGGCCCAGCGCGGCCCCCAGCCGGCTGGCCGCCAGATCGAAGCGCTGCTGCGGCAGGGCGAGCAGCTCGTCGGGCCGCGGCGGAAGCCCACGCGCGGCGGCCCGCAAGGCCGTGCGCCGGTCCTCCACCAGCCGCCCGGCGGCGCGGGCGAGACGTCGGTCCAGTTCGGCCGTTGCCGCCCTCAGGTCGGCCAGGACCGGCGTGGCAATCTCCGCGGCGCCGGTCGGCGTCGGGGCGCGCCGGTCGGAGACGAAGTCGATCAGGGTGGTGTCGGTCTCGTGACCGACGGCCGAGATGATCGGCACGCGCGCCGCCGCGACCGTGCGCGCCAGCGTCTCGTCATTGAAGGGCCAGAGGTCCTCGACCGAGCCGCCGCCCCGGGCCACGATGACCACGTCCGGGCGCGGGATCGGGCCGTCCGCCGGCAGGGCGTCGAAGCCGCGCACCGCTGCGGCGACCTGGGCGGCCGCGGCCTCGCCCTGGACGACGCAGGGCCAGACGACAACGCGGCAGGGCCAGCGCTCGGCGATACGATGGAGGATGTCGCGCACGACAGCTCCGGTCGGGCTCGTGATGACCCCGATGGTCGCGGGGAAGGCGGGCAGGGGCCGCTTGCGGGCGGGCTCGAACAGGCCTTCGTCGCGCAGTCGGGCCTTGAGCCGCTCCAGCTGGGCCAGCAGGGCCCCGGCCCCTGCCGCCTCCATGGTCTCGATGACGATCTGGTAGCTGGAGCGCGCCGGGTAGCTGGTGATCTTGCCGGTGACGATCACCTCGAGGCCGGTTTCCGGCTGGACCCCCAGCCCGCGCACCTGGCCCTTCCAGACCACACCGTCGATCGCGGACTTGTCGTCCTTGAGGGTCAGATAGACGTGCCCGGAGGCATGCCGGTTGACCTTCGAGACCTCGCCGCGCAGCCGCACATGGCCGAACCGGTCCTCCAGCGTCCGCTTCAGGGCGAACGAGAGCTCGGAGATCGACAGCGGTGGATTGTTGTCCCGGGGCGCCGCCGGCGGGTCGGCCGGGCCTTCGAAGACGTAGGAGTCGGAGGGCATGGGCCGATGCTAGCGGGCGCGGGCGGCGGGTGAAACCCGAAGCGGCCGCCTTGACCGCTTGGGTGCGGCGCGTCATTGCCGCGGCATGAATATTCTGCTGGTCGGGTCGGGCGGGCGCGAACACGCCCTTGCGTGGAAGATCGCGCAGTCGCCGCGGGTGACGCGGCTCGTCTGTGCGCCCGGCAATCCCGGCATCGCCCAGCACGCCGAGCTGCGCCCCGAGCTGAAGGCGGCGGATGCCGAACGGCTGGCGGCCTTCGCCCGGGAGATGAAGGCGGACCTCGTCGTTGTGGGCCCCGAGACGGCGCTGGAGGCGGGGCTGGCCGACCGGCTGGCGGCCGCCGGCATCCCCTGCTTCGGGCCCAGCGCGCGGGCGGCGAAGCTGGAGACCTCCAAGGCCTTCTCCAAGGCCTTCATGGAGCGGCACGACATTCCAACCGCCGGCTATGGGGTCTACGAGCGCCCGGCCGACGCCATCGCCGCCCTCAAGGTGTTCAAGGCCCCTTACGTCATCAAGGCGGACGGGCTGGCCGCCGGCAAGGGCGTCTCGATCTGCCCGGACGCCCGGGACGCCCAGGCCGAGATCGAGCGGATGCTGGGCGGCCGTTTCGGTGAGGCCGGGTCGCGGGTCGTGATCGAGGAGTTCATGGACGGCGAGGAAGGCTCGCTGTTCGCCCTGTGCGACGGCAAGGTCGCCATGCTGCTGGGCGGGGCCCAGGACCACAAGCGGGCCTTCGACGGCGATCTCGGGCCCAATACCGGAGGCATGGGCGCCTATTCGCCGGCCCCGGTCTTCACGCCGGAACTGGTCGAGCGGGCCCGGGTCGAGGTGGTCGAGGCGGCCATCGCCGGTATGGCCGAGGAAAACACCGCCTACCGCGGCGTGCTGTACGCCGGTCTGATGGCGACCGCCGAGGGCCCCAAGGTGGTGGAGTTCAACGCCCGCTTCGGCGATCCGGAGTGCCAGGTGCTGATGATGCGCTGGGCCGACGACATCGTGCCCTATCTGCTGGCCTGCGCCCGCGGCGACCTGGCCCGGATGGCGCCGCCGTCCTTCACGCCGGAGACGGTCATCTGCGTCGTGCTGGCGGCCAAGGGCTATCCGGACAGCCCGCTCGAGGGCTCGATCATCCGCGGCGCCGAGCAGGATTTCGGCCCTGACGTGCAGGTGTTCCATGCGGGGACCCGACGTAATGACGAGGGCCATCTGGTCGCCGCCGGCGGGCGTGTGCTGAACGTCTGCGCCCGCGGCAAGGACGTCGCCGAGGCCCGCAGCCGGGCCTACGCCGCGATCCGCAAGATCGACTGGCCCGCCGGCTTCCACCGCACCGACATCGGCTGGCGCGCGCTGGCGCGGGACGAAGCGGGCGAGGACTGAGCCCTAGCTCCAGGCGAACAGGAGCCGGCCCTCTCCCATGCGGGCGCGCAGGGGCTCGAGGTCGGCGTGGGCCACCGAGAAACAGCCGTAGCTGCGGCCCAGCTTGCCCTCGCGCTCGAGAAACGCGGGGTCGGCATAGTCCGCGCCGTGCACGATGATGGCGCGGTCGCGGGCGAGGTTGTTGCTGTACTCCAGCCCGTCGAGCAGGACGTTCGGCCCCTGCTGCGGCCCCCAGTTCGCGCCGGCAGTGGCGTAGGCCCCGACCGAGGACATGTGGCTGTCAGGCTCGTTGGAGAAGCGCTGGGCGAAGCCGGTGTGCGCCGGATCCGAGCCGCGTCCGTGGGTGGTGCGGAAGGTCGTCACCTGACCCGAGGCGATGTCGACCTCGTAGAGCCGCGCCTCACCGGAGAACTTGCGGAAGTCGACCAGATACATGCGATCGCGATGCGGCAGCCGGTGATGATGAATGTCGAGCGCGGCCAGCGCCCGGTCCAGCAGGTCGCGCCGGATCTCGCCGCGGGGATCGACCACCGGGCGCCCCACGTCGCCGAGCACCTCCACCCGGGGCGTTGTGGCGACCACCTCCGTCGCCGCCGGGGTCGCCGGAGCCGCGGCCACCAGCGCCGGCGCAGCCGTCCGGGGTGCGGTGGCGCAGCCCGCGAGGGCGAGGGAGCCGCCGAGCATCAGACCGCGTCGGGACAGCCGCATGGAACGCCTCATTCGTCGTGAACGTCCATGAACCATGACCGCCCGGCCGCCATCGTGGCAAGCGTGGCTTGGCGGCGCGCGCCGGCCTGATACGGTAGCGCAAACCACGGGGGAGATGTCATGCGGCTGTCAGCGACCATCGGGGCCTTCGCGGCCTGTCTCGCAATCTCGGTCCAGGCGCCTGTAAAGGCGCAGGAAACGGCGACGACCTATGTCCATGCGGGCCGGCTGCTGGCCGATCCCGCCGCGGGCGTTGTGCAGCGCGATAAAACTGTCGTGATCCGCGATGGCCGGGTGGTCGAGATTCGCGACGGCTTCGTCAGCGAGGCCGACGGCCGGGTTGTGGACCTGTCGCAGGGCTTCGTCCTGCCGGGCCTGATCGACAGCCACGTCCACATCACGCGCCAGCAGAATCCGAACGCCCGGTTGATGCAGGTGACGGACAGCGAGGCGGACCTGGCGATCGCCGGCGCCCATTTCGCCCGTATCACCC
This sequence comes from Brevundimonas sp., assembly GCF_035998205.1. GTDB lineage: Bacteria > Pseudomonadota > Alphaproteobacteria > Caulobacterales > Caulobacteraceae > Brevundimonas. The sequence continues at coordinate 431,835 of NZ_DASYHT010000004.1, forward strand.
TGGAGGCCGGTTTCACCACGGTCGCCGACCTGGGCGGCGACAACAACGCCATCTTCGCCCTGAGGGACGGGATCGCCGCCGGGCAGGTGCCGGGGCCGCGGATCATCGCGTCGGGCCGGTCGGTGTCGATCCACGGCGGGCACGGCGACGCCAACGGCTATCGCGACGACATCATGCACCTGCTGTCGTCGGAGAGCATCTGCTCGGGCCCGGAGGACTGCATGCGTGCGGTGCGCACCCAGGTGCGGGCCGGAGCCGACGTGATCAAGATCACCGCTACCGGCGGGGTGCTGTCGAACACGGCGGCCGGTCTGGCGCAGCAGTTCACCGACGCCGAGCTGGCGGCCATCGTCGAGGCCGGGCACCGGATGGGCCGGCGGGTCACCGCCCACGCCCACGGGGTCGACGGGGTCAACGCCTTCCTGCGCGCCGGCGGCGACTCCATCGAGCACGGCACCTATCTCGACGAGGAATCGATCCGCCTGTTCCGCCAGAGCGGGGCCTTCCTCGTGCCGACCCTGCTGGCCGGGGACTTCGTGGCCCGGGTTGCGTCCTCGCCGGAGAACTTCTTCACCCCGGCCCAGACCGCCAAGGCGCTGGAGGCCGGGCCGAAGATGCTGGACATGGCGCGGCGCGCCCATGCCGGCGGCGTGCGTATCGCCTTCGGCACCGACTCCGGCGTCTCCGCCCATGGAGACAACGCCCAGGAGTTCGCCCTGCTGGTGCAGGCGGGCATGACCCCGCTGGAGGCCATTCGGGCCGCTACGGTGGTGGCGGCGGAGCATCTCGGTATCGAGCGCGAGGCGGGTCGGCTGGCGCCGGGTTTCCCGGCGGATCTGATCGCGGTCGGCGGCGATCCGCTGACCGATGTGACCGAGCTGGAGCGGGTGCGCTTCGTGATGCGCGGCGGCCGCGTCTACCGTCAGGACTGAACCGCGTCCCGGATCAGGGCCAGCAGGCCGGCCGGGTCGTCGAAGCGGGCCCGCACCGGCCAGGCCTCGACGCGCGCGCGCCACGCCGGGGGCAGGCGGACCCAGTCCTTCTCCGTAGTCACCAGACGGGCTCCGAACAGGGCGGCGCGGTCGGCGAGGAAGGCCAGGTCGCGCTCGCTGAAGCCGGCGTGATCCGGGAAGGGCGCGAAGTCCTTGAGGTCCGCCCCCGCGGCGAGGAGCGACCGCTCGACCTTCCACGGCTTGGCGATGCCGGCGAAGCCGACCAGCGGTCCGGCCGGGGGGGGGGCGTCGGGCGCGAGGCGGGCCAGGAACACCGGCTTGTGCGCGAACAGGGCCAGAAGCTCCGGCCCCGGCGTGTCGAGGTCGGTCGGCAGCAGCACGATCACCGCGTCAGCGCGCCCCAGACCCGTGGCGATGGGCTCGCGCATAGGGCCTGCGGGGAAGACTGCGCCGTCGCCGAACGGCCATTCGTCCTCGCGGGTCTCGCCATCGACGACCACGAGGCTGACCGTCTTCCTCAGCGCCGGGTTCTGGTGCCCGTCGTCCAGCACAAGCGCCCGACCGCCGGCCGCGACGGCGGCGCGGGCCCCCGCCACCCGGTCACGGGCGATCCACGCGGGGGCTTCGCCGGCCAGCATCAGCGGCTCGTCGCCGACCTCCGCGGCGTCGTGACGGGCCGGGTCCACCTGCACCGGGCCGCGTAGCCGCCCGCCATAGCCGCGCGACAGGGCATGGGCCTCGATCCCGGCGTCCCGCAGCAGCCGCAGCAGCTCACGCGCCACCGGCGTCTTGCCGGAGCCGCCGACCGTCAGATTGCCGACCGAGATGACCGGGACGCCGACGTCGACCGGCGTCGTACGCGCCAGCCGGCGGGCCGTCGCCGTCGCCCAGATCGCGCCCAGCGGTCGCAGCAGAAGCCGGGTCACCCGCGCGTGGTCAGGCTCGCGGCGATACCACCAGCGCGGGGTGTTGAGCTTCATGCCCGGTCGCCTCCGTGGGGGGGCGGCAGCAGCGGCGTCAGGGCCTGCATCAGCCGGTCGAGGCCGGCCCCGGCCTCGGCGGCCGTCCGCCGGGCGCGCTCGCCCATGGCCCGGGCCTCTTCCGGATCATCCAGCAGGGCCTCGACCGTCTCCGCCAGTTCGATGGCTGAACGGACCACGCCGAGCGCGCCCCGGGCGGTCAGCAGCGCCGTCACCGCCGTCCAGTTGCTGGCGTCCGGGCCGGACAGGGTCGGCTTGCCCAGCCGCGCCGGTTCCAGCGGATTGTGCCCGCCCACCGCCGGCCGGCCGAGCACCGGGGCGAAGGAGCCGCCCATGATCACGACGTCGGCGAGGCGCAGGAACAGGCCCATCTCGCCAAGGGTGTCGGCGACATAGACGTCCACGCCGGCGTCCAGCGCCTCGCCGCGCGACCGTACGGCGTGGGCGCGGCCCTCGCGCGCCAGCAGGGCGGTGATCTCCGTTCCGCGATCCGGGTGGCGGGGCAGCAGGACGAGACAGAACGGCTGCGGTACGGTCGACAGGGCGCGCAGGAGGAAGGCCTCCTCGTGCGGGTGGGTGCTGGCGGCCACCAGCACGGCCCGGTCGCCGATCGCCTCGGACAGGCGGGCGAAGGCGGCGCGGTCGTAGGGCAGGGGGTCGCCGGCCAGTTTGAGATTGGCCTCGCCGTCGATCCGGGCCCCCAGATCCTCGAGCCGGGCGACGGACTCGGCATCCTGCGGCAGGACGAGATCGAACCCGCCGAGCAGGGCGCGCGCGGCCCCCGGCAGGCGCCGCCAGCCGCGGTGGGTGGCCTCGGTGACCCGGGCGCTCACCAGCGCCACGGGGATGTCTCGCTCGCGGGCGGCGAGGATCAGGTTAGGCCAAAGCTCGCTCTCGACCAGCAGACCCAGCGCCGGGCGCCAGTGATCGAGGAAGGCGGCGACGGCGCGCGGCCCGTCGACCGGGACGAACTGGTGGATGACGCCGGCGGGCAGGCGTTCCGCCAGCAGTTGGGCCGAGGTGACGGTGCCGGAGGTGACCAGCAGCGTCAGGTCCGGCCGGTCGGCCCGTAGCCGCGCGACCAGCGGCAGCAGCGACAGGGTTTCGCCCACGCTGACGCCGTGGAGCCAGACGAGCGCTCCCGCCGGCCGCGGCTGTCCGGCCAGGCCCAGGCGCTCCCCGATCCGGGCCGGGTCCTCCTTGCCGGCGCGGGCGCGGGCCGCCAGCAGGCGCGGGACGAGTCCCTCCAGCAGGCCGGTGATCCGGCGGTAGGCGTCGAGCGCGAGGCTCATCCCGCCCGGTCCCGCAGACCGGTCAGGGCGTCGGCCCGCGCCTCGACGGCGTTCAGCCGGGCCGTCCATTCGGGAATGACGTCGCCGATGTCGGCGTCTTCCGGGAAGTCGGCGCGGTCCCAGACGATCGCGCCGCGGCCGAAGGGCAGCGGCAGCACGGCCCGGTCCCAGCTGCCCAGCCGGATGGCCGGGCTGCAGGACAGGCCGATGAACAGCACCGGGGCGCCGGACAGCTTGGCCAGCAGGGGCAGACCCTCGGCCATCTGGCGCGCCGGGCCGCGGGGCCCGTCCGGCGTGACCGCCAGCGCCGCCACCTTGAGCTGGCGCAGCCCGTCCCGCAGCGCCTGGGTGCCGCCCTTGGCGGCGGCGGCGCGGGCCTTCTCGCCCTTGTCGGGGTTGGCCGAGGAGCCGCGCACGGCGGGAATGCCCTGCAACGCCATGGCGCGGGCGAGGAACTCGCCGTCGGCGGACAGGGAGATCATGCCCTTGACCGGCTGGGCCCGGTCCAGCGGCCAGCAGGCGGGGGACAGGGCCAGACGACCGTGCCAGAAGACGCACAGGACGCCGCCGCCCTGCGACCACACGGCCTCGGCCAGCTGCCGGTTCTCGTGGGTCCAGCGCAGGGTGCGGAAGCAGAACTGCATCCAGCCCGCCAGCAGGTGCGACAGGACCGTCTGGATCACCGGGTTGCGCAGGGGTCTCATGCAGGGGCGAGCTCCGGGGCGCCGGCCGGCGACGGACCGTCAAGGGACTGCTGCTGCGCCAGCCGGGCGTACAGGCCGCCGCGGGCGACCAGCTGCTCGTGGGCGCCGGCCTCGACCACCCGCCCGGCCTCCAGCACGTGGATGCAATCGGCGCGGCGGACGGTGGACAGGCGGTGCGCGATCATCAGGGTGGCGCGGCCCTGCATCAGCCGCTCCAGCGCCGCCTGCACCAGCGCCTCGCTCTCCGTGTCGAGGGCCGAGGTGGCTTCGTCGAGCAGCAGGATCGGGGCGTCCTTTAGGAAGGCGCGGGCGATGGCGATGCGCTGGCGCTGCCCGCCGGACAGGCGCATACCGGCCTCGCCGACGCGGGTGGCGTAGCCGTCCGGCAGGGCCGTGATGAAGTCGTGCGCGGCCGCGGCCTGCGCGGCGGCCTCGATCTCGGCCGGGCTGGCCGTGGGGCGTCCGTAGGCGATGTTGGCGGCGATGGTGTCGTCGAACAGGAAGGGCTCCTGGGTGACGAGGGCGATGCGGTCGCGCAGGTCGGTCAGGCTGACCTCGCGCAGGTCGACGCCGTTGACCGTGATGCGGCCGCCGCTGACGTCATAGAAGCGCGGCAGCAGCGACAGAAGGGTGGACTTGCCGCCGCCGGAGGGACCCACCAGCGCGGCGGTCTGACCGGGGGCGATGGTCAGCGACACACCCGACAGGGTCGGCGCGCCCGCGGGCGCATAGGCGAAGTCGACGGCCTCGAAGGCGACCTGAACGGGACCGGGGGGCAGGGGGATCGGTGCGGCGGGCGCGCGGATCTCCGGCTCGATGTCGAGCGCCTCGAACAGCCGGCGGGCGGCGGTCAGGCCCTCGGACAGGACCGTCTGCAGGTTGGTCACCTGCCGCAGCGACTGGCCGGCGGCCATCAGCAGGCCGATGTAGGCGGCGAAGGCGCCGACGCTCATCTCACCCTGCCGCGCCTGCCAGCCGGCGTAGGCCATCACCGACGCGACCACCATCATCGCCACCAGATTGGAGAAGGGGCCGGCGAAGGCGCGGCTGTCGGCGGACTTGATCACATGGCGCTGGCGCCGGGCGACGACCTCGCCGACGCGCGCTTCCTCCGCGGCTTCGCGGTTCTCGATCTTGATGACGCGGACGCCGTCGAGGTTCTCCATCAGGGCCGTCGACAGGTTGGAGGTCTCGACCATGGCCCCCGTCGTGGCCTTGCGCATGCGCTTGCCGAAGCGGCGGATGATCCAGGCGATCAGCGGCGCGCCGAGGAAGACGATCGCCGTCAGCCGCCAGTCGCTCCACGCCATGTAGGCCAGCACCGCGATCAGGGTCAGGGCGTGCTGGGTGTAGTTGACGACCCCGTTGGTGAAGGCCTCTCGCACCAGGTTGGCGTCGAACAGCACGCTGGAGACGAAGCCGCCGGAATGGCTGGCGCGCAGCCGGGCGAGGTCGGCCCGGATCATGGAGCCGAACAGCCGCACCTGGATGTCGCCGACGATGCCGTGGCCGATGCGGTTGACCAGCGCCGCCTGGCCGAGGGCCGCGACCGTCCAGACCACGCCGGCGCCGACGATGATCAGGGGGATCAGGGTGAGGGCGTGTTGCGGCGCGATCGTGATCAGGCCCCAGATCGACACGGGCCGGCCGAGGAACAGGCCGTCGATGGCCGGCTCCAGCAGCTGCAGCACCGTCGCCGCCATGACGCCGACGATGGCCGCGCAGACCAGCGACAGGCCAAGGGCCCCGCGACGGCGCTGGAGATACTCGCGCCAGATGCGCCGCAGCAGCGGGCGCGCGGGCGCCGCCGGGGGCTCGGCGATCGGGGCGGTCGAACTCATGGCCCGGAGGTCGGACGGCCGGGGGCGCGTGTCAAGCGATCCGGCGCGCTTCGCCCTGCGCCGCCTGCGGCGTGCGGACACAAGATGTTGTGGCGGAGGGCCCGCAGGCGTAGATAGGCCAGCCCCTCAAACCCGCCGCCAGGGATGCCTGCCGTGACCGCGCTGACCCACGACGCCTTCTTCCAGACCGAGCTGTCGGGCGCTGACCCGGACATCTTCCGCGCCATCCAGAGCGAGCTGAAGCGTCAGCAGGAGCAGATCGAGCTGATCGCCTCGGAGAACATCGTCTCCCGCGCGGTGCTGGAGGCGCAGGGCTCGATCCTGACCAACAAGTACGCCGAGGGCTATCCGGGCAAGCGCTACTACGGCGGCTGCGAGTTCGTCGATGTGATCGAGGATCTGGCCCGCGAGCGCGCCAAGGCCCTGTTCGGCTGCGCCTACGCCAACGTCCAGCCGCACTCCGGCGCCCAGGCCAACCAGGCGGTGTTCCTGGCCCTGCTGCAGCCGGGCGACACCTTCCTCGGCATGGACCTCGCGGCCGGGGGTCACCTGACCCACGGCAGCCCGGCCAACCAGTCGGGCAAGTGGTTCCGCCCGGTCACCTACAAGGTGCGCGAGGACGACCACCTGATCGACTACGACCACGTCGCCGAGATGGCGGCGGCGGAGAAGCCGAAGCTGATCATCGCCGGGGCCTCGGCCTATTCGCGGCACATCGACTTCAAGCGCTTCCGCGAGATCGCCGACTCGGTCGGAGCGTACCTGATGGTCGACATGGCTCACTATGCGGGGCTGGTGGCCGGCGGCGTCTATCCCAGCCCGCTGCCGCACGCCCATGTGGTCACCACCACGACGCACAAGACCCTGCGCGGCCCGCGCGGCGGCCTGATCCTGTCGAACGACCCGGAACTGGGCAAGAAGTTCAACTCGGCGGTGTTCCCGGGACTGCAGGGCGGTCCGCTGGAGCACGTCATCGCCGCCAAGGCCGTGGCCTTCGGCGAGGCGCTGAAGCCGGAGTTCGGTCAGTATGCGCAGCAGGTGATCGACAACGCCCGGGCGCTGGCCGCCGTGCTGGTCGAACGCGGGCTGAAGATCGTCTCCGGCGGCACCGACAGCCACGTCATGCTGGTCGACCTGCGGCCCAAGGGCGTGACCGGCAAGGCCACCGAGGCCCAGCTCGATCACGCCCTGATGACCTGCAACAAGAACGGCGTGCCGTTCGACACGGCCCCGTTCACCGTCACCTCGGGGATCCGCCTCGGTACGCCGGCGGCGACCACGCGCGGCTTCGGCGTGGCCGAGTTCCAGCAGGTCGGCCACTGGATCGCCGACGTCATCGACGCCATGAATGGCACCGACGAGGCTGATCCGGCCGTCGTCCAGAAGGTCGCCGGCCAGGTGCGCGAGCTGACGCGCCGCTTCCCCATCTACGGCTGAGCCGCCGATGAAGTGCCCCTTCTGCGGTCATGCGGACACCCAGGTGAAGGACAGCCGCCCGTCGGATGACGGAGCGGCCATCCGGCGCCGGCGCTCGTGTCCCAACTGCCAGGGGCGCTTCACTACCTTCGAACGCGTGCAGCTGCGCGAGCTCGTCATCGTCAAGCGCAACGGGCGGCGCACGCCCTTCGATCGCGACAAGCTGGAGCGGTCGCTCAACGTGGCCTTGCGCAAGCGGCCGGTGCAGCCGGAACAGGTCGAGCAGCTGGTCAGCCGCATCACCCGACAGCTGGAAAGCCTCGGCGAGACCGAGGTGCCGTCCAGCGTGGTCGGGGACTTCATCATGAAGGCGCTGAAGAGCGTCGATGAGGTGGCCTATGTCCGCTACGCCTCGGTCTACAAGGACTTCCGCAAGACCGGCGATTTCGCCCGTTTCCTGGACGCCGAGGGCCTCGACGAGACCGACCGCTCGTGAGTCGTCCGCACGTCACCTGGAAGGTCGCCACCTCGCTGGACGGCCGCATCGCCACCTCGTCCGGTGAGAGCCGCTGGATCACCGGAGAGGCCGCCCGGCTGGAGGGACACCGCCTGCGCGCCGCCTCGGACGCCATTCTCGTTGGCGTCGAGACCGTTCTGGCCGATGATCCGCGCCTGACCACCCGCCTGCCCGACGGCGGGCGCGACCCGCTGCGGGTCATCCTCGACAGCAAGCTGCGCACGCCGGACTTCGCCCGCGTGGCGGCGCCCGGCACCCTGATCCTGACCACGTCGGAGCCCCGTCCCGTCGGCGGAGCCGAGGTGGTGCGGGTGGCGGCCAATCCCCACGGCCGGCCGGCGGTCGAGGCCGTGCTGGCCGAGCTGGGCGCGCGCGGCGTCTCGCGCCTGATGGTGGAGGGGGGCGGCCGGGTGGCCGCCGCCTTCGTCAGCGCCGGGGCCGTGGACGCCATCGAGTGGTTCCGGGCCCCGATGCTGCTGGGCGCCGAGGGCCGGCCCTGCCTCGGGCTGCTGGCGCTCAAGCGACTGTCTGACGCGCCCCGCTTCCGGCGCCTTGCGGCGGAGCTTCTCGACGACGACCTGTGGGAACGACTGGAGCGGGTCGGGGCCCGCGACTGAGGACAGCCCTTCTTATGTTCACCGGGATCATCACCGACGTCGGGCGTATCCGGCGTGTCTCCGCGACCGACCGCGACCGGCGCTATGAGGTCGAGACGGCCTGGGACGTCGCGGGCATCGACCTCGGGGCCTCGATCAGCCATGCCGGCTGCTGCCTGACGGTGGTGGAGAAGGGCGACGGCTGGTTCGCCGTCGAGGTCTCGAACGAGACCCTGTCGAAGACCACCCTCGGGGCCTGGGTCGAGGGACAGGCGGTCAATCTCGAGCGCGCGGCGCGGCTGGGCGACGAGCTGGGCGGCCACATCGTGTCCGGTCACGTCGACGGGCTGGGCCGGGTCCTGGCCATCACGCCGGAGGGCGGCTCGCACCGCATCGAGATCGAGGCCCCGGCGCCGCTGCACCGCTACATCGCCCCGAAGGGCTCGATCACGGTCGATGGCGTGTCCCTGACCGTCAACGCCGTCGAGGACCGGGTCTTCGGCGTCAACATCATCCCCCACACCTGGGAGGTCACCACCCTCGGCCGGCTGGCGGTCGGCGATCAGGTGAACTTCGAGATCGACATGCTCGCGCGCTATCTCGCGCGATGGCAGGAGACGGCCTGATGCAGCCGGCGGCGAATGTGAACGACAGTCCGATCAGTCCCATCGAGGACATCATCGAGGACGCCCGCAACGGCCGTCCCTACATCCTCGTCGACGCCGAGGACCGCGAGAACGAGGGCGATGTCATCATCCCCGCCCAGTTCGCCACCCCGGACCAGATCAACTTCATGGCCAAGCACGCGCGCGGCCTGATCTGTCTGGCCATGACCGACGAGCGGGCGCGGCAGCTGCGGCTGCCGCCGATGGCGGCCGAGAACCGGGCCGGCATGGGCACCGCCTTCACCGTCTCGATCGAGGCCCGTGAGGGTGTGACCACCGGGATCTCCGCGGCCGACCGGGCCCGCACCATCCAGGTGGCGGTCGATCCGACGCGCGGCGCGGACGACATCGTCTCGCCCGGCCACGTCTTCCCGCTGGTGGCGCGCGAGGGCGGGGTGCTGGTCCGCGCCGGTCACACCGAGGCGGCCGTCGACATCAGCCGGCTGGCCGGGCTGACGCCCTCGGGCGTGATCTGCGAGATCATGAACGACGACGGCACCATGGCCCGGCTGCCGGACCTGGTCGCCTTCGCCCAGCTGCACGGGCTGAAGATCGGGACCATCGCCGACCTGATCGCCTATCGCCGGCGCACCGAGCGCTTCGTCGAGCGGGTGCTCGAGACCCCGTTCGAGAGCGTGCACGGGGGGCCGTTCCGGCTCATGCTCTATCGCAACATGATCGAGGGGGCCGAGCACGTGGCCCTCGTCAAGGGGCGCATCGAGCCGGGCAAGCCGACGGTGGTGCGTATGCACCAGATCGATTTCGCCGCCGATCTGCTGGGCCACGTCGAGGCGCGGCAGGACTATGTGCCCCGGGCGCTCAAGACCATCAGCCGCCAGCCGGGTCCCGGCGTCGTCGTGTTTCTGCGTGATCCGGCGCTGCAGGGGCTTGCGGAAAGGCTCGCGGGGGCCGACAAGCCCGCCGCTGTGGACCGCTCGCTCAAGGCCTATGGCGTCGGCGCCCAGATCCTTCTGGACCTGGGTGTGCGCGACATGATCGTGATGAGCTCCACGCGACCTGCGCCGACCGCGCTCGAAGGCTACGGCCTGCGCATCGTCGGCTGGCGCGACATGGACGGAGAAGAGCCATCCTGAAGGATCCCCCGCGCGTCCTGATCGTCGAGGCGCGCTTCTATGACGAGCTGGCCGACGCCCTTCTGGAGGGCGCGCGCGACGCGCTGGAATCGCGCGGCGTCGAGGTCGATGTGGTGACCGTGCCGGGTGCGCTGGAGATCCCGGCGGTGATCGCCATGGCCGAGGAGGCCGGGCGCTACCCGACCGCGCCGCGCTACGACGGCTATGTGGCGCTCGGCTGCGTCATCCGCGGCGAGACCTACCATTTCGAGATCGTCGCCGACCAGTCGGCGGCCGGCCTGATGCAGCTGGCCCTCAAGGGCTTGGCCATCGGCAACGGCATCCTGACCACCGAGGACGAGGACCAGGCCTGGGCCCGGGCCCGTCGCAGCGAGGGCGACAAGGGCGGCTTCGCCGCGCGCGCCTGTCTCGATCTGATCGAGCTGCGTGGCCGTCTCCGGGTCGGCCTCGGCGGGAGCGCGGCATGAGCGAGCCGGGGGACCTGAAGGCCGTGCTGGCCCAGCTGGAGGCGGCCGAGGCCGTGCGCGACGGCGGCCGCGAACCGCATCTGTCGGCGCGGGAGCGGCGCGCCCGCACCGTGGCCCGTCTGGCGGCGGTCCAGGCGCTCTATCAGATGGAGCTGGCCGGGGCCGGGGTCGAGACCGTGATCCGCGAGTTCTCCGACTACCGTTTCGACGCCGACATCGAGGGCGAGCCCCTGGCCGAGGCCGACGAGGCCTGGTTTGCAGACGTCGTGCGGGGCGTGGTGGCCGGTCAGGCGGAGATCGACACGGCGGTCAGCGCCCGGCTGGCCTCCAACTGGCGGCTGGAGCGGCTGGATGCGACCCTGCGGGCCCTGCTGCGGGCCGGGGCCTATGAGCTGCGCGACAAGCCCGAGGCCCCGCGCGAGGTGGTCATCAACGAATACGTCGAGCTGGCCAAGGCCTTCTTCGACCCGGCCGAGGCCAAGTTCGTCAACGCCGCCCTCGACGGGGTTGCGCGCGATGCCCGCGATTGACGCCACGGACGAGTTCGAGACCCTCGACCGCCTGTTCCGTCCGCTCGCCCATCCGGTCTGGGGGCGTGACCTCGCCGATGATGTCGGCGTCGTGCCGTCCCGGCCGGGCCACGATCTCGTCCTGACCAAGGATGCGATCGTCGAGGGCGTGCACTTCCTGCCCGACGATCCGCTTGACCTGGTGGCGCGCAAGCTGCTGCGGGTGAACCTGTCGGACCTGGCGGCCAAGGGGGCCGAGCCGTTCGGCTATCTGCTGGCCTGCCACTGGTCGTCGCGCTGCGGCTGGCCCGAGCGCGAGGCCTTCGCCGCCGGACTGGCGGAGGACCAGGCGACGTTCGGGCTTGGCCTGATCGGCGGCGATACCGTCTCCACGCCCGGGCCGGCGTCGTTCAGCGCCACCCTGCTGGGCTGGGCCCCGAGGGGGGGCATCGTCGGCAGGGCCGGGGCCCGCCCGGGCGATCTGGTGCTGGTGACAGGAAGCATCGGCGACGGCGGCCTCGGCCTGCAGGCGGCGCAGGGGCGGCTGGAGCTGGAGCCGGAGCGGATCGCGGCCCTCGCGGCCCACTATCGGCTGCCCGAGCCGAGGCTGGCCTTCGGGGCGGCCCTGCCGGGGCATGCCCACGCCAGCGCCGACATCTCGGACGGGCTGGCCGCCGACGCCGGACGGATCGCGGCAGCCAGCGGCGTGGCTATCGAGCTGGACCTCGGGCATCTGCCCCTGTCGGCGGCGGCGCGCGCCTGGTTCGACAGCCGCGTCGACCCCGAGGCGGCGCTGAGCTTCCTCGCCACCGCGGGCGATGACTACGAGATCCTGCTGACCTGCGCCCCGTCCGCCGAGGCGGCCCTGATGCGCGCCGCCGAGGGGTTGCACCTGCGCCTGACCACCGTGGGCCGCGTCACGGCCGGGCAGGGGGTGACGGTCCGCCTCGGCGGGAAGACGCTGGCGCTCGACCGTCTCGGCTGGCGTCACGGCTGAGGCCGCCGCCGGGCAACGGTTTGGCAAGCTCGATGTGCGAGGCTTGTCGCATGAAGCGCCGTGACCTGATCGCCGCCGCCGCTGTCACCGCCGCCGCCGGGCCCGCCATGGCCGCCGGCCCGGGCGGCGGGGGCTCCTCCGAACCGCCGATGCTCAGCCTGCTGTCGGTCGGCCTGCCGGTGATCGCCGAAGGTCGCGTGCGGAACTATGTGTTCATGACCATCCGGCTGCACATCGCGCCCAACAACGATCTCGCCCCCCTGCGGCTCAAGGAGCCGTACTTCCGTGACGAGCTGGTCAAGGCGGCGCACCGCACGCCGTTCACGGTCGCCGGTGACTACAGCCGTCTCGACGTGGCAGGCATCAGCCGCGTCCTGACCGCGGCCGCCACGCGGCTGGTCGGGCGGGGGGTCATCACCCGCGTCGAGGTCGTGTCGCAGCTGCCGCGTCGCCGGGCCCGCGCGCCGGCCGCCTGAGGCCGCAACCCCGATCCTTAATCAGTCGTTGCGCGTCCGCCGCGCTTTTGGCACCGTCTCGCCGCATTTCCCCATGGACGCGATCTTGCGTCCTTCGCGCACGGGGGGACCGGAAGGCGGACAAGAGGCGATGACGCCCGCCGCGCCAAGGGCCGCGCGCTGAACTGCAACTAGGGTTGGAAAACGCAATGACGTCATATCTCTGGCTGGTCATCGCGGCCGGCGCTCTGGGGGTGCTTTACGGCGCCGTCCAGACCGTCGCCCTGATGAAGGCCGATGCCGGCAACGAAAAAATGCGCGAGATCGCCGCGGCGATCCAGGAAGGGGCTTCGGCCTATCTGCGCCGTCAGTACACCACCATCGCCATGGTCGGCGTGGTCATCCTCATCGCCGCCTGGCTGCTGATCGGCACCTGGGCCGCGCTCGGCTTCCTGATCGGCGCCGTGCTGTCCGGCGCCGCCGGCTACGCCGGCATGCTGATCTCGGTCCGGGCCAATGTCCGCACCGCCCAGGCCGCTTCCCAGAGCCTCGCCAAGGGGCTGGACCTGGCGTTCCGCTCGGGCGCCGTCACCGGCCTGTTCGTGGCCGGCGGGGCCCTCCTCGGCGTGGCCGGCTACTATGCGGTCCTGACCGAAGGTCTGGGGCTGGAGAGCACCGGGCGCGAGGTCATCGACGGTCTCGTGGCGCTGGGCTTCGGCGCCTCGCTGATCTCCATCTTCGCCCGTCTGGGCGGCGGCATCTTCACCAAGGGCGCCGACGTCGGCGGCGACATGGTGGGCAAGGTCGAGGCCGGGATCCCGGAGGATGATCCCCGCAACGCTGCGACCATCGCCGACAACGTGGGCGACAACGTCGGCGACTGCGCCGGCATGGCCGCCGACCTGTTCGAGACCTATGCGGTGACCACGGTCGCCACCATGGTGCTGGCAGCCATCTTCTTCCGCGGCCAGCCCTATGTCGACGCCCTGATGCTGCTGCCGCTGGCTATCTGCGGCGCCTGCGTCGTGACCTCGATCCTCGGCACCTTCTTCGTCCGTCTGGGCAAGAACAACAACATCATGGGCGCCCTGTACCAGGGGCTGATCGTGACCGGCGTGCTGTCGGTCGGGGCCCTGTGGTTCGTCGTCAACGGTCTGATCGGCGGTCCTGTCACCACGACGGCCGGCGACATCATCCTGCCGATCAACCTGTTCTGGTCGGGCCTCATCGGCCTGGTCGTCACCGCCGCCATCGTGGTGGTGACCGAATACTACACCGGCACCGGCTTCCGGCCGGTCAAGTCGGTGGCCAACGCCTCGGTCTCGGGCCACGGCACCAACGTCATCCAGGGCCTCGCCGTGTCGCTGGAATCGACCGCCATCCCGGCGCTGATCATCATCATCGGCATCGTCAGCACCTTCCAGCTGGCCGGCCTGTTCGGCATCGCCATCGCCACCACCACCATGCTCGGCGTCGCCGGCATGATCGTGGCCCTGGACGCCTTCGGCCCGGTCACGGACAACGCCGGCGGGATCGCCGAGATGGCGGGGCTGCCGCCCGAGGTCCGCGTCTCCACCGACGCCCTCGACGCGGTCGGCAACACCACCAAGGCCGTGACCAAGGGCTACGCCATCGGCTCGGCCGGTCTCGGCGCCCTGGTGCTGTTCGCGGCCTATACCGAGGACCTGCGCTACTTCTCAGCCAATCCGGGCGACTATCCGTTCTTCGCGGATCTGGGCGCGGTCGCCTTCGACCTGTCCAACCCCTATGTCGTGGTCGGGCTGCTGTTCGGGGGGCTTCTGCCCTTCCTGTTCGGCGGCATGTCGATGATGGCCGTGGGCCGGGCGGCCGAGTCGGTGGTGGCCGAGGTGCGTCGCCAGTTCCGTGAGAACCCCGGCATCATGACCTTCAAGGTCAAGCCGGAGTACGGCAAGGCGGTCGACATCCTGACCTCGGCGGCGATCCGCGAGATGATCGTGCCGTCGCTGCTGCCGGTGCTGTCGCCGATCGTCCTGTTCACCGTGGTGCTGATGATCCAGCCGGACAAGGCCAACGCCTTCGCCGCGCTCGGGGCCATGCTCATGGGGGTGATCGTCACCGGCCTGTTCGTGGCCATCTCGATGACCTCGGGCGGCGGCGCCTGGGACAACGCCAAGAAGCTGATCGAGGAGGGCTACACCGACAAGACCGGCGTGGTGCACAAGAAGGGCTCCGAGGCCCACAAGGCCGCGGTGACCGGCGACACCGTGGGCGATCCCTACAAGGACACCGCCGGTCCGGCCGTGAACCCGATGATCAAGATCACCAACATCGTCGCCCTGCTGCTGCTGGCGGTGCTGGCGAGCGGCAAGATCGTCTGATCGACGGCGCTTCAACGACAAACGCCCCGGAGAGCGATCTCCGGGGCGTTCTTTTTTGTCGTGGACACGCCCGGGGCTGAAGCCGGGCGGCCCGGATCAGTCGGGGCGGCGCTGGCCCGGGACGTTTTCCTCGGTGCGCGGCAGCTGGCCGCGGCCGACGTTGCCGAGCAGCTGTTCGAGAATCGTCAGCTGACGGCCCCGGGTCGGGGTCTGGCGGTCGTTCATGGCGATCTGCTCGCCGGCCTCCAGGTCCAGCTCGCGCACCTCCAGCACCTTGTCGTCCGCTTCATTGAAGGTGATGGCCGTGACCGAACGCTGGGCCACCTGGGCCCGGTTGAAGGTGTACTGCTCGGTCGTCTGGGTGATGTAGTACCAGACGTTCTCGCCCTCGAAGACCGAGGTGGTCGACGGCGAGCCCAGCTTGGCCAGAACGGTGGACTTGTCGTCAGTGCCGGCGACGATGTCCGTCGGCATGACGTCGATGGGCTGGAAGCCGTTGCGGCCGACCGTCGGGGCGCAGGCGGCCACGGCCGTCGCCGTCGCGAGCGCCGCCAGGACTGGGAAGATGCGAGCCATGCGGTTCCTCTGGTGGGTGCGGTCGTGCGCCGCTGGGGTCCCTCGGACCTTTGACCTATCGTCTGCGGAGCCCTAGTTCAACGGCGCGGCGGAAAGAGGGCCGTGAACCCGATGCTGAAATCCCTGTTCCGGCCCCGCGCCGTCCGTCTCTCGATCGAGCACCTGTACGCCCAGGCGGCGACCCAGGCGCGCGCCCCGGCCTTCTACACCACGCTGGGCGCGCCGGATCGCATCGATGCGCGGTTCGAGCTCTACACCCTGCACGTGCTGCTGCTGGTCATGCGCCTGCGCGACGAGGGGCCGTCCGGGGCGGACGCGGCCCAGGACCTGTTCGACGTCTATGTCTCGGCGCTGGACCATGCCTTGCGCGAGCTCGGGGTCGGCGATCTGTCGATCGCCAAGAAGATGCGCAAGCTGGGCGAGTCGCTCTACGGGCGCATGACCGCCTATGAGGCCCCCCTGCGGGCCGGGGATACCGCCGGTCTGGGCGAGGCCTTCGCCCGCAACCTGTTCGAGTCGGACGACGCCCCCGGGGCGCCGGCCCTGGCCGCCTACGCCGTGGCCAGCCGGGCGCGGCTGGCGGTCCAGCCGATCCGGGACTTGCAGTCGGGCCCCGACTGGGCCGACATCACCGCATGACCCTTCCGAGCGAGCCCCTGCGGCTGAACCAGATCGGCCCCGGCGTCAGCCGCAGCCTCACCGCCGACGCCGCCGCCTGCGAGGCCGTGCGCCGCGATCTCGGCCTCGGGGCGATCCGCGCCCTGTCCGCCGAGGTCGGCATCGCGCCTGCGGGCGAGGGCTGGCGCCTGTCCGGACGGGTTGTGGCCGACCTCGACCAGGTCTGCGGCGTGACGCTCGAACCGCTGCCGACCCGGATCGATGCCCCGTTCTCGGTTGATCTGGTTGAGGGCGAGCCGCCGGTCGAGGACGGCGAGGTCGACATCGATCCGGATCATGACGGTCCGGACTGGGTCGTCGGCCACATCGATCTGTGGGCCTATGCGCTGGAGCATCTGGCGCTGGCGCTCGACCCGTTCCCGCGCAAGCCGGGCGCAGTGTTCGTCCAGCCGGAGGAGGCGGCCGAGGTCTCGCCCTTCGCCGTGCTGTCCCGACTCACGCCCCGGCCCGAAGGCGAAGGTTGACCTGACGTCGGTTCCCTTGCATCCCGGCGCGCGCCGGGTATCGTCCGGCACGTTCGCGACGCGCCCGGGTGAGGCTGGACCGGCGCAGGAGCCCTTCACGCGTGACTTCTCCCATCACCCTGTCCCTCGACGCCATGGGCGGCGACCACGGCCCGACCGTGGTGATCCCGGGCCTGGCGGACTACCTCGAGCGCAGCGGCGACCGCAGCGTCCGCTTCCTTCTGCATGGCGATGCGGCGGCGATTGAGGCCGAGCTGAAGCGCCATCCGGCCGTCGCGGCCGTGGCCGAGATCCGGCAGGCCGAAAAGGTCATCGGCATGGACGAGAAGCCGGCCCAGGCGATGCGCCGCGGCAAGGGCTCAAGCCTGTGGAACGCGGTCGAATCGCTGCGCGCCGGCGAAGCCCAGGCGGCGGTGTCTGCCGGCAACACCGGGGCCCTCATGGCCATCTCCAAGCTGATCCTGCGCATGTCGGCTCCGGGTCTGGAGCGGCCGGCCATCGTCGCCAGCTGGCCCACCCTGCGCGGCGTCACGGCGGTGCTCGATGTGGGCGCCAATATCGAGAGCGACGCCGAGCAGCTGGTCGAGTTCGCCATCATGGGCGAGGCCTTCCACCAGGCTGTCCACGGCGTCGAGCGGCCCTCCATCGGTCTGCTCAATGTCGGCTCCGAGGACATCAAGGGGCACGAGGAGGTCCGCGAGGCGGCGCGCGTGCTTCGCGAGGGCGGCCTTGACCTGAACTATCACGGCTTCGTCGAGGGCGATGACATCGCCAGGGGCACGGTAGACGTCGTCGTCACCGACGGCTTCACCGGCAACATCGCCCTGAAGACGGCCGAGGGCGTGGCCCGCTTCATCTCGACCCTGATGCGCGAGGCCCTGACCTCGGATCTGCAGGCGAAGCTGGGGGCCCTGATCGCCATGCCGGCGCTGAAGCGCATGAGCCGGCGCATCGACCCCAGCGCCATCAACGGCGGGCCCCTGCTGGGGCTCAACGGCATCGTTGTGAAGAGCCACGGCGGCGCTGACGCCCGCGGCTTCAGCAACGCTGTCCGCATCGCCATCGATCTTGGCCGCAGCGGCTATCTGGAGCGGGTCAGCCACAGCCTCGGCCGTCTCGCCGCGCTCGCGCCGCCTGTCGCGACCCCCCAGACCGAGGACGTGTCCCAGTGAGTTCCGCCGCCCCCACCGTGCGCAGCGCCATCACCGGCGTCGGCGGCTACCTGCCCGAGCAGGTGGTGACCAATGACGACCTGGCCGCCATCGTCGACACCTCCGACGCCTGGATCCAGGAACGCACCGGCATCCGCCAGCGCCACAAGGCGCGGGACGATCAGCCGACCAGCGACCTGGCGGTCGAGGCGGCGCGCCGCGCCCTCGCCGACGCGGGCCGGACCGCCGACGAGGTCGATCTGATCATCGTCGCCACGACCACGCCGGACATGACCTTCCCGGCAGTGGCCTCGATCGTCCAGCGCAAGCTGGGCTGCCCCGTCGGCATCGCCTTTGACGTCCAGGCGGTCTGCTCCGGCTTCGTCTACGCTCTCAGCGTCGCCGACGGCTTTGTGGCGCGCGGCCACGCCCGCTGCGCCCTGGTCATCGGGGCCGAAGAGATGACCCGGCTGATGGACTGGACCGACCGCACCACCTGCGTGCTGTTCGGCGACGGCGCTGGCGCCGTCGTGCTGGAGCCGCGGCCGGGGCAGGGGACCAAGGCGGACCAGGGCATCCTCGGCTTCGCCCTGCGTTGCGACGGGACCCGCACCGAGCTGCTCTATGTCGACGGCGGCCCGGCCACGACCGGCACGGTCGGCCATCTGCGCATGGCCGGCAACCAGGTGTTCCGCCACGCCGTGGTCAACATTTCCGAGGGCATCACCGCCGCCGCCGGGGCCGCGGGCCTGACCATTCCCGAGATCGACTGGTTCGTGCCGCACCAGGCCAACCAGCGCATCATCAAGGGCGTGGGCGAGCGGCTGGGTCTCGACGAGGCCAAGGTGATCTCCACCGTGGCCCTGCACGCCAACACCTCGGCCGCCTCGATCCCGCTGGCGCTCGACGCGGCCATCAGGGACGGGCGGATCAGGCGCGGCGACCTGCTGATGCTGGAGGCCATGGGTGGCGGCCTGACCTGGGGCGCCTGCGCGATTCGCCTGTAACCTTCTTTGCCCCTTTGATTTCCCGTGGGTTTGGCGTTCAATGCGCCTGAGACGCGAGGGAGGGGCCCATGCATCAGACCGTGACGCGCGCCGATCTGTGCGAGGCCGTGCATGAATCGCTCGGCCTGTCGCGCCAGGAATGCGCCACCCTGGTCGAGCGCACCCTGGAGTTGATGGTCGAGGCGCTTGAGCGCGGCGAGACGGTCAAGCTGTCGGGCTTCGGCGTCTTCCAGGTGCGTGAGAAGCGCGCCCGCATGGGCCGCAACCCCAAGACCGGCGAGCCCGCCGCCATCCATCCGCGCCGCGTCATCACCTTCCGCGCCTCGCAGATCATGAAGGGCAAGGTCGACGGCGCGAACGGCGCGGCCTGACCCCGATGGCGTCCAAGAGTCCCGACGCCTTTCGCACCATCTCCGAAGCGGCCGAGGAGGTCGGCGCCCCGCAGCACGTGCTGCGCTTCTGGGAGAGCCGCTTCACCTTCATCCAGCCGCTGAAGCGCGCCGGCGGCCGTCGCTTCTACCGGCCACAGGACATTGCGGTGCTGAAGGCGGTGCGGCGGCTGCTGCATGACGAGGGCCTGACCATCAAGGGCGTGCTGCGCCTGCACCGCGAGCAGGGACTGAAGCGGCTGGTCAGCTACGCCGATCCGGCGACGGTCCTCGCCTTCCAGGCCGCGCCTGAGGATGCTTCCGACGCCGGCGATCCGGGCCAGGGGCCGCCCCCCGCCGCACGGCTGGACGCCAGCCGTCGCCGGCGTTTGCAGGATGTGCTGGAGCGGATCGAGCAGGCCCGCCGGCGTCTCGAGACGGCGCTGGCGCGCTGATCGCCTTTTTCGCTTGGCGAGGCGACGACGCCGCGTCTATAGGGGGCCCCTTCGGAGCGTGGCGCAGCCTGGTAGCGCACTTGACTGGGGGTCAAGGGGTCGCAGGTTCGAATCCTGTCGCTCCGACCATCTTCCCTGATCCCCAACCCCTTAGGGCCCGGCGGGCCGTCGTGGCGGCGCTATTCCCCGCCCTTCTCGGCCCAGGTCAGCAGCGGCAGGATGGGCACGCCCCAGGCGGTGCCAGCGATGCCGAAATAGAGCAGCTGGGCCCACCAGACCTCGGGGATGAAGGGGGCCAGCGAGATCACGCCCCAGACGTAGACCGTCAGGAACACCAGCACGCCGATCGCGGCGATGGCCCGGCGCAGGCGCGGGTTCATCGCTTGCTCCGGAACAGGAAGAAGGCGATCAGGGCGACGACCGCGCCGACCCAGCTCCACAGGGCCCAGCCCCAGCTCTCGAGCGTCGCCACGGCGAACACCCGCACCGCCAGAAAGGCCCCGCAGCCGGCCCCGGTCAGGGCCACCAGGGTGGCCATGCCGACACCGCGACGCCCGGCCAGCTGGTCCGCCGCCCAGGCGATCGCCACGGTGGCGAGGACCACCACCCCCGCTTCGAGATACTGCACGGCGTCCGCTCCCTGATCCGCTGCGACGCCGAGGAACGTCGCGCCGACTCGATCTTGCCTTAGCGCGGCGCTATCGCCCATGGGAACGGTCGCCGCGTCTGCGGTCGATCCTAACTGTCCCAGTGTCGAGCGTCGAATGCCCGTGTTCACTCCCCCGGATCGATCCCGCCCCGTCGCCCTCTGGCTGGCGGGCGTGGCCACGCTCGTCTTCATCATGGTGATCGTGGGCGGAGTCACCCGCCTGACCGGCTCGGGCCTGTCGATCACCGAGTGGAAGCCGATCATGGGGGCCATCCCCCCGCTCAACGCCGCGGACTGGAACGAGGCCTTCCAGAAGTACCGGGCCATCCCGCAGTACCAGCTGGTCAACGCCGGCATGTCGCTGGACGAGTTCAAGTTCATCTTCTGGTGGGAGTGGGGTCACCGCCAGCTGGGCCGCTTCATCGGGCTGGCGTTCTTCCTGCCCTGGGCGGTCTTCATGCTGCTGCGGTTCGCCCCGCCGGCCTCGCCGCTGCGGGCCTGGGCCATGCCCGACCGCCTCGTCTGGCGCACCACGGCGCTGCTGGCGCTGGGCGGGCTGCAGGGTTTCATCGGCTGGTGGATGGTCGCCAGCGGCCTGTCCGAGCGGGTGCTGGTGGCGCCGGAGCGTCTGGCGACGCACCTCGGGCTCGCCTTTCTGATCTTCGCCGCCCTGATCTGGACGGCGCTGGAGGCCTGGCACGGGGAGAGCCGCAACGTGCCGCCCGCGGGGTGGGCCCGCGGCGCCGGGGCGCTGCTCGGTCTGGTGTTCGTGCAGTGCCTGCTGGGCGCGCTGGTGGCGGGCGGCAAGGCCGGGCTGGTCTATACCGACTGGCCGATGATGAACGGCGCGCTGCTGCCGCCGGTCGACTGGTCGCAGGGCGCGGTCGCCTTCCTGCACGACCAGGCCCTGACCCAGTTCAATCACCGGATCACCGCCTATCTGCTGCTGGCCTTCGTCACCGTCTATGCGGTGCAGGCCTACCGCTGGCGGCTGGCGGAAGGGGCGGGGGCAGGGGCCTATGCGGTCGCCGCCGGGGTCTGGGCCCAGGCGGTTCTCGGCGTCTTCACCCTGATCTGGTCCGTGCCCCTGTGGCTGGGCGTGGCCCACCAGGGCGGGGCGGCGGTGCTGCTGGGGCTGGCGACGCTGAACCTCTGGCTGGTCCTGCGGTCGCAGCCCCGGCGCTTCATGTCCGGACCGAGGTCCACGGGCCTCTGATCGCCAGGGTCATGCCCGGGTACATGATGTTGACGAACAGCACCTCGCCGTCGGGCGAGAAGCAGGCCCCGGCGAACTCCGAGTTGCCGTGGAAGACGTTGCGGCCGATCGTGTAGATCCTGCCCTCGGGCGTGACGCCCTTGAGGTGATTGCGGATCCGGTCCGAATAGTTGTCCTCGCACAGCACCAGATGGCCCCAGGGCGCGATGGTGATGTTGTCGGCCATGTTGACCGTCTTCTCGTCCGTGCTCTCCACGAACAGCTGCAGCCGGTCGGGGCCGCCGTCGAGGTTGGGCTGCAGGCGCAGCACCTGACCGCGACGGATCGGGCCGCCCGAGGTGGCGGTGAAGTAGGCCTCGTTATCGCCCCACCAGATGCCCTCGCCGCGGGCCACGAGGGCGGCCCCGGCGGCGTGGCCGCGCTGGCGCAGGTCGCCAGCCGGCGCCTCGACGTCCTCCAGATCGACCCAGTCCACCTCGACCCAGTCGCCGACGTTCCAGGCGCGCTGGTCCTGGTTGCGGGTGTCCGCGCCGGGCTGGCCGCGCAGGGCCATGGCCTGCAGCTTGCCGCCCTCGGCCAGACGGCCGGGCGTAGTCGGGATGAAGCGGTAGAACAGGCCGTCGTTCTGGTCCTCGGTCAGATAGACGACGCCGCTACGGGGATCGACGCAGACCGCCTCGTGGTCGAACCGGCCCATGGCCTTGAGCGGTACGGGCTCGACGGGCCCGGTCGCCGTGGCCGGCACCTCGAACACCCAGCCATGGGCCTTGGCCACGTCGCCGCTTTCCGGGGTTTCGTCGGTCTCCTCGCAGGTCAGCCAGCTGCCCCAGGGCGTCGGGCCGCCGCAGCAGTTGGTCGAGGTGCCCGCCAGCGTCAGGCGCTCGCTGACGGTCTGGCGCGTGGCGAGGTCGTAAATGACGGTGGTGCAGCCGCCGGGCAGGGGGCGGCCGTTCTTGTAGGTGTCGAAGGCCTTCGACGCGTCGACCATGCTGATCCGCTCCTCGTTCAGCCCGCCGGGCCCGAGGTTGCGGTGCAGGGCGCTGCGCCCGCGCAGTTCGTGGTTGCGGACCAGGGCGACGCGCGTGCCCTCCAGCGGGAAGCAGGCCATGCCGTCCGGCTGTCCCGGGACGAACAGGCCGTCGTCCATGGTGTCGCCGCTCTGGGAGATGATCTGGTAGGTGAAGCCCGCCGGCAGATCGAGCAGGCCGTTGGGATCGCGCACCAGCGGGCCATAGCCCTCGACCTCGTTGACATAGGTCTCGGCGGTCTGGGCCTCGACGCTGCGGGCCAGGCCGGCGAAGGCGAAGGCGACGGCGCCGGTGTTCAGCAGGCCGCGACGATCGATGCGCATGGGGGCACTCCTCTACGAGCGCGCCTTATGCCTCCGGTCGGCGGGGGGGTCATCACCGAACCATGACGGTTTCGGGGGCGGAATCGTCGCAATACGGGCGCTGCGCATATGGTATTTTAATACCGCGCACGAAAAGTATTTTGAAAACAGAAACTTGATCTGATTTCGGCGCGCTTCCCGCTGTTGACCGCGCGCCGCGTCTCCTCTATCAGCGCCGCTCCCGTCGGTCCGGTCTTCCGGTCCGCCCGTCAGTCCCAGGACCCGAACCCATGCTGAAGACCACCACGGCTTCGCTGAAGCCGGCCGAGGTCGAGAAGAAGTGGATCCACATCGACGCCGAAGGCGTCGTGGTGGGCCGCCTCGCGACCTTCATCGCCAACCGTCTGCGCGGCAAGCACCGCGGCGACTACACCCCGCACGTCGACTGCGGCGACTACGTCATCGTCACCAACGTCGACAAGGTCGTGTTCACCGGCAACAAGCTGACGGACAAGGTCTACTATCGCCACACCGGTCACCCGGGTGGCATCAAGGAAGTGACCGCCGGCAAGCAGCTGAACGGCCGCTTCCCCGAGCGCGTGCTCGAGAAGGCCGTCGAGCGCATGCTGCCGAAGGAATCCCCGCTGGCCCGCAAGCAGATGACGCACCTGCGCCTCTACACCGGCGCCTCGCATCCGCACGAAGCCCAGTCGCCCGAGACGATCGACTTCAAGTCGGCCTCGCCCAAGAACACCCGGAGCGTCTGAGCATGACCGACGTGACCCCCACCGACACCGCCACCGGCTTCGACGCCCTGAAGGGCATGGGCACCGCCGCCGCCGAGGACGCTGCGCCCCGCGAGCCGCAGATCGACGCCCTGGGCCGCGCCTATTCGACCGGCAAGCGCAAGAACGCCATCGCCCGCGTGTGGGTGAAGCGCGGCACCGGCAAGATCACCGTCAACGGCAAGGACGTGGCCGCCTACTTCGCCCGTCCGGTGCTGCAGATGATGGTCGCCCAGCCGCTGAACGTGGCTGACCGCGCCACCCAGTACGACGTGATCTGCACCGTCGAGGGCTCGGGCCTGTCGGGCCAGGCCGGCGCCATCCGCCACGGTCTGTCGCACGCCCTGACCCACTACGAGCCTGAACTGCGCAAGGTCCTGAAGCCGCACGGCTTCCTGACCCGCGACAGCCGCGTCGTCGAGCGCAAGAAGTACGGCCGCGCCAAGGCCCGCCGTAGCTTCCAGTTCTCGAAGCGCTAAGCCGCGTCATACGGTCTGGATTCGGGGCGCTTCGGGGAAACCCGGGGCGCCCTTTCTTTTTCCCTTCTCCCGTTGCGGGAGAAGGGAAGGGGCGGCGGAGCGTCTGCCGTCTGCCTGCCACCTTCTCCGGACAGAGCAGACGGGATAGGAGCGGCGGCATGACCCACACCATCTTCATCGACGGCGAGGCCGGGACCACGGGGCTGGACGTGCTGCGGCGGCTGGAGGGGCGGCGCGATCTGGAGCTGATCCTGCTGGGCGAGCGGCGGCGCGAGCTTGAGGCGCGGCGCGAGGCGCTGAACGCCGCCGATCTGGTGATCCTGTGCCTGCCTGACGAGGCGGCGAAGGAGGCGGTCGGGCTGATCGACAATCCCGAGGTCAAGGTGATCGACGCCTCGACCGCGTTCCGGGTCGCTTCAGGCTGGACCTATGGCTTCGCCGAGCTGGCCCCGCACCAGCGCGGCGAGATCATCGGCGCCCGTCGGGTGTCGAACCCGGGCTGCTATCCAACCGGCTTTCTGGCTCTGGTCGCGCCGCTGGTGCGCGCCGGGATCGTGCCGAGGGACCAGCCTCTGACCGTCAATGCCGTGTCGGGCTACTCCGGCGGCGGCAAGGCGATGATCGCCGAGTTCGAGGAGGGGGCCGGCGCGCCGCCGTATCGGGCCTACGGCCTGTCGCTGAAGCACAAGCATGTGCCGGAAATGACCAAGCACGCCGGGCTGGAGACGCCGGTGCTGTTCGCCCCGGCCGTCGGAGCCTATCGGCAGGGCATGCTGGTGGAGGTCCCGCTGCACCTGTCGGCCCTCCCGGGCTCGCCCTCGATCGAGGTGGTGCACGGGGCGCTCAGCGAGGCCTATGCCGGGTCGCGCTTCGTCGAGGTGGTCGATCTGGAGACGACCGAGGCCATGACCGGCCTGTCGCCGGAGGGGCTGAACGGCACCAACCGGCTTCGGCTGCATGTGTTCGGCGACCGCGGCGGGGCCCAGGTCCGGCTCGTGGCCCTGCTCGACAATCTCGGCAAGGGCGCCTCGGGCGCCGCGGTGCAGAACCTCAACCTGATGCTGGGGCTGCCCGAGGACGCCGGGCTCGCCTGACGGTCAGAGGAAGCGGGCCTTCAGGTCGACGCTGGAGCGCTGGCCCACGGCCGGCAGACAGGTGTCCAGCCAGGCTTCGGCGGCTTCGCGCCCTCGCGCCTTGAGCTCCTGCAGGAAGGTCCATTCCGTGTCGAACTTGGAGCTGAGGCTCAGCTTGCCCAGGTAACTGTCGGCCTCGATGGCGTGCATCAGCACCCGCCGGTAGCGGCCGCGGGCGGTCTCGTTGAGCAGCCCCTCGTCGAGCAGCTTCTGCACGAAGGCGATGGCCCGCAGCTCGGCGGTCAGGGGGGCGTTGAAGGCGATCTCGTTCAGGCGGTCGACGATCTCTCCGGCCTTCTTCGGCGTCTCGTCGCGCCGGAACGGGTTGAGCGGCAGCAGCAGGATGTCCCGGGGCAGGTCGCCGCTGAACAGCGGCCAAAGCGGCGGATTGGCGAGGTAGCCGCCGTCCCAGTAGTCCTCGCCGTCAATCTCGACGGCCTGGAACAGGTGCGGCAGGCAGGCCGAGGCCAGCAGCACCCGGTCGGTGATCTCGGCATTGGTGAAGATGCGCGACTTCGCCCGCTGCACCGCCGTGGCCGCGACGAACAGCCGGATCGGCGAGGCGCGTACCGCCTCGAAATCGATCGCCGCCTTCAGCGCCCGGTCCAGCGGGTTCAGGTTGAAGGGATTGAACTCATAGGGGCTGAGCGACAGGGCCAGGGTCTCGCCGGCGCGCCACAGGGGGTTGTCCTTCAGCCAGCCGCCGCCGAAAGCCGCGGTCCAGATGTTCGAGTCCCCGAAGACATTGCGGCCGCCGGACTGGTTGATCTCGCGCCACAGCTTGTCGAGGGCGGCGCGACCGCCCTCGGGGCCGTCGGCGGCGAGGCCGGAGAGCAGGGCCGCGCCGTTCATGGCCCCGGCCGAGCTGGCCGTCACGGCGCGGATGTCGAGCACGTCGGCTTCCAGCAGCCGGTCCAGCACGCCCCACTGGAAGGCGCCGTGGGCGCCGCCGCCCTGCAGGGCGAGGCAGACGGGCGCGCGGGCCGGCGTGTCGGGGCGTCTGAACGGGTTCCGCACGCCCCCTCCTGTCACCGCTACTGGGCGGTCCAGCCGCCGTCGATGGAGAAGCTGGCGCCGTTGGCCGAGGCCCCGAGGTCGGACACCAGATAGAGGAACAGGCCCGACAGCTCCTCGGTGGTGACGAACTTCTTGGTCGGCTGGGCCGCCAGCATCACGTCCTCGACCACCTTGTCCTTGCTGATGCCGCGGGTCCGGGCCTGGTCGGCGATCTGCTGCTTCACCAGCGGCGTCTCGACATAACCGGGGCAGATGGCGTTGCAGGTGATGTTGTCGCGCGCCACTTCCAGCGCCACCGTCTTGGTGAAGCCCAGCACCCCGTGCTTGGCGGCGACGTAGGCCGACTTGAACGGGCTGGCGACGAGGCCGTGGGCCGAGGCGACGTTGATGATGCGGCCGCGCCCTTGGGCCTTCATGATCGGGATCGCCGCCCGCGTGGCGTAGAACACCGACGACAGGTTGATGGCGAGGATCTTCTCCCACTTGTCGGACGGGAAGGTCTCGACCGCCTCGACGTGCTGGATGCCGGCGTTGTTGACCAGAATGTCCAGGCGGCCGAGCTGGTGCCGGGCGAAGGCGACCATGTCGGCCACCTCGTCGCCGCGGGCCATGTCGGCGGCGTGGTAACGCACGCGCACGCCGCAGGAGGCCTCCAGCTCGGCGCGGGTGCGCTCGATCTCGGCCGGATCGCCCAGCCCGTTCAGCACCACGTCGGCCCCGTGGCTGGCGGCGGCGCGGGCCAGGGCCAGGCCGATGCCGGACGTCGAGCCGGAGACGACGCACACCTGCCCCCGCAGGTCGCCGGGGGCGCGCGGGGCGGCGTCGGCTTGGGGAGCGGCGTCGCCGCGCTTGGACCAAGGGAACATGGGCAATCCGGACTGCTGCAGAAGGCGACAGGCTAGCGGCTGATCATGCCGCTGGCCACCGTCGGGCTCAAGTATTTCCCGACCTGATGAATATCCAGTCGGTCTCGGTCGAGGCGGCGGCGTCGAAGCGGTAGCCGTCGCGGTCGAAGGCCTTGAGATCGGCTGCGCGTTCGATCCGCTGGTCGATGATGAACCGCGCCATGGCCCCGCGGGCCTTCTTGGCGAAGAAGGAGATGATGCGGCTTTCGCCGTCCTTCGCCTCGCGGAACTGCGGCGTCACCACCGGCAGCTTCAGCGCCCTGGCGTCGACGGCGCCGAAATACTCCTGGCTGGCCAGGTTCACGAGCGTCGGGTCGACGTGCCCCTCGGCGTCCGCGTTGAGTTGCGCCGAGATGCGGTCGCCCCAGAAGTCATAGAGGCTGGCCCCGCGCCTGGTCTTCAGCCGGGTGCCCATCTCAAGGCGATAGGGCTGGATCACGTCGAGCGGTCGCAGCAGGCCGTACAGGCCCGACAGGATGCGCAGCCGGTCCTGGGCCCAGTCCAGCGCGGCCGTATCCAGATCGCGCGCCCTCAGCCCCTCATAGACATCGCCGGCGAAGGCCAGCACCGCCGGGGTGGTCCCGGCCGCCACGTCCGGGTCGAAGGCCTGGAAGCGCTCGCGGTTCAGGTCCGCCAGCTTCTCGGAGATCGACATCAGCCGGCGCAGGTCGGCGCGACTCAGCTTGCGCGTCGTCTCGGACAGGCTCGCCACGTCCGCGGCGAAGCGGGGCGTGGTGCGCGGCAGCTCGACCGCGGGCGGGTCGAAGTCGAGGCGCTTGGCGGGGGACAGGACGATCAGCATGGCGCGGGAGATAGCGTCTCCCCCCGCCGATGCAAACGCGGCCTAACCGCCGCCCTAGAACAGCACTGCCGGGTTCATGATGCGCTGGGGGTCCAGCGCGGCGCGGATGGCCTGCATGGCGGCGATCTCCACCGGCGTCTTGTAGCGCCGGGCCTCGTCGGTCTTGAGCCGGCCAAGGCCGTGCTCGGCCGAGATCGAGCCGTCGTAGGTGGCCACCACGTCGTGGACCACGCGCGAGCCCTCCATCCACTGGCCGAGGAAGGCCTGCAGGTCGCCGCCGGGCGGGCACAGGATGTCGTAGTGCATGTTGCCGTCGCCGACGTGGCCGAAGGCCGAGACCCGGGCCCCGGGCGCGAATCGCTCGACCGCGGCGGTGGCCTCGTCGAGGAAGTCGGCGATGCGGCTGACGGGCACCGAGACGTCATGCTTCCAGCCGCCGCCCTCGGGCTTCTGGGCCGCCGACTGCTCCTCGCGCACCTTCCAGAAGTCGGCGCGTTGGGCGGCGTTCTGGGCGATGGCGGCGTCGATGATCAGCCCGGCCTCGAAGGCGTCGGACAGCAACCGCTCCAGCGCCGCCTCGGCCGCGCCCGGCTCGCCCGAGACCAGCTCGATCAGCACATACCAGGGCGGGGCGCTGTCCAGTGGCTCGCGGGTGTCGGGGATGTGGCGCAGCACGAACTCCATGCCGAGGCGCTTCATCAGCTCGAAGGCCTCGACCCCGCCGCCGGTCTCGGCCTTGGCCCGGGCCAGCAGCTCGATGGCGGCGTGGGGCGTCTCCAGTCCGACCATGGCGGTGGCGCGCGAGCGCATCACCGGGAACAGCTTCAGGCTGGCGGCGGTGACGATGCCCAGCGTGCCCTCGGCGCCGATCAGCAGCTGCTTCAGGTCGTAGCCGGTGTTGTCCTTCCGCAGCCGCTTGAGGCCGCGGAAGATCTCGCCGTTGGGCAGGACCGCCTCCAGCCCCAACACCAGGTCGCGCATCATGCCGTAGCGCAGCACGGCGGTGCCGCCGGCATTGGTGGAGACGACCCCGCCGATGGTGGCGGTGCCCTCGGCGGCGAGGCTGAGCGGGAACAGCCGGTCGGCGGTGGCGGCGGCCTGCTGCGCCTCCAGCAGGGTCACGCCGGCCTCGACCACCATGGCGTCGTCCAGCGGGGTCACATCGCGGACGGCCCGCATCCGCCGTGTCGAGATCAGCACCTCGCCGTGCGGGATCTGCCCGCCGACCAGGCCGGTGTTGCCGCCCTGGGGCGTCAGGGCCAGGCCCAGCTCGCCGCACAGGCGCACCATCTGCGCCGTCTCCTCCGTCGAGCGCGGCAGGAGCAGCAGCGGGGTCTCGCCGGTCCAGCGGTTGCGCCACTCCTTCAGCGAGGGGGCGATCTCGAACGGGTCGCGGGTCCAGCTGCCCGGGGGCAGGGCGGCGGCGAGGGTGTCGACGGCGGCGGGGGAGGGCGCGGTCACCACATAATCTCCGATCCGAATTTCTTCAGCGTAGCGTCAGCAGACACCAGCACGAGGCCCTCTACCATCGCCTGTGCAACGATCAGCCTGTCCCACGGGTCTTTATGGTCTCGATCCAGCCGGGCGGCGCTGGCCGCATGGCGCGGGTCGATCGGCAGCCATTCTGCGGGCAGGGCCTCGGCGGCAGGCAGCAGATCGACCGGCAACCGTCTCAGAAACGCATCGCGATCGCGCTTGTACTCGATCTCGTAGACGGAAACGGCGCTGAGGAAGACGTCGTTGTCCGGATTCCGGATCGCCTCGGCGACCGCCGCCGGCAGCCTCGAGACCTGGCCCATGGCCCAGACGAAGACGTGCGTGTCGAGAAGGAGCCTCACGGCTCGTCAGGGAAGATGCGGCTGGCCTCGACCGCCCGCTCCAGTTCCGGGTCCGGGTCGAAGAACACGCTGTCAGGGATGTCGAGATTCAGATGTTCCCATACGCCCAGTCTCCGGGGAGCCTTCCGCTGCGGCTCGATAGGCGTGATCCTGACGGCCGGCTTGCCGTTCCGCGCGATCAGGACCTCCTCGCCCGCCTCCGCGCGGGCGACGAGTTCGGACAGATGCGCCTTGGCTTCAGCAATGTTCATCGTCGTCGACATGCAGGAAATGTAGCATGTGGGGTTCAGATGGACCAACTGGTGTGACCATGTCGAACCTGACGCCCGTCCCCGCCGTTGGTGTCGTCTGTCTGCGGGGCGACGAGGTGCTGCTGATCCGTCGCGGGCGGCCGCCGCGGGTCGGGGAGTGGAGCCTGCCGGGGGGGCGGATCGAGCCGGGGGAGACGGTGCGCGCCGCCGCCCTGCGCGAGCTGCGCGAGGAAACCGGGGTCGAGGCCGAGCTGCTGGGGCTCATCGACGTGGTCGACGGCCTGTTTCCCGAGGCTGGCCGGCACTACGTCCTGATCGATTTCGCGGCGCGCTGGCGGGCGGGCGAGCCCGTGGCCGGCGACGACGCGGCGGCGGCGGCGTTCCATCCCCTGTCAACGATTGATGAGCTGATCGCCTGGGACGAGACCCGGCGGGTCATCCGCGCCGCGGTGAAGATGACGACGAGTTCATGAGGCCGCGTCCGGTTTTGCTGGCGAGCGGGGGCGTCACGCCCTAGCTTTCTCCCAGATAGGGAGATGCAGATGGATTTCTTCAGCCTGTTCGCGATCGCACTGGTCGTCATGGCCTTCATCCTGCTGTTCAGCGTGGTGAAGATCGTGCCCCAGGGCCGCGAGTTCACGGTCGAGCGCTTCGGCAAGTACACCAAGACCCTCAATCCGGGCATCCACATGCTGACGCCCTTCGTCGAGCGCGTTGGTCGCCGCATGAACATGATGGAGCAGGTGCTCGACGTTCCGACCCAGGAGGTCATCACCAAGGACAACGCCATGGTGAAGGTCGACGGCATCGTCTTCATCCAGGTGATGGACGCCGCCAAGGCCGCCTATCGCGTCGATGATCTGCCCTACGCCATCTCGCAGCTGTGCATGACCAACCTGCGGACGGTGGTCGGCTCGATGGAGCTCGACGAGGTGCTGAGCCAGCGCGACAGCATCAACACCCGCCTGCTGCACGTCATCGACTCGGCGACCGAGCCGTGGGGCGTCAAGGTCAACCGCATCGAGATCAAGGACCTGACCCCGCCCGTCGACATCACCAACGCCATGGCGCGCCAGATGAAGGCCGAGCGCGAACGCCGCGCGGTCATCACCGAGGCCGACGGCGAGAAGCAGGCCGCCATCGCCCGCGCCGAGGGGGCCAAGCAGTCGGCCATCCTCGAGGCCGAGGGCCGCAAGGAAGCCGCCTTCCGCGACGCGGAGGCCCGCGAGCGCGAGGCCGAGGCCGAGGCCCGCGCCACCGCCATGGTGTCGGAGGCGATCGCCCGCGGCGACGTCAATGCGATCAACTACTTCGTCGCCCAGAAGTATGTGGAGGCCTTCGCCGAACTGGCGCGCAGCCCGCAGCAGAAGACGGTCATCGTGCCGTCGGAGATGGGGGCCCTGGTCGGCTCGATCGCCGGGATCGGCGAGCTGGTCGGGCTCGCCCGCGCCCAGCAGGACACGCCCCGGCCCGCCAGCCCGCCGCCGTCGGCCTCGCCTGCGGCGGCGCCCGTCGCCCCGCGCCGTCCCCGCGGCGGCGTGCCCCTGACGGAGTGACCTGACCATGCAGACGCTCGCCGACATCTATGCCGCCCAGCCGTTCTGGATCTGGCTGGCGGTCGCCGTGACCCTGCTGGCGGTCGAGGCGGCCTTCACCACCGAATGGCTGCTCTGGCCGGCCGCCGCCGCCGGTGTGGTGGCGCTGCTGACGGCGCTGGGCCTCGACTATGGCCCGGCGTTCGAGGTGGCGGTCTTCTCGATCGTGACGGTCGTCCTGACCCTGTTCGCCCGGCGTTTCGTGCAGAAGGTGAACCCGGCGGCCGAGCCGGACATCAACGCCCGCGACGTCCGCTTCGTCGGCCAGCAGGCGCGGGTGGTCGAGCCTTTCGTCAACGGCCAGGGCCGGGTCTTCATCTCGGGCGCCGAGTGGCAGGCGGAGATCGCCGCCGGCGAGCCGCCGGTCGGGGCTTTCGTCACCGTGACGGCGGCCGAGGGCTCGGTGCTCAAGGTCGCGGCCGGCTAGGCCAGGTCCTCGATCCCGCGGTTAGCCAGGGCGTCGGCCCGTTCGTTGAGGACGTGGCCGGCGTGGCCCTTGACCCAGTGCCACTTCACCTCGTGGCGGGCGCGGGCGGCGTCGAGCCGCCGCCACAGGTCCTCGTTCTTGACCGGCTTCTTGTCCGCCGTCTGCCAGCCGCGCGCCTTCCAGCCGCGGATCCACTCGGTGATGCCCTGCATCACGTATTTGCTGTCGGTGTGCAGGTCGACGCGGCAGGGCCGGTTCAGTGTCTCCAGCGCCTGGATCGCCGCCATCAGCTCCATGCGGTTGTTGGTGGTCAGCGGCTCGCCGCCCCACAGTTCCTTCTCCCGCCCGGCCCCCGCCTGCAGGATCGCGCCCCAGCCGCCGGGGCCGGGGTTGCCCTTGCAGGCGCCGTCGGTGTGGATGATCACGTGGGTCAGGCCGGGACTCATGGCGCGTTGACTACAGGGCCGCTTGGCGTCGCGCCACCGAAGCGCCTATATGCCTTGAGACAGTCACCCGCGGGACATCCGGTCCCGCCTCCTCCGAGACGAGTTCCATGCAGCCCGGCATCTGGCAAATTCTCATCATCGCCGTCCTCGCCCTTCTGCTGTTCGGCGGGCGCGGCAAGATCTCGGGCCTCATGGGCGACGCCGCCAAGGGCATCCGCGCCTTCCGCGACGGCCTGAAGGGCGACGAGGACAAGGGCGAACAGACCCGCGCCGGCGCCCTGCCGCGCACCGAGTCGGAAAAAGAAGACCTCAAGTCCTGAATCGCCTGCGCGTCGGAGATTGACGAATGGGCGGTCTCGGGCCCGGCATCGGCGGGCTGGAAATCCTCGTCATCGCCCTTCTGGCGCTCATCGTGGTGGGCCCGAAGGACCTGCCCGGGATGCTGAACAAGGTCGGCCGCGCCATGGCGAAGGCGAGGGCCATGGCCAGTGAGTTCCGCGCCAGCTTTGACGAGATGGCGCGTCAGTCCGAGCTGGACGAGCTGCGCAAGGAAGTCGAGGCCCTGCGAAGGGGGCAGGGGATGGTGCCCCTCGGCGCCGAGGCCGAAGCCGCCTTCCGCGACATCCAGACCGATCTCAACCAGCCGCTGACCCCGGCGCCGGCGCCTTTGCCGGCGCCCTCCGCCCCCGAGGCGCTGCCGGCGCCCGAACCGGCGTCTGGATCGGCGCCTGAATCGGCGATAGGCGCCACGCCGGCCACGCCCGCGGACAGCGCCCCGGCCGCGGTCCCCGCGAAGCCCCGTGCGCCGCGCAAGGCCCCGGCCGCCGCCGATGGCGCGCCGGCCGCCGTGCGCAAGCCGCGCCGCAAGGCGGCCCCTGCCACGCCCGGAGCTGACGCGTGAGCGCTACAGATCGCGACGAGGCCGAGATCGAGGCGTCGCGCGCGCCCCTGATGGACCATCTGGTCGAGCTGCGCGGGCGGCTGATCGTCTGCGTCGTCGCCTTTGTGGTCGGCTTCATCGGCTGCTTCATCTTCGCCGACCCGATCTACGCCTTCCTGGTGCGACCGTTCGCCGTGGCCGCGGTGTTCCACGAGGCGGCCGGGCCGGATGGCGGGGTTTCGCCGCTCGATCTGATCCTCGGCACCGCCGGCCTGCTGCGCCTGCCGCCCTCGGAGGGCGAGACGGTCAATCTGATCTTCACGGCGCCGCTCGAGTTCCTCATCACCAAGATGAAGCTGGCGGCCTTCGGCGCTGTGATCGTGGCCTTTCCGGTGCTGGCGTACCAGTTGTGGCGGTTCGTGGCGCCGGGCCTGTACCGCAACGAGCGCGGGGCCTTCCTGCCGTTCCTGATCGCGGCGCCGACCCTGTTCACCATCGGCGCGGCGATGGTCTATTTCGTCATGCTGCCGTTCGTCATGCTGTTCTCGCTGGACCAGCAGATCACCGGCGGCGGCATCTCGGCGGAGCTGCTGCCCAAGGTGTCGGACTATCTGAACCTGGTGATGGCGCTGGTCCTGGCCTTCGGCCTCTGCTTCCAGCTGCCGGTGGTGATGACCCTGCTGGGCCTCGCCGGCATCATCTCGTCCCGGGCCCTGGCCTCGGGGCGCAAGTTCGCCATCGTCGCCATCGCCGTAGTCGCCGCCTTCGTCACTCCGCCGGACCCGATCAGCCAGATCATGCTGGGGATCCCGCTGGTGCTGCTCTACGAGGTGTCGATCTGGTGCGTCCGCCTGATCGAGCTGCGGCGCAAGCGCGAGGACGAGGCGGCCGGACTGGCCTCCGCCTGACGGGCCGGGGAGGTCGGCTCCCGACCCGTTGCAGACGTTCGGCCGCTCTGTGATGGTCGCGCTGCGGATTGTCCGTCGATGGAACGGAGCTCAACGTGACGTGGAAGGTTCTCGGCCTGCTTCTGGCGCTCATCACCTCGCCGCAGCAAGGTTCCGCACAGACCCCGCCGAACCCGTGCGGCCTGTCCAGTCTCGAGGCTTGTCGCACCACCAACGCCCTCGTCTCGGATGCCGGGTTCCAGGCTGTGTTGGGACTGTTCCTGGGTGATCGTCAGGCCGCTCATCTGTGGGAGCGCCGACCGGTTCGCGACCAGGTGAGGGCTGTGCTGGGCGGCCCGCCGGAGGCGCCGACCCTCGTCGGAGGTCTTTATCGGTTCACGGCCTGCCGACTTCATTCCTGTTCCGAAAAGGGGGCTGTGGTTCTTACGCCGACCGGAGACATCATCGCGGCGGCCGTGCTGCATTCGACGTGCGCTACGACCCCCGAAACCCCTCGCTGCGCTGATAAGATGCGGCTCGCTGTATACCTGCATCCCGCCGCTGATCGCCCGCTCATTGTTGGTGATCTGGCGCATTGGGCCGAAGACGCCGTTGCGCGGCTATACACACCTGCCGGTCTCTCGCAGACCACGCTGGAGGGCGTCGACATCTTCACGGTGGGCGATAGTGATTGAGGCCAGGTGACACGGGCGCCAGTGACAGTTGACCACCCATTGCTGACTGCCCCCCTGCAGCTCGGCGATTGACGGCCAACCGCCCAGCAAAAAAGCCCCGGACGGCGGACCGTCCGGGGCTTCTGTTCGATGCCGATCTGACCGATCAGCAGCTGTAGTACATGTCGAACTCGACCGGGTGCGGGTGCAGCTGCAGCCGCGCCACCTCTTCCATCTTCAGCTCGATGTAGCTGTCGATGAAGTCGTCATCCATGACGCCGCCCTTCTTGAGGAAGGCGCGGTCCTTGTCGAGGTTCTCCAGGGCCTCGCGCAGCGAGCCGCAGACCTCGGGGATCGAGCCGCGCTCTTCCGGCGGCAGGTCGTAGAGGTTCTTGTCGGCGGCCGCGCCCGGGTCGATGCGGTTCTCGATGCCGTCGAGGCCGGCCATCAGCAGGGCGACGAAGGTCAGGTAGGGGTTGCCCATCGGGTCCGGGAAGCGGGCCTCGATGCGCTTGGCCTTCGGGCTGTGCACCCACGGAATCCGGATCGAGGCCGAGCGGTTGCGGGCCGAATAGGCCAGCTTCACCGGCGCCTCGTAGCCCGGCACCAGGCGCTTGTAGCTGTTGGTGGTCGAGTTGGAGAAGGCGTTGATGGCCTTGGCGTGCTTGATGATGCCGCCGATGTACCAGAGGCACATGTCCGACAGGCCGGCGTACTTGTCGCCGGCGAACAGCGGCTTGCCGTCCTTCCAGATCGACTGGTGCACGTGCATGCCCGAGCCGTTGTCGGCGAACATCGGCTTGGCCATGAAGGTCGCCGACTTGCCGTAGGCCGCGGCGACGTTGTGGATCACGTACTTGTAGAGCTGCAGACGGTCGGCCATCGTCAGCAGGTCCGAGAACTTCAGGCCCAGCTCATGCTGCGCCGGCGCCACCTCGTGGTGGTGCTTCTCGGGGTCGAGGCCGAGGTCCTTCATCACCGCCAGCATTTCGCCGCGCAGGTCCTGGCAGGAGTCGACCGGGTTGACCGGGAAGTAGCCGCCCTTCGGTCCCGGGCGGTGGCCCATGTTGCCCTCGGTGTACTCGGCGCCGGTGTTGGCCGGCAGCTCGGTCGAGTCATAGGCGTAGAAGGTGTTGTGCGGCTGGGTCGACCAGCGCACGTCGTCGAAGATGAAGAACTCGGCCTCGGGGCCGAAGAACACCTGGTCGCCCACGCCCGAGGCCTGGACATAGGCCAG
The DNA here is from genome assembly GCF_035998205.1 of Brevundimonas sp. Lineage (GTDB taxonomy): Bacteria > Pseudomonadota > Alphaproteobacteria > Caulobacterales > Caulobacteraceae > Brevundimonas. Next base: position 467,931 of record NZ_DASYHT010000004.1, read on the forward strand.
GGCCTTCTTGGCCATCGAGCGGCTGTCGCGATTGTAGGGCTCGCCCGTGTCCGGGTTCAGCACGTCGCAGAACAGGAACAGGGTGGTCTGCTGGTAGAAGGGGTCGATGTAGGCCGTCTTCAGGTCCGGCTTGAGCAGCATGTCGGACTCGTTGATGGCCTTCCAGCCGGCGATCGACGAGCCGTCGAACATCGTCCCCTCGTTGAGGAAGTCGTCGTCGACGAGGTCGATGTCGAAGGTCACGTGCTGCAGCTTGCCACGCGTGTCGGTGAACCGGAGGTCGACGTATTTGACGTCCTTCTCCTTGATCTCCTTGAGGATCTTGTCAGCGGAGCTCATTCTCGGGTCCTGTTCGTTTGGGGGAGGCTACGAAAAACGGCCGTCCCCCGGAGAGGACGGCCGGAACTGAAGGTCAGACGGCCTGGGCGCCGGTTTCGCCGGTGCGGATACGGATCACGTCATCCACGGTCGACACGAAGATCTTGCCGTCGCCGATCTTGCCGGTGCGGGCGGCGGTCTGGATCGCCTCGACCACCGCAGGTGCGAGATCGTCGGGAACCACGACCTCGAGTTTGATCTTTGGCAGGAAGTCGATCACGTACTCGGCGCCGCGGTAGAGCTCCGAGTGGCCCTTCTGCCGGCCATAGCCCTTGGCTTCCAGGACCGTCATGCCTTGCACGCCGATATCCTGCAGCGCCTCCTTCACCTCATCGAGTTTGAAGGGTTTGATGACGGCTTCGATCTTCTTCATGGCGCCCCGATCCCCTGCGCCCGCGGCGCGTCTCCGGCTCGGGAAGCAAAGGGACATTGCATTGCAGCATAACGCAAGAGGCTTTTGTAAATTCGCCATGATCGTGGACGGACAGACGCTGTGACCCAACCGCTCGCCCCGTCGCCAATCGACCTCGACGCCCTGTCGCTGCCGCGGCCCGGAGCCGACACGCACAAGCACAGCCGCGGGCGTCTGGGGGTGGTGTCCGGCGGTCCCCTGCGCACCGGGGCCGCGCGTCTGGCGGCCCGGGCAGGGCTGCGCATGGGGGCCGGGCTGGTCAAGGTGCTGTGCCCGCCGGACGCCGCCCCGGTCCTGGCGCCGGCGCTGGAAGCGGTGATGCTCGACGTGTTTCACGACCCGCTCGATCTGGAGCGTCTGGCGGAGCCGATGGACGCGGTGGTGATCGGTCCGGCGGCCGGCGTCGACGAGGCGACCGTGCTCAACATGGCGGCGCTGGAGCGCACAGGCGCCGCGCTGGTGCTGGACGCCGATGCCCTGACGGTCTTCGCCGGGCGGGCCGAGCAGCTGGCGCAGGGGCTTGACCGGGATGACGTGATCACCCCGCACGCCGGGGAGTTTGAACGGCTGTTTCCCGGGCTGCTGGCGCGTTCGGGGCGCGAGGGCGCCGCGGTCGAGGCCGCCGCGGCGCTGGGCTGCGTCGTCGTGCTCAAGGGCGACCGCTCGCTCATCGCCGCGCCGGACGGACGGCTGCGGATCGAGGCGGGCGGCGCCGCCTGGCTGGCCACAGCGGGGACCGGCGATGTGCTGGCCGGGATGATCGGCGGGCTGCTGGCCCAGTCGATGGACAGTTTCGACGCCGCCAGCGCTGCAGTCGCCCTGCACGCCGAGGCGGCGCGCCGCTTCGGGCCGGGGCTGATCGCCGAGGACCTGCCGGGCCTGCTGCCGCCGCTGCTGGCGGAACGACTGGACGCCCCCGGGGCAACGCCCTAGAGCGATGCGGACGCGGATGTGGCGGAACTGGTAGACGCACTGGATTTAGGTTCCAGCGCCGCAAGGCGTGGAGGTTCGAGTCCTCTCATCCGCACCACTTTCTTGGGGCGCTATCGCTCGCCGCGCGGCGGCTCGCTGCTTGAGCGCGTGGGGCGCTATCGCTCGCGCCGCGGGCGCTCGCTGTTTCAGCGCGGTTTTGGGGCGCTGCCGCTCGCCGCGCGGCGGCTTGCTGTTTGAGCGCGGAAAGAAAAAGGCCCGGGGGCGACTCCGGGCCTTTCGCCTGACCGGGACGGACCCGTCTCAGTCTTCCTTGATGTTGTCGACCTTCCCGCCGAGGGCATCGGCCGGGGAGGCCAGGGCCGTGTCGTCGGTGATGTCGATGCCCTTGGCCAGCTTGGAGTGCCAGTAGCCATAGGCCGCATAGATCAGCGCCCCGACGGCCGCGTAGATCGCCAGGATCGTCAGCGGCAGCGGATTGTCGTCCATCGCGTGCTGGATCATCGGCCAGAAGTTCAGCCCCGCGAGGCCGAGGCAGGCGAGGATGCCGGCGACGGCGGTGGCGATGCCGCCGGGCACGCGGAACGGACGCTCCATCTCCGGATGGCGGATGCGCAGCATGATCACCGAGAAGCAGACGATGGCGAAGGCGCAGGCCGTTCCCAGCGACACCAGATCGCCGAGGATGGAGATCGGCAGGAAAGACGCCGCGGTGGCGATGAGCACGCCCAGCAGGATGGTCCCGACCCACGGCGTGCGGAACTTCGGGTGCACCACCGAGAAGGCCTTCGGCAGCAGGCCGTCGCGCGCCATGGTGTAGAAGATGCGGGTCTGGCCATAGACCAGCACCAGCATCACCGACGACAGGCCGGTGATGGCGCCCACCTTGATCATGAAGCTGATCAGGTTCAGCTGCCCGCCCTCGGCCGAGGCCAGCGGGATGTCGGCCCAGGTCAGGGCCATGCGGTCGATGGCGACGGCGATCGGGGCCGGCGAGGCCAGCTCGAGGTAGGGCACCACGCCGGTCATGACGGCGGCGACCGCCATGTAGATCAGGGTGCAGACGAACAGGGCGCCGAGGATGCCGACCGGCACGTCCTTGGACGGATTCTTGGCCTCGGCCGCGGCGGTCGAGACCGCCTCGAAGCCAACGTAGGCGAAGAAGATGATCGCGGCTCCGCGGAAGATGCCGCCGACGCCGAACTGGTCCCAGCTGTCGCCCTGGGGCGGAATCAGCGGCGTCCAGTTGGCCGGATCGATATAGGCGATGCCGACGCCGATGAAGGTCAGCAGCACGACGATCTTCAGCACCACGATGGCGTTGTTGATGTTCGCCGATTCCGACACTCCCAGCACCAGCAGGCTGCAGACCGCGGCGATGCCGAGGGCGGCGACGAGGTTGAAGGTGCCGGTCAGCGGGAAGCTGGCCCCGGCCGCGCCCTGGACGTACTGGACCAGCGGCGTGGCCCAGCTGGGTCCCTCGCCCCCGGCGAACTGTATCGTCGGGAACAGGCTCTGGCTGATGCCGAAATCCGACAGGATCGACACCACATAGCCGGACCAGCCGACCGCCACCGTGGCGGCGGCGACGCCGTACTCCAGCACCAGCAGCCAGCCCATGACCCAGGCGAAGACCTCGCCCATGGTGCCGTAGGCGTAGGTGTAGGCCGACCCGGAGACCGGCATGGTCGAGGCCAGCTCGGCGTAGCACAGGCCGGCGAGGGCGCAGGCGATGCCCGCCAGCACGAACGAGAACATGATGGCCGGACCGGCGTGCGCCGAAGCCACCTGGCCCGTGAGCACGAAAATGCCGGCGCCGATGATGGCGCCGATGCCCAGACTCATCAGGTTCAGCGGCCCGAGGGTCCGCTTCAGCTCGCTTTTCGCGGCTTCTTTCTGGATCTGAGCGATCGACTTCCTGAGGAACAGACGGTTCCCCTTAGGCCCGAGGCCTTCTGCGGACATGAAATTTACACCCCGTGCGCGCGCCGGCACCATGCCGGTACGCGTTCCGGCGCGGACGCTAGCGATGTGGACAGATTGTCGCAATCCGGTTCATCGCGCTGGCACGCGGGCGCGGCCTCCGCGAGGGTGCGCGGCCTTGAAAAGAGCGTGGGCGCGTCGCCCGCCACGGGTGCGTGCTGGCGCTCGCGGCGCCGGCCCGTCTAGGTTCAGGGACAGGCGATCGTCGGCGTCAGACCGGCGGCGCACCATTCAGACAGGGAGAGTGATTTGGCCGGACCCGCAGGATCCATGGAACAGGCTCGATGGTCATCGAAGGCCGCCTTCGTACTGGCGGCGACAGGTTCGGCCGTCGGGCTCGGCAACCTGTGGCGCTTTCCGACCGAGGCCGGCAGCAACGGCGGCGGCGCCTTCGTCCTCGTCTATGTTCTCTGCGTGGCGCTGATCGCCCTGCCGCTGCTGCTGTCTGAAACCCTGATCGGCCGCCACGGCCAGCGCTCCACCGTGGCGAGCGCCGCCTATCTGGCGCGTCAGTCGGGCGCCAGCCCGGCCTGGAGCCTGATGGCCGTGCTGGGCCTGATCGCCAACACCGCGATCCTGACCTTCTACTGCGTCGTCGCCGGCTGGGTGGTCTACTTCATCGGCACGAGCGGCGCGGACCTGCTGGCCGCCCTCAGCGCCGGCGCGCCCCTGCGCGGCGCCTACGCGGACCAGTCGGTGCCGCAGATCCAGCAGATGATGCCGACGCTGTTCGCGGACCCGGTCCTGCTCATCGCCATGCAGCTGTCCGTGGTGGTCGTGACGGTGCTGATCGTCGCGCGCGGCGTGAAGGGCGGGATCGAGGCGGCGGCGATCTGGCTGATGCCCGCCTTCTTCATCCTGCTGGTCGGGATCACGATCTACGCGGGCATCACGGGCGACTTTGCGGCCGCGGTCGCCTTCCTGTTCACCCCGGACTTCGAGCGGGCTCTGCAGCCCGGCGTCATCAGCGCCGCCCTGGGGCAGGCCTTCTTCTCGCTCAGCCTCGGCGGCGGGGCCATGATCGCCTACGGCGCCTATGCCTCGCGCGACATGAACCTGGCCCGCACCTCCGGCACCATCGCGGTGGCCGACACCAGCGTGGCCCTGATCGCCGGCCTGGCCATCTTCCCGATCGTGTTCAGCGTCGGCATGACCCCGGATGCGGGCCCGACCCTGATGTTCCAGACCCTGCCGGCGGCGTTCCACGCCATGCCGGGCGGGGCCATCGTCGGCTTCCTGTTCTTCGTGCTGGCCCTGTTCGCCGCCCTGACCTCGTCGGTCTCCCTGCTGGAGATCTCGGTCGGCTGGGTGACCGAGAAGTTCGGGCTGAGCCGCGTCCGGGCGTCGGTGATTCTGGGCGTGCTGGTCTTCCTCGGCGGCCTGGTGTCGGCCCTGTCGTTCAACCTGCTGGCGGACCAGCGGCCGCTGGCCGGGGTGCCCGGCTTCGAGGACGCCAACTGGTTCGACGCCGTCGACGGAGTCACCGGCCGTCTGCTGCTGCCGCTGTCGGGCCTGATCACCGCCATCTTCATCGGCTGGGTGGCGGACCGGAAGCTGGTTGACGCCGAGACGGGCCTGACCGGGGCGAAGCTGGCCCTGTGGCGCTTCCTCGTCGCCTGGCTGTGCCCGCTCGGCGTGGCGGCGATCCTCGTCATCGGTCTGTTTCCCGGCCTGCTGGGCTGAGCCGGGTCTGACGCCAGCCTGACTGCGGGGCGCGCGTGACAATCGCGCGCCCTTGCGGCAGGTGCGGCCCATGCGCCTGCCGATCCATGATGTCCTCGAGCCGCTGACGGCCGCCCTCGCGGCCGGCAATACGGCGGTGCTCGCGGCGCCCCCCGGCGCCGGCAAGACCACGGTCGTGCCGCTGGCCCTGCTGGACGCCCCCTGGCGTGGTGACGGCCGGATCCTGCTGCTGGAGCCGCGGCGGCTGGCGGCGCGGGCGGCGGCCGAACGGATGGCGTCGACGCTCGGCGAGGCCCCCGGCGGCCGGGTCGGCTATCGCACCCGTCTGCAGAGCCGCATCGGTCCCGACACCCGCATCGAGGTCATCACCGAGGGCGTCTTCACCCGCATGATCCTCGACGACCCCGCGCTCGAGGGGGTCGCGGCGGTGCTGTTCGACGAGTTCCACGAGCGCAGCCTCGACGCCGACCTCGGGCTGGCGCTGGCGCGGGAAACCCAGCAGGCGCTGCGCGAGGACCTGCGGCTGATGGTCATGTCGGCCACCCTCGACGTGGAGGCGGTGGCCCGGCTGCTGGACCGGCCGCCGGTGATCGCCGCCGAGGGGCGGATGTTTCCGGTCGAGACGCGCTATCTCGGCCGCGACCCGGCCGAGCGGCTGGAGGTCGCCGTGGTCCGCGCCATCCAGACGGCGCTGGCGGCCGACGTCGGCTCGTTGCTCGTCTTCCTGCCGGGGCAGGGGGAAATTCACCGCGTCGCCCGCCTGCTGGGCGAGCGGCTGCGCGATCCTGCGGTGGACGTCGCGCCGCTCTATGGGGCGCTCGACAAGGCCGAGCAGGACCGGGCGCTGGAGCCGGCGCCGGCCGGCCGACGCAAGGTGGTGCTGGCCAGCTCGGTGGCCGAGACCAGTCTGACCATCCAGGGCGTGCGGGTGGTGATCGACAGCGGCCTGTCGCGCGTGCCCCGCTTCGAGCCGGCCAGCGGCCTGACGCGGCTGGCCACGGTGCGGGTCAGCCGCTCCTCGGCCGAGCAGCGGCGCGGCCGCGCCGGGCGGACCGAGCCGGGGGTCTGCTACCGGCTGTGGGACGAGGAACAGACCCGCGGGCTTGTCGGTCATCAGCCGCCGGAGATGGTCGAGAGCGACCTGACCGGGCTGGCGCTCGATCTGGCGCGCTGGGGCGCCGCCTCGGCGGAGGGGCTGGCGCTGCTCGACCCGCCGCCGCGCGGGGCCTTCGCCGAGGCGCGGTCGGTCCTGACCCGGCTGGGGGCGCTGGACGGGGAGGGGCGGCTGACCGCGCACGGCCGGAAGCTGGCGCAGATGCCGCTGGGGCCGCGGCTCGGACATCTGGTGCTCACGGCCGCCGAGGCCGGCGATGCCTTGACCGGGGCGCGCCTCGCCGCCCTGCTCAGCGAGCCGGGGCTGGGCGGGACCGCGACCGATGTGTCGGAACGGCTGGCGGCGCTTGAGCGCGACCGCTCGCCGCGCGCCCGGGACGCCCTGAAGCTGGCCGAGCGCTGGGCCCGGCTGGCCGGCGGCGGTTCGGGCGGCTCGGCTGATCCCGGGGCCCTGATCGCCGCCGCCTTCCCCGAGCGGGTGGCGCGGGCGCGCGGCAAGCCGGGCGAGGTGCTTCTGGCCTCGGGGCGCGGGGCCTTCCTTGATCCGACGGACCTGCTGGCGCGTTCGTCCTGGCTGGCGGTTGCCGAGCTTTCGGGCGGCGACACCGGCGATCGCATCCGGCTGGCGGCGCCGCTGGACCCGGCGGTCCTGACGGACCGGGCGGAGGTCGAGGACCGGCTGGTCAGAACCCCCGGCGGGCGACTGGAGCTGCGCCGGCAGCGCCGCGTTGGCGCCCTCGTGCTGGAGGAGACGGTGGTCGGGCCTCCTGACCGGGCCCAGGTGACCGCGGCGCTCCGCGGCGAGGTCGAGCGCGACGGCCTGAAGGGGCTGCGCTGGGGCGAGCGCGCGGCGGGGTTACGGGCGCGGCTAACCTTCCTCGCCAGCCTGGACGAGGGCTGGCCGGACGTCTCCGACGCCGGCCTGCTGGAAGCGCGTGAGGTCTGGCTCTGGCCGCTGCTGGAGTCAGTGCAGGCGCTCGATGCGATCGGCGACGCGGCGCTGGAGCAGGGTCTGCGCGCGCTTGTGCCCTGGGACCGGGTTCGCGACCTCGACCGGCTGGCCCCGGCCCGGCTGGAGACGCCGCTGGGCTCGGCGGCGATCGACTACGCCGCCGAGGGCGGGCCGCGGGTCGATATCCGCGTGCAGGAGCTGTTCGGCGTGACCACGCATCCGACGGTGGGAGGCGGGCGGACGCCCCTGACCCTCGCCCTGCTGTCGCCGGCGCGCCGGCCGATCCAGCTGACCAAGGATTTGCCGGGCTTCTGGCGCGGCTCGTGGAAGGAGGTGCGGGCCGAGATGCGCGGACGCTATCCGCGCCACCCCTGGCCCGAGAACCCCGCCGAGGCCGAGGCCACCAGCCGGGCCAAGCCGCGCGGGACCTAAAGGCCCTCGGTCGCGGCGTAGACCATGATGCCGGTGGCGACGGCGAGGTTCAGGCTGTCGGCCCGGCCGCGCATCGGAATCTTGACGTTGACGTCGCAGGCGGCGGCCAGCCGGTCGGTCAGCCCGGCCTGCTCGTTGCCCATCAGGATCAGGGCCGGGCGGTTGAGCGCGGCGGCGCGGTGATCGACCGTCGCGTCCAGCCGGGTGCCGATCACCGACCCCGGCCAGCCGGCGCGCCAGGCGAGGAAGTCGTCCACGCTGGCCCGGCTGATCGACACGGCGAACACCGAGCCCATGGTGGCGCGCACGGCTTCCACGGAAAACGGGTCGACGCAGTCGCCGATCAGGATCACCCCGCCGCAGCCGGCGGCGTCGGCGGTGCGGATGATGGTGCCGAGATTGCCGGGGTCGCGGACCTGCTCCAGCGCCACCCAGCAGGGGGCCGAGGTCGGGTCGAGCGCGTCCAGAGGCGTGAAGGCCTGGTCGAACACGCCGAGCACCGTCTGCGGATTGTCGCGCCGGCTGATCTTCTCGAGGATCGCGTGGGTGACGATCACCACTTCGCCGCCGGCGGCGCGGGTCTCGGCCCGGGCCCGGTCGAGCAGCGGGTGCGGCCGGGCGTCCTGGCCCACCAGCAGCAGCCGGGGGGCGCGGCCCTGATCCAGCGCCTCGCCGATGAACTTCAGCCCCTCGGCGAGGAAGCGGCCCGTGGCCTCGCGTTCCTTGCGCATGTGCAGGGCGCGCACGGCCTTGACCGTGTCGTTGGTGAGGGAGGTGATCAGACGATCCGGCACAGCGGCGCTCACGCCGACCACCGGGCGAAGAAGCTGAGACCCAGCGCGCGGGGATCGGGGCCGTCCTCCTCCAGCGCCAGCTCGCCCCAGTCGATCCGGCCGCCCCGCGCGGGCATGGCCCCGGCCATCAGGTGGGCCAGCGACAGACCGGAAATGCGGGCGGCATAGGCGTTGAGCAGCAGGAAGTCGGCGTCTTCGGCCAGCAGGGCGGCGCAGTCCGCCAGCAGGCCGGGCAGGTCCTCGAACAGGCGCCACACCTCGCCGGTCGGGCCGCGGCCGTACTTGGGCGGGTCCAGCACGACGCCGTGGTAGCGGCTGCCGCGCCGCACCTCGCGCGCCACATACTTGCGGGCGTCCTCGACGATCCAGCGGATTGGCCGGTCAGCCAGTCCCGACAGGTCGGCGTTCTCGCGGGCCCAGCCGACCGACTTCTTCGAGGCGTCGACATGGGTCACCTCGGCCCCGGCGGCGGCGAGGGCAAGGCTGGCCACGCCGGTGTAGCCGAACAGGTTCAGCACCTTCAGGCCTGGCCGGCGCGCGACGCGTTCGCTCATCCAGGCCCAGTTGGCCGCCTGCTCCGGGAAGAAGGCGAGGTGGCGGAAGGGCGTGAACCGGCCGGTGAAGCGTGTCGGGCCCCAGCGCAGCGGAAAGGTGTCCAGCGCCCCGCGGGCGAAGCGCCAGCGGCCGGCCTCGTCCTCGTCGGTCGGGTCGAACACGGCGTCGGCGTTGTCGAAGGCTGCCGGGTCGCGCGGGGCCCAGAAGCACTGCGGCTCCGGTCGCACGACCGTGTACCGCCCGTACCGCTCAAGCTTGCGCCCGCCGCCGCTGTCGAGCAGCGCGTAGTCCTCCCACGGACGAGTGGTGAGCAGGGACGGGGCGGAGGCGAGCTGGGGCATTGGCTCCGCGTAGCGCCGGGGCAGGGGCCTCGTCCAGTGGCGTGACCCCGGCGTGCACCGCCACGTCGGCCAGACCGTGCGGGGTCTTGTCCCAGGCGAAGGGCTGGCGCACCAGCCGGACGACCGCATGCGCCATGGCCAGGCTCTGCAGCGCCCAGTAGCCCGGCGCGGTGAGCATCAGCTTCCAGCCATAGGGTCGACCCGCCCGACGACAGCCGACGGCGCAGGCCAGCCAGGCGCTGATGACCCCCGCCGCCACAGTCACGAAGCCGCCGACCGGGGCCAGCGGCGGCAGGCCGGTGACGGCCCAGAGCGCCAGCAGCCAGACCGTCCAGGCGGCGGTCACCGCATAGAGCGCCGCCGCCAGCAGGGTCTGGACGAGGGTGAAGGTCAGGGCGAGCAGCCCGCGCCACCCGAGCGCCAGAGGGTGGCGCAGCTGGACCCCGAGTGTCTGCATGTAGCCCTTCAGCCAGCGCGTCCGCTGCGGCACCCAGGCGGCGACATCGGCGGGCGGCGGCTCGTAGGTCGGCCGGGTGAGGACGCCGAGGCGATAGCCCTTGCGCCACAGGCGAAAGCCGAGATCGGCGTCTTCGGTGACGTTCCAGGCGTCCCAGCCGCCGGCGCGGCGCAAGGCCTCGACCCGGAAGTGGTTGCTGGTGCCCCCCAGCGGGAACGGCCAGCCGAGCCGCGCCAGGGCCGGCAGCAGGATCTCGAACAGGGCGGCGTACTCGGCGGCGAACTGGCCGTGCACGAAGGTCTCCCGGGCGCCGCCCGGGGTGCGGATGCGCAAGGGGGCCTGGAGGCAGGCGAGGGCGGGGTCGGCGGCGGCGAAGCGGGCCGCGGCCTCGCGCAGCTGGCCGGGATCAGGGGCGTCCTCGGCGTCGTAGACGGTGATCAGCGCGCCGGTCGCCCAGCCGAGGGCGACATTCAGGGCGCGCGGCTTGGTGCGCGGCTCGCCCGGCGGCGCGACCCTGACTTCGATCCAGTCCGGTCGCGGGGCGGCGAAGGCGGCGGCCACCGTCTCGGGATCATCCGGTTCGACGAGGATCAGCCCCTGCAGCCGGTCGCGCGGATAGTCGAGCGCGTCGAGCCGCCCGATCAGGCCGGCCACCACCTCCGCCTCCCCGCGCAGCGGGGCCACGACCGTATAGGCCGGCCAGCGCGCGGGCGCCGGGCAGACCGGGGCGGGGACGAGCGACAGCAGGCAGGCGGCGGCGCGGAAGACCGCCATCCAGCAGAACAGGACCCAGCCGCTCCAGACGATGATCGATGCGGTCAGGGCGGGCGCCGCGATTGCGCTCGAGAGCAGCAGGGCGGCGACGCTGGCGACGGTGACAGCCTGGCCCTGGGTCAGGCCCCGGCGGCGGGCGCTGTCCCTGAGCGGCAGGTCCAGGCCCGCCGACGTTTGCCCGTGTCCGTTGCTGGCCATGGCCCGGTTCAACCCCTGATCGCGTATAACGGCGTTATCCCGGGGCGGCAAGTTGGCGCAGCCTTTCGAACGGGGTTAAGCAGGTTCCATGACCTCCGAGGAGTCGCCGGCATGAGCGTTGCGGTCCGCAAGGCGCGCGGTGAAGGCCACGAGCGCCGCGCCGAGATTCTGGCGGCCGCGCAGCGCCTGTTCGTGGAGCACGGCTACGAGGGGGCGACCATCCGCAAGATCGCGGACGCGGTCGGGCTGTCCTCGACGGCGCTCTACATGCACTTCCGCGAGAAGGACGAGATTCTCGTCGAGATCTGCCGCGCCGCCTTTGGTCGGCTGATCGAGGCCAATGAAGGCATTCGTCAGACGACCGCCGCCCCCGAGGCGCGCCTGGTGCTGATGCTGCGGGCCTATCTCGACTTCGCCTTCGCCAACCCCGACGCCTACCGCCTGGTCTATCTGACCCGGCCGGCGGAGGCGCGCGGCGGGGCCGAGGCCACGGCCACGGCCCTGGGCCACCAGCTCTACCGCAGCTTCGAGACCGAGGTGGCCGCGGTGGCCGCTGCGGGCCGGCTCAACGAGGACCCGCGCGTCGCCGCCCAGGTCCTTTGGGCCGGCGTCCACGGGCTGGCGTCCCTGGTCATCACCAAGCCCTACTTCGACTGGGTCGAGCGGGACCGGCTGGTCGACGCCCTGCTCGCCTCGCTGGAGCGCGGCCTGATCCGGGCCTGACCCGAACCCGGCCCGCTTCCGACATCAGGGCTGATAGGGCCGTGGTCCGTCAGGCGTCCCGGCGGCGATGTCCGCCGACAGGGTCAGGGGCGCCGAGCCGCCGTTGAGCCGCGCCTTGTAGATCGAGTGGTTCTCCATCACCCGCATCATGTAGTTGCGCGTCTCGGTGAACGGCGTGCACTCGATGAAGTCGACCGGATCGACCTGGCCGCTGCGCGGGTCGCCGCAGCGCGCCACCCATTGCGGGGGCCGCGCCGGACCAGCGTTGTAGCCGACCGCCGTCAGCAGCATCGAACCGCCGAACCGGCTCATCAGCTCGCCGAGGTGATAGCTGCCCAGCGTCATGTTGTAGTCCGGGTCGAACAGTCGCTCGGGGGCGTAGGGCATCCCCAGCCGGCGCGCCACGCCCTGGGCCGTGGATGGCAGGAACTGCATCATGCCACGGGCGCCAGCCGACGACACGACCGCCGGGTCGAAGCTCGACTCCTGCCGGGTGATGGCCAGGGTAAAGGGCAGGGTGGCCGAGCCGGGGCGCTGCTCCGGGATGCGGATCGGATACTGCCGCTCGGGCAGGATGATGCCGCGCTGGCTGGCGGCGCGACCGGCCATCATCGAGGCGAACTGGTCGCCGTAGGCGCGCGACACGTCGATCAACTGGGCGAAGTCGGCGGCCTCGGTCAGCTGATCGTCGAGCTGGTAGGTGAACACCCGGAACAGCGACATCTCGCCGGTCTCGCCGAGGATGCGCAGGGCGCGGACCAGCTCGTTGGCCTCGAAACGGGCGCGGTCGGCGTCGGTGATCTCCACCTCGGGCGGCAGGGTCAGGGTGGTGATCCCGACCTTCTCGGCCGACAGCTGGCCGTAGAAGCTCTGGATGTGCCGTGCGCCCTCGGTGTAGCGCGCCTGGGCGGTCGCGGCGTCGCCCCGGGCCTCGGCGACCCGACCGAGCCAGTAGTTGGCCCGGCCCTGGGTGATCGGCGTCTGCGACGACTGGCGCAGGGTCTCGAAGTGCCCCTCGGCCCGCGCGGGGTCGTTCAGCTTGGTCAGGGCCACCCAGCCGGCGAAGAACTCCGCGTCGACCTTGCGCTCGCCGCCGGGGAAGCCGTGCCCGGCCATGGCGTGATAGGCGCCCTGCCAGTTGCGCTGTTCGAGGGCGTCGATGAAGTAGTTGCGCCGTTCGTTCCACAGGGTGTTCTGACCCGCCTCATGGGTCGGCGCCGGCGGCAGGCCCGCCAGCAGGGCGAAGCCTTCGGCCTCGCGGCCGGCGGAGCGCAGCAGGCGCACCCGCTCCAGCACCACCGCCGGGTCGCCGGCCTGGGCCGGGCTCAGGCCGGCGACGAGGGCGTCGGGCTGATAGGCGGTGCGCAGGGCGAAGACGGCCTCGGCCACGGCGCGCCGCTCCGGCGACGCCAGAGCCGCCATCGCGCGGGTGGCCGGGCCGTGCGGCCCCAGCAGCAGCTGGCTCAGACGGGCGTCATGATCGGCCTCGGTCAGCCAGCCGCTCCAGCGATTGAGAATGCGGTTCTGGAGCTCGATGTCGAAGGATCGGTTGCGCCACCAGTCGCGAAGGAGCGCGCGGGCCTGGTAGTCGCGGCCGCTGTCCTCGAGGGCGCCGACAAGGGCGATCGCGCCCGCGGCGGTCTCGGGCGCGCCGCCATTGAAGAAGGCGAGCACGGCCTCCGGCGCCGCCATGGCGCGGTCAAGCGCCGCCTCGGCGTCGCTGTGGCGCGACCCGGCGCGCGGCCAGGCGGCGAGGTCACGCTTCGCCGGCCCAAGATCCGCGAGGCTCATCTGCGACCCCGAGGTGTCGGTCAGCGCCCACAGCACCAGCCGTCGGGCCACGTCGTCGCTGATCCGCGCCATGGCGGCGCGAGTGGCGGTGACATCGCGGGCGCGGGCCGCCGCCAAGCCTTCGCGGAAGGCCGCCGCGTCCGCGTCGGACAGGGCGCGCGGCTGATAGGCCGCCTGCACCGCCGTCGGGGCGGCGGCCATGAACAGCGCAGGGTCGGGGGTCGGGGCCAGCAGGGCGATGGCCGCCGCGAGAGTCGTGATCGTCATGCCTTGTGCGAACCCCATCGATCCCTGTTGCAGCCGTGGCGGGGGGCGCCTACTTTCCGCGCCCTTGTTCCGGGCGCCCATCGCCCTTCTCCGCCAGGTCCGTTCATCTCAATGCCCGCTCCGCTGTTCAAGGGCGTCATCACCGCCCTGATCACACCCTTTCGTGACGGAAAGGTGGACTTCGCCGCGTTCGAGGCCCTCGTCGAGCGCCAGATCGCCGCGGGCGTCCACGGCCTGACGCCCGTCGGTACGACCGGCGAGAGCGCGACCCTGACGGTCGAGGAGCGGCAGGCGGTGGTCGAGTCCTGTGTCCGCATCGCCGCCGGCAGGGTGCGGGTCATCGCCGGCTGCGGCTCGGCCTCGACGACCCAGGCCATCGACTTCGTCCGTCACGCCAAGACCGTCGGGGCCGACGGGGCGCTGGTGGTCACCCCCTACTACAACCGGCCTTCCCAGGCGGGTCTGGAGGCGCACTTCCGCGCCATCGCCGACGCGGTGGAGCTGCCGCTGCTGCTCTACAATGTGCCCGGTCGCACCGGCGTGGACATGGCCAACGCCACCGTCGCGGCGCTGGCGGCGCACCCGAACATCGTCGGCATCAAGGACGCCACCGGCGACCTGTCGCGCGTCAGCTGGATGCGCGGGCATATCGCCGGGGACTTCGACCTGATCTCGGGCGACGACCCCAGCTATCCCGGCTATCTCGCCCAGGGCGGTCATGGCGTCATCTCGGTCACCTCCAACGTGGCGCCCGAGGCCATGGTGGCCCTGCACACGGCGGCGGCGTCCGGCGACGCCGGGGCTGCCTGCGACTGGCAGGCGCGGCTGATCGACCTGCACAAGGCCATGTTCCTCGACGCCTCGCCGGCGCCGGCCAAGTTCGCCCTGTCGCAGTTGGGACTGTGCACGGAAGAGACGCGCCTGCCGTTGCTCCCGTGCGCCGACGGGGTCCGGCCCGCGATCACCGCCGCCATGGCCGGGGTCGGCCTGGTCTGATGGCGGAGAGCAAGGCCGGCACCATCGCCGAGAACCGCCGGGCGCGGTTCGACTACTTCCTCGAGGATGTGGTCGAGGCGGGCCTGCAGTTGACGGGCACCGAGATCAAGGCGCTGCGCGACGGGCGCGCCAACATCGCCGAGTCCTACGCCGCCGTCGAAGGGCGCGAGATCGTGCTGATCAACGCCGACATCCCGCCCTACAAGCAGGCCAACCGCTTCAACCATGAGCCCCGGCGGCCGCGGAAGCTGCTGCTGCACCGGCGCCAGATCGACCGCATGATCGGCGCGGTCCAGCGCGACGGCCGCACCATCGTGCCGGTGCGGCTCTACATCAACGAGTCCGGGCGGGCGAAAATCGAGATCGCCCTCGCCAAGGGCAAGAAGCTCCACGACAAGCGCGAGGCTGCCGCCGAGCGCGACTGGCAGCGCGACAAGGCCCGCCTGATGAAGGACCTCGGATAGGCTAGTCGTCCAGACCGGGGACAGCGTCTTCAAGGCCGGTCGCGCGGGCGCGGTCCCGCAACATCCGGTCGACGATCTCGCGCCGCTGGCTGGGTGGGCCGCTCTGGTCCAGTTCAGCCTCATACAGCGCGGAAAGGTAGGCCGTGTCCCAATCGGTCATGCCGGAAGGGCGCGGCTCCATCTCGAAAAGGTTGAGGATGGTGTCGTAGGCCGAGGTCTCGGCGTCAGGGTCGACCTGGGCAAGGGCCACCACACCGATGTAGTCGCCAAGCTGGACGGTGTTCAGGCCGCTGGCGGCGTCCACGTCGACCACGATCACCACGCGCTGAAGCGTGTTGGTGATGTTGGTGCGCAGCCGGCCCCGGGTGACGATCATCGGCGGAGCGCCGCCGGGCATGCGGACCGCTGGCGCGCCTGTGTCGCGGTTCACCGGAAGGCTCACATGCCACCAACGGACCGGAGCGGGGGTGGTGGTGAAGCGTTCCAACGCGAGCCGGCTGCGCGACGCCCCGCTATAGCCCGGCCGGAACAGTCGTGGCCGTCGCTCGACCAGCCCTCGCGCGAGGGCGGCCCCGTCATCCGCGCCGATGATCAGGATGTTGGGGCGGCAGCCCGGCTCGCCGACTTCAAGGTCCACGCGACGGGCGACCTCGGAGACCTGGTCGACGAGGGCCTGCGCCACGTCCTGACGCAGGTTGACAGCCCCGACGCAGACGCGGCGCGCCCAACGTGCAGGGCCGCGGCGCACCGGAGGTTCGATAACGTCGTCGACAAACTGCTCGACGAGATCCCGGAGGCGCGCGCCCTCGACCACGACCGGGTCGACGGTTGTAGGCGGCAGGGCCTGGGCGATGACCGTCCCGGGAACGGTGAGCAGGGCCGCGACGGTTGTCGCCAGGCCAATCAGAAGCCCGTCTGAACGCGACCTCCGCTTCGACATTGCGCTCTCCCCCGCTTCGCGGCCTGATGGAATGGCTGCCTACCGGGAGTATGTGTTCGGACGCAGGGACCGTAAAGGCGCGCGGCGTCGGGCTCAGGCGTGCGCGCCGGCAAGGTCCGGCGTGGCGACCGGCCGGGCGTCGATCACGCCCGGCGGCGCGGGTGTGCTGGCCCCCTGGTCCCACGCCCCGAGCGAGGGCGGCAGGGCCTCTCGCGCGACGCCGATAAGGGCGGCGAGAGCCACGGCCGCGATCAGCACCCAAAGGGCGACGCGACGTTCGACCGGTGAGGAGATGCGGGGCGCTTGCGGCATGGTGTTCTGCATGCCGGCTCAACGCTGCAGCGCTGTGACCGATC
The DNA here is from genome assembly GCF_035998205.1 of Brevundimonas sp. Classification (GTDB taxonomy): domain Bacteria; phylum Pseudomonadota; class Alphaproteobacteria; order Caulobacterales; family Caulobacteraceae; genus Brevundimonas. The sequence goes on from NZ_DASYHT010000004.1 coordinate 484,470, forward strand.
CCCGTCCTGCAGCGGTCGGCGTGTAGTCCCGCTTCGCCTGTGACGCGAACGCCACAGGTTGTCGGGTCAGCCGATCAGGTCGCGCGCCCGCTCGAAGATGGCGCGGAACATCTCCGGCGTCAGCCGGCCGGTGTTCGTGTTGAGCCGGGAGCAGTGATAGCTGTTGATCAGCCGGTAGGGGCCAACCTCGGCCTCGGCCGCATGGCCCGACGGCGCGGCGGACCCGGGCAGGCCCAGCGCCTTCAGCACATTGCGGCGTGACACGTCGCCGAGGGTGACGATCACCTTCAGGCGGGGCAGGGCGGCCAGCCGGTCGCGCAGGAACGGCCGGCAGGTCGCCTCCTCGACGGGCAGCGGCTTGTTGCCCGGCGGAGCGCAGCGCACGGCGTTGGTGACGAGGCAGTCGACCAGCTCCAGCCCGTCGTCCGGGCGGGCGTCGTAGCGGCCCCGGGCGAAGCCGGTGGCCAGCAGGGTTTCGTAGAGCAGCACCCCGGCGTGGTCGCCGGTAAAGGGCCGGCCCGTCCGGTTGGCGCCGGTGCGGCCGGGAGCTAGGCCGACCACCACGAGGCGGGCCTGCGGATCGCCGAACGACGGGGCGGCGCCGTTGAACCAGTCCGGGGCCTTCGCCGCATTCTCCTGCCGGTAGGCGACTAGCCGGGGGCAGAGGGGGCAGTCGCGCGGAGCCTCGGGGGTCATGCGCCGGCCCGCTGGCGGCCGAACAACTCCATCAGGTCGGCGAGGTCGATGAAGGCGTCGGCCTGACGGCGCAGGTCGTCGGCGATCTGGGGCGGCTGGGTCTTGAGGGTCGAGACCACGGTGACCCGCACGCCCTTCGCCTGCACCGCCTCGACCAGCCGGCGGAAGTCGCCGTCGCCGGAGAACAGGATGGCGTGGTCGATGTCGCCGGCCAGCCCGAGCATGTCGACGGCGATCTCGATGTCCATGTTGCCCTTGGTCCGGGTATGCCCCTGGGCGTCGGTGAAGCGCCGCACCGGCTTGGTCACCACGGTGAAGCCGTTGTAGTCGAGGAAGTCGACCAGCGGCCGCACCGGCGAGTACTCCTCGCCCTCGACGATGGCGGTGTAGTAGTAGGCGCGCACGAGGCGGGCGCGCTCGCGGAACACCTCGATCATGCGCCGGAAGTCCAGCTCGGCGGCCAGCCCACGGGCGGCGGCGTAGAGATTGGCCCCGTCGATGAACACGGCGAGGCGGTCGTTCGGATAGAGATGCATGGGCGAATGTCCTTCAAAAATGCCGGCCGGCGCGGATTTGGCCGCCGCGCTCGACGCTGCGGTGGTGATCGCTCTGGGGGGCAATGACAAGGGGGACTGGCCCGATGTGGCCGCCGGTCTCGAGGCGGCGCTGGCCCGGTTGCCGGGCATCGGGGTGAACGTGCTGAGCCGCTCGGGCTGGTGGGCGTCCGCGGCCTGGCCGGATCCGGCCGATCCGCCGTTCCTGAACGGGGTCGTGCTGGCCGAGACCGCCATGGGGCCGGAAGCCCTGATGGCGGCGCTGGCAGGCCTGGAGACCGCCATGGGGCGGGTGCGGGCGGCCCGGAACGCCCCGAGGACGCTCGACCTGGACCTGATCGCCTACGGGCGGTTGGCGGGAACCTTCGGTGATCTGGTCCTGCCCCATCCGCGGGCGGCGGAACGGCGTTTCGTCATGGGGCCCCTGGCCGAGATCGCCCCCGACTGGCGACATCCTGTGGTCGGGCAGACGGCCGCGGCGCTGGCGACGGCGGCCACGGTCGGCGCAGACGCCCGGCCGATCGGTTGATCCCCGCGGCGCCGTTGCGCGAACGGCGGACTTCCTCTATTTTCTTTTGTTCTCTCCCCGTTCCGAGGACTCCATGGCCCGCGTCACCGTCGAAGACTGCATCGAGAAGGTTCCGAACCGCTTTGGCCTCGTGCTGCTGGCCGGTCACCGCGCCCGCAACATCGCCAACGGCGCGCCGCTGACCCTCGACCGCGACAACGACAAGAACCCGGTCGTGGCCCTCCGCGAACTGGCCGATGACACTGTCCAGCCGGACGAGCTGCGCGAGAACCTGATCACGACGCTGCAGCGGGTCGACGAGCGCACCGAGGCCGAGGACGAGGCCGAGACCATCGCCCTGCTGGCCGAGCCCCAGCACATGAACATGGCCGAGCAGGAACTGATCCGCGCGCTGCAGTCGGATCGCGACGGCGGCCAGGAGGAGCGCTACTGACGGCAGAGCCGCTCCCCGGCGTTACCGTCCTTCCGGCGCGGTCTCCCGAGTCCCCGCCGCCCGCGCCCGCGCCTGCCGACGACAGCTCGCCGAAGGCGCGCGTTGTCGCCGCCTCTCGCGTTCTGCGCCAGTTCGAGCTGATCGAGGCGGTCAAGGCCTACGATCCCACCGCTGACGAGGCGTTGCTCAATCGCGCCTACGTCTATGCGATGAAGATGCATGGCTCGCAGCTGCGGGCCTCCGGCGATCCCTACTTCGCCCATCCGATCCAGGTCGCCGGCATCCTGACCAGCTACCGGCTGGACACGGCGACCATCGTCACCGCCCTGCTGCACGACGTGGTCGAGGACACCTCGGCGACCAAGGCGGATATCGCCGAGATGTTCGGCGACGAGATCGCCGAGCTGGTCGAGGGCGTCACCAAGCTCAGCCGGCTCGAGCTGCAGGCCGAGCACACGCGCCAGGCCGAGAACCTGCGCAAGTTCATCCTCGCCATCAGCCGCGATGTGCGGGTGCTGCTGGTGAAGCTGGCCGACCGCCTGCACAACATGCGGACGCTGCAGTACGTCAAGCCGGAGAAGCGCGAGCGCATCTCCCGCGAGACGCTGGAGGTCTATGCGCCGCTGGGTCGCTCGATCGGCATCCACTCCATCGCCTCCGAACTGGAGGAGCTGGCCTTCGAGCACCTCAACCCGACCGCCCGGGACGCCATCGCCCGGCGTCTGGAGGCCCTGAAGCTGGAGCACGGCGGCGCCGTCGAGGGCGTCGCCCGCGAGATCGAGCGGGTGCTGGCCGAGGCGGGGATTCCGGCGCGCGTGTTCGGGCGCGAGAAGACGCCCTATTCGATCTGGCGCAAGCTGCAGCGCAAGGCGGTCGGCTTCTCGTCGCTCGCCGACATCTTCGGCTTCCGGGTGATCGTCGAGGCCGAGGACGACTGCTATCGCGCCCTCGGTGTGGTCCACCGCGTCTGGCCCATGGTGCCGGAGCGGTTCAAGGACTTCATCTCCACGCCGAAGTCGAACAACTACCGCTCGCTGCACACGACGGTGGTGGGGCCCGGCGGTCTGCGCATCGAGATGCAGATCCGCACCGAGGCCATGGACCGGGTGGCCGAGGACGGGGTCGCGGCGCACTGGCGCTACAAGAACCAGTCCTATGGCTTCGACCGCGAGCAGATGGAGCAGGACGGCGGGCGTGACCCGCTGCAGAACCTGCGCCATCTGGTGCAGGTGATCGAACACGGCGAGGGCGGCGAGGACTGGGTCGAGCACGCCAAGCTCGAGATGTATCTGGACCAGGTGTTCGTGTTCACGCCGAAAGGCCGGCTGATCAGCCTGCCGCGCGGGGCCATGCCGCTCGATTTCGCCTACGCCGTCCACACCGAGGTCGGCGACAGCGCGGTCGGGGTGAAGATCAACGGCGAGCTGAAGCCGATGCGCACCCGGCTGCAGAATGGCGACGTGCTGGAGATCATCCGCGGGGCCAAGCGCGACGTGCCGTCCGACTGGCGCTCCCTGACCGTCACCGGCCGCGCCCGCTCGGCCATCCGGCGCCACATCCGCACCTCGGAGCGCTCGGAGTTCCAGAAGCTCGGCAAGGTCGCGCTGGAGCAGACCCTCGTCCGCGTCGACCGGGCGCTCTCCGACGTCGCGCTGCGGCCGGCCCTCGAGACCCTCGCCATCGCCGGTGAGGAAGAGCTGTTCGAGGCGATCGGCCGAGGCCAGGTGGCCCCGGCCCGCGTGGTCGAGACGCTGTTCCCGCAGCTCAAGGGCACCGTGACCAGCGCTGCGCCGGAGCGCCGCCGCATGGTCGATGAAGCGGCGCGACTGTTCGTGCGCGGCGGCGGTCTGACGCCGGGCGTGTCCATCCACTTCGGGGCCTGTTGCTCGCCGCTGCCTGGCGACCGCATCGTCGGCATCCTTGAGCCGGGCGCCGGTCTGACGGTGCACACGATCGACTGCCAGCGGCTGGCCGACGTGGCGGACGACGACTCCGTCTGGCAGGACCTGCAGTGGACCGCCCAGGCTGAACAGGGCGCGCTGGCGCGGACCCGGCTGCGCGCCACCATGCGCAATGCGCCGGGCGTTCTGGGGCAGGTGGCGACGGTGATCGGCGAGGCCGGCGGCAACATCCTCAACCTCGCCCTGCAGCATCGGCAGCAGGACTTCTTCGACATCGATCTCGACATCGAGGTGTCCGATCTCAAGCACGCCACCGCCATCATCGCCGCCCTCCGGGCCAATCCCTCCATCGACACCGTCGAGCGCGCCAAGGGTGACTGAGGGCCGCCCGAACGCGCCGCAGATGGCGTCGCCCGCCTATCGTCTGGCGGCGCTGGACCAGGACTTCCTGCTCGGCGACTCCATGCGCGGCGTGCGCTTCCTCATGGAGTACGCCAAGGCCGAGGAGGCGCTGCGCGACTGGGGCGTGCGCTCCACCATCGTCGTGTTCGGCAGCGCCCGGGTGCGCGAGGATGGACCTGGCGAGCAGGGGCGCTGGTACCGCGAGGCGCGCGCCTTCGGGCGACTGGTGTCGCAGACCGGCGGCGCCCTCGGGGCCCGGCCGCGCGACAATGTCATCGCCACCGGCGGCGGGCCGGGCGTGATGGAGGCGGCGAACCGGGGGGCGGTCGACGTCGGCGCGCCCTCGATCGGCTTCAACATCACCCTGCCGCATGAGCAGGAGCCGAACGCGTATTCGACGCCGGAGTTGACCTTCCGCTTCCACTACTTCGCCATGCGCAAGATGCACCTGGCCATGCGCGCCAATGCGCTGGTGGTGTTTCCGGGCGGCTTCGGCACGCTCGACGAGCTGTTCGAAATCCTGACCCTTCGTCAGACGGCCAAGGCGCCGCCGATCCCCATCTGCCTGTTCGACGAGGCCTACTGGCGCGAGGTGATCAACTTCGACGCCTTCCTGCGTCATGGCATGATCAATCCGGCCGACCTGGAGCTGTTCTGCTTCGCCGAGACGGCCGCCGAATCGTGGGAAAAGCTGCAGCGGCGGGGCGTCCATCCGGGCGAGGACATCAGCTGACCGGGGCGATCCGCCGCGCGACAGGACGGGGGTCGCCGAGGTCCGTCGAGGTGGTGTAGGAGGCCGTCATGACCTCAGACGACGTGCTCGACGAATTCCGCGCCGCCGGCGCCCTGCGCGAGGGGCACTTCGTGCTGTCCTCAGGCCTGCACAGCCCGGTGTTCCTGCAGAAGAACCTGGTGTTCATGGACGGCGCCCGTTGCGAGCGCCTGTGCCGGGCCCTCGCGGCGAAGATCACCGCCGCGGTCGGGCCGGTCGACGTCGCCATCTCGCCCGCCGTCGGGGGCATCATCCCCGGCTACGAGACCGCCCGGCATCTCGGTGTCCGGTCGATGTACGTCGAGCGCGAGGGCGGGGAGTTCCGCCTCCGCCGCGGCTTCCATGTCGAGCCGGGCGAGCGCGTGGTGATGGTCGAGGACATCGTCACCACGGGCCTGAGCTCGCGCGAGTGCATCGCGGCGATCCGCGCCGCCGGCGGGGAGGTGATGGCGGCGGCCTGTATCGTCGACCGTTCGGGGGGGCGCGCCGACGTGGGCGTGCCGCTGGTGGCCCTGGCGACCCTGGACGTGCCGGCCTGGCCGGCGGATCAGCTGCCGCCCGAGCTGGCCGCCTTGCCGGTCGAGGATCCGGGCAGCCGTCGCCTGGCGAAGGGGTGACCATGCCGGCTTCGCTGCGCCTCGGCGTCAATATTGATCACGTCGCCACCGTGCGGAACGCGCGGGGCGGGACCCACCCCGATCCGCTGCGCGCCGCCGAGGTCGCTCTCGCGGCGGGGGCGGACGGGATCACGGCCCACCTGCGCGAGGACCGGCGGCACATCTCGGACGCCGACATCGACGCCCTGTCCGCCCTCCTGCGGGCCCAGGCGCGGCCGCTCAACCTCGAGATGGCGGTGACGCAGGAGATGCTGGGCATCGCGCTTAAGCACCGACCGCACGCGGTCTGCCTGGTGCCCGAGAAGCGCGAGGAACGGACCACCGAGGGCGGGCTGGACGTCGTGGGCGGCCACAACTGGATCACGCCCATGGTGGCCCAGCTGAGCCAGGCCGGTGCGCGCGTCTCGCTGTTCATCGGCGCGGACCCGGCCCAGATCGAGGCGTCGCACCGCGCCGGCGCCGCGGTCGTCGAGTTGCACACCGGTGCCTATTGCGACGCCGTCCGCGAGGGGCGCGAGGACGCCGCCGCCGCTGAGCTCGACGCCCTGCGGGCCGGAGCCGCCCGCGCCGCCGCGCTCGGGCTCGAGGTCCACGCCGGCCATGGCATCGACTACGATACGGTGACCGCCATCGCGGCCATCCCGGAGGTGGTCGAACTGAACATCGGCCACTTCCTGATCGGCGAGGCGGTGTTCGTGGGCCTCGGCCCGGCCATCGCCCGCATGCGCGCGCTGATGGATGCGGCTCGCGAGGAGGACCCCGCGCGGTGATCCTCGGCATCGGCGCCGACATGACCGATATCCGGCGCATCGAGGCGTCGCTGGCGCGCTTCGGGGAGAGGTTCAAGGCGCGCTGCTTCACCGAGCTGGAACGTACCCGGTCAGACCGCAAGCCGGACGCCTCCTGGAGCTACGCCAAGCGGTTCGCCGCCAAGGAAGCCTGCGCCAAGGCCCTCGGCACCGGCATGCGCCGCGACGTCTACTGGCGCGACATGGGGGTGGTGAACCTGCCCTCGGGCCAGCCGACCCTGAAGCTGACCGGGCCGGCGGCGGCGCACCTGGCGCGGCTGACGCCCCCGGGCCACGAGGCCCGCATTCATCTGACCCTGTCCGACGAACACCCCTATGCGCTCGCCTTCGTGGTGATCGAAGCCTTGCCCGTGTCATGATCAGGCTATACCGCTCGGGCGGTAAGGACCGCGAAGACGCGGCCGGGGGACGAGGCAAGCCATGAGCGACGCGCAAAAGCCCGTGAACGAGGACGGTCTGTCGCCGTCGGCGTCGGAAACGCCTGACAGCCTCGAGAGCCAGCACAGCGACGCCTCGAGCCAGGCCGCGGCCGATGCGCCGCTGCCCGATCCGGTCGCGGAGCCGCTCGCCGCCGCGCACATCAGCGACAACCGCCGCAAGGTCTGGAGCGACGAGGGCGACATCCCGTTCGACGACGGCGACCGTCGTCTGGGCGATGCGGGTCAGGAAGACGCCGGCGACAAGGATGGCGGCAACGAGCTGCTGGAGATCGTCAAGACGGTCGTCTTCGCCCTGCTGATCGCGCTGGTGCTGCGCACCCTGCTGTTCCAGCCCTTCACCATTCCCTCGGCCTCGATGGAGCCGAACCTTTACGAGGGCGACTACATCGTCGTGTCCAAGTGGAGCTACGGCTATTCGAAGTTCTCCAGCGGCCTGCCCGTGAACCTGCCCCTCGGCGACAGCCGCCTCTTCGGCAGCGCCCCGGCGCGGGGCGACATCGTGGTGTTCAAGCTGCCGCGTGACGACCGGACCGACTACATCAAGCGGGTGGTCGGCCTGCCGGGCGACCGCATCCAGGTGATCAACAATCGCCTGCATATCAACGGGCAGCCGGTGGACAATCGCGAGATCAGCCGCGAGGTCGTGCGGGACGTGTTCGGGCCGCGGGACACCGTGCAGCTGCGCGAGACCCTGCCGGGCGGTCGCAGCTACATCATCCAGGACTTCGGGCCCGGCAACGAGCTGGACGACACGCCGGTCTATGAGGTGCCGGTCGGCTACTACTTCATGATGGGCGACAACCGCGACAACTCCATCGACAGCCGGGTCGACGAGATGAACGGCGTCGGTCTGGTGCCGGACGAGAACCTCGTGGGCCGGGCGCAGATCATCCTGTTCTCCTGGTCCCCGGGCGCCTCGCTCTGGAACCCGGTGAGCTGGTTCGCCAACCTGCGGCCCAGCCGGTTCTTCAAGCCCCTCGACTGACCGCATGACCAACCTCCGCGCCGAGGCCGTCGCGGCCCTGACGCAGCGGCTGGGGCATCGCTTCCAGGATCCGGCCCTGCTTGAGCAGGCGCTGACCCACCCGAGCGTCGGCGAGGGGGCAGGGCAGGGCGCGCGGACGCCGCCCGACAACCAGCGGCTGGAGTTCCTCGGCGACCGGGTGCTGGGCCTGCTCGCGGCCGAAAGCCTGATGCGGCGATATCCGGAGGCGGACGAGGGCGATCTGTCCGCCCGGCTTCACGCCCTCGTCGACAAGCCGGCCTGCGCCCGCGCCGCCGAGACGCTTGGCATCGGCCCGGCGCTGCGGCTGTCTCCCGGCGAAGCGAAGTCCGGCGGTCGCCGGCGTGAGGGCGCGTTGGGCGACGCCATGGAGGCGGTGCTGGCCGCCCTCTACCTCGACGGCGGGCTCGAGGCCGCACGGCAGGTGTTCGAATCGGCCTGGAACGACATGCTCCGGAGCCCGCCGCCTCGCGCGGTTGTGAACCCCAAGTCGGCGCTGCAGGAGTGGGCCATGAAGCAGGCCCTGCCCCTGCCCACGTACCGGATCACGGGACGCACGGGTTCGGATCACGCCCCGACCTTCACGGTCGAGGCGGCCGTGCAGGGCTATCCGCCCTTGACCGCCGAGGGGCGATCACGTCAGGACGCGGAGAAAGCGGCCGCGACGGCCCTGCTCAAGCGTGAAGGCCTGATTTGACCGAAACAGACGTCCCGACGCGCGCCGGCTTCGCCGCCATCATTGGCGCGCCCAACGCCGGCAAGTCGACGCTGGTGAACCGGCTGACCGGCTCGAAGGTTTCGATCGTCACCCAGAAGGTCCAGACCACGCGCTTCCCCGTGCGCGGCATCGCCCTGGCGGGGCAGGCTCAGATCGTCCTCGTCGACACGCCTGGCATCTTCAAGCCGCGCCGTCGGCTGGACCGGGCCATGGTCGCCTCGGCCTGGGGCGGCGCCGGCGAGGCCGACGCCGTCGTGCACCTCGTCGACGCCCAGGCGGAGCTGGCGGCCGAGGACCGCGCCGGCTCGGCCGCCGATCGTCGCTCGGCCGAGGACACCGCCACGATCATCGAGACCCTCAAGGCCAATGGCGCCCGGGTGATCCTCGCGCTCAACAAGATCGACGGGCTGCGCCGTGACACCCTGCTGGGCCTGTCGCAGCGCCTCTACGACAGCGGCGTCTACGACGAGGTCTTCATGATCTCCGCCGCCAACGGCGACGGGGTCGAGGACCTGCGCGCCCGCCTCGCCGGGTTGATGCCCGAGGGGCCGTGGCTCTATCCCGAGGACCAGAGCGCCGACGTGCCGATGCGGGTGCTGGCCGCCGAGATCACCCGGGAGAAGCTGTATCTGCGCGTCCACGAGGAGCTGCCCTACGCCGCCGCGGTGGAGACCACCGCCTTCGACGAGAAGCCGGACGGTTCGGCGCGGATCGAGCAGACCATCTATGTCGAGCGCGACAGCCAGCGGCCGATCATCCTGGGCAAGGGCGGTCAGACCCTGAAGTGGATTGGCCAGAAGTCGCGCGAGGACCTGAACGAGATCCTCGGCCGACCGGTGCACCTGTTCCTGACGGTGAAGGTCGACCCGCGCTGGCAGGAGAGCCGCGCCCTCTACGCCCAGTTCGGGCTGGAGTACGACGTCTGATGTTCGAGGTGCCGCGCCGGGGGCCGCGGGCCTGGCTGCTGCCCCTGATCGCCCTGATGCTGACCGCCGGGGCGGGCGCCGCACTCGGCGTGCGGAGCGTGACCCCGGCGACCCCGGCGGCGGCGGCCGAGGCGCCGCCCGTGCGTCCGCCGCTCACCGCCGAGGCGGGGCTGCCCCTGCTCGGCGCCCGACTGGAAGCGGCCGCCGCCCGGGGCTTCATGGGCGGCGTGCTGGTCGCCCGCGGCGATGAGGTGCTGTTCCGCCAGGTCTACGGGCCTGCGGACGTGCGGACCGGGGCGCCGCTGAAGCTCGACAGCCGCTTCCTGCTGGCTTCGGTCTCCAAGCAGTTCACCGCGGCAGCCATCCTCCGCTTGCAGGATGAGGGAGTGCTGAAGGTCAGCGATCCCGTCTGCCGCTGGATTCAGCCCTGCCCGGAGGCGTGGGCGGGTATCCGGCTGGAGCACCTGCTGACCCACACCTCCGGCATCCCCGACCTGATGGCGCGGCCGGGCTGGGGCCTGGCGCGGGTGACCCCCAAGACCTTGTCCCAGTTGACCGCGGATTCGGCGGGTTATGGTCTCCAGTTCCAGCCGGGCGAGAAGGTCCGCTACGACAACGCCGCCTACAACCTGTTGGCCGATGTGGTGGAGCGGGCTTCAGGGCGGCCTTATCTGGCCTATCTGGACGAGGCCTTCTTCCAGCCGTTGAACCTGAACATCGGCTATGGCGAGGGCGCGCGCGCCCGGGACGTGGTCACTGGCCACGCCCGCTTTCCGGCAGGGCTGACGCCCCAGATCGAGCCGAACCTGAGCATCGTCATCGGGGCGGGCGCCCTGGCGGGCGATCTCGACGACCTGTTTCTGTGGACGCGGGCCCTGCATGACGGCCGGGTGCTGTCCGGGGAAGGTTATGCCGCCATGACCTCGGGCCATGTGTCCGCGGGCGCTACGCGACGGCGCGACTGGGGCTATGGCCTGGCCATCGGCGAGCTGGGGAGCCGGGTCTCGCCCGGGGTGCCTGGCCAGCAAATCTATCACACGGGCAGCTGGTCCGGGTTCCGCAACCTCGTCACCTATCACCCCGACAGCGAGGTGACGGTGGTGGTGCTGACCAACAACTACCATCAGCGCGACGAGGTCCTGCTGATCACCCAGCAGGCGCTCGCCGAGACGCTCGGCCTGCCGATCCCGGGCTTTCGCTGATCGCCTGAGGATGTCGGCGTCACGCCGTTTCTGATGCGGGGCCCATGACGGTCGTCGGTACGGCCACATCGGCTATCTACGTAGTATTACCTAGGCCGCTGAATTGATTCCGCGTCCGGAACTCAACCGTCGCGGTGCGCATGACTACAAGTCGAAAGTGCGTGGGCTGTTACGGTCTTCTGTGTGATCGCTGATAACCTTTATTTGAAACGCGTATTTTCAAAGTGAAGGGCGCGGATACATGGCGGGCCGGCGTTCTGTTAGGTCCGGATTAACTCTCCCGGGCGGACCAATGACGGATCACCGTTCGTCAGGGAGGACGACAATGAGTGCGAAATCCGTGTTCCCGGCCCTTGCGCCGCTTGTTCTCGCGTCCCTTGCCGCCCCTGCGATGGCGGTGGAGGCGGCTCCCGTAGCCGAAGAGGTCATCGTCACCCAGGCCCGTCCCGGAGTGACCCCTGCCGCCCAGCCGGTGCAGCAGGTCTTCTCCACCGGCGTTGCTCGCGGGCGGGATCCGCTGGACAGCGCCACCTCGACCAGTGCGCTGCGGCAGGCCGAGATCGAGCTGCTCGGGGCCCGCTCCCTCGGCGACATCCTGCGCAACATCCCGGGTATCCGCACCGAGTCGTCGACCGGCGACGGCAGCTCCGCCTACACGATCCGCGGCCTGCCGCTGGCCTCCGGCGGTTCGAAGTATATGCAGATCCAGGAGGATGGTCTTCCCGTCCTCGAGTTCGGCGACATCTTCAACGGCGCCGCCGACATCTTCATCCGCGCCGACTTCAATCTTGCTGCGATCGAGGCGATCCGCGGCGGGTCGGCCTCGACCTTCGCGTCAAACTCGCCTGGCGGCGTGATCAACCTGATCTCCCGCACCGGCGACGTCCGCGGCGGGGCCATCCAGGTGACCACCGGCCTCGACTACGACACCAACCGCGTGGACTTCCATTACGGCGCGCCCATCAGCGACAACCTGCGCTTCCATGTCGGCGGCTTCTACCGCACCGGCGAGGGACAGCGGGACGTGGGCTTCAACGCCTACGAGGGCGGGCAGCTCCGGTTCAACATCACGCGGGACTTCGCCAACGGCTATGTCCGGCTGTCCGGCAAGTATCTCGACGATCGTTCGCCCCACTATCTCTGGGGGCCCGTTCGGATCACCGGCACAAACGAGAACCCCGTGTTCGGCAGTTTCGAGGGTTACGACGTCCGGCGGGACTCGATGCTGTCCGGGCACCTTGGAAACCTGATCACGCTCGACGCGGACAACAACCCGGCCGTCCTGCCGCTCAGCCAGGGGCAGGACGCCAATGTCCGCTCCATCGGCATCGAGTCGCGCTTCGATGTTGCCGACTGGACCATCACGCATCGGGCCCGTTACTCGGAGATCTCGGGCGGTACGACGCGCAATCTCGTGTCCGCCATCTACTCGGGGAACAGCCTGCCGGCCTCCCTCGGCGGTGGAACCGGAACCTTCACCTACGCCACCGGACCCCGGCGAGGTGAGGTCCTGACCAACCTCGGTTCGATCAACGGCAATGGGCTGATCGTCGCTTCGGCCCTGAACCGGATCGACTCCAGCGATCTCGGCAACCTCATAAGCGACCTGCGCGCCACCCGGGCCTTCACCCTGTCCGGCGGCGAGCTGACCCTGACCGGCGGGCTCTACAATTCGCGGCAGAACTATCGCAGCGACTGGCTCTATTCGAACCATCTGCAGGATGTGGCCGCGGATGGGCAGTCGGCCCTGATCAACTACACCGACGCCGGCGGCGTGGCCCGGTCCCAGGACGGCTATCTGGGCTTCAACCGGTCCGGTCCCACCGCCTTCTTCCGCCGCCGCTATGACGTCCAGTACGAGATCGCCGCGCCCTACGGCTCGCTCAATTACCGCTTCGGCGCCTTCTCGGTGGGCGCCAGCCTGCGCTACGATACCGGTCAGGTCAGCGGCGAGCTGTTTGGCGCCGATCTCGGCGGCGGGCGCGTGGGCATCCTGCCCACGGACTTCAACGGCGACGGGGTCATCTCGTTCGCCGAGGGTCGCACCGCCTTCACCCCGCTCGATCGACCCGCGCCGGTCGACTACGACTACGACTATCTGAGCTATTCCACCGGCGTCACCTACCGGGTGGCCGAGCCCTTCGCCCTGTTCGCCCGCTACAGCCGCGGCGCGCGGGCGGCGGCGGACAAGGTGCTGTTCTCCAGCAAGGTCAGCATGGTGGACGGCACCATGCCCGACCCGGAGGACGGCTACGACGTCGTCGAGCAGCTGGAGGGCGGCTTCAAGTACCGGACGCCGAGCCTGACGTTCAATGTGACGGGCTTCTCCGCCGATACCGAGGACACCAATGTCCAGGCCGGCGCCATCACCACGGACCGGGAATACACTGCCTATGGCGTCGAGGCCGAGGGCACCTGGCGCCGGGGCGGCTTCAGCTTTACCGGCGGCGTGACCTGGACCCAGGCGGAGATCGTCAACGACCGGGCCAATGCCGCGGTGGCCGGCATGACGCCGCGCCGCCAGCCGGACTTCATCTTCCAGGCCACGCCCGGCTACGAAACCCGGGACTTCACTGTCGGCGCCAACCTCATCGGGGCGACGAGCAGCTGGTCCGACGACGTCAATGTCCTGAAGGTCCCGGGCTACACCCTGGTCAACGCCTTCGTGCAGTACCGTCCGATCGAACGGCTGCAGCTCATGCTCCTCGCCAACAACCTGTTTGACGAGGTGGCCTGGTACGAGATCACCAATGTGTCCGTGCCGGCCAATGGCGTGGGCCGCGGGCGCGCCGCCAATGGCCGCACCGTGTCCCTGTCGGCGCGGTTCGACTTCTGAAGGCTGCGGGCGGCTGCGCGCCTCCGGCGCAGCCGCCCGTCCGCGTCCGGCCGGAACAGGCGAGGGCGCCGCGCTTTTCCTTCACTCCCCGAATGGAGTGACCCATGCGCGCCCTCGTCCTGAACTGCACCCTCAAGCCGTCGCCGGCGACCTCGAACACTGAAGCGCTGGCCCAGGTGCTCATCGACCAGTTCCAAAAGGCGAACGTCGAGACGGATCTGGTGCGGCTCGTCGATCTCGACATCCGCCCCGGGGTCGAGCGCGACATGGGCGAGGGCGACGCCTGGCCTGCGGTGCACAAGAAGATCCTCGCCAGCGACATCGTTGTCATCGCCACTCCGACCTGGCTGGGCCAGCAGTCCAGCGTCTGCATGCGCGCGCTGGAGCGGATGGACGCCCTGATCTCGGAGACGGATGACACGGGTCGTCCGGTCGCCTTCGGCAAGGTCGCGGGCGTGGTCATCACCGGCAACGAGGACGGCGCCCACCACATCGTCGGCACCGTCAGCCAGGCGTTGATCGATATCGGCTTCACCATTCCCGGCCACAGCTGGACTTACTGGCACCTCGGGCCGGGGGTCGGGCCGGACTACACCGAGACGGACAGGGGCCATGACTATTCGGACCGGGTCGGCCGCAACGCCGCCCGAAATCTGATGGCGGCGGCGCAGGCGCTGTCGGCCACCACCTTCCCGGTTCCCGAAAGCGATGGGTGAGCCTAGGCTTGCGGGATGATCGTCGCCCTCGCTGTCGCCCTGTCGCTCCAGACCGCGCCGCCGCCCGACCCGGCCGAAGCCGAGGTCGCAGCGGTGCTCGACGCCCTGAATGCGGCCTCCTCGGCGGCGGATGGCGACGCCTATTTCGCCCTGTTCACGCCGGACGCGCGTTTCGTCGGGACCGATGCGAGCGAGCACTGGACGCTGGAGCAGTTCCGCGCCTACGCCGCGCCCGTGTTCGCCCGGGGGCGCGGCTGGTCCTATCCGGCCACTGACCGCACCATCACCGTCGCCGACATCCCGTGCCGCTGCATCGCGTGGTTTGAGGAGCGGCTCAGCAACGCCAGCTATGGCGAGACGCGCGGCTCCGGCGTGCTGCGCCTGACCGACGAGGGCTGGAAGATCGAGCAGTACGTCCTCAGCTTCGCCGTGCCCAATGGCCGGGCGCGGGCGGTGGTCGAGGTGATCCGGGGCGACGCCACGCCGTGATGGAGTTCCAGGACGACGCCTTTGTCCTGTCGGCGCGGGCGCATGGCGATACCGGGGCTGTGGTCGATCTGCTGACCGAGGCCCACGGCCGGGTCGCGGCCTATGTGGCCGGCGGGGCGTCACGCCGCATGAAGCCCTTCCTGCAGTCGGGCGCGAGGGTCGTGGCCGACTTCCGCGCCCGCACATCCGAGCAGCTGGGCGCCGCCCGTCTCGAGCCGGTGGGGGAGGGGCCGGCGGCCCTGTTCGACGATCCGCTGGCCCTGACCGGTCTGGCCGCCGCCGCCGCGGTGGCCCAGGGCGCCCTGCCCGAGCGCGAGCCGCATCCCGGGGCCTTCTACGGCTTCGAGGCGCTGATGGCGGCCTTCGCCGTGCCGGACGTGTGGCCGGCGGTGTTCGTGCGGTTCGAGGCGGGGCTGCTGGAGGCGCTCGGTTTCGGGATGGACCTGAGCCGCTGCGGGGCCACGGGCGCAACGGATGACCTCGCCTGGGTCAGCCCCCGCACCGGCCGGGCTGTCAGCCGCGAGGCCGGCGCCCCCTATGCTGACCGCCTGCTGCCGCTGCCCGGCTTCCTGCTCGGCGCCCAAGCGGGGCTGGGTGACGGCGACGTCGGGGCCGGCTTCGCCCTGACCGGCCACTTCCTCGAGCGCAATGTCTTCCACGCCCTGAACCGGCCGCTGCCGCCGGCGCGGGTGTGGATGATCGACAAGCTGGGCGAGGCGGGGCGGTTGTAGGGGGCGTGAAGAGTGCTAGTGAGCAAGAGGTGAGCCGCTGCCGCTGACGTCGGCGATCGCGCCTTGCTCACACCTTGCTCACTGGCGCTCTTCACCCCGTCGTCCCCGACGGTCGCCGCTGGACTCTGGCCCCGAACTCCCCGATTCGAAGTCGCATGACCGTTCACACCTCTCCGCCCGAGGGCGGGCGCATCGTCGAGGAGCCGCTGAGCGAGGCGCTGTCGCGGCGCTATCTCGCCTATGCCCTGTCGACCATCACCAACCGGGCGCTGCCGGACGTGCGCGACGGCTTCAAGCCGGTGCACCGCCGCATCCTCTACGCCATGCACCAGATGCGCCTGAACCCGCAGGCGGCGGCGCGCAAGTGCGCCAAGGTGGTCGGCGAGGTCATGGGCGGCTACCACCCGCACGGCGACGCCTCGATCTACGACGCCCTGGTGCGTCTCGCCCAGGACTTCTCGCAGCGCTATCCGCTGGTCGACGGGCAGGGGAACTTCGGCAACATCGACGGCGATAACCCCGCCGCCATGCGCTACACCGAGTGCAAGCTGACGCCGGCGGCGCAGCTGCTGCTCGAGGGCATCGACCAGGATGCGGTCGACTTCCGGCCCACCTACGACGACCAGGACGAGGAGCCGGTGGTCCTGCCGGCCGGCTTCCCCAACCTGCTGGCCAATGGCGCCTCGGGCATCGCCGTGGGCATGGCCACCTCGATCCCGCCGCACAACGCCGGCGAGCTGATCGACGCCTGCCAGCTGCTGCTGACCAATCCCGCGGCCACGACGGTCGAGCTGGTCGAGCGCGTGCCGGGCCCGGATTTCCCGACCGGCGGCGTGGCCGTCGAGAGCCGCGCCTCGATCCTCGAGGCCTATGAGACCGGCCGCGGCGGCGTACGCCTGCGCGCCCGCTGGGAGACCGAGGACCTCGGCCGGGGCCTGTGGCGCATCGTCGTCACCGAGATTCCCTACCAGGTGCAGAAGTCGAAGCTGATCGCCGACCTCGCCGACCTGATCGAGAACAAGAAGGCCCCGCTGCTGGCCGATGTGCGCGACGAGTCGGCTGAGGACATCCGGCTGGTGCTGGAGCCGCGCAGCCGCACGGTGGAGCCCGAGGTGCTGATGGAGAGCCTGTTCAAGCTCTCCGACCTCGAGATCCGCTTCCCGATCAACATGAACGTGCTGGACGGCACGGGCACGCCGCGGGTGCTGGGGCTGAAGGCCTGTCTCGAGGCCTTCATCGCCCACCGGCGCGAGGTGCTGATCCGGCGCGGCCAGTGGCGCATCGAGCGCATCGAGAAGCGCCTGCACCTGCTGGAAGGCCTGCGCATCGTCTTCCTCAACCTCGACGAGGTGATCCGCATCGTCCGCGAGGAGGAGCAGCCCAAGGCGGTGCTGATCGCCCGCTTCGGCCTGACCGAGCTGCAGGCCGACTTCGTCCTCGACACCCGTCTGCGGCAGCTGGCGCGGCTGGAAGAGCTGGCGATCGAGACGGAATTCAAGGCGCTGTCCGAGGAACTTGCGGGCCTGAAGGCGATGATCGCCTCGCCGGCGCAGCAGTCGAAGCTGATCTCGGTCGGGCTGGAGGATGTGCGCAAGGCGCTGATCTCGCCGCGCCGCACGACCATCGGCGAGCCGGTCGACGTCTCCGGCCTGGCGCCGGTCGAAGCCTTCATCCCGCGCGAGGCGATCACCGTGATCCTGTCCGAGCGCGGCTGGATCCGGGCGGCCAGGGGCAAGGTCGACGATCCGTCGGAGCTGAAGTTCAAGGAGGGCGACCAGCTGGGCTGGCTGGTCCCGGCCTTCACGACCGACAAGATCCTGATCGCCGCCACCGACGGGCGGGTGTTCACCGTGCCGGCGGACAAGCTCGCCTCCGGGCGTGGGCACGGCGAGCCGCTGCGTCTGATGATCGATCTGGAGGAGGGCGCCGGGATCGTCGGCGTGCTGGCGCACCAGCCGGGGGCGAAGGTGCTGGTGGCGTCGAAGGCCGGCTATGGCTTCGTCGCGCCCGAGGACGAGCTGATCGCCCAGAAGCGCGGCGGCAAGCAGGTGCTGAACGGCGAGATGCTTGCCTTCCTGCGGGTCGCCGGCGACCACGTCGCCACCATCGGCGAGAACATCAAGGCGCTGATCTTCCCGATCGCCGAACTGCCCGAGATGGGCCGCGGCAAGGGGGTCAAGCTGCAGGCGTTCAAGTCGGGCGGCCTTGCCGACGTGGCGGTCTTCTCCGCCGAGGCGGGACCCGAGTGGGTCGACGGCGGCGGCCGCCGCCGCAACTGGCCCGACTGGAAGGACTGGCTCGGCAAGCGCGCCGCCGCCGGCCGCCAGGGCCCGCGGGGCCTGCGGAAGTTCAGGTAGGGCTGTTCCCCCCCGAAGGGCCCCTCCGTCCCGTCGCTTCACGCCGGGCCACCTCCCCATTTCATGGGGAGGAGAACGCTTTTCCTCCCCACGCAGTGGGGAGGGGGACCGCGAAGCGGTGGAGGGGCCGCTACAGCCCCGCCGCCTTGGCGGCGTCCCACAGGGCGTCCATCTCGGTCAGGTCGGACTGGTCCGGGGTCCGTCCCCCCTTTGCCAGCTCGGCTTCGATGAAGTGGAAGCGGCGGACGAACTTGGCGTTGGCGCCGCGCAGGGCGTCCTCGGGCTCGACCCCCAGCTTGCGGGCCAGATTGGCGACGACGAACAGCAGGTCGCCCATCTCCTCCGCCGCCTTCGCCGCGTCGCCGGCGGCGATCTCGGCCTTCAGCTCGCCGATCTCCTCCTCCAGCTTGGCGAAGACCTCGTCGGTGGAGGGCCAGTCGAAGCCGACGCGGGCGGCGCGCCTGGTGAGCTTGGCGGCGCGGTGCAGGGCCGGCAGGCCGACCGGTACGTCGTCCAGCACCCCGGTCTGGGCCTTCGCCTGACGCTCGGCGGCCTTGAGGTCCTCCCAGCGCAGCTTCTGGGCGGTCCCGTCGGCTTTCGCCGCCTCGTCACCGAACACATGCGGGTGCCGACGCTCCAGCTTGTCGGCGATGGCCGTGGCCACGTCGTCGAAGGCGAACAGGCCCTGCTCCTCGGCCATGCGGGCGTGGAACACGACCTGGAACAGCAGGTCGCCGAGCTCGCTCTTGAGGTCGTCGAAGTCGCCGCGGTCGATGGCGTCGGCTACCTCATAGGCCTCTTCCAGTGTGTAGGGGGCGATGGTGGCGAAGGTCTGCTCCACATCCCACGGGCAGCCGCGCTCCGGGTCGCGTAGCCGCACCATGATGGCCTTGAGGCGGTCGAGGGGGGCGGACATGGCTCAGGCTCCGTCACGGGCGGCGAGGCGGGCGCGGATCTCCGCGTGCCGCTCGGGCGTCAGGGGATAGATGCGCAGCACGACCGCGGACAGGATCAACAGGACCACCGGGGCGGCGATGAACAGCCACTGCAGGCCGAGGATTACGCCCGGGGCGTTGACGGCGCCGGGGGCCGGGTCGAAGCCGATGGCCTCCAGCACGGCGAAGGCCCCGACCGAGATGGCGTAGCCGAGCTTGGAGGTGGCGTTGAGGATGGAGAACAGCAGGCCGGTCTGGTCGGCGTCGGTGTCGAGCCGGATGGCGTCGGCCGCGTCAGCCATCATGGCCCGCAGCAGCAGGTCCGAGGCGCCGAAGGCGAGCCCCACGCCGAACAGGGCGGCGATGGCCGCCGGGAAGTTGCCGGCCGGGACCAGAAGGGTGGCCGCGGCGAAGCTGCCGGCGAAGTAGAGGCTGGCGAGCGCGAGCGCCCGATGCTTGCCCATGCGCGTGGCCAGCCAGGCCCAGACCGGGGCCCCGACCAGTCCGGCGACGAAATAGACCAGCAGCATCAGCGAGGTCTGCTCGCGCTCGAAGCCGCGCGCCTGTTCGAAGAAGTAGAAGAACAGCACCCCGATCAGGCCGCGTGCGGCGCCCAGCAGCAGGTCGCTGAGCAGCAGGCGGCGCAGGACGGGCTTGGCGATCAGGCCCAGCGTCGCCTTCAGCCCGCCGTGGGGCGGCGGGGCGACGCCGCGCGGCTCGGGCGTGAAGCGCAGGGTGATGCACAGCGCCACGGGCAGCAGGACGATGATGAACAGCCCCTGCGCCCGCACCGCCTCGACATAGTCGCGGCCGGTCGCCTGCACGATCGGCGGGATCAGCAGCACCGCCAGCACGCCGAGGATGTTGGCCGCCTGCCACCACGCGTAGATGCGCGAGCGCTGGTCGTAGTCCGGCGACAGCACCGCCGCCCAGCTGGTCTGGGACAGCAGGCTGATCGAGTAGCCGAGGTACATGACCACCAGCCACAGGGCGAGGTGGCCGGCTCCGGCGCCCGGCTCGACGAGGAACAGCAGCCCGACCGACAGCATCAGCACCGGCGCGGCGGCGGCCATCCACACCCGGTAGCGGCCGAAGCGGGTCGAGGTGCGGTCGATCAGCAGGCCCAGCGCCGGATCGACGACGATGTCGGCCAGCCGCACCAGCAGGAAGATCAAGCTGACCGCCGCCAGCGAGACGCCGATGTGGCTGGCGTAGAACTCCGGCAGGGTGACGTAGACCGGCAGGCCGAGCGCCGCATAGGGCAGGCAGCTGGCGGCGAAGGCGGCCAGCACCCGGTTCGGGCGGCGGGCGGAGGGCGTCGGGGCGGCGGACATGGACGATCCGGACAGGCGGCCGCTGAGTCGGCCGGGCTGCATCCTGCCGCGCCGGGCGACGCCGCGCGAGCGGGCGGTTGCAGCCGGCGGCGGCTTGAGGCTTCCTTGGCGGGTGAAAGCCCTGTTCCGCCCCGAGGCCATCCGCACCCGCACGCTCGCTCTCGGGCTGGCGCTCGCCGCTGCGCTGGCGGGGCTCGCCGCTGCTCCGGCCGTCCGGGCGCAGGAAGCCTGCGATGCGGGGCAGGCCGGCTGGAGCGAGGCGGCGGCGGCCAATGGCGCGTCGCTGTCGGCCATGGTCTGGACCCCGTTCGACCGCGAGGAGTACGGCTGGCTGGCCTATGCCCCGCTGGTCCAGCACGAGCTGGACACGCAGTGCGACCCCTCGAGTCCGGCCTTTGCGGAAAAGCTGGCGGCGTTCCAGGTCCGCTTCCATCTGCCGCCGACCGGCCTGTTCGACGCGCCGACGTTCCAGGTGTTCCGCGGGCTATGGCAGGAGCGTCGTCCGTTCGTGATGGCCCGCGTCGCCGACATCTGCCCGGAGCCGCCGCCGCTGCGCGAGCTTGGCTATCTGGTGGCCGAGGAAGAGCACGCCGACCGGCTGACGCGCCTGCTGCGCCGCGACACCCTCGCCGCCTACCGGCGCATGGTGGCCGCCGCCCGCGCCGAAGTTCCGGAGATCGCCGCCGATCCGGAACTGCTGCAGATCTTCTCCGGCTTCCGCGATCCCGAGGCGGATGCCGCCCGTTGCGCGACCGAGCGGAACTGCGACGGCCTGCGCCGCGCAGTCTGCTCGCCGCACCGGACGGGGGCCGCGGTGGATCTCTACGTTGGTCATATCGAGGGGCTGGGGGTCGATTCCACCCATCCCGACAGTCGCCGGCACATGAGCCAGGGCGCGGCCTATCGCTGGCTGGTGCGCAACGCCGGGCGGTTCGGTTTCGTGCCCTATGTCTACGAGCCCTGGCACTGGGAGTATGTCGGGGAGGGCGGGGCGGCCGCGCCGTGATCCGCTGGCGGCCCCTCACGATCGGGGAGCGGGCGCTGGCCCGGGCGGCCCTCGGACCCGCGCCGGGGCTGTCGCGCGTGCGGCTGCTGGCGCTGCCGGGGCTACGCCGCGCCTTCGTCGCCGGGCGCTGGCGCGGACGGGACTGGATCGTCTGGCCCGCACGCGCCCTGACCCCTGACCTGTCGCAGGCCCCGCTGACACGACAGGCGGTGCTGGTGCACGAACTGACCCATGTGTGGCAGGGGCAGGCGGGCGTGTCCCTGCCCGTGGCCAAGCTGAAGGCGGGCGACCGGCCGGAGTCCTATCGCTATCCGCTGCACGCCGCCTGTCGCTGGTCGGACCTCAACATCGAGCAGCAGGCCATGGTGATCGAGCACCGCTTCCGCGCCGGCCGTGGCGAGGCCGTCCCCGGCGATCCCGACTTTTACGTTCGCGTCCGCCCCGCCTGATCGCGACACCCTGGCCCTTGTGAGGATGGTGGCGCGCCTTATATGGCAACCGTGCCTGTTACAGACGGGCGGTTCGATTCACAGGAGGCCGACATGGCGAAGGTTCTGGTGCTGTATCATTCCACCTACGGCCACATCGAGGCGATGGCCGAGGCGGTGGCGGAGGGGGCGCGTTCGGTCGAGGGCGTGACCGCCGACCTGCGCCGCGTGCCCGAACTGGTGCCGGACGAGGTGGCGCGCCAGAGCGGCTACAAGCTGGACCAGGCCGCGCCGATCGCCACGGTCGACGAGCTGGAGCACTATGACGCCATCATCATCGGGGCCGGCACCCGCTTTGGCACCGCCTCGTCGCAGATGCGCAACTTCCTCGACCAGACCGGCGGCGTCTGGTTCCAGGGCAAGCTGATCGGCAAGATCGGCGGCGCCTTCACCGCCACCGCGACCCAGCACGGCGGGCAGGAGACGACCCTGATCGGTCTGATCCAGACCCTCTTGCACCACGGCCTGATCGTCGTCGGCCTGCCCTACAGCTTCCAGGGCCAGATGAACATGGACGAGATCGTCGGCGGCAGCCCCTACGGCGCCACGACCATCACGCGGGGCGACGGGTCGCGCATGCCCAGCCAGATCGACCTCGACGGCGCCCGCTTCCAGGGCCGCCACATCGCCGAGATCGCGAAGAAGCAGTTCGGCTGATCCGGGCGAGGCGCGCGGGCGCGGCGGGGTTCGCTCCGGCCGCGCCCGACGCTGCAGCTCAGGCCGCCTTGTCCATCTCGACCAGCTGCTGGATGGTGACGTAGTCGGTCTTGCCCGTGCCCAGCACCGGCAGTTCGGCCACCTTGACGATCTTCTTGGGCACGGCGAGCTCCGGCGCGCCGTGACTGCGGGCCCATTCGGTCAGGCGCGCCACCTCGGCGTCATTGCGGTCCGTTACCAGCACCAGCTTTTCGCCCTTGCGGCTGTCGGCGATCGCCACGACGGCGTGCCGGCCCTCCGGCCAGACCGCCGAGGCCAGGCCCTCGACCGCCGCGAGGCTGACCATCTCGCCGCCGATCTTGGCGAAGCGCTTGGCCCGGCCGAGGATGGCGATGTAGCCCTCGGGATCGAGGTCGACGATGTCGCCCGTGTCATGCCAGCCGTCGGCCAGCGGCTCGACCCGCTCGGGGTCCGCCGGGTCCAGATAGCCGGCCATGACGTTCGGCCCGCGCAGGTAGAGGCGTTGGCCCTCGTCGATGCCCTCGATCGGCTCCAGTCGCCATTCCATGCCGGGCAGGATCTGGCCGACCGTGCCCGGCCGGTTGCGGTCGGGGTGGTTGACCGCCACCACCGGCGCCGCCTCGGTGGCGCCGTAGCCCTCCAGCAGCTTGAGGCCGTGGAAGCGGGTGTTGAACAGGTGGTGGGTCTCGTCACGGACCCGCTCGGCCCCGGCCACCACGAACTTCAGGGTGCCGAAGTCGTCCGGCCCGGCGACGCGGGCGTACTGGTTCAGGAAGGTGTCGGTGGCGAGCAGGATCGAGGCCTTCGCCTGCGGCAGCAGCTCGACGATCTGCTTGGCGTGCAGGGGGGAGGGGTACTCGAACGCCTTCATCCCCTGCAGGATCGGCAGCAGCACCCCGCCGGTCAGGCCGAAGCAGTGGAAGGTCGGCAGCGGGTTGAACATCACCCACTCGGGCTTCAGGTCGATGTGCTGGCCGACCTGACGAGTGTTGGACACCAGGTTCCACTGGGTCAGCACCACGCCCTTGGGCGCGCCGAAGCTGCCCGAGGTGAACAGGAGCACGCCCGGGCTGTCCGGCGACGTCGGCACGAGGAAGCGGCGCGGCATCATGCCTGCCATCAGGCCGTACAGCTTGTCGGCCAGGCCGATGGTGGTGCGCACGTCGTCCAGCCAGACCACCTCGGCGACCTCGCCGATGGCGGCCACGAGGTCCTCGAGCTTGGCCTGCTCGATGAAGCGGCGGGCGGTCAGCACCTTGCGCACGCCGGCGGTCTGGATCGCCGCCTTCACATTGCGCTCGCCGGCGGTGAAGTTGAGCATGGTCGGCACGCGGCCGTGGGCGTGCAGGCCGAAGAAGGTGACCACCACCCCCATGGACGAGGGCAGCAGGATGCCGACCCGCTCGGCCGGCTCGGTCATGGCGGCGATCTTGCGGCCGAGCACGAACGCGGCCCGGATCAGGCCGGTGTAGGTGAGCGGCTTGCGGTCCTGGTCCTCGAGGATCTCCTTGTCGCCAAAGCGGTCGCGGGCCTCGATCAGGGCCTCGAACACGGTGGCTGGGGTCCCTTCCGTCAGCGGTACGCGCAATCGTTCCTCCGCGGCCGCGTGTCGCGCAGCCTCTGTCGTTGTGGCCGGAAACCCTAGCCAGCGCCCGGGCGGATGAAAAGGCGCGTTACGTCGCGTGAACCCGGGAGCGGTGGCGTGCGCTTGCCAACGGGGCCGGAAACGCCGACATACCGGGCGAAATGGTCACCCTGATCGACAATCTTGCGGCCCGTCCGGCGGACCTGCGGCACCCGGAGAAGCGCAACCGGCCGGAGAGCCCCGTGCTGCGCAAGCCGGACTGGCTGCGGGTCAAGGCCCCGGGCTCGGGCCAGTACAACGCCACCAAGGCGATCGTGCGCGACAAGGGCCTCCACACGGTCTGCGAGGAGGCCGCCTGTCCGAACATCGGCGAGTGCTGGAGCCAGAAGCACGCCACGCTGATGATCATGGGCGACACCTGCACCCGGGCCTGCGCCTTCTGCAACGTGAAGACCGGTCTGCCGCAGCCTCTGGATCCCGAGGAGCCGGTCAAGGTCGGGCTGGCGGTGGCCCAGATGGGCCTGAACCACGTCGTCATCACCAGCGTCGACCGCGACGATGTCGAGGACGGCGGCGCCGCCCATTTCGCCGAGACAGTGCGCCAGGTCCGCCTGCAGGCCCCGGGCACCACGATCGAGGTCCTGACGCCGGACTTCCTGCGCAAGGACGGGGCGGCCGAGGTCATGATCGACTCGCGGCCGGACGTGTTCAATCACAACCTCGAGACCGTGCCGCGGCTGTATCTGAAGATCCGCCCAGGCGCCCGCTACTTCCACTCCCTGCGCCTGCTGCAGAGCGTCAAGGAACGCGACCCCAACCAGTTCACCAAGTCCGGCATCATGGTCGGCCTCGGCGAGACCAAGGAAGAGGTCATGCAGGTGATGGACGACATGCGCTCGGCCGACGTCGACTTCATCACCATCGGCCAGTACCTGCAGCCGACCCGCAAGCATGCGCCGATCGACCGCTTCGTCACCCCGGACGAGTTCAAGGCCTATGAGGCGATCGCCCGGGCCAAGGGCTTCCTGATGGTGTCGTCCAGCCCGCTGACGCGCAGCTCGCACCACGCCGGCGACGATTTCGCCCGGCTCAAGGCGGCGCGGGCGGCCCAGCTGTCCGCGGCGCGCTGATCCTTCCGCCTTGGCCGTCCACCGCGTCACCCGCATCCTGCCCTATGCGCCCGACCAGCTGGCCGGGCTGGTGGCCGATGTGCGCGCCTATCCGGACTTCGTGCCCTGGGTGACGGGGATGCGCGTCTGGAATGCTCGGACCGAGGGCGACACGGACCTGCTCGACGCCGAGGCCTCGGTGGGCTTTTCCTTCCTGAAGGAGCGCTTCGCCACCTGGGTGCGTCACGATCGGGCCGCGCCGTCGGTGGAGGTCGGGCTGATCCGGGGGCCGTTCCGGCATCTGAGGAACCGCTGGGAGTTCCACCCGCATCCAGAGGGCACGCGGCTGGAGTTCATGATCGACTTCGCCTTCCGCAGCCGGATGCTGGACGCCATGCTGCACGCCAATTTCGAGCGCGCGGTCTCGGCCCTGATCGGTTGTTTCGAGGGCGAGGCCCGACGGCGCTTCGGTTTGCGCTGACGCCCCTGCGACGGATCGCGCCGGTCGCGCGGGTGCGCTTTACCTCCTCCCGGCAGGGCGGCATCACACGCAGGTTGTCTCACGGAGGTTCCATGCGTCGCACGTCCCTGATCCTGCTGGCGACGACCGCCGGGCTCGCCGCCTGCCAGACGGCGCCGGTGGCCGATTCCGGCTTCCTGAGCGGCTACGAGGGCCTGACGCCGCGGACGGACACCCTGCGCGCCTCGATCCGGGAGCGGCGCGACGAGGCCCTGGCCGGCGGGGTCGAGCGCCTGTTCATCGCTCCGACGGTGGCGGTGCCGGGCGCGGCCCCGAACATCTCGCCGGCCGATGTCGACCTCGTGCTCGGCGAGATCGATCGCCAGGTCTGTTTCGAGCTGAGCGAACGTTTCACCGTCGTGCCTTCGCCCGAGCCGGGGGCCGGTACGGCGCGCGCCGCTGTGACGGCGATCCGGCCGACCAACCCGGCGGGATCGGGCATCTCCGCCGCCGCCAACTGGTTCGTGCCCGGGCCGATCGGCGTGCGTCTGCCCGGCTCAACCGGCGGCCTGGCGGTCGAGGCCGAGCTGCTGACGGCGGACGGGCGCCAGGCGGCGGCCCTCGCCTGGGCCCGCAACGCGACGGCCGTGGGCACCGACGATCCGTCCCTGTCGCCGGTGGGCGACGCCCTGCAGTTCGCCGAACCCTTCGGCGATCAGGTCGGCGACACCTTCGCGCCGGCCGATCGCGCCGTGCGGCCCATCGCCGATCCGGACCCCTGCGCCCGCTTCGGCTCGCGCAGCCAGGTGGGCGGTTTCGTCGCCGGGGCTGTGACCGGACTCTACGTGCCCCAGGCCGACGGTGTGCGCGCCAGGCCGGCGGAGGCCGCGCCCGACACCCCCGAGGATCGCTAGACCGGCTTCACCTGGCCGTCCCTCCGCCATCTCCACCGCTCATCCCCGCGCAAGCGGGGATCCGGCTCATCTCAAACCGGCTTCACCAGCACGATCTTCTTCTTGCCGGCGGCGAGCTTGAGCACGCCGTCGGCGTTCAGGTCGGCCTCGCCGAGCAGCTGCGCGGCGTCGGCCACCGCCGCGTCATTCAGGCGCAGGCCGCCACCCTGGGCGAGGCGGCGCGCCTCGCCGTTGGAGGCGGTCAGGCCGGCGCGGGTGGCGACGGCGGCGATCATCTGGCCGAGCACCTCGTCACGGGGCAGCTCGACGGTCGGCAAGTCGACCGACAGGCGGCCCTGCTCAAAGGCGGCCTCGGCCGCAGCCCGCGCCCTGTGCGCCTCCTCGGCGCCGTGGAGCATGGTCGTGGCGGCGTCGGCGAGGGCCTTCTTGGCGTCGTTGATCTCCGCGCCCTGCAGGGACTCCAGCCGGGCGATCTCGTCCAGCGGCAGGTCGGTGAACAGCCGCAGGAACCTGCCGACATCGGCGTCGTCGGCGTTGCGCCAGAACTGCCAGTAGTCGTACGGCGACAGCTGGTCGGCGTTGAGCCAGATCGCGCCCTGGGCGGTCTTGCCCATCTTGCCGCCTGACGCGGTGGTCAGCAGCGGCGTGGTCAGGCCGAAGGCGGTGCGGCCCTCGTTGCGGCGCACCAGATCGACGCCGGAGACGATATTGCCCCACTGGTCCGAGCCGCCCATCTGCAGCGTCACGTTCAGCCGCCGGTTCAGCTCCAGGAAGTCCACCGACTGCATCAGCATGTAGTTGAACTCGAGGAAGGTCATCGGCTGCTCGCGCTCGAGCCGCAGCTTGACCGAGTCGAACGCCAGCATGCGGTTGACCGTGAACTGGGTGCCGAACTCGCGCAGGAACTGGATGTAGCCGTAGCCGGACAGCCAGTCGTCGTTGTCGACCATGATGGCGTCGGTCGGACCGTCGCCGAAGGTCAGGAACTTCGCGAACACCGTGCGGATCGTGGCGATGTTGGTCTTGATCGTGTCGTCGGTCAGCTGCGGGCGCGAGGCGTCCTTGCCGGTCGGGTCGCCGACCTTGGTGGTGCCCCCGCCCATCAGCACGACGGGCCTGTGCCCGGCCTGCTGCAGCCGGCGCAGCATCATGATCTGGATCAGGCTGCCGACGTGCAGGCTGGGGGCCGTGGCGTCGAACCCGATGTAGGCCGAGATGACTCCCGCCGTCGCCGCCGCGTCCAGCTCCGCCGGATGGGTGATCTGATGGATGTAGCCGCGCGCCTGCAGCGTCTTGAGGAAGTCGGACTGGAAGATCGGGTCGCTCATGGTCGGCTCCGTTAGCAGGGAAGCCGGCGGCCGTCTTGAGGGGAAGCGCGCCGGCAGGGGGCGGCGCAGGGGTTCGCGGGCCGCTCGCTCAGATCAGCGGGCGGTAATACAGGCCGGACAGGGCGCGGGCGGCGAACATGGCCCGTCCCTAGCCTTCGACATTGACCGTCGTCAATCCGGCGCTATCGCAGAGGGATGCGCCACCTGCTGTCGCCCTTTCCCGGTTCGCCCGCGTCGCCCGTCCAGCGGCTTGAGGTCGAGGTGAGCCGCGTGGAGGGGCGCATCGACCTCGTCTATGCGCTGGTGGGGGATCCCGACGGCGTGCTGTGGCCGGCCCCGGATGCCGGCGGCCGGGCCGACGAGCTTTGGCGCACCACCTGCTTCGAGGCGTTCGTGACCACGCCGGAAGGCTATGTGGAGTTCAACCTTTCGCCGTCCGGGCGCTGGGCCAGCTACGCCTTCGATGGATACCGCGAGGGCATGCGCCCGGCGGCCGAGACCGTGCAGGTGGCGCCCCTCTCGCGGACCGGGACCCGGGCGGTGCTGGCAGGAACCGTCGAGCTGCCGGCCGGGGCGCGGCGTCTGGCGCTCTCCGCCGTGATCGAGGCGGTCGACGGGACGCGCACCTACTGGGCCTTGGCGCATCCGTCGGATAAGCCGGACTTCCATCATCCCGACAGCTTCGTCCTGGACCTCCCATGATCTTCGGCATCGACCGTCTGCTCGCCGATCCGGCCCTGCTGGGCCAGCTGAAGGGGCGGCGCGTGGCCCTGCTGGCGCATCCGGCCTCGGTGACGGCGGACCTGACCCATTCGATCGACGCCCTGATCGCCGCCGGCGTGACCATCACCGCCGCCTTCGGGCCGCAGCATGGGATGAAGGGCGACCTGCAGGACAACATGATGGAGAGCCCGGACTATCGCGATCCGGTGCACGGCTTTCCGGTGTTCAGCCTATACGGCGAGGTGCGCCGCCCGCGCGACGCCTGGATGGATACCTTCGACGTCCTGCTGGTCGATCTGCAGGACCTCGGCTGCCGCATCTACACCTATGTGACGACCCTGCTGTACGTGCTGGAGGCGGCGGCGCAGCACGGGAAGACGGTGTGGGTGCTGGACCGGCCCAATCCGGCCGGGCGGCCGGTCGAGGGCACGACGCTGCAACCGGGCTGGGAGAGTTTCGTCGGCGCCGGCCCGATGCCGATGCGGCATGGCCTGACGCTGGGCGAGATGGGGCTGTGGTTCATCGACCACTTCCGGCTCGACGTCGATTACCGCGTCATCGAGATCCCGGACTACGACCCCGAGGCGGGGCCGGGCTTCGGCTGGCCGCTGGGCGCGCGCGCCTGGATCAACCCCAGCCCCAACGCGCCGAACCTGAGCATGGCGCGGGCCTATGCCGGAACGGTGATGCTGGAGGGCGCGACCCTGTCCGAAGGGCGGGGCACCACCCGGCCGCTGGAGCTGTTCGGCGCCCCGGACATCGACGCCCGGGCGGTCATCACCGAGATGCGCCGGCTGGCCCCGCACTGGCTGGACGGCTGCGTACTGCGCGACATGTGGTTCCAGCCGACCTTCCACAAGCACGTCGGCCAGCTGTGCTCCGGGGTGCAGATCCACTGCGAGGAGCCGCTGTACGACCACCACGCCTTCCGGCCCTGGCGGGTCCAGGCGGCGGGCTTCAAGGCCATCCGGAGCCTCTATCCCGACTACGACCTGTGGCGGGATTTCCCTTACGAGTATGCCTTCGGCAAGCTGCCGATCGACGTGATCAACGGCGGGCCCGGGCTGCGAGCGTGGGTCGACGACGGGGCCGCGACGGCAGACGACCTGGACGCGATCGCCGTGCCGGACGAAGCGGCGTGGCGCGAGGCCCGGCGGCCGTTCCTGCTGTACTGAGCGCGGGGCCTCGCCACCGGGCCGCCACAGTCTCGCGCTGATCTTGTGCTGCGGGAGGGCAACTCATGATCGGACTGCTGCTGGCCGGGGTTCTGGCGTTTCAGGATGCGCCCCCACTGAGCCCCGAAGCGCGGGCCCTGATCGCGCCGGTGGCCGAGGCCATCGCCGCCGAGGAAGCGCGACAGGCGGGGTTGCCGCCCCCTGCGGATGTGCGCGAGCGACTGGATCGTATGGGGGCGCTCGATCAGGCCGGTCGTCGCGCGGCCGTCAGGGTCGATCTGTCACCACTGCCCGAGGCAGAGCGAGACGCGGCGTTTGCTGCGATGGCCGCCCCGATCTCTGCCATGGACGATCGGCTTCTGGCGGAGCTGCTGACCCTGATCCCGCCGGAAGGCTGGTTCCACAAGAGCGTCTACGGCGAGCAGGCGGCCGGGGCCGCTTTCCTGATCATCCAGCATTCGGACATCGAGCAGTGGCGGCGCTTCGTGCCTGTGCTGGAGCCCCTGGTCGCGATCGGCGAGGTCGACGGCCAGGACTACGGGCTGATGTACGATCGGTTGGCGATCAACGAGGGGCGGCCGCAGCGATACGGCACCCAGGTGGTCTGTCGGAGCGGCAAGCTCGTCGTGGACTGGGACAACCTCGAGGATCCGGCCAATGCGGACGCCCGCCGCCTCGCGATCGGGTTTCCCGGGACGCTGGCCGAGTACGAGGCGACGTTTGCGGCCTATCCCCCCTGCGAATGATCAGGCTGGATTGGCTTCGAGGCGCTTGTCGAGATAGGCGCCGACACGGCGGTCAACGGCCTCGATGTGGTCCTGCCAGAAGTGGCTGGCGCCGTCCTCGAGCTCGTAGTCGATGACGATGCCCTTCTGGGCGCGCAGCTTGTTGACCACGCGCTCGACCTCGACCGGCGGCACGATGGTGTCGGCCGTGCCGTGCAGGAACAGGCCCGAGGCGGGGCAGGGGGCCAGGAAGCTGAAGTCGTACATGTTCGACGGCGGCGACACCGAGATGAAGCCGTCGGTCTCGGGCCGGCGCATCAGCAGCTGCATGCCGATGTAGGCGCCGAACTGGTAGCCGGCGACCCAGGTCTGGCTGGCGGCCGGGTTCTGGGCCTGCAGCCAGTCCAGCGCGGTGGCGGCGTCGGCCAGCTCGCCAATGCCCGAATCGAACTCGCCCTGGGACTTGCCGACCCCGCGGCTGTTGTAGCGCAGGGTCGCGAAACCGCGCTTGAGGAACAGCTGGTAGAGGGTGACCGCCACCGGGTTGTTCATGTGCCCGCCCGCCTTGGGGTGCGGGTGCAGGATCAGGGCGATCGGGGCGTTGGGGCGCTTGCCGGGGGAATAGCGGCCCTCGATGCGGCCGGAGGCGCCGGGCAGAATGACTTCAGGCATGGACGGGCGGAAATCCTGTTCAATCTCGGCCGAGGGGCCGGGAGAATACTTGACCGCACAGGTCGGACTTTCTAAGTCCAGCCAGCGCGACCGCTCCCGGTCCGAAGCCGGGGGCCATAGCAGACCGCTTCGCCCAGCGCACGGATTTTGAGGTCATCATGCGTCTGTCGACCAAGGGAAGGTACGCCGTCATGGCGATGGCCGACCTGGCCCGCAACGGCCGGGCCCCGGGGGGCGGCGAGCGCGCCGTGTCGCTGGCCGAGATCGCCTCGCGTCAGGAAATCTCCCTCAGCTACCTCGAGCAGCTGTTCGCGCGGCTGCGCAAGGCCGGGCTGGTGCGCAGCGTGCGCGGCCCCGGCGGCGGCTACCGGCTGGCCCGCGCGGCGGGAACCACCATGGTCTCCGAGATCGTGCTGGCGGTGGACGAGCCGATCCGCGCCACCCGCTGCCAGGCGCACAGCTCGCCGCGCGGCTGCATGCTCAGCGGCGAACGCTGCATCACCCATAACCTCTGGGAAGATCTCGGCGACGAGATCCATCGCTACCTGTCCAGCGTCTCGCTGGAGGATGTGATCGAGCGACGCACCCGCCGGGCTCCGACGTCGCCTGTCCTGGCGGCGGAGGCGGCGGCATGAAGGTCTATCTCGACTACAACGCCACCGCCCTCGTGCGTCCCGAAGTCCGCGCCGCGGTGCTGGAGACGATCGATGAGGGCGGCAACCCCAACGCCGTTCATGCGCTGGGCCGCCGCGCCCGCGCCCGCGTCGAGAGCGCCCGCGCCCAGGTGGCGGCGCTGGTCGGGGCCGATCCGACCGCGGTGATCTTCTCCTCCGGCGGCACCGAGTCGAACGCCCAGGGCCTGGCCAGCGCCCTGGCGGCCGGCTGCGAGCGGGTCATCGTCTCGGCCACCGAGCATCCCTGCGTGGCCGAGGCCGCCGCGGTGTGCGGCCGCCCGGTGGAGGTGCTGCCGGTGGACGGTGACGGGGTCGTGGACCTCGACTGGCTGAAGGCGGCGCTGGCGCGCCCGGGCCGGGCCTTCGTCGCCTTGCATCACGCCAACAACGAGAGCGGCGCGATCCAGCCGGTCGAGGCCGCCGCGGTCCTCGTGCGCGCCGCCGACGGCTGGCTGCACGTCGACGCCATCCAGTCGGCTGGCAAGATCCCCGTCGACATCGGCGCGCTGCAGGCCGACAGCCTGACCCTGTCGGGCCACAAGCTGGGCGGGCTGCAGGGCGTGGGTGCGCTGGTGCTGGGCGCCGGCCGCTCGGCGGTGCGCATCGTCCACGGGTCGGGGCAGGAGCGCGGTCTGCGCGCCGGCACCGAGAACACGCCCGGCATCGTCGGCTTCGGCGTCGCCGCCCAGTGCGCCGCGCGCGATCTGGCGACCCACGGCGACCAGGCCGGCTGGCGCGACGCCGCCGCCGCCCGGGTCAAGGCGGCCGGCGCCACGGTCATCGCCGAGGGCGCGCCGCGCCTCCCCAACACCCTGTTTCTCGCCGTCGCCGACTGGGAGAGCCCGCAGCAGCTGATCGCCCTGGATCTGGCCGGGATCATGATCTCGGCGGGGTCGGCCTGCAGCTCCGGCAAGACGAAGCCGTCGAAGACGATGCTGGCCATGGGGCTGGAGCCGCTGGCCACCGGGGCCGTGCGCGTCTCGGGCGGCTGGGGCACCACCGCAGACGATTGGTCGCGCTTCGCCGAGGCGTGGGCGACCACATATGAGAAGCACCGCGCGCGGATCACGCAGCGCTCGAAGGAACTCGCGTAACCATGGCCGCCGTCAAGGAAACCATCGACACGGTCGCCGAGCTGGAGCGCTACAAGCACGGCTTCGTCTCGGACATCGAACAGGAGTTCGCGCCCCCGGGCCTGAACGCGGACATCATCCGCTTCATCTCGGAGAAGAAGGGCGAGCCGGCCTGGATGCTGGAGTGGCGTCTGGCCGCCTATGAGCGCTGGCAGGCGATGGAGGCCCCGACCTGGGCCGCCGTCTCCTATCCGCCGATCGACTACCAGGCGCTCAGCTACTACGCCGCGCCCAAGCAGAAGGTGGCGCCGAAGAGCCTCGACGAGGTCGATCCCGAGCTGCTGGCCATCTACGAGAAGCTGGGCATCCCCCTGCGCGAGCAGGAGGTGCTGGCCGGGGTCGAGGGCGCGCCGCGCGTGGCCGTCGACGCCGTGTTCGACAGCGTCAGCGTGGTCACGACCTTCAAGGCCGAGCTGGCCAAGGCCGGCGTCATCTTCATGTCGATCTCCGAGGCCCTGCGCGAGCACCCCGAGCTGGTGCGCCAGTACCTCGGCTCGGTGGTGCCGGTCTCGGACAACTACTTCGCCGCCCTGAACAGCGCGGTCTTCTCCGACGGCTCCTTCGTCTATGTGCCGCCGGGCGTGCGCTGCCCGATGGAGCTGTCGACCTATTTCCGCATGAACGCCTCGGGTACGGGCCAGTTCGAGCGCACCCTGATCGTCGCCGCCGAGGGGGCCTATGTCTCCTACCTCGAGGGCTGCACCGCCCCGATGCGCGACGAGAACCAGCTGCATGCGGCGGTGGTCGAGATCGTGGCGCTGGACGACGCCGAGGTGAAGTACTCGACGGTCCAGAACTGGTACCCCGGCGACGCCGAGGGCAAGGGCGGCATCTACAACTTCGTGACGAAGCGCGCCGACTGCCGCGGCGACCGCTCCAAGGTCAGCTGGACCCAGGTCGAGACCGGCTCGGCCATCACCTGGAAGTACCCGTCCTGCGTGCTGAAGGGCGAGGAGAGCTCGGGCGAGTTCTACTCCATCGCCATCACCAACGGCCGCCAGCAGGCCGACACCGGCACCAAGATGATCCACCTCGGGAAGAACTCGAAGTCGCGGATCATCGCCAAGGCGGTCTCGGCCGGGAAGTCGGACTCGACCTACCGCGGCCTGGTGTCGGTGCACCCCAAGGCCACCGGCGTGCGCAACTTCACCCAGTGCGACAGCCTGCTGATCGGGAAAGAGTGCGGCTCGCACACCATCCCCTACATCGAGGCCCGCAACGGCTCGGCCCAGATGGAGCACGAGGCGACCACGACGCGCCTGTCCGAGGACCAGCTGTTCTACGCCCAGCAGCGCGGCCTGTCGGAAGAGGAGGCGGTGGCCCTGCTGGTCAACGGCTTCGTCCGCGACGTGCTGCAGGAACTGCCCATGGAGTTCGCCGTCGAGGCCCAGAAGCTGGTGGCGATCAGCCTCGAAGGTTCGGTCGGATAATCAAAGAAACACAATGCTCAAGATCGAAAACCTCCACGTCGCCATCGACGACAAGCCCATTCTCAAGGGCCTTTCCCTCGACGTTCCGGCGGGCGAGGTGCATGCGGTCATGGGGCCGAACGGGGCGGGCAAGTCGACGCTCGGCTACGCCCTGTCGGGCCGGCCCGGCTATGAGGCGACCGACGGCGCCGTGACCTGGAATGGCGCGGACCTGCTGGCGCTGGAGCCGGCCGAGCGTGCGGCGGCGGGGGTGTTCCTGTCGTTCCAGTATCCGCTTGAGATCCCGGGCGTCCCGGCCATGACCTTCATCCGCACCGCCCTGAACGCCCAGCGCCGGGCGCGCGGTGAGGACGAGGTCTCGGCCCCCGACTTCCTCAAGCGCGTGCGCGAGGCGGCCAGGGCCCTGAAGATGGACCTCGACATGCTGAAGCGGCCGCTCAACGTCGGCTTCTCCGGCGGCGAGAAGAAGCGGATGGAGATCCTGCAGATGGCCCTGCTGGAGCCGTCGCTGCTGATCCTCGACGAGACGGATTCCGGCCTCGACATCGACGCCCTGCGCATCGTCGCCGACGGGGTCAACGCCCTGCGCGCGCCGGACCGGGCCATGCTGGTCATCACCCACTACCAGCGCCTGCTCGACTACATCAAACCCGACCGGGTTCACGTGCTGGCCGGCGGCCGGATCGTCGCCTCGGGCGGCCCGGAGCTGGCGCTCGAGCTGGAGGCGGAGGGCTACGACAAGTTCCTCCCGGCGGCGGCGTGAGCGCCCTGATCGACCTGCGCGATCCCTCGTCCTTCCCGTCGCGGCGGGAGGAGGCCTGGAAGTACACCGACGTGCGCCGGGTCCTGCGCGAGGCCCCGCCGCCGTCGCCGGCCGGCGAGGTCGCGCCGGGCGGTCCGTTCGCTGGGCTGGACGGTGAAGAGCATGCGGTCGTCAACGGTCGCGGCGCCGAGCGGATCGTCGTGAGCGAAGGCGAGGCGGTGCGGCGGCTGCGCTTCGTCTCGACCAGCGCGGGGACGGGCCACCAGGCCGAGGTCGCCATCGAGGTGGCGGCGGGGGCGTCGCTGCTTCTGCTGGAGAGCCATGAGGGGCAGGCCGCGGGCTATGTCGCCAATGCGCGGCTGACCATCACGGTGGGCGAGGGCGCGCGCCTGACCCGCGTGGTGCTGGGCGAGGATGCGGCCGACGCGCTGGCCTTTGTGCGCGCCGAGGTGGCGCTGGCGCCCGGTGCCACCTTCCAGCAAACCACTGTCACCACGGGCGCCAAGCTGCAGCGCTTCGAGACCCATGTGCGGCATCCGGGGCAGGGCGCCTCGGTTCGGCTGGACGGGCTCTACGCCCTGACCGGCGAGCGCCACGCGGACCTGACCAGCGTCGTCACCCACGCCGGTCGCGACGGGGTCACCAGCCAGCTGACCAAGGGTTCGGTGCGCGATACCGGCCGCGGCGTCTTCCAGGGCAAGATCGTCGTCGAGCGTGGGGCCGACGGCACCGACGCCCGCATGGGGCATCACGCCCTGATCCTTTCTGAGCGCGGCGAGATCGACGCCAAGCC
Organism: Brevundimonas sp.; assembly: GCF_035998205.1. GTDB lineage: Bacteria > Pseudomonadota > Alphaproteobacteria > Caulobacterales > Caulobacteraceae > Brevundimonas. Next base: position 520,526 of record NZ_DASYHT010000004.1, read on the forward strand.
CGAGCTGATCATCTACGCCGACGAGGTGCAGTGCGCCCACGGCAACACCATCGGCGCGCTGGATGAAGACGCGCTGTTCTACATGCAGCAGCGCGGGCTCCCGGCCGACGAGGCCCGCGCCCTGCTGACCCAGGCCTTCCTGCTCGAGGTCGTCGACCGGGTCGACCACGAGGGCGCGCGAGAGGCGGTGCGGACATGGCTGACGCAGCGGCTGTGACGACGGCTGTGAACACTCCTCCCCCGCAGAGCGAAGCGGCGCGGGGGAGGAGATGCGCGCTTCGACCCGCTTCCCATCCGCGCCCAGTTCCCGATCCTGTCGCGGCAGGTGAACGGGCGGCCGCTGGTCTATCTGGACAACGCCGCCTCGGCGCAAAAGCCGCGGGCGGTGATCGACGCCCTGACGCGGGCGATGGAGGGCAGCTACGCCAACGTCCATCGCGGCCTGCACACCCTGGCCAATGAGACGACCGAGGCGTTCGAGGCGGCGCGGGCTTCGGTGGCGCGGTTCCTGAACGCCCCGGGACCGGACAACATCGTCTTCACCAAGGGCGGCACCGAGGCGATCAATCTGGTCGCCCACGGACTGGGCGCGGACCTGGAGCCCGGCGACGAGATCGTCGTCAGCCAGATGGAGCACCACTCGAACCTGGTGCCGTGGATGATGCTGCGTGAGACGCGCGGCGCCGTGGTGCGGTTCGCGCCGGTGCAGGACGACGGCGCGCTCGACATGGCGGCGCTCAGGGCCCTGATCGGCCCGCGCACACGCGTGGTGGCGATCACCCACATGTCCAATGTGCTGGGCACGATCAATCCGGTGGCCGAGATCGCGGCGCTGGCGCGCGCGGCGGGCGCCCGGACCGTGATCGACGGCTGCCAGGGGGCGGTCCACTGTGTCCCGGACGTGCAGGCGCTGGGCTGCGACTTCTACGTCATCACCGGCCACAAACTGTATGGCCCGACCGGCATCGGCGCGCTCTACGGGCGGACGGAAGCGCTGGAGGCCCTGCCGCCGTGGCAGGGCGGCGGCGAGATGATCGAGACGGTGACGGAGGAGGGCGTGACCTACGCCCCGCCGCCGGCGCGGTTCGAGGCGGGCACCCCGCCGATCCTCGAGGCCATCGGGCTGGGCGCCGCGCTGGACTGGTATGGGGCTTTCGATCGCCATGCGGTGGCCGCCCACGAGCAGGCGCTCTACGCCCACGCCCGGGCGCGGCTGGAGGGCGTCGAGGGGCTGCGGGTGCTGGGCGAGGCGCCCGGCAAGGGCGCGATCCTGACCTTCACCCTCGAGGGCGCCCACGCCCACGACCTGGCCCAGATCATGGACCGCTACGGCGTCGCCGTGCGGGCAGGGCTGCACTGCGCCGAACCGCTGGCGCGCCGCTTCGGCGTCACCGCCAGCGCCCGAGCCTCCTTCGCCCTCTACAACACCCTCGACGAGGCCGACGCCTTCGTCGACGCGCTGCTCAAGGCGCGGAACTTCTTCGTCTGAGCCCCGCCGATGTCCGAGCCCGCCGACGCCATCACCCGCAGCCCCGACTTCGCCGAGAGCTGGGACGCGCCGCAGAAGAGCGCCCTGTCGCTGGACGAGCTGGCGCGCCTGACCGACGAGATGATCGCGGCGCTGAAGACGGTCTACGACCCCGAGATCCCGGTCGACATCTATGAACTGGGGCTGATCTACCGCGTTGACGTGTCGGACGACCGCGACGTGGTCATCGACATGACCCTGACCGCGCCCGGTTGTCCCGTCGCCGGCGAGATGCCCGGCTGGGTCGAGGCCGCCGTGCGCAAGATCGACGGCCTCGGCGACGTCCGCGTCAATCTGGTGTTCGACCCGCCGTGGGACGCCTCGAAGATGAGCGACGAGGCCAAGCTCGCGCTCAACATGTTCTGATCCGGAGCCGCACGCCCATGTCCGAGCTCGCTACCGCTCCCCGCCCGCGCCGTCCGCGCCCCAAGGTCGTCACCCTGACCGAGGCCGCCGCCACGCGCGTGCGCGAGATCATGGACGGGGCCGACAAGCCCTACGTCGGCCTGCGCGTGGGGGTGAAGAACGGCGGCTGCGCGGGGCAGGAGTACACCCTCGCCTATGCCGAGGCCGTCGCGCCGCTGGATGAGGTGGTCGAGGACAAGGGCGTCACCGTGCTGGTGGAGCCGAAGGCGGTGCTGTTCCTGATCGGCACCGAGATCGACTATGTCACCGACCGGCTGGCCTCGAAGTTCGTGTTCCGCAACCCCAACCAGACCGACGCCTGCGGCTGTGGCGAGAGCGTCACCATCGTCCCGGCGGCGAGCTAGCTGGCCGCGGCCCGGCGCAGTTCGTCGGGCGTGGGCACCTGCACCGCGGGCGTGACCGGACGGCCGGTGGCCTCGGCCACCAGCTCCGCCGTGCGCCCCTCGATGGCCGCCTCCAGCTGCGCCAGGAAGGCCTCCTTCGGCAGGCCGGGCGGGATCGGGGCGAGAAACTCCAGCGTGGCGGTTCCCGGATGCTTCTCGAAGGCTTCCTGCGGCCAGAACAGGCCGAGGTTGGTGGCGACCGGCACGACCGGCAGGTCGAAGTCCCGCGCCATGTGCCAGACGCCGGAGCGATAGCGGAACTTCTCGCCCACCTTCGCCAGATTGCCTTCCGGGAAGATCAGGATGCGTCGCCCCTCGGCGTGGGCGTCGGCGGCGCGGGCCTTGAGCGCCTCGCGCGCCCGGTGGCCGCCGCAGTTGTTGACGACGATCGCCCCGAGCTTGCGCAGCACCGTCGACAGCAGCGGGAACTTTTCCAGATGGTCACCGGTGACGAAGGCGAGGTCGTCGAACTGGTCGTAGGTGGCGAAGCCGTCGCCCCAGCTCTGGTGCTTGGAGGCGATGATGAAAGCCCCGTCCGGCAGGCGCTCGCGGCCGCGCACCTCGATGCGGATGCCGGCGAACAGCCGCATGGCCTGCACCATGCGGCGCACGTACTGGCGGATGACGCGACTGGTCAGCGCCCGGCCGGGGGCGAGCGCGGCGAAAGCGGCCGTAAGGCCGTAGCCGATCGACAGGATCCAGTAGGCGATATTGAAGGCGAGGCTGCGCACGGGGTGGGTCAGGCGGCCTGCTGGCCGTCGACCGTCCGGGCGTCGGTGACGCAGTTCCGTCCGCGCTTCTTGGAGGCGTAAAGGGCCTGGTCGGCCCGCTCGATCAGGGCGGTCGGGGCTTCGCCCGCGCGCAGCTCCGCGAGGCCAGCGGAAACGGTGATGGTGCCCAGCTCGTGATTGGTCGAGCGGCGGCGCAGCTGGCGGGAGGCGATCTCCTCGCGCACCTCATTGAGGACGGCGGCTACGCCTTCGGGGGCCTCGCCGGGGAAGATCAGCGCGAACTCCTCGCCGCCGTAGCGGGCGGCGGTGCGCGGCGTCTTGGCGACGCGGCCGAGCACGCTCGCCACATAGCGGATCACCTGGTCGCCGGTCTGATGACCCCAGGTGTCGTTGAAGCGCTTGAAGTGGTCGATATCGAGCACCGCAAGCGTCAGGGGCGCGCCGCTGCGGCCGGCCTCGGCGCAGGCCTGGTCGAGCGCCTCGTCAAACGCCTTGCGGTTGGCGAGGTTGGTGAGGGCGTCGGTCATGGCGTCACGCCGGACCTGCTCCAGGTGCTCGCGCAGGCGGGATACCTCCTGCACCGAATCTTCGAGCCGCCGTTCCAGCGCCGCGTTTTCGCCGCGCACCTTTTCGGTGGCGGCCGACAGGGAACGCACGACCGAGGCCAGGCCGTCGGCGGCTTCTGCAGTCTCGATCTGGCCCGAGGCCGCGGCCAGGGTTTCGCCGTAGGCCTTCTGCGAGGACTGGGCCTCGGCGATGGCCTGGGAGACCGTGCTCAGTTCACGGTTCAGGACGGCGCCCGCGTCACGGATCTCGTCCGACAGGCGGGTGCGCGACAGATAACGCGCTGCAAGATCTTCCGCCGCCGCCTCGGTGAACGGCTGATGGTCCGCCACCAGCCGCCCGATCTCCTGACCGAGCGCGCCGTTGGGATCGCCGACATAGTGCAGCCAGAGCTCGAAGTTCAGCGGGGTCGGCCAGACTCCGGCCGCCTGCATCTGCTCGAGCGCCCGGCGCGCAAGCTCGAAGGCCTGCGGACCCCGGAGATCCGTCTCGATCTGGCTTTTCGACACACGCCGCTCCCTAAGGGGTCTTACGTAGACCTTAGGCCGGGGCGTCTAACACGGCCTTAATCGAACGTCGAAATCAGGATCGAATTCGCACGGGACGCCGCAGGAAGGCGGGCACGTCGTCGCCAAAGCCCCGCCCGGCAGGCACTGCGGCCGATTCGGGTGCAGGGCGTCCGCCCCGGCTTCCGCCACGCTCCCGCGGCGGCGCGCTCCGGGCCGGGCGGTCGCTTTCGGTGGCGGCAGCGGCCTGCGGGGCCGCCTCGACCGGGGCGACATCGGCCCCCGGCCGGTCCTTCGGCGCGCGGCGCGCCCGGTCGCGATCCCGCCGGCGCGGGGCGTCTTCCGCATCGTTGGCCGGAGCGACGGCCTCGGCCGGCGCTGGCGTGGCGATATCAGCCTCGGCCTCCGGCGCCCGCTCGCGGCGGCGACGGCCGTCTCGCTCGGGCCGGCCAGCCGGCGCAGCAGTATCGAGCGTGAGGGTTTCCGGGGTCTTGCGAGTGAGCTTGAGGACCTTGTCGTAGGACTTCTCGTCCGCGGGGGTCACGATCATGTAGGCCTCGCCGGTGCGGCCGGCGCGGCCGGTCCGCCCGATGCGGTGCACATAGTCGTCGGCGTGGTGCGGCACGTCGTAGTTGAAGACGTGGCTGACCTCGGGAATGTCGAGCCCGCGGGCGGCGACGTCGGAGGCCACCAGCAGCTTCAGCTCGCCGGCGCGGAAGGCGGCCAGCGTCTTCATGCGCATCGACTGGTCGAGGTCGCCATGGATCGGCGCGGCGTCAAAGCCGTGCGTCTTCAGCGACTTGGCGACCACATCGACTTCCGACTTGCGGTTGCAGAAGACGATGCCGTTGTTGACTTCGGAGCGCCGGATCAGGGCCCGCAGCGCCTCGCGCTTGGCCTTGGGGTCCGACGAGGGGATCGGCGCGACGTACTGGGTGATGGTATCCGCCGTCATGGCCGGACGCGAGGCCTCGATCCGGGTCGGATCCTTGAGGAACTGCTGCGTCAGCCGGGTGATCTCCGGCGGCATGGTGGCCGAGAAGAACAGGGTCTGGCGCCGCGGCGGCGTCAGCTTGAAGATCCGCTCGATGTCGGGGATGAAACCCATGTCGAGCATGCGGTCGGCCTCGTCGACCACCATCAGCTCAACCCCGGTCAGCAGCATCTTGCCGCGCTCGAACAGGTCCAGCAGGCGGCCCGGGGTGGCGATCAGGACGTCGACGCCCTTGTTCAGGGCCGCCACCTGGTCGCCCATCGAAACGCCGCCGATCAGCAGGACCCAATTCAGCTTGGTGCCCTTGGCGTACTTTTCGAACGAGGAGGCCACCTGGTCCGCCAGTTCGCGGGTCGGAGCCAGCACCAGGGCGCGCGGCATGCGGGCCCGGGCGCGGCCCGACTGCAGCCGGTCGATCATCGGCAGGGTGAAGGCGGCCGTCTTGCCGGTGCCGGTCTGGGCGATGCCCAGCACGTCCCGGCCGGCGAGGGCGACGGGGATGGCCTGTTCCTGGATGGGGGTGGCGGTGGTGTAGCCGGTAGCGGCCACGGCGGCGAGGGTCGTCTGAGACAGACCCAGGCTGGAGAATTCGGTCATGAAGTCCTTCGGGACGAGAGCGGATATCCGGACGCTCCGCGCATCGGAACGCCCTGTCGGCCTGTCGGAACCGCCCGTTTGTCCGGGGGCGTGCGGGCGGCGCGACTCGCCATCCTGTCCCAAAGGCTGCGGGGCTATAGGGAAATCCCCACGCAAAAGTCAAGTATTACTCCGGGCCAGCCCCTATTGGCGGATCATGAACATCTGTTAACAGTTGCGGCGGGAGAGGGAGGCTCAGAATGCGATCAACAGCATGCGCCCGGGCTCTGGCCGGGTTGGCGGCGGCTGCAAGCGTCGGTCTGGCGGAGCCGGCCTCGGCCAGCCCCGATCTGGAGCCGGCCTTCGGCAATACGGTCGTGTCGGAGTATCCGGACGGCGGCTGGGTCCGCCACTGGTTCGAACCGGACGGCCGTTACCGGGCCCTGTTTTCCAGCGGGCGCGAGATCTCGGGCCGCTGGCGGGTCGAGGGCGACCGCATCTGCCTGAACGACATCACACCGTCGATCATGATGATCCGCCGCTTCTGCACGCCGATGATCGAGGGCGAGGTCGGCGCCCGCTGGACCTCGCGCGATCCTCTCGGCCGCCGGGTGACCAACCAGCTGGTGCGCGGCCGCTGATGATGTCTCGCCCTAAGCGGGCGCTCGCAGCGTTGGTCATCGGCTTGACCACTGCGACCGCGGTTCAGGCGCAGACCGTTGTGGTGGTCCGGCACGCCGAGCGCGACGGGCCTTCGGCCGATCCGGGGCTCTCGGCCGCCGGACATGTCCGCGCCGCCGTGCTGGCGGAGAGTCTGGGGGCCGCGCCTGACCTGATTCTGACAAGCGATCTGCGGCGCACGCACCAGACGGCGACCCCGACGGTTGAGCGGTTTGGTCGACGCTCCGTGGCCGTGCCGCTGACGGACGGGGTCTCCCGCCAGGTAGCCGCTACGGTCGCCCTGCTGGCAGCGCTGGAGCCCGGGGATCACGCCCTCGTGGTCGGGCACAGCAATACGGTGCCGCTGATCGTCCGGGCGCTCGGGGCTGAGGCCGACGATATGCCGGAATGCGAGTACGACCGCCTGACGATCGTCACGCTTGCGCCGGAGGGCGCGCGGGCTGAGGTCAGGCGCTTCGGTGCGCCCACGCCCTGTTGATCAGACGTCCAGGTCCGCCGTGGCGAAGCGGGCGTTTTCCTGGATGAACTGGTAGCGGGCCTCGGCCTTGCGGCCCATCAGGCGCTCGACCAGGTCCTCGATCTCCTCCTCGGAGGCGGGCAGAGTGACCCGCGCCAGCGTGCGCTTCTTCGGGTCCATGGTCGTCTCCTTGAGCTGGGACGCCATCATTTCGCCGAGGCCCTTGAAGCGGCCGATCTCGACCTTGCGCCCCTTGAACACCGTGGCCAGCAGCTCGTCGCGGTGCGCGTCGTCGCGGGCGTACTCCGACAGGGCGCCGGCCTGGATCCGGTAGAGCGGCGGCAGGGCGAGGAAGACCCGGCCCTGGCGGATCGCCTCCGGCATGGAGCGGTAGAAGAAGGTGATCAGCAGGGCGGCGATGTGGGCCCCGTCGACGTCGGCGTCGGTCATGATGACGATGCGCTCGTAGCGCAGGTCCTCGAGACGGAAGCGGCTGCCGGGCTGGACGCCCAGCGCCAGCGCCAGGTCCGACAGTTCCTGGTTCTGCCGCAGCTTGTCGGCGGTGGCCGAAGCGACGTTCAGGATCTTGCCGCGCAGGGGCAGGATGGCCTGGGTGTTGCGGTCACGGGCCTGTTTGGCCGAGCCGCCGGCCGAGTCCCCCTCGACGATGAACAGCTCGGTGCCCTCGGCCGCCTGACGGGTGCAGTCGGCCAGCTTGCCGGGCAGCCGCAGCTTGCGGGTGGCGGCGGCGCGCTGGACCTCCTTGTCCTTGCGACGCTTGAGCCGTTCCTCGGCCCGCTCGATGATGAAGCCGAGCAGGGTGTTGGCCTGCTTCGGGCTCTCGGTCAGCCAGTGGTCGAAGGGATCGCGCAGCAGCTGCTCGACCAGCCGTTGCCCCTCGGGCGAAGACAACCTGTCCTTGGTCTGGCCCTGGAACTCGGGATTGCGGATGAAGACGCTGATCAGGGCCCCGGCGTTGGCGATGACGTCCTCGGCGGTGATCAGGCCGGCGCGCTTCTCGCCGGTCAGCTCGCCATAGGCCTTGAGCCCCTTGACCAGGGCAGCGCGGAAGCCGGCCTCATGGGTGCCGCCGTCGGGCGTCGACACGGTGTTGCAGTAGGAGCTGACGAAGCCGTCGGCCTCGCCGAAACCGGCGGCGGTCCAGGTCACGGCCCATTCGACCGCGCCCGCCTCGCCCTGGCGCTCGACGCGGCCGGCGAAGGCGGGGGTGACCGTCTCCACCTCGCCGATCCGCTCTGCGAGGGCGTCGGCAAGTCCGCCCGGGAAGTGCAGCACGGCCTCGGTCGGGGTCTGGTCCGTGATCCGCTCGGCGGCGCAGGTCCAGCGGATCTCGACGCCGCGGAACAGATAGGCCTTGGAGCGGGCCATGCGGAACAGGCGGGCCGGCTTGAACGCCGCGCCGACGCCGAAGATCTCCTCGTCCGGCCGGAAGCGCACCAGGGTGCCGCGCTTCCGCGACGGGCCGGCCTGCTCGACGGGGCCCAGCACATGGCCGCGGGAGAAGGCCTGGCGCCATTCGAACCCGTCCCGCCAGACCATGACCTCCAGCCGCTCGGACAGGGCGTTGACCACCGAGACACCGACGCCGTGCAGGCCGCCGGAGGTCTCATAGGCCTTGCCCGAGAACTTGCCGCCCGAGTGCAGCACGGTCATCACCACCTCGAGCGCCGACTTGCCCGGGTGCTTCGGATGCGGGTCGACCGGAATGCCCCGGCCGTCGTCGCGCACCGACAGATAGCCCTCGGCGTCGAGATGGACCTCGATCCGCTTGGCATGGCGGGCCACGGCCTCGTCCATGGCGTTGTCCAGCACCTCGGCGAACAGATGGTGCAGGGCCCGCTCATCGGTGCCGCCGATGTACATGCCCGGCCGCTTTCGCACCGGTTCGAGGCCCTCGAGCACCTCGATCGACGAGGCCGAGTAGCCCTCGGCTCCGGCGGGGGCAGGGGGGGCAGGCGGGGCTGGGGGAGGCGCGGGGGTCGGCGCAGGCGCCGCCGGCTCAACTGCAGGCGCAGGCGTCGCCTCAGCCGCCGGGGCGGAGGGCGTTGCCGAGGGCAGGTCGAACAGGGACGGAACTTCGGCGGGCTTGGCCATGACCAGACAATGCGGCGATTCGGGAGGGGGTCTGGTAGGCCGGGCGGAGGTCCGGCGCAACCGCGGTCGGGACCGGATAGCCGAGCATCATCGTCCCGCGCGCCACAATCGCCAGCACCATCACCCAGGCGAGGTCCTGATGGTGCATCAGCACCGACTCCGACAGGCTGAGCGTCAGGACAATGGCGAGGTAGGCGAGGCTGAAGCCGCCCTCGGTGAGGCCGGTCGTGCGCAGCCGCGCCACGGTTCCGGTGAAGCCGATGAGGAAGATGGTTGCGACGAGGACCGCGCCCGGCCAGCCGACCTGGACCAGCAGGTCGATCCAGCCGTTGTGCGCCGATGGAACAAGCCACCCGGTCTGCGCCTGGATGATGTCCGCCGGCACGGAGGTGCGCGTCCAGAAGGCGGCGTAGCCATAGCCGGTCCACGGTCGCTCGGCGACCATGTCCATCAGCGCCGCCCAGATGTCGGTGCGGCCGGTCAGCGACGGGTCCTTGCCGAGCGCCACGAGGATCGTCGGCCCCTCGAGGGTGAAGGCGATCCCGACGACGATGGCGGCGAAGGTGGCGCCCCAGACGGCCAGCACGCCCATGACCGCCCCGCCCTGGCGCGCCGCCCAGACCGCGCCGACAAGGCCGACGCCGATCAGCCAGCAGAGCAGGGACGTTTTCGACTGGGTCATGACCATCAGGAAGGTCGCCAGCACGAGGGTGAGCGCCGCGAACCGCCAGGCGCGGTCACCGACCGCCAGCCAGGCGGCGGCGGCGACCGAGACGCAGACCATCACCTGGCCCATCTGGTTCTTCTCGTACCACATCCCCCGCCACAGGCCGTCGTTCACCTCACGGTGGATGCCGATGGCCGGGAAGGCCAGGACGAAGACGAGGCTGCCGACCGCCATCAGCAGGCCGGCGCAGGCGATCAGGCGGGGCAGGGCCACGCCGCGATAGACGCTGCCCAGATAGACGGCGAAGGCGCCGGCCATGGCCAGGGCGATGACCCGGCGCTGGGTCGTGGCCGCATCGATCGACCACCACTTCGAGGCGAAGGCCAGCAACACCGTCAGCACCAGCAGCAGCAGGGCGGGCCAGGCGCGGACGATGCGATCAAGCCGGCGCAGGAACAGGCCGGCGATGACGGCGAACACCGGCAGCCAGACCAGCCGCAGGATCGGCGTCTCCTCCTGCGTCGGGGCGAACACCGGCCCGACGAAGGCGCCCGTCAGCATGATCACCACAAAGCCGGCCGCGGCCTGCTCCCACCACGGCGGGGCGGGGGGCGCGGTCACGGACAGGGGGGAAGGGGCGGCGCGCACGGCCGAAAGGTCGAACGACGAGGTTAACGAACCTTTGGCGTCCGGCGCTCTTGCCGACTGTGAAAGATCCGCACGACCAGCAGGTCGTCACTCCGAACGACATAGCAGACCACGTATCCATCGCGGCCGAACCGGACAGCCTTTTCCCGCCACCCTCGGGATGTGGCGGCGCCGATGAGGGGGTGTTCTTCGAGCAGGTCGATGACGCCGAGAATCTGGGCCAGCGCCCGGCGAGCGGCGGGTGGCGAGCGTTGTGCGAGCCAGTCCACCTGTGCAGCGAGGTCCCGCTCCGCCCGGCGAGACAGGCGCACCTTCATCCGCGTTTGGCCAGAGCCTCTTCGAGGCGCGCGGTCATCTCTCTCCGGACTTCGGCCCAAGGGCGTCCGGGCTCGTGGAGATCGTGATTGGCGGCATGATCAACGCGCCCGTCGAACGCGACCGGGTCTTCCAGCATCGCCTGGGTCAGCAGTTTCAGCGCCGCAGCCTCGGGCGTCAGCCCGAGCGCCCTGGCCCGCCGCGCCAGCTCGCGTGCGGTCTCCTCGTCGAGGTTCAGGGTCAGCGCGCCGTCAGCCATGCGGGGAAGCTACACCCGACCGGGCTGGAGGGCCAATCAGCCGGCCACCTTCTCCACAAAGGTGTCGATGACCTTCTTCTCGCCCGCCTTGTCGAAGGCGACGACCAGCTTGTTGCCCTCGACGGCGCGCACGGCGCCGTAGCCGAACTTCTGGTGAAACACCCGGTCGCCGCGCGACCAGCCCGAGGCCGCCGCCGGGTCGGCGGTGGCGATCAGCCGCCCTTCGCCCTCGATCACCGTGTGCCGGGCATGGGCGGGCCGGGGCGTCTGGGTCGAGGTGAAGGACTGGGCGCGTTTCCACCCGGGCGAGCCGTAGCCCGCGCCGAAGCTGGGGGCCTCGTCCCAGCGGCTGCGCGCCTCGCGCAGGCCGGGCTGGGCCCCGTAGTAGCCGGTCTCGCTGCGGGCCTCGACATGGTCCGGCGGCAGCTCGTCGACGAAGCGGCTGGGCAGCTGGCTGGTCCAGCGGCCGTAGACCTGGCGGTTGGCGGCGAAGCTGATGCGGGCGTCCTCCCGGGCCCGGGTGACGCCGACATAGGCGAGGCGGCGCTCCTCCTCGAGGCCCTTCTCGCCCTTCTCGTCGATCGAGCGCTGGCTGGGGAAGACGCCTTCCTCCCAGCCCGGCAGGAAGACCAGCGGGAACTCCAGCCCTTTGGCCCCGTGCAGGGTCATGATCTGCACCGCGTCCTCCCCGGCGCCGCGGTCGAGGTCGAGCACCAGCGAGACATGCTCCAGATAGGCCGACAGGCTGTCGAAGGCCTGCATCGACTGGATCAGCTCCTTGAGGTTGTCGAGCCGGGTCTGGCCCGAGGTGCGGTCGGCGCGCTGCATGTCGGTGTAGCCGCTCTCCTCCAGCACCGTCTCGGCCAGCTCCCAGTGCGGGGCGTTGCCGGCCAGCGCACGCCAGCGGTCGAGGTCGCGCACGAAGGTGGCGAGGGCCGTGCGGGTGCGCGCCTGCAGCTCGTCGGAGCCGATCAGGGCGCGCACGGCGGTCATGGCCGAGACGCCCTGGGCGCGGGCAATCTGCAGCACCTTCTGCACCGAGGTGTCGCCGACCCCGCGCTTGGGCGTGTTGACGATGCGCTCGAAAGCGAGGTCGTCGTCCTCGGACTGGATCAGGCGCAGATAGGCGTGGGCGTCGCGGATCTCGGCGCGCTCGAAGAAGCGCGGCCCGCCGATCACCGCATAGGGGATGGCCAGCATGACGAAGCGTTCCTCGAACGCCCGCATCTGGAAGGACGCGCGAACAAGGACTGCCATGTCCTTGTATTTGCGGCCTGCACGGCGCGCCGTCTCGATCTCGTCGCCGATCAGGCGCGCCTCGGCCTCGCCGTCCCAGACGCCGCGCACCTGAACCTTCTCGCCCGGTTGGTCCTCGGTCCACAGCGTCTTGCCCAGCCGGTCGCGATTGGCCGCGATCAGGCCGGAGGCCGCACCCAGAATATGCTTCGTCGAGCGATAGTTGCGCTCGAGTCTGACGACGGCGGCGCCGGGAAAGTCGCGCTCGAAGCGCAGGATGTTGTCGACTTCGGCCCCGCGCCATCCGTAGATCGACTGGTCGTCGTCGCCGACGCAGCAGACGTTGCCGGTCGAGGAGGTCAGCAGGCGTAGCCACAAGTACTGGGCGACGTTGGTGTCCTGGTACTCGTCGACGAGGATGTAGCGGAAGCGACGTCGATATTCCTCTGCGACATCCGCATGTTGCGAGAGGATCGTGAGGTTGTGTAGCAGCAGGTCGCCGAAGTCGCAGGCGTTCAGGGTGACCAGCCGCGCCTGATAGGCGGCGTACAGGCGCTGGCCCTTGCCATTGGCGAAGTCCTCGCCGGGCGGCAGCTTGTCCGGGGTCCAGCCGCGGTTCTTCCAGTGGTCGATCTGGCTCGCCAGCGAGCGCGGCGTCCAGCGCTTGGTGTCGATGTTGTCGGCCTCGAGGAGTTGCTTGAGCAGCCGCTCCTGGTCGTCGGTGTCGAGGATGGTGAAGCTGGGCTTGAGCCCGACCAGCTCGGCGTGCCGGCGCAGGATCTGGGCGGCGATGGCGTGGAAGGTGCCGAGCCAGCGCAGGCCCTCGGCCGCCGGGCCGATCAGATGGGTGATGCGCTCGCGCATCTCCCGCGCCGCCTTGTTGGTGAAGGTGACCGCCAGCAGCTCCCACGGCCGGGCGCGTCCCGTGGCGAGGATATGGGCCAGGCGGGTGGTCAGCACGCGGGTCTTGCCCGTGCCGGCCCCGGCCAGCACCAGCACCGGCCCCTCGGTCGTCTCGACCGCCCGGCGTTGCTCGGGGTTGAGCCCGGCGAGATAGTCGGCGGCGGCCGGCGGCGGCGCGGCGCGGGCGAGGTCCGAGATGCGGGAGGCGGGGCTGTCGGGGAGACTCATGCCCGGAACATAAGGGGCACGACGCGGGATGTCAGCGTCGCGTCTCAGCGCAGCTGGTAACTGACCGTCGCCACCACCCGGACGCGCTTGTTGAGGGCCGCAGGTTCGCTGTCGATGTCCTCGCGGGCGAGAATCTCGAACGAGCCCTGGGTCGCCTGCCGGATCGGGCCCAGCGACGTGCCGGAGTCGCGGGCGAACTGCTCGGCGCCGGTGCGGGCCGAGGCGGTGGCGGCGGCGATCATCTCGGGCCGGATCTCGTTGAGCCGGGTAAAGACGTAGGTGGGGGCCGAGAAATCGAGCTGCACGCCGTCCCGCACCAGATCGTTGAGGGCGCGCTCGGTCTGGGCCACGCGCTGCACATCGGTGGTCCGCACCGTCACCGACTGGGTCAGGATGAAGCGGACGACGTTGTCGGTGGAGCCGTACTCCCGCGCCCGGGTGTCCAGCACCTGCAGCCGGCCGATGCTGACGGCGTCGTCCGGGTAGCCCTGACGGGTCAGGAAGCTGCGCACGAGGGCGAGGTCGCGGTCGATCTTGCCCTGCGCCGCGGGGAGATCATCATTGGCTGCCCGGAAGCTGAGGTTCAGCACGGCGAGGTCGGCGACCACGTCGCGCTCGGCGAGGCCGCGGACGGTGACCTGGCGATTGCCGGTCTGGGCGTTGACGATGCCCGAGCCGATGAAGGCCCCGGCGCCGGCCAGGCCGGCCGCGAGAAGGCCGCCAACGACCGCAGCCGCCACGAGAGTCCTGTCCGGCATGATCTTCGTGCTCCCTCCATGCCCCGGGTCACAATGCGCCGGCGAGGCGGACTGTCAATCGCCGTTCCGCGAGGCTCGGTGCAGGGGACGGAACCGGAGCACGGGCCCCGCGGTTCGGCAGAGGCCTCGTCAACCCGGAAAGCCCGATGACCGACCCGAACCTCCCGCCCCGAACCGAGCCCCGCCCGGACGACCGCCCGAACGTGCACACCACCGTCAACACGCCTTCACGGGGCGGCGGATCAGCGATCGCCTTCATCGTTGGCGGGCTGCTCGTGCTCGTCGCGGTGATCGGCTTCCTCGTCTACACCGGCCGGGCCCCGGCGCCGGAGGTGCCGACCGCCGAGATCGACGTGGACATTCAGGCGCCAGAGCTGCCTTCGGTCCCGACGCCGGACATGCCGGAGACCCCGGCGCCGGCCGCGCCGCCGTCGACCGACGCGGCCGGCTGAGCCAGGGCCCAGGCGAGCGCGGTCGTCCGGCACGTGGACGCCAGTGGCTGGCGGCCGCGCGCCGCATCCAGCCGCGCCATGAAGCCGGCGCGGCTCTCGCCGGCCGCCTCGGCCATGCGGTCCAGCACGGCCCAGAACTCGGGCTCGAGCGCCACCGAGGTGGCGTGGCCGGCCAGCAGGAACGAGCGTTTCTTCAGCATCGATCCCCGTTCTCGCAGAGCGCCCGCCGCGCTACAATGCGGCCATGACCGCGATCGACCCCGCCCTGACCCCGTTCCGTGCGCCGCCGATCCAGCCGCTCCGGGCCTTCCAGGCGTTCCGGCGGCTCGTGCGCAACAAGGAAGACACCGCCCAGGTTTTCGAGATCATGCGCGCCCTGTCCGGCGGCTCGATCGCCCGTGGCTACCAGCGCATGATCGGCACGGTCGAGGGCGGGCGTCAGGCCTTCCTTCGGGCCGAGCTGGCGGCGAAGCTCGACGACCCGGTCTGGCTGGCGCAGTTCGCGCCCGGAACGGTCGGGGCGACCTATCGCGCCTTCCGCGAGGCGCGCGGCTTCACTGCCGAGGCGCTGGCGGATGAGGCCCGCAAGGTGGCGGCGGACGCGGTGGATCTGCCGCATCCCGTGATGTGGTACTCGCGCCGCATTCGCGACGTGCACGACATCTGGCATGTGCTGACCGGGTACGAGACCGACGCGCTCGGGGAGGCCTGCGTCGTGGCCTTTTCCTATGCCCAGACCGGCAACCTCGGCTTCGCCTTCATCGGCTGGGGCGCGGCGCGGGAAATCCAGCGCGAGAACCGGTCCGTTCCGGCCCGCCGCGCGGTGCTTCAGGCCTACAGGCTGGGGCGCAAGGCGGCCTGGTTGCCGGCGCTGGACTACGAGGCCCTATTTGCCGAGCCGCTCGAGGCGGTGCGCGCCCGCCTGCGTCTCGGCGCGCCGACGGTCTATCAGGGCGTGTCGCCGGAGACCCGGCTGGCCCTCAAGCTTCGCGCCTGAAACAGCCTGTCTGACAGCGTGAGGCGACGGCGTCCTGGTCGCGTGCTAGGCGCGCGGTCATGAAGTCCGTTCCGTCCTCTCTCGCGCTCGGCGCGGTGATCGTCTGCGCCCTGATCTGGGGCACGACCTGGTACGCCATCACCTTGCAGCTGGGCGCGGTCGATCCGATCGCCAGCATCGTCTACCGTTTCGGCCTCGCGGCTGTGGTCCTCATGGGGTTCTGCCTCCTGACCGGGCGGTCGCTGAAGCTGACTCCGGCGCAGCATATGGCGGCGGCAGGGCAGGGGCTGTTCACCTTCGCCATCGACTACGCCTTCGTCTACTGGGCCGAGGAGCGCATCGCCTCGGCGGTGGTGGCGGTAGTGTTCGCCGGCCTCGCCTTCCTCAACCTGGCGCTGTTCCGGCTGATCCTGCGCCAGAAGGCGGCGCGGCTGGCCTGGCTGGGCGCCTTTCTGGGCCTGCTCGGCGTGGGGGCGATGTTCGGGGCCGAGCTCATGCGCGCCGAGATGGAGGCGCGCGCCATGGTCGGTCTCGGCCTCGCCCTGCTGGCCGTGCTGGCCGCCGGGATCGGCAATCTGTTCGCCTGGCGGGGCCAGCAGGTCGGCGGGGCCGTCCTTCCCATGACCGGCTGGGCCATGGCCTGGGGCGTCGGCTTCCTGCTGGTCTACGCCCTGATCGCCGGGACGCCCTTCAGCTTCGAGCCGACCTGGACCTATGTGCTGTCGTTGCTGCACCTGTCGGTGCTGGGCTCGGTCGTGGCCTTCGGGCTCTATTTCTGGCTTGCCCGCGCCCGGGGCTACGCCATGGCGTCCTACATCTCGGCCCTGACGCCGCCGCTGGCGATGGGCATTTCCGTCGTGTTCGAGGGCGCGCGCTTCGGCCTGCTGGCCTTCCTCGGCCTTGGTCTGGTGCTGGCGGGCCAGGCGCTGCTGCTGCGGGCCCCGAAGACGGCCTAGCCGCCCGACTTTGTTCCGAAGCGCCACTTCATCGCCAGCACGCCGGCTGACATGACGAGGGCGCAGCTGTTGGCGAGGGTCACCGGCCAGGCGCCGGTCAGGACGCCATAGACCACCCAAAGAGCGAAGCAGGTCACTGTCAGGGCATAGGTCTTCAGCGACACCGACGAGGCGTCCCGGGTCTTCCAGATCTTGAGCATCTGGGGCGCGAAGCTGGCGATCGAGCACAGGGCCGCTGCGACGCCGAAGGTGTTGGCGATGAGCGCGTTCAAGCGCGACGGTCCGGCCGGGTCAGCATGGGGCGCAAACCCCTGCCGGCCCGGCCGGTTCCCTTCGGCTCAGTTGAGCGGGGCCAGCAGCGGCGCCGTTTCCGGCATGGCGTCCACCGACCGCGCCAGTCCGGCCGGGCGGAAGGCGCGCGTGGCCTGCTCGAAGCTGTAGCCCAGCGACAGGATGCGGGCGTCGTCCCACTGTGCGCCGATGAAGCTCAGCCCCACCGGAAGCCCGCGGACGAAGCCCATGGGCACCGTCAGGTGCGGATAGCCCGCCACCGCCGCCAGCTGACTGGCCGAGCCGAGGAAGTTGTCGCCGTTGACCACGTCGATGCTCCAGGCCGGGCTGTTGGTCGGCGCGATCAGGGCCACGACATTGTGCTCGGCCAGCAGCCGGTCGATGCCCTCCGGGCCGGCGAGGCGGAAGGAGGTTTCGCGCGCCGTCCGGTACTCGGGGCTGTCGAGCCCGCCCTTGCTCTCGGCGAGCACGAACAGGTCCTGGCCGAACAGGGCCATTTCCCGCGGCGTGGCGGCGTTGAAGGCGATCACCTCGGCCAGGGTGCGCGTCGGCACCTGGGCCGGGTCGGTGGTGGCCAGATAGGCGTTCAGGTCGGCCTTGAGCTCGGTCAGCAGCACCTCGAACTCCGCCTGACCGATCTGGCCGCGGTTCGGCCCCTCGCTGATGTCCACCAGCTCGGCCCCGGCCGCGCGCAGGGCCTCCAGCGTCTGCTCGAACAGGGCGGATGTGCCCGGGGTGTAGCCCCCGAGGAAGCGCATCACCCCGATGCGGGCCCCGCGCAGGCTGCCGGCGTCGAGGGCGGCGACATAGTCGACCCGTCGCGCGTCGGCCTCGGCCGTGGCCGGGTCGGACGGGTCACTGCCGGCGATCACCGACAGCACTGCGGCGGTGTCGCGCACGGTCCGTGTCATCGGCCCGGCGGTGTCCTGGGAGTGGCTGATCGGCACAATGTGGGTGCGGCTGACGAGCCCCACGGTCGGCTTGAAGCCGACGATGCCGTTGACCGAGGCCGGGCAGGTGATCGAGCCGTCGGTCTCGGTGCCGATCGCTGCCGGCGCCAGACCCGCGGCGACCGCCGCGCCCGAGCCGGAGGACGAGCCGCAGGTGTTGCGGTCCAGCGCATGCGGATTGCGCGTCAGGCCGCCGACAGCGCTCCAGCCGCTGATGGAGTCGCCCGAGCGGATGTTGGCCCACTCCGACAGATTGGTCTTGCCGACGATGACCGCGCCGGCGGCCCGCAGGCGCGCAACCAGCGGCGCATCGCGGCCCGGGGCGTTGTTGAGCAGGGCCATCGAGCCGGCCGTGGTCGGCATGTCGCGGGTCTCGATATTGTCCTTCAGCAGGATCGGCATGCCCGCCACGCCGTCGCCGCTCCACGCCGGCCAGTCGACATTGGCCCAGCGCAGCACGGCGTTGGTGGTGGCGGCGTCACGGACGCACATCGCCGTCACCGCGTCGTCGAGCCCGGCGCAGCGGGTGGACGGGTCCGCCGGCACCTGCGCCAGGACCGGGCCGGCCGCCGTCCCGAGCAGGACAGCGGCCGCCGCGGCGATCAGTCGGCCGCGCGGGAGCCGATGGTCCGGTCGAGGAAGTCGAGATAGGTGCGCCACAGATGCAGTCCCCTGTCGTTGCCGCGGATGCCGTGGCGCTGACCGGGATAGACCATCGTCTCGAACGGGACGCTGGCCTCCTGCAGGGCGTTGAGCACGCGCGTGGTGTTCTCGAAGATGACGTTGTCGTCGGCCATGCCGTGGATCAGCAGCAGGCGGCCGGTCAGGTCGTCGAGCCGGGTCAGGATGTCCGAGGCGGCGTAGCCCTCGGCATTGGCCTCCGGCGTCGACATGAACCGCTCGGTGTAGTGGGTGTCGTACAGGCTCCAGTCGGTCACCGGCGCGCCCGAGATGGCCGAGGTCAGGCCCATGGCCGGCTCGGTCAGCATGTGCAGCGTCATGAAGCCGCCGTAGCTCCAGCCCATGGCGGCGATGCGGTCATCGTCGACGAACGGCAGGCTGCGCAGATAGTTGATCGCCGCCACCTGGTCCTCGACCTCCGGGATGCCCATGCGCAGGTGCAGGGCGGTCTTGAAGGCCACGGACCGGTCGCCCTCGCCGCGGTTGTCGAGGCGGAAGACGACGTAGCCCGCCTCGGTCAGCAGCTGGGTGGTGGCCGGCTGCCAGGCGTTGCGCACGCCGCCGCCCGAGGGGCCGCCATAGACCTGCATGACCACCGGATACTCCCGCGACGGGTCGAAGCCCGGCGGGGTGGTCATCTGCCAGACGAGGGTCTCGCCGGCGTTCTGCAACGTGCCAAAGGTCGGCTCCTGCTTGCGCGCCACATAGGGGGCGAAGGGG
Source organism: Brevundimonas sp. (assembly GCF_035998205.1). GTDB lineage: Bacteria > Pseudomonadota > Alphaproteobacteria > Caulobacterales > Caulobacteraceae > Brevundimonas. The sequence continues at coordinate 539,548 of NZ_DASYHT010000004.1, forward strand.
TGGTCGGCGTCGAGGGCGTTTTCCTCGATCCAGCGCACGAAGGTCCCGTCGGCGCGGTACAGGGCCGACTGCGGCGGGGTGTCGACGTTGGAGAAGTTGCCGACATAGGCGGTGCCCGAGCCGTTCACCGCCGCGCTCCACCAGCCGCCGCGCGGGGTGATCTCGACCGGCGTGGCGGTCTCGTTCAGGCTGGCGCGGAACAGCTGCTGCTCGATCGGGTATTCGCGCCCGTCGCGCATCGACGCGGTGAAGAAGACCGCGCCGGTCTCCTCATTCACCCCGTCCAGCGTCTTGACGGCGTACTCGCCAGTGGTGATCGGCCGGATCACGCTGCCGTCCGCGGCGTGCAGGTAGAGGTGCCGCCAGCCGGACTCTTCCGACGACCAGATGAAGCGGCCGTCGGCCAGGGCGTGGAAGTCGTGGGTCAGGTCGACCCAGGCCTCGGCGGTCTGGGTGGTCAGCACCCGCGAGGCCCCGGTGGCCGGATCCACCGCCAGCAGGTCGAGCGTCTTCTGGTCGCGCGACTGGCGCTGGACGTAGAGGGTGCGGCCGTCGGCCGACCAGTCGACCCGGGCCAGATAGATGTCCGGGTTCGCGCCGAGGTCCACCTTGACCCGGCGGTTGGCGGTCCGGTCGTGAACGTACAGCTCGACGACGGCGTTGGGGCGCCCGGCGCGCGGGTAGCGCTGCTCGATCACCGTGGCGCCGCCGCCGGTGATGTCGAGGCGGGGGATGATGTCGACCGGGCTCTCGTCGGTGCGCTGCAGGGCGATGTAGCGCTCGTCCGGGCTCCACCAGTAGCCGGTGTCGCGGTCCATCTCCTCCTGGGCGATGAACTCGGCGGTGGCCCAGGTGATGACGCCCTCGCCGTCGGTGGTGACCGGGATCTCGCGGCCGGCGGCGAGATCGTAGATCACCAGATCCTGGTCGCGCACCCACGACACATAGTTGCCCAGCGGGCTGACCTTGGCGTCGATCTCGTCAGCGGCGGTCTCGGTCAGACGGCGCACGGAGCCGTCAGCGCGGGCGGCGAGGAAGACATCCCCTTCCAGCGGGGCAAGGATATAGCGGCCCTGTTCGTCCCAGCTGTATTCGACCACGCCGCGCTGGCTGATGCGCATGCGCTCGCGGCGGGCGATCTCGGCTTCGGACAGCTCGCCGGCCTCGGGCACCAGGGCGCGGGCGTCGACCAGCTTGAACGGCTCGCCGCCGGCCACCGGCGCGGCCCAGAGGTCCAGCACGTTCACGTCGTCATCGCGCGAGCGCAGGAAGGCGACCAGATCGCCGTCCGGCGACAGGCTGACGCCGCGGGCGACCGGTCCGGCCAGCGCCGGGTCGGCGTAGACGCGCTCGGGGGTGAGGATGCCGGGATCGCCGCCCGCGGTCTGGGACCCGGATTGGGCGAAAGCGGCGCAGGGCAGGGCGACGGCGGCGGCGGTGGCCAGCAGGAGCGTTTTCATGAGGTGGCACGCTAGCGGGGCTGTCCGCAGTCGTCGAGAGCGCCGACAGGGTTCAGGGCGCCGCACGGCCTTCCCCCCTGCGGCCATCGTCCCTAAAGAGGCGCCATGACCGACGCCCTCGCTGCGCCGCCCCCGCCCAGGCCCGCCGCTCATCACGAGCTTTCCGTCCTGTGGGTGCGCCACTGGACCGACCAGCTGTTCAGCTTCGCCGTCGAGCGGCCGGAGGATTTTCGCTTCCGCTCCGGCGAGTTCGTCATGATCGGCCTGCCGGGCGAGGACGGCGGCAAGCCGATCCTGCGCGCCTATTCGGTGGCCAGCCCCGGCTGGGCCGAGGAGCTGGAGTTCTTCTCCATCAAGGTGCCGGACGGGCCCCTGACCTCGCGGCTGCAAAAGATCCAGCCCGGCGACCGGGTGCTGATGGGGAAAAAGCCGACGGGGACCCTCGTCCTCGACGCCCTGACCGGGGGCGAGCGGCTGCACCTGATCGGCACCGGCACGGGCCTCGCGCCCTGGCTCAGCGTGGCGCGCGACCCGGAGACCTATGCGCGCTTCGGCCGGGTGATCGTCAGCCACACGGTGCGGCAGGTGGCGGATCTGGCCTATCGCGAGTTCTTCGCCGGAGGCATCCACGAGGATCCCCTGATCGGCGATGAGGCCCGGGCGCAGCTGACCTACTATCCGACGGTGACGCGCGAGGCCTTCCCGACGCCGGGCCGGATCACCGACCGCATCCGCTCGGGCGACTACTTCCGCGACCTTGGCCTTCCCGAGGGCTTCGACCCGGCGCAGGACCGGGTCATGCTTTGCGGCTCCATGGCCATGATCAAGGACACCGCCGCCCTGCTGGACGGCTTTGGCCTGAAGGAAGGCTCCAACGCCGAGCCGGCCGACTATGTGCTGGAGCGCGCCTTTGTCGGGTGAGCCGGTGCAGATCGATCCGCGTGTGGCGCCCGAGGCCTGCGCCGACATGAGCCAGGTGCGCGCCGGCGTCGACGCCCTCGACCGGGCGCTGGTGCAGCTGCTGGCCGAGCGTCAGCGCTACATGGCCGCCGCCGCCCGGATCAAGCCGAACCGCGACGCCGTCCATGACGCGGCGCGAATCGAGGATGTGGTGGCCAAGGTGCTCGCGGCGGCGGAGCCGGCGGGGCTGTCGCGCGACATCGCCGAGCCCGTCTGGCGCACCCTGATCGACCGCTGCATCGCCCACGAGTTCGCGGTCTGGGACGCCACCCGCGACTGAACTGAGTCAGGTGCAGATTGGCCGCTCGCGGTGGTAGCGGGGCCAGATCAAGGCCACGCCGCTGCGCACCAGGGCGCAGTTGACCTCGACCCGGGACGGCGTCCAGCACACGGCGGTGACGCGGTTGTAGCTGCGGCCGGTGCGGGCGCAGTCGACCGAGCGCCCGCTGACCAGCCGTTCCAGTTCGGCCTTGGCCGCCGCGCCCGAGGCGGCGGGGCAGGGGTGATTGGGGCCGCAGGTCTCGTCCAGCTCCCGCGCCGCCACGGCGTGCAGCCGCACCCGCACCCCGTCGGCGCAGCGGAAGGTGTCGCCGTCGGTGACGCGGGCCACCTCGCAGGTGAACCGGTCGGCCGCCGGCGGACTGTCCGCCACGGCTTCCGGGGCGTCGGCGACGGGCCAGACAAGAGCGGCCGCCGCGGCCACGGCGAGGCTGGAGGCCAGCCAGGGGATGCGCCGCCGGGCACGGACGCGGACAGGCTTTCGGAAGGAGCGACGCGACACCATGCGGCGACCGTGGCCGCCGTTGGGTTAAGGCCCGGTTGGCGTGGCGATCAGCCCTTCAGGCTGCGCAGCATCAGCTCGTGCCGCCAGGCGGCGACATCGCCGAGCGCGCGGTCCAGGGCGTCGCGCACGCCCTCGACGCGCCGGTCGTTCGGATCGGCTTCCGCCGCGGCGCAGGCGGCTTCCAGCTCATGCGCGCCAAGTCCGCCGGCCGCGCCGCGGATGGTGTGGCAGGCGTCGACGCGGGCGTCCGGCGAGTCGAGCAGGCGGGACCAGAGCGCCGCCTGCTCGACGAACAGGCCGAGAATCTCCTCGGCGACGGCGTCGTCTCCGCCGGTGGCGCGGTCGAGCACCGAGAAGTCGACGGCGCCGGTCAGGTCGCGGCGGGACATGGGCGGGTCTCTCCCTGGCGGCGCAACGGCCGGTTACAGCCAAGCCTAACCGTAAAGCGGTCGCATCAATAGCGCTTGCATCCTGTCGCGTTCGCCTCTATGTCCCCCGCTCCCGCGACGCCCCGGCGTCCGGGCCGACGACGGTTCGGGTGATTAGCTCAGTTGGTAGAGCAGCTGACTCTTAATCAGCGGGTCGTAGGTTCGAACCCTACATCACCCACCATCGTTTCCCGTTGCAGATCAGCACGTTAGGCGAGCCGTCATCCCCGCCCATCAGCGACCTCCGGACTCGTCGCCAGCAGGAAGTCCGGACTCGGTTGCCGCGGTGTTCTGCTCATGCTCGTGCTGAATGGTGGCAAGGTCATCAAGCCCGCGCCCAGAAATCTCTTCGAGGACGACCCATGAGCCGTCCGCATTGCGCTGCATCACCACGCCTATGCTGGCCTTGCGGCCGTAGTCGACGCCTATGATGTGCAGGCCGCCGCCGGTTTTCGACGTGATCGCCTCGCCCTCGTCGCTGAACCGCATCACGCACTCCTCTCGATGAGCCCGCGCTTTTCCTGGGCGTTGCGCGCCACGGTGCTGTCGCGGGGCAGGTAGGTGGTCAGGATGTTCTGCACGCTGGCGATGGTGTGGCCGGTGATGGCCGCGATTTCGGGAACGGTGCAGCCTGCGCGCGCCAGCTGGACGACGCAAGAGTGCCGGAGCCACTTCAGCTTCAGCGGCCGGGCTTCGGCGGCGACGGCCACCTCGCGCACCGCGGCGAACACCTTGGACGCGGCGGTGTCGTCGGCCTCCAGCCGCTTGCCGATGAGACGGGCCCACGGCTGGCCGGTGCGGGCGTCGCGGAACAGGTAGAGCGCCCCGTCGCCACAGAGATGGCCGAGAATGCCCCTCAGGCGGTCGCTGACAGGGATCGACACCTTCGCCGCGGTCTTGGCCTGCTCGAACTGGAATAGGCCCTCAGCGGGCAGATATTCGGCCCCTGCGCGGAACAGGTAGGCGTCGGTCAGGCGCTGGCCGATCTCCCACTCCATGAGGATGAGCGCGGCCATGGCGTGCTGGCCGGACACGAGGGCGGCCCACGCATACGTCTCCACGTCCTCGCGCTCCCAGATAGCCACGCGCGTCTTCACCGTGCGGACGCGGATCCTGCGCACCGGGTTGTCCTTGCGCCAGCCAAGGTCGATGGCCTGCTCCATCATCATCTGCAGGACGATCTTGACCGCGCGCTTGGTCGAGGGCCGGTCGTCGAAGCCGGACAGGAACGCCTCGGCGTCGGGCTTGGTCAGCGTGGCCGGGTCCGGCTCGTCGTTCACCGTGGCCCACGCGGTGACGTAGCGCGCCATGCTCTCGTAGCCGCGCTGCGTGCGGGGTGCCGCGTCCTTGAACTGCTGGGTCGCCCGCCAGGTATCGAGCAGCGCCTTCATCGTGCGCGCCTTGGGCGGGGTGATCGTCGGCCCGGCGCGTGTTTCCAGCAGGCGGCGATAGTGCCGGTCGGCGTCGGCCCGGATGCGCGCGAGTTCGGCGGCGTCGGTCAGGTCGCCGCGCCGGCCTTCAGTCGGCAGCGGTATTGTCGACGGCCAGTCGGACGGCCGCAGTCGCTTCGGCACCTCGAACACGACCGGGTGCGTGCCGTCCGTCCGCGCGGGGTAGACGCGAACGAACCTGCCGAGATCGAGCTTCACTGATGGCATGGGCGTCGGCCTTCTTCCATGTGGAGGCCGGCTGCGCGGGTTCGGGCGCCGGCGGCTGTGCGATGTTCAGGGCGGCCAGCACGGCGTCCCTGTCGTAGATGTCCTCGGCGCCGCGGTCGATCGGCTGGACGAGCCACCGGCCCTCGCGCTTCCGGCGCCGGAAGGTGCGCGCGCTGATGCGGGCGAGCTGCAGCACCTCGCTGGTCAGCAGCCTGGGGGGCAGGTCGGCCGGTTCTCGCATCACCCCTCCCCCGGAGGGCTGGGGAGTTCGGTCCAATGCGTCGCTTCGTCGGCCAGCCAGTCGTCGTACTCGCGGCCCGACACGTTTGGCTCCTGCCATCCAAAGGCGCCCCATTCCCTGACGCCCATGAAAGGCGACTGAGAAAATGTGCCGCGACCAAAAACCAGCACCGCCGTCCCATCCTTCGGCGCGCTCTCGATAGGCTTCCACTCGCTCATCTGTTCATTCCTTTGTGGTGGGGCGGGGAAGGTTGAGGAAGTATCGATCGTAAGCTCCGCATGACCGGCACACCCAACCAGAGCCGGCGGTCAGGGCCCATTCGTGTTTGCACGTCTGCGCTCGCCAGAACGCCCGCGAGTCCGCGCTTGCAGGGAGAACGCTCACCCCTCCCCCTCCTTCGCTCTCAGGATGGCGGCGACTAGGGCAAGGGCGGGGGTCTTGCCGAGTGTCTTGATGGTCGGGCCGCACGGGTCGGGATGATACAGGTATGCTTGGCCAGACCCGGCAATCTCCAGCGTGATGACCCACCCCGGCAACACCCGCTCCGCCAGCCCCACGGCGGCGTCTATGCTGGTGGTGTAGTGCCCGACGTCATCCGCCCACTTCGAGCCAAGCTCACACGTCAGCGCTTCGCGCGGCCCCTCTTCGGTCTGCTCGACATGCAACGCGCCGTGATTCACGTCGGGCTCAAACAGCGCAAACCAGACTGCGCCATCCAACTCCCTCGACCCCACCTCTGCCGCTTCGATCCGTTCAATGAGGGTCTGCTCAGTCATGGGTGTCCTCCAGACGTGCGCGGGCAATCTTTCCGCCATCCTCAGAGATGGCTTGGCGTCCGGCGTCGCCTTCGCTGTGGATGAGGCGAGCGAGGCGGGACTGTTCCGCGTAGAACAGCAGCGCCTCCCTGTCCTTCTCCCGCTCGGCTTCCAGGTGACGGATACGGGCGATGAGGTCGAGGACGGTGGCGGGGTTGGCGGCGGCGATGAAGGCGGCGTCGGCGTCGTAATCGCTGCGATCTTCGCCTTTTCGCGCATATCGCTCGTAAAGGGTAACCACCTCGTGACGACGCGGCGTCAAGATCACGGCCCAAGGGTCGGCGTCGTCGCATTCGTGGTATCTGGTCTCGCCGAACAGCGCGGTCCACGGCCCCTCACTGGCATCCTTCGCCAGTCTCTCAAGCTCGGTAAGATCAGTCATGGGGAGTGTCCTTGAGGGTGTCCGGGGGCGCTAGGGCGTCGGCTGCGGTATCGCCCTGCCACGATCCGCCATCCTTGATCCATTCGAGTGCTCGCCGCAGCCTGTCGATCTCTGCTTGTGCGTCCTGCGCCTTGATGCACCATGACGCGGCCTCGGCGGTCTGCTGGTCGAGTTCGGCCTGTAGGCGGTCGATCTCGGCCTGTGCGGGGGCGTGGGGGGTGAGGGCAGACACCATTTCCCGGATGCGGCGGATGCCCTCCTGCACCGTGGGGAGCGTGTCGTTCGCCCAGTCTCCGGGCTCGCCGCCGTATCCATAGCGGGCCTTGTTCCAGACCGTGAAGCACAGGTCGCGAATGAAGCCGCCGTTGATGTCGTCGCCGAGCAACTCGCGCTCACGCTCAAGTCGCCTCCAGTCCTCCAGCTTATCGGTCATTGGCCGGGCTCCTGTAGGGCTGCTCGGGCGTTTCGGTAGGCTTGGTCGAGAAATGGGTTAACACCCATCGGATAGTGCGCGACGAAGCTCCGCAGCGCCCGCTCCAGCCGCTCGATGCGGTCGGCGGCTTCGGGGCCGTCAGGGTTATAGGGAACCGCTCGCGCGCCGTAGTCGTCAGCCTCGCAGTCAACGTCGCAGACGTAATCGCGATCGTCTCGGCCCTCGCGCACATACTTTACGCGCCGCAGCCTCTCCACCAGATCATCACGGGTCTGCTCACTCATCGGTGGCTCCTGTTGCGCGTGAGATGGCGGCGCGGGCCTTGGCGTAGTGCGAGTGCGCCTGTCGGTGAAAATCCTTTTCGGCCATCTCGCAGAGAGCCTCATAGGCATCCGAAAGGTTTTTCAGCGCCTCCAGAAGGTCCGGCGCGGCGGAGATCAGGCGGGCGTGTTCCGGTGTCGTGACGCTCGCCACAAGCCCGTAAGACTCGCCCTCACCCCCGCAGACTAGCAGCGCGCCAGTCTCAGGGTCGGAAACGTCGCTAATGTGCCAGCCGCTCATCACTCTTCTCCATCTCCAATAGGCCCGTAGGCCAGTTCCAGGCGCCTACGGACGGTCGCCCGGGAAGTCGTCGGCGTAGGCCGGCGGGGTGGACAGCTCGGCATCCAGCATGACGTGCAGCCGCTCAATCTCGGCCGCGCGCTCGGCGTTGTTCGCCGACAGGTCAGCGCGCAGGCCGGCGCCGTTGTCCCAGATCTTCGCCAGCGCCCTCGCATCGGCAGCCGCGCGCAGGGCCTGCTCGAACTTGTCGGCGCGAGCTTCAAGCGTGGCGGCGGGGGCGGGCGCGGGGCGGGAAGCCTCGCGCAGGACTCGCACCTGGAACGGCGCGCGCTTGCCCTTCGTCTCCGTCAGCGCGATCACCATGTCGCGGTCGATGTGCGACATGTGGCTGATGCGGATGCCGCCGACCTGCATCCCGCCCCACTTCACGGACGGGTCGCGGTACAGCGTGACAGCGCGGCCCTCGTACGCCTTGGCGTCGGGGCCCCAGGCATGGACGAGTACGCGGGCCATGGACTTGCAGGGCTTCCACGGCTTCCCGTTGTCTTCCTCGAAGAAGATCGACACCGGCTGCTCGGACCCCGGCCGCACGTCGACGCGGGTGATGGTGATGGTGCGCGGCCCGGGGATCAGGTCGTCGGCGTTCATCTGGTCGGACTTGGGGACGATGACGGCGGTCATGTCGGTCATAGAATCTCTCCTGAGGTGGTGTTGGCGAAGTGTCCGAAGTGCTCGGCTGCGGCGTGCGCGTATGCCGCGCCCGCCTCTTCTTCGGTTGTGAAGCGCCCGAGGTAGCAAAGCTTGCCGTCGACACGAATGGCTGCTCGCCAAGCCTTGAGGTTTCTCGGGCTGGGATCGACCCAGACGCCCTTGAAGCGAGATGTGCCGCCCCTCTTTCCGCGCCTGTTCATCATGTTCTGCAGCTGCGTTGCCAAGCGCAGGTTGGAGCGTTGGTTGTTTAGGCCGTTGCCATCGACATGGTCCGTCACCAGCCCCTTCGGCGTTTGAATGATCTCTCGATGCATCGAAATCACCTGTCGGTTCTCGCCGCGGCGCTTGGCGTAGAACCCTCCGCGGCCGTTCTTCTGCGCGTGCCACTTCCATTGCGACAGCCAGGCGAAGTCATCGTCATCGACGATCGCGCACTGGCCCTGAGTGAGGGGGATCAGCCTAGACATACATCTCCTGAATGACGCGGCGCTCGGTCGGGATCAGCCGTTCGCCGGAGTTGAGGGTGCGCTGGTACTGCTCCAGCGCTGCGGCCAGCCTGCCCTCGAAGGCCGAGGCGGCATCGAGGATGGCGGCCTGAATGATCGGGTCGGGGAACACGCGGATGGCCACCATCGGCATGCCGCCGCAGTAGCTGACGAAGTCGATCCAGCGGCGCTCGGTCACGAGCAGTCCGGTCTGGAGCTGCAGCACGAACTCGGCCGGCACCTCGCGGTCCACCAAGGTCTGCACCTGATACTTCTGGCGCCGGGACTTGCACTCGATCAGCCCGTCTTCGCCCACGAGTCCGTCCGGCGAGTAGCCGATCGTGAAGCCCCATCGGTTGTTGGTGATGAAGCCGACCTCGGTGACGGGGTGGTAGCGCTCGGCGTACAGGTGCCGGGCTTCGATTTCGTCGTCGCGCCCGCGCAGCATGTCGTCGGACACGTAGTGCGGCTCGACGTAGCCGGTGATGCGTTGGGCCAGCAGCTCGTAGAGGTGCGAGCGCTCCTTGTCGTTGCTGGCGGCTTTAAGCGTCGGCGTGACGATCAGCTTCATCTCGCTGGCCGTGAGCAGGCCGCATCGCGCGGCCAGCCACTGATCGGAGCCCTGAATGAAGCTGTCGTGGATCTTGATGTGGTCAGGCATCAGGCGACCACCCGCTGCACGCGCAGCCCCTTGGTGGTGTGCGCCCACGCCTCGCAGCCGGCCGGGACGGGCTGGCCGCACGGCAGGCGGTCGAGCTTGCGGGTGCGCCACCAGTTCGTCGCGCGCGGCTTCTTGAACGGGCGGGCGCTGCTGATGAGCTTCCCAGGCCCCTGCTTGACCGGGGCAATGCGGGCGGCGCGCATCTCGGACAGTTCGAGCGCGGCGCGGTTGGCGGCCACACGGGCCATGACGCGCTTCGCCTCCTTGAAAGCGATGCGGCGGGCTTGCTGGCGGTTCATGCTCACACCTCCCCCAGCGCCGACAGGTACAGGTCGAGGATCGCTTCCTCTTCCTGCCGCTTGGCCCGGTCCTGCTTGCGGACCTTGAGCACCTTGCGGAGGGTCTTCACGTCATAGCCTTCGCCCTTGGCCTCGGCGAATACCTCCTTGATGTCGCCGAGGATGGCTTCGCGGTCCTCGTCCAGCCGCTCAAGGCGCTCGACGATGGTGCGCAGGCGGCCCTGCGCCGTGGCGGTCAGGATGTCGGGGGATGCGGTGGTCATGTGGTCCTCTCTGGTGATGGGGTGGACACCCGGCGCGAACGCGGTCATCTCAGCCACGGGGCCGGTCCTTCTGCTGGAGTGCTTGATGGGCGTGCGACCGACGATCATCCGTGACGACGAGACGCTGGTCGCCATCCTGCGCGGCCGCCGGCTGCAGCTGGGCATCGGGCAGGCCGAGCTCGACGACATGATCAACTGGCCGGACGGGTACACGGCCAAGGTCGAGGCTCCGGGCCGGAAGTACGGGCGCCGCAGCCTCTGGGGCCTGAGCTCGTTCCTGAACTACTGGCTGGAGTCGCTGGGCCTCGCCCTGGTGGTGATGGACCGCGCCGAGGCCGAGCGTCTGGCGGCTGCGAGCGATGCGCCCCCGGCGGCCCTGAGCAGCCACGACGCCTACGCCGGCCGGACCCGGAAGCGGGAGGTCGTCCAGCACCGCGTGCTGCGGGTGGCGTACGTGTTCCCGGGCGGCCGGAAGGCTGCATAGGCCGAACGCCCAGCGCTCCATGGGCGAGAGCTTGCCGAGGGCGTCGAGGCTGCGGACGTGGTCGAGGGTGGCGCCGATCATCGGGCGGCCATGCTCACGACGAGCGCGGCGGCGACGATCAGCACGGCGGCGATGATGGCGGGCATGTTGAGCTGGTGCGGCGCGGGCACGTTCTGCGCCTGCATGGCCTCCAGTTCGGCGCGGCGCTCACGGACCTTGGCCCACTCGGGATGGTCGGACAGGCCGAGCGGGTGCGGCTCGTGCCATGACGGGTCGGTGATGGGCGTCATCTTCAAACTCCCAGCAGGAGCACGCCGGTCATCCACGCGAGGATGAACAGGGCGGCGGTGAATGCGGCGGTGAACACGGCCGTGGCGATCAGCTCGGGCCAGTTGCGGACGGTGCGGAGGGCGGCGCGGATCACAGCGTCACCTCCGGCCACCTGGCGCCGACGATGCCGCACGCCATGGCGAACGCGTCGCCGGACTTGGGCGGCTCCGGCTGGCGCAGCTTCTGGACGAGCTTCAGCGCCTCGGTCAGCAGGTGCTCGGCTTCTTCCAGCGCCACGTCGCGCCGGGTTTCCGACCGCACGTCGTCGCCGTCGAACGCCAGCACGATGGACAGGTTGTGCGCGGCGTCGTTGGCGAACGACCGGGCGCGGGTGATGTCGCGGGGGGAGGGGGGAGCGAACCGGGTCATGCCGCCACCTTCCGGCGCATGACGATCATCGTGCTCTCAGGGGCTTCACGGTGACGAACCCAGCCGCCCATGCAGGCGTAGAACCCCCCGCGGCGAATGGTGATGTCGCGGGTGTCGTCTTGCAGGCGCGCCAGCAGGTTCTGCTCGGCTTCACCCTCGGGCGTCAGCACGATCTGCTCCAGCCCGTCCTCGATGTAGAGGGCGATCTTCATGCCGCCACCCACATCGCAGCGGTCAGCCGGTCGACCCGCGCCAGCAGCCGCGACCGGGCCGCCTCGTAGTCGCCGGGCTGAATGCCCTCCAGAAACGCAGGCAGCACCGTGTCGTGCTGGACGTGCGAGCAGAGGGTGTCGAAGTTCTCGTCGATCTGCCGGATGCCGTTGCGCAGGTAGCGCAGGGCCTCGTCGGTCGGCATGTCCTTGGCGCGCGCGATCCAGCGGTCGACCGCGTCGTGCATCGCTCGGATGTTCGGATGCGTCGGGATACTGGCCACGACGCTGGGCATGTGTTCGCCGATGGGCGACAGCGGGCTTTGCACGGCAATGCTCTCCCTTGGTGATGGGAGAACCGTAGCAAACCTAGTGTTCTGGCGTCAACGTCAACCCTAGAAAAACTAGAGCGGCCCGATTTTCCTGTGCGCCGTCAAAGCACAAGGGGGCCGGATCGAGCGCCGCGCGGCTGGAATGAGCCCACAACGACACCGATGATCTCCGGCCCCTCTTGGGCGTCCCGGACGCTCTGCAGGCGGATCGGTTCTTGATGCGCGGGGTCCGTCGACCGCGGCCACAGCGCCACGCCGCCCGGCTCTGACACGATCTCCTTGAGGGTCGTTTCATACAGTCCGCCGCGCTGGCGTCGCACAACGACGTGATCGCCCTCGCGGATGCCGGCCTCGTGCGCCGGGCAGACAATCACCACCGAGCCGTCCGGATAGTGCCGGTCCATGCTGCGGCCGGCCACATGGAGCGCGAAAAGGTGCGCTCTCTCATACTCCGGCAGGGCGACCGGCACGAACTCGGTCGGGCCTTCGCCCTGCTCCGGCAGTTCCGCCCACGCTCCCGCCCTGACTTCCCCCAGAACGCCGACCATGCGCAGACCTTGAGGGCGGGATGCGACAGGTCCGGTCGCCTCTGGCCCGAACAGGATGGCCGCCGGATCGACCTTCAGGACGCGCGCGTACGCCTCGGCCTGATCCTTCGAGATGCCGTTGATGCCGGTTTCCTGATTGAGGACCGTCGCCTCGCTTAAGGGCCGGTCCCTGCCGAGCACCATCGCCGCGCGCCGCCCGAGCTCCTTCGCGCTCATGCCGGCCGCCTTGCGGAACTGCCTCAATCTCTCGCCTGGGGACATGGCGCTGGCCATGCGCCTAGACACCCTCACTAGTCCTGTTGACACGCAACAGCAGGAAAACTAGGGTTTGCCCCATGACGGAGAAGACGACCCACTTCAAGCCGGTCATTGACCGCTGGCCCACACAGGCGGCGCTGGCCGGCGACATCGGCGCGTCGCTGGGCCAAGTCTCACAGTGGCTGGTCAACGACAGCATCCCCGCGGGCTGGTTCGCGCCAATCGAGCGAGCCGCCAAGACGCGCGGGTTCACCGACATCACGGCGGCATACCTCGCGTATCTCGCCGAGCTGCGCCGGCTGGACCGGCCGCACACTCGCCGCGCCCGCGCCGGAGTCGCCGCCTGACATGGCGACCGGGGGCATCATCATTCAGCTACGCGCGGCGGACACCCCGCCCCCCCGACCCGTCGCGCGTGGGGAGGGGGTGGCCGGGCTGAACACCGGCCGCCCCCGTCTCCGCATACTCTCGCACCAGCGCCGTTGCCGCGGCGCTCCGGTGCCTGGCCAGACGCATGAAGCGCTCGGCCACAGTACGGCCCTCGCAACGGGCCGCGTAACGCCAGCGGGAAGCCGCCACGGCGTGTTCGATCGCCAAGCCTATCCGGGTGTCTGCCTCCATGTCTCCGCGCCTCCGTGCGCCCTCGCTCTCCGGGTTCTTCAATGACCTGTACGAGTGAGATTTTCATGGGGCTGGATACCCACGAACCGCGAGGACGCCTCGCGCTGTACCTGCGCCGGCAGTACGCCGATGGCCACGCCGTCAAGCGGCTGGCCCGCGACATCGAGTGCACGCCGAAGACGGCGGAAAACATCATCGGCGGGTGCTGGCCGAACTCCCGACACTGGGCGGCGATTGCCCGGCGCTTCGGCGCCGACGTGCTTGATGCCGTCTTTGCTCCCGAGATCGACGACACGCTCGCCCGACTGGAAGCGGAAGCGAATGCCCTTGAGCGTGCTCTTGAAGAGAAGCGGGCGGCTGCTCGCCAGATGGCGGGCCGTCGCGCTCGCGTTGCGGGTCGCATGGCTCCGGGCTCGGAGGGCATGGAGCCGTGACCACTGACGCCCTGTCGAACGAACTGCCCTCGGCCGTGATCGCCGTGCACACGCACCGGGTCCACGTCGCCCGGGCCGCGGTGCAGCGGGCCAAGGCCGAGATGCGGCTGCGCGAGGCCCATGCACAGGCGGCCGGCGTCCCCATGGGCGGGCTGAAGCGGGCCCTGCGGATGATCAGCGCAGATCCCGAACGCCTCGCCAGACAGGAAGCCGAGACGGCCATGATCCTCGCGGCCACCGGGTGCGGGGTCCAGGTCGAGCAGCCGACCCTGTTCGACACCACCACCGACGAGTCCGAGGAAGTGCGCGCCAAGCGGCTGCGCGCCGAGGGCTACTCGGCCGGCGTTTACGACATGGGCCTGAGCGCCTGTCCCTACGACGACGGGCCCGACCGCGCCGCGTGGCGTGCGGGCTTCGACGCCTTCGCCGCCGATCTGGCGGCCTACGAGCTGACCGAGAAGAGGAGAGGCCGCCGATGAGCGGACGTGCTGACAACGCCAAGTCGCCGCGCTGGACGCCCGAGGAGGTCGAGAGCGCGCGGCGCATGTGGCAGGCTGGCAAGTCAGCCCGCATGATCGCTGGCCACCTCGGCAAGACCCGCAACGCCGTGATCGCCAAGGCGTCGACCTCAGGCTTCGGCGTGCACCCGGCCAAGCGCGGGTGGGTGTCGTGACCGAGATCGTCGCCTTCACCTACTACGGCGTGGCCGTGCCGAAGAAGCGCCCGCGCGTGACCATGGTCGGCGGGTTCGCCCGCGCCTACACCCCGAAGGTCACGGCCGCGTTCGAGGGCAAGGTGCGCGCGGTCGCGGCCGAGGCCATGATCCGCGCCGGCGCCGACGTGTGCCCGGACGCGGTCATGGTCGAGATTGCGTTCGACCAGAAGATGCCGAAGTCGTGGTCGCGCAAGAAGAAACTGGCCATGCGCGGCGAGCCGGTGGTCACCCAAAGTGACACGGACAACCTGGCCAAAGCTGTCCTCGACGCCCTGAACGGCATCGTCTGGGAAGACGACCGGCAGGTGTCCGACCTGCGCGTGTCCCGCCGCTGGGCCGACGAGGACGCCTTCCGCATGCGCGTCAGCCTCGCCTCCGGGCCGGGCGAACTGGCCGAGGTGGCGTGATGCTGCAGTTCACGCTTTCGCGCCGGCTCGTGCTCGGCGGGCTGGCCGCGTTCGCTGGCGCGCATGAGTTGGTCAAGACTCGCGTCGAGCTTCCGACGCTCTGGGGCGACATGCTGCATGACGACGCGCCTGCCTTGAACGCGTTGTTCAGCGGGAAGCCGGTGCGCATCGTCAGTGGCCGCGCCGTATCTGGCGCTGCGCCGGCGCTACTGGACGCGCGGTGCCTGATCGCCTCGACAGTGCACGTGACGGTCGATGACGCGCTCCTCGCGCGGGTCGAGCTCAAGGCGGCGCCCGGGTTCTGCGGGCACAACCTCATTCGGTTCACTGGTGATCGAGTGGTCCTGACGAACTCACACTTCAACATGGGCGCTTCGGTCGCGGCGCTGGGGGGGGGGCGCATGACCCCCCGCGAGGAAGTCGTCGCCTCCATGCCGGGCGCGTGGATATGGCGCCAACTCTGCGCGGGCCGGTCCATGGCCGAGATTGCCGAGGGTGTGCGCGTCACAGTCGAGGAGCTGGACATCGCCGTCTGGCGGTATCGCACCGAGCGGACCGGATCCCGAGCGCCGACGCGGCAACCGAAAGCGTCACCGCCCCGCCGCTTCAGCTGGCAGCAGCCCGAACAACGAGCCTGACCCCATGTCCACGCCCGAACCGCGCGGCACCGTCGCCCGCGTGTACTCCAACCGCGACGGAAACCTCGTCGCCGTCATCACCTGGAAGCGCGGAGACGGCCCCGGCTCCGTCGTCGCAGACCTGCGCGAAGGCCAGCTCGTCACCGTCCGAGGCGGGAAGGTGGTGGCGGTGTGACGGCAACCGCCGACATCGCCCCTCCGCACGCACTGGAGGCCGAACAGGCGCTCCTCGGCGGGCTCATGTTCCAGAACGACGCGCTCGCCAGTGTCGCCGGGATCCTTGACGCCGAGCACTTCTACGAGCCGCTGCATCGCGACCTGTATGGCCTGATCCGCGACCGTGTCGCAGAGGGCAGGCTGGCCGAGCCGACCACGCTCATGGCCTCGCTGCAGGCGCACCCGGCATTCGCGCCCATGGGCGGCCTGCGATACCTGGCCGAGCTCGTCGACCGATGCCCGCCGCCGTCCAACGCGCCGGAGTATGCGCGGCTGATCGTGGAGGCATGGACGCGGCGGCGCGCCTGCGAGATCGGTCTTTCGCTGCGCACGCTGGCCGCCACCGAGCCGGACCCCGTGAGCCTGCTGTCAGCCACGGCCGAGACGATCGGCGGGCTCATCCAAGGCGCGGCGCCGGACGGCCAGCACCTCGTCGACGCCAGACAGGCGGCCGGCGAACTGGTCGACGAGCTGGACGAGCAAGCGGCGTCCGGACACTCGCCGGGCCTGCTCATCGGGCTGGACTGTGTCGACAAGGCCCTCGGCGGCCTGTTCCCTAACGAGCTCATCGTGCTGGGCGGCCGGCCGGGCATGGGCAAGTCCGCCCTCGCGCGCAACATCGCCTTCGCCGCGGCCCGCCGTCACCCCGGCCTGCTGTTCCCGTTCTTCGCCTTGGAGATGGACCGGCGCCAGATCAGCCGGCGCAACCTGTCCGCCCTCTCGCACGAGATCAGCGGGCAGGGCGTCGCCTACCAGTCGATGAAGCGCGGCCGTGACCTCACGTCCGAGGAGCGCGCGCTGCTGTCTCAGGCCAAGGCGCGTGTGCCGCAGAACCTGCTGCTCGACGACACGTCCGTGCTCACGCTAGACCATGTGCGCCGGCGCCTCATCGCCCTGTCCCGCCGCGGCCGCATCGGGCTGGCCGTGATCGACTACCTGCAGATCATGGAACTGCCCCGCCTCGGCGACGGCATGAACCAGACCATCGCCTTGGGGCAGGTCACGAAGGGGCTGAAGCAGCTGGCCAAGCAGTTGGCCTGCCCCGTGCTGCTCCTGTCGCAGCTCTCCCGCCGGGTCGAGGAGCGCGACAACAAGCGCCCGACACTGGCCGACCTGCGCGAGTCCGGATCCATCGAACAGGACGCCTCGGCCGTCCTCTTCACCTACCGCGATGCCTACTACCTGCAGCGCGAGGGGCCCCGTCGCGGCACGTCCCGCGAAGATCACGAGATGGCCGTGCACGACGCCCTGCGCGTCATGGAGGTCATCTGCGCCAAGAACCGCGAGGGCAGCGTCGGCACGACCCGCCAGCGGTACCTGGCCGAGTTCGACATCATCGAAAATGAGGAGAGGTACTGATGGGCAAGACCGACGTGTGGATGCCCCTCTACGTGTCCGACTACCTGCGCAAGACGATGCACCTGTCGACCGTCGAGCACGGCGCGTACTTGCTGCTCATCATGCATGCCTGGACCAACGACGGCATGATCCCGTCAGACGATGCGCAGCTGGCGCGCATCACGCGGATGCCCCTCGCGCAATGGCGGAAGATCAAGGCCGAGGTGCTGTCCTTCTGGACGATGCCGGGCGGCGCCGGCGCTCCGATCTACATGCACGACCGCATCGAGGAGGAACTGAAGCGAAGCCGGGAGGTGAGCGAGAAGCGTCGCAAGGCCGGTGCCAACGGTGCGGCAAAGCGGTGGCAGGACGATAGCAAATGCTATGGCGATGCCATCGATTTGCCAGTGGCCGACGCATCGCAAATCGATAGACAGTCACAGTCACATAACTCTCCTTCGGAGAGTAAACGCGCGCGAGGCGCTGCGCTCCCCGATGGATTGATCGACAAGGTCTGGTCGTCTGCCCCCCAGAAGGCCCGGGAGAGGTCCAGCCGAGCCGACACGACCAAAGCGCTCGCTGCAGCCATCAAGCGCGGCGGCGACCCCGACGAGATCGTGGCCAGCCTGAACCGCTACTGGCAATCACCGGACGCCTCGAAGGACGGCGGCGCCTACGCCAAGGGCGTGCACCGCATGATCGCCGAGGACAGGTGGCGCGAGTGGTCGACCGGGCAGGCGGCCAAGTCGGAGAGCGATGACGCCGAAACCGACGCCGACTGGCGCCGACGCCTCAGCTGGTGGCAGGCCGACCGCTCATGGATCGAGGCGATGTACGGCCCTCGCCCTGGGGAGCCGGGGTGCCGCGTGCCGAAGCACCTGCTGGAGGAGGGCGCGGCATGAAGCGCCACCACCGCGACGCACTCGCCGTCATCGCCGGCATGCTGGAACCGCGGGGCCTCGTCTGCACCTTCCAGCACGGCCGCACCCATGCCGCCGTCGTCGTCACCACACGGTGCGGCCAGCTGCGAGCGAAGTTCCCGATCAGCGGATCCCCGCGTGACCCGGACGCCCAGCTCAACCAGGTCCGCCAGCAGGTCGCGCACTGGATGGACGAATGCGGCATGGGCTCACGGCGAGGCAGGGCAGGGAAGCGCGCCGACAAGCGCCGGCCGATCGCACGGGGAGCCACAACGCAGACGCCCCCGCAGCTCGTCGAGCGCTGCGAGGGCGGGCCGATGCGTGATCCGTGGGCGGTGCTGGCGGCGTGGCGCGGATGACATGGGCGAGCCCAGTCAAAGCGCCTGTGCGCCTATGCGGGCGGCGCGACTCCGGCCGCGTTCTGCAGCCGCTGCGCCATGTCCCGGCATTCGTCCGAGCGCCTGGCCAGCAGGCCGGCCACCTCGGCGAGCATGGTCGCGGGCGGCTGGCGAGCGTCGGCGGCGTAGTACTGGACCCGGCGCAGGCTGACGCCGAGGGTTCGAGCCAACTCCGATTGCCAGGCTGGCCCGAACAGCAGCCGCCCCGCTTCGCATAGCAGGGCGGCGTTAGAGGGTTGATCGGTCAAAACAGGCTCCCTTGGTTGATGGCGGTTTCATCCCATAGCCCGCCGCATGGCAAGGCGGCATGGCCGCGGCGAGCCTCACGGCGCCGGCGTTCCTGTTCGCACTGGCGCGCCGTGAGAGGGACGGGAGCGACGCCGGGTATCAGGGATTGATCTGCGGCGCCGTCTGCGAGGGTGACGGGTTCGGAGGCCAAGCGGGCCAGCCATTGCCCCTCAATCCAATGGCCTGGGCCGCATGATGCGACCATGTCGCGGGCGTGCCTCATGGCCTCGGCATGGGCGCCCCAGTAGTGGCAAACCACGCCGGCCCGTCCGGGCTCGATCCATGCCATGACGCGACAAAGGAACTCGGAGCCGCGGGCGCGCTCGATCATGTCAGGGGCAAAGGGGGCGCGGACGTACATCAAGCGGCCTCCGCATAGAACGGGTCGTCGCCCGGAAACGCGTAGTCGATCGGCGGCGCCCATGGATCGTCCAGCGCGTCCAGCTCCGGCGCCTCGCACGCATACACCGGGCGGCCGGCCAGCTCGCGCCGGATGGCCTCAAACAGCATGGCCGGCGTAACGGCGTGCATGTTCTCGGATCCGCTCCAGGTCGGCGCCGGGACGTGGTCGAAATAGCCCCGTTCCCATGCCGCATCGCACGCGGCGTCGTACGTCATGCCGTCGGCCCGGATCAGCCGACGCCGAAACGCGCGGTCGCGGTGCCATAGCTGCGCATCCATGCGCGCCAGCTCGCCACCCTCGTCGCGCATGCCCGCAACGGCCAGAAACTCGACCAGGGAGGGGCCTTGCGTGGTTCGGACGGGTGCGGATACCGGACGGGCCGCCTCGGCCATCTGGCGGCCCTCCAGAGCCGCCGCAAGGGCACGGGCCGCTAGACGCCAGTCATGGCGCTTGTGAGAGGCGCAGGCCGTCGCATAGGCGACCTGTGCAGCGGCGTCGTCTGTGAGCGGCGCCAGGGCATGCGCGGCCATGCGCCAGCGCTTGCGGCTCCCCTCTTGCCCGGCCATGGCCTCGGCCTTGCGATAGAGGGACAGGGCGGCTTGTTTCGTCATCGTCTTTCGCTCCATAGCGTTCGCCCCGCTCCATTGCGGGACGCGGTCTAACCGACCGGCAAGCCCGCCAGCGCATCGGCTGGCGGGTAAGCGGGGCGGTCAGGCGGCTTTCAGCACTCGTTCAGCAGCCCAGCGGCTCGCGTTGTTGAGGTGGCGTTGCCATGCGCCCTCCCGCGGGCTCCAGCGAAAGCCGTTCTCTTTCAGCTTGGCGATCGTCGCGGCGTCAGGCTTGCCGGGGAAGATCAGCTGAAGGCGGGCCGCCTCGGCATTCTCGACAATGCGGACGCCCTCCGCTTCGCGCTCCACAGTCCCGCGCGCCTTCATGCGCTCAAGCCCGGCGATGCGATCTTCAATCCGCTTGACGCGGGCGAGGCTGTTCGCCGTGTTGAGGCCCCACGGCTTTCCGTTGGGCGCCAGCCACATCGCCCGCTCAATCACGTCGGCGCGAATGCCGGCGGTCTGCAGGTGGGGGCGTGCATCTGCGCCGTGCTTGCGCAGAATGACATTTGCGGCCTTGGCCATGTCGTGCCACTGGCGCGCATCGGCGAGCTCAGCGCGCAGCTTGTCCAAGGCGTCAGGATCGGCCGATCGGATGGCGTCGCCAATGCCATGCGGGAAGGCGATGCGCTCCAGTCGACGCTTTGCGGCCTGCAAGTGCGCCTGCACTTCGTTCATGCGCTTGTGCGCCACGTCCAGGCGCTTCTGGTTCCGCGCCACAGGGAAGTTGGCCGGGCCCGTGATCATAGAGGACATGCACCGGCCTTCGGCGGCCCAATAGGCACGCGTGGCCGTGATGTGACGATCGCGCAGGTTCGCGACGATGTCGGCGCCGATCTCGCCGGCCCCGGGCATCGCCTGCAGCTCGGCCGCCCTTGCGCTGATCTCGTCAAGGCGGCGGTCCAGCTCCTCGCATTCCAGCTTCGCGCGACGGTCAGGGTAGAACGTCAGCGCGTGAAACAGCGGCTCAATGGATTTGGGGTCAATGGTGGTCACTTCATCGTCTCCATGCGTTCCCCGCCGCTCCATGCGGTCAGGGTGAGGGTCTAGCCGCTCAATGGACCGGAGGCGCGCGGCGTCCGGTCGGTTGAGGGGTTAGGCTTTGATCGGCTCGACGCGGGCGTTCGGATGCGCCAGCATGTAATCGAGCACCGCGCGCGGCGTCATGGTCGCGCCGATCTTGCGCTTCGTGCTGCGGGCCATGAGATAGCCGCCCTGCAGCTGGCCAGTGAAGGCGTTGAAGTGCGCGACTAGGGTTAGGTCCGACATGGTCAATATCCCGCCCAGGCTTTGAGGTCGCGCGAGTTGGTGAACGTCGGCCGCTCCACCGTGCTGGAGCCGTCGCGGTGCGACACCAGACAGGAAACGCCGGTCAGGCGGCCGTCTTCCGTCATGCGGGCATTGCGCCCCCAATCGTGCTCGCGGGCCCACAAGAGCCAACCCAGGCGGGCGTTCGCGGTCATGTCGGAAAAGAGGGTCATGGTTTCGTCTCCATGCGTTCCGGCTCGCCCCGTGGCGAACCATGCGCAACACTACGCACAAGCCCCGCGCCCTGTCAAGCGCCTTGTGCGCATTTTTCCGCACAAGCCCGCGGCCCTACATGGCG
Source organism: Brevundimonas sp. (assembly GCF_035998205.1). Lineage (GTDB taxonomy): Bacteria > Pseudomonadota > Alphaproteobacteria > Caulobacterales > Caulobacteraceae > Brevundimonas. The sequence continues at coordinate 560,811 of NZ_DASYHT010000004.1, forward strand.
CCGCATGCCCGTACATAGGGCCGCGCGCGTGACACACAGGCCGAACAGCGGTAGCGATGCGCCATGGCCCTGAACTGGACCCGCGCCAAGCCGCTGAAGCCGAGTGACGCCGCTCGCCCGGTCGGCGCCGTCGTGGCCGGCGCATGGACACACACCAAGCGCCAGCCCGCCCGCGTCATGTCGCCGGAGGAGCGGGCCGCGTTTCTCGCGAGCCGTCCGGACCTGCGATAGGCGCCACCTTCGCCCGCCTGTGGCGCTTCCGGGTCGGCTGCACCGGCGCCATCGCCTCCGCACTGGCCATGAGTGTCGCCACCGCCTCGGCCAGTCTCTCCGCAACGTCAGCCGCCCTGGGGTGCTCGCGGCCCTCTCTGGCCGCCTCGCGGATCCGCTGCACCGTCCGAACATGGGCGCCGGTCAGCCGCGCCACGTTCGCCGCCCACACCGGCCCGAACAGGGCTTCGGAGAACGCCGCCAGCGCGACTGATTTGGGCGCTCGGGGGGCCATAGTGTCCGATCAGGCGACATTCGCAGACCGCGTGTCAACCCCGCCTGATCCGGCTCAAACCCAGTAGCGGCGGGCATTTGGCCAGAGTGCATTGTCGCCGCTTCGAAAAATCGCGCATCCTTCGCGAAGGCCGCCCGACCCACGCCTCGCGCGCCCCCGCCATCCACCACGGCAACCGCACCCACAACACCACCAGCAGGCACCGCAACCCATGGCCGGCCGACCCCTCGCACAAGCCAGAGCACAAGCCGCCCTGGAACGCATCCGCGAGGCCAACACCACACCGACCGAACGACGCGCCACCCCCGTCACCTACACCCCCGACCTCTGCGACGAAGCCATCCAGCTCGCCGCAATCGGAATGACCTTCGTCGAACTCGCCGACCACTGGGCACTCTCCGAAGAGGGGCTGGCAGAGATGGCGAAGGCGCATGCCGACTTGCAAACCGCGCTCCAACGCGCGCGCACGACGGCCAAGGCCTGGTGGACGCGGCAACCCCGGCTGGCCATCGGCGAGAAAGACAACAAGTTCCCCGCCGGCGCGTGGTCGCAGCAGGTCCGCGCGCTGTTCCCGGAGTACGACGACAAGGCGTCGGTTATGATCAACGTCGGCAACGCGGATCGGCTGGTGATCGTGACCCGGCGCGACCCGTACGGCGAGCAACTGACAGGCGGTCAGTCTCCCTGCGAGGCTAAGGTGTTGATCGAAGGCGAGACATCCCGACTGGATACGGGTCCGGAGGCGTCAGGGAGGCCAGCCGGCGGGTTCATCGCGGGCCCTGACGGCGACCAGTGACCGGCGCGGCCTCGGCGCCCCGACACCCCCCCGGGGGGGAAAAGCCGGGCCCATGACACACCAACGGGGGTCCCGCGCAAAACTCTGCCCCCCTACCCCTCATGAGGGCGGTCTGGATGTCTGGAGGGGTGTCGCGGATTTTTTGTGCGCCCCCACCCCTGATGCGCGGTCGGTCTGGCGGTCTGGCGGCGGTATGGTAGGGTGATCGCGCTGAGAGCGGCGTGGAAAGCTGCCAGCGCACCAGTCCCGGTCGAAGAGCGTCCGGGCGCGCGAGGCTGGAGACACGCGGAAAGACCCCCGACCGGCAGTCCTGTGCCGAGCGCAAAGTCGGGGAACGATGAACAGGACAGCCGGAGTAGCGCCCGGCCTCTCAGCGACCTCCCCCTCGGTGCATTCAGGGCGCCGCGCTGACCGCGCATGTTGGGCTGAAGGAGGCTCCCATGCCGATTGTCAGCTTCACGCGCCCTGCGGACACGACCGCGTACGCTTCGGGTGATCTGGTGGCGAACAGCACGACCGCGGGGTCTGTGCAGCGTCTGGTGCTTCGTCCGGCGCAGGAGGCGGGTGGTTCGCAGCTGATCCGGCGGGTGCGGCTGGTGAAGAGCACGTCGGGTCTGACGGGTGCGGCGTTCCGGGTTCACTTCTACGCGCTGGTGCCGGGTGTGGGGCTGACGTTTGCGAACGGGGACAACGCCGCGTGGTCGACGAACCGGGCGCTGGGGTACTTCGGGGCGTCGGACATCACGATGGACCGGGCGTACACGGACGGGGCGCTTGGGATCGACGTGCCGCTTCGGGGCGGCGAGATCGTGACGCCGCGGGATCTGGACCTGGTGGTGGCTCTGGAGGCTCGCGGCGCCTACACGCCTGGGAGCGCCGAGGTGTTCACGATCGACGTTGAGACGGTGGAGCTGTGAGGTCGGCGTCGCTGAGGTATGCCGCCCTCAACCCTGGCAAGGGCGGGGGGGCTCAGACGCCCGTCTCCGTTCTCGGCGCTGCGCTGAAGGGATGGTGGTCGAGCGACAACCCGGCGCGCACGACGGTATCGGGCGTTTCAGTTACCGCGTGGGCCGACGAGGTCGCCGGGTACGTCGTCAATCCTGGCACATCGTCGACACGGCCCGCCGTGAGCGATGCGGGCTTCGGCGGTGCGCGCGCTATCCAGTTCGACGGCGTGGACGACTATCTGAACATGTTCGCGCCGACGACCTTCCCGGCCGGGGGCAGCGCGTCCGAAATCTGGTTGATCGGCCAGAACACGGCGCTCGTCACCGACGCTGGCGCGCGCGTGGGGGCCTCATACGGCGACGGTGTTTTCAGCTCTGACCGCCGCCTGCGGCGCAACACCTCGACCACGAACATCCTGCAAGCCACGTCGGGCAACATTTCCGTAGCTGGCGGTGGCGCGGCACTGACGACGCGTCACGTTCTTCGCGCGATCTTCGGCGTAAGTAGCATCGCCGTGGAAGTCGACAATCTGTCCCGAGACACTGCCGCCGCGACGCTTTCGACCAATCGAAATCAGTTCGCCATCGGCGCGATCCCCAACGGGTCGTTGCAGTTCTGGCAGGGCCTGATCCGAGACGTGCTCGTGACCGATCCGCTCACGGCCGAGCAAGCCGCATGGCTTTATCAATGGGCGCTTCCGCGAAGGAACCTGTGACCATGTCCAAGATCGTACTGTTCCCGTCGACCCGGCAGGCCGAGGCGACCGCCTACAAGGACGCCGCCAACGCCCACTATCAGGCCAACATCGAGCCGGGCACCGACTACGCCTACATCCGCAACGACGCCTTCGGTCAGTGGGCTGTGCCCTACTACGGCGAGGTCGTGAACGGCCTGCCGTTCGAGGAGCCGGCGTCGATGGTCCCGCTTCGGGCCGAGGGCGTCCTGGTCGACGGCCTCGGCGTCGTCTGGTCGTTCGGGGAGGAGTAACCCCCTCACCCCCAAGTATTTTGTGGGGGTCTCCTGTGCCCGGTGGTGATCCCGCCGGGCACAGTGCATTCAGGGCGCCAGTGCGCCGCGCCAGTGTGCGGCCATGGCAACGCGCAGGCAGTACGAGCCGGACGGCATCAACCTTGAGCGCTACCTGGCCAGCAACCCGTACACCGCGGCGCCGGGCCGGGCGAAAGACCTGTCGTGCATTCAGGGGCCGATCCGCTCCGGCACGTCGACCGCAAGCATCATGCGCATCTACGAGGCCATGCAGGCGGTCCCGCCGGACGATGACGGGATCCGCCGCTCGCGGTGGCTGATCGTCCGGAACAGCTACCCGGACCTTGAGGCGTCGACGATCCCGACGTGGTTGAGCTGGTTCCCCGAGAAGGTCTACGGCCGGTTCTACTGGACGGCGCCGTTCAAGCACGAGCTGAAGTTCGGCGATGTCGAGGCCGAGGTGACGTTCGAGTCCTTCGCCGGCGAGGAGGACATCCCGAGCCTGATGTCGCGGGAGTACACCGGCGCCTGGATCAACGAGGCGCAGTTCTACACCCGGCGCTTCTGTGTGGTGCTGCTGTCGCGGACGGGCTGGTACCCGCGGCCGGACGGGCCGAAGTTCCTGCAGCTGGACATGAACGCGCCGCCGCTCGGCCACTGGGTGCCGATCATGCGGGGCGACACGCCCATGCCGGAGGAGTGGACGGACAGCGAGCGCAGGGCCCACGAGAAGCCGGAGGAGTGGGAGTTTCTGATGCAGCCCCCGTGGTTCATCGAGGAGGTGGACCCCCAGGGCAACGTCGTCGACTACCGGATCAACCCGGCGGCCGAGAACCTGAAGTTCATCGGCGAAAAGGCGGTGCGGGCGCTGCTGGCCGGCCGGACCAAGGACGAGATCGACGCCGAGCTGATGAACCGGGTGCTGATCCAGCAGTCGGGCCGGCCGGTGTTCCCGCAGTTCGTCCGCGACACCCACATCGCGAAGCAGCCGCTGCGGGCCATGCCGGACGTGCCGCTGCATGTGGGGCTGGACTTCGGGCGCCAGCCTGCCGCGGTGGTGATGCAGAACGTCGGCGGTCGCTGGTTCGTGCTGGGCGAGAAGGTGGCGCAGAACATGGCGGCGGTGGAGTTCGCGCCGATCGTGAAGCGCTGGCTGACGCAGAACTGGCCGGCGTGGATGCGGCCGGACGGCCCGACGATCGAGTTCTGGGGAGACCCCTCGGGCGAGGCGAAGCGCAGCGAGGTCGACGACCGGACCGCGTTCGATGTCTGGAAGGCCGAGGGCATGTTCGTGCGCAAGGCGGACAGCGGCAACCGGCGGACACCGCGGATCGAGACGATGACGCACCTGCTGAACCGCATGGTGCATGGCCAGCCGGCGATCCTGTACGACCCGAAGGCGTGCCCGGTGCTGACGACCGGCATGGGCGGCGGCTACTGCTACCGGCGCAAGAAGGTGTCCGGCGCCCCGGTGTACGAGGACGAGCCGCACAAGGGCCCGTTCTCGCACCCGGTCGACGCGCACATCGAGGTGCTGATGGGCGCCGGGGAGAGCCGCGCCATGGTCGGCCGGGACGTGCGGCCGAAGCCGGTGAACACGCTGGCCAGCGCGAACGTCTATGCGAGGGGCGCCGCCCGGCCCGGCCGGTATCAGGTGCTGCGCCGGTGATCACGGACGCCGTCGAGCGCATCGGGCCGCTGAACTGGTACGTGGCCATCCGCCCGGCCCGGACGCCGTGGGGCCATGTGTTCGCGTTCGCCTTCGACGGCCGCAGCTGGATCGTGGTGGACCCGCACCTGCGCTTTACCGAGGTGTTCACCCTGGCGCCGGGCGCCGAGTTCGACGCGTGGGTGGCCGGGGTGCGGCAGGTCGCCGAGGTGTGGAAGCTGGCCGGCCGGCGCGAGGCGAGCGTGCTGACGCCGGGCCTGTTCTGTGTCGGCACGGTGAAGCGGCTGGTCGGTCTGAGGTCCGGTGCATTCACGCCGAGGGGCCTGAGGCGCGACCTTGTACGGGCAGGCGCAGAACAGGTGTTCCCCCGTGGTCCGAGCGAAAGCCCCAGCTGAAGATCCGTCGCTGAAGGCGGCTCGTGAGCGCGAGGAAGCTCGTGCCGAGTCCGCGTTCGTGACTCAGACCCAGAGCGTGCTGGACGACGAGACGCGCCGGCGCACCCGGCGTCTGGGCCGTCGCGCCGCGCTGTCGGGCGTCTCGCCGGGCGGCGGCAACGCGACTGTCGGCGGCGGCTCGTTCGTGCCGCTGTCCAGCTACTCCGGCGGCGGCTCGTTCTTCGGCGGCGGCTCCAGCGGTGACTTCGGCTCGTACGAGTCGGCGAGGGTCGTGGCCTGATGGCGAAGATGCCCCCCGATCTGGCGGCGCACGTCACCCGGGCGAAGAGCGACCGGCGTAACCGTCAGGAGCAGATCAACCGCTTCCTGCAGCTGGCCGACCCGTCGCGCCCCCGTATCGGAGACAACCTCGTCACGGCCAACGACCGCGGCGAGGAGATCGACGACCTGTTCGATACGACGCTGCAGGAGGTCTACGAGGACTTCGGGTCGGACCTGATCGGCAAGCTGATGCCCCGGCATGCGGACTGGCTGACGTATGCGCCGCTGGAGGGCCTGCGCGACGAAGAGAAGAAGCGGCTGAAGGAGCCGCTGAAGGAGCGCTCGACCGCGATCTTCGACGCCATCCGCGGTTCCAACTTCTACGACGAGGCGGCCGGGGAGTGGGCGCTTGATCAGGCGCATGGCACGTCCGGCCTGATCATCACGGACCCCGGCGCCGGCCAGCCCATCTACTGCGAGGCCATCCCGCCGTCGCAGCTGCTGATCGGCCGCGGCGCCAAGGGCGTCAACTTCCGGGCCCGCGAGTGCGTCTGGACGATCGCCGAGGCGGTGGCGTTCTGGCCGACCTACAACTGGTCGCCGAAGGACCGGAAGGACGCGGCGAACCCCGAGCAGGGCCAGCGCAAGGTCCGCATGCTGCTGTCCGCGACGCTGGTGCCGGACCCGGGCGACGAAATCTGGCTGTGGCGCGTCTGCGCCGACGACGTGCTGGTCTACGAGGAGAAGCTGAAGGGCGTCGGCTCCTGCCCCATCCTCGTCAGCCGCTGGCGCACGCACTCGGCCTCGGCTTGGGGGCTGGGCCCGCTGCTGAAGGCGGTGCCGGACGCCCTGACGCTGGATCAGGAGCGCTATCTGGTCCTGAAGAACCTCGGCAAGGTGGTCGACCCGCCGACCGTGTACGACGACGACGGCGTGCTGAACCCCGAGGGCGGCGTCGGCGCCGGCATGTGGATCCCGCGCCTGCCCGGGTCGAAGCTCGACCGGCTGGAGCCGGGCCGGATCGAGGCGGCCTACTACGAGCAGGGCTACTTGCAGGACAGCATCCGCCGGGCCGGGTTCCAGTACGGGCCCCGCCAGCGCGGCAAGACCCCGCCGACCCTCGGACAGTGGATGGACGAGAAGGCCGAGGAGGGGCGCCGGCTGGAGATGCCGACCGGCAAGCTCTACTCCGAGGGCGTCATCGCGATCGTCCAGCGGTTCGAGTACCTGCTGGTGAAGCGCGGCTCGATCGAGCCGTACATCGCGCTGGACGGCCGGGCGCCGGTGCGGGTCCGCCCGCAGAACCCGCTGTCGCGTCAGCAGGACTTTGAGGAAATCCAGACGGCGCAGCAGCTGCTGCAGTTCGGCAACGCCGTGTTCGGCCCGCAGGTCATGGCCGCGTATGTCGACGGCGCGCAGACGCTGGAGCAGATGCGCTCGCGGCTGAACGACAAGCTGATCGTGGTGCGTGAGGCTGAGGCGGTCGACCCGCTGCTGGGCGCTGTGCTCGGTCAGGCTGACCCCGCCGCTGCTGGTGCGCCTGCCGGCCCGCCGCCCGGAGCCGCCTGATGCCGAACCGCCTCGACGAGATCAAGGCCAGCCGGCGCCAGACCCCGCCGCCGGTGTTCGACGACAAGATGCTCAACGCCCTGGTGCGCCTCACGTCACACCCGGAATGGGACGACCTGCTGGCCTATTTCGGCGAGCGGATCGACGGCGAGACGGTCGACCGGGCCGCGCCGAACGTGAGTGCATTGTTGATGATCGAGGGTCGCCGCACGCTTTTCGCAGAGCTCAAGAAGCTCCGAGAAAAGGTGAACGATGACCGACGCCGCCGCGAACCCGACGAGTGAAGCCGCCCCGGCCGAAGCTGTCGCCGCGCCCGTCGCAGCGGTCGAGGGAGGCGCGGCTGAAACCGCCGCCGCCGCCCAACCCGTACAAGCCGAAGCGTCCGCCGCCGCTGCCGGCCCCGTCCGCCCCGAGCGACTGCCCGACGAGTTCTGGGATGACGCCGCCGGCGTGAAGGTCGCCGACCTGCTGGACGCGCATCTGACGCTGAAGGCCGAACTGGACGCCGCCCGGGCCGACGTGCCGGAAGCGGCCGATGGCTACGAGCTGGCCCTGTCCGAGGCCGTGACCGTGCCGGAGGGCTTCAAGGTCGACCTCGACGCCGACGACCCCTTCACCAAGGAGATCCGTGACTGGGCGCACGAGCACAAGCTGCCGAAGACCGCGTGGCAGAAGCTGCTGGACGCCGAGGCCCGCCGCCGGATCGGCGAGCAGCAGGTCGCGGTCAACGAGTTCGTCGAGGACAAGAAGGCCCTCGGCGAGAACGCCGACCAGCGCATCGCCGCCGTCCAGAACTGGGTGAAGGCGAACCTGCCGACCGACAAGGCCGGCGCGCTGCTGGACAACATCGGCCTGCGCGGTGTCGCGGCGCTGGAGGCGATCATCGCCCTGCGCTCCGACCCCTCGGCGCCCGGTGGCCTCGCGGCCGCCAAGGCCAGCGAACTCGACAACACTTTCGGCCTGTCCCGCCTTGAGGCGATCAGGCGCAACAAGGCCGCTTAAGGAGACTCCCAATGGCCACCGCCATGACCCTCGGCGAATACGCCAAGACCCTGCCCGCCGACTCTGTCCAGCGCGCCTATGTCGAGCTGTATGCGCAGTCGTCGGACCTGATCGCCGCCATGCCGTGGGAAACCGTGGCGGGCGGCCTGTACCGCTACAGCCGCGAGGACACCCTGCCGGGCATCGCCTTCCGCGGGATCAACGAGACGTACACGCCGACCACCGGCGTCATCAACCCGCTGATCGAGCAGACCTTCATCGCCGGCGGCGAGATCAAGGTCGACAAGGCGCTGGTGCGCCGCCACGGCGAAAGCCAGCGGTCGCGTCAGGAGCGCATGCAGGTCAAGGCCCTGACCCGCGGCATCACCACCGCGATCCTGTCGGGCAACAACGCCACGAACCCCAAGCAGTTCGATGGCCTGCGCCGCCGCATCACCGGCACCGCGCTGCGCCACAACACCGCCTCGTCGGGCGGCGCCGCGCTGTCGCTCTACAACCTCGACCGCTCGATCGACACCTGCACCGAGCCGACCCACCTGCTGATGTCGAAGGCGCTGCGCACCCGGCTGACGCAGGCTGGCCGCAACACCGGCGTCGGCGGCTACGTCGACCAGACCAAGGACGACTTCGGCAACCTGATCACCTCGTACCGCAACCTGCCGATCCTGGTGGGCTACGAGAACGAGGCGGACGGCGCCCTGCTGCCGTTCGACGAGGTCGCTCAGGGCGGCGGTTCGGCCGTCACCGGCTCGATCTACGTGCTGTCGATCAAGTCCGGCATGTTCTCCGGCTTCCAAGCGGCTCCGCTTGAGGCCGAGGATCTGGGCGAGATGCAGACCGAGCCGAAGTTCCTGACCCGCACGGAGTGGGACTGCGGCATCCGCCTCGAACACCCGTTCTGCGCCATCCGCCTCACCTCGATCACCGACGCCGCGATCACCGCCTGATCGCCCGACCACAGGAGACAGGGCCATGCCCATCCAGTACCCCTACGACGCGTCGCTGCTGCTGCACGATGGCGCCGCTGCCGTGACCTCGTCGGCGGCCGGCGTCGTCGCCAGCGCGGCCCGCATCTTCGACACCGAGTCGACCGCCTCGCCGGTCGGCCGGTTCCCGGTCGCGGTCGTCATCAACGTGTCGGCGCTCGATCTGGCCTCGACCGATGAAACCTACGACTTCATCTTCGAGGGCTCGAACAGCGCGACCTTCGCCTCGGGCAACCAGCAGCTCGGCTCCATCGCCGTGGGCGCGACCGGCCGGTACACCATCCTCGCCGACAACGAGCAGGGCGGCACGGTCTACCGCTATTTCCGCATCCGTGCGGTGCTGGCGGGCACGACCCCGTCCGTCACCTATGTCGCCTTCATGGCGCCGGCGGTGGTGGCCTGAGCCATGCACGTCAAGGTCTATGATCGCGTCACCGGCGAGGTCTGGCTGACGACCGAGCTGAACGCCGAGGACATCGTCGCCCGCGGCGATGGTCGCTACGGCATCGGCGAGTCCTGCCCGGCCGATGAGCGGATCGAGGAGGCGGACTGGCGCAAGCGCGCTGGTCTGCCGGCCCCGGTCGCTCCGGCGCCCGAGGTCAACAAGGTCATGGCCGGCGAGGGCCTGCCCATGCCGGTTGATGATCTGGCCGACGCGCGCACCGTCCCTGGTGGCGGCACCGAGAAGCTGGAGGCCATCGAGCGCGAGGTCGACGAGGCCAACGGCAAGCTGACCCCGGCCCAGGTCGAGGCGCTGGACCGCGACGGCGACGGCAAGCCCGGCGGCTCCAAGAAGCGCACGCCGGAGGAAGAGGCCGAGCGTGCCGAGATCATCGCGTCGCTGCGCGAGAAGGGCGTGACCTTCTTCGCCGGTGCGTCGACCGAAAAGCTGAAGGCCCTGCTGGCCGAAGGCTCCCCCGAGTAAGCGTCCCTCCCTCCCTGAAGACTGGCCCGCTGGTTCACGCCGGCGGGCCTTTTTCGTGGGCGCGGGTGCATTCCCGCATGTGCGGCCATGCGTGAGGGTGCTGACATGGCCACCTCCAAGATCGAGATCATCAAGCGCGCGGCCTCCATCACGGGCAACGGCGCCCTCGTGTCGATCGACGACAACGAGGAGGTCGCCCGCCTGACCGATGAGCACTACGAGGCCATCGTCGAGGAGATGCTGTGCGAGCACACCTGGCCGTGGGCGCGCCGGGCGGTGGCCATGACGGCGATCGAGTTCACGCCGGAGCGGCCGTGGCGGAAGGCGTGGGGCAAGCCGGTGGGCCTGCTGGCGCTGACCTATGTGCAGGACGCGAATGGCCTGCGGGTCGATCACGAGGAGCGCGACACCGACACCATGGCCGCGGTGCTGACCATGGTCGAGGACGACGTGGTGTACGCGCTGGGCACGTACCGGGTGGACGAGGACCGTTGGTCGGCGGACTTCGCCATGGCGGTCCAGAAGCGCATGGAGGCGGTCTTCCGCAAGGCGATCGCCGAGCAGACGACCGAGGGCAACCGCGACGAGCAGGCCGGCATGGCCAAGGCGCAGAAGGCGCGGGTCCGGTCGCAGCGGTCCAGCACCTCGCCGGACGCGAGCGAGTGGGATCTGACGCGGGCCCGGATGCGCAGCCGCTCGTGGGACATCGGGCGCTGACCGATGCAGTATGAGCAGCGGACCTACGAGAGCGGCGAGGTCAGCCCCGACCACCTGTGGCGGGCGGACCTGAAGGCGCGTGCGACTAGCGCCAAGCGCATCCGCAACATGCGCATCACGATCGGCGGCGCGCTGGAGAACCGGCCGGGCTCGTCGCGCTTGGCCACGCTGGACGGCGACGGCTGGGTGGTCGACATGACCGTCGACGATGTCGCCTACATGCTAGTGCTGACGGCCGAGAACCTGAAGGTCTACCGCCGCAGCGACCGGACGCAGATCGCCAACCTGACCGCCGCATGGACCGCGGGCGTCGTGCCGGGTCTGGTGGTGGCGCCGTACGGGTCGGAAGCGTTCGTGACGGCGCTGGGCATGCCGCCGCAGAAGATCACGCGCTCGCCGGCCGGTGTCTGGAGCGTGGGCGCCGCGACGTTCGGCTCCGGCATCGGCGGCTCGATCCGCCAGCTCTACTACCGCTTCGCCGATCCGGGCGTGACGCTGACGCCGAGCGGGGTCACGGGGTCGATCACCCTGACGGCCAGTGCGGCGACGTTCGTGGCCGGGCATGTGGGCACGCGGTTCCGGCTGCAGAAGCGCGAGGTTGAGATCACGGCGGTGGCGTCCGGCACGTCGGCGACGGCGACTGTGATCCAGCGCCTGCTGCCGACCGTGACGCTGCCGGTCACGTCCAGCGCTGGGTTCAGCGTCGGCGAGGTGGTGACGGGCAAGGACAGCAGCGCCGAGGCCGAGGTGGTCGGCGTGCCGAGCGGCACCAGCCTGACCCTGCTGCTGCAGAAGTTCACCGACTTCCTCTGGGACGGAACCAAGGGCGAGACGATCGTCGGCCCGTCCGCCACCACGACGAACACCGCCGCCCAGACCACCACGACCAACGCGGCCGTGCTGGACTGGGACGAGCAGGCGATCAGCGCGGTGCGGGGCTATCCCGGGACCGCGGCCGTGCACAAGGGCCGGCTGTGGCTCGGCCGGTTCCCGCAGGTGCCGTTCGGCATCGCGGCCTCGGCGCAGTTCGCCCTGGACGATTTCTCGGTCGGCGAGAACGACGCCGATGCGTTCTTCGAGGAGCTGGGCAACGAGGCGGCCGGCGCGGTGCGGCACATCATGCCGTCCGAGCAGCTGCTGGTGATGACCAGCCGCAAGCTGTTCTACTACCCGGAGTCGGAGTCGAACCCGATCCGCCCGACCGCCTTCCAGCTGATCGAGGTCGGCCCGGACGGCGCGAACAACTGCCGGCCGGTGGCGATCAGCGAGGGTGTCGTCTACGCGGAGGAGGGCGGCGGCTCGCTGCTGGGCGCGTTCCCGACCGGCGACGTGCGGCGTTCCTGGCGGACGGCGGACGTGACGCAGCTGTCGGCGCATCTGGTGTCTGAGCCGCGGTCGCTGGCCTATGTCAGCGGGCAGGCCATTGGGCCCGAGCGCTACGTCTATGCCGTCAACGACACCGGCGAGCTGGTGGTGGTCTACTACAGCGACGGCGCCGAGGTGTTCGGCGTGGTGCGGTGGGAGACGGACGGCGACTATCGGTCGGTGGCGGCGGCGGATGGCGAGGCGTGGGCCATCGTGCGCCGCAGCGTCAACGGCTCCGATGTCTACTTCCTTGAGGTGATCGACCACACCCGGTTCATGGACGCGGCCGTGACGGTCGGCTCCGGCGCCTATCAGGGCCTCGCCACGACGGAGACGATCCTGACGCCGTCCGGGCCCATCCCGGCCGACAAGGTCTATCGCTTCGCCGCGCTGGCGAACGCGACGTGCGACCTGATGATCGGCGACTCCTACGTCGGACAGGTCGAGCTGGACGGTGACGGCGACTTCGGCGTGCCGGACGTGGCCGGCGCCATCCAGATCGGCCGGCGCTGGGAGAGCGTGGTCGAGCCGTGGCCGGTGATCGACGCGTCCGACGACCGCAACCGCCGGCGCAAGATGCGGATCACCCGGGCGCACGTCCGCTGGAAGGGCCGCTATCTGGCCGTCGACGGCAAGCTGCAGCCGGTCTACCGCGGCGGCGAGGACGCCAACGCCGCGCCTCCGCTGCGCGACGAGCTGACCAGCGCCCCGTGCTTCCGCGGCTGGGCCTATGAGCCCTTCGTCGCCTTCACCCATCCCTATCCCGGCCCGTTCACGCTGCTGGGCCACAGTCTTGAGGTCGCCCGCTGATGGCCTTCATGATCCCCCTCCTCGCCGGTGCGTCGTTCGTCTCCAGCGTTCTGGGCGGCGTGCAGCAACGCCGTGCCGCGCTGGCGCAGGAACAGGCCGCGCGCATCGAAGGCCAGATGGCCGGCATCCGGTCCAACCAGATCGGCGAGCAGTCGCGTGCGGCGCTGGCCGCCACGCTGGGCAACATCGACACGATCCGGGCGGCGCGAGGGCTGGCCGAGAGCAGCCAGACCGGCGACGTGATCCGGCGCGTCACCATGGATGACGCCTACCGCGCCGAGGCCATCGCGCGCCTCGGGGAGATGAACCGCCAGAGCTCGGCGAACATGGCGGCCCGCGGGTACCGCAGCGCGGCCCGGTGGGCGGTGCCGATGTCGGCGCTGGAGGGCGGCATCAGCGCCGGCCGTATGTTCGCGGCGGGCAGGGGGAACTGACATGGCGATCAGGCAGGGCACCGGCCTCCCGGGCGGCACCGCTGGCGGTTCGCTGACCCCGCTGGCGGACTTCAGCGGCTCGGCCGGCATCGGCGAGCGCGCGGCTGCGGAGGCGCTGGAGCGTGTCAGCCGCATCACGGAGTCGGCGTTCGAAGAGTTCGTGATGCCGAACCTTCAGGAGGCGGCGGCGCAGCAGGCCGAGGCGGATGCGGCGGCCGGCCGGTTCGAGCGTCGCATGGCCATCACGGGCGTCGGCCGGGAGTACAACCGGGCGCTGGAGCGCGGCGCCGCGGCCAAGTTCGACAACGACATCGAGCGCGAGCTGGACGCCCTGCGGGTGGCCAACCCCTTCGACCCGGACGCCTTCCAGCAGCAGGCCGAGGCGCGCCGGGCGGCCCTGATCGAGCAGTCGCCGGAGTGGCTGGTGGGCAACGTCGCCCAGACCTTCGATCGCCGTGCGACCGCCAACCTGGGGGCCATCCAGAGCGCCCGGGCCGAACGTGACCTGACCGAGGCCCGCAATGGCATCGACGCCCGGCTGGACCGGCTGGTGTCGGAGGCCGTCGCGTTCGGGCAGACCACCGACTTCGCCACCGCCCTGAACAGCGATCAGGTGCAGGGCAACATCCTGCAGGTGCGCCTCCTCATTGATGAGCTGGAGAGCAACCCGGCGTTCGGCCTGTCCTCGGAGGAGGCGCTGGCCAAGCGCGAGGAGATCACCGGGCGGCTCAAGGCGGGGCTTATCGCGCAGGACGCGCTGCAGGCGCTTCGCACCGGCGGCGCCGATGCCGCTCTGGCGCGGGTGCAGTCGCTGGTGGCGGACCCCGAGATGGCCCTGACGCCGCAGGAGCGCCAGCTGGCCGTAGCGCAGGCGACCGAGGCGGTGCAGCGCGAGACGCAGCTGGAGCGCGCCCGGGCCAATCTGGCGGCCGAGGAGGAGAACCGCCGCCAGCGCGAACTGAACCGCATGATCGAGGAGGACGCCGCCAGCATCGAACTCGGCGAGGGCGGGATCGGTCTAACCGAGGAGCAGGTGCGCCAGATGGGCGGCGCCCCGGCGGTAGCCCGCTGGTACCGCGCCCGCGCCGATGCCGCCGAGTTCAACGGGCTCGTCGGCGACCTGTCCGGCCTGTCGCCGGAGGCGGCGGCCGAGCGCATCCTGACGCGGACCGCGGCGCGCGGGTTCAACGCCATGCCGGTGGTCGCCGGCGACGAGGATCTGGACGCCCTGACGAATGCGGTGATCCAGGTGGAGTCCGGCGGCCGCACCGGGCTGGTGAGCGCGGACCCGGACGGCCCGGGCCCGGCTGGCGGCGGCGCCGTCGGCATCATGCAGCTGCTGCCCGAGACGGCGCAGCGCATGGCCGAGCGGCTGGGCGTGCCCTACGACCGCAACCGCCTGTTGAACGACGCCGATTACGGCCGCCAGCTGGGGCAGGCGTACCTGTCGGAACTGCTGGACCGCTACAACGGCGACACCTTCCTCGCCGTCACGGCCTATCACGCCGGACCGGGCAATGTGGACGGCTGGCTGCGGAGCGTCGGCGACCCGCGGTCGGGAAGCATCACGCGCGAGGCGTGGCTGGACGGCGTCGAGGCGCGCGGCAATCCCCGCTCGGCCGAGTACCCGCGCAAGGTGCTGGAGGCGCTGAACGGCGGCCGGGCGACGCGGGCGTGGGACGCGTACCGCGGTCAGCGTCAGGCGCAGCGGAATGACCCGGCCGGGTCGGTCCTGCGGGACACGGCCGTGCGCGCGGCTGGGCAGGCGTGGGCGTCCCGCGTGCAGCAGCTGCAGGCCAACGGCGGCCGTGCGGTCAGCGCGGCGCGGGAGGGCGAGGCGTACGTGAGCGCCCTGCTGTCGGCGCAGGACCGGGCCGGTGTCCGCCAGGGCGACCGCCGGGCCCTGCCGGTCAACATGCTGGTGCGGTATGCCGGCGAGCTGGAGCGCTACGAGCAGGCCAACGACATGGAGTCGTGGCGGGCGGTGTCGCAGGACATCGTGCGCCAGTTCGGCCGGTACGGCGATCGCGTGCTGCAGGACGTGCTGGAGATTGGCGGCTCGACCCGCTACGCCTCGCAGGTGGCGGCGGCGGCCACGCGATCTGCGGCCACTGGCGCCGCACCGCCGCGGCCGGCCGAAGTCCAGACGGCGCAGCGGACGCAGGCGATCGCCGGGGCCGCGACGGGCCAGCGACCGGCCGTGCGCCAGATGAGCGATGAGGAAGTTCTGCGCGCGGCGGGTCTGCAATGAGCGAGCGTCAACAGGCCCTGGCCGAAGCCTACCGCCGGGGCATCATGCAGCCGGAGCAGAAGGCGGCCTATGAGGAGGCCATGCGCCGCGGGCTGGTTCAGGGGCCGGAGCGCTCGCTGGGCCAGCGGTTCATGGACAACGCCGCCGAAGGGTTCGGGCGCTCGATCTTCGGCGCCGCGGCGCGCTCGCTGGACTCCGAAGGCGACGGCCTGCTGAACGTGCGCGACCTGACCCGCGTCCGGACCGACACGTTCCTCGGCCGCCAGTTCGACCGCGCGCTCGACGCCACGGTCGGCGAGAACCGCAGGTGGTTTGAGGGCGTGTCGCGCGCCGACACCGTCGCCTCTCGCCGGGAGCGCCAGCGCCGCGAGCTCTACAGCGCCCGGGCAGCGGCTGACCCGATCGACAATCCGGCCGAGTTCGGCGCGTTCCTGGCGGGGCAGGTGGCCGGTGGCGGCCTGTCGCCGGAAAACATCGTCGGCGGCGGCGTGGTGCGTGGCGGCTCGCTGGCGGTCAGGCTGGCGCGAGGTGCTGGCCAGCAGGCCCTGATCGCTGGCGCTGTGGACGCTGGCCTGCAGGTGTCCGACATCAACGCCGGCATTCAGGACGAGTTCAGCGCGGCGCAGACCGGCGGTGCGGCGCTCCTCGGCGGGGGCATCAGCCTGACGTTCGGGCTGGCGCGCCCCGTGGCCGACACCGTGCGCCGGGCCTACACCGACCGCGTGCCGCCCCGCGTGGAGCCCGTTTCCGATGGGCCCGGATCGCGCACGACGGTCGAGATCGACGGAGAAACCGTCGTGGACGTTCGCAGCGGCTCCATGAGGGATACAAGCGACACCCCGGTCATCCCCGCCCGCCCCGACAACAACATGGACGTGGTGGTGCCGCTGGAGCGCCGCGGCATGATCGCCGAGGGCTCGCGCATCGTGAAGGAGCGTCGCGCCGGCCGGGCCATCGCGGACTGGTTCGCGCGGCGCTACACCGACGTGATCGACGCCCGGCACCCGCTGACGCGCCTGCAGTCGCAGATGCAGGAAGCCATCGAGGCCGCCACCGGGAGCCCGCTGGACATTCGCCCTGGCGACGACGCCGCCAAGCTCGCCCGGGCCGGGTTCGACGCCTACAACATCGGCATGCAGAACATCCTGCATGGCGTGCACGGCTACCGGAAGCTGGCGCCCGAGACGCCGGCACTGGCCGACGCCCTGACGGCGGTGGTGGTGCGCGAGACGCGGGCCGGCGCCAAGCCCGAGGCGGCGCTGCAGATGTTCGACCAGTACCTCGTCGCCCGGCGCGCGGTGATCGAGTGGGACCGCTTCGCGAAGGGAGAGCTGGAGAACCCGCCGCTGGCCCGGACGCGCGAGCAGGCCGAGGCGTTCATCGCCCGCATGGACTCGGAGCGGCCGGAACTGCGCGAGCTGTCCGACCAGATCAACCAGTACGCCAGCGGCCTGCTCAAGCTGCGGCTGGACTCCGGCCTGATCTCCCGCGAGACGTACGACGCCGCGCTGGCCGGGCGGGACTTCTACGTGCCGTTCCGCCGCGAGATGGATGACCGGCCGGCTGGCGTGTCCCGGTCAGGGGCCAACGCCGGGCCCGAGGTCAAGCAGTTCCGCGGGTCCGACCGCAACATCCTGAGCCCGGTCGAGGTGCTGGCGCAGGACAGCCTGCGACTGGCGCAGCGTGTCCGGCAGAACGACATCAACCGCTCGATCGTCTCCATGGCCAAGCGGCTGAACGCCCTGTCGCCCGACGGCGAAAACCCGTTCATGCGCAAGGTGAAGGCCCCGATGCGCAAGACCGTCGTCGCCAACGACGAGCTGGCCGCCCAGGCCCGCGGCACGCGCGACGATGTCGACGCGCTGTTCGACGACGACGTGGAGGTCTGGCGCCCGGGCGAGGTCAACGCCAACGGCCGGCCGATCATCTACGTCTGGGAGAACGGCCAGCGCGAGGCGTGGGAGCTGCTGGACCCGGAGTGGGGCCAGCTGACCTACGAGGCGATCACGAACATGACGCCGGCGCAGGCGGACGTGTTCGGGGCCATCGTGGGCGCCGTGACCAACTTCGTCGCCCGGACCGTCACCACCACGCCCGACTTCATCCTCGCGAACCTGATCCGCGATCAGGTTGCCAGCGCCGCGTATGTCCGCGGCTTCGTTCCGGGCGAGGGGCTGGCCGGCTCCGTCGACGAGGCGGTGTCCCGCGCCACCGGCCGTGTCAGCGAGGCCGGCCGCCTCTACAACGTCGCCGGGGGCATCAGCGGCGGCGCGACGACCGCCCAGATGAGCGAGCTGCTGATCCGCCAGGACGCGCTGGAGCTGACCCGGCGCGGGTGGAAGGCCCGCTATTTCGAGGACTCGCGTGGCTTCCTGCGGGCCTTCGAGGACGTGGCGCGCTGGACCGAGCTGACCGAGGTCGGCAACCGGCGCACCGTGTTCCAGAAGGTGCTGAAGCGCATGAAGGCCGAAGGCTTCGACGACTGGGACGCCATCACCGAGGCCGCCTTCGCCAGCCGCGACCTGATCGACTTCGGCCGCAAGGGCTCGCGCGTGCACGGCGCCGTGCGCGTCTTCATGTTCCTGAACCCGTACCTGCAGGGCCTCGACAAGCTGGTGCGCACGGCGATCACGGATCCGGCGTCGGCGGTCGGCCGGGCCCATGCCGCTGGCGGCAAGGAGGCGGCGCTGAAGGCCATCGTGGCGCCGCTGTTCCAAGGGCAGGCCGCGCCCGGCCAGCGTGTCGCCGACCGGCAGGCCATTCAGGCGGCGGCCCGGGCGTGGACGACCATGGCCGCCATCGGCGCGTTCGGCTTGTCCCTGAGCGCCATGTTCATGGACGACCCGGAGTATCAGCAGGCCAACGAGATGACCCGGTCGACGCACTGGATCATCCCGGTGGGCGACTACATCGTGAAGGTGCCCAAGCCGTTCGAACTGGCGTGGATGTCGAACGTGCTGGAGCGCTGGTGGGAGGCGACCAACGCGGCCGCCGGCGAGGACGCCGAGGTGGCGTGGGGCCGCATGTGGAACGGCGTCGGCACCCTGTTCGCCCCGCCGACGAGCATCCCCCTGCTGGCCGGCGCAACCGGGCTGGCTACCGGCGTCGATCCGCGCACCGGCCGGCCGATCGTGTCGGAGTCGCTGGAGGCCCTGCCGCCGCAGCAGCAGTACAACGCCTGGACCTCGAACTTCGCCACGTGGCTGGGCGAGAACACCGGCATGTCGCCGGCCTACATCGACTACGTCATCCGCACCTTCGGCGGGCCCATCGGCACCTACGCGCTGGCGGCGGGCGATGCGGCGGACCCGGACCGGCCGAGCGGATCGTGGGTCGACGCGCCGGTGGTGCGCCGGTTCGTCACGCCCTCGTTCCGCGGATCGCAGGACAAGCGCGACTTCTACGCCCGCGCCGGCGCCCGGACTTCGGAGCTGGAGCGGGCGCTGAACGGCGTCGAGTCCTTCATGGACATGGGCCGCCTTGCCAATGCCGAGCGCGACCTTGCCGCTCTCGACGAGTCCGGCCGCCTCTACGTCCTGTCGCAGCTTGGCGAGGTCGCGACCAAGCGCCTGCACCCGCTCGCCCGGGCCAAGGTCGTCGGCACCGAGGCGTCGCGCATGATCGGCGAGCTCAACGGCGCCCTGCCGAAGGACGACGGCGTGCCCCTGCCGGCCATGAGCCGCAACCGTCGCCAGATGGTCGAGGACGCGCTGGAGCGGGTGGCGCTGGCCGAGATGCGCAACGCCATGATCGCCAGCAACCAGCCGGGGTTCCAGGGGCGCGCCATGATGGACCGCGACGCCATGTGGTCGGAGCTCAACGACCTCGCGCCGGAGGTGGCCGCCGAGTTCGACCGCCGCCTCGCGACTGGCCGCGATCGGACCTACAGCTACGAGGCCGTCATGACGGCATGGCCGGAGGCGCAGCGCCGCCTGCAGGCCGAGGGCACGGCGGCCTATCTGGACGACCTCGCCGACAGCGCGGCGGCCAGCACGCCGCTGTGGGGCGACCGCATCCATGAGGAGGACGAGCTGCCGGTGACGCTGCGGTTCTAAGTGCGCGGCCGGGCGACGACCCCGACCCCGCAGACGACGGACGCCACCGCCCATGCTATCGCCATCCACCGGACCACGTGGCCAGACCATGCCGCCTCAGGCGCCAGCCAGAAGAGCAGGGCGGCGACCGGCAGAAGCGCAGTGCCGAAAATCACCGCAGCGAAGAAGGTCATGACACAGCCGAAGGAGATGACGAGCGCGCCGTCGCGAACGATCTCGGCGGCGCTCGGCATGTTCACGCCCCCGGCTCCTTGAGGCCCATCTTCTCCAGCGCCTCGGCGACCAGACGGCGCACGGCGTCAGAGCGGGTCATCGGACGGCCCAGCGCGGCCTCCTCCTTCATCCACCGGTCAACTGCGCCGAGGAGGTCGTTGTGCATTCGAACCGTAACGGTCACGCCCTGGCCAGTGGCCGGGCGGCCTCGCTTTTTCGTGTTCGTTAAATCTTGCCCGCCCATTGCCCTTCATGGTAGCGGAAGGGCGGCCCGGAGGGAAGTTAGCAGCTTCCGCACCGGGCCTAACCGCCACGCGACCTACAGAGGAGGATCGCCATGCCGGCTGACCGGGCCGATACCACAGGCGAGGATCGCTCGCCCATCCCCCATCACGTGCGGAGTCTCGCCGATGCTGCGGTCGCCGCCGCCTCGACGCCGGGCTCGCACCGCGTCATGGGCATCTACCTCGCCTGGCTTGAGGCCGAGGCCGCTACCGTCCGCAGGGCCATGGGGCTTGATGTGCCCCACGTCACCAAGGACGGCCGCGAGCTCTACTTCACGCCCGTCCACGGCTCCGTCCATCGCATGATGAACTGGGAGCCCAGCCCCGTCGCCCGCGGCGTGGGCACTCTCGCCCTGATCGACCTGCTCCCTACCGCCTGACAAGGCCGCCGCGCTCGGTCTGTAGCGGCAGTCCCGAGCAGGTGAACCCGATGTGCCGCTCCCGGTCTGGCAGGCTCCCGTCCCCAAAGCCCGCCGATGTCGCCCCCGCGAACTTTGCCCGCAAGCCAATGCGGGATTTCCGAGCGCCCGACTGGCCCTGCGGCTTGAGGGACAACCTGACCAACGACCCCCTCTTGCGGCCTGGGCATATCAGGCAGGGGACGGCTGGCCCCCGTTATCGGGCAGTCAGGCTATAGGGGCGAGGAAGAGCAGGCTCCCAACCGCGTCCTCCCGTAGGGGAGGGGAGATCGCGGAAAGCGGACTATTGCCTGTTGAAAAGACGGGTGCATTCAAGCCCGCCGCCGTTGCGCCGAACGTGCGCCCATGGCCCGCCACGTCCAGATCCCTGAGTTGGTCGACCCGATCACGTACGTGGTGGGCGCGACGCCGCAGTCTGCGTTCGCGATCACCTTCCCGTTCTGGGCGGCCGAGGACATCATCGTGTCGGTCGACAATGTGGTGGTGGCGCCGTCCGAGTATTCGGTCGAGGGCGCGTTCCTGCAGGACGGCGACACGGTCGAGGGCGGCTACGGCTCCGGCACGCTGACGCTGGACGCGGCCGTGAGCAGCACGACGGTCACGATCGACCGTCTGGTGCAGCCGCTGCGTGAGACGGACCTGTCGGCGACCGGGCCCCTGCCGACCCGCGTGCTGAACAGCGACCTCGACAAGCTGACCGCGCGCGATCAGGACATCCTGCGCATCGCCCGTCGTGGTGGTGGTGGCGGCGGAGGTGCAGGCTCTGTGCTGTTCGCCTCGCAGGATGAAATCCAGGCTGGCCTTTCGTCCACCAAGGCCATCGCCCCGGATCAGGCGTTCCTCGGGATGCCGGTGGTCAACCGCTACATCACCTGCGACGAGCGCCCTGACCCGCGTGTGGCCAACGGTGTAGGCGGCATCGCCGCGGCGTTTAATGGCGACCAGAGCTACAACGCCGTGCGCGTTCGGTCGATCCTTACGGGGGACGTGCTCGGCGCGCCTGAGACCGGATACCTCTACACGGAGGAGACGGTTCCCTGTCGCATCTACTTCGTGAACCGCTCGGGTCACAACGAGGAGACTGACGGCAACGACGGTCGAACCGGGGCGGCGGCGATGCGTATTTCCGTCACCGCCAACCAGACGGTGCAGGGCGACACGATGGCGTTCAACGTCACGGCGTCGGTGGGGGGCGCCAAGGACGGGGCCACGCACTTCCTCGCCAACCCGGCAGTGGGCATGTTCGCGGGCGATGCGGTCGCCCTGAACGCCGGCGTGTACCTGAACCCGCGCGAGATCATCCTGCGGGATGGCGGCTACGACGTGGCCGCGGCCGGCGACGTGGTGAACATGGTGCGCGACAACGCCACCGGGGCCTTGGGGGCCACCTGGTTCGGCTATCGCGTCCAGAACCAGGGCACTCAGGCGATCGATGCCGGGTACTCGCTGGCGGGCACATTCAAGACCGGGGTCGACTTCACGGCGACCACCTTCACCGGCGCCGCCATTGCCCTGAAGGCCGGGCAGGCGATCCACATGAACGCCACCAACTCTGACGCCCTGAGCTTCCCGAACGGAGTGCTGGCTGGCGATGAGTTCTTCCGGTGGAACGCCAGCACGTCGGCCTTCGAGTTCGCCATCGACAACACGGTGCGCGCCAGCCTGGGGGCGACTTCGGCGCTGGTGGGCGGCATTCAGTTCTCGACCGGAACGGGCTCGCCAGAGGGTGTCGTGTCCGGCGCGCGCGGCGACCTGTACGTCGACACCTCCGGGGCTGTTGGCTCGACCCTGTGGGGCAAGCGGGACGGCACCCGCGCCTCGCCCACGACGACCAACTGGGAAACCCTCGGCGCGCAGCCGTCGCGCGCCCTGATCGCCAAGGCCGGGATCATCGTTGACGACAACCAGACCCTGAACGGCCGGGTCAGCGGTACGGCGCGGCGAATGCTGTCCTACTTGGCGGACGGGTTTCTGCAGCTCGGAGACTCGCTCGCATCGAACCCGATTGCGGTATTCCAATCGATGGTGCCAGACACGGCGTCGGGCGCAAAAAACCTCGGCGGCAACAGCACTGCGCTCCGCTGGGGTACGATCTATCTGACCAACGCCCCGAACGTCTCGTCGGACGCCCGGCTCAAGACGGACGTGCAGGCGCTGGACGGCGCGGAGTTGATCGACGGGGTCGCCGCGGTCAGCTTCCGCCGCACCGACGCCGAGGACACGGAGCGCCGCCACTACGGCTGGCTGGCGCAGGACGTGGATGCTGCGGCCGAAGCGGCCGGGCTCCCGGACATCACGGGCGTTGGCGACGACGGCATGTACAGCCTGACGCCCGACGCCATGCTGGCCGTGCTGTGGAACGAAGTCCGGGTGCTGCGAGCGCGGGTGGCTGAACTGGAGGGCGCGGCATGAGCGACAAACGAACCATCGCCGGAGCTTACCAGAAGATCGAGGCCCACGAGGATTTGTGTGCGGAGCGCTACCGCAACATCAACTCCTCCATTTCGGACCTGAAAGGCCTGCTCAAGTGGGCCCTTGGCTTCGTCGCTTCCACATGCGTGGCCGTGATCGGCTACCTCGGACATCAGGTGATCAGCGGATGAGCGAACTTAACCGCAAGCTGCTGGAGCATGTGGACGCCATGCGCGCCCTGCTGACAGCGCCGCAGCCCCCGGCGACGCCCGCTGCACCGCCGCCGGCGGCCGGTCGCCTCTCCGAGAACTTCACCCTCGCGGAGATGACGCACAGCAACACCGCCGTGGCGCGCGGCCTGAACAACACCCCGCCGGCCCAAGTGCTCGACCAGCTGTATCTGACGGCCGACCGCATGGAGCGCGTCCGGTCGATCCTCGGCAACAAGCCGATCCGCGTCACCTCCGGGTATCGCAGCCCCGAGGTCAACCGGGCGGTCGGCGGCAGCGCGAACAGCGCGCATGTGACCGGCCACGCCGTCGACTTCACCTGCCCGGAGTTCGGCACGGTGGCCGAGGTGGCGCGCGCCCTGGCGAACGCCGGCACGGCGCTGGGCCCGTTCGATCAGATCATCGAGGAGTTCGGCTCGTGGGTGCACATCGGCTTCGGCCCGGGTGATCGCCGCCAGCTGCTGACGGCCCGGAAGGTCAACGGCAAAACCGTCTACAAGCCGGGGATCGCCTGATGACCGCGCGGATGACCGGCGGCTGGCACTACCGGCTGCTCAACGAGGCGAAGAACGGGCTGGAGAAGGTCGAGACGCTGGAGGATCTGGTGTGGGGCGTCGAGGGCCCGGACGGGCCGACCTTCGTCGTTGTGCCGGCCGGCGAGGTGACGGACTTCGCAAGCATGCCGTGGGCCGCGCGGCGCGTCCTGCCGTCGTTTGGCCCGTGGGCGCGCGCGGCGGTGCTGCATGACTACCTGTACCGGACGCGCGGGGAGGGCGGCCGGTGGACCCGGAAGCAGGCCGACGACATGTTCGCCGAGGCCATGGCCGCCATCGCCGCCACGCGCTCCGACGGCCAGCCGGACGCCTTGAAGCGCGCGATCATCCACCGGGCCGTGCGGGCCTTCGGCGCGGGCGGCTGGGGCTCCTGAACCTCCGGACCTGCGCCGTCCGCCCGTGACATTTCAGGGCCTTAGCTGGCCGGAACTGGCCGTGAACGGTCGGGGCTCGGCAAGCGATTTCAGGCGCTTGGCACTCCCTCTTAATCAGCGGGTCGTAGGTTCGAACCCTACATCACCCACCATCGTCCTTTCCTGCACAGCCGCGACCAACTGACGGGGAGCCTTTGCGGCTCGGGTCCGCTAGGGACCGCGCATGTTCCAGGACGTCCCGCCCCCCGTTCCCTCCGCCACGCCCACTGTCGAGCAGGTGGTGATCACCGGCGCGCGCCTGCCCACCGCCGCCTCGGAGGCGGCCTTCGCCCGGATCCGGCTGGACGCGGCCGATCTGGCGCGAACCCCGCGGCTTGACGAGGCGCTGCGGCAGGTCCCGGCGGTGTCCCTGTTCCGGCGCACCACCAGCCTGTCGGCCAACCCGACCACCCAGGGGATCAGCCTGCGCGCCATCGCACCGTCGGGGGCCGGTCGCACCCTCGTCACGCTGGACGGGGCGCCGCTCAATGATCCCTTCGGCGGCTGGGTGATCTGGTCCCAGGTCCCGCCGGAGAGCCTGCAGGCGGTCGATCTGGTGCGGGGCGGCGGCTCGGGGCCGTGGGGCGCGGGGGCCCTGACCGGGGTGATCCGGCTGGCCGAGCGGGACCGGGGCGCGGTGTTCGACCTGTCGGCCGGGGAGGATGGCGGTCGGCGCGCCGTCGCCTCGGGCGGGACGACCGTCGGGCCGCTGCGGGTCGTGGCCACGGTCGCCGCCGAGGACAGCGACGGCTATCTCGCGGTGCGGGGGGCGCGGGCCGGGGCGGCGGATCAGCCGCTCGACTTCACCAGCCGCAGCGCCGCCGCGCGTCTGGAGGCCCCTGGCCCGCTGGAGACGGTGATCGCCGCCCGCGCCGGAATCTATGACGAGACCCGCGGCGGCGGCCTGGCCGGGGTCGGCTCGGCGGTGCAGGGCACACTGCTGAGCCTGGCGGCGGCGCGGGCGCCGGCCGCGGGGCGGCCCGGCTTCCGGGCGCTGGTCTGGCGGCACGACAGCGACCTGTCCAACCGCTTCGCCGCGGTGGCGGTGGACCGTTCGGGCACGACGCCGGCCTCGGTGCAGTTCGGCAGTCCGGCGACCGGCTGGGGCGCGACCCTCGCGGGCCGCTGGACCGGAACCCAGTGGGAAGCGGAGGCCGGCGTCGACGCTCGCCGCTTCGAGGGCGAGACGCGCGAGCTGTTCCGCTTCATGGGCGGGGCCTTCACCCGCGGCCGTGTGGCGGGCGGCGAGAGCGCCGTCACCGGGGCGTTCATCGACGCCTCCTGGCGCGGCGGGCCCTGGCTGCTGGTCGGGGGGCTGCGCGCCGACCACTGGAGCACCGGGGCGTCGCTGCGCCGCGAGACCGACCTGACCAATGGCGCGACCGTCCTCGACCTGCGTCCGGCGGACCGGTCCGGCGAGATCGTGACGGGCCGGGCGGCGCTGCGGCGCGACCTCGGCGAGGCGCTGGCGCTGCGGCTGGCGGCCTATTCCAGCTTCCGTCCGCCGACGCTGAACGAGCTGCACCGGCCGTTCCGGGTCGGCAACGACATCACCGAGGCCAACGCCGCGCTCGAGCCGGAGCGGCTGGAAGGCGTCGAGCTGGGGCTGGAGGGCGACGGCGCCCTGCGCTGGACGGCGACGGTGTTCGCCACGCGCCTGAGCGACCCGATCACCAATGTCACGATCGGGCAGGGGCCCGGAACCTTCCCCGTCGCCGGCTTCGTGCCGGCGGGCGGCGTCCTGCGCCAGCGCCAGAATGCGGGCCGGATCGAGGCGGTCGGGGTCGAGCTGTCGGCGCAGCGCGATCTGGGGCCGCTGTCGTTGCGCGGTGCGGCGGCCCTGACTGATGCCGAGGTCGACGGCGGGGCGGCGGCCCCGCAGCTGACCGGCCTGCGCCCGGCCCAGGCACCCGAATGGAGCGTCACCTTCGGGGCCGACTGGCGCGCCACGGAGCGGCTGACCCTGTCGCTGGACGGCCGGTACGAGAGCCGGCGCTTCGAGGACGACCTCAACAGCCGCGTGCTGGACGCGGCGACGACGGTGGACGCCCGGGCCCGCTACCGGCTGTCGGGCGCGGCCGAGGCCTGGGTGGCGGCGGACAACCTGTTCGACGCGGATGTGCCGACCGGCGTCACGGCGGACGGGGTGGAGAGTCTCGTGCCGCCCCGCACCCTGCGGCTGGGCGTGACCCTGACCTATTGAGCTTGGCGCCGCCGCCGCGAGCGGGCATCGATGGACGATGAGTCCCGACGCCCCTCTCGAGGATCGCCTGTTCATCCCGGCCGTGGGCACCCCGCCGCGGCCAGCGCCCGGGCGTCTGGTCTGGACCTTTGAGGATTCCCGGGCCCAGGTGCGTCTCGTCCCGCCGCCGGGCGCTCTGGAGCGCCCGTACCGCGAGACGGTGACGCGGGTGCTGGACGAGACGTTCGCCCTTCTGGACCGGCGCTCGCCCGCGTCGGAACTGGCGCGCTTCAATGGCGCTCCCGCGGGGACCTGGCGGCTGTCGGATCCGCTGTGGGCGATGCTCAACAGCGCTCTGGACCTTGCAGACGAGGTGAACGGGGCCTGGGACCCGACGCTCGGCGCCCTGACGGACTTCTGGATCGCCGCCGGCCGGGCCCTGTCGCTGACGCCGCCGGACGAGGCGGCGATCGCACCGGTGCGGGCCGTTTCCGGATGGCAGGGCCTTCGTCTGCACCGGCCGGGGCAGGCGGCGGTGCAGCCGGGCGGAACGGTGCTGGATTTTGATGATGTGGCCGCAGCGCTCGCCTGTGACCGGGTCATGGCCGCGCTGACGGAATCGGGCGTGGAGGCCGCCTGCATCCGCAGCGGTGACAATGCGCTCGGGCGCGGGCTGCTCTGGGATGGCCAGCCCTGGTGGGCCGATCTGTGGCCGGCCGGCGCGCGGAGCGAGCCGCGGCTGGTCGGCGCCCTGCTGAACCTCGGTCTGGGCGTCAGCGGCCTCGATCCGGACGCGCCGTCGCCGGTGGACGGCGCCGCCGGCCGGCGCGTGGCGCACGGGCTGGTGGGGGTGGCGACGCTGGATCCCTCCTGTTTCCGGGCCCAGGCCCTGGCGAGGGCGTTGCATGTGCTTGGCCCCTATGAGGGGCCGGCCTTCGCCGAGGCCATGGACCTGCCGGCCCTGTTCGTCGAGCGCGGACCGGGCGGGCTGCTGTACCGGCTCTCGCCGGCGCTGGCGGCGATGGAAGGCTAGTCCGCCGCCCCGTCGCCGGGATCGCGTTTCGCGCCGTCGAGCCGGCGGGTTTCCAGCTCCGAGGTCCGCGCCGCCTGCTCGCGCTCGGCCTTGCTGCGTCCGAAGGCGGCCCGGTTGGCGGCGGCTCCGGCCTTGTCCGCCGCCCGCGCCTTCGCCTTGCGCGCCCGGTTCAGGTTGATGATTTCGGCCATCCGGCGCTCCTGCGACGCTCCGAGGCCCTGTCTAACGCGCCTTACGCCGAATTCACACCGGAGCCGCGCGGCCTCGCGTATCCATGGGCCTCGGCCCGGTCCGGGAGAGCGCGTCCATGATCCGTCTGATCCTCAACATCCTGTGGTTCATCCTCGGCGGCTGGCTCAGCGGCCTGCTGTGGCTGCTGGGCGGGGCGCTGCTGGCGCTGACCGTGGTCGGTCTGCCCTGGACTTTCGCCGCCTGGCGGATCGCCAGCTACTCCTTCTGGCCGTTCGGGCGGGAGGTGGTCTGGCGCGAGCCGGACGCCACAGCCCTGGGGGCCGGATGTCTCGGCATCGGCCTGAACGTGATCTGGTTCGTCTTCGCCGGCTGGTACATCGCCCTGTCCCACGTGCTGATCGCTGTCGCCGAGGCCATCACCGTGATCGGCATCCCCTTCGCCATAAAGGATCTCGAGCTGGCCAAGCTGGCGCTGGCCCCCATTGGCCGGACGATCCGCGACAAGCCGTGAGGCCCTCAGTCGGGCTTCAGCAAGACCTCCAGCATTCTCTCCCGCCGGGTCAGGAAGCTGCGCGTGACCCGATAGTGGTCCGTGTCTTCATAGGCGACCCGCTGAAGGCCGGTGTCCGAGGCCTGGTAGATCCAGGCATGGGGGTACGCCAGTAGAATGGGCGAGTGGGTCGCGATGATCAGCTGGGAGCGCGCGAGGACCAGCTCGTGCATCCTCGCCAGGAACGCCAGCTGCCGCGTTGGCGACAGCGCCGCCTCGGGTTCGTCCAGAATATAGAGCCCGTCGCCGATGAAGCGGTTGTCGAACAAGGCGAAGAAGCTCTCGCCATGCGACTGTTCGTGCAGGGATTTGTCGCCGTACCGACTGGCCCCGGCGCCCTCGAGGTAGCTGGCGACGGTGAAGAAGCTCTCGGCCCTGAGGAAGAACCCGTCCTGGAGGCGTCCGGACGACCGGATGGGGCGAACGAAATGATGCAGCGGGGAATGCGAGGGCCGGGTGCCGAACCGATGCTCGCGTCCCCCACCCTCGGCGTTGAAGCCCCAGGCCACGGCCAGGGCCTCGATCAAGGTTGATTTGCCCGAGCCGTTTTCACCCACGAGGAAGGTGACGTTCGGGTGGAACGCCAGCCGCTCGAGCCCCTTCAGGACTGGAAGGTTGAAAGGGTAGGCGTCGGCGTCCCAGCCGTCCCGCCGCTCGAACACGGCCTCGGTCCAGTAGGGACGCTCCAGCGCCGTCATGGCCTCAGCCCGGCGAGATCATCTTCTCGGGGCGGACGTACTGATCGAATTCCTCGTTGGTCAGATAGCCGCCGCCGACCGCCTCCTCGCGCAGGGTGGTGCCGTTCCTGTGCGCCGTCTTGGCGATCTTGGCGCAGGCGTCGTAGCCCAGCTTGCCGTTCAGGGCGGTGACCAGCATCAGGCTGTTCTCGACGCCCTTGCGGATGTTGTCGACGCGCGGCTCGATGCCGACCACGCAGTTGTCCGTGAAGCTGATCGCCGCATCGGCCATCAGGCGCACGGACTGCAGGAAGTTATAGGCCATCACCGGGTTGAACACGTTCAGCTCGAAGTGGCCCTGCGAGCCGGCGAAGGTGATCGCTGCGTGGTTGCCGAACACCTGGACGCACACCTGGGTCAGGGCCTCGCACTGGGTCGGATTGACCTTGCCGGGCATGATCGACGAGCCGGGCTCGTTCTCCGGCAGGGACAGCTCACCGAGACCGGCGCGCGGGCCGGAGCCGAGGAAGCGGATGTCGTTGGCGATCTTGAACAGGCTGGCGGCCACCGTGTTGATCGCCCCGTGGCTCATCACCATGGCGTCGTGGGCCGCGAGGGCCTCGAACTTGTTCGGCGCGGTCGTGAACTTCAGGCCGGTGATCTGGGCGATCTTGTCGGCGACCCCTTCGGCGAAGCCGACCGGGGCGTTCAGGCCGGTGCCGACGGCGGTGCCGCCCTGGGCCAGCTGCATCAGGTCCGGCAGGGTCGCCTCGATCCGCTCGATGCCCTTGGCGACCTGCTGCACATAGCCGGAAAACTCCTGGCCGAGGGTCAGGGGCGTGGCGTCCTGGGTGTGGGTGCGGCCGATCTTGATGATCTCCTTCCACGCCTGCGCCTTGTCGTTCAGCGCGTTGTGCAGCTTCTGCAACGCGGGCAGCAGCCGGTGCACCACCTCCTCGGCGCAGGCCACATGCATGGCCGTAGGGTAGGTGTCGTTCGACGACTGGCTCATGTTGACGTGGTCGTTGGGATGGACGGGCTTTTTCGAGCCCATCTCCCCGCCAAGGATCTCGATTGCCCGATTCGAGATCACCTCGTTGGCGTTCATGTTCGACTGGGTGCCCGATCCGGTCTGCCAGACCACCAGCGGGAAGTGGTCGTTGAGCTTGCCCTCGATGACCTCGTTGGCCGCCTGGACGATGGCGCCGCCGAGCGCCGGGTCGAGGCGGCCGAGCGCCATGTTGGTCTCCGCGGCGGCGCGCTTGACGATCCCGAGGGCGCGCACGATCGGCAGGGGCTGCTTCTCCCAGCCGATGCGGAAGTTGCCGAGGCTGCGCTGGGCCTGGGCGCCCCAGTAGCGATCGGCCTGGACCTCGATCGGGCCGAAGGTGTCGGTCTCGGTGCGGTGCGCGCTCATCGAAATCCTCCGCTTGGATGGCGCCCGCCCTGTAGCATGGCGGGCTTTTCGAACAAGGCGCGTTTGCCTCGTCCGGGGGGCTGTGCGAACGGGGCGTGAGCCGCCTCTTCTGAGCTCGGAGTCCCTGATGCTGGCCCGACCCGCCCCGACCCTCGTGAAGTACGATCCAGCCCGTCCGCTGATCTCCCTGCACGTGCCCAAGACGGCGGGAACCAGCCTGAGGCGTCATCTGGAGGCGTGGTTCCGTCCGGAGGACCTGCACTTCCACTACCGCGGCTGGAACGGCGAGGCTCCCGAAGCGACTAGGCCGAGGCCCGGCCTGTGCGTCCACGGCCACTTCAACCGCCTGCGCGGCGTGGGGGCGCTCCAGTACTATCCCGACGCCTCCCAGTTCATCATCTTCCTGCGCGACCCGTTCGACCGGTTTGTCTCCCTGTGGCGCTATCTGCACTACCAGCTGCAGTCCGGGATGACGGTCGACGGCTTCGAGGACGCGCCGCCGCTCGAGGCCTGGCTGGATCGTCGCGCAGCCGCTGACCCCGCCGCCGATCCGTTCTCCTTCCTCGCCCAGTTTCCGGAGGCGCCTGACCTGTCGGACCCCGGCAGTCCGTTTCGTTCCGGGTTCGTGTCGATCGGGGTCATGGAGGCCTATGCGGCCTCGCTGGATCAGCTCGCGCGCCGACTCGGTCGCACGCCGCCGGAAGAGCCGGCCCATCTCAATGTGGGCACGGGACCGACCGGCGACTTTGCCCATTTCCGCGGCCGCCACGAGGCGGCGTTCGCCTTCGAACATGAGGTCTACGCCCGGGCCGCCAGTCTCGTCCGGCAGGCGACGCCGGCGTGATCCGCGTCAGGGCATTCCGGCGATGACCGGCGGCTGGATCGGCGCCGGCAAGGTGAGGGCGCGCGAGGTCGGCCCCGCGGTCGAGATCACCATCGACGGCCTGACCACCCAGGCGAAGTACTACAAGCCGCTGGTCTATGAGTTCATGCGCAAGGAATGGCGCGGGGCGCGGCCAGCGTGGGGCGACCATGTGGTCGAGATCGTCATGGAACACGTCGGGGAGCCGCCGTGGATGGACCTCGACAACCTCGCCAAGGCGCTGCTGGACGCCATCAAGGGCTATCTGTTCCACGACGACTCGCAGGTCGCCCGGCTGGTGGTCGAGCGCCGGCCGGGTGAGCGCGAGCGCATCACCATCCGCGCCTTTCCGCGTCAGGCGT
The DNA here is from genome assembly GCF_035998205.1 of Brevundimonas sp. GTDB lineage: Bacteria > Pseudomonadota > Alphaproteobacteria > Caulobacterales > Caulobacteraceae > Brevundimonas. The sequence goes on from NZ_DASYHT010000004.1 coordinate 592,286, forward strand.
CCGGCGGCCCGCCGGGATAGCGTTCGAAGCTGGGCAGGTGCTCAAGCCGGTTCATCCAGGCGATGCGCTCGGCGGTCTGGATCTGGCCCTGCAGCGGGATGGCGTCGGGATCATCGAGCGTGGCGCTCTGCACGTCGATCTGGCCGGGGAAGATCTCGGCGTTTGTGTAGAACAGGCCTGTGCCGCAGCGACCGCAGAAGCCTCGCCGGCCATGTTCGGACGAGGCGTACCAGACCGGCTCGCCGGTGATCTTCACCTGGTCCGCCGGGGCGAGGGCCCAGGCGACCGCGGGCGCGCCCGACGCCTTGCGGCAGTCGAGGCAGTGGCAGAGCGCGTGATGGATCGCCTCGTCGGCGGTTTCGTAGCGGATCGCGCCGCAGTGGCAGCCCCCGGTGAGCATGGTTCCCTCCCAAATGTTGCCGGTTTGTTCTATACGGCCTGTGGCCGTGCGGCAACCTCAGGGCGCGATCGGGGGGAAGCGCAGCGTCGGGGCGAGCAGCTGCAGGGTGGCGCCGACCCGTAGCTGGGGCTCCGACGGCGGCGTCGCCCCTTCCTCATCCTCCCGACGCGCGACGCACGTCCGGGTCAGCCGGGCCAGGTCGAGGAGGTCCCCCGCCGCCGGCAGGCTCTCGATGAGGCAGCCGTCGAAGAAGGGATAGACCTGGTCCTCGCCGCAGCCGAACGAGTTGCGGTCGGGACGGGCGGCGGTCAGGACCATGCGGTTCGGGCCGGACAGGGCCCCCAGGAAGACGCCGGAGTAGCAGGCCGAGATCACGGCCACGGTCGGTCGCTCGCCGCAGGTCCGGCGCAGCAGGATCGCCAGCTGGCCCGGCGTCAGCTCGCCGTCGCCGAAGACGACGCCGTCGGTCGAGCCGTGGGAGGTCAGGTAGAACAGGCATCCGCCCCGCTCGGCGGGCGTCCCGAGGGCGGTCGCCGCGCGCAGCAGGGCGGCGTCCGGGGTGATCTTGGGCCTGGCGTCGGGGCGCAGGGTGAAAACATCGACCTGACCGAGCCCGCGCGCCTCGAGCCCGGCGGCGACATCGCGGATGGCGTTGTCGAAAGCGCGGATCGGCCGACCGTCCGTGGTCCGCCAGTCACCGGCGATCACCACCGCCCGCCAGTCGGCAAAGGGCGAGGGGCGGAGCGGCGAGGTCTGGGCGGCGGCAAGCGGGGCTGTCAGCAGCCAGATGAGCAGGATCGCCGCCAACCCCCGCATCGTCTCGCCCTACTTCTTGCGGAACTGGTCCAGCGAGATGACCTTCGGGCCTTCGTCGGCGGCGTCCCCGTCGGCGGCCGGCACAGCGGCTTCGGCGGCCGGCGCGACGGCCGGGGCGGGCGCGGGCGGCGGCGGCTCGAACTGCAGCAGGAACTGCACCGACGGATCGTAGAAGCGGACGATGGCGGCGTACGGCGTCGACAGGGTCTTGGGCGCGCCCCCGAACTTGAGCATCACCGAGAAGCCGTCCTCGCGCACGTCGAGGTCCCAGTACTGGTGTTGCAGGACGATCGTCATCTCCTCCGGGTATTTGGCCCGGATGTCCTCGGGCACGGACACGCCCTCGGCGTCGGTGCGGAAGGTGATGTAGAAGTGGTGTGCGCCGGGGATGCCTTCCGGGCTGGCGGCCCGATCCAGCGCGGCGCGGATGACCCCGCGCAGGGCCTCCTGGGCCAGCGCCTCGTAGTGCATCTCGTCGACCGGTGGCCGTTCCTGCGCCATGTAAACCTCACCCTTGAGCGGCCACAGATAACGCTCCCGACGGCGCGGCGGAAGGCGTCATCAAGCGGGGGCGGCGAAGAGTCTGCGGGGCGGGAAAGTCCCGGGCCTCTGTTGCCAGGCGCATGAGGGAAAGTGGGGGCTTCTGTTGCCAGGCGCCCCCGGGCCCCGCCCCGGGATCTGAACCCCGAGGACTTAAGTGTTCGAAATCAACCGAACCGCATTACGCGGCGAGGCGGACTTCACCAGCGAAGTTATCGTTCGCAGTTAGAAAATGGCCCGATACGGTGGGCCAGGACGAGCGAAAGCAATCCTCTTTACACGTCCGTCGATGCTAGTCGGCCCCGCACAGTCCCGCCGATAACGCGGAAGAGATTGGTGGAGCCGCCGGGATTCGCACCCGGGTCCGGTCCGCTTATTGCAGGCGCGTTTATCGCCATAGTCCGGGCGAACCCGGACAGGGCCAATATAGGCGCGACGGCTCAGGCTTCCAAGCCCGCCGGGCCAATCCGCGCCCAGTCGGGGGTCTGGTTCCTGAACCAGGTCAGCTGCCGTTTGGCGTAGTTGCGCGTCGCCTGCTGCAGCTGGACCAGCGCCTCATCCAGCGACGCCTCGCCACGGATGACGGTCGCGAGCTCGCGAACGCCGACCGCCTTCATCGCCGGCAGCTCCGGCGACAGGCCGCGGGCTAGCAGGGCCTCGACCTCGGCGAGCGCCCCGGTCTCGATCATGGCGACGGCGCGCGCGTCGCAGCCGGCGTAGAGCGCGGCGCGGTCCGGCTCCAGCACATGCCCGCGCCAGCTGCCCCGCGACAGCAGGGGAAGCGTGGCCGCCTGCCAGGCGCTGAGCGGACGTCCGGTGCCCTCGGCCACGGCCAGCGCCCGCACCAGCCGCTGGCGGTCACGCGGGCCGATCGTCGCCTCGGCGGCCGGGTCCAGCGTGCGGAGCCGCTCCCGCACGACGCTTTCGCCGGCGTCGTCAAAGAGGGTCGCCGCCGCGGCGCGGGCGGCTTCGCCCGGCTCGGGCACCTCGGCGAGGCCTCGGGTCAGGGCGTGGAAGTACAGGCCGGTGCCGCCGACCAGCAGGACGGGGCGGTTCTCGCCCGTCGCCGCCGCGATCAGCGGCAGGGCGGCGCGGGTCCAGCGCCCGACGGACCAAGCTTCGGCCGCATCGGCGATGCCGTAGAGGGCGTGGTCGGCCGTGGCCTCGTCCTGCGCGGACGGCCGGGCGGTCAGCACCCGCAGGTCGGCGTACAGCTGCTGGCTATCGGCATTCAGGATCAGCCCGCCGTTGCGCTGCGCCCAGTCCAGCGCCAGGGCGGACTTGCCCGAGGCGGTCGGGCCGGCCAGCAGGGTGATCAGGGGCGACGTCATGGGGGCTTAAACCGCGTCCCGAGCGGCGATAGAAGCCCCTGACCCCTGCGATCCGTTCCCGGAGCCCGCCTTGCCCGACCGCGCCGCCGTCCTCGCCGCCCTCGAGGCGATCCCCGATCCGCGCACCGGACGGGGGCTGGTGGAAGCCGGTATGGTGCAGGGGCTGATGGTGGCCGACGACCGCGCCGGCTTCGTGCTGGAGGTGCCCGCAGCGGAGGCGGCGCGCTACGCCCCGGTGCGCGACGCCGCCGAGGCGGCGCTGAAGGCCCTGCCGGGGATGGCCCGGGTGTCCGTGGTGCTGACGAGCGAGGCGCCCCCTGCCGCGGCGCCCGCACGCAAGGCGGGCCTGTCGCCCGCCGCGCTCGATCAGGGCCGCGCCCGCGCGCCCGTGGCCAACGACCGACCCGCCCATGTGCGCCGGGTGCTCGCGGTCGGCAGTGGCAAGGGCGGGGTCGGCAAGTCCACGGTCGCGGTGAATCTCGCTGCAGCCTTCGCCCGGCGCGGCCTGCGCACCGGCATTCTCGACGCCGACGTCTACGGCCCCAGCCTGCCGACCATGCTGCGGCTCTCCGGCCGCCCGGATTACGTTGATGGGGCCATGGTTCCTCTGGAGGCCCAGGGGCTGAAGGCCATGTCGGTCGGCCTGCTGATGAAGGGCGACGACGCCATGATCTGGCGGGGCCCGATGGCGTCGCAGGCCCTGACCCAGATGCTGACCCAGACTCGCTGGGGGACCGAGCCGGAACCGCTCGACATTCTGGTGGTCGATCTGCCGCCCGGCACCGGCGATGTGCAGCTGACCCTGATCCAGAAGACGCCGCTGGACGGAGCGGTCATCGTCTCGACCCCGCAGGAGGTGGCGCTGGCCGACGCGCGGCGCGCGCACACCCTGTTCCAGCGCGTCAACGTCCCGACGCTGGGACTCATCGAGAACATGACCGGCCCCGTGTTCGGCCAAGGGGGCGCAGTGGCCGAGGCCGGCCGTCTGGGTGTCGATCTGCTGGGCGAGCTGCCGCTTGACGCCGCAGTGCGCGAGGCCGGCGACGCCGGCGCGCCGCTGGCGTCGGGCGAGATCGCCGGACGGTTCGACGCCATGGCCCACAGGCTCGCGCAAAAACTCGGCCTCTGAGGGTTTTCAAAGGCAACGGCAATCGCCACCTTGGCGGTTCCATTCGCTGCCCGGATTGCCCCAAGGATTGTCGATGAGCGTCGAGACCCTGTTCCGCCCCTTCACCATCAAGGGCCTGACCCTGCCCAACCGCATCGTCATGGCCCCCATGACGCGCTCCTTCAGCCCGGGCGGGATCCCGACGAAGGATGTGGCGGCCTACTACCGTCGCCGCGCCGAGGGGCAGGTGGGTCTGATCGTCACCGAGGGGACGGTCGTCGACCGTCCGGCGGCCCGCAATGACGCTAACGTGCCGGTCTTCCACGGCGAGGCGCTGCCGGCCTGGAAGAAAGTGGTCGATGAGGTGCACGCCGCCGGCGGCCTGATCGCGCCGCAGATCTGGCACGTGGGCGCCGCGCGCGGTCAGGGACCGGACTGGACGCCGCTGGGCAAGGTCGACAGCCCCTCGGGGCTCGTCGCGCCGGGCAAGCAGAAGTACGAGCCGATGACCGAGGAGGACATCGCCGACACCATCGCCGCCTTCGGCAAGGCTGGCCGCGCCGCCCGCGAGCTCGGCTTCGACGCCGCCGAGATCCACTCGGCCCACGGCTATCTGATCGACCAGTTCTACTGGCCGGGGCTGAACGTCCGCACCGACCGCTGGGGCGGCCCGACCATCGCCGAGCGCGCCCGTTTCGGCGTCGAGGTGGTCAAGGCCGTGCGCGAGGGCCTCGGCCCGGACATCCCCCTGATCATCCGCCTGTCGCAGTGGAAGCAGCAGGACTACGGCGCGCGCATCGCCGGGACTCCGGACGAGATGGCCGACTGGCTGCTGCCGCTGTCGGACGCCGGCGTCGACGTCTTCCACTGCTCGCAGCGCCGCTTCTGGGAGCCCGAGTTCGAGGGCTCGGACCTCAACTTCGCCGGCTGGGCCAAGAAGATCACCGGCAAGCCGACCATCAGCGTCGGCTCTGTGGGGCTGGATGGCGAGTTCATCGCGGCCTTCGGCGGGGCCGGCTCGCAGCCGGCCTCGCTGGACGGGCTGATCGCCCGCATGGAGCGGGACGAGTTCGACCTGATCGCCGTCGGCCGGGCCCTGCTGTCCGACCCGAACTGGGTGGTGAAGGTGCGCGACGGCCGCCACGACGAACTGGCCGCCTTCGATCGCCGTCACATGGCCGAGCTGACCTGACCGACGTGTCGGGCGAGGTCGCTTTGCGGCGATCTCGCCCCTCGTCACCGGCGCCCCGTCGCCCTAGGCTGGCGTCATGACGTTAACCGGCGTCCTCATCACCACGCTCTGGCTCAGCCTCATCATCGGGGCCCGCTACCTGTTGGTCGCCGGGGCGGTGCACGCCTGGCTGTGGCGCGGCAAGGGCGCCGGGACCCGGCTCAGCGCCACCCGGCCCTCGGCCCGGCTGATCCGCCACGAGATCACCTATTCCCTGATTTCCACGCCGATCTACGCCCTGCCGGCGGCGATCGTGCTGGAGGCGTGGAAGGCCGGCGGCACGCGCATCTACCTTGATCCCGGCCAGTACGGCCTGTGGTGGCTGCCGGTCAGCTTCCTGCTGCTGCTGATCATCCAGGACGCCCACTACTACTGGACCCACCGGCTGATGCACGACCGGCGCATCTTCGGCTGGGCCCATGCGGCGCACCATCGCTCGCGTGACCCCAGCCCCTTCGCCAGCTTCGCCTTCGATCCCGCCGAGGCGGCCCTGACCGCCTGGGTCATCCCGGCCCTGCTGTTCGTGCTGCCGGTCAATCTCTGGGTGCTGGTGGCGCTGCTGACCTTCATGACCGCCACGGCGGTGATGAACCATTGCGGCTGGGAGGTCTGGCCGGAGCGCTGGGTGCGCGGCCGGGTCGGGCGCTGGCTGATCACCGCCACCCACCACAGCCGCCATCACACTCACATGAAGACGAACTTCGGGCTCTATTTCCGTCTGTGGGACCGGCTGTGCGGCACCGACGCCATGCCGCCGGTCAGGCCTCAGGCGGGCTCGACGACCACGGCGGTGCCGTAGCACAGCACCTCGGTGATGCCGGGCATGATGTCGTTAGCGTCGTAGCGCAGGGCGATGACGGCGTTGCCGCCGGCCTCGCGGGTGTGCTGCAGCAGCGCCTCATAGGCCTCCGCCCGGCCGGTCTCGGCCAGCTTCACATAGGCCCCGACCCGCCCGCCGATCATCGACTGCAGGCCGCCGATGGCGTCGGACACGACGTTGCGCGAGCGCACGGTGATGCCGCGCGTCACCCCGATCACCCGCACGATGCGGTAGCCGGGCAGGTCATTGGCGGTGGTGGTCAGCATGCTCAGTCTCCCGGGGTTTGCGTGACGATGTCGAACCCTCGCTGCACGACCCGTCCGTCGGCGTCCAGCCAGGCGCGGCCCGAGGCCGTGCGCGAGAGGGTGGCGATCCTGAACCCGGGCCAGGGCCCGGGCACGGGGTCCCAGTCGGGGGTGATGCAGGGCACCGCCAGCCGGATCTGCTGGCCTGCGGTGTACTGGCCGCCGCGCTCCACGGCCGTGACCCTGCCTTCAACCTGACAGGTCGCGTTGCCTCGCGGACTCGCCGGCCCCGCTTCCACGGCGGCGACCTCGAGCACGATCACCGCGGCGGCCTGGGCGCGGATCTGGTCGTAGTAATGCGGGGGCAATTCGGCCGGCGGCATCAGGACAGGCATGGCGGCTCTCCTCGGTCAGCGTCGTCCGCGCTGTCAGCGGCGTTCCAGGATGCGGAAGACAAAGGCGTGATCGTCCTTCTCCCCCGGAGCATGCGCCTCCGCGGCGATCTCGACAAACTCGCCCTCGTCGAAGGGCGGAAATGTGACGTCGCCCTCCGGTTCGGCCTCGACCTCGGTGATGTAGAGCCGGCGGGCCTTGGGCAGGGTGGCCGCGAACAGGGCCGCGCCGCCGATGATGCAGACCTCGTCGACGCCGTCCTCGGCCGCCTGCTCGCGCGCCATCTCCAGCGCCTCAGTCAGGCTGTGCACCACGACGGCGCCCTTCGCCGTGTAGGACTCATCGCGGGTCAGCACGATGTTGAGCCGGCCGGGCAGGGGCTTGAGCGGCAGGCTCTCCCAGGTCGCCCGGCCCATGACGCAGGGCTTGCCGACCGTGATGGCCTTGAACCGCTGCAGATCCGACCGCAGCCGCCACGGCAGGTCGCCGTCGCGGCCGATGACGCCGTTGCGCGCGCGGGCGACGACCTGGACGAGGGCGGGGCCGGTCATGCCGCCGGCTCGAGCCAGCGCAGCCACTTGCGGCGCATGGCCTGCTCGAGGTCGACGCCGGCCCGGTCGCAGTAGATCAGCAGCATGCCGAGGACATCCGCCGCCTCGTCCGCCAGCGCCCCGGGATCGGCGGCGCCGCGCGCCCGGCCATCGGTCCTCAGATGCTCGGCGGTCAGCTCGCCCAGCTCCTCCTGCAGCTTCAGCAGCGCCCAGTCCCCCGACCGGTCGATACCGTGGCGGGCGGCGTAGAGGTCGGAAATCCGCAGCACGTCGCTCTGCAGCCCGGCGAGGGTCATCGCCATTACTTCGACACCTCGGCCTTGATGTGCGGCCACGGGTCGTAGCCCTCAAGGGCCACGTCGCCGAGCTCGTAGGCGAACAGGTCGTCGCGCTTCGCCAGCTGCAGCGTCGGGAACGGGCGGGGCTCGCGGGTCAGCTGCAGCCGGGCCTGGTCGAGGTGATTCAGATAGAGGTGGGCGTCGCCGAAGGTGTGCACGAACTCCCCCGGCTCCAGACCGACCACATCCGCCACCATGTGCGTCAGCAGGGCGTAGGAGGCGATGTTGAACGGCACGCCGAGAAAGACGTCGGCCGAGCGCTGGTACAGCTGGCAGCTGAGCTTCCCGTCGGCGACGAAGAACTGGAACAGGCAGTGGCAGGGCGGCAGGGCCATGTCGTCGACATCGGCCGGGTTCCAGGCCGAAACGATGTGGCGGCGGCTGCTCGGGTTGGTCTTGAGCCCCTCCATGACCCGGCTGATCTGGTCGATGACGCGGCCGTCGGGCGCCGCCCAGCTGCGCCACTGCTTGCCGTAGACGGGCCCCAGCTCGCCCTCGGCGTCGGCCCACTCGTCCCAGATGCTGACGTTGTGATCCTTGAGGTAGGCGATGTTGGTCTCGCCGCGCAGGAACCACAGCAGCTCGACGATGATCGAGCGCAGGTGCAGCTTCTTGGTGGTCAGCACCGGGAAGCCGCGCGCCAGATCGAAGCGCATCTGGCGGCCGAACACGCCGAGGGTGCCGGTGCCGGTGCGATCCTCGCGGCGCACGCCGGTGTCGAGGATGTCCTGCAGCAGGGCCAGATACTGCCGCTCCGGATGGTCGGCGGGCGCGGCGGCGTGGACGGCCGGATCAGGCAGGACGACGTGAGCGTTCATGGTCCCGAGCATGCCGCCGATTCGTCATGTCCGGCAGGCGTCCGATTCGCTCACCCACAGCTATTCCACGTTACGTTCCCGCCGGCGCCGCGCCGCCTCGATGCGCTGGCCGACGGCCCGCTCGCGCCGGGTGGTCAGCGGCTTGGGCAGGCCGGCCGTGGTCGGGGTGCGGCGCTTCACATTGGGCTTCAGCTTGCCGTAGCGCTTGCGCGAATAGGCGCGCGCGCACTCCATGCAGTGGCGGTAGTTCCGCGCTGCATAGGAGGCGTGCCAGTTGCGCCCCTCGCTCAGGATCACTCCGCATTCGCGGCAGCGCTGCATGTGGTCTCAGCCCTTGAAGCCTTCCTCGGCCAGCCAGGCGAGCTCCTCCGGCGTCGAGTCGCGCCCCAGCGCCGGGTTGCGGTGGGGGAAGCGGCCAAAGCGGACGATGATGCCCCGATGATGCTCGGCCCAGCGATCGTCGGGGGCGCGGGTCATGCGGGTCTGGAACAGCTCGACCTGACGGTCCTGGTCCTCCATGCCCTCGGAATGCTGCAGGGGCAGGTAGACGAAGCGCCGCAGGTCGTTCTCCAGCGCCAGATCGAGGTCCGCGGCGACCGTCTGAAGCGCTACCCGGCGGCCGAGCGGATCGGTGGCGAAGGCGTGCCCCGTGCCGCGCCAGACGTTGCGCGGGAACTGGTCCAGCAGGATCAGCAGCGCCAGCGCGCCCTCGGGTGTGGCGCCCCAGTCGTCGAGGTCGCGCCGGGCGGCCGCCAGATGCGCCGCCATGAAGCGCCGCCCGAACTCGGCATCGAAGGCGTCGTCCTTCGCAAACCAGCGCTCCGGACCGGCGGCTTTCCAGAAGGCGACGACGGCGTTTGGGTCTATATCCTGGGTCATGACCGAGACCCTGAGCCCGCCGCTTCCCGTTTTCCATGAACAGGATTGCGACCTGTCGCTGATCCGGGGCCGCCGGGTGGCGGTGATCGGCTACGGCAGCCAGGGGCGCACCCACGCCCTGAACCTGCGCGACTCGGGCGTCGCTGACATCGTGGTGGGCCTGAAGGCCGACTCGGCGACCCGGGCCCGGGCGGCGGAGGACGGGTTCGAGGTGCGGACCGCGGCGGAGGCCACGCGCGACGCCGACGTGGTGGCATTGATGGTTTCCGATGAAGCGCACCGCGACCTCTGGCGGGAGGAGATCGCGCCGAACCTGCGGCCGGGCGCGGCGGTGATCTTCGCTCACGGCCTGTCGGTGCGCTTCGGCCTGGTGACGCCCGGCCCGGAGGTCGATGTGATTCTCGCCTCACCCAAGGGCATCGGGCCGCGCATCCGCGAACTCTACGAGGCCGGGGAGGGGGTGTTCTGCCTGTTCGGGGTGCATCAGGACGCCACCGGTCAGGCTCATGCGCTGGGCCTGTCCTATGCGGCGGCGCTGGGCTGTGGCCGCAAGGGCATCCTGGAGACCACCTTCGCCGCCGAGTGCGAGAGCGACCTGTTCGGCGAGCAGGTGGTGCTGTGCGGCGGCACGGTCGAGCTCGTCGACGCCGCCTTCATGAAGCTGGTCGAGGCCGGCTATCCGGCCGAGGTCGCCTGGTTCGAGTGCTTCTACGAGCTGAAGCTGGTGACCGACCTGCTGCACCGGCTCGGGCCGGCCGGGGCCTTTGCGCGCATTTCGAACACGGCCGAGTACGGGGCCTATCTGACCGGGCCGCGGGTGATCGGTCCGGCGTCGCGGGCGGCGATGGACGAGGTGCTGGCCGAGGTGCGTTCGGGGGCCTTCGTGGACCGGCTGATGGCGGACTATGACGCAGGGTCGCCGGAGCTGACGGCGCGGCGGCAGGGCCTGTCGCAACGGCTCATCGAGCAGGCCGGCGCCCGCCTCGCGGCGGCGGCGCAGCGCGCCGACAACAGGAAAAATTGACCGGGAAAAGAATGGTCGGAGTGGCAGGATTCGAACCTGCGACCCCTGCGTCCCGAACGCAGTGCTCTACCAGACTGAGCCACACTCCGACTTGGAGGCGGGCTTATAGCCATGGCCTCCCGGGGCCGCAAGCACGCCTTTTGAGAGGACGCAAAATTTCGCGTCGTTCTGCCTGTTGCAAGCGTCCGGGGCCTGAGCTATCTGACCGCCTCCCGCCGCCGAGGCGGGTGCGCCGGACCTTCTGCTGGGGAATGGTGTAATGGTAACACTACGGTTTTTGGTACCGTCATTCTAGGTTCGAGTCCTAGTTCCCCAGCCACCGGCCGCGGTCTCTCTAACTCTCCTGAAAAACCAGGCCTGATTGATCGGACGACACGCGCGTTCCGCTTGCGGCGTCGCGGTTTTCGACGTCGTGGAACCAGACCGGTCTCCGCGCATTAGCTGTGTCCGGTACCGTACGCAGCTGTGTTGGCGATGGCGGGTCGAGTCGAGGTCGCCCCCGTGGAGAAGAACCCGCCCCTGAGAGTTCTCGTCGTCGAGGATCAGGCGCTGCTCGCGCTGCAGCTGGAGATGACCCTGCTCGATCTCGGCTGCGAGGTGGTCGGCTGCGCCATGGACAAGGCCACGGCGCTGGAGACGGCGGCCCGCGAGGCGCCGGATCTGGCGTTCGTCGACATCAATCTGAGAGACGGCTGCACCGGCCCGGAGATCGCCGCCGCGCTCGGCAGGGACTTCGGCGCCGCCAGCGTCTTCGTCACCGCCAATCCGGAGCAGGCGGCCGGAACGACCAGCGGCGCGCTCGGCGTGATCTGCAAGCCGTTCGACACCGACACCATTTCCGGCGTGGTCCAGTTCGTCGAAGTCTACCGGCGGGAACGGCGTCTCGCTGCGGTCCCGCCCCGGTTCCTCATGGACCCGGGCCTGCTGGCCGAGCGGCCGCCTGCGGATGGCGCCTGAGGTCAGCCGAGCTCGAGCCCCGCGGTCGCCGGTGGCGTGTCGCCGGGGTGAAGGTCGAGCTGCAGCAGATGCACATCGAGCCACCGACCGTGCTTCCAGCCCACGCGGGCGTAGTGGCCGGCGCGGCGGAAGCCCTGCCGTTCGTGAAGCGCGATCGAGGCTTCGCTCGTTGCGCTTTCGCTGATGGCCGCGATCACGTGCCTGAGGCCGCGCGACCTGACCCGATTGACCAGCGCCGAGAGTAGGGCCCGTCCCACGCCCTGACCCCGCGCAGACTCCTCGACATAGATCGAGCCTTCCACCCCGTAGCGATAGGCCGGTCTCGGCCGGAATGGCGAAGCGTAGGCGTAGCCGGCGAAACCTGACCCCGTCTCCGCCACGAGCCAGGGCAGGCCATGCGTCTGCACCGACTCGAAGCGGGCCGTCATGACCTCCAGCGACGGCGCCTCCAGCTCGAAGGTCGCGGTGCCGCCGAGCACCTCCCGGCCGTAGAGGGCAGTGATGGCCGGGAGGTCCTTCGGAATGGCGTCGCGGATCATGCGTCCCAGCTGCGCTCCAGCGCCCAGACGGCGAAGGCGTAGTCGTGGGCGATCTCCTTGAGATAGTCGAAGCGCCCGGAGGCCCCGCCGTGCCCGGCTTCCATGTTGATCTTGAGGAGCACCGGATTGGTCGAGGTCGTCGCCGGGCGCAGCTTCGCCACCCACTTCTGCGGCTCCCAGTAGGTCACCCGCGGGTCCGACAGACCGCCGGTCGCCAGGATCGGCGGATAGGCCCGGGCGCTGACCTGATCATAGGGGCTGTAGCTCATCATGTAGTCGTAGGCGTCCGGGTCCTCGAGCGGGTTGCCCCACTCCGGCCATTCCGGCGGCGTCAGCGGCAGGGTGGTGTCGCTCATGGTGTTGATCACGTCGACGAACGGCACCTGGGCGATGACGCCGCCCCACAGGTCCGGCCGCATGTTGGTCACCGCCCCCATCAGCAGGCCGCCGGCGGAGCCGCCCTGGGCCACGATGCGGCCGGCGCGGGTGTAGTTGCGCGCGATCAGGTGCTCGGCGGCGGCGACGAAGTCGGTGAAGGTGTTTTTCTTGGTGAAGCGGCGCGCCTGCAGGAACCAGTTCCAGCCCTTGTCCGAGCCGCCGCGGATATGGGCGATGGCGTAGATGAAGCCGCGGTCGACCAGCGACAGCCGGCTGGTCGAGAAGCTGGCCGGCATCGGAATGCCATACGAGCCATAGCCATAGAGGAGGAGCGGGGCCGACCCGTCGACCGGCGTGGTGCGACGGCGCAGCACCGTCACTGGCACCAGCTCGCCGTCGGCCGCCGGGGCGTTGAGGCGCTCGACGACATAGTCGGCCGGATCATGGCCCGACGGCACCTCCTGCACCTTGCGCAGGGTGCGGGTGCGGGTCGCCAGATCATAGTCGTAGGTCGAGGTCGGGGTGGACGGCGAATTGTAGCCGTAGCGCATGACCGTGGTGTCGAACTCCGAGGCGCCGCCCAGCGACAGGGCGTAGGCGGGCTCGTCGACGGCGATCTCGTGCTCCGCGCCGGCCCGGTCGCGGATGACGATGCGGGTGTTGGCGTCGGCGCGCTCCTGACGGGCGATGAAGTCCTTCACCAGCGCCAGGCCCTCGATGTAGCGGCCGGGGGTGTGGGGCACCAGGTCGGTCCAGTGCGCCTTGCCCGGCGTCGCCGTGGGGGCGGTGACGATCTTGAAGTCGATGGCGTCGTCGGCGTTGGTGTGGATGACCCAGCGGTCGCCCCAGTGGTCGGCGTCGTACTTGCGATCGACGACGCGGGCCTCCAGCAGGACCGGGGTCGCGGTCGGAGTGTCTCCGGGGATGTAGCGGGCTTCCGAAGTGACCTGGTCGCCGATGCCGATGATGATGAAGCGGTCGTCGGACGTGCGCCCGACGCCGATGAACATGCCCTCATCAAGCTCTTCATAAACGAGGGTGGTGTCGCCGCCGAGGGCAGGACGGCGGAAGATCTTGTCGGGGCGGCCGTTCTCGTTTCGGTTTGTCCAGAAGATCCACTGGCTGTCGGGCGAGAAGGTGAACCCCCCATAGGCCGACTCGATCGGCTCGCCGACGAGCTGGCCCGTGGCCAGATCCTTGACGAAGATGCGGTAGAATTCCGAGCCTTGGGCGTCCTCGGAATAGCCATACAGGGCGTGGTCCGGGCTGGCGCTGGCCTGACCGACCTCGGAGTAGGCCTTGCCTTCGGCCAGCACATTGGCGTCGAGCAGCACCTGCTCGCCGCTCTCCTGGCCACGCGGACGACGGCAGTACAGCGGGTGCTGGTCGCCCGTGCGGTAGCGGAAATAGTACTCCCACGGGCCGTCGGGAGAGGGGACCGAGCTGTCGTCCTCCTTGATGCGGCCGCGCATCTCCCGGAACATCTCGTCCTGCAGCGGCAGGGTCGAGGCCATCATCGCCTCGCGATAGGCGTTCTCTTCCTCGAGGTGCGCCTTGACGTCCGCCTTGATCAGGCTCGGGTCGCGCAGCACGGCCTGCCAGTTGTCGTCCTTCATCCACTGATAGTCGTCGACCCGGACGCGCCCCAGCTGCTCGATACGGACGGGGATCTTCTTGGCGACAGGCGGGACAGGCATCGAGGCTCCGGTCTGATGGGCGAGGGCGGGCGTGGCGGCGACGGCCGCGAGCGCGGTGGTGGTCTGGACGAACTGGCGACGGTTCATGGGGGGCAATCCTGTAACGGCGGCGGCACCTTGTGCGGGCGCGCGCGGCCGGTCAAATGAAAGCGCTGACAGACAGAGATGGTGGCCGCGTGCTGTTCGATCCCGCCCTGATCCAGGACCCGCCGGCGGTCGTCCGTCCGCTTGAGGCGACGCCGGCCCCGGCGCCGGCGTGGGACCTGACGCTCGGCATGATCAACGCCACGGTGATGCTCGATCAGCCGCTGGCGGATGGGGCCCGTACGGTCGGCACCGGCTTCCTCATCGCTGACGAGGCGGCCGACGGGACTCCGCGCGTCCTGCTCGTCACCGCCCGGCACGTGCTGGACCGCATGCCGGCCGACGAGATGCGGATCGGCTGGCGGGTCGCGTCGGAGGACGGCGCCTGGCGTTTCGACCCGCAGATGGTTTCCATCCGACAAGACGGGGAGCCCCTCTGGGTCGAGCACCCGCTGCAGGATGTGGCGGTGATCCCGATCACGCCGCCGCCGACCTTCGCCGCCGCCGCCATGCCGATCGGCTGGCTGGCGGACAGCGCGACCTTCGACCGGCTCGGCGTCGGGCCGGGCGACGAGCTCTACAGCCTCGGCTTTCCGCAGGGGCTGTCGGCCAACCGCGCCGGCTTTCCGATCCTGCGCGTCGGCAAGGTCGCGTCGTGGCCGGTTGCGCCGGTCGACGCCTATCCGACCTTCCTGCTCGATTTCGCTGTATTTCCCGGCAACTCTGGCGGCCCGGTGTTCTGGGCCCCGGCCGCCCGCCGTCGGCCGGACGCACCGACGCCGGAGCACCCGTTCATCGGCGGGGTGCTGACCCAGGCGGTCGAGGTCGGGGGGCAGACGCTCGGGCTGGCGGTGGTGGCCCACGCCCGCTTCGTGCGCGAGACCATCGCCCTGCTGGATCAGCCGCGGCCGTCGGAGCTGGCCGGGACCCTGCCGGTCGACTGACGTCAGGCGGCGCCGAGCGCCTCGCGCGTCATGCGGCGGAGCAGGGCGCCGCCCTGACCGATCGCCGCCAGACGACTGGACGCATGGCCGAGCACGTTCGCGGCATAGACCTCGTACAGCGCCAGCTTGCCTTCCAGCCAGGCGGGGGCGCCCTCGCCGGCCTTGAGCCGGCGCGCCGCCTCAATGGCCCCCTTGGCCAGCATCCAGCCGCCGATCACGTCGCCCATCAGCTTCAGATAGGCGTCAGCCCCGGCCAGCACGTCGTCCGCCGCGTTCGGGTCCGACTTGCGATCGAGCAGCCACAGGGTCGCGTCGCGCACGGCCTCGATGGCGGCGGCAAAGCGCTCGACGGGCTTGCCCTCGAAGACGTGCTTCAAGTCGGTGAGGGTAACGGTCATCTCGGCGATCACCGCCCGGGCCGCCTCGCCGCCGTCCTGGCCCAGCTTGCGGCCGACCAGGTCCATCGCCTGAATCCCGTTGGTGCCCTCGTAGATCGGGGCGATGCGGGCGTCGCGATAGTGCTGGGCGGCGCCGGTCTCCTCGACGAAGCCCATGCCGCCGTGGACCTGCACGCCGAGGGAGGCGACCTCGACCCCCATGTCCGTCGACCATGCCTTGGCGATCGGCGTGAACAGATCCTCGCGGCCCTTCCAGAAACGCTTGTCGTCCTCGCTCGCCGCATGTCTGGCGAGATCGGCGGCGACGCCGGTGGACAGGCAGATGCCGCGGCCGGCCTCGATGCGCGCCTTCATCACTGACAGGGTGCGGCGCACGTCCGGATGATCGAAGATCGGCGCGCCGGCCTCGCCGGTCCAGGGCGAGCGACCCTGACGGCGGTCCAGGGCATAGGCCAGCGCCTGCTGATAGGCGCGCTCGGCGATGGCGACGCCCTCGACACCCACGGCCACCCGCGCGGCGTTCATCATGGTGAACATGTGCGCCAACCCCTCGTTGGGGCGGCCGATCAGCTCGGCCGTGGCGCCCTCATAGGCCATGACGCAGGTGGGCGAGGCGTGGATGCCCAGCTTGTGCTCGATGCCGACCGGACGGAAGGCGTTGCGGGCCCCGGGATTGCCCGCGTCATCCACCATCACCTTGGGCGCGAGGAACAGGCTGATGCCCTTGGGGCCGGGGGGGGCGTCGGGCAGGCGGGCCAGCACCAGGTGCAGGATGTTGTCGGTGGCGTCGTGGTCGCCCCAGGTGATGTAGATCTTCTGGCCGGTCAGGCTGTAGGTCCCGTCACCGTTGGGGACCGCCTGGGTCGTGAGCGCCCCGAGGTCCGAGCCGGCCTGGGGTTCGGTCAGGCACATGGCGCCGGTCCATTCGCCCGAGATCAGGCGGGTCAGGTACAGGTCCTTCTGCCGGGCGTCGCCATGGGCCTCCAGCGCCTCGATGGCGGCAAGGCTCAGCATCGGGCACAGGCCGAAGGCCATGTTGGCCGAGTGCACCGGCTCGAAGGCCGCCAGCTCAAGCGCCTTGGGCAGGCCCTGGCCGCCGTGGGCCGGGGAGGCGGCCAGGCCGGTCCAGCCGCCGGCGGCGAACTCGCGATAGGCCTCGGCGAAGCCAGGCGCCGCCGTTACCGCGCCGTTGGCGTAGCGGGCGCCCTGCTGGTCCCCGACCCGGTTGAGCGGCGCGAGCAGGGTTTCCGCGACCTGGCCTGCCGCCTCCAGCACCGCGCCCATGACGTCCCGGTCGTAGTCCGGGAAGGCCCCGGTGGCTGCGACGGCGTCGATTCCGGCCACGGCTTCGAGGCTGAAGGCGAGATCGCGAACGGGGGCGCGATAGGTCATGACAGGCTCCCTTGAGCTCGGCCCCGTCGCCGGGTCCGTTTTCTTTGACCTCTCACTGCCGCGCCGCCTCGCCGGGTGCAAGGCCGGGCTTGGCGGTGGCGGGGGCATGGGGCAAGCTGCCGCGTGGCCCTCGGGCCGAGAGGGGAACGCCATGGCTGCGCCGACTGACCGATATTCCACCGTCGCGATCGCCTTGCACTGGGGGATCGCCGTTCTGGTCCTCATGCAGATCGGTCTCTACTTCGCGGCCGATGCGGTCGAGGGGCCCGCGGCGCGCACCTTCATCGACGTGCACAAGGCCAGCGGCCTGAGCATCCTGGTGCTGACCCTGATCCGGTTGCTGTGGCGGGTGCGCCATCCCGCCCCCCCGCTGCCGGCCGCGACGCCCGGCTGGCAGCGCTACCTCGCGCGCATCACCCAGGTGCTGTTCTATGTGGTGCTGATCGCCCTGCCGCTCGGCGGCTGGGCCGCATCGTCGGCGGCGCAGCGCCCGATCGACTGGTTCGGCCTGTTTAACTGGCCGCTGCTGCCGCTGCCGGCCGACCGGGAACTGGCCGGCGCCCTGATGCAGATGCACGAGAACGGGGCCAAGGTGCTCTATGTGTTGCTTGCCCTGCACGTGGCCGGGGCGCTGAAGCACCAGTTCATCGACCGGGACAGCGTCCTGCGGCGCATGCTGCCGATCCTTCCGCCGCGTTGAGGGGCCGGTTGCGGTTGCTCAGGCTGTTGCGTTGAGCAGTCGGGAGTAGCTGTCCACCAGACTGGTGTAGGTCGGCACGAAGATGACCGCCGCCGTCTCGCCGTCTGAAACTGGCGCCTTGATCTCGAAGTGCAGGTGAATGGTGGTGGCGTTGCCGCCGAAATCGTCCGAGACGCGACCCAGCCGCTGGCCCCGTGTGACGGTCCGCGACGCCAGCGTCGGGAACAGGGCGTTCACCTCGGCCATATCGAGGTGCAGGTAGCGGTAAATCCGCCCGGAGTCGCCCAGAAGGGTGAGGGTGTAGCTGCCGATCGAGCTGATGCGGCCGGCCTCGGCGGCGACGGCCCAGTGCACCCTCTTCTCGCAGGTGGCTGGCCGGATATCCTGGCCCTGGTGCCCGCGCCCGGCCGGGCACTTGCTGTTCGACCAGGAGCGGGTCTCGCAGAAATTGTCGCGCCACGGATAGGCGTAGTTGCGAGGATCGCATTGACCGCCGGGGCCGGGCGCCTGCCAGCCGCCGTAGCCGTACACCTGGGAGTTCGCGTAAGCCGGTCCGGCCTCCAGTGGAAAGCGCATGCCGGCGGCCCACAGGGTCGGATCCGTCGCGCCGCTGCCCGAGCCAGGATGCAGCGCTCCGGCGGGTTCGTGCGGCCAGGTGACCGGCTCAGGGGCCGGTGGCTCGGGAGGAAGCTCGGCCGGTGTCACGGGACCGTCCGGCCCGGCCGGGACAGGCGGCGCGGCGTCGCCGCTGCATCCGCCGGGCGCGCAGGCGGTGAGCGTCAGCAGGGCGGCGACCGTCGCGAGGCGGCGCATCAGTCGCCCCCGCCCAGCAGGACGAGGCTGGCTGCGAACCCCGTCGCCTCGGCCTCGCTGCAGCTGGCGCCGTTCGGCGCGGTGCAGATGAAGCTGACGCTGTAGACTGCGCCGTAGCGGCTGAAGGCGACGTCGACGCCGTACTCTGTACGCTCGACCTGCACATCCTGCGGCCGGTCAACTCCCGGGGCGCGAACCGCCGTGCGCGGGGCGCCGGACGGGACGCGGGGCGCGGCCCCGGCCTCAGGAGCTGCAGGCCGGTCGGGCAAGCCGGTCGATCCTGCGGCGCCCGCGGCGGCCGGCGCTCGGAAGGCCTGGGTTGAACCATAGATTTCGATGATACGGCCTGGCTGCTCGATCACCAGCATGTAGTGCCGCTCGCCGCCGAGGAAGGTCGCGGCCTGCAGAAGGGCTGGCGTCGGTGGTCCGAGAACCGGCACGTCCGAGGCCGAGATGGACGCGAGGGTCTGTTGTCCGCCCGGCGACTGGGACAGCACGCCGCGCAGGCGCGCCGTCAGCGGATCCTGCCGGGCGACGGTCAGCGCAGACCGGCCGGCGGGGGAGGGCGGCAGTTCGGCGACGGTGGCCGCGAGCGGCGGCGTGAGGGGCTGTCGCGAGCTCGCCACCCCGGCGATGCCGGCGGCGAGCACCACGACCATGGACAGCACTGTCGCGCGCAAGGACATGACCCTTCTCCCTCAAACGCAATGTAACAGCGTTCTTCGGCGGTGTCGCCCGGGAACCGTGACGCTTGCTTTCCGGCGATGTCTTCCCTAGAAGCGCGGCGCACTTCGCACGCGGGCGTGGGGCGTTCCGGGGAGACATCCCGGGTCGTTCCGTTCCGAGGGCCGGATCTTCGGCCTTTTATCGCCCGCGCCAGGATTGATCGGAAGAAGGATAGACGATCGATGGCTCTGCCTGAATTCTCCATGCGCACGCTTCTGGAAGCCGGCGCGCACTTCGGCCACCAGACCCACCGCTGGAACCCGAAGATGGAGCGCTACATCTTCGGCGCGCGCTCCAACATCCACATCATCGACCTCTCGCAGACGATGCCCCTGCTGCACCAGGCGCTCGTCGCGGTGCGCGAAGTGGCCGCCAAGGGCGGTCGCGTGCTGTTCGTCGGCACCAAGCGCCAGGCCGCTGACCCGGTCGCCGAAGCGGCCAAGCGCTGCGCCCAGTACTATATGAATAACCGCTGGCTCGGCGGCACCCTGACCAACTGGAAGACCGTGTCGGGTTCGATCCAGCGTCTGCGCGAACTGGACGCCGTGCTCGAGTCCGGCGGCGAGGGCCGCGTGAAGCGCGAGCTGCTCAGCCTGCAGCGCGAACGCGACAAGCTGGAAGCTTCGCTGGGCGGCATCAAGGACATGGGCGGCATCCCCGACATCATGTTCGTGATCGACACCAACAAGGAAGCGATCGCGATCCAGGAAGCCCGCAAGCTGAACATCCCGATCATCGCCATCCTCGACACCAACTGCGATCCGGACGGCATCACCTACCCGATCCCGGGTAACGACGACGCCGCCCGCGCCATCCAGACCTACTGCGACCTGATCGCCGACGCGGTGCTGGACGGCCTCGCCGCCGGCGCTTCGGCCCAGGGCATCGATCTGGGCGCCTCGGAAGCCCCGGTCGAGCCGGCCCTGCGTGAGGCCGCCCCGGCCGCCGCTGAACCGGCCCCGGCCGGTGCGGAAGGCGCCGCCGAGGAAATGCTGGCCGCCGACGCCGCCCCCGAGGCCGCCGCCGCCGAAGAGACCGCCGGCTGATCCGCCGCGCCCCCGTTTCGGGGCGCGTCAGAGCCGAAGCCGGAAGGGCCCTGTGTGGCGGTCGTCGCAGGACGATTGTCGCACAGGGCCTTTATCGAACACCGACCGACCCTTTCACGGCCAGGCCTCCGGGCCCGGCCGTTCCGCTACGAGACCCAATCCAGGAGAGACACAATGGCCGAGATCACCGCCGCGCTCGTCAAGGAGCTGCGTGAAAAGACCGGCGTCGGCATGATGGACTGCAAGAAGGCGCTGGCCGAGAACAACGGCGACCTGCAGGCCTCGATCGACTGGCTGCGCGCCAAGGGCCTGTCCAAGGCCGCCAAGAAGGCCGACCGCGTCGCCGCCGAAGGCCTCGTTGCGGTCGCCACCCGTCAGGACGGGAAGGGTGAGATCGGCGCCGCGATCGAGTTCAACGCCGAGACCGACTTCGTCGCCCGCAACGAGCTGTTCCAGAACGCCGCGAGGCAGTTTGCGCAGCTGGGCCTTGAGCATCACCACCTCGAAGGCCTGCACGGCGCCGAGCTGGAGAATGGCAAGACCGTTCAGGATGAGGTGACCAACCTGATCGCCACCGTTGGCGAAAACATGCAGCTGCGCCGCGCCGCCCGCCTGTCGGTGAGCGAAGGCGTCGTCGCCTCCTACGTCCACAACGCCGTGGCCCCGTCGCTGGGCCGCATCGGCGTGCTGGTGGCGCTGGAAGGCGAGGGCGACCAGACCCAGCTGCGCGAGCTCGGACGCAAGATCGCCATGCACGTCGCCGCCACGGCTCCGCTGTCGCTCAACACCGACGACCTCGACCCGGCGGCGATCGAGCGCGAACGCGCCGTGCTGATCGAGAAGGCCAAGGAAGAAGGCCGTCCCGAGAACATGATCGAGAAGATCGTCGACGGTCAGATCGCCAAGTTCCAGAAGGACGTGGTCCTGTCCAAGCAGCCGTTCGTCATGAACCCGGACCAGACCATCGAGCAGCTGGTGGCCGACACGGCCAAGAGCCTCGGCAGCGCCAACCTGAAGCTGGCCGGCTTCGTGCGCATGGCGCTCGGCGAGGGCGTCGAGAAGGTCGACGGCCCGGACTTCGCGGCGGAAGTCGCCTCGATGACCAAGGGCTGATCTCCCTTCTCGTGGATCAATGAGGGCGCGCCGGGCTTTGAAGCCGGGCGCGCCCTTCGTCTATAAGACCCACGCCGATTCCGGCGGCACCGCCTGCAAGATGGAAGACCCATGCCCGACGCGCCCAGCGAGTTCCGATACAAGCGCGTCCTGCTGAAGGTGTCCGGCGAGGTCCTGATGGGGGACCAGGGCTACGGCATCGACATGCAGACGGTCGCCGAGGTCGCCCATGCGGTCGCCGAGGTCGCTCGCGAGGGCGTCGAGATCTGCCTCGTCATCGGCGGCGGCAACATCTTCCGCGGCCTGAGCAAGGCGGCGGGCGACATGGACCGCGCCTCGGCCGACTACATGGGCATGCTGGCCACGGTCATGAACGCCCTCGCCATGCAGGCGGCGCTGGAGAAGATCGGCGTTCAGACGCGGGTGCAGAGCGCCCTCGTCATGAACGCCGTGGCCGAGCCCTATGTGCGCCGCCGCGCCCTGCGCCACCTCGAGAAGGGCCGGGTCGTGATCTTCGCCGCCGGCGTGGGCGCGCCGTTCTTCACCACCGACTCCGGCGCAGCCTTGCGCGCCGCGGAAATGGGCTGCGACGCCCTGCTGAAGGGCACCAGCGTGGACGGCGTCTATACCGCCGACCCGAAAAAGGACCCGACCGCCACGCGGTACGACGAGCTCACCTACCACGACGTGCTGGCGCGCGACCTGAAGGTCATGGATGCGTCCGCTGTCGCCCTGATGCGTGACTCGGGCATTCCGATTGTGGTGTTCTCGATTCGCGAAAAGGGATCGTTCCGCCGGACGCTGCGGGGCGAGGGCGCCTTCACGGTGATCCGCAACCCCCGGCCCGCCTGATACGTCCCGATCCCGCCGCCACCTGACCACGACGACACAAGAGATACGCTCATGGCCAAGCCCGACCTGAAGACCTATCGCGACCGCATGGACAAGGCGGTTTCGGCGCTCAAGGAGGAGTTCGCCGGTCTGCGCACCGGCCGGGCCAACGCCGGCCTGCTGGAGCCGGTGATGGTCGAGGCCTATGGCTCGACCTCGCCCCTCACCGCCGTGGCCGCCATCAGCGTGCCCGAGCCGCGCATGATCTCGGTCAGCGTCTGGGACAAGGGCATGGTGGTCTCGGTCGAGAAGGCCATTCGCTCGGCCGGGCTCGGCCTCAACCCGGTCGTCGATGGCCAGACCCTGCGCATCCCGATTCCGCCGCTGACCGAGGAGCGCCGCAAGGACCTGGTCAAGCTGGCGTCCAAGTACGCCGAGCAGCAGAAGGTGGCCGTGCGCAACGTGCGCCGCGACGCCAACGACGAGCTGAAGAAGGCTGAAAAGGCCGGCGACATCAGCCAGGACGAGCAGAAGAAGATGGAGGCCGAGGTCCAGAAGGACACCGACGCCGCCGTGAAGCGCATTGACGAGGCGCTGAAGGTCAAGGAAGCCGAGATCATGCAGGTCTGACGGACCTGAGCGCCCGGGAATGCACGCGATGACCGACGCCCCCGACGCGGGTGGCCCCGACGGGCCCGCCCACGTCGCCATCATCATGGACGGCAACGGCCGCTGGGCCGAGCGTCGGGGTGCGCCCCGCGCGCTGGGGCACCGCGAGGGCGTCCAGGCTCTGAAGCGGACGGTGCAGGCGGCCCCGGACTTCGGCATTCGCTGCCTGACGGTGTTCGGGTTCTCGACCGAGAACTGGCGTCGGCCGGCCGAGGAGGTCTCGGACCTCATGGGGCTGGTGCGGGCCTATGTGGCCAGCGACCTCGAGCGTCTGGCCCGCGAGGGCGTCCAGGTCCGTATCCTCGGGCGTCGCGCGGGTCTGCCGGCCGACATCGCCGAGATCGTCGCGCGCGCGGAGCAGCGCACCGCGCACAACGACCGTTTCCGTCTGCAGGTGGCGTTCAACTATGGCGGCCAGGCCGACCTCGTCGACGCGGCCCAGGCCCTGGTCGACCGCGCCGCGCGCGAGGGACGCTTCGAGGTGGTCGAGGACGACCTGGCGGCCGGCCTTTCCGGCGCCGGGGCCCCGCCGCTGGATCTGATCGTGCGCACCTCGGGCGAACAGCGCCTGTCGAACTTCTTGCTCTGGGAAGCAGCCTACGCCGAGCTGGTGTTTCAGGACGTGCTCTGGCCGGACTATGGCGCGGAGCCGCTTGCGGCGGCCGTGGCCGAGTATCGCCGCCGCCAGAGGCGGTTTGGCGGACGTCCGGCGCAGCCCGTGCTGGCGGCCGGTTGATGCCGGGGCGGATCGGCGACATAGGCCCGCGCGCCGTCTCCGCCCTCGTGATGGCCCCCGTGGCCGTCTTCGCGGTCTGGCTCGGCGGCCTCTGGACCGCGGCTGTCATTGCTCTGGTCTGCGTGCTGCTGGCCTCCGAATGGTCGCGCATGAGCGCGCCCTCGGCGTGGCGCGGCATCCTCGCCGCCGTGGCGGTCGCGCTGCTTGCGGCGGTCGCCGCGACCCATGCCTTCGGTCTGTCCGAGGGACTGATCGCGCTGGTGGCGGGGGCGGGGCTGGCGGCCCTGTTCGCCTGGCGGCTGGGGCGTTCGCGCACGGATGCCGCCTATGGCGTGCTCTATATCGGCTGGCCGGCGGTGCTGTTCCTGTGGCTGCGCGACGGAGCCAGCGCCGAGGGCTTCTACTGGGTCACCCTGACGTTCGCCGTGACCTGGTCGGCGGACATCGCCGCCTTCCTGACCGGCTCCCTGCTGCGGGGGCCGAAGCTCTGGCCGCGCTTCTCGCCGAACAAGACCTGGTCGGGCTTCCTCGGCGGGCTGGCGGCCGGCACCCTTGCCGGGGCGCTCATGACGGCCCTGCCCGAGCAGGGCACGGACAGCGTCGTGATCGGCGCGCTGCTGGGCCTCGCGGGCGGGGCTGCGGCCATGGCGGGCGATCTGTGGGAGTCCGCGCTGAAGCGGCGCTTCGGGGTCAAGGACGCCGGCGACATCATTCCGGGGCATGGCGGGCTGCTTGACCGGGTCGACGGGCTGATGTTCGCCATCGTCGTCATTGCCGCCGGGCGCTTCCTGATCGAGCTGGGCCAGGTCGGATGAGTTCCGTGCGTCGCGTTTCCGTTCTCGGCGCCACCGGCTCCGTCGGCGTGTCCACGCTGGAGGTGATGGCGGCCATCGAGGCGGCGGGTGGGGAGCCCTTCGAGGTCGAGGCCCTGACCGGGGCGGGCAACATCGCCCGGCTGGCCGAACAGGCGCGCCGCTGGCGTCCGCGCCTCGTGGTGACGGCCGACCCCGCGCGCCTGCAGGATCTGCGCGACGCCCTCGCGGGAGAGCCGGTCGAGGTGGCGGCCGGGCCGGAGGCGCTGGTCGACGCCGCGGTGCGCCCCGCCGATCTGGTCATGGCCGCGATCGTCGGCGCCGCCGGCCTGCGTTCGGCCTGGGCCGCGGCGGCGACCGGCGCGACGCTGGCGCTGGCCAACAAGGAAAGCCTCGTCTGCTGCGGCCCGGCCCTGCGCGCCCGGGTCGAGAGGGCCGGCGGACGGCTGATCCCGGTCGATTCCGAGCACTCGGCGATCTTCCAGGTGTTCCCGCACGACCGGCCCGACACCGTGTCGAAAGTCATCCTGACAGCGTCCGGGGGGCCGTTCCGGAGCGCCACGCTGGCGCAGATGGCGGCGGTGACGCCCGAACAGGCGGTGGCGCACCCGAACTGGAGCATGGGAGCCAAGATCTCGGTCGACAGCGCCACCATGGCCAACAAGGGTCTCGAGATGATCGAGGCGGCCTATCTCTTCGACCTGCCGGCTGACCGGATCGACGTGGTGGTCCATCCCGAGTCGATCATTCACAGCATGGTCGAGATGATCGACGGCTCGACACTGGCCCAGATGGGGCCGCCGGACATGAAGACGCCGATCGCCTGCGCCCTGGCCTGGCCGGGGCGGGCGGCGTGGGATGCGCCGAAGCTCGACCTCGCGCGGCTGGGCCGCCTGACCTTCGAGGCGCCGGACCTCGAGCGCTTCCCGGCCCTCGCGCTCGCCCGGCAGGCGCTGCAGGCCGGCGGCGCCGCCCCGGCCGTGTTCAATGCCGCCAATGAGGCGGCGGCGCGCGCCTTCCTTGACCGCCGTCTGGCCTTTCTCAATATTGCCGCAGTCGTCGATCAAACCCTGCAACGGGTGTGCGGCGCAGGGGTGGAGTGCAGCGCTGTGGATGCCTGCGAGGCGGCGCTTCGGATCGATGCTGTCGCCCGGGAGACCGCCGGGGTCGTCATCGATGCGATGGCGGCTGCGGCCTGACGGACGGGAGTTGATCGGCGCGCATGTTGGACGTCCTGGGACAGGTCCTGATCTACGTTGTGCCGTTCCTGCTGGTGCTGACGGTCATCGTCACCATCCACGAACTCGGCCATTTCTGGACCGCCCGCGCTTTCGGCGTGAAGGTCGAGCGGTTTTCCATCGGCTTCGGCCGCGCCATCCTGAGCCGGCATGACCGTCACGGGATCGAGTGGCGCCTCGCCTGGCTGCCGCTCGGCGGCTACGTCAAGTTCGCCGGCGACCTCGACGCCTCCAGCGTTCCGGACCGCAAGGGCCTCGATGAGCTGCGCGAGCGGATCGCGCGGGACGAGGGCGAGGGGGCCGTCAGCGACTACTTCCACTTCAAGCCCGTCTGGCAGCGCGCCCTGATCGTGGCCGCGGGCCCCTTCGCCAACTTCGTTCTGGCGGTGCTGATTTTCGCCGTTCTGTTCAGCGCCCTGGGCGTCCAGGTGAACCCGCCGCGGGTCGCCGGCGTGGCCCCGGACGGCGCAGCCGCCGCGGCCGGGTTCGAGACCGGCGACCTCGTGGTGGCCATCGACGGGCGGCGCATCGAGGACGCCAACGAGATGATCCGCATCGTCAGCCTCAACGCCGGCGAGGCCCTGACCTTCCGGGTCGAGCGCGACGGGCAGCCGGTCGAGCTGATCGCCACTCCCGCCCGCTCGGTCGAGCAGGACCCGATCGCCGGCCGCGTCACTGTCGGGCGCATCGGGCTGCAGCTGGGCTCGCTGCCCGGCGAGACGCGGTTTGTCCGCTATGACCCCATCGCCGCCGTTGGCCGGGGGGTGCAGGAGGTCGGCGATGTGATCGGGACGACCCTGCACTATCTCGGCCGCTTGCTGACCGGCCGCGAGAGCGGCGACCAGCTGAGCGGCCCGCTGGGCATCGCCAAGGCCTCGGGCGCGCTGACCGATCGCGCGGTCAG
Source organism: Brevundimonas sp. (assembly GCF_035998205.1). Classification (GTDB taxonomy): domain Bacteria; phylum Pseudomonadota; class Alphaproteobacteria; order Caulobacterales; family Caulobacteraceae; genus Brevundimonas. Next base: position 618,757 of record NZ_DASYHT010000004.1, read on the forward strand.
CGCCAATCCGGACCCGGTCTTCACCGCCCTGAATGTGCTGCTGACCCTGGTCCAGTTCGCCGCCATCCTCTCGATCGGAATCGGCTTCATCAATCTGATGCCGATCCCCGTTCTCGATGGCGGACACCTCGTGTTTTACGGCTATGAAGCTGTGGCCGGAAAGCCCGTCGCCGCTGCTGTCCAGGAGGCCGGCTACCGCGTCGGGCTTGCCTTGGTCGCGGCTTTGATGTTGTTCGCCACCTGGAACGATCTGCAAAAGCTCGATCTGTTCCGTTTCCTCGGCGGGCTCGCCAGTTGAGCCGACGCCAGCCCCCGATGGTAGACCGCATGACCCGAACCCGTTCCCGCGCTGCGCTCCGTCTGGGCGCCTACGTCAGCGTCGCCGCCCTGGTGGCCGCCGCCGGCCCGGCTCCGGAGCAGGCCGCCCCGGCGCCCCAGGATGGCGCTGCGACCGGTCCCGCGCCGGCCCAGGCCGCGCAGCAGGCGCGCGTCAACCGCATCTTCGTGCGCGGCAACCAGCGCATCGATCCGTCGACGGTGCTGTCCTACCTGCCGATCCAGCCGGGCGACGTCGTCGACCCGCTGACGCTCGATGTGGCGGTCCGCACCCTTTATCGCACCGACCTGTTCGCCGACGTCCAGATGGGCGTGCAGCCGAACGGCGACCTGATCATCGACATCGTCGAGAACCCGATCATCAACCAGGTGGTGTTCGAGGGGAACAGCGCGGTCCGTGAGGACAAGCTGCGCGAGGAAGTCACGCTGCAGCCGCGCGGCATCTTCACCCGCGCCCGGGTGCAGGAGGATGTGCAGAGCATCGTCGAGCTCTACCGTCTGCAGGGCCGCATCTCGGCCTCGGTCACGCCCAAGCTGGTGCAGCTGGAGCAGAACCGCGTCGATGTGGTGTTCGAGATCGACGAAGGCCCCCAGACCGGCGTCCGCCAGGTCACCTTCATCGGCAACGAGGCCTTCTCGGACGGCGACCTGCGCGAGGTGATGGTCACCAAGACCTCGCGCTGGTGGCAGTTCTTCTCGTCGAACGACAACTACGACCCGAACCGGCTCGACTACGACCGGGAGCAGCTGCGCAAGTTCTACACCAACCGCGGCTACTACGACTTCCGCATCCTCTCGGCGGTGGCCGAGCTGTCGCCGGACAATGACTCCTTCGGCATCACCCTGACCGTCGAGGAGGGCGATCGCTACAACTTCGGCGAAATCACCGTCGAGACGACCAGCGACCGGCTGAACGAGGACTTCCTGCGCGCGCTCGTGCCGATCCGCAGCGGCGACCTGTACGAGAGCGACCGCATCGAGAACGCGGTCGACGCCCTGACCTTCGCGGCCGGCTCGGCCGGCTACGCCTTCGTCGAGATCAACCCGACCTATCGCGCCAATCCGGAGACCGACACGGTCGACGTGGTCTTCAATGTCACCGAAGGCGAGCGTGTCTACGTCGAGCGCATCAATGTGGTGGGCAACACCCGCACCGTCGATCCGGTCGTGCGCCGGGAACTGCTGCTGGTCGAGGGCGACGCCTTCAACCGCCGCCTGATGGACCTGTCGCGCAACAACCTGCGCGCCCTCGGCTTCTTCGAGGAGGTCGAGATCGAGGAGGCCCGCGGCTCGGCGCCGGACCGCAGCGTGCTCAATGTGAATGTCACGGAGCAGCCGACCGGCGAACTGTCGGTCGGGGCCGGTTTCAGCTCGGTCGACTCCTTCGTCGTCAACCTCGGCATCTCGGAGCGCAACTTCCGCGGCCGCGGCCAGAACGTCGTAGCGCGCGTCGAGTGGGGCTCGCTGCGCCAGCAGATCGATTTCCGTTTCACCGAACCGCGCTTCCTCGGCCGCAACCTGCGCGCCGGCTGGGACCTGTTCCACTCGCGCTATGACTTCCAGCAGGAGTCGTCGTTCGACTACCGCTCGACCGGCGGCGGTCTGCGGATCTCCTATCCGCTCAATCGCTACACCCTGTTCAGCGCCCGCTACTTCCTGCGCGACGACGAGATCATCGTCCCGCGCGGCTACTGCAACGGCCAGGGCTCGCGGGCCCTGTGCGAGCAGGTCGGCGCGTCGCTCAACTCCTCGGCCGGCTACACCCTGTTCGTCGACCAGCGGAACGACCCGATCCGTCCGACCCGCGGCTGGACCACCAGCCTGCGGCAGGATTTCGCCGGCATCGGCGGCGATGTGAACTACATCAAGACCGAGGTCGAAGGCGCCTGGTACTGGGGCATCACCCCGTCGTGGGTCGTCAGCCTGCAGGGCTCGGCCGGTTATGTGTCGGGCTGGAACGGCGACGCGGTGCGGATCAACGACCGCTTCTTCAAGGGCGGCAACAGCTTCCGCGGCTTCGAGACCGCTGGCATCGGCCCGCGCGACCTGGCCACCAACGACGCCCTGGGCGGCAACTACTACGTGGTCGGCACAGCCGAGCTGACCGTGCCGAATGGCCTGCCGGAACAGTACGGCATCCGCACCTCCCTGTTCGCCGACGTCGGCACGCTCGGGGGGCTGGATGACCGTTACACGGTGAACAGCAACGGCGTGCGCGACGCCAATATCGTCGACGACACCTCGCTGCGCGCCTCCGCCGGCGTCAGCATCCACTGGCGTTCGCCGATGGGCCCGATCCGCTTCGACCTCAGCAAGATCCTGTCGAGCGAAGACTACGACGAGTCGGAAACCTTCCGCTTCTCGACCTCGACCCAGTTCTAAGGGAACCGGCCAAGCCGGACATGTAACATGAAGACGACCCTCGCTCTCGCCCTCGCGGCGCTCACCACCCTCGCCGCCGGGGCCGCCTCGGCCCAGACCGCCGGTCCCGCCAACCCCGGCCCGGTGATTCCGGGCGTGTGCGTCTACCACAACGAGCGTGTGGTCGGTCAGTCCACGGCCGGCCAGGCTCTGAACGCCGGCATGCAGCGCCTGTTCGAGGAAGTGCGCGGCGAGCTCCAGCCCTACGCCGCCTCGATCGAGACCGAGGCCCAGACCCTCGCCCAGGGCCAGGCCACCATCCCGGCGGCCGAGATGCAGCAGCGCCGCCAGGCCCTGCAGCAGCGCCTGCAGGAAGCCCAGCAGCTGGAGCAGACCCGCGATGCGGAGCTGCGCTACACCCGTGCGGTGCAGCTGCAGGCCATTGCCCAGGCCGTCGACCCCATCATCGTCGCCGTCTACCAGGAGCGCGGCTGCGGCCTGCTGCTGGACCGCGAGAGCGTCTACGTCATGAACCCGGCGATGGACATCTCGGATGTGGTCATCCAGCGCCTCAATGCCGCCCTGCCGACGCTGAGCTTCAACCGCCTCGCGGTTCCGGCCGACGTCCAGGCCCAGTAAGGCCCGCATGCCCGACCGCCGCTTCTTCGACCAGGGCCAGCCCCTGACGGTCGCTGCAGCGGCGGCGGACTGGGGCGAGGTCGTGCGCGGCGGCGAGACGTCGCTGACCGGGGTCGCGCCGCTCGATGCGGCCGGACCGGGGGACCTAGCCTTCCTGTCGGACCACCGGCTCGCGCCCCGGCTGGAGGCTACCCGGGCCTCGGCCGTCGTAGTCGCGGCCGAGATGGTCGACCGCGCGCCCCCCGGCGCCGCTTTGATCATCAGCCGTTACCCGCAGGCCCTGTGGGCGCGCGCCGCCGGCCGACTGTTTCAGCCCCTGCCGGCGCTCGATCCCGCCCTGCCGGCCGAGGCGTGCGAGGACGACAGCGTCCGGATCGCGCCCGGCGTCTTTCTCGGGCAGGGCGCCCGGATCGGTCGCGGCAGCGTGATCGGACCGGGAACCGTGATCGGGCCGGGGGTTCAGATCGGCCGCGACGCCCGCATCGGCGCCCATGTCAGCGTCTTCTGCGCCCTGATCGGCGATCGGGTGACGCTGCTGTCCGGCGCCCGCATCGGCGAGGCCGGCTTCGGGGCCGCGCCGTCGCCCGCCGGCCCCATGGACGTGCCGCAGCTGGGGCGGGTCGTCCTGCAGGACGGGGTCACGCTCGGGGCCAACAGCTGCATCGATCGTGGAGCCTATGACGACACGGTCATCGGCGAGGGCACCAAGATCGATAACATGGTCCAGATCGGCCATAACTGCCGCATCGGCCGCTTCTGCCTGATGGCCGCCCACACGGGCATCTCCGGCTCCGTGATCGTCGGCGACGGCGTGATGTTCGGCGGCCGGGCCGGGGTCGGCGATCACATTACCATCGGGGCGGGGGCGCGGATCGCCGGGGGAGCCGGCGTGCTGGCCGATGTTCCGGCCGGCGAGACCTGGTCCGGCTATCCGGCCAAGCCCCTGCGACAATCCTTGCGTGAAGCCGTCTGGCTGGCCAAACAGGCGCAGGGAAAGACTCGCAGCGGGACCGACGGGCATGGCTGAGGACACGGGCAGGATCGACTACGCCGAGGTGATGCGGCGGCTGCCGCACCGGTATCCCTTCCTGCTGGTCGACCGGGCCGAGGACTTCGTGCCGGCCACCTCGATCACCGGCATCAAGAACGTCACCCACAACGAGCCCTTCTTCCCGGGCCATTTCCCGATCGACCCGGTCATGCCGGGCGTGCTGATCGTCGAGGCCATGGCGCAGACGGGCGCGCTGCTGATGTCCAAGTCGCTGGACGTGGCCGTGGCCGACAAGGTCATCATGTTCATGTCGATCGACGGCGTGCGCTTCCGCAAGCCGGCCCGGCCCGGCGATCAGCTGCGCATGGCGGTTCAGGTGATCAAGGCGCGTGGCGACGCCTACAAGTTCCGCGGCGAGACCTTCATCGACGGCAAGCTGGCGGCCGAGGCCGAGTTCATGGCCATGGCCGTGACCGTCGAGGCGCCGGTGAGCTGAGCATGGCCATTCATCCCAGCGCCCAGGTCGACGCCCGCGCCGAGCTGGCGGCGGATGTCGAGATCGGCCCCTGGTGCATCGTCGGGCCCGGGGTGCAGCTGGCCGCCGGCGTTCACCTGGTGAGCCATGTGGTGGTCCAGCAGGACACCTCGGTCGGCGAGGGCACGGTCATCCATCCCTTCGCCGTGATCGGCGGCGACCCGCAGCACAATGGCTACAAGGGCGAGCCGGTCCGCCTCGAGATCGGCGCCAACAACGTCATCCGCGAGCATGCCACCTTCAACCGCGGCACGCCGCAGGGATCGGGCGTGACCCGCGTGGGCGCGAACAACCTGTTCATGACGGGCGCTCACGTGGGGCATGACGCGATCGTCGGCGACAACGTGGTCATGGCCAACAACGCCACCCTCGGCGGCCACGCCCAGGTCGGCGACCGGGTCTTCCTCGGCGGCCTGTGCGCCGTGCACCAGAACGGCCGGGTGGGGCAGGGCGCCATCGTCGGCGGCCTCGCCGCCGTCACCCGGGACGTCATCCCGTACGGCTCGGCCTGGGGCAATCACGCGCGCCTGCACGGGCTCAACCTCGTCGGCCTCAAGCGCAAGGGCTACGGCAAGGACGCCATCCGCCGCCTGCTGGCCGCCTACCGGGACCTGTTCGAGGGCGAGGGCGTGTTCGCCGACCGCATCGACCGCACGGCCGCGGCCTATGGCGACCTGCCGGAGATCGGCGAGATCATCGCCTTCATCCGCGAGGATGCCCGCCGGCCGCTCTGCCTGCCGGGCGAATGAGCGCGGGCGCGCCTCGCCTGGGCCTGATCGCCGGGGGCGGTGACCTGCCCCTGCGCATCGCGGCGCGCTGCGACGACGAAGGCCGGAGCCTGTTCGTCATCCGGCTGAAGGGGTTCGCCGATCCGCATCTGGCGCGCTGGCCGGGCGTCGATCTGGGCATGGCCGAGATCGGGGGGATCCTGGCGGCCCTGAAGCGTGAGGGCTGCGGCGCCGTCTGCTTCGCCGGCATCGTCGCCCGCCCGGACTTCCGCAGCCTCAAGCCGGACCTCAAGGGCGCCACCCTTCTCCCCGGCATCGTGGCGGCGGCGACGAAGGGCGACGACGCCCTGCTGCGCAAGATCCTGTCGATCTTCGAGGCCGAGGGCTACGCCATCGAGGGCGCCGACGACCTGCTGGGCGGGGAGACTCTGCCGGCGGGCGCGCTGGGCCGGGTGACGCCGACGCCGGAGCAGCTGGCTGACCTGAAGAAGGCGCTGCATGTCGCGGAAAAGGCCGGGGAACTGGACATCGGGCAGGGCGCGGTCGTGGTCGACGGCCTCGTGCTGGCGGTCGAGGCCCAGGAGGGCACCGACGCCATGCTGCAGCGAACGGCGGGGCTGCCGGCCGACCTGCGCGGCGCGGCCGGCGCCCGCAAGGGCGCTCTGGGGAAGGCCCCCAAGCCGATCCAGGACCTCCGCGTCGACATGCCGGTGATGGGCGTGCGCACCGTCGAGCTGGCCGCCGCCGCCGGCCTCGCCGGGGTCGGAGGCGTGGCGGGGCAGCTGATCCTGATCGACCGCGAGGGCATGGTGGCCGCCGCGGACCGGCTGGGCCTGTTCGTCTGGGGCGAGGACCGATGAGCGGACCCCTGACCGTCATGCTGGTCGCTGCCGAGGCCTCCGGGGATGCGCTCGGGGCCGGGCTGGCGGCGGCCCTGAAGCGGCGGCTGGGGAAAGACGTTCGCTTCGTCGGGACCGGCGGCGCGCGTATGGCCGCCGAGGGGGTTGAGAGCCCGTTCGACATCGCCGAGCTGTCGATCCTTGGCTGGATCGAGGGCCTCAAGGCCTATGGCCGCGTCAAGCGGCGGGTGGCCGAGACGGCGGCGCTGGCCGCCCGCGAAAAGCCGGACGTGGTCGTGCTGATCGACAGCTGGGGCTTCACCATCCGGGTGGCCAAGGCCATCCGCGCGGCCTCGCCGCAGACGCCGCTGATCAAGTACGTCGGCCCGCAGGTGTGGGCCTCCCGCCCGGTGCGGGCGAAGACGCTGGCGAGGGCGGTGGATCATCTGCTGGCGCTCTACGCCTTCGATGCGCCGTGGTTCGAGCGGGAAGGCCTGAAGACCACGGTCGTCGGGTCCCAGGCGCTGCATGTCGATCTCGACGGGGCCGACCCGGAGGCCTTGCGCGCCGAGCTGGGCCTCGCCCCGGAGGCGCGCGTTCTGCTGGTGCTGCCCGGCAGCCGCCCGGCCGAGATCACGCGGATGACCCCTGTGTACGAACAGGCGGTCGCCCGGCTGCGCGAGGGGCGTCCCGACCTCGAGGTCATTCTCGCCGCGGCCGGGCCGGTGGCCGAGAGCGTCCGCACGCGGGTCGCCGCCTGGCCGTTCCGGGTGCATCTGGTCGATGAGGACCGCAAGTACGCGGCCATGCGGCTGGCCGACGCGGCGCTGGCCACCTCCGGCACCGTCTCGACCGAGCTGGCCCTGGCCGGCGCGCCGATGGTCATTGCCTACCGCATCGATCCGCTGGGCTACCGGATCATGAAGCATTTTGTGACGGCGCGGCATGTGACCCTGTTCAACATCGCCGCGGATCGCCGTATCGCCCCGGAGTTCATCCAGGATGCGGCGACGCCCGAGGCCCTCGCGGGGGCTGTCGGCCGGCTGCTGGACGATCCGGCCGCCGCCGCGCAGCAGGCGCAGGACCAGACCGAGGCGCTTTCGCTGATGGGGCGGGGCGGCGCGGACCCGTCCGAACTGGCGGCGGACGCCGTGCTCGATGTGCTGGCCGCGCGCCGCGGTTGAACGCAGCGTTTGCTTTCCGGAGGCGACCCGCCTATAGGGGCCACGTCGATCTCTGTGCGTAACGCCCCGTTCTCTCTGCGCACGCACGAGTTTTCCGGCCGATCCATTCAGAACCGACACGTCGTCCGGGGTCGTCCCGGCGGCGAACGCCATGTGGAGATCTGAAATGGCGACTGGAATCGTTAAGTGGTTCAACCCGACCAAGGGCTACGGCTTCATCCAGCCGGAAGACGGCGGCAAGGACGTGTTCGTCCACATCACCGCCCTGGAGGCCGTTGGCCTGCGCAGCCTGAATGAAAACCAGCGCGTCTCGTACGAGCTGGAGCGCGACCGTCGCACCGGCAAGGAATCGGCCGGCAAGCTGGTCGTCGAAGGCGCCTGAGACGCCCGAAACGCTTCGGCGCAAGCCGGACATGAAAACGCCGGGGTCGTGGACCCCGGCGTTTTTTGTTTGGTCGTGAGGCGGGCGGCTCAGCCGCGGCGCTCGACCGGCACGTAGTCGCGCTGGGTCGGGCCCGTGTAGAGCTGGCGCGGGCGGCCGATCTTCTGCGACGGGTCGGCCATCATCTCCTGCCACTGGGCGATCCAGCCCACGGTGCGGGCGAGGGCGAACAGCACGGTGAACATGGTGGTCGGGAAGCCCATCGCCGACAGGGTGATGCCCGAATAGAAGTCGACGTTCGGATAGAGCTTGCGCTCGATGAAGTACTCGTCGTTCAGCGCGACCTGCTCCAGCTCCTTGGCGACCTGGAACAGAGGATCGTTCGGGTCGCCGACCGCGGCCAGCACCTCGTTGGCGCTCTCCTGCATGACCTTCGCCCGCGGGTCGTAGTTCTTGTAGACCCGGTGGCCGAAGCCCATGAGCTTGTACTTGCGGTCCTTCACCCCGGCGATGAACTCCGGAATCTTCTCCGGCGTGCCGATCTCCTTCAGCATGTTCAGCGCCTCCTCGTTGGCGCCTCCGTGCGAGGGGCCCCACAGGCAGGCGATGCCGGCGGCGATACAGGCGAACGGATTGGCCCCCGACGACCCGGCCAGACGCACCGTCGAGGTCGAGGCGTTCTGCTCGTGGTCGGCGTGCAGGATGAAGATGCGGTCCATGGCGCGGGCCAGGACCGGGTTCACCTCATACTCCTCAGCCGGCACGGCGAAGCACATGCGCAGGAAGTTCTCGGCGTAGTTCAGGTCGTTCTTCGGATGGATGAACGGCTGGCCGACCGAGTACTTGAAGGCGCGGGCGGCGATGGTCGGCATCTTGGCGATCAGGCGGATGGCCGAGATGTTGCGCTGGACCGGGTCATGGATGTCCAGGCTGTCGTGGTAGAAGGCCGACAGGGCCCCGACCGTGCCGACCATGATGGCCATCGGGTGGGCGTCGCGGCGGAAGCCCTCGAAGAAGCGGTCGAACTGCGAATGCAGCATGGTGTGCATGGTGATGCTGCGCTCGAACTCGGCGTACTCGCCGGCCGAGGGCAGCTCGCCGCGCAGCAGCAGGTGGCAGACCTCGACGAAGTTGGAGTGCTTGGCCAGCTGGTCGATCGGGTAGCCGCGGTGCAGCAGCGTGCCCTTGTCGCCGTCGATGAAGGTCAGGCCCGACTCACAGGCCGCCGTCGAGGTGAAGCCCGGGTCGTAGGTGAAGGCCTCGGTGGCGCCGTAGAGCTTGCGGATGTCGATGACGTCCGGACCGGTTGTGCCGGACAACACCGGCAGGTCCACCGTCTTGCCGGCGTAGGAGAGGGTCGCCGAGCCGGCGGTTTTGGTCTGGTCAGTCATCTGGCCCCCTGAGAGGTTCCGGGTCTGAAATGGCGGCGACCGGACGTCGCTCGTCTGTGTTGATGGCGATCACTTAGTCTGTTGCAACGCATCATCCAAGCGCCCGAGCGACTCTTCCCGCCCCAATGCGGACAGGGTCTTGCCCAGATCGGGCGAGGGCAGGCCGCCGGTCAGGGCGGCGCGCAGCACCGGGCCGACCTTGCCGAAGCCGACGCCCTCGGCCTCTGCAAAGGCCTTGAGGGCGGCGTCGAGCGCCGTCGGGGTCCAGTCGTCCTGGCCCGCCAGCACGGGAACGAGACGCGACAGCCGGTCGCGGGCCTCGCCGGCCAGCTGGCCCTTCGCCTTGTCGCCGAGCGCGAGCGGACGCACGGCGCGGGCGAAGGCGCTCTGTTCGGCCAGATCCAGCACGGTGCGGGCGCGGTCCTTGATCAGGGGAAGGGTGGCGGCCAGCCGGTCTGCGACGGGGCCGTCCGCCGGCTGACCGGCGCGGGTCAGGGCCTCCAGCGTCAGGGTCACGAGACGGGCGTCGTCGGCCTGACGCAGCCAGTGCGCGTTGACGTGGGCCAGCTTGTCGAAGTCCAGCCGCGCCGGCGCCTTGCCGATGCCGGTGAGGTCGAACCAAGCCTGGGCTTCGGCGTCGCTGAACAGCTCGGCGTCGCCATGGGCCCAGCCGAGCCGGGCGAGGTAGTTGCGCATGGCTTCGGGCAGATAGCCCATCTCGGCGTACTCATGGACCGCCTGGGCCCCGTGGCGCTTGGACAGCTTGGCACCGTCCGGCCCGTGGATCAGCGGAATGTGGGCGAAGACCGGCCGGGCCCAGCCGAGGGCGTCATAGATCAATGATTGACGGGCGGCGTTGTTGAGGTGGTCGTCGCCGCGGATCACGTGGGTGACGCCCATGTCGTGGTCATCGACCACCACGGCCAGATTGTAGGTCGGGGCCCCGTCCGAGCGCAGCAGCACCAGGTCGTCGAGCGCGCTGCTTTCCCAGCGCACGTCACCCTGCACGGCGTCGGCGACGATCACCGGCGTGTCGAGCGGGCGGCGGAAGCGGACGGTGTGCGGCTGGGCAGGGTCGCCCTCGGACGGGTCCCGGTCGCGCCAGGGCGACTCGAACGGCCGGCCCTCGGCCCGCGCCGCATCGCGCAGGGCGCCGGTCTCCTCGGCCGAGAGATAGTCGCGGTAGGCTGCCCCGCGCGCCAGCAGCTCGGCCACGACCTCCCGATGGCGATCGGCCCGACTGAACTGGAACACCGGCGGCTCATCCGCCGCCAGGCCCAGCCAGTCCATGCCGTCGAAGATGGCCTTCACCGCGGCCTCGGTGGAGCGCTCGCGATCCGTGTCCTCGATGCGCAGCAGGAAGCGCCCGCCGCAGCCCTTCGCGTAAAGATAGTTGAATAACGCCGTTCTTGCGCCGCCTATGTGCAGATAGCCGGTGGGAGACGGGGCGAAGCGGGTGACGACGGGGGAGGTCATGGCGTCCGGAAGCAACGGGCCCTCAGCGGCCCGGGCGGCCCTTATACCCCCCGACGGGCCGGCGCCCAGCCTCGCGTCCCGCCTGCTGCGCCGCGTCCCGGGCTGGCTGGGCGACCAGCTGGCGCGGCAGGCGGATCGCTGGCGCCTGTGGACCCCGGTAGCGCTGGGCGGCGGGGCGGCGACCTGGTTCGCCCTGCCGGTGGAGCCGCCGGGCTGGCCGCTGATGCTCGGCGCCGTCCTTCTGCTCGGCGGGTGGGGTCTGGTGCGCTGCCGGGGGGCGACGCGGGGCGTGACCCTGCCGCTGCTGCTGGCGGCCGCCTTCGCCGCCGGGCTGGCGCTGGCCGACGGGCGCAGCGCCCGGGTCGCCGCGCCGGTCGCGCCGGCCCCGGACGGTCCGGTCCGGATCGAGGGCTGGGTGGTCGACGTCGACGGCCCGGGCGCCAGTGGCGCGGCGCGTGTGCTGCTGGCCCCGGTGCGCGTTTCCGGCCTGTCACCAGAGGCCACGCCGGTGCGGGTGCGGCTGACCCTGCGCGGCCAGCCCCCGCGGCCGGGGGCGGCGATCGCCGTGACCGCCCTGCTCAATCCGCCGCCGGGGCCGGCCAGCCCGGGCGCCTATGACTTCGGGCGGGTCGCCTGGTTCCAGAGCCTTGGCGGGGTGGCCTTCGCCCTGACCCCGCCGCGCGACATCGCCTTGCCGCCGCCCGGCGCGCGCCTGCGGCTGTCGCTCTGGATCAACGCCCAGCGCTACGCCCTGGCGGAACGGATCGTGGCCCGGGTCGGGCTGCCGGCGGGCGGGGTCGCCGCCGCCATGGTGACGGGCCACGAGACCTGGCTGGCCCCGGCGGAGGTCGAGACCATGCGGGTCTCGGGCCTCGCCCACATCCTGTCGATCTCCGGTCTGCACATGGCGGTCGTCGGCGGCTTTTCCTTCTTCCTCGCCCGGTTGCTGATCGCGGCCTGTCCGCCGCTGGCCCTGCGCATCAACGGCAAGAAGGCTGCGGCCCTGTTCGGCCTCGCGGCGGTCGGGACCTATCTGGTGGTGTCGGGCGCGCCCCCGCCGGCGGAGCGGGCGGCCATCACCGCTTCGATCGCCTTCCTCGCCATCCTGCTGGACCGGCAGGCGATCAGCATGCACGCCCTGGCCGTCGCCGCTGTGGCCGTGCTGGCGCTGCAGCCCGAGGCCATCGTCACCCCGGGCTTCCAGATGTCGTTCGCGGCCACCGCCGCCCTCGTCGCCCTCGCCGAGGCCTGGCCGCGGCGGACGGCGGAGATCTCGGTGCCCTGGCCGATCGCGGTCGTCCAGCGGGCCGGCAGCTGGCTGGTCATCGCCCTGCTGGCCAGTCTCGTCGCCGGGGCGGCGACCGGCCCCTTCGCCATGCAGCACTTCAACCGCACCGCCATGTTCGGCCTGCTGGCCAATCTGATCGTCGCGCCCCTGTCGGATTTCCTGATCATGCCGATGCTGGCGCTGGGGGCGGTGTTCGAGCCGCTGGGGCTCGGCGCGCCCTTCCTGTGGGTGGCGGGCGTCGGCATCGACGCCATGCTGGCGGTCGGCGCCTGGATCGCCGGTCTGCCCGGCGCGGTCGTGACCATTCCCAGCGCGCCGACCGCGGCCCTGCCGATCGCCTTCCTCGGGGTGCTGGTCATCTGCCTGACGCGCGGGCCGCTGCGCTGGGCCGGGCTGCCGCTGGCCTGCGCCGTCCTGCTTTGGCCGCGCGCCCCGACGCCCGACCTGTGGATCGGCGAGCAGGTGGGGGCCGCGGCGATCGTCGCGGACGGACAGGCGATGCTGGCGCGCGGGACGGCGGGCAGCTTCGCCGTCGATGTCTGGAGCCGGCGGCGGGGGCTGGAGGTGAGGCCGCGGGATCCGGCCGACTGGCGCTGCGACCGCACCAGCTGCCTACCGGTTGATGGCGGCCCGCTGGCGGTATCATGGGCGCGGCGGGCGCCGGCGCCGGAACGCCTGTCGGCGCTGTGCGCGGTGGCGGAGGTGGTCGCGGTGCGGGCCGTCGTCCCAGCCTTGCCGCCGGCCTGCGACGGTCGTCTGGTGCTGGACGGCGGGGACTGGGCGCGCGGCGGCGCGGTGGAGCTGTGGCGCACCCCGGACGGCTGGCGCGCGCTCAGGGTCGCCGATCTGCGAGGGGACCGGCCGTGGAGCGGGGGCGGCGGGTAGGCGGGCGTCTCCTCAACACCCCGTCACCCTCGGGCTTGACCCGAGGGTCGAGGGCGCCGTCGCACAGCGGCGGAGGACTATGGCGCGGGACCCCGGGCTGTGCAGGCCTCTGGCGGACTGCCCGCGGACCGCCCGATCCTCGGGTCAAGTCCGAGGATGACGGATCTGGAAGGGGAACCCGTGTCCGGCTGATGCCCCCGGGGAACGACACGGTTGGGCGCCCCGCCGACGAGGCTCAGTGATACCGGCGGATCAGCCCGACCAGCTTGCCCTGCACCTCGACCTGGTCCGGGCCGAAGATGCGCGTCTCATAGGCCCGGTTGGCAGGCTCCAGGGCGATCGACTGGCCCTTCTTGCGCAGGCGCTTGAGAGTGGCTTCCTCGCCCTCGACGAGGGCGACGACGATCTCGCCCGAGACGGCGTTGTCGACGCGCTTGATGACGACCATGTCGCCGTCGAGGATGCCGGCCTCGATCATCGAATCGCCCTCGATCTCCAGCACATAGTGCTCGCCGGCGCCCAGCATGGCCTCGGGGACGGGCAGGCGGTCGCGCTCGTGCTGGATGGCGGCGATCGGCGTGCCGGCGGCGATCTTGCCGAGCAGCGGCAGGTCGCGGACGTCATTGGCCGGCTCGGCGACCGGCGCACGCGCCGCCCGGGCCCCGCCGCCCTCGATGACGTCGGGCCGGAAGCCCGCCACCCCGCGCGGGGCGCCGGCGGTGGCCTGGTCCGGAAGCTTCAGCACCTCCAGCGCCCGGGCCCGGTGGGCCAGGCGGCGGATGAAGCCGCGCTCCTCCAGCGCCGTGATCAGCCGGTGGATGCCCGACTTGGACGCCAGATCCAGCGCCTCCTTCATCTCGTCGAAGGAGGGCGACACGCCCGTCTCCTTGATGCGCTCATGGATGAACATCAGGAGCTCGTGCTGCTTGCGCGTGAGCATCGGGCGGAAACCTTCCAGAACAAGGCGTGAACCGTTGCCGATGTTCTGTAAGTGTTCTTCCTTAATGTCAACCTAACGACAGGAGGGCCCGCGTCGCCGCCGTCACGTCGGTCTGCCGCATCAGGCTCTCGCCGACGAGGATGGCCGTGGCGCCGGTCCGGGCCACCTCGGCCACGTCCTCGGGGGTGAAGATCCCGCTCTCGGCGACCAGCAGGGCCTGCGGCGGGGCCATGTTGGCGAGTCGGCCGGTCGTGGCCAGATCGACCTCGAAGGTCCGCAGGGAGCGATTGTTGACCCCGACCAGATCGCCGCCCAGTGCCGCCGCGCGGGCCATCTCGGCCTCGTCGTGGGTCTCGATCAGGGCGTCCATGCCGAATCGGCGGGCCTCGGCCAGCAGCTCGGCCGCCAGCGAATCGTCGATCATGGCCAGGATGATCAGGATGCAGTCGGCGCCCAGCGCCCGGCTCTCGGCCACCTGCCAGGGGTCGACGAGAAAGTCCTTGCGCAGACAGGGCAGGGCGGTCGCGGCGCGGGCCTGCCCCAGATAGGCGTCGTCTCCCATGAAGCTGGGGCCGTCGGTCAGCACCGACAGGCAGGCGGCGCCGCCGGCCTCGTACGCCTTCGCCAGCGCCGGCGGGTCGAAGTCGGCGCGGATAAGCCCCTTGGACGGACTGGCCTTCTTGATCTCGGCGATCAGGGCCGGGCGACCGGGCGTCGCCTGGGCGACCAGAGCCCGGCGGAAGCCGCGCGGGGCGTCCGCAGCCGCGGCGCGCGCCTCGATGACATCCTGCAAGGTCGCGGCCTTCCGCGCCGCCACATCCTCGCGCTTGTAGGCGGCGATGCGCGCCAGCACGTCGGTCACGACGAAGGCTCCTCGAAATTACGGTGACTGGCGGCGACGAGGCCCTCGAGCGCGCGGGCGGCGCGGCCGTCGTCGATGGCGGCGGCGGCCAGCCCGGCCCCGGCGCGCAGGTCGGGGGCCAGATCGGCCACGACCAGCGCCGCGGCGGCGTTCAGCAGCACCACGTCGCGATAGGGGCCGCGCTCGCCCGCCAGCAGACGCCGGATGGCTTCGGCATTGGTCTCGGCGTCGCCGCCGCGCAGGTGCTCCAGCCGGGCTTCCGGCAGGCCGGCGTCGGCGGGGGTGACGGTGAAGCGGGTCACCTTGCCCTCGCGCCATTCGGCGACCTCGCTCAAGCCCGTGGTGGTCAGCTCGTCCAGCCCCTGGCCGTGGACGGTCCAGGCGCGCACCGCCCCGAGGCGCCCCAGCACCTCGGCCAGAGGCGCCAGCAGGCGCGGGTCATAGACGCCCATCACCTGACGCCGCGCCCCGGCCGGGTTGGTCAGCGGCCCCAGCAGGTTGAACACGGTGCGAAAGCCCAGCTCGGCCCGGATCGGGGTGACGTGGCGCATGGCCCCGTGGTGCGAGGGGGCGAACAGGAAGGCGATGCCGGCCTCGGTCAGGGCGGCCATCTCCTGCCGGGCGCTGGCCTGCAGATTGACGCCCAGCGCCGCCAGCACGTCAGAGGAGCCGGACTTCGAGCTCAGCGCCCGGTTGCCGTGCTTGGCCACCTTCGCCCCGGCCCCGGCGGCCACGAGCGCGGCGGCGGTCGAGATGTTGAAGGTGTGGGCCCCGTCGCCGCCGGTGCCGCAGGTGTCGATCACCTCGAACGGCGGCTCCAGCCGCGCGGCGGCGGCGCGCATGGCCTCCGCAAAGGCGGCGATCTCCTCGACCGTCTCGCCGCGGACCCGCATGGCGGTGACGGCGGCCCCGACCTGGCCCGGGGTGGCCTCGCCGGCGAGGCAGGCGGCGGCGAAGGTGCGGGCCTGCTCCGGCTCGAGGCTGCGGCCCTCGGCGAGGCGCGCCAGAATCGGCTTCAGGGCGTCCGACACGGCCGGGTCAGGCCGCCGCGAGGCGGCGCACGCCGGCCAGGTCGAGGAAGTTGGCCAGCATGGCGTGGCCGTGCTCGGTGGCGATCGATTCCGGGTGGAACTGCACCCCGTGGATCGGTCGGGCGTGATGCATCAGCCCCATGATCTCGTTGTCGGCGGTCCATGCTGTGACCTTCAGGGTGTTCGGCAGGGTTTCGCGGCGCACGGCGAGGCTGTGATAGCGGGTGGCGGTAAAGGGGCTGGGCAGGCCGCGGAACAGGCTCTCGCCCTCGTGGTGGATCGGCGAGGTCTTGCCATGCATCAGCGCCTTGGCGCGGATCACGTCGCCGCCGAAGGCCTGGCCGATCGCCTGGTGGCCGAGGCAGACGCCGAGGATCGGCAGGTCTTCCGGCGCGTCCCGGATCAGGTCGAGACAGATGCCGGCCTCGTTCGGCGTGCAGGGGCCCGGCGACAGCAGCAACGCCTCCGGCTTCAGCGCCAGCGCCTCGGCCGCCGTCAGGTCGTCGTTGCGGATGACATGCGTCTCCGCGCCCAGCTCCGCGAGGTAGTGGACGAGGTTGTAGGTAAAGCTGTCGTAGTTATCGACGACGAGGATCATGGTCGCGCTTGTAGGCGGGCCCGGGCCTCCCGCCAAGCGGGCGCGGCGATTGGCGTTTCCTTAAGAGCTGGCGGCGAGGCTTGGGTCATGGCCGATCAGATTTCCGCCCGCCGCCTGCTGGCCGAAGCCCGTGCGTTGCTGCAGGCCCCCGAACCCGCGGTCTCGGCCGCGCCGGTGCTGCTGGCCGCCAGCCTGATGGCCGCCTCGGCCCTGCTCATGGCCTGGGTCGTGATCCTGGGAGTCTAGAGGTCGTCGCGGTCGGCCTCGCTCGCCGGCGCCGCCTCGGCCGGATCGAAGTCGTAGTCGAGCAGGTCGGCCGGCTTGCATCCCAGCGCCGCGCACAGCCGCGCCAGGGTGCGGAAGCGGATGCCCTTCACCTTGCCGGAGCGGAACAGCGACAGCTGGGTCTCGCTGAGGCCCACCTGCTCGGCCAGATCACGAGCCTTGAGGCCGCGGCGGACGATCAGCTCGTCGAGGGTGACGCGGATCGGCATCAGACCATCTCGTCCAGCTCGGACTGCACCGCCGCGGCGCGATCCATCACCCGGCCCAGCAGGAACATCGCGCCGCCGACCATGCCGAGCGTCATGCCGCCGATGTCGAAGTGCAGGTAGCCGCCGGCGCCCGGCATGACGAGGCGCATCAGATTGACCACCACGAAGACGCTGAGCACCCCGCCGACGCCCAGCGCCAGCCCGGCCCGGCGCAGCCCTTCCGCGGTGGCGGTCTGGATCAGACGCCCGCGGCCGATCTGGCCCACGGCCTCGCCAATGGCCCAGACCCCGTAGAGGTAGAACAGCGCCGGCAGATGCCAGACCAGCCCCCTCAACATGGAAGCCTCTGCGGCGCGCTCGCCCGTGGCCACGAGATAGGCCGGCCCCACCACTGTCATCAGCGCGAGAAGGCCGCCGACCGAGGCGATCATGAACCACGCCAGGAGCCGGAACTGGCGGCAGCGGCGGCGGAAGCCATCGCGTTCGAGCGACATGGTCGACCTTTCAGAACTTTAATCTTGACTTAAAGAAGCATCCCGCGCGTCTTTAGGCAAGACTTAAAGCGCGGAGGGCGGATGAACGCGATCGAAACCGAGGGACTGGCGCGGCGGTTCGGCGCGCGCTGGGCCGTTCAGGACCTTGACCTCGAAGTGCCGAAGGGCGCCGTCTACGGCTTCCTCGGACGCAACGGGGCGGGCAAGACGACCACTATCCGCATGCTGCTGGGGCTGTGTCGTCCCACCGCCGGGCAGTTGCGGGTGGCCGGGGCTGACGTGCGGACCGACCGTCTGGCGGCGGCGCGTCGGACCGGGGCGCTGCTCGAGCATCACGGCCTCTATGGCAATCTCACCGGACGGCAGAACCTCGACCTGACCCGGCGCCTGCTCGGCCTGCCGCCGAGCGAAATCGACCGGGTGCTGGAGGCGGTGGACCTCAAGGCCCGCGGCGGCGATCGGGTCGCCGGCTACTCCCAGGGCATGCGCCAGCGGCTGGGGCTGGCCCGGGCCCTGATGGGCCGACCGGAAATCCTGATCCTCGACGAACCGACCAATGGCCTCGACCCCGAGGGCATCGCCGAGATGCGGGCCTTTCTGCGCGACCTGCCGGCGCGCAGCGGCGCGACGGTGCTGCTGTCCAGCCACCTGCTGGGCGAGATCGAGCAGACCGCCAGCCATGTCGGCATCCTCGTCGCCGGCCGGTTGAAGGTGCAGGGCGCCCTGGCCGAGCTGCGCGACCGGACGCCGCCGGAACTCGAGGTGGACTGCGACGACGCGGGCAAGGCGCGGGCGCTGCTGCAGTCGGCCGGGCTGCAGTTGCTGGACGGCGATGCGGGCGTGACCGTCAGGCTGGCGTCGCGGGACGGGCCGTGGGTCGCCCAGGCCGCCGCGCTGAACCGCCGTCTGGTCGAGGCGGGACTGGCCGTCTCGCGTCTCGCCCCGCGCCAGCGCTCGCTTGAACGCCTCTACGCCGAGGCCGCCGCTTCCCCGGAGACCGCCCGATGACCGCCGTCCTGATGGTTGAACTTCTGAAGCTGCGCCGCAGCCTTGCCCTGCTGCTGGCGGTCGTCGCCCCGGGGCTGATCGCCGTCTTCCTGACGCTCAGCGCCCTGCGCGCGGACGACGCGCGGCCGTGGGAGATGTGGATGATGCAGGGGGCCGGCATCTGGGCCTTCTTCATGCTGCCGATGAGCGTGACGGCCCTGACCGCCCTGATGGCCCATATGGAGCATGGGCCGCAGAGCTGGAGCCACCTTCGCGCCCTGCCGGTGCCGCGCTGGCGGCTGTATGCGGCCAAGGCCGTGGCGACCCTCGGACTGATCGCCCTGATGTCGGCGGCGGCCCTGATCCTGCCCTGGGCGGGGCTGGAGCTGGCGGCGCGGCTCAAGCCGGCGATCGTTCCGACCGGGGCGCTCGACGTCGGGGCCATGGCGCTCATGATGGCGAAGGTGTTCGCCGCCGGCGTGCTGCTGGTCGCTGTCCAGCTCTGGGCCGCGCTGCGCTTCCAGAGTTTCGTGCCGGGCCTGACGCTGGGCATCGGCGGCACCTTCTTCGCCGTCGTCGCCACCTCGGCGAAGGAGGGGGTGTTCCTGCCGTGGCAGATGCCGGTGAACGTCTTCGCCAGCGACCCGGCGCGGGCCCAGCTGGCCCTGACGCTGGGCGGCGTCGGCGGGCTCGTGGCGCTCGCCCTCGCGATCGCTCATTTGGCAAGGCGAGACCCGGCGTGAGGATCGCGCCGGCCTGGCGGGTCAGACCTCGCCGGGCCGGTTGGCCGGGGCGCCGAGCTCGAAGCGCCAGGCGTCGTCGGCGGCCTTCATCGGCGCGCGCGCCTTGGCCACGGTCTCGCGGTACTCGGCCGAGGGATCGGAGTCGGCCACGACCCCGGCGCCGGCCTGGATGAAGATGCGGCCGTCGGCGAACAGGGCGGTGCGCAGCACGATGCAGATGTCAGCCTCGCCGCCGGCCGAGATGTAGCCCACCCCGCCGCCGTAGCCGACGCCGCGCTTGTCGCGCTCCAGCTCGTCGATGATCTCCATGGCCCGCACCTTGGGGGCCCCGGACAGGGTCCCGGCGGGCAGGGCGGCCAGCAGGGTGTCCACCGCGTCCAGCTTCGGATCCGCCGCACCCTCGACGTTCGAGACGATGTGCATCACCTGGCTGTAGCGCTCGACCACGAAGCTCTCGGTCACCTTGACCGAGCCCGGGGCCGAGACCCGGCCAACGTCGTTGCGGCCAAGGTCGAGCAACATCAGGTGCTCGGCGCGTTCCTTGGGATCGGCCAGCAGTTCGGCCTCGAGGGCGCGATCCTCGGCCGGGGTCTCGCCCCGGGCGCGGGTGCCCGCGAGCGGCCGGATGGTGACCCGACCGTCCTTGAGGCGGACGAGGATCTCGGGGCTCGACCCGGCCAGCTGGAAGCCGCCGAAGTCGAGGAAGAACAGATAGGGTGAAGGGTTCTGCCGCCGCAGGGAGCGGTAGAAGGCGAACGGGTCGCGGTCCCAGGGCGCGCTGAAGCGGTGGCTGAGCACGACCTGGAAGATGTCGCCGGCGGCGATGTAGTCGTGCGCCTTCGCCACCATGGCGCGATAGCCCGCCTCGTCGACCGGCGAGACGAAGGCCGGGGTCGGCAGGGGCTCCGGTGCGGTCCGCGCCAGCAGCGGCTTGCGCAGGTCGGCCTCGAAGGCGTCCAGCCGGACCTCGGCCGCGGCATGGGCGGCGGCCGCGTCGGAGCCGTCGGGGAAGCACGGGGCGATCATGACGATCTCGCGGCGCACGGAATCGAACACGGCGATCAGGGACGGCCGCGCCAGTTCGGCGTCGGGAAGCGCGAGAGGGTCGGGGCGCGCCGGGCCGAGCGGCTCCAGCAGACGCACCATGTCGTAGCCGAACACGCCGAAGAGGCCTGCGGCCATCGGCGGCAGGTCTTCGGGCAGGTCGAGGCGCGTCTCGGCGATGAGGGCGCGCAGGGAGTCGAGCGCCGGGCGCCCATCAGACTCGAACCGGCCGGCGGCGACGGCGTCGCGGCCGCGGGCGATCTCCGCCTTCCCGCCGCGGGCGCGCCAGACCACGTCCGGATCGAGGGTCAGGATGGAGTAGCGCCCGTTGAGCGCGCCGCCCTCGACGGATTCCAGCAGGAAGGACCAGCGGCGGCCCCGGCCGACCTTGAGGAAGGCCGACACCGGGGTCTCCAGATCGTCGACGATCCGGCGCACGACCAGCTGCGGCCGACCTTCCGCCCAGCCGGCGACGAACTCCGCCGGCGCCGTCGTCGCCGTCATCGGGCGGTCGGCGCCGGTTCGGCGGCGAGCCCCAGGGCCGACCGGGCGCGGGCCGGGTCGGACTCGGCCTTGACCCGGGCCGCGGCCGAGGCGGCGGCGCTCTGCACCATGTCCTGCACCAGCTGCTGGGTCAGGGCCGGGCGGATCTGCTCGACCAGCGGGGCGGCTTCGGCCGGCGTCGCGGCGCGGATTTCGTCGACCCGGCCGATGACGCGGCGGTCGGCGGTCTGGGCTTCGGTGAACACCTGGCCCTTGGCCTGACCGAACAGGCCGCGCAGCACGCCGCCGCCGATCTCGGTCTGGGTCTCCTGGGTGGCCTGCAGGCGCTGGCGGGACACCAGCGGCGCATTCACCGAAGCGGCCACGGCGGCGATGTCCTCGCCGCCGCGGATGCGGCCGGCAAGCTGGTCGGCGAGGGCGGCCAGACGGCGACCGTTCTCGCGCTGAACCCAAGCCTGGGCCAGCGGCGCGCGAACCTCGGCCAGCGGCGGCAGGGCGGCCGGCTGGATGCGGTCGACGCGCAGCGCGAAGTACTGACCCTGACCGGCGTCCACGACCTCGCTCTCGCCATTGGCGGGCAGGGCGAAGGCCGTGGAGAACACCTCCGGCGGGGCCTGCAGCGGCTGGCCGTTGGGCAGGGCGCCCTGGGCGGTAAAGGGCGGCAGCTGGACCAGGCGGGCGCCCGCTCGTTGGGCCGCGTCGGCCAGGTTCGCGCCTTCGTTGCGCGCCGCCTCATAGGCCTCGACGCGCTCGTAGACGGCGGCGCGCTGGGCTTCCTCGGTCAGCTCCTGCACGATCTGGTCGCGCACCTGGGCCAGCTCCGGCGTGGAACCGGGCAGGACCTGGTCGAGGCGGGCCACGACGAAGCCGACGGCGGTGCGGATCGGGTCGGACACCTGGCCCGGCTGCAGGCCGAACACGGCCTCCGCCACGGCGGCGTCGGCGATCTGCGAGCGGGCACGCGCGGAGTTGGTGGTGGCGCTCACGCCGTTGGCCTCGGCCACGGCGGTCGGGCTCTGACCGGCGCGCAGGGCCCCGGCGATGCGGGCCGCAGCGGCCTCGCTGGATGCCGGCACCGTGGTGAAGGCGCGCTGCTCGGGCATGGACAGCGACTCCCGGCGGAAAGCGTAACGCTCGGCGATCTGCGCCTCGGTGACGGCCGGGGGCTCGCCGCTGTTGAACAGCACCAGCGTCACATTGCGGAACTCGGGGCGGCGCAGCTGTTCGGCGTTCTCGTTGAGGAAGGCGTTCAGCTGGGCGTCGGTCGGGGCCGGCGCGGCGCCCGCCATGGCCTGGGTGACCTCGAACCAGCGGCCGTCGCGGCTTTCGCGCGCCTGACCGGCGGCCAGGGCGCCATAGACGCGCGGCGCGCGGATGCCGGCGAACAGGGCCGAGGTGAAGTGGCCGATGGCGACGTCGTCGCGCAGCCCCTGCTCGAAGTCGGCCACCGTCAGGTTCTGCTGGGCGAGGGTGTTGCGGTAGGCCTCCTCATCGAAGCGGCCCGTGATCTGGTTGAAGAAGTTCGGGATCTGGCGGACCTGATCAGCCACGAGGGCGGCTCCGGGGCGCACGCCGGCGTTCCAGGCCCAGGCGAGGAAGCCGAGCTCCTCGGTGCGGGCGTCGAGCATCTGCGTCAGCACGCCCTCTTCGGCCATCCGCTCGAAGGTGACCGACTGGCCCGGCGCCCGCTCTTCCAGATTGGTCCGGACGCGTTCGGCGTAGGTGCGGAACTCGGGGGCGTCCACCGACCGGTCGCCGGCGGAAATCACATGTTGCGGGCCCAGCGCGCCGAGCACGTCAACCTGGCTGCCGCCGGTGACCAGCAGGGCGATGGCCGTCAGGGCGATCAGGCCGATCGCCCAGGGCGACTTCGCGAACTTGCGGAACAGGGTGATCATGACCGACCTTCGGTAAGGGCGCGCGCCCGGACGTGGCCTCCGCCTATAGGGGAGGGGCGCCGGGGGCCGCAAGCGACCGCTTGGCTTGCCGCAGCGCCGCGCCTAAAGAGCCGGCATGAAACAATCCGTGAAGTTGATCGCCGGGAACTGGAAGATGAACGGCTCGGCCGCCAGCTTGGCCGAGATCGAGGCGCTCCGGGCCGACGCCGGCAGGGGCGAGTGGCGGGTCGAGGTCGTGGTCTTCCCGCCGTCGCCGCTGGTGGAGCGCGTGGCGCGCGCAGCCGGCGGGTCGCCGATTGAGGTCGGGGCCCAGGACTGCCGGGCCGAGGCCGCGGGGGCCTTCACCGGGTGCGTCTCGGCCGAACTGCTGCATGACGCCGGGGCGCGCTGGGTCATCCTCGGCCATTCCGAAAGGCGGCAGGGGCTGGGCGAGACCAGCGCCGGGGTCGCGGCCAAGGTCGAGGCCGCCCTGCGCGCCGGGCTGCACCCGATCATCTGCGTCGGCGAGACCCTGGCCGAGCGCGACGCCGGCGAGGCCGAGACCGTGGTCGCCGCCCAGGTCGGCGCCTCGCTGCCGGACTCCCTGCGGGACCAGACCTTCACCCTGGCCTATGAACCGGTCTGGGCCATCGGCACGGGACGCACCCCGACGCCGGCCGACATCGCCCGCATGCATGAGGTGATCCGCTCGGCGGCCGCGGCGCGTCTTGGTCCGGTCGCGGCGGACATGCGCGTGCTCTACGGCGGGTCGGTCAATCCGGCGAACGCCGCGACGATCCTGGCCACGCCCGGCGTCGACGGCGCGCTGGTCGGCGGCGCCTCGCTCAAGGCCGCCGACTTCCTCGCCATCATCCACGCGGCTTGACCTCTCAGGGTTGCCGGGCGAGCCTCCTGGCCCAAGGAGGCTGGCATGTCGGTTCCCGCTCTGGCTGAAGGAGTCTGGCGCGTCGTCATCGGTCGGGGGCGGCTGGATCGTCGCGGGTTCCTGCTCCGATGCGTCGGCTGGTACCTGGGGCTGGTCGTACTGACTTGGGCCGCCGCCTCCAGCCCCGATTTCGAGTCGGCAGGCGCTCTGTTGGACCGCGGCTTCTGGCACGGGGATGTCGTGGCCTACCTTGAGGGCCTCGGTGTCCTCGATCCTGCCGCCCAGGTTCGCACCGGCCTCGCGCATCTCCTTTTCGCCCTTTACTGCCAGCGCTGGATCGCGGCCCGGCTTCGCGATCTCGGGCAGCCGGGAGGGTTCGCCGTGCCGGTCATGGCGGCGGCCCTCGGGCTGTTCGGGCTCGGGCCGTTCGTCCTGCTGCTGGCGCTGCTGCCGGGTGATCGCGAGGCCAACCGCTTTGGCGCGCCCTGCCGTCAGGCGCGGGCGAGGTCTGCACCGTTTGCCGCGGCCGAGGTTCGGTGATAGAGGCCGCCGCTTGATCGGCGGGGTCCCTCGCCACATCTGAATGCGGCCATGCTCCAGACCATTCTCCTTGTCGTCATGATCCTGATCTCGCTGGCGATGACCGGCCTGATCCTGCTGCAGAAGTCCGAGGGCGGCGCCCTCGGCATGGGCGGCGGCCCGTCGGGCTTCATGACGGCGCGCGGGGCCGGCAATCTGCTGACCCAGCTGACCTGGTTCCTCGGCGCGGCCTTCTTCGCCTGCGCCATCGCCCTGACCGTGGTCGGCAACCTCGAGCGCCGCACCGAGTCGCTGATCGACGCTGACGCCGTCGGGGCCATCGCCCTCGACCCGCCGGCCGGCGAGACGTCGGCCCCGGCCGCCCCTGCGCCGCTGCCCGGTCAGGCCCCGGCCGCCGCCGCCCCGTCGCTCGACGACCTCGAGGCCAGCCTGCCGGCCGTGGCCGCGCCGGCCCCCGCTCCGGCGGCCGCGCCGCAGCCGGCGCCGGCGGAGTGATGTCGGGGCGACGCCCCCGTCGCCCCCTCGCACCCGAAAAGTCTTCGCTCTCCGGCCGGGATCCGTCCCGGCCGTCCTGTTTCCTGTATGCGCCGGCCCGGCTTCGTCCCGACCGGCCGAATCGTCGGTAAGGTGGTCGCCCATGGCTCGCTATGTGTTCATCACCGGCGGCGTGGTCTCCTCGCTGGGCAAGGGTCTCGCCTCCGCCGCGCTCGGCGCCCTTCTGCAGGCCCGCGGCTACAAGGTCCGGCTGCGCAAGCTGGACCCCTATCTCAACGTCGATCCGGGCACGATGAGCCCGTACCAGCACGGCGAGGTGTTCGTGACCGACGACGGGGCCGAGACCGATCTCGACCTCGGCCACTACGAGCGCTTCACCGGCGTCTCGGCGGCGAAGAGCGACAACATCACCACTGGCCGCATCTATCAGACGATCCTCGAGAAGGAGCGGCGCGGGGACTACCTCGGGGCGACGGTGCAGGTGATCCCGCACGTCACCGACGAGATCAAACGCTTCGCCATCTCGCCGGCGGTCACCGATGACGGCGAGGCCGTCGACTTCGTGCTGGTCGAGATCGGCGGCACGGTCGGCGACATCGAGGGCCTGCCCTTCTTCGAGGCCATCCGCCAGCTCGGCCAGGACCTGCCGCGCGGCCGGAGCTGTTTCGTCCACCTGACCCTGCTGCCGTTCATCAAGACGGCCGGGGAGATGAAGACCAAGCCGACCCAGCACTCGGTCAAGGAGCTGCGCTCGATCGGCATCCAGCCGGACATCCTGCTGTGCCGCTGCGAGCAGCCGATCCCGCCCGAGGAAAAGCGCAAGATCGGCCTGTTCTGCAATGTCCGCGAAAGCGGCGTGATCCAGGCCATGGACTCTGCCGACATCTACGCCGTGCCGCTGGACTATCACCGCGAGGGGCTGGACCGGGAGGTGCTGGCCCACTTCGGCCTCACCGACGCGCCGGAGCCGGACCTGTCGGGCTGGGAGGAGATCGTCCGTCGGCGCACCAGCCCGGACGGCGAGGTCACCGTCGCCGTGGTCGGCAAGTACACGGTGCTCAAGGACGCCTACAAGTCGCTGATCGAGGCCCTGCACCACGGCGGCGTGGCCAACAACGTCAAGGTCAACATCGACTGGGTCGAGGCCGAGACCTTCGAGGGCGACCGCGACGCCTGCAATGCGCGTCTGCAGGGGGCTCACGCCATCCTGGTGCCCGGCGGCTTCGGCGAGCGCGGGGCCGAGGGCAAGATCGAGGCGGCGCGCTTCGCCCGCGAGAACAACATTCCCTACTTCGGCATCTGCTTCGGCATGCAGATGGCGGTGCTGGAGGCGGCGCGGAACCTCGCGGGGATCGCGAAGGCGTCCTCGACCGAGTTCGGGCCTGCCGGCGAGCCGGTGGTCGGCCTGATGACCGAGTGGATCCAGGGCAACCAGCGGGTCCAGCGTCAGATGGGCGGCGACCTCGGCGGCACCATGCGGCTCGGCGCCTACGAATCGGCGCTGACGCCGGGCTCGCGCATCGCCGACATCTACGGAACCACCACCATCAGCGAGCGGCATCGCCACCGCTACGAGGTCAACATCAACTACCGCGAGGCCATCGAGGCCACCGGTCTGGTGTTCGCCGGCCTGTCCCCCGACGGGGTGCTGCCGGAGACGGTTGAGCGGCCCGACCACCCCTGGTTCATCGGCGTGCAGTACCATCCGGAGCTGAAGAGCCGCCCGTTCGCGCCGCACCCGCTGTTCGCCGACTTCATCCGCGCGGCGCTGGTGCAGAGCCGGCTGGTGTGACGGTCCTCGTCACCGAGCGCCTGCGGCTGCGGCCGGCCACGATGGACGATGTGGCCGCGTTTCACGCGGTGCTCTCGAATGTCGAGGCCACGCGCTACTGGTCAACGCCGCCGCACCGGACCCTCGAGCAGACGCGCACCTGGGTCGAGGCGATGATCGCCTCGCCGCCCGAGGACAGCGCGGACTTCGTGGTGGAGCTGGATGGCCGCGCCATCGGCAAGGCGGGATTCTATCGGCTGCCCGAGTTCGGCTTCATCCTGCATCCGGACACCTGGGGCAGGGGGCTGGCGCGGGAGGCGCTGACGGCCCTGTTCGACCACGTTTTCAGCGACCGGGGGCTCCCGTGCGCGATCGCCGATGTCGATCCGCGCAACGCCCGATCCCTCGCCCTGCTGGATCGGCTGGGCTTTGTGCGCACCGGATATCGCGAGCGCACCTACCGGCTCGACGACGGCTGGGCCGACAGTGTCGATCTGGCGCTGGAGCGCACCGCCTGGCTCGAACGCACGCGCCCTTGAAACCGGGCGCGAGTTCCGGCATAAGCCCGCGCTCACGAGGCGGCCCTGCGGCCGCCCCTGTCGTTTTATGGCGTGTCCGCCCGGGCAGGCCCTGACCAGAGATTGAGACGGACATGGCCGTTCCGAAGCGCAAAGTATCGCCCTCCCGCCGCAACATGCGTCGCGCCCACGACGCCCTCGGCGCCAACACCTACGTCGAGGACAAGGACACCGGCGAGCTGCGTCGTCCGCACCACGTCGACCTCAAGACCGGCATGTACCGCGGCCGCCAGGTCCTGACGCCCAAGGAAGACTGAGTCCGGTCCACGCCGACTGACACAATCTGACGGCGCGCGAGGTCGCTCGCGCGCCGTTTTCGTGCATGCTGGGCGGATATCCTTCCGGAGCCGTCCCATGATCCGCCGCCTGCTGACCGTGTCCGTCGCCGCCCTCGTCGTCGCCTGCAGCCCCGCGGCCTCGCCCGGGGATGGTGGCGAAGCCGGGGCCGATCCGGCCGCCGCGCCTGCGGCCGACGCGCAGACCCTGCGCCCGGACGGCTGGGGCTCGCTGCGCATCGGCATGACCCGCGCCGAGGTCGAGGCCGCCCTTGGCCCCGACGCCAATCCCGATGCTGTGGGCGGGGCGGACCCCGAGGCCTGTGACGAGTTCCGTCCCGCCCGGGCCCCGGCGGGTGTGCTGGTGATGGTCGAGAACGGGGTCCTGACGCGCGTCTCGGCCACCGAGCCGGGCCTGACGACCGCGGACGGCTTCGGGGTCGGGGCCGCCGCGGAGGCGGTGCGAGCAGCGCTCGGCGACCGCGCCCGCTTCGAGTCGCACAAATATGCCGAAGCCCCGGCCGGCTACATCCTGAGCTGGACCACGCCGCAGACCGCGCCCTACGTCGAGGACCCGGCCGCGCGCGGCGTCCTCTATGAGGTCGGGGCGGAGGGGACGGTTGTGGCCGTGCGCGTCGGCGGGCCGGCGATCCAGTACGTCGAGGGCTGTCTCTAGGCGGGTTGGCGGCGGAGGCGGCGCGCGCTAAAGCCCGGAGCCTGCCAAGGAGCCTCCCCATGACCGACATCGCCGACATCGTCGCCCGCCAGATTCTCGACAGCCGCGGCAATCCCACGGTCGAGGTCGATGTCGTGCTGGAGGACGGCTCGGTCGGTCGCGCGGCGGTGCCGTCGGGGGCCTCGACCGGGGCCCATGAGGCGGTGGAGCTGCGCGACGGCGACAAGTCCGTCTGGGGCGGCAAGGGCGTGCAGAAGGCCGTGGATGCGGTCAACGGCGAGATCTTCGACGCCCTGTCGGGCCTCGACGCCGAGGACCAGCGTCATATCGACGAGGTGCTGATCGCGCTCGACGGCACCGAGAACAAGGGGCGGCTCGGGGCCAACGCCATCCTCGGCGTGTCGCTGGCCTGCGCCAAGGCCAGCGCCGTCAGCGCCAACCTGCCGCTGCACCGCTACGTGGGCGGCGTCTCGGCCCGCATCCTGCCGACCCCGATGATGAACATCATCAACGGCGGCGCCCATGCCGACAATCCGATCGACATCCAGGAATTCATGATCCTGCCGACCGGCGCGGAGACCTTCACCGAGGCCCTGCGCATGGGCACGGAGATTTTCCACGCCCTGAAGGGCGCGCTGAAGGCGGCCGGTCACAACACCAACGTCGGCGACGAGGGCGGCTTCGCCCCGAACCTCGCTTCGGCCGAGGAGGCGCTGGCCTTCATCACCAAGGCGGGCCAGGCGGCCGGCTACCTCGCCGGCGAGGACTTCCACCTCGGGCTCGACGTCGCGTCGACCGAGTTCTTCAAGGACGGCAAGTACAACCTCACCGGCGAGGGCAAGATCCTCGACCACGAGGGCATGGTCGCCTACCTCGCCGACCTGTGCGAGCGCTTCCCGATCGTGTCGATCGAGGATGGCTGCGCCGAGGACGACTTCGATGGCTGGAAGGCCCTGACCGAGCGTCTCGGGGATCGCGTCCAGCTGGTCGGCGACGACCTGTTCGTGACCAACCCGGCCCGCCTGGCCGCGGGCATCGGCGAGGGCCTGGCCAATTCGATCCTGATCAAGGTCAACCAGATCGGCACCCTGTCCGAGACCCTCGATGCGGTCGATATGGCCCACCGCGCCGGCTACACGGCGGTGATGAGCCATCGCTCGGGCGAGACCGAGGACGCCACCATCGCCGACCTGGCCGTGGCGACCAACTGCGGGCAGATCAAGACCGGCTCGCTGGCCCGCTCGGACCGCACGGCCAAGTACAACCAGCTGCTCCGCATCGAGGAAATGCTGGGAGAGCAGGGCGCCTACTACGGCGACGGCATGCTGCTGCGCTGATCCGGTAACCACAAATTTACCCGTTTCCTTCAGGGCTTGCTCATCTTGAGTCGCGCTCAGAAGGAGCGGTCAGTGTGTTTGAACGGTTGAAGCCGTACCTGCCGACAGCCTGTCTGGCCCTGCTGGTGTTCTACCTCGGGGTCCAGGCCCTCACGGGCGAGCGCGGTCTGCTGAGCGGACCGGAACGGCACCGCTTGCTGGCCCAGCGCGAGGCCCAGCTGACCGATCTGGCCGAGACCCGCGCCGAACTGGAAACCCGCGTGCGGCACCTGCGGTCGGATCGGCTGTCCCGCGATCTGCTGGAGGAGCGGGCCCGGGTGGTGCTCGGACTCGTCGATCCGCGCGACGTGATCGTGCACGTTTCGGCCCCCGCGACACCGTCCGCCGCGACGAACCGCCCCCCTGAACTTTCGTAACAGCGCCGTCCGGCTCCTTTGCCAGACCGGAACGAAGGCTGCTAAAGCCCCTTTCCGTAACGACAAGAGGCCCCGTTCCGGGGCTCAGCCGGGAGATGCCGGATGGCGAGAGCCGCCGCTCAGAAGACCTCGAAACCGTCGTCCGACAAGAAGCTGCCGAACCGTCCGGCGGCGTCGAAGGAGGACCTGCTCCGCTACTATCGCGAGATGGTGCTCATCCGCCGCTTCGAGGAGCGCGCCGGCCAGCTGTACGGCATGGGCCTGATCGGGGGCTTCTGCCACCTGTACATCGGCCAGGAGGCCGTCGCGGTCGGGGTGCAGGACAGCCAGCGCCCCGGCGACGGCGTCATCACCGGCTACCGTGACCACGGCCACATGCTGGCCGCCGGCATGGACCCCAAGGCGGTCATGGCGGAGCTGACCGGCCGCATCGGCGGCTCGTCGCGCGGCAAGGGCGGCTCGATGCACATGTTCGATGTGCCGACGGGCTTCTATGGCGGCCACGGCATCGTCGGCGCCCAGGTGGCGCTCGGCACCGGCCTGGCCTTCGCCTCGAAGTACCGCAACGACGGCTCGGTCGCCTTCATCTACTTCGGAGACGGGGCCGCCAACCAGGGGCAGGTCTACGAGAGCTTCAACATGGCCCAGCTGTGGAAGCTGCCGGCCATCTACATCATCGAGAACAATCAGTACGCCATGGGCACGTCGATCGAGCGCGCCTCGGCGACGACCGAGCTCTACATGCGCGGGGCCAGCTTCGGCATTCCGGGCGAGCAGGTCGACGGCATGGACGTGCTGGCGGTCAAGGACGCCACGGAGCGCGCGGTGAAGCGCGCCCGCGAGGGCGGCGGCCCTTTCATCCTCGAGGTTAAGACCTACCGCTACCGCGGCCATTCGATGAGCGACCCGGCCAAGTACCGCACCAAGGAGGAGGTCGACGAGGTCAAGAAGACCCGCGACCCGATCGATCACATCAAGGCGCTGCTGGCCGAGGCCGGCGCCGCCGAGGACGAGCTGAAGGCCATCGACACCGACATCAAGGCGATCGTCGCCGAGGCGGTCCAGTTCGCCCAGGAAAGCCCGGAGCCGGATCCGTCCGAGCTCTACACCGACGTCTACGTGGAGGCCTGATCCGTGACCGACATTCTGATGCCGGCGCTGTCCCCCACGATGGAGGAGGGCACGCTCTCGAAGTGGCACGTCAAGGTCGGCGACACCGTCTCGGCCGGGCAGGTCATCGCCGAGATCGAAACCGACAAGGCGACCATGGAGGTCGAGGCCGTCGATGAGGGCGAGGTGCTCGAGATCCTCGTGGCCGAGGGGTCCGAGGGCGTGAAGGTCAATACGCCGATCGCGCGCCTGTCGGGCGAGGGCGGCGTGTCCGGCCCCGCTCCGACCGCGGCCGCCGAGCCGGCTGGCGAAGCCGCGCCGCAGTCCCAGGCCGCTGCGCCCTCGACGCCGAAGGTCGAGCTGCGCGACCCCGAGCTGCCCGCCGATGCGAAGATGGTCCGCACCACGGTCCGCGACGCCCTGCGCGACGCCATGGCCGAGGAGATGCGCCGCGATCCGTCGGTGTTCCTGCTCGGCGAGGAAGTCGCCCAGTACCAGGGCGCCTACAAGGTCAGCCGTGAGCTGCTGCAGGAGTTCGGCGACCAGCGCGTGGTCGACACCCCGATCACCGAGCATGGCTTCGCCGGTCTCGGCGTCGGCGCGGCCATGGCCGGGCTGAAGCCGATCGTCGAGTTCATGACGTGGAACTTTGGCATGCAGGCCATCGACCACATCATCAATTCGGCGGCCAAGACCCTGTACATGTCGGGCGGCCAGATCCGGGCGCCGATCGTGTTCCGCGGGCCAAATGGCGCCGCCAGCCGCGTCGCCGCCCAGCACAGCCAGGACTATTCGTCGTGGTACGCCCATGTCCCGGGGCTGAAGGTCGTCGCGCCCTATGATGCGGCCGACGCCAAGGGTCTGCTCAAGGCGGCCATCCGCGATCCGAACCCGGTCGTCTTCCTCGAGCACGAGATGATGTACGGGCTGGAGTTCGACGTCCCCGAGGTGGACGACTGGGTCCTGCCGATCGGCAAGGCCAAGGTCCGCCGCGAGGGCACGGACGTCACCATCACCGCCCACAGCCGCATGGTCGGGTTCGCCCTGCAGGCGGCAGAGAAGCTGGCGGAGGAGGGCATCTCGGCCGAGGTGATCGACCTGCGGACCCTGCGTCCGCTCGACATCGACACGGTGATCGAGAGCGTGAAGAAGACCAGCCGCCTGGTCTCGGCCGAGGAAGGCTGGGGCCCGATGGGCGTGGGCGCCGAAGTGGTCGCCCGGGTCGTGGAGCACGCCTTCGACTGGCTCGACGCCCAGCCGGTGCGGGTCCACCAGGAAGACGTGCCGCTGCCCTATGCGGCGAACCTCGAAGCCCTGTCGCTGCCGGGCGCCGACAAGATCGTCGCGGCCGTCAAGGCGGTGATGGCGTGACCCAGGAGCCCGCCGAGTTCCAGATCCGCACGCCGGACAGCGTCATGAACGACCCGGGCGCGGTCGAGATGCTGCGGTTCTGGTGGTCGCGCGGCGAGCCGGTCATGGCCATCAAGCCGGCCTTCGAGGATCCGGCGCGCTACGGGGCCATGCTGGCGATCGCCGCCCGCAATATCGCCCACGTCTACCATCAGTCGCGCGGCGACGATGAGGCCCAGACCTACCGCGCCGTGCTGAAAGGCTTGAACGAGGCCCTCAAGGGGCCCGGCTACGAGACGATCGCCGAACCCAGGACCGAGAGCGACGCATGACCGACATCCTGATGCCCGCCCTGTCGCCCACCATGGAAGAGGGCGTCCTCGCCAAATGGCATGTGAAGGTCGGCGACACCGTCTCGGCCGGCGATGTCATCGCCGAGATCGAAACCGACAAGGCGACCATGGAGGTCGAGGCCGTCGATGAGGGCGAGGTGCTCGAGATCCTCGTCGCGGAAGGCTCCGAGGGGGTGAAGGTCAACACCGTCATCGCCCGGCTGAAGGGGGAGGGCGGCGCGGCCGCCCCGAAGGCGCCGAAGGCGGAACCTGCCGCCCCTGCCGCCGACGCGGGGAAGGCGACGCCCGCGCCCGCCCCGGCTGCGGGGCCCTCCACCGCTTCGCGGTCTCCGTCCCCGCTGCGTGGGGAGGAAAAGAGGGTCTTCGCCTCGCCGCTGGCGCGGCGCATCGCCCGTGACGCCGGGCTCGATCTGTCAGCCATCAAGGGGACCGGCCCGCGCGGCCGGATCGTCCGCGCCGATGTCGAGGCCGCGGCGAAGGGCGGCGGCGCGAAGGCGGGTTCTGCGGCGGCGGCTTCGGCCGAACCGCGCAAGGTCCAGTCGCTCGAGCAGATGGGCATCGCCCCGGGCAGCTACGACCTCGTCCCGCTGGACGGCATGCGCAAGGCCATCGCCCGGCGCATGACCGAGAGCTTCCGCGACGTGCCGCACTTCCCGCTGAGCATCGACTGCGAGCTGGATGCCCTGCTGGCTGCGCGTACGAAGATCAACGCCGTGCTGGAAAGCCAGGGCGTCAAGATCTCGGTCAACGACATGGTCATCAAGGCTGCGGCCCTGGCCCTCAAGGCCGTGCCGGAGGCCAACGCCAGCTACACCCCCGAGGGGCTGGCCATGCATCACCACGCCGACATCGCCATGGCGGTGGCCATCGACGGCGGGCTGATCACCCCGATCATCCGCCAGGCCGAGCTGAAGTCGCTGGCCCAGATCGCCACCGAGGCCAAGGACCTGGCGAAGCGGGCGCGCGAGCGCAAGCTGAAGCCCGAGGAGTTCCAGGGCGGCACCTTCAGCGTCTCCAACCTCGGCATGTTCGGCATCAAGTCTTTCGCCTCGATCATCAATGAGCCGCAGGGCGCGATCATGTCGGTCGGCGCCGGCGAACAGCGGCCGGTCGTGAAGAACGGCCAGCTGGCGGTGGCTACGGTCATGACCGTGACCCTGACCTGCGATCACCGGGTCGTGGACGGGGCTGTGGGCGCGCGCTTCCTGCAGGCGTTCAAGCCGCTGATCGAAGATCCCATCACGATGCTGGCCTGACGAGGACCTCATGGCTGCCGAATTCGACCTCATCGTCATCGGCTCGGGTCCGGGCGGCTATGTCGCCGCGATCCGCGCCAGCCAGCTGGGCCTGAAGACCGCGATCGTGGAACGCGAGCACCTCGGCGGCATCTGCCTGAACTGGGGCTGCATCCCCACCAAGGCGCTGCTGAAATCCGGCGAGAAGTACGAAAGCCTCAGCCATCTCAAGGACTATGGCCTGTCGGCGGACAAGGTCGGGTTTGACTTCGACGCCATCATCCAGCGCTCGCGCGGGGTGGCCAAGCAGCTGAACCAGGGCGTCGGCTTCCTGATGAAGAAGCACAAGATCGAGGTGATCGAGGGCAATGCCCGCCTCGACAAGGGCAAGGACGCGCCGAAGGTGGTGATCGCCCTGACCAAGGGCGGTGAGCGGACGGTCGAGGCCAAGTCGGTGATCCTGGCGGTCGGCGCCCGCGCCCGGGCCCTGCCGCAGATCGGCCTGGAGGCAGACGGCGAGCGCATCTGGGCCTACCGCGAGGCCATGGTTCCGAAGTTCATGCCGAAGACCATGGTGGTGATCGGCTCGGGGGCTATCGGCATCGAATTCGGCAGCTTCTATCGCGCCCTCGGGGCCGAGGTGACCGTGGTCGAGGCGCTCGATCGCATCATGCCGGTCGAGGACGAGGAGATCTCCAAGGCGGCGCAGAAGGCCTTCGAGAAGCGCGGCATGACGTTCCGCACCGGGGCCAAGGTGACCAGGGTCACCAAGGGCAAGACCGGGGTCGAGGTCGCCATCGAGGTCGGCGGCAAGGCCGAGACCCTGTCGGCCGAGGTCTGCATCTCGGCGGTCGGCATCACCGCCAACACCGACGGCATCGGGCTGGAGGCGCTGGGCGTCAATCTGGACCGCGGCCATGTGAAGACCGGGCCGCACGGCGAGACCGGGGTGAAGGGGCTCTACGCCATCGGCGACTGCGCCGGCGCGCCCTGGCTGGCGCACAAGGCCAGCCATGAGGGCATCCATGTGGTCGAGCATATCGCCGGCCAGAAGGCGGCGACCCTGCACAGTCCGATCGCCGGCTGCACGTACGCCCAGCCGCAGGTGGCTTCGGTCGGCCTGACCGAGCAGGCCGCCAAGGCCGAGGGCCGCGCCGTAAAGGTCGGCCGCTTCCCCTTCCGGGTGAACGGCAAGGCCATCGCCTCGGGCGAGACCGAGGGCTTCGTGAAGACCATCTTCGACGCGAAGACGGGGGCCCTGATCGGCGCCCACATGATCGGCGCCGAGGTCACCGAGATGATCCAGGGCTATGTCACCGCGATCACGCTT
This sequence comes from Brevundimonas sp., assembly GCF_035998205.1. Classification (GTDB taxonomy): domain Bacteria; phylum Pseudomonadota; class Alphaproteobacteria; order Caulobacterales; family Caulobacteraceae; genus Brevundimonas. The sequence continues at coordinate 653,718 of NZ_DASYHT010000004.1, forward strand.
GAGGCGACCGAGGAAGAGATGCACGGCATCGTCTATCCGCACCCGACCATGTCGGAGGCGATGCACGAAGCTTCGCTCGACGCCTACGGGCGGGTCCTGCACATCTGAGGCGTCAGGCCCGGTAGGGGGAGTATTCCGCCTCCAGCGCCGCCATCTCGGCCTCGACCGCCGGCCGCTCCTGGTCGAGATAGCGGGCCACCGGTGTGCGCAGGGCCGGGTCGGCGATCCAGTGCGCCGAGCGCACCCGGGCCGGGAGGTAGCCGCGCGCGATCTTGTGCTCGCCCTGCGCCCCGGCCTCGACCCGCTTCAGCCCCCGGGCGATGGCGAACTCGATGGCCTGGTAGTAGCAGAGCTCGAAGTGCAGGAAGGCGACGTCCTCGACGCAGCCCCACTGGCGGCCGTACAGGGCCTCGGCCCCGATCAGGTTCAGCGCCCCGGCGATGGGCCGCTCGTCCCGGTAGGCCATGACCAGCGCGATGCGGTCCGCCATCGTCTCGCCGATCTGGCTGAAGAAGGCGCGGCTCAGATAGGGCCGCCCCCACTTCCGGTCGCCGGTGTCCATGTAGAAGGCGAAGAAGGCGTCCCACGCCGCCTCGGTCAGATCCGACCCGGTCAGCACCCGGATGTCCAGCCCGGCCCGGGCCTCGCGCCGCTCGCGCCGGATGGTCTTGCGGCGGTTCGAGGACAGGGCGGCGAGGAAGTCGTCGAAGCTGGCGTAGCCGCGGTTGTGCCAGTGGAACTGCTGGTCCTGCCGCAGCAGCAGGTCGTGGTCTTCCAGCGCCCGCCAGTCGGTCTCGGTCGGGAAGGTGACGTGCAGCGAGGAGACGCGCAGGCTCTCCGCCAGCTGCAGCGCGCCCTGGATCAGGGCGCTGCGCACCCGTTCGCCGTCCGCGCCGGGCGCGACCAGCAGGCGCGGGCCGGTCACCGGGGTGAAGGGCACGGCCGACAGCAGCTTGGGGTAATAGCGCCCGCCGGCGCGCATATAGGCGTCGGCCCAGGCGTGGTCGAAGACGTATTCGCCCTGGCTGTGGCCCTTGAGGTAGAGCGGCACGGCCCCCAGCAGGCGGCCGTCGTCGTCGTTCAGGGTCAGGTGCTGGGCCGCCCAGCCGGTGTGCCGCACGGCCGACCGCGACGCCTCGCAGGCGTGCAGGAATTCGTAGCTGACGAACGGGTCGCCCGTCGGGTCGGCCAGCGCGTTCCACGCTTCCCGCCCGACGGTGTCGATCCCGACGTGAACCTGGACCGTGAGACTCACTTCACCGCGACGACGGCGTCGATCTCGACGGCGAAGCCGAGCGGCAGGCGATAGACGCCGACGGCCGAGCGGGCGTGGCGGCCGGCGTCGCCGAACACCTCGACCATCAGGTCCGAGCAGCCGTTGATCACCTTGGGAATGTCGATGAAGTCCGGCCCGGCCTGGACGAAGCCGCCCAGCTTGACGATCCTGGCGACCCGGTCGAGGTCGCCGCCCAGCGCCGCCTTCATCTGGGCCAGCAGGTTGACGCCGCATAGGCGGGCGCCGGCCACGGCGTCCTCAAGGCTGACGTCGACCCCGACCGTGCCCTTCAGGCCGCCCGAGGCGTCGTTCGACAGCTGGCCGGAGATGTACAGCAGCTCGCCGGAGCGCACCGCAGGCACATAGTTGGCCACGGCGGCGGCGGGTTCCGGCAGGACGATGCCGAGGGTGGCGAGACGGGCTTCAACGCTCATGAGGGGGCTCCGCAAACAGGTCTGGCGCCGATGTAGCGGCCCGCGGCGGCGCTGGCCACCGGGTCGCTTCGCCGCTAGTCATCCGGCCAAAGAAACGACATCGGGAGCAAGCGTCATGACCTTCCAGCGGATCGCCTTCATCGGCCTAGGCAACATGGGCGGCGGGATGGCCGCCAACCAGGCGAAGGCCGGGCGCGAGGTGCGCGCCTTCGACCTCAGCCCTGCGGCGCTGGAGCGCGCCGCCGCCGCCGGGTGTCGGCCGGCGACCTCGATCGCCGAGGCCGTCGCCGATGTCGACGCCGTGATCACCATGCTGCCGGCCGGGCCGCATGTGCGGTCGGTCTATGCTGATCAGGTGCTGGGCCAGGCGCCGAAGACGGCCCTGCTGCTCGACTGTTCGACCATCGACGTCGACAGCGCCCGCGCCGTGGCCGTTCAGGCCCGCGAGCAGGGCTATGTCTTCGCCGACGCCCCGGTGTCGGGCGGCACGGCGGCGGCGGACGCCGGAACCCTGGCCTTCATGGTCGGCTGCGACGAGGGCGAGTTCGCCCGGGTCGAGGCGGCGCTCGCGCCGATGAGCCGCATCACCATCCGCGCCGGCGATCACGGGGCCGGGCAGGCGGCCAAGATCTGCAACAACATGCTGCTGGGCATCTCGATGATCGGGGTGTGCGAGGCGGTGGCCCTCGCGGAGCGGCTGGGGCTGGAGCCGGAACGCTTCTTCGAGATCGCCTCGAAGTCCTCGGGCCAGTGCTGGAGCGTGACCAGCTACTACCCCTGGCCCGGGCCGGTGCCGGCGGCGCCCTCCAACCGCGGCTTCGCCGGCGGTTTCGCCACGGCCATGATGCTGAAGGACCTGAAGCTGGCCCAGGACGCGGCCGCCCGCGCCGGCGCCACGACGCCCCTCGGGGCCCAGGCCGAGGCCCTCTACGCCCTGTTCGACCGGCTCGGGCACGGCGGCAAGGACTTCTCGGCCCTGATCCAGATGCTGCGGGGGCGACTCGAGGATCTGGATTGATCCGGATCAAGGTTCCGGCAACCCGGTCGGGCCACAGTCGGGCATGGACCACGCCGCCCTTGAGAACCGTTATCGATTAAGTGGTTGCGGCCATTTGCGCGCCCCGGTTTCTGGACATTCGGTGCGGCAGGAGTCACATACGGCCGCCGGGGCCATAAACGAAAGATCACGCCCGTTGTTCGACTATAAAGCCGCCTTCGAACGCTCGGTAGAGCAGGTCCGGACCGAGGGACGCTATCGCGTCTTCGCCGACCTGAAGCGCGTGCGTGGGCGCTTCCCGCGGGCGGTGCGCCGCCGCGAGGACGGCAGCGAACAGGACGTGGTCGTCTGGTGCTCCAACGACTATCTCGGCATGGGTCAGCATCCCTCGGTGACCGAGGCCATGCGCACCGAGGTGGCCGAGACCGGCGCGGGCGCCGGCGGCACGCGCAACATCTCCGGCACCACCCGCTCGGCGGTCGACCTCGAGGCCGAGCTGGCGGACTGGCACCAGAAGGAAGCCGCCCTGCTGTTCACCTCGGGCTATGTGGCCAACGAGGCGACGCTGGCGACCCTGCAGAAGATCCTGCCGGGGCTGATCATCTTCTCCGACGCCCTCAACCACGCCTCGATGATCGCCGGCATCCGCCACGGCGGCTGCGAGCGGCATGTGTTCCGCCATAACGACCTGGAGCATCTCGAAGCGCTGCTGGCGGCGGCGCCGGCCGAAGCGCCCAAGCTGATCGCCTTCGAGAGCGTCTATTCCATGGACGGCGACATCGCCGACCTGAAGGGCACCATCGCCCTTGCTCGCAGGTACGGGGCCATGACCTACCTCGATGAGGTCCACGCCGTGGGCCTATATGGTGCGCGCGGCGCCGGGGTGGCCGAGCGCGACGGCGTGCTGGACCAGATCGACATCATCGAATGCACCCTCGGCAAGGCCATCGGCGTCATGGGCGGCTACATCGCCGCCGACGCGGTGATCATCGACGCCATCCGCAGCTGGGCCTCGGGCTTCATCTTCACCACCAGCCTGCCGCCGGCCCTGACCGCCGGCGCCTTGGCCTCGGTGCGCCACCTCAAGGCCCACCCGGAGCTGCGGGAAGCCCATCAGGAGCGCGCCGCGACCCTGAAGCGCCGCTTCGCCGAGGCCGGCATTCCGGTGATGCCGTCGGAGAGCCACATCGTGCCGGTGTTCGTCGGCGATCCGGTGCACACCAAGATGATCTCGGACATGCTGCTGGAAGAGCACGGCATCTATGTCCAGCCGATCAACTATCCGACGGTGCCCAAGGGCACCGAGCGGCTGCGCTTCACCCCGTCGCCGGATCACGACGACGGCATGATGGACGACCTGGTCCGGGCGATGGACAAGCTGTGGACCCACTGCAATGTCGCCCGCCGGCCCGCCGCGGCCTGACGCCGCCCTCGGCGAGGTGATCTTCGAGACCACGCGGCAGGGGGCCTATGTCCGCTGCGCCGCCATCCATGTCGCCACCGGCATCGAGGTCTCGGCCTTCGGGCCGGTGCATGAGCCGCATGGCGTACAGCAGGTGGCGCTGGCCAAGCTGCGCCGGGCGCTGGAACGCGCGGGCCGCCTGTGAGCCGCTTTGATCTGACGACCCGTATCGGCCGCTTCCGGGTCTGGCTGGACTATCTGCTGCACGACCACGCCTTCCTGCGGTTCGGCTTCAACAACGCCCACTGGCTGGGGCCGGACCTGGTGCGCACCAACCAGCCGTCGCCGGGCCAGCTGGCCTACTGGAAGCGACGCGGCGTGCGGACGGTGATCAACCTGCGCGGCGCGCGGGACGAGAGCTACTACGCGCTCGAGCGCGACGCCTGTGAGCGGCTGGGGCTGACCCTGATCGACGCGCCGCTCGACTCCCGCGATCCGCCGGCGGCGGACCGGGTCAGGCGCGCGGCCGAGCTGTTCCGGACCATCGCCTATCCGGCGCTGATCCACTGCAAGTCCGGCGCGGACCGGGCCGGGCTCATGGCGGTGCTGTACCGCCATGTCCATCTGGGCGAACCGATAGCGGTTGCCCGGGCAGAGCTGGGAAAGCGCACCCTCCATAGCAAGGAGGGGCTGACCGGCGTGCTGGACTATACGCTCGACCGCTACGAGGCCGAGGGGGCACCGCGGGGCCTAGATTTCCTGCAGTGGGTCGAACGGCCGGACTATGACCCGAAGAGGGTGCGCGGCGACTTCAAGGCCAGCTGGTGGGGCACGCTGCTGACCGAGCGGCTGCTGCGCCGCGAGTAGGTCGTCAGGGCTGGCCGTCGCGGTCCTGCTTTTCGCGTCGACGGTCGGCCATACGGCGGTTCAGGACCACCAGCAGATAGGCCAGCATGGCGACGCTGCTGATGGCCGCGAAGATGCGCTGGCCGTCGGCGTCAACGAGTTCCGTCATCATGGTCCTGTCGCTCTCCCACCTGGCGCTGGCCGACGGGATCGCTCCAGGCCGTGTCGGTCTCGGCGCGCTCCAACGGCGTCGGCGGACGGCGGCGCACGAACAGAATGATCGCGACGGCCGCCGCGGCCAGCATAAGGACGATCAGAACGGACGTCATGGGCCTCTCCTCTCACACTCGGGTGAGGGGAAAGCGCAGCGGGCGACCGAACCGTTCCGTATCAGCCGCCCTGGCCGTCGCCGCGCGGGTCGATCAGGCGGTGTGCATGCAGGATGAAGTAGCGCATGTGGGCGTTGTCGACGGTCGCCTGGGCCCGCGCCTTCCACGCCTTGCGGGCTTCCTCGTAGTTCGGGAAGGCGCCGACGAACTCGACCTGGGTCAGGTCGCGGAACACCGGCTGGTCGAGGTGACGGAGCTCGCCCCCGATCACCAGGTGGAGCAGTTGCGGGGACTCGGTCTCGGCCATGGGCGCACCGTGGGTCATGAGGTCAGATGGCGAGCGGGATAGACGCGACGCGCCGTACGATCAACGGGTGCAGCGCCGGCGCCGCGCAGATCAGGCTCGACTGCCGCGGATCGGGCCGGTTGAAGCGCCACGGCTGGCCGTGATGATCGCTGACCACGGCCCCGGCTTCGGCGGCGATCAGGGCCCCGGCGCACACGTCCCAGTCCCACTTCGGCGTGAGGGCGATGGCGGCGTCGAAGGCTCCGGCGGCGACCAGCGCCATGCGGTAGGCGAGGGCGTTGCGCTTCGAGAACCGCATCGCCGGCCACGGTTCGGGCCAGTCCCGCCCTTCGATAAGCCGGGCGTCGGCCAGCACCTCGGCGTCTTCAAGATCGTCAGCATCCGAGGCCCGCAGTCGCCGCCCGTTGAGCCAGGCGCCGCCGCCCCTGACGGCCTCGAAGGTTTCGCCCGTCACCGGAGCATGGATCACGGCGGCGACGGGCTGCCCGTCCTCGACGATGGCGATCGGCACGCACCACCACGGCGCGTCGCGCAGGAACGCTGCCGTGCCGTCGATCGGATCGACGACGAAGACCCGACGACGCGACAGGCGCTCCTCGCTGTCGGGCGTCTCCTCGGATAGCCAGCCATGGTCGGGCCGCGCCGGCAGCAGACGCTGGCGGAGCAAGGCGTCGACGGCGAGGTCGGCGTCCGTCACCGGCGAGCCGCCCGGCTTGGCCCGCGGCTCCAGCCCCCGGGCGCGCATTTCCAGGGCGAGGGCGCCGGCCTCCCGGGCTGCGTCGCGGATCAGGTCGAGGTCGGCGGCGAGCGCGGGCCCGGTCATCACTTCCCGGCGATCGCCACGGCGTCGATCAGCAGCGACGGCGAATCGAGCCCGCCGCGCAGCTCGAGATCCCGGCCGGGGACCAGACGCAGGTAGAGCTCGGGCAGGGCCCCGGCGACCGTCACCTCATTGACCGGATAGGCGATCGCGCCGTCCTCGAACCAGAAGCCGTTCACCCCGGCCGACCAGTCGCCGGTGTTGGGGTTCAGGGACGGGCCGAACATGCCGGTGATCAGCAGGCCGAGGCCGGCGGCTCGCATCAGCCCGTCGAGATCGAGCTCGCCTGTCGACAGGCGGCCGTTATGCAGGCTCACGCCGGAGGGGCCGGCGCCGCCGCGCGCCGCATGGCCGGTGCTGCTCAGCCCCAGTTGACGCCCGGCGGCGCTGTTCAGCAGCCAGGTCGTCAGCAGGCCGTCCTCGACCGGGGCCATGGCGCGAACCGCGACGCCCTCGTCGTCGAAGGCGGTCGAACCCAGCGCCCGCGGCGCGAAGGGGTCGTCGGTCAGGGAGACGCCCTCCGGCAGGACGCGCTGGCCCAGCCGGTCCTTGAGGAAGGAGACGCCCCGCGCGACGGCCGGGCCGGACATGGCGCCGACGAGGGGCGACAGCAGCTGGCCGGCGAGGCGATTCTCGAAGATCACCGGCGCCGTCGTCGAGGCGATCTTGCGCGCCCCGACCTTGGCGGCGGCGCGGCGGCCGATGTCGGCGCCCAGCGCCTCCGGCGTGATCAGGTCCTCGAGATGGCGGGTGGTGCGTCCGTCGCCGGAGCGCTCCATGGCCCCGTCGCGCTCGGCGATCACGCTGGCGCTCAGGGAGAAGCGGCTGCGGCGACGGAACAGGTCCACGCCGTGCGAGGTCACCAGTCGCCAGCGGCCGACCGACCAGCCCGCATCGGCCCCTTCCGAACGGCTGACCCCGGGCACGGCGACGGCGGCGGTCTCGGCGGCGCGCGCCGCGGCTTCCAGCGCTGCGGCGTCGCGCGCCGTGGGGTCGTGCTGGTCCAGCTCGGCGAACGGCGCGACCGCGAGGCTGTCGGGGTCGGCGAGCCCCGCGTAGGGATCCTCCGGGGCCAGTCGCGCCATGGCCACGGCCCGCTCGACCAGCCGGTGGGCGGCGCTGTCGGACAGGTCGGAGGTGGAGACGATGGCCTGGCGGCGGCCGACGAAGACGCGCAGCGACAGGTCGCGGCTTTCCTGCCGTTCCACATCCTCCAGCGCGCCGTTGCGCACGCCGACCGACAGGGCCTGCCGGTCCGACAGCACCGCCTCGGCCTGGTCGGCCCCGGCCTTCAGGGCGGCGGCGATGAGATCGGGCAGGCGAGGGTCGCGGGCGGCGGCGTCCGGAATGTCAGGCATGGCTGGCATATGGCCGACCGGCTCTGTCGACGCAACGCGTCAGCGGGTCTCCCGACCGACCGGGTAGAGGCGGAACCGGTCGTCGTGGAAGGGCGTCCGGGCATAGAACCACTGCAGCCGGGCGTCGCCGTCGGCGGCAAAGGCCGGCTCGGCGGCCAGCTTCGCCTCGAACTCGGCGCGCAGGGCTGGATCGGCCGCCAGCATGCGCTCGGCCAGCGGAGCGATGGCGTAGCCCTCGATGTACTCCACCCGGTTCAGCACCTCGGTGAACATGCCCCAGGCGAAGAAGCTCTCGCTGGACTGGGGTTCAAGGAGCAGGACCGCCACGTCGCCAAGCGGCTGGTCGGTGGAGACGCGGGCCGAGCCGGCCGGGAAGGTCCATGAGCGCCGCTCCGGGGTCACGGTCCTTACGGTCACCGGCACATGGCCTTCATTGCTGCGACCGGAGACTTGGGGGTCGACGAGACGAAGCATCTCGATCTCGACCGTCCGGGGGGCGTCCAGTACCTCCATGGCGATGCCATGCAGCCGCAGGCGCTCGATGATGTCCGGACGGTGGGCCGGCACCCAGTAGGCTTCGGGCCGGGTCAGGGTCAGGGTCGGGCGGGAGCCGTAGAAGGGCAGGTCCCACGGCTCGGGGTCCGGCTCGCCCAGCCAGCGGATCTCCTCGCGGCCCGACGCCGGGCTCAGATACGTCTCGTAGCGGATGCCCCGGAAGCTGCGGCGGTAGGCGGGCTCGGGGTCGGTCGTGAAGTTTGCCGGGATCGCCTGCAGCCGCAGCGCCGAGTCCTCGGCCACGGCCTGGCGCAGTTCGGCCCCGCGCTCGGCCAGCAGCCGCAGGGAGGTCTCCATCAGCACATAGGTGCCGAGCACCCGTTGGGCGAAGGGCTTGAGGCTGTGGTTCTCGATCAGCACCGTCGGCACCCGGGCGGCGGCCCCCCAGCCGTTGGAGAAGCGCTCGCCGAGGCCGCCGTCGGACAGGCCGGCGCGCGGGTTGGCGTCGTCGATCCCGAACACCAGCTCGCCGGGGATATGGCCCTGCGTCTCGAGGGCGGCGTTGAGGTCCGGCTTGTAGCGATTGTCCAGCCAGCGGGCGATGGCCGGGCTGCGCGACCAGACGCCATTTTCGCCGTTGAATCCGTAGGTAACGTCGTACTGATAATCCATGCCGTCGGTCACATGGACGTCCAGATACAGGTCCGGCCGGTACTTCAGGATCAGGCCGCGCATGGCGCGCATCTCGGCCTGGTCCAGCTTCATGTAGTCGCGGTTGAGGTTCTGGTTGGTCGCCGTGTTGCGCCAGCCCTGAATGCGCGGCCCGCGCTGGTTGGGGCGGCTGTAGGGCGAGGCGCGCTCATGGCCGTCGACCGACAGGATCGGCACGAGGATCAGGTTGACCCGGTCCAGCAGCCCGTCACGGCCGTAGAAGGCCATGTCCCGAAGCAGCATCATGCCGGCGTCCTTGCCGTCGATCTCGCCGGGGTGGATGCCGGCCTGGACCAGCAGCACCGGCTTGGCCGGATCGAGCGTGGCGCCGTCCTTCGAGGCGATCACGGCGAAGATGTCGCGGCCTTCCGGTGAGGTCCCGAACACCTCGAGGCGGATCAGCTCCGACGCCGCGTCGAGTCGCTCGAACCACGCCCGCGTGGCGGCGTAGTCGGGGCTGAAGTCGAGCTCCGGATCGCGCTCGAAGTCGGTCGCCCACGGATCGCTGGCGGGCCGCAGCAGGGCCCGGCTGGCGCCGTTCCACGCCGGAGCCGGGGGCAGGAACGCCTGATCCCAGGGCGCGACAGGGGAAGGCGACTGGGACATGGCGGGGCTCGCGAGCGAGAGGGTCAGAAGGATCGGTAGAAGGGCGCGCATGGGCCTTCCTCCACCAATGCAAGGGGGAGTTCAACCTGTCGCGCGGCGTTCCGCCACGTCAGCACAGTGGAACACGATCCCCATGTGGGGCTTCCGGCGACGGCTGTGTTCGATCGCCGACACAGTAACCAGTCAGGAGTTTCCCATGTCGAAGACTTTCGCCGCCACGGCGGCCCTCGCGGTGCTCGCCCTCGCCGGGGCGGCCAATGCCCAGACGGCCCCCGGAACCTGGACCCTTTCGCTCGAGGCCGGCTCTGAAATGGCCACCGACGGCGACGTGCATGAAGGCGCCATCGCCCCGGTCGCGGACCTCGGCCCGCTGAACCCGGCGCTGGCCGGCGTCGCCGCCGAGCTGCGGATCGAGCCGCGCAGCTATGACGACATTTATGGCGACGCCTTCAACGTTGGCTTCGAGGCCGCCTATGGCGTCAGCGAGAATGCCGAGGCCTTCGGGTCGGTCCGGTACGTCAAGTCGGACGAGGGCACGGTCCAAGTCGGCGGCGCCTTCGTGCCGGCGCTGGCCACGACCCTGCCGGTGTTCGGCACCTTCGGCGATGTCGAAACCTGGGCCGTCGAGGCGGGCTACCGTCAGTATTTCGGCGCTGGGGCCATCCGCCCCTATGTCGCCGGCCGCCTCGGCGTCGCCTTCACCGACTCGGTAGCGGCGACCTTCGCCATTCCCGACGCCAACATCCTGATCTCGGACGCGCCGTTCTATGACGGCAGCACCAGCCTGTCGGCCGGGATCGACCTCGGCGTCTCGTGGCGGGTCAACGACACCCTCAGCCTGCAGGCGGAGACGGGCTACCGCTACGTCGGCGAGCTCGAGGACGACGACAGCGCCATCGGCGGCCTCGGCCTCGCGTCGATCAACAACGTCGGGGACCGGACCTATGTGCCCGTGACCCTGCGGGCGAAGTTCGCCTTCTGACGCCGGCGCTGCGGGAGGCCCTCAAGCCTCCCGCAGCCTTCCGCGGCTCAGTCGGGACGGCGGGTGAAGTCCATGATCCAGTTCATCTCCCAGGTCGCGCCACCGTCGTAGGAGAAGGCCTGACTCCACTGTGGCGCATCGTCCGCCGGCCGCGTCCAGGTGTAGCGCGCGAGGATCGGCCGGTCGCCGTCGACATCGGGCCCCTCGAAGACCCCCACGCCATCCTCGAAGCGGCCGCGGACCGGGGGCTGCAGCCGGCCGTCAGCGTCGCTGATCCAGTAGATCGACCACTCGCGCCGGGCGAGGTCGAGGCAGCGCACCGCGGCGCCGCGCCAGCCCCGGTCAGCGCAGACCTGCTCCTCGACATTGGCCACGCCGCCCAGCAGCGGGCGGCACTCAGCGACGCTGGCGAACGTGTCCCAGTCCGTTGCGGCGATGCCGCGCGTCCTGAGGCGGCGGTGACGCACCGTCCAGCGCCCTATGAAGAAGTCGAAGTCCTGCGCCTCGGCCGGCAGGGTCGGAAGGGTCATGGCGGGCTCCTGTGATTGCCGCCGGCACCTTGCGCCCGGTAAGATGACAATCTGCGTCAGGTATTCCGGAGCTGTCGACGATGCGGGCGAGCCGACTGCTGTCGATCCTGATGATCCTCCAGACCCGCGGCGGCGCCACGGCGCGGACGCTGGCCGAGGCCTTCGAGGTGTCGGAGCGAACCATCCACCGCGACATCGACCAGCTCTCCGCGGCCGGCGTGCCGGTCTATGCAGACCGCGGTCGCAATGGCGGCTTCCGCCTGCTGGACGGCTACCGGACGCGGCTGACAGGTCTGACCGAGGCCGAGGCGGAAGCCCTGTTCCTCGCCGGCCTGCCCGGCCCGGCGGCGGATATGGGCCTGGGGGATGTCGTCGCCGACGTGCAGCTCAAGCTGCTGGCCGCCCTCCCGCCGGACCGGCAGGCGGCGGCGGAGCGGATCGGGGCGCGTTTCCATATCGATCCGGTCGGCTGGTTCCAGGCCCCGGACGAGGCCGCCCGCCTGCCGGAGATCGCCCGCGCCGTGCTGACCTGTCGCCGCCTTCGCGTGGACTACGACAGCTGGCGGGGCCGCCGGACCCGCGACCTCGAGCCGCTGGGGCTGATCCTCAAGAGCGGCCGCTGGTATCTGGCGGCGCGTCCCGGCGACGGGACCGTGGAGCCGAGAATCTATCGCGTCGGAGCCGTCGCGTCCCTGACGGTCTCGGACCAGACCTTCGAGCGGCCGGGCGACTTTGACCTCGCGGCGTGGTGGCGCGGGGCGGCGGCCCGTTTCGAGCGGGACCGCTTTGTCACCACCGCCCGGGTCCGCCTGACGGCCGAGGGACTGAGACGGCTCAAGGCGCTGGACCCCGCCTACGCGCGTCACGCAGCGACGGCCGCGAGCGAAAGTGACGGGCGCCTGACCCTCGACGTGCCGATCGAGGGCACGGAACAGGCGGCGCTCGACCTGCTGCGTCTGGGGGCCGAGGCCGAGGTGCTCGCTCCGCCCGAGCTGCGCGCCGCCATGGCGGAGACGGTGCGGGCGCTGGGCAGAGTCTACGGGGGCGCCTGACGCCTACCAGCGCAGCGGCTGGCCCGGGTCCCTGAGAGGGCCGACATAGAGGCCTGCCTGTCGGCGCCGCGCCTCCAGGTCGGTGAAGCTGTACTGGCGCCAGACCTGATCGAACCCGGCTTCATGGCTGGAGCGGGCGGCCTCGTTCATTTGCGCCCAGGTCGCCTCGTCGATCCCTTCAGGTCGTCCTGCGTGGTAGGGCAGGCGCTTCTCGAAGGCGATCGCCCGAGCGCCCGTGTCCCGCCAGGTGGCCGGATCGCTTCCCAGCCACTCGTTGATCGGCGTGCCGAGGGCGTAGGTGATCGAGCTGCGCAGCGCGGCGGCGCCGCTACCGCCGGTCTGCGCCAGGTCAGCTTCTGCCCAGGGTCGGGAGCGTGTCTGAAAGACGTAGTACCAGAAGGCCGCCTGCAGCCGGTCGCCACGCTGCCAGAGCTGGGCGATGGCCTCCACCCACTCGAACGGGTTCCGGACCTCGGGGTCGTCGAGGATAGCGTAGGGGTCGGACGCTTGCGCCAGCGCCGCACGTGGCAGGCCGAGACCGGTGAGAGCGCCCAACCCGGCGGCGATGGCGGTACGGCGCGACGGGGTCCAATGAGCTGTCGACATGGGCGGCGTTCCTACTTCCAGATCGGCTGCCCGGACCCCGGCAATCCGAGACGGTCCCACATCTCCGAGACCCGGTCGACCACGGCCTCGTCCATGCGGATCACTTCGCCCCATTCGCGCTTGGTCTCGGGCTCCCACTTGTCGGTGGCGTCGAGGCCGATCTTGGAGCCCAGCCCGCTCTCGGGGCTGGCGAAGTCCAGATAGTCGATCGGCGTGCTCTCGATCAGGGTGATGTCGCGGGCCGGGTCCATCTTGGTCGAGATGGCCCACATCACGTCCTTCCAGTCGCGAGCGTTGACGTCGTGGTCCACGACGATGACCCACTTGGTGTACATGAACTGGCGCAGGAACGACCACACGCCGAGCATCACGCGCTTGGCGTGGCCCGGGTAAGCCTTCTTCATCGACACCACGGCGATGCGGTAGCTGCAGCCTTCGGGCGGCAGCCAGAAGTCGACGATCTCGGGGAACTGCTGGCGCAGCAGGGGGATGAAGACCTCGTTCAGCGCCTCGCCCAGCACCGAGGGCTCGTCCGGCGGCCGGCCGGTGAAGGTGGTCAGATAGATCGGGTCCTTCCGCATGGTGATCGCCGTCACCTGGAAGACCGGGAAGGTCTCGACCGAATTGTAGTAGCCCGTGTGGTCGCCATAGGGCCCTTCCGGCGCGTGCTCGTCCAGCAGCACATGGCCCTCCAGCACGATCTCGGCCTGGGCGGGGACCATCAGCGGCACGGTCTTGCAGGGGACCAGCTCGGCCTTGGCGCCGCGCATCAGGCCGGCGAACTGGTACTCCGACAGGGTGTCCGGCACCGGGGTGACGGCGGCGAGGATGGTGCCCGGGTCGGCTCCCAGCACGACGGCGCAGGGCAGGGGCTCGCGCTTGCCGGCCCTCTTGTGCCGGGCGTAGTGCTGCGCCCCGCCGCGGTGGGCCAGCCAGCGCATGATGGCCTTGTCCTTGCCCAGCACCTGCATGCGGTAGATGCCGAGGTTGAAGTCGTCCTCGCGGTCCTCGGACGGCCCTTTGGTCACCACGAGGCCCCAGGTGATCAGCGGCGCCGGCTCGCCCGGCCAGCAGCCCTGGATCGGCAGGGCCCCGAGGTCGATGTCATCGCCCTTCAGCACCACCTGGTGCACCGGAGCGGACTTCACCACCTTCGGCCGCATGGCCATGACCGTCTGGGCCAGCGGCAGCATCTGCACGGCGTCGGCCAGCCCGCGCGGCGGCGTCGGGTTCTTGAGGAAGGCCAGCAACTCGCCGACCTCACGCAGCTCCGCCGCGGTCGTGCGGGTGCGGTTCTCGAGAGTCACCCCCATGGCCACCCGCTTCACCGTGCCGAACAGGTTGACGAGACAGGGGATCGGGCTGACCGAGCCGTCGGGCTTCACCGGGCGTTCGAACAGCACCGCCGGGCCGCCGTCGCGCAGCAGCCGGGTCTGGATCTCCGTCATCTCCAGATGGGTGGAGACGGGCTCGGACACCCGCACCAGCTCGCCCTCGGCTTCGAGGAGATCGAGGAAGTCTCTCAGGGACTTGTAGGCCATGGCCCGTGCTTAGGCGGGGCGAGGGGACCTGTCACCTGCGATCAGGTCGCGGGTGGCGGGGCCCCCAGGGCCCAGGCCGGCACGCCCAGCCGACGCCCCAGGGCCTCGACCTCTGGCGGGGCAAGCCGTTCGCGCCCGGCCTCGACGCGTCTCAGTCGGGCCACGGCGATGCGCGCGCCGCGGGCCAGGTCCTCCAGCGAGACATTGCGCCGCTCCCGCCAGAGCCGGAGGCGTTCGCCGACCCGGACGGCCTCGGGATCGGCCTCCGGGAAGGCTACAATGCTCACGCCGCGGCGTCCCACTGGAAAGCCGGGTCCAGCCAGTCGCCGATGCGACCGTCGGGGCGGGCCAGCCCCGAGATGCGCTGCATCTCGTCGCCGCTCAGCTGGAAATCCCAGATGTCGAAGTTCTCGCGGGCCCGGTTCTCCTTCTGCGTCCGCGGAATCGCGATGATCCCCTGCTGCACGAGCCAGCGCAGCGTCACCTGGCCCGGCGTCTTGCCGTGCGCCTTGCCGATCTCGATCAGGGTGGCGTCATCGGCGATCTGGCCCTGGGCCAGCGGCGACCAGGCGGTCAGGGTCGAGCCCAGCGTCCGCGCCGTCTCGATCAGCGGGCGGTTGGACAGATACGGGTGGTGCTCGACCTGGTTGGTGATCAGCGGCGCGTCGGAATAGCCCTGCGCCTCCTCGAAAGCAGCCGAAGGGAAGTTGGACAGGCCGATATGCCGGGTCAGACCGCGCGCCCGCGCGTCGTTGAGCGCGCGCACCGTTTCCTGCATCGCCGGTTCCCGCTTGGGCCAGTGCAGCAGCAGCAGGTCGGGGACCGTGCCGAGGCTCGTCGCGGACTCTTCGGCCTGACGCTGCAGGTCGCCGTCGGCGAAGTGCGCCACCCAGATCTTGGTCGTCAGGAAGATCTCGTCGCGCGGCACGCCGGAGTCGCGGATGCCCTCGCCGACCGCCTGCTCGTTCTTGTAGATCCAGGCCGTGTCGATGTGCCGGTAGCCGATCTCCAGCGCCGTGCGCACCATCCGGCGGGCATCGTCGGGCTCCAGCTGCCAGGTGCCGAATCCCAGCAGGGGGATCTGTATGCCAGCGGCCTCGGCGGTCACGGTCGGATTGGGCATCGGCGACTCCTTCTCGAACGGGACGCCCTATATGGGACGGCCTTGCCGGGGCTCAACCGTCGAGCCAGTCCCCGATCTCGTCCCACAGGGGCTCGAGGCCTCGCCGGAACGCGCCCTCGTGACCGATTCGCCGGACGCCGTAGTCCGAAGGCGCACGCTCCACCAGGCTGGACGGCGCGGCCGGATAGAGCGCCAGCATATCGGCTCCGGTGCGCGGCGTGGCGATCGGGTCGTCCGGAAAGATCCAGGAGCGGATCGGGGCGCTGACCGCGGCGAAGGCGTGGGGCTGCAGCGACCCGGCCAGCTCGTCGGCGAAATAGCGCGGGTTGAGGCACCAGCGCCGCCAGGTCTCGAAGACGCCCCGTGGCAGGTCGGCCCCGCGCCAAAGGTTCCCGCCCTTCACATAGCCATGGCGCGCGAGGCTCCACGGTCCGTAGCCGAACCAGAAGAACAGCTCGAGGGGATTATAGGCCCGGTGATGGTGGCCCCAGTAGCCTGACCCGACCGCGACAAAGGCGTGGCGATTGATCCGCGCGTGATTCGGCATGAAGCCGACGAAATGTCCGCCGACGCTGTGGCCGACGTGGACGAGGGGCAGGTCCGGGGCGTGGGCGGCGAGCGCGTCGAGCGCCGCCGGCATGTCGAGCCGGCCCCAGTCGGGGTAGTCCATGGTCATCGCGGCCAGATCCGCCGGGCGGGAACCGCCAATGCCGCGAAAGTCATAGGTGAGCACCGTGGCTCCCCGCGCCGCGAGGTGGCGGGCGAAGCGGTCGTAGAAGCCCTGCGGGAAGCCGGTGCCCGAACTGACCAGTACGGCCTTGCCGGGGGTCGGTCCGCGGAATAGCCGGGCGGCGAGCCGCTGGCCGTCGGCGGCCTCCAGTGTCAGATCTTCAGCGTGGACCGGGATCACGCGGCCGCCCCCATGTGCGTCTTGATTAAAAACGTACACGCGCATCCGTCAAGCGGGGCAGGGAGGCGCGCAAAGAAAAAGGGCCGCCCCCGAAGGGACGGCCCTGATCCGTGGTCCTGACGTACGAGGTCAGGTGATGTCTTCGTTCAGCAGGCCGACCTTGAGGAAGCCGTTCTCCTGCAGGGTGTTCATGACTTCCATGAACTGCTCGTAGCGGACTTCGGCCTGGGCGCGGACGAACACGCGCTCTTCCTGGCAGACGCCGCCGCCGAGGGCGGCGCAGACGTCGGCCGGCAGGGTCGCCAGCGAGGTCTGCTGGTCAGCGATGAACAGGTCGCCGCCTTCCTGGATGGTGATGTAGACCGGCTCTTCCTGCTCCTGGTTCGGCGCGGGCGGCGTGGCCGGCGGCAGGTCCAGACGGATCGACACGGTCGCGAGCGGCGCCGCCACCATGAAGATGATCAGCAGCACCAGCATGATGTCGACGAACGGCGTCACGTTGATGTCGGAGTTTTGTTCAACCGTCTTGCCGCCCTGGCCGGCCGGTCCCGAAAGCTTCGCGCCCATTCGCACTCTCCGTTCAGCCCGGACCGCTCCGGGCGTTTCCATCGTCCTTTGGCGGGACGCGCGTCGCTTGTAAAGCGCCCAGCGCCCGTGAACAGCCGTCGCCTCCCCGGATTTCTCCGGAGAGGCGAATGGCCTCAGCCCTTGGCCAGCTTGACGAAGCGTTCAACCAGCGCCGGATCGTCCTTGAAGGCCCCGGTGAAGCGCGTGGTGATGGTCGAGACGTGGCGGTGATGCACGCCGCGGGTCGTCATGCACTGATGCTCCGCATCGATCATCACGGCGACGCCGCGCGGGTCGAGGTGGGTCTCGATGGCGTTGACGATCTCCTGTGTCAGCGTCTCCTGGGTCTGCAGACGGCGCGAGAAGATCTCGACGACGCGGGCGATCTTGGAGATGCCGACGACCTTGTCCTTTGGTAGATAGGCGACATACGCCTTGCCGAGGAACGGAGCCATGTGGTGCTCGCAGTGGCTCTCCACCTCGATGTCGCGCAGCAGCACGATGTCGTCATAACCCTGCACGTCCTCGAAGATGCGCGACAGCTCCTTGCCGGCGTCGGCCGTGTAGCCGTCGAACCACTCGCCATAGGCGTCGACAACGCGCTTGGGCGTGTCCTTCAGGCCTTCGCGTTCCGGATCATCACCCGCCCAGGCGATAAGGGTGCGGACGGCCGCGAGGGCTTCTTCACGGGTCGGGCGTCGGGCGTCGCGCGCAGCGACGAGGGTGGGCTGGCTCACCTGAGCATCCATGTCATGACATCAGCGGCGAAGTAGCGCCGGAACGATGGTTCCGGATGGACGCGCGCCGCGCTCCCTTTCAGTGTCGGCAACCGGACGTTTGGGCCCGGGCGACGACCTCGCTATATGGGCCGGACCTCCTCCCCCGCAACACCCGGTGCCTGCGCGAAATGACGCTGTATCTTCACGACACCCTGCAACGCGAGAAGCGCGCCTTCACGCCGCGCGACCCCGACCGGGTGACGCTCTACGTCTGCGGGCCCACCGTCTACGACTACGCCCACATCGGCAACGCCCGCCCGCCGGTCGTTTTCGACGTGCTCGTCAGGCTGTTGCGCCGCACCTACGGGGCCTCTGCGGTCGTCTACGCCCGCAACGTCACCGATGTGGACGACAAGATCAACGCCAGGGCCGCGCGCGAGGGCGTGCCGATCGGCGAGGTCACGGCCCGCTACGAGGCCGCCTATCTGGCCGACATGGCGCAGCTGAATGTCGCGCCCCCGGACCTCGCGCCGCACGTCACGGATCACATCCCGGCCATCGTGGCCCAGATCCAGGCCCTGGTCGACGCGGGGGCCGCCTACGTGGCCGAGGGCCATGTGCTGTTCGATGTGGCCGCCTATCCGGCCTACGGAGCCCTGTCCGGCCGCAACCTCGAGGACATGATCGCCGGGGCCCGCGTCGAGGTCGCCCCCTACAAGAAGAATCCCCACGACTTCGTGCTGTGGAAACCGTCCAAGGTCGACGAACCGTCGTGGGACAGCCCTTGGGGCGCCGGCCGTCCCGGCTGGCATATCGAGTGCTCGGCCATGATCGAGGCTCGGCTGGGGCTGCCGATCGACATTCACGGCGGCGGCATCGACCTGGTGTTCCCCCACCATGAGAACGAGATCGCCCAGGGCGTCTGCGCCCACGGCCACGAGTCGCCGGATGCCTACGCCCGCTACTGGATGCACAATGGCTTCCTGACCGTCGACGCGGAGAAAATGTCCAAGTCGATCGGCAACGTCCTGCTGCTGCATAACCTCGTGCAGTCCATGCCCGGCGAAGTGGTCCGCTGGGCCCTGCTGAGCGCCCACTATCGCCAGCCCCTGGACTGGAACCCGGGCCTGCTGGAGCAGAGCCGCAAGAACCTCGACCGTCTCTACGGCGCCCTGCACCGCGCCGCCGCGGTCCCGGCCTCGACCGACGAGCCGCCGGCGGAGTTCCTCAAGGCGCTCAACGACGACCTGAACACGCCAGGCGCCATGGCGACCCTCTTCGCCCTGTCGAGCGAGATCGAGCGCGGCATGACTGCGGGCGACCATGGCGTGGTGGCGCGGGCGCGGGGCGAACTGCAGGCCGCCGCTAACCTGCTCGGCGTGCTGCAGAGCGACCCGGAAGTCTGGTTCGGCGGGGCCGACGCCGGACTCAAGGCCGAGGTCGAGGCCCTGCTGGCCGAGCGCCAGGCGGCGCGGGCGGCGAAGGACTGGCCGGCGGCCGATCGGATCCGCGACCGGCTGAATGCGCTGGACGTGGTGGTCATGGATGGACCCGACGGGGCCACCTGGCGCCGGCGCTCTTGACGCGGACAGGAGCGGGGTCCATGCGACCCCGCTTCGCGCGTGCGCGCCCGCCGGGGCGCTGATGCGGCGTGTGGTTTCACAATTGAGGGTGCGGGATGCTGGAATCCCTTCCGTTTCTGTCGGCGACCTACGTCGGCCAGCCGATCTGGCTGTGGATGGCCTTCCTGGCCTTCATCATCTTCCTGCTCTGGGTCGACCTGGGCCTCGTGAACCGCAAGGACGGCGTCGTCTCGGCCAAGAAGTCGGCGGCCATGTGGGCCTCGTTCGCCTCGCTGGCCATCGCCTTCGGGGCCTACGTCTATTTCGTCTACGAGCCTGACCCGGTCTACTACATCAGCGCCGAAAACCTGAACCAGCAGGCGGTGATCCAGTATTTCACCGGCTACCTGCTCGAGACGGCGCTGGCCTTTGACAACATCTTTGTCATCGGCATGATCTTCACCTTCTTCGCCGTGCCGCGCGAGTACCAGCACCGGGTGCTGTTCTGGGGCATCCTCGGCGCCATCGTGTTCCGGGCGATCTTCATCTCGCTGGGCGCGGCCGTGGTGAACCAGTTCACCTGGGTCCTTTTCATTTTCGCCGCGTTCCTGATCTTCACCGGCTGGAAGATGATCTTCGGCAGCGATCACGAGATGGACCTGGCCGAAAACAAGGTCCTGAAGTTTCTCAAGAAGCGCATCCGCGTCACCGAGACGATCGAGAACCACAACTTCTTCGTGAAGCGTCCGGACCCCAAGGGCAGCGGCCGGCTGGTCCTGTTCGCCACCCCGCTGTTCCTGTGCCTGATCATGGTCGAGGTGGTGGACATCATCTTCGCCGTGGACTCGGTGCCGGCGGTGTTCGCGGTCACCAAGGACCCGTTCATCGTCTACACCTCGAACATCTTCGCCATCCTCGGCCTGCGTTCGATGTACTTCATGCTCGCGGAGGCGGTCGTGCGCTTCAAGTACCTGAAGTACGGCCTGTCGCTGGTTCTGGTGCTGATCGGCGTGAAGATCATCTGGAACTTCGGCCTGTACAAGGCGGCCAAGGACCTGACCGGCGCGCCGCTGGTGCCGTATCTCGAGCCGCAGTGGTCGCTGGTCGCTACCCTGCTGCTGCTGGGCGGCTCAATGCTCTACTCCTGGATCAAGACCCGCGACCACTGAGGTCGCCACAGGTCCGTACGCTCACGGGGCGCGTCGCCAGACGCGCCCCGTTGTCGTGGGCGCGTCAGCCTGCAGCGCTTTTCTGGCCGAGGGGCGGGGCTCGGGCCCGGTCGCGCTACTGCGACGGGTCCGTCACGCCGGCGCGGCGGGCCAGCAGGATCGCCGCCTTGATCCCCAGCAGCACTCCTCCGGCCCCGGCGAGCATCGCCCAGGCCGACCCGGCCAGCAGCGCCCACGCGACCAGAGCCATCCCGGCCAAGATCGCCAGCACAAGAACAGCGGCGGGGAGTTGAGGGAGCTCACGCATGGGTGGCAGGGTGGCGCCGACAACGAGCCGGCGCAAGGCGCGGGGCGCAGGATGGCGGACAGGGTGGGATTCGAACCCACGGTGGGCGTGAACCCACGGCGGTTTTCAAGACCGCTGCCTTAAACCACTCGGCCACCTGTCCCCGGGCGCTGATCTAGCGGGCGAGGGGCGTTAACCAAAGCGGAAATCGCGCGCGCGAAACTGGGACCATGCGGTTTGTCAGGCTCATGGTCATCGGGGCGGCGGCGCTGGCGGCCTCGGCCTGCGCCAGCGTCGGCGCGCGCCCGGGAACAGGGGGCGGGCGCCCCGCCGATGTCCCCGCGCCGGTCACGGATCCGGCCCCGATCGTGCCGGGGACGCTGCGGCCCTACCAGATCCGCGGGCGCTGGTACCGGCCGGCGGAGCAACCGGACTATGACGAGGTGGGGCTGGCCAGCTGGTACGGCGACGCCTTCCACGGGCGGCCGACCGCCACCGGCGAGCCGTTCGACATGCATGCCCTGACCGCGGCCCACAAGACCCTGCCGCTGCCCGGGCTGGTGGAGGTGACCAACCTCGCCAACGGCCGGCGGGTGGTGCTGCGCATCAACGACCGCGGCCCCTTCGTCGAGGGCCGCATCATCGACCTGTCGCGCGCCGCGGCCGACGCCCTCGACCTGCGCCAGGCCGGCGTCGGACGGGTGCGGGTGCGCTACCTCGGCCGCGCCCCGCGCCTGGGCGGCGGGCAGCCCCTGACCCCGGCGACAGCCGCCGCCGCCGTGGCGCCGGCAGCTCCGACCCCGCCAGCCGCGGCCCTGATACCGGCCCCGATACCGGCCTCGACCCTGCCCGTGGCCTCGGGCCCGGTCTGGGTGCGCGGCGGGGCCTTCCTCGACCGCGCCGAGGCCGAGCGGCTGGCGGCGGATTTCCCCGGCGTGGCCACGGTGCGGCGCGACGGCGAGCTGTTCCGCCTGACCCTCGGCCCCTATCCGGACGCGGAGACCGCCGCCCGGGCCATCCGCGGGCTCAGCGACCGCGGCGTGCGCGGCGCCGAGGCGTCCGACACCCCCTAGGGGCCCGATCATCCCCGGCCGGGCGCCGCCGCGGCCGCATCGGCCCTTGCCTGACGCGCCCGCGCCGCCATTGTGCAGCGCATGACTCGTGGACGGTTCATCACCCTGGAAGGCGGCGAGGGCGCCGGCAAGTCGACCCAGGCCGCGCGGCTGGTGGCGGCGCTGGAGGCCGCCGGCCGCCGGGTGGTGCGCACCCGCGAGCCCGGCGGCTCGCCCGGAGCCGAGGACATCCGGGCGCTGGTGGTGCGCGGCGAGGCGGCGCGCTGGTCCCCGCGCACCGAGGCCCTGTTGATGTTCGCCGCCCGCTCCGACCATCTGGAGCGGACCATCCGGCCGGCCCTCGCCGCCGGCGACTGGGTGGTGTGCGACCGCTTCGCCGACTCCAGCCGAGTCTACCAGGGCGTGGCCGGGGGCGTGGACCCGGTCTTCATCGAAGCGCTGGACGCCGCCGTGGTCGGCCCCGACCAGCCGGACCTGACGCTGGTGTTCGACCTGCCGCCGGACGTCGGCCTGTCCCGCGCCGGGGCCCGCGCCGGGGAGGAGGCGCGTTTCGAGTCCAAGGGCGACGGCTTCCACGGCCGTCTGGCGGCGGGCTTCCGCGACCTGCCGCGCCGCTTTCCCGATCGCTGCGTGGCCATCGACGCCTCGGGCGACGCCGACGCCGTCTTCGCCCGGGTCTGGGCGGCGGTGACGGAGCGACTGGGATGACCCACCCGCGCGAGCGCTTCGACCTGGTCGCCGACGTCGGGGCCGAGGCGGCCTTCCTCGACGCCTGGAACCGCGGCCGGCTGCACCATGGCTGGCTGCTGACCGGGGTCGAGGGCGTCGGCAAGGCCAGCTTCGCCTACCGCGCCGCCCGCCGGCTGCTGGGGGCCGAGCCGGACGCCGCGCGCGGGCCGCTTGGGGCTTCCCCGCAGGATCCGGTCAGCCGCCTGGTGGCGGGCCGGGCCCATCCGGACCTGCTGGTGCTGGAACGGGCGGAGGAGGGGGGCCGGCTGCGCCGCACCATCTCCGTCGACCAGGCCCGGGCCCTGCCGGAGTTCTTCGCCAAGAGCCCGTCCCAGGCCCGCTTCCGGGTCGCCATCATCGATGCGGCTGACGACCTGAATCTCAACGCCGCCAACGCCTTGCTGAAGGTGCTTGAGGAGCCGCCTGAACGCGGCGTGCTGTTCCTCGTCTGCCATGCGCCCGGCCGGCTGCTGGCCACCATCCGCTCGCGTTGCCGCCGGCTGGCCTTCCCGCGCTGGTCCGAGGACGAGCTGGCCGCGCTGGTGGCCCAGCGCGCCGGGCTGGATGCGGACGCCGCCGCCCGCATCGCCGCCCTCGCGTCCGGTTCGCCGGGGCAGGCGCTGGCGCTGGCCTCCGGGCCGATGCTGGAACTGGATGCGGTGGCCGAGCGCTGGGTGGCCGAGGGCCTGACGCCGGCCGAGCAGGTCGCCGCCGCCGACAGCTTCCGGGGCGGGGAGGGGGCCGCGCGCTTCGAGGCCCTGATGGAGCGCCTGTCCGCCGCCGTGCGCCGCCGCGCCGGCGACAGCGGGCCGCAGGCCGCGGCGCGCTGGAGCGAGCTATGGAGCCGTCTCGAGGCGCTGCGCGAACAGGCGCTGGGCCTCAACCTCGACAAGGCGGACGCCCTGGCCGCCGCCGCCGCCGACCTGAACCGGACCCGCGCCGCATGCTGATCGACAGTCACGTCAACCTCCACGCGGCCCAGTTCGACGAGGACCGCGACGACGTGATCCGGCGCGCGCGCGAGGCCGGGGTGCGGCTGATGGTCGAGATCTCCGACCGCGTCTCCAGCTTCGAGACCACCCACGCCCTGGCCATGGCGCACCCGGACATCTGGTGCACCGTCGGCACCCATCCGCACGAGTCGAAGGAAGATCCCGACCTGTCGCCGGACACGCTGATCGCCCTGGCGCAGCGGGAAAAGGTCGTCGGCATCGGCGAGTGCGGCCTCGACTTCCACTATGATCTCAGCCCGCGCGAGGTGCAGGTGCAGGTGTTCCGGGCCCATGTGGCGGCGGCGCGCGAGACCGGCCTGCCGCTGGTGGTGCACACCCGCGAGGCCGACGAGGTGATGGCCGACATCCTGCGCGAGGAGCACGCCCGAGGCCCGTTCAGGTTCCTCATGCACTGCTACACCAGTGGCCCTGAACTGGCGAAAACAGCGGCGGAAATGGGCGCCTGGTTCTCGGTCTCGGGCATCGCCACCTTCAAGGCCGCCGAGGAGGTGAGGGCGCTGGTGCGCGACATGCCGGCCGACCGCATCCTCGTCGAGACCGACTGCCCCTATCTGGCCCCGGTCCCGCACCGCGGCCGGCGCAACGAGCCGGCCTACATCGGCCATGTGCTGGACAAGCTGGCCGGGCTGCGTGGCTGGTCGCGCGACGAGGCCGAACACCGCACCGCCGAGGCCTTCTTCACCCTGTTTGACAGGATCCCGCGCCCATGATGCTCGAGGCGGTGATCCTCGGCTGCGGCTCGTCCGGCGGCGTGCCGCGCGGCGACGGCGACTGGGGCGCCTGCAATCCGGACCAGCCAAGGAACCGCCGGACGCGCTGCTCGCTGCTGCTGCGCCGCGCCGGGCCGGACGGCGTCACCACCGTGCTGATCGATACCTCGCCGGACCTGCGGGCGCAGATGCTGGCGGCCGGGGTCCGGGCCGTCGACGCCGTGCTCTACACCCACGACCACGCCGACCAGACCCACGGCATCGACGATCTGCGCGTCTTCGCCATGCGGCGGCGCGCCCGGATCGACGCCTGGATGGACGCCCCGACGCGGGACGCCCTGACACAGCGATTCCGCTACATCTTCGAGCCGGTCGAGGGCTATCCGGCCATTCTGACGGCGCGTGACCTGCCGCCGCTCGGCCAGACGTTCGCGGTGACCGGTCCCGGCGGACCGCTGGAGGTCGCGACCTTCGACCAGGCCCACGGGCCGATCCGTTCGGTCGGCTACCGCATTGGCCCGGTGGCGTACTCCAGCGACGTCTCGGACCTCGATGACGCGGCCCTGGCCGAGGTGGCGAAGGCCGAGCTCTGGATCGTCGACGCGCTGCGCTACACGCCGCATCCGACCCATGCGCACCTCGACCTGACGCTCGACTGGATCGCCCGCAGCGGCGTGCGCCGCGCCGTCCTGACCAATCTGCACCTCGACCTCGACTACGACGAGCTGCGCGCCCGTGTGCCGGAGAATGTCGAGGTGGCGTATGATGGCTGGAGCGCGCACTTCGCCTGATACGCTAGCTCATATTTCGCATAATATATCTTAGGCGAGGATTGTCGACGTCTGCGCCTGTCGGTTTCCCTGAACTCTGAGAATCCCGTGAGAATGACGTTCTCACATGGGAAAGCGTACGGTCTGCGCCCGGGAATTTCCCTTAAGCCCCCTCCCGGGCTCCCGGTGCCGGCCCGCCGACGTCGCCCCTGAACGGTCCGGCGCATCGACATGCCGACCGGTTTGGCCCGCACGTACCCCTGATCCATTCGCCACCGGTCGTCGGCTGTTGAGCGCGCATGCGTCCTGGCTGCTGCCATGCCACGGCCAACCAACCTCGACTGTTGGTTGAGCTCCTCTGGCGACCGGGTTACGCAAGGCCATGCCCTCGCACGACGCCGGTCTCGACCTGTCCCGGGATGGTGCCCAACTGGCCCCGTCAGCTCTGGGCGCGGCTCGGTTGGCCGAGCTGGAGCGCCTGCTGGCGGATCAGCCGCGGGATGTCGCCGGCGTCCGGCTTTTCGGGATCGAAGGCCTCCGGCCAATGCTTAACGTCGATGGCCCGGTCGGCCGGCTTGCGGCTGAGGGTCTGGGCTCGGCGGCCCGGCCGGTGCGCGCCATCCTGTTCGACAAGACCGCGGCGGCCAACTGGGCGCTGGCCTGGCATCAGGACCGGGTCATCGCGGTACGGGAAAGGATCGAGGTCGCTGGCTTCGGCCCCTGGAGCCGCAAGCACGGTAGTGCCCCCCTTCCCTCTCCTGGAACGCATGCTGACGCTGCGCGTGCACCTCGATCCCGTGCCGGAGACCAATGCGCCGCTGCGGGTGGCGCCCGGATCCCATCGTCTCGGCCGCATCGCCGAGACGGACGTGCCCGCCGTCGTCAGCGCCTGCGGCGTGGTCCCCTGCCTCGCCGACGCCGGCGACATCTGGCTCTACGCCACCCCCATCCTGCACGCCTCCGACCGCGCCACGGCCGTCAGCCGCCGCCGGGTGCTGCAGGTGGACTATTCGGCCGACGCCCTGCCCGGAGGGCTGGACTGGCTGGGGGTCTGGGGGGCGCCGGCAGCGGACCTTACTCGGCTGCCTGAAAGCAGTTGTCTCAACGGTCGGCGAAGTTGATGAGGGCGTTAGCGACCCGTCGCCGACGTCCCCGCCCCTCGCAGATGTGCGACGCCTCCTCGAACGAGGACCGGATCACGTCGGGGATCACTCTACTCGGACTGCTTGAGCGGAGACACATTATCGTGGGTAAGCTCCACCCGTAAGTCATCCCCGATGAGCGCGAGACTCCCAAGGTTTGAGCGAGATGGAGCAAGCGTTTAGCTAGGAGATCGATGTCCTCACGAGCTCGACCAGCTTGGGGGAGAGCACGCTGTGTTCTACCTCACCACGGAGCAGACTGTAGACGATCTCGAGGACCCCGTAGCCGAGAAGAACCTGAAGCGATCCGCCTCGGCCCTGGCCCACGGTCAAGCCCTCGACGAAGTTCTCTCCGATGAAGACTGCCGTCGGCGCGGGCGGCTCCAATGCCGGATCTGTCTGCCGCGAGACCATGCTCGAACGCTCGCCGATCGCGTCACGCACTGGCTGGGCGATGTCGTTCGGTGCCTCAGCGAGGTCCACCACGTAGATGCAGAGCTCCGGTCGCGGCTTCAGAGTGCCGAAGACCTTCTTCCGTAGCTCGCCCTCGAACCCCTTAAGGAAGAAGGCCAAGGCCATAGCCGCGAATGTGATCGCCGGCTGCTCGTCCATAGCGGTGATCGACAGGACCACCGGTTCCGCCATATCGAGTTCGACAACCCAATGCAGGCCGGCGTCCGGAATCGAGCGGTGGTGCAAACCCGGGACGACGTCGCTGACCGCCTCGGCGATTACGGTCAGGTTGGCGGCGGTCAGCATTTCAGCGCCGACGGCGGCGACCGTCATCGAGGGGTACAGGATTTGCCAAGGTTTCGGCGCGGCTGAGGGCCGGAAGGCGTTCACGATGGCCTCGACTTGGCGGATGAAGAGGTTACGCCGGACCGGAGGGGGAAGTCCCTCGAACATGGCGCGCATATGCGCGCCGTAGAACGGCAGTGCGATGGCCGCAGGGATCGCCGGCATGACGTCCGACAAGGTTTTGAACATCCGCGGCGTCAGGGCACCGTCGCTTTCTGGTTCCGGTGCCAGCCCGAACACCCGACGAATACCGCGGATGTACGCGTCAGGATCGTCATCGATGGTGTTCCAGAGCGCCGTCATAAAGACGCCCTCAAGCCGGCCCCACCGCTGAAGCGTGACGATGATCTCTGCCGCCTCGAACTGAGCTTCGGCTGCCTCCTTTCCTCGTCCCTGAGCGAGCAACGCGTCGCCCAGGGCCTCCAGCGCGCGGGATAGGTGGTCGCGCGCGACCGTGCCCCTGACCAGATCGACTGCGTGGCGCGCGCTCTTTTCGGCCAGCACCGCCGCATCCTCCGGACGTCCCTCGTCGTCGGGCCATTCGTTGTAAATCTGCGCCCTCAGGTAGGAGGCGTGCGCCTCAATGTCAGGCCGTCCACAACTCCGCGCACTCGCGGCCGCGGCCTCATAGTCGCTGATGGCACCTGGGTAGTCGCCCAGATCGGATTTGACGTTCCCCTTGCTCGTCTGGTTCACGGCTATCAGCATGCGGTCGCCCAAGGCTTCGCCGATGGAGATCGCCTCTTCCGCGCGCTCGAGGGCCTCCGCCGTCCGACCGGATCGGCGCAGCTTCCGCACTAGAAGATTGCAGAGCCAGGCACGGTGTCGTTGGCGCGCGCTCGGATCGACGTTCGCGCTGAGCCCGCGAACGATCGCGTCGGCCTCCTCCTCGCGATCGGCCTGCATGAGGATCGCCGCTGCGAGGTTTCGGCTCGCGATTTCCACGCCGTAGGCATCTCCTAGGTCACGGAACGTGTCGCGGGCGTAGCGGGCGTTCGCTTCCGCGGCAGGGTAGTCCTGCGTCCCCATGAAGATGACGCACAACTCCGTCGCCGTCCGCCCGGCGACCGGCAGGTTGCCCTTGGCCTTCGCTGTCTCGTGCAGCGCCTGAATAGCCTCCACCACGCTCGGCGACAGCGTGCGGCGTGCATCAAAACCCAACCGGGTTTCCTGCACGCGCAGCGCCGTATTCTCGTCCATGGTCTCGACTAGCCGCTCGGCGTCCTCCAGCTGCGTCCTGGCCAGGTCCAGATCGCCGATCGCCTCCGCGGTCTGGGACAGGGCGAGCGCCCAATAGAGAGCCTCGGACCGGTCGGCGTGACGGAAGGCGCGTTCCCTCAGTTTGAGCTGGAGCGCCAGCGACGCCTTCTGATCTCCGGACCGACCCGCTTCGTAGGCTGCGGCCTCCAGCAGCTCGCCATCTGGATCTTCGCCGATCGGATCGAGCACCTCGAACGCCCGCACCATAGCGCCTTCGTCCGCCAGCTGGCGACCGAGGCGGGTCGCCGCGTAGCGGTAGCGCTGTTGGCTCTCTTGGACGAGCGCAAGAAGTTCGCGCCGAACCTCGTCGTGGACGACCACGTAGCCCATCGGCGTATCCGCGACCAAGCCGGAGATCCGCGCCATTTCGTCGGCCAGTTCGTCCGGCCGGCATGACGGATCCGCCCGGAGCTCTAGGAGCTGTTCGAGAGTTAGGGGAAAGCCCGCGATAACGACGTAGGACAGCAGCTCCCGCGCGGTCGGCTCCAGCGACGTGAAAGTCTGGGTAGCCGTCGCCGTTTCAAACGCGAGTTGTCTGATGCGAAGCGGCTGGCCGTGAGCGGATTGAAGCGCGCCCGAGCGAGATAGGGCGCGAAACCGGGTCGGTCCAAGCCAATCCTGAATCTGTTGGTCGGACAGGGAACCCATCTCGACGATCGTGGTGGCCTCCGCGAGGCATGGCTCGCGGGACGCCAGCACGAGCCGGGGCCCGGGTTCAGTTAGGTCGGGCGGGATAGCCTCCAGCAGAATCCTCGCGTCCTTGGGATCGTCCACTAGGACCGTCGCCGTCCCGGCAGCTCGCCACCCTTCGGCAAATGCGTCCCGCGCGCCGTCCAGCGTCGCGAACTGCAAGGCCTCGCCAGCGCCGCGGCCGGCCAACAGATTGGCAAGAACGCCGAACAGCTCCTTGGGGCTCAAATAGGTGGCGTTGACGAGGGCGCTGCTGGACAGACGTGCGTACTCGGCCAATGCCACGCTCTTGCCGCTCCCCGCTGGTCCGGTCAGCTGCACAACGCGGGCGGCTGCGAGACCTTGAGAGATCGCCGACATAACATTAGGGCGGGGTACTAGGCCGCCCACCAAATCCACCAGCCCGGATTTCGCGCGCGAGGTTTCCAGGAGGGCGGCGTCCTGCATCGAGGTGTCCAAGAACCGCTGCGTGACGAGGGCTGTGAGATCGTCGCGGATCCGGTCCGCGAGCTCGTCAGCCTCTTCATAGAACGAGACTGTCAGGCCGCCGGCGAGAATGTCCTGCACGAGGGCGGCGAGCTCTGCGGTGCGGGTGCTATCGTCTTTTCGGACGTAGGCGAGAACGGGCTTTCCCCACTGCCGGGCATGTCGATACTCGTCTTCAAGGCCTGAAACGGTCATGCCGCCCGGCTCGTCGATCCAGCCGTAGCTGTCTCGATAGATGGCGACAACGATTTGAGAGCTCCGCAGGCGGGAGAGATATAGATCGCGGGGCGGATGGGCCCGTGCCCCTAGATGCTCGAAAAGGATGGGCTCGTTGTTGGTGGCCTGAACGCCCGCACGGGCCGCCAGGCGTTCAGCCCAGCATTCGGTGATGGTCGAACTGATAAAGACCTTGAGCCGATCCTGGTCAGAAAGGGTCGCGACGAAATCAGGCATCTATCAGCCGCCGCCGCCGCAGTTCACCGAGCGTCGCCGCCACCCCGTCCCGCTTCGGTTGGTGGCCGAAAATGCGGAGGAGATCACGCCCATCGAGATCGATCTGGCGCTCGAGGATTTCGGGCGCGATGGTAAACTGACTAAGGTCTCCGTCGGCGAACTCCACGTGATTGAACGCGCCTTCCACGACCGCGCGCTTCAGCGACTTGCTCTCCAGCGGGGCATAGTGATCCTCGCCACATATCTTGCGGCTCAACACGACGTTGGCGATGGCCTGATCCACCTGCCACCGCTGGACGCCCAAGGGCGCGAGTTGTTCTATCATCCCCGCGGTCACGCCGGTCCGCTCGGCGCGGCGACGCGAAACGGTGAAGAGCGAAGCCAACACCTGCTCTCTCTTCGCCTGGATACGCTTGATGTCCGGACGCCCCGGCGCCTCTCCGCCGCCTGAACGTTTGGCGCGCCCCGGTTTGCCGGCGCGTTTGGAGGTGGCGAGCATGGCGGCCGCCTGCGCTCCCGGCTGGACCGAGTCCTCGTCCGCAAACGTGCATTGAAACTTCAAGAGAGACAGGCTCTGTTCGAGGTGATCGATCTGCGTTTGGTGCGGCCGCCGCTGATCCGGCGGAGATCCACGCCAGACCGCCGCGCTCAGGATGAACGGCGCGAACATCGCCTCGTGATATTGCTCGAAGCGCCGCATGAAAGGGTCGGTTGAATCGAGCGTCTTGATCCAGGTGGGCGCAAAATAGAGAGGATCGAGGAGCAGGTCGGCGGTCTTGGTTCGCGCGGCGAGGCGGCGAGGTTCCGGCGACAGTCCAAGAAGCCATCCGCCATTCTTCATGAAGACTACGGTCATCTCGACCGCATCACCATCGACGCCGTCGCCCCAGGACCTCAACTCGGACATCGCTGCGCGAAGCGGCTCCTCGTGGCGCGCAAGAATAGTCACTACCGGGATAGCGGTGCCCACCTCAGCCGAACGGACAAAACCGTAGGAGCAGCCTCCGACCTCGGCCTCAGCGAAATGGTCGAGATGGCCGAGACCAGCCTCCACGAAGGACGTGAGCGGTTGACCGAAGTCAAAGCCCTTTCCCCCGTTCGCCGACGAAATCTGCGATCCGGATTTTCTGCGCTTTCCCATGTGATGGTCGCACCGAATGCGATATTTGCTTGAAGTGAGGTCTACGGTTGCATGATTCTATAAGTCAGATGTTTGTCACGAAACGCCACCTTGACGGCAGATGCCGATAAGACGAACCCCGATCACCGGCTTCCGCCCGCGTGAGGAACTCAGGCGTCAGCTTCGGCGAAACATGAATGTCGGCTTGACGTTAACCGCGTGTCGTAGCTCGACGAGCGACAGGAGGGGCGCAAGGCGATGCGGAAGGACGTATTCATGGCTGATGAGCTAGAAGTCCTGCAAGGCAACGGTTGGACTTTGATCGACTGTTGCGCCGAATAGGCCATCGTTCTGGGTATCGCTAGCCGTCGCTTGCGGACGGACAAAAAGCGGCTCTTTCTGAAGGTCGCTCAAGAGCTCAATGCAGCCAATGGGGGCCGCATGCTCGAATTTCTACCCGAGGTCGCCAGACCTCCCAATCAAGAGAACGCGACAGGTTCCGCAGGTCACTCCTCGCGCCCCCTCCCCCGCGCTTCCGCCCTCAGCCGGCTGATCATCGCCTCGCTCACGTTGTAGAGCCGCGCCAGCTGGGCCGCGGTCCGGCGGCCGCTTTCGAGGTTCTCCAGGATGTCAGCCTGCTGACCGGGGGTCAGCTTGCGGCGGCGGCCCCCTACCCTGCCCTCGGCGCGGGCCGCGGCGAGGCCGGCGCTAGTGCGCTCGCGGATCATGGCGCGTTCGAACTCGGCGAACGCCCCGACCATCTGCATCATCATGCGGCCGGCAGGCGTCGTCGTGTCGATCGCCTCGGTCAGGGACCGGAAGCCGGCGCCGGCTCCCTCCACCTTCTCCAGGATATGGATCAGGTCTTTCAGGGAGCGTGACAGCCGGTCCAGCTTCCAGACCACGACCACGTCGCCGGGGCGCAGGTGGTCGACCATCCTCAGAAGCTCGGGCCGGTCCCAGCGGCCTCCGCTGGCGGCCTCCTCGAACACGCGCTCGCAGCCCGCCTCTTTGAGCGCGCGGAGCTGGGCCGAGGTCGACTGGTCGTCGCCTTTGGAGACGCGCGCATAGCCGATCAGCATGGTCGACCGCCTTTCGGAAACGGTCGTTTGTGCAAGGCTGCGGCAAGAACCGACGACGCTGGCCGCCCGGGTTGCGAAAACCTCTTGCGCAAGGCCTTCGTATGGCAACCGGATTTTGCAACGGCGATCATAATCTAGGCTCTCCGCGCGAGGGCCGCGACGACAAGGGCCGCGCCCCAGCGCTGCCGAACAGCCGAAGGCCATGCTTCCGAGCGTCGTCCGAATTCGAGCAACGCGGACTCATTCAGGGCGGCGGCGATCTCCATCAGTCTGTCGGCTGTGGCCCCGACCAGCTGACGCTGGTTGCTGGCCCCCCGGCGGTGCGTGAGTGAACGCAGCCAGCCAGGGGGCTCTGCAGCCACGAAGTCAGGGTTGCGTAGGAGCCCGGCGACCTTCCCGAGCACCTTCAGCCGTATCTGTGCCGGCTGGTGGTAGAGCCACATATGCGGAGGACGCACGCTCCCCGATGACGCCCCGCTCCTTTCCAGGCCAACGAGGCTGGCGAGCAGAGGCGCAGCTGCCCCGTTCGGTCCCGATCTCGTCGCCATCGCGTCGACTAGATCAATGACAACCCGGGCATGGTCTGGCCACGTCTCCCTGGTCGTCACCAGCAGCCGCTTGCCGAACTCCAGATCCTCATCGGAGGCCGGCCGATGAGGCGCGTCGCCAGGCGTCGGCCACCAGGGGACTACGCGGCCGCTGGCGAGGACGACCTCCCGCCCCCGCGGCCAAGCTTGGAGGTAGGCCTGATGACGCAGGCAGACGAAGGCGAACGGCTGACACCAGTCGGCTCGCAGGAACGGCTGACCTGTTTCCAGACAGCGCGGGCAGAAGCTCCACCAGTCCTGCGCCGGGACGCGTGGCGCCGCCGGGGGCATCAGACCCAACTCCCGCAGACTGTCGACTACGTGGGAGGTCGCCGGCCACCCTCGGACGGCGCTCTTCACCGCCACATACTGCATGGCGGCGTCGGCATAGCCGAGGTCCAGTTCGCTCGCCGACGAGCCGAAGTGCGTAACCAGCTCTGCTTCGGTCAGATCGTGCGACACTGCTACGCGCGCCATCCAGCCAGAGGGCGCCTCTTCCGCAAACGGGGGTGGCGCTGCCGGGAGTTGTCCTTTTCTTCGCGGCTCACGCATGGGCGTCGTCCACGCTTCGATCTGCGAGGTCTTCAAGTGAAGCCTCCGCCAGGAAGGGGGCCTCCACACTTGCTAGCAGGTGGTCGTCGATCCTCTCGCGCTTCGACTCGATGGCCTCACGGGCGGCGGCTTTCAGCAAGGCGAACACCGCACCGGGGCGCCCCCGTGTCCGGCCGAACAGGGTCGCCATGAACGCTGGCGTTACGGGACTCGGCTGACGAAGGGGGTAGCGCCGCAAGGCCGCTACGACCGTCCCAACAGCTCCCCGGTTTGGCGTCCAGGGATCGACCTTGATGACGCTGAAGCGCGCTGCCAGCTCAACCTCCTTCGAGAGCGACCGCTTCAGGTGCCTGCCCCCCGTCAGCAGGAGGTGGCAGCGAGTTTTCTCGCAGAAGGTCTGCAGGTAAAGCGCAAGGCGCGTTTGCTGTCTGCTTTCCAGCCGATCAACCTTCCGGACCATGATGAGGCGCGTGTTGCAGTCCCGCAGGGCTCCAACCGCCTTGAATTCGCTCCTCATGGCGCCCGGCGCCGGACTGCCGACGGCGTCCAGCGCGGCGCACAGGGCGTGGCTTACGCGAACGGGTTCGAACTTCGCTGGCGCGTCGATCAGGACCGCCGCGCGGACCAGGCCCGACCTTGCCATCCCCCGGCGCTCGATCTCCCGGAGCAGTGACGACACCCCGCAGCGCGGGGGGGAGATGATCGCCTGCTGGACCAACTCCTGCGAGCTATCACCCAGCAAGAACTTGTCAGCCTGATCCAGAATGCCGCTGAGCCCCGGCCAGGCGACAAAGCCCGACTTCGCGAGGAATGCGATACGAGTAGCGGCTCCTTCTACGGCGATCTCCCGCACATCGGCATCGAGATGAAGAAGGTTCATGGACGCGACTCCATGATCCGTTGCCAGACCTCAACGCTGTGGTGATCCCCGACAACGACGTGGCCGTGCCCCCGGACTCGTTCAACTCGACGCGCCTCCCTCGGACCCCGCGGCCGGCTTGTCTGGTCTTGCTGGCGCTGTCTCAGGATCTCATCGAGGGCGGCCGAGCCCCGAGGTGAGCCGAGCCGGAGTCGCCTGCGTCGCTGAAGCTCAGCCTGGACTTCGCAGAGGGTGACGCGCGGTGCGCCAGCATGCCTGAGAGGTACAGGCGCCCATGCTCCTGATCGTGCCTGGACAAACACGGCGGAAAGGTCGCCAGGATCAAACCGGAACTCGACGCTCTCCGCGCCATACCGTCGAAGCTCGGCCAGGTCTGCGCTGGCGTACTCCAGGGTCTTGAACTGGATGCCCTGCCTCTGGAGTCGAGCGGTCTTGCTCGGAAGAAAGCTGATGTAGAATTGCCCCGGATCCCTTGGAGCGC
Source organism: Brevundimonas sp. (assembly GCF_035998205.1). Taxonomy (GTDB): domain Bacteria; phylum Pseudomonadota; class Alphaproteobacteria; order Caulobacterales; family Caulobacteraceae; genus Brevundimonas. The sequence goes on from NZ_DASYHT010000004.1 coordinate 688,172, forward strand.
GAGGAACCAGGTTCTGCTCGCGACACATGGTGCGCCAGGCGTCGAGGGGTGAGCACCCCAGCATGCTGTGGGGGCGGCCGTGGTACTCCAGAACCTCGTTTGCAAACCATCGTTCAAGCTCGGCAATCGTCAGGGGCGCCTTGCCCGCGCTGTCATACTGCTCGCGCGCCTTCGGGTTTGAATAGGTCGTCCCGGGCAGGAAGTGTGTCCTGCCCATCATCGTCCCGATCAGCCGCTCGATATGTCCCCCCTGATGCGGTGCGCCGAGGTCCCGAAGCTGGAGGTCGATGCCGTAGTTTGCGCAGCCGCGTCGGTACGCAACGGCTTCCGAGAACTCTTTCGCATTGTCGCTGTGCAGGGCGTCGGGCAGGCCATGGATCGGCCAGTCGCCCTCCAGCCCGAGGTTGCTCAGTAAGAGCTCCTTGGGAGAGACCGCGTTCAGCAGCGCGCTGGCGACGCTATGCGATGACGGCGCGTCAAGGGACAGATGGTAGCCGGCGACCATCCTCGTCGCGACGTCGATAATCAGGGTTAGCCACGGACGCCCGATGTTGATGCGGTCGCGGGCGCTGACCAGCATTATATCCATGAGCGTGTGGTCGATCTGCCAGACGGCCATCGGCGTCCTGACATCGAAGGCGCCGGATCGGATACTAAGGCTTTCGGCCGCCACGAGTTGCCCGCGCGCGCGGGCGACCTTGCGCTGATCCAACAGGTTTAGCCGCGCCTGGACGGCCTTTCTGCTCGGCGGAGCGAGCCCTCTCGCTTCGCAGTCCGCCCCTATTCGCCGAACGGTTTCGGCCAGCGTCAGGCGCGGTTGCTTCGTGAAGTAGCGTCGCAGGCCGTCATCGATCAGGGCGCGCACCTCCGGGGATAGCCGGGGCGCCCTGGGCCGGCCGGAAGGCGAGCCAATGAGATCATCAATCTGCCCGTCATAGGCCTTTAGCCAGCGGTACACCGATGCAGGCGACGCTCCGAGCATTGCCGCTGCCTGCAGGGTTGCGCGGCTCCGCTGACGGGAGTGTGGGCGGAGCTTCGCAACAGCGCCAAGGACCCGTGCGCGCTGCTCCAGCGTCGACCAACGTTCCTCCGACAGGGGCACGTAGGCCAGCGCGGCGCCGACATAGCTCTCCGGGGACAACGCCCCCGGGGTGTCGATGAACATCGACATGGAAATGCCTCCTTGAGGCAGGCTTCCGGCCGCAGAAAATCGGGCGGCCGCGCTGGCGCGCCGCTTGACAAGCCGTCTGCTGGCAGGGAGTATAGATTTAGATGGATGTGTGATTTGACAGATGGCCTCGCCGCGCCAACGGCGGGGCCTCTTTGCGTTTGGACTCATCCGGACGGCATGCTGACCTCCAGCAAAAAACAGCCGTGATGATTCCGCGCTCAGGGCGTTTGATCAACTGGAAAGCGGCAGAGAATGATTCATCCCGGCTGAACGGATGGCTCAATAGTCTATCGACTATAGGCTTGCGGGATCTTCTATACTGACTTTAAGCGCCGATTTTGACCCCAGTCGGCCGTGCTGCTTCGGCTCGGCTACACCACTTGATTAACCTCTGGACGCGCGAAATCGTCGACAGACCCCGGAGACCTCTTCCGCGGACGGACTGCTCGGTGTGTCTCGCCAACCAGCAACGCCCTCCGCAGCCGCAGGAGCATGGTTCCGCGTCGATTTCGGAGGGCAGCGTTTCATGCGGCCATGCGAGCGGGCGGCGGCATGGCTGCCTTTCACAAGCGGCCGTCAGATGAGCTCATCGCTCCAGGATCCAGCCTACCGGGACCTCGTCCGCCACCTGGTCGCGCTCCGGCGGGGCGCAGGCGTCACCCGGAGCGCGCTGGCGGATCGGCTCGCCAAGCCCCAGTCGTGGGTGTCGAAATCGGAGCGGTTCGAGCGCCGGATTGACGTGCTGGAGTTCGCTCAGGTGGTCGAGGCGCTGGGGCGGCACCCGGTCGCCGAGCTCGCCGCCGTTATGCGCAGGCGCGGTTGAGCGGGTGGGGGCTTGAGCGCAGGGGTGGTTGCGCACATCCCGGAGCCGCACTCATGAGCACGGCGCAGGCGGAGGTTGATCACGGCCGTCCTGACCGGTTCGCCAGACCACCGACGAGCTAAAGCGGCGGCTTTTGCACTTGCAGCAGGGCCCCCGCACTTACGGCAATCGAGCGCAACCTTTAGCAAAGGCGCGAAATTGTCCCCATCAAGCGTCAGTATTTCGATGCGTCACCAGCTTTCGATTTGCGGAAGAAGCAGTCCATTTGCTCCATTAGGTCCGGCCCTCATCGAAATTTCAATCTCGGCTTCCGTGTTTCGAACTCCGATAACTCATCTCAACAACAACAGCAAAAATGGAGAGCGCGACCGCAACCAACATGGCGCCAACTTTGGCTTCTGAAGAGCCCAAGCCTGATGAAATGCGGAAAAATATCAACCCCAGAAAAAGCAGCGTCGCAAAAATGCATACGGCGACGACTTTGATTGGGCCAACATATCCGAACTCAAAATAACCAAGGCGGCGAGCCATAATCCAAATCGAACAGGCCGAAACACAGATTGAAAATGCATATATCATTGGCAGTTCACGATGTTTGATAGGCCTGCGCGCGAAGTTAGGTTTGCCATTCCGGCTTCGGCCAAACTGGAAATCTGTCCCACCATAACATCTTCGATGCCATCGGGAATAAAGTTTCTCCCTACAGGGCCGATCATACCCGTAACCGTTAGCCCTATAGCGGGGGACATATCCCCGCCAGCGAACGAGAATGTCGCTCCAGCAACCGATGCGCCCAAGGCGCCGATCGAATAAATAGAGGTCGCGATAAGTAGCTCCGGAGTGGCAACTGGCGCAACCGCTATAGACGCTATGCTAAGAGTGCCTAACGACAATGCGCCAACCTCAAGCGTATCGGCCGTACGTGAAAGTCGTTGGCCGATGTCTTGGAGGTCGCATGAGCTTGGAGTATTTATTGTGTAGGGGCCAACGTTAATGATTTCGCCTGGCAGCCCTCTGCTACCACCCGTTTCTCCGGTTTGGGGGCTAGTGGGCCGGTATCCCCAACCTAAAGATGGCGCGCCGGAGCTCCCGCCAGTGTCAACCCACACACACTCAGTAGTCATCTCTCCCGAGTCGATGATTTTCCCATCAGCAGAGGAACGAAGACCACCTCCACTGAGCGCAGAGCATTTGAGCTTTTTGGCCATCCCCGTCGGATCGACGAAGTTCACCGGATCTCCGCCGACGTAGGCGTAGAGGTTCATCCCGTCGCCGTAGCCGATGGGGTCGGGCTGCAGGAACCGGCCCAGCACCGCGTGATAGGCCCGGGCCTTGTAGTGATAGACCTGCGCGTCCGGCAGCCACAGCTGGCCGGTGTACTGGAAGCGGCCGGTGTTGGTGCCCTGGGGCACCCCGTACTCGTCATAGGCCAGCCGGTTCTGGATTGATCCGGTCGGGCTGGTCAGGGCGATGGTCGAGTTCTGCGGGTCCAGCAGGGTGTAGGTTGGCTGCCCCGTGACCGGGTGCACGGCGACCGTCTCGTCCGGCCAGGGGCCGCGGATCACGCGGTTAACCATCGTCGTGGTGCCGTTCTGGACCACGCCCGCGATCTCCGAGCCGTCGTAGAGGTAGGAGCCCGCGCCCGTGCCAGTGATCGAGAACAGGCGGCTCAGCGGATCATAGGTCAGGGTGTTGGTCGCCCCACCGCTGACCCCGCCGGAGGTCAGGCGATTGGCCTGGTCGTAGGTGTAGGTGCGGGTCAGATCGCCCAGCAGATTGCCCTTGGCGTCATAGGGCAGCGGGACAGTGTTGACCGCCGTCTGGTTCAGGCCGTTGGGCTGATACGTCGTCGTGCCGTTGGCCCCCTGCGTCCAGGCGTAGAGGTCATTGTCACGGGTCTGGCTGACGATCTGGCCGGCCGGATTGTAGCTAAAGCTCCAGCTGACATCGTTGGTCGTGCCCGACAGGTCGTGGCTGAGCGAGGTCAGGCGCGAAACGCCGTCGTAGCCGTAGCTGGTCGAGGGACCGGAGCCCCGCGTCACGGACGTGCGGCGGCCGAGGTTGTCGTAGCCGTAGCTGGCCACGACCGCCGAGCCGGTCGACGTCAGGGACGTCATCGCGTCGGTCAGGTCGTAAGTGTAATCGACCAGGTACCCGTCGGGCCACGTGAGGCGCGTGCGTCGGTCGGCGATGTCGTAATCCATCGCCATGGCCCCCAGCGGCGTCGTTTCGGTCAGCTGGCGGCCCAGCGCGTCCCAGGTCATCGACACGGTGCGCACGCCCGGCTGGACCGCTGTCAGCGGGCGGCTGAGGAGGTCGTAGGTGTAGCTGATGTCCCCGACATTGGTCGGATTGTCGGCGAAGGTCAGCCGGTTCAGCTGGTCATAGGTGTAGGCGAAGGTCTGATTGTTGCGAGTGATGTAAGTCGAGATGTTGCCCGCCGGATCGTAAGTCCAGCGCTGACGGTCCGTCGTCGAAGACCCGCCGCCATTGGGCAGCGGGTAGCGCAAGGTCACCAGCCGGTCGAAGCCGTCGTACTCCAGCGTGGAGACGTTGCCGTTGCCGTCGGTCAAGGTCTGGGTCTGGCCGTTGAGCGTGTAGGTCAGGCTCTCGGTGATGGCCTCAACCGTCCCCAGACCGGTCGTCACAGAGATTGGGCGCGAGGCATCATCATAGGTGGTCTGGCTGATCCGGTCCGGCCCGAAGCTGCCCGCGGTGGCGGCGGTGCAGGCCGAGGCAGGCGGGCTGGAGAGGGTCGCCGGGTTCATCCGCAGCGCCGTGCAGTCGGGACGACCGGCGGCGTCATAGGAGGTCTGGACCAGGCTCTCGGTGGCCCCGGCCGCCGTCTGGGCGCGGACCGCGATGGGACGGCCGTAGCTATCGTAAGTGGTCTGCTGGCGCTGCAGCACCGTGAAGGCCGCCCAGTTCGGGTCGGTGTAGCCCGTTGTCGTCCCGGCCTCGATCAGGGTCACCTGGCCGCGCGGGCTGTAGGTGTAGCGGGTCGCCCGGTTCAGCAGCGCTCCGCCACCGTCCGGATCCGGGCCCACCACGCCGATCAGCTGGCGCGCGTCATCATAGCGGTACTGGGTCGTGTCGCCCGCACCCGGCAGCGGGCCATCGACCGTGGCGAGGTCGCCATTGGGCGTCCAGGTGAAGGTGCTGACCTGATTGAGCGATAGGTCGCCCGAAGCGTTGGTCAGGCTCAAGGGTTGGAGGTTATTGGGCGTGCCATTGGCCGGATAGGCCGTGACCGACAGGCTCTCGTCGGCCGTTCCCGTGCAGCTCATGCTGCTGGCGCAGGCCGAGACAGCCACGGGCACCGTCACCGCTGTCCCGGCCGCAAAGCTGGTCGGGGAGTTGCGGAACCAGGCGGTGCGCGAGGCATAGCTGTAGCGCGTCTGGGGACGGTCACCTGAGCCCGAAGGCGCTGGCGCCGTCACCGATGTCAGGCCGCCGTGGGTCGGGTCCCAGGTGTAGTTGGTGGTGAAGCCCCGCGCGTCCGTCGTGCTGGTCGGCCGATTGCAGGTGACGACGTTGGTGCAGGCGCCCGGATAGGCGGCGGAGGTGACGATGTTGGCCAGACCACTGCCGGGCTTCGCGACCTGGGTCGTGGTCGTGACATTGCCGCGGGTGTCGTATGCGAGCTGGACATAGTCCCCTTCGGGCGCGGTGACCCGGGTGACGCGGCCCTGGGCGTACTGCCATGCCGTGGTCTGGCCTTCGGCATTGGTCGCCGAGGTCGCGCGTCCGATATTGAGGTCCGAGGAGACGGTCAGGGACTGGCTGTCCGGCCCGGTTGCGCTTGTGGTCCGGATGTTTCCGGCGTCGACATAGCTATAGTTCCAGGTCCCGATGCCGGATGTAACCTGCGAGACCTTCCCGGCCGTGTAGCTCACGGCGACATCGTCGCTGGTTGAGCCCGGAAGGCGGACCCCTGTCAGGCCGCCTGAGCCATAGGTGTAGCTCGTCGTTCGGCCGGACTGATCGGTCACCGAGTCGATTGAGCTGCCATAGGCTCCAGAGGTCACGTAGGTGACCTGGGGCCAGTTTCGGCTGCCGGTGCAGGCCCCGTCGTAGGGCGAGCAGTAGTCCACCGCCAGATTGATGCCGATGGCCCCGGTGCGCCGAAGCCACTCGTTCGTGACCTCGCCAAAGTCTTCGGGCACGGCGTCGCTGGCGTATCGGAAGTTGACCTGGAAGCCGCGGTTGCTGGTGACCCCCTCAAGACGGGTCGCGTTGGCGTAGTCGGTGCATTCGCCGTCGAGGTCGCGCAGCCTGCAATAGGTCACGCCTTCCCAAGCGTAGTCCAGGCGGTCGCCGTTCGGGCGCTGCAGGCTGACGAGCGCCGCGTTGTTGGCGGCATAGGCTACCGTCGAGCCGCTGTAGGCAGTGGAATAGACGGCGACTGTCCCGTCCGAGGCCGTGAAGGTCAGCGCCGAGCCCGTCTGGGCCAGGGTCGAGCCGTTGTTGGCGACCGAGGTGAAGGGGCCCGTCGAGCCCGCCCGCGTGAAGACCTCGCTGACGCCTTCGAAGCTGACGGTGTAGGTGTTGCCGCTGACGGCGATGGTGCCCGCCAGGGTGTCGCGCCAACCGCCATTGGTCCAGACGCGGCCGTGGACGATGCCTCCCTCGCCCGGCGGCCCTATGGCCACATCCACGGTGGAGTGGTTGAAGGTGCCGCGCACCAGATCCACGCCCTGGGCGTCGACGGTGTAGTACTCCGGCGGCGTCGGCTGCTGCTGCGCCAGCGCCGGGGTGGCCATCAGCGCCGTGGACGCCAGCAACAGGCCCTTCAGTGCGGTCTTCATGTGTCGTCTCCGGGCGCGCGCCATCGCCTCGCCGCAGAGGGGCGGCGATGGTCGTCAGATGGATCAGTGGGAGCGAAGGTGACGGCGCGCGGTCAGGCGCCGGTCGTCTGCTTTCGCGTTCGGTTGTCGGCCTTGTCCTGCTGGTACTCGACCGTCTCACCGTTGTTCACGGTGCCGGATCGCACCACGCGCACCAGCCGCCCTTGGGCGTCATAGGTGTAGGTGATGGTCTCGGTGGCCTGGACCGGCGAGCTCAGGGACAGGCAGGCGATCAGCCCGGCGGTCCCGATGGCGAGCATGAGCGTAGATCGCATGACATTCCCCTCCAACGCGAGAAGGCTCGCCTGAAAAGCGACCGGAGTCAACCGCACAGGTTGCGCTACCTTCGCGCGGGGGTGGCGCGGGGTTGGGGCGGGCGTGTTCTGGAGCACAATCAGTGGTTTGGCGCCAAATGGCCAACAATGCGCCAGACGCGAGACTGCCCCCCCTTGCCAGCGAGCCACGAAAAGAGGGGCGCCTCGGTGCGGCGTGGCGTTCGTCCATCCACCAGCGCGTTCTCGGGCACCCGGCTTGGGGGGTAATGACGCGAATCCGGCATTCTCACCCTCAAGGACAAGCCAAATGAGAAAGCCGACCTTAGGGGAAATTCAGAATCCGGAACGGCCGAAAATTCATAGGCCTAGATTCTCAGGACCAAGGGAAAACGACAGCGCCTGTCGGTTTTCCTCAACTTTGAGACTCCCGTGAGAATGACGTTCTCACATGGGAAATCGTACGGTCTGCGCCCATCTCCTGCGCACGCTTCGACGCGTGCGACAAGGCCTGCATCCGCCGGCCGGCCCCGACGGCGGCGATGGCCTCCCGCGAACGGGCCAGCGCGTCTGCGTCCGGCGGCGACGCATGGGCGCCTGGCGCGAGCGCCAGCGGGACTGCCAGGCTTATTGCCTTTGTCCCCACCCTCCCGATCCCCTGCCACGGGAGGCCGACCAGCGGCCTCCCCCGTTTTCCCCAAGCCCCGGTTCCAGCGCTCAAGGCCGGACAGGAGCCCGGTAAGCCGGGATTAATCCGACCGGCATAAGCTGTGACAACCTGTCCCTGCGATCGTCGGTGCGCGCCCTGCGCTCTGGCGGGCCGCAGCTGGCGCCGTTGACGTGCTCTGCGTAACCCGGGTCGCGTATCGTAAGACCGCCTTCCCTGCTGACCGCATGCGGCCCGCGTTCCGGGGCCTCAGCCCTTTGCGAAGTCGCGACGCATGAATTTCCGGACGTCCGTTCGTTGGCTTCTGCGGCTCCTGCGCCGCTCCAACCCGGGCACCGTGCCTTCGGCGGTTCTCAGCGCGGCCCTGACCCCCATCCTGCGCGGCTATCTGGTCGGCGCCGGCGCCTATTACGCCGTCATCACGGTGGCCCACCCCTTCTACGAGACCGGCTGGGCGCTCGTGCTGTTGCCGGCGCTCGCGGCCCTGTCGTCAGTATTCGCCTTCACGGCGTGGCGGTGGCTGGGGCAACCGGTGTCGCTGAAGGGTCTGGAGGCGGTCGCCCTGGTGATGAACGGCCTGTTCCTGGCCAATGTCGTCACCTACCAGCTGATCCATCTCGAAACGGACAAGCTGATCTATTTCGTCCTGATGGGGCTGGTGTTCGCCACCACGGCGCCGACCTTTCGCACAGCCTTCGTCAGCGTCTTCGCGGCCATGGCCTTCCTCGTCTGGATCGTCCATCGTGCACCGGAAGTCAGCCTCGACCAGTACGCCTTCATCGGACTGGCCAGCACCTTCGCGGCGCTGGGGATTTCCAACGTCATGCGCGGCGCGGTGATGCGCGAGCTCAAGGCCCGGGTCAGAAGCGAGGGGCTGACGACGGCGGCCGAGGCGGCGAACCGCGCCAAGACCGAGTTTCTGGCCAATATGAGCCACGAGATCAGGACCCCGCTGAACGGGCTCTACGGCATGATCCAGGTGCTGGAGCGCGACAGCAGCCTGACCCGGGCGCAGCGCGATCGCATCTCGGTTCTCGGCAGTTCCAGCCGGGCCCTGCTGGGCCTGATCGACAGCGTGCTCGATCTGTCCAAGATCGAGGCCGGTCGCGTCGAGCTCCAGCCGGCCCCCTTTTCGGTCAACGCCCTGCTGGACGGCCTTGCTCAGCTCTATGGCCCGACCGCACGCGACAAGGGCCTTGAATTCACCTTCACGCGGGACCGGCAGCTCGACGACTGGCGCCGGGGCGACGAGGGTCGCCTGCGTCAGGTGCTCGGCAATCTGATCTCGAATGCGCTGAAGTTCACCGACGAGGGCCGGGTCGCCGTCCACGCCTGGGCGGCGGGCGACCAGCTGTGGTTCAGCGTCTGTGACACCGGGCCGGGCGTGCCCGACGACCTGCGCCAGACCGTTTTCGAGCGCTTCTCGCAGGTCGACGGCTCGGCGACGCGGCGCGCCGGGGGCGTCGGCCTCGGGCTGACCATCTGCCGCGAACTGGTGGAGATGATGGGCGGCGAGATCACCTGCGTCCGCGCGAAGACCGGGGCGCGGTTCGAGTTCTGCATAAACGCCCCGGCCTGCGCCGCTTCAGTCGAGCCGACCGTCGAAGACCTGGCCCCCCTCCCCGCTGACAGCCTGACCGCGCTGATCGTCGACGATAACGCCACTAACCGGATGGTGCTGGGGACCCTGCTCGGCAGTTTCGGCATCGCCCACGCCAGCGCGAGCGACGGCGCCGAGGCGATCGAGGTCTGGCAGGCGGGGCGGTTCGACGTGATCCTGATGGATGTGCACATGCCGGTTCTCAGCGGCCCGGACGCGACCCGCGCGATCCGCGAGCGCGAGCAGGCGCAGGGCCGCCCCCGCACCCCCATCCTCGCGGTGACGGCGAGCGTGCTGTCGCACGAGGTCGCCCGCTACGAGGCGCTGGGCATGGACGGGATCGTGCCCAAGCCGATCGAGGTCGGGACCCTGCTGGCGGCGCTCGAGACGGTTCTGGCGGCGAAGGCGGCGGCGTAGGTGAGAGACGTCGTGCCGCATAGCGCTGCGCGTCACCGTAGTTCGCACACGGGTATCTGGCGAGTTGTCGGATGAAAGGGCCGGCTGCGGAGCCGGCGTGGTTTCCTTGCATGGCGGACTGCAGCCCCGCATTGTCAGTTTCCCGTAAAAGCGGCACGATGCCGCCGTAGGCGCGAGCTTGCTGCAACCGTGCGGGTGCCCCCCATGCTGCTGATCTCCATTTCTGCGGCCGTCCTTGCGCTGGACACCCCGGGGTGCGCCGCAGCCGTGGCCGCTGCGCCGGCGTGGCCGCGATGCGCGCAGGCCGGCTTGGGCGTCGCGCTCTCCTCGGAGCAAGCCGAGGCTGATGCGTTGATGGCCTACGCAACGGCGGCTGAGCCCCGCTTTCTTGCGCACTTTCCCACTACGCTACGTCCCTACGCCGTCCTCTATGCGCAGGCGGATGCGCCGGTGGCTGAACTCCGGGCGGCGGGCTTCGCCACCGTACTGCCGTGGGCATCGCCGCAGACCATCGCGCGCGCGATGAGGGAAGCGCTAATTCAGAACGCCAGGAGCGAGCATGGGGCGGCGCTCTCGGCCGAGGCAGAGGCGGCCCTTGAGGCCCGCGTCGCCGGCGCCGTTGAGGCGCTTACGGAACGTCAGGGAGGGGTGATCTCCCATGAGCTGGCACACCTCTGGTACATCGACGCCTATTGGCGGGGCAGCCGACTGCAATGGGACGGATACGGCAGTCCGGCCCCCGACTGGGTCGACGAAGCGGCGGCCATCCTCAGCGAACCGGCTCCAATGGCGGCCGAACTTCGTGAGCGGTTCTTTGCCAGCTGGGCAGCCGCAAGTCCGGAGGATCGGGTAGCGGCTGGCGGCATCGCTCATCTGCCGGGTCTCCTGTCAGCGAGGCGGAGTGGTCATCGCGCGGCCCCCGACGCCAGCGCAGCCGGCGGAAACGCGGAGCAGGCGGGCGTGACGGTGCGCCTTGCGCCCGGCAATCCAGTCTCGCAGCCCAGCCAGATACGTCTCCTCGCGGACTATCTCATGGAAGCCACGGGGGACCCTTACGTTTTCGCCCGCATCACCGAAGGACTCGTCGGCGGAGCCACCTTCGAGCAGTGGCTCGCCGATCAGTCCGCCTATCCGCAGCTCCCCCGGAACGTGGACGAACTTCAGCGCCGTTGGATGGACTGGATTGAAGGTCAGCCCCGGCTCTCCTCTTCCCCCGCCCGCGACCTGTCGCGCGGCGCTTGAACGGGGCCGAAAGGCGACCGCATATGGCGGTCATGTCCGCTGACGCTCCGCCGCACCCTTTGGCGCCCCTGCTGCCGCCCCTGCTTCCGCTCGAGCGCGCCTATCTGGGCGTGATGCGCCTGCGCGCGGTGATCCTGTGGACGATCCTGACGCTCCTCGCCGGCGCCGGCGATGCGGCGCTGGTCTGGCGCTTCGGGACCCTGCCCGGACTGGTCACGGGGCCGGTGCTGCTGCTGGGCCTGCTGGCGGTGTTCTGGTTGGCGCCCGGGCGCTGGAACCGCTGGCGCTACGCCTTCACCGGGACGGAGCTGCATGTGGCGCGCGGGTGGCTGTTCCGGCTGCACACGGTCGTGCCGGTCGTGCGGGTGCAGCACATCGACATCAGCCAGGGGCCGCTGGAACGCGGCGCCGGGGTGGCGACCCTGCAGGTCCACACCGCCGGCACCGAGCACAGCCTTGTGGTCCTGCCCGGACTCGCCCTGGCGCGCGCCGGGGAGATCCGCGACGCCATCCGGGCGCAGATCCGGGACACCGCCGGGTGAGCCCCCTCCCCGCGGCGCCGGACGACGCGTCGGCCCCGCCCGTCCCGGCGGTTGAGGGGCCGCGGCGGCTCGATCCGCGCACCCTGCTGCTCTACGGCGTGCGAGGCGTCGGTCCGGCTCTGGCGGTCTCGGCGCCGGCCATCATCAGCCTGTGGCGCGAGGACGACCCGCGCCGCACCCTGATCGGCTTCGCCATCGTCGGCGTTGTGGCCCTCGTCGTCCTGGCGCTGACCGCCCTTTTCACCTGGCTCAGCTGGCGCGCCTTCACCTATGAGGTGCGGCCGGGCGAGGTGGTGATCGCGCGCGGCGTGATCCACCGCTCGCGGCGTTCGATCCCGGTCGAGCGCATCCAGGACGTGTCGATCACCCGGGCCCCGCTGTCGCGGCTGCTGGGCCTTGCCGAGGTGAGGATCGAGACTGGCGGCGCGGATGCGGACGAAGGCCGGTTGAACAGCGTCAGTCTCGCCGAGGCGCACCGACTTCGGGCGGTCCTGCGGGCGCTCGGGGCCACGGCGGCGGTCCACCCGGTCGATGCCGCCGCGCCGGGGCCGGTTGCACCGGTCGAGAGCGGCCACGACGACGAGACGCTCATCTTCCGTCTGGGGATGCCGCGCCTGCTCCTGGCCGGCCTGTTCAGCTTTTCGCTGGTCTGGCTGTTCGCGCCGCTGGGCCTGCTGGAGTACGTCGGACGGGTCTTCGACCTCGACAACGCCCGCTGGGTCGACCTGCTGCGTGACGCGGGCCGCGAGGCGCAGTCGCGCCTGTCGCCCGCCATTGCGCTGGCGGTGGCGGGGACGGTGTTCGCCGCCGGCGTGCTTGCAGGCATGGGGCGCACGGTGCTGACCGACTTTGGCTTCACCCTGACCCGCGCCGACGGACGGCTGCGCACCCGACGCGGCCTGCTGACCCGCAGCGAGGTGGTGGTGGCGGTGCGCCGCATCCAGCTGGGTCTGATCGAGCGCGGCATGCTCAGCGGCCGGCTCGGCTGGCGGGTGCTGCGGGTGCAGACCCTCGGCGGCGGCGGCGAGGCCGGCTCGGGACGGCAGACGCTGGCGCCCTTCGCCCGCATCGCGGAGGTCGCCTCCATCCTGCCCCTGACCGGCCTGCCGGACTGGCAGGACGAGGACCTCCGGCCGGTGTCGCCGCGTCACGCCGTCGGCGGCGTGCTGGAGGCCCTGCCCCTGGCCGCCCTGCTGATCGCCGGCAGCGTCGCCTGGGCCCCGGCGGCCTGGGCCGGTCCGGTTCTGCTTCTGCCCCTGTGGGTGGCGCTCAGGCGGCCGTGGGCGCATCGCTACAGGCTCGCGGCGGAGGCCCTGCAGGTGCGCCGCGGCGTGCTGACCCGGCGCGACTGGATCGTGCCCTGGCATCGGATCCAGTCGGTCACCCTCTGGCGCGGGCCGATTCAGCGCCGTCTCGGACTGGCCACCGTCCGGATCGACACGGCTGGCGCGCCCCAGGGCTTCAGCGGGCCGCACATCCACGACCTTCCCCAGGCGGAGGCGGTCGCGGTCGCCTCCGCCCTGCTGGCCCGGGTGGAGGCGGCGCGCGGCTGAGTTCGGGGCGCGACCGCCATCCTCTCCGCCCCTGCCGCCCCCGCGCGCCTCGTCCGGAGGCCGCGCAATTGTCACGGGGGATTCACATTTCTTGAGGGGCTGCCGCGCGGATGCTACCTGTCGATGTCAGTGGCGCGCCCTGCGCCGCGGTCGTTACGCGGGTCTCCCGAGGCCGGGCCCCCACTTTCAAGAGCGCCTTCGGCATGTCCCTCCGTCCTTCCCTCCCGGCCGCGGCGCCGAACCATGGCGTTCCGGGTCTGGTCCGCGTCGGCGAGAACCTGCAGCGCGGTCTGCCGGCGGTGGCCATCTGCACCTTGGCGCTGGCGGCCGGTCTGGCGCTCGCGGGCCTGTTTCCGGATCAGGCGCTGGCGTGGACCGCCGAGCACGGCCCCGTGGAGACGGTCACGGTCATCGCCTACGCCCTGACGTGCGGGATCGCCCTTCTGGCCTGGCCGCGGGTGGGGGCCGTGGCCGCGCTTGTCGCGCTCCTCGCCCTGCTCATGGCCCTGCGCGAGGTGGATGCCCACGCCGCCTTCACACGCTTCGGCATCTTCAGCTCCCGCCTGTACTTCCGGCCGGATGTGCCGCTGGCGGAGAAACTCGGGGCGGCCGGGGTCGTGCTGGGCCTGGGCTTCCTTCTGGTCGCAGCGATCCGGAGCGCCTGGCCCCGTCTCGTGGCCCAAGGCGGTCGCGTCGGGATCAGCCTTGGCGCCCTGTTCCTGTTCGCGATCCTGCTGAAGCAGATGGATGCCCTGCCGCGCCAGCTGATGGCCCTGGGCGCGCCGCTCTCGCCAGAGGCCCTCGCCCTGTCAAAGGCCGTCGAGGAGACCGGAGAGGCCTTCCTGCCGGTCCTGCTGCTGCTGGCGCTGCGGCAGGCGGCGCGGCGCGCCGGATAAGACCGTCAGAAAGATGGTGCCGGTTGCAGGGCTCGAACCCGCGACCTTCGGTTTACAAAACCGCTGCTCTACCAGCTGAGCTAAACCGGCCAGAGCGCGCTTATGCGGGCGCGGGCCCGAGGGCGCAAGCGCGGGGTCAGAAGGCCGCGGCCAAGCGGGCGGCGATCGGCGAGAGCACCGCCGCATCGGCCATGCCGGCCTCGCCATGACCCGCCATGCGGCGGTCCGCCCAGCGCGGGATGACGTGGAAGTGCAGGTGGAACACCGTCTGCCCCCCGGCAGCGCCATTGAACTGCATGATGCTGACGCCGTCACAGCCCAGCGCCGTCACCGCGGCCCGGGCGGCCTGCTGCGTCACCGCCGTCAACCGGGCCAGAACGTCCGGTTCGACCCCGAGCAAGGTCTGCGCCTGGCTGGTCTTCGAGATCACCAGCATATGCCCCTCGGACTGGGGGAAGACGTCCATGAACACCAGCACGGACTCATCTTCCCAGACCCGCACCGACGGCAACTCCCCGCGCAGGATGCGGGCAAAGACGTTCTGCGGATCATAGGCGGCGTGCAGGCTCATCAGCGGACTCCCTCGAGAACGGCGAGCATAGCGTCGGCGTCGGCGCGGGAAAGGCGCCCATGGCCGCGGGCCGCATTGCGCCGTCTCACCTTCGGCGCCAGACAGGAGCCAGCCTCCCGGAGACCTCCTCATGCGCCCTGCCCTCGCCCCGTCGGTCCTGTCGGTCCTGACGATCGCCGCCGCTGCCGCCTTGACCGGCTGCGGTCAGGCTCCGGCCTCCGACGAGACCGCCGCGTCGGCCCCTGCACCTGCGGCGGCGGCGCGACCGGCCCCTACGCCCGAGGAAAAGCTGGCCATCCTCGCCACCCTGCCAGCGCCCTATGCCGAGGGGGATCTGGAGAACGGCCGGCGCGTCTTCGCCCGTTGCCGCTCCTGCCACACCCTGCCGGAAGGGGCGCCGAACATGACCGGGCCGAACCTGTGGGGCGTGTTCGGTCGACCGGCCGCCTCGCACCCGGACTACAACTATTCCAACGCCCTGAAGGACTCGGGGATCGTATGGGACGCGGCGCAGCTCGACGCCTGGCTGGCCAATCCGCGGACCTTCCTGCCAGGCAACAAGATGAGCTTCGCCGGCATCCCCGACGCCACCGACCGGCGCGACGTGATCGCCTGGCTGAAGGTCGAGACGGGCTATACGCCGCCCGCCGCCTGAGGCTTCCCCCGCCCGCAGCGCTGACGACGCGGCCTGAAGCCGCGCCGTCGGCCGCCGGTTACTCCGCCGCCAGCGGCCGGCTGTCGTTGGCGGTGACCTCCTGGGCCTCCCACTCCTCGATCCGGCGCGCCGTATACTCCGGGGAGCGGGTGAAGCGCGCCAGGGCGCCATAGATCACCGGCACCACGAACAGGGTCAGCAGGGTGGCGAAGATCGCCCCGGCGAAGATCACCACGCCGATGGTCTGGCGGCTGCCGGCCCCCGCCCCCTGCCACAGGGCCAGCGGCAGGGCGCCGAAGGCCGTGGCGATCGAGGTCATGATGATCGGCCGCAGGCGCAGGGCCGAGGCCTCGATGATCGCCTCGCGCACCGACCGTCCCTGGTCGCGCAGCTGGTTGGCGAACTCGACGATCAGGATGCCGTTCTTGGCGGCGACGCCGATGAGGATGATCAGCCCGATCTGCGAATAGATGTTCAGGCTGGACCCGGCCATGACAAGGCCGAACAGGCCGCCGGCCGCGGCCAGCGGCACGGTCAGCATGATCACCGCCGGGGTGATCCAGCTCTCGAACTGGGCCGCCAGCACGAGGAACACCAGCAGCAGCGCCAGGCCGAAGGCTGCAGCGACGGCGCCGCCGGCTTCGCGCTGATCGCGCGCCGTCCCGCCCCACTGAACGTTGACCACGCCCTGCGGCTGCTCCGCCGCCACGCCTTCGAGGAAGGCCACGGCGTCGGTGATGGTCATGCCGGGATTGAGGTCCGCCGACAGGGTGATCGCCCGCTGGCGATCGAGCCGGCGCCGGTCCGGGGTGTCGCCGCTGGTCTGGGTGTTGACCACGGCCGACAGGGGCACGAGGCCGCCGGCGCCGGTGTTGACGTACAGGGCCTCGAGGTCGGCGACATTGCGCCGGTTCTCGCGCCGGGTCTGCAGGATGACGTCGTACTCCTGACCGCCCTTGATATAGGTCGTGGCGCGACGGGAGCCGTAGAGCGTCTCCAGCGTGCGGCCGACCGACTGGGCCGAAACCCCCAGCGCCGCCGCCGTCTCGGGATCAACCTCGACCAGCAGGCGCGGGGCGTTCGGCTCATAGTTCAGGCGGGGCCGTGAAAAGCCCGGGTTGGACAGGGCGGCCGCCATGACCGGCTGGATCCAGGCGTAGATGTCCTCGTACTCGGCCCCCGTCACGATCATCTCGACCGAGTTGGACCCGCCGCCGCCGCCGCGCTGGAAGGCGCCGGGGGTCGAGGCGTTGACCTGGGCGTCCGGCTGGGCCCGCAGGGCCTGGTTCAGCTCCTGGGCGATGCTGGCCGCGTCGCGATCGCGCTCGCTCCAGTCGGCCAGGTTGAGCACGGCGTTGCCGGAATTGAAGCCGCTGCCGCCCCAGCCCGGGGCCGAGATCAGGAAGTTGTCGGCCTCGCCGGATTCCCGGTACGCCGCCAGCAGCGGCTCGATCCCGAGCATGATCTGGCGGGTGTAGTCATAGCCGGCGCCCTCCGGGCCCTGGACCCGGATCTGCACCCGTCCGCGGTCCTCGTCGGGCACGAGGGTGCTGGGCAGGGCCACGAACATGGCCGCGGCGCCGCCCATGATGGCGACCATCAGGACCCCGACCCCGATCACCGCGATGCGGCGGCCCAAAAGCATCTCGAGCGAGGCTTCATAGCTGCGGCGCACCGCGTCCATGGCCCCGTCGATCCGCCGCGCCAGCCAGCCCTCGCCCGAGGCGGGGCGCAGGATTTTGGAGGCCAGCATCGGCGACAGGCTGAGGGCGAGGAAGGCCGAGAAGCCGATCGCCGCGGCGATGGCCACCGCCAGCTCCACGAACAGCCGGCCGGTGTAGCCCGGCAGGAACATCAGCGGCGCGAACACCGACAGCAGCACGATGGTGGTGGCGACCACGGCGAAGAACACCTGCCGCGCCCCCCGCTCCGCGGCCACCAGCGGCGGCTCGCCGTGGTCGATGCGCCGCTGGATGTTCTCGGTGACGACGATGGCGTCGTCGACCACGAGGCCGATGGCGAGCACGAGGGCCAGCAGCGTCAGCAGGTTCAGCGAGAAGCCGAGCGGGGCCAGGATGATGAAGGTCGACAGGATGCAGATCGGCGCGACGATCGACGGGATAAGCGCGGCCCGCAGGGTGCCGAGGAACAGGAAGTTGACCAGCGCCACGAGGGCGAGGGCGATGCCCATGGTCACCCACACCTCGTCGATGGCGTGCTTGGTGAAGACCGAGTTGTCCGTACCGACCTCGAGCTCGACGCCCGCCGGCAGGCTGGGGCGGAGCTCCTCGATCAGGGCGCGGACGCCCTCGGAGATCTGCAGGTCGTTGGACTGGGCCTGCCGGGTGACCGCAAGGCCGATCTGGTCCAGTCCGTTGCCGCGGAAGATGCGTCGGTCCTCCGCCGGTGCCTCCTCGACCCGGGCGATGTCGCCAAGGCGGGTGACATAGGCGGCGTTGCTGAGCAGCGCGCCGCCAGCCCCGCTGGGCAGGGCCTGGATCGCCGCAGAGCCGGTCGTCGCGGTCGGGGCGGCCCCCCGGGCCGTGATCGGCAGCTGGCGGAACTGCTCCGCCGTGGCGTACTGGCGCGCCACGCGCACCGTGTAGTCCTTCTGGGTCGATTCCAGCTGCCCCGCGGGCAGCTCGACGTTCTGGGTCTGCAGGGCGCTCTCGACATCGGTCACCGTCAGGCCACGGGCGGCAAGCTCGTCCGGATTGAGCCAGATGCGCATGGCGTAGCGCTGCTCGCCATAGATCTGGACGTTGGCCACGCCGGGCACCGTCGCCAGCCGGTCGACGATGTAGCGGTCGGCGTAGTCGGTCAGCTCCATGCGGTTCAGGTTCGGCGACCGCAGGAACAGGATCATGATCGGCGCGCCGTCGGAGTCGGCCTTGGCCACCTCCGGCGGATCCGCCTGGTCGGGCAAGGCGCCCAGAACGCGCGAGATGCGGTCCCGTACGTCGTTGGCGGCGTCATCGATGTTGCGATCCAGCGAGAACTCGATGTTCACGCTCGAGCGACCGTCGCGGCTGGTCGAGTTGATGCGCTCGATGCCCTGGATGCCGGCGACCTGCTGCTCGATCGGCTCGGTGATCCGGCTCTCGATCACCTCGGCCGAGGCCCCGGCGTAGCGCGTCGACACGGAGACGATGGGCGGATCGACGTCCGGCAGCTCGCGCACCGGCAGGAAGAAGAAGGCGGCGACGCCGATCACGCACAGGACGATGGCGGCGACCGCCGCAAAGACCGGGCGGCGGACGGAAAGGTCTGAGAGCATCATCCGCGGGCGCCCCGCGGCGCGGCGTCGGCCGTGCGGATGGGCGCGCCCGGCTGGATCCGGTTCAGCCCGGAGCCGACGATGCGATCGCCGACATTGAGCCCCGAGACGATCTCGACATAGCCGTCGGCGACCGCGCCGGTTTCGACCTCGACCCGTTGGGCCACCGAGCCGTCTTCACTGGTCGCGATCCGGTAGACGAAGGCGCCCTGCCCCTCATACTGGACCGCGGCTTCGGGCACCGCAGCGGCCTCGCGCTCGCCCTGGGCCACCGCCACCCGCACGGCCATGCCAGGCCGGATGCGCGCCCCGGGGTTGGGGATCTCCGCGCGCGCCGTCACCGACCGGGTCTGTTCGTTGACGCGCGTGTCGATCAGGGCGATCCGCCCGGTGAAGGGGGCGTCGCCGTAAGCGTCCACCGTGGCCGTCAGCGGGGCCCCGACCCGCAGCACGCCGAGCAGGCGCGCGGGGACCGGGAAATCCACACGGATGACGTCGATGTCGTCGAGCGTGGCGATCACCGCGCCCGGCGCCACATAGGTCCCGGGGGTCACCGTCGACAGCCCCATCATCCCGGCGAACGGCGCGCGAATCACGCGATCGCCGCGCCGGGCCTCCGCCGCGGCCAGCAGGCCGCGGGCGGTTTCCAGCTCGGTGCGATACTGTTCGATCATCTGGGCCGGGGCGAAGCCCCGCTCCCCCAGTTCGCGATAGCGCTCGTACTGCGACTCGGCCTGGGCGACGCGCGCCCGGGCCTGCAGCACCTCGGCCTCCTCCGCGCGCGCCTGCAACTCGAACAGCGGCTCGCCCGCCCGGACGCGCTGGCCATCCCGGAAATGCACCTCGGTGATCAGCTGGCTGGTCGGCGAGGTGATGTTCAGCGAGCGCTGCCCGCGAGCCACGCCGATGACCCGAATCTCGTCCGAGAAGGTGCGGGGCTCCGCCGCCACGTCCGACACGACCTGCGCCCGTCCGCCCGGCCCGCCGGGGCCGCCCGGCCCGCCACGCCCGCCGCCATCGTCGGCGAACGCCAGACGCATGACCACAGCCACCGTCATCAGGCCGACGAGCACGGCCGCCCCGAGGAGCAGGAAATGACGCTTGATCACAATGAGGCCTCCGGTCCGCCGTGGGGCTAGCGCGGGCGCCCCACGGTGACAACACAAAGTAGCTCAAACGCGCACCCGCCCCGTGTCCGTCGCGCGCAAACGCCGCAGTCGTCTGCGGCCCTCAAAAACGACGCCAGAGCCCCACCACGGGGCCTCGTGGCGCGGGCGTGTCGCGCCCTGCGACCGCCTCGCGCCAGCCCAGCTGAACGCTCCAGTCGCCGAACTCCCGGACCACGGAGGTCTCTGCGTTGACCCAGCGCGGCCCGCCGTCCGCCGCGCCGGCATAGACCTGCGACATGAGCAGCCAGTCGCGATGGGGGCGCACGCCGACGGTAAGGTCCATGCGGGTCTCGTCGGCCAGGTCCTCGCGCCCGCGGCGCGCCAGCTGGACCTCGACGAAGCCGCCCTCGGCGGCGAGCGGGTGGAGCGGCCCGGCGACGGCGCCGAAGCTGCGTCCGGCGGCGAGGCGCACCTCCACATCCCGGCCGCCCGCGCCGGGCGCGGCGTAGCCGGCGTTGCGCCCCTCCCCGCCATCGGCCACACCGGCATAGATGGCGACCGCGGCTCGATCCGTCCGCCAGGCCTGCCAGGCGACCCCGACCTCCAGCGGCCCGCGCCCCTCGTAATCGACAAAGGCGTCCCGGCCGGACTGCCAGTCGGTCTTGAGCCGCAGGGTCCAGCGCGGCGCCAGGCCATACTCGGCGAAGACCGACGCGAATCGTTCGGCCCGCGGCGCCGGCAGGCGCACACGAGCCCCGTCAGCGTCGAACCCGCGGTTCGCCTCGACGTCCTCATACTTGATGATGACCTGCCCCTTGCCGGCCGGCTGGGTCCAGGCGCCCCCGTGGCAGGGCGTCGCGGCCGCCGCCAGCACGAGGGCGGCGGCCGCGGCTCTCACGCGTCGTATCCGGGCGAGCGGCGGTCCAGCTGGCGCAGGGCCCCGGGCCAGGCGAGCCCGGCGACGAAGCTGATCGCCTTGCCCTGTTCGCGCGTCTCCGCCTGAGCCTCGTCCGGCGCATCGAGCGCGTGCTCCCGCCCGCCCGACAGGGCCGCGACCTGCTGCCGGCACGCCCGCTCGAGAAACCAGATGCCGATCCACGCCTCCGCCGCTGTGCGGCCGACGGCCAGGGTGCCGTGGTTGCGAAGGAGCATCAGCGGCTTGTCCCCGAGGTCGGCGACCAGCCTTTCGCGCTCGTCGTGGTTCAGGGCCAGCCCCTCATAGCCGTGGTAGGCGACCTGATCGCGGATCAGGCAGGCGTTCTGGCTCAAGGGCAGCAGGCCATGCGCCTGGGCCGCCACGCCGACGCCGGCGTCCGTGTGCAGATGGATGACGAAATGGGCGTCGTCCCGCGCCGCATGCACCGCCGAGTGAATGGTGAACCCGGCCGGATTGATGAAGTGCGGCGTCTCCTGAACGACGTTACCCTCCAGATCGACCTTGACGAGGCAGGAGGCCGTCATCTCCTCGAAGTAGAAGCCGTACGGATTGATCAGGAAGTGCTTTTCCGGCCCGGGGACGCGCGCGGAAATGTGCGTGAAGATCATGTCGTCCCAGCCGTGCAGAGCGACCAGACGGTACAGGGCGGCGAGATCGACCCGGGTCGCCCACTCGGCTTCCGAGACGCGCGACTTGAGGGATGCGGCGGCGCCGTCTGCCATGACTTCCTCCGGGACTGTTGTTCTGCCGGCGAAAGCTCCTCCTGCGCGCCGTTTCCGTCAAGTCGCCCAAGTTAACGCCGCCTTCACCCTGGCGGGTCCATATGTCCACAGGCAAGCTGCACCGGAGCCCCCATTGGCCGCCGCGTTTCACCTCCCTACCGGCGCTGAGCCAGGCAATGGCCTGGACCTGCTGGATCTCGCGCGCAGCCGCGAACCGGGGGACCGGGAGCGCCTGCTGCTCGGCCTCACGAGCCTGTGTCGCGCCAGCCCCGACGCCGCCGCAGCCCAGTCCAGCCTGCTGTCCGAAGTGTTCGTCACCCTCGTCCGGCAGGCCGAACGGGACATCCGTCGCGCGCTGGCCAGGGACCTCGCGTCCGCAGACTGGGCCCCGGTGGCCCTGGTCAACATGCTGGCGCTGGACGAGATCGACATCGCGCGTCCGATCATCGCGTCGAGCCCGCTGCTGAGCGAGGAGCAACTGCTCCACATCCTGATCACGGCGACGCTCGAGCACCAGATCGAGATCGCCCGGCGGCCGTCCATCAGCGGGCGCATCGCCGACGTCATCATCGAGGACGATGAGCCGGCCGTGATGACGGCGCTCGCCTCCAATCCGACGGCCGAGATCAGCGAGGCCGGCCTCGCGCGCCTTGTGGAAAAATCCCGTCGCGTCGCGGCCCTGCGTGCGCCCCTCGTGCGCCATCCGCGGCTGTCCACAGACCTTGCCGGCGAGCTCTACGGCTGGGTCGGCGCGGCGCTGCGTCAGGCCATCGGCGAACGTTTCAGCGTCGATACCGACCGGATCGGCGCAGCCATCGATGCGGCCACCCGCGAGGCGCTTGCGCCCGCCCCCGAGGAACCGGCCCTCAGCGCCGCCCAGCGCGAGGAGATGGATCGCCGGCTCGTCGACAAGCTGCTGCAGAGCGGCCAGTTGCGCCCCGGCTACGCCATCCGCGCCCTGCGCGACCAGAACCTGTCGCTGTTCGAGCACGCCATGGCGGCGCTCGCTGACGTCACCCTGGCCCAGGTTCGCTCCGCTGTCCGCGCCGAGACGCCGGAGCCGCTCGCCCTGGCCTGCACGGCCGCGGGCATTGATCGCGCCGTCCTCCCGGCCCTGCTTGAGGCCCTGCGGCCGCTGACCGGCGGCTTCCCGGCCGGCGAGCTCCCGCCGACCCCCAGCGTGCTGCCGTCCCCGGAGCAGGCGCGTCGCCGCTTCAAGGCCGGCTTCGGGCACAACCTGCGGGTCTGACGCCCATTTCCGACCTGCGGGTTTGACAGCCGGCCGCGGCTCGGCTCGATTGCCGCCGTGACCGCCCCCCTCCGCCTCGCCTTCAGCGCCAGCGACCGTCCCGAGGCCCTTGAGGCGCTCGCTCGCCTGTCGTCGCTCTACCCCTCGGTGCCGATCGCCGAGGCCGATGTCATCGTCGCGCTCGGGGGCGATGGCTTCATGCTGGAGACCCTGCACCGCACCCTTGATCGTCCGGCGGCCGTCTACGGCATGAACCGCGGGTCGGTCGGCTTCCTGATGAATGACTACGCCGAGGAGGACCTGCCCGAGCGGATCGCCGCGGCCGGCCGCGCCCGCATCCACCCGCTGCAGATGGACGCGTGGTCGGGCGAGGCGGATCTCACCTCGGCCCTCGCCATCAACGAGGTGTCGCTGCTCCGGCAGACACGGCAGAGCGCCAAGCTACGCATTCTGGTCGACGGGCAGGTTCGTCTGGACGAGCTGAGCTGCGATGGCTGCATGCTGGCCACCCCGGCCGGCTCGACAGCCTACAATCTGTCGGCCCATGGCCCGATCATCCCGCTTGATGGTCAGGTGCTGGCGCTCACCCCGATCAGCGCCTTTCGTCCCCGCCGCTGGCGCGGTGCGCTGCTGTCGCATCGGGCGCGCGTGCGCTTCGAGGTGCTTGAAGCGGACAAGCGCCCGGTCAGCGCCGTGGCCGACAGCGTCGAGGTCCGTGGCGTCACTGCCGTGGAGGTGCACGAGCGCCGGGACATCGCCCTGACCATGCTGTTCGACGCCGGGCGCTCGTTCGAGGAACGTGTACTGGCGGAACAGTTCACAGCGTAACGTCGCGGTGAAACGCTTTCTTTAGGGGGCGCGAGGCACCCTGCAAGCCTCGGAGTATTGCAAGGAGTGCGTACGTGACCTCCCCCGTCCAGGTGATCCAGCCGCCGAACCCCCTGCGCGCCAAGCTCGGAGGCGGTATTGGCGCGGACGCTATCGCCAGGGCCGAGGAAGCGCTGCAGGCCATGTCGGCCCAGTTCGATACCTGGCTGCAGGACGAGATGGACAAGCTGGAAGCGGCTCGCGCCGCCATCCAGGCCGAGGGGTACACGGCGGCGACCGCCGAAGGCCTGTATTTCCGCGCCCACGATCTCAAGGGGCTGGGGACGACCTACCAGTATCCCCTCGTCACCCGTCTCGCCGGCTCGCTCTGCCGCCTGCTGGACAAGCCGGATCAGCGCATGGCGGCGCCGATGCCGCTCGTGGACGCCCACGTCGAGGCCATCCGCGCCGTGGTCCGGGACAAGATCAAGACGGACGAACATCCGGTCGGCCGCGCCCTGGCCGAAGAGCTCGAGCGCCGGGTCGCCGACCTCGGCGCCTGACGCGTCAGGCGGCGCTGCGGCGCGCCGCCGCCGGCTCGACCCGATCCAGCCGTTCCATGAGATAGGCCAGGTCCTCCCGCGAGGCATGCGGACGCTGGGTCAGGAACCGCTCCAGCATGCGCTGCTGGAAGGTGGCCGGATCGTAGGGCGCGCCCTCGGCCTGGAGACCGCGCCAGGTGTCCACTCCCGACCGGAAGGCCGGGAACAGACGCGGCGGCAGACCCGCGCGATCGTAAAGCGCCCGAAGGCCCAGCGGGCCGGCGTCATGCACCATCAGCCAGGCCCGGTGATGCGGCGTCCCCGCCAGCACGGCGAGGCCATGCTCGACAAAGGGCATCACGCCCGTGGCGAGGGCGCGGAGCAGCAGGGAGGCGTTGAGCGCCCCGCGGGCCTGCAGTCGGGTGGCGAACTCGGCGAGATCCTCGGCCGTCCGGGCCTGGTCCAGCAGATCCACCGTCGCCCGCTCGCGCGCGTCCCCGGCCAGGCGGATCACCGTTTCCGGCGCGACCGCATGGCGTGAGATCAGGTGCTCGCGCACCTGGGCGCTGACCAGGCCGATCAGACGCTCGCTGATGTCCAGTGGCAGGGCGGCGCGATAGGCCAGCGCCGTGGCGACCTCCGGCGAGCCGCCGAAGCGGTCGAGCATCGCGCCCATGGAGATGGGCGCGATGTCGGCATTGTCATTGGCGGCGAGGGTGCGGACAGCCGGCTCGCCGGCCTCGAAGGCGATGACTTCCGACACCTGGCGCGAGACCCGAGGGCGCGCCGCGATCGCCACCTGGCGCACGACGGAGCCGGCGCGCACGATCTCGATCAGGTCCTCGTCGGTGAACACCGGCGACCCCTCGAGCAGCGGAAGGGCGACGCTGTCCACATCAGCCGCCAGACGCCGGGCCACATCGCGCGGCAACAGGGTCGAGTTCTTCAGGGTCACCGCCATGGCCCGACGCACCATCTCGGCGGCGTCTCCGGCCATCAGCCGCAGGATGTCCTGCGCCGCTTCGCGCTCCTCGGCGCTCAGCGTCGCCGTCTCCATCGTCCGGCACAGCTTGTGCGCCGCCGTAGCGCGATCATCCTCATCCGTCGCCTTGACCAGGCGGCGGATGTCCGTGTCGGTGAGCTTCGAGCGGTAGTCGATCATGCGGCCCGGTCCTGCAGCGAGGCCGTCACGCTGGCATGGTCAACCTTAACGGCGCGTTCACTACGCCCGGTCCGGGTTCCCGAAGGCCTTCCGCCAGGCGTCGCCGGCGCCCTCCCCGTCCCGATCCATGAGCAGGCCCAGCAGCGCCTGGTCCTGGCGGATCCGGTCCAGCCGCGCCGCCAGGGCCTGGTCCTGCGGGCTTAGCGCCGGCGCAGCCGGTGACGGTCCATCGCCGGCGCCCGCGGCCGGGGCCCCGGAGCCCGCCAGACGTCCGAGGTTGGCGCTGAGCTCGCTGACGGTGATCGGCCGACCGTCGCGGTAAAAAATGCTACGGTTGGCGGCCGCGGCCTCGGGAAACAGGGCGACGGCGCTGACGCCCGGGCGGCTGGCCATCGCCTCCATCATCCGGGCGGCGCCGGCGGCGCCCAGGAAGTGGGCGGCGTAGAGGTCGCCGGCGCCCGGTTCCTGGCCGGTCCGGCCCCGCAGATAGGCGGCGTTCTGGGCGGTGAACTCGGCCGCCATGACCGAGGCGGCATGAGGATCGAGCCGTAGATCAAGGATGACGTTGCGGGCCGCGCCGCTGACGCGCCAGCGCCCGTCGGCGCCCTGGTGGATGAGGTCGGCATACTGGCCGTAGCCGTGCTTGGGCCCATGCTGCTTCAGCGTCGCCAGCCAGGTCTGCTCGATGAACTGGAACAGGCCCGCGGCGCTGGAGGTGCGGGCGCGGGCCGCCGGGTTCATGCTGCTTTCGCGGCGCGCGGTGCGAATCAGGAAGTCGGAATCGACGCCGGTCGCGCCGGCGGCACGCCGGATCGCTGCCTCCACGCCGCCCGAGCCATTGACCGCGCTGATCGTCATGACAGCAGGCTCGGTAATCATGGTTAACAAATCCTTGCCGATCTTCCGCAGGGGAAGCTGCCGCAATCCCGCCGCAACTGAAGCGCGCACTGACCTCACCGCCGGTCAGCGGCGGACAACCGGAGGAGACGCGCCATGATGATCCGCACTGCCGGCGGACCGGGCCTGATCAGCCCCATCGACCATGCCGAGCGCCGCAAGCCCCTGCCCCGATGGGTTCTGCTCGCCATCGCCGGATCCGTTCTCGCCCACGGCGCCCTGGGCGTCGTGCTCTATACCCAGAGGTTCAGCCTGCCGACGCCCCTGCCGGCCCCGCCGGAGCCGGACGCCACGATTGTCACCCTGTCCCGCCCGGTCCCGCCGCCCCTGCCGACCCCCACACCGGCGGCGCCGACGGCCAGCGTGCGTCTCAATCCCACACCGGTCCCGGCCACCCCGACCGAAAGCCTTGCAGTCATGCCGGTGGATGTCGCGCCGTCGGCCGGTCCCGTCGTCACGCTCGCCCCGGTCACGGTCCCGCCCTCGGCGTCCGGAACGGGCCCGGCCACAAGCCCCCCGGCCGCTGCCCCGGTGATCGCCAATCCAGACTGGCGACGGAGACCGACGGCGGACCAGCTGGCGCGCGCCTACCCCGAGAACGCGCTCGCCCGCGGTGTCAGCGGCGCGGCGACGCTGACCTGCGCCGTCACCGCCAGCGGGACCGTCACCGGGTGTCGCGTCACGGCCGAAACTCCCACCGGACAGGGCTTCGGGCGGGCCGCAGAGCGTCTTGCCCGCTACTTCGTCATGAACCCCCGCACGGTGGACGGCGCGCCGGTGGAGGGCGCCCAGGTCTCGATCCCGATCCGCTTCAACGCCCCGGAGTGAGAGGCGGCCGACGCGGGACCATCAGGTCCCGCGTCAACGCCCGCGGGTCAGCGCCCGGTACTCGACCAGCCGCTCCTTGTCGCGGCGGACCTGGTCAGCCACAGCGTTGTCCACGTCGAGCGAGGCGTAGCGGACCCAGCCCTCGACCCCCAGCTTCTCCTGAATGGCCTCGGTCGGCGTGCGCCAGCGCACATACGACAGCCAGCTGACCGCGACGGCGAGCCCGAGCGCCAGCAGCTGCAGCCCGCGGAACGCCAGGGCGCCTTCGGGGGCGGGCCAGAACGCAAAGGCCGCCAGCCAGACGAGGAACACCAGCGGGGTCAGGAAACGCGCCGCCCAGATGCTCCAGTAGCGTTCACGCCGGACCCGCCACAGCTCCATCTGGACGTACTTCTCGAGGTATTCCATGCGCGCGCCGATCCACATGGTCAGGCGCGTCAGATAGAGGGCGCGTCGGCCCCAGCCCTTGCCGTCCATCTGGAACTGGGTCTCGGCCTGGTCGGCCATGGCCCGCGCCGAGGTGAACAGGTTCTGCAGCTCGCGCGTACGCTGCACGATCTCGCGCGACAGCTCGTAGGAATCGTTCTCCAGCCGGAAGCGGTACTGGATGAACAGGATCGCCTGCACCGCCCACCAGGCGCCGAAGGCCGCGGCCATGCCGGCGATCGCGAGGGCCAGGCCAAGCGGCGGCGACCCCGTCCAGGCGGCGAACCAGCCCGGCCCCAGCACCGCCAGCGCGGCGAAGGCGATCATGGCCAGGCCCTGGTTCATGCGCTTGACCCAGATGTGCACCATCAGGGCCCGGAACACCCGACGGCCATAGCTGTGGATGTTGGACCGCAGGTCGCCGTCGATCGGGAAACGCTCCTCGATCTGACGCGCGAACAGCACGTGGAAGCGGTCCGGCTTCCTGCCCGTCTCCCAGAAGGGGAAAATGTCCAGCGGCTGGTTGAAGTACTCGTCGATATGGGCCGACACCATGGCTTCCGCCGCCGGATCGGTATCGAAGTACTCGCTCTCCTGGATCGGGTGCAGGATGCCGTCAGGCCCGCGCCGCACCGGATCCACAGGGCGGACCGGCGGCGCCGCGCGATCGGCGACGTCCGCTGCACCCGGCGGCGGTGCGCCTGCAGAAGGCGGAATGCCGGCCGTTTCGTTTCCGGCCCCCGACTGCTGTTCCTCGGACATGTCCCGGCCCCCGATTGGCGATGCGCAACTCTAGGCGGAACGCCCGCTTCACCGCACCGCGTTCGCCCGCTGCGCGAAGCTATCGCCATTAACCGGCCCCGTGGGCAAGTGAAGTTTCGGTCAGAACGGCCAGCGGGCCATGGCCGCGGCGAAGCTGATCAGCGGCGCCAGCAGCGCGAGTTCGATCAGCGTCCAGCGGCGGACGGCGGCCATCTGGCCCGCAGGCGGGGTCCAGGCGGCGTCCGCCCGTGCGGCCCGGCGCCACCTCAGAAAGGTCAGGGTCGGCGGGAGCGACGCGAGGCCGATCAGCAGGAAGGTCGCGATCTTGGCCCAGAAGAACGGATTGGCCTCATAGAAGGCCCACCCCTTGCCGCCCCACACGACGCGCGCCGCGCCCACCAGCAGGACCAGCACCGAGAGCGCCCCGTACATGGCGTCCAGCCGCGCCAGCCGGGCCACGTCCGGCCGATCCGCCCTGAGAAGCAGTCGCTCGCCGAACAGGGTCGCCGCGAGGCTGAACACCAGCAGGTGGTGGGCGATGGCCAGCGCCATATCCGGCATGACGAGCTCCTCGCGCCGGCTTCGCCCCGACGCAGACAGGGTGTATGGGCCCATCATGACACGACTTCTCCTCGTCGCCAGCGGCGGCGCCCTCGGCGCCCTCATGCGCTATGGCGTCGGCGCCGCGGCCGCGCGCTGGTGGCCCGGCGCGGCCTGGCCGTGGGCCACTTTCAGCGTCAACATCGCGGGCGGCCTGGCCATGGGGCTGCTGGCCGGCTGGCTGGCGCTGCGCGGCGGGCTCGGGCAGGACGCGATCCGCCTGTTCGCCGCCGTCGGCCTGCTCGGCGGCTTCACCACCTTCTCGGCCTTTTCGCTTGAGGCGGCCCTTCTGATCGAGCGACGGCAGACCGGCCTCGCCCTCGCCTATGTCGCGGCCTCCGCCCTGCTGGCGATCGCCGCCGTCTTCGCCGGGCTCTGGCTGGCGCGACGCGCCTTCGGAGGCCTCGCATGAGCCGGGAAGTGAAAACCCTGTACGTCGCCGAGGCCGAAGATGGCATCCGGCTGGATCGCTGGTTCAAGCGGCGCTGGCCGCAGCTGAGCCACATCCAGGTGCAGAAGCTGGCCCGCTCCGGCCAGATCCGCGTCGACGGGGCCCGGGTCAAGCCCGAGGCGCGGCTCACCGCCGGCGCGGCCGTGCGGGTCCCGCCCCTCCCCGACGCTCCGGCCGAGGGCGAGCGCCGCACGCCGGAGCTCAGCGACCGGGACGCCGCCTACGCCCGCTCCCTGGTGCTGCATGAGGACGAGCTGGTCATCGCCCTGAACAAGCCCGCCGGCCTGGCGGTGCAGGGCGGCACCAAGACCACGAAGCACGTGGATCGCCTGCTCTCGGCCTGGGGCGAAGGGCTGGAGCGTCCCCGCCTGGTCCACCGTCTCGACCGCGACACCTCCGGCGTCCTGCTGCTCGGCAAGGGACCGGAGGCGGCCAAGCGACTGGCGGGCGCCTTCGCCCGGCGGCAGGCGAAGAAGACCTACTGGGCCATCGTCGCCGGCAATCCGAAGCCGCCGCAGGGCATTATCGACCAGCCGCTGAAGAAGACCGGGGTCAATGACTACGAGATGATGCGC
This sequence comes from Brevundimonas sp., assembly GCF_035998205.1. GTDB lineage: Bacteria > Pseudomonadota > Alphaproteobacteria > Caulobacterales > Caulobacteraceae > Brevundimonas. The sequence goes on from NZ_DASYHT010000004.1 coordinate 717,772, forward strand.
TTCGCCGACGCGGGCGATCCGCGGGCGGAGAGCGCCGAGACCGCCTACGCCACCGTCTCGCGCGCGGCGCACCGGGCGGCGTGGATGGCCCTGCGCCCCTTCACCGGCCGCACCCATCAGCTGCGCGCCCACATGGCCGGCATCGGCCACCCGATCCTTGGCGACCCCAAGTACGGCACGCCCGAGACCGCCGAGCTGTCGGGCCCGCTGAAGCTGCAGCTGCACGCCCGCCGCATCGAGCTGGACCACCCCGGCGGTGGCCGGCTGATCGTGGAGGCCCCGATCTCGCCGGAGATGAAGGCCGGCTTCGACCGCTTCGGCTTCGCCCTCGACGAGGCCGAGGGCGATCCCTTCGCCGAGCTGCGACGGCGATGACGCCCCAGGCGGTCCGGGCCCTGCTGGCGCGCGGCGACACCGCGGCGGCCCTCGCCGCCAGCACGGCTGGCGTCGCCGGACCGGACAGAGCCGCCTGGCTGATGCTGCACGCCGAGGTCTTGCGTGCTGCGGGACGCGACCTCGAGGCCGAGCCGGTGCTGCGCCGGGCGATCGCGGCCTCGCCCGAGAGCCCCGTGCGTCGGCACAATCTCGCCGCCCTGCTCGGCGACCTCGGACGCGACGCGGAGGCCGAGACCGAGGCGCGCACGGCGCTGGCGGCCGGCGGCGACGCCCCCGAGACCTGGCTGGTGCTGGCCCGGGCGCTGCAGGGCCAGAACCGCTTCGACGAGGCGGACGCCGCCTATGGCGAGGCGATCCGGCGACGCCCGGACTATCTGCCGGCCCTGCAGGAGCGGGCCCAGCTGGTCTGGATGCGGACCGGCCAGCTGGCCCCGGCGCTGGCGGTCACGCACCATCTGCCCGAGGCGGCTGCGACCCGGCGCCTCGTGGAGGCGGCGCTCTACGAGGCGGCCGGTGACCCGGACAGCGCCTTCGCCGCCTGTCGGCGCGGCCCGCTGGACGCCGCCCTGACGGTGCGCAGCGTCGGCCTCGGCACGCGGGTCGACCCGACCGCCGCCCTCCGGCTGGCCGAAGAGGCGCTGCGCGCCTTCGGTCCGCAGCGCCCCGTGCTGCTCGCCCTCGCCGAGGCGCGGCTGGCGACGGGAGACGCGGCCGGGGCCGAAGCGCCGGTGGCCGAAGCGCTCGATCAGGACCCGGCCGACCAGTACGCCCTGGCCCTGCTCACTACCATCTGGCGGCTGCGCGGCGACCCGCGCTACGCCGCCCTGCACGACCATGAAGGCCTGGTCTCGACCCGGACGCTCGACACGCCGCCTGGCTGGGCCACGCTGGACGCCTATCTGGATGACCTCGCCGCCGCGCTCGGCCGCATCCACGCCTTCGACGCCCACCCGCTGAACCAGTCGGTGAGGGGCGGATCCCAGGCCAGCGTCCGGCTGGAGAGCCATCCCGATCCCGCCGTCAGGGCCTTCTTCGCCGCCATCGACGGCCCGATCCGGCGGCATGTCGCTATGACGGGGCCAGGCGACGACCCCTTCCGTCGCCGGCACACGGGCGACTATCGCCTGGCCGGCCTGTGGAGCGTGCGGCTGACGGCCGGCGGCAGCCATGTCGACCACGTCCACCCGCGCGGCTGGATCTCTTCGGCCTGCTACATCGACCTGCCCGAGGCGGTCGCCGGCGACGATCGCCAGGGCTGGCTGCGTTTCGGCCGCTCCCCCGTGGTCACGGGCCAAGACCTGCCGCCCGAGCGCTGGGTGCAGCCACAACGCGGGCTGCTGGCCCTGTTCCCCTCCTACATGTGGCACGGCGTGCAGCCCTTCTCCGAAGGCGTGCGCCTGACCATCGCCTTCGACGTCGTGCCCGCATGAGACCGCTGGCGGTGTTCGACATCGACGGCACCCTGGTGGACAGCCGCGCCTCGATCTTCCAGGCGGCGACCGAGGCGGCGCGGGCCGTCGGCCTGCCGGACCCGCCCTACGACCGGGTGCGCCAGATCGTCGGCCTGTCGCTGCACGAAGCGCTGCGGACGCTGGAGCCGGACCTGACCGACGCCGAGCTGGCGGAGTTCGTCACCGCCTTCCAGACCAGCTTCCGCCTGATGCACGAGGCCGGCTACGAGGAGCCGCTGTATCCGGGGGCGACGGAGCTGCTGCAGCGGCTGCACCGCGATGGCTGGCGGCTGGCCCTGGCCACCGGCCAGAGCCGCCGCGGCCTCGCCCGCAACCTCGCCCGCACCGGCTGGGCCGAGATGTTTATCTCCGCCCACTGCGCCGAGGACGGCCCGGGCAAGCCCGACCCGGCCATGCTGCTGGCGGCGATGCACGCCTGCGACGCCCGTCCCGAACAGACCGGCATGATCGGCGACACCGGCCACGACATCCGCATGGCGCTGGCGGCCGGAGCTGCGCCCCTCGGCGTCGCCTGGGGCTTCCACACGCCGGACGAAATTCTCGCCGCCGGGGCTCGCTCGGTAGCGCAAGACTTCGCCGAGCTGGAGGCCGTGCTCGCCGCCTTCGCGGCCTGAGCCCGCCTCAGTCCCGGAACACCACGGTCGTCGCGCCGTTCAGCAGCACCCGCTGGTCGAGGTGGTAGCGCACGGCCCGGGCCAGAACGCGCTGCTCGATGTCGCGCCCCTTGCGGACGAGGGTGTCCGGCGTGTCCGCGTGGGTGATGTGCTCGACGTCCTGGGCGATGATCGGCCCCTCGTCGAGATCGGCGGTGACATAGTGGGCCGTGGCGCCGATGATCTTCACGCCTCGGGCGTGGGCCTGGTGGTAGGGGCGCGCGCCCTTGAAGCTGGGCAGGAAGCTGTGATGGATGTTGATGCAGCGGCCCTCGAGGTGCGCCGCCAGATCGTCCGACAGGATCTGCATGTAGCGCGCCAGCACCACCAGCTCGGCCCCTGTCTCCGCCACCAGCGCCTTGATCTGCGCCTCCTGCGCCGCCTTCGTTTCCGGCGTTACGGGCAGGTGATGGAAGGGGATCTTGCCGAAGTCCTGCACCGCCAGCCGCTCGGCCGGATGGTTCGAGACGATGCCGACGATGTCCATGTTCAGCTCGCCGACGCGGCTGCGGTACAGCAGATCGCCGAGGCAGTGGTCGAAACGCGAAGTCAGGATCAGCACCCGCATCCGGTCAGCCACGGCGCGCAGCCGGCCGTCCATGCCCAGCTCGGCGCACAGGGCCTTCACGGCGGCCTCGAGCGTCGCCGGCGCCGCGCCCGTCTCGAAGGCGATGCGCATGAAGAAGCGGCCGAACTCGAGGTCGTTGAACTGCTGGGCGTCGAGGATGTTGGCCTCGAGCTTGAGCAGATCGCCGGCGACGCGGGCGACGAGGCCGGGCCGGTCCGCGCAGGACAGGGTCAGGATGTAGCTGGGATTCATGGTCACGCTTCCGGGGAGGAGCGCCTTCTCTGACGATCCCGGCGAACGCCGTCCAGTCAGAACCGCGCCGGATCGAACGCGGCGGCGTCGTCCGGCAGGGGCCGCCCCTGCACGGCCGCGGTCAGGATCTCCGCGGCCAGAGGCGCGAGCAGCCAGCCATTGCGGCGGGGCGCGAGCGCCAGAAACAGCCCCGGTGCGCCCGCTCCGCCGACCAGCGGCAGGCCATCCGGGCTGGCGCCGCGGAGGCCCACATCGATGCGGGCCACCTGCGCCAGATCACCGAACGCCGCGCGCGCCGTGGCGATCAGGGGCGCAAGCGCCTCCGGCTCAGGGGTCAGGTCGCGCCGTCCGGCTTCCATGGTGGCGCCCAGGCGGTCCCCTCCGGCGCCTGGGGCGACATAGACCCCCGGCGCGCGCCGCACCGGGCCGTCGCCGGTTTGCCCCAGTCGGGCGATCTGGCCGCGGATCGGCGTGATGACGGCCAGACGCGCGGCGACCTCGGCCGGCAGCCCCGGCAGGGCCGGCGCGACCCCGGTGGCGAGGATCAGCCCCTCGCCCGAGAGCGCGCTCCCGCGCGCCAGGGTCACAGTCCAGCCCCCGTCCGCCCGGCTCACGGAGGTCGCCCGATCCTCGATCCGGGTGGCGCCGTCAGCCAGCCGGTCCAGCGCCGGGCCGGCCTCGATACGCCAGTCCTCGTCAGTGCTCAGCTGTTCCCCGGACGCCTCGGCGGCAAAGCCCAGGCCCTGCAGCTGCGCGGCCCGGGCAGCGGCGTCCGGGCTGACCCACACCGTCGTCGTGCGCTGAAGCGCCAGACCGTGGCGCGCCGCAAAGGCCGGCCACAGGTCGCGCGCGCGGCGCAGCAGGGCCGCATGAGGCCGGGCCACCGGGTCCAGCAGGCTCTCCATCGCCGGCGCGATCATGCCCGCGGCCACGCGCGAGGCGTTGACCCCGCCGTCATCAATCACCGTGACCGCATGACCCGCCACGGCGAGGTCTGCGGCCGCGGCGAGGCCGAGGACGCCGCCCCCCACGACGATGACGCTGGATCGGGTCGACACGCCCCGCTCTTCGGCCGCGGGGCGCGCGATTTCAAGGCCCTATTCGGCCGCCAGACGGGCGGCCCGCGCCGACTCCAGCCGCACCACGAGGTCCGCATGCTGCGCCCACAGCGCGGCCGGCAGCCGCTCGCCGAACTGTTCGAAGAAGGGCGGAATGAGCGCCGCCTCCTCCAGCCAGACCTCGGGATCGACCTCCAGCAGGGTGTCGAGCGCCGCCGGCGACAGATCCAGGCCCTCCAGATCCAGCGCCCCGGGGGCCGGCACCCGACCGACGGGCGTGTCGATCGCCGCCGCACGCCCATCCAGCCGCTCGACGATCCACTTCAGCACCCGGGCGTTCTCGCCGAAGCCGGGCCACAGGAAGCGACCGTCGGCCCCCTTGCGGAACCAGTTGACGAAAAAGATGCGCGGCAGGCGCGCCGGATCACTGCGTCCGGCCATGGACAGCCAGTGGGCGAAATAGTCGCCCATGTTGTAGCCGCAGAAGGGCAGCATGGCGAAAGGATCGCGGCGCAGCTCGCCGACCCGGTTCTCGGCCGCGGCCGTGCCTTCGGAAGCCACGGTCGAGCCCATGAACACCCCGTGGCTCCAGCCGAAGGCCTCGGTCACCAGCGGCACCGCGCTGGCCCGGCGGCCGCCGAACAGGATGGCGTCGATCGGCACGCCGCGCGGATCCTCCCACTCCGGGGCGATGGCCGGACACTGGCCGGCGGCGACCGCGAAGCGGGCATTGGGGTGGGCCGCCGGTTCGCCCGAGGCCGGGTCGTGCGGCTGGCCCTTCCAGGTGGTCAGGCCCTCGGGCGGCGTGTCGGTCAGACCCTCCCACCAGACGTCGCCGTCCGCGGTCAGAGCCGTGTTGGTGTAGATGACGTCGCGCGACAGGGTGGCGATGGCGTTGCGGTTGGTACGCAGTCCGGTCCCCGGGGCCACGCCGAAGAAGCCCGCCTCCGGGTTTACGGCGTAGAGCCGCCCGTCCTCGCCGAAGCGCATCCAGGCGATATCGTCGCCGACGCACTCGGCCTTCCAGCCCGGCAGGGCTGGCTCGATCATGGCCAGGTTGGTCTTGCCGCAGGCCGACGGGAAGGCGGCGGCGACGTACTTCGACACGCCTTCCGGGCTGGTGAGCTTGAGGATCAGCATGTGCTCGGCCAGCCAGCCTTCGTCGCGGGCCATGACCGAGGCGATGCGCAGGGCATAACACTTCTTGCCCAGAAGGGCGTTGCCGCCATAGCCCGAGCCGTAGGACCAGATTTCACGCGTCTCGGGGAAGTGAACGATCCACTTCTCGTCGTTGCAGGGCCAGGGGACATCCGCCTCGCCGGGCGCAAGCGGCGCGCCGAGGGAGTGGACGGCCGGGACGAATACGCCGTCGTCGCCCAGCTGGTCGAGGGCGGCCTGCCCCATCCGGGTCATGATGCCCATGGAGGCGGCGACATAGCCGCTGTCGGTGATCTCGACGCCCAGAGCGCTGATCTCCGACCCGAGCGGGCCCATGCAGAAAGGCACGACATACATGGTCCGGCCGCGCATGCAGCCGTCGAACAGACCATCCAGCCGGGCGCGCATCTCGACCGGGTCGGCCCAGTTGTTGGTCGGGCCCGCATCGGCGGGGTCGGCCGGGCAGATGAAGGTGCGGCTCTCGACGCGGGCGACGTCGCGGGGGTCGGACACCGCATGGTAGCTGCCGGGGCGCTTGACCGGGTCGAGCGGCCGAAGGGTTCCACGCGCCACCAGATCGCCGAGGATGGTCTGCTTCTCGCCCTCGGAGCCGTCGCACCAGTGCACGCGGTCGGGCCTTGTCAGGGCGGCGATGCGCTCGACCCAGGCGATCAGGCCGGCGTGGCGGGTGGGCGCCGGACGGAGTCCGGGCGCGATGTGGTCGGTGGACACGTCTTGCTCTCCTGAACCTCTGGCCCGGCGGTCTTGAACGCCGCCGTGACCCACTCCCCGAGCGATCACGCTCTGTAACAAGCAAGAGCATGATGTCCCGGGCAGCGTCAAACGCTGCACGATCCGGCCTGTCAGACCGCATTCGGAGAGATTTTGCGCCCCGGCCCGTCGCGATCCCGCCGGTCAGTCGCTATGTCCGCCCCATGCACACCATGGATCCGGCCACCGAGGCGCCCGACGGCGCCCGCAGCTCCCCGGCGGCGACGCGTAACGCCACGGCCATTCTCGACGTCCTGAAAGGGGCCCTGCCGGCGCGGGGCGACGTCCTGGAGATCGCGGCGGGCACGGGCCAGCATGCAGCTGTCTTCGCAAGCGCCCTGCCCGGCCTGACGTGGCGTCCCACGGACGTCAGCGACGAGGCCCTGGCCTCGATCGCCGCCTGGCGCGCCGGAGGACCGACCAATCTCGCTGCGCCGGTGCGGCTCGACGTCATGACGGCTGAAACCTGGCCGAAAGACCCGGTCGACGCGATCGTCGCCATCAACCTGCTGCACATCAGCCCCTGGGCGGTCACCGGCGCCCTGATGGACCGGGCGTCAGCCTGTCTGCCGCGCGGCGGGCTGCTGTTCCTCTACGGCCCCTTCCGCGAGGCCGGCCAGCCGCTGGCGGAGAGCAACGCCGCCTTCGACGAGTCGCTGAAGGCTCGTGACCCGGACTGGGGCCTGCGGGAGGTGGAGGCCGTGGCGGCCGAGGCCTCCGCGCGCGGCCTCGCCCTGACCCTGCGCAAGGCAATGCCGGCCAACAACCTCAGCCTGCTGTTCCGACGCCCCTAGCTGATCGCTGCAGCCGCCAGACCGAGCTGGTCCTCATCGCGGATCGGCAGGGTTTCCGCCCCGGTGAAGACGACCCCGGGGTGGTCGGCGAGGGAGCCCGGATCCACGTCGAAGGCGCGGGCGGCCTGAACCACACCCTCACCGAAGGCGAGCACCGGCAGGCTGCGGGCGCGCGCCGCCGCCATCAGCTCGGCAATGCGCCGCTCGGATTCTGCATCCGGCGCGCCGCCGGGCACGATAAGCGCCGCCAGCCTGCCCTCGGTGACGTCCCCGAGCGTCGCCGTCGGAATGACGCTGACGCCGCCCATGGCGAGACTGGCGTCGCTGGTGGCGATCGGCGCCAGCGACAGCCCCTCGCCCTGCATGACCCGCTCCACATCGCCCAGCGGCCCGAAGTTCATGGACCGGCGCATGGCCAGTCCCACGCGGGCGCGGATTGATCGGCGCTGGAAATGACCGCGGCGGTTTCCGTTCTGGCTTTTGTGGGCGCGTTGCTGTTGCAATGTTTCTCCAATCAAGGGTCAGTTTTCAGACGCAGGATTTACGCCGCTGGCCGACATCTCTGCTGTCAATGAACGGGCCGCACCCGGCGCGTGGCGGCGTCGGGGGCGAACAGGTCTCAGACATGTGGCTGTGATATCAACCTAGGACTTTGTAGCCGGCGTTTCAACCTTGGCCATTGGCGTCCTTCGCCGGACGCCGCTAGAGAGCGCCATGACCTTTCGCCGAACCTATGACGGGGCCGAGCCGCAGCGGATCAACAAGTGGCTGGCCCAGAGCGGCGTCTGCTCGCGGCGTGAGGCCGAGGCGCTGATCGCCGACGGCCTGGTGCGTATCGACGGCGAGACCGTGACCGACGCCGGCCGCAAGATCCTGCAGGGCCAGATGCTGGAACTGGCCGAACCGGCCCAGGCCGCGCTGGCGGCGGTCACCATCGTGCTGAACAAGCCGGTCGGCTATGTCTCGGGCCAGCCCGAACCCGGCAAGATTCCGGCGGCGCGGCTGCTCACCGCCGCCAACGCCGTCGGCGACCTGCAACCGCCGGGCCGTGACGCCCTGCCCCCGCTGGGTCGACTGGACGAGGATTCGCGCGGCCTGCTGCTGCTGTCCTCGGACGGGGTGCTGGCCAAGGCCGTGATCGGCCCGGAGTCGCGCCTCGACAAGGCGTACCGGGTGCGGGTGGCCGGACGCATCAGTCCGTCGAAGATCGCCCGGCTGCGCTTCGGCCTGTCGCTGGACGGACGCCCGCTGAAGCGCGCCGAGGTCGAACAGGTCGGTGACCAGGACCTGACCTTCGTCCTGACCGAGGGCCGCAACCGTCAGATCCGCCGCATGGCCGAGATGGTCGACCTGCGCGTGGTCGACCTGCAGCGGGAGCGGATCGGGCCGCTCCACCTGGGGGATCTGCCGGAAGGGCGCTGGCGCATCCTCGAGCCTGCCGAACGGGCCGCGATGATCGCCGCCAGCTGAGGCGGCTTAGCCCGGCTTGCGGAAGCGGTAGACGAACTGGTCGGTGCGGCCGCGGATGGCCGGATCAAACACGTTCAGACTCAGGTCGTCGTCCGGGTTGCGCACCGCCTCGCTGGCCCCGTCGAAGACGAAGCCGGCCGCCTCGACTTCACGCCGCAGGTAAGCGCCCTCGATGCGATGCAGGGTCTGCACCACGTCGCGGCCGGCCCCCTCGGCGGCCTCGTGGTCGATGATGACGTAGAGACCGCCCGGCTTGAGCGCCGCGAAGATGCGCCGGTTCATCTCGGCCACGTCGGTCTGGAAGCCCGGAATGTGGAAGTCGTGGTACTCCTGCGCCGAGAACACCACGTCCAGCGGCTCCGGAAAGGTCATGGCGTCCAGCGCGCCGGTGATGCGCTCGACATTGCCGTAGGTCGCCGCCAGCGCGTCGGCATAGGCGTTCTCGCGCCCCGCCGTCCGGGTCGGGACAAAGGCGTAGACCTTGCCCTCGGGCCCCACGGCCACGGCGAACAGACGGGCGAAGAAGCCTTCCTCCGGGCGGACGTCGGCGACCCGGGCGCCCGGCCGGATCTCCGAAAAGCTCAGCATCTCGGCGCTGGCGCGCACCTGATCGCGCGCCACGTCCTCGGCCGGCCGCCGGGGATCGGTCAGCGCCGCCTGGATCGGGTCGGCGGACTGGGCCATCGCCGACGGGGCGACGGCGAGCATCAGGGCGGCGAGAGCGGTCACGGCGCGCATGAAGGGTCTCCTGTGTGCGGGCGGACCCTGCGCGCCTCTCCGCGCCGGATCAACCCTCGGCCAGACCGGGCAGCGGCGTCCATTCGTCACCGGACGGCAGGGGGGCGAACAGGGCTGCGATGGCGGCGTCATCGACGGCTTCGACCGAGGCGGGCGACCACTTCGGGGCGTTGTCCTTGTCGACGATGACAGCGCGCACCCCCTCCTGGAAGTCGTGGGTCTGCACCACCCGGCCGCCGAGGCGATACTCCAGCGCCATGTTGTCGGCGAAAGACGTCAGGCGCCGCCCCTCGCGCAGCTGGCGCAGGGTGACCTTCAGCGACTGCGGCGACTTGGTCAGTAGCAGGTCGCGCTGGGCCGACGCCCAGTCGGTCCCCTCGGCCGCCAGCGCCGCGAGGATGTCCTCGACCCGGTCATGGGCGAACAGCCGGTCGATGGCCTCACGGTGCGCCGCGTGCGGCGCCTCGCCGGCAGGGGCCGCGAAATTGGCCACGACCGCCGCCGGATCGGCCGGCGCCACCGCCAGCGCCGCCTTGAGGTCGGCGATCCGCTCCGCCGGGATGAAGTGGGTGTGGATGCCCAGCGCCACCGTATCTGCCGCCTTGAGCCGCACGCCGGTCAGAGCGATCCAGGTCCCGGTCTCGCCCGGCAGGCGCGGCAGGAACCAGCCGCCGCCCACGTCCGGGAACAGGCCGATGCCGGTCTCGGGCATGGCGTAGGTGGTGCGCTCCGTGGCCACGCGTACGGTCGCCGGCTCCGAGATCCCGACGCCGCCGCCCATGACGATGCCGTCGACCAGCGCCGTGACGGGCTTGGGATAGACGAACAGCAGGTGGTTCAGCCGGTACTCGGTGTGGAAGAAGGCGCGCGCCTCGACCGCATCCCCCGCTCCGCTCTCGGCGATCATGCGGATGTCGCCGCCGGCGCAGAAGCCGCGCTCGCCGGCGTGGTCGATCAGGACCGCAGAAACCGCCGGATCGTCCCGCCAGGCCAGCAGGGCCGCAGTCATCGCCTCGCACATCGGCCGGGTGAGGGCATGCAGGGCGGCGGGGCGGTTCAGCGTCAGGCGGCCAAGGGCGCCCTCGATGCGGGCGAGGACATGGGGCTCGGGAGCGGCGGTCTCGGTCATGGGCGGCTGTCTAGACCGCCCCTGCCGGAGCGTCGAGCCGTCAGGCCGGGGCGGCCATGCCCGCCGCGCGCAGATAGTCCTCGTGCAGCGGCAGACGGGTGGTCGCCTCGGCGAAGGCCGTTTCAACCTGCTTCAGGCGCGCCGCCTGGGTCGTCGGATTGTTCAGGTCGTAGAGGGGGTTATGGGTCCGCGGCTGAACGCCTTGCCCGATCATCACCGCCAGCCAGGAGGTCGGCGAGAAATAGTCGTCGGCGCTCTGCGGCGACAGGATGCCCCGCTCCCGGAACAGCTCGACCCGCTCGGCCAGGGCGTCCGGGATCGGCATGTCCGCCACATACCGCCACAGCTCGACGTCGCGCCGCTGGGTCAGGTGGTAGTGCAGGATGACGAAGTCGCGCACCTGCTCCACATCCCGGCCGACACGGCGATTGTAGGCGGCGATGTTGCCGGGGCTGAAACCGCTGTCCGGGAAGTGTTGCAGCAGCCGGTTCAGGCCGACGTGGACCAGGTGGATGCTGGTCGACTCCAGCGGCTCGATGAAGCCCGACGACAGGCCCAGCGCCACGACATTGCGATCCCAGTAGGCCTTGCGGCGGCCCGTGACGAAGCACAGGTGGCGCGGCTCGGCCAGCAGCTCGCCGTCCAGCGTCTCCAACAGGCGCGCGGTCGCCGCCTCCTGATCGAGGAAGCGCGAGCTGTAGACATAGCCGTTGCCCGTGCGGTGCTGCAGCGGGATGCGCCAACGCCAGCCGCCCGCGTCCGCCGTCGCCCGGGTATAGGGGGTGATCGGCCCGGCCTTGGCGCAGGGCGCGGCCACCGCCCGGTCCATCGGCAGCCAGTGCGACCAGTCCTCGTAGCCCGCCTTGAGCGCCCCCTCGATCAGCAAGCCCCGGAAGCCGGTGCAGTCGATGAAAAGGTCCGCCGAAAGCGTGCGTTCACCCTCCAGCCTCACGTGGTCTATGAAGCCGTCAGGGCGCTGGGCGACATCGACGATCCGGCCCTCGACACGCTCGACCCCGCGCGCCTCGCAGAAGCGGCGCAGGTGCTGCGCGTACAGTCCGGCGTCGAAGTGGAAGGCCGCCGGGATCAGGGCCTCGGGCGAGCGCGGGTCCGGGTTCAGCGCCCCGACCCGCCCGGCGAAGGCGGCCCGGGTGCACAGCGAATAGGCGTCGAGGCCTGACGCCAGGCCGCGGGCCCGCAGCGACAGCCAGACCTGGTGGAAATCGCCCAGCTCCCGCCCCGCGCCATAGGCTCCGAACGGATGGAAATAGCTTGAGGATTCAGCACCCCAGCCGACGAACTGAATTCCCAGCTTGAGGCTGGCCTGCGTCTCCCGCATGAAGGCGACCTCGTCGAGGCCGATCATGCGGTTGAAGTCGCGGATGGTCGGGACGGTCGCCTCGCCGACGCCGACGATGCCGATGTCCTCGGACTCCACCAGCCGCACCTGGCAGTGCGGTCCGGTGGCGGTCTTCAGCGCGGCGGCCGCCATCCAGCCGGCGGTACCGCCGCCGACGACGAGGATCGACCGGATCGGTTCAGCCATGCCCGCGCCCCTCGCCTGCGCCGCCTATTGCCGCATCATCTCGCGCGCCGTGATGACGCGCATGATCTCGTTGGTCCCCTCGAGGATCCGGTGCACCCGCAGGTCACGCACGATCCGCTCCAGCGGATAGTCGCGCAGGTAGCCGTAGCCGCCATGCAGCTGCAGCGCCTCGTCGGCGATCTCGAAACCGGCGTCGGTGGCGAGGCGCTTGGCCATGGCGCACCACTTGGTCTTCTCCGGATGGCCCGTGTCCAGCGCCCAGGCCCCGCGCAGCACCATCAGCCGGGCGGCGTCCAGCTGGGTCGCCATATCGGCCAGCTTGAACTGAACATTCTGGAACTCATTCAGCGCCTTGCCGAACTGCTTTCGCGTGGCGACGTAGTCCTGCGCCGTCTCCAGCGCGAGCCGCGCCCCGCCCAGCGAGCAGGCGGCGATGTTCAGGCGGCCGCCGTCCAGGCCCATCATGGCGTAGCGGAAGCCGTCGCCCTCCTTGCCCAGCAGGTTCTCGACCGGCACGCGGCAGTCGTCGAACTGCACCACGGCGGTCGGCTGGCTGTTCCAGCCCATCTTGCGCTCCTGACCACCGAACGACAGGCCGGGCGTGCCCTTCTCGACGACGATGGCGCTGACGCCCTTCGGCCCCGCCTCGCCGGTGCGGCACATGACGACATAGACGTCGCTGGTCCCGGCGCCGGAGATGAAGGCCTTGGAGCCATTGAGGACGAAGTGGTCGCCGTCGCGCCGGGCCGTGGTGCGCAGGGCCGCGGCGTCCGAGCCGGAACCGGGCTCGGTCAGGCAGTAGCTGCCGATCTTCTCCATGGTCGCCAGGGCCGGGACGAAGCGCGCCCGCAGGGCGGCGTCGCCGAAGCTGTCGATCATCCAGGTGACCATGTTGTGGATCGAGATGAAGGCGGCGGTCGAGACATCGCCGCGCGACAGCTCCTCGAAGATCAGGGCCGCCTCGACGCGGCCCAGAGCCATGCCGCCATGCTCCTCGCCGGCGTAGATGGCGGCGAAGCCCATCTCGGCCGCCTGCCGCATCGTCTCGACCGGGAAGTGTTTGGTTTCGTCCCACTCCGCCGAGTGCGGGGTCAGCTCGGCCTCGGCGAAGGCGCGGGCCGCGTCCTGGATGGCGCGTTGGTCGTCGGTCAGGGCGAAATCCATACTCGGGCTTCCTCGTCGTTTTGCGGCGCTTCTAGCCGATGACGGCCCCGGATGACGAGACGCCCCGGCTGCGTTAAGCCGACGCGATGAGCATGCCCTTCCCGCCCGCCCCCTTCCCCCTCGCCCGGCCCCGCCGGCTGCGCGCCTCGCCGTGGATCCGGCGGCTGGTGGCGGAGACCACCCTGACCCCGGCCGATCTGGTCTGGCCGCTGATCGTCCATGACGGCGGCGAGGACGAGCAGCCGGTGCCGTCCATGCCGGGCGTCAGTCGCCTGTCCCCGAAGGCGGCCGCGCGGGCGGCGGTGCGCGCCCGTGACCTCGGCATCCCGGCGGTGGCCCTGTTCCCCAATGTCTCGACCGTGGCCAAGGACGGCGTCGGCACCGGCGCGACCGATCCCGACGGACTGGTGCCGGACTGCATCCGCGCCATCAAGGACGCGGCGCCCGAGATCGGGGTGATCACCGACGTGGCGCTGGACTGCTACACCGACCACGGTCACGACGGAGTGCTCGAGGACGGGCGCATCCTCAATGACGCCACGCTGGAGCGGCTGGCGGAACAGGCCTTCATCCATGCCCACGCCGGGGCCGATATCGTCGCTCCCTCGGACATGATGGACGGCCGCATCCAGGCTGTGCGCGAGGCGCTGGAGGCCAACGGCTTCCAGGACACCCTGATCCTGTCCTACGCCGCCAAATACGCCTCGGCCTTCTATGGGCCCTATCGCGACGCCGTGGGCTCGGCCCGGGCTCTCACCGGCGACAAGAAGACCTACCAGATGGACTTCGCCAACGGCGACGAGGCGCTGAAGGAGGTGGCCATGGACCTCGCCGAAGGCGCCGACATGGTCATGGTCAAGCCGGGCCTGCTCTATCTCGATATCGTCCAGCGCGTGGCGGAGACCTTCCGCGTGCCGACCTTCGCCTACCAGGTGTCCGGCGAGTACGCGATGATGAAGGCCGCCGTCGCCAACGGCTGGCTGGACGAGGACCGCGCCATCCTCGAGAGCCTGACGGCCTTCAAGCGGGCCGGCGGGGCCGGCGTCCTGACCTATTTCGCGCCCCGGGCGGCCGAGCTTCTGGGCGGCTAGTCGTCGCGCAGCTCGACCGCGAGGAAGGGCGCCTGCCCCCGTTCGATGCGGATCAGGTCCAGCACGCCGACGATCTGGTTCGCCCGCCAGGTCCCGAGGTAATAGGAGACCGTGCCGAAGGTCATGCCCGCCGCCGCGGCGATGACGTAAGGCGCCTGCTCGCGCGCGAACGACAGCACGCTGTCCCCGGCCACCTCGGCGATCACCGCCAGCACCGTGATCGGCACGGTCAGATAGGCGATGACGACCGCCTTCAGCAGCTGCTCGTGGCGTCGGACGTTCAGGGCCGCGAGGGCGCACAGGGCGTCAAATGTCGCGGCGTCGACGTCGGCCAGGAGCTCGAAGGCGCGCCGCGTCGAGGGATTGGCGCGAAAGCCGCTCAGGAAATCGACCCCGACATAGCCCCAGGCGCCCGGGGTGACGAAGGCCGAGGGCAGGACGCCCCAGACCGGGAAATCCGCCTTCAGAGCGCGCCAGAGCGCCCAGAGCCGCGCGTGGCCCGATCCTGCAGTCGCGCCGTCAGGCTCGACGTGTCCCATCGCGATCCCCCCATCGCCTGCACCTCGGCGTAGAACTGATCGACCAGGGCAGTGAGGGCAAGGGTTGATCCATTGCGACGGGCTTCATCGAGCACGAGCCCGAGGTCCTTGCGCATCCAGTCGACGGCGAAGCCGAATTCGAACTCGCCCTTCGCCGCCGTCTTCCAGCGGTTGTCCATCTGCCAGGACTGGGCCGCGCCCTGGGACACAGCTTCGTAGACAGCGTCGGTGTCCAGACCGGCCTGCTGGGCGAAGTGCACCGCCTCGGCCAGTCCCTGCACCACGCCCGCGATGGCGATCTGGTTGACCATCTTGGTCAGCTGTCCGGCCCCGGCCGGCCCCATGTGCCGGATCGCCTTCGAATAGGCCTCGAGCGCCGGGCGCGCCGTCTCCAGCGCCGCGGCGTCGCCGCCGACCATGACGCTCAGCTGGCCGCGCTCGGCCCCCGCCTGACCGCCGGACACCGGGGCGTCGAGGAAGCTTCGGCCGCTCGTGGCGGCCAGGGCCGCCATCTCCCGGGCCACGGCCGCCGAGGTGGTGGTGTGGTCCACAATGACGGCCGCCGCGGCGAGGTGCGGCAGGGCCTCCCCGACGACGCTGCGCACATCCTCGTCGTTGCCGACGCAGAGGATGAAGAGCTCCGCGCCCGCCGCCGCCTCGGCCACGGTGGCGGCCGCCTGCCCGCCGGCGCCTTCCGCCCACGCAAGGGCCTTTGCCGGCGAGCGGTTGAAGCCGGTGACCGCATGCCCCGCCCTCTGCAGGTGCCCGGCCATGGGCGCGCCCATCACGCCGAGCCCCGCGAAGCCGATCTTCATGCGCCCGTCTCCGTCACGCCGAACCGGCCGCGATGGAAGGTCAGGCCCTCCCCGGCCGACGCCTCATGGGTGAGGACGCGGCCAAGGATCATCAGATGGTCGCCGGCCTGGATCTGACGCTCGGCCTCACAGGCGAACCAGGCGAGCGACTCCTTCAGCCGCGGAGCGCCTTCGACGCGCCGCACCTCGTGCTCGCCGAGGGCCCAGTCGCCCTTGGCGAAGCGGGCCGCGGCGTCACGCTGATCGGCCCCGAGGACCTGGATGACATAGCGTTCGGCGGCGGCAAACAGGGGCGCACGTTCAGAACGATCATCGAGACACCACAGGAGCAGTCGCGGCTGCAGCGATACCGAGGTGAAGGAGTTGACGGTGATCCCGACCGGGCCGGAGGGCGTATCGGCCGTCACCACGCAGACCCCGGTCGCAAAGGCGCCGAGCGCCTGACGATAGGCCTTGAGATCCTCGACGGGGGGGACGGCGACTTGGGACACGGCGGCTCCTGGACCGGACCGACCTAGGCGGAGCCCGGAAACGGCGCAAGGGCGCGAAACATCGCCTTAACCTTGTTCGCCGAAGACTACGGCTCTCCATTTCCGGGGTCGCCCGAGTCGCGCATGGCCGCCAACGAACGTCCTATCCTCATCAAGAAGATCAAGAAGGGCGGCGGCCATGGGCATCATGGCGGCGCCTGGAAGGTCGCCTATGCCGACTTCGTGACGGCCATGATGGCCTTCTTCCTGTTGATGTGGCTGATCAACACGACCGATCCAGAGCAAAAGCGCGGCATCGCCGAGTACTTCGCCCCGGCCAGCGTCGCCGAGTCGACCAGCGGCTCCGGCGGCGTGCTCGGCGGCACCGCGCTGGGGGCCGATGGACCGGCCGGCCAGGGGGCCATGGACATGGTGTCGCAGCTGGCTCCGGAACCGCCCGTCGACGCGCCCGAGGACATCGGCCAGAGCCAGAACCTCGCCGCCGCCAGCGAGGAAGCCCTGCGCGAGGAGATCATGCGCCGGGAGTCGGCGGACTTCGCCTCGGCCGCGGCGTCGCTGCGTCAGGCCATGCAGTCGATGCCGGAACTGACCGAGCTGTCGAAACAGATCATCGTCGACCAGACGCCGGAGGGCTTGCGCATCCAGCTGGTCGACCAAGAGGGGCGCTCGATGTTCGAGGAGAACTCGGCCCGCCCCAACGCCCGCGCCCAGGTGCTGCTGCGCGCCGTCAGCCGGGTCATCAACCAGCTGCCCAACCGGGTCTCGATCAGCGGCCACACCAGCGCCCGGGCCGGGTCGGGCGTAGCGAGCTCCGCCGGTGACTGGACCCTGTCCGCCCAGCGCGCCAATGCGGCGCGGGAGATCCTGCAAGGCGCCGGCGTTGACGCCGACCGCGTCTTCCAGGTGGCCGGCAAGGCCGGGTCCGATCCGCTCTATCCCGACGATCCGGCGCTCGCCGGCAACCGGCGCATCGCCATCGTCCTGCTGCGGGAAGCGCCGGTGCTGCCCCGCGACACGAGCCTCTGACATGCGCTGGATGACGCCCGAAACCCTTGCAGGGACGGGCGTTTTCCCGCCTTATCAACCTATGCTGAAGCGGTCGCCGCGCGTGGGGTGGAGTGATACCGGGGGGCGTGCGTGACCCGCCACGTCCCGTCGCGCCAGCTGCGCTTCTTCATGACCGCTGCGGCCGCCTGTCCCTATCTGCCCGACCGACTGGAACGGAAGGTGTTCGCCAACCTGCCGTTCGGCGACGCGGCGCGCGTCAATGACCAGCTGACCCACGCCGGCTTCCGGCGTAGCCAGAACATCGCCTACCGTCCGGCCTGCGAGGCCTGCGACGCCTGCGTCTCGGTGAGGCTGCCGGTCGCGGACTATGTGTTCAGCCGGTCGGAGCGGCGCAGCCTGCGGCGCAACGCCGACCTGCAGCGCTGTCTGGTCGAGGCCGAGGCCACCGCCGAGCAGTTCGACCTGCTCAAGCGCTACCTCGCCCACCGGCACCCCGGCGGCGGCATGAGCGAGATGACCTGGCCCGACTATGTGGCCATGGTCGAGGACACGACGGTCCGCACCCATCTGATCGAGTATCGCCTGCCCGACCCCGACGGCCCGGGGCGGCTGGTCGGCGTGGCACTGACGGACCTGCTCGGGGACGGCCTGTCGATGGTCTACAGCTTCTACGATCCCGACCTCGCCGGGCGCGGCCTCGGCGTGTTCGCCATCCTCGACCATCTGCGCCAGGCCGGGGCGGTGGGCCTGCCCTACCTCTATCTCGGCTACTGGGTGCAGGGCTCGCCCAAGATGGACTACAAGGGGCGCTTCCGGCCGATGGAGCGGCTCACGCCGTTCGGCTGGCAGACCCTGGCCTGACGCGCCGCCTCAGAGCAGCGAAGGAAACTGCCGCTCGAACCGGCCCAGCGCCGCGGGGTGCAGGCGCACCACCAGATGGGTGCGCCCCTCGGCGTCGGTGTCGCGGAAGGTGACGCGGCCATGCTCGTACAGCCAGGCCAGCGCCTGGCTCTGGTGCGGCTCAAGGGTGAGCCGGGTCTCCGGATCGTCGTCGATCAGGCCAGCGATGGTCTGCCGCAGGACCTCGATCCCCTCCCCGGTCCAGGCCGAGACCGCAACCGCCGTGCCCTCGCGGGCCTGACGCATGGCCTGGCCCAGCACGCTCTCGCGCGCCTCGGCGTCCAGCAGGTCGATCTTGTTCCAGACCTCGAGCACCCGTCGGGTCCGGCCTTCGGGCACGGGAATCTGCTTCAGCACCGCCTCAACGTCCCGCGCCTGGGCGTCTGTGTCGGGAGAGGCGATATCGCGGACGTGCAGGATCAGATCCGCCTCCCCCACCTCCTCCAGCGTGGCGCGGAAGCTCTCGACCAGTTCGTGCGGCAGGTCCGAGATGAAGCCCACTGTGTCGGCGATGATCGCCGGCCGGCCCTGCGGCAGGCGAATGGTGCGCTGGGTCGTGTCGAGGGTGGCGAAGAGCAGGTCCTTGGCCAGCACTTCGGACCCGGTCAGCCGGTTGAACAGGGTCGACTTGCCGGCGTTGGTGTAGCCGACCAGCGCCACGGTCGGGAACGGGACCTTGCGCCGGGCCTTGCGGTGGAGGGCGCGCGTACGCCGCACCTCCTCCAGCTCGCCCTTGAGCCGGACGATGCGGTCGGCGATCAGACGCCGATCGAGCTCGATCTGGGTTTCCCCCGGACCGCCGGTCGAGCCGGTGCCGCCCCGCTGCCGCTCGAGGTGGGTCCAGGTCCGCACCAGCCGTGACCGCTCATAGTCGAGCCGCGCCAGCTCGACCTGCAGCCGGCCTTCCTTGGTCCGGGCGCGGCGGCCGAAGATTTCGAGAATCAGCCCGGTGCGGTCGATGACCTTCACCTCCCAGGCCTTCTCGAGGTTGCGCTGCTGGACCGGGGTCAGGGCGTCATCGACCACCACCACCTCGGCGTCGGCCGCCCGGATCAGGGCCGCCAGCTCGTCCACCTTGCCAGCCCCGAACAGGGTGGCGGGCGTGATCTTGCGCACGCGGACGAGCTCGGCCGCGCGCACCTCGAGGTCGAGCGCCCGGGCGAGGCCGGTCGCCTCGTCGAGTCGCTCCTGGGCCAGCCGCGACCCCGTCTCCCGGCCGTCCGGATGCAGGACGACCGCCTTGAGGACGGGAACGGCGTGGTCGATCAGTTTCTGGGTCAATCGGTCTCGTCGGCCTCGGGCTCGTACAGCTGCACGGGCTGGGCGGGCATGATGGTGGAGATGGCGTGCTTGTACACAAGCTGGGACTGGCCGTCGCGGCGCAGCAGCACGCAGAAGTTATCGAACCAGGTCACGATGCCCTGCAGCTTGACCCCGTTGACCAGGAAGATGGTCAGCGGCGTCTTCGTCTTGCGAACGCTGTTCAGGAAGGTGTCCTGGAGGTTCTGTCTCTTGTCTTGCGACATGGCAGGTTGATCCTGTCTTGGTTGGTTCGCCGCGAAGGCTGGGGCTGCGGGGCCGGATTGCGGCTCGCCGAGACCTTAGACGGCGCCGCACCGCCGTCGCAACGGTGACGTCCGCTTTTTCCAGTTGGTCGTGGCGCTTTCGGTCGTCAAGCGGGATCAGGCTGTACGACGGCCGCGAATGGACGCGCCATGGAAGCCGCCATGGTCTGTGTGGGACAGTTCCAGGTCGGTAATTCCGGCGTTGAACAGGATCGCGCAGATGACCGTGAGGTCATAGTCGAACATTACCATCTCGCCCTTCGCCAGGTCGCGGAGAGCTTCGATATTCGACACAGTGGTGAGGTCTTCGCCCATGACAATACGCCCGCCGGGCACAGAGGCGTGCCGCAGATCCCGGTAGAGGGCGAACTGAAGCGTGATGAACCCGCCGACCGCCAGTCTTGCCATCAAGGCCTTTAACAGCGGGTACCCCCGCTCGGGCGGTATGTGCTGGAAGACGATCAGGGAAACGATCCAGTCGAAGTGCCGGTCGGGCAGATCCCGCCCGAAGGTCGCGCCCTCGCACTCCTGCCGGCGGGCCTCGGCCAACATCGATTCCGCGATGTCGACCCCGAAGGCGTCGCCCGTCATCAAGGCAAGGGGGCGCGTCAAACGACCGACCCCACAGCCGAAATCAAGCGCCGACCTGGGCGCGAAGTCAGGGTAGCGTCCCCTCAGCAGACCGGCCTCGTGGTTGATCTGGTGCTCGCCTGACCGGAAGAAGTCCGCAAGGCTCTCCTCGGTAAGGTTCTCGGACCTGAAGCGAGGGTCGGTGAGGACGCCGAAGTAGGGGTGGGTCCGTCCGATCTCTTCCCAGTCCGCATCCGTATCGCGGGGCGTCTGTTCCGGCGCAGGACGCCGGTTGAAAAGAGCGTGGAACACCATTTTGCGCCTCAGACTGCGTCGCGCCGCGCTTGCTCGAGATAGAGCTGGCGCAGCTTCAGCGTGGCGGCCCCGGGCTTGCCGTCGCCGATCTTCGCCCCGTCGATCGACACCGCCGGCATGACGAAGGCTCCGGCGGCGGTGAAGAAGGCCTCGCGCGCCTGCTTCGCGTCGTCGACCGAGAACGGTCGCTCGTCGAGCTCCAGCCCCTCCTGCTCCAGCAGGTCGAGGATGGCCGTGCGGGTGACGCCCTTGAGAATGTTGGCCTGGGTGTCGCGGGTGCGGACCTTGCCGTTCTGGTCGATGATCCAGGCGTTGGTCGAGGAGCCCTCGGTCACCAGCCCCATCTCGTCGACCATCCAGGCCTCATAGGCCCCCTGCTCGCGCGCCGCCTGCTTGGCCAGCACATTGGGCAGCAGCCCGACCGTCTTGATGTCGCAGCGTCCCCAGCGGATGTCCGGCTGGGTGATCACGGCCACGCCCTTGCGCGCCATGGCCTCCGCCCTGGTCTGGTCCACGGAGCGGGAGGTCACGACCACGCTCGGCGGCGTGCCGGGCGCCGGGAACGGGTGATCGCGCCGGGCCGCCCCCCGGGTGACCTGCAGATAGACGATGCCGTCGCGCACCCGGTTGCGCCGGATGGTTTCCTTGAGAACGACCGTGAGCGCCTGGCGCGTCATCGGAATGTCGATGCGGAGCTCCGTCAGGCTGCGCGCCAGCCGGCTCATGTGGCCGTCGTAGTCGGCCATCCGACCATCGAACACGGACCAGACCTCGTAGACGCCGTCGGCGAACTGGAAGCCGCGGTCCTCCACACTGACCGCCGCATCCGACAGCGGCCCGTAAGAGCCGTTCACATAGGCCACGCGCGACATCAGTCCGCCATCTCCTCGTCGTCCTCGCCGCCCCGCGCGGGCGACACGCCCAGCGACTTCAGCTTCCGGTGCAGCGCCGAACGTTCCATACCGATGAAGCTGGCGGTACGCGAGATATTGCCGCCGAAGCGCATGATCTGGGCCGACAGATACTCCCGTTCGAACACCTCCCGGGCCTCGCGCAGCGGCAGGGAGATGACGCGCTCGGCGCCCAGTCCCCCGCCGGCGCCCGGCTGCGACACCTCCTGCGGCAGCATCTCGGCGGTGATCGGCTCGCCCGGCTCGCCGGCGGCGAGGATCAGCAGACGTTCGATGTTGTTGCGCAGCTGACGGACATTGCCGGGCCAGGGATGGACCTGCAGCACGGCGATGGCGTCGTCGCCCAGCGGTCGTCGGGGCAGCCCCTGGGACTCCGCCAGGGTCTCGACGAAGTACTCGCACAGCTCGGCGATGTCCTCGCGCCGCTCGGCCAGGGGCGGCACCCGGATCGGCACCACATTGAGCCGGTGGAACAGGTCCTCGCGGAACCGGCCCTCGGTGATCTCGGCCTTCAGGTCGCGCGAGGTCGAGGAGATGACGCGGACGTCCACCTGGACGTCCTGCTCGCCCCCGACGCGGCGGAAGCGCTGCTCCACCAGAACCCTCAGGATACGTCCCTGGCTCTCGCGCGGCATGTCAGCGACATCGTCGAGGTAGAGCGTGCCGTTATGGGCGCGCTCGAAGACGCCGATCTTGGACGGACGGCCGTCGCTGCCCTCCTCGCCGAACAGCTCGAGGTCCAGCCGCTCCGGCGTCATGCCGGCCGAGGAGATGGCGACGAAGGCGCCGCGCGCCCGCGCGCTCGCCTCGTGGATCTGCCGCGCCACCAGTTCCTTGCCCGAGCCCGGCGGACCGGAGATCAGGATGCGGCTGTTGGCCGGGGCGACCTTGGCCACCGTCGCGCGCAGCTGCTGCGCCGCCGCCGACCGCCCGATCAGGCCGCTGGGCAGGCTGGCCCGGGCTCGCAGCTGGCGATTCTCACGGCGCAGGCTGGCCGCCTCCAGCGCCCGTTCGACCACCACCACCAGCCGGTCCGACTTGAACGGCTTCTCGAGAAAGTCATAGGCCCCGCGCTTGAGGGCGCTGACCGCCGTCTCGATGTTGCCGTGCCCCGAAATCATGATCACCGGCAGGTCGGGGTCGAGGGTCTTGAGCAGGTCGAGCAGCTCCAGCCCGTCCATCCCGCCGCCTTGCATCCAGATGTCGAGCAGGACGAGCGACGGTCGCCGCGCCCGGATCGCCGCGAGGGCGGACTCGGAGTCGGCCGCGGTGCGCACCGCATGCCCCTCGTCCTCCAGCAGGCCCGAGACGAGTTCGCGGATGTCCGCCTCGTCATCCACCACCAGAATGTCAGCTCCAGACTGTCGCATGACGCCTCTCTAGTTCGCCGTCGCCGCGGGCGTCTCGGGACGGGACGCACGCCTCTCGGGACGCAAGGGAAAGACCAGACACACCCGCGCGCCCGAAAGCTCGACCGCGTCGGCCAGACGCAACGCGCCGCCGTGGTCCTCGCAGATGCGTCGAACGATCGCGAGACCGAGGCCGGTGCCCTTCTCGCGGGTCGTCACATAGGGTTCGATGAGCCGGTCCCGGTCCTTGTCCGGCAGACCGATCCCGTCGTCCTCGACCACGAAGACGGCCGCGCCGTCCTCGATCTCCAGCCCCACCGCCATGGCCCCGGCGGCGGAGGGATCAGCGGCCCGCCGTGCAAGGATCGCCTCGCCGGCGTTCTTCAGCACATTGGTCAGGGCCTGACCGACCATGCTGCGGTCGCAGATCAGGCTGGCCGCCGGCAGGGGTTCGGCCAGACGCACCTCGATGCCGGGCGCCGCCACCCTCTGGGCGAAGGCCGCCTCGCGCAGCAGCTCGGCCGGGTTGGCGGCGGCGAAGCGCGGTGCCGGCATGCGGGCGAAGGCCGAGAACTCGTCGACCATGCGGCCGATGTCCCCGACCTGTCGGATGATGGTTTCGGTGCAGCGGTCGAACACCTCGACATCCTCGGCCACGCGCGCGCGGTACTTGCGGCGCAGGCGTTCGGCCGACAGCTGGATCGGCGTCAGGGGGTTCTTGATCTCGTGGGCGATGCGTCTGGCGACGTCCCGCCACGCCGCATTGCGCTGGGCCGTGACCAGCCGTGTGATGTCGTCGAAGGTCATGACCGCCTCGCCGCCGAGGCCGCCCTGCACCCGCACCCGAAGGCGCCGGGTCTCGCCCTCCCGGGTCACGTCGACGTCTTCCTCGATCTGCGGCTCGCCTCGACCGATCAGGGCGTCCAGCTCGGGGGCCACGTCCGCCAGCGGCCGTCCGGTCAAGGCCTCGCCCGGCAGGGCCAGCAGCTCGCGCGCGCTGTCGTTGAGCGCCGAGACGCGCCCCTCGCGGTCCAGACCGATAACGCCGGCCGAGACCCCCGACAGCACCGTCTCGGTGAACAGGCTGCGCGCCTGGGCCTCGTCGCTGGCCCGGCGCAAAGCTTGCTGCTGAACTTCAAGATCGTCCGCCATCCTGTTGAAGGCGTTCGACAGAAGCGTGATCTCCGCCACCGCAGGCTGGGTTCCGACCCGGGCGCGCAGATCGCCGGCGGCGAGGGCGTTGGCGGCGGTCACGAGATCGGCCACCGGTCGGGAAATGGCGTTGGCGGCGGACATGCCGAGCCAGACCGCGCCGATCAGCACCAGCAGCGCTGTCTGGCCATAGCTGAGGACAAAGGCGGCCTGGATGCGGTCACGGCTTTCCTCCGCCTGGCGATAGGCCTGGATCGCCTGGTCGCTCTCGCGCAGCCGCGACACCAGCCCCTGCTCAAGCGGGCGCACGACATAGAGGAAGGCGTCGGGATACCCTGGCAGCAGGGTGACGGCGCGAATGGCGTCGGGGGACTCGGTCACTTCCAGAGAGACCTCCTCTCCCCCGGCGGCGCGGGTGAAGGCTTCCGGCGGTGGCGCGACATAGGGCGGCGCGCCCGCCACCTCGCCCTGGGCCAGCACCTCGCCCTGGCCGTTCAGGACATAGACGGCCGGATAGCCGAAGAAGGCGCCGATCTGGGTCAGGGCCGTGCTGAACTGCAGACGGCGGTCGAACAGGTCGCGCACCGCGCCCAGCTCGGTCGTCATGGTGGCGAGGTCGACTTCCAGCTCGGCGGAGACATCGCCGACATAGGCGCGCCCGATGTCGGCCCCGTTCTCCACCGCCGCGACGACCGTCTCACTGAACCAGCCCTCGACACCGCGATTGACCAGCACCCCGAACACCAGCGCGATCAGCACCGCCGGCACCACGGCCACGGCGGAGAACAGGGTGACGAAGCGCAGGTGCAGACGAGCTCCGGCGTCGCTGGCCCGCTCGCGGGCGAGGTCGAGCACCCGCACCCCGACGATCGCGCCCAGCAGCGCGAGTGGCGCGAGATTGAGCAGCAGAAGGAGGAGCACGACGCGACTGGCGGTAGCCCGGGCGCCCGACTCCGCCGCCACCGAGGGCGCCGCCGCCAGCAGCCAGACCGCGGCGGCGACCAGGCCAAGGGCCAAGACAAACAGAGCGAGGAAAACGTAGCGGGCCCGCTCGTCCCGCGCATAACGCCAAAGGCGCCGCCACGCGGGCGGCGTCCCGGGCGCAGCATCGGCCTCGCTGGAGCGCATGGCGCGAGCTTAGGCCGCCCTGTGACCTGAAATCAACAGGTCGTCACCCGAATGCATCAGTGGCGCTTCGACATTCCAGGCGGCGGCCAGTCCGGCCATCACCGCGGCCGGATCGTCGAGCCGGCACAGCGCGGCCTTCAGGACGCGGCGTTCGGCGGCCTCCGCCGGCCAGGGCGCGGCCTCGACGTACCAGCCGAGGTGCTTGCGAAACATCTTCAGACCGGGCCCCGCGCCGTAGAAGGCCAGGCTGTCGGCCAAGTGACGGGCGACGAGGGCAAGGCGCGCCGGAGCGTCCGGCTCCTCCAGCGGCGTGTCGCCGGCCAGCGCCGCCTCCAGCGTCGCCGGCAGCCATGGCCGACCATACACGCCCCGTCCCAGCATCAGGGCGTCGGCTCCGGATTGTTCTAGGGCCGTCCGGGCATCCTCGACCGAGCGGATGTCGCCATTCACGATCACCGGAATGCCCACCGCCGCCTTGACCCGTCCGACGGCCGTCCAGTCGGCGACGCCGGTGTAGAACTGGCTGCGGGTGCGACCGTGGACCGTGACGGCGCGTACGCCGAGACGTTCCGCCGCCTGCGCCAGCTCCGGCGCATTGATGGACGCCTCGTCCCAGCCGAGGCGCATCTTCACCGTCACCGGCCGCGTGACCGCCTCGACCACGGCGGCCATGATGGCCCGGGCGCGATCGGGCGTGCGCATCAGGGCCGAGCCGGAGGCGATGCCGGTGACCTCCTTGGCCGGGCAGCCGAAGTTCAGGTCGATGATGTCGGCCCCGGCCTGCTCGGCCATCCGCGCTCCCTCGGCCATCGCCGCCGGATCGGCCCCCACCAGCTGGATGACCGTCAGGGGCAGCCCGTCGCCCACAGCCGCGCGCCGGACCACATCCGGCCGACCGCGCGCCAGCTCCTTCGACGCGACCATTTCGGTGGCGACGTAGGGCGCGCCGAGCGAGGCGGCGAGCCGACGGAACGGCAGGTCGGTGACCCCGGTCATCGGCGCAGCCAGCACCCGTCCGGGCACACGCACGTCGCCGATCCAGAAGTCGCGGGCGGTCGAGGTCATGCGGCTCTGTAGCGCGGCTCTCGCCAGCCGCCAAAGCCCGGCCTAGAAGGCGGTCCATGGAATTTGCGGGTGTTGTGGTGGCGGCGGGCTCGGGCTCGCGCGCCGGGGCGGGCGCCGCCAAACAGTGGCGCACCCTTGGCGGACGGCCCGTTCTGCGCTGGTCGGTCGAAGCCCTTCTCGAGGCCGGCGCCGCCGAGGTGGTGGTGGTCATCCCCGCAGGCGCGGACGCCGAGGCGGCCCGGGCGCTGGACGGCCTCGTCGGCTGGCGCACCGTCGCCGGCGGCGCGACCCGGACCGCCTCGGTCCAGGCCGGCCTGGCGGCCTTACAGCTGGACGAGACGGCCGCCGTCCTGATCCACGACGCCGCCCGGCCGCTGCTGACCCGCGAGGTGGTCGACCGGCTGCTGACCGCGCTCGGGACGTCGGAGGCCGCCCTCCCCGTGCTGCCGGTGGCCGATTCGCTGAAGCGCGACGCGGGCGGGATGTCCGGCGGGGCCATTGAGCGCGAAGGCCTCGTCCGCGCCCAGACGCCCCAGGCCTTCCGCCTCGGGGCTCTGCGCGGCGCCTACGCCGCCTGGCCCGATGACGCCGCCGCTACGGACGATGTCGCCGTGTTCGAGGCCGCCGGCGGTCGTGTCGTGCTCGTTCCGGGCGACCCCGCCCTCATGAAACTGACCTATCCGGAGGATTTCGCCATGGCCGAGGCCCTGATGACCTGGGAGACCCGCATGGGGCTCGGGCTGGACGCCCATCGCTGGGGCCCCGGAGACACGGTCTGGCTGTGCGGCGTGCCGATCAGCCACGACCAGACCCTGATGGGGCATTCCGACGCCGACGCCGGGCTGCACGCCCTGACCGACGCCATCCTCGGGGCCATCGGCGACGGCGACATCGGCGACCACTTCCCGCCCACCGATCCGCAGTGGAAGGGCGCGCGATCCGACCAGTTCCTCGTCCACGCCGTGGAGCGCGTCCGCGCCCGCGGCGGTCGCCTGGTCAACGTCGATGTGACGCTCGTGTGCGAACAGCCCCGCATCAAGCCGCACCGGGCCGCCATGAAGGCACGTCTGGCCGAGCTGCTGGGGCTCCCGCTCGACGCCGTCAGCGTCAAGGCGACGACGACCGAAGGCATGGGCTTCGCCGGCCGTCAGGAGGGCCTCGCCGCCCAGGCCATCGCCGCCGTGGCCCTGCCGGTGCGCGCCGCCGGCTGAGACGCGTCAGCGGACGAGGCTACGCCACAGCGCCCCGACCAGATTGACGTAGTCGTCCGTCCAGGGCCGCACCTCGGTCTCGGCCAGCTGCCGCCAGCGGCCGTCCTCGCGGAACGGGGTGATGCCGGCTTCGGTGGGCGACAGGATCAGGGCCTCGGTCGAGGCTTCTGACAGCCCGCCGCCCGACTGCTCGAAGTAGATCTGGTGCAGGGCCGGCACCCCCAGCCTCTGCGCCGCGGCCTGGGCCGGCAGGGTGATCTCGAGGTTGCGGTTGGAGAGGTGCAGCACCACGGCGCCGTCGTCGCTGACGACGCGCAGGTACTCGGCGATGGCCTCGACCGTCAGCAGGTGCGTCGGCACCGCGTCGGAGCTGAAGGCGTCGACCACCAGCACGTCGTAGCTGTCATCCGGCACATCGCGCAGGGACAGCCGCGCGTCGCCCAGCACGGTCGTGACCGGCCCCTCGGCGCAATGGCTGATGAAGCTGAACCAGCGCGGATCCCGGGACAGACGATCGACCATCGGGTCGATCTCGTAGAAGGTCAGCCGGTCGCGCGGACCGACATAGGCCGCCAGCGCCCCCGCCCCCTGCCCGATCACCGCGATGCGCGTGTCCGGAGCCCGGGCCTGGGTCTGCTGCACCGCCTGACCGAGCGGCGTCTGCGGCGTGTAGTACAGCGTTGGCCGGCAGCGCTGCGACGGCGCCAGGGACTGGGCCCCGTGCAGGGTGGTGCCGTGCATAAGCACATGCGCCTCACCGCCCAGCCCGGCGTCCGGGGTTCGGGCCACGCGCATCACGCCGAAAAAGCTGCGCTCGCTGTACGCCCAGTCATAGCCGCGCGAGATGTGCTGCGACGACCAGCTCATCAGCCCCAGCACAAGCACGAACAGCAGCGCCCGGTCGCGCAGCAGGAAGGCGCCGATGGCGGCGCTGCCGAGGATCAGGGCCGACAGCCGCATCAGAGGCTCCCCCCGCATCTGCGGCAGAAACTCGGCGTTGTAGCGCATCATCTCGAGCAGCAGCGGCGGGGTCAGGGCGATGGGGATGGCCACGAACAGGGCGATGCGCTCGACCCGGTCCAGCGGTCCGCGGCCCCAGTGGCGGGCCAGCCCGACCAGCACCAGCACCAGTGGATACTCCCAGACGGCGTCAAACAGCACCGGGGCGACGAGCGCGGTGAAGGCGCCGCCCAGCACTCCGCCCAGCGAGATCCACAGATAGAACTCGGTCAGCCGGTCAGGCGGCGGTCGCCGGCCGGCCAGCCGCTGGTGACACAGCAGCGCCGTCAGGGTGAAGGCGGTCAGGTTGGTGACCACCAGCAGCAACCACTCGCCGGTGCGGAAGGCGATGAAGATGACCGCCACCGCCACGGCGGCCGCCTGCAGCACGAGGGTGACATGGAACGGCGGCCATGGCCGGTCGCGGAAGGCCAGCACGAAGGTCAGCAGATAGAGGGCCAGCGGCGCCACCCACAGGAAGGGCGCCGAGGCCACGTCCGTCGACATGTGCGCCGTGACGCCCAGCATCAGGCTGGACGGCGCCGCCGCCAGCAGCACCAGCATGGCCCGCTCGCGCCAGGTCAGGGGCGGACTGGACGGCGGCCGGCTGTCCGTCTCCGCCGCCGCCGACCGCCCGGGTCTCAGCCGCCAGCCCAGCCACAGGATCACTGCAACAAACCCGCCATAGCCGACCGTCCAGCCCAGTCGCTGGGCGTCCAGCGCGGCCAGCGGCTCGACCAGCAGGGGATAGGCCAGCAGCGCGAGAAAGCTGCCAAGATTGCTGGCGGCGTAGAGGGCGTAGGGATTCCGTCCCGGCTGCGCCCGGGCGAACCACGCCTGGATCAGCGGGGCGGTCGCCGACAGGATGGTGAAGGGCGCTCCGAGCGACAGGGCGAGCGTCGCCAGCAGCCAGCCGATCGGCCGGCTGGGGTCCGGATCCCCGGTCAGCCCGGTGATCGCCAGCGGCAGGCTGAACGCGGCCAGGACCAGCAAGACCAGATGCACCGCCACCTGCGCCTCGACCCGCCGGATGCGCTGCAGCAGATGGGCGTACAGATAGCCGGCCAGCAGAGCCGCCTGGAAGAACACCATGGCGGTGTTCCAGACCGCCGGCGACCCGCCGAGCGTCGGCAGCACCAGTCGCGTGGCGATCGGCTGCAGCAGAAAGACGAGGCCGGCCGAAACGAACACCGCCGCCACGAACGGCGCGACGGTGATTCCGGGGAGGTCCTTTTCGGCCGTCGCCGCTGGCGTCATGATCGGTCTCCGGCGAAGCAGCGCGGGTCAGTCTGGCCCGCCCCCCCAGGGTCGTCCGCTGTAGCCCGTTTCGCCCCGACCTGAGGAGCCCCCGCCATGTTTCCCGAGCAGATCAACAGCCTCGCGCAGGCGGTTGTCGAGGGGGCCCGACGTCGCGGCTGGACCGTCACCGCCGCCGAGAGCTGCACCGGGGGCCTTGTGGCGGCCGCCCTGACCGAGGTTCCGGGCGCTTCGGAGGTGCTGGAACGCAGCCTTGTGACCTACAGCAATGCCGCCAAGACCGCGCTGCTCGGCGTGCCCGGACCGCTGCTCCGCGCCCACGGGGCCGTCTCGGCCGCCACCGCCGAGGCCATGGCCGCAGGGGCGCGCACGGCGGCGGCGGCCGACCTGGCCGTGGCGGTCACCGGGATCGCCGGCCCCGGCGGCGGCTCTGCCGAAAAGCCGGTCGGGCTGGTCTGGTTCGCCATCGCCGACCGGGAGGGCGTGATCACCCACGAGGCCCGGTTCGACAACGCCGGTCGCAGCGCCGTGCGGCTGGCGGCGACGACCCGGGCGCTGGAACTGCTCGCCATGAGGCTGAAGGCGTGAGCCGGACCGTCGACGCCCGCGGCCATCGTTGCCCCGTACCCTCGCTGAGGCTGCGGCGCGCCCTGGCCGAGGCCGGGCCGGGCGAGACCGTGACCTTGCTGGCCACGGACCCCATGGCGCGCATCGATGTGCCGTGGCTGCTGGAAGAAACCGGCGACCGGCTGCTCGACATCCGGGAGGCGGACGGGGTGCTTACGATCCGCGTCGAGACGCGCGCCGCGCCTGCAGGCTGACAACGTCCGCCGCCGGGGCCGGACCGGCGTCCGCCTCCGACTCCGGTTCCGCGTCCCGGCGACGCGACCGCCAGATGGTCTCCATCTCGGTGGCGAAGGCCCCGCCATAGAAGACCGCATTGATGTTCCACGAGAGCCAGATCAGCAGCACCACCACGGCGCCGACCGAGCCGTAGGTGGCCCCGAAGGTCGGCATCTGCTCGACATAGATGGCGCACAGCCACGACGAGATGGCGGACAGGACCGTCGCCACGGCGCCGCCGGTGATGGCCGGCACCCAGGCGACCTTGACCTTGTGGCTCATGGCGTAGCGATAGAGGGCGGTCAGCCCGATCCACAGACCGAGCGTCGACACCACCCCGCTCAGTCCCGAGCCCGCGCCCACATCATCGACGTGCGCCGCCAGCCGCGCCGTCACGACTGCGCCGGACACCACGGTGAAGAGGGCGAAGGCGAACAGGGCGACGAAGAAGGCCAGCAGGTTGAACCTGAGAAAGCCGTGCGGCTCCTGTTCGTCATGAATGAGGTTCAGGCCCGCCAGCAACGCCTTGAACCCCCTGTGGGCGGCGTAGGCGCCGATCACCAGGGCGATGGCGCTCTGGGTCGAGATGGCGCGCGCCGAGGCCGTGGTCAGTCGGGCCACCTCGCTCTCGAACACCGCCCGCGCCGCATGGGGAATCGCGCCCGCCAGGGCAGCGACCTGCTCGGAGGCCTGACCGGTCGACAGGACCACCTTGTAGAAGCCGATCAGGATGGCGATCGCCGGAAACACGGCCAGCAGGGCGAAGAAGGCCACCCCGCCGGTGTAGAGCATCACGTCCCGCCCCCAGCTCCGCGCAAAGGCCCGCCCCGAAAGGCGCAGCCAGAAGGCGATGGAGGTCAGGTCGGGGGAGGATGCGGTCAATCTCTGTCTCCGGGCGGCCCGTCCAGTGCGACAATCTACTCCCTTGAGCGGACGAGGGAAGTCTTCGCGTTGCGTCGCCCCCGGCGGCCTCGCTATGGTCGCCCTGCGCGCGAACAGGGCGCCACCCGGGGGGATTCGAGGTTGATTGGCGAACCGCGCCTGCTGCTGCTCGGTCAGGATGACGCGCGCATCGGCCCGCTTGCGCGGGGGCTGGATGCGCTTGGCTGGCGCACGCTCACCGGCCGCACCGTCGACGCCGCCGCCATGGCCCTGACCGATCTGCCGCTCGAGGGCGCGGTCATCGACACCCGGGGGTTTGATACCTCCGCCGTGGAATCGCTGAAGCGCGCCGCCAGCCCGCGCAGCCTGCCGGTCATCACCCTTGGCCACGGCGACCCGATCGGCGGCGACCTGCACATGACCGGCGCCCCGCACCCGGTGCAGATCGGCCTGCGCCTCGAGCAGCTCATGCGGGCGGCTGTGGCCGAGGAAGAGTTCACCCTGCGGCGGGCGACCTTCTCGAATCGCGGCCAGTCTCTCGAGATCCCCCCCGACGACAGCCCGATCCGCATCCTCGCGGCGGGCGCGCCGGACCGTCGCTTCCTCGGCCTGTCGAACGCCCTGCGCGACTCAGGGGCCGAGGTCGTGGCGGCCCCGACGCCCTACACGGCCTTCGATTACCTGCACGAGGCGGCCTTCGACGCGGTGATCCTGTGGGGTGGCGAAGACCACGCCCCGGCCCTGTCCATCGCCTCGGGGATGAAGCGGAACACCCGCCTGTTCCACATTCCGGTCATGCTCTACCTGCGCCAGAGCGGCGAGATCGACCTGCCGGAGATCTTCCAGCGCGGCATCGCCGACGTCGCCAGCGCCGAGACGCCGGAGGCGGAGACGGCCCGCCGGGGCCTCGCCCTCGCCGGGTCTTTCCGGCGTCAGCAAGCCATTCGCCGCGCCCTCGACTCCGTCCGCACCTCCGACCTCACGGACCCGGCGACGGGGCTGTTCACCCGCGACATGTTCGCCGTCCACCTGTCGCGCATCGTCGAGGCGGCCAGTCGCCGGCGGCGTCCGGTCTCCGTTTGCGTGCTGCGGGTCGCCGGTTCTGACGAGGTCACGCGCGCCCGACTCGGCGGCTGGCTGGACCGGGCCCTGCCGCAGATCGGCTCCATGACCTCGCGTCTGGTGCGCTCGGAGGATACCGCCGGGCGGCTGGCCCAGGAGGTGTTCGCCCTCGCCCTGCCCGCCACCCGGGCGGAGGAAGCCCGCATTGCAGCCGAGCGGATCGCCGCCGTGATCGGCTGCACCGCCTTCGACGCCGGCCCCGACCAACCGCCGTTCGTGCTCAACTTCGACCTCGGGGTCGCCGAACTGCTGCCGGGCGAACCGGCCGCCGGCCTGCTGGAACGGGCCAGCGCCGAACTGAAGCGGCTCGGCGGCGGCGACTGATCAGCCGGCGGTCGCCACCCGGGCGAGGTCCGCGGTAATGCGCTCCGCCACCTTCAGGCGCTCGTCCGCGTCCGGCCAGTCGCCCTTGACCACGATCTTCTGGTCCGGCCGGATCTTCCAGCTGGCGTGGTTCTTCTGGATCAGACCGACCAGGCCGACCGGGTTGGGGAAGCGGTTATCCCGCAGTGACAGCACGGCGCCCTTCGGCCCGACGTCGATCTTCTCGATACAGGCCACGCGGCAGTTGGCCTTGATGCCGACGATGCGCAGCAGCTGCCGCGCCTCGTCGGGCAGCGGCCCGAAGCGGTCGATCAGCTCGGCCGCCAGCGCCTCGCGCGTGTCGGTGTTCTCGGCGTCAGACAGGCGACGATAGAGGCTCAGACGGACATTGAGGTCCGGGACATAAGTCTCTGGAATCAGGACCGCGGCCCCGACATTGATGCTCGGTGACCAGCCGCGGTCGACCAGCTCGCCAAGGCCCTTCTCCTTCAGCTCGGCGACCGCATCCTCCAGCATCTGCTGGTAAAGCTCGACGCCCACCTCGCGGATGTGACCCGACTGCTCCTCGCCCAGCAGATTGCCGCCGCCACGCTGGTCGAGGTCGTGGCTGGCCAGCTGGAAGCCGGCGCCGAGGTTGTCGAGCGACTGCAGCACCTGCAGCCGGCGCTCGGCCGACAGGGTCATCGGCTTCTCGGGCGGGGTGGTCAGATAGGCGAAGGCGCGGGTCTTGGAGCGCCCGACGCGTCCGCGGATCTGGTACAGCTGGGCGAGGCCGAACATGTCGGCCCGGTGCACCACCAGGGTGTTGGCGGTCGGGATATCGAGGCCCGACTCGACGATGGTGGTCGAGACCAGCACATCGTACTTGCCGTCGTAGAAGGCGCTCATCACCTCCTCGAGCTGGGTCGCCGACATCTGGCCGTGGCCGACCACGAAGCTGACCTCGGGGACCTGCTCCCGCAGGAAGTGCTCGATGTCCGGCAGGTCCTTCAGCCGCGGCGCGACATAGTAGGCCTGGCCGCCGCGGTACTTCTCGCGCAGCAGGGCCTCGCGTACGGTCACCGGGTCCCACGGCAGGACATAGGTGCGCACGGCCAGCCGATCGACCGGCGGGGTGGCGATGATCGACATCTCGCGGATGCCGGTCAGGGCCATCTGCAGGGTCCGGGGGATCGGCGTCGCCGTCAGCGTCAGCAGATGCACGTCGGCGCGCAGGGTCTTGAGCTTCTCCTTGTGCTTGACCCCGAAGTGCTGCTCCTCATCGACGATGACGAGGCCGAGGTTGCGGAAGCCGACCTGCTCGCTCAGCACCGCATGGGTGCCGACCACGATCTCGATCGAGCCGTCCTTCAGCCCGGCGCGGGTCTCCGAGGCGTCCTTCGCCCCGACCATCCGCGACAGCTGGCGCACCTTGACCGGCCAGCCGGCGAAGCGCTCCGAGAAGGTCTTGTAGTGCTGGCGCGCCAGCAGGGTCGTCGGGGCCACCACGGCCACCTGCTGGCCCGACAGGGCGACGACGAAGGCCGCGCGCAGCGCCACCTCGGTCTTGCCGAAGCCGACGTCGCCGCAGATCAGCCGGTCCATCGGCTGGCCCTTGCCGAGGTCCTCCAGGACATCACCGATGGCGTTGAGCTGGTCCTCGGTCTCCTCGTAGGGGAAGCGGGCGCAGAACTCGGCGAAAAGGCCCGGCGGCGGGGTCACCGCCTCGCTCTCACGCAGGGCGCGCTGGGCCGCCAGGGCGATCAGCCCCTCGGCCATGGCGCGCAGCCGCTCGCGCGCCCTGGCCTTGCGCGCCTGCCAGCCCGCGCCGCCCAGCCGGTCCAGCTGGACGCCGTCCGACTCCGCGCCATAGCGGGTCAGGAGATCAATGTTTTCAACGGGCAGGAAGAGCTTGCTCTCACCCGCATAGAGGATTTCCAGGCAGTCGTGCGGGGCCTCCTGGATGTCCAGGGTGCGCAGGCCCTCGTAGCGCCCGATCCCGTGATCGAGGTGCACCACCAGATCCCCGGTAGTCAGCGCCGAGGCTTCCGCGAGGAAGTTCGACGCCCGCCGCTTCTTGCGCGGCCGCGCCAGCCGGTCGCCGAGGATGTCGGTTTCCGAGATCACCGCGAAGCCGTCGGCGACGAAGCCATGCTCCACCGGCAGGACCGCCCGCAGATACAGGTGCGACGGCGCCGCGAGGACATCCTGCCAGTCGCGCACCGCCACGACCGGCTCCAGCCCGTGGTCCGACAGCATGGCCGCCAGACGCTCGGACGAGCCCTCGCTCCACGAGGCGAACACGACGTTGCGTCCCTCGGCCTGCAGGGCTTCGGCGTGGCGGGCCACGGCCTCGAACAGGTTGACGCTGTCCTGGGCCCGTTCAGCGGCGAAGCTGCGCCCCGGCCGTCCGGCGGTCTGTCCGGCCACCTCTTCGACGGCGAAGGGCGAGAAGCGCCGCACCGGCCGTCCGGCCAGCGCGCCGTGCCAGGCCGCCGCGTCGAGGTACAGCAGGTCCGGCGCGAGCGCCCGGTAGGCCTGCCCCCCCTTGGCCTTCGCCGCCTCCGCGCGGGTCTCCCATGCGTCGGCGATCAGGTCCCAGCGCTCGGCGCGCGCGTTCTCGACCTGATGGTCAAGGAAAACCGGGGCCGTGTCCGGCAGATAATCGAACAGGGTGTCCAGCCGCTCGTAGAACAGCGGCAGGAAGTGCTCGAAGCCCTGACGCCGGGCCCCGTCGGAAATCGCGGCATAGAGCGGATCATCCCCCGGCGCGCCGAAGCGCTGCAGATAACCGGTGCGGAACCGGCTGATCGCCGCCGCATCGAGCAGGGCCTCGGACACCGGGGTCAGCTCGACCGAGGTCAGCTGCCGGGTGGAGCGCTGGGTCTCGGGGTCGAAGGCCCGGATTGATTCCAGCTCGGCCCCGAACAGGTCGAGACGCACCGGCTCCTCGAAGCCCGGAGGGAAGACGTCGATGACGCCGCCGCGCACGGCGTATTCGCCGCGGTCCGACACCGTCGAGGCGCGCACATAGCCGTTGCGCGCGAAATAGGCCTCGAGCGCCGTCGTATCGAGCTCATGCCCGACCCGGGCCGAGAAGCCGGCGCCGCTGGTGATGTCGCGGGCGGGCGTGCGCTGCGTCGCCGCCGCCACGGTCGTGACGACGAGGAGCGGTACGTCGTCGGTCTGCCGGGCCAGGCGCGCC
Source organism: Brevundimonas sp. (assembly GCF_035998205.1). Classification (GTDB taxonomy): domain Bacteria; phylum Pseudomonadota; class Alphaproteobacteria; order Caulobacterales; family Caulobacteraceae; genus Brevundimonas. The sequence goes on from NZ_DASYHT010000004.1 coordinate 753,662, forward strand.
AGGGTCGCCATGCGCCGGGCCGAAACCCCCACGGTCGGACTCAGACGGTCGTAGGGCAGACAGTCCCACGAGGGATACTCAAGAACTTCAATGTCCTTGGCGAAGAAGCCGAACGTCTGGACGAAGGCATTCGCGTGCGCCTGATCGCGCGCGATGAACAGGGCGGGCCCGCCGCAGGCCGTCAGCGCCTCGGCCACAGCGAGGGCGTCGAGACCCTCCGGGCGGCCAGCCAGCTCGAGCTCGCGTCGTTCCATCACCGGTCCGCCGCCGTCCATCAGCCGGCGCCGTCGGCCACGGCAGCCGCCACATGGGTGCGGACATAGGCCTGCAACCGGGCCATCAGCGGGGTGTCATGCTCGGCCGGCGGCGCGTCGCGGCCGATGATCCAGCCGTAGCTGTACTGATCGTCGACATCGAGCAGGGCCTCGAAGGCGGCGAGCTCGGCCTCCTCCAGCTCCGGGCCGACCGCGTCGGCGAACGGGCCCATGGCCATGTCGGCCTCGCGGAAGCCGCGTCGCCAGGCGCGGAAGCGGATGCGGTCCAGCCGCGTCTTGGGGGTCATGGGCTCTGCGGTCACGTGGCGATCAGGCCTCTGCAACGGGGGCGTTCCCATAGCGTTCCCTGTAGCCGTACGCCAGCTATGCTGGGCGCGACATGCGGCCCGAGATTCTGTTTCCCCTGTTTGCGCCGGTCGACCGCCTGAAGGGGGTCGGCCCCAAGGTCGCGCCCCTGCTGCACAAGCTGGCGGGACCGCTGGTGCGCGACCTGCTGGCGCTGGCCCCCACCGGGCTGATTACCCGGCGGCGCACGACCTCGGCGGAGGCCATCGAGGGCGAAACGGCCATCTTCGAGGTGGTGATCGACCGACTGATCCGGCCGGGCCGCCCCGGGGTGCCGATCAAGGTGCGCGCCTCGGACGACAGCGGCTTCGTCCACCTCGTCTGGTTCCACGGCTCGCCGACCCACATCGAGCGGCTGGCCCCGCCCGGCGAGCGCCGCCTCGTCAGCGGCAAGGTCGAGCGTTTCGGCGGCGAGGTTCAGATCCCTCACCCCGACCACATCGTGCCGCTGGACCGGGCCGAGGAATTGCCGACGGTGGAGCCGGTCTATCCCCAGACCCAGGGGCTCACCAGCCGCCAGATCCGTCGCCTTGTCGAGGCGGCGCTGGCGCTGGCTCCTGAGCTGCCGGAGTGGCAGGACCCCGCCTGGCGGGCGAAGCAGGGCTGGCCCGGCTGGCGCGCGGCGCTGCAGGCCCTGCACGCCCCGACCGGACTGGCGGACCTTGCGCCCGAGGCCCCCGCCCGGGCGCGTCTGGCTTTCGACGAGGCGCTGGCGCACCAGCTGGCGCTCGCCCGCCGCCGCCGCGCCCGGCAGGTGGTCGCCGCGCCGCGCATTGTCCCGGGCGCGGTCTCGGACGCCCTGCTGGCCGCCCTGCCCTTCACCCTGACCGGCGCCCAGTCCGGGGCTCTCACCGAGATTCGCGCCGACCTGGCTTCGGGCGAGCAGATGGGGCGGCTGCTGCAGGGCGATGTCGGCTCGGGCAAGACCGCGGTCGCCGCCCTCGCCCTCGCCGACGCCGTCTCCAGCGGCTTCCAGGCGGCCCTCATGGCCCCGACCGAGATCCTCGCCCGTCAGCACGCCCTCAAGCTGATCCCGCAGTTCGCCGCCGCCGGGGTCGAGGCCGTCCTGCTGACCGGGCGCGACAGCGCCGCCGAGCGCCGCGAGACCCTCGCCGCCCTCGCCGACGGCCGCGCCGCCGTGGCCATCGGCACCCATGCCCTGTTCCAGGACGCCGTGACCTTTCGCAACCTCGCGCTGGCCGTGATCGACGAGCAGCACCGCTTCGGCGTCGGCGAGCGGCAGAGGCTGCAGGCCAAGGGCGATGCGGCCACGGGCGGCGTGCACCTGCTGACCATGTCCGCCACGCCCATCCCGCGCACGCTGGAGCTGACGCAGTACGGCGATCTCGACGTGTCGCGGCTGCACGAGAAGCCGCCGGGGCGCACGCCGGTGACCACGGCCGTCCTGCCGCAGGCGCGGATCGGCGACGTCGTACAGCGGCTCGGAGCCGCCCTCGACCGCGGGGCCCAGGCGTATTGGATCTGCCCCCTGGTGGCCGAGAGCGAGGCCATCGACCTCGCCGCCGCCGAAGCCCGGGCCCAGGACCTGTCGCGGGCGCTGCGGCGGCCCGTCGGGCTCGCTCACGGTCGTATGGCCGGGGCGGAGCGGGCCGCCGTGATGGACGCCTTCGCCCGCGGCGAGCTGCCCTTGCTGGTGGCCACCACGGTGGTCGAGGTCGGTGTCGACGTCCCGAACGCCAGCATCATGGTGATCGAGCACGCCGACCGCTTCGGCCTCGCCCAGCTGCACCAGCTGCGCGGCCGGGTCGGACGCGGCGCGGCGGCCAGCGCCTGCACCCTGCTCTACGGCGGCGAGGACGCCGGCCTTGGCGAGACGGCGCGCGAGCGGCTGGAGATCCTGCGCCGCACCGAGGACGGGTTCGAGATCGCCGAGGCCGACTTCCGGCTGCGCGGCGGCGGCGACCCGCTGGGCCTGCGCCAGAGCGGCTTCCCGGCCTACCGCTTCGTCGATCCGGTACGTCACCGCGCCCTGATGCAGGCCGCCTTCGACGACGCCCGTCTGATCCTCGCCCGCGATCCGGAGCTGACCAGCCCGCGCGGCGCCGCGATCCGGGTGCTCGAGCATCTGTTCGACTGGCGGCCGGACCGGCCGGGCGCCGACTAGCGGCCCTGCGCCGCGCGCCAGGCCGTCAGCCTGACCTCCACGTCATGCTCAAGATCGGCATAGAACAGATTGTAGGGATTGACTTTCCGGCGATCGGCCCAACCTCCCGCCGGGCGGAAACTGTCCGACTCCGGACGCGTGTGCCGCAGCAGACCGTCCCGACACTGGGCGGCCACCTGCCGGTCGAGGAAGGCCGGGCGCACGCCCCACTCCAGCTGGCTGGCGTTGGCGGCCCCGCGGTGCTGCCGCGCCTCCACCAGCGCGTCGGTGCGACCGCCGGCGAGGGGATTGACGCACAGGAGCGGACGCTCGCCGATCTCCACCAGCCGCCCCCGGGCATCCCAGGCCAGGGCCCGTTTGCGCAGCCGGTCCAGCCGGCCGCTCTCGTCCTCGGGCACGGCGACATAGGCCACGAGGCAGCCGGTCTGCTCCGGCCGCTCGCACGGCGGGACGCCGGCGCGATCCTCGGGGACCGTCGTCTGGATCAGATAGGCGGCCACCACCCGCCGGCGCAGGGCCGGATCGGGGGCGATGCGCTCGCTCAGCAGCCGGTCGGCCAGCTCGCCGCCCTGCTCGACCCCGGCGATGACGATCGGACCCTCGGGCCGGGCCGCCAGCCAGGTCTCGAAGGCCCTCTCGATATCCCCATAGGCGAAGGCGCGCGCCTCGCGTGCGTCCTGCCGGATGGTCAGCCGCGTGTAGAGGCTGGCCTCGCGGTAGCGCGGCGCGCTGACCGGACCGGCGCGGCCGAACGGCGCCGCATAGTTGGGCAGGATGACCCGCTGCAGGAAGCGCTCCGCTACCGGGTCGCCAGGCGGGGCGTTCCACTCCCGACCCCCGTCATAGGCGGTGGCGTGGACGAAGAAGACGCCGGCGTCGCCGCCGGAACCGAGGCTCGCCTCGCGCAGCGCCCACGCCGTCGGGGCGCTGTAGTCCGGCGCTGGCGGCGGGTCATAGGCCGGATAGGGGATCTCCGGATCGAGCAGCGCCTGCAGGATGTCGCTGCGCCAGACGAGGGCCGCGACCGCCACCACAGCCACCGAGGCCATGGCCACGACCAGCGCCGCGCGGCGAAGCGACCAGCGCCTCACCGGTAGGGATCCGGCCGGCTGAGGAAGTCCTGCACGTAGCGGCGCACGCCTTCCTCCAGCGGGGTCGACTGGCCGTCGTAGCCGGCCGCCCGGACCCGGCTCATGTCTGCCTCGGTGAAGTACTGATACTTCTCCCGCAGCACCTCCGGCATGTCGATGTACTCGATCCGGGGCTCGCGCCCGGCGGCGGCGAAGGTGGCGGTCGCCAGGTCGGCGAAGCTGCGGGCGCGGCCGGAGCCGGCGTTGAACACGCCGCTGATCTCCCGCGACCCCAGCAGCCAGGCGATGATGTCGACCACATCGTCGACGTAAACGAAGTCGCGCAGCTGGCCCCCGTCGACATAGCCTTCGCGGTGCGAGCGGAACAGCTGGACCGGCTCGCCCGCGGCGACCTTCGGCCAGATCTGGGCCACGACCGACTTCATGCCGCCCTTGTGGCCCTCGTTGGGGCCATAGACGTTGAAGAATTTCAGGCCCGCCCACTGGCGCGGCGCCTGCCCCCGCCCCGCCTCGCGCACCGCGTAACGGTCGAACAGGGCCTTGGACCAGCCATAGGCGTTGAGCGGCCGCAGGGCGTTCAGCGCCTCGGGTGCATCGTCGTCGACAAAGCCCTGCGCGCCATCGCCATAGGTGGCCGCCGAGGAGGCGTAGATCAGCCGCGAGCGCCGCTCGGTCGCCCAGGTCCACAGGTCCCGGCTGAGCGAGAAGTTGGTCCGCGCGATCAGGTCGGCGTCCTCCTCGGTGGTCGAGGAGATGGCCCCCATGTGCACGATGGCCGACACCCGGTCGGCGACGCCCTCCAGCTGGTCGAACAGCTCCTCGGGCGCCCACAGGTCGGCGATGTCGTGCTTGGCCAGATTGCGCCACTTGCCCGACGAGGCCGTCTCCAGACGGTCGCAGACGACCACGTCGTAATTGTCCTCGGCGGTCAGCCGGGCGACGATGTTCGAGCCGATGAAGCCGGCCCCGCCGGTGACGACGATGACGCGGCGGCTCATCGGGCGGCGATCCTTTCGAGGGTGCGGGTCGTCGAAAAGCCGTCGGTGAAGCTGGCCAGCCGCACTTCGCCGCCCCAGCTCTCGACCAGATCGGCCCCGACCACCGTCTCGCGGGTGTAGTCGGCGCCCTTGACCAGCACATCGGGACGCAGCCGCTCGATCAGCCGGATCGGGGTCGGATCGTCGAAGGCGGTGACCCGGTCGACGCTGGCCAGCCCGCCGATGACGACGGCCCGGCTCTCCAGATCATTGACCGGTCGGCCTTCGCCCTTGAGCGCCCGCACCGAGGCGTCCGAGTTCAGCGCCACCACCAGCCGGTCGCACCACGACCGGGCCTGGGCCAGATAGGCGACATGGCCGCGGTGCAGCACGTCGAAACAGCCGTTGGTGAAGCCCACCTTCAGGCCCTGACGCCGCCAGGCCTCGACTTCGACCGCGAGGTCGTCCAGCGCCATGACCTTGGCCAGGGCCGCGCCGGCATGCTGGCTGACCTCGGCCTCGATCAGCTCGGCCGGGGTGACGACGGCGGTGCCGCTCTTCCCCACCACCACGCCCGAGGCGAGGATGGCCAGCTGAACCGCCTGCTCCAGCGAGGCCCCGGCGCCCAGCGCCAGCCCCAGCGCCGCGAGGCTGGTGTCGCCGGCGCCGGACACGTCAAACACCTCGCGCGCCCGCCCCGGAAAGTGCTGCGCCGGCTCGCCGCGTCGCATCAGGCTCATGCCCTTGCCGGCGCGGGTGACGACGATGGCCTTGGCCGTGGTCGCGGCCAGCAGGGCCTCGAGCGCGGCCTCGATCTCGGCATCCGTCCCGACCGGCAGGCCGGTGGCCCCGGCCAGCTCGGACGCATTGGGCTTGATCAGATCGACCGCGCCGTAGCGGGCGAAGTCGCGCCCCTTGGGGTCGACGATCACCGGAACACTCGCGTTCTGCGCCTGCCAGACCGCCGAGCGGATCAGCCGGTCCGACACCACACCCTTGGCGTAGTCAGACAGGAGAATGGCAGAAATGCCTGAAAAGACGTCATCTCTCTCGAAGGCGCCGGCCAGAAGCTCCTCCTCGTCCAGCCGCATGAGCTGCTGGCCGCCGGAGACGTAGCGGGTCTTGACGATGGTGCCGGCGGTGGCGCTGCGGGCGATGAAGTCCTCGATCCGGGCCTCGTCGGCGACCAGCGCCGCCAATTCCGCCCCGGCCGCATCCTCGCCGACGACCCCGCCCAGCCGCGCCGTGCCGCCCAGGGCGGCGACGTTGCGCGCCACATTGCCGACCCCGCCCGGCATGGCCACCGTCCGCCGCGCCCGCAGCACCGGGATCGGCGCCTCGGGCGAGATGCGGCTGACGTCGCCATAGACGTAGCGGTCGAGCATGAGATCGCCGACGCAGGCCAGCGTCAGCCCGCGCGCGGACTCCAGCAGCGTCTGGAGCGTCGCGAGGTCGAGTCCCTGAGCCCCCACGACGGTCAGGCCGCCAGGGTCGGGGCCGCCTTGACGCCGGTCTGGCGCGCCAGGTCGTCGAAGGCGATCAGCTCGCCGGCCAGACGCTCGAACTGGTCCATCGGCACCATGTTGGGGCCGTCCGACGGGGCGCGGTCCGGATCCGGGTGGGTCTCCATGAACACGGCGTCCACGCCGACGGCCACGGCCGCCCGGGCCAGCACGGGCACGAACTCGCGCTGACCGCCCGAGGAGGTGCCCTGCCCGCCCGGCTGCTGCACGCTGTGGGTGGCGTCGAACACCACCGGACAGCCGATCTCGCGCAGCACCGGAAGGGCGCGCATGTCGGAAATCAGGGTGTTGTAGCCGAAACTTGCGCCGCGCTCGCAGGCCAGCACGTTCGGATTGCCGGCCCCGGTGATCTTGGCGACGACGTTCTTCATGTCCCAGGGGGCGAGGAACTGACCCTTCTTGACGTTGATCGCCTTGCCGGTCTTCGCCGCGGCGACCAGCAGGTCGGTCTGGCGGCACAGGAAGGCCGGAATCTGCAGCACGTCGACAGCCTGCGCGGCGATGCCGCACTGTTCCTCGGAGTGGACGTCGGTCAGGACGGGCATCCCCGTGACCTCACGGATCTCGGCGAACACCGGCAGGGCGCCTTCGAGCCCGATGCCGCGCGCCGCATTGGCCGAGGTGCGGTTCGCCTTGTCGAAGCTGGTCTTGTAGATGATGCCCACGCCCAGTCGGTCGCCGATCTCCTTCAGCGCGTGCGCGGTTTCCAGCGCGTGCTGGCGGCTCTCCATCTGGCAGGGGCCGGCGATGAAGACGATGCGGCCGCCGCCGCCGATGTGGACGGGGCGCGCGGTGTTGAGGCTGACGACGGCGTTGGGAGTCACGTTGGACAAGGTCTTCTCGATGATGGGGCGGCGAGACTGCCGCACGGCTGTGGCCTTCAGGTGGCCCGGCCCGGGCGATCATGCAAGCTACCACGGAGGCGCGCGCCATGGCCACTGAGGCCCCCGTCCTGCTGTGGTTCCGGCGCGACCTGAGGCTGGCCGACCATTCCGCCCTCGCCGCCGCCCTGGCCACCGGCCGGCCCGTCGTGCCGGTCTTCATCCTCGACGAGGCGCTGGAAGGGCGCGCCCCCGGCGGGGCCAGCCTCTGGTGGCTGGACAAGTCGCTGCGCCGCCTCGGCGAGTCCATCGCCGCCCGCGGCGGCCGGCTGATCCTGCGGCGGGGGCCCGCGGAACGCGTGCTGCGCGACCTGGCGAACGAGACCGGCGCGGACCGCATCTTCCTCAGCCGCCTGTTCGAGCCGGTCGCCGCCGCGCGGGACAGGGACCTCGCCCACGCCCTGAAGGCCGAGGGCGTCGAGGTGAAGGGCTACAACGGCACGCTGCTGACCCCGCCCGGGACGGTGCGCACCGGAAGCGGCGGGCCGTACAAGGTCTTCACCCCCTTCCTGCGCGCGCTGCTGGCGGCGACCACCCCGCCCCCGACCCTGCCGGACAGCGCCGGCGCGACCTTCGCTGGCGCCGGCGTGGCCAGCGACGACCTCGAGCGCTGGGGCCTGCACCCGACAGCGCCCGACTGGTCCGGCGGCTTTGACTGGACCCCGGGCGAGGCCGGGGCGCTGGAGGCGCTGCGCCGCTTCACCGCCGGGCCGCTGGCCGACTACGCCCGCCTGCGCGACCTGCCGGGCAAGGCCGGCACCAGCCGTCTGTCGCCGCACCTGCACTGGGGCGAGATCAGCCCGTGGCGGGCGGTGCAGGCGGCGCGCGAGGCGGGCGAGGCCGGCAAGGTAAGCGCCGCCAAGGCCGACAAGTTCATCGCCGAGATCGGCTGGCGCGAGTTTTCGGCCCACCTGCTGGCGGAGTTTCCGCACATCACCGCCGAGGCCTTCCGCCCCGAGTACGACGCGATGCCCTGGCGCGAGGATCCGGCCGGTCTCCGGGCGTGGCAAAAGGGACAGACCGGCTACCCGGTCGTCGATGCCGGCATGCGCCAGCTTTGGGCCACCGGCTGGATGCACAACCGGGTGCGGATGATCGTCGCCAGCTTCCTCGTGAAGCACCTGCTGATCGACTGGCGCCACGGCGAGGCCTGGTTTCATGACACCCTGGTGGACGCCGACACGGCCGCCAATGTGCAGAACTGGCAGTGGGTGGCCGGCTCGGGAGCGGACGCCGCGCCCTACTTCCGCATCTTCAATCCCATCACCCAGGGCCAGAAGTTCGACCCGGACGGCCGCTATGTCCGCCGCTGGGTCCCGGAGCTGGCGCGCCTGGGCGACCGCTGGCTGCATGCGCCCTGGACCGCCCCGCCCGAGGTGCTGCGCGACGCCGGCGTGCGGCTGGGGAGCAGCTATCCCCGCCCGATCGTCGAGCACGAGATCGGCCGCAAGCGGGCGCTCGAGGCTCTCAAGACCATCGGCGAGACTCGCGCCGCCGGGCAGGACGCCTAGGCCCGGGGCGCGGCCCCCAGCTCGCGGCGGCAGGCCTCGGCCTCCTCCAGCAGCGCCTGTCGCCGCGCCGGCCCGAAGCCGTCGAGGGTGCGGTAGGGCATGGCCAGGCGGGGATTGTCCCGCAGGCGGTCGCGGTTGCGCTCGAGGAAGCCCCAGTAGAGCCGGTTGAAGGGACAGGCGCGCGGGCCGGCCTTGGCCTTCACATCGTAGCGGCAGCCGCCGCAGTGGTCGCTCATCCGGTCGATGTAGGCCCCGGAGGCGGCATAGGGCTTGGAACCCACGATCCCGCCGTCGGCGAAGGTGGCCATGCCGCGGGTGTTGGGCATCTCCACCCACTCGAAGGCGTCGGCGTAGACGGTCATGTACCAGTCGTCGATCTCGTCCGGGTGCACGCCCAGCAGCATGGCGAGATTGCCGGTCACCATCAGCCGCTGGATATGGTGGGCGTAGGCGTGGGCACGCGTCTGGCGCACCGCGTCGGCGACGCAGGCCATGCCCGTCGCCGCGGTCCAGTAGAAGTCCGGGAGCGTCCGGTCGGCAGCCAGCGCATTGCGGGCGCGGTATTCCGGGACCTTGAGCCAGTAGATGCCGCGCACGAACTCGCGCCAGCCGAGAATCTGGCGGACAAAGCCCTCGACGGCGTTGAGCGGGGCCCGACGGGCCTCGTAGGCTGCCGCGGCGCGCCGGCAGACGTCCAGCGGGTCCAGCAGCCCGAGGTTCAGCGAGGTCGAGATCATGCCGTGCCACAGCCACGGCTGCCCCTCGGCCATGGCGTCCTGCCAGTCGCCGAAGCCGGGCAGGATATCCGTCAGGAAGGCGGCGAAGACCTGTTCCGCCTCCTCCGCCGTGGTCGGCCAGCCGAACTTCGCCGTCTCGCCGAAATGCTCCGGGAACAGGCGCTCGACGTCGGCGATCGCCTCGCGCGTCAGCCCATCGGGCGGGATGCGAACCCGGGCCGGCGGACGCACGTCCTTCGGCAGCTTGCGGCGGTTCTCCTTGTCGTAATTCCACTGCCCGCCGACCGGCTCGCGGCCGTCCATCAGCAGGCCGGTGTCGCGCCGCATCTCGCGGTAGAAGAACTCCATGCGCAGCTGACTCTTGCCGGCGGCCCAGCGCCGGAAGCGGTCATGGCTGCACAGGAAGCGGTCATCCTCGCGCACCTCGACCGGAACCGGAGCCGCCGCCGCGAACCCGGCCAGGGCCTCGGCCAGCCGCCATTCGCCGCATTCGGTCAGCACGACCCGCGCGAAGCGCCCGTCCCCCAGCGCCCGGTCCAGCTCGCCCGCGATCGACCCGGTGCTGTCCGGATCGTCGATCCGCACATAGCGGACTCGCACGCCACGCGCCTCGAGCCGCACCGCGAACTTGCGCATGGCGGCGAAGACGAGGGCGATCTTCTGCTTGTGATGCCGGACATAGGTGGCCTCGTCGCGCACCTCGGCCATCAGTACCTCATCCGCGGCCGGATCGAGATCGCGCAGGGCCGACAGCCCGTCGGACATCTGGTCGCCGAGGACCAGTCGGAGCGCGCCGGTGCGCGTGCTAGGTTCAGTCATGACCTCTCCCCTGATCTCCGCCGTAGAGCTGCGCGACCGTCTGGGCGCCCCGGACCTGAAGGTGCTCGACGCCAGCTGGCATCTGGACGGGACCGACGCGCGCGCCGTCCATCACCGAGGCCACATCCCCGGCGCGCCGTTCTTCGACCTGGACGCCGTATCGGATCAAGCGACCGACTTGCCGCACATGCTGCCCGGGGCCGACGCCTTTGCGGCCGCGATGGGCGCACTGGGCCTGAAGGAGAGCGACGAGATCGTGGTCTATGACACTGTCGGTCTGTTCTCGGCGCCGCGGGCCTGGTGGATGCTGCGCACCTTCGGCGCCGCGCGCGTTCGGGTGCTGGACGGCGGCCTGCCGGCCTGGATCGCGGCCGGCGGCGCGCTGGAGAGCGGCCCGGTAACGCCCGCGCCACAGACCTTCCGGGCGGCCCTCAAGGCCGATCAGGTCGCGGACGTCGACGCCGTGAGGGCCGCCCTCGCGGCCGGAACGCCGGTGCTGGACGCCCGGGGCGGACCCCGCTTCCGGGGCGAGGCCCCCGAACCGCGGCCGGGCCTGCGCGGCGGTCACATGCCGGGCGCCGTCAATCTGCCCTTTGCGGATCTGCTCACGCCTGACGGTCGCCTGCGCCCCCGGGAGGAGCTCGCGGCGCGCCTCGCGGCCGCGGCGCCGGAAAGCGCGGGCGGTCCCGTCGCCACCTGCGGCTCGGGCGTGACGGCCGCCATCCTCGTGCTGGCGCTCGAGGTGCTCGGACGCCCGGCCCGCCTCTATGACGGCAGCTGGGCCGAGTGGGGCGCCCGGGCGGACGCCCCCGTCGTGACGGGTCCCTAGCTCGCCGGAACCGGGGCGGGCTCCGGAGCCTCCGGCGGCAGGTCCTTCTCGCCGCGCGAGACCACCGTGGCGGCGACGAGGTCGCCGACCACGTTCAGCGTGGTCCGGCACATGTCGAGGAAGCGGTCGACGCCGAGCACCAGGGCGATGCCCTCGGCCGGCACCCCGACCATGACAAGGATCAGCGCCACCACCGGCAGGGAGCCTGCGGGCACCCCGGCCGTCCCGATACCGCCGAGGATGCAGACCAGCATGACCACGACCTGCTGGGTCAGGCTCAGCTCGATGCCGAAGAACTGGGCGAGGAACAGCACCGTGACGCCCTCGAACAGGGCCGTACCGTTCTGGTTGGCGGTGGCCCCGACGGTCAGGACGAAGCGGGCGATGCGCCGCGGCAGGTTGAGCTGCTCCTCCGCCGCCTTCAGCGCCACCGGCAGGGTGGCGTTGGACGAGGCGGTGGTGAAGGCCACAAGCATCGGCTCACGCACGCCGAAGAAGAACTTGAACGGGTTGCGACCCGCCAGCACCGCCACCGCCAGCGGGTAGACGATGAACATGTGGATCGCCATGGCCCCGATGGCCACGGCGGCATAGCCGGCCAGACGCACCAGCAGGTCCCAGCCGAACAGGGCGGCGAGGTTGAACATCAGGGCCGCGATGGCGATCGGAGCCAGTTTGATGACGAGGTTGATGAGCTTCATCATCACCTCGAACAGCCCCTGCAGGCTCTCCTGCAGCCGGTCGGTGGCCTTCGAGCGCGCCATGACGAGGCCGATGCCGAAGAACAGGGCGAACACCATCACCGGCAGAATCTGGTTCTCGGCGGCGGCGGTGACGACGTTCGACGGAATCAGGTCGAGGAAGAACTGGCCGGCCTCGATCGACTTCGGCGCATTGCCGACGATCGCCCCGGCGGCGTCACGGCTCTGCTCCAGCAGGGCCGCCGCGAGCGCCGGATCGACCCCGTCGCCGGGCCGGAAGACGTTGACCATCACCAGACCGATGATCACGGCGGTCGCCGACAGGATGATGGTGAAGCCCAGCGTCTTGAAGCCGACCCGGCCAAGCGTCGACAGGTCGCCCATCTCCGCCACCCCGACCGCGAGGGCCGAGAACAGCAGCGGGATGACCAGCATGAACAGCAGCTTGAGGAAGATCTGGCCGATCGGTCCGGTGACGTTCTGGGTCACCGACTGCACCCAGGGCGTCTCCGCCCCGACATAGAGGTTCACATAGAGGCCGGCCCCCAGGCCGATCAGGAATCCCAGCAGGATCCAGGCATAGAGCGGCGCGCGGCCGCGCGAGCTGGTCATGGTCGAAATTCCCCCGATAGGCGCGCCGTTCGGCGTCAGGCTGACAGTCTAGCGGATCGGCAGGGCGTACATCAGCCCCGCCGGTCGTGCGTTCCATTGTGCGTTGAGACCCCGCGCCAGGTCGAGAGGGGAATCGGGGCCCAGATGCCGGGCGAAGATCTCGCCATAGTTCCCGCCGGCGGCGATGGCGTCCCGGGCCCAGCTGTCGCGCAGGCCCAGCGACGAACCGAACTCGCCCTGGCCCCCCAGCAGGCGCCGCACCTGGGGATCGGCGGAGGTCTCGGCCAGCTCGGCCACATTGGCCTGGGTGACCCCCAGCTCCTCGGCCAGGATCAGCGCGTTGAGCGTCCAGCGCACAATCTCGGTCCAGGTGGCGTCATCCTCCCGGACCACCGGCCCCAGCGCCTCCTTGGAGATGACGTTGGGCAGGATCACGTGATCGCGCGGCGAGGCCAGGGTCGTGCGCGCCGCCGCGAGGGCGGAGACATCGGCGGTGAAGGCGTCGCAGGCTTCCCGGGCGTACATCTCGCGCGCCTGATTCTCGGAGTCCGCGACCACCGCCGTGTAGGTCAGGCCTCGGGCGCGGAACCAGTCGGCCAGATTGTCCTGGCTGGTCGAGCCGGCCTGGACGCAGATCCGCGCCCCGTTCAGGTCGGTCGCGCCGGCCAGCTCCAGCGCCCGGCGCGCGAGGAAGCCCTGGCCGTCGTAGTAGTTGACCCCGGCGAACTCCACGCGGCCGCGGACATCCCGGTCCATGGTCCAGGAGGTGTTGCGCCACAGCACGTCAATGCGGCCGGTGCTCAGGGCCTCGAAGCGCTGGCCGGCAGTCAGGGGCACGAACCGCACCGCATCCGGATCGCCGAGCACGGCCGCGGCCGTCGCGCGACAGAAGTCGACGTCGAAGCCGCGCCAGCGGCCGCGATTGTCCGTATAGGCGAAGCCAACCAGCCCCTCATGGACGCCGCAGTTCAGCCGTCCGCGCCGCCGCACAGCTTCGAGGGTGGCGCTCGCCGGCCGCTCGGTGGCCTGCAGGGGCGCCTCCACCGGCCCGGGGATTGGCGCGGGCGACGGGGCCTCGGATCGCTCACCGCAAGCCGCCAGCACCGTCAGACCGACCAGAACCGCCACGCGACGCATCGCCGACTCCACTTCACCCGTCGCCCCGGTGGCCGTTAGAACCGCTGGGGGGCCACGATGCAACCCGCCCCGGCGAGACCCGTATGACCCGAACGCCCGGCCCGCGCACCCGCCTGATCGCGACCGCCACTGCCCGCGGACGCGGGCGACGCCCCGTCAACCCGCCGCTTGAGCGCGGCTCGACGATGCTCAGCGATCGGGCCGAGGACATGCGGGACGAGACGCCGGGCCCGGTCTACGGCCTTGAGGGCCTCGCGCCGCAGCGCGCCCTGGCCGCCGCCCTCGCCGATCTTGAGGGGGCGTCGCGCACGGTCCTCGCCCCCTCCGGCCTGGCCGCCGTCACCCTGCCGCTGCTGGCCCTGCTGCGGCCGGGTGACGAGGTGCTGACCACCGACGCCCTGTACGGCCCCAGCCGCCGGTTCCTGACCCGCTTCATGGCCGCGCGCGGCGTCACCGTGCGCTTCCACGACCCGGCCCTGACCGCAGAAGAGATCGCCGGACGGATCGGCCCCGCAACCCGCCTGATCCTGATCGAATCGCCGGCGTCCCTCACCTTCGAGATTCTGGACGTGCCGGCCCTCGCCGCCCTCGCCCGCGAGCGCGGCGTGCTGACGGTGATGGACAACACCTGGGCGGCCGGCCTGACGTTCCGGCCGCTGGCGCACGGCGTCGACGTCAGCGTCCAGGCCGTGACCAAGTATGTCGCCGGCCATTCCGACGTCCTGATGGGCGCCGTCTCGGTGGCGGACCCCGGCCTCGAGCGGGCGCTGGCACACGCCGTGGAAGATCTCGGCTGGCACGTCTCGCCTGACGACGCCTGGCTGGCGCTCAGAGGCCTGCGCACCCTGCCCGTGCGCATGGCGGCCCACGCCGCCTCGGCGCTGGTGGTCGCCGCCTGGCTGGCGGCGCGGCCGGAGGTGGCCGAGGTGCTCTATCCGCCCCTGCCCGGGTCGCGCGGTCACGATCTGTGGCGGCGCGACCATGACGGGGCCGCGGGCCTGATGGGCGTGGTCACGCGGGGCTGGAGCGAGGCCCGCGCCCGCGCCTTCCTCAACCGTCTGACCATGTTCGGCCTCGGCTATTCCTGGGGCGGGTTCGAGAGCCTGATCACCCACGAGACCGGCCAGATGGCCCTGCGGCAGTCGCCGCCGACCCTGCCGGGCGCCCTGCTGCGCCTGCATGTGGGTCTCGAAGATCCGGCGGACCTCATCGCCGACCTGGATCAGGCTTTCAGCGCGACCGCCGACCTGTAAGCCGTCGCACCATGCGCTTAAACGGCCCCTTGAACCGGGAGCGTCGCGCCGGCGCCGGAGCGACCGACTCCGCCACCGGCTCCGGCGTCGGAGGCTGAGGCGCCGGAGCCTCCGACGGAGCGGCCGGCCCCAGCCAGGCGTCGATCTGGTCGCGCAGCTCGGCCATGACCCGGCGGTGGAGCTCCAGCCGTCGCGCCGCCAGCTCCGCGTCGGCGAGGCGCACGGGCCGGACCTTGCGCAGGGTGACGAAGAACTCGAAACCCTCGGTCGGGAAGCTCTGCGCCACCTCGAACTCGATCAGACCCAGCTGGCCGCACTCGAACACCAGCAACTCGAAGCTCGACGGCGTGAAATAGGACGCGTGGCAGTCGACATAGGGCGCGTCCGGCCCCGGCGGCCGGGGCCAGTCAAAGCCGGCCTCCACCCAGCGCAGATCGGAGGGCGGAGCCGCCGACGGCCAGGCGATCGCCTCGCCGTTCTTCACCGAGACCACGGACTGCTCGAACAGCGTGCGGACGCCATGGCGCTGACGGCCCTCGACATGAGCCTCGATCCACTCGCCCGCCCCCGTCACGGGCTTGAGCGCGTCGAAGCAGTAGCGCTTGTCCGGATTGGCCAGCGACAGCACGCCGCCATCGCGCAGCAGGACAGCGGCCGACTTCAGCAGGCCGATCGGGTCGGGGCTGTGCTCCAGAACATGGCTGAGAATCATGGCGTCGAACCGCCCATGAAGCTCCGCCGGCACCGCCTCATGCACCGGCCCCCCGCGCCAGACGAAGTCGACCGGCTCGATGCGGTCCAGGTCCACGCCATGACCGGCGTACTTGGCCTTCAGCTCATCGGCGTCGGCGTGATCGAGGGTCAGCACATCCCGGCCAGACGCCTTGGGCAGGATCGGCGAAAAACTCGGCCCCACCTCGAGGACGCGGGCGTCCGGCGCGACGAGGGCGAGGATTCTGGCGTTGCGATCCATGCTCCGTCTCCCTCGGGCGGCCCGTCAGTCGCGCCGGCCGCCGGTGGCGCGCCCTGCAGGACTCGAACCTGCGACCCCATGCTTAGAAGGCACGTGCTCTATCCAGCTGAGCTAAGGGCGCCCGACGGACCCCGGCCGCTCAGTGCGTCCAGGGCTGTTTGCGACCGTAGGCGAAGTTGTCGGCGTAGGCCTTGAGAATCACCGGCGGCTGCTGCGGTTCGTGCAGGCGGAAGGGGATGCCGTGCTTCTCGGCATAGGCGATCGCGTCTTCCTTGCTGTCGAAGCGCAGCCGCACCTGGCCGTTCATGTCGGTCGAGGAGGTCCAGCCCATCAGCGGGTCTAGGGCCCGCGCCGAGGCGGGTTCGAACTCCAGGATCCACTCCCGGGTCTTGGCCTTGCCGGACTGCATGGCGGTCTTGGCCGGCTGGAAAATGCGCGCGAGCATGGTCGAACCTCTTCTGCCCCGCCCTGATACAACGGTTTGGCCCCGGCTCAAGGCCTGTCGTTGCGGCGCGCCGCCGCCCGTGCCATGAGGTCCGCCCTCGGGGTGTAGCGCAGCCTGGTAGCGCATCTGCTTTGGGAGCAGAGGGTCGCAGGTTCGAATCCTGCCGCCCCGACCAGCATCCGGGCCGTGCTTGTCGGACGGAGAGGACCGCATGACGTCCGCCCTGTCAGCCGATCTGGCCGAGCCGATCGCGGCCATTCATGTCCGGGCCGGAGCCGGCGGCGACCTCACCCTCGCTCCCTGGATCGGCGGCGCCTTCTGGCAGTCCCGCACCGACCAGCCTCAACCGGTTCAGTACACGGCGGACGTTCCGGCCGGCCTTCACATCGGGGTCGGCCTCGCGCGACTGGCCAGCCATTCGGACACCCTGGGCGGCTTCGATGTGGATGGCCCGATGGTCAGCGTCGTGCGCTGTACCCGCCCCGCGCCGTTCAGCTCCGCCCTCGGGATCGGCCCGGCGCATGCCTGCGGCATCTGGATCCCCCCGGACCGCCTCGACGAGACCAGCGGATCGGCCGTGGTCGCCCTCCTCAGGGCTTTCCCGCAAGCCGACGGCCTGTGGAGCAGCGCCGCCCTCCCGGCCCGCGTGGCGCTACGCCTTTGCGCCCCGCTAGAGCCCGACATGTCGTCGACGGCGCTCGCCCTCGCCCGGCAGGCTCGCGTCCTCGATCTGATCGCGGCGGCCCTGACATGGATCGCAGAGACGGGACCAATCCTGCTCGCACCCAGCCCTGCCATTCGCGACGCCCGGCGCCAGATCGACCAGCGCCTGCAAACGCCGCCGGACCTCGACACCCTTGCGGAGTCCTGCGGCCTGAGCCGCCGCGCCCTCACCGAAGGCTTCCGGCGCGCCTACGGCATGTCGGTCGGGGCCTACATCCAGGACAAGAGGCTCGACCTCGCCGTAACCCTGCTGGCGAGCGGCCTCAGGGTGAGCGAGGTCGCCTGGCGGATCGGCTACGCCCCGGCGCACTTCGCCGCCGTCTATCGGCGCCGGTTCGGCCATCCGCCATCCCGCGCCCGGCGGTGAGCCCAAGGCTGAACCCGCGAGCGACAGGAATCCGCCCGATCGCACAAGTGATCGTTATTGTGTAACGCAGCGCCGCGGCCTAATTGCGACCGTCTCGCAATTGGAGTCCGTCTATGCGCCGCGCCACCCGCCCTCTGACCTTCTGCGCCACCGTCGCGGCCGCCGGGGGGCTCGCTTCGCTCGCCGTCGCCCAGTCGGGCGCGCCGCAGCCCACGACCGAGGTTGAAGAGATCATCGTCACCGCAACCCGCTTCGATTCCGCCCTGTCTGACGCCCCGATCGCCGCAACGGTCCTGACCGCGCGACAGATCGAGGACGCGCGCATCACCAGCCTGCGCCAGATCGATGACGCCGTGCCCAATCTGTCGTTCAACACACTCGGACAGGTCGGGGCGACCTATGTGACGATCCGCGGGATCGAGTCGAACCCGTTCATCGTCAACCGCGCCGCGGTCTATGTGGACGGGATTCCCTACCGCCGGCTGCGCAACCAGACCCTCGGGGAGATCGCCCAGATCGAGGTGCTCCGCGGGCCGCAGGGAACCCTCTACGGGGCCAACACGGAAAGCGGCCTGATCGTGATCCGGACGCGTCAGCCGTCCGACGCCTTCGAGGCCGAGGCCGAACTCGACGCCTACAGCTTCGACACCGGCGACGGCGCCGCCGGTCGGCTGTACCTCGGCGGGCCGCTGCAGCCCGGGGTCCTCAGCGCCAGCGTAACGGCCAGCCATGAAGAGGCGGACGCCTATGTCCGCAATATCGCCTCCTCGATCGGGGCGGAAGGCGCGATCCGCGAGAGCTATCTGCAAGGAAAGCTTCGCTGGACCCCTTCGGACCGCACCGCGGTCGATGTGGTGGCCGCCCGTTCTCAGCTGCGCGCCCCCGGGGTCTACGAGCAGGAGTTCCTGCCCATGAACCGGGCCGCCTACAACGCGGTCTATGCGGCGTTCAATGGCGGTCGCCTGGCCGAGCCCTATCGCCTGATCAACGATGCGCCGAAACGCACAGAAGAAGACGAAAGCCTGATCGGCGTCAGCCTCAGCCACGCCCTCGACGCCGCCACGCTGGAGGTCAATGCGTCCTGGCGCGACCTGCGGGCCGACAGCGCCGGGACCGATATCGACCTCACCGCCCTGCCCGCCGTCGCCGGCGCCAGCGACGACAGCGAGACCTCCTGGAACCTCGAGGCGCGGCTGGTCTCGCCGCGCGGCGCGCGCATCGCGTGGGTTGTCGGCGTCAACCACTACCGGGAAGAGGAGCGCCAGCTCCTGGCGACGCTCGTGGGCCCCGGCGGCCTCGACGGCTACCGGCCCGCGCCGCCCCAGACCGCCGAAGGCCGTGATCTGGCGCTGTTCGGCCAGATCACCGCGCCCGTGGGCCCCGACCTGCGACTGACCGGCGGCCTGCGCTGGGAGCGGGCGGACCGGAGCAAGCTGCAGGCGGCGGGCGTTCTCGATCTCGGCCCCTCCGGTCAGTTCAGCTTCCCGGCGGAGGACCTGGACGACAGGTATGAAGTCGTTCTGCCCCGCGTCGCCCTCGACTGGCGCCCCCACGACAATCTGCTTGTCTATGCCTCCGCCGCCCGGGGCTGGGTCCCCGGCGGCTTCAACCTCGCCGCCACCAGCGCCTCGCAGATCGGCGCACGGGACTACAGCCGCTACGGCGCGGAGACGCTGTGGAGCTATGAGGTCGGGGCCAAATGGACCCTTGCCGATCGCCGGCTGCTGCTGTCCGGCGCCGCCTTCCACATCGAGGCCGACAGCTGGCAGGAGTACAATGTGCTCGTGAACGCCCAAGGCCAGGCGATCTCGACCAACCTGATCACCTCTGACGCCGCCATCTCCAGCCGTGGCGTGGAGATCGAGCTCGTGGGCCGACCCACCGACCGGCTCGACCTCGCCGCATCGCTGGGCTGGGTCGACTCGACCTATGACCGCTACGTCTTCTCCGCCACCCAGACCTTCACCGGCAACAAGGTGAAGCTTGTGCCCGAGTACGATCTGGCCCTCTCGGCGACCTGGCGGCCCTGGCGCGGACTGGTGTTGCGCGGCGAGGCCAGCGCTACCGGCGATACCCCGCTGAACGCCGAGAACGCTGTCTTTCAGGACGCCGTCGTCCTGCTCAACGGCCATATCGGCTGGGAGACGGATGACTGGACGGCGCGGCTGTATGTGGAAAACCTGACCGACGAGCTGGTCTTCACCAGCAGCGCCTACACCAACTTCGCCTTCGGGTTTGATGGCGGCTACTACGCTGGCGTCGGCCAGCCGCGCGTGGTCGGTCTGCAACTGACCCGACGCTGGTGACGGGCTCCGGGACGGCCAGGCCGTCCCGCGCCCCTACCGCCCGAAGTGCGGGTGTTCCACGCGGTCGCCGGGCTTGGCGCCGATCTCCTCGGAGCGGCCGGCGCGCAGTTCAACCACGCCGGTGGCCGGGCCGTTCGACGGGTAGATGCCGTCCGAATAGGGCGTGGTGTGCCGGGCGATCGAGACGATGCGGCCGTCGGCGGCGACATAGATGATGTCCAGCGAGCTGGGGGTGTTGCGCATCCAGAAGCCACGCTCGGCGGCGTCGGGGAACTTGAACAGCATGCCCTGGTCGTCCGGCAGCGGCGGCCGGAACATCAGGCCGCGCTGACGCTCAGCCTCGTCGTCGGCGATCTCCATCCAGAAGGTGTGGCGACCGCTGTCGGTGACAATGGTCAGCTGTTCCATCGGCTCGCCGCGGGGATCCAGCGGCGGCTTTTCGGACGCACAGGCCGCCGTGGCCAGGGCGACCACGGCGAAGGACAGCATCAGACGACGGTTCAACGGCATACGCCCTCCAGCGGGCGGCCGGAGTCAGCCGCCCTGATCGATCTCGGCCACCACCAGGCCCTTGGGCCCGCTGGCGAAACGCACCCGGACGCCGTCGCCCGGCTGGAGGTCCTCCAGCCCGCAGCGGCGCAGCGTCTCAATGTGCACGAAGATATCGCCCGGATTGGTCTCGCAGACAACGAAGCCGTAGCCCTTGGTGCGATTGAACCACTTGACCGTGGCCGGAACGAACGGCCCCTCGGCCGCAGGCGTGTCCACCCGGGTCTTTTCCAGGGGCGCGCGGCGCAGGCTCTCGTAGCCGCGGCGCGGTTCCTGGCCGGGCCCGAGGTCGACCACCGCCACGACCTGCCAGCCCTTGGGCCGCCGGGCCACCTCACAGGTGATGGGCGCGCCCTCCTCGGCCGTGTCCCGGCCCAGGTCCCTCAGGCTGCTGATGTGGAGCAGGACATCCTTGGTGTCCGTCTGCCCCGGGTCGTCCGGTACGATGAAGCCGTAGCCCTTGCCCGGATCGAACCACTTGACGTGTCCGCTCACGCGGACCGTCGGTTGCACATCCGTCTCTCGCGAATCCAACTGACTAATCCCCTCCCCCCGTCTTTGCGGGTCGAAACGTGTTTATCACGGTTACGTAACGGGGAGGCAGGCCCAAAAAACGTCAGTTTCTGACAGAGATTCGCAGATAGATTGCGCGAACGCGGATCGCCTGACCCCGCAGCCGCGCGGCAGGCCGCGCGTCTCACGAGCGCCCGCGAGGCTCGGACAGCGCGAAACGCTGCCGCGAGGGTGCGACGCTGAAGCAGATCGGGATGTCGGGGAGAGCGCCCCGCGCTGGCAGTCCCTAGGGGAATCGAACCCCTCTTTTCAGGTTGAAAACCTGACGTCCTAACCGATAGACGAAGGGACCGCTGCGCGGGAGCCGGCGATATAGCCGCCGATTCCGAAGCGCGCAAGCGGCAATCTTCAAACGATTTTCGAGCGCCGTTCGACGAGCCGGAGGGCCCCGCGGGTCAGGCCCGGCGGGGATCGTGGACGTCCTCGATCTCCAGCTGAACGCCGCGCCGACCGTTCCAGTCATCGGCCTTCAGCCGCCCCACCACGGCCAGGCCGCCGGCCCCCGACAGCAGGGCCTCGCCCGCCGGCTGGTCGGCCAGTCGCCAGCCCACGGCGCGCAGGGCGCTGCCGTCCGGGGCGGTGAGCCGGCAGCGGACATGGCCGCCGTTCATCATCGCCGGATCGCGCGCGGTGACCCCGCTGAGGGCGAACAGCGGCTCGGGATTGCCGGGACCGAACGGCTGCATGGCGGCGAAGCCGTCGAGCAGGGCGCGGGTCGCCGCCGCCGGCTCCACCAGCACGTCGATGTCCACCGTGTCGGCCTGTCGCGCCTCGGCCTGCTGACCGGCCAGCCGCGCGTTGAGAAAGGCCTCGAGCGCCGGCAGGGCGTCGAGCGTCACGGTCAGGCCGCAGGCCATGGCATGTCCCCCGCCCGCCAGCAGCAGCCCGGCTTCCCAGGCCGCCTGGACGGCCCCGCCGAGGTTGACGCCCGCCTGGGACCGGCCCGAGCCCTTGGCCACCCCGGCGACCGGATCGACGCCCGCCACGATCACCGGCTTGCGCCAGCGCTCGCGCAGCCGGCCGGCCACGACCCCGACCACGCCCGGGTGCCAGCCCTCGCCGGCGACGACGATCACCGATCGGCTGTCGACGTCGCCCCGCGCCTCGACCTGGGCCACCGCCGCCTCGGCCACGGCCGCCTCGACCTCGCGCCGCTCGCGGTTGAGCTGGTCGAGCTGCTGCGCCAGCGCCGCCGCCTCGGCGGGATCGTCGGTGGAGAGCAGGCGCGCGCCCAGATCCGCGCGGCCGATGCGTCCGGCCGCGTTGATTCGCGGGCCCAGCGCAAAGCCGACGTGGGTCGCGGCCACGACATCGGGCAGCCCGCCGGCCACCTCCATCAGCGCCTTCAGCCCCGGCGTGCGCCACTGGCCCAGCACCCCGAGGCCCAGCCGCGTCAGGGTGCGGTTGAAGCCGGTCAGGGCGGTGACGTCGCAGATGGCTCCCAGCGCCGCCAGATGCAGCCACTGGCGCAGGTCCGGCTCCGGCCGCTCGGCGAACAGGCCGCGCCGGCGTCCCTCCCGGTTGAGCGCCGCCAGCAGGACGAACACCACCCCCGCCGCGGCGAGGTTGCCCTGCCCCGAGCCGCAGCCCGGCCGGTTCGGATTGACCACGGCGGCGCATGCCGGCGGCTCCTCGCGCATGAGATGGTGATCGATCACCACCACCTTCAGTCCGATGGCGGCGGCGTGAGCCACGGCGGCGTTGGCCGCGGCGCCGCAGTCGACGGTGATGACCAGCTCCGCCCCGGCCGCCTTGAGCCGGTCGAAGGCCGGGGCGCTGGGGCCATAGCCCTCGGTCAGCCGGTCGGGCACATAGACCGGCACCTCGCGCCCGAGCGCCCGGAACCAGCGCACCAGCAGGGCCGCGCTGGCGGCGCCGTCGACGTCATAGTCGGCGAACAGGTGCAGGCTGGCGCCGGCCTGGTGCGCGTCGAGGATCGCCGCCGCCGCCGCGTCCATGTCGAGGAAGCTGGACGGGTCGGGGAAGGAGTCCCGCAGGGTCGGCGCCAGAAAGGCGCCGGCGTCCGCCGCCGTCACGCCCCGCGCGGCCAGCACCCGGGCCAGGGGCTCGGACAGGTCGTGCCCCTGCGTCAGCGCCCGGACCTCGGCCGGATCGGGGTCGCGCCGCCGCCAGGCCCGGCCGCTCAGCGAGCGTTCGACCCCGAGGAAGGCCGTCTCCGGACGTGGCGGGGCCCCGTCGGCCATGGCTCAGACCGGCCGCGTCATGTGGATGCGCCGCACCGTGCGGCTGGCGGAGTCCATGACCAGGGTGTGGGTGGTGATGAAGCCGCGCTCCACCCGCACCCCGTCCAGCATGGCGCCCTTGGTCACGCCGGTGGCGGCGAACACCGCATCCTTCGACACCAGCTCGTGCAGGTCGTACTTGCGCTGGAAGTCGGTCACGCCCGTGCGCTCGGCCCGGGCCCGCTCGTCATCGTTGCGGAACACCAGCCGCCCCTGGAACTGGCCGCCGACGCACTTCAGCGCGGCGCAGGCGAGCACCCCCTCCGGGGCCCCGCCCTGGCCGAGATAGATGTCGATGCCCGTCTCCGGCTCGGCCGTATGGATCACGCCGGCCACGTCGCCGTCGGTGATCAGCACCACGCGGCAGCCGACCTGACGCAGGGCGGCGATCAGCTCGGCGTGGCGGGGCCGGTCCATGACGCAGGCGGTGATCCGGTCCGGGCTGACGCCCTTCGCCTTCGCCACGGCGGCGATGTTGTCCTGCGGCGCGGCGTCCAGATCGACAATACCGGCGTCATAGCCCGGGCCGACGGCGATCTTGTCCATATAGGTGTCGGGCGCGTGCAGCAGCCCGCCGCCCGGCGACATGGCCAGCACCGCCAGGGCGTTGGCCATGGCCTTGGCTGTCAGGGTCGTGCCCTCCAGCGGATCCAGGGCGATGTCGATGGCCGGGCCGGCGCCCGTGCCGACCTTCTCGCCGATGTAGAGCATCGGCGCCTCGTCGCGTTCGCCCTCGCCGATGACGATCTTGCCGTCGATCGGCAGGGCGTTCAGCGCCGTGCGCATGGCGTCGACGGCGACCTGGTCGGCGGCCTTCTCGTCGCCACGCCCGATCTGGGGATAGGCGGCGATGGCGGCGAGTTCGGTGACGCGCGCCGCGTCGGCGGCGAGGGCGGTGAAGAAGGCCGGATCGGCCATGGCGGTCTCCTGGGATGCCGGCGGTTCTGGCGACCGCGCGGTTTGGGATCGTGGCCCGTCAGGGCTGCTGTCGGCGGGGAATCGGGGGCGGCGCGCGGCCGCGCTCGCGCAGGCTCTCGGCGAAGGCCTCGAGGGTTTCGGCAGTCTGCTCGGTCGCCGGCGCAGCGCGGGCGGCGTCGACCCGCGCCCGCGTGGCCGCGGCGAAGCCTTCCGCGTCCGACAGCGTCCACGCGATCGTCGAGGTTTCCCGCGCGAGCGCCGCCTGCTCCGCGCCGAGACGCGTCACCGATCCAGCCACGACGCTGTCCGACGGCAAGGGCCCGGGGGCCGCCGGAAACTCCGCCCAACGCGGATAGGACCGGTTGGCGTCGACCAGCGCCTGCACCCGGGCATCCATCGGCGAGCCCCCCGGCGCTGGCCCGGGGCTGGCGCAGCCGGCGGCGCCCGCCGCGGCCGCGGCGCTGATGACAAGGATTTTCATGACACGGGCGTTCATCTCGCGACCGGTCATATGCCATGATCGTGACGGCAGAAAGGGCGGGTGCGACCGCCTTCGACGGAGGACGTCATGGCCACGACGCCGAAGCCCCCTTCCCGCACCGCCCCGACCCCGGCCCGGGGCGGGCGCAAGCCTGGCCGGCCGACCTCCGCCCGGACGGCGGCAAAGCCCGCTGACGCGCCCACGGAGCCGGTCGCCGGGACGCCGCCGACGCCGCGGCCGCCCCGCAAGTCGGGCCGCCCGACCTCGCGCAAGCCGCAGCCCGAGCCGACCCCGGCCGTCGAGGCCGCCGACGCGTCCCGTTCACAGGGGGCCGCCGCCGGAGCCCCGCCGCCGGAGCCCGCGGTCGAATCGCCGTTCGACCTGCTCGGGGCCGAACAGCGCCGCCTGATCGAGACCCTGTCGCTGAATCTGGCGAAGGCGGCGATGACCGCCCAAGGCGCCCTCGCCGGCGCCGCCATGACCGGCGGCGACCGCGGCGGGGCCATGTCGCCGGACCCGTTCAACGCCGCCCCGGCCATGACCGCCGTGATGTCCAGCCTCGCCGCCCGGCCCGAGCGCCTGTTCCAGGCCCAGGCCGACCTGTTCGGGCGCTACATGGACCTGTGGGCCTCGGCCACCCGCCGCGCCGCCGGCGAGACCGTGGCCGAAGGCCCGACCGACAAGCGCTTCAAGGACCCGGCGTGGAGCGAGACGCCGCTGTTCGACATGATGCGACAGTCCTACCTGATCACGGCGGACTGGATGAACGGGCTCGTCGCCCAGGCGGAAGGCGTCGATCCGCTGGTGCGCCGCCGCGCCGAGTTCTTCGTCAAGCTGCTGACCGACGCCCTGTCCCCGGCCAACTTCCTCGCCTCCAACCCCGCGGCCCTGAAGACGCTGATGGAGACCGGCGGCGAGAGCCTTGTCCGCGGCATGGAGAACTTCGCCGCGGATCTGGAGCGCGGCGGCGGCCGGCTGAAGATCAGCCAGGCCGACTACGGCCGGTTCGAGGTCGGCCGCAACGTGGCCACCGCCCCCGGCCAGGTCGTCTGGCGCGACGAGCTGTTCGAGCTGATCCAGTTCGACGCCGCCAGCGAGACCCAGCACGCCATCCCGCTGCTGATCTTCCCGCCCTGGATCAACAAGTTCTACATCCTGGACCTGCAGCCGGAGAACTCGATGATCCGCTGGCTGTCCGCCCGCGGCTTCACCGTCTTCGTCTGCTCCTGGGTCAATCCCGACGCGGACAAGGCGGACTTCGGCTTCGAGCAGTACCTGCACAGGGGGATCTACCGCGCCGTCGACAAGGTGCTGGAACAGACCGGCAGCGCCCGGCTGAACGCCGTCGGCTACTGCATCGGCGGCACTCTGCTGGGGGCGGCGCTGGCGCACATGGCTGCTCATGACGACCGGCGCATCAACGCCGCGACCTTCTTCGCCGCCCAGCACGACTTCGCCGAGGCCGGCGACCTCTTGCTGTTCACCGACGAGCACTGGCTGGCCGAGATCGAGCGCCAGATGGACGCCGCCGGCGGGGTCCTGCCCGGCGCCGCCATGGCCGACACCTTCAACGCCCTGCGCGCCAACGACCTCGTCTGGTCGTTCTTCGTGTCCAACTATCTGATGGGCAAGTCGCCGCCGGCCTTCGACCTGCTGTTCTGGAACGCCGACCAGACGCGCATGCCGAAACGGCTGCACCTCGACTATCTGCGCAGCCTGTACGGCCGCAACGCCCTGTCGCAAGGCGAGTTCGAGATTGGCGGCGAGCGCATCGACCTGACGAAGGTGCGTATCCCGCTCTATTTCCAGGCCAGCCGCGAGGACCATATCGCGCCGATGAACTCGGTCTACCGCTCGGCGCGCGCCTTCACCAACGCCGAGGTGACCCTGACCCTCGCCGGGTCGGGGCACATCGCCGGCGTCATCAATCCGCCGGCGGCGCGCAAGTATCAGCACTGGGTCAATCCGGCCCTGCCCGAGACGCTTGACGCCTGGCGCGCCGGCGCGGTCGAGCACCCCGGCAGCTGGTGGCCGCACTGGGCCGACTGGCTGGCGGCCCGCTCTGGCGGCCAGGTCCCCGCCCGCGACCCGTCCGCCGGGCCGCTCCCGCCGCTCGAACCCGCCCCCGGCAGCTATGTGAAAGTGAAGTCTTGAAGCGTCTTGATGCCAACCAGCTGCTGGCCCTGTCCACCGGCTGCGCCCTGATCGTTCTGGTGCTCTCCGCAGTGGTCAACGCCCCCGAGGGCAAGGCCGTGCGCTATCCCATCCTCGCCGGGGTCTGTTCGGTGGCCTATGTGGTGCTGAACGCCTTCTGGGCCCGTCGCACCGGGATCCGGCGCCCGCCGATGGTCCACCCGGACAACCCGGGCACAGCGGTCTGGTCCAGCCTGTTCCCGCTGGCGATCCTGATCTCCGCCGCCATCCCGTTCCTGTTTCCCGGCGTCGACTTCGGCCTGCTGGTGATCATCGGCGCCATCTTCTTCGGCGTCACCATGGAGAGCGCCATCAAGGCCGCGCGGATGGGCGACGAGTAGCGACGCTCACGCCGGCCGGAAGGTCAGCGCCAGGCCGTTGTTGCAGTAGCGCAGGCCGGTCGGACGCGGCCCGTCGTTGAAGACATGCCCCTGATGACCCAGACAGCGGGCGCAGTGGTACTCCCGGCGCGGGATGCCGATCAGATAGTCGATCTTGGTGCCGATGTTGGCCTCCATGACCCGCCAGAAGCTGGGCCAGCCGGTGCCGCTGTCGTATTTCCAGTCCGAGCGGAACAGCGGCAGGTCGCAGCCGCGGCAGACATAGACCCCGCGCCGGGTCTCATCGTTGAGGGGCGAGCTGTAAGGCCGTTCGGTCGCCTCGTGGCGCAGCACGCGCCAGGCGGGGTCGCCCAGCCGGCGTCGCCACTCCGCGTCGGAGATGCGCCTGAAGGGGTCGGCGGCGTAGCGGCCGGTGTTGGCGTCTGCGGCCTGGGGTCCGCAGGCGGCGAGGGTCAGGGCGGCGGAGCCGAGGATCAGGCGGCGGCGATCGAACATGGCCATGTCTCCAGCTACGCTGCGGGGCCCGCTGTGGTTTCAGCCGATCTTGCCGGCGGCGCGCGCGAGGCGGTCGTTGATCGCCTCGCCCAGACCGGCGTGGGGCACCGGGGCGACGGCGATCCCGGCCGGACCGGCGGCGTCGGCGCGGCGCAGCAGACGGAACAGGTTGGCCGCCGCCTCCCGCAGGTCGCCGGACGGGCTCAGGCTCCAGGCCGGATCCCCGACGCCGGGGCCGAAGCCGAGAAGGATCTCGCCGGGGCGGGCCGTCCCCGCCTCCAGCCGGACCGGCGCATCCGGGGCGTAGTGGCGGGTCAGCCGGCCCGGCGAGCGATGCCCCTCCCCCGCCTCCGTCAATGGCCCCACCACGGCAGCCAGCTCCTCGCGGGTCACGGCGCCGGGACGCAACAGGGCCACCCCGCCGTCGAGCACGGAGACGACCGTGCTCTCGACCCCGACCGCGCAGGGGCCGCCATCCAGGGCGGCTGCGACCTCGGCCCCGGTCTCGGCCAGGGCATCCTCGAAGGTGGTCGGGCTGGGCCGGCCCGAGCGGTTGGCGGACGGGGCCACGACCGGGCCGCCGAAGGACGCCAGGAGCCCGCGCGCCAGCGCATGCCCCGGCACGCGCACGGCGACGGTGTCGAGACCGGCGCGGGCGAGGTCGCACACGGCGTCCGGCCGTGCAGGCAGGACAAGCGTCAGCGGTCCCGGCCAGAAGGCCTCGGCGAGACGGCGCGCGCGGGCGTCGAACACGGCCACCCGCTCGGCGGCCGCGGCGTCGGCGACATGGGCGATCAGGGGATTGAAGCGCGGCCGGCCCTTGGCCTCGAAGATGCGCGCCACAGCCTCGGGCCGCGTCGCGTCGGCGGCAAGCCCATACACGGTCTCGGTGGGCAGCAGCACCAGGTCGCCGCGCTGCAGCGCCGCAGCGGCGGCCGTCACATCCGCCGCACGTTGGTCCGCCCGCGCCTCATCGGTCCCGTTCAGGCCGCCCATGACTCTCCGCC
Source organism: Brevundimonas sp. (assembly GCF_035998205.1). GTDB lineage: Bacteria > Pseudomonadota > Alphaproteobacteria > Caulobacterales > Caulobacteraceae > Brevundimonas. The sequence continues at coordinate 782,092 of NZ_DASYHT010000004.1, forward strand.
GTGCCCCGCACCTCCGGGGCTCAGGGCATCTGCACCCCGCGCCGCAACCTTGGCAAGGTCAGCGCCGCGGGGCCAGAGGGTGACGACTCGGTCAGCGCGCCGTGTCGAGCGCCTCGGCGCGCTCGAGGTGCGCGCGGATCCTCGGCAGAACCGCGGTGGCGTGCTGCGCCAGGGCCGTGGCGTCCCGGTTGTCGGCAAAGCCCTCATGCAGGGTCACGGCCTCCCGGTGCGCGGCCACCTGCTGGTCGATCCAGACGCCGTCGAAGGCCTCGGCCGAGGCATCGCGGAGATTGTCCAGCATCCCCTGGCGTCGCTCGTCGAGCTCGGCCGGGACCTCAAGCGTCGTCCCACCCGGGCCCTGGGTCTGGCCCGCCGCGGCGCGCAGGCGTTCGCTCGCCGCCGTGTGGTCGGTGCGGATCATCTCGGCCAGCTGGCGCACCTCGGCGTTCCGGCTGCGCTCGAGGGCGATCTCCGCCGCCCGGATCTCGTACAGATCGCCCATGGCGGCGTTCTCCACATAGCCCTCCGCCGAATTGGCCCCGAGCGTGGCGGCCGACATCTGGCCGACCGGCACGGAGGCGGCGTCCTGGACGGCGTTCACGGGGTCCTGGTCCGCGCGGTTGTCACCGCAGGCGGCGAGGAGAAGGGCCGAGGTCGAGGCGGCCAGCAGCAGTCGGGTCATGGAGGGGTCTCCCTTGTGGATGTCGCCCGCCAACCGCGACATTCCGTCAAGGTTCCCGCCGCGACCTCAGGCGTCTTCCAGCATCAGCACCCCGGGCGCGGCCTTCAGCGCCCCGCGCAGGGCCCCGTCCAGCCGGTAACGACCGGGCAACTTCAGCTCGACCTCACGGCGGCCGTCCAGCGAGGCGACCAGCGAGACCGTGCCGCCCTTGCTCTCGGCTTTCGCCCGCTCGAGCCGCGCACGGATCGAGTCCGGGTCGGTCCCCCGCGCCGAGACATGGACCCTGAGCCCCGCCCCGGTGTCGTCGAGCACAGCATCCATGCGACTGACGTCGTCGCCGAAGAAGCGCACCTCCCCGTCGGCAGCCTTGGCCCGAACCTTGACCAGCACCGAGGCCCCCGGCTCCAGCAGGTCGCGGCAGCGGCGCAGCGAGTCCGGGGTGAACAGGCACTCGAACTCGCCCGTCGGGTCGGAGAAGGCGACGAAGGCGAACTTCTCGCCGGTGCGGGCGCTGGTGCGCTCCTGCTTGCGGCGGATCACCCCGGCCATCTGGAAGGCCTCGTGCCCCTGCTCGGCCCGGACCACGGCCTCGGCCACGAAGGTCACACGCTTGCGCCGCAGCTGGCTCTCGAGGTCCTCCAACGGGTGGCCGGACAGGTAGAAGCCCACCGCCGACAGTTCCTGGTCCAGCCGTTCCGGCCCGACCCAGGGCTCGACCGGCTTGAGGCGCGGCCGGGCAGCATGGGCCTGGTCGGCGCCGAACAGGCTGACCTGGGACGAGGCGCGCTCGGCCGCCACGCTCTGGCAGTAGGCCATCAGCACATCGGCCTGCTCGACCAGCTGGCGGCGGTTGGGATGGATGGAGTCGAAGGCGCCCGCCCGGGCGAGGTTCTCCAGCGCCCGCTTGTTGACCGCGCGCGGATCGACCCGCTCGAGGAAGTCGAAGATGTCGGCGAACGGCCCGCCGGTCTGGCGCACCTCGACCACATGCCGCATGGCCTCGAGCCCGACGTTGCGGATGGCCCCGAGGGCGTAGAGCACGGCCCCCTCGCCTGCCTCGTCATACGCCACGTCGAAGTCGGCCGAGGCGCGGTTGACGTCCGGGGCGATCACCTTGACCCCGAAGCGCCGGGCGTCCTGGTAGAACACCGCCAGCTTGTCGGTGTTGGACAGGTCGAGGCTCATGGAGGCGGCCATGAACTCGACGGGATGGTTGGCCTTGAGCCAGCCGGTCTGGAAGCTGATCAGCGCATAGGCGGCGGCGTGCGACTTGTTGAAGCCGTAGCCGGCGAACTTGGCCACCAGGTCGAAGATGCCGCCGGACTGGGCCTCCGGCACCCCCTTTTCCGACGCGCCCTTGATGAAGCGGGCGCGCTGGAAATCCATCTCCTCCTTCTTCTTCTTGCCCATCGCCCGGCGCAGCAGGTCGGCCTCGCCGAGGCTGTAGCCGGCCAGGATCTGGGCGATCTGCATCACCTGCTCCTGGTAGATGATGACGCCGTAGGTCTCCTTCAGCACCTCGGTCAGCGACGGGTGCAGATAGTCGATCTCCGCCCGGCCGAACTTCCGGTCGATGTAGGTGTCGATCATCTCCATCGGCCCGGGCCGGTAGAGCGAGATCAGGGCGGTGATCTCCTCGATCGACCCGCAGCGCATCTTGCGCAGGGTGTCGCGCATGCCCTGGGATTCCAGCTGGAACACCCCGACCGTCTGGCCCGAGGCCATCAGCTCGTAGGTGCGGGCGTCATCGAGCGGCAGGCCGTTCCAGTCCGGGGCCAGCCCGCGCCGCTCCAGATACGCTCGCGCACGGTCCAGCACGGTGAGCGTCTTCAGGCCGAGGAAGTCGAACTTCACCAGCCCGGCGGGCTCGACCCACTTCATGTTGAACTGGGTGGCCGGCAGCTCGGAGCGCGGATCCTTGTACAGCGGGCACAGCTCGACCAGCGGCCGGTCGCCGATCACCACCCCGGCGGCGTGGGTCGAGGCGTTGCGGTACAGCCCCTCCAGCTCCAGCGCCGTCGACAGCAGGTGCGCCACCGCCGGCTCGGCGTCGCGCGCCTCCTTCAGGCGCGGCTCGATGTCGATGGCCTGGGCCAGGGTCACCGGATTGGCGGGGTTGGCCGGCACCATCTTGGCCAGCCGGTCGACCTGGCCCAGCGGCATCTGCAGCACCCGGCCGACGTCGCGCAGCACGGCCCGCGCCTGCAGGGTGCCGAAGGTGATGATCTGCGCCACCCGGTCCCGGCCGTAGCGCTGCTGCACGTAGGCGATCACCTCCTCGCGCCGCTCCTGGCAGAAGTCGACGTCGAAGTCGGGCATCGACACCCGCTCCGGATTGAGGAAGCGCTCGAACAGCAGGCCGAACCGCAGCGGGTCGAGGTCGGTGATGGTCAGGGCCCAGGCTACCAGCGAGCCGGCCCCCGAGCCCCGCCCCGGCCCCACCGGAATGCCGTTCAGCTTGGCCCATTTGATGAAGTCCGACACGATCAGGAAGTAGCCCGGGAACCCCATCTGCTGGATGATCCCGACCTCCCACTCGAGGCGTTCGAAATAGGTCTCGGCCGGGGCCACCGGCTCGACCTGGGTCAGGCGCGCCTTCAGCCCCTCGCGGGCCTGGTGCAGCAGCTCCTCGCCCTCGGTGCGGCCCGCCCCGGTGTCGAAGCGCGGCAGGATCGGCTTGCGCGTCTCGACCATGAAGGCGGTGCGCCGGGCGATCTCCAGCGTGGAGTCGCAGGCCTCGGGCAGGTCGGCGAACAGCCGGCGCATGGCGGCGGCGTCCTTGAACCAGTGCTGGTCGGTGATGCGGCGCCGATCGTCCTGGCCGGTGAAGGCCCCGTCGGCGATGCACAGCAGGGCGTCGTGGCTCCGCGCCTGCTCCGGCTTCGCATAGTGGACGTCGTTGGTGGCCACCAGCGGCACGTCATGGGCGTAGGCGAAGCCGACCAGCCCGGCCTCGACCGCGGCCTCGCCGGGCGCGCCATGGCGCTGAAGCTCGACATAGAAGCGGTCGCCAAAGGCCGCCTGCATGGCCGCCAGCGCCGCCCGGGCCTCGTCGCCCCGCCCTTGCGCGAACAGGGGATCGACCGGGCCATCCGGGCCGCCGGACAGCAGGATCAGCCCCTCGGCATGGGCCGCCACCTGATCCCAGGCCACGCCCGGCTCGCCGGTCTCGTCCGCGGCCATGTAGGCGGCGGTCGACAACGCCGACAGGTTGAGCCAGCCGGTCTCGTCCTGCACCACCAGACAGACGGTCGGCATGCGCGCCCAGCGCGCCTCGATGCGGCCGCCGATCCCCGTCACCGGCAGGGCGCAGGCGATCACCGGCTGCACCCCGGCGTCGCGCGCCGCCTGGCTGAACTCCAGCGCGCCGCACAGATTGGCGCGGTCCGCCACCCCCACCGCCGGCATGCCGTGGTCAGCCGCCAGCCGGCCGATCTTGCCGGCCTTGATGGCGCCTTCCAGCAGCGAATAGGCGCTGCGCACGCGCAGGTGGACGAAACCCTCGGCCATACTGGTCTTCATTCCCGTCCGGCGACAGGCCGGGCCCCCACCCTATCGCGCGCCGCCGATTCGCGGGCCAGCGGCGGGCAGCAAGGAGCTGTGGACAGGGGGGAGTCGGGAGCTGGTAGGGGTAGGCGGCAGGGTCGGATGCGCCCCCGCTCCACGACTCCCTCCCCCTCAAGGGGGGAGGGTCGGGGTGGGGGTGGGAGCGCCGCCGCTGACAGAGAAGGCGCACGCGGCGCTCCGGCAAAGATCACCCGCGCCGCGCCAACGGTCCCGCCTCCCGCGCCACGTCCGGCGCCGTGGCAGGCCCACCCCATCCCCTGCCCCTTCCCCCTCGAGGAGAAGGGGAAAGCGGATCACCTCAGGCCGCAGTGGCCAGCAGGGCCGCGTGCCACACCATCCAGACAAAGCCGCCGCACGACGCCAGCGACATCAGATCCCGAGCCCAGCGACGCATGTTGAACCTCCCGACGCTTGTTCCGGGAATGTTCTATGTTGGCATTTTGTTCCCGTCAAGGTAGGTTGGCTGGGTGGACTTGCGGAGGATACATTCCGTGTTGAGTTGGGAATCGCGCCTGCCGAGGCGCATCTTTGGTCCTCGCAGGTGCTCTTCACGGTCGGCAGCCACAGCGACCCGGCGGATATTGCTTGCCTGTCTGTCGCCCATCCTGTTGGCGGCTACCGCCTGCGCCTCCGAACGTGAGGTTGCGTCTTGCGGGTTACTGTTCCAGGAGCCACGAGGTGGAGCGGATGCGTTAGCTGCAGGCTTGACGGTTGAGTACGCGCCGGTCGGCGGGAGGGACGTTCTAACGCTGTGGCTTTGCAGTGCCCACGAGTGCATGCCTGCAGTGAGAGTGCGCGATCAATCGGGGCTGTCTTTCAGATGGCAATCCGACGGTGTTTTGTCCGTCGCTACCTTCAGTCAGGAACCCGAACTTCTACGAGGCGCGGCGTATTTCAGTCAGGAAATCGTTCTGGAAAACGAGCGGGATGGCTCTCTGGAGTTGGAGTCGAAGCTGCCCGGCACCGGTCAGATTGGTGGCTTCAGGCATAGCCGATGCGTGTTCGGCAAATCGCCTAGCTTCGCTGGCCGCGCAATTCTAGGCGAGTAAGTCTTGGGCTGATGCCTTGCAGGGCGTCGGAGCGCGCCGAAGCTCAGTATGCTCTCCCCTCCGCCGGGCGCTCCTCCAGATGGCCGTCGCGCAGGGCGAACACCCGGTCCATGTGGCCGGCCAGCTCCATGTTGTGGGTGGCGATCAGGGCGGCGACGCCGGTCTCGCGCACGGCGGCCTGAAGGGCCTCGAACACGGCCTGGCTGGTGGCCGGGTCGAGGTTGCCGGTCGGCTCGTCGGCCAGCAGCAGCCGCGGCCGGTTGGCCAGGGCGCGGGCCAGGGCGACGCGCTGCTGCTCGCCGCCGGACATCTGCGCCGGCTGGTGCAGGGCCCGGTCCTTCAGCCCCAGCGTCTCCAGCAGGGCCTCGGCGCGGGCCTGCGCCTCGCGCGCGGGCACGCCGCCGATGCGCATCGGCAGGGCCACATTATCGCGCGCGTCGAACTCGGGCAGCAGGTGGTGGAACTGGTAGACGAAGCCGATCTTGCCCAGCCGCAGACGGGTGCGGGCGCGCTCGTCGAGGCTGCCGACCGCCTCGCCCTCGATCAGGATCTCGCCGGACGTCGGCCGTTCCAGCAGGCCGGCGGCGTGCAGCAGGGACGACTTGCCCGAGCCCGACGGCCCGATCAGGCCGACGATCTCGCCGGGAAAGATGTCGAGGTCGACGCCCTTCAGCACCGTCAGCCCGCCGCGGGCGGTGGCGTAGGTGCGGGTCACGCCACGCAGGGACAGGACAGGGGCGCGCTCACTCATAGCGAAGGGCCTCCACCGGATCGAGGCGGCTGGCCCGCCAGGAGGGCGGCAGGCTGGCGACGCAGGACATCAGCAGGGACCAGAACACCACCCAGGCGACGTCGATCGGGTCGACGAGGGCCGGCACCCGCGGCAGCAGATAGACCTCGGAGTTGAACACGCTGGCCCCGGTCAGGGCCTCGATGGCCGCCTGGATCGAGCCGACGTTCCAGCAGAACAGCAGGCCGAGGATGACCCCGGCGATCGTCCCGCCGATGCCGATGGCGGCCCCCGCGAGGAAGAACACCCGCAGGATGGCCGAGGGGCTGGCCCCGATGGTGCGCAGGATGGCGATGTCGCGGCCCTTGTTCTTCACCAGCATGACGATGCCGCTGATGATGTTCATGGCGGCGATGGCCACGACGAGGCTGAGGATGATGCTCATGGCCACGCGCTCGACCTTCAGCGCCTCCCAGAAGGCCGCCGAGCGGTCGCGCCAGTCGGTGACCACGGCGCGCGGGCCGGCCGCCTGGCGCACCGGCGCGACGAGCTCGCCGACCCGGTCGGGATCATCGACCTTCATCTCGATGACGTCGATCAGGCCGTCCTTGCCGAAGAAGATCTGGGCCTGCTCCAGCGGCATCAGGATGAAGGCGCGGTCGTAGTCGGCCATGCCGGCGGTGAAGGTGGCGCTGACCACATAGGTCTTCTCGACCGGGCCGAGCGAGCCCAGCGCCGAGCCGCCGCCGGTCAGCGAATAGATGGTCAGCGGGTCGCCCGGGCGGAGGCCGAGGCTGTCGGCCAGGGCCTGGCCGATGATCACCCCGTCGCCGCCGAAACGGCCCGACCCGAAGGCGGCGAGGGCCTCGGCCGGAACGCTCTCCTGCAGGAAGGGCTGGGCCCGTACGTCCTCGGGCGTCATGCCGCGCACGATGGCGCCCAGCACCTGGCCGCGGGCGCGGATCGCGGTCTGGTTCTCGACCATGGGCGTGGCCGAGGCGACGCCGGGCACGGCGCGGATGCGCGCCAGCACCTCGTCGCGGTCCGGCCCGTTGATGGCCTCGCCCTGCACATACATGTGCCCGTTGAAGTCGAGGATCCGGCCCATCAGCTCGGCGCGGAAACCGCCCATGATGCTCATCACGCTGATCAGCACCGCCACGGCCAGCATGATGCCGACGAAGCTGATGATGGCGATCAGGGCGACCCCGCCCTCACGGCGTTTGGCCCGCAGGTAGCGCAGGGCCAGCCCCAGCTCCCAGGCCGAAAACGCGCCGGCGGGCGTCATGCGCGCCTCTCCTTGCAAGACGCGGCGCAAGAACCCCTCCACCCCTTCGGGGTCCCCCTCCCCACTCCGTGGGGAGGAAAGGCGCTCTCCTCCCCATGCAATGGGGCGGTGGATCGACGGCGAAGCCGGCGAGACGGAGGGGCGAGCAACACCACGACGTCCGCCCTCATCCGATCAGCCTTGCGAGAGCGTCTTCCAGCGGCAGGGACGTCTTCTCGCCGGTGGCCCGGCGCTTCAGCTCGACCACGCCGTCGGCCAGGCCCTTGGGCCCGATCACCAGCTGCCAGGGGGTGCCGATCAGGTCCGCGGTGGCGAACTTGCCGCCCGGACGCTCGTCGGTGTCGTCGTAGAGCACCTCCAGCCCGGCGGCCTCGAGCCGCGCCAGGGCGTCCTCGCAGGCGGCGGCGACGTTGGGATCGTCGGGCCGCAGGCTGATCAGCTGCACGTCGAACGGGGCCACCGCGTCCGGCCAGATGATGCCGCCGGCGTCGTGGCTGGCCTCGATGATGGCGCCCAGCAGGCGCGACACGCCGACGCCGTAGCTGCCCATGTGCACCTCGGTGTCCTGGCCGTCCGGCCCGGCCACCTTCGCCTTCATCGGGGCGGAATACTTGGTGCCGAAGTAGAAGATGTGCCCGACCTCGATGCCGCGGGCGGTGAGCCGGTCATCCGCCGGCGTCTCGGTCTCGAAACGGCCGGCGTCGTGCATCTCCTCGGTCGCGGCGTACATCGAGGTGCGCTCGTCGACGATCGCCTGCAGGTCGTTCCAGTCGACGTCGCCGCCGGGAGCCGGCATCTCGACAAGCCGCCGGTCGCAGAACACCTGACTCTCGCCCGTATCGGCCAGGACGATGAACTCGTGGCTCAGGTCGCCACCGATCGGGCCGGTATCTGCGCGCATCGGGACCGCCTTCAGCCCCATGCGGGCGAAGGTGTTCAGATAGGCCACGAACATGCGGTTGTAGGCCTTGCGCGCCGAGGCCTCGTCGAGATCGAAGGAATAGGCGTCCTTCATCAGGAACTCGCGGCCGCGCATCACGCCGAAGCGCGGGCGGCGCTCGTCGCGGAACTTCCACTGGATGTGGAAGAGGTTCAGCGGCAGCGCCTTGTAGCTCTTCACATAGGCCCGGAAGATGTCGGTGATCATCTCCTCGTTGGTCGGACCGTAGAGCAGCTCGCGCTCGTGCCGGTCGGTGATGCGCAGCATCTCCGGGCCGTAGGCGTCGTAGCGTCCCGACTCGCGCCACAGGTCAGCCAGCTGCAGGGTCGGCATCAGCAGCTCGACGGCCCCCGCGCGCACCTGTTCCTCGCGCACGATCTGCTCGATCCGCTTCAGCACCCGCAGGCCCAGCGGCAGCCAGGCGTAGATTCCGGCGGCCTCCTGGCGGATCAGCCCGGCCCGCAGCATCAGCTGGTGCGAGACGATCTGGGCGTCCGAGGGCGCCTCTTTCAGCGTGGGCAGGAAGTAGCGCGACAGGCGCATGCGATCTCTCGGGCAGGCAGGAACGGGCCTCCCGTTTAGCCGGGAGGTCGGGGCGAAAGCTAGGCGGTCGTGCAGGCAATCCGCCGTCGGCGGACCGGATCAGCCGATTTCCGGCAGCGGGATCAGGCCGGTGGCGAGGATGACCATGATGCCGGCCCAGACGATGCCGGAGACCCAGGTCGTGGTCAGGAACTTCTGCTTCAGCTTCGGATCCGCCGGAGCGCCCCACTGGCTGCCGTCGGTGGGGCGCTCGAGGTCCTTCTGCTCCATGCCCAGCGGCAGGACGGCGAACAGCACCACCCACCAGCAGACGATGTAGATCGCGACCGCGGTAAACCAGCCCACCGGCATCAGTGCGTCTCCCCTTTCGGCGTTTCCATCAGTTCGACCAGCACGCCGCCCATGTCCTTCGGGTGCAGGAAGAGGATCGGCGTGCCGTGCGCGCCGATGCGCGGCTCGCCCGTCCCGAGGATGGTCACCCCGCGCGCCCTGAGCGCGTCGCGGGCGGCGAGGATATCCTCGACCTCGAAGCAGACATGGTGCTGACCGCCCTTCGGGTTCTTCGCCAGGAAGCCGTGGATCGGGCTGTCCTCGCCCAGCGGCTCGATCAGCTCGATCTGGCTGTTGGGCACATCGACGAAGCAGACGCGCACCCCCTGCGCCGGCAGGTCGAACGGCGCGCCGTAAACCTTGCCGCCGAGCAGGTCGCGATAAAGCTTCAGGCTGTCGTCGATGGACGGGGTGGCGACCCCGACATGGTTGAGACGTCCGATCATGGCACCGCCGTAGCGCGCGCCTCGTCCCCTGTCGATGCGGTCTCCAGGTCGCAGTCGGCGCCGAACCCCGGCGCGCGCAGCGCCAGCAGCATGGACGACCGTCGTCCGTCGCTGATGTCGCCGGAGGCCTCGAGGATGCAGCCGATCACGGTGTTGGAGTTGGGGGCCAGCAGGCCGTAGCGGATCTGCAACCGCTCCAGCGCCGCCCGCGCGGCCTCGAGACTGGCCACCACGTCGCGCTTGTCTGCCGGATCGGTGACGATCCGGGTCATCTCGTGCAGGGCCTGACCGGAGCTGGGGAAGTCGTAGGCGTCGTAGTCGAACGGGACCATCTCCGCACGCAGGTGGTCCCCGTCGACGCCGCTCACGCCCAGCTTGTCGACCGTGCTGGCGGAGAAGGCCACCGCCCCACCCTCCCGAGGCACCACGAGGATGTAGGCGTGGCGCGGGAACAGCAGATAGTGGGCCAGATACTTGGTCACCGGCACGAACGGCAGGCCGTCCGGGCCAAGGGCATGGGCCCCGACATAGACCCCGGGCGGCACGGTGCGGGCGTCGATCCGGCCGAAGCGCCGCAGGATATGGTCGGCCAGGGCGTGGTCGAACAGGAACTCGCCGTCCCGAGCCTGCGTCTCCAGATAGGCGCGGATGGCGGCGGCGGTCGGCCGGGGGCCCAGCTCCGGATAGACGTCGGCGAAGGCGGCGTCGCTGACCGCCTGCCCGTCCAGCGGACTGTGCCACAGGGCCTTGAGCTCATGGACCATCCGCCCTGCAGGATCGTCGCCACGGAAGGTCGACAGGCTGAGCGCGAGATTCACCGCGGCGAACAGGCCCACCAGCCCGGCCAACGCCTGGCCGGCGATCACCGCCGCGCGCCGCCACCCCGTCCAAGGATGACGCGCGCGACGGAGGCGGTCGAGCAGCCGGCGACCCAGCGCTCGACCGGTCCCGGACATCAGGGCGCGAACGGATCGCTGGCCGTCGGACGGGTCGGCAGCGGCATGCGCGGCAGCGGCTCGTCGGCGTTGGCGGCGGTCAGCAGCAGCCCGGCCAGCACCACGGCGGCCTGACGCAGGTCCTCGGGCTTCAGCTTGTCATAGCTGTCGAGCGAGGTGTGGTGCAGGCGGCTGGAGTAGTCGAGCGGGTCCTGGATGAACTGGAAGCCCGGCACGCCCACGGTCTGCATGTAGACGTGGTCCGTACCGCCGGAGTTGCGCAGCGACACCGTGGTCGCGCCCAGCCCGTGGAACGGCTCCAGCCAGCGCTCGAACACCGCGGCCGCGGCGACATTGCCCTCGACATTGATGCCACGAATGCGGCCCGAGCCGTTATCGAAGTTGAAGTAGGCGACGAGGTCGTCATGGCCCTCGCGCGGCTGGATCGGCCAGCGGGCGCGCCAGGTCCGGCTGGACGGCAGGGCGTCCAGCTCGGCGTCCCCGAGCGGCGCGCGCGTGGCGAGGTGCCGCTCGACATAGGCGAACGAGCCATGAAGCCCCTGCTCTTCCCCGTTCCACAGGGCGAAGCGGATGGTCCGGCGCGGGCGCACGTCGAGGGCGCGCAGGATGCGGGCGGCCTCCATCACCACGGCGGTGCCGGCGGCGTTGTCCACCGCCCCGTCCGAGGCCACCCAGCTGTCCATATGCGCCCCGGCCATGACGTACTCGCCATTGCGCGACGTCCCCGGAATGTCGGCCAGGATGTTGTAGGCGTTGACGTCCTCGTCGTGGAAACGGACGTCGCTCATCATCTCCACGACCGGCTCGGCCCCGGCGACGACGAGACGGACGAGCCGGCGATAGTCCTCGGCGGCGACCTCCATGCCCGGCAGCTGCGGCGTGCGCCCGGCGCTATGGGTGTAGCCGGCGCCATGCACCAGGCCGCCCTCGCGGTAGGACATGCGCATCCAGCCCAGCGCCCCTTCCTCCCTCAGGAAGGCGTCCATGCGCAGCGGGAAGTCGTCCCGGGCGCCGGTGCGCACGGCGCGCTCGGCCGCAGCGGGATTGTGGGTGGGCTGCACATAGGCGGTGCGTCCGGCCAGCTCCTCGTCGGTCCAGCGGCGGAAGGCCGGCTCGGTCGGATCGGTCGGCGGGGTCGGCTGGGTGATCAGCACGATCTTGCCCGCCAGCTTGCCGCGGTGGCGCTCGAAATCGGCCGCCGTCGTCATCGGCGCCAGCACGACCGGAGCCGAGATCACGCCGTTGGTGCCCGGCGTCCAGGCCACCGGGATGGCCCGCATGTCGATCGGACGCGGCGCGATCAGGCGCGCGTCGGAGGCGACGATCGACCAGCCGCGGCCGAACTCGAAGCCCTCGGCCCTGACGTTGGACAGGCCCCAGTCGCGGAACTGCTGCTGCGACCAGCGCTCGGCCTCGCGCATCTGCGGCGAGTTGGTCAGCCGGCCGCCGATCCGGTCGGTCAGATGGGCCGCCGTGGTCATGACCTCGGAGTGGTTCATGCCCTGGTCGAGGATGCGGTTGACCGCATCGAGATCGACCTCCTGGGCCGCCGCCGCGACAGGCGCCACGGCGAGCAGGGAAACGGCGGACAGAAGAACGGCAAGACGACGCATGACACCCCCGGAGAGAATCCTGAACAGGCCGGGGATAAGAGGCGAGCGCGTCGCCGGGCGCAATGGGCGATCAGAGGCGCAGGACGATCGTCTCCACGATCGGCCGGCGGTCCCAGATGCGCTGGCTGGCCTTTTTCAGGGCCCGGGCCACCGCCTGCTCGATCACCAGCTCGTCTTCCAGCGCCTCGCCCTTGAGGGCCTTGACCGCCTGCTCGGCGCGCTCGGCCAGCTCGTCGAGGGCGTCGCCCAGCGGGCTGTCGGCGTCGCCCGGCAGGCCGATGCCGCGCACGTCGATGTCCGAGACGATGCGGCCGCGCTTGTCGAGCGCGAAGCTGACGACCAGCACCCCGTTGGTCGAGGCGTGTCGACGCTCGCGGATCGCCTCCCCCTCCTCGCTGACCAGCCGCCCGCCGTCGACGTAGAGCCGGCCGGCCGGCACCTCGTCGATGACCTGCGCCGCCCCGGGCCACAGGCGCACCAGATCGCCGTTGCGCGGCGTCACCGTCTCCGGGATGCCGAGATCGCGGGCGAGGTTGGCGTGCTCCACGAGGAAACGCCGCACGCCGTGAGTCGGCACGGCGATCTTCGGGCGCACCCAGCGGTACATCTCGCGCAGCTCCTCGCGGCACGGGTGCCCTGACACGTGGATGCCCGGATGATCCTTTTCGGTGTAGAGCCGCACACCGCGGTCCGACAGCCGGTCCTGCAGGGCGCCGATCGACAGCTCGTTGCCGGGGATCACGCGCGACGAGAAGATGCAGTGGTCGCCCTTGCCGAGGCGGACGTAGGGGTGGGTGCCGTCAGCCACCCGCGACAGGGCGGCGCGCGGCTCCCCCTGGCTGCCGGTGCAGAGGTAGAGGATCTCGTCGGCCGGCCATTCCCGCGCCTGCTGGTCCGACAGGAAGGGCTGCAGGCCGGACAGCAGCCCGACCGACTTGGCCGCGGCGGCGATGCGGTGCATCGAGCGTCCGGCAAGGGCCACACGGCGGCCCGCCGCCTCGGCGGCGCGGCAGACGCTGTCCATGCGCGCCACGTTGGAGGCGAAACAGCCGACGGCGATTCGGCCCGACAGCGAGGCGATCAGCTTGCCCAGCGCCTCGCGCACCTCGCCCTCCGAGCCGGCGCGGCCCTCGACGAAGACGTTGGTGGAATCGCACACCATGGCCAGCACGCCCTCGTCGCCGAGCGCGCCCAGCGTGGCCGGATCGGTCACCGCCCCGGTGATCGGGTCGGGGTCCAGCTTCCAGTCGCCGGTATGCAGCACCAGCCCGGCCGGGGTGCGGATGGCGAGCCCGTTGGGCTCGGGGATGGAGTGGGCCAGGGTCACCAGTGTGATGTCGAACGGCCCGAGCTGGATGTTGCCGCCCAGCGGCACCTCGATGATCTCGACCTCGTCCAGCAGGCCCGCGTCCCGCAGCTTCTCGCGGATCAGGAAGGCGGTGAACGGCGTCGCATAGACCGGCGCCTTCATGCGCGGCCACAGCCACGACAGCGCCCCGATGTGGTCCTCGTGGGCGTGGGTCAGCACGATGCCGAGGATATCTTCCCCCTCGACAAAGGCCGGATCCGGCGTGATCACATCCACGCCCGGCGTGGAGAGGTCGCCGAAGGTCACGCCGACGTCGACCACGATCCACTGGCGCTTATGCTCCGGACCGAAGCCGTACAGGTTCAGGTTCATCCCGACCTCGTCCGAGCCGCCCAGCGGCAGGAAGACGAGTTCGTCAGTGTTTTTCTTGCTCATGTCGTCCCGATATGGGGGTTGCGTCGCCAGATTTCGAGCAGCCCGCGGATGGTCAGGTCCGGATCGAACCGGTCAATGCTGTCGGTGGCGCCCTCGAACAGGCTCACCACGCCGCCGGTGCCGATCACCGTCATGGGCCTGCCCCACTCGGCCTTGATGCGCGCCACCAGCCCCTCGATCAGGGCGATGTAGCCCCAGAACACGCCCGACTGCATGTTGCTGACGGTGTCCTTGCCGATCACCGTGGCGGGGCGCTGGATGGCGATCCGCGGCAGCATGGCCGCCGCCTCGTGCAAGGCCTGAAGGCTGAGATTGACGCCCGGGGCGATGATGCCGCCCTCGAAGGCGCCGTCAGCGGCCACCACATCGAAGGTGGTGGCAGTGCCGGAATCGATCACGATCAGATCGCCGGGATAGGTCAGGTGCGCGCCGATGGCGTTGACCAGCCGGTCGGCCCCGGCCTCGCTCGGCTTGGTGATGCGCACCGCGATGCCCAGCTCGACGTTCTCGCCGATGACCCGCGGCTCGACGCCCAGGTAGCGTCGCGACAGGTTGCGCAGGTTGAAGATCGACTGCGGCACGACGCTGGAGATGATGCAGCCCTTCAGGGACGCCAGCGACAGGCCGCGCATCGACAGCAGCTGGGTCAGCCAGACCGCATATTCGTCCGCGGTCCGGCTGGCCTCGGTGGCGCTGCGCCACTGGGCGATCCAGTCCTGCCCGTCATGGACGGCGAACAGCGTGTTGGTATTGCCCTGTTCGATCGCCAGCAGCATCAGGCGGCCTCCCCGAAGAACACATCCCCGGCCGAGATCAGGCGCAGGGCGCCGTCCTCAAGCCTCAGCCGCAGCGCCCCGTCAGGCGCGACCCCCTCGGCCGTGCCGCTGAGGGTCTCGCCGGGCAGGCGCGCCACGCACGGGCCGACCGGCCCGCCGGCCCGCGCCCGCCACGCCTCCAGCACCGGCTCGAAGCCATAGGTCTCCCAGCGCGCGGTCCAGACGTCGAAGGCCCCCGCCAGCACCTCCAGCGCCGCCTCCGGCGACGGCGCATAGGCCACATCCGGGCGCAGATGCGCGCGCAGGGCGGTCGCTGGCCGCTCCGTGCCCTCCGGGGCATGGGCGAGATTGACCCCGATCCCGACCGCCAGCCACAGGCCGCCGTCGGGGCGCGCGCCGGACTCCAGCAGGATGCCCGACGCCTTCAACCCTCCCAGGGTCACGTCATTGGGCCATTTGATCGCCACCGCGCCCGGCGCCGCGAAGGCGTCGAGCAGATCGGCGACGGCGAGGGCCGCAAGGAAGCTGGCCTGGGCCGCCTCCGCCGGCGGGCGCGCCGTCGTCAGCAGCAGGGTGGCGAACAGGTTGCCGGTGTCACTGGCCCACGGACGCCCGCGCCGGCCGCGGCCGGCGCTCTGACGCCGCGCCGCAAGCCAGACCGGCCCGGTCTCGCCGGCCTCGGCGCGACGGCGCGCCTCGGCGTTGGTCGAGTCGATCTCGTCGAACCAGAGCGCCGGGGTCGTCACCCGAGGCCCGCAGCGGCCACGCGGGTCAGGGGCTCGATCCAGGTCAGACCGACGATGACCAGCGGGAAGGCGAAGGCCGCGGCGGCCCAGGCCGTCCACTGGGCCTCGACGGGCGCCGGATCGGTCGCCGCCTGCTCGGGCGCCGGGTCGAACCACATCACCTTGATGATGCGCAGGTAGTAGAAGGCGGCCACGACCGAGGCCACCAGACCCGCCGCGGCGACCTGCCAGTAGCCGGCGTCCGCGGCCGCGCCGAAGACGTAGTACTTGCCCCAGAAGCCCGAGAACGGCGGCATGCCCAGCACCGACAGGGCCAGCACCGTCAGGGCGATGGCGGTCAGCGGCCGGGTGTGGCGCAAGCCGGCGAGGTCCTGAACCGTGCGCATCGGCCGGCCATTGCGCGACAGGCTGAGCAGGATGGCGAAGAAGCCGAACTGGTCGATGACGTACAACGTCATGAACACCAGCATGGCCTGCAGGCCCGCCTCGGTCCCGGCGACGATGGCCAGCAGGGCGTAGCCGATGTTGGCGATCGAGGAGTAGGCCAACAGGCGCTGCAGGTCCTTCTGCACCAGACCGCCGATGGCGCCAACGGCGAAGCTCATCAGACAGATCAGCACCAGCACCTGGGCCCACTGGCTGTGGGCGTCGCCGAAGCCGAGCTCCATGGTGCGCGCGAACAGCACCATGGCGGCGACCTTGGGGGCGGTGGCGAACAGGGCCACGACCGGGGTCGGCGCGCCCTCGTAGACGTCCGGCGTCCACATGTGGAACGGGGCCGCCGAGACCTTGAAGGCCAGACCGCAGATCAGGAACACCAGGCCGAAGATCAGGCCCGGGGCCGGGTCGGCCGTGGCCACCGCGGCGATGTCCTCGAAGCGCATGGAGCCGGCGAAACCGTAGATCAGGCTCGCCCCGTAGAGCAGCAGGCCCGACGACAGGGCGCCCAGCACGAAATACTTCAGGCCCGCTTCCGAGGCGCGCGCGTCGTCGCGGTGGAAGGCGGCCAGCACATAGAGCGCCAGCGAATGCAGCTCGACGCCGATGTAGAGCGAGATCAGGTCGCCGGACGAGGCCATCATGGCCATGCCGACGGCGGCCAGCACGATCAGGATCGGATACTCGAAGCGGGCGATGCGGGTGCGCTGCATCCAGCCGCCGCCGAGGACGATGGCCACGGCGCTGGCCAGATAGATCAGCACCTTGGCGTAGACGGCGAAGGGATCGGCGACGAAGGCGCCGTTGAAGGCGGCGCCCAGCGGCGCGTGGGCGACCACGGCGGCCCCGGCGATCAGCAGCGCCACCGACAGGATCGAGATCAGCCGGGCGGACTTCTCGCCGATAAAGGCGCCGAGCATCAGCAGCACCATCGCCCCGACGGCGAGGGTGATTTCCGAGGCGGCGAGCGGGAGGGCTTGGGACAGGTCAGGCATGGTCTCTCACCCGCCGATCGCGGCGCGATAGGTGGTCGTCAGGGCCTCGACCGAGGCGGCGGTGACATCCAGCACCAGACCGGGCTGCACGCCCAGCCACAGGGTGCCGAGGATCAGCGGGGCGAAGATCACCAGCTCGCGCGTGTCGATATCGGTGATGGTCTTCAGCTTCGGGTTCTCGATCTCGCCGAACATGACGTTGCGGTACAGCGTCAGGGCGTACATGGCCGAGACGATGACGCCGAGCGCGGCGACGAAGGCCGTCCAGGTCGAGACCTCGTAGGCCCCGGTCATGGTCAGGATCTCGCCGATGAAGCCCGAGGTGCCCGGCAGGCCGACATTGGCCATGGTGAACAGCAGGAAGATCGCCGCGTACCAGGGCATGCGGCTGGTCAGCCCGCCGTAGAAGGCGATCTCGCGGGTGTGCATGCGGTCGTAGACGACGCCGACGCAGAGGAAGAGCGCGCCCGAGATCAGGCCGTGGCTGATCATCTGGAACACGGCGCCCTGCACGCCCGTGTCGTTGGCGGCGAAGATGCCCATGGTGACGAAGCCCATGTGGGCCACCGACGAATAGGCGATCAGCTTCTTGATGTCGGTCTGCCGGAAGGCGACCAGCGAGGTGTAGACGATGGCGATCACCGACAGGGCGAACACCAGCGGCCGGAAGGTCTCCGACGCGTCCGGGAACATCGGCACATTGAACAGCAGGAAGCCGTAGCCGCCGAGCTTCAGCAGGATGCCGGCGAGGATCACCGACCCGGCGGTCGGCGCCTGAACGTGGGCGTCCGGCAGCCAGGTGTGCACCGGCCACATCGGCATCTTCACCGCGAAGGAGGCGAAGAAGGCCAGCCACAGCAGCGGCTGCACCGCCGGCGAGAAGGCGTAGGTCTTCAGCTCGGGGATGCTGGTGGTGCCGGTCTCGAAGGCCATCCACAGCATGGCCAGCAGCATCAGCACCGAGCCCAGCAGGGTGTAGAGGAAGAACTTGTAGGCCGCGTAGATCCGGTTTTGCCCGCCCCAGACGCCGATGATCAGGAACATCGGGACGAGGGTGCCCTCGAAGAAAATGTAGAACAGGAACAGGTCCAGCGCCGTGAAGACGCCGATCACCAGCGTCTCCAGCACGAGGAAGGCGACCATGTACTCGACCACCCGGTCCTTGATGGTGGTCCAGCTGGCCAGGATGCACAGCGGCATCAGGAAGGCCGTCAGCACCACGAACAGGATGGAGATGCCATCGACGCCGAGGTGATACTCCGCGCCCGCGAACCAGGCATGGCGCTCGACGAACTGGTAGGCCGGGTTCGAGGCGTCGAAGCCGGCCAGCATCACGCCCGAGACCCCGAGGGTCGCCAGGGTGGTCAGCAGGGTGATCCAGCGCGCCGCGCCGTCGGCGGCCCCGCCCTTGAGGGCGAAGCGCGCGGCCAGGACGAGGGCGACCCCGACCAGCGGCAGGAAGGTGACGATGCTCAGGATGTGAGGCACGGGATCAGGCTCCCCACGTGGTGATGGCGAAGGCGAGCAGACCCGCCACCCCCAGCAGCATCACGAACGCATAGTGATAGACGTAGCCGGACTGCAGACGCGACAGCCAGCCGGCCGACTTGAGCGAGGTCCAGGCGGCGCCATTGGGCCCCAGACCGTCGATGATCTTCACGTCGCCGACCTTCCAGAACAGGTCGCCCAGCGCCTTCGAGCCCTTGACGAACACCGCGTCGTAGATCTCGTCGAAGAACCACTTGTTGTAGAAGAAGGTGTGCAGCGGTCCGCCGCGCTCGGCCATGCGCCGCGCCATGCCTTCCTTGAGGATGTAGACATAGACGGCGATCGCCGTGCCCAGCAGGGACACCACCAGCGGGGCCCACAGCACCCAGCGCGGCACGTCATGGCTGTCGTGCAGGACGTGGTTGTGGGCGGCGGTGTAGATGGCCCCGCGCCAGAACTCGTGCTCATGGTAGCCGACGAACTGGTCGTAGAAGGCGAAGCCCGAGGCGATCGCCCCGACCGACAGCACGATCAGCGGCACGAGCATGACCCACGGGCTCTCGTGCGGCTTCAGCGGGCCATGGTGGTGGCCGTGATCGTCGTGATGGGCATCGGCGTGGCCGTGATCGTCAGCATGGGCCTGGGCGACAGGGGCGTGGGCCGCATGGGCGTGGTCATGACCATGATCGTCGGCGTGGCCGTGCTCGTCCTTCCACACCGGCTTGTTGTGGAAGGTCATGAAGATCAGGCGCCAGGAATAGTAGGCGGTCAGGCCGGCGGCGAAGAGGCCGACGAAGAAGGCGAACATGCCGGCCGGGTTGCTGGCCCCGGCGGCGAAGGCCGTCTCCAGCACGGAATCCTTGGAGTAGAAGCCGGCGAAGCCCCACTTCAGCTCCGGGATGCCGAGGCCGGTGATGGCGATCGTGCCGATCATCATGACGGCGTAGGTGACCGGCAGCAGCCGCCACAGGCCGCCCATCTTCCGCATGTCCTGCTCGTGGTGCATGCCGTGGATCACCGAGCCGGCGCCCAGGAACAGCAGCGCCTTGAAGAAGGCGTGGGTGAACAGGTGGAACATGGCCGCCTGGTAGGCCCCGACGCCCGCGGCGAAGAACATGTAGCCGAGCTGCGAACAGGTCGAATAGGCGATGACCCGCTTGATGTCGTTCTGGGTCAGGCCGACCGTCGCGGCGAACAGGGCGGTGACGGCGCCGACGATGGCGACGATCTGGGCCGCCACCGGGGCGTACTCGAACAGCGGGCTGAGCAGGCAGACCATGTAGACGCCGGCGGTCACCATGGTGGCCGCGTGGATCAGGGCGGACACCGGGGTCGGGCCCTCCATCGCGTCCGGCAGCCAGGTGTGCAGGAAGAACTGCGCTGACTTGCCCATGGCCCCGATGAACAGCAGGAAGGCCGCCAGATCGAGCGCCGACCAGGTGTAGCCGAGGAACGACCAGCCCTCCCCGGCCCGCTCGGCGATCAACGGGAACAGCTCGGCGAACTCGATGGTGCCGAACATCCAGAACACGGTCATGATGCCCAGCGCGAAGCCGAAGTCGCCGACGCGGTTGACCACGAAGGCCTTGATCGCCGCGGCGCTGGCGGTGCGCTTCTTGAACCAGAAGCCGATCAGCAGATAGGACGCCAGGCCCACGCCTTCCCAGCCGAAGAACAGCTGCATGAAGTCGGCGGCGGTGACCAGCGCCAGCATGGCGAAGGTGAACAGCGACAGATAGGCGAAGAAGCGCGGCCGGCTGTCGTCCTCGGCCATGTAGCCCCAGGAGTACAGGTGCACGAGGGCCGAGACCGTCGTCACCACGATCAGCATGACCGCCGACAGCCCGTCGATTCGGATCGACCAGTTGGACTGGAAGTCGCCGACGTTGATGAACGGCGCCAGCGTCACGGTGAAGGGCTCGAGCCCGCCCCAGGTCCACTGCACGAACACGGTCCAGGACACGGCGCAGGCGAAGAACAGCAGGCCGGTGGTCACCGCCTGGCTGGCGAGGTCGCCGATGCGGCGGCCGAACAGGCCGGCCACGACCGCGCCCAGCAGCGGCGCGAAGACCCCGAGAGTGACGAGAAGTTCGATGGTCACGGTCAGCCCTTCATCACCGAGGCGTCGTCAACGGCGATGTCGCCGCGGTTGCGGAAGAAGGTCACCAGGATGGCCAGACCGATCGCCGCCTCGGCCGCCGCCACCGTGAGGATGAACAGCGCCATGATCTGCCCGGCGATGTCGTTCAGATAGGCGGAGAAGGCCACGAAGTTGATGTTCACGGCCAGCAGGATCAGCTCGACCGACATCAGGATGATGATGACGTTCTTGCGGTTCACGAAGATGCCGAACACGCCGATGGTGAACAGCATGGCCCCGACGGCCAGATAGTGGGCGAGCCCGATTTCCATCAGTTCAGCTCCTCGGGCGTGACGCCGGCGCCGACGGCCGGGGTGCGCACGGCGATGGCCTTGCGCCGGTCGCGGTTGACCTGGGCGGCGGGATCCTGGCGACGGATGTGCGGCTTGTGGCGCAGGGTCAGGGTGATGGCTCCGATCATGGCGATCAGCAGCACGATCCCCGACGCCTGGAAGAAGTAGACGTAGTCCGTGTAGAGCACCCGGCCGATGGCCTCGACATTGCTCATCTCGGCGGTGGGGGCGACCGGGCCGATGGCCCCGCGCGCCGCCCCGCCCTGCACCACGGCCATCGAGACGACGATCATCTCGGCCAGCAGGATGCCGGCGATGATGCCGCCGAACGGCAGGTAGCGGGCGTAGCCCTCGCGCAGCCGGACGAAGTCGACGTCCAGCATCATCACGACGAACAGGAACAGCACCGCGACGGCGCCCACGTAGACGACCACCAGCAGCATCGCCAGGAACTCGGCGGCGAGCAGCACGAACAGACCCGCCGACGAGAAGAAGGCGAGGATGAGCCACAGCACGCTGTGAACCGGGTTGCGCGCCGTCACGACGAGCAGTCCGGAGACCACGGCGGTCGCCGCCAGCAGATAGAAGGCCAGGCCTTGCAGCATGTCCGGGACGACGCCCCCTTGAGACCGTTGGCACGGCGGAATCGCCGCGCTTCTTAGACACTGATCGCTCCGAAATGAAGCGACCTCATACCCCTCGACCGTCGCCCCTCCGGCGACGGGTGACGCGCTTTACCGGTACGGCGCGTCCAGCTCCAGATTGCGGGCGATGACCCGCTCCCAGCGATCGCCGTTCGCGAGCAGGCGCTCCTTGTTGTAGTAGAGCTCCTCCCGCGTATCGGTGGAGAACTCCTGGTTCGGCCCCTCGACGATGGCGTCCACCGGGCAGGCCTCCTGGCACAGGCCGCAGTAGATGCATTTCACCATGTCGATGTCGTAGCGGGTCGTGCGGCGGCTGCCGTCCGGCCGCGGTTCCGATTCGATGGTGATCGCCTGGGCCGGGCAGATCGCTTCGCACAGCTTGCAGGCGATGCAGCGCTCTTCCCCGTTGGCGTAGCGGCGCAGCGCATGCTCGCCCCGGAAGCGCGGCGAGATGGGGTTGCGCTCGAACGGATAGTTCACGGTGGCCTTGGGCCGCAGCATGTACTTCACGGACAGGCCGATGGCGCCGATGACGTCCAGCATCATCGCGCCCTTGGCCGCCTGGACGATACGAGTGAACATCAGTCTGGGTCTCCGCGGCGCGTGCAGTCGCGCTCGTAACGTTCGGTGCTCTTGTCCATCATGGCGCAGAGGCGCCGGCGTTCGTCCTCGCGCCGGACGATCTCCTCCTGGCGCCGCTCCCACTGCCACGAGCTCTCGGGCATGCGCTCATAGGCCGGCGCACAGCCGGTCAGGCCGACGCCTGCGCCGATCATCGCCGTCATGAGCCGGGCCCCGCGCATCAGGCGCCCACCGCGAACACGCGCCAGGCGGCCGCCGCCACCACGGCCACCAGCGAGGCCGGCAGGAAGATCTTCCAGCCCAGCCGCATCAGCTGATCGTAGCGGTAGCGCGGCACGAAGGCCTTCACCATGGCGATCATGATGAACCAGAAGACGATCTTCGAGGCGAACACCAGGAAGTAGAACAGGTTGGCCAGGAAGGGCGGCCACGACTGCAGGAAGTCGGTGGGGAAGCCCGGGTGCCAGCCGCCGAAGAACAGCAGGCTGATCATGGCGCACATGAAGACGATGTTGGCGTACTCGCCGATCATGAACAGCAGGTACGGGGTCGAGCTGTACTCGACCTGATAGCCGGCGACGAGCTCCGACTCCGCCTCGGGCAGGTCGAACGGCGGACGGTTGGTCTCGGCCAGGGCCGAGATGAAGAAGACGATCGCCATCGGGAACATCAGCAGCACGGTGGGCCAGGTGTCGGCCCCGCCGCCGAAGGCGAACCAGTTCCAGATCCAGCCCTGCTGCTCGGTGACGATGGCCGTCAGGTTCATCGTGCCGGCCAGCAGGATGACGTTGATGATCACCAGGCCGATCGAGACCTCGTAGCTGACCATCTGGGCCGCCGACCGCAGCGAGCCGAGGAAGGGATACTTCGAGTTGGAGGCCCAGCCCCCCATGATGATCCCGTACACGCCGAGGCTCGAGATGGCGAAGATGTACAGGATGCCGACGTTCAGGTCGGAGATGACCCAGCCGGGCGCGAACGGGATCACCGCCCAGGCGATGAAGGCCAGGATGAAGGTGATCAGCGGCGCCAGCAGGAACACCGTCTTGTCGGCGCCGGCCGGGATCACGACCTCCTTCAGCACGAACTTGAAGAAGTCGGCGAAGGACTGCAGCAGGCCGAACGGCCCGACCACGTTCGGGCCCTTGCGCAGCTGCACCCCGGCCCAGACCTTGCGGTCGGCCAGCAGCAGGAAGGCCAGCGAGATCAGGATCCCGACGGTGACCAGCAGGATTCCGCCGGTGGTGGCCAGGGTCCAGCCCAGCGGCGAGGACCAGAAGGAGGTTTGGGCGTCCATGACTTACTCCGCCGCCAGCAGGGTCGGCCGGGCGCGCTGGGCGCTGAGCTCGGCCATGGTCGCGCTGGCGCGCTGGATGGGGTTCATCAGATAGGGGTCAGCCACCGCCGACCGGAACGCCGTATCGCCCGGTTCGCCCTTGTTTCCAAGGGCCTCGACCTTGAAGGCCGCCGCCGGCGCCAGATAGTCGATGCGCCCGAACGTCGGGTGGTCGGCCATCAGGCGGGCGCGCAGCTGCTCGAGGCTGTCGTACGGCAAGGTCTTGCCGACCCGCTCGGACAGGGCGCGCAGGATGGCCCAGTCCTCCTTGGCCTCGCCCTTGGGGAAGACCACCCGCTCGGCCATCTGCACCCGGCCCTCGGTATTGACGTACAGGCCGGACTTCTCGGTCCAGGCGGCGGCCGGCAGGATCACGTCCGCGCCGTGCGCGCCGCGGTCGCCGTGGCTGCCGAGATAGATCTTGAAGGCCTTGGTCGCCGAGGCGTCGATCTCGTCGGCGCCCAGCAGGAACAGCACGTCCACCGCGCCCTTCTTGGCCATCTCGACTGCCGACAGACCGCCTTCGCCCGGGACGAAGCCCATGTCGAGGCCGCCGACGCGGCTGGCCGCCGTGTGCAGCACGTTGAAGCCGTTCCAGCCGTCGCGCACCACGCCGGCCTTGGCCGCCAGCCGCGCCACGGCGTTCAGCAGGGCCGGCCCGTCCGGGCCCGCCAGCAGACCGGCGCCGATGATGATCGCCGGGCGCTGCGCCGCCGCCAGGGCGTCCGCCGTCGCCTTGGGCAGGCGCGACAGGGTCTTCGAACCATGGCCCACGAAGTCATAGTCGTAGGTCAGGTCGGCGCGTTCGCCGATGACGCTGACCTTCAGGCCGCCCTTCAGCCACGCCTTGCGAATCCGGGCGTTGAGTAGGGGAGCCTCGAGCCGCGGGTTGGTCCCGACCAGCAGGATGTGGTCCGCGTCCTCGATGCCGGCAAGGCTGCTGTTGAACAGCCAGCTCTCGCGCGGCCCGTCCCCGAGGACCAGGCCGTCCTGACGGCAGTCGGTGTTGGCCGAGCCCAGGGCGCGGAACAGGTCCAGCGCCGCCTTCATCGACTCGGCGTCCTGCAGGTCGCCGGCGATCACGCCCATGCGTTCCGGCTTCGTGGTCTTGAGCTTCAGGGCCACGGCGTCCAGCGCCTCGGTCCAGCTGGCGGGGCGCAGCTTACCGTTCTCGCGCAGCCACGGCCGGTCCAGCCGGCGCACGTTCAGGCCGTCGACAACATAGCGGCTGCGGTCGGCCAGCCACTCCTCGTTGATGCCCTCATGCACCCGCGGCAGGATCCGCATCACCTCGGCGCCCCGGCTGTCGGCCCGGATGTTCGAGCCCAGCGCGTCCATGACGTCGATGGTCTCGGTCTTCTTCAGCTCCCACGGGCGGTAGTGGAACGACCACGGCCGGTGCGTCAGGGCGCCGACCGGGCACAGGTCGTTGACGTTGCCCGACAGTTCGCTGTCGATGTTCTTTTCCAGATAGGTGGTGATCTCGGCGCTCTCGCCGCGGCTGATCATGCCGATGTCCGGCACGCCGGCGACCTCGCTGATGAAGCGGACGCAGCGCGTGCACTGGATGCACCGCGTCATGAAGGTCTTCACCGTCGGGCCCATGTTCTTTTCTTCGACGGCGCGCTTGTTCTCGGCGTAGCGCGAGCCGTCGCGGCCATAGCCCATGGCCTGGTCCTGCAGGTCGCACTCGCCGCCCTGGTCGCAGATCGGGCAGTCCAGCGGGTGGTTGATGAGGAGGAACTCCATCACCCCCTCGCGCGCCTTCTTCACCATCGGCGTGTCGGTGAAGATCTCCTGGCCCTCGGCGGCCGGCAGGGCGCAGCTGGCCTGCGGCTTGGGCGGCCCGGGCTTCACCTCGACCAGACACATGCGGCAGTTGCCGGCGATCGACAGCCGCTCATGGTAGCAGAAGCGCGGAATCTCGTGCCCGGCGCGCTCGGCGACCTGCAGCACGGTCATGCCGGGCTCAAACTCGGTTTCGACGCCGTTGACCTTGGCGATGGGCATTATTCGCGGACTCCGCCGTAGGGGTGATCGGCCAGCTCGAGACGCCTCTCGATCCGGTCGACGCGTTCGTCAATCCGGTCCAGCCGACGGTTCACACCGGCCAGGCCTTCTTCCACATGGGTCATGCGGACCTTCAGACCGTGGACGTCCTCGACCACGCGGTCGAGCTTGGTCTCAATGGTCGTCAGACGCATCTCCACCCGACGCAGAATCTGCAGGACGAGGTTGTCGGGTTCGTCAGCCATCGGCGCCGCCCTCCTCCACCCTCAGCATCGCCTGTTCGCGCGTCCCGTCCGGGAACGTCTGGTTCACTTCAATCTCTTCGCCGCGCAGCACGACGCGCACGACCGGATCCTCGGCAGTGTCCATCCAGCGCTCCTGCGCCGGATCCGGCAGGCCGGTCGGCCGCCAGGTCACCACATCGCCCTGCACCCGGCAGTCGGCGAACAGGCGGCCGCCGTCAACAGGGGCGCGCCAGGACGTCTTGACGATCTCGCCCTCGACGCCCTCGATCTGGATGTCGGCCACCCGCTGGCCGTGGATGGCCGCCAGCCCCGCGCGACACACGCGCGGCAGATCGGCGGGCGTCATGACCCCGGGCGCCGCCGCGGCCATATCGGCCACGGGCGCTTCGGCGGCCGTCGTCGCCTCAGCCTCGGGCGCAGGGGCTCCCTGGCCGCAGGCGGCGACAAGGGCGGCAAGGCCGATGATGGAAAGCAGGCGTCTCATCCGCAGGCCCCCTCGCGCACGCAGCGCGCGATGAGCCCGGCCCAGCGCGCGTAGCCGACCGACGTCAGGTGCAGCTCGTCCCGGGTCACGGCCGGATCAAGACGGCCGCCCTGCACCACGAAGGCGGGATGCAGGTCGACGAAGGCGGCGCCGTGGCGCGCCGCCGTCTGGCGCAGCAGGGCGTTCAGCTCGCGGATCGCGGCGTCGAACTGCGGCTGGCGCGGCAGCACGCTCTGGACCACCAGCTGGGTCCCGGGCAGGGCCGCGCGGAACCGGTCGAGGGTCGCCGATACATCCGCGTCGACCGCCGCCGGGCTGACGCCGCGCGACAGGTTGTTGGTGCCGATCAGAAGCAGGATCCGGCCCGGCCGCGCCGCCACGACCTGGGCATGGCGCGCCAGCACGCCCTCGGCCCGGTCGCCGCTGATGCCGTAGTTGCGCAGCGTCACGCCCGGGAACAGGGCGGCCCAGTCGCCGCCCTCGGTCAGGCTGTCGCCGACGAAGGCCACGCCCCCGTCGAGCGGCGGGTAATCGGCGAACAGCGCCGTGCGCGCCTCATAGTGAGTGATCACCCGCGGATTGTCCGCAAAGCTGGCCGGAGCCGGCAGGCCGCGACCGGCGGGCGCCGCCGCCTGGGGCTCGGCCGCCGCCGTCGTCTCCGCCCAGCCGGCCGCGACGACGCACGCGAAGGCGGCGACGGCGATCCGGACCAGAGGGGCGGAGAGTCCAGCCAAAAGGTCTACTCCGCGGCGATGGCGTGGCCGGCGAAATTCGCGCGGCGGCTGCGGTAGTTGGCGATCCGCTCCTCGATCTCGTGGCGGAAGTGCCGGATCAGGCCCTGCACGGGCCAGGCGGCGGCGTCGCCGAGGGCGCAGATGGTGTGGCCCTCGACCTGGCCGGCCACCTCGAGCAGCAGATCGATCTCGGACGGATCCGCCTCGCCGATGGCCATGCGCTCAAGCACGCGCCACATCCAGCCGGTGCCCTCGCGGCACGGGGTGCACTGGCCGCAGCTCTCGTGCTTGTAGAAATAGCTGATGCGGGCGATCGCCTTCACCAGGTCGGTCGACTGGTCCATGACGATGACCGCCGCGGTGCCGAGGCCCGACCGCATCTCGCGCAGGCTGTCGAAGTCCATCAGCGCCGTCTCGGCCATCTCGGCGGTGATCAGCGGCACCGAGGAGCCGCCCGGGATCACGGCCTTGAGGTTGCCCCAGCCGCCCCGCACGCCGCCGCAGTGATCCTCCAGCAGCTGACGCAGCGGGATCGACATCGATTCCTCGACGTTGCACGGCGTGTTCACATGGCCCGACACGCACATCAGCTTGGTGCCGGTGTTGTTCGGCCGGCCGAAGCCCGCGAACCACTCGGCGCCGCGCCGCAGGATGGTGCCGACGACCGCGATCGACTCGACGTTGTTGACCGTGGTCGGGCAGCCGTAGAGGCCGGCCCCGGCCGGGAACGGCGGCTTCAGGCGCGGCTGGCCCTTCTTGCCTTCGAGGCTCTCCAGCAGCGCGGTTTCCTCGCCGCAGATGTAGGCCCCGGCGCCATGATGGACGTAGAGGTCGAAATCCCAGCCGTGGATGTTGTTCTTGCCGATCAGCCGGGCCTCGTAGGCCTGCTTGATGGCCTCCTCCAGCACCTCGCGCTCGCGCACGTATTCGCCGCGGATGTAGATGTAGCAGGCGTGCGCCTGCATGGCGAAGCTGGCGATCAGGCAGCCCTCGATCAGCAGGTGCGGATCATGGCGCATGATCTCCCGGTCCTTGCAGGTCCCGGGTTCGGACTCGTCGGCGTTGACCACCAGATAGTGCGGGCGGTCCTTCACCTCCTTGGGCATGAAGGACCACTTCAGGCCGGTGGAGAAGCCGGCGCCACCGCGGCCGCGCAGGCCGGAGTTCTTGACCTGGGCGATGATCCAGTCGCGGCCCAGGGCCAGCATGTCCGGCGTGGCGTTCCAGCAGCCACGACGCTTCGCGCCCTCCAGACCCCAGTCGTGCAGGCCATAGAGGTTGGTGAAGATGCGGTCCTTGTCTTCCAGCATGCCGATCATCGGGCCGTCTCCTGAACGTCCGCCGCCGCCCAGGCCGCGACCACGCGGGCGAGACAGCTCGCTTCGCCGGTCACGGGTTTCGCGCTCGACGGGAACCGGCGTCCGGTCGCCGGGACTGGGTTTCTGGGGAGCTTGGCTGGGCGCATCAGACGATCCGGAAGTCGAGGTCGGCGAGACGGGGGCGACGGGCGCCCGCGAGGCGGGTTGCGGCGGTTGCTGCGGCTGGGCCTGGGCTCCGCCGAGGGACAGCGAGGCGGCCCCGGCCAGATTGGTCAGGAACAGGCCCGCCTGACGGGCCCCCTCGACCAGGCCCCTGCCCGGCTTGTCCTTGCGTTCCGAACTCATGACGCCGCCCCCAACGCCTGACCCTCGTGATCGCCGCGGAGCATGCCGCGCCCGTGCGAAGGGCGCGCGACGTTTCGCCTGAACGGATCATCGCGCCACCCCGTCGAGCTCGGCCATGCGGCGGCGATGGTGCCGCGTCCGCATGGCGATCGAGGAAATCACCATCACCCAGCCGGCGGCCAGCAGGCCGTAGGCCACGATCACGCCCTGCTCCGCCCAGGCCTGGGCTCCGTCGCGGGCCAGCGCCACCCAGATGGCGGCCAGCACGATCAGGCCCAGCCCGCTCCAGCGCCAGCGCCAGCCGACGCGTCGCAGTTCGCGCCGGTAGGCGGCGCGACCGTCCTCAGTGCTGAGGTCGGGCGGGGTCATGCCGGGGTCGGCTCCGCGTTCGGCAGCTTGCGGATCGGCTTCGCGGCCGAGCCGTCATACAGCTTCGGATCGGTCAGGGTCAGCGGGCCGCCGGCCGGCGCGGAGTTGGTGCGCTCGACGTACGTCCCTGCCTTCGGCGCCTTGCCCGCCGCGAAGTCGTCGATGATCTGCGCCAGGGTCTCGGGCGTCAGGTCCTCGTAGTAGTAGTCGTTGATCTGGGCCATCGGCGCGTTCACGCAGGCGCCGAGGCACTCGACCTCCTGCCAGGTGAAGCGGCCGTCGGCGCTGAGGTGGTCCTTCGGCCCGATCTTGTCCCTGCAGACCTTCATCAGGTCATTGGCGCCGCGCAGCATGCACGGGGTGGTGCCGCAGACCTGGATCAGGGCGGTCTTCCCGACCGGCTCCAGCATGAACATGGTGTAGAAGGTCGCGACCTCCAGCACCCGGATGTAGGGCATGCCCAGCAGTTCGGCGATGGCGCGCAGGGCCGGCTCGGAGACCCAGCCCTCCTGCTTCTGCACCAGCCACAGGATCGGGATCACCGCCGACTGGCGGCGATCGGCAGGATACTTGGCGATCCACCAGTCGCACTTGGCCTTCGTCGCCTTCGAGAAGGCGAAGCTGGCGGGCTGGTCCTTGGCGAGACGACGGACGGACATCGATCAGGCCTTCACGAAATCGACGCGGGCGATCTTGTCGCCGGCAAGGGTGTAGATGGCCGCGACCTCGAAGGGCGCGACGTCGGGGGCGCGGAACACGCGTTCATGGTCGATCACGGTCGAGCCGATGACCATGCGCGACAGCAACTCGACCCGGTTCTGAGGATACTGCGCGAACAGGTCGGCATAGCGTGCACGATAGGCGTCGCGGCCCTGCAGGTTCGGCGCGGCGTTCAGGTCGGCGACCGCCACATCGTCGGCGAACCAGCCGACGAAGGCGTCGAGATCCTGGGCGTTGTAGGCGTCCAGCTGACCCTGGGCGATGGCTTCGGGGCTCACCGGTCCACCTCCCCGAACACGATGTCGAGCGAACCGAGGATGGCGGAGACGTCGGCCAGCATGTGGCCGCGGTTCATCCAGTCCATCGCCTGCAGGTGGCGGAAGCCCGGCGCCGAGATCTTGCAGCGGTACGGCTTGTTGGTGCCGTCGGACACCAGATAGACGCCGAACTCGCCCTTCGGGGCCTCGACCGCGGCGTAGACCTCGCCTTCGGGCGTCTTGAAGCCCTCGGTGTAGAGCTTGAAGTGGTGGATCAGCGCCTCCATCGAGCGCTTCATCTCGCCCCGGCGCGGCGGCACCACCTTGTTGTCCTCGACCATGACGGGCGCGCCGACATAGTTGCGCAGGCGGTGGATGCACTGCTCCATGATCCGCACCGACTGCTTCATCTCCTCGATGCGCACGAGGTAACGATCCCAGCAGTCGCCGTTCTTGCCGACGATGACGTCGAACTCCAGGTCGGCGTAGCACTCGTAGGGCTGCGACTTGCGCAGGTCCCAGGCGATGTCCGAGCCGCGCAGCATGACGCCGGCAAAGCCCCAGGCCAGGGCCTGCTCCTTCGACACCACGCCGATGTCGACGTTGCGCTGCTTGAAGATGCGGTTCTCGGTGACGAGGCTCTCGATGTCCTTCAGCGCCGCCGGGAAGGTCTTGCACCAGCGGTCGATGTCATCGATCAGGTCGGCCGGCAGGTCCTGGTGGACGCCGCCGGGGCGGAAGTAGTTGGCGTGCAGGCGCGCCCCGCAGGCGCGCTCGTAGAACACCATCAGCTTCTCGCGCTCCTCGAAGCCCCAGAGCGGCGGCGTGAGGGCGCCGACGTCCATGGCCTGGGTCGTCACGTTCAGCAGGTGCGACAGGATCCGGCCGATCTCGCTGTAGAGCACGCGGATCAGCTGGGCGCGGTAGGGCACGTCGATGCCCAGCAGCCGCTCGATGGCCAGGCAGAACGCGTGCTCCTGGTTCATCGGCGAGACGTAATCCAGCCGGTCGAAATAGGGCACGTTCTGGAGGTAGGTGCGGGCCTCCATCAGCTTCTCGGTGCCGCGGTGCAGCAGGCCGATGTGCGGATCGACGCGGGTGACCACCTCGCCGTCCAGCTCCAGCACCAGACGCAGTACGCCGTGCGCGGCCGGGTGCTGCGGACCGAAGTTGATGGTGAACTTGCGGTCGTCCATGGCCCGCGCGTGATCGTTGCGGGTGTCGACAGCCCAGTCGCCGGCCGTCTGCACAGGGGGGTTGGCGCCGTCAGCCATCAGACAGTTCCTCGTCCAGAGACTCGCGCCGCCGCGTCAGCGCGACCAGCCAGCCGAGCGCGAGCGTCAGCACGCCCATGCCCGAGACCGCGGCGGTCGAGATTTCCCAGTCGCCCGTCAGCACGGCGATCGCCAGCGGCGTCGACAGCAGCACCGCCGAAGCCCCCAACAGCGCGCTCTGCAGCTCGCCGGCCGACAGCCGCCGGATGCCGGCGCCCACGGCCAGACAGACCACGGCGACCATGATCGCCACGCCCAGCGCCTGCAGCTGCTCCGGCGCCACCTCGGGCGCGCGGGTGAACCAGCCCGTGAGCCGCGCTCCGAGCGTGAACAGGAAGGCCGTCGAGAAGGTCACCAGGAAGAAGGAGGCTGCAGACCGGGCGGCGGAGCGTGTCATGGCCGGTCATCCCTTCCCCTTGCCCTTGCCCTTCGCCTTGGACGCGGCGGGAGCGGGGGACGGCGCGGGCGGCGGCGGGGCCGCCTTTTCGTCGCCAGGCAGGACCGGCGCCGGATACTCGGCGCCTTCCCAAGGCGACAGGAAGTCGAAGTTGCGGAACTCCTGCTGCAGGCGCACCGGCTCGTAGACCACCCGCTTCTGGGCCTCGTCGTAGCGCACCTCGACGTAGCCGGTCATCGGGAAGTCCTTGCGCAGCGGATGCCCCTCGAAGCCGTAGTCGGTGAGGATGCGGCGCAGGTCGGGATGGCCCGAGAACAGCATGCCGTACATGTCGAACGCCTCGCGCTCGAACCAGTCGGCGGCCGGATAGACGCTCACGGCGCTGGCCACCGGCGTGGTCTCGTCCGTCGACACCTTGACCCGCACCCGGGCGTTCCGGGTCAGGCTGAGCAGGTGGTAGACCACCTCGAACCGCTCGGCGCGGTCCGGATAATCGACGCCGCAGACGTCGATCAGCTGCTGGAAGCCAAAGCGGTCCCGCAGGGCGCCCAGCACCTCGACGATCCGCTCGCGCGGGGCGACCAGCGTCAGCTCGCCAAAGGCGACCTGGGCCTCAACGCCCAGCTCGGCGACCATTTCCGTCCCCAGCGGGGTCAGCGCCGCCTCGGTGGCCGCGATCTGCTCCAGCGCGTTCATCGCTCGATCGTCCCCGTGCGGCGGATCTTCTTCTGCAGCTGCAGCAGGCCGTAGATCAGGGCCTCCGCGGTCGGCGGGCAACCGGGCACATAGACGTCGACCGGCACGATGCGGTCGCAGCCGCGCACGACGCTGTAGCTGTAGTGGTAGTAGCCGCCGCCATTGGCGCAGCTGCCCATGGACAGGACGTAGCGCGGGTCCGGCATCTGGTCGTAGACCTTGCGCAGGGCCGGGGCCATCTTGTTGGTCAGGGTGCCGGCGACGATCATCAGGTCCGACTGGCGCGGACTGGCGCGCGGGGCCATGCCGAACCGCTCCATGTCGAAGCGCGGCATCGAGGCCTGCATCATCTCCACGGCGCAGCAGGCCAGACCGAAGGTCATCCACATCAGCGAGCCCGTGCGCGCCCAGGTGATGACGTCGTCCAGCGCGGCCGTCAGGAAGCCGTGCTCGGCCAGCTCGGTGTTGACCGCCTCGAAGAACTTGTCGTGGACGGCCGGGTCGTAGCCCTCGACCGACGAGCGGGCGCCCGCGCCATAGGGCGTCAGCGCCGAGGTCGGCCCCTGCAGTCCGGGGGTGATCACTCCCATTCCAGCGCGCCCTTCTTCCACTCGTAGAGGAACCCGACCGTCAGCACGACCAGGAAGGTGAAGCCCGACCAGAAGGCGAAGATCATGCCCTCGCGGCTCAGGTCGAACATCGACACGGCCCACGGGAACAGGAACGCCACTTCAAGGTCGAAGATGATGAAAAGGATCGACACCAGATAGAAGCGCACGTCGAACTTCATGCGAGCGTCGTCGAAGGCGTTGAAGCCGCACTCATAGGCCGAGAGCTTCTCGCTGTCGGGGTTCTTCGGGGCCAGCACCAGTGCGGCCACGATGAACAGCAGGCCCAGCACCGCCGCGATCCCCAGAAAGATCACGATCGGCAGATATTCGAGAAGGAATTCGGTCATCGGAACGCCTCGGGCCGCCGAGGGGGAGGCGGCGGATTCGGCGCTTTCTAGACCTACTCCCCGCGCCGTTCAAACCCATGCGTCGAAACGTTTTTCTTGCGATTGGCTCGCAAATTCCCGCGGAATCCCGCTTGCCAAGCCAAGCTGCTGACGTTCCTTATCTCTCCCGCCAGTTTCAGCCAGTCACGGGAGGCATGCTTGGGCATCGGCAACGGGATTCTCACCTTCGTCGAAAAGGCGGGCAACCGCCTGCCCGACCCGGTCTTCATCTTTGTCTGGCTGATCGGCGCGCTGGTGGTCGGCAGCGTCGCGGCGGCCGCCTATAATCTGAGCGCCATCAATCCGGTCGACGGCCAGGCCGTGGTCGCCCAGAGTCTGCTGTCGAGCGAGAACCTGCGGCGGCTGTTCGTCGACATGCCGAGGACGCTCACCGGCTTCGCGCCGCTGGGCTATGTGCTCGTGGTCATGCTGGGCGCCGGGGTGGCCGAGCGGACCGGCCTGTTCTCGGCGGTCATGCGCGCCGGCATCCGCGATGCGCCCAAGGCCTTCCTGACGCCGATCGTGGTGTTTGTCGGCATCGTCTCCAACCACGCCGCCGACGCCGGCTATGTCGTGCTGGTGCCGCTGGCGGGCCTGATCTTCGCCGCCGCGGGACGTCACCCGGTCGCCGGCATCGCCGCCGGCTTCGCCGCGGTCTCCGGCGGCTTCTCGGCCAACCTCTTCCCCGGCCACCTCGACGCCCTGCTGCTCGGCATCACCCAGCCGGCGGCGCAACTGATCGAGCCGGGGTGGACCGCCAACATCGCGGGGAACCACTTTTTCATCATCGCCATGACGTTCGTGTTCGTGCCGCTGGCCTGGTTCGTCACGGACAAGATCGTCGAGCCGCGCCTCGGCCCCTGGACCCCGTCCGCCGACGCCCCGATCCAGCTGAGCGAATCGGCCCTCAGCGGCGCCGAGAAGCGCGGCCTGTTCTGGGCCGGCCTCGCCACGGCACTGGTGATCGGCGCCTGGGCCGCCATGACCCTCCTGCCGGACGCCGCGCTGATCAACGCCGAAGGCCCGGCCGATGAGCGGATGAACCCCTTCTACAACTCGCTGGTGGCCGGCTTCTTCGTCCTGTTCCTCGCCGCCGGCGTCGCCTACGGCGCGGCGGCCGGTACGCTGAAGAACCATCGCGAGCTGGTGCGGATGATGACCGAATCGATGGCGGTCATGGCGCCGTACATCGTGCTGGCCTTCGTCGCGGCCCACTTCGTCGCGATGTTCAACTGGTCAAACCTGGGGGTCATCACGGCGATCACCGGAGCCGAACAGCTCAAGGCCAGCGGGCTGGAGTCGTGGCAGCTGCTGGTGGCCATCGTGCTGCTGGCTGCGGCGATCAACATTCTGGTCGGATCGGCATCGGCCAAGTGGGCCGCCATGGCCCCGGTGCTGGTGCCGATGCTTATGCTCCTCGGCGTCAGCCCGGAGATGACCACGGCCGCCTTCCGCATGGGTGACTCGGTGACCAACATCATCACGCCGCTGATGGTCTATTTCCCGCTGATCCTCGGCTTCTGCCAGCGCTGGGTGCCGGGCTTCGGCATCGGCAACCTGATGGCGACGATGCTGCCCTACTCGTTCTTCTTCCTGATCGGCGGGCTGATCATGACCGGAATCTGGGTCTATTTCGGCCTGCCTCTCGGCGGCGGCGAGGTCGTCACCTACGACCTTGAGCAGGCCCGTCAGGCGGTGGCGGCGACCGCGGCGCAGTGAGGCGAAAAAGGGCGCTTGACAGGTTCGGGCGCCCCCGCCTAAACGACGCCCCTCGCCGGGGAGAACTTGCTTCTCCGGCCGGGAAACGCGGGTGTAGCTCAGTTGGTTAGAGTGCCGGCCTGTCACGCCGGAGGTCGCGGGTTCGAGCCCCGTCACTCGCGCCACTCCCCTCCGGGGAGTGGCGCTTCGCTTTTCTGAACATCGCTGGTGTGAAGGCCCGCCGCCGGCGGGTCGGCGCGCGCCTCAGTGGCTCGCGACGTCGACCGACGGCTGGACGAAGGCGGTCTCGCCGCTGACCTCGCCGTAGACCATGAAGAGGTCCTCGAACACGCGGTTCCAGGCGAAGCGCTCCACGGCCCGCACGCGCGCTGCGGCGCCCAGCGCCTCGATATCGCGCTCGAACAGGGCCTCGATCGCCGCCGCATAGGCCGCCGGCTCGGCGGCGTCCGCCAGCTGCCCGACCGTATTGTCGACGGTCTCCGCCACGCCGCCGGCGTTGACGCCGACGACAGGCCGCCCGCAGGCCATCGCCTCCAGCACGATCAGGCCGAACGGCTCCTTGTCGTTGGCGTGCACGAAGACGTCGCAGCCAGCGATGATCCTCGCGACCGCTCTGGGATCGCGCTCGTACGGCAGGCTGATGACGCGGTCCTCGTGCGGCAGCCCCTGCCCCGCCCCCACCAGCACCAGATGGTAGGGATCGCCCAGGCGCTGAACCGCGTCGATCAGCACGTCGACGTTCTTCTCCCGCGCGGGCCGTCCGGCGAAGCAGAGCAGCCGGGCGTCGGCGCCCAGCCCCAGCTGACGTAGCAGCGAGGCGCGATCGCCGCGATCCGGGCGGAAGGTGTCGATTTCCACGCCCAGCGGCCGGATGACGATGTCGCTCACCCCGGCCTCCTCCAGACGGCGGGCGATGTAGCGGCTCGGGGAGACGACCCGGTCGAACTGTTTGAACAGCCGGGCCCAGCGCTTCTCGACCGGCTTCTTGGCCCACTCGCCGAGGTGCAGGGCGGCCAGAGCCGCCGGATCCGAGTGGCAGAAGCCTACCACGGGGCAGCCGACCCGCTGGCCGGCCTCGAGCGCCGCCTGACCGGGCGTATAGGGATCTCCGGCCTCGATGACCGCCGGATTCATCGCCGCGACCCAGGCGCTCCAGCGCCGGACGCTGGTGGGCCAGCGATAGCCGTCGCCGAAGGGCAGCTTGGTGGCGTGCAGGTGCACCGTCCCGTCCGCCGCCACCCGGTGCCGGGCTCCGGGCACCACCAGCCCGTGGCTCACCGCCGGCCGGTTTGCCGTCAGCCAGCTCTTCTTCGACATCAGATAGCGTTTGACCCCGCCCGATCGCGGCGCGAACAGCATTGTCGTGTCGACCAGCCGAGGACGAGCGTCTTCGGTCGCCCGGGTCACGGCGCGCAGGGTCGCCGACACCTCCTCGGCGCGCCCGGGAATCGGCCAAAGCTCGCTCTCGAGCGCTTCGTAGGTCAGCATGCGTTCCGTCGACAGGGGATCCATCCCCGATCCAACGGTCGACCGCGGCGACAGGATGCGACGGGCGGGCTTTCTGGGGGTCATCCGAAAGGCCCCTACGCCCGCGCACGGCGAAGCTCAAGCGCTTGCACCAGGGCGGGGCTTGCGAGGCCCTCCCGAGGGGCTAAAGCGCCCCCGCCGATGCCTTTAGCCTTGCATTCGCCTCAAATTCGCGAAAGTTGGCGACTGTCGGCTGACGCTCCGGGAGGGCCGTCGACGCCCGGCGTGCGTGTCACCTGAAGGGTTCTTCTGAATGCGTATCCTGCTCGCGACCGCGGCGGCGCTCGCTCCGCTCATGGCCGCCGCCGGGGCTCACGCCGAGGTGGTCGTCTCGACCAGCCGGACGACCGTGATCCGCACCTCCAACGCCACGGGCACGGCGCCTGACAACATCCGGCTGGCCAGCGGCGGCGCCATCAATGTCACGTCCGGTTCGGCGATCACGCTCGATTCGAATCACACGGTCGATCTCGACAGCGGTTCGCAGATCACCATGAGCAACGCCGCGAGCGGCGCGACGGCCATCGAGGTCCAGGGCGGAACCACGGGCGGCGTCACCCTCGGCGGCGCCGTCACCATCACCGACGACATCGAGAGCTACGAGGACACCGACGACGACGGCGACGCCGACGGGCGGTTCGCCAGCGGCGACAACCGCTATGGCGTGCGCGTCACCGGTCCGGGGACGTTCGCCGGCAACATCCTCGTCGAGAACACCGGCTCGATCTCGGTGCAGGGCAACAACTCTGCTGGCATCCTGGTCGAATCCGACATGGCCGGCAGCCTCGACAC
The DNA here is from genome assembly GCF_035998205.1 of Brevundimonas sp. Classification (GTDB taxonomy): domain Bacteria; phylum Pseudomonadota; class Alphaproteobacteria; order Caulobacterales; family Caulobacteraceae; genus Brevundimonas. The sequence continues at coordinate 819,303 of NZ_DASYHT010000004.1, forward strand.
CCGCGGGACCATTTCGGTGGTCGGCGACAACAGCTATGGCGTGCGCACCCAGGGTGACGTGCAGGGCGTCCGCATTGGCGCAGCGGTCAATGTGCTGGGGGCCGGCGCCGTTGGCGTCGCCGTCGACGGCGATGTTTCGGGCCAGGTGAGATTGCAGGGAGCGGTGTCCGCGACGGGCTATCGCTATACCTCGCGCCTGGTGAAGGCCAACGGCGAGCAGATCCGCGACGAGCTGCTCTACTACGAAGATCTCGACGCCGACGACATCCTGCAGGGCGGACCGGCCGCGCGCGTCGCGGGCGACGTCGGCTCGGGCATTCTGCTGGATATCGCCCCGCGGTACCTTGGCGGCCTCGAGGGCGACGACGACGGCGACGGCGTCAAGAACGGCGACGAGGACGACGACGGCGACGGCACCGCCAACCGCACAGACACCGACCGTGACGGCGACGGCGTGCCCGACGCGCAGGAAACCGATTCGAGCCTCTCGGTGTTCGGCGGCGCCCCGGCCCTGCTCGTCGGCTCGGATACCCGCACCACCACCATCGGCGCGGTCGGGACCGGCGAAGACGCCTTCGGCCTGATCAACCGCGGCACCATCACCTCGCAAGGCCTGCTCGATGGCGTGACGTCGACGGGGGTCCAGCTGGGCGCCGGACAGGCGGTCAACATCGCCGGCGGCTTCCGCAACACCGGCGTGATCTCCTCCACCGCCTACGAGGCGGAGTCCCGGGCCGTGGCGATCGCGACCGGGGTCTCGGCGCCCGCGATCGTCAACAGCGGGACCCTTCAGGCCAGCGCCCTGACCGAACAGGCCCATAGCGCGGTGGGCCTCGACATCGCCGCCGGGGCCACAGTCACCAGCCTGACCAACAGCGGGTCCATCGGGGCCAATCTGGCCGGCGAACGCGGCGACGCCATCGGCCTGCGCGACGCGTCCGGCGGCCTGACCTCGATCACCAACTCGGGCCGGATCTTCGGGGTCGTCACGCCGACGGACGACGAAGACGACAACGACGACGACAACCTCGATGCGTCGGACGAGGTCGTCACCGGCCGCGCCATCGCCATTGACGTCAGCGCCAATACGACCGGGGTCACCCTGGTCCAGACCGGCGACACCACGGTCGATCGCTACAGCGACTTCGACGGCGACGGCACGCCGGACCTGACCGACACGGACGACGATGGCGACGGGATCCCGGACGCCGAGGACAATGCCGACAACGACGACGACAACGACGGCGTGCCGGACGAGCGCGAGGCGATCATCTCGGGCGCCGTTCTGTTCGGCTCGGGGGCCGACACCTTCGATGTGCGCAACGGCGAGGTGTTCAGCGACATCAGCTTCGGCACGGGCGCGGACCGCCTGCTCATCAGCGGCGGCGCCGAGGTGCGTGGCGAGATCACCGACAGCGACGGCCTGCTGGACATCTCGGTCAGCAACGGCGTGCTGGAAACCCGGCAGTCGAGCACGCTGAACCTGACCAGCCTCAACGTGGGCGCCGACGGCACCCTGCTGGTGGCCGTGGACCCGGCCAGCGGTTCGGGCGGCCTGAACGTCTCCGGCGCCGCGACCCTGGCCCAGGGCGCGACGCTCGGCGCCCGCTTCAACTCCCTGATCCAGGACCAGGAGCGCCTGACCCTGATCCGCGCCGGCAGCCTGCAGGCAACCGGCGTCGACCTCAGCGACATCAGCGAGAACTCGCCGTTCCTCTACAGCGTGGCCGCTGGCATCGACGCCGCCGCCAACGAAGTGTTCGTCGACGTCCGCCGCAAGAGCGCGGACGAGCTGGGCTTCATCGCCTCCGAAGCGGCGATCTATGACTCAGTCTACGAGGCGCTCGGACTGAACGACACCCTGCGCGGCGCGGTGCTGAACCAGCTCGACCGCGAGGGCCTGATCGATCTGTACGAGCAGATCCTGCCCGAGCACTCGGGCGGCGCCCTGACCTCGCTGGCCTCCGGCGTCGACGCGGTGACGCGCGCCCTGACCGGCCGCAACGAGGTGCTGGCGGCCGGCCAGACCAGCGCCTGGCTGCAGGAGATCAACTTCTACGCCGACAAGGACAAGACCGACAGCTACGGCTTCCGCGCCGAGGGCTTCGGCGTGGCCGGCGGCGTCGAGCGCGGCACCGGCTTCGGCAACGTCGGCCTGAGCGTCGCCTTCACCTCCTCGGATATCGAGGACCCGGAGGCCGCCGCCGAGGAGAACCTCGCCGCCAACCTGATCGAGCTGGGCCTCTACTGGCGCGCCCAGGGCCAGTACTGGACCACCTGGGCCCGCGCCGCGGCCGGCTACGCCACCATGGAAGGCACGCGCCAGATCGTCGGCGAGAACCTCAACCTGACGACCGAGGCGGACTGGAACGGCCTGACCCTGGCCGCAGCCGGGGGGGTCTCCTACCGCCGCACCTTCGGCCGCTATGAGGTCCGGCCCGAGCTGTTCGCCGAGTACTTCTGGCTGAACGAGGACGGCTACACCGAGCGCGGCGCCGGCGACGGCTTCGATCTGTCGGTCGACGACCGGGACGGCCACATGTTCACCGCCACCGCGGCGATGAACATCGGCGCCCGCTTCGGCCGCGACGGCTGGATCCGGCCGGAGCTACGGGTCGGCTGGAAGCAGTACATCTCCGTCGACGGCGGCGAGACCGTGGGCCGCTTCTCGGGCGGCACCCGCGAGTTCCTGCTGGCCAACGGCGCCATCGAGGGCGGCGGCCCGATCCTCGGCCTGCGCCTCGGCATCGGCAACGACCTCGGCCTGCTGACCATCGAGGCCAGCGGCGAGTCGATCGAGGACTACGTTCGCTACAGCCTGCTGCTGCGCGCCAGCTTCCGGTTCTAGGACCGACGCAAGTCAGCCGACAGAAAAAGGCCCGCCGGAGCGATCCGACGGGCCTTGTGCTGTCTGGTGGGCGGCGAGGGGTTCGAACCCCCGACCCCCTCGGTGTAAACGAGGTGCTCTGACCAGCTGAGCTAGCCGCCCCGGAGGAGGAGATGCCCGCCTCCGGCGCGCCGATCAAGACCGGCGCGAAAACGGCCGGGGCGACCCCCGGCCGCTGGTCGTCTCAGGGCCTCAGTGGGTGGCCACCGCGCCCGGCGTCTCGGGCGGCGGCGCGGCCGGCAGCGGCTCGGCCGCCTCGTCCCACTCCACCGGGGTGAGCTCGCCGGTCAGGGCCCACTTGAGCGCCTCGTCGGCGGTGGAGACCGGAACGATCTCCAGCCCCGCCTTCACATTCTCCGGCACGTCCGCAAGGTCCTTCTCGTTCTCCTGCGGGATCAGCACCGTCTTCACGCCCGAGCGCAGGGCGGCCAGCAGCTTCTCCTTCAGGCCGCCGATGGCGGTGACGCGCCCGCGCAGGGTGATCTCGCCGGTCATGGCGATGTCCTTGCGGATCGGAATGCCGGTCAGGACCGAGACCATGGCCACGGTCATGGCCACGCCCGCCGACGGGCCGTCCTTGGGGGTCGCCCCGTCCGGCACGTGCACGTGGATGTCGGTCTTCTCGAACACCGGCGGCTTGACGCCGAAGGCCAGCGACCGGGCCCGCACATAGGACGCGGCGGCCGAGATCGACTCCTTCATCACGTCCTTGAGGTTGCCGGTCACGGTCATGCGCCCGCGGCCCGGCATGCGGATCGCCTCGATGGTCAGGATGTCGCCGCCGAACTGGGTCCAGGCCAGGCCGGTGACGATGCCGACCTGATCCTCGGCGTCGGTCTCGCCGTAGCGATACTTCCGCACGCCGGCGTAGGCGGCCAGCTTCTCCGCATCGACGGTGATCGCCGTCGCGCCGGTCTTGGCCATCTCGCGCACGGCCTTGCGCGCCAGCCCGCCCAGCGCCCGCTCCAGCGAGCGAACGCCGGCCTCACGAGTGTAGTAGCGGATCAGGTCGCGGATCATCTCGTCGGGCACGACCAGTTCGCCGGCCTTCAGCCCGTGATCCTTCATCAGCTTCGGAAGGACGTGGCGGCGGGCGATCTCGACCTTCTCGTCCTCGGTGTAGCCGGACACCTGGATGATCTCCATGCGGTCCAGCAGGGGCTGGGGCATGTTCAGGCTGTTGGCCGTGGTGACGAACATCACCTGGGACAGGTCGTAATCCACCTCCAGATAGTGGTCGCCGAAGGTGCCGTTCTGGGCCGGGTCCAGCACCTCGAGCAGCGCCGACGACGGGTCGCCGCGCCAGTCGGCGCCCAGCTTGTCGATCTCGTCCAGCAGGATGAAGGCGTTGGTGGTCTTGGCCTTCTTCATGGCCTGGATGATCTTGCCCGGCATCGAGCCGATGTAGGTCCGGCGGTGACCGCGGATCTCGGCCTCGTCCCGCACCCCGCCCAGCGACATGCGCACGTACTCGCGCCCGGTCGCCTTGGCGATCGACCTGGCCAGCGAGGTCTTGCCCACGCCCGGCGGGCCGACGAGGCAGAGGATCGGGCCCTTGAGGCTGTTGGTGCGCGCCTGCACCGCCAGGTACTCGATGATCCGCTCCTTGACCTTCTCCAGGCCGAAGTGATCCTCCTCGAGGATGTCCTCGGCCTTGTTCAGGTCGATCGGCTTCTGGCGCGCCTTGCCCCACGGGATCGACAGCAGCCAGTCGAGGTAGTTCCGCACGACGGTCGATTCCGCCGACATCGGGCTCATGTTGCGCAGCTTCTTCAGCTCCGCCTCGGCCTTGGTGCGGGCCTCCTTGGACAGCTTGGTCTTGCGGATGCGCTTTTCCAGCTCGACCAGCTCGTCGCGCTGGTCATCGCCCTCGCCCAGCTCGCGCTGGATCGCCTTCATCTGTTCGTTGAGATAGTACTCGCGCTGGGTCTTCTCCATCTGCCGCTTCACGCGGCTGCGGATCTTCTTCTCGACCTGGAGGACGCTGATCTCGCCCTCCATCAGGCCGTAGACCTGCTCCAGCCGGCGCGGCACGGAGATGGCCTCCAGCAGCGCCTGCTTGTCGCTGATCTTCACCGACAGATGGGCAGCCACCGAATCGGCCAGCTTGGACGGATCGGTGATCTGCGGGATCGCCGACAGCGCCTCCGGCGGCACCTTCTTGTTCAGTTTGACGTAGTTCTCGAACTGCTCGACCACGGCCCGCATCAGGGCTTCGGCCTCGCTGGCTTCGCCGGCCTCATCGGGAATCGGCTCTGCCTCGGCCTCGAAATACTCGCTGCGGTCGGTGAAGCGGACCAAGCGGGCGCGCGACTTGCCCTCGACCAGCACCTTGACCGTGCCGTCAGGCAGTTTGAGCAGCTGCAGCACCGTGGCCAGCACGCCGGTCGTGAAGATGTCGGCGGGGGCCGGATCGTCGTCGACGCTGTTCTTCTGCGTGGCCAGCAGGATCTGCTTGTCGCCGCGCATGATCTCGTCGAGCGCCTTGACCGACTTCTCGCGACCCACAAACAGCGGCACGACCATGTGCGGGAAGACGACGATGTCGCGGAGGGGCAGGACGGGGAGGACTTGGGACTCGGACATGATGCGGATCTCCGGGGCCCTTGAGGATCGCAGGCCCGCGCGGTCGCTTGTCAGGGGCTGGCCCTGATCGCCCGATCGCGCCCGCCCCGGGGGCGGCCTTTCAGGGAACTATGTGGCGCGTCGCCCGACCGGTTCAAGCGCCACCGTCCGGGGTGCGGCAATCACCGGTGGACGAGCGGCAGGAACGACACGGGCCCGGCGTCGGAAACGCCGGGCCCGTGCGATCAGGACAGGCCGGCCGCTCAGGCGGCGCCGTCGGCCTTCTTCTTCGTCTCGGCGTAGATCACCAGCGGCTGGGCGCGGCCCTCGACCACCTCGGCGTTGACCACAACCTCCTCGACGCCCTCGTAGCTGGGCAGTTCGAACATGGTCTCCAGCAGGATGCCCTCCATGATGGAGCGCAGGCCGCGGGCCCCGGTCTTGCGGGTGATGGCCTTCTTGGCGATCGCCGACAGGGCGTCGTCGGTGAAGGTCAGGCCGACATTCTCCATCTCGAACAGGCGGCGGTACTGCTTGACCAGCGCGTTCTTGGGCTCGGTCAGGATCTTGACCAGCGCCACCTCGTCCAGGTCTTCCAGCGTGGCGATGACCGGCAGACGCCCGATGAACTCGGGAATCAGGCCGAAGCGCATCAGATCGTCCGGCTCGACCTCCTTGAGGATCTCCCCGGTGCGGCGCTCGTCGACGTCCTTGACCTTGGCCCCGAAGCCGATCGAGGCCCCGGTGCCGCGGGCCGAGATGACCTTCTCCAGACCGGCGAAGGCGCCGCCGACGATGAACAGGATGTTCGAGGTGTCGACCTGCAGGAACTCCTGCTGCGGATGCTTGCGCCCGCCCTGCGGCGGCACGGAGGCGACGGTGCCTTCCATGATCTTCAGCAGGGCCTGCTGCACGCCCTCCCCGCTCACGTCGCGGGTGATCGAGGGGTTGTCCGACTTGCGGCTGATCTTGTCGATCTCGTCGATGTAGACAATCCCGCGCTGCGCCCGCTCGACGTTGTAGTCCGAGGCCTGCAGCAGCTTGAGGATGATGTTCTCGACGTCCTCGCCGACATAGCCCGCCTCGGTCAGGGTCGTGGCGTCGGCCATGGTGAAGGGCACGTCGATGATGCGCGCCAGCGTCTGGGCCAGCAGCGTCTTGCCCGAGCCGGTCGGCCCGATGAGCATGATGTTGGACTTGGCCAGCTCGACGTCGTTGTTCTTCGTCGCGTGGTTCAGCCGCTTGTAGTGGTTGTGGACCGCGACCGAGAGCACCTTCTTGGCGTGGTGCTGGCCGATCACATAGTCGTCGAGGACCTCGCGAATCTCCTTCGGCGTCGGGACCCCGTCCTTGGACGCCTTGAAGGAGATCTTGTGCTCCTCCCGGATGATGTCCATGCACAGCTCGACGCACTCATCACAGATGAACACCGTCGGTCCGGCGATAAGCTTGCGCACCTCGTGCTGGCTCTTGCCGCAGAAGCTGCAGTAGAGGGTGCTCTTGGCGTCCGTGCCGGCTGCTTTGGTCATCGACCCTTCTCACTCTCGCGCCCGATCCCGCCGATCCGTGACGCGCTTCCCATGCGTTGCGATCCCATGATGGGCGCACAGGTCTTCAAAAAATGACAATCACCCATCCCATTCGCGACCACAACCCCGATGTCCTGCGACGTCGGCGCTGCGCGGTGGGTCAGACGATGTGGCTGGGGATTGCGGCGAATGGCTGACATGGGGGTTGAAACGATGGTGCGCCAGAGCCCCAGCAAGGGCCGGGCCATCGTGGCGTTTGATTTCGACGGCACCCTGACCGTGCGCGACAGCTTCACCGCGTTTCTGCGCTGGCACGTCGGGAAACGTCGCTGGACCAAGGGCTTGCTGCGCCTGACCCCGGCCCTTGCGGCCTACGCCCGCGACCGCGACCGGGAGCGCATCAAGGCCGCGGCCACCCGCGAGTTCCTTGAGGGCCTCGACCGTGCCGAACTGGAACGCCGCGCCGAGACCTTCGCCGCGAAGCGCTGGTCCGGGCTGATGCGACCCGACGCGCTCGCCACCTGGAAGCGCTGGGGCGAAGCGGGCGCACATCGCGTGATTGTGACCGCCAGCCCCGAGACCACGGTCGCCCCCTTCGCCCGCCGACTCGGGGCGGAAGCGCTGCTCGGCACGCCGCTGGTGTTCGACGGAGCCGGCCGGGTCACCGGCGCCTTCGCCGGCCCCAACTGCCGCGGCGAGGAGAAGGTGCGGCGCCTGCGCGCGGTCTATGGTCCGGATGTCCGCCTCGTCGCCGCCTATGGCGACACCTCGGGCGACACAGAGATGCTGGCCATCGCCGACGAGGCGGGTTTCAGGGTGTTCCGCCAGAGGCCGTGAGCGTCGCCCCGCGCGGCGGGGCGACGATGCCGACGGCAGGGATCAGACCGACTTGACCCCGTCGTCCTCGGCCTGCTCGCGACGGTCATAGACGTGGTCGACGATGCCCCAGGCCTTGGCTTCCTCGGCGTTCATGAAGTGGTCGCGGTCCAGCGTCCGCTCGACCTCCTCATAGGTCCGGCCGGTGTGCTTGACGTAGATCTCGTTCAGCCGGCGCTTGGTCTTGATGATGTCCTCGGCATGGCGCTCGATGTCCGAGGCCTGGCCGCGGAAGCCGCCCGAGGGCTGGTGCACCATGATGCGGGCGTTCGGCAGGGCGATGCGCTGCCCGGCGGCGCCGGCGGTCAGCAGCAGCGAGCCCATCGAGGCCGCCATGCCCATGCACACCGTCGTCACCGGCGACTTGATGTACTGCATGGTGTCGTAGATCGCCATACCCGAGGTCACCACCCCGCCCGGGCTGTTGATGTACATGGAGATTTCCTTCTTCGGGTTCTCCGACTCAAGAAACAGCAGCTGGGCGCAGATCAGCGACGCCATGCCGTCCTCGACCGGCCCGGTCAGGAAGATGATCCGCTCGCGCAGCAGGCGCGAGAAGATGTCGAAGGCCCGTTCGCCGCGGCTGGATTGCTCCACCACCATCGGCACCAGGTTCATGGTGAGGTTGTCGATCGGATCGCGCATGAAGGCCTTCTCGGAGTGCGAAAAAAGCGCGGGACGACTCATCGCCGCCCCGCTTGCTCCAGATATCGCGTCCCGAAGGCCGCGGCGCAACCTGCGACCGGTTTACGCCTCGTCCTCGTCCTTGAGCAGCTCTTCCTTGGAGATCGGGGCGTCGGTGACCTCCGCCAGGCCGAAGATCAGCTCGCACACCTTCTCCTCGTAGATCGGCGCGCGCATCTGGGCGGCCGCGCCCGGGTTCTGGCGGTAGAAGTCGAGCACCGCCCGCTCCTGACCCGGATAGTTGCGGGCCTCGGCCAGGATCGCCTGGTTCAGCTCCTGGTCGGAGACGGTGACATTGTTGGCGCGGCCGATCTCGGCCAGCACCAGACCCAGGCGCACGCGGCGCTCGGCGATCTTGCGGTACTCGGCCTTGAGGTCGTCGTCCGATTTCTTCGCATCCTCTTCCGGCAGACGGCCGGCGGCCTTGTCGGCCTCGACCTGGCGCCAGATGCCGTCGAACTCGGCTTCCACCATCTTCGGCGGCAGCGGGAAGTCGTGGGCGGCGTCCAGCTGGTCCAGCAGGGCGCGCTTCAGCTTGAAGCGGGCGGCGCCGGCGTATTGCTGGTTCAGGTTCTGCCGCAGCAGGTCCTTCAGCTTGTCGAGCGACTCCAGACCCAGACGGGTGGCGAACTCGTCATTGATCTCGGCGTCCTTGGCGGCCTTCACGGCCTTGACCTTGACGTCGAAGGTGGCCGGCTTGCCCGCCAGATGGGCCGCCTGGTAGGCCTCGGGGAAGGTGACCTCGAGGGTCTTCTCCTCGCCGACCTTGACGCCCTTGAGCTGCTCCTCGAAGCCCGGGATGAAGGTGTTCGAACCGATCACCACGGCGGCGTCCTCGGCCGTGCCGCCCTCGAAGGCCTCGCCGTCGATCTTGCCGACGAAGTCGATGATGACCTGGTCGCCGTCCGCGGCCTTCGGGGCCTTGCCGCCCTTGTCCTCATAGCTCTTGGCCTGGCCGGCCAGTTCCTTGAGCGCCTCGTCGAGGTCCTCGTCCGAGGCCTCGTAGACCGGACGCGACAGCTTCAGGGCCTTGGGATCGGCCGGGGTGAAGTCCGGCATCACCTCCAGCGACATCTCGTACGAGAGGTCCGCCTCGCCGGCGACGACCTTGTCGATATCGCTGACCATGGTCATCTCGGCCGGGGCGGCCGGGCGCAGCTTGGCATCGTCCAGCGCCTTCTGGCTCGACTGGTTCAGCTCGGTGTTGACGATCTCGCCCATCAGGTCGCGACCGAAGGTCTTCTTCACGTGCGAGACCGGCACCTTGCCCGGGCGGAAGCCCTTGAGGCGGACCTGCGGGGCCACTTCCTTCAGGCGAGCATCCAGCTTGGCGGTCAGCTCGGCGGCGGGGATGGTGACCGCGATCACGCGGCTCAGGCCTTCGTTCGACTTTTCGACGACTTGCATGGAGTGGGGTCTGACGCTCTGGGGCGGCCTGGACGGCGGCGCGCGGATTGCAGGAAACACAAGGGCCGCCCCCGTCAGGGAGCGGCGCCTCGAAGCCCGCCCTTATGTCGAGAACAGCCGCGAAGGTCAACGCGAGGTTCCGTCCCGGCGCGTCAGGGGCTAACGGAGAGGCATGACCGCCTCCCCTGCCCCCCTCGGCGTCTTCGTCACGCCGGTCACGCCGCTCCAGCAGAACTGCACCGTCGTCTGGTGCACGACGACGCAACGCTGCGCCGTGATCGACCCGGGCGGTTCGGTTGACGCCGTGCTCGGCGAGGTCGCCCGCCGCGGCCTGACCGTCGAGGCCATCTGGATCACCCACGGCCACCTTGACCACGCCGGCGGCGCGGCCGAGATGCAGGAGAAGACCGGGGTGGAGATCATCGGCCCGCACCGGGCCGACCAGTTCTGGATCGACGGCATCGCCGCCCAGGGACAGATGTATGGCGTGCCGGAAGCCCGAGGCTTCACCCCGACGCGCTGGCTGGCCGATGGCGACACGCTGACGCTCGGCCAGACCCGCTGGCAGGTGTTTCACACCCCGGGCCACACCCCGGGCCATGTCATCTTCCATTGCGCCGAGGCGCGCTTCGCCCAGGTCGGCGACGTCCTGTTTCGCGGCTCGGTCGGCCGGACCGACTTCCCGCAGAGCGACCCGCAGGCGCTGATCCGCTCGATCGTCGAGAAGCTTTGGCCGCTCGGGGACGACGTGACCTTCGTGCCCGGCCACGGGCCGGTCTCGACCTTCGGCCAGGAGCGGCGCGACAATGCCTTCGTCGCCGACCGCGTCCTGGCGTCCCGCGCCTAGCGCCGCAGCATCAACCCGACGATCAGGCCGGCCCCGAGGCCGTAGGCCAGCGCCCGGGTCGGGGCCTCGCGGATGTGCTCGCGCGTGGCCTGGACCCGCCCGTCAGCCCAGGCCCGCCCCTTGCGCAGGTCCTCGCGCACGCTTTGCCTGAGCGAGGGCGAACGGGTCGGCGGGGCCACGGAGTCAAGGTCGACGCCAGGCGCGAAGCCCGGCCCGGACATCGGGCTGTCGGCGGGCGCCGCGAGGGCGTCGTGGTCGCGGGGGGTCGGGTCAGTCATCGGAAGGTCTCCTCTCGGGTGTCCCGGGGTGAACACGACGGAGCGTCCGGCCGTTCCCTATCGGCAAGGAGACATTCCCATGACCCACACAGACCCCTTCGCCCCGCCCCTGCCCGAGCCGGAAACCGGTCCGCCGGGCATCGACCTGCCCGGGGTGGACGCGCCGGCGGTCCCGGACGAGTCCCCGCCGCCGACACCGGCGCCGACGTCGCCCATCCGGTCGCCGCAGGACCCCGGCTGAACCGTTCGGCGCGGCTTGAGGCGTCCTTCACCGAACCCTGTGCGTTGCGGAACCGCGGCCGTTTCGGGGGGTTTGCTGAAGATCACATCCATCCACGGAAGGAGCCACGAATGGCCGACAGCTCAACGCCCCGCGCTTCCGGCGTCTCCAAGCGAGGCTTCGCTTCGATGGACCCCGAGCGCCAACGCGAGATTGCTCGCAAGGGCGGGGCCAGCGTTCCCAGCGAGAAGCGCAGCTTCTCGCAGGACCGCAACCTCGCTGCCCAGGCGGGCCGAAAGGGCGGCGAAGCTTCCCACGGCGGCCGCAATCGGCCTGACGGCGAACGTCCCGCCACCGGCGGCTAAGGTCAGCCGGCTCCACGCGACGACGAGGCGCAGCGGTTTCGCCGCTGCGCCTTTTCTCTGCGCCGGACGTCAGGCGGCCGACAGCAGCGCGAGCGCGACCGCGGGCGCGGGACTCTGGTGAAACGCCTCCAGCCGCCAGCCGCTGCGGGCCGCGAGCGCCTCGACCATGGCCCGGTCGAACTTGTGCGCGCTCTCGGTGTGAACCGACTCCCCCGCCGCGAACACCACCTCGGCGTCGCCGGCGAGGAAGCGCAGAGGACGCCGGGCCACCAGGTGCATCTCGATCCGTCGCAGGTCGGCGTTCCACACGGCACGGTGATCAAAGTCGTCCGGCGAAACCGCCGCGCCGAGATCCCGCTGCATCCGGGCCACGAGGTTGCGATTGAAGGCCGCGGTGACGCCCGCCGCATCGTCGTAGGCGGCGACGAGGGTCGCCTCATCCTTGATCAGGTCTACCCCGAGCACGAACAGGGCGTCGTCCCCCAGCAGACGTCGGGCCGCGGCGAGGAACCGGCGTTGCTCGCCCGGCGCCAGATTGCCGATGGTCGAGCCCGGGAAGAAGCCGATCCGACGGCCGCGGGGCGTACCTGTCGGGAGCTGCACCGCCGACAGGAAATCGGCCTCGAGGGGCAGCACCTTCAGCCCGGGATAGGCGTCCGCCAGCCTGGCGGCGGCGCCGTCCAGCGCCGCAGGACTGATGTCGATCGGCACATAGGCGGCCAGATCCGGCGCTGCATCCAGCAGAAGACGCGTCTTTTCACTCGCCCCGGAACCGTATTCGACCAGCACCGCCCCCGGACCGAAATCGGCCGCGAGATCCTTCGCGGTCTGCCGCAGCAGTCCGAGTTCCTGACGGGTCGGATAGTATTCCGGCAGGTCGGTGATCTGCTCGAACAGCTCGGAGCCAACGGCGTCGTAGAACCACTTCGGCGAGACCTGCCGGGGCCGTCGGGTCAGCCCCGCACCCATGTCGTGGGCGAAGCGGCGGGCTTCGGCGCCGGCGTCCCGGGCCAGCCGGACGCCGCTGAAGGCCCAGCGCTGGTGCGGGTAATAGAAGTTCCGGTAGCTGGCGCGGGCGTGGCTGTCCGGCGTGGCGAAGGCCGAGCCGCGCAGCACCATCTGGTTGGCCATGAACTTGCCATTGTACTCCGAGGCCGTGCCGGGCGTCGGCCGGAACCCCGGATAGGGCGCATAGGCCGAGCCGGTCCATTGCCACACCTCGCCGAACAGGCCTGACAGCCCTGCCGGCGAGGCGGTGGCCGCATGTTCCCATTCCGCCTCGGTCGGCAGACGGGCCCCGGCCCAGCGGGCAAAGGCGTCCGCCTCGTAGAAGCTCACATGGCGCACGGGAGCCGCCGGATCCACCGGCCGGCGTCCGGCCAGGGTCATGACGCTCCAGTCGCCATCGCCCTCGTCGCGCCAGTACTGGGGCGCATTCCAGCCATTGGCCTGAACCGCCGCCCAGCCGTCCGCCAGCCAGAGCTCGACGCGCCCGTACCCGCCGTCCTCGATGAAGCCGAGCCAGTCGCCGTTGGTGACGAGGTCATGCGCCAGCTCGAAGGGCTGGAGCCAGACGGGGTGCCGCGGCCCCTCGTTGTCGAACGCAAAGCCCGCGCCCGCTGCGGCGCCGATCTCGACCTGCCCGCCGGCCAGGGCCGTCCAGCCGCCCGGCGTCGACGGGGCAGCCGGCTTCGCCAGACGCGGTTCCCGGGCGTAGGCTGCCGGGTCCAGCGGCGAGGCCGCCATCAGCGCAAGCAGGTCCGACAGGAACAGTTCCTGGTGCTGCTGGTCGTGATGCAGCCCCAGCTCGAACAGATAAGCCTCGAGCGGCGAGCCCGGACCGTCCTGCAACCAGGCGCGCATGCGGGCGTCGATCTCGTCCCGGTAGGCCAGAACCTCGGCCACGCCGGGCCGGGTGACGAGTCCCCGGGAGCCTCGGGCCACCCGATGGCCGACCGAGTCATAGTAGGAGTTGAAGATGGTCTGCAGCTGCGGGTCCACCGGCAGGTAGCCGGGATCGCGCGAGAGGATCATGGCCTCGAAGAACCAGCTGGTATGGCCGAGGTGCCATTTGCCGGGACTGGCGTCCGCCATCGCCTGGGCGGAGAGGTCTTCGTCGGACAGGCCGCGCGCAAGTCCGGGCATGACGGCCCGCACCTCATCATAACGGCGGGCCTCCGGCCGGGCGAGAACCCGGATCTTCGCAGCGTGCATCGTCGACATACCCCCATGCGACAGCCTTGCTGTCACCCTAGCACCATACGCGCGGGGGGCCGTCGGGTTTCATGTTCCCGGACCGGAACCACTCCCCGAACCGCCTCGCCGCCCTGTGTCGCCGTCCTCTGTCGCCGCCCTGTGTCGGCGGCCGGATTTAGGAACGGCCGGTCGGGGGCCACGTTGGCGTTTGCAGGCCATCCGGTCCCGTCCCTGTTCCCGCGAGTCGCCATGTATGGATCCCTGCCTGAGCCCCCCGTTCGCCCCCAGCCCGGGCGCCCGCCGCGGATGAGCGAGCGGGAGTGGCGTGACGGCATGCTGGCGCTGCTGCCCTCGCTGCGCGCCTTCGCCTGGTCCCTGGCCCGCAATGGCGCCGACGCGGATGACCTGGTGCAGGAAACGCTCATCAAGGCGTGGGGGAACCGCGACAAGTTCACGCCGGGCACCAATCTTCGAGCCTGGCTTTTCACGATCCTGCGCAACACCTGGTACACCACGGTCGGCAAACGCAAGCGCGAGATCCCCGATGAAGACGGGCACTTCGCCGAAACCCTGACCGCGGCGCCGAACCAGGAATGGCGCTGCGAGCTGACGTCGCTGAAGGCGGCGCTGGACCAGCTGCCGCCCGATCACCGGGAGGCGATCGTAATGGTGGGCGCCGCGGGCCTGTCCTACGAGGAAGCGGCGGAAATCTCGGGCTGCGCCCTCGGCACGATCAAGAGCCGCGTCAACCGCGCCCGGAACCGTCTCGCGCGGGCGCTGGACATGCCGAGGCCCGGGGGCGCCTGATCCTCAGACGTCCCAGCGGCGGATCGGCGGGAGCTCGCCCGGCAGGGTCTCGACGAGCCGCGTCAGCCGCTCCGGAACCGGTTGCGCCTCGACGCTGGAGAAGGCGTCGCGGACAGCGCGGTCAACATCCTTGCGGGGCGGCTTGCGGGGCATCGGCTGTCTCCTCCCCGCCATTTGGGGAGACGGACAGCTTCCGAGAAAGGGTCAGGGCGTCTTCTGCGACAAGACGCCCTGCCTTGTTCAGCGGACCGGGCGGCCGCCGTGTTTCGCGTACTCCAGCCGGGCGATGGTGCGGTTGTGCACCTCGTCCGGCCCGTCGGCGATGCGCAGGGTGCGGACCGTGGCATAGAGCTCGGCCAGCGGCGTGTCGGGCGAGACTCCCGCGCCGCCGAACGCCTGGATGGCGTCGTCGATCACTTGCAGCGCCATGCGCGGCGCGGCGACCTTGATCTGGGCAATCTCGGACTTGGCGCCCTTGGCCCCGACCTCGTCCATCATCCAGGCCGCCTTGAGCACCAGCAGGCGGCACATCTCGATGTTGATGCGCGCCTCGGCGACGCGCTGCTCCCACACCGAGTGCTCGGCAATGGCCTTGCGGAAGGCCGTGCGGCTGAGGAGGCGCTCGCACATCAACTCCAGCGCCCGCTCCGCGCAGCCGATAACCCGCATGCAGTGATGGATGCGGCCCGGCCCGAGGCGCCCCTGGGCGATCTCGAAGCCCCGCCCCTCGCCGGCGATCAGGTTCTCGACCGGCACCCGAACGTTTTCGAGCACGACCTCGGCGTGGCCGATCGGCAGTTCGTCATAGCCGAACACCTTGAGCATCCGCTCGACACGGAAGCCGGGCGTGTCGACGGGCACGATGATCTGGCTCTGCTGCTGGTGGGTCGCGGCGCCCGGGTCGGTCTTGCCCATGACGATGGTCACGGCGACGTTCGGGTGGGCCATGTTGGTCGACCACCACTTGCGCCCGTTGATGACGTAGTGATCGCCGTCGCGCTCGATCCGGGTCTCGATGTTGGTGGCGTCGGAGCTGGCCACGCCCGGCTCGGTCATCAGGAAGGCCGAGCGGATCTCGCCCGCCATCAGCGGCTTGAGCCAGCGCGCCTGCTGGTCTGCGTTCCCGTACATATGGAGGACTTCCATATTGCCGGTGTCGGGGGCGTTGCAGTTGAACACCTCGGCGGACCACAGATGCCGGCCCATCAGCTCGGCCAGAGGCGCGTACTCGAGATTGGTCAGGCCGGCGCCATGCTCTCCCGGCAGGAACATGTTCCAAAGGCCCGCCTCCCGGGCCTCGGCCTTGAGCCGCTCCATGGTCGGCGGCTGCCGGCGCGGGGCCTCGGCCACCTCGGCACGATAGGTCTCCTCGGCCGGAATGACCCGCTCATTCAGAAAGCGGGAAACCCGCTCGCGCCAGTGCTCGGCGCGTTCGCTGGGCTGGAAATGCATGGGGCGTCCTCCTCGACGCAAAACGGCGCGGCCCCGGGGGACCGCGCCGCTCGCAAGATTACTGTGTGACCAAGGCTCAGCGCTTCAGCAGCGGAGCGAGCTTCTGGGCGATCATCATGTCGCCGTCGATCTTCAGCTTGCCCTGCATGAAGGCCATCATCGGATCGAGCTTGCCCTCGGACAGGGCGATGAAGTCGTCCCAGCTGATCCGCACCGTGGCGTCCGCCGGCTTGTCCTCGTTGGTGACCGTGTTCGGCGACGAGGCGCCGTCGATGAAGATCTTGCCGGCGTCGCCGAGGTCGAGCTTCACGGTCTTGCCGAGGCCGGAGCTGTCGCCGACGGCGCTGCGGATGTGGTCAGTCACGGAAGCCAGGTCGGCCATTCGCGTCTCTCCTTGGGAGGAAGTTGGGACGGAAGGCCTAACCCGGCCGCCGGACGGCGCCAAGATCACGTTGCGGAAAGCAACGGATCAGAACCCGATCTTGAGGCTGGCGACAAACCGGTCCTCGCTGAGCGGGGTATCCACGTCGGTGTCGTGGTAGCGGAAATCGAGCACGGCCTCGTCGGTGAGGGCGTAGCCGGCGCCGATGTTCCAGGTGGTGTAGTCGTCCGACACATCGAGGGCCTGGTGGCCGAGGGCGGCGGACACCGACCACTTGTCGGACACGGCGAAGGCGATGTTGCCCTCGTAGTAGACGGCTTCCTCGTCCGCAGTCCCGAAGAAGTCGGGCGAGTAGAACACCACCGCGCCGATCGTCGCCGGCCCCACGGCCCGCGAGGCGGCCGCCTTGAGCTCGTAGTAGGTGTAGTCGGCCGCGCCAGGCTCACCCGGATAGAAGTAGCCGACGATGCCGAAGTCGAGGGCGTAGCCGGCGGCTTCGGTGCGGTAGCCGCCGTAAAGGTCGATCTCGCCGTCCGTGTCATCGCCGAACTCGACGTTGGACGCCCAGGCGCCGACATAGAAGGACCCAAGGGTCGCGTCGACACCGCCCTGGAACGCGACGCCCTCGTCGGTCTGGCTGAAGCCGCGGAAGACGTAGTCGGAGGTGACCCCGATGTTGAACGCCACTTCCGGATCCTGGGCCGAGGCGGCGCCGGCGGCCAGCACCGCCGCAGCGGCGGTCGCGGCGAAAGCCGCGGACTTGATGAACTTCATGATTCAATCCCCTCTGAGAGATCCGCCCCCGGTCGGGCCGCGGACAGGTGGAGCCGCCGGCGCCCTCGGGCGGACGCCGGCGACAATTCGATCAGACGTGGTCGAGCGCCTCGCCATGCAGGTGCGAGTCGAGGCCCTCTTCTTCCTGGGCCTCGGTCACGCGCAGGCCAGTGGTGAACTTGCAGATCAGCAGGATCACGAAGGTGGCCACCGCGCTCCAGGCGACGGTGAAGGCGAGACCCATGGCCTGGTTGGCGATATTGGCGCCTTCCGACAGACCGTTGATGGCCGTCGAGGCGAACACCCCGGTCAGCAGGGCGCCCAGCAGGCCGCCGGCCCCGTGGATGCCGAAGGCGTCGAGGCTGTCGTCGTAGCGGAGCAGCTTCTTGATCCACACCGAGGCCGCGTAGCAGAACGGCCCCGCCGCCGCGCCGATGATCACCGCGCCCTTGGGATCGACGAAACCGGCAGCCGGGGTGATGGCGACCAGACCGGCCACCAGACCGGACAGCACGCCGATCAGCGACGGCTTCCGCTTCTCGATGACCTCGACGATCTTCCAGGTCAGGGACGCGGCCATGGCGGCCAGCAGGGTGTTGAGTAGCGCGACGCCGGCGAGCGCATCCGCCGCCCACGCCGAACCGGCGTTGAAGCCGATCCAGCCGACCAGCAGCAGCGAGGCGCCGATCATCGTCAGCACCGGGTTGTGGGCCACGATCGGCGACTGGCCATAGCCCTTGCGGGCCCCGAGGAAGATGGCGCAGACCAGCCCGGCGACGCCCGAATTGACGTGCACCACGGCGCCGCCGGCGAAATCGAGCACTCCGGCCGCGCCGAGGAAACCGCCGCCCCAGACCCAGTGGCAGATCGGCGCATAGACGAAGATGGTCCAGAGCGCCGTAAACAGCAGCAGCGCCGAGTACTTGATGCGCTCGGCGAAGGCGCCGGTGACCAGCGCGGGCGTGATGATGGCGAAGGTCAGCTGGAAGGCGATCCAGAGGAACTCCGGCAGGCCCGGGGCCGCCGAATAGGCCGTCTCCATGGTCACGCCATTGAGGAACGCGGCCTCAAGGCCGCCAATGACGGACTGAACCTCGTCCCCCGAAAACCCGAATGCCGGCTGGCCGACGCCAAACGACAGGCTGTAGCCCACGGCGAACCAGCAAAGCGTCACGACCGAGGCCACCCCCAGCGACTGGGTGATGGTCGCGATCACGTTCTTGCGCCGCACCATGCCGCCGTAGAACAGCGCCAGACCCGGCAGCGTCATCAGCAGCACCAGCGCGGTCGAGGTCAGGATCCACGAGCTGGCCGCGCCGTCGATCTCCGCGACCGCCTGGTGCGCGAGCAGCGCCGGCGCCTCAGCCGCGGGCTCGGCGACCGCCTCGGCCACCGGCGCAGCCTCCTCGGCCACAGCCGGTTCGGCCGGCGCAGCCTCCGCCGCAACCTCGGCCGCCGGCGGCGGGGCCGGCTCCTGCGCAAACGCGCCCCCGACCCAGAACAGGGCCAGGGTCAAGAAACAGAGCGCAAGCGCGCCCGGTAGACGATTCAGGATTTGCGACATGCCAGTATCCCCCTTGCTATCTCGCAGATGCGAAATGTTTACCGCATTTTCACGACGCGCAAGGGGCCGATGCGTCTTACGCGCATTTTTCATGCGTATGTCGCTCGTCGCGCCACCCAGGACGCAAGTTTGTTGCGCCGCGCCTGCGAAGGGCCTAAGGTCTTCGTCCCGCGTTTTATCTGTGGTCAGAAGAGGGGGCGCCGCCATGGCCGACGCCAACCAGAAGTTCGTCATCGTGCCGCACGCCGCGCCGGCCAAAGCGCTCGCGGACGCGCGCGTGGAGAACTTTGCTGAAATCTACGCGGGGTTTGCCGATCCGGCGGCGCGCGACCAGTCGAGCCGCTGCGCCCAGTGCGGCGTGCCCTTCTGCCAGTCGGCCTGTCCGCTCGAGAACAACATTCCCGACTGGCTCCGCCTCGCCGCCGAGGGGCGCCCCGAGGAGGCTTGGGCCCAGGCCGAGGCGACCAGCGCCATGCCCGAGATCTGCGGCCGCGTCTGCCCGCAGGATCGCCTTTGCGAAGGCGCCTGCACGCTCGAGCGGTCCGGCTGGGAGACGGTCACCATCGGTTCGGTCGAGCGCTGGCTGGGCGATATGGCCTTCGAGAACGGCTGGGTTACGCCCGTGCGCCCCCGCGTCGAGCGGGGGCAGTCCGTGGGGATCATCGGCGCCGGCCCCGCGGGCCTGGCCGCCGCCGACCGGCTGCGCTCCGCCGGCTATGCCGTGACCGTGTACGACCGCCACGACCGCGCGGGCGGCCTGCTGACCTACGGGATCCCCGGCTTCAAGCTGGAGAAGCCTGTGGTGATGCGGCGCGTGGATCGCCTTGTGGACGGCGGCGTCACCTTCCGGCTGGGCGTCGAAATCGGCCGCGACCTGTCGTTCGAAGACCTGCGGACGGCCCACGACGCCGTGCTGGTCGCCACCGGCGTCTATCAGGCGCGGCGGCTGACCGCCCCGGGCTGCGGCTCGCGCGGCGTGATCCCGGCGCTCGACTATCTGATCGCGTCCAACCGCAAGGGCTTCGGCGACGAGGTTCCGGCCTTCGACGACGGCCAGCTCAACGCCGCCGGCAAGCGCGTGGTGGTCATCGGCGGCGGCGACACCGCCATGGACTGCGTGCGGACCGCCATCCGCCAGGGCGCCACCTCGGTCATCTGCCTCTACCGGCGGGATCGCGCCAACATGCCCGGCAGCGCCCGCGAAGTCGGCAACGCCGAGGAAGAGGGCGTCCGTTTCGAGTGGCTGGCCGCCCCACGGGCGATCCTCGGCGGCGCTGATGGCGTCACCGGCGTGCGTGCGGCCCGGATGGCCCTGGCCAGCCAGGACGCTGAAGGTCGCTGGACCGTCGAGGAGGTCGCGGGCGGCGACTTCGAGGTCCCGGCCGATCTCGTCATCGAGGCGCTCGGCTTCGAGCCGGAAGACCTGCCGACCCTGTTCGAAACGCCCGACCTTGCTGTGACCGAATGGGGCACGGTGCGCACGGCGCGGCGCACCAAGGCGACGACGCTGGAGGGCGTATTCGCCGCCGGCGACATTGTTCGCGGCGCCTCGCTGGTGGTCTGGGCCGTCCGGGACGGTCAGGACGCCGCCGCCGAAATCGACGCCTGGTTGGAGTCCCGTCTGTCTGAAAGGGCCGCGGCATGACCCGCCTCCCCGCCCCGCCTGTGGTCGCCTGTCCCTCGGACCAGGATTTCGATCCGGCCGTCTACCGCGCCGCGCGTCAGGCGCTGGCCGACGCCCACGCCTACGACCCGGCGTCGGAGCACGACGCCTGCGGCGTTGGCCTCGTGGCGGCCATCGACGGTCAGCCGCGCCGCGACGTCGTCGAGCTGGCCCTCAAGGCGCTGAAGGCCATCTTCCACCGCGGCGCCGTGGACGCCGACGGCCGCTCGGGCGACGGCGCCGGCATCCTGATCGGGCTGCCCCAGGCCTTTTTCGCCGCCCAGGTGCGCGACACCGGCCACGAGCCGCGCGATACGCCCCTGTGTGTCGGCATGGTGTTCCTGCCGCGCCTCGATCTCGGGGCCCAGGAGCGCGCCCGGACCATCGTCGAAGGCGAGGTGCTGAAGGCCGGATTCTACCTCTACGGCTGGCGCCAGGTGCCCCACCGGATCGAGGCGCTGGGGGCCCGCGCCGCGGCGACCCGGCCCGAGGTCGAACAGGTCATGCTGGCCGCCCCCGAGGGCCTGACGGGCGAGGCGCTGGAGCGTCAGCTCTATCTGGTGCGCCGTCGCATCGAGAAGCGCGCCCAGGCCAAGGGGCTGTCGGACTTCTACATCTGCTCCCTGTCGGCCCGCTCGGTCATCTACAAGGGCATGATGCTGGCCGAGGCGCTGGACGACTACTACCCGGACCTGCTGGACCCGCGGGTCACCGCCAATGTGGCCCTGTTCCACCAGCGCTACTCGACCAACACCTTCCCCGAGTGGCGGCTGGCCCAGCCGTTCCGGATGCTGGCGCACAACGGCGAGATCAACACGCTGCGCGGCAACGCCAACTGGATGAAGAGCCACGAGATCCGCATGGCCGCAGACGCCTTCGGCGACGACCAGGCGGCGGTGAAGCCGGTGATCCAGGCTTCGGGCTCGGACTCGGCCGCGCTGGACAACGTCTTCGAGGTGCTGGTTCACGCGGGTCGTCCGGCCCCCATGGTCAAGGCCCTCCTGATCCCCGAGGCGCGCGTCGAGGGGGTGATGAAGCCCGAACACCAGGCGTTGTACGAGTACTGCAATGCGGTGATGGAGCCGTGGGACGGCCCGGCCGCCGTGTGCGCCACTGATGGCCGCTGGGTCGTCGCCGGCAAGGACCGCAACGGCCTTCGCCCCCTGCGCCTCGCGCGGACCACGGATGGCCTGCTGATCTGCGGCTCGGAGGCCGGCATGACCGGCGTGGCCGAGGACCGCATCGAACAACGCCTGCACATCGGCCCCGGCCGCATGGTCGCCGTCGATCTGGAATCCGGCCGCTTCTACGACGAGGCCGAGCTGGTGGACCGGCTGGCCGAGGACCACCCCTACCGCGAATGGCTCGGCAACATGGTCGAGCTGGAGAACCGCGTCGGTCCCGGCGACGAGCCACGCCGCCTGTCCGGCGAGGCGCTGGTGCGCGCCCAGCTGGCGGTCAGCTGGACCGACGAAGACATCGAGGCCCTGCTCGACCCCATGGCGGGCTCCGGCAAGGAGGCCGTCGGCTCCATGGGCGACGACGCCCCGCCGACCGTGCTGTCCGAGATCGACCGGCCGTTCAGCCACTACTTCCGCCAGGCCTTCGCCCAGGTCACCAACCCGCCGATCGACTCCCTGCGCGAGGCGGGGGCGATGAGCCTCAAGACGCGCTTCAAGAACCTCGGCAACATCCTGGCCCAGGACGAGACCCAGACGCGGGTGTTCGTGCTCGACAGCCCGGTGCTGACCACCGGCATGTACGAACGCATGCTGGACCAGGTCGGGGCCGGCGCGACGGGCGTGATCGACTGCACCTTCGACGCGCCCTCAGCCGACGCCCCGTCGGGTGCGGCGCTCGCCGCGGCGCTGGAACGGATCCGCAGCGAGGCCTCGGACCAGGCACGCGGCGGGGCCGCCCTGCTGGTTCTGACCGACGAGCATACTGGCCCCGACCGGCCGATGATCCCGATGATCCTCGCCGTCGCGGCGGTGCACTCGCGGCTCGTCGAGGAGGGGCTGCGCTCCTTCGTTTCGCTGGTGGTCCGCACCTCCGAGACGCTCGACTCCCACGGCTTCGCGGTGATGGTCGGCTGCGGCGCCACGGCGGTGAACGCCTGGCTGGCGCAGGAGACCTTCCAGGCGCGGCTCGAGGCCGGCCGGTATCCCGGCCTGACGCTGCGCGACGTGTGCCTGAACTACAAGCGCGCCATCGAGGCGGGTCTGATGAAGATCCTCGCCAAGAAGGGCATCTCGGTCATCTCCGCCTACCGCGGCGGCTATGAGTTCGAGGCGCTGGGCCTGTCGCGGTCCCTGGCCGCCGAGTTCTTCCCCGGCATGACCTCCCGCATCTCGGGCATCGGCCTGCCCGGGCTGGAGCAGAAGGCGGTGCGCCAGAACGCGCGCGCCCATGACGGCGACCGAGTGCGCCTGCCGATCGGCGGGGCCCACCGCATCCGCGCCGGTCAGGAAAGCCACGCCTGGGACGCGGAGACCATCCACCGGCTGCAGGACGCCACGACCCGCAACGATTACAAGCGCTTCAAGGCCTATTCTCGCCGGGTTCGGGAACAGCCGGCGACCTTCCTGCGCGACCTGCTGGACTTTCGCGAGCCCGCCCAGACGGTGCAGATCGACGAGGTCGAGAGCGTTAACGAGGTGCGCAAGCGCTTCGTCACCCCGGGCATGAGCCTCGGCGCCCTGAGCCCCGAGGCGCACGAGACGCTCAACATCGCCATGAACCGCATCGGGGCCCGCTCGGTCTCCGGCGAGGGCGGCGAGGACCCCGAGCGCTATGTCACCCGGCCGAACGGCGACAACCCGAACAGCGCGGTCAAGCAGGTCGCCTCGGGCCGCTTCGGCGTCACCGCCGAGTATCTGAACCAGTGCCGCGAGATCGAGATCAAGGTGGCGCAGGGGGCCAAGCCCGGCGAAGGCGGCCAGCTGCCGGGCTTCAAGGTCACCGAGTTCATCGCCCGGATGCGCCACGCCACGCCCGGCGTCGGCCTGATCAGCCCGCCGCCGCACCACGACATCTATTCGATCGAGGACCTGGCCCAGCTCATCTATGACCTGAAGCAGATCAATCCGGACGCCCGGGTGACGGTCAAGCTGGTCGCCTCCTCCGGCATCGGCGCGGTCGCCGCCGGCGTGGCCAAGGCCAAGGCCGACGTGATCCTGATCTCCGGCCACAACGGCGGCACCGGGGCCTCGGCCATGGGCTCGATCAAGCACGCCGGCATGCCGTGGGAAATGGGGCTGGCGGAGGCGCACCAGGTGCTCAGCCTGAACGGCCTGCGCAACCATGTGCGGCTGCGCACCGACGGCGGCATCCGCACCGGCCGCGACGTGGTCATCGCCGCCCTGCTCGGAGCCGAGGAGTACGGCATCGGCACCGCCAGCCTGATTGCGGTCGGCTGCCTGATGGTCCGCCAGTGCCACTCGAACACCTGTCCGGTGGGCGTCTGCGTCCAGGACGAGCGGCTGCGCGCCCTGTTCACCGGCACCCCGGACAAGGTCGTCAACCTGTTCACCTTCATCGCCGAGGAGACCCGCGAGGTGCTGGCCTCGCTGGGCCTGCGGTCGCTGGACGAGGCGGTCGGCCGGACGGACCTGCTGCGGCAGGTGTCGCGCGGCTCGTCGCATCTGGATGATCTCGACCTCAATCCGCTGCTGGTGCGGGTCAGCGGCCAGCTGAACCCGCAACGCGGGCCGGAGACGGCGCGCAATCCGGTGCCCGACACGCTAGACGCCCTGATCGTGCGCGACGCCGCGCCGCTGCTGGAGCGGGGCGAGAAGATGCAGCTGACCTACTCGGTGCGGAACACCCAGCGCGCGATCGGCACCCGCACCTCGTCGCACATCGTGCGCCGCTTCGGCGATCGCCTGCCCGACGGCCAGCTGACCCTCGCCCTGCGCGGCTCGGCCGGCCAGTCGATGGCCGCCTGGGGCATGAAGGGCCTGCGCATCGAACTGGATGGCGAAGCCAACGACTATGTCGGCAAGGGCCTGTCGGGCGCGCACCTGATCATCCGGCCGACCACCTGGCGGCCCGGTCAGGCCATCGTCGGCAATACCGCCCTCTACGGCGCCACCTCCGGCGCCCTGCTGGCGGCGGGCGTGGCCGGTGAGCGCTTCGCCGTGCGCAACTCCGGGGCCGTGGCCGTCGTCGAGGGCGTCGGGGCCCATGGCTGCGAGTACATGACTGGCGGGGCCGTGGTGGTGCTCGGCCGGGTGGGCTGGAACTTCGGGGCCGGCATGTCCGGCGGCGAGGCCTTCATCCTGCAGGACCAGCCGGACCTGGAGGCGCACCTCAACGCCGAGGGCGTCATGGCCGTGCCGGTGCACGGCGAGGCCGGGGCGCGACTCAGGGCGCTTGTGGAGCGCCATGCGCGCGAAACCGGCTCGCCGCTGGCCCGTCGCCTGCTGGAGAGCTGGCCGGAGTCGCTCAAGCGCTTCGTGCAGGTGCTCCCGCGCGAGGCCGCCGCAGCCCACGCCAAGAAGCGCGCCTGAAAGACGGCCTCTACGTCCGCCTAGCGGGTGAGCGGCCGCGCCAGCATCGCCTTCAGGCGGGCGAGAACCTCCGGCGTCATCGGCCCGAACAGGCCGCGGGCGTCCTCCGGGATGTGCGCCATCGGCTCGCCGCCGGTCTGGAAGATGTAGTGGTCGAAGAAGACCCGCCAGGCCTCGCGCTCCCGCGACGGCAGGTCGCGCAGCGTCAGCAGGGCGTGGAACAGGGTGAACATGGGCGTCGTCAGCCAGTCCGGCCCGTCGCGCCACCAGAAGTTCACCATCGCCCCCACGGGATCCAGCGACCGCACATTGTGGAACCACAGGCTGGGCACATAGATGGCGTCGCCGGGGTTCAGCTCCGCCACCTCGGCCTCGGCCCAGGCCTCGGCGAAGCGGGGGAAGCGCTCGAGGTCGGGCGCATCGACATCGACCAGGCTGATCGGCTGCCCGGCGAGGGTGAAGTCCAGCGGGCCGACATAGAGGTTGGCCACCTGTGTCGTGGGGAACAGCACGAAGCGCCGCCGCCCGGCGATGACGCAGGCGAGGTTCTGCGGCAGGTCCCAGTGCGTCGCCGTGGTCGAGCGGTTGCCAACCCACAGCGAGGTCAGGCGCTCCCGCGCCGGATCGAGCAGCGGCAGGGGATTGGCCTCGGCCAGCCCTGGCAGGCAAAGCGGGGCCGGAACGCCGCCGGCGTAGACGGACGCCGGACGCGGCTGATCGGCGAGCGCGAGGATCTCGTCCAGCAGCGCGGTCAGCCCCATCTGGCCGGGCGCGTGGTTGCGTCCCTTGAGGTCCGGCGAATAGCTGTAGCGGCCCTCGACCTCCGGGGCCGCGCGGAACACCTGCACCGGCCGCCCGGCGTCGAGGCCCGCCAGATAGTCGCGCAGGCCGGAGGGCGTGCGCCCGGCCGCCACCGCTGGCCAGTCGGCCGCCAGCCCCTCCAGCACCACCGGCCGGCCCGCGGGCGCGATCTCGGCCTCGAAACGGGCGCGGTCGACGCCACGCAGGCGCGGCAGGGGGCGGGCAGACGGCAACGGGCTCATGGTCGCGGACTCAGGGGTGGACCGGCGGCGGCGTCAAGGACTAGGTGGACCGTGATGCGCGCCCCCACGCCCTTCGACGCCCGGCAGGATCTGGCCGACGCCCCGGCCACGGGCCAGCGGCTGCGCCCGAAGGACGCCGCCACGCTGATCCTCGTGCGGCAGGCGCGCGGCGCCCCCGAAGTGCTGATGGGCCGCCGCGCCCCGGGCCATGTGTTCATGGCCTCCAAGTGGGTGTTCCCGGGCGGCCGGATCGAACGGGCCGACTTCGGCGCGGCGTCGGCCACCGATCTGCCGGCAGAGGTCGCTGCCCGACTGGAGCGCGAGGCGCCGCCGCGACGGGCCCGCGCGCTCGCCCTGGCGGCGATCCGTGAGACCTTCGAGGAGACCGGGCTGATCCTGGGCCGATCGGCGCCGCCGGCCTCGGTCGCCGGTCCATGGCGGGCCTTCCGCCAGTCTGGCGCCCTGCCCGACCTCGCCGCCCTCACCTATGTGGCGCGCGCCATCACCCCGCCCGGCCGGACGCGCCGCTTCGACGCGCGGTTCTTCATGGCGGACGGCAAGGCGCTTCTGGCTCACGGCGCCGCCTCGGGCGAGCTGGACGAGGTCGCCTGGTTGCCCCTGCCCGAGGCCCGCGCCCTCGACCTGCCGGCGATCACCCGCTTCGTGCTGGGCGAGGTGGCCGAGCGGCTGGAAGGGGGACCTCGCCCCCTGCCCTTCGTGCGCTGGCGGCACGGCCGCCACGCCGTCGACTACGACTGATCAGTCCGCCAGCGGCCGCGTCAGGTCGAACTCGACCCGCAGGAAGCGCCCCGACGGCCGGCGCAGCTCGTAGGCGAAGATGTCGCCCGGGCGCACATCCACGGACCAGACGTTGGTGGTCGAGGCCTCGGCCCCGCCGTCGCGGAACATGGCGATCGATTCGGCGTCGACGGGGAAGCTCTGGCGCTCGGCCGTGCCCGGGGCGACCGTGTCGCCGCCATACATGTGCCAGCCGTGGATCTCGCCTTGCGGATCACGGTGGTCGTGCTTCAGCCGCAGTCCCGTTTCCGTGCGCGTGATGACCCACCGCCGCGAGCGATCCTCGCCCACGGCGAAGGGAATGCCGACCTCGTCAGCCGCGCAGTCGCGCACATGCATGACGAGGCGGCTGTTGCGGAAGTCGTCGTCCGCCGGATCGGTGGTCACGACCCGCCCCTCGAAGCGCTGGCCGCACAGGGCGTTCAGGCGGGCGAGGAAGACATCCTGGGGCGTGTCAGCGACAGGCGTGCTGGCGCAGGCCGGCAGGCCGAGCGCGAGGACGAGGGCGAGGGCAGCCGGGGCGAAGGATCGGGACATGGGCGACATCCTGACCCCGAAACGGGACCGGAGCCACCCCCTGCAGCGGGCCGTTGACTTCGCGGCCGGCCTGAGTATGTTCCGCGCCTCCCATTTCCGCGGCTTCAGGCCGTCGCAGAGGTATGTCCGATGGCCAAACCGGCTTCCATCAAGATCCGTCTGAATTCGACCGCCGACACCGGCTTCTTCTACGTCACCAAGAAGAACGCCCGCACCATGACCGAGAAAATGGTCGTGAAGAAGTACGACCCGGTCGTGCGCAAGCACGTCGAGTTCAAGGAAGGCAAGATCAAGTAAGCGGATGTCGCGCCGCCCGCGGCGCGCCTGCTGATCTGCAGCTCACGCCCGGCCTTGGCCGGGCGTTTTGCGTTGCGGACTACCCTGCCGGTCAGGCGGCGCGGGCGATGACCCGGTTGCGGCCGCTGGACTTGGCCTCATAGACCCCGTCATCGGCGCGCTTGAGCAGGCTTTCGGGAGTCTCCTCGTTGCCGCGCGTGGCGGCCACGCCGATCGAGACGGTCACCGGCAGGCTTTCCTGGCCGCCGAGGATGCGGAACGGGGCGACCTCGACATTGATGCGGATGCGTTCGGCGATGCGCTGGGCATCCTCGAGCCGCGTCCCCGGCATCACCACCACGAACTCCTCGCCGCCCATGCGGCACGGCAGGTCCACGGCCCGGACATTGGTGGCCAGACGCACGCCGAACTCGCGCAGCACCTCGTCGCCGGCGTCGTGGCCGAACAGGTCGTTGACGCCCTTGAAGTGATCGATGTCCAGCAGCAGGACGGCCACGGGCTCGCCGCCATGGTTGGCCCGCCCGATCAGGGCCTGCAGCTGGTTCGCCATGTAGCGGCGGTTATGCAGCCCTGTGAGGGCGTCAGTGACCGCCATCTCGAGGCTGAAATCCAGCTTCTCGCGGAGGAAGTCGGCATAGCGCTTGCGCTTCACCTGGGTGCGGACCCGGGCGGACAGCTCCTCCGGGTCGACCGGGCGCGGCAGCAGGTCGTTGACGCCGATCTCCAGCGCCCGAACCATGCGACCCCGGTCTCCCGGATTGACGATGGCGAGGATCGGCAGGTTGCGCGACCCCTCCTGGGAGCGGACCTGGGCGGCGAGGCGCAGGCCATCGAAGGAGTCCGCCGCGGCGTTGATGATCAGCAGATCGACGCGGCCCCGACTGGCCGCGAGCGCGGCGGCGGGGTCGCCCTCGTGGCTGACCCGGTGCTCGTCGGCGAGGCCGGCCATGAGCCGCCCGGCGCGCGCGGCGTCGTCATCGACCACGATGATCCGGCCGCCGGAGGCGCGCAGCCGCCCCACCCCCTCGATCAGACCGAGGCGGCGTCCGCTCTCCTCGCGCTCCCGCAGCTCGTCGGTGACCAGCTTGAGCCGGGCCAGCGAGCGCACCCGCGCCATCAGGATGACGTCGTCGATGGGCTTGGTGATGAAGTCGTCCGCCCCGGCGTCCAGCCCGCGAATGCGTTCCTCGCGCCCGTCGAGCGCCGTCACCATGATGATGGGGATGTGGCGGGTGTCGGCGTTGGCCTTGAGCCGCCGGCACACCTCGTACCCGTCCATGCCCGGCATCATGACGTCGAGCAGGATGATGTCCGGCGCGTCCCGGGCCGCGACCTCAAGCGCCGTGGGCCCGTCGGGGGCGGTCAGGACGTCATAGTACTCGAACGTCAGCTTCGCCTCGAGCAGGCGGATGTTCGCCGGCACGTCATCGACCACAAGGATACGCGCGGTCATGACCTACCCCAGATGCCTGCGGACCGTGTCGAGGAAGGCGCTGATGGAGATCGGCTTGGAGATGTAGGCCTCGCAGCCGCCCTGACGGATCCGCTCCTCGTCGCCCTTCATGGCGAAGGCCGTGACGGCGACGACCGGGATGTGGGCCAGCTCCTCGTCTTCCTTGAGCCAGCGGGTGACCTCAAGGCCGGAGATCTCGGGCAGCTGGATGTCCATGAGGATCAGGTCGGGCCGGTGCTGGCGCGCCAGGGCAAGCGCCTGCAACCCTTCGCGGGTCTGCAGGGTCTCGTACCCCTGGGAATCGAGCAGATCATGAAAAAGCTTCATGTTCAGCTCGTTATCCTCGACGATGAGGACCTTCTTCGACATCATCACCCGGACGTTGCCGCGACGCCGGCCTGTCGACCGACCCCGCGGGCCCCCATCTGTTTTCGCAGGGCACAGTGCCCCGACATTCTTTAAGTTGACGTGAAGTCGGACCCGGCGCGCTGGAAAGCCCTCCCATGAAGGCCCTTTGTCGCGAATGTCTGTGGCAGGCGGAGCAGGCGCCCGAGCCGCGCCGCTGCCCGGCCTGCGGCTCGCCCCGGCTGCTGGGCCACGACGAGCTCGGCACACTCGGCATCGCCCACATGGACTGCGACGCCTTCTACGCCTCGGTGGAGAAGCGCGACCGGCCGGAACTGCGGGACAAACCGGTGATCGTCGGCGGCGGCCGCCGCGGCGTCGTCACCACCGCCTGCTACATCGCCCGCCTGTACGGCGTCGGCTCGGCCCAGCCGATGTTCAAGGCGCTGAAGGCCTGTCCCGACGCGGTGGTGCTCAAGCCGGACTTTGCGAAGTACACCGCCGAGAGCCGCCGCATCCTCGGGGCGCTGGGCGAATTGACGCCGCTGGTGCAGCCCCTGTCGCTGGACGAGGCCTGGGCCGACCTGTCCGGCACCGAGCGGCTCAACGGCGGGCCGCCGGCGCTGCAGCTGGTTCGGCTGCAGCAGCGCATCGAGCGCGAGATCGGCCTGACTGTCTCGATCGGCCTCGCCCCCAACCGCTTCCTCGCCAAGGTGGCCTCGGAGCTGGACAAGCCGCGCGGCTTTTCGGTGATCGGGGCGGCTGAGGCTGAAGGCTTCCTCGCCCCGCGGCCCGTCTCGATCCTGCCCGGTGTCGGGCCGGTCTTCGCCCGCGCCCTGCGCAGCGACGGCTTCGATACCGTGGGTCAGCTGGCCGCGGCCGAGCCGCGGGATCTGGCGAAGCGCTATGGCGAATGGGGTCTGCGCCTGTCGGAGCTGGCCCACGGCCGCGACGCCCGGGCGGTCAATCCCGAGCAGGACCGGCGCGGCATGAGCGCCGAGACCACCTTCAACGCCGACCTCGCCGACCGCGAGGCGCTCGAGGCCGAGCTCTGGCCCCTGTGCGAGAAGCTGGCGGCCAAGGCGCGGCGCTCGGGACTGGCGTCGCGGACGGTGCAGCTCAAGCTCAGACGCACCGACTTCCGCATCGTCACCCGCCGCCGCACCCTGCCGGAACCGGTGCAGACGGCGCGCGGCCTGTTCGCCGCCGCGCGTGAACTGCTGGGGCCGGAGCTGGGCCGGCCCTATCGCCTGATCGGCGTCGGCATGGCCGACCTGATCGACGCCGAAGACGCGCCGTCGGGGCTGTTCGACACCGCGGAGGCGCGG
Organism: Brevundimonas sp.; assembly: GCF_035998205.1. GTDB lineage: Bacteria > Pseudomonadota > Alphaproteobacteria > Caulobacterales > Caulobacteraceae > Brevundimonas. The sequence continues at coordinate 850,111 of NZ_DASYHT010000004.1, forward strand.
GCGCTCAAGGCCGAAACCGCCATCGACGCCCTGCGCGCCCGCTTCGGCGCCTCGGCCGTGGTCGCCGGGCGGGCGCTGAAGAGCTAGGGCGTGACCTTAAGGAACAGCACCCGCGCCGCGCCATAGTCGCGGGCGTCGAGGCGGTCGTAGCCCGGCGTGTCGATCTCGGGCTCGTCCGAGCCGCGCTCGAACACCACCAGCGCGCCCGGGGCCAGCCAGCCGCCTTCCAGCAGCCGGGCGAGGGTCTGCTCGCCCAGCCCCTGCCGGTAGGGCGGGTCGAGGAAGGCGAGGGTGAAGGCCTCGCCGGCCGAGCCGGGGCGCGGCCCCAGGTCGGTGGCGCTGCGCCGGTGCACGCGGCAGCGGCCGAACAGGCCGTAGGCGTCCATGTTCTCGCGGATGGCCCCGCGCGCCCCGTCGTCGGTCTCGACAAACAGGCAGAAGGCTGCGCCGCGGCTCAGCGCCTCGAAGCCCAGGGCCCCGGACCCGGCGTAGAGGTCGATCACCCGCGCCTCCTGCAGACCTTCGGCCCAGGGCGCATGTTCCAGCACGTTGAAGATGGCCTGCCGGGCCCGGTCGCTGGTCGGCCGGGTCCCCTGCCCCTCCGGCGTGGCGATGGCCCGGCCCTTCAGGCTTCCGCTGACGATTCGCATCGTGATCCTTGCTCTTGGCGCGCCCGACCCGGCAAGGTCCGGTGATGACCCATCAGGCCTTCCCGTTCCTGTCGCCGCTGCGCGATTCCGACCGCAATCTAGCGCGCGCCGCCGGCTGCGGGGGTATCTTCCTGCTCGTGGCGGTCGTGGCCTTCATCGGGCTGACCGTCGCCGGTCTTGTCCTCGGCGTGTCGCCGGAGTCGCTGGAGGCCATCCAGACGCTGGACTCGCCCGTCGCCCTGCTGGTCGTCGGCGGCATGCTGGCGGGCCTCGGGGCCATGGTGCTGGTGTCGGCCCGCCTCGCCTTCCGCCGGCCGTTCGCCAGCTTCCTGTGGCCGCAGGGGTTCCGCGGCCTGCACCTGCTGGCCGGGATCGCTGTGGCGATTCCGGTGGTCGTGGCGGCGGTCGGCGTCGCGGCCCTGATCGCGCTCGTCACCGGTCAGGATACCGGCTTCGGCGCGGACGCCGGCCCCATTCCGCTGCTGCAGGGCGACCTGGCCTATCTCGGCGCGGCCGTGGCGGGAATGGCGCTGGTGGCGCTGGGCGAGGAGGCGATCTTCCGCGGCGTGCTGCTGCAGCTGCTGGCCGCCTGGTTCCGGCGCGCCCTGCCGGCGCTGGTGCTGGCCGCGATCCTGTTCTCGGCCGTCCACGGCGACCCGGACCCCGTCGCCTTCGCCATGCGGGTGATCATGGGCCTGACCTGGGGCTGGGCCACGCTGCGGCTCGGCGGCATCGAGTTCGCCACCGGCCTGCACTTCGGCAACAATCTGCTGCTGATCCTGATGATCCCCGCCGGCGAGGCGCTGCAGACCGGCCGTGAGCTGCCGGTCAGCGCCCTCGCGGCCCAGCTGGCTTCGGCCGCCGTGGCGATCACCGCCGTCGAGCTGATGGTGCGCCGGCGACACCGCAACGCCGCCGGCTGAGCCTTACCGGTCCGGGCGCGGCGGCCGCGGGCCGCGCGGCCCGCCAGGCCCCCGGGGTCCGCCCTTGCCCGGCCCGGAACGCGGCCCCGAGGACGGCCCGGAGCGCGGCCCCGAGCGCGGACCACCCGGCCCACCCGGCCCACCCGGCCCACGGCCCTCGCCGCGCGGCCGGTCGCTCTGGAAGCGATCCCCGGCCGGACGGTCGCGCTGCGGCCGCTCCGGACGATCGCCGTAGGGCCGGTCGCCCTGCGGGCGGGGACCGCGCGGCCGATCCCCCTGCGGACGGTTACCCTGAGGCCGGGTGCCCTGCGGACGGTCTCCCTGCGGACGGGGCGCGCGCGCCGGACGCGCGCCGTCGGCGCCTTCGGCCCGGGGCGTGAAGGCCCGCCGCGGCCGCTCGTCGCCGCTGGGACGCTCGCCGCGGTCGAACCCGCCCTCGCGGGGCTTGAAGGTGCGGGCCGGGCGTTCGCCCTCCGCCCGTTCAGGGCGAGGCCGCGCCGGACGTCCCGGCCGCTCGGGCCGCGGTGCGGCCTTGGCCCAGCCGGGCTTCTTCTGCGGGCGTTCAGCGCGCTCGGCCCCGTCCGCCGCCGCCGCAGCCGCCGCACGCACGCGGCTGGGCTTGCGCGACGGATCCGACAGAGCCGACCCGGAACGGCCCTTGACGATGGGCGTGGAGAGGCGGCGGCCGGGGATCGGCGCCGGGGTCTCGACCGTATCGCCGGTCGGCAGGTTCTCCGGGCGGATATGCTCGGCGAGCAGCTCGCGGATCACCCGGGGCCCGACCTCCTCGACCGCCCCGACCGGCAGGGTGCCCAGCTGGAACGGCCCGTAGGCCAGGCGGATCAGCCGGTTGACCCGGAGCCCCACCGACTCCAGCACCTTGCGCACCTCGCGGTTCTTGCCCTCGGCGATGGAGACGCTGACCCACAGGTTGGCGGCCGCCTTCTCGTCTTCCCCCGACGGCGTCTTCACCTTGTCGAGCGTCGCCTCCATCGGGCCGTAGCGGACGCCGTCGACGAAGGCGCCCTCCTTCAGCCGGTCCAGCTGCTCCTGGGTGATCTTGCCCCGGGCGCGGGCGCGGTACTGGCGCACCCAGCCGGTGGTCGGCATCTCCAGCGCCCGGCTCAGCTCGCCGTCGTTGGTCAGCAGCAGCAGGCCCTCGGAGTTGATGTCGAGGCGGCCCACCGAAATGGTGCGCGGCAGGGTGCTGGGCAGGGCGTCGAACACCGTCGGGCGGCCCTGCGGATCATTGTGGGTGGTCAGCAGGCCGACCGGCTTGTGATAGCGCCAGACGCGCGTCGACTGGGCCTGACCGATCAGCTTGCCGTCGACGGTGATCTTGTCCTCGCGCGTCACCAGCGTCGCCGGGGTGTCGAGGATGCGGCCGTTCAGCGCCACCTTGCCGAGACCGATCAGCCGCTCGACCTCGCGCCGCGAGGCGTAGCCGGCGCGGGCCATGACCTTGGCGATGCGCTCCTGGCGCAGCGGGGCGGCGTCGCCCTTGGCGGCCGGCTTGGCCGGCCCCTTGCCGGGCACCCCGGCCTTGCCCCACGGATCATCCGACTTGCCGCCGGCCTTGCGCGAGCCGCCCTTGCCCGGCCCCTTGGCGAAGCCGGCCCTGGCCGCGCCGTCCTTGTCGAAGCCCTCCTTGCGAGGACCGCGCGGGCGGTCGTCGCCGGGGCCGCCGGAGCGAGGACCGGAACGGGGCGGACGGGGACCGTCGGCGCGGGAATCGGGACGACCGCCTTGACGCGGGCGGGGGTTCTTGTCGTTGTCGGAGGGATGACGGACCATGATCAGCGGTTCATGCGCATGGCGCTCGACCTCGCGCAAGCGGCGGCCGACGCCGGCGAGGCGCCGATCGGGGCGGTGATCGTCGATCCGGCGACCGGCGAGGTGGTCGCCACCGGGGCCAACGCCCCCATCGCCGGCCACGATCCAACGGCTCATGCCGAGGTGGTCGCCCTGCGCCGCGCCGGGGCGGCGACCGGCAACTACCGGCTCACCGGCCTGACCCTCTATGTCACGCTTGAGCCCTGCGCCATGTGCGCCGGGGCCATCAGCCACGCCCGCATCGGCCGCCTCGTCTATGGCGCAGACGACCCCAAGGGCGGGGCGGTGGCGCATGGTCCGAAGCTGTTCGAGCAACCGACCTGCCACTGGCGGCCCCAGGTGGAGGGCGGCCTGCTGGCGACGGAGTCCGCCGCCCTGCTGCGCGGCTTCTTCCGGGCGCGGCGGGAACAGGCCGGCAGGGGACGCGTTGCGGCGGGGGAGACCGCATGACCCGATCTTACCTCGCCCTCGCGTCCGTCCTGCTCCTGCTGCCCCTCGGCCTCGCGGGCTGTGGCCCCGACGCCGGCGCCGCCCCGACAAGCGCCGAGGCGGTGCAGCGGCGCGCCGAGCAGCACCAGGCGCCGCGACGCCCGACCGGGGCGGAAATCCAGGATCGCGCGGTGAACCGCGTCATCCAGGCGGTCTATCTCTGCGACAATGGCGAGCGCCTCTCCGTCGATTTCGACAACCGGCGCGGCATGGCCACCGTCCGCAACTCGCTCGGCGAGGCGGTCGACCTGCGTCAGGAGCGCGCCGCCAGCGGCATCTGGTATCTCGCCTCCGGCCACGAGCTGCGCGGTCAGGGCACCGAAGCGACCTGGACCGCCGACGGCCTGCCGCCGACCGCCTGCCGCGCGGTCGACTGACCCCGGGTCAGGCCGGGCGCGCCCCTTCGCTGACGAGGAAGGCGGCCACCGCATCCCGGTCCACGTCTTTCTGGACAAAGGCGTCGCCGATGGCGCGGGCGAGGATCAGGGTCAGGCGACCGCCTTCCGCCTTCTTGTCGCCGGCCATGCGGGCGATCAGCCGCCCGGCGTCGAAGGGCGCATAGCTGTCCAGCCGGGTCGGCAGGCCGGCGCCGGCGAAGGCGCGTTCCGCCGCCCCTGCATGGTCAGCCGGGCACAGGCCCTGCGCTACCGAGAAGCGGAAGGCCAGGGCGCAGCCCAGCGCCACCGCCTCGCCGTGGGTCATCACCGTCTCGTCGAAGCCGAGCTCGGCCTCCAGCGCGTGGCCGAAGGTGTGGCCGAGGTTGAGCAGGGCGCGCGCCCCGGCCTCCTTCTCGTCCTCCGACACAATAGCCGCCTTGATCTCGACCGAGCGGACGACCGCCGGCTCCAGCGCCGCAACATCGCCCTGAGCTCCGGCCGCCCCCTCCCCCGCCAGCCAGCCGAAATAGGCCGCGTCGCGGATCAGGCCGTGTTTCAACACCTCGGCCCAGCCCGAGCGCAGCTGTCGCGCCGGCAGGGTGGCGAGGGCGTCGATGTCCGCCAGCACCCGACGCGGCTGGTGGAAGGCGCCGATCATGTTCTTGCCGGCGGCGGTGTCGATAGCGGTCTTGCCGCCGACCGAGGAGTCGACCTGGGCCAGCAGGCTGGTCGGCAACTGCACGAAGTCGACGCCGCGCATGTAGAGGGCCGCCGCCAGACCGGCGAGGTCGCCGACCACGCCGCCGCCGAGGGCGAGAATCACATCCTTGCGGTCCAGCCCCTGCGCCAGCAGGGCGTCACAGAGCGTCTCCAGCCCGCGCCAGGACTTGGACGCCTCGCCGGGGGGCACCGGGATGATGGACACGGCGACGCCCGCCGCCGTCAGCGCCGCCGCCACCGTGCGCGCATGGCTCGCGACCACATTGCCGTCAGCGACGATCACCGTGCGGCCGCGCACCAGGTCTGACAGCTGCCCGCCCGCGTCGGCCAGGAGCCCGCGCCCCACCCGCACCTCGTAGGGACGAAAGCCCGTCCCGGCCACCTGCACCACCTGCGTCACCAGCTCTTCTCCGGATGGGCCTGACGATGGGCCTCGAGCGCCTTGAGGACACGGCCAACGGCCTGGCCGTGCGGCCCGGCCCCGACATCGACCACGACATCGGCCTCGGCGTAGATCGGATAGCGCGCCTCGGCCAGCGCCGTCAGGGTCGCCAGCGGGTCCTTGCCCCTGAGCAGCGGCCGCGTGTCGCGCCGCGCCACCCGTTCGACGATGACCGGTAGCTCGGCCCGCAGCCAGACGCTGACCGCGTGGCTCTTCATCAGCTTGCGCGTGTCGGCGTTGAGCACCGCCCCGCCGCCCGTCGCCAGAACCACCGGCGGGCCGGTCAGCAGCCGCCGCATGACCCGGGCCTCGCCGGCGCGGAACTCCGTCTCGCCCAGATCGGCGAAGATTTCCGAGACCGAGCGGCCGGCGGCGCGCTCGATTTCCTCATCGCCATCCACGAAGGGTCGACCGATCCGCGCCGCCAGACGACGGCCCACGGTCGATTTGCCCACGCCCATCAGCCCGATCAGGGCTATGGTGCGGGGACCGGCTTGGGGCGGGGCGGCGGGAACGGCGTCAGACATCGGGCCGGGTGATCCTACACAAGCGGGACCATGAGCGAACCCCGGATTGAAGCCTTCCTCGAGATGATGGCGGTGGAGCGCGACGCCTCGCCCCATACGCTCGCGGCCTACGGGCGCGATCTGGCCGACGCAGCGTCAGGTCTGGCGGCGGCGGGCGGCCTCATGGCGGCCGATCGCGAGGCGGTCGAGGCCTGGTTCGCCGACCTGTCGCGGCGCGGGCTGTCGGCGGCGACGGCCGCCCGGCGGCGCAGCGCCCTGCGCCAGTTCTACCGCTTCGCCCTCGCCGAGGGCTGGCGGACGGATGATCCCTCGCGCCGGCTCGACGCTCCGCAGCGCGGCCGCCCCCTGCCGAAGGTGCTGGACCGCGATGAGGTCGAGCGCCTGATCGCCGCCGCCGCCGCGCGCGACGGCGCCGCCGGGCTCCGCCTCATCGCCCTCGTGGAGCTCACCTACGCCGCGGGGCTGCGGGTGTCGGAGCTGCTGGCCCTGCCGGTGGCGGCGGCGCGACGCGACCCCGCGTATCTCGTGGTGCGCGGCAAGGGCGGCAAGGAAAGGCTGACCCCGCTGAACGGCCCGGCCCGCGCCGCCCTCGCCGCCTGGCTGGCCGCCCGCGATGCGGCGCGTTCGAAGGACGCGCCGGACAGTCCCTGGCTGTTTCCCTCCCGCGGCCGGACAGGCCGGCTGACCCCGCGCCGCTTCGCCCAGCTGCTCGATCAGGCTGCGGTCGACGCCGGAATCGATCCGGCCCGGGTCAGCCCGCACGTCCTGCGCCATGCCTTCGCCACCCATCTGCTGGAGGGCGGGGCCGACCTGCGCGTGGTGCAGACCCTGCTGGGCCACGCCGACATCGCCACGACCCAGATATACACGCACGTCACCTCGGACCGGCTGGTCGAGATGGTGCGCAGCAAGCACCCACTGGGCCGTCGCTGAGCCTCGCCACCGCGGGCGCTTGCCGCGCGGCACGCGCCCCATTAGGTTCCGCCGCCTTGTTCCGGGCCCCTGCCCGCCGCTTCCGGACGCCTTGATGGCCACCCATTACCTCGACTTCGAAAAGCCGATCGCCGAGCTTGAAGCCAAGATCGAGGAGCTGAGCCTGCTGTCCTCGACCGCCGGCTCGTTCGAGTCGGAAATCGAGGGCCTGCGCAAGAAGGCCGAGCAGCTGCGGCGCAAGACCTACGCCGACCTCGACCCGTGGAAGAAGACCCAGGTCGCCCGGCACCCGCAGCGGCCGCACCTCGTCGACTATCTCGAGGGCCTGTTCACCGACTGGACCGAGCTGCGCGGCGACCGACAGTTCGGCGACGATCAGGCCATCCTCGGCGGTCTCGCACGCTTCCGCGGCCAGGCCTGCGTGGTCATGGGCCACGAGAAGGGCCACGACACCGCCACCCGCCTGACGCACAACTTTGGCATGGCCCGGCCGGAAGGCTACCGCAAGGCGGTGCGCCTGATGGACATGGCCGAGCGCTTCGGCCTGCCGGTCCTCACCTTCGTCGACACCGCCGGCGCCTACCCGGGCCTCGGGGCCGAGGAGCGCGGCCAGGCCGAGGCCATCGCCCGCTCCACCGAACGCGGCCTGACGCTGGAAGTGCCGGTGATCGCCACCATCACCGGCGAAGGCGGCTCCGGCGGGGCCATCGCCCTGGCCGCCGCCAACCGGGTCCTGATGCTGGAGCACTCGATCTACTCAGTGATCTCGCCCGAGGGCGCCGCCTCGATCCTGTGGCGCGACGGAGCCCGGGCCCAGGACGCCGCCGCGGCCATGAAGATCACCGGGCCCGATCTGATGGGCCTGAAGATCGTCGACCGTATCATCGAGGAACCGATCGGCGGGGCCCATGCGGACCGCGAGGCCGCCATCCGCGCTGTGGGCGACGTCCTCGAGGACGAACTCCGGACCCTCTCGGCCCTGTCGCCCGAGGCCCTGCGCCGTCAACGTGCGGATCGCTTCTACGCCATCGGTCGCGCCTGACGCGAACAACTCCGGCCAGAACGCCGCACTTTCTGGGTGCAACCGCTTAGCTTACGCTCGCGCTGGTCGAGTGATTCTAGCGGGGTGGCGGGCATGGTGGTGCATGGGCGTACGGGCCGCGCGGACAACGTCGCCGTCAATCTGACGGAGGCGGTCACCATGGTGATCGAGGACTCGCCTTTCGTCCTCGAACTGACCTCAAGCGTGCTGGCCGGCTTCGGAATCCGGCGGCGACGGGCTTGCCAGAAGCCGGATGAGGCGATGGCCGCGCTCAGCGCCCAGCCCGTGGACCTTGTGCTGGTCAACGCCGATCTGCCGGGCACGTCAGGCTACGAGCTGGTTCGCTGGATCCGGCGCTCCGCCCATGAGGCCAACCAGTTCGTTCCCGTGATCATGACCGCCACGCACGTGGTGCCCTCAACCCTCGCGCGCGCCCGTGACAGCGGCGCGAGCCTGATCCTCGTCAAGCCGTTCAGTCCGATGAAGTTGCTGGAGCGGATCGTCTGGGCGGCGCGTGACACCCGCCCTTTCCTGGAAGCCGGTCCTTACCGGGGACCAGACCGTCGCATCCGCAAGCTGAACTACGGCGGTCCCGAGCGCCGGGTCGCCGCTGCACCCGTCATCGCCCGCCCCGGCGACCCTCTCGGGGCGCTCACGTGAGCGCCGTCATGTATCCCGGCCGGGTCTCGCGCCTCGGCCAGCTGATCGATCTCCCGGGCGGCATGACGATCGCCGACGCCCTGAAACAGGCCGAGACCAACCTCGCGCCCCTGCGGGCGCCGGCCCTTGAACGGATCGAGACCTGCGTCGCCGAACTGGAAGCGCTTGATGCGGCGACAGGCGAGCTCGACAGGGTCTACGCCCTCGCCTCGGCCATCATCGACTGCGCCAGCCTGTTCGACCTGGGGGAGGTGTGCGCCGTCGCGGCGGGGCTGTGCGACCTCGTCGAGGACGCTTCCTCCGAACGGCCGTTCGACTGGCGCATGCCTGCCCTGCACGCCCGCACCCTGAAGCTGCTGCTCAGCCTGCCCAGCTACGCCGCCGAGGAGCGCCTGAGGCTGCGGGACGAGATCGCGGCCGTTGTGGCCCGCAAGCGGGCCGCACGGCCCTAGCCCTCCGTCGTCGCCTCGGGCCGCCGCGCGCCGCGGGTCTGCTTGCGCCAGAGGGCCGCGTACTCGCCGCCCACGCGCGCCACCAGCTGATGGTGCGCGCCCTGCTCCACCACCCGCCCGGCCTTGAGCACGAGGATCTGGTCCGCGTCGGCCACGGTCGAAAGCCGGTGGGCCACGACCAGCGTCGTCCGTCCGGCGCGGGCGCGCCGCAACGTCTTCTGGATCGCCTGCTCGGTGCGGCTGTCCAGCGCGCTCGTCGCCTCGTCGAGGATCAGCAGGGACGGGTCCGCCAGCAGCGCCCGGGCGATGCCGACCCGCTGGCGCTCGCCGCCGGACAGCTTGAGGCCGCGCTCGCCGACCATGGTCGCCATGCCCTGGGGCAGGCCGCGGATGAACTCGCCCAGCTCGGCCGCCTCGGCCGCCGCCAGAATGTCCGCCTCGCTCGCCTCGGGCCGGGCGAAGGCGATGTTGGCCTGCAGGGTGTCGTTGAACAGCGCCACGTCCTGCGGCACCAGCGCCACCGCCGACCGCAGCGAGGCCTGCTGCACCTCGCGGGCGTCAAGCCCGTCGATCAGCACCCGTCCGGCCTGGGGGTCGATGAGGCGCAGCGCCAGCTTCACGATGGTCGACTTGCCGGCTCCCGAGGGCCCCACCAGGGCCACGGTGGTTCCCGGCTCGGCGACGAAGCTGACGTCCTCGAGCCCGTTGGCGCGGGCGTCGTGCCGGTAGCCGACCCCCTCGAAGACGATGCGCGCGCCCCGGGCGTCCATGCGCCGCGGCAGCGCCACCGCCGCCGGCGCGTCGGCGACCAGCGGCTGCTGGCGCGTGACCTTCAGCATTTCCTCCATGTCGATGAAGGACTGGCGCACCTCGCGATAGGCGAAGCCGAGGATGTTCAGCGGCTGGTAGAGCGAGATCATGATCAGCACCGCGGCGGTGACGTCGCCGGGCCCCATGCGCCCCGCCGCCGCCTCCATCCCGGCCATGACCGCCATGACCCCGAGGCCGAGGTTCATGATCCCCGACTGGATGACATTGAGCAGCGCCAGCGAGCTGTTGGCCTTCAGCGAAGCCCGGGTGTAGGTCGCCAGCGCCGCGTCATAGCTGGCCGCGGCCCGCCCCTCGGCCCCGAACGCCTTGACCGTCTCGTAGTTGAGGAAGGCGTCGACCGCCTGCCCGGCCGCCGCGCTGTCGGCCTGGTTCATGATCCGGCGGTGCTCCAGCCGCCAGTTCGACAGGGCGAAGGTGGACACGGCGTAGACCGCCACCACCACCACCGCGACGGCCCCGAAACGCCAGTCATAGCGCCCGGCCAGCACTCCGGCGGCGAGGACCAGCTCGAGACCGGTAGGCACGAGGTTGAAGGCCAGCACCCGCAGCAGGAAGTCGACGGCGCGCGACCCGCGCTCGACGGTTCGCGACAGGGAGCCGGAGCGTTTCGTCTGATGGAAATCGAGCGACAGGCTGAGGGCGTGGGCGAAGGCTTCTGCCGCGGTCCGGCGCTGGGCGGCGGCGCGCACCGGCGCGAACACCACGTCCGACAGCTGCGGCGCTGCACCGCTGAGGAAACGGATCAGGGCGTATCCGACGGCGAAGGCCGTGAAGCCGAGGCTGAGCGCCACCGCCGGCCCCTGCCCGGCCGCCAGCGCATTGACCGCCGCCCCGAGCGCCAGCGGCGCCAGAACCCCGAGGGCGCGCCCGCCGAGGGTCAGCAGCACCGCGGCAGCCAGCCTGAGCCTGAGTTGCGGCGCCCCCGAGCGCGCCACCAGCCGCACCAGATCGGTCAGCGCGGCCCAGGTGTTCACCTCGGGAGTCCCCGCGTCCGCCGTCACGCCGCTGTCCCGGCGTCTGGCGCCCCGCTCCCCTCGCATCGTCATCGTCCCGATATGGCGGGGACGCCGGGTCCCCGCAATGCGCGCCTCAGCCCGAGACCGCGACGATCGCGGCGATCAGCTCGTCGACCGCGGCCTCGGTGGTGGCCCAGGAGCAGACGAACCGCACCGAGCCGTCATCGAAGCGATAGCAGGCCCAGCCCGCCGCATTCAGCGCCGCGTGAGCGGCCGCCGGCATGCGGACGAAGACGGCATTGGCCTCGACCGCATGGGCCAGAACCCAAGGCGTGGCGCCGACAATGCCGGTCGCCAGCCGCAGGGCCATGGCGTTCGCGCGCGCCGCCCCCGCCTCCCACGCGCCGCTCTCCAGCAGGCCGAGCAGCGGCGCGGCCAGAAACCGCGTCTTCGAGGCCGTCTGACCGGCCTGCTTCAACCGGTTGTCGAGCCGGCGGGCGAGGCTCTTGTCGAACAGCACCAGCGCTTCGGTGCACAGGGCCCCGGCCTTGGCCCCGCCCAGCACCAGCGCGTCGACGCCCAGCCGGCTAATGGCCTTGAGATCGAACCCGGCGGCCGCGGCGTTGGCCAGCCGCGCGCCGTCCAGGTGCACCCCGTAGCCGCGCGCCTTGACCGGGGCGATCAGGGCTTCGAGCTCCTCGACCGTGTAGACCGCGCCATACTCGGTCGACTGCGTCAGGCTGAGGGCGGCCGGCGGCTGGCGGTGGCCGACCTCCGGTTCTTCCAGGGCGGCGGCGAGGGCGCGCGGATCGATCTTGCCCGAGAAGCCCGGCAGCCCGATCAGGCCGACGCCCTGACCGAAGAAGCCCGGCGCCCCGGTCTCGTCAGTGCAGACATGGGCTGCCTGGTGCGCCAGCACCGCCTCGAAGGGCCAGGCCAGCATCGACAGGGCGATGGCGTTGGCGGCGGTGCCGGAAAAGACGAACCGCACCTCGGCGTCGGCGTCGAGACGCTCCCGGATCAGGTCGGCCGTCCGCGCCGTGACCTCGTCGGCGCCATAGGCGCGCGCATATCCGGCGTTGGCGGCAGCGAGCCCCTCAAGGGCCGCCGGAGCCATGCCGGCGGTGTTGTCGGACGCAAAGTCGTAACGCATGGCTCAGGCCTCGCCGGATTCGCTCGGAACCGCCACGACGCGGGCGAAGGCGGCGTTCTTGCCCGGCACCTCGACCTGATGCGGGAAGGGAATCTCGATGCCCGCCGCGTCCAGCGCCTCCTTGCCGCCCTGCATCAGGTCGGCCTGGGTCTGCCACCAGTCGCCCGAGGCGACCCAGGCGTGCAGGGTGATCTGCACCGCGCTGTCCAGCAGCCCCGTCACGCCGGTCCAGGGCTCGGGATCCGCGAGCACCCGCTGATGGGCGGCCGCCACGCCCCGCAGCACCTCGCGCGCCGCGTCGAGATCCTCGCCGTAGCCGACGGTGAAATTGATCTCGACACGCCGGGTCCGCTGACCCGACAGATTGATGATCACGTCGCCCAGCACCTGCGAGTTGGGCACGACGATCTTGTGATTATTGGCGTTCGACAGCTGGGTGGTGAACAGGTCCAGCTTCTGGACCGAGCCGGCCACGTCGCGGATCTGCACCACATCGCCTACCCGGTAGGGCCGCAGCACCAGCAGCAGGACGCCGGCGGCCACGTTCGACAGGGTACCCTGGAGCGCGAGCCCGACGGCCAGCGACGCCGCGCCCAGCACGGCGATGATCGAGGTGGTCTGCACCCCCAGCCGCTGCAGCACCGCGATAAGTCCGACGATGATGACGCCGACGCGGATGACCTGGACGAGGAAGTTGAGGACCGTCTGGTCCTGGCGGAACCCGCGCAGCCGGCCAAGCCCCCGTCGCGCCGCGTGGCTGGCCCAGCGGGAGGCGAGCAGGGTCGCCGCGAGGATGAGGGCGGCAATCAACAGATTGACGGCGAGGTCGCCGGTCATCTCGACCAGCTTGGCGACCAGCGCCGCGTCGACGGCGACAGCGCGCTCGCCGGCGGCGATCGCCTCGGTCAGGGGCAACAGGGAGGACATGGGCCCGGTCTAGCGCCTCGGGCCGGGATGTGAACCCCTGACCTCACCGGACAAGGCGACCGCCGCCGCGCTCCATCGCCGCGAGGAGGTCCAGCACCTCGACCAGCGTCGCCGCTTCGCCTGCCGGCTTGTCCCAGCGAATCCGGCTGATGCGGGGGAAGCGCATGGCCACGCCGGACTTGTGGCGTGGCGAGCGCTGCAGCCCTTCGAAGGCGATCTCGAGCACCAGTCCCTCGGCTGGGCCGGCCCGGACCGACCGGACCGGGCCGAAGCGCTCAACCGTATGGTCGCGCACGAACTTGTCGAGCTGCTTCAGCTCGGCATCCGTGAAGCCGAAATAGGCCTTGCCCACCGGCGTCAGCGCCCCGGCCTCCGTCCAGACGCCGAAGGTGAAGTCGGAGTAGAAGCTGGACCGTTTGCCGTGGCCGCGCTGGGCATACATGAGAACGGCATCGATCACGTGCGGATCGCGCTTCCACTTGAACCACGGCCCCTTCGGCCGCCCGGCGAGGTAGGGCGAGTCCCGATGCTTGAGCATCAGCCCCTCGGCGGCGGCCCCGACCGGCGGATCCGCGCGGAGCTGCGCAAGGCTCTCCCAGTCTGAAAAGGGCACGAGCGGCGACAGGGTCAGCCGGGCAGGATCGGCCCGTTCCACGAGACCTTCCAACGCGGCCCGACGCGTCAGAAGCGGCCGGGACCGCCAGTCCTCTCCCGCCTCCGCCAGAAGGTCGTAGGCGATGATAGCCGCCGGACTCGCCGCCTGCAGCCGGGCGTCAGCGCTCCGGCGATTGAGGCGGCTCTGCAGCTCGGCGAACGGGGCGACCTGACCGTCGCGCAGGATCACCAGCTCCCCGTCTATGGCCCCCTCGAAGTCCAGCGCCGCCATGACGTCCGGGAAGGCGGCCGAAATCTCGTCCCCGGTGCGCGAGTACAGCCGCGCCACGCCGGCTTCCCGCACGGCCTGGACGCGGATTCCGTCCCATTTCCACTCCGCCACATAGTCGGCCGGCGAAAGACGCTCGAAGTCGACCGTCTCGTCCAGGGCGGTGGCCAGCATGACCGGCCGGAAGCGCCCCGGCGCGTCAGTTGAGGGGCGCGCGCCCCGCCCGTCCAGCCAGGCGAACAGATCGACATAGGGCGGCGACAGGGCGTGCCAGACCTCCTCGACGCTGGCCACGTCGATGGCCTGGTCCGCCGCAACCTGAGCCGCCGCCGTCTTGGCCAGACGCGCGGACAATCCGACCCGCAAGCCGCCCGTCAGCAACTTCAGCAAGGCCCAGCGTCCGGTCGGCTCCAGCCCATCGAGCCAGCGCTCGATCAGGCCGGGGACCTCCGCCCGCCCCGCGGCGGCGAGGGTCTCGACCACCTCGTTGAGGTCCGGGGCGCGGTTGGGCCGGGAGGCCGGCGCGGGCCAGATCAGGGCGACTGTCTCGGCGAGATCCCCGACATAGTCGTAGGACCAGCCGAACAGCACGGGGTCGACCCGCGCCTCGACCGCCCGGCGGATCATGGCCGGCTTGGCCGCGTCGAAGGCGAGGTCCCCGGTCAGGGCCGCCAGCGCCCAGCCCCGCTCGGGATCGGGTGTCGTCCTGAGATAGTCGCGCACCAGAACCAGCTTGGCGTTGCGTGACGACGTCAGCGCCAGCCGGTCCAGCAGCTCTGCGAAGGCCTTCATGCGGCGGCGAGACCGGCCAGGGCGGCGATGAGGACCACAAGCGGCGTTGGCAGGCGAAATACGGTCAGCATCAGCAAGGCCCCGAGGGCGATCAGGACGGTCCCCGGAGAGCGAAACGCCTCGGGCGCAACCGTGTTCAGGAAGGCCGCTCCCAGCAGGCCGGTCGCCGCCGCCCCGGCGAGCGCAAGACTGCCCCGCACCCGCGCCGACCGGCGCAGGCGAGGCCACAGGGGCTCCAGTCCCAACACCAGCAGCGCCCCCGGCAGGAACAGGGCGAGCATGACCGCAAGCCCCTGCAGCAGCCCGCCCTCCACCGCGCCCAGATAGGCCCCGAAGGCGAACAGCGGCCCGGGCAGGGCCTGGGCGGCGCCATAGCCGGCCATGAAGGTGTCGCGGTCCAGCCAGCCCTGGCCGACGAACTCGCCCTCAAGCAACGGCAGCACTGCATGGCCGCCGCCGAACACCAGGGCGCCCGACACATAGGCTGCCGCGGCCGGCGTCGGCGGCAGGGCGACCGCGAGGGCCAGCAGGGCGGCGGCGCCCCCGAGCAAAAGGCCGCCAGTCATCAGCGCCTGCCGCGAGGGCGGGTCGGCGTCGCCGCGCGCCGCTCCGGCTGGCGCGACAAGCCCCGCCGGCGGGAGGATGGCGCCCATCACGAGCGCGACCGTGAGGATCCAGAGCTGCCCCGCGGCGCCGTAGCCCAGCGCCGCCAGCGCCGCGACGAGCAGAACGATGGCGCGCTGCAGATCAGGGGCCGTCTGACGCGCCATCTGCACCACCGCGATCAGCACGATGGCGGCGGCCGCCGCCTTGAGACCGCTCGCCCACCCGGGGCCCAGCGTCCCGAGCAGGCCGGGGGCTGCAAGGGCGAGAACCAGCATCAGAACGGCCGAGGGGGCCGTAAAGCCGACGAAGGCGGCCAGTGCGCCGCGCCAGCCCGCCAGTCGCCAGCCGATCGCCAGCCCCGCCTGGCTCGACGCCGGTCCCGGCAGCGCCTGGCTGACGGCGACGATCTCGGCGAAGCCGTCCGGCGCGATCCAGCGTCGGCGGTCGACGATGTCGCGATGAAAATGGCCGATGTGCGCCACAGGGCCGCCGAACGCGGTCAGGCCAAGGCCGAGGAAGGCCCGGCCAACCTCGATCCAGCCGGGCCGGGGCGTCTCGCTGTCCATGCCGCAGCTATAGGCCCGGGCGGACCTCCGGGGAACGCCGACAGGCGCAGGAAGCGGCGGGCCGATGGCCGCAGCTGCGACGCCTGCCGGACGTCAGGCCGCCGCCGACTCGCGGGTCTCCGGACTGCAGGCGCGCACGCCCTCGCGGCCCTCGCCAACCCGGGCCATCAGCTGGGCCAGGGCCTGGAAGTCGATCGGCTTGTTGAGATAGGCGTCCGCGCCGGCGGCCAGACCCGCCTCATGATCTTCATGACGGGCCGAGGCGGACAGCACGACGATGGGCGTCTCGCGATTCGGGCCGGCGGCCGAGCGCAGCCGCCGCGTGGCGGTCAGGCCGTCCATGACCGGCATGTTCACGTCCATAACGATCAGGTCGAAGGCCTGGTCACGGGCCAGATCCAGCGCCAGTTCGCCATTCTCGGCCGAGGCCGTGACGTGACCGGCGGAGGTCATCCACGCCTCCAGGATCATGCGGTTGACCGGGTGATCCTCGACCACCAGCACCTTGAGGCTGGCGCCGCCGCCCACCTCCGCGGTGATCGCCGCGACCGGCTCGGCCTCGGCCCAGCTGACCACCTCGGCCTCGCAGCTGAAGGTGAAGGTCGACCCGACGCCCGGCTCCGACGTGACGCTGATGTCCCCGTTCATGATCTGCGCCATGCGGCGCGCGATGGTGAGCCCGAGGCCCGTGCCCCCGAAACGGCGCGTGGATGAGTTGTCCACCTGGGTGAAGGGCTGGAACAGCCGGGCGAGGTCTTCCGGCGCAATCCCGGTGCCGCTGTCGGACACCTCGAAGGCCAGTCGGCAGCGACGTTCGCTCAGCCGCTCGCCACGGATGATGTAGCGGACCTCGCCCTGATCGGTGAACTTCACGGCATTGGACAGCAGGTTCTGGATCACCTGCCCCACCCGCAGCGGATCGCCGCGGACCACCTTGGGCACCTCGCCCTCGGTCGCCATGGTGAAGCGGATGCCCTTGGCCTCCGCCTGGGCGGCGAAGGCCGCCGAGCCGCGACGCGCCAGTTCGGCCATGTCCACGTCGACGACCTCGAAGGTCATCTTGCCCGCCTCGATCTTGGTCATGTCGAGGATGTCGTTGAGCAGGCCCAGAAGGCTGTCGCCCGAATTGCGGATGATCGACAGATACTCCCGCTGGGTGCTGTCGAGATTGGTCGCGCTCATGAGCTGGGCGGCGCCGAGAACCCCGTTCATCGGCGTGCGCAGCTCGTGCGAAATGACGCCCAGGAAACTGGACTTGGCGGCGCTGGCGGCATTGGCCTTGTCGCGCGCCGCTTCCAGTTCGGCGATCAGGTGGGCCTGATGGTCCTGGAATTCGTTGATCCGCGCCTCGCGGATCAGGCCCATCGTCACCAGCACGAACAGGCCGGAGCCGATCGGCGGGATCATGCCGACCAGCGGCCAGAAGGTGGGCGTGCCCCAGCTCGACACGAGGAACCAGACGGTCACCACCGAATAGGGCGACGAGATCAGGAGGGCCTGCTTGGGCGACTGACGCAGTTGCGAGAAAACAAGCACATAGCCTGAAACGATCAGGGCGATTGCAAGCGCCTGGCTGAACGGATGAGGTGCATGCCACGCCAGCACCGGCGCGACCGCCCAGGCGCAGGTCGTGATCGTCGCCACCGCCGGAAAAACCAGTCCCCAGCCGTCGCCGACCCGGGTCTGCACCTGACGCTCCACGGCGCTGCGCAGCAAGCCCGCCGCCGTCGTCGCCACAAACCAGGCCGCCCCGGCAAGAGGGCCGACGGTGGTGATCAGGCCCAGCGCCCAGGTGGCGATGATCAGGTAGCGGAGATACTGGGTCTGCAGGATCGCCGTCAGCGCCTGCGCCGCCTCGCTGGCGCGCGCGCTCCCGGCGCCGGCCGTCGCGGTCTCACCCCCCACCATACACGTCTCCCACGCACTGTTCACCCAGAACGCTAGGGGAAACCTGCTAAGGCGGGGTGAACAAAAAAGCGTCGCAATCTGGGCGCTTGCGCGCCTCAGCTGACCTCGTCCGGCGCGAGCGCCCGAATGGACAGGGCGTGGACCGGCCCGGCAAGCTCCTCACGGAGGGCCGCATTGATGCGTCGCTGCCGCTCAACCCGGGATAGACCAGCAAAAGCCTGGGCCACAATCTCGAGGTTGAAGTGGCTTTCGCCGCCGGGTCGGGCGTCGATCCCCCCCTCATGGTGATGACCGGCGTGCCGGGCGCTGTCGTCGACCAGTTCGAGGCGTTCCGGCGCGAAGGCGACGGTCAGTTTTTCGTGGATGGCGCGCGCCACGGGCCCTTGCGTCATTGCGGCTTCCTTGAAGACGTCCAAATCAGCCTTACACTTCGGGCGATGGCCGCCGCGTTTCAATACAAGCCGCGCTTCACCGACATCCGGGTGAAGCCCCCCCGCCCCGAAGAGGAGGCGGCGGAAGCTGATGTCACGCGCCTGAAGCCCGGCGAGGTGCGCTGCGAATGGCCCGACTGTGTCCGCGCCGCCGCGGCCCGGGCCCCGAAATCGCGCGAGCGCCTGAACGACTTCTACCAGTTCTGTCAGCCGCACGCGGGCGAGTACAACAAGAGCTGGAACTTCTACGCCGGCATGAGCGAGGGCGAGATCCGCGCCGCCCAGGAGAACGAGGCGATGACCGGCGGTCGCCCGACCTGGGAGATGAAGGCCGGCAAGATGAGCCGCGAGGCCGCCGCCTTCGCCGCCAAGATGGGAACGGCCAACACCGAAGGCGCAGGCACGTGGCGCGACAGCTTCGGCCTGTTCGGCCGCCGCGGGGCCTATACGCCGCCGAAAGAAGAGGCCGGGGCCCACCTCGGGCGACTGGAGCGCCAGGCCCTCGCCGACCTCGACCTCGACGCCGGCGCGGACAAGGCGGCGGTCAAGCGGCGCTATCACGAGATGCTCAAGCGCTTCCATCCGGACACCAACGGCGGCGATCGCACGGCGGAGGCCAAGCTGCAGCGGGTCATCAAGGCCTGGAAGACGCTGAAGAAGGCCGGGATGGCCTAGCGATCCGCCGCAGGGCGCCTAGGTCTCTGGCTCAACCCCAAGGAGCCTCCCATGGACCTTCTCTATATCGCCCACGCCACCGCCTCCGGCGGCGGTCGCGCCGGCCGGGCCGCCACCGATGACGGCAAGATCGACGTCTCCCTCTCCGTGCCCCAGGGCATGGGCGGCGATGACGGACCGGGAACCAACCCCGAGCAGCTGTTCGCCACCGGCTACGCCGCCTGCTACCTCGGCGCCCTGCGGCTGGTGTCCGGCAAAGCCGGCACGCCGGTCGGCCCCGATACCCGGGTGCACGCCTCGGTCGGCATCGGCCCGAACACCCGCGGCGAGGGCTTCAACCTCGATATCGCGCTGAAGATCACCGATCACGGCCTCGATGAGGCGGCCATCGACGCCCTCATCCAGGCGGCGCATCAGGTGTGCCCCTACTCCAACGCCACCCGCGGCAATGTGGACGTTCGGCTGAGCGCGGGCTGAGTTGCGGGTCCAATCGCCGCGCGCGTGTTGAGCCGCGCGCGGCGGGCCTCTAAGTGGGGCCCATGACCTCTCCTCTCGACTCCACGCCCGATCCGCTGCTGACCCTTGAGCCGCACCGCAAGGTGACGGTGCGCGAGGCCTTCGGTGTCGATTCGGACATGCAGGTCCCTTGCTTCGCCGAACGCGACAGCCATGTGCCGGAGATCGACGAAGCCTACCGGTTCGACCCGCAGACGACGCTGAGCATCTGCGCCGGCTTCGCCTTCGACCGCCGCGTGATGGTCCAAGGCTATCACGGCACCGGCAAGTCGACGCACATCGAGCAGGTGGCGGCCCGCCTCAACTGGCCTCTGGTGCGCGTCAACCTCGACAGCCACGTGTCGCGGATTGACCTCGTCGGCAAGGACGCCATCGTCCTGAAGGACGGCAAGCAGGTCACCGAGTTCCGAGAGGGCATGCTGCCCTGGGCGCTGCAGCGCCCGATCGCCCTGGTGTTCGACGAGTACGATGCGGGCCGCCCGGACGTGATGTTCGTCATCCAGCGCGTGCTGGAGGCCCAGGGACGGCTCACCCTGCTGGACCAGAACCGGGTCATTCGCCCCAACCGCTGGTTCCGCCTGTTCGCCACCTCCAACACCATCGGGCTGGGCGATACCTCGGGGCTCTACCACGGGGCCCAGCAGATCAATCAGGCCCAGCTCGACCGCTGGAACATCGTCACGACGCTGAACTACCTCGACCACGACGTGGAGGCCGAGATCGTGGTGGCCAAGGCGCCGGAGTACGCCACGGCCGAGGGCCGCCGGCAGGTGGCCGCCATGGTCCGCGTTGCCGACATGACCCGCAACGCCTTCATGAACGGCGACATCTCGACCGTGATGAGCCCGCGCACCGTGATCACCTGGGCCCAGAACGCCCTGATCTTCAACGGCGACCTCGGCCTCGCTTTCCGCCTGACGTTCCTGAACAAGTGCGACGAGCTGGAACGGCCCCAGATCGCCGAGTTCTATCAGCGCGCCTTTGGCGAGGACCTGCCGGAAGCGGCCACGCGCGTGAAGGTGGGCTGACTCCTACCTGCGCGGCTTTGACGCGATTTTAAGTCGCACCGCCCAGGGTGGCGGCATGAGCGACGGGCTGAACACAGCGGGCGACTCCGCCGAATATCTGCGGGCCTATGCTGGCCGCTACCGGGACATGTTCGCGATCCGGCTGGCGACCATCGCCGCCGTCAGCGTGCTGGCCGTCTGGCTGCTCGGGTGGAGCTGGGGGGCGAATTTCGCCCTGTGTCAGCTCGCCCTTTACGCCCTGCTCTGGCGCGAGGTCCAGGTCGTCGAGCGGCGCGCTGACGCGCCATCGGCACACCGCCGATTGAGCACAAGCACCGAGCTGATCACGCTCGGCCTCGCGACCCACAACGCCCTGTTCGCCCTGGCCGTCTGGCTTGAGCACCCCGAGCTGGCCCCGCACATCGCGCTGCTGCTGGCCGGCAATCTGATGGTCGGCGCGCTCCAGGTGCACGTCAGCCGACTTGGCTTCGCGGCCGCCGTCGTGCCCCCGTCGGTCGCCATGCTGAGCATGGTCACCACAATTGCCCCGGACAACACCGGCCTCCAGATGAGCGTGGTCGCCTTCCTCCTGGCGATGATCGGGGCGGCCTGGCGTCAGTGGATCACGGACCGCCAGACCGTCGACATGGCGGTGGCGGCTACCGGCCGCTCCGCCCAGCTGCAGGCGGCGCTCGCCGAGGCTGAAGCCGCCCGGATTTGCGCCGATCAGGCCAGCGCGGCCAAGTCACGTTTCCTCGCCATGATCAGCCACGAGGTCCGGACGCCGCTGAACGTGATGCTCGGGCTCACCGAGGTGATCAAGGCCCGCCCGAGGCCTGCGGACGAAGCGGCGCTCGTGTCCGATATGGGCGAGGCCGGCGAGATGTTGCTGCGACTGCTGAACGACGCTCTGGACCTGTCCAAGATCGAGTCCGGAAAGGCCGAGCTTCATGCGGCGCCCGTCGATCTCGGCGAGCGGGTCGAGGCGATCGCCCGCGTCTGGCGCTCGCGTGCGCATGAAATGGGCCTGACCCTGGCATTTGACCTGGAGGGCGCCGCCGGGGACTTTCAGGTCTTGACGGATCAGGCGCGTCTCGAGCGGGTCCTGATCAACTACCTGTCCAATGCGCTCAAGCTCACCGCCGCAGGCGTGGTCCGGCTGGTCGCGCGGGCCGAGCCCCGGGACGACGGAAGGGTCGACCTCACCTTCGAGGTCCACGATCAGGGCCCCGGCGTCCCGGCGGGTCAGCACGACAGGATTTTCCAGCCGTTCGAGCAGCTGGAGGCCGGGCGCGAGGCTGGCGGAACGGGCCTCGGCCTCGCCCTGTGTCGCGCGGCTGCGCAGGCGCTGGGCGGCGAGGTCGGGGTTCGCGATGCGGCCCCCCATGGCGCGATCTTCTGGATGCGATTCTCGGCCGATCGGGCTGTGCCCGCGCAGGTCTCCGAGGTCCGCACTGGCGGGGCGCCCCTCGACGGCGAGATCATCCGCCCGCTGAAGGTGCTTGCCGCTGAAGATCATCCGGCCAACCGCAAGCTGCTGACCCTGCTGCTCGGAACCCTGGGCCAGGATCTGGTGGTGGTCGAGAATGGCGCCGAGGCCGTCGCCGCGCTGCGGCGCGAGACCTTCGACCTCGTGCTCATGGACGTGATGATGCCGGTCATGGACGGCGTCGCCGCCCTCGCCGCCATTCGCGCCGAGGAAGCTGCAAGCGGGCGTACGCCCGTCCGCATCCACATGCTGACGGCCAATGTGTTCGACGAGGACGTGGCCCGCTATCGCGCGGCCGGCGCCGACGGCGTGCTGCGCAAGCCGATCGAGATTCCGGCGCTGCAGGCGGCGCTCGAGGCGGCGGCGGCCGACGCCCCCGCGGCTGCGGAACCGGACCTTCGCCTGCGGGCCTGACGCGCCGTCAGCCGCCGCCGACGAACTGCACGATCTCGATGCGGTCGCCCTCGGCGACCGGGGTTTCGCCGTGCAGGCTGCGCGGCACGATCTCGAGATTCCGCTCGATCGCCACCTTGCGCGGATCGAGCCCGAGGGTCTCGACCAGCTCCAGAAGCGTCACGGACGACACCTCCCGCGGTTCACCGTTGATCTGGACCCGCATAACCTCGCGTCACCTTTCCTGAACGCGCCGCTTTGACCGGCGATGCGGGTCCGCTAAAAGGCCCGCCCGACTCTGCGGCTGGAGCGCATGCCCCACACCCCTGTCCTCTACGTGCTGAACGGCCCCAACCTCAACCTGCTGGGGACCCGGGAACCGGACGTCTACGGCCGCGACACCCTCGCGGACGTCGAGGCCCTGTGCCGCACCGCGGCCGAGGGGGCCGAGGTCGTGTTCCGCCAGTCCAACGACGAGGGGCGGCTGATCGACTGGCTTCACGAAGCCGGCGAAAAGGCCGACGCCGTGGTGTTCAATCCGGCAGCGTACAGCCACACCTCCGTCGCCCTGCACGACGCCATCAAGGCGCTCGCCATTCCCGTGGTGGAGTGTCACCTGTCCAATCCGGCGGCGCGCGAGGCGTTCCGTCATCACTCCTACGTCTCGCCGGTCGCGGCGGGCGTGGTTTCGGGCTTCGGCCCCTTCAGCTACGACCTGGCCGTCCGGGCCGCGCTGCGGCTCGCCCGCGCGCGCGCCGCGCGGTCCTGAGGAGCTTGCCTTCCATGTCCGATTCCAAGAAAGCCGAAGCCATCGACGCCGCTCTCGTGCGGCAACTGGCCGATATCCTGAAGGAAACCGAGCTGACCGAGATCGAGGTCGAGCGCGGCGACCTGAAGATCAAGGTCAAGCGCGAGATCACCGTCGCGGCCGCCCCGGTCACCTATGCCGCCGCGCCGGCGCCGGTCGCCCACGCGGCGCCGGCCGCCGCCCCCGCGGCCGCCCCTGCCGCCCCTGCCGCCCCGGCGCCCGCTCCGGCCCGCGCGGGAGAAGAGGTAAAGTCGCCGATGGTCGGCACCGCCTATCTGGCCCCGGCCCCGGGCGCCGACGCCTTCATCAAGCCCGGCGACAAGGTCAAGAAGGGCCAGACCCTGCTGATCGTCGAGGCCATGAAGACGATGAACCCGATCACCTCGCCGCGCGACGGCGTGGTGGCCGAGATCGTCGTCGGCGACGCCCAGCCGGTCGAGTTCGGCGAGCCGCTCGTCGTCCTCGAGGCCTGAGCGGCGAAGGGCTGATCCATGTTCACCAAGGTCCTGATCGCCAACCGCGGCGAAATCGCCCTGCGCATCCACCGCGCCTGCAAGGAGATGGGCATCTCCACCGTCGCGGTGCACTCCGAGGCGGATCGCGGGGCCATGTGGGTCCGCCTCGCCGACGAGAGCGTGTGTATCGGGCCCGCCCAGGCGTCGAAGTCGTACCTCAACATCCCCTCGATCATCGCCGCGGCGGAGATCACCGGGGCCCAGGCCATCCACCCCGGTTACGGCTTCCTGTCGGAGAACGCCCGCTTCGCCGAGATCGTCGAGGCGCACGGGATGACCTTCATCGGTCCGCGCCCCGAGCACATCCGCATCATGGGCGACAAGATTACCGCCAAGCAGACGGCCAAGGACTCCGGCATCCCGGTCGTCCCCGGCTCTGACGGCGAGGTCGAGACCGTCGAGGCGGCGATCAAGGCCGCCAAGGCCATCGGCTTCCCCCTGATCGTCAAGGCGGCGGCCGGCGGCGGTGGGCGCGGGATGAAGGTCGCCCTGACCCCCGAGAGCCTGACCGAGGCGGTGCAGACCGCCCAGTCCGAGGCCCTCGCCGCCTTCGGCAACGGCGCCGTCTACATGGAGCGCTACCTCCAGAAGCCGCGCCACATCGAGATCCAGGTGATCGCCGACAGCCACGGCAATGTGGTGCACCTCGGCGAGCGCGACTGCTCGCTGCAGCGTCGCCACCAGAAGGTGCTGGAGGAGGCCCCCTCCCCCGCCCTCGACGCCGCCGGCCGCGAGAAGATCGGCAAGACCGTCACCGACGCCATCCGCAAGATCGGCTATCTCGGCGTCGGCACCATCGAGTTCCTGTGGGAGGACGGCGAGTTCTTCTTCATCGAGATGAACACCCGTCTGCAGGTCGAGCATCCGGTCACCGAGATGATCACCGGCGTCGACCTGGTGCGCGAGCAGATCCGCATCGCGGCGGGCCTGCCCCTGTCCTTCACCCAGGAGGACGTGGTGTTCGAGGGCCACGCCATCGAGTGCCGCATCAACGCCGAGAACCCCGAAACCTTCACCCCCTCGCCGGGCAAGGTGAACGACTTCCACGCCCCGGGCGGCCTCGGCGTGCGGCTGGATAGCGCCATCTTTGCCGGCTATTCGATCCCGCCCTACTACGACAGCCTGATCGGCAAGCTGATCGTCCATGGCCGCGACCGCGAGGAATGCCTCGCGCGCCTCAAGCGCAGCCTCGGCGAGATGGTCGTCGGCGGCATCGACACCACCATTCCCCTGTTCCAGAAGCTGCTGCAGGAGCCGGACATCCTGTCCGGCGACTATGACATCCACTGGCTGGAGAAGTGGGCCAAGCGCCAGAAGGGCGAGGCCTGACGCGCCACATGTTCGGCCCGGACCAGCTCCTGGCCGCCTATGCCTCGGGCGTCTTCCCGATGGGCGAGGCGCGCGACGACCCGCGCGTCTTCCTCGTCGAGCCCGAACGGCGCGGCGTCATCCCGCTGGACGCCTTCCACATTCCGTCACGGCTGCAACGCACGGTGCGCGCCGAGCCGTTCGAGGTGCGGGTCGATACGGCCTTCCCGGCGGTGCTGGATGCCTGCGCCGCCCCGGGGCCCGGGCGCGAGGACACCTGGATCAACGGGCCGATCCGCGGCCTCTATCTGGAGCTGGCGCGGCGTGGCCACGTCCATAGCGTCGAGTGCTGGCGCGACGGGACCCTCGTGGGCGGCCTCTACGGCGTGACGCTCGGCGGCGCCTTCTTCGGCGAAAGCATGTTCAGCCGCGCCACCGACGCCTCCAAGGTCGCGCTTGTGCATCTGGTCGCGCGCCTGCGCCGCGGCGGCTGGGTCCTGCTGGACGCCCAGTTCATGACCGACCACCTGCAGCAGTTCGGCGCGCAGGAGATCAGCCAGGCGGAGTACCTGCGCCGGCTGGCGCCCGCGCTGGGCGTTTCGCCAGATCCCGCCGGTTTCGCCGCACCGATGGCCGGGGCGGAGGCCGTCCCCTATGCCCGGCAGCCCACGACCCAGGCGTCATAGACCGGGTGATCAATCGTGCTGAGGCCGGGGGTGGAGGCGAACATCCAGCCTCGGAACAGCTGGCGCGTCTGCGGCTGTACCGCCCCGCGCGGCTGCAGGCTGACCTCGAGATAGGCCACCGCGTCCTCGTCGCGCTCATCGGCCGCCGACACCTCGCAGGCGCGGGCCGTGACGATCAGGGCGTTGTTGAAGCGCACCGGACGGCCGCCGACCTCGACCTCGAACCGCATGGTCTCGGCGGTAATCTTGTCGAGCGCCTGGACCACGACGATCGGGCGGCGTTGACGCGGCTGAGGCGTCTCCGGCTCCTCGGGCTGGGCAGCCGCCGCGGTCTCGGTGTCCTCGTCCTCGCCCTCCGGCGCGACCTCGGCGGTCTCGACGGCCGGAGCCGGGGTTGCAGCCGGCGCAGGTACGGCGGGCGGCGTCAGTTCCTGCAGGGCGGCCCCGACGGGATCCGCAGGCGCGCTCTGGGGCTCGGCCGGCGGGGTCTGCGGTACAGTCGGATCCTGAACAGCCTGGGCCAGACCGGCCGCCGACGCCGCCAGAGCGACGAGCGCGGCCCCCAGCAGCCAGCGGCCCCGGCCGGTCATTCCGGCCTCCAGGCCTCATAGTCGCCCGTCGCCGCCGGGCGTTGTCCGCCGGCGGCCAGCGAGCCGGGCGGCCGCCACGCCATCGGGGTGCCCGACAGGTTCGGCAGATAGGGGCGTTCCCACGACTGGGTCGGCAGCGGCTGCTCGGTCGGCGGCAGGTCGAAGGTGTAGTGCAGCCAGCCGAACCAGTCCGGCGACACCTTCGAGGCGTCGGCATAGCCGTTGTAGATCACCCAGCGCCGACGACGGCCGTCGTAGCTGACGTTGTCCTTGCTCTCGTAGTAGCGGTTGCCGAACTCGTCCGATCCGACCAGCCGACCGCGACGGCCCACAGTGAACAGGGTGCCGATGGTCGCGCCGTTCCACCAGGTGAAGATCTTGTCCAGCACAGCTCGTCGCTCGTCTCGGGAGGGGGCCGGGAATGCGGCCCGACGTCGGCGCGGATCATAGAAACCGCAAGCCCCGGCGTCCAGCGGCGCGACGCCGCCCGGCACGCCCACATCTTGGGGGTAAGTCCAAAGCGACCCCCCAGATTTATTGTCGGCTCCCGGCAGACGCTCTAGTCTCGACCGAGACCCGTCGAGGGGGAGTCCGCCGTGCGAGTCCCGACCCGTTTCGTTCCCCTGGCCGCCGCCGTGCGCCGCACGCCGCGCGAGGTCGAGCGCGGCCCTCAGATACTTGAGATTTCCGCCCCCGCCGGCTGGACCACCGCGCGTCTCGACGCCTGGCTGGACTGGGCGGCGCAGCAGCCGTCCGATCTGCCGCGAATCGCCTCGGCGGGAACCGCGGCGGTGACAGACGCCCTCGGCGTCGAGGCCTGGGCGGGGCGACTGGCCGCCTGGGGCCGCGCGATCGGCATTTTCGGCGGGGCGAAGGATACCGACGTCTTCGCCGCCGAACTGGCGGCCGCGGTGTGGCTGGGCCTGATCGCCCCCGGAGCCGGTCGGCGCGACGGCCTGCGCGCCCACCCGGTGGCCGACGACCTGCTGTCCCCGCCACAGGTCGGGCGGCTGCTCGATCTCGGGGAGCCTGACGGCCTCGTCCGGCTCGCGGATCGCGCCGCCGCCCTGGAGGCCCGCGCGCTGGAGGCGGACGCCGTCGCCGCAGCCGCCGCCGCCCTCGCCCAGGTGAGCGCGGCCGTGCGCCGCTGCGACGGGCCGCCGGACGCCTGCGCCGACCCGGCCCGGAACCCGGCGCTTGCCCGCGCCGCCTGGACCGCCCGCCGGACCGGGGCCAGCGACGCCGCCATCCTCGGCGCCATCGCGGCGCCGCCGGTCGAGGCGCTGTCGACTCCGCGCCCCCCCCTCCCGGCCCTCGTCGCCCTGGCCGACCCCGAACGGCTCGCGGCGGGCGCCCCGGAGGCCGCCGCCGCCATCGCCGCGGCGCGCGACGGTCGCCTGACCCTCGCCTTCACGCCCGACGACGCCGAGGCAGCGGCCCTCCTTGAGGCCGCACCGACCATCGCCATCGCCCTGCCCGCCTGCGAGCACTGGCTGGGCGACAGTGCCGACGCCTTCGAGGGCCTGGTCCGGCTGGCGACCCTGGCGGCGGAGATCGAACTCGCCGCCGGCTACGCCGACACGGACGAGGCGGCCGCGGCGCGGCGGCTCGCCCGCCCCCTGGCGCTGGCGCTGTCCGGGGCCACGGAGGCGCTGCTGGCCCGCGGCGTCGCCGCCGACAGCCCGGAGGCGGGACGCTGGCTGACAGCCCGCGCCAGCCTCGTCGCCGCCGTCGCCGGCCGGACCTCGGTCGAGCTGTCCGCCCGGCTCGGCCCCTGCCCGGCCTGGGCCGCGGATGCCGGCGAAACCCTTCAGGCCCTTGAGACCCGACTGCTGGCCGCCGAGGCGCCGGACCATCCGATGGCGCAGCGGGCGGCGGCCCTGTTCGAGCAAACCCGCGAGGCCCTCGGGCGGGACGGCCGCCGGCACCAGATCATCGCCCTCACTGAAGCGGACGGGGAACTGGCCCTCCGCCTCGGTCTCGACGGGGGCTGGGCCCGGTCCTTCGCCGAGACCGGTGATGGCGAGGTGATCGCGGTGCTCGCCCCGGCGATGGCGTCCGGTCTGGCCGCCCATGACGCCGACCTCGGCGAGGCGGAACGCCATCTGTTCGGCCGCCGCACCCTCGCCGGTGCGCCCGGTCTGGACCACGAGCGGCTGCGTGGTCTCGGCTTCACCGACGCCGAGCTCGCCGTGGTGGAGGTCGCCCTCGGCGCCGCCGACAGCCTTGAAGCGGCCTTCGCCGCCCTAGACCCGGGATTCGTTCGGGACGTGCTGGGCGTCACGCCCGACAGCCCCGGCGACCTGCTGGACCACCTCGGCGTCTCCCTTGAGGATCGGGCCGCCGCCTCGGCCCATGCGCTCGGCGCCGGCGACCTCACCGACTGGGCGGGCGCGCCGGCCGCCGCCGGCCTGCTGGCCCCGCCGTCCCCCGAGACGCGGATGTCCCTGAGGCGGATCTGCGAGCGCTTCAGCGACGCCCCGGACCTGACCCCGCTGGTCCTGCCGTGGTCCGTCGATGGCCAGGCCGGCGCGCGTCGGCTGGCCATGGCCGTGCAGGAGGGTCGTCGGGCGATCCGGCTGCACCCGGCTGCGCCTCCCTCCAGCCTCCAGCTGACCCTGCCTGATCCTGTCGAGGCCCGGCCGGCCGCGGCCGTGTCTGCGCCGCCGCCCGCGGAACCGCGCATCGTCGAGCGGGTGGTCGAGCGCGACCGGGCCCGCCGCAAGCTGCCCGACCGCCGCAAGGGCTACATCCAGAAGGCGGCCGTCGGCGGCCACAAGGTCTACATCCATACCGGCGAGTATGAGGACGGCGAGCTCGGCGAGATCTTCATCGACATGCACAAGGAAGGCGCCGCCTTCCGGAGCCTGATGAACAACTTCGCCATCGCCATCTCGATCGGCCTGCAATACGGCGTGCCGCTCGACGAGTTCGTCGACGCCTTCGTCTTCACCCGCTTCGAGCCCTCCGGCCGGGTCACCGGCAACGACTCGATCCGCTCGGCGACATCGATCCTCGACTACATCTTCCGCGAGCTGGGCGTGTCCTATCTGGGCCGCAGCGAGCTGGCCAACGCCGACCCGGACGCCCTCAATCCCGACGGGCTCGCGCCCGGCGCCGGCGCCGACGCGGCCAACGAACCCGTGCCCGCCGCCCGCTACATCTCGAAGGGCTTCGCCCGCGGGGCGGCGCCGGACAATCTCGTCGTACTGCCGTTCGGCCGGCGGGACGAGGCGACGCCGGCGGCGGCCAATGTCGAGGCCGAGGCCTGCCCGGCCTGTGGCGACCTCGCCCTGCAGCAAAAGGGCGGCGGCTGGGTCTGCGACACTTGCGGGGCCGCGCCCTCGATGCAGGGCTGAGGCTCGCATGAGCGTCTCCCCGTCCCTCTTCCGCCACGCCCTGCGGGTGCGCTGGAGCGAGGTCGATCCTCAGGGCGTCGTCTTCAACCCGAACTACTTCGTCTACGCCGACGTGGCCGGGACCGAGTTTTTCCGCAGCATCGGCGTGCTGCAGACCACCGTGCCCGATCTGCTGGAGTGCTATGCGGTCGACGCCCAGGCGCAGTTCAAGGCCCCGGCGCGCTTCGACGATCTGCTCGACATCACCGTGGCGGCGGAGCGGCTGGGCCGCTCGAGCTTCACCCTGGCCATCGACATTCACCGCGACGGGACCCTGCTGGTAGCCGTGCGCATGGTCTATGTCCGGGCCCACGACGGCGTGTCCGTGGCCCTGAGCGACGACTTCCGGGCCCGGCTGGCGGCGGCGGGAGGTCAGAACGCCGCCTGACCGCTTCAGCGAATGGTAAACTCCCGGCGCGATCATGGCAGGGAAGGAGCCCGCCATGACCCGTCGCCCCGTCGCGATCACCGCCATCCTGCTCGCCATCGCCGCGGCGAGCGCCCCGGCCCAGGCCCAGAATGCCGGCCAGATCGACCGCGTGCGCAGCGGCGGGGCCTGTCCGGGCTGCAACCTGTTCCAGGCGGACCTGACCGGCCTTGAACGCAGCGGCCTCAATCTCGCGGGCGCGCGGCTACGCCAGGCCGAGCTGTCGCTGGTGGTGCTCAACCGCGCAAACCTGTCACGGGCCGACCTGCGCGATGTCAACGCCTATGGCGGCGTGTTCGGCGGCGCCAGTTTCAGCGGCGCGAACCTCACCAATGCCAGCTTCGTCGGGACCTATCTGGAGGGCGCCAACTTCTCCGGCGCCACCCTGACCGGCGCGAACTTTTCGGGGGCCGAGATGGCCACGGCGCGCGGTCTGACCCAGGCGCGTCTGAGCGCCGCCTGTGGCGACGCCACGACCCGCCTGCCGGCTGGCCTGCACATTCCGACCTGCTGACGGCCTTGAAACTTACCGCGATTTAAGTAGGCGCCCCCCGCCGTCGGGCGCATCTAGAGACCATGACCGCCGCTTCCCGCGCCCCCTTCTGGCTTTCCGCCCTGGCCGTTCTGGCCCTCGGCGGCGCCGCGCACGCGGAACAGCTGTCCGCCTATCAGGACCGCGACGTCGCCCGCATGGTCTCGTTCGGGGGCAGCTGCCGCGGCTGCGAGCTGTCGGGCCGAAATCTGTCCGGCGCCTCGTTCGTCGGCGCCACCTTCACCGACGCCAATCTGGTCGGCGCCAACCTTCGCGGCGCCGAGCTGCTGGGCTCCAACTTCTCCGGCAGCGACTTCACCCGCGCCGACCTGCGCGGGGTGTCGGTCATGGGCGCGGATTTCAGCCGCGCCGTGTTCCACGACGCCGACCTGTCGGACGCGGACGCCCAGGGGGTCCGCTTCCGCGACGGCGACCTGCGGGACGTCAACCTGCGCGACGCCGATCTGGTCGGCGCAGACTTCTCCGGCGCCGACCTGCGCGACGGGCGCTTCGATTCCAGCGAAATCTTCGGCGCGAACCTGCAGCGGGCGCGCGCCGCGGGCGCCTCGTTCCGCGATGCGGACCTGACGGGCGCCAATCTCTCGAACGGGGATTTCGCCGGCGCGTCGTTCCGCGACAGCAATCTGTCAGGCGCTCGCCTGGGCGACGCCCGGCTTGTCGGTGCAGACCTTCGGGATGCGGAGATGAGCCGCACCGACCTGCGCGGCGCTGATCTCAGCCGGGCGCGAAACCTGACCCAGAGCCAGCTCAACCAGGCCTGTGGCGACAACGCCACACGGGTTCCGCGAGGGCTGGAGGTCCGCACCTGCCGCGGCGGCCGCCCGGTGGTGGTCATTCCCGTCCGGCCGCCGGCGCCGCCCGCCACGCCCCGTAATCTCGCCGCCAACGGCGGCTGAGGCCGCAACCCCGATCAGACCTTGATCGGGGGCGCCAGGCGGATGTGCACGTCCTTGAGCTGACGCTCGGCCGCCTCGGTCGGGGCGTTCATCAGCAGGTCCTCGCCCTGCTGGTTCAGCGGGAAGGCGATGACCTCGCGGATGGCCGTCTCGCCGGCCAGCAGCATGACGATGCGGTCGATGCCCGGGGCCAGACCGCCGTGCGGCGGGGCGCCGTACTTGAAGGCGTTGAACATGCCGCCGAACTGCGCCTCGACGACTTCCGGCCCGTAGCCGGCGATCTCGAAGGCCTTGAGCATGATCTCCGGCTTGTGATTCCGGATTGCGCCCGAGCACAGCTCGTAGCCGTTGCAGACGATGTCGTACTGATAGGCGAGGACCTCGAGCGGATCCTTCGACGTCAGCGCCTCCATCTCGCCCTGCGGCATGGAGAAGGGGTTGTGGCTGAAGTCGACCTTCTTCTCGTCCTCGTTCCACTCGAACATCGGGAAGTCGACGATCCAGCAGAAGCGGAAGGCATCGTCGCCGATCAGGCCCAGTTCCTGGCCGACGCGGGTCCGGGCCGAGCCGGCGAACTTGTAGAAGGCCTTCGGGTCACCGGCGACGAAGAAGGCGGCGTCACCCTGGCCGAGGCCGAGCGCGGTCATCAGGGCCTGGGTCTGGTCCTGGCCGAGGTTCTTGGCGATCGGGCCGCCCCAGGCGCCCTGGTCATCCGACCAGAAGATATAGCCGAGGCCCGGCTGGCCCTCGCCCTGGGCCCAGCTGTTCATGCGATCGCAGAAAGCGCGGCTGCCGCCCTTCGGGGCCGGGATGGCCCAGACGGCATTGCTTGAGGTCTCGAGGATCCGGGCAAACAGCCCGAAGCCGCCGCCGCGGAAATGCTCCGAGACATCCGACATTTCGATCGGATTCCTGAGGTCCGGCTTGTCGGTGCCGTACTTCGAGATTGCGTCGCGGTAGGGGATGCGCACGAACGGATAGGGATCGACCGCCTTGCCGTCGGCGAACTCCTCGAACACGCCATGCATGACAGGCTCGATCGCCGCAAAAACATCCTCTTGCGTCACGAAACTCATCTCGACGTCGAGCTGGTAGAACTCCAGCGAGCGGTCGGCGCGCAGGTCCTCGTCGCGGAAGCAGGGGGCGATCTGGAAGTAGCGGTCGAAGCCCGACACCATCAGCAGCTGCTTGAACTGCTGCGGCGCCTGCGGAAGGGCGTAGAACTTGCCCGGGTGCATCCGGCTCGGCACCAGGAAGTCGCGCGCGCCTTCCGGCGAGGAGGCCGTCAGGATCGGGGTCTGGTATTCGAGGAAGCCCTGCTCGACCATGCGCTGGCGGATCGAGGAGATCACCTTCGAACGCAGCACAATGTTGCGGTGAAGCGTCTCGCGGCGCAGGTCGAGGAAGCGGTTCTTGAGGCGGATCTCTTCCGGGTACTCCGGCTCGCCGAACACCGGCAGCGGCAGCTCGGCGGCTTCCGACAGGACCTCGACCGCCTTGACCCGCACCTCGATCTCGCCGGTCGGCAGGTTGGCGTTGACCGTCCCGGCCTCCCGCGCCACCACCTCGCCGTCGATGCGGATGACGCTTTCGGCGCGCAGCCGTTCGACCACCGCAAAGCCCGGCGTTTCCGGGTGCAGCACCAGCTGGGTCAGGCCGTAGTGATCGCGCAGGTCGATGAACAGCAGGCCGCCATGGTCGCGCTTGCGGTGAACCCAGCCGGACAGGCGAACCTGGGCCCCGGCGTCGGTCAGTCGGAGAGCGCCGCAGGTATGGGAGCGATAGGCGTGCATGATCAGGTCTTCGGCTCAGCGGGGAAGGACATCGACCGCCGCAGGCGGCGGAAAGCGGCGTAGGGCGCATCAACCTTCCGCCTTGTCAAGCAAGCTCATCCACAGGCCGGCGCGGCTTGTCCACGATCCCGGACAGGCGCGCTGATTCGGGACCGCAACCCTCTGGTAAAGGTAGGGAATGGCAGACCCGGGCGTCATGTCGCAACTGAAGCTGCCGCTCCCGCTGGAGCCGGCGGTCGAGGGGCCGTTCATCCTGTCCGACTGCAACCGGACGGCCGCAACGGCGCTTGCCGCGTGGCCTGCCAGCGATCCGCGCGGCGACGAGCGGGTGCTGGCGCTGGCGGGTCCGGCCGGCGCGGGCAAGAGCCGGCTGGCCGCCGCATGGGCCGAGCGCGTCGGGGCGGTCGCCGCCCATGGCGCCGAGGCCGCGCTGATCGATCCGCTCGAGCTTGAGGGCCGCCCGCTGCTCATCGACCGCGCCGCCGAAGCCGACGACGAGAGCCTGTTCCACCTCATCAACCTGGCCCAGTCCGGCGGCGGGGCCCTGCTGCTGGTGTGCCGGGCCGAACCCCGGAAGTGGGAGGTCGCCCTGCCGGACCTGCGCTCCCGGCTCGACGCGGTGCGTGTGCTGAGGATCGAGGCGCCGGACGACGAGATCCTGGCCGCCATGCTGCGGGCCCGGCTGGCCGAGCGCCACATGGCCTTTCCGGACGAGGTCATCTCCTATCTGGTGCGCCGGATCAGCCGCTCGCCCGAGGCGGCGGAGGAAATCGCCGCGCGCCTCGACGCCCTCGACCGCCCGCCGACCCGCGCCGCCGCACGCGAGGCCCTTCGCGGTCTCGCCGACCCCGAGGTCGCGGCATGGTCGT
Organism: Brevundimonas sp.; assembly: GCF_035998205.1. Lineage (GTDB taxonomy): Bacteria > Pseudomonadota > Alphaproteobacteria > Caulobacterales > Caulobacteraceae > Brevundimonas. The sequence goes on from NZ_DASYHT010000004.1 coordinate 884,135, forward strand.
CCCGCGAACCGGCCGGCCCCGACGCGGCCTCCGAGAGCTGCGACCGGACCTGCTGCCGCGCCGCCAAGGGCTGATGCGGCGTTCCCTGACTTGCAGCTGTCGCCAAGCCGCCCCACAACCGGGTCATGAGCGACACCGCCATCACTGACGCCTCGACCGGGGCCGCCGTGCCCGCCTCGCGCGCGCCGCGGCTCGCGCTGGATCCCGAGCTGTCGACCGCCCCCGAGCGCTTCTTCAACCGCGAACTGTCGTGGCTGCTGTTCAATGCCCGGGTGCTCGAGGAGGCGGCCAACCCGGCCCATCCCCTGCTGGAGCGGGTGCGCTTCCTGTCGATCTCGGCCAACAACCTCGACGAATTCTACATGACCCGGGTCGCCGGCCTGAAGGGGCAGGTGCGCGAGCACGTCCGGGTCGTCTCGGCCGACGGGCTGACCCCGGAGGAAACGCTGGTCCGCGTCAACCGCGCCGCCGGCGAGCTGATGACGGAACAGCAGAAGCGCTGGCGGGCCTTGCGCCGCGAGATGACCGAGGCCGGCATCGAGGTGGTCGAGGCGGCGCGGCTGTCGAAGGCCGAGCGGGACCGGCTGGAGCCGGAGTTCCTGTCGCAGCTGTTCGCCGTCCTGACGCCGCTGGCGATCGACCCGGCCCATCCCTTCCCCTTCCTGCCCAACCTCGGCTTCACCCTCGCGCTGAGGATGAAGCGCAACCGGGACGGCCGGCGCTTCTACGCCCTGGTGCCGGTGCCGACCCAGGTGCGGCGCTTCTGGGAGCTGCCCGCCGGTCCGCGGGCCACGCGGCCCCGGCGCCGCTTCATCCCGCTGGAGCAGCTGCTGCTGCTGTTCATCGACCATCTGTTTCCCGGCTGCGAGGTCGAGGAGACCGGGGTGCTGCGCCTCATCCGCGACTCGGACATCGAAATCGAGGAAGAGGCCGAGGATCTGGTCATGGAGTTCGAGGAGGCGCTGAAGCAGCGCCGTCTCGGCTCGGTCGTGCGGGTCAAGATCGAGGCCGGCATGCCGGAGGACCTGCGAAACTTCATCGTGGGTGAACTGAAGGCCGCGCCCGAGGATGTGGTGCTCGTCGACGGCATGCTGGGCCTCGCCCAGCTGAGCGAGCTGATCGCCTACGGCCGCCCGGAGCTGAAGTTTCCCGGCTATGAACCGCGCTATCCCGAACGGGTGCGCGACCAGGGCGGCGATGTCTTCGCCGCGGTGCGCGAGAAGGACATCCTGATCCACCACCCGTTCGAGAGCTTCGACGTGGTGGTGCAGTTCCTGCGTCAGGCGGCGCGGGACCCGAACGTCATCGCCATCAAGCAGACGCTCTACCGCACCTCCAAGGACAGTCCGATCGTCGCCGCGCTGATCGAGGCGGCGGAGAACGGCAAGAACGTCACGGCGCTGGTCGAGCTGAAGGCGCGCTTCGATGAGGAAGCGAACCTGCGCTGGGCCCGGGCCATGGAGCGGGCCGGCGTCCACGTCGTGTTCGGCTTCGTCGAATACAAGACCCACGCCAAGCTGAGCATCGTGGTCCGGCGCGAGGGCGAGGCGCTGAAGACCTACTGCCACTTCGGCACCGGCAACTATCACCCGATCACCGCCCGCATCTACACGGACCTGTCGCTGTTCTCGTCGGATCCGGTTCTCGCCCGGGACGCCACCCGGGTGTTCAACTACATCACCGGCTACGCCACGCCCGACGAGATGGAAGCGCTGGTGGTCAGTCCGCTGAGCATGAAGACAAAGCTGCTGGCGCTAATCGAGGCCGAGATGGCCGCCGCCGCCAAAGGGCTGCCGGCGGCGATCTGGGCCAAGCTCAACGCCCTCGTCGACTCCGACATCATCGACGCCCTGTATCGCGCCAGTCAGGCCGGCGTGCGCATCGAGCTGGTGGTGCGCGGCATCTGCTGCCTGCGCCCGGGCGTGAAGGGACTGAGCGAGAACATCCGGGTCAAGTCGATCATCGGCCGCTTCCTCGAGCACAGCCGGGTGGTCTGTTTCGCCAATGGCCGCGACCTGCCCCACGACAAGGCGAAGGTGTTCATCTCCTCGGCCGACTGGATGACCCGCAACCTTGAGCGTCGGGTCGAGGTCATGACCCCGGTGACCAACCCGACGGTGCACGACCAGGTGCTGGACCAGATCATGGTCGCCAACCTCAAGGACGATGTGCAGAGCTGGGAGCTCAGACCGGACGGGACCTACGTCCGTCTCACCCCGGACTCGAAAAAACCTTTCTCGGCGCACCGCTATTTCATGACCAATCCGAGCCTGTCGGGACGCGGCCGCAAGGTGAAGACCCTGCCCGGCCGCCTGCGCTACGAGCGGCCCGCGTCGTGATCGTCGATCCGGGGGCGTCGCCGCGCGAGGTCGCGGTCATCGATATCGGCTCAAACTCGGTGCGTCTCGTGCTGTACCGGGTGGAGGGCCGCGCGGTCTGGACAGTGTTCAACGAGAAGGTGCTGGCCGGCCTGGGCCGGGACGTCCGGGCGAGCGGCCATCTGTCCGCCGAGGGCGTCGGCGTCGCCATGACCGCCCTGCGCCGCTTCGCGGCCGTGCTCGAAGGCGTCGCCCCGGAGGCCGCGCTGGTGGCGGCGACGGCGGCCGTCCGCGACGCCGGGGACGGCCAGACCTTCTGCGATACGGTGGCGGCGGTCACGGGCCTGAAGGTGCGCGTCCTGTCCGGCCCGGAAGAGGCCCGGTACGCCGCCCTGGGCGCCCTGGCCGGGGCGCCGGACGCGATGGGCGTGGTCGCCGACATGGGCGGGGCCTCGCTGGAGCTGGTCCGTGTCGCCGGCGGCCGGATCGGCGACGGCGTCACCCTGGCGCTCGGCCCCTTCGCCCTGGCCCAGGGCGAAGGCTTTGACGCCGACCGGCTGCGCCAGACCGTGGCGGAGCGGCTGAAGCCGGCCGCCGCGCCGTTTGCGACCGATGAGCTCTATGCCGTCGGGGGCGCATGGCGCAGCCTGGCCCAGGTGCACATGGCCCTGGGCGACTACCCGCTCCGGGTCGTGCACCAGTACGCCATGAACGCCGCCGACGCCCTCGACGTGGCGCGCTTGGTGGCGCGCCAGTCCCGCGCGTCGCTGGACAAGCTGCCCGGAGTGTCGCGCAAGCGGGCGGAGACCCTGCCCTACGCCGCCCTCGCCCTTGAGGGGCTGATCGAGCAACTGGGGCTGAAGCGGATCAATTTCTCCGCCTGGGGCCTGCGCGAGGGCCTGTTGTTCGAACACCTGGGCGAGAGCAACGCGGATCCCTTGCTGGCGGGCTGCGCCGCGCTCGGGGCCCGTCAGGGCGTATCGCCCCATCTGCCCGCCGCCCTCGAGGCGTGGATCACGCCGGTCACGGCAGCCCTGCCGCCCCTGTTCGGGGCCGCCCGCGACGCTGTGCTGACCGCCGCCGCCTGCCGGCTGGCGGATCTCGGGGCGCGACTGCACCCGGATCACCGGGTCGACCTGGTGTTTGACCAGGTGCTGCGCAGTCCGATTCCAGGCCAGACCCACCCGGAGCGGGCCTATCTGGCGGCGGTGCTCAACGGGCGCTACGGCGGGCCGGAGGCGACGCCGGAGCCGGCGCTCGTGGCCCGTCTGCTGGACGATGCGGGCCGGCGTCGGGCGCGGGCCCTGGGGCAGGCCCTGCGACTCGCCTGCGACCTGTCCGGGCGCTCGCCCCAGCTTCTGGCCAATGCCAGCCTCAGCCTCGACGCAGAGCGGCTGCGCCTGACCGCTTCGCCGGAGTACGCCGACCTGCTGCTGGGCGAACAGACCCGGCGTCGGGCCAAGGCGCTGGCCGAAACCCTCGGCCTGCGCCTGATGCTGGACGGCGCGAGCTAGGGCCTTTCGCCCTGCTTGCGGGAGGCCTCGTAGAGCGCCACCGCCGCGGCGTTGGAGACATTCAGGCTCTCGAAGCCGCCGGGCATGGGAATGCGCGCAAGGGCGTCGCAGTGCTCGGCCACGAGGCGCCGCAGCCCTTCCCCTTCCGAGCCCATGACCAGCACCGTCGGCCGGGCGTCCAGCGCCTCGTCGAGGGTCGCCTCCGCGCCGCCGTCAAGGCCCACAGCCCGCCAGCCCAGGTCCGCGAGGGCCTCCAGCGCCCGGCTCAGATTGACCACCCGGGCGCAGGGCAAACGCTCGGTCGCCCCCGCCGCCGCCTTGGCCAGCGCCCCGGCGAGCGCCGGCGAGTGGCGATCCTGCACGATGACGCCCCGCGCCCCGAACGCCAGCGCCGAGCGGAAGATGGCCCCCACGTTCTGCGGATCGGTCAGCTGGTCCAGCATGACGATCACCCCCTCCGCCGGCTCGGCCAGCGCCTCGAGCGCGACGCCCTCCAGCGGGGCCACCTTGAAGGCCAGGCCCTGGTGCACCGCGCCGGGGGGGAGCATGCGGTCGAGGTCGCGCGCCTCGATCCGCTCGACCTCGCGCCCCTGCAACAGACCGTCGCGCGCCAGCTCCTCGGCCCGGTCCGGCGTGGCGAACAGGCGACCGCGGCCCTGCCGGGCGGGATTCGCCAGCGCCGCCAGCACCGGGTGCCGGCCCCACAGGACCTGGTCCGGATCCAGCCGTCCGCGCGCCCCGCGCGGCGCAGCGCCGCCGCTGGCCTGTACCGCCGGAGACCAAGCCTGACCGGGGCCGGAAGCCCGGCCGCGCGGGCCTTCCGAAGCCGGTTTCCGGGGCGGCTTTTTCCCGCTTTTCCGGTCGTTGCGTTCGCGGTTCGACGACACTATAAGACGCGCTCCGATTTGGGGCCCTAGGGCTTTCGGGTCTGGCGCTCCCTCTATCCCAGGCGTTGCCGGATCACGAAGACCTTTGTGCGGAAACGCCTTTCGAGGTGTCTCCGACGGGCCCTGACCGGTTCGAAACCCGTGCGGGGGAATGTCCCGAGCGGCAAAGGGGGCGGACTGTAAATCCGCTGCGTAAGCTTCGCAGGTTCGAGTCCTGCTTCCCCCACCACCGGTTTCGACACAGGTCAGGGCGAGGCGCCGGGTCGGACCGACGCGGCCCTCCGCTGGAGGTTCCGCGCCGTTCGCGCGGGTATAGCACAATGGTAGTGCAGCAGCCTTCCAAGCTGAGGATGTCGGTTCGATCCCGTCTACCCGCTCCATTCACCCTTTGACGAACAACCCGCCTTCGGCGGTCAGGAGTTTTGGCCATGGCCAAGGAAAAGTTCGAACGCACGAAGCCGCACTGCAACATCGGCACGATTGGTCACGTTGACCACGGCAAGACGACGCTGACGGCGGCGATCACGATGACGCTGGCGAAGGCGGGCGGCGCCAAGGCGATGGCCTAT
>NZ_DASYHT010000006.1:0-917015 GCF_035998205.1 Brevundimonas sp.
AGCTCGAGCGCCGTCATCACGCCGTCGGGCTCACGCTCCGGCAGCGGGATCTCGAGGCGGCGGGGCGGGGTCAGCCGGGCGGCGTCCATGAGGGACACCTAGGCGCTCGGGCGGCGGGGCGCCAGTCGTCGCGGGGTCGCGCCCCGCCTCACCCCTCGCGGCAGGCGGCGCAGCGGCCGTGGGCCTCGACGGTGACGCGGTCGACGACATAGCCCAGGGCGGCGGCGGCGTCGGACAGGCCGGCGCCCGCGGGGGCCTCCAGCTCGCGCGCCTCGCCGCAGCAGTCGCAGATCAGGAAGGCGGCGGCGTGGGCGCGGGACGCGTGGTCGCAGGCGACATAGGCCGACAGGGAGGCGATGCGGTGGGCGAGGCCGCGCCGCTCCAGAAAGTCGAGGGCGCGGTAGACCGTCGGCGGCTTGGCGGCCTGGCCGTCGGGGCCATAGCGGCCGATCAGGTCATAGGCCTTCACCGGCTCGCCGGCGCGCAGCAGCAGCTCCAGCACCCGCCGGCGCGGCTCGGTCATGCGCTCGCCGTCGGCGCGGCAGGCGCGCTCGGCCGCCTCCAGCGCCTCGGCCAGGGCCCCGGCCGACAGGCCGGCGTGGGCATGGGGGTGTCCGCAGCTGTCCGCCATGCCCTTCAGCTAATCGTCTTCGGCCTGTGTCGCAACGGCGCTTGACCGGGCGCGACGTTATCTCATAACGACACACGCCCCAGTTTCCGGAGACCTCCCCATGCGCTCTCTCGTGTCGACCGCCACCCTGATGCTCGCCGCCGGCCTCGCCGGGACCGCCGCCGCCCAGGACCCGGGCCGGGTCACGACGGTGGAGGAGATCGTGGTCACCGCGGCGCCCTATGGCGTCAGCGCCGACGCCACCACCATCGCCGTCGACGTGCTGGACCAGGAGGCGCTGCTGAGCGCGCCGGCCGGGGGTCTGGGCGATGTGCTCAACGGCCTGCCGGGCGTGCGCTCGACCAGCTTCGCCGCGGGCGCCAGCCGGCCGGTGATCCGCGGCCTCGCCGGCCCGCGGGTGCAGGTGCTGGCCAACGGACTCGGCCTGGTCGACGCCTCGGCCCTGTCGCCGGACCACCAGGTGGCGGCCGATCCGGGCGAGGCGACCCGCATCGAGGTGCTGCGCGGGCCGCAGACCCTGGCCTTCGGCGGTTCGGCCATCGGCGGGGTGGTCAATGTCATCGACGGCCGCATCGCCGAGACGGCGCCGGAGGGCGGCATCGACGGCCGTTTCGCCGCCCAGTCCTCGAGCGTCGATGACGGCTTCAGCGTCGGCGGGGCGGTCAGCTTCGCCGCCGGCCCTCTGGTCTTCACCCTCGATGGGCTGCGCCGCGAGGCCGAGGACTATGACATCCCCGCGCCGGCCGAGTCGCGCCGCCAGCTGGAGGCCGAGGGCGAGGAATTCGAGGACACCGGCGAGACCACGTTGGAGAACAGCTTCGTCAACCTCGACGCCTGGGGCGCGGGCGTGTCCTACATCGGCGGCTGGGGCTTCGTCGGCCTGTCGGTCAAGCGCACCGAGACGGACTACGGCGTCCCGGGCCATGCGCACCATCACGAGGACGAGGATCACGACGAGGACCATGACGAGGATCATGGCGACGAGGATCACGACCACGAGGAGGAAGAGGTCGTCACCATCGGCCTCGAGCAGACCCGCTACGACCTGCGCGGCGCCTATGACTTCGCCGGCGGCCCGCTGGCCCAGGTGCGCTTCTCGGCCGGCTACGCCGACTACACCCACACCGAGTTCGAGGGCGACGAGGTCGGGACGGTCTTTTCCTCTCAAGGCTATGAGGGCCGGGTCGAGTTCGTGCAGCGTCGCCGCGACGGCTGGGACGGCGCGTTCGGCGTCCAGGCCCTGAGCCGCGAGCTCGACGCCGTCGGCGACGAGGCCTATGTGCCGCGCACCGACGTCACCGAGTACGGCGCCTTCGTGCTGCAGCGGCTGGACCGCGGCGGCTGGGGTCTGGAAGGCGGGCTGCGGATCGACACCCGCGACCTCGACAGCGTCGCCGGGTCGGAATCCTTCACCAACGTCTCGGGCTCGCTGGGCGTGTTCGCCAAGCCGACCGAGTCCCTGTTCGTCGGCGCCTCGATCTCGCGCAACGGCCGCGCCCCGACCGAGGCGGAGCTGTTCGCCGAGGGGCCGCACATCGCCACCCGCGCCTACGAGATCGGCGACGCCGGCCTCGACAGCGAGGAGGTGACCTCGCTGGAGGCGGCGCTGCACTATGACGACGGCGGCCTGCTGGAGGCCGACCTGCACCTGTTCCACGCCAGCTACGACGGCTTCATCGACCTGCGCCCGACCGGCGACGAGGAGGATGAGCTGCCGGTGTTCGCCTATGTGCAGACCGACGCCGAGTTCTACGGCCTCGAGGCCGAGGCGCGGGTCACGGCCTGGTCGCGCGGCGCGGACCGGGTGGTGCTGAGCGGCGGCTACGACATTGTGCGCGGCTCGACCGACCTGGGCGCCGCCTCGCGTATCCCGCCCTTCGCCCTGAGCGCCGGGGTCGAGGCTACCGTCGGGGCGTTTCTGGGCCGGGTGAAGGCGCGCCGCGTGGGCTCGCAGTCGCGGGTGGCCGAGTTCGAGCTGCCGACCGCCGCCTACACCCGCTACGACGCCTTCCTCGGCTGGCGTCCTGCGGCCCTGCCGGGCGTGACGGTCTATGTCGAGGGCCAGAACCTCGGCGACGCCGAGATCCGCGAGCACGCCTCGTTCCTGAAGGACCTGGCCCCGGCCCCGGGCCGCAATGTGCGGGTCGGCATGTCCTTCATCTTCTGAGGCGACCGGCTGAACCAGGCGGGGTCCCGACTCATCTTCCGGGCGGCGTTTCGCCCTGAAACCTCGGGCCCCGCGCGAGCGACGTTTGCGGGGGGGCGGCGGTTCCGCTAAGACGCCGCCCTCTCCTTCCATCCAGCGAAGTCCCGATGACCGACACGACCATCTCGCCGAACGCCCAGCTGACCGGCAACGTCCTGTTCTACCGGCAGCCGGAGCCGCTCAGCCCGGAGATGCACGGCAACCTCGGCGTCAACCCGGCCGACAAGCCCTGGGCCTTCCTGTCGGGCACCCACGTGGTGCCGCTGACCGTCACCGAGTTCGCCGCTGCGGCGCTGAACTACCCGGTCATCTTCGTCGGCGACCAGAAGCAGCCGGCGGTGGTCATGGGCCTGCGCCAGGGCGACAACCTGTTCGTCGACGCCCAGGGCGACCTGCGTCCCGACGCCTACATCCCGGCCTTCGCCCGCCGCTATCCGTTCGTCTACGCCAATGACGAGGCGCAGAACCGCCTGATCCTGTGCGTCGATCGCGCCGCGCCGTTCGTGGCCGAGGGCGGCGCCATGCCGTTCTTCGAGAACGGCCAGCCGAGCGCCTACACCCAGCAGGCGCTGGAGTTCTGCAACAGCTTCGAGCAGGAGCGCGCGCGCACCGAGGGCTTCGTCAAGCTGCTGACCGACCTCGACCTGTTCGAGACCAAGGAAGCCCGCTTCATCCCGCGCAACCCGGACGGCACCGCCGGCGAGCCGCAGCGCATCGCCGAATACCTGGCTGTGTCCGAGGACAAGCTGCGCGCCCTGTCGCCGGAAAAGCTGGCCGAGCTGCGCGACAATGGCGCCCTGGGCCAGATCTACGCCCACCTGGTGTCGCTGCTCGGCTGGGATCGCCTGATCGCCATGACCTTCCAGCGCGCCGCGCAACAGGCCCCGCAGGCCGGCAACGCCTGAGGGTGAGGCCGGGGGCGGCGCGCCGCCCCGGACCGGTCACTCCACGATTGAAACGGCCGCGCCGGACCCCGTCCTGCGCGGCCGTTCTGCGTTCAGCGCCGGGCGAAGAGGGGGCCGGCATCGGGGGCTTGCCTTCATCGCGATGCGTCCATCCAGGAGTCCACGGGGGCTGGACGGCTGCGTGACGTCTGGCACTTCGCCCCGGAGCCGTTTTGGCTCTCCCCTTGGCTGGGAGCGTGGCGCAAAATGGGGTGGGAGAACCACGTCCGGATCGGGAGCCAGGCGAGCATGGCGGCTGTAATCTTGCCAATCACGGCAATTGCTTTGTGCGTTTACGCGATGGCCGGTCACATCGTCATTCTTGAACGCCGCGCCAAAGCGGAGTCCATGCCAGCGCAGCTGGTGAGGATGATGGGCATTGAGTTCATTCCGTTTCTCTTTTTGCGGAAGCGATATCCAGGACGCATGGCGGACTCGATGAGAATCTCGTTTGTCGTGGGCCTGATTGTGTTCGCCTACGTGGTGTTTAGAGCGGTGCTGAGTGATGTTATTCCCCACTCGTGAATTCTGAGAGCCGGACCTCGTGCGCGCATACTAGGTGGCCCGCTTCATCCTCTTAGCGTTGCAAGTGGAGACTTGCGCCCTCGGGGCGGCCGTTCTGCGTTCAGCGCCGGGAGAGTAGGGGGCCGGTTCGGTTCGCCTGGTCAGTCCCGCTAGCGGGGTCATCGACGCAAGCCTATAGGTGTCCCAGACATGTCTTTGCACGTCACAAGGTCATCGTTGCTTGTCGGATCGATGGGATCGGCGGCCCTGAGCGGCGCCTTCTACTATCTTGCCGCCTTCTCGCCGGTGAACGTGGCCGTGTTCGCTGCGCTCGCAACTCTCGGGGCTGCACTCGTCGGTTCGACAAGCCACTTCAGGCTGTTGCAGGAGGTGGACAAGGCGTGGGCTGCTCTGCCTCCTCTTCCGGAAGTGCGACGTATCAACAGATACTTCGTATTATTTCTCATCTTGACTTTGGTTAGCGTGCCCTTGGCTATGCTCGGCTATGTATTTGAACAGCATAGCATGGCTCGAACTACGACCAGATTCGCCGGGTCGGGCCTTCTGGTTGCCTGCATGGTTTTCGGGACGTTGAACCGGCTGCATCAGTTCGCCGTATTGCGCCGCTTCAGGCCTGACATTTGCCGGTAGGTCTGGCCGGCCGACGCCCTCAGCGCCGGGCGAAGAGGGTGCGGGTGAGGCAGGAGAAGACGAGGCGGCCGGCCTCGTCGAGCAGGTCGTGCTGGGCGATGATGATGCCCTTCTCGTCGCCGACCGGGTCCTTGCCCATCACCGTCATGCGGCCGCGCAGCAGCTCGCCGGGCGGCGGGTTGCGCGAGAAGCGGACGGCGTCGACGGCGAGGGTCTTGGTGCGGGCCCAGCCGCGGGCCCGCTCGGCGGCGAGCCCGGCCCACAGGGCGTAGACCATGGCCTCCGGCGCGCCGGTCTCGATCTCGTGGCCGGGGGCGAAGCGCTCGACGAACAGGGCCAGGGCGGCGGCGTCGACGGCGACGACGCCGAGGGCGGAGACCTGACCCACCTCCCAGTCCTCGAAGTGCACCAGCAGGGGCTCGGACGGGGTCCAGGGCTCCGGGGCGCCGGGGGGCGGGTCGATCATCAGGCGGCGGGCTCCTCGGACACCTTCACCAGCAGCTTGCCGTCATGGTCGCCGGTGAACAAGCGATTCAGCGAGCCGACCGCGCCTTCGAGGCCGTCGTCGACGTGGACCTTCCACTTGACCCGGCCGTCGGCCAGCCAGGGGCCCATCTCCTGCACCATCTCGCGGGCCCGGGCGGCGTAGTCCATGACGAGGAAGCCGCGTACGTTGAGCCGGTGGGTGATGATGCGGGCGAAGTTGGGCGACGGCGGCGCCTTGGTGGCGTTGTAGGCCGAGATCAGGCCGCAGACGGCGATCTTGCCGAACACGTTCATGCGGTTCCAGACCGCAATCATGATGTCGCCGCCGACGTTCTCGAAGTTGAGGTCGATGCCGTCCGGGGCCAGCCGGTCGAGCGCCGCGCCGACGTCTTCGGCCTTGTAGTCGACGGCCGCGTCGAAGCCGAGCTCGTCGGTCAGCCAGCGACACTTCTTCTCGCCCCCGGCGATGCCGATGACGCGCGCGCCCTTCTGTTTGGCGATCTGGCCGGCGATCGAGCCGACCGCCCCGGCGGCGGCGGACACGACCATGGTCTGGCCGGGCTTCGGGTCGAGCACGTCGGTGACCCCGGCCCAGGCGGTCAGGCCGGTCATGCCCAGCACGCTGAGGTTGGCGGTCAGGGGCAGGCCCGGGAAGCGGTGCACCGGCCGCAGCCCGTCCTCGGGCACGACCGCGTATTCGGCCCAGCCGCCGGACAGGGGGGTGACCACGTCGCCCGGCTTGAAGCGCGACCCGCGGCTCTCCTCGACCACGCCCAGGGTCAGGCCGCGCATGACGCCGCCCAGCGGCACCGGCGGCAGGTAGCCCTCGGCGTCGTTCATCCAGGTGCGGTTGGTCGGGTCGAGCGACAGATAGATGGTGCGGACCAGCGCCTCGCCCTCGGCCAGGTCGGGGATCGGGGCCTCGACCAGCTCGAGGTCGGCGTCGGTGACGAGGCCGCGGGGCCGCTGGCGCAGCACCCACTGGCGGTTCATGCGAGCCATGGGATGGTCCTCCTCAAGTCCTTATTGTGAACTTACCAATGCCGCGCCGCGCGGCGGCTGTCGAGCGGGACCGGTCGACAGAAAGACGGGCGGGCCCGCGAAGGACCCGCCCGAAGTCGCATCATCGAGAATGAGGCGCGGAGGCGACGGACCGGCGGAACCGGTCCTCGTCGGGGGGGGCGTGCCGCCTCCGCCCCTGCAGTACGCGCCAGCGCCCGGCAGGTTCCCGGTCGGGACGAAGCGCCGCCGTCCGGAACGGGGGCCCTTCGCCGGACGTTGACCCGGGGACTTCCACATAAAGGACCGCCCCGTGACCCATCAGGATCCGCACCATCGCGTCGCCGACGCCGTTCATGAAGGCCGGCCGGTCGAGGCGCAGTACGTGCGTCAGGGGCGCAACGGCCGGCGGATCCTGTGGGTGCTGCTGGGCGGCCTGGCGCTGGTCAGCCTCGCCTTCGCCGTCCTGTGGCTGACCACCAGTCCGGTGCTGGAAGACGCCACGGCGGAGCGCCCGGCGGTCGAGGCGGCGGCCGCGGCGGAATTCCAGGGTCCGGAGAACCGCATCGCCGTTCCCGCCGCCGACGCGCCGACCACGCCGGAGGGGGAGCCGACGTCGCCGCCGACCGGCCAGGCCCCGAACGTCAACGCCCCGACGGTCAACACGGGTGCGCCCCCCGCGCCCTGAGGCGGGGGAGGCGCCGCCACGGGGACTCAGGCCGCCTCTCAGGCCGCCTCGCGCGTCCGGGCCGGGTGGAAGAACAGGGCCTGGCTGATCGCCGCCTTCACCGTCTCGGGCTGGAACGGCTTGGTGATCAGGAAGGTCGGCTCGGGCCGCTCCCCGGTCAGCAGGCGCTCGGGGAAGGCGGTGATGAAGATGACCGGCACGTCGATGCTGCCGAGGATGTCCTTGACCGCGTCGATGCCCGAGGAGCCATCGGCCAGCTGGATATCCGCCAGGACCAGGCCGGGCCGGTGGCGGGCGACCTCGGCGACGGCCTCGTCACGGGTGGTGGCGTTGGCGGTCACGGTGTGACCCAGCTCGCGCACGAGATGCTCGATGTCGGCGGCGATGATCGGCTCGTCCTCGATGATCAGGACGTCGGTGGCCAGTTCGGCGTCGATGTCGGCCTGGGCCTGGGCGATCAGGGTCTCCACATCGGCCGGGCCGGCGTCGAGGATCTGGGCGGCCTCGGAGGGGGTGAACCCTTCCAGCGCCGTCAGCAGGAAGGCCTGACGCGAGCGCGGGGCCATGCGCATCAGCCGGGCCGTCGGGTCGCCGCCGGCGTCGGCCGCGGGCTCGCTCTCGAGCTGCGCCCCGGTGGAGGACCAGATGGCGTGGAACACGTGGTAGAGCGCCACCCGCGGCGTCATCGCCGGCGGCAGCTGGCGCTCGCCGGCGGCGAGGGCCTCGAGGGCGACGCGGACATAGTTGTCGCCGGTGGCCTGGTCGCCGGTCAGGGCGCGGGCGTAGCGGCGCACATAGGGCAGATGCGGCGCGAGTCTGGCCAGAAGGCTCATGGATCTGTGGTCCCCGACATGATCGTTCGCGGCGCGCCAAGGACGACGCGCCGTGTTGGCCTGAACGCCGCCCGAGCCGGCGGGTTCCGTCAAGAGTTGTCGCCGTCGTATCAGAAAGCCTATTTTTGGACTGTGCACGGAACCGGGCGGTTCGACCTGCGTTCTGGAGCCCATACGTCGGACACTGGTGGCGGGCCGCCCTGAATGAATGACTCTCCCAAGACGCCGCGACCCCGGTCGGCGGCCCAGTCGGCTTCGGCCCAATCGGCCTCGGCCAAATCGGCGTCGTCCAGTGCGGACGAGGCGCGCCTGCGGCAGCAGGCCATCGGCGTGCGCCTCCGGCACATGTTCGAGGAAGTGGTCAACGAGCCGGTGCCTGACGAATTCCTCGAGATCCTGCGGCGCGGCGACAAGGCCGGACCGGGCGGCGGGTCGGGGACGGGCGCGTGAGCGCGCCGAAACCGCCGTCGGCGGATGATGCGGCTTTCCGCGACCAGCTCGTCACGCTGATCCCGCACCTCCGCGCCTTCGCCCGCACCCTGACCGGCGACGCCACCGCGGCGGACGACCTGGCCCAGGACGCGATGATGAAGGCCTGGGATGCGCGCGCAAGCTACCAGATGGGCACCAACATGAAGGCCTGGACCTTCATGATCCTGCGTAACCAGTTCTACTCGGACAAGCGCCGCTCGTGGCGCCAGACCCAGCTCGACCAGGAGGCCGCCGAGCGGACCCTGGTGGCGGTCGACGACCCGGAGGCGCCGGTCGCCCTGGACGAACTGCGGCTGGCGCTGGCCACCCTGCCCGAGGAGCAGCGCGAGGCGCTGGTGCTCGTGGGCGCCGGCGGCTTCGCCTATGAGGAGGCGGCGGCCATCTGCAACTGCGCCGTCGGCACGGTGAAGAGCCGCGTCAGCCGGGCCCGCCGGGCCCTGGCCGCGGTGCTGGAGCAGGGCGCCTACGCCCGCGACGGGCGCGCCGCCGGGGAGGCGATGGGCAGTATCCTCGCCGACGCCGACCGGCTCAGCGGAGCCCGGCAGGGCTGAGATGGCGCGCCCCGGACGGCGCGCTGGCCCCGGCAGGGCCGCTCCGCGACACAGCGGACGCCGCTTCGCCGGCATCCGCTTCCGGCTGGGCGTCGCCCTGGCCGCGGCCCTGGCGCCGATCCTGCTGCTGGGCGCCTTCCAGGCGGCCTCCGACTTCGAGCTGCAGGCCGAGCAGCGGCGCGACGCCCTGCGCCTCGCCGTCGAGCGGTCGGCGGCGACCAGCCGGGCCCGGCTGGACGGTGCGGTGGTGCTGCTGGAGACGCTGCGGCCGGACGCGCTCGGCGATTATTGCACCCCGCGGCTGGCGGCCCTGGCCGATCGCCTGACCGGCTATGAGCAGGTGCTGCGGGTGCGCGCTGACGGCGCGATCGGCTGCGGCCTCGACGATGGGACGACAGCGCCGACCGTAGTCGATCAGGCCTGGTTCGCGCGGCTCCGCGACGGGGCCGAGGTGGTGACCCTGCGCGCGCCGGCGACCCTGAACGCGGATCCGGCCATGGTGGTCGGGGTGCGCGCGACGCGGCCTCTGGGCGGCTTCGACGGCGCGCTGGCGGCGGTCATCGCGCTGGACGCCCTGCGCCCCGACGTGTCCGATCCGGCCCTGCCCGCGGGGGCCGAGGCGGCCCTGACCGACGCCGCGGGTCAGGTGCTGGTGGCCACCCGCCCGGAGCCCTTCCGCCTGCGCGGCGAGGCGCTGGGACCGCGGCTCGGCCAGCTGCACGGCCGCGAGGTGTTCGCCGCCCGCGACGTCTCCGGCGATCAACGCATCTACGCCGCCGCGCCGGTGATCGGCGGCGACGTCTTCATCGTCCTGTCGGCCTCCAATCCGGGGCCGCTGTCCTGGGCCCGGCTCAATCCGATGAGCGCGGTGGTGCTGCCGTTGCTGGCGTGGCTGGCGGCCTTCGGGGCGACCATGTGGGTCAGCGAGCGGCTGGTGGTGCGCTGGCTGGCCTATCTGGAGCGGGTGGCGGCCATCTATGCGCGCGGCCGGTTCAAGGTGCGGCCGGTGCAGATCGGCGAGGCGCCGCTGGAGATCCGCGCGCTGGGCGAGGCCCTGAGCGACATGGCCGACGGCATCGACCGGCGCGACCGCTCGCTGACGGACTCGCTGGCCGAGAAGGACGCCCTGCTCCGCGAGGTGCACCACCGGGTCAAGAACAACCTGCAGATCATCTCCTCGCTGCTGTCGATGCAGCAGCGGGCCCTGGAGGATCCGGCGGCCAAGGCGGCCCTGGCGGATACGCGCCAGCGCATCTCGGCCCTCGCCCTGATCTATCGCACCCTCTACCAGAGCAACGACATCCGCCAGGCGGACCTGCGCGAGTTCCTGACCGATCTGGTCGGCCAGCTGATCGCCTCGGAGAGCGGCCGCGGGCCGGTGGTGACGAGCCTCGTCGAGGCGGACTCCCTCGTCGCCGATCCGGACAAGCTGGCCCCCCTGGCCCTGTGGCTGGTGGAGGCGGTGAGCAACGCCCAGAAGCACGCCTTCGCCGGCCGCGGCGGCCGTCTGGAGGTGCGTTTCCGGGTGCTGGGGCCGACCAGCGTGCTGGAAGTGCGCGACGACGGGCCGGGCGCGCCGGTGGACCGGCTGACGCCGGGGGTGGGCTCCACCCTGATGCAGGCCTTCGCCCGACAGCTGCGGGGCGAGATGACCCTCGAGGCGCCCGAGGGCGGCGGGGTGCTGGCGCGGCTGGTGTTTCCGACGCCCGAGGCGCTGCGGCCGATCGATCCGCGCGACCTCGCCGGCCCCGGACCGAAATCCGAGCCGGAGCTGGACGCCGTCAAACCCGGCTCAGATTTCGGTCCAGCTTAAACCGGGAGCCTGATTCACGGCATCGATGGACTCGCGAGGCGATTCCATCTCAACCGATCAGGCTCAGCCGGGGGAACCCCCGCCGAAGCCTGACGTTCTGGCCGGGTCGGGATTTCCGGCGGCCGCCTCCGGTCGCCTGTCACAGGAGCAGACCATGCGCAGGATCTTTGTTTTCGCCGCCGCCGCCGCCGCCCTCGCCGTGGCCGCCTGCAACACCGTCGCCGGGGTCGGCGAGGATGTGGAGGCCGCCGGCCAGGCGACCACCGAGGCGGCCCGCGAAGCCCAGAACTAAGGGCCTTTCGGGGGCGCGCGTCCCCGGGAGGAAGACAGGCCCCGCCGGTTCGCCGGCGGGGCTTTTCCGTGCCGCCGCCGCCGTCTAGGGTCCCCGCAAAGCCGGGGGGAATGGCGCATGGGCAAGACGGACCGGGCCGAGGGGCCGGGGCAGCGGACGGTCGTGGGGGCCTCGGCCGCCGGCACCGCCTTCGAGTGGTACGACTTCTTCATCTTCGGGTCGCTGACGACCATCATCGCCCGGCATTTCTACGCCGATGTGGGCGAGGCCACGAGCTACATCCTGGCGCTGCTGACCTTCGGCGTGGGCTTCGTCGTGCGGCCGCTGGGGGCGCTGGTGTTCGGCTGGTTCGGCGACCGCACCGGGCGCAAGACCACCTTCCTGGTGACCATCACCCTGATGGGGGTGGCGACCGTCGCCATCGGCTTCCTGCCCGACTATGACCAGATCGGCATCCTCGCGCCGATCCTGCTGATCTTCCTGAGAATCCTTCAGGGCTTCGCCCTCGGCGGCGAGTACGGCGGGGCGGTCATCTACGTCGCCGAGCATGCCCCCGATCGCAAGCGCGGCTATCTGACCGGCTGGATCCAGACCACGGCGGCGCTGGGCCTGATCGGGGCGCTGAGCGTGATCCTGATCACCCGCTGGATCGTCGGGGTCGAGGCCTTCGACGAATGGGGCTGGCGCATCCCCTTCCTGCTGTCGGCCTTCCTGCTGGCCATCTCCCTGTGGATCCGGCTGAAGCTCAACGAGAGCCCGGCCTACAAGCGGATGGAGGCCGAGGGCGGCGAGCGGCGCGCGCCCTACAGGGAGTCGTTCCTGACCTGGCGCAACGGCCGCTTCGTGCTGCTGGCCCTGTTCGGCATCATGATCGCCCAGGGCGCGGTCTGGTACTGCGGCTACTTCTACACGCGCTTCTTCATGGAGCGGGTGCTGAAGGTCGAGGTGGCCACGGTCGACAAGCTGGTGCTGGCGGTGACGGTGGCCTCGGCGGGGCTCTACGTCTTCTTCGGCTGGCTGTCGGACAAGGTGGGGCGCAAGCCGGTCATGCTGGGCGGCATGCTGCTGGCGCTGGTGGCCTTCTTCCCCGGCTTCAACGCCCTGACCCGGGCCGCCAACCCCGATCTGGCCGAGGCCCAGGCGCGGGCCCCGGTGGTGGTGGTGGCCGACCCGGCCACCTGCGCCGTGCAGTTCGACCCGGTCGGCAAGACCGCCTTCGCCAGTTCCTGCGACATCGCCAAGAGCGTCCTGTCCAACGCCGGGGTGTCCTACAGCAACGAAACCGCCGCGGCCGGGACGGTGGCGCGGGTGCGCGTCGGTCTGGTCGAGGTGGCCTCGATCGAGGGCGAGGGGCTGGACCGGGAAGCGCTGGCGGCGGCGCGGGCCCAGGTGCAGGGGCGCATCCAGACGGCGCTGGCGGCGGCCGGCTATCCGGACCGGGCCGACCCGGCCGAGGTCGATCTGGTGCAGGTGTTCCTGATCCTGATGGTGTTCATCGTCGCCGCCACGGCGCTGTATGGCCCGCAGGCGGCGGCGCTGGTGGAGCTGTTCCCGACGCGCATCCGCTACACGGCGATGAGCCTGCCGTACAACGTCGGTACCGGCTGGGTCGGGGGGCTGCTGCCCGCCGCCAGTTTCGCCCTCGTGGCGGCGTCGGGGAACATCTACTTCGGCCTGTGGTACGCGGTCGGCTTCACCGCCGTGGCCCTGATCGTCAGTCTGATCTGGCTGCCGGAGACGCGCGGCCGGGATCTGAACAACATCCAGACCTGAGGCGTTGGTCTCGACGTCCCCCCTTCCCAAGGAGCGCCCATGACCTCGCCCCGCGACGCCGGCCTGAAGCTGATCCGCGAGCACGCCCTGATCGACGGGGCGGCGGTGACCGGCGACCGCTGGATCGACGTCGATGATCCGGCGACCGGCGAGATCGTCGGGCGCGTGCCGGATCTGGGCGAGGCCGAGACCCGGCGGGCCATTGACGCCGCCGTGCGCGACTTCCCGGCCTGGGCGGCGGAGAGCCCGCACCGCCGCGCCGCCATCCTGCGCGACTGGGCCCGGCTGGTGGACGAGCAGACCGAGGCGCTGGGCGCCCTGATGGCCATCGAGAACGGCAAGCCGTTCGAGGAGGCCAAGGGCGAGGTGGCCTACGCCAACGGCTTCCTCAAGTGGTTCGCCGGCGAGGCCGAGCGGCTGATCGGCGAGACCCAGGCCAGCCCGCTGGGCCACACCCTGCTGACCTTCCGTCAGGCGGTCGGGCCCTGCGCCCTGATCACCCCCTGGAACTTCCCGGCGGCCATGCTGACGCGCAAGCTGGGGCCGGCCTTCGCGGCGGGCTGCACGGCGGTGGTCAAACCGGCGAGCCAGACGCCCTTCACCGCCCTCGCCCTGGCCGAGCTGGCGTACAGGGCCGGCGTGCCGTCCGGGGCCCTGAGCGTCGTCACCGGCGATGCGGCCACCATCGGCGGCGTGCTGACCGACGCGCCGGAGATCCGCAAGCTCAGCTTCACCGGCTCGACCCCGGTCGGCCGCAAGCTGATGGAACAGTGCGCCCCGACCCTGAAGCGGCTGTCGATGGAGCTGGGCGGCGCCGCGCCGCTGATCGTCTTCGCCGATGCGGACCTCGATCACGCGGCGGAGGAGACGCTGAAGGGCAAGTTCAGGAACGCCGGCCAGACCTGCGTCTGCCCCAACCGGGTCTATGTCGAGGCGTCGGTCGCCGACGACTTCGCCCGCATCCTCGCCGGCAAGGTGGCGCAGCTGAAGGTCGGGCCGGCCTTCGACGACGGGGTCAGGGTCGGGCCGCTGATCGAGGCGAAGGGGCTGGACAAGGTCGAGCGGCATCTGGCGCACGTCCAGGCCACCGGCGGGCGCGTGCTGACCGGCGGGGCCCGGCACGCCGCCGGCGAGCGCTTCTTCCAGCCGACGGTGACCTTCGGCGGGGACGAGGCCCTGTTCCGCGAGGAGGAGACCTTCGGCCCGCTGATCCCGGTCTTCGCCTTCGCCGACGAGGCCGAGGCGATCCGGCTGGCCAACGGCTCGGAGTTCGGGCTGGCGTCCTACCTGTTCACCCGCGACCTCGACCGCGCCCTGCGCGTCGGCCGGGCCATCGAGGCGGGCATGTGCGGGATCAACACCGGCCTGATGTCGACGCCGGTCGCTCCCTTCGGCGGGGTCAAGTCGTCCGGCTACGGCCGCGAGGGCTCGATCCACGGCATCGACGAGTATGTGGAGATCCGGACGCTGACGCTGGCGCTGGGGTAGGGCCCGCCTGGCCTCAGGCCTTCTTCAGGCTGCGGCAGAATGCGAGGAGCTCATCGACGCAGAGGCTCTCGCCCTCGAACCAGAACGTCGTCAGGGCCTCGTGGTTGAGCGCCACCCAGGCGAGGGCCTGCGGGGCGATCCGGGCCAGATCGCGCTCGTCGAGGCTGCTGGCCAGAACGCTCGGGTTCGGTCCGATGGAGAGGGAGGCGCCGGGCTGATCACGGCCCTTCTTCAGATAGACCTTCACCCGTGGTCCCCGATCGCCCATGGCGGTGGTGATGGTGATGACCCCGGGAACGCCGGTCATGGCCTCGTCGAGGTTGGCCATCTCGAAGACGTCCTCCTCCCCCAGCGCGCGCAGCTCCTCGTCGAGCGTGGGCGCGCGGTCGGTCCGGACGGCGGTCTCGTGAACGCTCATGGCCCGCCATTCTACCACAGACAGCCCCGGATCGCGCCCGGCGGAACGGTGGGCCCCCGGGACAAGCCCGGGGGTGACGATCATCTGAAATCAGGACGCCCCTACACCGGCAGCGCCGCGCGCTTGACCACGGTGCGCATGGCCACGGAGGAGGAGACGCGGTTGACGCCGGGCAGGCGGGTCAGGGCCTTGGCGTGCAGGCGCTCGAGGTCGTCGACGTCGCGCACCACCAGCCGCAGCAGATAGTCCGAGCCGCCGGTCATCAGATAGCACTCCATGACTTCCGGCACGGCGGCGACGGCCTGTTCGAAGGCGGTCAGGGCGGCCTCGGCCTGGGAGGCGAGGGTGACGGTGACGAAGACGCTGATCGGCAGGCCGACCGCGCGCTCGGCGATCACCGCGGCGTAGCGGGCGATGACGCCGGAGGCCTCCAGCGCCTTGAGCCGGCGCAGGCAGGCGCTCTCGGACAGGGCGACCTGACGGGCCAGGTCGGCGTTGGTCATGCGCCCGTCGGCCTGCAGCAGGCGCAGGATGCGGCGGTCGACGGCGTCCAGCTCGACGGCGGAAACGGTCTTCATCGGGCGCTCCGTTCGCAGATTCTGCGAAGATAGCGGCGAGCGGCCGCTGAAAGAAGCACGAACCTGCGTTCGCTGCGGGCGTATCCTGCGCCCAAACAGAACAGCCAGGGAGGACGCCATGCGCGTCGGCGTACCGAAGGAAATCAAGACCAACGAGCACCGCGTCGGCCTGACCCCGACGGCCGTGCGCGAATATGTGGCGCGCGGCCACGAGGTGACGGTCGAGACCGGGGCCGGCCTCGGCGCCGGCTTCACCGACGAGGCCTTCGTCAAGGCGGGCGCGAGCCTCGCCCCCGACGCCGCCACGGTGTTCGCCGGGGCCCAGATGATCGTCAAGGTGAAGGAGCCGCAGCCGAGCGAGTGGGTGCGGCTGCGCGAGGACCAGATCCTGTTCACCTATCTGCATCTCGCGCCCGATCCGGAGCAGACGAAGGGGCTGATGGCCTCGGGCTGCGCCGCCGTGGCCTATGAGACGGTGACCGATGCGCGCGGCGGCCTGCCGCTGCTGGCGCCCATGTCCGAGGTGGCCGGGCGCATCGCCGTGTTCTCGGCGGCCGAGACGCTGCTGAAGCACAACGGCGGCATGGGCCTGCTGTTCTGCGGCGTGCCGGGCGTGGCGCCGGCCCGGGTGCTGGTGCTGGGCGGCGGCGTGGTCGGCATGAACTCGGCGCGCATGGCCATGGGGCTGGGCGCCGAGGTGGTGGTGCTGGAGCGCTCGATCCCGCGCATGCGCGAGATTGACGAGCTGACCGGCGGCCGGGTCATCACCCGCTATTCCTCGATCGGCGCGATCGAGGAGGAGCTGCTCAAGGCCGATGTGGTGATCGGCGCGGTGCTGGTGCCGGGGGCCGAGGCGCCCAAGCTGGTCAAGCGCGAGCACCTGAAGGCGATGAAGCCCGGCTCGGTGCTGGTCGATGTGGCCATCGACCAGGGCGGCTGTTTCGAGACCAGCCGGGCCACGACCCACGAGGACCCGACCTATGTGGTCGACGGGGTGGTGCACTACTGCGTCGCCAACATGCCCGGCGCCGCGCCGCGCACCAGCTCGGAGGCGCTGAACAACGCGACCCTGCCGTTCGGCCTGGCGCTGGCGGATCACGGGCTGGACGCCCTGAAGCGCGACCCGCACCTGGCGCGCGGCCTGAACGTCCTGAAGGGCCAGATCACCTATCCGGCGGTGGCCCAGGCGCTGGGGCTGGACTGGAGCGACCCGTTCGGCGTCTGGCCGCACGGCTGATCCCGGGTCGCTGATTTCCTGAAGGCGGGGGGCGACGGAACCGCAGCGCTTGCGTTAGGTTACGCGTCTCCCCGCTGTTCAGGATTGTCATGACCCAGTCGCCCCCCCGCGTCCGCAAGGCCGTGCTGCCGGTCGCCGGCCTCGGCACCCGCGTGCTGCCCGGCACCAAGACCACGCCGAAGGAACTGCTCAACGTCGTCGACCGGCCGATCCTCAGCTACATCGTGGCCGAGGCGCGCGAGGCGGGCATCGAGCACATCGTCTTCGTCACGGGCCGCTTCAAACAGGCGATCGAGGACTATTTCGACCACCAGGTCGAGCTGGAGGCCCAGCTCAAGGCCAAGGGCAAGACCGACATCCTCGACCAGCTGACCGGCGAGCTGCCGGTCCCGGGCGAGATGAGCTTCACCCGCCAGATGTCGCCGCAGGGGCTGGGCCACGCCGTGTGGTGCGCCCGCGACATCGTCGGGCGCGAGCCCTTCGCCGTGCTGCTGCCGGACGTGATCGTCGACGGTGAGCCGGGCGCGCTGAAGCAGCTGCTGGACGCCTATGGCGAGACCGGCGGCAATGTCATCGGCGTCGAGGCGGTGCCGCAGGACCAGACCCACAAGTACGGCATCGTCGACCCGGAGAGCCGCGACGGCGCCCGCATCCGCATGAAGGGCATGGTCGAGAAGCCGGCGCCGGGCACGGCCCCGTCGAACCTGTCGATCGCCGGCCGCTATGTGCTGCAGCCGGAGATCTTCGACCTGCTGGCCGACCAGGACCCGGGCGCCGGCGGGGAGATCCAGCTGACCGACGCCATGGCCCGGCTGATGGCGACCCAGCCCTTCACCGCGGTGGAATACGCCGGCGTGACCCACGACTGCGGCGACAAGATCGGCCTGCTGCGGGCCAATGTGGCTCTGGCCCTGAAGCGCCCGGACCTCGGCGCGGCGGCGCGCGAGGCGGTGGCGGCGCTGCTGTGACGCGGCCATGACCGGAGGAGACCGGGTTTCGCCGGTCTCCGCCTTCGGCTAGGCACAGGGGAACGACAAGGCGAGGAAACTGAAGACATGCGCGTGTTGATCCTGGGCGGCGACGGCTTCTGCGGCTGGCCCACGGCCCTGCACCTGTCGGCCCGCGGCTGGGACGTGACGATCGTCGACAACCTCAGCCGCCGGAACATCGACAACGAGCTGGAGGTTCAGTCCCTGACGCCGATCCGGCCGATGGGCGAGCGCATCGCCGCCTGGAAAGAGGTGTCCGGCCGGGACATCGGCTTCGTCAACATGACGGTGGGCAAGGAGTTCGACCGCTTGGTCGAGCTGATCCGCACCGAGCGCCCCGACAGCGTGGTCCACTTCGCCGAGCAGCGCGCCGCGCCCTATTCGATGAAGTCGGCCCGGCACAAGCTCTACACCGTCGACAACAATCTGAACGCCACCAACCACCTGCTGGCGGCGATCGTCGAGAGCGGGCTGGACGTGCACCTGGCCCACCTCGGGACCATGGGCGTCTACGGCTACACCACCGCCGGCCTGCGCATTCCCGAGGGCTATCTGAAGGTCACGGTCGACACCGACTTCGGCCCGGCCGAGCAGGAGATCCTGTTCCCGCCGAACCCGGGCTCGATCTACCACATGACCAAGACCCAGGACGCCCTGCTGTTCCAGTTCTACGCCAAGAACGACGGCCTCCGGATCACCGACCTGCACCAGGGCATCGTCTGGGGGGCGCAGACCGAGGAGACCCGCAAGGACGAGCGGCTGATCAACCGCTTCGACTATGACGGCGACTACGGCACGGTGCTGAACCGCTTCCTGATGCAGGCGGCGGTCGGCTATCCGCTGACCGTGCACGGCTCGGGCGGCCAGACGCGGGCCTTCATCCACATCCAGGACACGGTGCGCTGCGTCGAGCTGGCGCTGAAGAACCCGCCGAGGCGCGGCGAACGGGTCAAGATCCTCAACCAGATGACCGAGAGCCGGCGCGTGCGCGACCTGGCGCAGATGGTCGCCGACATGACCGGGGCGGAGGTCCACAACGTCCCCAACCCGCGTCAGGAAGCCGACGAGAACGAGCTGGTGGTAGCCAACGACCAGTTCCGCGACCTGGGCCTGAAGCCGATCACCCTGGCCGAGGGGCTGATGGCCGATGTGACCGAGATCGCCCGCCGCTACGCCCACCGGGCCGACCTGACCAAGGTGCCGTGCGTGTCGCACTGGAACGCCGCCCGCGCGGCCGCGGCGACCGACCCGGTGGCGGTGACCCCGGCGGCGCGCAAGGCGGGCTGAGTGGCCTCAGCCGGGCCGCTGCTGGTCTTCGGCGCCGGCTATCTGGGCCGGCGGGCGCTGGACGCCGCGCGCGCCCGCGGCCGGGCTGCGGCCGGCACCTCGCGCGATCCGCAGACGCGGGCGAGCCTCGAGGCCGCCGGGCACGCGGCGGTCGACCCGGCCGATCCGGCGGCGCTGCAGGCGGCGGTCGCCGGGGCCTCGGCCATCCTGATCACGGCGGCGCCGGACGCTGACGGCTGTCCCGGCCTCAGGGCGCTGGTCCCGGCCCTGGCGCAGGCGGGCGCCTATCCCGACTGGATCGGCTACATCTCCAGCACCGGGGTCTATGGCGACCGCGACGGCGGCTGGGCCTTCGAGGACGATCCGCTCAACGCCGCGGCGCTGGAGGGGGCGCGGCGGGTCGAGGCCGAGCGCGGCTGGCTGGACGCCGGCCGCGGCATGGGGCTGACGGTGCAGCTGTTCCGCCTGCCGGCCATCTATGGTCCCGGCCGCTCGCCGGTGGAGCGGCTGCGCGAGGGGACGGCGCGGCTGGTGAGGAAGCCGGGGCAGATCTTCAACCGCATCTACGTGGACGACGCCGTCGACGGCCTGTTCGCCTCCATGGCCCGGCCCAACCCCGGTCGCGCCTGGAATCTGGTCGACGACGCCCCGGCCCCGGCCGATGTGGTGCTGGAATGGACCGCGCGCCGGCTGGGCCTGCCCCTGCCGCCCGAGGTCGACTGGACCGACCCGTCGGTGTCCGAGGCCATGCGGCGCTTCTATCTGGACTCCAAGCGCGTCTCCAACGCCCGCGCCAAGGCCGAACTGGGCTGGCGCCCGGCGCACCCGACCTGGCGCGAGGGGGTGGAGGCGGTGATCCGGGCGGAGGGGTAGGCGGTAGTCGGTAGGGGTAGGGGCGCTCCCCTACCGCCTAACGCCTACCCCTACCCTCTCCCACAGGGAGAGGGCTTGAGGCTCGCAGAGCGCAGCGATGCGTGAAGCCGAAAGGGTGAGGGGTTACGACCTCGCCAGGTTCGCGAAACCGGCGATTCGGGCCAGCACCCCCGCCAGATCGCCGGTCACCTCCTCATTGCGGAAGCGCAGCACGGTCCAGCCGAGCGCCTCGATCTCCTGCTGGCGCCCGTAGTCCTTCAGCGCCTGCGCCTCGTCATCGTGCACCCCGCCGTCGAGCTCGATGACGAGCCGGAGCTTCTCGCAGGCGAAGTCGGCGAAGTAGCGGCCGATGCCGAACTGGCGGCGGAACTTGTGACCTGCGAGGCGGCCGCCGCGCAGCGCCTGCCACAGCCTGTCCTCGGCGAACGTCGCGCTCTGGCGCAACGCTCTCGCCCGGCCGGTGCGAACCTCGCGATGGGCCATGTCACGCCCTCCCGGCAGACCCTGTAACCCCTCACCCTTTCGCGCAAGGCTGAGCGCTGCGCGCTCAGGCGCTCAAGCCCTCTCCCTGTGGGAGAGGGTAGGCGGTAGTTGGTAGGGGTAGGGAAGGCGCCCTAACGCCTACCCCTACTGACTACCCCCTCAGAACGGCAGGATGTTCCGCTGGCGGCTGTAGCTCATGGTGCCGACGTTGGCGCCGAGCCTGAGGCCCACCCCGGTGCGGATGGGGGCCAGGATGATGCCGTCGGCCTGCTGGTAGTTCACGCCGAGGCCGGCGACGAGATAGGCCGAGCCCTCCACGCCGGGATAGCGGCGGTAGAGCATGTCGGGGTGGTAGAGGCCGTAGACCAGGGTGAAGACGCGGCTGGCGTTGCCGCCCACGTCCCAGCCGACCGAGGCGCCCTGCCAGAACACCTCCTGCGAGGCGCTGAGGTCCTTCATGTGCAGGGCCCCGCGGCCGTAGCGGGCCCCGATCACGGCGGCGCCCGAGGCCTCCTCGCCGGCGATGTAGGCGGTCGGGCTGTCGCCCTGGTCGGCGAAGATGCGCTCGATGGCCCCGCCCACGGCCTCGGCGGCGATGCCCAGCTCGCGCGAGCCGGCGGCGATCAGCTCCTCGGCCGAATAGGCGCGGGCGGTGCGGTCCGACCCGACCGGATAGTTGGGGTTGGCGGCCGGACGGGTGGCGCAGGCCCCCATGGCGAGGGCCGGGGCGGCGGCGAGCCCGGTGAGGATCAGCTGGCGACGGTGCATGGCGACGGCTCCGGAGGCGAGGGACGGTCCGCCCGACTCGCGCGGGCGCAGACGCTCACCGTCGCTGGCCTTTGAGTCAGCCTTGCGGCGGCAAGGTTAACGGGGGGTTGCCGGGGGGCGGGGCGGGCGGGGCGTGATTGGTGGCGAGTGGCGAGTGGCGAGTGGCGAGAGGCGGGGGCGCGGCGCACGACACGGTGCGCCCCCTCTCCCATGGGGAGAGGGCTTGAGCGCCCGGGAGCCCGCAAGGGCGACCGGCCGCGCGAAAGGGTGAGGGGGTAAGGCGGGGCCTGTTGGGCATTGCGGACAGGGACGCTCGCGCCCACTCTGCCCGGATGACATCCCCGCCTTCACTCCCCGTCCACGTAAAGGCGCGGGCGTTCGTCGCCGGCAACGGGGAATTGGGCGTTCATCCGCGAGACGTCCCGGCCTTTCTGACTGCGTGTCGGTCCGACGGTCTCGGCGTGCTCGGCTGGGAGCTCTGGATTGTCCGGCACCGCTGGGACGGCCCCCTCGGCCGCCCTATCCCCGCTGCGGGTGCGTGGTGCGGCGTCGTTCCGCTGAAGCGTGGCGGTGCGCCGGCCGTCATTGGCGGAGAGGGAGATAAGGCGGAAATCGAGCGCCAGCTGGAGGCCGCTGACTTCGAGGCCGAGGTCGAAGCCGTGTGGCTGCCGCATCTGCGGGTCAACTTCACGCTGGCTGGCTAACGTCAGCCATGGCCCCCCGCGAAAAACCCGGGGTGACGCCCCTGAAGGCGTGAGCGCTAGGCCTGCCCCCCTACCCCCTCAGCGTCGCGCCCAGCTTCGCCGCGGCGGCGGTGATCTTTCCGGTCAGGGCCTCGATCTCGGCCTCGGTCAGGGTGGCCTCGCGGGGCTGGAGGACGACCTCGAGGGCGAGGGAGACCTGGCCGTCGGGGACGCCCGGACCGCGGTAGACGTCGAACACGCGGACGGCGGCGATCAGGGTCTTGTCGGCGCCGGCGACGGCGCGGACCAGCTCGGCGGCCGGCTTGCCGGCGTCGATCAGGAAGGCGAAGTCGCGGGTCAGGGGCATCAGGTTGGGCAGGTCGGCCGGGCCGCGGGCCTTGCCTCCACCCCCGGCCTTCCCGGCGCGGGGTTCGGGGATGGCGTCGAGGTCGATCTCGAAGGCCAGCATGGGGCCCGAGGCGTCCAGCGCCTTGAGGGTGCGCGGGTGCAGGGCGCCGAACTCGGCGACGACGGTCTTGGGGCCCAGCTGCAGGCGGGCCGACTGGCCCGGACGCCACCACTCCCGGTTTTGCCCCTCGACCAGCTGCAGCGAGGCGACCGGGGCGCCGAGGGTTTCCAGCAGGGCGTAGAGCTCGGCCTTGAGGGCGAACAGGGCCGCCTCGCCCTGACCGGCCCAGTGGCGCGGCGCGTGGGGGGCGATCAGGGCGGTGATGGCGGTGCGCTGGTCGCCGGGCCGGTCGCCGGCATAGACCGGGCCGATCTCGAACAGGGCCACGTCCGGGTGGCCGCGGGCGGCGTTGCGCGCCGCCGCCTGGATCAGGTTCGGCAGGATCGACGGCCGCATGCAGTCCAGCTCGGCGGCGATCGGATTCTCCAGCACCAGACGCTGATCGCCGCCGCCGAACAGGACGGCGGTGGCCCGGGCGGTGAAGGACCAGGTGACGGCCTCGTGGAAGCCCTGGGCGGCCAGGGCGCGGCGGGCGGTGCGGATGCGGCCCTGACGGGGGCTCAGCACGCCGCGCGGCGGGCGCGCGACCTCGGGCAGGGGCGTGGCCGGCAGGGCGTCGTAGCCGGCGATGCGGGCCACTTCCTCGACCAGATCGGCCGGGCCCTCGACGTCGCGGCGGAACGACGGGGGGGTGACGCGCCAGGGCGTCCCGGTCTGCACCATGAAGCCGAGGTCGCCGAGGATGGCGGCGATGCGGTCGTGCGGCAGGGCGAGGCCCGACAGGCGCTCGACCACGGCCGGGTCGAAGGCGAAGCCGGCCGGGTCGGCCGGGGCCTGACCGGCGACGGTGATGTCCGAGGGCTCGCCGCCGCACAGCTCGAGGATCAGCTTCGTGGCCAGCTCCAGCCCCGGGACCACCGAGGCCGGGTCCACGCCGCGGGCGAAGCGGTACTGGGCGTCCGAGTGCAGGGCCAGGTCGCGGCCGGTCTGGGCCGTGGCCAGGGGATCGAACCAGGCGCTCTCGAGGAAGACGTCGGTGGTGGCCTCGTCGCAGCCGGTGGACTCGCCGCCCATGACGCCGCCCAGCCCGACCGGGCGCTCGCCGCCGGCGTCGGCGATGACGCACATGTGCGGGTGCAGCGGATAGGTCTTGCCGTCGAGGGCGATCAGGTGCTCGGGGCCGTCTTCGCTGGCCTGTCCGCCGCGGGCGACGAGGGTCGTCCCCGCCAGCTTGTTCAGGTCATAGACGTGCAGCGGCCGGGCGCGGTCATAGGAGATCAGGTTGGTGACATCGACCAGGGCGTTGATCGAGCGCAGGCCGATGGCGGTCAGCTTGCGCTGCAGCCAGGCCGGGGACGGGCCGTTGCGCACGCCGCGGATGACCCGGCCGGCGAAGACGGGGCACAGCTCGGGCGCGTCCAGCCGGATCGACACCGGGCAGGGGAAGGCGCCCGGGACCGGGGCGATCGCCGGGGTGGTCAGCGGGCCGAGGCCGGCGGCGGCCAGGTCGCGGGCGATGCCGGCGACGCCCAGCCAGTCGGGCCGGTTGGGGGTGACCTCGAAGTCGATCACCGGCTCGACGCCGAACACGTCAGCGGCGGGCGCGCCCACCGCCAGGTCGTCGGCCAGTTCGAGGATGCCGTCGGACTCGTCGGCCAGCTCCAGCTCGGCGGCCGAGCACAGCATGCCGTTGGAGACGACGCCGCGCACCGGCTTCTCGACCAGGGTGACGCCGAGGCCGGGCACGTACGCCCCGATCGGGGCGTAGATGGTGACGAGGCCGGCGCGGGCGTTGGGCGCGCCGCAGACGATCTCCTTGAGGCCGTCGACGGTCTCGACCTGGCAGACCTGCAGCCGGTCGGCGTTGGGGTGGCGCGCGGCCGAGACGATGCGGGCGACGGTGAAGGGGGCCAGGGCCGCAACCGGGTCATGGACCTCCTCGACCTCGAGCCCGGCCCGGGTCATGGCCTCGGCCACGGCGTGGGCGTCGGCGGACGTGTCGAGATGCTCGCGCAGCCAGGAGAGGGTGAACTTCATTGCACACCCTCCGGGCCGGGCAGACTCTCGCCCGGGCCGCCGAGGGCCCGCACCTCGGCGAGGAAGGCGTCCGAGCCGGTGAAGCCGACGCCGTGGAACTCGCAGCCCTCGAAGACGCAGGCGCGCAGCGGCACCGTGCCGATGGCCTTGGTCCCCTCGGGGCGCAGCAGCAGGTTGCGGATGTCGCCGCGCGGATCGCCGAAGTTGGTGCCGTCGAAGGTCACGTCCTCGCCCACCAGCAGGATGGCCGGCCCCTGCAGGCGGCAGCGGCGGAAGGTGCGGCCGTGGATCATCGCCACGCCGCGGGCGGCGCTGAACAGCAGCAGCTCCGGCAGGCTGAGGTCGACGTCCTCGAACACGGTCGCGGACAGGTCCTGGGCCGGGGTGACCGGCCGGGTGATGGGGGTGATCATGATCAGCTCAGGCCGGTGGCGAGGTTGGGCGCGGCGAAGGGCGAGAAGCCGTAGTGGCTCAGCCAGCGGGTGTCGGCCTCGAACATGGGGCGCAGGTCGGGGATGCCGTACTTGAGCATGGCGAGGCGATCCACGCCCATGCCGAAGGCGAAGCCCTGCCATTCCTCCGGGGCCAGCCCGCAGGCGCGCAGGACATTGGGATGGACCATGCCGCAGCCGAGGATCTCCATCCAGCTGTCGCCCTGGTTCAACTTCAGCTCCCCGCCGGAACGGTCGCAGCGGATGTCCATCTCCGCCGAGGGCTCGGTGAAGGGGAAGTGGTGCGGGCGGAAGCGGGCCTCGATGGCGTCCATCTCGAAGAAGCGGGCGACGAAGGTCTCCAGCGTCCACTTGAGGTGGCCCATGTGCACGCCCTTGTCGATCACCAGGCCCTCGACCTGGTGGAACATCGGCGTGTGGGTGGCGTCGCTGTCCTTCCGGAAGGTGCGGCCCGGGGCGATGATGCGGATCGGCGGCTCGCGGCCGGCGGCGATCCAGCTGGCCGGGGGCTTGTCCGGGGTGACGCGCATGGTGCGAACCTGCACCGGGCTGGTGTGGGTGCGCAGGACCTTGCGCTCGCCGGTCTCCGGGTCGGGCGTCAGGAAGAAGGTGTCGTGCATCTCCCGCGCCGGGTGCTTGGGCGGGAAGTTGAGGGCGGTGAAGTTGTGGAAGTCGTCCTCGATGTCGGGACCTTCCGCCACGGCGAAGCCCAGCTCGGCGAACAGGGCGGTGATCTCGTCCATCACCTGCATGGTCGGGTGCACCGCGCCGCGGCGGCGCGGGGCCGGCGGCAGGGTCAGATCGACCCGCTCGGCCAGCAGCTTCGCGTCCAGCTCGGCGGCCTCCAGCTCGGCCTTGCGGGCGGTGAGCGCCGCGGTCAGGCGGTCGCGCAGGCCGTTGATGCGCGGGCCCTGCTCGCGCCGCTCGTCCGGGCTCATCGCCCCCATGCCCTTGAGCAGGCCGGACACCGTGCCGGTCTTGCCCAGGGCGGCGACGCGGATCGCCTCCACCTCGGCCGAGGTGGTCGCGCCGCCGAGGGCGGTCATCAGATCGAGTTCAAGCGCAGCGAGATCGGTCATGGGGCGTCGTTTAGAGCGTGCGGGGCCCAGCAAAAAGCCCCCCGGCGCGGGCCGGGGGGCTTCTGGCGTTCCCGTGCGGGGAAAATCTTCAGTCCGTGGGGCCTGGCCTCAGGCGAGGGCGGCGCGGACCTTGTCGGCGATGGCCTTGAAGCCGGTCGGGTCGGCGGCCAGGGCGGCCAGCACCTTGCGGTCCAGGGTCACGCCGGCCTTGGTCAGGCCGTTGATGAACTGGCTGTAGGTGAAGCCCTCGACGCGCGCGGCGGCGTTGATGCGCTGGATCCACAGGGCGCGGAACGAGCGCTTCTTGTTGCGGCGGTCGCGGTAGGCGTACTGGCCGGCCTTGTCGACCGCGGCCTTGGCGGCGCGGATGGTGTTCTTGCGACGGCCGTGGAAGCCCTTGGCCTGCTCCAGAACCTTCTTGTGCTTGGCGTGGGAGGTAACCCCCCGTTTGACGCGAGCCATGATGTTTTTCCTTCGGAAGTCCCCTACCGCTCGGCCCGCGGGGCCTCGCTGCTTGAGGGGATCAATTCAAACTGAGTGAGCGGTTGAAGTTCGATCCTGCCTCGCGCCGATCAGGCGTAGGGCATGTAGGACTTGATCTTCTTGGCGTCCGCGTCGCTCATCACCGAGGTGCCGCGGTTCTGGCGGATGTACTTGGAATTGTGGCTGATCAGACGGTGGCGCTTGCCCGCCACGCCCGCCTTCACCTTTCCGGTCGCCGTCAGTTTGAAGCGCTTCTTGGCGCCCGACTTCGTCTTCAGTTTCGGCATTTTTCCGTTCCTTTTCAGTCGACGGGACGAGCCCGTCGCCGGGGTAGAGGACCGCCCAGGCATGCCTGTTCGCCCGGCGGTCCGGTGACGCGAAGGCGCGGTGTCTAGGCGATCAGGCCCGTGAAGGCAAGTCGGGCGTGGCGGCGGGGGCCCCCGCGGCGCTCTCCGCCTCGGCCAGACGGCGGGCGGCGCGACCGGCGTTGATCGCCATGATCGCCGCCGGAACGGTGAACAGCGCCCCGATCAGGAAGGGCCAGTCGTGGCCGACCGCGGAGAAGATGGCTCCGGCGGCGACGGGCCCGAGGATGCGCGCCGAGGAGCTGGCGGCCATGTTCAGTCCCAGCATGGCGCCCTGCTCGTCCGGGGCGACGGCGCGGCTGATCATGGCCGAGATGTTCGGCATGGTCATGGCCATGCCGAAGGCGCCGAGGCCCATGAAGACGACCACCAGGGACTCCGCCGGGGACATCACCTGGGCCACCAGCCCGGTCCCGAACAGCAGACAGCCGGCGGCCAGCACCCGGCTCTCGCCGAAGCGACGGGCGAGACGGCCGGCCAGTAACCCCTGCGTCACCACCGAGACGACGCCCACGACCATGAAGGCGAGGCCGACCTCGCGCGCGCCCCAGTCGTAGCGGGCGGCGGTCCAGAAGGCGAAGGTCGACTCCATGCCGGAGAAGCCGGCCATGTAGATCAGGGTGACCAGCAGCACCCGCGACACCACCGGGTTGGCGCGGGCGCGGCGCAGGCCGGCGAGGAAGGGCGGGCGCGGCGCGCCGGGCGCGGCCTTCGCCCGGCTCTCGCGCAGCAGGACGGCGACGCCGATCAGGGCGAGGGTGGCGAGGCCCGCCGCCGCGAACAGGGGGATCTGGTAGCCGAGCTGGCCGAGCTCGGGCCGGGTCAGGACGCTGCCAAGGCCGGGACCGAAGATGAAGCCGGCCCCGAAGGCGGCGCCGATCAGGCCCATGCGCCCGGCGCGGCGCTCGGGCGGGGTGACGTCGGCGACATAGCCCTGGACCGTCGAGACATTGCCGGCGCCGAAGCCGGTGAACAGGCGGATGGCGATGGCGGCCCAGATGTTGGGGGCGAAGGCCAGGGCCAGGTAGCCGATGGCGTTGGCGGCGAGGGTCAGGATCAGCACCGGCTTGCGGCCGATGCGGTCGGACAGGCGACCCAGCAGCGGCTCGCCGAAGAACTGGCCCAGCGAATAGGCCGAGAACATCAGCGTCACCTGCCAGGTCGGGGCCCCGAGGCTCTCGCCGAAGAAGGGCAGCAGCGGGATGACCAGGCCGAAGCCGACGAGGTTCAGAAAGACGACGGTGAACAGGACGCCGAGCGCGCCGGCGCCCGACGGCGCGGCGGCGGGACGGGGCGCGGTCATGGCGCCCTTGTAGGCTGATGCGGCGACGGGCGGAAGCGGCGGCCGGCGCGACCGATGCGCCTGCTCGGCAGGCGGACGAAAATCCCAAAAAGCGTCGCAAAAACTTAATGTTGGGGCAAGTCCTTCTTAAGCGCCCGCGGTCAAGCTGGCGTCAGTTCAGTGCGGGTGGTCCATGGCCGTCATCGGAGATTTCGTCGAGCGCCTGGCCCCTGTCGCCCCCAGCGCGCTCGGGGCGGAGGTGTTCGACCGTTTCCAGGCCGAGCCGGACGCGCTCGCCTTCGCCGTGGTCGACGAGGACGGCGCGCCGCTGGGGCTGATCGAGCGCCACGCCTTTTTCCTGCGCATGGCGGCGGAGTTCGGCCGGGCGCTGTACGCCCGCCGGCCGGTGCTGAGCCTGATGGACGCCGGGGCCCCCCGGGCCGAGGCCTCGACGCCCGCCGACGCTCTGCTGCATTCGGCCGACGCGGCCAGCCTGGGCGCCCTGCTGCGCGGGTTCATCGTCGTCGAGCACGGACGCTACGTCGGGGTGGGCACGGCGCTGCACCTGATGCAGGCCGGCTCGGCCCTGTACCGCCAGCGCGCCGACCAGATGACCGCCCTGGCCCAGGAGCTGACGCGGGCGGAGGCCGAGGCCCGCGCCTCCAGCCGGGCCAAGTCGGAGTTTCTGGCCGTCATGAGTCACGAGATCCGCACGCCGCTGAACGGCGTGCTGGGGGTGGCCGAGCTGATCGACCGCAAGCTGATCCAGCCTGAGCTCAAGCCCTATGTGGCGACCATCCTCGATTCCGGCCAGTCGCTGCTGCGGCTGCTGACCGATGCGCTGGACATGTCGCGGGCCGAGGCCGGGGCCCTGACGCTGGACCCGGCGCCGGTGTCGCCGGACGCCCTGGCGCGCGACGTCGAGACCCTGTGGCGGCCAAGGGCCGAGGAGAAGCACCTCGACTTCAGGGTCGAGACGGCCGGGCTGGGCGACGTCTGGATCGAGGCGGACGGCGCGCGGCTGAAGCAGGTGCTGAACAATCTGATCGGCAACGCCCTGAAGTTCACCCCGGAGGCGGGCGCGGTGCGCGTCCGGCTGTCGGGTGCGCCGGAGGACACGCCGGGCCGGCTGCGTCTGCGCGCGGAGGTCAGCGACACGGGGCCCGGCGTGCCCGAGGCGGCGGTGGAGCAGATCTTCCGGCCGTTCAACACCGGTCAGGCGGGCCGCGAGGGCGCCGGGGCCGGGCTGGGCCTGGCCATTTGTCGCCAGATCGTCGAGGCCATGGGCGGGCGTATCGGGCTGGAGCGCCCGGACGGGGGCGGGGCCCGCTTCTGGCTAGAGACGTCCCTGCCGGTCTGCGACGCCGGGGCGGCGGCAGCCGTGCCGGAGCCGGTTCCGCCGACGCCGCACGAGACGCTGCATGTGCTGATCGCCGACGACAACGCCACCAACCGGTTCGTGGCGGGCAAGCTGCTGGAGACCTTCGGCTGCACCCATGAGAGCGTCGAGGACGGGGCGGCGGCGGTGGCGGCGGTGCGCGCGCGGCCGTTCGATCTGGTGCTGATGGACATCAAGATGCCCGGCATGGACGGGGTGGCGGCGACCCGCGCCATCCGCGAGCTTCCGGCCCCGTGCGGCCGCCTGCCGATCCTCGCCCTGACCGCCAACGCCGATCCGCACGACGCCGTCGGTTATCGCCTCGCCGGCATGGACGGGGTGGTGGAGAAGCCGATCCGGCCGCAGGCCCTGCTGGACGCCATCCGCCGCGCGCTCGGGCCGGGCGAAACCGCGGCCGCCGTCGCCGCCGCCTGACGTCCGAACGCGAAAACGCCCCGGTCGCGGGCGACCGGGGCGTTCGGGTCTTGCGGGCTCCGCGGCCTACTTCGGCGCGAGGATCATGATCATCTGGCGCCCTTCCATGCGGGGGGCGTACTCGACCTTGGCGACTTCCTCGAAGTCGGCCTGCACCTTGTTGAGCAGCTTCATGCCCAGCTCGGGGTGGGCCATTTCCCGGCCGCGGAAGCGCAGGGTCACCTTGACCTTGTCGCCCTCCTCGAAGAACCGGTGCATGGCCTTGGCCTTCACCTCATAGTCGTGGGTGTCGATGTTCGGGCGGAGCTTGATCTCCTTGAGCTCGACCACCTTCTGCCGCTTGCGCGCCTCGGCCTTCTTCTTCTGCTCCTGGAAGCGGAACTTGCCGTAGTCCAGGATCTTGCAGACGGGCGGATCGGCGGTGGCGACGATCTCGACCAGGTCCATGCCGGCTTCCTCGGCGGCTTCCAGCGCGGCGGAGAGCGGCATGACGCCCTGCTTCTCGCCGTTCTGATCGATCAGAAGGACCCGGGGGGCGCGGATTTCCTGGTTGGTGCGCGGACCATCCTTGACGGGCGGCGCTTGCATGGGACGGCGAATGGGCGTCGTTTCCTTATGTGGTCGAAAGGCGGGTGGCCGGCGTTGTGGCGAGCGAAAGCGCACGCCTGTGCGCCAATCCTCCCACGGCGGCAGATATGCCCGCCGGGGGCCGTCTTTTCAAGGCGCGGCGGGCCGATCAGGCCTGAAAGTGCGCGTCGTGCAGCCGCAGCACCGCGGCCAGGACATGATCCACGCTCAGGTCCTCGATCGGGGCGAACTGGCCGCGGGTCTCGTTGGAGGCGACGGTGGCGGTGCGCGGACCCCACGGGCCGTAGAGCCACCACTCGGTCGGGCCGAACAGGCCGAGCGTCGGCCGGCCCAGCGCCGCGGCCACATGCATCAGGCCGGAATCGTTGCCGACGAACAGGGCGGCGCGGTCGATCGCCGCCGCCGAGGCGAGGATGTCGCCCTTGCCGACGAAATCGATCCCCTGCGCCCCGGCCGTCTCCAGCGCCGGGGTGGCGGGCGGGCGGTCGCCGGGGCCGCCGACGGGCATGAAGCGCCAGCCGGCGAAGCGCGGCTCGGCCTGCAGCCGCGCCACCAGCTGGCCCCAGCGATCCGCCGGCCAGCTCTTGCCGGGCTGGTGGGCGATGGGGGCCAGGGCGAGGATCGGCCCGGGGCCCGGACCGGCGGCCAGCTGCGGGTCGATCACCGCCGCCGCCTCGGCCCGGGCGCGGTCGTCGAGGAAGATCTCCGGGTCGAGCGGCGCGGGCGCGCCCATCAGGGCCGAGACCATCTCGACCTTGCGCTGGCCGGTCTCCCAGCGGCGCGAATAGACCACCCGGCGGCGCGCCGGCAGCAGCCAGGCCAGGGCCGAGCCGCGGATGTCGACGACCATCTCCCAGCGCGTCGTGCGCGCCGCGCGCCACAGGTCGAGCCAGTGGCCGGCGAGCTTTGTCTTGTCGAGCGGGATGACCCGGACGACCCCGGGCGCGGACCGGAAGAAGGGCGCCGGCGGCCGGCCGCAGGCGACGGTGATCTCCGCCCCCGGGACCTGGCGCGCGATCTCGCGGATCACCCCGGAGGAGATGACGCAGTCGCCGATGCGGTTGGAGGTGACGAACAGGACCTGGGGCGCCATGCCGCGCTCATAGCCTGCGCCGGACGGCGTGGGGAGGGGGTCGACTCTCCTCCCCCGCGTGCGGGGGAGGGGGACCGCCGAAGGCGGTGGAGGGGGCGACCGCCCGCGCCCCCGCCCCGCAAACCTTGCGCTTTGGCCCTCGCCCCCTCCACCCTCCTTCGCCCTGCGGGCTCCGGACGGTCCCCCTCCCCCATACGCTGCGCTATGGGGGAGGAGAGGCTCGCCCCTCTGCGGCGCGCCGGGAGCAGACTATGACGCGGGCCATGATCGAACATCTGCAACGACCGGACGGCGAGACCCTCGCCTTCAAGCGGGTCGCGGGCGCTGGCCCGACCGTGCTGTGGATCGGCGGGTTCCGCTCGGACATGGAGGGGACCAAGGCGCTGGCGCTGGAGGCGGCGGCGCGGGCGCGGGGGTGGGCCTATGTCCGCTACGACCACTTCGCTCACGGCCAGAGCTCCGGCGACTGGCGGCAGGCCACGATCGGGCGCTGGCGCGAGGACGCGATCGCCCTGATCGACCATCTGGGCGGGCCGGTGATCCCGGTGGGCTCCTCGATGGGCGGCTGGGTGGCGCTGCTGGCGGCGCAGGCGCGGCCGCAGGCGGTTGCGGGGGTGGTGCTGGTCAATCCGGCCCAGGACTTCACCGACCGGCTGATGTGGCCGTCGCTGGCGGACCATGAGCGCCAGGCCATCCTGCGCGACGGCGAGGCGCTGATCGCCGACCCGGGCCTCGGCGACTATGTGCTGACCGCCCGCTTCTTCGAGGAGGCGCGCGACTGGGCGCTGCTGGACCGGCCGCTGAACCTGGCGGCGCCGCTGCACATCCTGCAGGGGGCCGAGGACGATGTGGTGCCGTGGCGGCACCAGGTGGCGCTGCTGGAGCAGCTGCAGGGCGGCGATGTGACCCTCGAGCGGATCGCCGGCGGCGACCATCGCCTGTCGGCGCCGGCCGAGCTGGACCGGCTGGTGGCGGCGGTCGAGGGCCTGCGCGCCCGGGTGACCGGATAGGCGCCGCAGCGACCACGCGACACTGGACCTCGGCGGCCTCCGGCGCGATGTAGCGGCATGACCTCGCCCGCCGCTGACCCCGCCGTGCCCAATTCCAGGGTTCTGGCCCCCGATGTGCTGATCGCCGGCGGGGGGCTGGCCGGGGCGACCCTGGCGCTGGCGCTGAAGCAGCATGGCCTGACGCCGCTGGTGGTCGATCCGCAGCCCCCGGCCGAGACCCTGGCCCCGACCTATGACGGGCGCTCGACGGCGGTGGCCTTCTCCACCTTCCGCATGCTGAAGGCGCTGGGCATGGGCGAGGCCCTGACGCCGCACGCCTGCCGCATGGACCGCATCCTCGTCACCGACGGCCGACGGCCCGGCGCGGCCTCGGCCCCGCCCTCGCCGGCCTTCCTGCGCTTCGACGCCGACGAGATCGCCGACCGTACCGACGGCGAGCCGCTGGGCTATCTGATCGAGAACCGCCGCATCCGCCTGGCCCAGGCCGAGGCCCTGGCGCGCGACGGGGTCGACGTGCGCGCCCCGGCGCGGCTGGTCGAGCTCAATCTGGAGCGCGACGGGGTCGCGGCGCGGCTGGACGACGGGACGGCGGTGCGGGCCCCGCTGGTGGTGGCCGCCGACGGGCGCGGCTCGACGGTGCGGGCCGCCGCCGGGATCAATACGGTCGGCTGGGGCTATGGCCAGAGCGGGGTGGTGGCCACGGTGCGGCTGGAGCACGACCACGGCCATGTCGCCCACGAATACTTCCTGCCGGACGGGCCGTTCGCCATCCTGCCCCTGACCGACCGCCGCGCCAGCCTGGTGTGGACCGAGAGCACGCGCCGGGCCGAGGCGCTGCAGACGGCGTCGGATGCGGCCTTCCTGTCCCACCTGCGGCGGCGCTTCGGCGAGTTCCTGGGGCAGGTCACGGTGGAGGGGCCGCGCTTCGTCTATCCGTTGTCGCTGGAGCTGGCCGAGACCCTGACCGGGCCGCGGGCGGCGCTGGTCGGGGACGCCGCCCACGGGGTGCACCCGGTGGCCGGGCAGGGGCTGAACATGGGGCTGAAGGACGTCGCCGCCCTGACCGAGGTGCTGGTCGAGGCGGCGCGGCGCGGTGAGGATCTTGGCTCCTCGGCGGTGCTGGACCGCTACGCCCGCTGGCGGCGCTTCGACAATGTGGCGCTGGCGGCCGGGTTCGACGGCTTCGTGCGGCTGTTCTCCAACGACCTGCCGCCGGTGCGGCTGGCGCGCGACCTGGGCATGGCGGTGGTCAACCGCGTCGCCCCCCTGCGCCGCGCCTTCATGCAGGAGGCCGGCGGCGCCTCCGGCGAGCTGCCCCGCCTGCTGCGCGGCGAGGCGGTTTAGGGGGCGGGGCGTCGGCCCCTCCACCGCCCTCCGGTCGCCCTGGCGACCGGGCCCCTCCACCGCTTCGCGGTCCCCCTCCCCATTGCATGGGGAGGAAAGGCGGTCTCCTCCCCATGCAATGGGGAGGTGGCGCGGCGCGCAGCGCCGTGACGGAGGGGCGGGCCAGCGGACTCGACGCCAGCTCCTTCACTGTCGTCATCCTCGGGCTTGACCCGAGGATCGGGGGT
Organism: Brevundimonas sp.; assembly: GCF_035998205.1. GTDB lineage: Bacteria > Pseudomonadota > Alphaproteobacteria > Caulobacterales > Caulobacteraceae > Brevundimonas. The sequence continues at coordinate 33,910 of NZ_DASYHT010000006.1, forward strand.
CAGGTCAGGCGCCCCGGGCGGCCGGCGATCTGCGACGGACGGCTCGATCCTCGGGTCAAGCCCGAGGATGACGGCGCTGAAGCGGCCCGTTGATGCTATCTGGAAAGCCCCTCCACCCTGCTTCGCCTGCGGCTTCGCAGGGTCCCCCTCCCCACTGTGTGGGGAGGAGAGCCGGGCCGTCAGTGCTGGCTTTCGGGGAGGCGGACGATGAGGCCGTCGAGGTCGTCGCTGACGCGGATCTGGCAGGACAGGCGGCTGTTCGGCTGGACGTTCTCGGCGAAGTCGAGCATCGACTCCTCCATCGCCGAGGGCCGGCCGGTGGCGCTCTGGAAGGCCTCGTCGACATAGACGTGGCAGGTGGCGCAGGCGCAGGCCCCGCCGCAGTCGGCGTCGATGCCGGGGACGTTGTTGCGGATCGCCCCCTCCATCACCGTCAGGCCGGTCTTGACCTCGACGACGTGCTCGGTCCCGCTGTGCTCGATGTAGGTGATCTTCGCCATGCGCGCCTCATAGCAAGGCGCGCCGGAAAGAAAAGCGTACAGACCCGCGCAGGTCTCCCGGACGGGAACCTAGTCGAAGATGTCGAAGATCGAGGGGCGCTTCTTGCGGTAGCCGTAGCCCCGCTCGCCGTATTCGCCGCGCTCGCCATACTCGCCGCGTTCGCCCCATTCGCCGCGCTCGCCGTAGCCCCAGGGCTGCGGACGGGGCTGCGGCGGCGGGGGTGTGGCGCCCCAGGGCTGGGGTTGGGGCTGGGGCTGGGGCTGCGGTTGCTGGGGCGGCGGCGCGGCGGCGGGAGCCGGGGCCGGGCGGGCGGCGACGCTCTCGTCGACGGCGGCCTGCATCAGCTTTTCCAGCTCGCCGCGATCCAGCCAGACGCCGCGGCAGGTCGGGCACATGTCGAACTGCACGCCGGACCGGTCGACCGTGGTCATCGGGGCATTGTCGTTGGGGCACATCAGCAGGGGCATCGGGATCCTCTCTCGCAGGGGGTGGCGATCCGACATCGCCCGACACCCCGGGGGGCGTCGGACCAGAGGGGCCCGCATCGCATCCCCACGCTAGGCGCGCCCGGGGGGCGGATTCAAGGCGCCGGATGCGCGCGCCCGGTCGCGCCGGCCCTAGAGGAAGCTGTAGGGGTCGACGTCGACGCCCAGGCGCACCGACCCCGGCACCTTCACCCGGGCCAGCCAGGCGCGCAGGAAGCCCTGCAGGTCGACGTCGCGGTCGGCCCGCACCAGCAAACGTTTCCGTCGGCGGCCGCGCACCAGGGCCAGCGGCGCGTCGGCCGGGCCATAGACCTCCAGCCGTTCGGCATTGGGAATGGCCTTGGCCAGCTCCGCCGCCGTCCGTTCCAGCGCCGGGACATTCTCGCTGGACAGGACCAGCGCCGCCAGTCGGCCGAACGGCGGCAGGCTGGCGAGTTCGCGCTCGGCCAGCTCGGCCTCGACGAAGGCGTCGCGGTCGCCCGCCGCCAGCGCCTGCAGCACCGGGTGCTCGGGCGTCCAGGTCTGCAGCAGGGCCCGGCCGGGGCGGTCGGCCCGCCCGGCGCGGCCCGTCGCCTGGGTCAGCAGCTGGAAGGTGCGCTCGGCGGCGCGCAGGTCGCCGCCGCGCAGGCCGAGGTCGGCGTCGACCACCCCCACCAGCGTCAGGCCCGGAAAGTTGTGCCCCTTGGCCGCCGCCTGGGTGGCCACGAGGATGTCGATCCCGCCGGCGGCCATGGTCTCGATCAGGGCCCGGGCGCTGCGCCCGTCGGGGGCCGTGTCGGAGCTGAAGATGGCGGTGCGCGCCTCGGGGAACAGGCTCTTCGCCTCCTCCTCGACCCGCTCGACGCCGGGGCCGACCGGGACAAGGCTGTCCTCGGCCCCGCAGGCGGGACAGCCGCGGGGCTTCGGCATGGAGAAGCCGGTCAGGTGGCAGACCAGCCGGCCGGTGTAGCGGTGCTCGACCAGCCAGGAGTCGGTGTCGGGCGCCGTCAGCCGGTGGCCGCAGGCGCGGCACAGGACGACCGGGGCGTAGCCGCGCCGGTTGAGGAACAGCAGCACCTGCTCGCCGCGCGCCAGGGTCTCGGCCATGGCTGTGCGCAGCGGCGGCGACAGCCACTGGTCGCGCTCGGGCGGAGTCTCGCGCAGATCGACCAGCGCCACGTCCGGCAGCACCGCCGTGCCGTGCCGCGCCCCCAGCCGCAGCCAGCGATAGCGGCCCTGCCGCGCGTTCCACAGGGTCTCCAGCGACGGGGTGGCCGAGGCCAGCACCACCGCCGCCCCCTCGATCCGGGCCCGCACCACGGCCAGGTCGCGGCCGTGATAGACCAGCCCCTCGTCCTGCTTGAACGAGGCGTCGTGCTCCTCGTCGACGATGATCAGCCGCAGGTTGGCGAAGGGCAGGAACAGGGCCGAGCGGGCCCCGACCACGAGGTTGCAGCGCCCGGCGATGACCGCCTCCCACACCTTGCGGCGGGCGGGGGGCGAGACGCCGGAGTGCCACTCCGCCGGCGTCGCGCCGAAGCGGGCGGCCAGCCGCTCGATCAGCGCCTGGGTCAGGGCGATCTCGGGCAGCAGGATGAGGATCTGGGCGTCGGGCTCGGTGGCGAGGGTGCGCGCCACCGCCTCGAGATAGGCCTCGGTCTTGCCCGAGCCGGTGACGCCGTCGAGCAGGAAGGGGGCGAAGGCGCGGCCGGCCACGCCCTCGGCCATGGCGGCGGCGGCGGCGGCCTGGTCGGGACTGAGCTGCGCCGGGGCATGGTCCGGCCGGGGCGGGTCGAAGGCGGCCACGGCGGCGACCTCGACGACCTCCAGCACCCCCTCGTCGACCAGCCCCTTGATCACCCCGGACGAGACGCCGGCCGCGCGGGCCAGGTCGGCGGGGGGCAGGGCCCGGTCGCCCAGGGCCGCCAGCGCCGCCGTGCGCGCGGGGGTCGGCCGGGCCGGGGCGCGGCCGGGGACGCGCTGCACCCGCCGCTCGGGCCGGGGGGCGGGGTTGCGCAGCCCTTTCAGCGCCGTCTGGGCCATCTCGCCCGGCGGCGACAGGGTCCAGCGTGCGGCCCATTCGATGAAGTCGACGGTGCGCTCCGGCAGGGGCGGATCATCCAGCACCGCCTCGACCGCCTTGAGCCGCCGGTTCGAGCCGGTGGTCTCGCGCACCTCGGTGACCACCCCGCGCAGCCGCCGCGGGCCGAGCGGCACGGCCACCTGGGTCCCGCGCGCGACCGTCATGCCGTCCGGCAGTTCGTAGTCGAACGCCTCGGGCACCGGCAGCGGCACCAGCACGGACGCGACCCTCATGACAGGCTCTCCTCCCCCATAGCGAAGCGTATGGGGGAGCGTGGCGCCGGCGTTCTCCTCCCCATGAAATGGGGAGGTGGATCGACGCGGAGCGTCGAGACGGAGGGGCTGTCCAGCGGGGCGCGACGTCGCCCCTCCACCGTCCTCCGGTCGCCTTGGCGACCGGGCCCCTCCACCGCTTCGCGGTCCCCCTCCCCACTCTGTGGGGAGGAAATGCGGTCCCCCTCCGCACTGCGTGGGGAGGAGAGCGTCACGCGCGGGAATCGACGAAGCGGCGCGCGCCCGCTAAACCCCCTCGCCATGAAGCTCTTCCTCGACACCGCCGACGTCGCCGTCATCAAGGACATGGTTCCCACCGGCATGGTGGACGGCGTGACCACCAACCCGTCCCTGATCGCGAAGTCGGGCCGCAACATCGCCGAGGTCATCGCCGAGATTTGCGCCCTCGTCGAGGGGCCGATCTCCGCCGAGGCGGTGGCCACCGATTTCGAGACCATGGTCAAGGAGGGCGACAAGCTCGCCGCCATCGCCCCGAACGTGGTGGTCAAGCTGCCCCTGACCTGGGACGGGCTGCGCGCCTGCCGCGCCTTCACGGACAAGGGCATCCGCACCAACGTCACCCTGTGCTTCTCCGCCGCCCAGGCCATGCTGGCGGCCAAGGCCGGGGCCACCTTCATCTCGCCCTTCGTCGGGCGGCTGGAGGACCATGGGGCCGACGGCGTGGGGCTGCTGGAAGAGATCCGCACCCTCTACGACATCCACGGCTTCGAGACCCAGGTGCTGGCCGCCTCGCTGCGCAACCCGGCGCATGTTTCGGCCGCGGCCCTTGCCGGCGCCGATGCGGCGACCCTGCCGGCGGACGTGTTCAGGGCGCTGGTCAAGCACCCGTTAACCGACAAGGGGCTTGATGCCTTCCTCGCCGACTGGGGCAAGACGGGCCAGTCGATCCTGTAACGACCCTGCCGGAGAGGTCCTTGTCCAACGGCTCGCCTGACCTCTTTTCGAAGGCTGACGCGGATGCCGATGATGGCCTGCACTGGCCGCGCGTGCGCGACTGGCTGAAGGCTCACCCCGAGGCGCTGGTCGAGGACCGCGCCCTGCTGGAGGAGCTGGGCCTCAAGGCCACCGGCCGCAATGTCGTGGAGTTCGGCAAGGCCGCCCTGACCCGGCTGGAGGCGGCGATCGAGCGCGAGACCGGCGCCCGGCAGCGCATCGAGGCGGTGGCCCGCGCCAACTTTGCCGCCCAGACCCAGACCCATGTCACCGCGCTCGATCTGATGGAATCGCGCAACCACGCCGACCTGGCCCGGCGGCTGGACGCGGCGGTGCAGGCGCGCTTCGGCCTGGTGGCTGCGGCGGTGGCGCTGGAGAAGCCCGGGGGGGTGCCGTTCGGCTGGCGGGCGCTGGAGCCCGGCCGCGTCGACCAGCTGCTGGGCGAGGACGGGCTGCACTGGCTGGGGCCGAACTTCGAGGGGCTGAACCTGTTCGGGGCCGCCGGGGCCGAGGTGCAGAGCGTGGCCCTGATCCGCATGGCCCCCTTCACCCCGCACCGCACCGCCCTGGCCGCCTTCGGCTCGGGCGAGGCCGAGGGCTTCACCCGCGACATGGGCTGCGAGCTGGTCGCCTTCGTGGCCCGGGTGGTCGAGCGCACGGCCGAGCGATGGCCGATCCTCGACTGACCACAGCGGCCCTCGACGCCGACGGCGCCTTGCGCGCCTGGCTGGACCATCTGGCGCATGAGCGGCGGCTGTCCCCGCGGACGCTGGAAGCCTATGGCCACATCGGCCGGCTGTATCTGGCCTTCCTGCAGCGGCACCGGGGCGGGGAGGTCCTGCGCGCGGCCGATCTGGCGAGCGTCACCCCGGCCGAGCTGCGCGCCCATCTGGCCGAGCGGCGCGGCGGCGACAGCGCCCTGTCGGCGCGGTCCCTGGCCCAGACCCTGGCGGCGATCCGCGGCTTTCACGGCTTTCTCGACCGGCGGCTGGACCTGCCCAACCCGCGCCTCGCCCTGGTGCGCGGGCCGCGGGTCAAGCCGTCTCTGCCAAGGCCGGTCAGCCCCGACCAGGCGCTGGGGCTGCTGGCCGAGCCGGAGGCGGACCCGGACGGCGAGCCCTGGGAGGCGGCGCGCGACGCCGCCGTGCTGGCGCTGATGTACGGGGCGGGGCTGCGCGTGTCCGAGGCCCTGTCGCTGACGGCGGCCGACGCGCCGCTGGGCGCCACCCTGCGCATCACCGGCAAGGGGGCCAAGACGCGGATCGTGCCGGTGCTGCCGCAGATCGGCGAGGCGGTGGCGGCCTATCGCGCCCGGCTGCCGTTCGTTCTAGCGCCTGCCGACGCCCTGTTCCGGGCCCGGCGCGGCGGGCCCTTAAGCCCGCGCCACGTCCAGGCCACGGTGCAGCGGCTGCGCGGGCGGCTGGGTCTGCCCGACACCGCCACGCCGCACGCCCTGCGGCACAGCTTCGCCACCCATCTGCTGGGGGCGGGGGCCGACCTGCGCAGCCTGCAGGAGCTGCTCGGCCACGCCAGCCTGTCGACCACCCAGAAGTACACGGCGGTGGACGCCGAGCGCCTGCTCGCCGCCTATGCCGCGGCGCACCCGCGGGCGTAGCCGGAAGCCTCAGCGCGGGCTGTTGACGGCGGGGGCGAGAAGGTTGCGGCCGATGGCGGCGTCCGCGGCGGGCATTCGCTCGGCGGCGATCAGCGGCGTGGGGCAGCCGTCGACATAGCGATCGAGCAGAAGGTGGAGCTGCACCTGTTCCCCGGCCTGCGCCGGCGGGGTCACGATCACGGCGCTGCCGTCGGCCCGGTGCAGCAGGACGTTGCAGCTGATCCCCAGGCGGGCGGCGACGGCGGGGGCAAGCTCAAGCGTACGCACCGCGCCGACGTCCGGCGGACGGACCACCGGCGGTTGGGGCGCGGCCTCCTGGGCCAGCAGGGCGGCGGCGGCGAGCAGCATCGGCTTCCTCCCTCGGGACGCGAGCCGATGCTACCTCAAATGCGGCCGGGCGGGAACCGTCAGGCCTGCATGGTCCAGCCCTCGACGCCCATGGCCGCCTGACGGACGGCCTCGGAGCGGGTCGGGTGCGGGTGGCAGGTGCGGGCGATGTCTTCCGAGGCGCCGCTGAAGGCCATGGCCATGCAGGCCTCGCCGATCAGCTCGCCGGCCTGCGGGCCCATGATGTGCACGCCGAGGATGCGGTCGGTCGTCGCGTCGGCCAGCACCTTGGCGAAGCCGTCGGTCTCGTGGTTGATCTTGGCCCGGCTGTTGGCGGTGAAGGGGAACTTGCCGGTCTTGTAGGCCACGCCCGCGGCCTTCAGTTCGTCCTCGGTCTTGCCGACCCAGGCCACTTCCGGGGCGGTGTAGACCACGCTGGGGACCAGGTTGTAGTCGACGTGTCCGGCCTTGCCGGCGATCAGCTCGACCGCCGCCACCGCGTCCTCCTCGGCCTTGTGCGCCAGCATCGGGCCGTGGGTCACGTCGCCGATCACCCACAGGCCGTCCTGGCCGGTGCGGAAGTGGTCGTTGGCGATGAAGCCGCGCCTGTCGGTCTCGATGCCGACCGTCTCCAGCCCCAGCCCTTGCGTGTAGGGGCGGCGGCCGATGGCCACCAGCACCACATCGCCCTTGACCGTCTCGGCGGCGCCGCCGGCCGAGGGCTCGACGGTCAGCTCGACCCCGTCCTTGCCGGCCTTGGCGGCGGTGACCTTCTGGCCGAGGCGGAACGTCATGCCCTGCCTGGTCAGGACGCGCTGGAAGGCGGTGGCCAGATCGCTGTCCATGCCCGGGGTGATGCGGTCGAGGAACTCGATCACCGTCACCTCGGCCCCGAGGCGACGCCACACTGAGCCGAGCTCGAGACCGATGATGCCGGCCCCGACCACCACCAGGTGCTTCGGCACGGCGGGCAGCGACAGGGCGCCGGTGGAGTCGACCACCTTGCCCGGGACGAAGTCGACGCCCGGCAGCGGGGTCGGCTCGGAGCCGGTGGCGATGATGACGTGGCGGGCGTGATGGGTCACGGCGCCGCCGGCGCCCTCGACCACCACCTTCGTCAGGCCGTCAGCCCGGCCGTCGAGGCGGCCGCGGCCCTTCAGCCAGTCGACCTTGTTCTTCTTGAACAGGAACTCGATGCCCTTGGTCAGGGCGGTGACGCTCTCGTCCTTCTGCTTCATCATCTGGCCGAGGTTGAGCTTGGGCGAGCCCACCTCGATGCCCAGACCGGCGAAGTGTTTCCCGGCCGCCTCGAACATCTCCGAGGCGTGCAACATGGCCTTGGACGGCATGCAGCCGACGTTCAGGCAGGTGCCGCCCAGGGTGTCGCGCATCTCGACGCAGGCGGCCTTCAGGCCCAGCTGGCCGGCGCGGATGGCGGCGTTGTAGCCGCCGGGGCCTCCGCCGATGATGATGACGTCGTAGGGGGCGGCGGCTTCGGCCATGGGATCCTCGGAAGTCTGGCCGCGCAGGGAGGCGCGTCGGGTGTGCTCCGCACATGGCGCGAATCCGCCGCGTACTCAATGGCGGACTGACACGGGCGACGACTTGACGGGCGGGGTCAGCCCCGCGGCAGCACCAGCCGCACCGTGGTCCCCTCGCCCGGCGCGCTCTCCAGCTCCAGCCGGCCGCCCGACTGCCGGGCGAAGGCGTGGGCCTCGCTCAGGCCCAGACCGGCCTGGCCGGGCCGGGTGGTGAAGAAGGGCTCGACGGCGCGGGCGCGGGTCTCGGCGTCCATGCCGTGGCCCATGTCGATGACGCTGAACTCGGCCGCTTCGACAGTCTCGGCCAGCCGCACGGCGACCGAGGCCGGGCCCGAGCCGCGCGCCTCGACGGCGTTGCGCACCAGGGCCACGAGGGCGGCTTCGAGGCCGACCGGGTCGAGCGCCAGCTCCAGCGGCGCGGCGGGGCCTTCGATCAGCAGGTCCACACCCTCGCCCGCGGCGCGGCGCAGGCGCGGCTCCAGCCCGCGCAGCAGCACCCCGGCGTCGAGCCGTTGCGCCGCCGGGGCCTCCTCGCCCTGCGAGAAGGCGGACAGGCGGCGGGTCAGCACCTCGCCCTTCTGGCCCGCGGTCAGGGCGGCCTGGGCGAGGCGGCGTACGCGGGCCGGGTCCTCGGCCTGCTGCGCCAGCAGGTCCAGCGCGCTGGTCATGACCGAGAGCAGGGCGGCGAAGTCCTGGGCCACGCCGCCGGTCAGGCGGCCGACGGTTTCCAGCCGGCGGCCCTGTTCGCGCTCGGCGGCGGACAGGCGCTCGGCCGCGGCCAGCTCGGCCCGCGCGGCGTCGAGGGCGGCGGACAGTTCGGCGACGCGGGCCTCGGCCGCGGCAGTGTCGGCGGCGGGCGTTTCCGGGGCGGGGGCGTCAGCCGCGCCGTCCTGTGTCGGGGGCGCGGCCTCCGCCGGGTCGGTCGCGCGTTCGCCGGCCAGCAGCAGGGCCCCGGGCCGGCCGCCGGCCTCGCCCAGCGGCAGCACGCGCCAGACCACGCCCTCGCCCAGGTGCGGCGAGCGCAGGGCGGCCAGCGCCGTCTCGTCCTCGGGCTCGCCCTGCAGGGCGGCGCGCAGCGCCTGCCGCGCCGGGGCCCGGTCTGTCTCGTTGAGGAACAGCTCGGTGAAGTCGCCGCCGTCCAGCGGCTGGCCGGGCATCAGGGCGCGGGTCTGGCGGTTGGTCTCGCGCACGCGGCCGTCCGGGCCGATGACGACGAGCGCCGCCGTGGCCGCCTCGAACACCTGACGCAGCAGGTCGGATTCCGCCGCCGCAGCCGGGGCGGGGGCGGCGGGCGGCGGCGCCTCGACCATCACCGGCTCCGGCGTGGTCAGGCCCTCGGTCTCGACGATGGCGGCGATGGAGCCGATGATCTGGCCGCGGGCGTCTTCCATCGGCATGGCCGTGACCGAGACGAGCATGCGCTTGCGGTTGGCCGGGTTGGCGAGGATGTGCTGGAAGCCCTTGACCGTCTGGCCGCGCAGGGCCCGGGCGTTGGGCAGCAGGTCCGGCGGGATCGGCCGGCCGTCGGGATAGGTGATGCCCCAGGTGGCCGAGTGGAAGCGCAGGCCCAGCAGCTCGGCGTCGCGACGGCCCAGCAGCTGGTGCGCGGCGCGGTTGGCGAAGACGAACTTGCCCTGGGCGTCGGTCTCGACCAGGGCCACGGGCACGGCGTTGAGCACCTCCAGCAGGCGGCGCTGGGCGGCGCCGGCGGCCTCGCGCGCGGCGGCCAGCTCGCCGGACACGTCCTCGTGCCGGGCCCCGCGGGTGATGGCGTAGAAGCCGGCGATCAGGGCGACGGCCAGGCTGACGGCCGCCACCACCGCCAGCAGCACGACCCAGTCGATCTCGCCTTCCAGAAACATGGAGTGTCCCGCTTTCGTACGCGCCCGCTGTCCTCGCCCCTCCGCCGTGCAAGGGACAGGCCTAATGAGGGCTTAACCGAGGCCGCGCCGCGATGCGACCGGGACCGGACGTCGCCCGCAAAGAAAACGGGCCGGCCCCCGGAGGGACCGGCCCGCGTCACTTACGCTCCAGCGGTGACGATCAGAACGCCACCCGGGCGATCAGCTGGAACCACGGACCCGCGTCCTCGGTCTCCAGCTCGTACTCGTCGTAGTCGCGGGCGATCTGGTCGGCCACGGTCTCGAACTTGTCGAACACCTCGTCCTTGGAGGCGTTGAGCAGGTTCGAGCCGGTGAGGCGCACCACGACGTTGTCGCCGAAGGTCTTTTCGATGAAGACCTCGAGGTCGGCGCCGTAGGTGGTCGAGACCTCCTCGGTCAGCACCCGCTCCCAGGCGTCGCCCTGCTTGCGGTAGCTGGCGCCGAAGGCCGCGCCCCAGGTCGGGATGTCGTGGGTGAAGCCGGCGTTGAACACATAGTCCGACTGGCTGTTGAAGCGGCGCTCGCCGATGAAGTCCTCGATCGAGCTGTCGAGCCACGAGTAGTTCAGATAGACGCCGGTGTTCTCCATCCCGACGAAGCTCAGCGGGGTCGAGAGGTCGAACTCGACGCCGTACACCTCGCCGTCGCCGACGTTGTCGACGGTGTAGATAAAGGTCCCCGCGCCGGCCGAGCCTTCGAGGCCCGTGTTGGTCTCTTCGATCAGGTCGGAGACGTCACGGTAGAAGACGTTCAGGCCGACCACGCCGCGGGCGCCCAGACGACGCTCCCAGCCGGCGTCGAAGCCGATGGCCGATTCCGGGTCGAGGTTGGGGTTGCCGACGAAGTCGCTGTCGCCGAACTCTTCCTCGAGGAGGGCCGGGCTCAGCAGGTTGAAGCTCGGGCGGCGCACGGTGCGGGCGGCCGAGACATAGACGCGGTCAGTCTCGGTGACGGCCCAGCGCAGGCTGACCGACGGCAGCAGGAAGGCGTAGTCGCTGTCATTGACCTGGTCCGCGGCCGGCGCGGTGCGATCGGTGATGGTCGTGTCGGTGGTCTCGTAGCGCAGGCCGGCTTCCCACGAGAAGATGCCGCGCTCGCCCGAGAGCATGACATAGGGGTCGATCCGGGTTTCCTCGATGGTCAGGTCGCCGCCGGTGATGGGGGCGAACGGACCGAAGGCCGGCACGGCCGGGCGGGCCGCCGGGGCATTCGGCACGTTAAAGCGGATGCGCGGCGTTTCCTGGATCAGGCTCTCGCGATCCTTGCCGGTGTACTGGACGCCGAACTCCAGCTCGAGGTCTTCCGACAGGTCGATCTCGTGCTCGATCGCCGCCGACAGCTCCTCGTCGCGGATGTTCACGTCGGTGGAGTCGAGGGTGAAGCGGTCCTCGTCGGGGAAGGCGATGGCGTCGCGCAGGTACTCCGACTCGGATTCGAACTCGGATTGCTGGTCGTCGATATAGGCCCAGCCGAGCTTGAAGGTGGTCTCGCCCCCGAACATGTCGCGCTCGTAGCGGGCGCGCAGGGCCAGGTTGTCGGTCTGGATGTCAACGTCATTGTCGTTGACGGTCAGGATGTTGGCCGGGGTCTCGACGCCGCCGTCGTACTCGATGGAGTCCTCGTCCTGGACCCGGTCGGTGCGCACGAAGGCCGCGCCCAGCTCCAGATCGCCACCGCCGACCTCGACCTCATAGGCCGCGTTGAAGGCGTAGTCGGTGCCGTCGCGCACGTCGGTCTGCACCTCGGTATTGTCGAGCGTGCCGCCCGGCTCGTCAAAGCGCGCGCTGAACTTGTTCTTCGGATTGCGGCGGTCCTGGACGTTCAGGCCGACGAGCAGGCGGCCCGGGCCGACCTCGCCGCCCCAGCCGGCCCCGAAGGCGCCGCCGAACTGACCGTACTCGCTGTCTTCCCAGCTCAGCACGCCCGCGCGGATATAGCCGCCGTCGAGGGTGTAGGCGTCGCGCAGCACGATGTTGATGGCGCCGGCGAGGGCGTCACCGGAGCGGTTGGCCGAGGCCGAGCGGACGACCTCGACCCGCTCGATCAGCTCGGCGGGGATGCGGTCGACGAAGAAGGAACGGTCATCGCCGGCGCCCGGGACGCGTTCGCCGTTGATCAGGATCTGGGTGTAGGCCGGGTTCAGGCCGCGCAGGCGCACGCCGTCCGATTCCAGCACGTCCGAGAGGAAGGCCACCGACGGGACACGCTTCAGGGCGTCGCCGACGGTCAGCGGCTCGAAGCGCTGGAAGTATTCCAGGTCGTAGGACAGGACCGGCGCGGTCTCTTCGGTGCGGTTCCGGAACACCGGCTGGCCGGTGATGATGATCTCCGACACCCGGGTCGGCTGGTCATCGGCGTCCTGCGCCACGGCGGGCTGGACGGCGAGACCGATGAGGAGCGGCGCCAGCGCGGCGCTCATCCACAGATTGGTTTTCATGACTGTTCCCCGACACGGCGCGCGGGTTTCGCCCACGTTCCACCGCTCGGGACTCGCCTCTAATGGTCACGCTGGGGGCGGGGCCAATCATGTTTCAGCGACGCGCGGGTGGCGCCTGCGTGTCAATCTGTCCGGCAGCTGAGCAGCTGTCACGCGCCTGACGTCATGGCCTGACGTTATGGATTGGGGCGTCAGGCGCCGGCCTTGCGGGCGAAGGCCAGGGCGCCTTCGGCCAGCAGGGGAGCCTGGGCCGCCATCTGGCGGGCGTGGTCGGAGGCCGCCGTGCCGTCGCGCACCCGGCCGCCGATGCCCTGGCAGATGGCCGCCAGCCGGAACAGGTTGTAGGCGAACAGCCAGTCGAGGTTGGCCGGGCGCAGGCCCGTCAGCGCCGCATAGGTCTCGACCATCTGCTCGACGCCGGGGATGCCCAGCGCCTCCAGATCGGCCCCCGCCAGGCCGTTGCGCAGGGTCGCCGGAATGGCCCAGCCGATCAGGAAATAGGAGAAGTCGGCCATCGGATCGCCCAGCGTCGACAGCTCCCAGTCCAGCACCGCCCGCACCTCGGCGGCGTCCGGGGCGAGGATCAGGTTGTCGAGGCGGAAGTCGCCGTGCACCACCCGCGCCGGCCCCTCGGGCGGCAGGGTCTCGGGCAGCCATTCGATCAGCCGGTCCATGGCCGGGATCGGTTGCGTCTCCGAGGCCCGGTACTGTTTCGACCAGCGGCCGACCTGCCGCGCGAAATAGTTGCCCGGCTTGCCGTAGTCGCCCAGGCCGATGGCCTCCGGGTCGAAGCGGTGCAGGGCCGCCAGGGTGCGCACCTGGGCGTCATAGATGGCGCCGCGCTCGGCGGGGGCGAGGCCGGGCAGCTTGAGGTCCCACAGGACCCGGCCCTCGACCTTGTCCATGACGTAGAACATCGAGCCGATGACCCCCTCGTCCTCGCACAGGGCGTGGGGGCGGGCGACCGGAAAGCCCCGGGCGTGCAGGGCGGAGATGACGCGGAACTCGCGGTCGACCGCGTGGGCGCTGGCCAGCAGGGTCCCCGGCGGCTTGCGGCGCAGCACATAGGCGCCGCCCGGCGTGGTCAGCTCATAGGTCGGGTTGGACTGGCCGCCCTTGAACTGGCGCAGGGTCAGGGGGCCGGCGTAGCCCTCCACATGCGCCTTCAGCCAGGCGTCGAGCGCCCCGACGTCGAGGGCGTGGCGGGGGTCCACCTCGCGCGTTCCGGAAAAGGCGGTCTGGGGGTCGAGCGCGGCGTCCTGGGTCATGCGGCGGCGATCATGGCGGCGCGCACCGCCGCGCGCCAGCCCCCCAGCAGCCGTTCGCGGGTCGCCGTGTCCATCTGCGGCCGCCAGCAGGCCGGGGCGGCGGTCTCGCGCGCCGCCAGGCTGTCGACGAGGCCTGCCCCGAAGGCCGCCAGCCGCGCCGCGCCGAGCGCCGTCATCTCCTGATAAGCGGGCCGTTCGACTGTCACCTCGCAGATGTCGGCGACGAACTGCATGGCCCAGGCGTTGGCGGTGACCCCGCCGTCGACCTTGAGCACTTTCAGCGGCGGGGCCCCGTCGCGGGCGAGGGCGTCCAGCAGGTCGCGGGTCTGGTAGGCGAGGCTTTCCAGCGCCGCGCGCACGAAATGGGCCGGGCCTGAGTCGCGGGTCAGGCCGATCACCGCGCCGCGGGCCTCCGGGGCCCACCAGGGCGCGCCGAGGCCGGTGAAGCCGGGGACCAGATAGACCCCGCCGTTGTCCGGCAGGCCGCGGGCCAGCGCTTCGGACTGGCGGCTCTCGTCGATCACCCCGAGGCCGTCGCGCAGCCACTGGATGGCCGAGCCGGCCGAGAAGATGGAGCCCTCCAGCGCAAACGCCTGCGTTCCGTCGACGGCGTAGCCGAGGGTCGAGAGCAGGCGGGCGCTGGAGGCCACCGGCTCCGCGCCGACATTGGCCACGAGGAAGGCCCCGGTGCCGTAGGTGATCTTGGCGTCGCCCGCCGCCAGCGCCCCGTGGCCCACCAACGCCGCCTGCTGGTCGCCCGCCGCCCCGGTGATCGGCAGGGGCCGGCCGAACACCTCGGGGGCCGTCTCCGCCAGCAGTCCGGCGCAGGGGCGAATCGCCGGCAGGGCGGCGACAGGGACGTTGAACAGGTGCGCCAGATCCGGCCGCCAGGTCAGGCTGCGCAGGTCCATCAGGCTGGTGCGCGCGGCGTTGGTGGCGTCGGTGACATGGGCGCGCCCGCCGCTCAGCCGGTCGATCAGCCAGGCGTCGACGGTGCCCAGCCGCACCTCGCCGCGCGCCGCCCGGGCCCGGCCGTCGGGCACGGCGTCCAGCAGCCAGGCGAACTTGGTGGCGGAGAAGTAGGGATCGAGGATCAGGCCGGTGGCCGCCTGCACCGCGGGCTCGTGCCCCTCGGCCGCCAGCCGCCGCGTGATCTCGGCCGTGCGTCGGTCCTGCCAGACGACGGCGCGGTGCAGCGGCGCGCCGGTGGCGGCGTCCCAGATCACCGCCGTCTCGCGCTGGTTGGTGATCCCCAGCGCCGCGAACCGGGTGATCCCGCCGGCGGCGTCGACCACCTCACGGCAGGTCTGCAGCGCCGCCGACCAGATCTCGGCCGCGTCGTGCTCGACCTGGCCCGGCTGCGGATAGTGCTGGGTCAGCTCCAGCTGGCGCGTCGCCACCGGGGTCAGGGCCCCGTCCGGCGACAGGGCGAAGGCCACCGCCCGGGTCGAGGTGGTGCCCTGGTCGAGGCTGAGGATCAGCGGGTCCATGCCGAACGCCCTCTCCAAACTTCAATCGTCTTCACGGCGGCGGCCAGCAGATTGCCGAAATCCGCGACAGCGCCCGAGAAGGTGGCCTCGAACTCGATTCCGTCGTTGGTGTCGATCGACCGGGCGGTCACGTTCATCTGGTCGCCCGACGGCGCAGCGATGTTGACCTGGAAGCAGTCCCAGGGGCGATCGCCATGGATGTGGAAGTACCGGGCAGGGGCTTCGGCCCACTCCGTGCAGAGCTCCCAGCCTTCCGCCTTTGCCCGTTGCGCCAACTGATCATCTATGGCCGCAAAGGGGTTCATCTCGCGATCCTGCGCCGGGCCGATCTGCTCGACAAGGCGACGGATCGGGTTAAGTGAACGCATGCGCACCGCCTCCTTCGACGGCGTCCTCGACGCCGCCCGCCAGATCCGTCCCGCCGCCGTCCGCACGCCGCTGATCGAGCATCCGGCGCTCAATGATCGCCTCGGCGGCCGCGTCCTGCTCAAGTGCGAAACCTTCCAGGTCGCCGGAGCCTTCAAGTTCCGCGGCGCCTACAACCGCATCAGCCGGCTGACGGACGAGGAGAGGGCGCGCGGGGTGGTGGCCTTCTCGTCCGGCAATCATGCCCAGGGGGTTGCCGCGGCGGCAGCGCTGGTGGGCACGCGGGCGACCATCGTCATGCCGGCCGACAGTCCGGCCATCAAGATCGCCGGGGTCCGTCACTTCGGCGGCGAGGTGCGGCTGTACGACCGCTGGACCGAGAGCCGCGAGGCCATCGGGGCGCAGCTGGCGCAGGAGCGCAACGCGGTGCTGGTGCCGCCCTTCGACGACCCCTTCATCATCGAGGGTCAGGGGACCACCGCGCTGGAGCTGCTGGACCAGGCCGACGGGCCGGTCGACCAGCTGGTCTGCTGCTGCTCCGGCGGCGGGCTGATGGCCGGGATCAACCTGGTGCTGGAGGCGCGCAGCCCCGCGACCGACAGCTGGGCGGTCGAGCCGGAGGCCTTCGACGACACCGCCCGCTCGCTGGCCGCCGGCGAACGGGTCGGCCATCCGCCGGCCGCGCCGTCGATCTGCGACGCCCTGCAGACTCCGGTGCCGGGCGAGCTGACCTTCCCCATCAATCAGAGGGTGCTGAAGGGGGCGCTGGCGATCAGCGACCTCGAGGCCGCCGAGGCGGTGCGCTACGCCTTCCGCACCCTCAAGCTGGTGGTCGAGCCCGGCGGGGCGGCGGCGCTGGCCGCCGTGCTGGCCGGCAAGATCGAGACGCGCGGCCGCACCACGGCGGTCATCCTGTCCGGCGGCAATGTTGATCCGGGGCTGTTTTCGGCCATCATCGAGGACCGTTTCACCGGAGCGCCCGCATGACCCCGACCCCTGTCGCCCGCCTTCCCGAGCTGATCGGCCAGGAGGTCGGCGTGTCGCGCTGGATCACGGTCGACCAGGCCCGCATCGACGCCTTCGCCGACATCACCGAGGACCGGCAGTTCATCCACATCGACCCCGAGGCGGCGAAGGCCACGCCGTTCGGCGGCACGATCGCGCACGGGTTCCTGACCCTCAGCCTCGCCTCGGCCATGAGCTACGACGCCGTGCCGCCGCTGGAGCGGGTGGTGATGGGGGTCAACTACGGCTTCGACAAGCTGCGCTTCCTCGCCCCCGTGCCGGCCGGGTCGCGCGTGCGCGGGCGGTTCCGGCTGCTGTCCGCCGAGGACAAGGGCGGCGGCCGCTGGCTGCTGAAACACGAGCTGACCGTCGAGATCGAGGGCGGCGACAAGCCGGCCCTGATCGCCGAATGGCTCGGCATGCAGATGGTGGCGTAGGGGCGGGGGCGGCCCCTCCGTCACGGCGCTGCGCGCCGCGCCACCTCCCCATTGGCATGGGGAGGAGAGGCGATGGATGCAGCTCTCCTCCCCCATAGCGGAGCGTATGGGGGAGGGGGACCATGCGCAGCATGGTGGAGGGGGCGACCGCAGGCGCTGCGCTCTGTCCCTCGCCCCCTCCACCCTGCTTCGCCTGACGGCTTCGCAGGGTCCCCCTCCCCCGCACGCGGGGGAGGAGAGGATCCTTCGCCCATTTGTCCGATTGATCCCCGACCTGACCCGGGTAGTGTGCGCGCCCTGTCTGTCGCCTGGGGACCCCCTGATGACCCGCGTCGCTTCCCTCGCCGTGCTCGCCGCTCTGCTGGCCAGCCCCGCCCTTGCCGAGACGAATTTGGCCGAGATCCGCATGTCCGAGACCGTCCAGGAGCCGCAGGCGCGGCTGCCCACCCCTGTCGCCGCCCCGGTGCAGGTGACGGAGGAGGACCCTTACATCTGGCTGGAGGAGGTCGAGGGCGAGCGGGCCCTGGCCTGGGTGGCGGAGCAGAACACCCGCTCGCTGGGCCGGCTGCAGGGCGACCCGCTCTATGACCAGCTGCACGCCGAGGCGCTGGCGCTGGTGGAGTCGCGAGACCGCATCCCCAGCCCGGCCTTCCGCCGCGTCGAGGGCGTCGAGGGCATCGACAACTTCTGGCAGGACGCCAACAGCATCCGCGGCGTCTGGCGCACGACGACGCCGGAGAGCTACGCCACCGCCGCGCCGGCGTGGGAGACGGTGCTGGACCTCGACGCCCTGGCCCGGGCCGAGGACGCCAACTGGGTGTGGCGGGGGGCCTCGTGCCTCGAGCCGGCCGGGCGGCTGTGCCTGGTGGAGCTGTCGGACGGCGGCAAGGACGCCTCGACCCTGCGCGAGTTCGACCGGGTCAGCCGGACGTTCGTCGACGGCGGCTTCGTGCTGCCGGAGTCCAAGGGCTCGGCCACCTGGATCGACGCCGACACCCTGATCGTGGCGCGCGACTTCGGCGAGGGCAGCCTGACCGAAAGCGGCTATCCGCGGGTGCTGAAGCGGCTGGCGCGCGGCCAGGCGCTGGACCAGGCGCAGGAACTGTTCCGCGGCGAGGTCGACGATGTGTTCGTCAACGCCTTCACCCTGCGCGATCCCGACGGGCGGCTGCGCGCCACCCTGATCTCGCGGGCCATGACCTTCTATACGCGCGAGTATCATCTGGTTCAGGCCGACGGCTCGACCCGCAAGCTGGACCTGCCGGAGAAGGCCGCGATCACCGGCCTGCTGGGCGACCGGCTGATCCTGACCACGGACGAGGACTTCACCGCCGGCTCGGGCCAGAGTTTCCAGACCGGCGACCTGTTCAGCGTCGACCTCGACGCCTGGCTGGCCGACCCGGCGACGCCGATGCAGCTGATCCTGCGCCCCGGCCCGCGCGAGGCCATCGAGGGGGTGCAGATCACCCGCAACCGGCTGGTGGTGGCGCTGTACGAGAACGTCCGCGGCGGGGTCTATGTCTATGCGCCGACCCCCGACGGCTGGTCGCGCCAGCGCATGGACCTGCCGCAGAACGTCTCGGTCGGGCTGGGCTCGGCCAGCGACGCGGATGACCGGGTGTTCGTCTCGGTCAACGGCTATCTGACGCCCTCGACGCTGTACCTGGCCGACGCCGGCACGCTGCAGGCCGAGGCGGTCAAGTCGCTGCCGGCCAAGTTCGACGCCACCGGGCTGGAGGTGCGCCAGTTCGAGGCCCGCTCGGCCGACGGAACGATGGTCCCCTATTTCGTGGTCGGCCGGTCCGACCTGCCGACCGACGGCTCGGCCCCGACGCTGCTGTACGGCTACGGCGGCTTCCAGGTGTCGATGCTGCCCGGCTATTCGGCCACGGTCGGCAAGCTCTGGCTCGAGCGCGGCGGCGTCTATGTGGTGGCCAACACCCGCGGCGGCGGCGAGTTCGGGCCGCGCTGGCACCAGGCGGCGCTGCAGGAAAACCGCCAGCGGGCGCACGAGGACTTCCAGGCCGTGGCGCTGGACCTGATCGCCCGCGGCATCACCAGCCAGCCGCACCTCGGCATCATGGGCGGCAGCCAGGGCGGCCTGTTCATGGGGGCGATGCTGACCCAGCGGCCGGACCTGATCAACGCCGCGGTCATCCAGGTGCCGCTGTTCGACATGCTGCGCTACCACCGCCTGCTGGCGGGGGCCTCGTGGATCGCCGAGTACGGCAACCCGGACATCCCGGAGGAGCGCGCCTGGATCGAGGCCTATTCGCCCTACCAGAACCTGCGCGCCGGCCAGCCCTATCCGGAGGTGTTCATCCACACCTCGACCAAGGATGACCGGGTGCACCCGGGCCACGCCCGCAAGGCCGCGGCGCGGCTGGAGGAGCTGGGCTATCCGGTGCTGTTCTACGAGAACACCGACGGCGGCCACGCCGCCGGGGCCAACCTGCGCGAGACCGCCCGCCGGCTGGCGCTGGAGTACACCTATCTGTCGCGCCGTCTGATGGCGGAATAGTCCTTCTCCTCCCCCGCGTCGCGGGGGAGGGGGACCCTGCGCAGCAGGGTGGTGGGGGCGACCGCTCGCGCCGCGCCCTGCCTCTCGCCCCCTCCACCGCTTCGCGGTCCCCCTCCCCCTCTGCGAGGGGGAGGACTTTCCAGCTTTCGGAGTTTTCCCATGCGTCTGCTGCTGCTCACCGCCTCCGCCCTTGCTCTTGCGGCTCCGGCCGTCGCCCAGCAGGCGATGCCGCACTTTCCGGCGGCCCTGACGCCCGAGGGCATCGCCGCGGCCGACGACCATCTGGCGCTGGAGGAGGTGGAGGGCGCCGAGGCCATGGCCTTCGTGCGGGCCTCGAACGAGCAGGCGCTGGCGGCCCTGACCACGGACCCGCGCTACGAGACCTTCCGGGCCCAGGCCGAGGCCATCCTGACCTCGCAGGACCGGCTGCCCTACCCGAGCTTCCTCGGCGACGGGGTCGGCAACTTCTGGCAGGACGCGACCAATCCCAAGGGCGTCTGGCGGCGCACGACGCTGGACAGCTACGCCACCGAGGCGCCGGCGTGGGAGGTGCTGCTGGACATCGACGCCCTCGCCCGCGCGGAAGGCGTGGACTGGGTGTTCAAGGGCGCCAACTGCCTGGCCCCCGATGACCGGCGCTGCCTGATCTCCCTGTCCGAGGGCGGCAAGGACGCGGTGGTGGTGCGCGAGTTCGACACCGTGTCGAAGACCTTCGTCGAGGGCGGCTTCAGCCTGCCGGAAGGCAAGCACAGGATCAGCTGGCTGGACGCCGACACCCTGCTGGTGGCCACCGACTTCGGGCCGGGCACGCTGACGGAGTCGGGCTATCCCTACATCGTCAAGACGCTGGGCCGCGGCCAGACCCTGGCCGAGGCGACCGAGGTCTATCGCGGCGACGCCGCCGACGGCGGCTATGGCGTTAGTGCGGTGGTGCTGCGCGACCCCGCCGGTGCGGTCGAGGCGGTGCTGTTCCGGCGGCCGCTCGACACCTTCCGCGCCGAGACCTGGCAGTGGCTGGACGGGCGCGCGGTGAAGCTGGACCTGCCGGCGCGCGTCGGCATTCACGGCGTGCTGGACGGGGCGCTGGTGGTGACGCCGGAGCAGGCCTGGTCGGTGGGCGGCGCGGCGGCCGAGGCCGGCACGCTGATGGCCGTGGATCTGGCCGGTCTGCGCGCCGGCGCGGCGTCGGCGACGGCGCAAGTGGTGTTCGATCCGGGTCCGCGCCAGTCGGTCGAGGATGTGGCGGTGATGCGGGACCATGTGCTGGCGGTGGTCAACGACAATGTGGTCGGGACCCTGCGGCGGTTCACGCCGGCGGGCGGGGCCTGGACGGGCCAGATGCTGGAGGCCCCGGCCAACGCCGCCGTGGGGCTGGGCGACACCGCCCGGTCGAGCGGGCGGGTGTTCGTCACCTCGCAGGGCTTCCTGACGCCGCCGTCGCTGGGCCTGCTCGAGGCCGAAGCGACCGCGCCGCAGCCGTTGAAGGCGGCGAGCGCCAAGTTCGACGCCTCGACCCATGTGGTCGAGCAGTACGAGGCGACCTCGGCCGACGGAACGCGGGTGCCCTATTTCGTGGTCATGCCGCGCGACCTGGCGCGGGACGGCCAGGCCCCGACCGTGCTGTTCGGCTATGGCGGCTTCCAGGTCAGCTTCCCGCCGGCCTATCGCGCCGAGATGGGCAAGCTGTGGCTGGAGAACGGCGGGGTGTTCGTCCAGGCCAACATCCGCGGCGGCGGCGAGTTCGGGCCGGACTGGCACCAGGCGGCGCTGCGCGGCAACCGCCAGCGCTCGTTCGACGACTTCATCGCCGTGGCCGAGGACCTGATCGCCCGGGGCATCACCAGCCCGGATCACCTCGGCATCTATGGCCGCTCCAACGGCGGGGTGCTGACCAGCGTGTCGATGACCCAGCGGCCGGACCTGTTCGACGCGGTCGTGATCGAGAGCCCGCTGGTGGACATGCTGCGCTACCACCTGCTGCCGGCGGGGGCCTCCTGGATCGGCGAGTACGGCGACCCGCGCGTGCCCGGCGACGCCGAATTCATCGCCGGCTACTCGGCCTACCAGCGGCTGGCGCCCGGCGTGGACTATCCGCGCGCCTACATCACCACCAACACCCTCGACGACCGGGTGCACCCGGCCCATGCGCGCAAGTTCGCGGCGCGGCTGGGGGCGATGGGCCATGACCACCTCTATTTCGAGGACACGGCGGGCGGGCACTCCAACGACGCCGATCCGGTGGCCAACGCCCGGCGCTGGGCCCGGCACTATGTCTATCTGGCGCAGCAGCTGATGGACTGAGCGGGGCCGCGCGTCCTCACCTCACGCAGATATGAGCGGCGGTGAAGCCGCGACCGGCCTAGAACGTCAGCCATGATCAGACGGGGCTGTATCACGGCCGGGGCGGGGGCCCTGGCGCTGGCGCTCACCGCTAGCTCGGCGGCCCAGCCGGCGCGCTCGTCGCCCCTGTCCGTGACGCCGGTGGAGACGGTGGTGGTGGAGCTTTTCACCGCCCAGGGCTGCGGCAGCTGTCCGGAGGCGGACCGCACGGTAGAGGCGCTGGCCGAGGCGCCGGGGGTGATCGCCCTGACCTATGGGGTCGACTACTGGGACTACCAGGGCTGGGCCGACACCTTCGCCCGGCCGGAGTTCGTCGAGCGCCAGCGCGCCTACCAGCAGGCGCTGCAGCTGCGCGGCGTCTATACGCCGCAGATCGTGGTGGATGGCCGCCGCGCCGTGTCCGGCGTCGACGCGGGGGCGGTGGAGGCGGCGGTCGAGGCGGCGGCGGTGCACCGCGAGTTCCCGCCCGAGATCGAGTTCCGCGAGACCGGCGGCCATGTCGGCGTCGGCTCCGGGCGCGTCCCCGAGGGCGGGGCCGAGGTCTGGGCCGTGGTCTACCGGCCGGGGGCCCAGACGGTCGAGGTCGGGGCCGGCGACAACCGCGGGCGGGAACTGCGCCAGGTCAATGTGGTGCAGGCGCTGGAGCCGCTGGGGACCTGGCGCGGCCGGCCGACCCTGTTCGCCCTGCCGGAGACGGGGCCGGACGTGGCCGTCGCCGTGCTGGTGCAGAGCCGCGCCGACGGGCGCATCCTCGCGGCGGCGGCGCGGTAGGGGGGCTTTCCTTCTCCCCCTGGGGGAGAAGGTGGGCCGCGGAGCGGCTCGGATGAGGGGTGTCAGCGCCGACGCCGGGTGGCTGTTCCGACCGTTCAAGGTTCATCACAGAGAGCACAGCGAGACACGGAGGACACAACGGCGTGGCGGCGCCGGGCCGGCGGCGGGTCGCCTCGGACCTTCGAGTTCACGGCGCTTCGCGCACACCCGCCCGTCATCCTCGGGCTTGACCCGAGGATCGCGCCTTCCGTCGCAGATCGCCGGCCGGCCTGGCGTCGGGCCTGACCCTCGATCCTCGGGTCAAGCCCGAGGATGACGGGGTGGGGGGCTCGGTGCGCCTCTCCTCCCCCATAGCGAAGCGTATGGGGGAGGGGGACCACGCGCAGCGTGGTGGAGTGGGCGAGGGACAGAGCGTCGCGCCTACGGTCGCCCCCTCCACCGCTTCGCGGTCCCCCTCCCCCGCAGGCGGGGGAGGAGAGGGGCTCCTCTCGCCGCTTGCTCCTCGCCCCGGCCGGGTCTAGACCCCGCGGCATTCGTTTTCGCAACGCACCACGACCATCGGAGGCCTGAATGGCTCGCGCGAAGATCGCCCTCATCGGCGCCGGCATGATCGGCGGCACCCTCGCCCACGTTTGCGCCCGCGAGGCGCTGGGCGACGTCATCCTGTTCGACATCGCCGAGGGCACCCCCCAGGGCAAGGCGCTGGACATCGCCGAGGCCACCGCTGTGTTCGGCCAGGACGTGGCCCTGAAGGGCGCCAACGACTACGCCGACATCGCCGGGGCGGACATCTGCATCGTCACCGCCGGCGTGCCGCGCAAGCCGGGCATGAGCCGCGACGACCTGCTGGGCATCAATCTGAAGGTGATGAAGGCGGTCGGCGAGGGCATCAAGGCGCACGCCCCGAACGCCTTCGTGATCTGCATCACCAACCCGCTCGACGCCATGGTCTGGGCGCTGCAGAAGTTCTCGGGCCTGCCGAAGGAGAAGGTCGTCGGCATGGCCGGCGTGCTGGACTCGGCCCGCTTCGCCTACTTCCTCGCCGAGAAGACCGGCGTGTCGGTGCAGGACATCCACGCCTGGACCCTGGGCGGTCACGGCGACGACATGGTGCCGATGGTGCGCCACTCGACCGTCGGCGGCCTGCCGCTGCCGGACGCGGTCAAGGCCGGCTTCATGAGCCAGGCCGAGCTGGACGCCATCGTCGAGCGCACCCGCAAGGGCGGCGGCGAGATCGTCGCCCTGCTGAAGACCGGCTCGGCCTTCTACGCCCCGGCCGAAAGCGCCATCGCCATGGCCAGGTCCTACCTGCTGGACCAGAAGCGCGTCCTGCCGTGCGCCGTGTGGCTGTCGGGCGAGTACGGCCTGTCGGACCTCTACGTCGGCGTGCCGGCCATGATCGGCGCGTCGGGCGTCGAGAAGATCGTCGAGTTCAGCACCGACGAGTCCGAGAAGGCCATGCTGGCCAGGTCGGTGGACTCGGTGAAGGGCCTGATCGAGGCCTGCAAGCAGATCGATCCCAGCCTGGCGTAAGCCGGCCGTGAGGCTTTAGGGGGCGGGCGCCGCGAAGCCGACGTGCACGGCGAAGCGGCGCACGCCCTCGACCCACAGGGCGGTCGGCGCGGCCAGCACCGCCTGCGGCGCGCCCGGCTCAAGGATCAGGTCGTAGTCGACCACGGCCGAGCCGTCGGCGGCCCAGGCCTTGAGGAAGCGCTGCTCGCGATTCCAGTCGGCGACCGCCTCGGCCGTGGCCCCCGGCGCGGTGAAGCGGGCCGAGAACTGCGCATCGCCGCAGACGGCGGTTGCGCACCCCGGAAAACTCAGACGCCAGTTCAGCGGGCCGTCGCGCACGTCCAGATGCGTGCCGTCGGCGTCGACCACGGGCTCGGACACTTCGGCCCCGACCGAGGCGAGCCAGACACGCGTTTCGGCGAAGGAGACGCCCTCCTGCGCCGCAGCGGGCGCGGCCAGGATGGCGAGGAACAGGGCGGACAGCAGGGCAGGGCGCAGGGTCATGGCCCTGTTGCAGCACCGAAAGACGGCGAAGGCTAGACCGGGGCCCGCTCGCCGGAGCGCTGTTCGATCCAGGCGCGGCTGCTCATCTCGTTGAGGCGCGAGACGGTGCGCTCGAACTCGAAGGCGCCGATGCCGCGGGGATAGAGGGCCTCGGGCAGGGCGGCGGCGAGGGTCACCAGCCGCACCTTCGCTTCGTAGAGGGCGTCGATCAGGGTCACCAGCCGGCGCGCCTCGCTGTGCCGGCCCTCGTCGAGCAGGGGCAGGTCCTCGAGGAACAGGGTGTGGAAGCGCTCGGCCAGGGCGAGGTAGTCGTGCGGGCCCAGCGGCCGGGCGCACAGGGCGTCGAAGCTGGCCCGGGCCATGCCGCCGACCGTGCGGTCGATGACCACCTGGCGACCGTCAACCCTGAGCACCGTCGGCTCCTCGGGCTCGTCGCCGCGGAGGTCGTCCCACAGGTGATCGAAGGCGAGGCGCCGCCCGAAATCGTCCGAGGGCGCGTACCAGACGCGCGACACGCCCAGCCGGTCGACGCGCCAGTCCTGGGCCCCGGCCACCTCGACCACCTCGCAGCGGTCGCGGATCAGGTCGATGAAGGGCAGGAACAGCTGGCGGTTGATGCCGTCGCGGTAGAGGTCGCCGGGCTCGCGGTTGGAGGTCACCGCCAGCACCACGCCCTGGTCGAACAGGGCCTCGAACAGGCGGCCGAGGATCATGGCGTCGGCGATGTCGGTGACCTGCAGCTCGTCGAAGCACAGCAGCCGCGCCTCGCGGGCGATCATGTCGGCGACGGGGCCGATCGGGTCGTCGCCGCGGTGCTGGCCGAACACCCGTCGGCGGGCGGCGGCGTCGCCCTCGCGCCACTGGCGGATCAGGTCGTGGATGCGGGCCATGAAGGCGTGGAAGTGGGCCCGCGTGCGGCGGGGCTCAGGCGCGCCGGCGTAGAACAGGTCCATCAGCATGGACTTGCCGCGGCCGGGCGGGCCCCAGAGGTAGACGCCCCGCACCTGCGGCCGACGGCCGAACAGGCCGCGGCGGCGCAGCCGGCTCTCCAGCGCCTCGAGATGGTCGAGGGCGGCGGTCTGGGCCGGATCTTGCTTGAGACGACCGGAATTCAGTCGCTCGGCATAGGCCTGACGGAGGGCAGAGGGCATGGTCCGGACTGGAAAGGCGCGATGAGCGGTGAAAAGTCGTTGCGTCGCAGGCGCGAAAGCCTACATCAGAAGCCCTCTACAGAACCTTGCGCGGTCGCCTCGTGGCGACCGGCTTCTCCCCGAAGGACCTTCCCCATGGGCTATCGCGTCGCCGTCGTCGGCGCCACCGGAAACGTCGGCCGCGAAATGCTGGCCATCCTCGACGAGGTCAACTTCCCGGTCGCGGAGATGCACGCGGTCGCCTCGCGGCGCTCGAAAGGCGTGGAGGTGGCGTTCGGCGACCGTACCGTGCGCTGCGAGGATCTGGAGCAGTTCGACTTCTCCAGGGTCGATGTGGTGCTGATGTCCGCCGGCGGGACGGTGTCCAGGGCCTGGTCGGAAAAGATCGGCGCCGCCGGCCCGATCGTCATCGACAATTCCTCGGCCTTCCGCATGGACCCGGACGTGCCGCTGATCGTGCCCGAGGTGAACCCGGACGCCATCAAGGATGCGCGCAAGAAGAACATCATCGCCAACCCCAACTGCTCGACCATCCAGCTGGTCACGGCGCTGAAGCCGCTGCATGACGCCGCCGGCATCCGCCGCGCGGTGGTGGCCACCTACCAGTCCGTCTCCGGGGCCGGGAAGGAAGGCATGGACGAGCTGTGGAACCAGACCAAGGCGGTCTATGGCCTCGGCGACACCACGCCGAAGAAGTTCCCCAAGCAGATCGCCTTCAACGTCATCCCCTTCATCGGGGCGTTCCGCGACGACGGCTACACCGACGAGGAAGCCAAGATGTGGAACGAGACCCACAAGATGCTGGACCCCTCGATCCGCCTGACCGTCACCTGCGTGCGGGTGCCGGTGTTCGTCGGCCACTCCGAGGCCGTGACGCTGGAGTTCGATCGCCCGATCGAGCCGGAAGAGGCGCGCGCCGTGCTGCGCGAGGCGCCGGGCGTGCTGGTCGTCGACAAGCAGGAGGCCGACGGCTACGCCACCCCGGTCGAGGCCGCCGGCGAGTTCGGCGTCTATGTCAGCCGCATCCGCAAGGATCACACCGTCGAGCACGGCCTGTCGCTGTGGGTCGTGTCCGACAACCTGCGCAAGGGCGCGGCGCTGAACGCGGTGCAGATCGCCCAGTTGCTGGACGAGCAGGGCGTGATCCAGCCGGCCAGCGGCTATCGCACCCTGACCGTCTGAGGTTGTCCTGACCGGCCGGGCCCGCCGTGCGCGGGCCGGCTGTGGAGTGTGCCGTGAGCGTCGACGCCCGTCCCGCCTATGCGGCCGCCCTCGGGTGCTATGTCATCTGGGGGTTGATGCCCCTGCTGTTCATGGGACAGGCGGCGGCGGGGTTCACCGCGCTGGAGATCCTCGCCCACCGGGCCCTGTGGGCGGCGCCGTTCGCGGCGGCGCTGGTCTGGCTGGCCGGACAGGGGCCGCAGGTGCGGGCGGTGCTGGGCCAGCCGCGGGTGCTGGGCTGGCTGCTGCTGTCCACGGCCCTGATCGCCGTCAACTGGGGCGTCTACGTCTGGGCCACCACGAATGCGGCGACGCTGGAGGCCAGCCTCGGCTACTACATCAATCCCCTGCTCAACATGGTGGTGGGGCTGTGGCTGTTCCGCGAGCGCATCGACCGCTGGGGCTGGGCGGCCATCGGTCTGGCCGTCATCGGGGTGGCGCTGCAGGCGCTGGCGCTGGGCCGGCCGCCGTGGATCTCGCTGGTGCTGGCCTTCAGCTTCGGCGCCTATGGGGTGATCCGCAAACGCGTCCCGGTCGAGGCCCAGAGCGGGCTGCTGATCGAGTGCCTGATCCTGATCCCGTTCGGGGTGGCCTATGTGGCCTGGCTGCAGGCCTCGGGGGCCGGCCATGCGCTGGAGACGCCCGGCAACGCCGCCTGGGCCCTGCTGAACGGGCCGGCGACGGTGATCCCGCTGGCCCTGTTCGCCTTCTCGGCGCGGCGGCTGCCGCTGTCGACGATCGGCTTCATCCAGTTTCTCGCCCCGACGCTGCAGTTCGGTATCGGGGTGCTGTCGGGCGAGGCCTTCACCGCCCTGCGCGGCCTGAGCTTCGCCTTCATCTGGGGCGGGGCGCTGGTGTTCGCGCTCGGCGCCTGGCGGCGGAGCCGGCGGGCGGCGGGGGCCGCCGCGGTTTAGGTCGCGCGCCGCCGCGCGCGGCGAGGGGGAGAAGGACGCTGAGAGTTGCTTCCCCTTTGCCCCCATCCCGTCATGCTCGGGCTTGACCCGAGGATGACGGGCCGTGAACTCGAAGGCCCGCAGGCGACCCGCCGCCGGCCCGGCGCCGCCACGCCGTTGTGTCCTCCGTGTCTCGCTGTGCTCTCTGTGATGCACCTTGAACGGTCGCCACAGCCACCCGGCGTCGGCGCTGACACCCCTCATCCGAGCCGCTCCGCGGCCCACCTTCTCCCGCAAGGGGAGAAGGAAATCCTCTCCTCCCCCGCCTGCGGGGGAGGGGGACCGCGCAGCGGTGGAGGGGGCGAGTGACGGGACGCGGCGCTTGAGGTCGCCCCCTCCACCACGCTGCGCGTGGTCCCCCTCCCCCATACGCTTCGCTATGGGGGAGGAGAGGCGCGCCGAGCCCCCCCACCCGTCATCCTCGCCTGGCGGACCGATGGGCCCCCGGGACGAGCCCGGGGGTGACGACCATCTGAGAGGTCTGCGCGGGTTCGCAGCGTCCGCCTAGAGCGACGTCCGGACGTTCCACAGCTCGGGGAAGCAGCGCTGGCCGAGGGTGCCGGTCAGGTAGGCGACGCCGTCGGTGCCGCCGGTGCCGCGCTTGCCGCCGATGATGCGCTCGACGGTGACCACATGGCGGTGCCGCCAGGTCAGCAGGGCGTCGTCCAGATCGACCAGCTTTTCGGCCAGCTGGTACAGGGCCCACCAGCGCTCGGTGTCGCGATAGACCTCCAGCCAGGCCGCCTCGACCTCGGGTGACGGAATGTAGGGCTGGCGCACGTCGCGCTCCAGCACGGCGCGGGGCGCCGGCAGGCCGGCGAGGGCCAGCTGGTGCAGGGCGTCGTCATAGAGGCTGGGGGCGTCGATGGCCGCCTTAAGCGCGGCGTGGGCCGCGGGCCGCTCGGCATGGACGGCGAGATGGCGGGTGTCCTTGAGGCCCAGCATGGCCTCCAGCCGGCGGAACTGATCGCTCTGGAAGCCCGAGGACGGGCCCAGCACATGACGGAAGCGCTGGTAGTCGGCCGGGGTCATGGTGGCCAGCACGTCCCAGCTGTGGGTCATCACCGCCTGGATGCGGCTGATGCGGGCGAGGCTTTTGTAGGCGGGCACCAGATCGCCGTCGCGGACCATGCGCTTGGCCAGCGTCAGCTCGTGCAGGATCTGCTTGAGCCACAGCTCCTTGGTCTGGTGGATGACGACGAACAGCATCTCGTCGTGCTCGTCGCTGAGCGGGTGCTGCGCCGTCAGGACCTCGTCGAGCGCGAGGTAGCGGGCGTAGGTCATGTCGCCGGAGGCTGGATCGCTCATGCGCCGGTCTTGCCCCGGATCGGGGCGCCCCTCAAGGGTCGGCGTCATACGCCTGTCTCAGGGCGGTTCTAGAGGCCGCCCATGGTCCGGATGCCGACGATCCCCTTCAGGCTGACGCCGCCGTCGATGGCGCAGGCGCCGGCCGTCGTCGCCGCCGTCCTGGGGCTGGCCCTGGCGGTACAGGCCGGCCGCGTGGTCTGGACCCTGGTGAGCCCGATGGACGGGACGGCGACGGCCGCCGCGTCCGCGCCTGCCGCCGCCCCGGTCGATGTCGAGGTGTTCCGGCGCATCGACGCCTTCTTCCGCTCGGGCGCCGGGTCGGCTTTGGGCGGTGCGGGGGCGGGGGCGGACCAGCTGCGGCTGTACGGGGTGCGCGCCGGAGGGGCGGACGGGGGCTCGGCCATCCTCGGTCTGCCCGACGGCAGCCAGCGCTCGGTGCTGGTCGGGGAGGCGGTCTTGCCGGGCCTGATCCTTGAGGCGGTGGCGGCGGACGGGGTGACCCTGTCGCGCGGCGGGGCCCTGATCCGGCTGGGTTTCTCCGAGGCGCCGCCCGGCGCGCCGCCGCCGGCCCCGACGACGGCCCAGGTGATGGCCCCGACCCCGGCGACCCCGGGCGAGGCGGTGGTCGATCCGGCGGCGCTGGCGGCCCAGGCGGGGCTGCGGCCGCGGCTGCGCGGGGCCCGCATCGACGGCTTCATCGTCCAGACCCGCGGCGACGGCGCGGCGGTGCGCGCCGCCGGGCTGCAGGCGGGCGACGTGCTGCTGGCGGTCAATGGCGTCGAGCTGACCGGCGTGGCCCAGGTGGCGCAGCTGCGGGCGCAGCTGGCCGACGCCGCTACGGCCGAGATCCGCTTCGAGCGGGCCGGGGCGGTGCGCACCGTGACGGTGCGGACGCGGCCGTGAGACGGCGGACGGTGAGGCGGCGGGGCTTCACCCTGGTGGAGCTGATGATCGTGCTGGCCATCGTCGGCCTGGCGGCGACGGCGGTGATCCTGACCGCGCCGGACCCGCGCCCGACGGCGGCGATGGCCGCCGACCGGCTGGTCGGGCGGCTGGCCAACGCCCGGGCCGAGGCCATTCTCGCCGGTCGCCCCGTGGCCCTGCGGCTGGACGGGACCGGCTCGGCGGCCCTGCGCCTCGGACGGGCGGGCGACTGGGCGCCGCTCGACGGCGCCGGGCTGGCGGCCGAGGCCTGGCCGGAGGGGGTGACGCCGCGGCTGGAGGCGGAGGCGACCCGCGTGACCTTCGACCCTACCGGCCTGACCGATCCGCAGGTCCTGACCCTGCAGGACGAGCGCGGCGGCCGGGCTGTGGTCGTGGTCGCGGCCACGGGCGAGGCGCGGCGGCCACAGGGGTGACGGAATTGCGGACCCGTTAAGGCTTTGCCGCAACCGCGCCTTAAGTCCGCGCGCTCATGCTGGGATCGCGCTCAACAGGCCTGTCCCATGATCCGCCCCGTCGTCGTCGCTCCGACCGTTTCGCGCCCGTCCCGCCGGGCGCCCATGGCGTCGATCGCCGGGGCCGCCTTCGGGGCCCTCGCCGTGGCCCTCAGCCTCGTGGCCCAGCTGCTGGGCTAGAGCCCCGGGAAACCTTTTCCCGCCCGACGGCATTCTCCCGACAGTGTTTGCTGGAAGGAGACCACACCATGGGCATTCTCGCCTGGATCGTTATCGGCATCGTCGCCGGCTGGCTGGCCGAACAGATCATGGGCCGTAATCACGGCCTGCTGACCAATCTCGTCGTCGGCGTGCTGGGGGCCATCATCGGCGGCTTCCTCGCCGCCAACCTGCTGGGCGTCGCCGTCGGCGGCTTCAACCTCGTGACCCTGATCGTCGCCACGCTCGGGGCGGTGATCCTGCTGTTCCTCGTGGGCCTGTTCAAGCGTCGCGCCGTCTGATCCCGACGCAGGACCCGGATATGCGAAGGGGCGGCCCGGCGGGCCGCCCCTTTGTCTTTCGGTCTCGTGGCCGGTCTCAGCCCTGGCCGGGCGCGGCGACGCCAGCCTCGGCCAGCCATTCGACGATCTTGCCCTTGGGCAGGGCCCCGACCTTCATCGAGGCCATCTGGCCGTCGCGGAACAGCATCAGGGTGGGGATGCCCTTCACCCCGAGGCGCGAGGGGGTCATGGGCGAATCGTCGATGTTGAGCTTGGCGATGGTGACCTGACCGGCCAGCTCGTCGGAGATCTGCTCCAGGGCCGGGCCGATCTGCTTGCAGGGGCCGCACCACTCGGCCCAGAAGTCCACCAGCACGGGCTGCCCGGCCTGCAGCACCTCGCTGTCGAAGCTGTCGTCGGTGACCTTGATGGTGGCCATGTGTCGTCCTTTTCTGATGATGCGGGGGCGGCCTCGCCGCCCGGGCTCGCGGGTCGTCCCCACAGGTGGCGGGCCTGCCGCCGGAAATCAACCGAGGCCGGCGATCGCCGCATCCATCAGCGCTGCCGGGACCGGCATCAGGCGGGGGCCGTCGGTCCAGACCAGCGCGGCCTCGACGGCCCGGCCCGGATAGAGCGTCATCAGGACGGCGCGGTAGAGGGCCAGCTGCAGCACATAGGCGGGCTCGACGTCCCCGACCCGGTCCGGGGCCGGGCGACGCGTCTTGAAATCGACGATCAGCACCTTGTCCGGGGTGATGACGAGGCGGTCGATGCGACCGTCGATGGCCGCGGGCAGGCCGGGGACCCGGCCGGCGAGGGCCGCCTCGGCGCGCGAGCCGGGGCCGAACACCTCCGCGAAGCGCGGATCCTCCAGCACCCCCAGCGCCGCGGCGGTGATCTCCGCGGCGGCCTCGGGCGTCACGCCGGGCGTCCGCGCCAGCAGGGTCGCGGCGCCTGACCGCCAGTCGGCCGGCGGCAGGTCCGGCAGGCGCTCCAGCAGGCGATGGATCAGGGCCCCGCGAGCGAAGCGGCCGAGGCCGGCCCCTGCCGGGCCGGCGGCGGCGAGGAGCGGCGAGGGGGCCGCCTGGCCCGGCAGGGGCGCGAGGCGCGAGGGCGCCAGCACCCGGCTGGCCCGATCGGGCGCCAGCGGCGTCGTGGCCCAGGCGGGCAGGACGGCCGCGGCGGGCGCGCCGGCCGGGGCTTGCGGCGGCAGGCGCGCGGGCGCCGGGCCGAAGCGCCGCGACCCCTCCGGTCCGTCTCCGGGCGTGGTCTCGAGGCTGTCGAAGGTCTCCGCCAGCGCCGTCCACCAGCTGGCGGCGTCCGGCTCGCGGGTGGCGGCGCAGCGGCCGGCGATGAGGATGCGGTCGCGGGCGCGGGTCAGGGCGACATAGAGCAGGCGCAGGGACTCGGCCCGCACCCGGTCGTCGCGCCGGGCCCGGGCGCGGGCCAGGGCCGGACTGTCGTCCGCCTTCTGGCCGAAACAGGCCAGCCAGCCGACCTCGGTCTCGCCGTCGTCGGCGAGGCCGGGGATGAGCAGGGGGTGGGCCCCGCCGCTGCGGCCGGTGGTGTCGGGCAGGACGACCACGGGCGCCTCGAGGCCCTTGGCGCCGTGCACCGTCATGATGCGCACCTCGCCGCGCGGCCCCTCCAGCTCGCGCTTGACCTCGATCTCGGTGGTCTCCAGCCGGCCCAGCGCGGTTTCCAGATCGGTGACGCCCTCGCGCTCGAGGCGCAGGGCCTGGGTCAGGGCCTCCTCCAGCACCTCGGCGGACTCGGCGCCCAGCCGGGCCAGCAGGCGGGCGCGGCCGGAGCGGCCGCTGGCGTCGACCCGCTCCAGCAGGGTCGAGAGAAAGCCGAACGGCCCGCGTCCGGCGGCGCCGCGGGCGGCCTCCAGCACGGCGAGGGCGGCGGCCCAGTCCGGGCGCTCGCCGGCCCGGTCGCGCAGGCTGCGCCACAGCGAGGGGCGCGCCGGATCGGCCCCGGCGAGGGCGTAGAGCGACTCCTCGTCGACGTCGCACAGGGGGCCGCGCAGGATCTCGGCCAGCGACAGGTCGTCGTGCGGGTAGAGGGCGAAGCGCATCAGCGCCAGCAGGTCGCGCCAGGCGATGTGCTCGCCGAGCTTGAGGCGGTCGGCCCCGGCGACGGGCGCGCGCTCGCGCTTCAGGGCGCGGATGATCTCCTCGAACAGGGCGTCGCGCTTGCGCACGAGGATGAGGAAGTCGCCATAGCCGCACGGCCGCAGCTGGCGCGTCTCGCGGTCCATCACCGCCACGCCCTCGCGGACCTGACGGACGATCTCGCGGGCGACGTCGCGGGCCAGCCGCTGCCGGCCGCTGGCTTCGCCCTCGGCGTCGACCGGGTCGAGCCAGCTTTCGCGCTCGACCGTCGCCGGGTCGCGGTAGAGGGGCCAGATCTCCAGACTGCCGGGATCGCTGCGGGCGGGCCGGTGCTGCGGCCGGTCGCCGGTGTCCGGGCTGAGGGCGCGACTGCGCTCCGGGTCGGCCCCGAACAGCTGGTCGACGAAGGCCAGCACCTGGGGCGTCGAGCGCCAGGAGGTCGACAGGGGGGCGAAGGCGAAGGGCCGGCCGGACGCCTCGACCCGCGCCTGGTAGCCGCGGCCTTCCTGCATCAGCCGCTCCGGCCGGGCGCCCTGGAAGGCGTAGATCGACTGCTTCTCGTCGCCGACGGCGAAGACGGTGCGCGGATCGTCCGCCCCGGCGAAGAAGTCGTCCGTCAGGGCGCGGATGATGTCCCATTGCGCCGGGGCGGTGTCCTGGGCCTCGTCGACCAGCACATGGCGCAGCCCGCCGTCCAGCTTGTAGAGCACCCAGGCCGAGCTGGCGCGGCGGGTCAGCAGCTCGACCGTGCGGGTGATCAGGTCG
Organism: Brevundimonas sp.; assembly: GCF_035998205.1. Lineage (GTDB taxonomy): Bacteria > Pseudomonadota > Alphaproteobacteria > Caulobacterales > Caulobacteraceae > Brevundimonas. The sequence goes on from NZ_DASYHT010000006.1 coordinate 67,592, forward strand.
GCGAAGTCGAGCGCGCCGGCCCGCGCCTTGGCCGCCTCGTAGACGCCGGCGTGGACCCGGGCGAGGGTCAGCACATGCCAGGTCATGTCGGCGGTGCGCCGGGCCGACAGGGCCTCGCGAGCGGCGAGCCAGCGCGCCTGCCAGTCCGCCAGCCGCGTCCGCACCGCCTCCGGGATGGTCTTCGTGCCGAGCCGGCTGCGCGGCTCGCCGCCCGTGGTGCAGAACACCGGCTGCAGGCCGGCGTGGGTCCAGGCGGCGTCCGCCATGGCCGCGGCGAGGCTGCGATCGGTGCTGCCGCCCTCGGCCAGGGCTTGGGCGCAGCTGCGCCAGGTCTCGCGGTCAACGCCGGCGAGGAAGTCCGCCTCGATCGCCGCGGCGTCGCGGTCGCGGTGGGCGCCGGTCAGGGCGAAGGGGTCCGGGGCGTCGCCGGCCTCGATCGCGTCGAGCCAGCCGAGCAGCTCGCCGCGCCGGTCTTCCAGCTGCTGCAGCAGGCTCTCGAAGCGGGCGAAGTCGAGCGCCTCGACCAGCGGGGTGAAAGCGGCGGCTACCGGGCCCTCGGGATCGGCCAGCACGGCGGCCGCGAGGTCCTCCCGGGCCTGACGCGACAGGGCGCGGGCGCGAGCGTCCTCCAGCACCTCGAAGCGCGGCGACACCCCGGCCTCCAGCGGGAAGCGGCGCAACAGGGCCTCGCACAGGGCGTGCAGGGTCTGGATCTTCAGCCCGCCCGGCGTCTCCAGCGCCCGGGCGAACAGGCGGCGGGCGGCGGCGAGGGTCGTGTCAGCGATGCGCCCGGGGTCGCGCCCGTCGAGGGCGGCGAGCGTCTGCTCCAGCTCGGCGTCCTCCATCAGGGCCCATTTGCCCAGCTGGTCGAACAGCCGGCCCTGCATCTCGGCGGCCGCGGCCTTCGTGTAGGTGACGCACAGGATGGCGCCGGGCTCGACGCCGGTCAGCAGGAGGCGCGCCACGCGGTTGACGAGCGTGGTGGTCTTGCCCGAGCCGGCGTTGGCGGCGACGAACACCGACAGGGCCGGATCGGCGGCGAGGCGCTGGGGATCGGGGGCGGCGACCGGGCTCATGACCCCTCCTCGGCCGCGCCGTCGTCGCCGACCACGCGCCACTCCCAGACCCGGGCCAGCACATCGTAGTCGCCGTCGAGCCCGCGGGCGAACCGGGGCGCGGTCCACGAACGATAGGGAGTGGCCGGGTCGCGATAGGCCTCGACGCGGCGGCGCAGGCCGTCGAGCGCCTCGGCGGCCAGGTCCTCCGCCGTGCGGGGATCCTTGCCGGCGGGGGCGCCGACGTCGATCTCCTCGCCCCCCTCCCCGCGGCCGCTGAGCCGGACGTAGGTCAGGGCGGCCGGAGGGGCCGCGGGCAGGCCGTCGAAGCCCCCGGCCTGCAGGATGGCGGCGGTCAGGGTCAGCTGCGGAGAGAAGCCGGCGGCGACCGCCTTGCGGGTCGGGGTCATGCCGGTCTTGAAGTCCAGCACCTCGGCGCGGCCGTCGGCGACCTCGATCCGGTCGGCGCGCGCCTTGAGGGTGAAGGGCCCGCCGGTCAGGTCCAGCGTCAGCGCGCCCGACGCCTCGACCGCGCGGGTGAGGCCGGGACGCCGGCGGCGGCGCTCGAAGGCGGCCAGCCAGGCGGCGGTGGTGCGGGCCAGCACCTGCTCGCGGGCCAGCTCGGCGGGGCCGAAGCCGGCCTCGACCAGACCGGCCAGAATGTCGTGCTCCAGCTGCGCCGCGGCGTCGGCGGGCACGGCGTCCGGATGGCGCTCGCCCAGCCGCTCGATGGCGGTGTGCACCGCGTCGCCGCGGGCGGCGGCGGCGAAGGACTCGCCGGGGCGGCGCAGGCGATCCAGCCCGAGGATGTAGCGGGCGTAGATGGCGTAGGGGTCGCGCACCCAGCGCTCGATGGCGGTGACGTAGAGGCTGGACGGCCGACGCGCGAGCGGCGGGCGCGGGGTCGGCGGCGGGGCCAGCCGGGCCGGGCCGGCGGGAGCGTCGAGGGCGCGGGCCAGCGCAATCGTGGCCGTGTCGACCTCCGGGGCGGCCTTCGCCCCCATCGCCATCATCTCCAGCCGCCACAGCCAGCGCGAGCGCACCGTCGGCTGGCCGCCGCGGCGTTCGATATGCACCAGGGTGACGTCCGGGGCGGCGGCGGCCTGGACGAAGTCCTGGGCGGTCTGGCCCAGCCGCCGCTCGGGCGAGGGCAGGTCCAGCGCCTTGCGCATGGCGCGCGACAGGAAGGGGTCGACCTGGGGGCCGGCGGGCCAGACGCCTTCCTCCAGCCCGGCGAGGATCATCACATCGGCGCGCACCAGCCGGGCTTCGATGGCTCCGAGGATGCGCAGCCGCGGGTGGGTGGCCCCGCCCTGTCGGATCGGCTCGGCGGCCAGCAGTTCGCGCACCAGCGCCGGGAGGTCGTCGCGGCTGACCGGACCGAGCGCCGGGCCGGCCTCGATCAGCCGGGTCAGCAGGCCCGCCGCCGCCTCGCCGTCGGCGCCGGACCAGGCCTCGGGCCCGGCCAGGGTCTCGACCAGACCGACAAGGGCGCGGGCGGCGTCGCCGGCCGGCGCCTCGGGAGCGAAGGGCGCGCGCGCGGCGGCGAGGGCCTGGTCCAGCACCGTGACCAGAGCGTCGGCGCGGGCCAGCTGCCCCAGCTGGTCCGCCGACGGCGGCCGGCCGCGCCGGTCCGGCTCGCGCGCCTTCAGCAGCCGCTTTCTCAGGTCGGCAAGGTCGCGGGGCGGGGCGTCGCGCAGGGCGGCGGCCTCCAGCGCGTCGCGGCCGGCCAGCGCCTCCGGGGCGCCGGGCAGGGTGGTCAGGGGGTGCTTCAGGGCGGCGAGGATCAGGTGCGGAGACAGGGGCGCGGCGAGCCAGCGGGCGACGAGCTCGACGAGGCCGCCGGCGGGGGTCTGGTCCAGCGGGACGCCGGCCGAGACGTCGGGACGCACGCCCCAGCGGGCGAGGCGGGCCTCGACCCGGCGCGACAGGTCGAGGTCGGGGCTGACGAGGGCGCAGGTCAGGCCCGGCGTCTCCAGCGCCTGACGCATCTTCAGCGCGATGGCGGCGGCGGCCTCGTCCTCGTGCCGGGCGGTGAGGGTGCGCAGGCCGGCCAGCGCCTCGCGTACCGGCTCGCGCCCGGACCCGGCCTCGCGCGCGGTCCAGGCCTTCAGGGCGCCGCGCCAGGCGTCGGTGGCCTCGGCCGGGCGCAGGGCCTCGTTGAGCAGGCGCTGGCGAGCGCGGCCGCGGGCGTCCTCCGGGGCCGGCCAGGTGCGCACCGCCTCGCGCGCCACGCCGGCGCGGGTCAGCAGGGCCTTGAGCGCAGCCTGGGGGTGCTGGTCCTCGATCTGGTCCCAGACCGGATCGGGCAGGTCGAGGTCGAGACCGGGCAGGATCACCGCCCCCTGCGGCGCGCCGGCGACGGCGGCCAGCACCGCGGCGGCGGCGGGCAGGGTGCCGGTCGAGCCGGCGGCGATCACCGGGTGCGCCGGCGGGGCGGCGTCCCAGTGTTCGGCCAGCCGGCGCAGCAGAGCGGCGCGGCGCTGCGACGGGTCGCTGGCCCCCAGCTCCGCCAGCCGGGCCGGCCACAGCTCCAGCGCCCCGCCCAGCAGCCGGGCGGCCTCGCGCCAGTGCTCGGCCAGATCGGCCTCGACCAGATCGACGACCCGCCCGGGCCGCTCGACCTCCTCCAGATAGACGGCGTCGAGAAAGCCGCCGAGGGCCTCGCCGAGGGCCAGGGCGCGAACCGGGGCGGGGTGGTCCATCAGCCGGGCGGCCAGGGCCGCCAGCTCGAAGCGCCGGGTCAGCGGGTCCAGCGGCGGCGGCAGGTCGAAGCCGAGGGCGCCGGGGGTGAAGGGCGGCTCGTCGGCCTCCAGATCGCCCAGCGGCCGGACCTGGGGCAGGAGCACCGGGCGGTCCGACACCTCGGCCAGGGCGGCGGTGAAGGCGCGGGCGGCGCGGCGGTTGGGCAGCAGCACCAGCAGGTCGGACAGGCGCTCGGGCGGCTCGGGGCCGAGCCAGTCGAGCAGACCCGCCGCCACGTCGCGCAGGAACGGCCGGTGGGCGGCGACCGCCCACCAGCGCGGCCCGGCCGGGGCGAACGGGTCGAAACGGCTCATCCCGTCTCCGCCAGCCTCGCTTCGGCGGCGTCGCGGGCCCCGGGATCGCCGACGTGCATCCAGTCCCCGTCCAGCACGGTCCCGAACAGCCGGCCCTGGTCCGCCAGCCCGCGCCAGATGCGGCTGAGCGAAAAGGGGCCCTCGGGGCCGTCATCGACCACCTGCGGCCGGGTGATGTGCACGCCCATATAGGCGTAGGGGGCGCTCGAGGCGTCGCCGCGGAAGGTCAGCCGGCCGTCGCCGTCCATGAACAGGTCGCCGGCCCCCTCGAAGCCGATGGAGCCCTCGCGTCGGGCCAGCAGCAGCGCCGCGTCCATGCGCTCCGGGTCCCACAGGCGGATGAGGTCGCCCAGGGCGTCGCCGCGGTCGATCCAGACGCTGTCGATATTGGCCACGAACACCGGCGCCTCGCCCAGCAGGGGACGGGCCTTCTTGAGGCCGCCGCCGGTCTCCAGCAGCTCGGCGCGCTCGTCGGAGATGACGATGCGCGGGGCGGCGCGGCCGGCGAGGTGGCCCTCCAGCCGATCAGCGAACCAGTGGACATTGACCACGGCTTCCGCGACCCCGGCGGCGGCCAGCCGGTCCAGCACATGGTCGATCAGGGCCCGGCCGCCGACCTCGACGAGGGCCTTGGGCCGGTCGTCGGTGAGGGGGCGCATGCGGGTGCCGAGCCCGGCGGCCAGCACCATGGCGCGGCCCGGGCCTGAAATCTGCGCGCTCATCGGCCGAGCTCCGCGGGCACGTGGGCGGCGACCCAGGCGGCGACCGGCTCCAGCCCGGGGGCGGCGAGGTTGCGGCGGAAGTGGGCCCACATGCGCGGCATGAAGGCGGCGTAGCGGGGCTTGCCGTCGCGCACGATCAGCCGGGCGAAGATGCCGAGGATGCGCGCCTCGTTCAGGGCCGCGAGGCCGGCGTAGGCGGCGCGGAAGGCCTCGCGGTCCACGCCGGGGCGCAGGGCGAAGTAGTGGTCGAGCGCCGCCGCCTCGAGCTCGGGGGCGACGTCGCGGCGGGCGTCCTGCAGCAGGGAGTGCAGGTCCCAGGCCGGGTGGGCGCGGACCGCGTCCTGGAAGTCGATCATGCCGGCGCGGGCGGGGCCGTCGCGGTCCGGCAGCCAGATCAGGTTCTCGGCGTGATAGTCGCGGTGGGCCAGCACGCTCGCGCCCTCGGCGCCGAGGGCCGTGACCGGGGCCCAGGCGGCGCGCCAGGCTTCGATGGCCGCCGCGTCGAGGACGAGGCGCGGCTCCAGCTGCGGCAGCCACTCGACGAACAGGTCGGCCCCGGCCTGCAGGGCCACGGCGTCATAGTCGAGGATCGGCCAGGGGCCGGCCGGGCCGTCGATCACCGCCGGTGGGTCGCCGGCGTCGTGCAGCCGGGCGAGGGCCTCGACGGCGCTGACATAGAGCGGGCGCTCGTCGGCGCCGGCGGCGATGACCCGGGCGAACAGGTCGTCGCCGAAGTCCTCCAGCACGGCGAGCCCGGCGGCGGCGTCGAGCGCCACGATGTCCGGGGCCGACAGGCCCAGCGACCGCAGATGGGCGGCGACGGCGGCGAAGGCCTCGATGCGGCCGGCGGAGAGGCGGGCGAGGGCGTTCCAGCCTTCGGCGCGGCGGCGCGCCGCGTCCCAGGCCGGATCGGCCGGGCGACTCTCGGCGGCGGGCGGCTGGTCCATCAGCATGAACCGCGTCCCGTCCGGCCGGGTCAGGCGCTCGTAGCGACGCGTCGAGGCGTCCCCGGGCAGGGGGTCGCGCCGGGCGTCGGCCAGCCCCGCCGCGGCGAGGAAGGCGCGGCGCAGGTCCTCGCGGGGATCAATAGCGACAGGATCAGACATGGAGGTCACGCAGCTTCATCTCCCAGCTTCCTGCGCCAGAAACGGTCGCCGTCCGGCCGTCGCCTTCCGGGGCGAGGGTGATCGTCAGACGATCCGGGCCGACCCAGCGGTCGAGGTCCTCGCCCAGCCGTTCGGGCCATTCGACCAGCACGGCGCCGTCGTCCAGCGCCTCGACCAGACCGATCTCGCGGACCTCTTCCGGCCGGTCCAGCCGGTAGAGGTCGAAGTGGGCCAGGGGCGGCGCGGCGTCATAGTACTGGACGAGGGTGAAGGTCGGGCTGGGCACCTCCTCGTCGGGGGTGGTCAGGGCCCGGATCAGGGCGCGCGCCAGGGTCGACTTGCCGGCCCCCAGCGGCCCGTACAGCAGCACCGCCTCGCCGGCGGCGAGGTGCGGGGCGAGGGCGCGGCCGAGGGCCTCGGTGGCGGCGGCGTCGGGCAGGGCGATGGTCATGCGAAGGGGGCGTCCGGCTGGCCGGGCAGGACCCGCTCGACATAGGCCTTGAGGGCTTCGGTGGCCTTGCCGGAGTCGACATCCAGCCGGTCAGGCGGGACCGGCGGCCCGACGCGCAGCTCGAAGCGGCGCCCGGTCTTGTTGAGCATCTCGTGGAACAGGGTCACGTCGCGCAGCTCCTGCGAGACCCTGTCGAACAGGTGGAACAGGGTGGAGGTCGGGCCGGCGACGTGGATCGGGATGACCGGCGCGTCGTGGCGCCGCGCCAGGGAGGCGGCGGTGGTGGCCCAGGGCGGGTCGGTCAGGGCGCCGTCAGGACCGACGCGGGCCAGCCGCCCGGCCGGGAACATGACGACGCAGCGCTCCTGCTCGAAGGCCTCGCGGGCGGCGGCGAGGGTGGCGCGGGTCTTCTCGCGGGTGCGCTTGGCCTCGACCCACTCGACCGGAATGACGCTCTCGGCCAGGCGCGGGCTGACCCGCAGCGCATCGGCGTTGGCGAAGTAGATGGCGTCGCCGCGCACCTGCTGCACGGCGGCGTGGACAGCCAGGCCGTCGGCGATGCCGGTCGGGTGGTTGGCGATGACGAGACAGCGGCCCGTGTTCGGAATGCGGTCGGGATTGAGGGTCCGGACATCGAGCTGCAGCAGGTCGGTGACATAAGCCAGGGTGTCCGCGCCCGGCAGGTCGGCGATGGCGTCGGCCATGGTCCGGGCGCGGCCGTAGCCGAGCAGGGCGTAGAGGGCCGGGCGCACCAGCGGCCACAGGGCGGAGCCGGTCAGGCGCGGCGCCCGCTCGGCGATGAGCACGTCGACGATGTGCGCGCCCGCAGGGGCGGCAGGGGCAGACGGGAGAGCGGGATCGACGGCGACCATCGCTCCGCTTGTCGCCGCTTCGGCGAGGTCCGGCAAGCGGTCCGGCGTCCTGCGGCGACCCGGACCGCTTGGCGGCGGCGAGGGGCGTGCTACCGATGCGGCCTGACCCCGCACTGTGGAGCTTCAACCATGCGCGTCGCCCTCCTCGCCGCCCTCCTGCTCGGCGTCGCCGGGCCCGCCCTCGGCCAGGACGGCCCGCCCGCTGCGCCGGCCGCCGCGCCGACGGCGTCCGGGGGGCTGAGCCTCGAGCAGCTGGCCCTGATGGCGCGGGTCTCGGATCCGCAGTTGTCGCCCGACGGCCGGCGGGTGCTCTACCACGTGCGCACCACCGACTGGGCCGGCAACCGGGGCGTCGGCGAGCTGTGGCTGATCGACGGCGACAGCCCGCCCCGCCGCCTCGCCGCGTCCGACGGCGGCGCGGGCAACGGCCGCTGGAGCGCCGACGGCCGGGCCATCTATTTCCTCTCCGGCCGGGGCGGCTCCAGCCAGGTCTGGCGGACCGACGCCGAGGGCCAGGCGGCGACCCAGGTCACCACCTCGCCGGTCGATGTGGCGGGCTTCCGCGTCTCGCCGTCGGGGGACGCGCTGGTGCTGGTGCTGCCGGTGTTCATCGACTGCGCCGAGCTGGCCTGCACCCGCGACCGGCTGCGGGCGCGGGCGACGCGGACGGCGACGGTCGAGGCCTATGACCGGCTGCCGCTGCGCCCGTGGGACAGCTGGAACGACGGGCGACGCAATCATCTGTTCGTGCAGGCGCTCAACGGTTCGGGTCTGGCCGACGGGGCGCCGCGGGCCCTGACGCCGGGCCTCGACGCCGACGTGCCGTCGCGGCCCATGGGCGGCGAGGGCGAGTATGTGATCAGCCCGGACGGCCGCCATGTGGTGTTCTCGACCCGGACCCAGGGCCGCACCGAGGCCTTCACCAACAACAGCGACCTGCACCGGGTGGCGGTGGACGGCGGCGCGCCGGTCAACCTGACCCCGGGCAACAGCGCGCCGGACTTCGCCCCGGCCATCTCGCCCGACGGCCGTCGTCTGGCCTGGCTGGCGGGGCGGCGCGAGAACGTCGGCGGCGACCAGGCGGCGATCATGGTCGCCGAGGCCGACGGCTCCGGCGCGCGGGTGCTGGTCGGCGACTGGGACCGCGGCCCGGCCAGCCTGGCCTGGCGCTCCGACGGCCGCGCCCTCTACGCCACCGCCGCCGACAACGGCCAGCAGAAGCTGTTCCAGATCGACGCCCGCACCGGCCGGGTCGAGGCCCTGACGGATCGCGGCGCCGTGTCCGCCTTCGACGAGACCGGCGGCCGGCTGGTGATGGCCTGGGACGCGTCGGACCGGCCGACCCAGATCCTCGAGGACGGCCGGCCCCTGACCGACCACAACGCCGCCCTGCTGGCCGGGACCGCCCTGTCGACGCCAGAGCCCTTCACCTTCGCCGGCTGGAACGGAAACACGGTGCAGGGCTGGGTCTACAAGCCGGTGGGCTTCGTCGAGGGGCGCACCTATCCTGTCGCCCACCTGATCCACGGCGGGCCCAAGTCGCCCTGGACCGACGGCTGGGGCTATCGCTGGAACCCGCAGACCTACGCCGCCGCCGGCTTCGGCGTGGTGATGATCAACTTCCACGGCTCGCCCGGCTTCGGCCAGGCCTTCACCGACGCCATCAACGACCACTGGGGCGACCGGCCGCTGGAGGACCTGCAGAAGGGCTTTGAGGCGGCCCTCGCCGCCAACCCGTGGATGGACCGCGACCGGGCCTGCGCGCTCGGGGCCTCCTACGGCGGCTATATGGTCAACATGATCGCCGGGCGGGCCCACGAACCCTACCGTTGTCTGGTCAACCACGCCGGGGTGTTCGACGTCGGCATGCTGATGAACGCCATGGATATCGGCAACTTCATCTGGGAGTTCGGCGGCCCGTCGTGGGAGCGGGCCGGGCTCTATGCTGAGATGAGCCCCAACACCTATGTCGCCGCCTGGGAGACGCCGATGCTGGTGCTGCACGGCTCGCGCGACTTCCGTGTGCCGGTCGAGCAGGGTCTGGCCACCTTCTCGGCGCTGCAGCGCCAGGGCGTGCCCAGCCGCTTCGTCCATGTGCCGGACGAGAACCACTGGATCCTGAAGCCGCAGAACTGGGTCGCGTGGCAGCGCGAGATCCTCGACTGGACCGCGGCGCACACGGCGCCGCGCTGAGGGCGGCGAGGGCGGCGAGGGCGGTGGCAGGCGGTTCGCGCTTGGAGCGGGCGAGGTGACGATGATACCCGTTCGGCTCCCAGCGTCCGCTTCCGGAGACCGCCATGCGTCCCGTCCTCGTTGTCGCCAGTTTCGCCGCCGCTCTATTGGTCGCCGCCGCCCCGGTCGTGGCCCAGCCGGCCGCGCCGCAGCCCTTCACCTATGAGGATCTGATCCGGCTGAACCGGCTGTCGGACCCGCAGGTCTCGCCAGACGGCAGCCAGGTCGTCTACGCCGTGCGCGCCACCGATCTGGAGGCCAACCGCGGCGTCACCAGCCTGTTTCTCCAGCCGCTGGCCGGGGACGTCCCGGCGCGCCGGCTGACCATCTCCGACGGCGGCGCCTTCGCCGCGCGCTGGGGGCAGAACGGCCGGCTCTATTTCCTGTCGGGCCGCTCCGGCTCGACCCAGGTGTGGATGACCGACGCGGCCGGTGCCGAGGCGGTGCAGGTCACCGACCTGCCGCTGGGCGTCGAGACCTACCGCCTGAGCCCCGCCGGCGACCGGCTGGCGGTCAGCCTGGCGGTCGATCCGACCTGCCCGGACCTGGCCTGCGCCGCCGCGCGCGCCGCCGCGCCGCGGCCGGGCACGGGCCTGGCCTATGACCGACTGTTCGCGCGCCACTGGGACAGCTGGGGCGACGGCACGCGCAACCACGTCTTCACCCAGGCGCTGGGCGCCGACGGGCGGGCGACCGGGCCGGTGGCCTGGGTGACGCGCGGCTTCGACGGCGACACCCCGTCCAAGCCCTTCGGCGACGAGGGCGACTACACCTTCACCCGGGACGGACGGTCGATCATCTTCTCGGCGCGCGAGGCGGGCCGGAGCGAGGCCTGGAGCACCGACTTCGACCTCTACATCACCGCCGCGGACGCCCACGGGATCGGGACCTTCGAGAACCTGACCGAGGCCAATCCGGCCTGGGACGCCGGGCCGGTGATCTCGCCGGACGGCCGCACCCTGGCCTACCGCGCCATGGCCCGGCCGGGCTTCGAGGCGGACCGCTACGTCATCCATCTGCGCGACCTTCAGACCGGGGCGGTGCGGCCGCTGGCGGCGGACTGGGACCGCTCGCCGGACAGCCTGACCTGGAGCCCGGACGGGCGCACCCTCTACGCCACGGCCCAGGACGTCGGCTCGACCCGGCTGTTCGCCATCGACGTGCGCAGCGGCCGGGTCACGACGATGACCGGCCCGGGCCATGTGGCCTCGGTGCAGGCGACGCCGCGCGGCCTGCTGTACGCCCGCGACGCGCTGGACGCGCCGGCGGACCTGTATCTGCAGACCTACCGCGGGCGCGAGGCGCCGCGCCGGCTGACCGCGGTCAACGCCGGGGTGCTGGACCAGCGCGCCCTCGGCGACCATGAGCAGTTCAGCTTCGCCGGATGGAACGGCGGCACGGTGCACGGCTTCGTGGTCAAGCCGGCCGGCTACGTCGAGGGCCGCCGCTATCCCACCGTGTTCCTGATCCACGGCGGGCCGCAGGGCTCGTTCGGCGAGGCCTGGTCCTACCGCTGGAACGCCATGACCTACGCCGGCGCCGGCTATGCGGTGGTGATGATCGATTTCCACGGCTCGACCGGCTACGGCCAGGCCTTCACCGACGCCATCAGTGGCCACTGGGGCGACCGGCCGCTGGAGGACCTGCAGAAGGGCTGGGCCCATGTGCAGGCGACCTATGACTTCATCGACGGCGAGCGGGCCTGCGCCCTGGGCGCCTCCTACGGCGGCTACATGATCAACTGGATCGCCGGCAACTGGCCGGGGACCTTCGACTGCCTGGTCAACCACGCCGGCATCTTCGACACCTTCGGCATGGGCTACGCCACCGAGGAGCTGTGGTTCACCGAGTGGGAGAACGGCGGCGCGCCGTACGACGTCCCGCAGAACTACCAGCGCTTCAACCCGGCCAACCACGTCGCCAACTGGCGCGATCCGATGCTGGTGACCCAGGGCGACCTCGACTTCCGCGTGCCGACGACCCAGTCGATCGCCACCTTCAACGCCCTGCAGCGGCGCGGGATCGAGAGCCGGCTGGTGGTGTTCCCCGACGAGAACCACTGGATCCTCAAGCCGCGCAACAGCCTGCAGTGGCATGGCGAGGTGTTCGGCTGGCTGGACCGGCACATCGGCGCCGGGGCGGACCGCTGAGCCGGGAGGATCTCGACCGGCTGCGGACGGCGGCGACCGCGCGCGCGGCGCAGCTGGCGGCGCAGCTGGGTCGGCTGGCGCGGACGGGGGCGCAGCGCTGGCCGCTGGGCCGGCGCGGCACGATCGCGCTGGGCGCGGTCGCGGGCCTCGGCCTGCTCGGCCTCGGCGGGCTGCAGATCGCCGGCGCGGCGCTGGACGCCCGGGACCTGACCCCGCGCGGTCCGGGGGTGCAGATCGCCCTCGTCGACCCGCCGCCGCCGCCGCCGATCGAGGCCGGGCCGCGGCTGGAGGTGCTGGAGGGGGCGCCGGACGGCTTCGTCCCGCCGCCGCCGGCCCCGGCGGACCCGGGGCTGGACGGAGAGGGCGGCGACCCCCTGACGGGGCGCAAGCCGGGCGACGACGGCTGGACGGAGCCGGCGGCGCTCAAGCCCGCCTCCGGGCGCGCCGGGCCGCAGCCGGACCGCACCGCCGGCATCGACTGCGGCCGCGCCATGAGCCGGGCCGAGGCCATGGTCTGCGCCGACGCCCGCCTGTCCGCCGCCGACCGGCGGCTGCGCCGCACCCTGGCGCGGGTGCTGGAGGACGGCCGGGTCGACCGGCGCCGGGTGCTGGCCGACCAGGCCAGCTGGGAGTGGGCGCTGGACCGCGCCGCCCTCGACGGCCCCGGCGCGCTGGACCGGCTGTACCGCATCCGCCAGGAGGAGCTGGACGGGGCGCTGGACTGAGACCGCGGGCCGGGCGGCGCTCGCGCCCGATCCGGGCCGCCCGCGCGATCCGGGATTGAGGCGCCCGCCGCGATGCGCTAGGACCGCCGTCTTGCCGCCGCTGGCTGCAGGCACCCGTAGCTCAGATGGATAGAGCGTTGCCCTCCGAAGGCAAAGGTCACACGTTCGAGTCGTGTCGGGTGCGCCAGCGGGGGGAGACCGGCCCCGGCTGAGGCGAGGGGAGTCGAGGGGCGCGGCGCTGCGCCTGCCTGATCGACCCCGGGAGCCCCGAGACCATTGCTGCAGGTCGTCTTCGGTCGGGCAGGTTCAGGCTTGCCCGGCGGTCCACGCCACAGGCGGACCCGAAGTCGCCCGACGACGTTTCAAGCTCCGGCGGCCGCCGCCCGGGCCGCGCGCCAGGGTTCGAAGGGTTTTCCGGCTTCGTAGTCGAGAGCTTCGGCCCGGGCGATGTCGGCATCACCTGATGCGACCTGCCCCCGGGCGCGCCGGGCGAGGCCGCGGCCGTAAAGGGAGGTCGCCTGCAGCGGGGCGAGGACGAGAGCACGATCGTAGGCGGCCTCGGCCTCGGCGAGGCGATCGAGGTGCAGCAGGACCATGCCCAGGCTGTCGAGCAGGGGCGCGGAGTCCGGCTCGAGGGCCACCGCGGCTTCGCAAGCCTGAAGAGCCAGGGCGAGCTCCTCGCCGCGCCGGGCGAAAGCCCAGCAGAGGTTGTTGAGCTGCGCCGCCTCGCCGGTGATCCGGGGGAGGAGCCGGTCCGCGGTCGCGCGGGCGGCCTCGCCTTCATCGCGGGCGAGACGAAGTTCGAACTCGAGCCACAGAACCCGAGGGTCGTCCGGGGCCAGGGCGCGGAGGCGCTCCACCGCCACGGCCAGCGTGTCCCAGCGCTGCGTTTCCTCGGCGAGCGCGCCCCACAGAAGCAGACCTTCCAGCCCGGGGGGCGGGTCGTTCGTGCCGGACGGCGGCGCGAAATTGAGGCTTTCGAGCACCGCCAGCCCGGCCTCCCCCTCGCCGCTGCCCACCAGCAGCAGGGCCTCCAGCAGGGTGTGGCTCAGGTCCTCAGGGTCGAGCGCCCGCAAGCGGCGCGCATCAGCCAGCGCCGGTTCCCAGGCTTCCATCCGGAAATGGGCCCGCGCCCGCTGCGTCAGGACCCAGCGGTCCTCGGGCGCCTGGCGCAGGGACCGCGACAGCTCGACGACGACCTCCCGCCAGTCGCCGGCGCGCATGGCGAGAATGGCGCGGGCGTGGAAGCCTATGCGCTCGGCGGGGTCGAGAGTCTCGGCGCGCTCGAGGTCGGCCCGCGCCGCTTCCAGCTCACCTCTCCAGGCCCGCTGGACGGCGAGGTTGGCCCAGATGTTGGCGTTGTCGGGGAAGGCTTCGGCCGCGCGGGCCAGCACCTCGATCCCCCGATCGCTCTCGCCGGTGTTGATGAAGGCCAGGGCGCGTTCCACCCGCGCCGCGGCATCGAGCCCGTCCTCGCCGCCGGCGAAGGCCGCCTCCTCGTCGAGCGTCAGGGTATAGTCGGACGGGGCCTCGACGCGCACGGCCGACCGGTCCGCCCAGGTGTCATGGACGGCGCCCGCCGCCTCCGAATCTGCGGCCGGGATCTCCGCCGCCACGCTCATCAGCTCATTGTCCAGCGTGACCACGCCGTCCTGGAGGGTCGCACGCCGCTGAAGCCGCCAGCCGCCCGCGGTCTCGTCGACCTCGACCGCGCCTGCCAGCCGGAAGCCGGCCCCGCCGTCCGGAAGGACGAGTCGCACATGGTTGCGCTGGCGCTCGGGGTGGCCGATGCGCACCGGCACGGTCTCATAAGGGGGCTCGCGTGTCCCCCGGGAGATGGCCCAGCTCGCCCTGGGCAGCCGCAGGGTGGCGGGCGCGCCGAGCGACCAGTCCAGGGTGATCCGGCCGGTCACCGCCACAACGGCCTCGGCCGCCTCGGGCGCGTAGCGGAAGGTGGCGCTCTCGACCTCGAGCGCGGCCAGCTCCTGGGCCCAGAGCGCCCGGAGCGCGGGGTCAAGCTCGGCGGTCGGGAGCGTGCTCGCGGCGTCCGCCATGGCCACGGCCAACCCGCCCCGGAAAATCAGCTCGCCGGAGACCCGGGCCGGAACTCGCAGCCCGGCGCTGGCGTCGATGTCGATCCGCCGTTCGGTCAGGGCGAGGCCCAGCGCACCAGCCTCGGCGCGCAGCAGCTCGGCGCCGGCGGTCTCGAGCGGCAGGAACCACGGACCGGGGGGGTCGACGAGGCCGTCGAGGCGCCGGTCGCCGCGCCCGGTCGGATCGAGCCGCACGCGCTCGCCGTCGATCAGCGCCTCCACCAGAACGTGATCGAACCAGGCGATCGCCGGCAGGCCGAGGTCAAGGCCATCATTGCCGTTCAGGCTGGTCAGCAGCGGGCGGGCGGGAATGTCGAGGGCATCCAGAAGGGCGATCAGCAAGGCGGTCTTGGCCTTGCAGTCGCCGAGGCGCCGCCGCCAGGTCTCCTCGGCCCCTTGCGGAACCAGGCCGCCGTCGCCCATGGCGAGGGCGAGATAGCGCACCTCGTCCTGGGCCAGACGAAGCGCCGCCATGGCACGGCCGCGCGTCGTCGGCTCGGCCGCGCGGATGCGGTCCGCCTCGAGCGCGAGCGGCGATCCGGGGGTCAGCCGCGCCGCCTCCCCGTAGAGCGGCGCCATCAACCGGGAGATGTCCGCCCAGGAGGACCAGCCGCTCAGCTCCAGCAGATGACCGCGGAAGTAGCGCCCGGGCGCATCGGGCGGCAGCAGCCGCGGGGCGAGATCGCGCGCCTCGATCACCGCTCGCCGCGCGGTCCCTGCGCGGCTGAGCTCCAGCGGCAGATCCCCGCTGGCGCGGACCTGCAGCGGCAGATCGGTCGGCCAGGTCGCCTCGACGTGAACCCGGGAGACCGGGACCCCGCCGCCCAGCGGCATGACGATCTCCTCGCGCGCCCCCGGAAGCGCCGGCCGGAGCGTCAGGGTCAGGGCGACGTCCAGAACATCGCCGACCCGCAGGTCATCAGGCTGCAGCGTGGCCGTGAGGGCGCCCGTCAGCATGTCGCTCTCGAGCCCGGTCTCCCGCCGCAGGACCTCGAACGCCTGCTGCGCGAGCACATCGATGGTCTCCCCGTCACGCTCGATCGCCACCCTGTGCACCGTCAGGTCCTGCTGCGCCGGGTTCCAGCTGAAGGTCGCCATGCGGGCGGCGATCTGGACCCCTGAGGGGCCGAGGATGCGCAGGCGGGTCCGGCTGTAGGCATGAACGACCCCCGACTCGATCCGCATCTGCACATCGGTGAGGTCGAGGCTGACCACGCCGCTGGCCGGCTCCGCCGCCGCCTGTTCCGCCGGGCGGTCGGAGACCCAGGCCGGCGCCGGGGCCACACGCACCGCGGTCTGGGCAAGGGCCGGACCAGACCATGCGGCGGCGGCGAACAAGGCCAGGGCGAGGGCCAGCATCCCCCGGAGCGGACGCCCTTCCGTGCGGCTCATCGTCCTGTCGCCCATCTGCCGCTCCGTCCGTCCTGCCGCGCCGCTGCGCCGCGAAACATGACCCCATGCGCGAGGCGACACAACCCTGAGGCTGTTCCTGCCCCCCCCTGACCGCTCAGAGCACCCCGAGCGCGCCGGCGCTGCGGTAGAGCATGTACAGGGCGACGACGAAGATCAGCGTTGCGAAGACGGTGTTGAGGGCGCCCTTGCGTCCCGACAGCCGGCGGGCGAGGCGGGCGCCGGCGAGCCCTCCGAGGCCGCCGCCCACGAGGAAGGCGCCGGCCAGGGCCCAGTCGATCCAGCCGCTGAAGGCGTAGTTCAGCGCCGTGGTCAGGCCGAAGGCGGCGACGCCGACGAGGGAGGAGCCGACGGCCTGGTAGATGGGCATGCGGGTCGTGGCCATCAGGCCCGGCACGATCAGGAAGCCGCCGCCGATGCCGAAGAAGCCGGACAGGACGCCGGTGGCGACCCCGGCTCCGGCGACGCGGGGGGCGTTGGCGCGGGTCAGCCGGGCGTCCGGGTCGCCGGCTGCCGATCGGCTGCGCAGCATCAGCCCGCCGACGATCAGCATCAGCAGGGCGAACAGGGCGAGCAGCTTCTGCCCGTCGACGGCCTTGCCCAGCGTCGAGCCGGCGTAGGCGCCGATGACGCCGGCCAGGGCGAACAGGCCGGCGATGCGCCACTTCACAGCGCCTTGCCGGGCGTGGTTGATCAGACTGAGCGCGGCGTTGGCGGCGACGGCAAGGGCGCTGGTGCCGATCGCCATATGCGGTTCGCGCACGCCGACCAGATAGACCATCAGCGGCACGGCGAGGATCGACCCCCCGCCGCCCA
This sequence comes from Brevundimonas sp., assembly GCF_035998205.1. Lineage (GTDB taxonomy): Bacteria > Pseudomonadota > Alphaproteobacteria > Caulobacterales > Caulobacteraceae > Brevundimonas. The sequence goes on from NZ_DASYHT010000006.1 coordinate 84,283, forward strand.
CCAGCCCGAGGCTGAAGCCGACGAGAGAGCCGGCGCCCGCGCCAAGGCCGTACTGGATCAGGGTCAGCGACATGGGCGGGGCGTGTCCCGAGGGCTCAGGCGGCGAGCCGCGGCCGTAGCGGCTCCAGGTCGTAGCCGGCCGCGCGCGCTGCGGTCAGAAGGGTGTCCGCCGGCGTCGTCGTCGCCCTCGAGAGGGCCCAGAGGGTCGTGGTGCGCATGCCGCTGCGACAGAAGCCCAGCACCGGCCCGGGCAGGGTTTCCAGCGCGTCGCGGAAGGCGGCGACGTCGTCGTCGGTGATGGCCCCGCCGCGCACGGGGAGGTGGCGGAAGGCGAGGCCGGCGCCGGCGGCGGCGCGGGCGACGTCCTCCGTGCGCGGCTGGCCGACCTCCTCGCCGTCGGGCCGGTTCGAGACGATGGCGCGATAGCCCAGGGCCGCCAGGGCCGGCACGTCGCCGGGCAGGATCTGGCCGGTGACGTCGAGCCCCGGCTCGAGTTTGCGAATGTCCATGGGAGGGGTTCCGACAGGCAGGGCGACGGGGCCCTCAGAGCTGGTTGATCGGCACTTTCATGTAGCTGACGCCATTGTCCTCGGGCGGGGGGAGGCGGCCGCCGTTCATGTTCACCTGGACCGACGGCAGCAGCAGGCGCGGCATCGACAGGCTGGCGTCGCGCCGGGCGCGCATGGCGACGAACTCCTCCTCGGAGACGCCGTCATGGACGTGGATGTTGCCGGCGCGCTCGGCGCCGATCGTCGTCTCCCAGGCGAACTCTGTCCGCTCCGGCGGGGCCTTGTAGTCGTGGCACAGGAAGACGCGGGCCTCGCCCGGCAGCTGCATCAGGCGACGGATCGAGCGGTACAGGGTGCGGGCGTCCCCGCCCGGGAAGTCGCAGCGCGCGGTGCCGTAGTCGGGCATGAACAGGGTGTCGCCGGGGAAGACCGCGTCGCCGATGACATAGGCGAGGCAGGCCGGGGTGTGGCCGGGCACATGCAGGACGGTGGCGTCCAGCGCGCCGATGGCGAAGCGGTCGCCGTCCCGGAACAGCCGGTCGAACTGGCTGCCGTCGCGGCGGAACTCCGTGCCTTCATTGAAGACCTTGCCGAAGACCTCCTGGACCCGGACGATCTCGCCGCCGATCGCCAGCTGGCCGCCCAGCTCGGTCTGCAGCAGGGGCGCGGCGGACAGGTGGTCCGCGTGGGCGTGGGTCTCCAGCAGCCACTGCACATCGAGGCCCTCGCGGCGCACGTAGTCGATCAGCGCGGCGGCGGAGTCGCTGCTGGTGCGGCCGGCGGCGGGATCGTAGTCGAGGACGCTGTCGACGATGGCGCAGGCCTTCGTCTGCGGGTCGTGGACGACGTGACTGGCGGTGAAGGTCGCCTCGTCGAAGAAGGTCTTCACCACCGGCCGGCGCGCCGGGTCGGCGAGGGCGCGGCGCACGACGTCGTCAGCGTGGGCGAGGGCGGGGTCGTGGGGCTCGACGGACATCATGAGGCTCCGGTAAGCGGGCACAATAAATATAACGTTTCATAATTCGCGCAAGTATGTATTTTGTTGTGGCGCGCGCGGCGGATGCGCCGTAGCGACGCCTGATGGACGCTCCCCGGATGACCGACACGACCCCGCCCCGGCCCCTGCGCATCAACGACCGGGCGCCCGACTTCGCGGCCCGCACCACCCTGGGCCAGAAGCGGCTCAGCGACTACCGCGGCCGCTGGCTGGTGCTGTTCTCGCACCCGGCCGACTTTACCCCGGTCTGCACCAGCGAATTCATCGGCCTGGCGCGGCGGCAGGCGGACTTCGAGGCCCTCGGCTGCGATCTGATGGCCCTGTCGGTCGACAGCCTGTACGCCCACCTGGCGTGGCTCAAGGACATTCACGACCGGTTCGGCGTGAAGGTGACCTTTCCGATCATCGAGGACCCCTCGATGGTCATCGGCCAGGCCTTCGGCATGATCGATCCGGCCTCGCCCGACAGCGCCACGGTGCGGGCCACCTTCGTCATCGATCCGACCGGCGTGATCCGGGCCATCAGCTGGTATCCGATGACGGTCGGCCGCTCGGTCGAGGAGCTGCTGCGGCTCGTGGAGGCGCTGCAGACCTCGGATCGCGAGGGGGCCTCGGCGCCGGCGGGCTGGACCCGGGGTCAGCCGCTGCTGGAGGCGGCCCCGGCCGATCTGGACGCGGCGCTGGAGGCTGGCGAGCTCTGGTACTACCGGGAGCGCCGCTGATGAGCGCCGTCGATCCTTCGGTGATGGATCAGCTCAAGGTCAAGGCCCCCCAGGCCGCCGATCTGCTGCGCCAGCTCGCCAACGCCAACCGGCTGATGATCCTGTGCCACATCTCGCAGGAGGAGCGCTCGGTCGGTCAGCTGGAGCAGGATCTGGGCATCCGGCAGCCGGGGCTGTCGCAGCAGCTCGCCGAGCTGCGCCAGTCCGGGCTGGTCAAGACGCGGCGCGAGTCGCGCTCGATCTACTATTCGATCGCGGACGAGCGGGCCGAGGCCGTGATGGCCATGCTCTACGAGATCTTCTGCCGCGACGCGGCGGGCGTCACCCGCCGCCTGCGCGAGGCGCCGCCGGCGGCCGCGGGCCCGGTCGTCCACGGCGACGCCGCGCGTTTCGCCCGGCTGATCCCGGAGGGCTGAAGCCTCTTCCCGGCGCGCCCGCCTCAGGCCGGCTGGTCGTCCCTGAGCACCACATAGATCGCCGGGATCACCAGCACCGTCAGGACCGTCGACGAGGCGAGGCCGAACAGCAGGCTGATCGCCAGCCCCTGGAAGATGGGATCGAACAGGATCACGGCGGCGCCGATCATGGCCGCCAGCGCCGTCAGCAGGATCGGCTTGAAGCGGATGGCGCCAGCCTCCAGCAGCACCTCGCGCAGCGGGCGTCCATCCCCGCCGGTGTGACGGATGAAGTCGACCAGCAGGATGGAGTTGCGCACGATGATCCCGGCCAGGGCGATGAAGCCGATCATCGAGGTGGCGGTGAACGGCGCCTGGAACAGCATGTGGCCGATGACGATGCCCACCAGCGTCAGGGGGATCGGCGTCAGGATCACCAGCGGCAGGCGGAAGCTTTTGAACTGGGCCACCACCAGCACATAGATGCCGAGGATCGCCACAAGGAAGGCGGCGCCCATGTCGCGGAAGGTGACCCAGGTGATCTCCCATTCGCCGTCCCACAGGATGACCGGGCGGGTCTCGTCCTCGGGCTGGCCGTTGAGGCGGATCTGCGGGCGGGGCAGGTCGCCCCAGTCGGCGTCCTCGATGGCGCGGTTGATCGCCAGCATGCCGTAGATCGGCGCCTCATACTGACCGGCCAGCTCGGCCATCACCATGTCCACGTCGCGACCGTCGCGGCGATAGATGTGGGTCGAGCCGGGCTCCTCGCGGGCCTCGACCAGCTCGCCGAGGCTGACCAGACGCCCGCCCGGACCGGCGACGGCGACCGGGGTGGCGGCGAGCGCCTCGTCCCAGGTGCGGGCCGACTGGGGCAGGGCCAGGCGGATGGCCAGGGGGTCGCGCCCCTCGCCCCGATACATGTAGCCGAGGGTCTGGCCGCCCATCACCGCGCCGATGGAGTCGAGCACGTCGCGCTCGCGGGCGCCAAAGCGTTCGATCTGGCCGCGGTCCGGCGTGAGGCGCAGGCGCGGGCGCGGCAGGCCGTAGCTGTCGTCGATGTCGACGACGAACGGCACGGCGTGGAACAGGCTCTTGAGCTTCTCCGCCACGGCGCGCCGGGTGTCGGCGTCGGGGCCGTAAACCTCGGCCAGCAGGGTGGCCATGACCGGCGGTCCGGGCGGGGCCTCGACCACCTTCAGCGCTGTACCCGGCGGCAGGGTCAGCTCGCCCAGCCGCTGGCGCAGATCGAGGGCGATGGCGTGGCTGGCGCGGTCGCGGTGGTGCTTCGCCGCCAGGGTGATGGCGAGGTCGCCCTGCTCCGGCTGGCTGCGCAGGAAGTAGTGCCGGACCAGACCGTTGAAGTTGAACGGCGAGGCCGTGCCCGCATAGCTGTCGATCGCCTCCACCTCGGGGATCTGGCGGGCGATCGCCGCCGCCTCGCCGAGGACCCGCTGGGTCATCTCGAGGCTGGCGCCCTCCGGGAGATCCGCGACCAGCATCAGCTCCGACTTGTTGTCGAACGGCAGCAGCTTCACGGTCACGGCCTTGAAGTAGAACATCGACATCGACAGGACCGTCGCCACCCCGACGAGGATCAGGAAGGTCCAGGCTGACCGGCGCGTGGCGATGACGCGGCCGGCGACGCGGCGGTAGGCGCGGCCCATCCAGCCCTCGTCATGGCCGTGGCCGGCGGAGGACGGGCCGCCCTCCAGCGCCTTGCGCGCGAAGCGCACCATCAGCCACGGGGCAATGACCACGGCGACGAAGAAGCTGAAGATCATCGCCGCCGAGGCGTTGATCGGGATCGGCGCCATGTAGGGGCCCATCAGGCCCGAGACGAACAGCATCGGCAGCAGGGCGGCGACCACGGTCAGGGTCGCCACGACCGTCGGATTGCCGACCTCGGCCACGGCCTCGATGGCCGCCTCGACGCGGTCGCGGCCGTCCTTCATGGCCCAGTGCCGGGCGATGTTCTCGATCATGACGATGGCGTCGTCGACGAGGATGCCGATCGAGAAGATCAGGGCGAACAGGCTGACCCGGTTGATGGTGAAGCCCATCAGGTTGGCGGCGAACAGCGTCAGCAGGATGGTGGTCGGGATCACCACGGCGGTGACCGCCGCCTCGCGCCAGCCGATGGCGAAGCCGATCAGCACCACGATCGAGACCGTGGCGAGGGCGAGGTGGAACAGCAGCTCGTTGGCCTTCTCGTTGGCCGTCTCGCCATAGTCGCGGGTGACCGCCACGTTCAGGCCCTCGGGCAGCAGCGTCCCCTTCAGGGTCTCGACCCGGTGCAGCACCGCCTCGGCGACCACCACGGCGTTGGCGCCCTCGCGCTTGGCGATGGCCAGGGTGACGGCGGGGGCCTCGCTCCAGGCCCCGGCCTCATCGCGCGCCCAGCGCGTGACCCGCGACTGGTCGTCGGCGGGGCCGCGGATGACGCGGGCGACGTCGCGCACGGTGACGACCCCGCCGGTCGCGGTCGGGACCTCGAGCAGTTCCAGTTCGCTGACCGTCGCGAGCGTCCGGCCGGCGATGACCGCCCGGGCCCCGCCGTCGTCGCGGACGAGCCCGCCGGGCAGGGCGCGATTGGCCTGACGCACGGTCTCCATCAGGCTGCCGAGCGCGACGCCGTGCAGGGCCAGCCGCGCCGGATCGGGCTCGATGCGGACCTCCTCGGGCTGGCCGCCGACGATGAAGGTCTGGCCGACGTCCTCGACCTTGACCACCTCGGTCTGCAGCTGGTCGGCGATCGTGCGCAGGGTGGCCTGGTCCCAGCGGTCCTGATGGTCTGCATCGGGCGACAGGGTCAGGGTCAGCATGGGCACGTCGTTGATGCCCTTGGCCCGGACGATCGGCTCCGGCAGGCCGGCCGGCAGGGCCGTCATGTTGGCGCGCAGGCGCTCATGGACCCGGACCACGGCGTTGTCCGGGTGGGTCCCGACCCGGAAGCGGGCCACCACCATGACCTGGTCGTCGTCGGCGAAGGTGTAGACGTGGTCGACGTCGGGGATGGCCTTGACCAGCCCTTCCAGCGGCTTGCCGACCAGTTCGACCGCGTCGCGCGCCGCCAGCCCGGGGGCCGGGGCGATGATGTCGATCATCGGCACGCTGATCTGCGGCTCTTCCTCGCGCGGGATGCTGACGAGGGCGAGCAGGCCCATGGCCACCGCCGCCATCAGGATCAGCGGGGTCAGGGGCGAACGGATGAAGGCCGCGGTCAGGCGGCCGGAGAGTCCGAGGTTCACCGGTCGGCTCCCTCACGGCGCGGCGCGGCGGCGGGGGCCACGAGGCGATCGCCCTCGCGCAGGCCGCTGAGGATCTCCACCGTGTCAGGCTCGGGGCCCGGCGCGGTCTGCACCGGGGTGTCCTGCCCGCTGGCGAGGCGGACATAGTCCACCCCGAAACGGGTCGAGACGAGCGCGCGCGGCAGCACGATCGCCGGGCGCTCGCCGACGGGCAAGCGCACGCCGATGCGGCGCCCGATGAGGGAGGGGTCGAGCCCGGCGGCGTCGATGTCGGCGATCACCTGGCCGGCCTCCACGGCGGGGTAGACCTGGGCGATGGCGGCGGTGGTGCGGGGCCCGGCCGGGCCATCGGGGGTCAGCTCCACCCGGGCGCCGACGCGCAGGGCGCCGGCCTGCCCGTCGGGCAACTGGACGCGCACGACGAGCGGGCCCGAGGTGACGGTGGCGATGCTCTGGCCGGGCATGACGACCGAGCCGACCGGCACGTCGGCGCGCAGCACGCGGCCGCTGCCGGGGGCGAGGATGGCGCCCTGGGCCCCCATCTCGGCGCTGGCGGCGCGCTGGGCCTGCACGGCCTCCAGCTGGCCCCGGGCGGCGCGGGCGGCGGCCTCGACCTGGTCCAGTCGCGCCCGGGCGTAGACGCCCTGCTCGTACAGGCGGCGGGTCCGGGCGAGGTCGGCCTCGGCGCGGGCCGCCTCGGCCTCGGCGGCGCGCACGAGGGCGGCGTAGCTGGCGGTCTCCAGCCCGATCCGGGCGTCGCGGACGACCCCGATCACCTGTCCGGCGCGGACCATGTCGCCCTCGCGGACATTGAGGCTCACGAGGGTGCCTCCGGTGCGGGCCGAAGCCTCGCCAAGGTCGCGCGTCGTGATCTCGCCGGCGACCGGCTTCATGTCGGCGACCAGACGGGTCTGGACGGCCACAGCCGGCCCGGTCGGGGCGGCGGCCGCGGGCGCTTCACGGGCGTCATGGCCGTCGGAACAGGCGGCCAGGGGCGCCGTAGCGAGCAGCAGGGCGGCGGCGAGGCGGGCGGCAGGGGCGGTCATGGGGCGCTCCGTGTCGGGTCAGGCCGGCTGGCCGGTGGCCGGGTCGATGCGGATCACCGGCAGGCCGGCGGCCTTCCAGGCGCCGATCCCCCCGGCGAGGTGGCGGTCGGCGGGCAGGCCGGACAGGCGGCAGGCGACCACGGCCTTCATCGACCGCATGCCCGAGCCGCACTGGAAGATGACCCGCGCCGGATCGACCACAGCCAGCAGGCTCGACGGGTCGAAGGTCGACAAGGGCAGGTTCAGCGCGCCGGCGATCCGTTCCGCGGCGAACTCGGCCGGCTCGCGGACATCGACGATCAGCGCCTGGCCGGCCTGCTGCGCCGCAAGGGCGGCGGCGGCGGCGACGTTCTGGATCTCGGGATTCTCGTTCACGGTCAGCACCTTGGCTGGAGGCTATATTTATACATTTGCATATAATATAGTTATGAGCTATGGGTCAAGTCGCATCGGCCCCCGGCGTCGCGCGCCACGGGCCGCAAGGAACCGGAGGACACGCCATGGCCGACCCCGCCAAACCCCACATCGTCATCCTGGGCGCCGGCCTGGGCGGATCGATCGCCGCCTTCGAGATCAAGGACGCCGTGCGCGACCGCGCGCACATCACCGTGGTCAACAAGGGGCCGAGCTACAGCTTCGTCCCGTCCAACCCCTGGGTCGCCGTGCGGTGGCGCGACCGCGAGGCGATCGAGGTCGACCTGCGTCCGGTGATGAAGAAGCGGAAGATCGACTTCCTGACCTGCGGCGCGTCCCGGGTGCGGCCGGCGGACAACGCCGTCGACCTCGGCGACGGCTCGAGCCTCGCCTACGACTATCTGGTGATCGCCACGGGGCCGGAGCTGGCCTTCGACGAGATCGACGGGCTCGGGCCGCACGGCGGCTTCACCGAGTCGGTCTGTCATGTCGATCACGCCGAAGCGGCCAGCGAGGCGTTCGAGAGGCTGGCCGCCAATCCCGGGCCGGTCGTCGTCGGCGCGGTCCAGGGCGCGTCCTGTTTCGGCCCTGCCTATGAGTTCGCCCTGATCCTCGACACCGAGCTGAAGCGCCGCAAGGTGCGGGACCAGGTGCCGATGACCTTCGTCACCTCGGAGCCCTACATCGGCCACCTCGGGCTCGACGGGGTCGGCGACACAAAGGGGCTTCTGGAGAGCGAGCTGCGCCAGCGCCACATCAAGTGGGTCACCAACGCCCGGGTGACCTCGGTCGAGCCGGGCCTGATGCATGTCGAGGAGGTCGCCGAGGGCGGCGCCGTCAAGGCGACCCACGACCTGCCGTTCACCTATTCCATGATGCTGCCGGCCTTCCGCGGCGTGCCGGCGGTGTATGGCGTCGAGGGGCTGACCAATCCGCGCGGCTTCATCCTCGCCGACAAACACCAGCGCAACCCGACCTTCCCGAACGTCTATTCGCTGGGGGTGTGCGTGGCGATCCCGCCGATGGGGCCCACGCCCGTCCCGGTCGGGGTGCCCAAGACCGGCTTCATGATCGAGAGCATGGTCACGGCCATCGCTCACAACCTCAAGCAGGCGATCGCCGGCGAGGCGCCGACCCACGAGGCCAGCTGGAACGCCATCTGCCTCGCCGACTTCGGCGACGGCGGGGTGGCCTTCTTCGCCCAGCCGCAGATTCCGCCGCGCAACATCAACTGGGCGGCCAGCGGCAAATGGGTCCACCTCGCCAAGGTGGGCTTCGAGAAGTACTTCATTTCAAAGATCAAACGCGGCGAGAGCGTGCCCTTCTACGAGAAGATGGCGCTGGATCTGATCGGCGCCCACAAGCTCAAGAGCTGATCCTCACCGCCCGTCATTGCGAGGAAACCCGTCATGAACATCGACCGCGCCGTGCTGGCCTTCGCCGGCTTCGTCGTGCTGCTGGGCATCGCGCTCAGCCTGACGCTGCACCCCTCGTGGATCGGCCTGTCGGCCTTCGCCGGGCTCAACATGATCCAGGCGGCCTTCACCGGCTTCTGCCCGGCCGCCATGGTCTTCAAGGCCGTGGGCCTGCGCCCGGGGGCGGTGTTCCGATGAGCCTGAGAACGGCGACGGTCGCGCTGCTGCTCGGGCTGGCCACGGCCTCGCCGGCGGCGGCGATGGACCTGAAGACGGCGCTCGAGATGGCGCGCCGGTCCAGCCCCCTGCTGGCCATGGCCGAGGCCGGGGACGCGGCGGCGGCGGCGCGCCGGCGACAGGCCGAGGCGGCGCGTGGGCCGACCGTCACCGTCAGCGGCATGATCGCCGACGGCCATAGCGACCTCGACGGCTTCTTCGGCTTCGGGGCCACGGATGTCGCGCCGTCGGCGCTGATGCTCGAGGCGCGCCAGCCGCTGTTCACCAGCGGCGCGCTGCGGGCCGGACTCGCCGGCGCCGCCGCCGGGGTCGCGGGGGCCCGCGAAGGGCGCCGGGCGGCCGAGGCCGGCCTGACCGTGGCCGTCGTCACCGCCTTCGCCGATGTGCTCACGGCCGAGCAGGGGCTGGCCACGGCGCGTCGCCAGAGCGAGCTGCTCGCCGAGATCGCCCGCCAGGCCGCCGCCCGCTTCGAGGCCGGCGAGATCGCGCGCTCGGACCTGGCCGAGGCGACCGCCCGGCGGGCCGAGGCGCTCGCCGCGCGGTCCGAGGCCGAAGCCCGGCTGGAGGCGGCGCGGGCCGCCTTCGCCCGGGGGGTCGGGGCGCCGGCTGACGGGCTCGGCCCGCTGCCTCCGGCCCCGGACGTCGGGGCGGATGTGGCGGCGGCGCTTGAGGAGGCCCTGGCCTCCAGCCCCGGGCTTGCCGCAGCCGAGGCCGGGCTGGACGGCGCCCGGGCGCAGCTGGCCGCGGCGCGCGCCGGCTTCGGGCCGAGCGTGGCCGTCACCGCCCGCGCGTCGCAGACCCGCGACGAGTTCCTGCCCGGCTATCGCAACGACGAATGGCGGGTCGGGGTGCAGGGGCGCTGGGTGCTGTTCGACAGCGGCTCGACCGCTGCGGCGGTGTCCGCACAGGCGGCGGAGGTGCGCGCGGCGGAGGCCCGGTTGCGCGAGGCCCGGCGGGCGGTGGAGGCCGAGGTCCTGGCCGCCTTCCACGGGGCCCACGCGGCGCGCCTGCGTCTGGCCGCGGCCGAGGCGGCCTATGAGGCCAGCGTCATTTCCGCGGCCAGCGTGGCGGACGAGGTGGCGGCCGACGCGCGACCGCTGGTCGACCGGCTGGACGCGGAGGCGCGGGTGGCGGGGGCCGAGCGCGCCCGCGCCGCCGCGGCCCGCGACGCCCTGGTGCTGGCCTGCCAGCTGCGGGCCCTGGCCGGGGACGCGAGCTGCAGCGGCCTCGTCGACTGACGGCCGCCGGGAGCCCGCCGGTCAGGGACGCCGCGCCACCAGATCGATCAGCGCCGAGCGCCCGCGGTGCGCCGCGCCCTCGTCAAGGTCGCTGTCATGGCTGGCGAGGTGCAGGATCTCCAGATCGGCGAAGGCCGAGCGCAGCAGCGCCTCGGTGTAGAGGTTCTCGACCTGGCCGGGACCGCCTGTGCCGTAGGCCAGCTGCTCCGGGCGGTAGCCCTGCAGGATCAGCAGGCCGCCGGGCTTGAGGGCCGCCGCCATGCGACGGAACATGAGGTCGCGCGCGGGCGGCGGGGCGAACTGGATGAAGATGGCCACGACCACGTCGAACGCCGCCTCCGGCCAGGTCCAGGTCGCAAGATCAGCCACCCGGGCGTCGAGGGCGACCCCCCGGCGGGCGGCGAGGGCGCGGGCCTTGTCGACCGCCCTCGGCGAGACGTCGGTGGTGGTGACGCTCAGGCCCTGCTGCGCCAGCCAGACGCCATTGCGGCCATCTCCGTCGGCGACCGCGAGCGCGGTGAGACCCGGTTGCAGGCGGGCGGCCTGGGCGGCGAGAAAGGCGTTCGGCGCCTCGCCGAACAGATAGCCCTCGGCGGCGGCGTAGCGGGCGTCCCAGAAGTCGCGCGTGGCGGGGTCCATGATGGAGCGGCCTACACCCGTGTCAGCGCTTGAGGAAGCGGGCGAAGAACCCCTGACCTGGCTCCGCGGGGTGGCCGGGGCAGCGGGCTGACGGCGGATAGCCGCGCAGCACCTCCTCCACGTGCCGGCCGCAGCCGGCCCAGCCCATCTTGCCGCAGGTGCGGCACACCACTGCCCGACACATGACGCGGCTCCTTCGTGCGGATCAATCGACGGACGGGCGGCGCCAGTCCGCCGGCGCCGCCTTGCGGACATACTGCTCGGACACCAGCCAGCCCTTGACCGGCCGCAGCGAGGCCAGACAGGCCGCGGCGACGAGCGGCAGGGTGGTGACCATATGCACCCAGACGGGCGGATGGACGGTCAGGTCAAACGCCATCAGCCCGGCCACGCCGAGCGCGCCGACGGCGGACATGACGAAGAAGGCGGGCCCGTCCGCCGGCTCGGCGAAGCTGAAGTCCTGCCCGCAGGCGGGGCAGGCGTCGCGGACCGTGAGGTAGCCGCGCAGCAGCGGGCCCTCGCCGCAGCGCGGGCAGCGGCAGCGAAGGCCTGTCGACAAGGTGTTCGGGACGGGTGTCGGGATCGACGGCATGTCGGACCTCCGGAGGGTCTGGCGCAGTCGTCGGGCGAGCCGCCCGCGTCGCGAGGGCGCCCGGACCACCGGGGTCCGGGCGGGGGGGATGGCTCAGGCGGCGGCGGGGGCGGGCACCTCGCGCCGCGAGAAGTACCAGTCGGTGTAGTCGTAGCCTTCCGAGGCGCGGGCGTCGGCCGCGGCGGCGGTCTTCGGCGGCGGCACGATGGCCGGCTGGCCGGGGCGCCAGTTCTCGGGTGTCGCCACGCCGTGGGCGTCGGACGTCTGAAGGGCGGTCAGCAGCCGCACGAACTCGTCGATGCTGCGGCCGTTGCTCATCGGATAGTAGACCATGGCCCGGAGGACGCCGTCCGGGTCGATGAGGAAGGTCGCGCGGACGGCCGAGGTGTCGCTGGCGTCGTCGTGGATCATGCCGTAGGCGCGCGCCACCTCCATCTTCAGGTCCTCGATGATGGGGAAGGGGATGTCGACGCCGAACTTCTCGCGGATGTTCCGGGTCCAGGCCAGGTGCGAGAAGAGGCTGTCGATCGACAGACCGAGCAGCTCGCAGTTCATTGCGGCGAAGGTGTCGGCGTGGCGCGCGAAGCCGATGAACTCGGTGGTGCAGACCGGGGTGAAGTCCGCCGGGTGCGAGAACAGGATCAGCCACTTGCCGCGATAGTCCGCAAGGCTCCGGTCGCCGTGGGTGGTGCGAGCGTGGAAATCGGGGGCGGGCGCATTGAGGCGGGGCATCGACGTCATGGCGGTCTCCTTCAGACACCCCATCTCGCGCCCATTTATATAATTACGCAAACTAAATATTGTTATTCAGGCCATAGGCTTGGGTAATGGAGACCTGGCGTCTGCCACGGGCGTGCGCCGCCGCAGGTCGGGCGGTGGGGGCGATCGGGGGGCCTGAGGGTTTGCGGCTCGCGGCGAGGCCGGCGGAGCCCACACGCGCGCGGCGTCAGCGCCTGTCCGGCGTGGCGACTGCGGAATGTGGGGAAATGGTGGACGCGACAGGGATTGAACCTGTGACCCCTACGATGTCAACGTAGTGCTCTCCCGCTGAGCTACGCGTCCGCCAGGCGGTCCGGCCATGCCGGATCGGGAGGGGCGGCTATAGCCGGACGGCGCAGCCCTCGCAAGAGCCCTCGCGAAGCTCCTCGTCTCGCGCCTCACGCCCCCTTCCGCGCCCCTCTCGCCAGGGCGGGGTCTGTCGCGCGTGCGGCCGCGCCCGCCGCGGTCGTTATCCTGCGAATGCGCAGAATGCGGAATGTATATTTTGCGACACTTGCGCGCCGAATTAAGTACAGTTGCTCCGCATCAGGAGTGTGACGTAACATTCCCGCCATTGTCACGCCGCTATTACATAGAACGCCTAGTCAGTCGTCCCCGGGGTTGCTGGGGTGCGTCGTCCGTCGCGCGGTGACCCGATCCTTCAAGCGATGGGGAAACATCGATGCTTCGACTGACCAAGGTTCTGATGGCCGGCTGCGCCGTTCTGGCGCTGGCCGCGTGCGGCGGCGGCGCGGAGGTGGCCTCGCCGGGCGAGGGCAACTTCGGCAATGGCGGCAACACTGGCGGCGGCACGACCCCGCCCCCGACCACCCCGGCCCCGGGCACCCCGGCGGCCAGCTGCCCGACCGGCACCACCAACGTCGGCACGGTCGCCAACGGCACCCTGCGCGCCTGCCAGCTGCCGAACCAGATCGTCGGCGCCCTGGCGCTGCCGAACACCGCCGGCCTGGTCTATTCGATCAACGGCGTGGTGCAGGTCGGCGTCGACCGCGGCATCGACGGGGCCGGCGGCCAGCAGGGCACCCTGACCATCGATCCGGGCGTGCGCGTGTTCGCGAACCAGGGCTCGGACGCCCTGATCGTCAACCGCGGCTCGCAGCTGTTCGCCGAGGGCACCGCGTCCAACCCGATCATCTTCACCAGCCGCCAGAACATCGAGGGCACGACCACCGAGACCTCGCAGGGTCAGTGGGGCGGCATCGTTCTGGCCGGCCGCGCGCCGCAGGCCAACTGCCAGCTTGTGGCGCCGGTCACCTGCACCGGCTTCGTCGAGGGCGGCACCCAGGTGTCCTACGGCGGCAACACCCCGGCCGACAGCTCGGGCCGCCTGCGTTATGTGCAGATCAAGTACTCGGGCTTTGAAGTGTCGCCGGGCAACGAGCTGCAGGGCCTGACCACGGCCGGCGTAGGTTCGGGTACGGTCATCGAGTACATCCAGGTTTACAACAGCTCGGATGACGGCATCGAGATCTTCGGCGGCACGCACAACATCCGCTACGTCGTGATCAACGGCGCCGACGACGACGGTCTGGACACGGACACCGGCTGGCGCGGCGGGGCCCAGTTCGGCATCGTCACCCAGCGTCCGACCACCGGCACCAGCCGCTCGGCCGGTTTCGAGTTCTCGGCCGCCCCGACCTCGGTGCCGCTGGCTTCGCGCCTGAACTCGCAGCCGAAGATCTCGAACTTCACCCTGGTCGGCCGTCAGGCCGCCGTGAACGCCCACACCGTCGCCCACTTTGACTCGGGCTCGGACGCCACGGTGATCAACTCGGTCTTCACCAACCCGACCGGTTCGCTGTCGGGCTGTCTCGATCTGGCCGACGCCGACACCGTCTCGGTGGCCCCGACCTTCAACTCGGTGTTCATGTCCTGCGCCATCCCGTTCCGCACCCAGTCGGGTCAGGCGGCGAACGTTCCGGGCGTGTTCAACGCCGGGACCAACAACACCTCGAACGGGACCTCGACCCTGCAGGCTCCGGCCTCGGGCACGACGATCTCGAACCAGGACCTGCGCTTCATCAACGGCGCCAACGAGAACGCGGTGGCGGTGACCAACGCGCCCTCGACCTACAGCGCCTTCACCGCCGTGACCTACATCGGCGCGGTGCAGAACCAGAGCGACACCTGGTGGCGTGGCTGGACCTGCGGCCTGACCGCCGGTCTGACCTGCTGAGGATGAACCCCGGGGCGGCGGGATCACCCGCCGCCCTTCGTCCTCCTGTCGTTTCTCTCGCAAGGCGCAGATCATGAAGAAAATTTCGCTTTCATTGAGCGGACTGCTGCTGGCCACGACCGCGATGATCGCGCCTGGCCTCGCCGCCGCCCAGACCGCCCCCGCCCAGGATCCCCGGGACGAAGTCGCCACGGTCGAGGAGATCGTGGTGCTCGGCCGTTTCATCCCCGAGCCGCTGCGCGAGACCTCCGAGGTCGCGGCGTTCCTGACGGCTGAAGACATTCAGCGGACCGGCGACTCCACGGCCGCCGAGGCCCTCACCCGCGTCACCGGCCTGACCATTGTCGAAGACCGCTTCATCTATGTGCGCGGCCTCGGCGAGCGCTATTCGTCGGCCCTGCTGAACGGCTCGCCGCTGCCCAGCCCCGAGCCGCTGCAGCGCGTCGTGCCGCTGGACCTGTTCCCGTCGAACATCCTCGGCGGCGTGACGGTGCAGAAGACCTATTCGCCCAACTATCCGGGCGAGTTCGGCGGCGGCGTGATCGATCTGCAGACGGTCGATGCCCCCAACGAGCCGTTCTTCAACGTGCAGGGCGGGATCGGCTACAATTCCGAGACGACCGGTCGCGACAACCTGACCTATTACGGCGGCCAGTCCGACTGGACTGGCTTCGACTCCGGTGTGCGCGACGTGCCGGGTCCGCTGGCCCTCGCCTTCGCCCGCGGCCGTCAGATCGGCCAGGCCAACTTCACCGACCGTGAGCTGCAGCTGATCGGCCAGTCGCTGGTGAATGCGCCGCTGCGCCTGCTCCAGTTCGACGAATCCCCGGTCAACTGGGGCCTCGATGTCGAGGGCGGCTTCTCGCACGACACCGGCGTGGGCACGCTCGGCGTCATCGCCGTGGCCGGCTACTCCAACAGCTGGAGCGCCCGCGAGGGCTTCCAGGAGGCGGCCCTGCTGGACGGCGGCGCCCTCGAGGCGGGCACCGCCTACGCGTTCGCGTCCGGCCAGAACGACGTGCAGCTGAACGCCCTGACCTCGATCGCCTTCTCGACGCTCGATCATGAGGTCAAGTGGACCAACTTCTTCGTCCGCTCGACCACCAAGGAAGCCCGCAGCCGGCAGGGGTTCAACCTCGCGTTCGGCGGCGAGGTCCGTCAGGACTTCACCGAATACTTCGTGCGTCAGCTGTTCTCGACGCAGCTGGCCGGCGAGCACAGCTTCCTCGACGGGGCGCTGGACGTCAGCTGGCGCGGATCCTACGCCGTGTCCGAACGTGACGCCCCGTATGAGACGCAGTTCGGCTACGGCCAGGCCGCGGATGGCGCCTTCATCCACGACATCGACACCAACCTGATCTCGTTCAGCGAGCTGAACGATGAGCTTTACTCGGCCGGGGCGGATGTCAGCTACACCCTGCCCCTGTCCGACGCCCGCGACGCGGTCTTCTCGGCCGGGGTGGCGTGGCTGGACAACACCCGGGACTCGGTGCGCCGCGATCTCAGCTTCGTGGCCCCCAACGGGCTCTCGGACAGCCAGGTGCGGTCGCGGGTCGACTTCCTGTTCTCGGACTTCAACATCAACCCGAACACCCTGGTGATCCGGGAGGCGACCAACGCCGCCAGCGCCCCGGCCTATGAGGGCGAGCTGACGGTCAACGCCGCCTACGTCCAGGCCGATGTCGAGGTGATCCCGCTGGTCCGCGTCTCGGCGGGCGTGCGCTACGAGGATGCCGAGCAGCGGGTCATCCCGATCGACCTGCTGAACACCGGCCTGCTGTTCACCCCGACCTCGATCGAGGAACAGTACTGGCTGCCGGCGGCGACCCTGACCTGGAACTTCGCCGAGGACCTGCAGCTGCGCCTGGGGGCCTCCAGGACCATCGGTCGTCCGCAGTTCCGCGAACTGGCCCCGCAGGCCTACACGGACCCCGAGACCGATCGCCGGTTCATCGGCAACCCCTATCTGGTCGACACCGAGCTGACCAACTACGACGCCCGCGTCGAATGGTACTTCGAGCGCGGCCAGTATCTGACCGCCGGCGTCTTCTACAAGGAGCTGGAGAACCCGGTCGAGGCGACGATCAACGAGGTCGCCCTGCTGGAGTATCAGCAGACCTTCCTCAACGCGCCGCAGGCGACGCTGATGGGCTTCGAGATCGACGGGAAGACGTATTTCGACTTCCCCGAGGCCGGCCTGCCCTTCATCGCCGACAAGCGGTGGCTCATCCAGGCGAACTACACCTTCACCGACTCCGAGATCCAGGTGGATGCGGCCGACCGTGTGCTGACCCTCGGCGGTCAGGGCATTGGCGAGCCGGCCAACTTCTACCTGACCGACGGGGCCCGGCTGCAAGGTCAGTCCGAGCATGTGGCCAACCTGCAGCTCGGCTGGGAAGACGACAACGCCCGCTCGCAGGCGACCCTGATCGTCAACTACGTCTCGGACCGCATCACCGCGCGCGGCCCCGGCCTCGGCGGCAACCGCCTGCCCGACTTCATCCAGGAGCCCGGCGTGTTCCTCGACCTGGTGTACCGCAAGGATTTCACCGCGATGGGCCGCGACCTGGGCATGGCTCTGGAGCTGCGCAACCTGCTCGGCACCGAGTTCGACGAGTTCCAGGAGCTCGGCGACGACAAGATCCGCGTCAATCAGTACGATCTGGGCTCCAGTCTGTCGGTGAGCCTGACCGCCCGCTTCTGATCCGGGCTCAAGGTCTGCCGACTTCGCCGCCCCGTCCGGGTCTCCCGGGCGGGGCGGTCGCATTGTGGGCCCCTGTCGCGGTCGCTAGAACCCTCCGCAAGGAGAGACGCCCATGACGACGCGATCCAACGCGCCCGCCTACATCACCGGCTTCGGCGCCCATGTGGAGACCGAGGCGGTGGCCGGGGCCCTGCCGGTCGGCCGCAACTCGCCGCAGCGCCATCCGCTGGGGCTGTACGCCGAGCAGTTGTCCGGCACCGCCTTCACCGCGCCGCGCAGCGAGAACCGGCGCAGCTGGCTGTACCGGCTGCGGCCCAGCGCCCAGCATCCGCCCTACCGGCCGTTCGCGCAGGGCCAGGTGCGCTCCGGCCCGTTCGACGAGGTTCCGCCGAGCCCCAACCGCCTGCGCTGGGACCCGCTGCCGCTGCCGGAGACGCCGACCGACTGGGTCGAGGGGCTGGTCACCTATGGCGGCTGCGGCGACGCCGCGACCCAGGGCGGGGTCGGGATCCATCTGTACGCCGCCAACCGCTCGATGGTGGACCGGCTGTTCTACTGCGCTGACGGCGAGCTGCTGATCGTGCCGCAGCAGGGGACCCTGACCCTGAAGACCGAGTTCGGGGTCCTGGAGACGCCGCCCGGCCATATCGCTGTCATTCCGCGCGGGGTGCGCTTCCGCGTCGAGGTCGAGGGCCCGGTGCGCGGCTATGTCTGCGAGAACTACGGCGCGCCGTTCCGCCTGCCGGACCTGGGGCCCATCGGCGCCAACGGCCTGGCCAACCCGCGCGACTTCGAGACCCCGGTCGCCTGGTTCGAGGACGTCGACCGGCCGACCGAGGTGGTGCAGAAGTTCCAGGGCGCGCTCTACGCCACGACCTTCGACCACAGCCCGCTGGACGTCGTGGGCTGGCATGGCAACCACGCGCCGTACCGCTACGATCTGGCCCGGTTCAACACGATCAACACGGTCAGCTACGACCACCCGGACCCGTCGATCTTCACGGTGCTGACCAGCCCGTCGGACACGCCGGGCACGGCCAACTGCGACTTCGTCATCTTCCCGCCGCGCTGGATGGTGGCCGAGGACACCTTCCGCCCGCCGTGGTTCCACCGCAACGTCATGAGCGAGTTCATGGGGCTGGTGCACGGGGCCTATGACGCCAAGGAGGGCGGCTTCGCCCCGGGCGGCGCCTCGCTGCACAACTGCATGAGCGGTCACGGTCCGGACCAGCCGTCGTGGGACAAGGCGACCCACACCGAGCTGAAGCCGCACAAGATCGAGAACACCCTGGCCTTCATGTTCGAGACGCGCTGGGTGATCCGGCCGACGGGGTGGGCCATGGCGACGCCGCAGATGCAGCTGGACTACGACGACGTCTGGCGCGGTTTCGACAAGGGTCGTGTGGGCTGAGGGAACCGGCGACGGACTTCGGCCGTTGGCGCGTTCAAGCAGGGACCGTTGCGTCGCCACGATCCCGCGCCCTCCAGCCGACGGCCGACATGTTTCCCACCCGGGGCTCAAACCAGCTGATCGCCGCGCTCGGCGCGGCAGACCGCGAGGCATTGCTGGCGGCGACGACGCCCGTGGCGTTCCGGCTGGGCGAGATCTTCGCCGAGCCGGGCGATCTGGTTGAGGACCTGCACTTCGTCGAGAGCGGCATCATCTCGGCGGTGGCCATCATGCAGGATGGTCGTTCCGTGGAGACCTATATGGTCGGCCCGGAGGGCATGACCGGCATCTGCAGTTTCGCGGTCAGCATCCCCGTCTACACCCGGCTTGTCGCCCAGTCGTCGGGCACGGCGCGGCGGATTGCGGCGGACGACCTGCGCGTCCTCGCCGAGGCGCGGCCCGGCCTGCGCCAGGTGCTGGCCAGCTATGCGGCGCGGCTGAAGCGGGAGCTGGAACAGTCCTCGGCCTGCAACGCCCTGCACCGGTCGGACCAGCGCTTCGCCAAATGGCTGCTGCGGTGCCACGACCGGCTGGACGGCGACGACCTGATGCTGACCCAGGAGTATCTGGCGTCGATGCTCGGCTCGCAGCGGACGACGGTGAACGAGGCCGCCCAGCAGCTGCAGCGGGCGGGCGCGATCGCCTATTCCCGCGGACGGGTGCGGATCACCGACCGGTCGGCGCTCGAGCGGGCGGCCTGCGAATGCTACAGCCTGTGGCCGGCGCCGCTGCGCAAGGCCGTGCCGGCGTAGACGCCCTTGACCGCCCGCGGTCTCGACATGCGGGCTCTACAGGGGCCGGCAAAGGGCGCGCGGGGGTCATGGCCCCGTCATCGAATCCCGGTTATGCAAAGGCGTTCGCCTGACCCGTACACCGAAGGAGATTCGCCTTCAGTCGCGTCACGTCGCCTCTCTGCCGTAGCGCCGCCGGCGCGGGACGGACCTGATGCAGGTCCTCGTCAATCCGCCGTCCGGCTGGCCCGCGCTCGTGCTCAACGCCGACTTCCGGCCGCTGTCCTACTATCCCCTGTCGATCTGGCCCTGGCAGGAGGTGGTCAAGGCGGTGTGGCAGGACCGGGTCGATGTGGTCTCGACCTATGACAAGGTGGTGCGCAGCCCGTCGATGGAGTTCCGGCTGCCCAGCGTGGTGTCGCTGAAGAGCTACATCGACCAGGACCGGGCACCGGCCTTCACCCGCTTCAATGTGTTCCTGCGCGACGGCTTTGCCTGTCAGTACTGCGGGGCGAGGGGCGAGCTGACCTTCGACCATGTGGTGCCGCGCTCGCACGGGGGTCGCACCACCTGGGACAACATCGTCGCCGCCTGTTCGCCCTGCAACCTGCGCAAGGGCGGGCGGACCCCGGCCCAGGCGGGGATGCCGGTGCGGCGCCGGCCGGTGCGGCCGAACGCCTGGCAGCTGCAGGACCTCGGCCGGCGTTTCCCGCCCAACTACCTGCACCAGAGCTGGCTCGACTATCTGTACTGGGACATCGAGCTGGAGCCCTGAGGCGGGGCCGGAGGCGGCGTCAGGGCAGCGTCAGACCTGCTCGATGTGCAGGGACATGCGGATCAGCGCCGGCAGGTTGGCGGCGCCCATCTTGTGCATGACATTGGCGCGGAAGATCTCGACCGTCCGGGGACTGATCGACAGGTTGGCGGCGATCTCCTTGCTGGAGCGCCCCTCGACCAGGGCATCGAACACCTGCCGCTCGCGCGGCGACAGGCGGGCCAGCCCCTGACGCACCGCCTCGGCCGCCTCGGCCCGGTTGCGCCGCCATTCGATCAGCTTGAGCGACCCCCGGATCGCCTCGATCAGGCGCTGGGGCTCGAACGGCTTCTCGATGAAGTCGACCACGCCGGCCTTCATCAGGGCGACGGCGGTGGTGACCTCGGCATGGCCGGTGATGACCACGATCGGCCAGAGCGCGCCCTTGGCCTCGAGCAGGCGCTGCACCAGGTCCACGCCCGACATGCCGGGCATGCGCACATCGGTCAGGACGCAGGCGGACTCGGCGTCGGGCAGGCGCTCGAGGAAGTCGACGCCGCTGGCGAAGCCGCGGGCGGTGATGCCCTCGGCGCGCAGCATCTCGACGAGGGCGTCACGCATGGCGTCATCGTCGTCGATGACAAACACCGGATGGGTCACGCGGCCGCCTCCGCCGCCGCGGCGCGCGCCAGGGTGAAGCGGAAGGCGGCGCCGCCCAGGGCGCTGCGCTCGACGGCGAGGTCGCCGCCGTGGGTCTCGACGATCTTGCGGGTCACCGAAAGCCCGAGGCCCATGCCGGACCTCTTGGTCGTCATCAGGGGACGGAAGATGGCGTCGACCTGGTCGGGCGCGACACCCGGGCCATTATCCTCAACGCGGAGCTCGTAGCGCGCCGCGTCCAGCCGGGTTCCGACGAGGCGAACGCGACGCTCCTCGCCGCCGGCCACGGCCTCCACGGCATTGCGCACAAGATTGATGATCGCCTGCTGGAGCTGGATGCGATCCGCCAGCACCTCGTCATCGCGATCGTCGAGCGTGACTTCGAGGATGACGCCGCTGTCCCGTTCGATCATCCCGAGGAGGCCGGACATGTCGGCGATCATTTCGGACACCCGCTCCGTCCCGAACGCCCGCGCCTCCGGCGTCAGCTGCTCGCGCATCCGGCGGATGATGGCTCCGGCGCGCAGCAGCTGGGTCTTGGCCAGGTTGACGTTGCGCCCCGCCTCGTCGTCCGGCAGCCCGTGACGCGCCAGATTGGTCTGGGCGGTATGCAGATAGGCCGCGGCTGCGGCGAGCGGCTGGTTGAGCTCATGGGCGAGGCCGGCGGCCATCTCGCCGAGGGAGTTGACCCGCCAGACGCGCGCCAGCTGATCCTGAAGGTCTTGGGAGTGGGCCTCGGCGGCATAGGCCACCGAGACATCGACCACCCACAGCGCCACCCAGGCATGATCCGGATCCCCGCGCTCCGGGCTGACCCACATCTTGATGGGGAACACCCGACCGTCGCCGGTCCGACCGCTCAGGGTCGCCTGCCCTGCCGCGACCGTGGCGGCGAGATCGAAGCCGGGCGCCAGGTCTTCCACAGCCCGTCCCTGCAGATCGGCAGGCGTCGCGCCGAACAGCGCCGCGCCTCCCGCCGTGGACATCACAATGCGCCCCCGACCGTCGACGATCAGGAGGGGGGCGGAGTCCACCGCGGCCGCAAGCAGGTCGTCTGTCGTTCTCATCATCTCTCCCGCGGGCGGCGCCGGCGAAAGGGTCCGGAAAAGGCGCAGACGTCGGGCGAAATCCCCTCGGCCTGTGCAACTGGAATACTCAAGCTTCCCAGCCTGGCGCAGGACGTGTCCCCGTCTGAAGCCTCGAAGCGATAGTCATTCTTAATTGCTGCGGCGCATCAAGTCGCCGTTGCGTTCATCGCAACTGTTCGACGAAACACCCGCGAGCTCCTCTCCTGATTCATTGCTAGCACACAAGTGTTGAGGCGTGCACGTCAAACTGTAACGGCCGAGACATCATGGGTTGCAATGACGTTTCGGACGCAGATGGCGCCGCGGTGCGCCGCCTCTCCAGGGCCGGGCGGGCGATTGCACGGGCCTTGGCGCCGCAAAAGGCGGCCGGACCAGCGCGGTCACTACGTAATCCTCCGTACTGCGCCATTTACGAACGGTAGGAGGCTGGCGGGCAGGATAAGCGCACGTTTCATTAATGCGAAAGAACCGCAAAATGCGCTTTCCCAAGCTGAAGGCTCTCGCCATCGCCCTGTTCTCCGCCGCCGGTCTCACCGCCGGAACCGCTGCGGCGCAGGACCTGAACTTCAACGGTCAGGTGGGCGTCACCACGGAATACATGGGCAAGGGTCTCGGCAAGAGCGACGGCCCGGCCGTCAACGGCCGTGTCGGCGTCGAGTGGGGCAACGCCTACGCCAACGTCTTCGTCTCGACCGCCGACCTGTCCTCGGGGGCCGACTCCGAGGTCGTGTCGACCGTCGGCTACACGATCGAGGCCGGGGAGTTCGAAGTCGACCTCGCGGTGGTCAACCGTGACGTCCAGGGCGCCCGCGCCGGATTCGACGCCAACTTCTGGGAATACGAGGCCACCATCGGCCGCAAGATCGGTCCGGTCTCGACCAAGGTGAAGTTCAACTACACGCCGGACGGCTCGGGCAATACGCGCGAGGCCTGGTGGATCGAGGCCTCGGCCGCGATCAACCTGAACTCGGCGACCCAGCTGAGCGCCGCGCTCGGCGACCGCACCGCGGACGGCGGGGCTGAATACACGGCCTGGAACGTCGGCGTGCGCCGCAAGCTGACCGACTCCGTCTCGCTGGACGTCCGCTACTACGACACCGACCGCCACGAACTGGGGGATCCGTACGACGCGCGCGTCGTCGCCGCCCTCTCCTTCCGCTTCTAAGCCAAGTCTTAAGACCCGCAGGCCATCTTCGGGTGGCCTGCAAGCAAAGGAACGCCGCCCGTGTTCATGTCCAACCTGCCGATCAGTCGTAAACTGGCGATCGCCTTCGGCTCCGTGCTGATCACGATCGCCGCCATGGGCGCGCTGATCTTCACCAATCTGCTGGCGCTGGAGCGCGCGGCGGACCAGCGGGCGGCGGCCAACCAGGACATTCGAGACCTGTCGACCGCCGAGCTGCGGCTCGGACGGCAGGAGAACAGCTTCCGCGGCTATCTGCTGACGCGGGACCCCTACTACCTCGAGCGCCTGACGGCGCACGGAGAGACCTTCGACCAGGCCATCGCCGATCTGCGCGAGGGGGCCACGCCGGAGATGCTGCCGCATCTGGACAGCGTCACGGCGGCGATGGCGACCTGGCGCCAGGAAGTGGTCGGGAATGGCGTGCCGCTGGCGCGCGACCCTGCGACCTATGCCCAGGCCGTCGCCATGGTCGGCCAGAGCGGCAGCGCTGACGGCTACATGGGGGCGATCGAGGAGGGGATCGACGCGCTCAAGGAAATCTCGATGCAGCGCATCACGGCTGTCTCCACCGAGATGGAGACGCGCACCAAGACCTCGGAATATGTCATTATCGGCGGCATTGGCGCCGCCCTTCTGATCGCTCTCGGGATGGGCTGGATCCTGTCCCGCGGCCTCGGCGTCCCGGCGATGGCGATCGTCGGTCACATGCGCAAGCTGATGACCGGCGACACCTCGATCGTCGTCAAGGAAGCGGATCGCAAGGACGAGTTCGGCGAGATGGGCCGCGCGGTCGTGGCCTTCCGCGACGCCGCCATCGAGAAGGTCCGGCTGGAGAGCGAGGCCGCCCAGGCCCGCGAGCAGGCCGAGATCGAGCGCAGGCGCAACCTGACCGCCACCGAGGCCCAGGCCGAGGAGCAGGCGCTGGTGGTGAGCAACCTGGCCGACGGCCTGTCGCGCCTCAGCAACGGCGACCTGACCTGCGCCATCACCGCCGACTTCCCCGGCGAGTACGCCAAGCTGAAGACCGACTTTAACGCCGCCGTCGAACAGCTGCGCGACGCCATGGGCGTGGTCATCAGCAACATCGGCGGCATCCGCTCGGGCTCGAGCGAGATCAGCCAGGCGGCGGACGATCTGTCGCGGCGCACCGAGCAGCAGGCGGCCTCGCTGGAAGAGACCGCCGCGGCGCTGGACGAGATCACCGCCACCGTGAACCGCACCGCTTCGGGGGCGCGCGAGGCGTCCGACGCGGTCAAGGCGGCGAAGAGCGACGCCGAGACCTCGGGGGTCGTGGTGCGTGACGCCGTCACCGCCATGGGCGCCATCGAGAAGTCGGCCAATGAGATCAGCCAGATCATCGGGGTGATCGACGAGATCGCCTTCCAGACCAACCTGCTGGCCCTGAACGCCGGGGTCGAGGCGGCCCGGGCCGGCGAGGCCGGTCGCGGCTTCGCCGTCGTGGCGTCGGAAGTCCGGGCCCTGGCCCAGCGCTCGGCCGAGGCGGCCAAGGAGATCAAGACGCTGATCTCGGCCTCGTCGGCCCAGGTCGGCAACGGCGTGAACCTGGTCGGCCAGACCGGCGAGGCGCTGGAGCGGATCGTGGTGCGGGTGGCCGAGATCGACACCCTCGTCGCCGAGATCTCGGCCTCGGCCCAGGAGCAGGCCACCGGCCTCGCCCAGGTCAACAGCGCTGTTAACCAAATGGATCAGGTTACGCAGCAGAATGCGGCCATGGTCGAGCAATCCACCGCCGCCAGCCACAGCCTGTCCCGGGAAGCCGAAGCGCTGGCCCAGTCGGTCGGCCGTTTCAACGTCGGCGGCGGCGCCGTCCGCAGCGCGGCCCCGGCGCCCGCTCCGGCCGCCGCGGCCCCGGCGCCCCGCGCGCCCGCGCCCCGGCCCGCGGCCAGCGCCCCGGCGCTCAAGACCGTCGGTCGCGGCGGCGCCGCCCTGAAGTCCGAACAGGCCGCCAGCGAAGACGGCTGGGAGGAGTTCTGATGGCGGCCCGCATCCAGCTGAAGCCCGTCCTCGACATCCAGCAGGCCACGCCGCTCAAGGCGGACCTGCTGGCGGTCCGCGGCCAGTCCGCGGAGATCGACGCCAGCGGCGTGGAGCGTCTCGGGGGCCTTTGCCTCCAGGTGCTGCTGTCCGCGCAACAGACCTGGCAGGCCGATGGCCAGGAGCTTTCCATCACCGGCGCGTCCGAGGCTTTCGCGAGCCAGTGGACCGCCTTTGGCGCCCCGTCCCTCCCCAATTCCGGAGAACTTTCGTGACCAAGACGGTCCTGACCATCGACGACAGTCGCACGATGCGCGACATGCTTCAGATGGCCCTGGTTGAGGCGGGCTACCGCGTCATCCAGGCAGTCGACGGCGTGGACGGGCTGGAGACCCTGAGCGCCGAGGGCGCCGACATCATCATCACCGACATCAACATGCCGCGCCTCGACGGGTTCGGCGTGATCGAGGGCGTGCGGGCCGATCCGGCGCACCGCGCCACCCCGATCCTGGTGCTGACCACGGAAAGCGACGCGGCCAAGAAGGCGCGGGCCCGCGAGGCCGGCGCGACCGGCTGGATCGTCAAGCCGTTCGACCCGGCCAAGCTGGTCGACGCCGTGCGCCGGGTGGCGGCCTGACATGAGCGACGGCGTCGATCCCTTTGAGGCCATCAAGGCGACCTTCTTCCAGGAGTGCGACGAGCTGCTCGCCGACCTGGAAGGCGGTCTGCTGGCCATCGAGTCCGGCTCCGACGACACGGAGACGGTGAACGCCGTGTTCCGCGCCGTCCACTCGATCAAGGGCGGCGCCGGCGCCTTCGGCCTCGACGACCTGGTCCGTTTCGCCCACGTCTTCGAAACCCTGCTCGACGAGATCCGCGCTGGCCGCAAGCCGGCCGATGACCCGACGGTCAAGACGCTGCTGCGCGCCGCCGACCTGCTCAGCGACCACGTGGCCTGCGCCCGCGGCGACGGCGATCCGGTCGACGAGGAGCGCTCGAACGGCCTTGTCGCCGAGCTGGAAGCCCTGACCCACGGGGAGGCGGCGCCGGGTGGCGACGCTGACGCCGGCGGGGCGGACGAAGATGACGACTTCGGCTTCACCCCCGTCGCCTTCGGCGGCCTCGAGGAGCCGGCTCCGGCCGGGATCGAGGCGGAGTCGAAAGGCTGGAAGGTCGAGTTCAAGCCGGCCGGGCGCATGTACGCCCACGCCAACGAGACGGCGCTGCTGCTGCGCGAGCTGGGGCGCCTCGGCCATCTCAGCGTCAGCGTCGATACGACCGAGCTGCCGCCGCTCGACGCCCTCGACCCCGAGACCGGCTATCTGACGTGGCGCTGCGAGCTGGAGACCGACGTCGACGAGGGCTCGGTCCGCGAGGTGTTTGACTTCGTCGAGGCCGACTGTCCCGTCACGGTCAGCCCGCTGACCGATGCGGCCGCCGCGCCGCCGGCCTCCGCGCCGGCCGAAGCTGAAGCGCCGGCTGACCTGGATATCGCCGCCCTGCTGGCGGTCGCCAAGGGCGCCACCGAAGCCCCCGCGGCCGAGCCCGCGCCGCCCGCCAAGGCCGCCGCGCCCGCCAAGGCCGCTGCGCCCGCCGCTTCGCCCGCCCAGGGCCAGGCCCAGGGCCAGTCCGCGCCGGCGGTGACCATCCGCGTCGACCTCGACCGGGTCGATCGCCTGATCAACGTCGTCGGCGAACTGGTGATCCAGCAGGCGATGCTGTCGCAACGCGTGACCGAGAGCGGCGTGGCCCGCTCGTCGGGCGTGGCCGCCGGGCTTGAGGACCTCGAACTGCTGACCCGGGAAATCCAGGACAGCGTGATGGCCATCCGCGCGCAGCCGGTGAAGTCGGTGTTCCAGCGGATGCCGCGTCTGGTCCGCGAAGTCGCGGAAATGACCAGCAAGCGCGTGCGTCTGGTGACCGCCGGTGAGGACACCGAGGTCGACAAGACCGTGGTCGAACGCCTCGCCGAGCCGATCACCCACATGATCCGCAACGCCATCGACCACGGGCTGGAGACGCCCGAGGCGCGTGTGGCGGCCGGGAAGCCCGAAGAGGGCACGGTGCGTCTGGCCGCGCTGCATCGCTCGGGCCGGATCGTCATCGAGATCAGCGACGACGGGAAGGGCATCAACCGCGAGCGCGTCCGCAGCATCGCCGTGTCCAAGGGCCTGATCCCGGAAGACGCGGTGCTGACCGACGACGAGGTCGACAACCTGATCTTCCTGCCGGGCTTCTCGACCGCCGACGCCGTGTCGGACATCAGCGGCCGCGGCGTGGGCATGGACGTGGTCAAGCGTTCGATCCAGTCGCTGGGCGGCCGCATCTCGATCACCTCGGTGCCGGGCAAGGGCTCGACCTTCACCCTCAGCCTGCCGCTGACCCTCGCCGTGCTGGACGGGATGGTGGTGACCGCCGCCGAGCAGACGCTCGTGGCCCCGCTGCCGGCGATCGTCGAGAGCCTCACGCCGCGCGCGGAGGATGTGCAGTATGTGGGCGGCCACGACCCGGTGATCATGTTCCGAGAGACCTTTGTTCCGCTGATCGATGTGGCCCTGTCGCTCGGCTATCGCACCGAACCGATGACGCCGTCGGAAGGCGTGGCGGTGATCGTCGAGACCGAGGCCGGCACCCGCGCGGCCCTGCTGTTCGACGCCATCCAGGGCCAGCGCCAGGTCGTCATCAAGAGCCTCGAGACCAACTACCAGCAGATCGAGGGCGTGGCCGCCGCCACCATCCTCGGTAACGGCCGCGTGGCGCTGATCCTCGACATCGACGCCATCGTCACCAGCGCCCGGCGGCGTCCGACCCGCCCGGAATTCAAACTCGCGAGCTGAGAGTCATGACCCAAGCCTCAACCGCCGCCTCCGCCGCCCGTGAACTGATCTCCTTCCGCATCGGGGAACAGGCGTTCTGCGTCGACATCATGGCTGTGCGCGAGATCCGCGGGTGGACCCCGGCCACGGCCGTGCCGCGCACCGCCAGCTACATGAAGGGCGTGATCAACCTGCGCGGCGCGGTGCTGCCGATCATCGACCTCGGGGCCCGTCTAGGGCTGAAGACCACCGAGCCGACCGCCCGCCACGTGATCATGGTCGTCGCGGTCGGCGAGCGCACCATCGGCCTGCTGGTCGATGCGGTGTCCGACATCATCGAGATGACCGACGACGCCATCCAGCCGACGCCGGACATCGGCAGCGACCGGGCCCGCGGCTTCGTCAAGGGCATCCTCGCCATCGATGGCCGCATGGTCAGCCTGATCGATCTCAACTGGATCCTGCCGGAACCGGAGTCCGAGGCCGCATGACCCGAACCGCCGAGCGCGAGTCGCTGGTCGAGGGAGAGTTTCCACTCACCCCGGAGGATTTCCGCCAGATCGCGCAGATCCTGCATGGCCACGCCGGCATCGCCCTGCATGAAGGCAAGGCGGCGCTCGTCTACTCGCGTCTGGCCAAGCGCCTGCGCGCCCTGGGGCTGCGCAGCTTCCGGGACTACTGCGCCCTGATCCAGGCCGAGGACGGTCTCGACGAGCGCCAGGCCATGACGGCGGCGCTCACCACCAATGTCACGCGCTTCTTCCGCGAGCCGCACCACTTCGATCACCTGAAGGACAAGGTGATGCCGGAGCTGGTCCGCCGGGCGCGGGCCGGCGGCCGCGTGCGCCTGTGGTCGGCGGCCTGCTCGAACGGCCAGGAGCCCTATTCCATGGGCATGGTCGTGCTGTCGGAGCTGCCCGAGGCCAACGAGCTCGACGTGAAGATCCTCGCCACCGACATCGACCCGAACATGGTCGCCGAGGGGACGGCGGGCGTCTATTCGTCCGAGGCGCTGGACGCCGCCCCGGTGGCGCTGCGCAACCGCTTCTTCGAGAAGCAGGGCGCCCAGTACAGCGCCGGCGACCAGCTGCGCCGGCTCGTCGCGTTCCGCGAACTGAACCTGATCGGCCAATGGCCGATGCGCGGCCGTTTCGACGTGATCTTCTGCCGCAACGTCGTGATCTATTTCGATGAGCCGACCCAGGAGCAGATCTGGTCGCGGTTCCTGCCGGCGATGACGCCGGACGCCACCCTCTACATCGGTCACTCCGAACGCGTCGCGGGCCCGGCTTCGGCCCGGCTGCGTACGGACGGCCTGACCACCTACAGGCTCAGCGCATGACGGTCTCGGTCCTGATTGTTGACGACTCCCCGACCATGCGGGGACTGATCGCCGCCACCCTGAAGCGCGATCCGGACATCGAGGTGGTCGGCTATGCCGCCAACCCGATGGAGGCGCGCGCCGAGATCAAGCGGCTCAATCCCGACGTCATCACCCTCGACGTCGAGATGCCGGGCATGAACGGCATCGAGTTCCTCGAGAAGATCATGCGCCTGCGGCCGATGCCGGTGGTGATGGTCTCGACCCTGACCCAGGCGGGCGCCGAGGTGACCCTCGCCGCGCTCGAGCTCGGCGCGGTCGATGCGGTCGGCAAGCCGGGGCCCGGAATGACGACGGCCGAGGCCTTCGCCAACCTGTCGAACATCGTCAAGACCGCGGCCCGCTCGCGCGTGCGCACGGCCTCGGGCGCCCCCGCGCCGGCGGCCCGTGGCGCGGACTATCGCGCCGGCGGCGATCACATCCTGGCCATCGGCGCCTCCACCGGCGGCGTCGAGGCGCTGCTGAGCATCATCAGCCGCTTCCCGGCCAACTGCCCGGCGACGGTGATCACCCAGCACATGCCGGCGACGTTCACCCCCAGCTTCGCCGCCCGTCTCGACCGGTCCTGCGCCGCGACGGTGCAGGAGGCCACCGATGGCGCCCCGCTGGAGCCGGGCCGCATCTACCTCGCCCCCGGCGGCGCCATGCACCTCGAGGTCGCCGGCTCGACGCCGCGCTGCCGCCTCGTCGCCGGCGACACGGTCAGCGGGCATCGTCCGTCCGTGGACGTCCTGTTCCACTCGGTCGCCCGCAGCAAGCGCCCCTGCACCGGCGTCATCCTGACCGGCATGGGCCGGGACGGGGCCGAGGGCCTGCTCGCCATCCGCCAGGCCGGGGGACACACCCTCGGTCAGGACGAAGCCTCGTCGGTCGTCTACGGGATGCCGCGCGCCGCCTTCGAGATCGGCGCCGTGGAGCGCCAGCTGTCGCTGTCCCAGATGCCCGACGCCATCCTTGACCTGTGCGCCGCCCGGTCGGCGCGCGCCGGAACGCACTGAGGTTCGCTGACCATGCCCGCCGCCGCCGCCATTCACACCCTCATCGTCGATGACCAGCAGACGATGCGCGCCCTGATCCGGACGAGCCTCCAGCAGATCGGCTTCCGGGAGATCCGTGACGCCTCCGACGGGGAGGCCGCCCTGCGCTCGGTGATCACCCAGCCGCCGCACCTGATCATCTCCGACTTCAACATGCCCAACCTCGATGGCCTGGGCCTGCTGCGCGCCGTCCGGGCCCACGGCCCGTCGTCGAAGACCGCGTTCATCATGCTGACCGGCCGGGCCGATCGCGAGCTGGTCCAGCGGGCCGTGCAGTTCGGGGTCAACAACTATCTGGTGAAGCCGTTCACGGTCGCCCAGCTCAAGGAAAAGCTCGAGAAGGTGTTCGGGACCCTGACATGATGGAACTCACCGCCAACACCCGTGCCCGTCGCGTCCATGTCGGTCAGGGCGAGCATATCGTCAGCACCGATCCGAACGTCGTGCTCAGCACCATCCTCGGCAGCTGCGTGGCCGCGTGCCTGCGCGATCCCGAGGAGGGCGTGGGCGGGATGAACCACTTCCTGCTGCCCGAGGGCAACGGGGCCGAGGGCGCCGCCGGACGGCGCTATGGCGCCTATGCGATGGAAGTCCTGATCAACGACCTGCTCAAGCACGGGGCGCGCCGCGACCGGCTCGAGGCCAAGCTGTTCGGCGGCGGTCGCATGTTCGACTCGCTGAACGATGTGGGCCGCTCCAACGCCGACTTCGCCGAGCGCTTCCTGCGCGACGAGGGCATTCCGCTGGTCGGCGGCAGCCTGCGCGGCCTTGGCGGCCGGCGGGTCCAGTTCTGGCCGGTGAGCGGTCGCGCGCTGGTGCGGGGCGTCGAGGGCGCCGTCAACGAGAAGCCGGTGGTGGCCCCGGAACCCGTGGCGACCGGCGTGCTGGAGCTGTTCTGATGACGCCGACTCAGGAAGCCCTGATGTCCGCCCTGTCCAGCGAGATGGGGGAGATCGCCACCCAGGT
The DNA here is from genome assembly GCF_035998205.1 of Brevundimonas sp. Lineage (GTDB taxonomy): Bacteria > Pseudomonadota > Alphaproteobacteria > Caulobacterales > Caulobacteraceae > Brevundimonas. The sequence goes on from NZ_DASYHT010000006.1 coordinate 115,459, forward strand.
CGAGGATCTGGGCGAGCTGCTGGGCCAGCTGCTGCGCGAGCGCGGCGGCCAGATCCAGCCGGAGATGTGGCACACGGTGCAGAGCGCCGACCTGATGGCCCAGTCGCTGCGCGCCATGGAGGGCGTGATGCTCGCCGTGGCGTCGGGCACCGATCCGGCACGGGCCATCGGCACCGTGACCCTGGCGCAGATGCAACATCGCCTGCGCGACGCCCTCGCCGACGCGGACGACACCGGCGCGGCGGCAGCCGCCGGATAGTCTCATGACCCTGCGCTCGAACCGGCGGGTCAATCTCGACAAGACGACGGTTCTGATCGTCGATGACGATCCGCAGGCCCTCGCCATCATGAGCTCGGTCGTCCAGGGCTTCGGCGTGCGGCAGCAGATGCGCTGCGAGACCGCGCGCGAGGCGGTCGACATCCTGACCTCGCGTCAGCCGGACCTCGTGTTCATCGACTGCTCCATGCCCGAGATGGACGGCTATGACTTCGTGCGCTGGGTGCGCCGCGAGGCCCCGGCGCCGCTCAACATGACACCGATCATCATGCTGACCGGTCACGCGGCCCAGAGCCGGGTGGAGAAGAGCCGCGACTGCGGAGCCAGCTTCGTTATCGCCAAGCCCATCACGCCCTCCGTGGTGCTGGACCGGGTGGTCTGGCTGGGGCGCGACACGCGCCCGTTCGTGGAATGCGACGCCTACGCCGGGCCGGATCGCCGGATCCGCAACCTCGGCCCGCCAGCAGGCATGGAGGGGCGGCGCGCCACCGACCTGTCGGGCGAAGTGGGGGCCGCCGCCGGCGAGAACCTCGCCCAGGAAGACATTGACGGCATGTTCAAGCCGATGCGGGTTTCGATATGAGCGCTGTACGCAAGATCTACCGGACCTCGCCGCTGGCCGAGAAGATGGCCGAGCCGGGCGGCATCACCGTCGAGGAGGCGCTGACCCAGGCCGAGGCCGGGCTGGCCAGCCACTATGACGAGGCCATGGCGACCATTCGCCAGCGCCTGTCCCGGCTGGAGTATCTGGCCGCCGAGCAGCGCCCGGAGACGACCGCCGAGGTCTATGCCGTGGCCGAGAAGCTGCTCGACCTGGCCGGCTTCTTCGACACCGGGCCACTGCATCCGGCGGTCTCCAGCCTGTGCGACATCACCGATCACATGCTGCACGCCGGGCGCTGGAACTGGGAGGCCGTGACCCTGCACGTCACGGCGATGCGGCTGATCCTCGAGGGCGGCTGCCGCGACGACGCGGCGTCGATCACCCTGCTGCAGGGCCTGTCGCGCCTGACCGGGCACCTGCGTCAGGAGCGCCCGGCCGGGGCCTGAGCCCCGGGGTCAGCGTCCGCGGCGGCGGTAGGCGACGAGGGCGTCCACGGCGTCCGACTGGCGCAGCACCCGGTTGTCCGGGTCGATCAGCACATGGGCGCCGTCCGGGACCTCCAGCCGCCCGACGCCGCCGGTCATCGGCACGGTGATGAGGCGGCCGTCGACCTCGACCTCGACCGGCAGGGGGAAGGGCGCGCCGTCGCCGGTTTCCCAGCGCAGGGTCAGAACGCCGGCCTCGCGGCTCTGGTGCAGGACCGGCAGGGCGGCGTTGTAGAGATAGCCGCGGAACAGCCAGTCGTAGTCCCGCCCCGTGATGTCGCGGACGATCGCGGCGAAGTCGGGCGTGGTGCGCGTCAGCGGCCGGATCTGGCCCGGCTGCCGATCGTCGGTCCCGTAGACCAGCCGCGTCAGGGCCTGGCGGAAGGCGGCGTCGCCGATCTGGTGACGCAGGGTGTGGGCGAACAGCGAGCCCTTGTAATAGATGTCGTTGCCCGGCCCGTCGCCGTTGAAGTAGCTGACGCCGCGCCGGCCCGAGACCACGGGGAAGCGGTTGGCCAGCGACTCGCGCTGGCCCTTGAGCTCGGCCTCCATGTAGCGGTCGCCATGCAGCCAGCGGGCGTAGAGCGGCTGCATGTAGGTGCCGAGGCCCTCGTGCAGCCACATGTCGTCGCCGTCGACATTGGTCATCTGGTTGCCGAACCACTCGTGGGCCAGCTCGTGGTGCAGCAGCCAGTCGTAGCCCCGGCCGTCGACGCGGTACTGGTTGCCGTAGGCGTTGATGGTCTGGTGCTCCATGCCCAGGTGCGGGGTCTCGACCACGCCCATCTTCTCGTCGGCGAAGGGGTAGGGGCCCACATTGGCCTCGAAGAAGTCGAGCATCGGCGCGAACTGGGCGAAGAGGGCCGCCACATCGGCCGGGGCGTCGGTCTTCAGGTGCCAGAACTCCATCGGGAAGCTGTTGCCGAAGCGGCTCTCGTAGGTCGCCGCCAGCCGCTCATAGGGGCCGACATTGAGGGCGATGGCGTAGGTGTTGGGCTGGCGCGCGCGCCAGCGCCAGGTGGTCCAGCCGTCGCCGTGGTCCTCGGTCCCCAGCAGGACGCCGTTCGACGGGGCCGACAGGTTGGAGGGCACGGTGATGTGCAGCTCGACCTCGCCGGGCTCGCCCGCCGGGTGGTCGATGCACGGCCAGAACAGGTCGCAGCCCTCGCCCTGCACCGCCGTGGCGATCCACGGCTCGCCTGACGGGGCGCTGGCCCAGACGAAGCCGCCGTCCCAGGGCGCCCGCGGGGCGACGCGCGGGGCCCCGTGGTAGCGGATCCGCAGGGTGGCGGCCTGGCCGGCGGCGAGCGTGCGCGGCAGATCGACCGTCAGCCGGCCTTCCGGGTTGCGCCAGGCCTCCGGGGCCACGGCCTGGCCGTCGAGCTCGACGGCGGAGATGTCGAACACCGTGTCCAGCTCGACCGACAGGCGATCCACCGGCGCGGTGGCGGTGAAGGTCAGGACGGCGTCGCCGGCGATCGTCCGGCTCTCGGGCATGATGCGGAAGGCCAGCACGGCCCGGTCGAAGCGCACCGCCTGCTGCTCCGGGGCCAGAGGCTGCTCGCTGGCCAGGGTGAAGGCGGTCGAGGCCCGCGGCGCGGGCGGCGTCGCCGCCTCCTGCGCGAGGGCGGGGGGCGTGAGGACGAGGGCGGCGGCGAGGGCGGCGGCGAGGGTGGCGGGGATGCAGGATCGCATGGGCAGGCTCCTCACGGGCGCGCCGCGGCGCGAGCGGCGGCGGCGGCGGCGCGTTCGGCGTCCTCGCGCCGGGACGCGTTCCAGTCGTCGATGAAGTCGAGCTGGCGCAGCACCTTGTTCTCCGGGTCCACCAGAAGGGTCGCCCCGGCCGGGACCTCGACGGTGGCGCGCCCGCCGGGCATGGCGACGGCGATCAGCGCGCCGTCGACCTCGATCTCGACCGGCATCGGGAAGTCGCCGCCGCCGGCGGCGGTCCAGCTCAGGGTCAGCCGGTCGCCCTCGCGCGTCTGGTGCAGCACCGGCAGGGCCGCCTGGTAGAGATAGGCGTCGAAGAACCAGTCGTAGTCCTGGCCGGTGACGGCGTTGACGATGGCGTTCATGTCGGCGGTCGAGGCGAGCTGCGGCTCGAAGTTGCCCGGCCGGGGATCGGGCCGGCCATAGACCAGCCGGCGCAGCACCTCGAAGAAGGCCTCGTCGCCGATCGTCATTCGCAGGGTGTGGGCGATCAGCGAACCCTTGCTGTAGATGTCGCCGCCGGGGCCGTCGACGCGGTTGTAGACCTGGTTGACCGTGCGGGGGCTGCGCGAGACCACGGGGAAGCGATTGGCCAGTCCGCCGCGCTGGGCCGCCAGCTCGGCCTGCATGTAGCGCTCGCCGTGCAGGAAGCGGGCGTAGAGGGGCTGCATGTAGCTCCCCAGCCCCTCGTGCAGCCACATGTCGTCAGCGTTGCGGTTGGTCAGCTGGTTGGCGAACCATTCGTGCGCGAACTCGTGCTGCAGCAGGGTGTCGTAGCCGCGGCCGTCCAGCCGGTACCCGTTGCCGTAGGCGTTGATGGTCTGGTGCTCCATGCCCAGGTAGGGCGTCTCGACCACGCCCATCTTCTCGTGGCCGAAGGGATAGGGCCCGATCGTCGACTCGAAGAAGTCCAGCATGCGCGGGAACTCGGCGAACAGCCGCGCCACCTTGGCCGGGTCGTCCGAGCGCAGATGCCAGAAGTGCATCGGGATGGTGTTGCCGAACCGGCTGACGTAGGGCGCGGAGACCTCGGCGTAAGGCCCGACATTGATGTTGATGGCGTAGATGTTCGGCCGTTCGGTGCGCCAGCTCCAGGTCCGGGTGCCGTCGCCGTTGTCGCGCACGCCCTGGAAGATCCCGTTGCCCGGCGCGACCAGCGTCTCCGGCACGACCACATGCAGGTCGACCACGCCCGGCTCGGCGTTGGAGTTGTCGATACAGGGCCACAGCAGGTCGCAGCCGTGCAGCTGCATGGCCGAGCCGATCCAGGGCTCGCCGGTCGGCGCGGTGGCCCAGACGAAGCCGCCGTCCCAGGGCGCGCGCGGCGCGGTGCGCGGCTGTCCGCCATAGCGGATGGTCAGGCGGGGGGTCGCCCCGGCGGCCAGCCCGGCGGGAACCTCGATGGTCAGCCGGCCCTCGGGATTGGCCCACCGGTCAGGCGACAGAGCCTCGCCGTCCAGCTGGATGCCGGAGATGGCGTAAAGGGTGTCCAGCTCGACCGACAGCCGCTGGACGGGCGACAGTACGGTGAAGTCGAGGACGGCGACCCCGTCGAGGGACCGGCTCTCCGGGCGGACATGGAAGGTCAGGTCCGCGCGGTCGAAGCGCACGGCCTCCTGCTCGGGCGACCGGGGATTATCGGTCTCGAGCGTGAAGGCGGTGGAGGCGCGGGCGGGGGCGTCCTGCCCCGCCGCGGCGCCGGCGCTGGCCAGCAGGAGCGCGGCGACGGCCGACGCAATCTGGTGAAAACACGACATCATGGCCCCCCGAGGCGTCTGCGGGCAGGCTAGGGGCGGCGGCCGCGGGGCGCAAAGAAAAAGGCCGGCGTCGCCGCCGGCCTTGTGTCTTTCAGCAGGTCGCGCCGGTTCAGGCGGCGGTCTGCTCGGCCAGCTTGGCCTTGATCTGGCGCTTGATGCGCTGGGCCGTCGGCGACAGCTGCTCGTCGCGGGCCTTGACGATGTAGGCGTCGAGGCCGCCCTTGAAGTCGAGGGTGCGCAGCGCGGCGTTGGAGATGCGCAGCGAGAAGGTCTGGCCCAGGGCGTCCGAGGTCACCTTGACGGCCTTCAGCGACGGCAGGAAGCGGCGCTTGGTCTTGATGTTCGAGTGGCTCACGTGGTGGCCGACCATCGGGCCGATCCCGGTGAGTTCGCAGCGACGCGACATCGTCAGATCCTTCGTCGGCGCGACCATGACGGAGCGTCACGGGCGCGTAAAACAGGGACGCGCGGGACAGGGGCCCGCGCGAGAGGGGGCCGTATAGGGGCAAAGGGGCCGGGGCGTCAAGCGGGGCCAGCCGGTTCGCGGACCGGGGCGGCCCGGCGCGGCGGCGGAACCCCCCTGTTCAGCCCCCGTTCAAGCCCGCATCTATAGACCCGAGGCCCATGACCTGTCTGCGAGGAGCGACATGACCCTGACCGACCGCCTGCCCCGTCTGCTGGCCGTGGCGGCCGCCGCGACCGGCGGCGCGCTGCTGCTGGCTGCGCCCACGGTCTCGGCCCCGGCCCAGGAGGCCCCCCAGCCCCAGCCGGGCTACTGGGAGTACAGCACCCGCGTGCTCGGCGTCGGCGAGACCGAGACCAAGTGCGTGCGCCAGAGCGAGATCAACCGCTTCTTCGGCGGCCTGTCGACGCGGCGCTGGTCCTGCACCTATCCGGTGCGGGTGGTCGGCGGCGGCACGGCCCGGTTCGAGGGCGTGTGCCGCGACCGCCGCGGCCGGACCGTGCAGGTGCGCCTGAACGGGCCCTACGAGGCCGAGAGCTTCCGCTTCACCGGCGGCGCCCAGCTGGCCCGCGGCACGCCCTTCATCCCGGCCAGCATCACCGCCCGCCGCGTCAGCGCCGAATGCCCGGCCGGGGCGGAATACTTCTGAGTCTGCGCGTCGGCGCAAACGAAAAGGGCGGGTCCGTCGCCGGGCCCGCCCTTGTCATGTCCGGTGTCCGGAAGGCCGATCAGGCCGCTTCGGCCTGGACCACCGGCTTCTTGGCGCTGAGGGACTTGGCCAGCAGGGCGACGGCCTCGTCCTTGTCGATCTTGTTGGCGGCGGCGACCTCGCGGGCCATGCGGTCCAGCGCCGACTCGTACAGCTGGCGCTCCGAGTAGGACTGTTCCGGCTGGCTCTCGGCGCGGTGCAGGTCGCGCACCACCTCGGCGATCGACACCAGGTCGCCCGAGTTGATCTTGGCCTCGTACTCCTGGGCGCGGCGCGACCACATGGTGCGCTTGATGCGGGCGCGGCCCTTGAGAACGGTCAGGGCCTTGGTCACGACGTCGTCGGCGGCCAGCGAGCGCAGCCCGGCGGTCTTGGCCTTTTTGGTCGGGACGCGCAGGGTCATCTTCTCGTGGTCGAAGGTGACCACATAGACCTCGAGGGACATGCCCGCGACTTCCTGGGTCTCGATCGCCGCCACCTTGCCGACGCCGTGCGCCGGATAGACGACCGCGTCGCCAACCTTGAATTCAAGACCGGTCTTGCTCGTCATGACTTCTCGTCCTTTCCCGGCCGGGACGGCGAGCGCAGACGCGTGAGCAACGACAAAAGGCGGCCCTGCCGGGGGAAGCCGGGGCGGGAGCCTTCAGACGTTACATGCGGATGCGGATCACCAAACCTCAGGCCGACCCCGTCTTGCGGGCGGGGTTCTGTCGCAAAATGAGCGGCGTCCCGTTCAACGGCCGCCGCCCGATCCAATGCGAGGACATTATCACAAAGTGACGGATTTTCAAAACGGTTGATGCGTCCCCCCGGGGCGACCGGGGGCGGATCGTTCCCGACGGGGGTCAGGAGCCCTTGCCGGGCTTCGGCGAGAAGTACTTCTCGAACTTGCCGGTCTCGCGCTCGAACTGTTCGCGGTCGGCCGGTGGCGTGCCCTTGACCGTGATGTTGGGCCAGACCTTGGCGTAGTCGGCGTTGACCTGCAGCCACTTGCCGTCGGGCTCGTCCTCCGTGTCCGGCTTGATGGCGTCGACCGGGCACTCCGGCTCGCAGACGCCGCAGTCGATGCATTCATCCGGGGCGATGACGAGGAAGTTCTCGCCCTCGTAGAAGCAGTCCACCGGACACACTTCCACGCAGTCCATGAACTTGCAGCGGACGCAGGCGTCAGTGACGATGTAGGTCATGGCGGTCGGGAGTCTCGACGGGAGGCCAGCGCAGATGGCTTTCCCGGGGCGGCGTGTCAACCGAGAGGGCTTGCGCCGCGACGCCGGGGCTCCAATCTGCAACAGCGTCGATTACGGTCCAAACCCGAGGAGAAGCCCCATGCGTCACCTGATCCGTCCCGCCGCCCTGGCCGTCGCCGCCGGCGCCCTGCTGTTCGCCGGGGGGGTCGTCGCCCGCGCCCAGATGACCACCACCCCGTCCGAGGTCCGGGCCGGGACCTATGTGCTGGACAGCGAGCACGGCAAGATCACCTGGTCGGTCGATCACCTCGGCCTGTCGACCTACTACGGCCAGTTCGTCAACGTCGCCGCCGAGCTGACGCTGGACCCGGCCAACCCGGCCAACAGCCGCCTGACGGCGACCGTGCCCCTGACCGACGTCGACTCCAACTCGGACGGCCTCGACAACCACCTGCAGACGGCGGACTTCTTCGACACCGCCAACCACCCGACCGCGACCTTCGTGGCCACCTCGATCGTGGTCGACCGCGATGACCCGACCGAGGCCGAGGTGACCGGCAACCTGACCCTGCGCGGCGTCACCCGCCCGGTGACCATGGACGTGGAGTTCAACGCCGCCGGCGAGTTCCGCGGCCAGTACAAGGTCGGCTTCGACGGCGAGGCCACCATCCGCCGCTCGGAATTCGGCATCAACTACGCCCTGCCGGCCATCGGCGACGAGGTCGAGCTGCACCTCGAGGGCGAGTTCGTCCTGCAACCGGCGGGGTGAGTCAGAACGACGCCTTGCGCTGACCTTCTCCCCTTGCGGGAGAAGGTGGTGCGCGGCGCGTGTCGGATGAGGGGTGTCAGCACGGACGCCGACCAGATGTCCTTGGCGTTGTCGGTTCATCACCGAGGGCACGGAGGAAGGCACGGGGGACACAACGGTCGCTGTGCGGCGGCGCGCGAAGCGCTTTGTCCTAATGTCGGACGGACATTTGGAGCGCCTCCGGCGCAGAGCCGCAACGCCGCCGTGCCCTCCGTGCCTTCCTCCGTGCCCTCGGTGATGAACCGGCGACCGTCGCCACATCAGCACAAGCGTCCGTGCTGACACCTCTCATCCGTCATGCTCCGCATGACACCTTCTCCCACAAGGGGAGAAGGGGCGCGATGGCAGCCATTCACGCCGGCGGGGGCAGCTCGAGGTAGAGGGCGCGGGCCTCGTCGGCGGGGCCGCGGCGCTCGCCGAGGGCTGTGACGCGCAGGGCGACCAGCCGGCCGCCGAGCGCGAACAGCAGCTCGTCGCCGGGGTGGACCGAGCGGCTGGGCTTGTCGAGGCGGGTCTGCCGACCGGCGCGGGTCAGCCGCACCCGGCCGCTCTCGACAAACGCCGCAGCCAGCCCGCGGGTCTTGAAGAAGCGCGCCCGCCACAGCCAGACATCAATGCGGCAGGCCTCGCTCATGGCGGCGGGGCCTCTCCGGCCGGCGCGGCGTAGGCGGCGCTGAGGCGGCGGTAGGGCCGCGAGTTGAAGGCCAGCACCGTGACCAGCAGGCCGGTCAGGCCGGCGAGGGTGAAGACCAGGGCCATGCCCCGCTCGGGGCCCGTGCCGAACCAGCCGCCGATCGCCGCCGCCCCCGCGCCGCCGTCGGACATGAAGGGGATGACCACGAACTGGGTCAGGGGGCCGATGAGGAAGGCGGTCAGGGGCGAGGCGGCCTGCTCGACCGCCTGGGCGAAGCCGAACACCCGGCCCTGGCGCTCGTAGGGCACGACCTTCTGCAGGGTGGTCTGCTCGGCCGCCTCGGCCCAGGGGCCGAGGAACATCCAGGCGGCGCAGCCGGCGGCCAGCAGGGCGATGGAGGGCTGCACGGTGAAGATGCTGGCCACGCCCCACATCAGCAGGTTGACGATCATCAGGGTGCGCAGGGGCTTCGGCCCCAGGCCGGTGCGGGCGATGACGAGACCGGCGACGATGAAGGCCACCGACACCCCGCCCCACAGCAGGCCCCAGGCCTCGACCGGCATGAGCGACAGGCCGTAGGCGTCCATCAGGGCCATGAACACGCCGCCGAGGAAGTTGTTGAAGGTGGCGAACAGGATCAGGGCGAACAGGCCGGGGACGGCGGCGACGACCTTCAGGGTGCCGGCGAGGTCGACGCCCCGGCCGGCCCCGGCGGGCGCGTCGGGGGTGTCGGGCCCGGCGGCGGCCGGGGCCGCCGCGTGGGCGGGCAGGCGCACGGTCAGCAGCTGGGCGATGACGAGGACGGTCATGCCGAGGGCGAAGACGAGGGCCCCGCTCATGCCGCCCCAGGCCACCAGCAGGCCGGAGATCACCGAGGTGGTCAGGAAGCCGATGCCCGTGGCCATGCCGACGAGGCCGTTGGCGCGGTCGCGCCGGTCCTCCGGCACGAGGGCGGTCACGAGGGTCGGCAGGGCGATATTGCGCAGGTTGCCGGCGATGACGCCCAGCATGGCCAGGCCGATCAGGACCCAGAGGTGCGGGCCGGCCACCTCACGGAAGGCCGGCTCCGGCGTGAGCAGCAGCAGGCCGAGGCCGACGGCGTAGAAGGCCAGCGAGGCGAGGCTGGAGCCCAGCATCACCCGGAGCTTGCCGTGGTGGTCGACGAGGCTGCCGAACCAGACGGCGAACGCCGCGGTCAGGACGAGGAAGACCCCGGCGACCATGCCCGTGGCGAACACCGAGCGGGTCTCGAGAAAGACCCAGAAGGTCAGGGCGAACCAGACCGTGTAGTTGACGACGCCCGCGACGGCCGTGTTGGCCAGCAGGGCGTGGAAGGCGCGTATCGCCCCGGGCGCCGGCTCAGACATGCGGGGTCACGGGACGGCTCATGAGGCGACGGCCGGCGCGGCCGTGCGGCGTCGCCGCGGACGCTTGCGCCGCGCGGGCGGCGGCGGGGCCGTCAGGGCGGCGAGGACGGCGAAGGGCGAGTCGCCCGGCGGCTGCGGCCGTGGCGCGCGTTCCGGGTCCTGGGCCCGCGGGGTGCGCAGACCGGCGCGCAGGGCCTTCGCCTCGGCCCCGGTCCAGCCCAGTTCGGCCAGGGCCGCCTCGGGCAGGGGGCCCTTGCCGGCGTCGCGCGTCACCTCGGCGAACCGCTCCAGCGCCTCGACGGGGACGGCGAGGCCGGCCACGGCCCGCAGGCCGCGGGCGGCGAGGGCGCGCGGTGACGGCGGCGGCTCGGGCAGGCGCGACAGCCCGGGCCCGGCGCCCAGTCCCGATACGGGCGTGAAGGCCTGGGCGAGGGCCCGGCCGCGCGGCTTGAGCACGCCGGGGAGCCAGATCGAATGGGCGCCGACGCGGACGGCGAAGGCCTTGAGGGTGCGGCGCTCGGCCTGGCTGAGGGCGGCGAGGTCGCGCGCCACCTCGCGGCGGTCCAGCACGCCGCCGGCCTCGACCAGGCGGAAGGCGAGGCCGCGGGGCAGGCCGGTCAGGGCGCCGCTCTCGATGGCGGTGCGAAGGCGGCGCAGGTCGCGCAGGGCCCGCCCGGCCTCGGCCGCGATGAAGGCCTCCAGCCGGCGCTGGGCCCGCTCGCGGGCCGGGGCAGGGCCCAGCTCGCCGAGCAGCTGGACGCGGGGGGTGAAGGGATCGCCGCCGGTGATGCGGCCGGCCAGGCTGCCGCGCCACAGCACCTCGCCGGCCGGGGTGACGGCGAAGGCTTCGTCGGGAGCAGCGGCCAGCTGGCCCAGCCGGCGGGCCACCTCGGGGCCGACGGCGCGCAGGGCGGCGGTGCGCAGGGTGCGGTCGGCCAGGGCCCCGGCGGCGCCGTCGGCGTCGGCGGCGAAGCGCACCCCGTCGAGCTGGCCGACCGCCTCGCCGTCCAGCCGCACCCGGCCGTCGTCATCGACCTCGGCGAGGGCCGTCTCCCGGTCGTTGAGCGAGCGCAGGAGCACGGTGGTGCGGCGATCGACGAAGCGCGCGGTCAGGCGCTCGTGCAGCACGTCGGACAGACGGTCCTCCAGCGCCCGCGTCTTCTCGCGCCAGTCGCGCGGGCGCTCCAGCCAGTCGGGGCGCTGGGCGATGTAGGCGAGGGTGCGCACGCCGGAGAGCCGGGCCGAAAGCTGGTCGATCTGGCCGTCGTCGCGATCCAGCGCGGCGAAGCGCGGGGCGATCCAGGCCTCGTCCAGCCGGCCGCGGCCGGAGGTCAGGGTCTGGAAGATCTCCTTCGACAGGCGGGCGTGGTCGTCGAGGGTGGTCTTCTGGAAGTCCGGCAGCTGGCAGGCGTCCCACAGGCGCATCAGGGCCCCGCGCGAACGGGCGACGCGCTGCACGTCCGGGTCCTGGGCGGCGCGGCGCAGCAGCACCTCGTCGAGCGCGGGCTCGGTCAGGCGCAGGCCCGGGCTGTGCGGGCTGACGGCCAGCGACCGCAGCAGCTCGTTGAGACTGTCGAAGTCGAGGCGGGCGTTGCGCCACTCCGCGGCCTCGACCGGGTCGAAGCGGTGCTCTGCGACCTGTTCGACCAGCTCCTCGTCCGGCTCCTGGCACTCGCCGGTGACGCCCCAGGTCCCGTTGCGCAGGTGGCGGCCGGCGCGGCCGGCGATCTGCCCGACCTCGTGCGGGTGCAGCCAGCGGGTGCGGCGGCCGTCGAACTTGCGCAGGCCGGCGAAGGCGACATGGTCGACGTCCATGTTCAGGCCCATGCCGATGGCGTCGGTGGCGACCAGGTAGTCGACCTCGCCGGACTGGAACAGGGCGACCTGGGCGTTGCGGGTGCGCGGGCTGAGCGAGCCCATGACGACGGCGGCGCCGCCCTTCTGGCGGCGGATCAGCTCGGCGATGGCGTAGACCTGCTCGGTGGAGAAGGCGACCACGGCCGAGCGGCGCGGCAGGCGGGTGATCTTCTTCGAGCCGGCGTAGCTGAGCACCGACAGGCGCTCGCGGCGGAGGATCTCCGCGTCCGGGACCAGCCGGCGGATCAGCGGCTCCATGGTCCCGGCCCCGAGGAACATGGTCTCGTGCCGGCCGCGGGCGTGCAGCAGCCGCTGGGTGAAGACGTGGCCGCGCTCGGGGTCGGCGGCCAGCTGGATCTCGTCGACGGCGAGGAAGTCGACCTGGCGCTCCAGCGGCATGGCCTCGACGGTGCAGACGAAGAACAGCGGCCGGTCCGGCAGGATCTTCTCCTCGCCGGTGATCAGGGCGACGCGGGCGCGGCCGACGCGGGCGACGATGCGGTCGTAGATCTCGCGCGCCAGCAGCCGCAGCGGCAGGCCGATCATGCCCGAGGCGTGGCCGAGCATCCGCTCGACCGCCAGATGGGTCTTGCCGGTGTTGGTGGGCCCCAGCACCGCGGCGACGCGGGAGGGACCAAGTCCGGTCGATCGGTCGCTCATGACTGTGGGAAGGTGGCCCGCCCCGGGCGGTTCCTCAAGCCGTCGGTCGCGCCAGCGGCGTGCGGCGGATCGCCAGATAGAGCAGCAGGCCGAACGGCCCGGCCAGCAGGGTGAAGAGGAGGCAGGGCAGCAGGGCCCAGTGGGGGACGCCGCGCTTCGCCGCGTCCTCTGTCGCCCAGGCCCCGACCCAGAGGTCGAAGGCGAGGTAGTGGACCCAGCCGACCAGCACCCCCTCGGGCCGGGCGAAGGCGCGGGTGACGCCCTCAAGGGTCGAGAAGTCCAGCCCCTCGCCGGCCTCGCCGAGGGTCAGGACCGCCGCGCCGAGCAGGACGGTATAGGTCAGGGCCAGCAGGACGCCGACGAGGCGGGCGCCGTTGACCAGCAGCGTCCGCCGCAGCGGCGCGAGGGCCAGCATCAGCCATCCGGCGAGGGCGACGAGGTTGGCGATCTCGAACAGGCGGGCGGGGTCCATGGGGCCCAGTGTGGCGCACGTTAACGACGATCCCGCAACCCTCGGAACAGGCGCGAAACGAATCAGGACCGAATCGGCGACCGCGTCCGATTCGCCGTTTGTTCACCGCAACATATTGTATCGCCGAAGCTATTAACCACAATCGCGACGCCGGGCGGGAACCGCGCCGCTCACGCACTGTTACAGCCGCCATAGCCTTCGCCGCGCCGGCGCGCTAAGCAGCGCCGCAAGGGCGGCCGTTCGAGCCGCTCATGCGCGCGAACTCAGGACGCGAACTCAGGGGTGCATATGACGAAGTGGGTCTACGGCTTCGGCGGCGGGTCCGCCGATGGCGATGCGTCGATGAAGAACCTGCTGGGCGGCAAGGGCGCCAATCTGGCGGAGATGTCGTCCCTGGGGCTGCCGGTGCCGCCGGGCTTCACCATCACCACCGAGGCCTGCGTCCACTACTACGCCCACGGCCAGAGCTATCCGGCCGACCTGGCGGACCAGGTGAAGGCCGGTCTGGCCAAGGTGGAGGCGGGGGTCGGCAAGACCTTCGGCGACCCGGCCAATCCGCTGCTGGTGTCGGTGCGCTCGGGCGCCCGCGCCTCCATGCCCGGGATGATGGACACGGTCCTGAACCTCGGCCTGAACGACGCGACGGTCGAGGGGCTGGCGGCCCTGTCCGGCGACCGGCGCTTCGCCTTCGACAGCTACCGCCGCTTCATCACCATGTACTCGAACGTGGTGCTGGGCCTCGGTCACGACCACTTCGAGGAGGTTCTGGACGACCACAAGGACCGGCTGGGCGTCAGCGTCGACACCGAGCTGACCGCGGAAGACTGGGAGCGGGTCGTCGCCGACTACAAGGCGGTGGTGCAGGACCAGCTGGGCCATGCGTTTCCGCAGGACGCCCACGACCAGCTGTGGGGCGCCATCGGCGCCGTGTTCGCCAGCTGGATGAACGACCGGGCCAAGTTCTATCGCCGCATGCACGACATCCCCGAGAGCTGGGGCACGGCGGTCAATGTCCAGTCGATGGTGTTCGGCAACATGGGCGAGACCTCGGCGACGGGGGTGGCCTTCACCCGCAATCCGTCGACCGGCGAGGCGCGGCTGTATGGCGAGTTCCTGATCAACGCCCAGGGCGAGGATGTGGTGGCGGGCATCCGCACGCCGCAGTCGCTGACCAAGGCCGGCCGCGAGGAGATGGGCGAGACGGCCCCCTCGATGGAAGAGGCCATGCCGGAGGTGTTCGGCCAGTTCGTCGAGACCGTCGGCAAGCTGGAGCGGCACTACCGCGACATGCAGGACATCGAGTTCACGGTCGAGCAGGGCCGGCTGTGGATGCTGCAGACCCGCAACGGCAAGCGCACCGCCAAGGCGGCGCTGAAGATCGCCGTGGAGATGGCCGCCGACGGCGTCATCAGCCGCGAGGAGGCGGTCGGGCGCGTCGATCCCTCGGCGCTGGACCAACTGCTGCACCCGACGCTGGACCCGGAAGCCCCGCGCGAGGTGGTGGCTCAGGGCCTGCCGGCCAGCCCCGGCGCGGCCACGGGCAAGATCGTGTTCGACGCCGATGAGGCCGAGCGCCTCAGCCAGCTGGGCGACGCGGTCATCCTGGTGCGCGACGAGACCAGCCCGGAGGACATCCACGGCATGCACGCGGCGCGCGGCATCGTCACGGCGCGCGGCGGCATGACCAGCCACGCGGCGGTGGTGGCGCGCGGCATGGGCCGGCCCTGCGTCTCGGGCGCCGGCGAGATCCGCATCGACGAGAAGGCCGGGACCTTCACCGTGCGCGGCCGGACCTTCAGGGCCGGCGACGTCATCACCATCGACGGCTCGAAGGGCGAGGTCATGAACGGTGCGGTCCGCATGATCGAGCCCGAGCTGACCGGCGACTTCCAGACCCTGATGGGCTGGGCTGACGGCCTGCGCCGGCTGAAGGTGCGGGCCAATGCCGAGACGCCGCTGGACGCCCGCACGGCGCGCGGCTTCGGGGCCGAGGGCATCGGCCTGTGCCGCACCGAGCACATGTTCTTCGACGAGGAGCGCATCCAGGCGGTGCGCGAGATGATCCTCGCCGACGACGAGGCCGGCCGCCGCGCCGCCCTGGCGAAGATCGCGCCCTTCCAGAAGGCCGACTTTGTCGAGCTGTTCACCATCATGACCGGTCTGCCGGTGACGGTGCGGCTGCTCGACCCGCCGCTGCACGAGTTCATCCCGCACGGCGACGCCGAGATCGACGCCCTCGCCGCGGCCTCGGGCCTCGACGCCGACAAGCTGAAGCGGCGGGCGCGCGAGCTGCACGAGACCAACCCCATGCTGGGCCACCGCGGCTGCCGGCTGGGGGTTGCCTATCCCGAGATCTACGAGATGCAGGTGCGCGCCATCCTCGAGGCGGCGCTGGCGGTGAAGCGCGCCTCGGGCGAGGCGCCGACGCCGGAGATCATGCACCCGCTGGTGGCCAAGGGGCAGGAGATGAAGTTCCTGCGCGAGCTGACCGACCGCACCGCCGAGGCGGTGTTCGCCGAGGCCGGGGACCGGGTCGATTATCTGGTCGGCACCATGATCGAGCTGCCGCGCGCGGCGCTGCGGGCCGATGACCTCGCCGAGCACGCCGCCTTCTTCAGCTTCGGCACCAACGACCTGACCCAGACGACGTTCGGCATCAGCCGCGACGATTCCGGGCGGTTCCTGCAGGCCTATATGGACAAGGGCATCTTCGAGCATGACCCTTTCGTGCGGCTGGACCAGGAGGGGGTCGGCGACCTGATCCGCATCGCGGCCGAGCGCGGCCGCAAGGTGCGGGCCGACGTCAAGCTGGGCATCTGCGGCGAGCATGGCGGCGATCCGGCCTCGATCGCGTTCTGTGAGGGCGCCGGCCTCGACTATGTCAGCTGCAGCCCGTTCCGGGTGCCGATCGCCCGGCTGGCGGCGGCCCAGGCGGCGCTGGCGGCGCGGCGCTGACGGCCTTCCGGCTGCGGACCCGTAGCCGGAAAGATGGCCTGAAGTTCATATTCTGACGTTACATCGCCGTCATTGGCGGATCGATGTATGTGTCTCGTCGCACACGCTTAAGAGCGTGTAATCGTTTGGCCATGGAACGGCCACGGACGCATCTCCATTTCCGCATCGCAGGGGGATCACTGACGACCGCAAGAAGTCGTCGCTGCGAAAGGAAAGTACATCATGCGTAATCTTGTTCTCGCGACCGCCGCGATCGGCGCCCTGACCGCCGTGGCCATGCCGGCCGCCGCCCAGAGCGTCTCCAACCCGTTCTCGGGCCCCTATGGCTCGATCAGCTATGGCACGGTGCAGGCCGACAACGCCGACCTCGACGCTGTCACCGCCCGCGTCGGCGCGAAGCTGACGCCCTACATCGGCCTTGAGGCCGAGGGCTCGCTGGGCGTCGATGACCAGGACGTGACCGGCATCCCGGGCACCACCGTCGAGCTGAAGCACGACCTGGCCGCCTATGTGACCGGCTCGATCCCGGTGACCTCGAACCTCGAGCTGTTCGGCCGTCTGGGCTACGGCACGACCCGCGTGCGCGCCGAGTCGGTGACGCTCAGCGCTTCGGCCAGCGAGGAGAGCGTCAACTACGGCGTCGGCGCCAACTATCTGTTCGACGGAAAGAACGGCATCCGCGCCGACTGGACGCGCCGCGACTTCCGCAGCGACGGCGGCGAGGCTGACGTCTGGAGCATCGGCTACGTGCGTCGCTTCTGATCCGGAACGGATCACGGTGATGAAGGGGCGGTCCGGAAGGGCCGCCCCTTTTTCATGGCCGGTCAGGCGATCCCGGGCGCCAGCGCCCAGCGCGCCGAGTCCTCGCCGAAGGGGCGGAAGAACCAGTCGCGGTAACGGTCGAACACCTCGCGCACCCGCACCGGCAGGTCGGGGCCAACCGGTTCGCCGCGCTGGCGGCGCAGGGCGGCGACCCACTGGCAGATGTCGCGCTGGTGGGCCGCCCCGCCCATCCGTCTGAGCACCAGGGCCACGTCGCGGGCGAGGGCGTCGAGGACGGGCGTGGCGGCGGGGGGCGTCGAAGGGGCGGTCCCGGTCATGCGGATATCCTGCGTGCTGGAGACAGCCACAGGGCTCGCAGACCTCCGGCGAGGACGCAAGCGTCGCCGTTGAGAAAGTCTCAGCCGCGCTTGCGGACGAACACCGTTCCGGCCGAGTAACCGGCGCCGAAGCTGCAGATCAGGCCGGTCTCGCCGGGGGCGAAACCCTGATGGTGCAGGTGGAAGGCGATGATGGAACCTGCCGAGGAGGTGTTGGCGTAGTCATCGAGGATGATGACGTTCTCTTCCGGTGAGGGACCGCGGCCCAGCACGCGCTTGCCGATCAGCTCGTTCATGTTGATGTTGGCCTGGTGCAGCCACAGCCGCTTGAGGGCCGTGGGGTCGAGGCCGAGATCGCGGGCGTGCTCGACGATCATCTCGGCGACCATGGGCACCACATCCTTGAAGACCTTGCGGCCCTGCTGGATGAACAGCTTGTCCGGCTTGCCGATGCCCTCGGGCGCCGCGTTGTTGAGGAAGCCGAAGTTGTTGCGGATGTTGTTGGAGAACACCGTCTTCAGCCGCGAACCGAGGATTTCCCACCCGCCGGGGCCGGCCTGGTCGTCGGCCTCCACGATCACCGCCGTGGCCACGTCGCCGAAGATGAAGTGGCTGTCGCGGTCGCGGAAGTTGAGGTGGGCCGAGCAGACCTCGGGATTGACCATCAGCACCGCCTTGACCGAGCCGGACTGGATGTAGTCGGCGGCGGTCTTGAGCCCGAAGGTGGCGGAGGAGCAGGCCACGTTCATGTCGAAGGCGAAGCCCTCGATGCCCAGCGCCTGCTGCACCTCGATGGCCAGGGCCGGATAGGGCCGCGGCATGTTGGAGGCGGCGCACAGGACGGCGCCGATTTCGCTGACCGGCTTGCCCCAGGCGGCGATCGCCTCGCGCGCGGCGGCGACGGCCATCTCGGCCATCACAGACAGCTCGTCATCCGGCCGCTCGGGGATGTTCGGGGCCATGCGGGCCGGGTCCAGCACCCCGGCCTTGTCCAGCACGAAGCGGCGCTTGATGCCCGAGGCCTTCTCGATGAACTCGACCGAGGACGGTGTCAGGGCCTGGACCTCGCCCGCCGCAATGGCGTCGGCGTGCTCGGCATTGAAGCGGTCGGCGTACG
Source organism: Brevundimonas sp. (assembly GCF_035998205.1). Lineage (GTDB taxonomy): Bacteria > Pseudomonadota > Alphaproteobacteria > Caulobacterales > Caulobacteraceae > Brevundimonas. The sequence goes on from NZ_DASYHT010000006.1 coordinate 133,621, forward strand.
CGTTGTAGGCGGCCACCAGCTCCGCATTGGTGATCGACTGGTCCGGCGTGAACAGGCCGGTGGCGGCGATGACGGCAGAGGGCAAGGTCGGTGTTCCTGAAGCGCCGGACGGGCCCGCGCGAAAGGACGATAGGCCTTCGGCGGGAAGTCTCAATAGGACGGCGGCGGCGTCCGGTCGAGGCTGGCCCTCAGGCCGGTCCACCAGCGCCTGATCCGGCCGCGCGGGACGGCCGCGGCGGGCCGGTCGCGGGCGGCGATGAGGGCCTCGACCAGGTCCTCCGCCTCGCACGGCCAGCCTTCGGGCGTGATGTAGAGCGGGTAGTCGATCAGGGCGGCGTGCACCAGCTCGTCGAGGCTGGCGCGGCGGGTGCGGCGCTCGAAGGTCAGGGCGTCCTCGGTCAGGCCCCAGCCGGCGTAGAAGGGGCGGCCCCAGGTCGAGACGGCCTTGCCGCGCAGCAGGGCCTCGAAGCCGGCCAGCGAGGTCAGGGTGGCGAGCCGGTCGCAGGCGTCGAGGCAGGCGCTGATGTCGAGCCCGTCGGCGGTGGCGTCGACCTCGACCAGGGCGGAGACGTCGAGCCGGCCCGGCCGGTTGCCGGCCAGCACGTCCGGGTGGTTGCGATAGACGAGGAAGGCGTCCGGGTGCGCCGCGCGCACCGCCTGCACGAGGCCGGAATTGGTCCGCAGGGGGCCGCAGCCGGTCAGGATCGAGCGGTCGTTCTCGACCTGGCCGACGACCAGCACCCGCTCGCGGTCGCGCGGCCAGGCTTCGGGGCCGGCGACGGGCGCGCCGAGATTGTACTTGCTGAGACCGGCCTCGACGACGCGGCGGCGCAGGGCCGCGGCGCGGGCGACCTGGGCCGGGGTGAAGCCCCCGGCCTCGATGCGCGCCTCCAGCCGCGAGGGGCCGGTGGGGTCGTAGTAGACGCCGAGGTCGTCCAGCGCGACCGACAGGGCGCCGACGAAGTCCGAGCCGAGGCCGCGCGAGCGCACGAAGCCGTCCTCCATGCGCACGACCGGGGCCGAGGTGGCGGCGGCGGCGCGGCGGATGGCCGGGGTCTCCTTGCCGGCCCAGTAGATCAGCCGGCCGCCCTCGGCCTCGGCCTGACGGGCGGCGTTGCGGGCGAAGTTGTGGATGCGCACCCGGGCGGTCGGGGCGTTGAGCAGGCGGCGCACCTGCGGCCGCTTGGCCGGGGCGAAGCCGGCGCCGCACCAGACCCCGGCCAACCGGTCGGCGCGGGCGCGGAAGCCGAGCAGCCGCTCCACCGCCGCCTCGACCTCGCAGCGCTGGCCGGTGACCGGGTCGACGTAGCGCGGGGCCCGGACCAGGGCGGCGGCGGCGACCGCCTCCAGCGGCCGGGTGACATTGCGGCGGGGGATCTCCAGCGCGTCGGCGGTGAGGCCCCAGCCGGCGTAGAAGGGGGCGCCGTGGCAGGTCACCGGCCGGCCGCGCAGCAGGGCCTCGAAGCCGAGGCCCGAGGTGACGACGTGGACGGCGTCCACCTCGTCGAGCAGCTCGGCGGGGCGGACGTTGCGGTCGATCAGGGTGGCGTCGCCGAGCAGGGCGTCGGGGATGCAGCCGCGCTTGCGGCCTGCGGCCACGGCCGGGTGGCGCTTGACCAGCAGCTGGGCCCCCGGGTGGGCGGCGCGGGCGGCGGTCATCATGCGGGCGAAGCTGTCGGGGCCGGCGAGGCCGGTCTCGATGGCGGCGTCGCCGAAGGTCTGGTCGACCACCAGCACCCGGGGGCGGCCGCGGTCCAGCAGGGACCGGTCCAGCGGCTCGCCGAGGTTGGTCTTGGACAGGCCGGTCTCGACCAGCCGGGCGATCAGGGCGCGGGCGCGGTCGGCCATGGCCGCATCCAGCCAGGCGTCGGCGGCGAGAATGTCGGCCTCCAGCCGCGAGGGACGGCGCGCGTCGTAATAGACCCCGAGATCGTCGGCGATCAGGCTGAGGCTGGCGGCGCCGGCCTCGCCCAGGCCGATCGAGCGCAGGAAGCCGTCCTCCAGCGCCACATAGGGCAGGCCGCGGGCGGCGGCCCAGGCGCGGCCGGCGCGGGTGCTGGGCTTGAGGCCCCAGCCGATGACGGCGCGCACGTCCGGGCCGGGCGTGGCGCGCAGGGCGTACTCCGGCAGGAAGGTCGACAGGAAGGGGACGCGCCACAGGCCGGGGGCGCAGACCCAGGCGGGGAGGGGCGCGGTCATGCCGACCTTGCGGTGAGGCGGGCGGCCTCGGCCAGCAGCGCCTCGGCCTGGGCGAGGTGCAGGCGCTCGACCATGCCGCCCGCGGCGCGGACGGCCCCGCGTCCGGCAGCCTCAGGCGCGGCGAAGGCGGCGACCACGGCTTCGGCCCAGGCGATCTCGGCCGCGGTGGGGGCGAACGCGGCCTGCACCGGGGCGATCTGCGCCGGATGGATCAGGCTCTTGCCGTCGAAGCCGTAGAGCCGGCCCTGACGGGCCTCGGCGGCGAGACCGTCGGCGTCGTCGATCCGGTTGAACACCCCGTCGATGGCCAGCCGGCCATGGGCCCGGGCGGCGGCCACAAGGGTCGCCAGCCAGGGCTTGAAGGGCTCGCGGTCGGCCGAGGGGCCGGTCCCCAGCGCCAGGGCCAGATCGTTGGTCCCCAGCATCAGCGCCTCGAGAGGGCCGCCGGCGGCGGCGATCTGCGGCAGGGCCAGCAGGGCCGCCGGGGTCTCGATCATGGCCCAGAGCGCCTGACCGGGGCCGAGGCCGGCGGCGACGGCGGCCACATCTCCCGGACCGGACACCTTGGGGACGACCACGAAGGCGACCGGGGCGGCGGCGACGGCGGCCAGATCGGCGGCGCCCCAGGGCGTGTCGAGGCCGTTGATCCGCACGCCCAGCCGGCCGCAAAAGCCGCCGGCGGTCGCCGCGGCCACGGCGGCGGCGCGCGCGGCGGCCTTCTGGTCGGGCGCGACCGCATCCTCGAGGTCGAGAATAACCGCGTCGACGTCGAGGCCGCGCGCCTTCTCCACTGCGCGGGCGTTGGCCGCGGGCAGGTAGAGGGCGGTGCGGCAGGGCGGACGCATGCGCGGCTCAGACCCGGCCGGTGACCGGCACCAGCGCCCCGGTCATGGCGCGGCTGGCGGGGGAGGCGAGGAACAGGATGACCTCGGCGAGGTCCGCGGGGGCGACCCAGCGCGCCGGATCCGCGTCGGGCATGTCCTTGCGGTTGGCGGGGGTGTCGATGATCGAGGGCAGGACAGCGTTGACCGTGACCGAGGTGTCCTTGAGCTCCTCGGCGAGGCTCTCGGTCAGGCGGTGCACGCCGGACTTGGAGGCGGTGTAGGCGGCCATGCCGACGCCGGACTTGAGGGCTGCGGCGGAGCCGACGTTGACGATGCGGCCATCAGACGACTGTGTCAGGTGGGGCAGGGCGGCGCGGGCGGCGTTCAGGGCCGTTTTCACATTGATCGCGAACATCCGGTCCCAGGCCGGCTCGGCGTCATCGACCTTCTGCCAGACGAAGCCGCCGGCGATGTTGAGCACGATGTCGAGCCGGCCGAAGGTCTCCACCACCTTCTGCATGGCGGCGCGGGCCTGGGCCGCGTCGGTCAGGTCGACGCCGGACAGTTCGAGGGCGCCGTCCGGCGCGGTCTCGCCGCGGGCGTGATCGATCAGGGCCACCTTCAGACCCCGGGCCATCGCCGCCTCGACCACCGCGCACCCGAGCACCCCGTGGGCCCCGGTGATGGCCGCCACCCGATCCGTCATCCGCCGTCTCCGTAAAGGTGCGCGACCATAGTCGCCGCGCTCGCCAGATCAACGGGCGATCAGCGCGGCCAGAGCCAGGCCGCCCCCCGCACGCCGGAGGAATCGCCCCAGCGCGCCGGGACGACCGGCGCGTCCCACGCGTCGGCGAACACATGGCGGGCGATGACCGGCGGCAGCGCCGGGTAGATGGCGGCCGCATTGGACATGCCGCCGCCCAGCACGATGACGTCGGGATCCACGAGGTTCACCGCCATGGCGAGGGCGCGGCCGAGCCGGTCGACGTAGCGCGCCAGGCTGGCGGCGGCGTCTGTCTCACCGGCCGCCGCGGCGGCCACGATGTCGGGGGCGGCGAGGGCCTGGCCGGTCACCGCCGCATGGTCGCGCTGCAGCCCCGTGCCGGAGATCCAGGTCTCGAGACAGCCGTTGAGGCCGCACCAGCAGGCCGGGCCCGGCGCCTCGTCGGGTGCGGGCCAGGGCAGGGGGATGTGGCCCAGCTCGGCGGCGACGCCATGCGCGCCCTCGACCAGCCGGCCGTCGACCACCAGTCCTGCGCCGCAGCCGGTGCCGAGGATCACCGCCAGCACCCCGCGGGCCCCGGCGCCGGCCCCGTCCGCAGCCTCGGACAGGGCGAGGCAGTTGGCGTCGTTGGCGAGGCGGACCGGCCGGCCGAGCCGCGCCTCCAGATCCGCGCCGAACGGCCGCCCGTTCAGGTATGTGGAGTTGGCGTTGCGGATCCGTCCGGTGCGTGGGGAGGGCGAGCCGGGAATGCCGACGCCGATGGAGCCGATGCCGCCGGTCTCCGCCTCCACCCGAGCAATGAGCCGTGCCACCGTCTCCAGCGCGGCCTCGTAGGCGCCGGGATTGGGCTCGCGCAGGCGCGTCAGAACCCCGCCGTCCGGGGCGAGGGCGGCCGCCTCGATCTTGGTCCCGCCGAAGTCCACGCCGATCTGCATGGGTCCGGCCTAGCAGCCCCGGCGTCCGTGGCGAAGGCCCGTCAGCCCGCGAACACCTTGCCCAGCAGTCGCTCCAGCGCGGCCTGGTCCGTCTCGTCGAAGGCGGCCGGGGTGGTGGCGTCGACGTCGAAGACGGCGATCAGCTCGCCCGCGGCGTCGAACACCGGCACGACGATCTCGCTGGCCGAGCGGCCGTCGCAGGCGATGTGGCCGGGGAAGGCATGGACGTCAGGGACAAGCTGCGTCCGGCGCTCGGCCGCCGCCGTGCCGCAGACCCCGCGGCCGAAGGCGATTCGCAGGCAGCCGAGGGTGCCCTGGTAGGGGCCGACCACCAGCTCGGCCTCGCGGGCCGGATCGACGACATAGAAGCCGGTCCAGAAATAGTGGTCGAAGGCGTCGGCCAGCATGGCCGCGACCGTGGCCATGCGCGCCGTGCGGTCGGGCTCGCCGTCGAGCACGGCGAGGATCTCGTCCTCCAGCTCGGCGTAGCGGGCCGCCTTGTCGGCGGGACGATCGCGGGCGACATAGGCCATGGAGAACTCCGGAGCGGGCGAAACGCGCCATATAGGGCGCCGGCCAGGCCACGCCAGTCCTTGCAGAATTTGTCACCCTGCGGCGCCACGGGGACACATTTCCGCCTTTCGACGGCAACGGTCGTTAACCATAGGCGTTAACCTTGACAGAAGGTGAACGTCCCCCGACCCTTCGGGCGGGTGAGACGGCGCCGGGCGCGAGGTCCGGAGGGAGCGGGGATGTCGGTCTTCAGAGGCCACGACGGGAACGCGCGGCGTCTGGCCGGCTGGCCGATCACGGCCCCGGCGACGCTTGTGCTGATGCTGGTCGTGGCGCTGGTCCTGTCCGCCTGCAGCCCGTCGTCCGGCCCCGCCTTCTGGCGCCGCGACGCAGCCAACACCGCCTGTCCGCGACCGGCGGCCCTGACCGGCGGGGAGTTCAACGACCAGGAAGCGGGCCTGCGCCGGCTGCGGCGCGCGGCCTTCCGCGGCGACTTCTTCTCCCAGCTGGAGCTCGGCGACCGCTACGCCGCCCTGCGCGCCACCGACAAGAACATCGAGGACCCGATCGAGAGCGCCGTCTGGTACGCCATGGCGCTGACCAACAGCGAGGGCTTCGCCCCGACCAACCGGGTGCAGCGCGACGGCCTGTTCGGCTGGCGGCCGGTGTCGAGCTACGACCATTGCCGGGCGTCGGAGCGCAAGACCGCCTACCGCCGGCTGGACGCGCACCTGTCGCGCATGACCCTGGCCGAGCAGGAGGCGGTGCGCGACCGGGTGATCTATGTGCTGTCGACCCAGGACGCCGAGGGCTATCGCACCCTCGCCCGGCTGCACGACGCCCTCTACGGCCCCTTCGGCGAACCCCAGGACAACCGCGAGGCGCGCGAGGCGCTGGGCGGCGGCGGCGCGCGCGCCGGGGCCGGCCGCAGCGCCGCGGTGACGCTGTTCCAGCGCAACGACGTGGACGCCTATCTCTACAACTACCTGGCGGTGCAGACCGGCGACGTCGGGGCCTATGTGCTGCTCAAGGACTTCGAGCGCTCGTCGCCGAACCGGGCGCGTTACGCCGCCTTCGTCGAGGCCAAGGCGCGCCAGTGGGTGCCGCCGTTCGAGTTCTATCCCAACACCGCGCCGCAGTCCGGCGTGCCCTTCTCGGACGAGAGCCGGCCGCGCGGCGACGCCTTCGACTACGCCCTGCAGCGCATGACCGAGCTGCCGTTCGTCCACGTGGGTCGCGCCCTGCGCTACCTCGGGGTCACGGACGCGGCGCCCGAGCGGGCGGCGGACCTGTCGCAACGGCAGGTGCAGGCGCTGGAGGCGATGCTGGGCCACGCCATGGAGGGCCGGCTGTCCTATCTGGAGATGGTGCGGGCCGTGCAGCTGGCGGCGGTCAACGGGTCGTCCGAGGCCCAGCTGGTGCTGGCGGTGATGTACGCCGAGGGCGTGGGCGTACCGCCCGACTACGCCCGCGCCTACTCCTGGTTCGTCGAGGCGGACCGGCAGGGCTCGCCGGAGGCGCGCTTCGCCATCTCGACCTACTTCGCCCTCGGTGTCGCCGGGGTCGCCGACCAGGACAAGGCCCAGGCGGTCGCCTTCCGGCTCGACTCGGCCCTGTCCGGCTTCTCCCCCTCGGCCGCCCGGCTGCAGGCCGTGCTGGCCCAGGTGTCCCGTTCGCAGCGCCGCTAGGAGGGCGTGACGATGACCGACCCGACGATCCGCCGCCCCGCCGCTCCGGTCCGCAGCCGCGCCTGGCGCGTCGCTGTGCGGGCGCTGGCCGCGCCGGCGGCCCTGCTGGGCGCCATGGCGTTGCCGCCGCTGGTCGGAGATGTGGCCCACGCCCAGACGGCGGCGCGGGTCGAGGCCCAGACCCGGCCGAACTTCGGCCTGCTGCTGCAGCCGCCGGCCCAGGCCCGGCCGCGCGCGCACCGTCGCTTCGGCCACGGGAGCTATCCCCACGGCCGCCCGCCCCTGCCGCCGCGCCCGCCGGTGCTGGAGGAGGTGGTGCTGGTCGACTGCGGCGGCAATCCGGGCAGCGGGGCTGTCGAGGCCGCCGTGCGCCGGGTGCGCCCCGGCGGCACCCTGATCCTGCGCGCCCGCGGCGGCCCCTGCGTCGGCTGGCTCGACATCGACCGGCCCATGACCATCCTCGGCGACGGGGCGGGCTTCGATCCGCGCGAGTGGAACCGCCAGCCGGCCGCCACCCTGCAGGCGCCCGACGGCCTGCCGTGCCTGACCATCGCGCCCGGCGTGCGGGTCGAGGTGCGCGACGTGGTGTTCGCCTCGCCCAACGCCGGCGAGGCGCCGTGCATCGCCAACTACGGCGGCCAGGCCATCCTCAGCCGGGTCGGCTTCCGCCACGCCGGCGACGAGCCGGCCATCCTGTCCGACGGCGGTCTGGTCGATCTGCGCAATGCGGTGCTGGAAGCCGAGACGGTGGCCCCGGCCATCGTCGCCGACGGCGCGACCCTGACGGCTTATGAGGTGACGGTGGTCGGCGCCACCTCGGGGGTCGACATCACCCCGGGCGCCGGCGAGCCCTCGCTGCTGCAGAACGTCACCCTGCGCGGCGACGCCACGCCCAACAACTTCGGTCCGCGGGCCATCGGCCTGATCGTGCGGGCCGCGCGCGCGGCCGGGCGGGTCGAGGTGACCAACACCCTGATCGCCGACTACGCCGAGGGCGTGGCGATCGAGGGCGCTTCGGTCGGCATCGTCGACAGCCGCATCACCCGCGTCGACAAGGGCGTGGTGCTCTATAACGGCGAGGTGACGCTGGACCGCTCGCGGGTGCGGGCCGGGACCGTCGGTCTGGCCGCGGCGGCGGGCCGGGCGGTGGTCACGGACAACGTCTTCTCCGGCGTCCGCGAGGTCCTGTACGAGGAGCCGCGCGCGGTGATCGAGGCCTCGGGCAACCTCGTCTATTCGCGGGACCTGTGCCGGCCGTCGTTCAGGCCGCGCTGGCGCGACCGCTACGAGCCCTACTGGAGCGGCGGCGGCCAGGGCTGGCGCTGCGTCTACGACTCCTACCCGCAGCAGTGGTGGGGGCAGGAGGACGGCGCCCTCGGCTATCCCTATGAGGACTTCGGCGTCGGCTATCCGGACGGCTACGCCCGGTTCCAGCAGGGCTATGGCTGGTACGATCGCGACGGGCGCTATGTCCCGGACGACCGGCATGTCGGCGACCGGCGCTGGGGCGGCGGCGGCGGGTTCTGGCGGCGCTGAGCCCGACGGCGCCGTCGGGATTGTCACACTGGGGTCGTAAGCGGGCGGGGATCTGATCTCGCCCGGTTCGCCCGTGACCTGCTCGCCCGCCCCTGATCCCCGCGCCGGCTTCAGCCTGCTGGAGACGCTGGTCGCCTTCGCCGTGTTCGCCCTGGCGGCGCTGGCCCTGATCAATCTGGCGGGCGAGAACACCCGCGCGGCGGCCCATGTGGAGACACGGGTGCTGTCCGGCATCGTCGCCGACAACATCGTGGTCCAGGCCCTCACCCTGCCCAACCCGCCGGCCTTCGGCGAAACCGAGGGCGAAACGGTGATGGGCGACCGCCGCTGGCGCTGGACGCAGACGGTGGCGACCACCCCGGACGCCGGCATGGTGCGCATTGACGTGCGGGTGTTCGCCGGGGCGCAGGAGACGGCGCGCCTGACCGCCTTCCGGGACAGCGGCGCATGAGGCGCGCGCGGTCCGGCTTCACCCTGGTCGAGACGCTGATCGCCCTGGCCATCTTCGGCCTGCTGGCGGTGGCGGGGGTGGCGCTGCTCAACCTGTCCCTGACCAATCGCGAGGTGGTGCGCGCCGCGACCGAGGCCGGGGCGGACTTCCAGCGGCTGCGTCAGCTCCTGCGCGCCGATCTGGGCCAGGCCGTCGACCGGCCGGTGATCGGCGGGGGCGGCGGGGGCGGCGGGGGCGGCGGGGCCGGCCCGGCGCTGGCGGGGGGGCAGGGCGAGGTGCTGCTGCAGCTGACCAGGGCCGGCTGGGCGAACCCGGACGGGCGGCCGCGGGCCTCGCTGCAGCGGGTGGTCTGGGTGCTGAACGGGGACCGCATCGAGCGGCGGGTCTATCCGGACCTGACCGGGGCCGGGCCGCCCCTGACCCAGACTCTGCTGACCGACGCGCGGGAGGTGCGCATCGCCTTCGTCGCCAGCGGCCGCACCTTCGCCGCCTGGCCCGCCGAGGCTCAGCAACCCCTGCCGGACGCGGTGACGCTGGAGCTGACGGCGCCGCGCTTCGGCCGCACCACCCAGTGGTTCCTTGTCGGCGGGGGCCCGGGATGAGCCGGTCGGCGCGCGAGGGGGCGGCCCTGCTGGCCGTGCTGATCCTGGTGGCGATCCTGTCGATCGTCGCCGTGGTGGTGCTGGACGATGTGCGCTTCTCGATCCGCCGGGCCCAGAACGTCGAGGCCCAGACCCAGGCCCAGTGGTACGCCCTCGGGGCCGAGCGGCTGGCGCGGCGGCGCATCCGCCAGCTGGTGCAGGCGACGCCGGAGCGGACCCCGGCCCCGGCCGAGTGGAACGGCCGGCGCTTCGACTTCCCCATCGAGGGCGGGGCGCTGACCCTGACCGTGCGCGACGGCCAGGCCTGCTTCAACCTGAACAGCCTGGTCGAGGGGGCGCCCGGGGCGCTGGTCCCGAGCCCGACGGGGCAGGCGCAGTTCACGGCCTTCCAGCGGGGGCTGGGCGTTCCGGCGGGCGAGGCGCAGCGGCTGGCGGCGCGGCTGGGGGCGGCGATCGTCGAGGGCGGCCTGCTGGCGGAGCCGAGCGAGCTGCGCGGGCTGGGGGTCGGGGCGGCGGCCTACGCCCGGCTGCGGCCGCGGGTCTGCGCCCTGCCGACCACGGGCCTGACGCGGTTCAATGTGAACAGCCTGACCCCCGCCGATGCCCCCCTGCTGGCCATGCTGGCGCCGGAGACGCTGTCGGTTGAGGCGGCGCGGCGGGTGCTGGCGGCGCGGCCGGCCGGGGGCTGGGCCGACGTCGACGCCTTCTGGGCCACGCCGGCGCTGGCGGAGCTGTCTGTGGGCGCCGTGGAGCGGGGTCAGGCGACGGTCGTGACCCGCTACTTCGCCTATGAGGCCGAGGTGGTCTGGTCCGGGGGCGAGGCGGTGCGCTCGGGTCTGATCGAGGTCGGCCGTGATGGCCGGGTGCGGTCGGTGCTCACCCGCTGGACGCCGCCGGAGTGAGGCGCGGCGCTTGACGCGGGGTCGGGGCCGGGCCTTCCTCGCGGGGTCGAAACGGAGCCCCGCCATGTCCCTGTTGCGTCGCTGCCTGCCCGCCCTCGCCGCCGCCGTCGTGGGCGCCGCCGTTCCCGCCGGGGCGCAGACTCCGCCCGCCCCCACGCCTGCTGCGCCGGCCGCGACGCCCTTCGCCATCCCGCCGGACATGGAGGTGCTGTTCTGGCCGGCCGAGCGGCGCGAGCGCGACCTGCGGCGCATGCCCGAGCTGATCCCCCACGCGCGGATCGCGCCCTCGCCCAACCCGCGGCCGCTGCCGGACGGCGAGCCGCTTGGCCTTGATCCGACGGCGTACATGGAGGCGGGGCGGATCGCCGGGGTGCTGGTGCTGCAGGACGGGCGTGTGCGGCTGGAGCGCTACGGCCTCGGCATGACGCCGCAGGACGTGTGGAACAGCTTCTCCATGACCAAGTCCCTGACCTCGACCCTGGTGGGCGTGGCGATCGGGGAGGGGAAGATCGCCAGCGTTAATGATCCGGTGGACCGCTACATCCCCGAGCTCGCAGGCAGCGCCTATGAGGGCGTGCCGCTGGCCCATGTGCTGACCATGACCTCGGGCGCGCGCTGGGACGAGGACTATACCGACCCGACCTCGGACGTGGCGCGCTTCTACCTCACGCCGCCGCCGCCGGGCGAGGATGCGACGGTGGCCTATATGCGCCGGCTGGAGCGGGCGCACCCGCCCGGCGCGCGCTGGAACTACAACACCGGCGAGACCAACCTGATCGGGGCGCTGGTGGCGCAGGCGACCGGCCAGCCGCTGGCCGCCTATCTGAAAGCGAAGATCTGGGATCCGGCGGGGATGGAGAGCGCCGCCTTCTGGATGCTGGACGCGCAAGGCAGGGAGAGCGGCGGCTGCTGCGTCTCGGCCACCCTGCGCGACTGGGGCCGGGTCGGGCTGATGGCGCTGGAGCGCGGCGCCGTTCCGGGCGGCCAGATCGCCAGCCCGGACTGGTTCGAGCAGGCCACGACCCAGAACGTCGACTTCCCGGAGAACGACCGGGGCTACGGGTTCCAGTGGTGGACCCGCGCCGAGGGCACGCGGTTCGAGGCCAACGGCATCTTCGGCCAGCAGATCCACGTCGACCCGGAGCGCCGGCTGGTGGTGGTGATCCTGTCGTCCTGGCCGACCGCCACCGGCCGCGCCCGCAGCGCCGCGCGCGACGCCTTCCTCGAGCAGGTGCGGGCGGCGGTGGACCAGGGGGCCTGAAGTCCCTCTCCTCCCCCATAGCGGAGCGTATGGGGGAGGGGGACCATGCGCAGCATGGTGGAGGGGGCGACCGCCAGCACTGCGCTTCGTCCTTCGCCCCCTCCACCGCTTCGCGGTCCCCCTCCCCCGCGGGCGGGGGAGGAGAGGGGGGCCATCGTCACCCTCGGGCTTGACCCGAGGGTCAGGCGGTCCGTCGCGCGAGGGCGGGGGGTGTCGCGGGGCGGTCGGGCTCGATCCTCGGGTCAAGCCCGAGGATGACGGGGGTGAAGTGGGGGGCGCAGCGCCTGACCTCGCCCCCTCCACCCTGCTTCGCCTGCGGCTTCGCAGGGGCCCGCTCCCCCGTTTCACGGGGAGGAGAGAGGTCAGCCCTCCCAGCCGGCGGCGAAGGGGAAGCGTCGGGACCAGAGGTCCTGCAGCGCCGGCAGGGCGTCCACGCGCTGCACCACCTGCGCCATGTTCGGGGCGACCTCGGCGAAGCGTCGCCGACGCGGGGTCCAGCGGCTGGCCACGGTCACATAGAGGTCGAGCACCGTCAGCTGCTCGCCCAGCAGGAACCGCCCCGGGGTGATCTGCCGGTCCATGACGCCCCAGCATTCGGCGATCCGCTCGCCGGTGAGATGAAGGATGCGGGCCTGGTCCGCCGGATCGTCGCCAGCCAGCCGGGACGGGACGTCGCGCACCCAGTACATCGAATAGATGGCCGCCGGGATGAAGCTCATCCAGCGCAGGAACTGGCCGCGGCGCGGGTCGTCCGGCGCGGGGGCCAAGGGCGCTGCGCCGCCCGGCCGGTAGGCGTACCGGTCCGCCAGCCAGATCAGGATGGCGGCGCTTTCGGTCAGGACCTCGCCTTCAGGGGTGATCAGGACCGGGAGCTGCCGCATGGGATTGACCACCCCGACCTTTTCCCGCTCGGCCTCTCCCTCCCAGGTCGGCGCCTCGATCACCGTAAAGGGCAGGTCGAGCAGGGTGAGGGTCGCCTCGACCGGGACCGAGCCTGAACCGGCGGCGCCGTAGACCGTGAAACTCATCCCCGCTTCCCTCCCCAGGAATCTGGCGCCAACCTACTACATCTGGGGCTGCGGCTAAATGTGATCGCTAAATGAGCGATTTTGGGCTTGGCCAGTCGGGCCGGGCGCCGCATGGTGCGAGGCCTGTCTGCTCCCCTGGAATCGCTCGCCATGAACGCCATCACGCCGATCACGCCCGCCCTGCCCGGCCTGCTGACCGCCTCGGCGGCCTACAAGCCGTTCCGGTACCCCTGGGCTTTCGACATGTGGAAGAAGCAGCAGCAGGTCCACTGGATGCCGGAAGAGGTGCCGCTGGGCGAGGACTGCAAGGACTGGGCGGCCAAGCTGGACGACGGCGAGCGCAACCTGCTGACCCAGATCTTCCGCTTCTTCACCCAGGCGGACATCGAGGTCCAGGACAACTACATGGAGCGCTACGGTCGGGTGTTCAAACCGACCGAGGTCAAGATGATGCTGGCGGCCTTCGCCAACATGGAGACCATCCACATCGCCGCCTACGCCCTGCTGCTCGAGACCATCGGCATGCCCGAGGCGGAGTTCGGCGCCTTCATGGAATACGAGGCCATGAAGGACAAGCACGACTACATGGGCCAGTTCGGGGTCGAGACCGAGGCCGACATCTGCCGCACCCTGGCGATGTTCGGCGGCTTCTCCGAAGGGCTGCAGCTGTTCGCCAGCTTCGCCATGCTGATGAACTTCCCGCGCTTCAACAAGATGAAGGGCATGGGCCAGATCGTCAGCTGGTCGGTGCGCGACGAGAGCCTGCACTGCGAAGGCATCATCAAGCTGTACCACGCCTTCAACAAGGAGACGGGGGCGGTGACCAAGGCCGTGGCCGACGACATCGTCGACTGCTGCAAGCACGTCATCACCATGGAGGACAAGTTCATCGACCTGGCCTTCGAGCAGGGGCCAGTGCAGGGCATGACCCCCGATGACATCAAGGCCTACATCCGCTTCATCGCCGACTGGCGTCTGCGCCAGCTGAAGCTGCCGGAAGTCTATGGCGTGACCGAGAACCCGCTGCCGTGGCTGCAGGCCCTGCTGTCGGGCGTGGAGCACGCCAACTTCTTCGAGGCCCGGGCGACGGAGTACTCCAAGGCCGCGACCAAGGGCGCCTGGCACGGCGCCGAGGGCGTGTGGGACAGCTTCGACGCCCTGATGAAGAAGCGCACGGAGACGGCGGAGGTCTGAGGGCCCGCGCGCACTGTCTGCCCGCATTTTTCACCGTCACCGCCGGGCCTGTCCCGGCGGCGTGTGAGCGCGCGCACACCCCAACATACCGTCACCGCCGGGCTCGTCCCGGCGGCCCATAAGCGCGAACCTTTGCAGGGCTGAGTCTATGGGTGGCCGGGACGAGCCCGGCCATGACGATGGGGTGGGGGAGGGGCGCTACGCCACCTTCAACCGCGCCGCGTCGAGATCGGCGGGATTGTCCACGGAGAGCGGCGCTTCGGCGACGACGGCGGCGCGGATGGTCAGGCCCAGCTCCAGGGCGCGCAGCTGTTCCAGCTTCTCGCGGCGCTCCAGGGGCGAGGGCGGGGCGGCGCAGAAGCGGTCGAGCGCGTCACGGCGGTAGCCATAGACGCCGATGTGCCGCCACACCGGGCCCTCGCCGTAGAGGGTGGAGCGGGTGAAGTAGAGGGCGCGGCCGCGGTCGGCGCCGTCCGGCAGGGCGAGGACGGCCTTGACCACATCGGGGTTGGTCCGGTCCGACGGATCGGCCTCGGCGGCCACGAGGGTGGCGATGTCGCCGCCCTCGGCCAGCAGCTCGACGCACAGGGTGGAGGTGGCCGGGTCGGCGAAGGGCATGTCGCCCTGCAGATTGACCACGGCGTCGTGACGGCGGTCGGGGTCCAGCGTCTCCAGCGCCGCGCGAACCCGGTCCGAGCCCGAGGGCAGGGCCGGATCGGTCCAGACCGCCTCGCCGCCGGCGGCCCGCACCAGATCGACGATCTCTTGATCGCCTGCGGCCACGGCCACACGCAGGCCCGAGGCGCAGGCCCGGTCCCAGGCGCGCAGGATCATGGCCCGGCCGCCGATGTCGGCCAGCGGCTTGCCTGGCAGGCGGGTGGCGGCCATGCGCGCGGGGATGACGACGATGGGGTTCATCCGGGGCTCCTGGGTCGACCGGCGGCGGCGTGCGGCGCCGGGGCGCCTCCGGACCGGTTGCGAAGGTCGCGCTAGCGTGCAACAGACGCCCACGCAACAGGCCTGCGCCCTGCGCCGGCCCGACTCAGACTGGACGGGAAGCGACGACGCGCATGAGCGGCGATCTGAAGTGGAACAAGATTTTCGCGGCGGGCCTGACCACGGCCATGGTCCTGGTCGGCATGCCCTACGCGATCGGCTACATCTACAAGACCAAGCCGCCGGAAAAGATGGGCTATTTCATCGACGCGCCGGAAGAGGCGTCGGGCGCCGCGGAAGTCGAGCTGCCGCCGGACTGGGGCACCGTCCTGCCGGTCGCCGACCTCGCCGCCGGTGAGGCCGCCTTCGCCCGCTGCCAGGCCTGCCACACGGTCAACCAGGGCGGCGCCAACGGCATCGGCCCGAACCTGTGGGCCGTGATCGGCGGTCCGGTCATGCACATTCCGGCCTTCGCCTATTCGGACGCCTTCGCGGCGCACAAGGCCGAGGCGCCGGTCTGGACCTATGACGAGATGGACCAGTTCATCAAGGCGCCGCAGCGGCACATCCCGGGCACCAAGATGTCGTTCGCCGGCATCCGCGATACGGAGACCCGGGTGAACCTGATCGCCTGGCTGCGCTCGCAGGGGTCGGGCGGTTACGCCATCCCGGCGCCGGATCCGGCGCGTCAGCCGGGCGCGGCGGCTCCGGCCGAGGGCGAGGCCCCGGTGGAAGGCGGCGAGGCGGCGGCCGACGGCCAGGCGCCGGTCGAGGGCGCCGCGGCGGCCCCGACGGTCGAAGCCACGAGCCCGGCCCAGCCTACGGCCTGACGGCGTCGGCACGGCTCCAGACGATCAGGGCGGTCCGGAAGGGCCGCCCTTTTTCGTGGGCGATCCGGAGGGGGAGGCCGCTTCAGGGGCGGCGGAAGGCCGGTTCGGCGCCGGCGGCGACCTCGACCAGGGGGGCGATCCGCACCGCCAGGGCTTCCAGGCTGGCGTGGGCCACCCGGCCCGCATCGACCAGCACGCCGGCGCGGCCGTTCCAGAATACCAGATCGCCGCGACGGGCCTCGGCCGCAGACACGGCGACGCCGAGGCTGCGAGCCTGGTCGTCGGCCCGGCGCGGGCAGCCGAGGCCGCAGGCGTAGAGGGCCTGCTGCACCAGGCCGGCGTCATCGAGGCCGAGGCTTTCGCGGCCGCCGGCCTGCCAGGGCGCGCCGACGAAGCGTTCGGCCACCTCGGCCGGGTCGGTCTCGAAGGCGTGCAGGTCCGCGAGATGGCTGCGGGCGATGAATCCGGCGCGCTCGACCTCGAGGAAGTCGCCGGTCTCGCCGCGGACGGTGACGAGGGCGTTGAGGCTGAGCAGCATGACCGGCTGGCTGTGTGGGTCGGCCTCGGCATAGACATAGGTGCGCAGGGCCGACACCCGGTGGGTGGCCAGCAGCACCGGCGCCGAGAGGGCGGGGGCCTCGACCCAGCCGACCACGCCGTCGCGGCGGCCGCGGCCAAAGCACCAGCCGTCGGCCTCGTGCAACACGTCGAAAATCTCGCCGAAGATCAGCTGGTCACGCTGGCGGCCGTCGTCCTCGGGGCGCTCCCGGACCGGCGCGACGGCGACGCAGCCCTGCATCGGCACGACCGGCTGATAGGCCCGGGCCGGCAGAATCCCCTCGAGCTCCAGGGCGGCGACGCCGTCCAGGATGAGGGTGGTCTCCGGATCGAGGGCGGAAAGTGCAGTCAACGGCCGGGCTCGCGTCCTTGAGCCTTCTGACTAGCGCGGGAGAGCGAAGGCCGCGTTAACAGCAGCGGCCTCAGCGGGGATACCGCGTCTCCAGCAGGCGGAAGGCGGCGCGCAGCCCCTGCGCCTCGCCGCCCTCGGGCCAGCCGGGGCGGCCGCGCGGGTTCCAGGCGAAGACGTCCAGATGCGCCCAGGCCCCGGTCTTCGGCGCGAACCTCTGCAGGAACAGGGCGGCGGTGACCGAGCCGGCCTGGGCCCAGCCGGCCGGATCGTTGCGCAGGTCGGCGATCTCGGCCTCGACGGCCGGCCGGTAGCCCCGCCACAGGGGCATGCGCCACAGGGGGTCGTCGACTTCGGCGGCGGCGGCCAGCAGGTCGGCGGCCAGCGCCTCGTCGTCGGTATAGAGCGGCGGCAGCTCGGGCCCGAGGGCGATGCGCGCCGCGCCGGTGAGGGTGGCGAAGTCCAGCGTCAGCTCGGGGCTGTGCTCCCCGGCCCGGGTCAGGGCGTCGGCGAGGATCAGCCGGCCCTCGGCGTCGGTGTTGCCGACCTCGATGGTCAGGCCCTGACGGGTGGCGAGGATGTCGCCGGGGCGGAAGGCGTCGCCGGAGATGGCGTTCTCCACCGCCGGGACGATGACCACGAGGCGCACCGGGAGGTCCGCCTGCATCACCAGCCGGGCGAGGCCGAGCACATGGGCGGCGCCGCCCATGTCCTTCTTCATGTTGCGCATGCCGACGGCGGGCTTGATGTCGAGGCCGCCGGTGTCGAACACCACGCCCTTGCCGACGAGGGCGACCAGCGGCAGGGCGGTCTGGTCCAGCTTCCAGCCCAGCTCGATCAGGCGCGGGGCGCGGGCGGGGTCGGCGGCGCGGCCGACGGCGTGCACCGACGGATAGTTGGCCTCCAGCAGGGCGTCGCCGGTGATGACGGTCAGACTGGCCGCGTGCGCCCCGGCGATCTCGCGGGCGATGGTCTCGAGCTGAAGCGGGCCCATGTCGGCGGCCGGGGTGTCGACCATCTCGCGGGTCAGGGCGGCGGCGGCCACGATATCCGCGACCCGCGCGCCGTCGACGCCCTCGGGCAGGGCCAGCTGCGGGGCGGGGGCATCGGGACGGGCGCGGTAGCGGTCGAACCGGTAGGTCCCCAGGCCGAAGGCGACGGCGGCGCGCCCGGCGAGGTCGGGGGCGAGCCCCTCCAGCCGCCAGACGCCGGTGGGCAGGCCGGCCCCGAGGGCGCGGCAGCGGGCCGGCTCGAAGCGCTCGCCGGTTCCGAACAGGGCCTCGGCCGGGGTCCCGTCCGGGCCGGGGACGAGCAGCAGCTGGCCGGGCTTGCCGCGGAAGCCCTGCGCCTCGGCCCAGGCGGCCGCCGCGCCGTCCAGCTTCACGTCCGGGCCGACCAGCCGGACCGGGCGGGCGGGGGCGTCGTGGGGGGCGAACAGATCGGCGCGGGGCATGGCAGGCCTTTCGTGAAGCGGGCCGGACGTTAACCGTCGGTTGACGGCGGGGCGCGACTCTCACGGCTCACGTCCCGCATCCGGACCCGACCCATGTCGCGCAGCCTCGCCGTTCTCGCAACCGTCCTGGCCCTCGCAGGCCCGGTCGTCGCCCAGACCCCGCCGGCCGCCGCCCCGGCCGCCCTGGCGTCGGCCTCGCCGCAGCAGCGGGCGGACATCGCCCGCGCCGACGCCCTGACCCGGTCCGTGTTCTGGCGCGCCGAGATGGCGGCGCAGCCGGACGACGCCGAGGCGCCGCTGAAGCTGGCCGCCGCCCTGATCGACCTGGGCCAGGCCGACCAGGCCGCCGCCGTGGCCGACGCCGCCATGGTGCGCTGGCCGACCGATCGCGCCCTGCTGCTCACCGCCGGGCGGGCGCACATCGCGCGGGGGCAGGCCTTCTTCGGCATCGCCGCGCTGGAACAGGCGCGCGATCTGGACCCGACCGACTGGCAGGTCTGGTCGCTGCTCGGCGTGGCCTATCAGCAGGTGCGCCGCCCGGACGACGCCGAGGCGGCCTGGGCCGAGGGGCTGCGGCTGGCCCCGGATCAGCCGGCGCTGCTGGCCAATGTCGCCATGGCGCGGCTGACCGCCGGCGATGCGGCCGCGGCCGAGACCCTGCTGCGCCGCGCCGCGGCCCAACCGGGGGCCGGCCTCAAGGTGCAGCAGAACCTGGCCCTGGTGCTGGGGCTGCAAGGGAAGGCGGCCGAGGCCGAGGCTCTGCTGCGCCGCAATCTGCCGCCGGACCAGGCGGACGCCAACCTCGCCTGGCTGCAGGCGCGGACCGAGGCCGCTGCACCGGCGACGGGCCGCACCTGGGACTCCCTGCGCGCCCCCTGAGGCGCCTCTCGCTGTCATCCGCTTGTCGCGGTTCCGTCACCGGGCCGTGAGGCCCCTCGACGGCGGCCTGCGCTAAAGGAACGGTCGCGCCCGAGGGGGGCGACGACGGCGCGGGTCCGTCCGGGACCGGAACGATCGCTTCCGACATCCGGGACCTCCGCCGGCAGAAGGACCGGCCCTTGATCCAGCTTCCGCCCGCCGCCCGCCGCCCGCTCGCCGTCGCCGTGTCGGCGCTGGCGGTCCTGAGCACCGCCGCCACGCCGCCGCTGGCGGGCGCCGCGCCCGTCGCGCCGCAGGCCGGCCAGACGCTGAACGTGCAGGGCGCCGACATCCGGGCCTTCATCCAGGACATCGCTCGCTCCACCGGCCGGACCTTCATCGTCGATCCCGCAGTGTCGGGCACAGTGACCGTGTCCAGCGACCGGCCGCTCAGCCGGGCCCAGCTGTTCGAGGTGTTCCTGTCGACCCTGCGCGCCAACGGTCTGGTGGTGACGCCGACCGCCTCGGGGGCCTACCGTATCAGCCCCGCGGCGGGCGCGGCGCAGGGGCCGGCCACGGTCGGCGCCGAGCGCTTCGCCACCGAGGTGTTCGCCCTGCGCCACCTCGACGCCGCCTCGGCCGCCGAGACCATCCGCCCGCTGGTCGGGCCGCAGGGCCAGGTGCTGGCCAACCCCGCCGGCAACAGCGTGGTGGTGGCCGACTTCGCCGACAATCTGGCGCGCATCCGCGCCCTGATCGGCCGCATCGACGTCGACCGCGCCGCCTTCGAGGTGGTGGCGCTGGACAACGCCTCGGCGCGCGAGATCGCCGGGGTGCTGGACGAGGTGCTGGCCGGGCCGGGCGGCGCGCCCGGGCTGGTCACGGTGACGCCGGTGATCAGCTCCAACACCCTTGTGCTGCGCGGTGATCCGGAGGCGGTGGCGCGCGTGTCCGGTCTGGCCCGCGACCTCGACGGCCGCGCCGCCAGCGCCCAGGACATCCAGGTGGTGTTCCTCGAGAACGCCGACGCCCAGCAGCTGCTGCCGGTGCTGCAGGAGATCGTCGGCCAGCCGGTGACGGCGACGACGGCCGGACGCTCCTCGGTGGCCGAGGCGCCGACGACGGGCGAGGGGGCAGCGGTTCCGGCCGTGGCCGCCGCCGCGACGCCGTCGGGCGAGCGCCTCGCCACGGTGGCGCGGGTACCGGGCGCCAACGCCCTGGTCATCTCCGCCTCGCCGGAGATGCAGCGGACCCTCGCCGAGGTGATCGGCCGGCTGGACAGCCCGCGCCAGCAGGTGCTGGTCGAGGCCATCGTGGTCGAGCTGACCGACCAGGCCCTGCGCGAGCTGGGGGTGCAGTGGGGCGCGGCCGGCGAGGACGGCAATCCGCTGTTCGTGACCAGCTATGGCAATTCCCCTGCGCCGCTGACCGCCATCGGCGGGGCCATTGCCGCTGATGGCCTCGACGCCGATGACCCGGTGCGGCAGGGCGTGCAGCAGGCGGCGCTGAACAGCCTGCTGACGCTGAACGGTCTGGTCGGTGGCGGCGGCGGCCAGGTCGGCGACGTACTGCTGGGCGCGATCGTCAATGCGGTGAAATCCGACACCGGCTCCAACATCCTGTCGACGCCGTCGCTGGTGACGCTGGACAACGAGGAGGCGGAGATCCTGGTCGGGCAGGAGATCCCGATCACGACGGGCCGGACCCTGCTGGACGGCCAGTCCAACCCCTTCACCACCACCGAGCGGCAGGACATCGGCGTCAAGCTGACGGTGCGGCCGCAGATCAATGCCGGCGGCTCGATCACCCTCAATGTCCGGCAGGAGGTGTCGTCGATCAACCGGTCGCTGACCGCCTCGGCCACCGATCTGGTGCTGAACAAGCGCGAGCTGGAGAACACCCTCGTCATCGGCGACGGCGAGATCGCCGTGGCCGGGGGGCTGCTGTCGCAGGCCGAGACCCTGAGCGCCGACCGCGTGCCGGTGCTGGGCGATCTGCCCGGCGTCGGGGCGCTGTTCCGCTCGACCTCCCGGTCGAACGAGCGGACCAATCTGGTGATCTTCATCCGGCCGACGATCCTGCGCGGGCCAGCCGATGCGGCGCGGGTGGCGGCCAACCGCTACGGTCAGGTGCGGGCCAGCCAGCTGGCCATCGACCCGGCGGCCGAGCCGTCGATCGACGTGCTGCTGCGCGACTACATCCGCACCCAGCCGCCGGCCGCGCCCGAGCCGCCGACGGGGATCGAGGGGCAGCCGATCCCGTGAACGCCACCGTGCCCGCGCTGCCCTATGGCTTCGCCAAACGTCACGGCGTGACCCTGCTCGCCGTCGAGGGGGAGCGGGCGCTGGTGGCCGTGCGCCGCGGGGCCGACCCGCTGGCGCTGGTCGAGGCGCGGCGGGTGCTGGGCCGACCGCTGCAGGTGGAGACGGTCGAGGCCGGCGAGTTCGACCGCCGCCTGTCGGAAATCTACGCCGGCGACGGCTTCGCCGCGGGTGACGACCTCGACATGCCGACGGGGCTGGACGGGCTGGTCGACGAGATCCCGGCCGTCGCCGACCTGCTGGACAGCAGCGACGACGCGCCGATCATCCGCCTGATCAACGGGGTCATCGCCGAGGCGGTGCGGGTCGGGGCCTCGGACATCCACATCGAGCCCTATGAGACCGCGCTGGTGGTGCGACTGCGGGTCGACGGGGTGCTGCGCGAGGTGCTGAGCCTGAGCCCGCGGGTGACGCCCCTGCTGGTCAGCCGGGTCAAGGTCATGGCGCGGCTGGACATCGCCGAGCGGCGGGTGCCGCAGGACGGGCGCATCCCGCTGACGCTGGGCGGCCGGACACTGGATGTGCGGGTCTCGACCCTGCCGTCGCGGGCCGGCGAGCGGGTGGTGCTGCGGATCCTCGACAAGGCCCAGGCCGGGCTGGGGCTGGCGCAGCTGGGCATGGCCCCGGCCACCCTTGACGCCTTCGAAGGGGCGCTGCGCGAGCCGAATGGCATCCTGCTGGTCACCGGTCCGACCGGCTCGGGCAAGACCACGACCCTCTACGCCGGACTGCAGCAGCTGAACGACGGCCGCCGCAACATCCTGACGGTCGAGGACCCGGTGGAGTACGCCGTGGACGGGGTTGGCCAGACCCAGGTCAACAGCAAGGTCGGCATGACCTTCGCCGCGGGCCTGCGCGCCATCCTGCGGCAGGACCCGGACGTGGTCATGGTCGGCGAGATCCGCGACGCCGAGACCGCGGCGATCGCCGTGCAGGCGGCGCTGACCGGGCATCTGGTGCTGTCGACGGTGCACACCAATGACGCGGCCGGGGCGGTGACGCGCCTGCGCGACATGGGGGTGGAGCCCTTCCTGCTGGCCTCGACCCTGCGGCTGATTGCGGCCCAGCGGCTGGTGCGCCGGCTGTGCCCCTCGTGCCGGCGGGCCGAGCCGGCGGACGCGGCGACGGCGCGGCTGGTGGGGGTCACGCCGGGCCAGACCGTGTGGCGGCCGCACGGCTGCGGCGACTGCCACCAGACCGGCTATGTCGGCCGGGTGGGGGTCTACGAGATCCTGCGCGTCGATGACGCGGCGCGCCGGCTGATCGCGGAGGACGCGGGCGAGGACGCCCTCGCCGCCGCCGCCCTGAAGCCGGCGGACACGCTGGCGGCCCAGGCCCGGGCGCTGGTGCTGGAGGGGGTGACCAGCGTCGAGGAGGCGGTGCGGGTGTCTCGGCAGGAGACCGCCGCCGACGGCCGCGAGGCGGCGGCGTGAGCACCGGCTTCGCCTGGACAGCGGTGGATACCGCCGGCCGCACCCGATCGGGGGTGGTGACCGCCGTTGACGAGGCCGCGGCGCGCGCCGAGCTGGCCCGGCGCCGCCTGACCCCGGTCGAGCTCGCCCCGGCGGGACGCGCCCCGGCGACCGGAGCGGCGCGGCCGGGCCGCGGGCGGATGAGCGGCGGGACCCTGGCGCTGGTGACGCGCCAGCTGGCCACCCTGGTGACCGTGTCTCCGCTGGAGGAGGCCCTGCGCACCCTGACGCTGCAGACCGAGAAGCCGGCGCTGCGGGCGGTGCTGGGCAACGTCCATACGGGGGTGCTGGAGGGCTACCGCCTGTCCGACGCCATGGGGCGCGAGCCGCGGGCCTTCCCGCCACTGTACCGGGCCATGGTCGCGGCGGGGGAGGGCTCCGGCGCGCTGGCGCCGATTCTGGAACGGCTCGCCGACCTGCTGGAGCGGCAGGCGGAGATCCGCGGCAAGGTGGTGACGGCGCTGGTCTATCCGGCGGTGCTGGCCATCGTGGCGCTGGGCGTCATCGGGGTGCTGATGGCCTTCGTCGTGCCGCGGGTGGTGGAGCAGTTCGAGAGCCTGGGCCAGCAGCTGCCGCTGTTGACGCGCATCGTCATCGGCCTGTCCGAGGGGCTGCGGGACTGGGGCTGGCTGATCCTGCTGCTGGGTCTGCTGGCGGCGCTGGCGGGGGCGGCGGCGCTGCACCGGCCGGCGGTTCGGCTGCGCTTCGACGGGGCGGTGCTGAAGGCGCCGGTGCTCGGCCGGCTGACCCGCGACCTGCACGCCGCGCGCATGGCCCGCACCCTGTCGATCATGCTGGCCTCGGGCCTGCCGGTGCTGGAGGGACTGGCCATCACCGCCCGGACGGTGCCGAACACCGTGCTAAAGGCCTCGACGGTGGCCATGGCCGAGGCGGTGCGCGAGGGCGGCGGCCTGTCCGCCGCCATGCGCCGCGCCGACGTCTTCCCGCCGATCCTCGTCTATATGACCGCCTCGGGCGAGAGCAGCGGTCGGCTGGAGACCCTGCTGGACCGCGCCGCCGACTATCTGGAGCGCGAGGTGCGCACCTTCACCGCGGTGATGCTGAGCCTTCTGGAGCCGGCCATCATCGTCATCATGGGCGGCCTCGTCGCCCTCATCGTCCTGTCGATCCTGCTGCCGATCCTGCAGATCAACACCCTGACCCTGGGCTGACCCCGCATGACCCGTTCGCGTCCCCGCACCCGTCGTTCCGACCGCCGCGCCGGCTTCACCCTGGTGGAGCTGATGGTGGTGATCGTCATCATCGGCCTGCTGGCGACGGTGGTGGCGATCAACGTCCTGCCCAGCCAGGACCGGGCCATGACCGGCAAGGCCCGGGCCGACGTGGCGACGCTGGAGCAGGCGGTGGAGACCTATCGCCTCGACAACCTGGTGTTCCCGACGACCGAGCAGGGGCTGCAGGCGCTGGTGGCGCCGCCGGCCGGGCTGGCCCAGCCGGAGCGCTACCGTCAGGGCGGCTATGTGCGGCGGCTGCCGGAGGACCCGTGGGGCAACCCCTACCAGTACCGGCAGCCCTCGGCCCATGGCGGCCAGTTCGACGTCTGGTCCTGGGGCGCGGACGGCCGCGAGGGCGGCGAGGGCAATGACGCCGACATCGGCAACTGGAACGCCGGCTGAGGCATGTCGCGCACGCGCCTGATCCTGCTGCCGCCGGTCGCCGGCGACCCCGCCCCCTGGCTGAGCCTCGACGCCGCCGGCCAGGTGCTGGCGCGCGGCCAGATCGGGCCGGGCGACCCGGTCCCGGTGGGCGAGATGCGTACCGTCGTCATCGTCCCCGGCAGCGAGGTGACGGTGCGGCGGGTGCAGGTGGCGGCGCGCACGGAGGCGCAGGCCCGGGCGGCGGCGCTGCTGTCGCTGCGCGAGGGGCTGGCCGAGGAGCCGGAGCGGCTGACGCTGGCCCTGTCCCCGGGGGCGCCGGACGCGCCCCGGCTGGCGGCGGTGGCGACGCGCGCGACCGTCGAGGGCTGGCGCGACTGGGTGCGGACGCTGGGACTGGAGGCGGACGTGCTGCTGCCGGACAGTCTGGTGATCCCGGAACCGGAGACGGACGACACCGTGACGGCCGTGCGGTTCGGCCCGCGGGTGGCCCTGCGCGGCCGCGACCTGTGCGCCAGCGTCGAGCCGGAGTTGGCGCCGTTGCTGGCCGGGGAGCGCCGGATCGTCCCGGTCGAGCGGCCGGAGGCGGTGGAGCAGCTGCTCATCGCCGCCGCCCTCAACCCGCCGCTGAACCTGATCGCCGGGCCTGCGCGAGGCGAGGCGGGCGGCTGGCGGCGCTGGCGGCTGCCGTTGACGCTGGCGGCGGCGCTGGCGATCTCGCCGCTGCTGGTGCTCGCGGCCGAGGGGGCGCGCGACGGCGGCGCGGCCCGGGCGCTGGAGGCCGAGAGCCGGACCCTGGCGCAGGGCCTCTTTCCCGACCTGCCGCCCGGGGCCGATCCGGCCGCAGAGGCGCGGCGACGGGCCGGCGAGCTGCCGCCGCCGGGGGGCGCGGCGGCGGCGGCCGCGGCCCTGTTCGGGGCCATGGAGGGGGTGTCGAGCGCCGATCTGGACGCGCTGGTCAGCGACGCGGGCGGGACCCTGCGGGCGACCCTGACCTATGCGGAGCCGGGGGATCTGGAACGGATCAAGGCGGGGATGACGGCGCGCGGCTACGGCCTGACCGAGGAGACGGTGGAGCCGCGCGAGGGCGGCTTCATCGCCGATCTGATCGTCGGGGGCGCGGCATGAGCGGCCTGTTCACGAGCGCGCGCGGCTGGCTGGCCGGGCGCAGCGTGCGCGAGCAGCGCATGCTGGCGGGCATGGGCGTGGCCATCGCCCTGTTCCTCGGCTGGTTTGCGATCTTGGCGCCCCTGCTGGCGTTCCGCGAGGACGCCGCGCGCGACCTGATGCGGGCCGAGGCGGACCATGCCCTGCTGTCGGCCCTGTCCGGGCGCAGCACGGGCGCGGGCGGGCGCACGGCTCCCGAGGTCGAGAACGTCGCCGCGGCGGCCGCCAGCGCCGCGGGGGTGACGGCCGCTTTCACCCCCGGCGACGACGGGACGGTGCGCTTCGCCGTCAGCGGGGCGGGCACCGGTCCGCTGTTCGTCTGGCTGGCCGAGCTGGAGCGCGCCGGGCTGGTCGTGCGCGAGCTGGGCGTGACCGAGAACGCTGACGCCACCCTGCGCGCCGAGGGCGTGCTGCGGGGGTAGGTGGCGCTCAGAGCCCCAGCGGGCCGTAGAGCCAGACCAGCCAGATCCCGGCGGCGAGGAAGGTCCCGAACGGGAGGCGGTCGCTCATGGTCACCGGGCGGCGCAGCAGGACCCGCGCCAGCACGAGGCTGAGCCCGGCGGCGGAGCCCCACAGCAGCACCGAGGGCAGCCCCATCCAGCCGACCCAGGCCCCCGCGGCGCCGAACAGGAAGGGGTCGCCGCCGCCCAGCCCCTGTCGCCGACGAAGACAGGCGTAGAGCCAGCCCACCGCCCACAGAATGACGAAGCCGGCGACGACACCGATGCCGCGCTCCATCAGTGTGTCGGGGGCCAGCAGGGCCGCGGCGGCGAGGCCGGTGAGGGCGAGCGGCCAGGTCAGCAGGTCGGGCAGCCAGAAGTGCTCGGCGTCGATCAGGGCGATCAGAAGCAGCTGCCAGCCGAGCAGGGCGGTGGCCAGCGCCGGCCAGACCTCGCCCTGATGGTGCAGGGCGGCCCAGACGCCCAGCGCCGCCGCCGCCAGCTCGACCGCCGGAAGACGGGGCGACAGGGGAGCGCCGCAGTCGGCGGCGCGGCCGCGCTGGATCAGCCAGCTGAGCACCGGGATCATGTGCCAGGGCTTGAGCGGGGTCCCGCAGGCGTCGCAGCGCGACGGCCGGAAGATGACGTCCTCGTCCCGCGGCAGCCGGTCGGCGACGAGGCCGATGAAGCTGCCGAGGATCAGGCCCAGCCCGCCGCCGAGCAGGGCCAGAATACCGGGATCGAGGACAGGCCCGGGCACGGGCGTCAGTCGCGCAGCAGCTCGTTGACGCCGGTCTTGGCGCGGGTCTGGGCGTCCACGCGCTTGACGATCACGGCGCAGTAGAGCGACGGGCCGCCGTTCGGGTCGGGCAGGGCGCCGGGGACGACGACCGAGTACGCCGGCACCTCGCCGCGGAACACCTCGCCGGTGGCGCGGTCGACGATCTTCGTCGAGCCCGACAGATAGACCCCCATGGCCAGCACCGCGCCCTCGCGGACGATGACGCCCTCGGCCACCTCGGCCCGGGCGCCGATGAAGCAGCCGTCCTCGATGATGGTCGGATTGGCCTGCAGCGGCTCCAGCACGCCGCCGATGCCGGCCCCGCCGGACAGGTGCACGTTCTTCCCGATCTGGGCGCAGGAGCCGACCGTGGCCCAGGTGTCGACCATGGTCCCCTCGCCGACGTACGCGCCGATGTTCACGAAGCTGGGCATCAGCACGACGTTCCTGCCGATGAAGGCCCCGCGGCGGACCACGGCGCCGGGCACGGCGCGGAAGCCGGCGGACTGGAACTCGGTGGCGGTCATGTCGCCGAACTTGTTCGGCACCTTGTCCCAGAAGGGGCCGATGCCCGGGGCCGGGCTGTTCATGCCGCGGTCGCCGGCGCGCAGGATCTGGTTGTCGTTGAGCCGGAACGACAGGAGCACCGCCTTCTTCAGCCACTGGTGAGTGGTCCAAGTCCCGTCGACGCCGCGCTCGGCCACGCGGGCCTCGCCGGAATCGAGCATGGACAGGGCGCGCTCGACCGCCTGGCGCACCTCGCCATGGGTGGCGGCGGAGACCTGGGCCCGGTCCTCCCAGGCGGCTTCGATGACGGAGACGAGGTCGTGGCTCATGAAATCCTCAGCGCGTGTGGGGGAGGAGGAAGGACATCAGGTCCGGGGTGATGTGGTCGATCCAGTCGCCGACAGGGCGGCCGCGGCCGTCGCCGACCAGCACGGTGGTCATGCCCATGGCCTTGGCCGGCTCGAGATTGCGCGGCGTGTCCTCGAAGAAGACGGCGTGGTGGGCGGCGATGTCGTGCAGCTCGAGGAAGCGGCGGAAGGTCGAGGGGGCCGGCTTGGGGGTCAGGTCCATGTCCTCGATGGCGTGCACGGCCTCGAAACAGGGGGTGATCCCGAGCCGGTGCAGCACCCGGTCGGCGTGGGAGCGGGCGGCGTTGGTCAGGACGAACTTGCGGCCGGGCAGGGCCATCAGGGCGTCGGCCAGTTCCGGGTGCGGCTCGAGGCTGTCCAGCGGCACGTCGTGGACCTCGTCGAGGAAGTGCCTGGGGTCGACGGCGTAGTTGGCCATCAGCCCGGCGAGGGTGGTGCCGTACTCCTCGAGAAACTGGCGCTGCAGGGTGCGCGCCTCGTCGGTCGGCAGGCCCACGGCAGCGACCATGAAGGCGTTGATGCGCTCCTGCACCAGCCGCATGACCCCCTGTTCGGCGGGGTACAGGGTGTCGTCCATGTCGAAGATCCAGGCCTCGACATGGGCGAGATTGGCGAAACTCTCCTCCCTGTTCGCGGAGCGAATGGGGAGGTGGCTCGCCGGCGGAGCCGGCGAGATGGAGGGGCTGTCGGCGCTCTGTCGCTCTTCGACTGACTGCCTGTCGCCCTGGCGACCGGGCCCCTCCACCGCCCTCCGGTCGCCCTGGCGACCGGGCCCCTCCACCGCCCTCCGGTCGCCCTGGCGACCGGGCCCCTCCACCGCTTCGCGGTCCCCCTCCCCACCTTGTGGGGAGGAAAAAGGGTCGTGCGACGTCATCCCGCCTTCACCAGGGTGCCGGCGCCGGTCTCGGTGAACAGCTCGACGAGCATGGCGTGGGGGCGGCGGCCGTCGAGGATGACCACGGCCTCGACCCCGGCGCGGATGGCGGCCATGGCCGTCTGCAGCTTGGGGATCATGCCGCCGGTGGCGACGCCCTCGTCGATCAGGCGCGAGGCGTCGCCGACGGTCATCTGGCGGATGATCTGGCCGTCCGCGCCCTTCACCCCCGGCACGTCGGTGAGCAGCAGCATACGCTTGGCCTTCAGGGCCCCGGCCAGCGCCCCGGCCACGGTGTCGGCGTTGACGTTGTAGGTGCGCCCGTCCTCGGCCACGCCGATCGGGGCCACCACCGGCACCCAGTCCTCGGTCTCCGAGGCGATCAGGCCGGCGATCAGCTTGGGATCGACCTTCGTGGGCTCGCCGACAAAGCCGAGGTCGACCTCGTGCTCGATCAGGCTGTCCGGGTCGCGGCGGGTGCGGGTGGTCTTCTCCACCGTCAGCAGGCCGGCGTCCTTGCCCGACAGGCCGACGCCGCGCACATCGGCCTCCTTGCCGGCCATGGTGATCCAGTGGGCGATCTCCTTGTTGACCGCGCCGGACAGGACCATCTCGGCCACCTGCATGGTGTCGGCGTCGGTCACGCGCAGGCCGTCGACGAAGTTCGACTTGACCCCGGCCCGGTCCAGCATGGCGCTGATCTGCGGACCGCCGCCGTGCACGACGACCGGGTTCACGCCCATCAGCTTGAGCAGCACCACATCGGCGGCGAACTGCTTCGCCACGGCTTCCTCGCCCATGGCGTGGCCGCCGTACTTGATGACCACGGTCTCGCGGTCATAGACCTGGATGAAGGGCAGGGCCTCGGCCAGGGTGCGGGCGGTGGCCCAGGCCTGGGCGTCCTTCTCGCTTTCGCTGGGGCTGGCGGGGCGGGGATGTTCGCTCATGGCGGCGCAGATACAGGGCGCGGTCCCCCCTGTCACGCGCCCCGCGCGCCGCGGTTCAGGCGGCCGCCGACCGGTCGCGCCAGACCTCGGCCAGCAGGGCGTAGCTGCGCCGGCGGGCCGCCGGGTCCCAGATCTGGCTGGTGACCATGATCTCGTCCGCGCCGGTGCGGGCGACGAAGTCGGCCAGCCGGGTCCGCACCTGGTCCGGGGTCCCCACGGCCGAGCAGGCCAGGGCCCCGTCCAGCATGGCGCGGGCCTCCGGCGTCAGGGTCGCCTCGAAGTCGTCCCGCGGCGGCGGCAGCTTGCCGGGCCGTCCGGAGCGCAGGTTGACGAAGGCCTGCCGCACCGAGCTGAACAGGCGTCGGGCCTCCGCCTCGCTGTCGGCGGCGAAGACGTTGAAACCCAGCATGACATGCGGCCGGTCCAGCCGCTCCGAGGGCTGGAACAGCTGGCGGTACAGGGCGATGGCCGACATCAGCTCGCCGGGCGCGAAGTGGCTGGCGAAGGCGTAGGGCAGGCCGAGGCGGGCGGCGAGCTGCGCGCCATAGGTCGAGGAGCCGAGGATCCAGACCGGCACGGCGCGACCCTCGCCGGGATGGGCGGCGACGCGCTGGCCCGGCTGGACCGGGGCGAACCACTGCAGCAGCTCCAGCACATCCTGCGGGAAGCGGTCGACGTCGCCCTCCAGCGTGCGGCGCAGGGCCCGGGCGGTGGCCATGTCCGTGCCGGGGGCGCGGCCGAGGCCGAGGTCGATACGGCCGGGGTAGAGGGCGTCGAGGGTGCCGAACTGCTCGGCGATCTGCAGCGGGGCGTGGTTCGGCAGCATGATCCCGCCGGCCCCGACCCGGATCGTCGAGGTGGCGGCCGCGACCGCGCCGATGACCACGCTGGTGGCGGCCGAGGCGATGCCCGGCATGTTGTGGTGCTCGGCCAGCCAGTAGCGGCGGTAGCCCGCCTGCTCGGCGGCGCGGGCCAGATCAAGGGTGGCGGCGAGGGCCTCGCCTGTCCCGGAGCCCTCGGGCACCGGAGCGAGATCGAGCACGGACAGGGGCGTCATGGACGGCAGGTGGGGACCCCGCCCTCAGGGCTCAACCCCGGTGGCGGTCATGATGGCCAGGCGGAGCTCGGGCATGCCGAGGCCGGTCTCGGACGAGGTCAGGGCCACTTCGGGATAGGCGGCGGGGCGCTTGGACACCGCCTTGAGGGTGGCCGCGATCATGCGCTCGCCCTCGCCCTTCTTGAGCTTGTCGGCCTTGGTCAGGACGATCTGGTAGGACACGGCGGCGAGGTCGAGGGCGTCGAGCGCCTCGGTGTCGACGGCCTTGAGGCCGTGGCGCGAGTCGATCAGCAGATAGACCCGCTTCAGCGTGACCCGGCCGCGCAGATAGTCCCGGCCGAGGTTCTGGAAGCGTTTGACCTCGCCCTTCGAGGCCTTGGCCCAGCCATAGCCCGGCAGGTCGACGAGGCGCAGCTTGCCGTCCAGGTCGAAGAAGTTGACCTCGCGCGTGCGGCCCGGCTCGTTGGAGGCGCGGGCCAGGCCCTTCATGCCCACGAGGGCGTTGATCAGGCTGGACTTGCCGACATTGGAGCGGCCGGCGAAGGCCACCTCGGGCAGATCGGGATCGGGCAGTTGCTCGATCTTGGCGCAGCCGAGCACGAAGGTGGCCGGGCGGGCGAAGACGACGCGCGCCCGCTCGAGAGCTTCGAGATCGGGCCCGTCCGCGCCGGGGCCCTCCGCGCCGGGCGTGTCGGCTGAGGAGCCGGTCACGCCTTCTTCGACGCAGTGCGCGCCTTCACCTTCGCGATGAAGTCGTCGATCGGGTTCTCGGCCTTGAAGCGGTGCATGATGAAATACTGCTGCAGGATCGAGAGGATGTTGTTCCACGTCCAGTAGATCAGCAGGCCGGCCGCGAAGGGGGCCATGATGAAGGTGAACAGGATCGGCATCAGCGAGAAGATCTGGCGTTGCACCGGATCCGGCGCCGGCGGGTTCATCGCCTGCTGCAGCCACATGGTCAGGCCGTAGACGATGGCCAGGATCGACAGGCCGAGGGTGAAGCCGCCGGTCGCGGCGCTGCCGATCAGGCCGCCGATCAGCGGGGCCGAGTCCGGGTTCCACGGGATCAGGCCGAACAGGTTCCAGATGTTCGACGGGTCGCGCGCCGACAGGTCCTGGATCCAGCCGAAGAAGGGCGCGTGCCGCATCTCGATGGTGACGAACAGCACCTTGTACAGGGCGTAGAACACCGGGATCTGCACGAGGATGGGCAGGCAGCCGGCCAGCGGGTTGATCTTCTCCCGCTGATACAGGGCCATCATTTCCTGCTGCTGCTTCTGCGGATCAGCGCCGTGCTTCTTCTTGATCTCCTCCATCTTGGGCGCGAGCGTGCGCATCTTGGAGAGGCTCTCGTAGGCCTTGTTGGCCAGCGGGAACATGATCAGCTTGACCACGACGGTCAGGGCCAGGATGGCCAGGCCGAAGTTGCCGAGGATGCCGAAGAAGAACTCCACGGTCAGGAAGATCGGCCGGGTCAAGAACCAGAACATCCCCCAGTCGATGGCGTAGATGAAGCGCGGCAGGCCGAGGCTGTCCTCATAGGCGCTGAGGATCTCGTTGCGCTTGGCGCCGGCGAACAGGTGCTGGGTCTCGGTGACCTGGCGGCCCGGATTGATCGTCACGGCTTCGGACTGCAGGCGCGTGCGGTAAACGCCGGTCCCGGCCTCGCCGCGCATGGTGACGACGCCGGTCACCTCGTCGGCCTGGTCCGGGAGGATAGCGGCCAGCCAGTACTTGTCGGTGACGCCGAGCCAGCCGCCGGTGGAGGTGAACTCCTCGCGCGGGCGCTTGGCCCAGTCGCCGTACTTGATCTGGCGGGTGGTGGCGCGGTCGCCGTCGACGAAGGTCCCGATCGCGCCCTCGTGCAGGATGAACTGCTTGCCGAGGTCCGACGGGATGCCGTCGCGCTCGACCAGGCCGTAGGGGGCGAGGGTGACGGGCTGGGCCGACAGGTTGGCGACGGTGTCGCGCACGGTGAAGACGTACTGGTCGTCGACGCTGACCTCGCGGGTGAAGCGCAGGCCCTGGCCGTTGTCCCAGGTCAGGGTGATGGGCGTTTCCGGGGTCAGGCGCTCGCCCGACGTCAGGCGCCAGACGGTGT
The DNA here is from genome assembly GCF_035998205.1 of Brevundimonas sp. Taxonomy (GTDB): domain Bacteria; phylum Pseudomonadota; class Alphaproteobacteria; order Caulobacterales; family Caulobacteraceae; genus Brevundimonas. Next base: position 166,113 of record NZ_DASYHT010000006.1, read on the forward strand.
TCGGGCCGGGCACGCCGCCCGGGATGTTCTGGGCCGTCCAGCCGAACTGGGCGAAGAAGGCGTGCTCCATGCCCTGCGGCCGGAACAGCTCCACCGGCGGGGAGTCGGCGTCCAGCGTCTGGCGGTAGTTACTCAGGAACAGGTCGTCGACGCGGCCGCCCAGCAGCGACAGCGAACCGCTCAGGGTCGGGGTCTCGATCGGCACCCGGGCCGAGGCGGCCAGGGCCTGGGCGCGGTCGGTGATCAGGCCGGAGCCGGCGGTCGGGGCATCCTCGCCCACCGGCAGGCCGGTAGCTGCAGCGACGGCGGCCTGTTCAGCCTGGGCGGCGCGGCGCTGCTGCGCCTGCGGCTCCAGCACGAACAGCTGGTACAGGATCAGGATGAGGCCGGTGATCACCACGAAGATGATCGTGTTGCGGCTGTTCTCGGTGTTCATGCGGCGTCAGCTGTCCTGGCCGGGCGCGGGCGGGCGCGGCGTCCGGGGCGGGGCCCCCTGGGTCGCCAGCCTTGTAAGGGCCGAGGCGACATCGTCAAGCAAACGGTCCCACGGGCGGACCGTCGTGCCCATGCGGGCCACAAGCACATAGTCGCAGCCGGGCTCCCCGAGCCGCGGCAGCAGGGCGCGCGCGGCCTCGCGCAGGCGGCGCTTGGCGCGGTTGCGGACCACGGCGCCGCCGATCTTGCGGGTGGCGGTGAAGCCGACGCCGACGTGCGGGCTGCCGTCCTCGCGCGCCAGGCGCTGGACGACGACGGCGCCGCGGGCCTCGGAACGGCCTTTGGCGGCCGCCAGAAACTGGGGCCGCCGGGTCAGGCGCTGGATGTCAGGGTGTTCCGTCATGGCTCGCCCCCGTCAGGAACGGGGAGGAGCTCACAAGCGCGATCAGGCCGTGAGCTTCTTGCGGCCCTTGGCGCGGCGACGCGCAACGATCTTCTGGCCGTTCTTGGTGGCCATGCGCGCGCGGAACCCGTGACGGCGCTTGCGCACGAGTCGCGACGGCTGATAGGTCCGCTTCACGGTCGGCTCCGTTGGTCAGGGTGGGGCGACGGACAGGTCCGCCGCTCAGGAAGGGCGGGCCTATACGGGTGGGGGCCCCGGCCGTCAAGGGCGGAGCCGCCGCTGGAGCGAGAATGAACCACCTTAAACGGCTCTGGCCGCTCATCCTTGTGCTCCTGGGCCTGGCCCTCGTGTTCGGGACCGGCCTGAACCGCTATCTGTCGCTGGAGACCGTCCAGCGGCACGGCGAGGAGATGCAGGCCTTCGTCGCCGCCCACTATCTGCCGGCGCTGCTGCTGCTCATGCTGGTGTTCGCGGCGCTGACCGCCAGCGTGGTGCCGGGCGTCTTCTTCGTCACGATCACCGCCGGCTATCTGTTCGGCCCCTGGGTCGGCGGGGTCGCCACCTCGATCGCGGCCACCGCCGGGGCGCTGGCGGTCTATGCCGTGGCGCGGACCACCCTCGGGGAGAGCCTGCGCCGGCGCATGGGGGACGGCGGCCTGCTGGACCGGGTCTGCGCCAGCATCGACCGCAACACCTTCTGGTACGTGCTGGCCAGCCGCCTCGCGGTGGTGGTGCCGTTCCACATGATCAACGTCGCGGCGGGGCTGATGGCCGTGCGCCTCGGCCCCTACAGCCTGGCGACGGTGATCGGTCTCTTGCCGGCGCATATCATCTACTGCTGGATCGGCTCGCGTCTGGACGAGCTGTTGAAGGTGGACCCGGATCCCGACGTGAAGGCCCTGTTCGCCCAGTTCTGGGCCCCGCTGACGGGGGTGTTCGTGCTGGCGGTGGTGCTGCCGCTGCTGCTGCGCGCCGGCCGCGCCCTCGTGCTGCGACGGCGGGCGGCATGAGCGGTGCGGCGAACGAGGGCTTGAGGCCGCGACTGGCCAGGGGCGGGGCCTGGCTGACGGCCGCGGCGGCCGGGGTGCGCCAGCGGATCAGCGGGCCCGACCCCTTGGCCACGCGCCTGCTGCTGCTGACCGCCGTCTTCACCGCCGTGGTGGCCGTGCTGATCCTGGCGCCCAGCGCCGCGACCTTCCACGAGCGCTGGCTGCGCGACCGGCTGCAGTCGGCCGAGCTGGCCTCGGTCGGGGTCGAGGCCCTGCCCTATTCGGCGGTCGAGCCGGAGACCGGGGACCAGCTGCTGGCCATCGGCGGGGTGACCGCCGTCGCCGTCAGCGACCAGGGGGTGCTGCGCCTGCTGCTGCAGGCCCCGGCCCTGCCGCGCACGCCGGACTTCATCGACCTGCGGCGGGACAGCCTCGGGGCCTGGCTGCTCGACCCTTGGCAGACCCTGGCGGGGCACCCGGACCGGTCGATCCGGGTGCGGGCGGCGCCGCGCTATCGCACCGGCGACTATATCGAGATCGTCGCCCCGGCCGAGCCGCTCAAGCTTGAACTGCGCGCCTATCTGCTCAACACCCTGCTGCTGTCGCTGGCCATCGCCGCGGCGGCGGGGGGGCTGCTCTACGCCGGTCTGGCGCTGCTGGTGCTGCGGCCGCTGGGGCGGGTGACGCGGGCCATCGAGCGCTTCGCCGAGGACCCCCACGCCCCGACCGAGGCCCCGAGCGCGCGCGATGACGCCATCGGCCAGGTCGAGCGCGAACTGGCGCGGATGCAGGCCGAGGTGCGCCAGTCGCTGCAGTCGCGCCAGCGGCTGGTGGCGCTGGGCGAGGCGGTGGCGCGGATCAACCACGACCTGAGGAACATGCTGACCTCGGCCCAGATGGCCTCGGAGCGGCTGGCGGCCTCGCCGGACCCGATGGTGGCGCGCGCCCTGCCGCGGCTGGAGCGGGCCCTGACCCGGGCCTCGGACCTGTCGCGCAATGTGCTGGACTATGGCCGCTCGGAGGAGCCGGCCCCGGTGCGCCGGCGCGTGCCGCTGGCTGCGGCGGTGGAGGCCGCCGCCGAGGACGCCGACCTCGACGCCGACGGGGTGCGGCTGGAGCGGCGGATTGCGGCGCGGATGGCGGTGTCGGCCGACCCGGACCAGCTGCACCGCATCCTCGTCAACCTGATGCGCAATGCCCGTCAGGCCATCCTCAACGATCCGGCGCGCGAGGGCCGGGGACAGGTGCGGGTCAGCGCCCGCAAGGACGAGGGCGCCTGGGTGCTCCGGCTCGAGGACGACGGTCCCGGCGTGCCGGAGCGGGTGCGCGAGCGGCTGTTCCAGCCGTTCGTCACCGGGGCGCGCGGCGGCACCGGCCTGGGCCTCGCCATCGCGCGCGAGCTGGCCCAGGCCCACGGCGGCGACCTGACCCTCGTCGAGACCGGCCCGCAGGGCACGGTGTTCGAGCTGGTGCTGCCGGCCTGAACCCGGCTGAACCCGCCCGGGCCCCTCAGGGGGCCGCGACGGCGACCACGCCCTCGCGGCGATCGTCGGCCCCGGCGTCCCAGCGGCCGTCGCGCCAGATCGCCCCATGCAGGCCGGAGGTCTCCGAGGCGTTGGGCGCCAGGGGGATCCCCTGCGCGGCCAGGGCCTCGCGCAGCTCGGGGCTGAAGCGGCCCGTGTCGGCCCCGAAGCCGGCCCCGCGGGCGACGAGGTTGGGCAGGTCGAAGGCCGCCTGCATCGGCAGGCCCCAGTCCAGCACGGCGATCAGGGCGCGGGCGTTGTAGGCGAGGATCGAGGTGCCGCCCGGCGAGCCGAGGGCCCCGACGAAACGGCCCTCGCGGTCGAGGATGATGACCGGCGACATCGACGAGCGCGGCCGCTTGCCGCCGGCCGGGGCGTTGGCGCCCTCGCCACTGCGCGAGAAGTCGGTCAGCTGGTTGTTGAGGAACAGGCCGCCGGCCATGCGGCCCGAGCCGAAGATGCTCTCCACCGTGGTGGTCATGCTGACCGCGTCGCCCTCGGCGTCGACGATGACGAAGTGGGAGGTGCCGGCGGGCTCCTGCGTCCGGTCGACGGCGGTCAGGCGGCCGCCGGGCGGCACGCCAGGCTCGGCCGGGCCGGTCAGGCCGGGGGCGAGGGCGGCGCGGGCGGCGACATAGTCGGGGTCGAGCAGGCCCTCGACCGGCACCCCGACGAAGGCCGGGTCGCCGACGTAACGATCGCGGTCGGCGTACATCAGCCGCTGCAGCCGGGCGAAGGCGGCCCAGGCCTCGGGGTCGTCCGGCCCGCCGGTGATGGCCGGGGTCTGTTCGGCCATGGCCAGCAGCTGCAGCACCGCCACGCCGCTGGACGGCGGCGGCGGCACGCAGATGACATAGACCCGGTAGGGGCGGCACAGAGCCCCGCGCTCCAGCGGCCGATAGGCCTCGAGGTCGGCGAGGGTCAGGGCGCCCGGGCGGGGGTCGCGGGCGACGGCGGCGACGATCGCCTCGGCCAGCGGGCCGCGGCGGAAGGCCTCGGCCCCGTCGCGGGCGATGAGGCGTACGGTCTCGGCATAGGCCGGGCGGCGCAGCAGGTCGCCGGCGGCGTGGAGCTGGCCGTCCGGGCGGGTGAACCAGGCGCGGGCGTCCGGGGTGGTCATCTGCGGCGCGCGGCTGGCGATCATGCCGGCCAGGCGCGGGGTGACGGTGAAGCCGTCCTCGGCCAGACGCTCGGCCGATCCGAACAGGCTGGACCAGGGCAGCCGCCCGTGCGCCGCCTGGGCCATGGCCAGCATGGGCACGACGCCGGGCGCGCCGGTCGAGCGGCCCGACAGGACGGCGTCGGCGTAGCCGAGCGGCCGGCCGTCCTCGCCAAAGAACAGGTCGGGGCCGGCCGCCGCCGGGGCGGTCTCGCGGCCGTCATAGGCGGTCACCGCGCCGGTTGCGGCGTCGTAGTGCATCAGGAAGGCCCCGCCGGCGAGGCCGGAGGACTGGGGTTCGACGAGGCCGAGCACGGCCTGCACCGCCACGGCGGCGTCGACCGCCGAGCCGCCGCGGTTCAGCACCGCCATGCCCGCCTCGACCGCCAGCGGATTGGCGGCGCTGACCAGAGGGCCACGGGCGACCGGGACGGGGGCGGGTGTGGGGGCGGGAGCGACGTCGGTCGCCGTGGGGGCGACGTCCGGGGTCCTCGATCCCGGCACGGCGCAGGCGGCGACCGCCAGCGCGGCGAGCGCCGCGAGCCCGGCGCGGCGGACGGAACGGGAGACGGGGAGGGGACGACGACGCATGCGACAGGACCTTGAACGACGAGCCCGCAATGTGGCCGCTGCGGCGGCTCGACGAAAGGGCGCCGCGGGTCCAGTGTGGAGGCCGTCAGACCGGAGCCCCGAGATGCGTCCCGCCGTCCGCCCCCGCCCTCTGCGCCTGTTCGCCGCCGTCGCGGCCCTGATCGCGACGGGGCAGCCGGTCGTCGCCCTGCCGGCGCCCCCGGGGTCGGTGCAGGCGACGCCGTCGCCCCACGCCGCCGACCATGTTTCCGAGGACGCCATCATCGCCGCCCTCTATGCCGTGATCTCGGGGCCGGCCGGACAGGCGCGCGACTGGGACCGGTTCCGCGCCCTGTTCCTGCCCGGCGCGACCCTGACGGGGACCGGCGCGGGGCCCGACGGGACGCCGCGCGCCCGGCGCATGACGGTCGAGGACTATATCGCCCGCAACGGGCCGGTGCTCACCGGGCGCGGCTTCTTCGAGACGGAGACCGGCCGGCGCAGCGAGCGGCTGGGGGCGGTGACGGCGCTGCTGTCGGGCTACGAGAGCCGCGCAACGCCGGAGGCCGCGCCCTTCGACCGGGGCGTCAACGCCATCCATCTGTTCAACGATGGCCAGCGCTGGTGGGTGGTGGCCGTCACCTGGGCCTCGATTCCGCCCGGCGAGACGCCGCCGGCGGGACTTCTGCCGGATTGATCCATTTTCCGGGCTTGCCCCCGCGCCCGGCCTCCGCTATGGACCCGCCCCTGCCTGCAAGGCGGCAGCGCGCCCGTAGCTCAGCTGGATAGAGCATCAGACTACGAATCTGAGGGTCGGACGTTCGAATCGTTCCGGGCGCGCCATTTTCCTGAAATCTCGGAAAATCAACGAGTTAGACCTCCTGTAGCGGGGGTCTTTCATCGCTTTTTACATCGCCTCTCGCAGCGCCCTGGTCCCGTGGGTTTCTGCTCCTAGCCCCCACACCACGTGTCGACGTGCTGAGGCGGGTGGGCGCAAGATGCCGCTGGAGAAGCGGACCATGGCAAAGCGATCACCAGAACCGGCCCCTTTGTTCGATGAGTTCCGCTTTTGGGTGCGAAGGCCGTCGATCACCTGCAGTTTCAGCCTCCAGCATGATCGCCGCGAGGACGACCCTTACGCCGAGCTCCTGTCACTGCAGTTCCCCATTGAGTGCCTTGAGCCAAAGAAGTTCAGGGGGAGGGAGACCGTCGCCAGGTTCTTTGGTCGGGAGGGCCTTGAGGCTGGCAGTCCGGAGCGTCAACGACGCCCTGAGCAGGCCATCAAGGCCGTAGGGAGCCTGCACGCTACGCGCACGCGGTTCGACGTCGGCGGCTTTTTGCCTCCCTCCATGTGCTGGAACCTCTGCACGGCTATCGCCGCGGGCAGCGTGACCTCCCTGAGCGTAGCGGCCTTCTGGACGAAGCGCGGGCACGCCTACCTGAAGTCGCTGGCGTTCCGGGGACCGGAGTTTGACCCGCTGGCCGATCTGGATTGATGTCTCACCACCGCGATGGGCGGACGATGTGGAGCTTACCCGCGCCGAGCCAAAGGGCTTTCCGGGCGGATTGGCGCAGCTCGGGGTCGGGGGGTGATGACCAAGTCTGAGCAAATCCGGGCTCTGGCCAAGCAAGGGCTGTCCACCACCGAGATCGCGCGGCGGATGGGGGTCCGCTACCAGCACGCCTACAATGTGCTGAGGCAGGCTGGCGTGAGCGCCCCGGCCAAGGGAAGGAGCTCGACGCCCGTCCTGCCGCGGGCCAAGCCGTCGCTCACGGTGGAGACGCTCGTCGCTGGAGGTTTCCGTCCCGTTGCCCGCTGGGTCCTTGAAGCGGCGATCCTCCGGCTTGACCGTCCCGTGCCGAAGGAGCGCGGCGTCTATGCCTTCGTCGTCGAGGGCCGCGCCATGTATGTTGGGCTCGCCACCATGGGCCTGGCGAAGCGCCTCTACTTCTACGGCAAGCCCGGAGCCACCCAGAAGACCAGCGTTCGGCTGAACGAGGTCATCCGCCAGCAGATCGCGAGCCAGGGGCCGCTGATCGAGGTCTACGTCGCCATGCCCCCGGCGCTTGAATGGAACGGGCTGCCTGTCAGCGGTGATGCGGGGCTGGAGCTGGGGCTGATCCAGACGTTCGACCTGCCGTGGAACGTTCGAAGTGCGGGGTAGTCGCTACAGCAGCATGACGACCACGACGGGCAAACAGAGGCCCAGCGCGAAAGCGGCCAGGACGATCAGACAGCCTTTCACCCCTGTGGCGTGACGTTTCATTTTGCCGCCTCCCTGGAGCTCACCTTCGCCTTTCGCTGCGCCAGAATTGGTCGCATGCCTTCCCGCTTGCACCGCGCGGTTTAGTGGGCACAACTGCGCCGCCGGGGGATGCCGTGGACCTGAATGACTTCATAGAACGCTGGAGCGCCCGACGGGGCGGGGCCGAGCGGGCCAACTACCAGATGTTCCTGACGGAGCTGTGCGAGGCGCTGGAGCTTCCGCGGCCCGATCCGGCCAGCGACGACAATCGGTCCAACGACTACGTCTTCGAGCGTGGGGTGAAGCGGCGCGAGTCCGAGGGTGTCGCCTCGACCACCCGTATCGACCTCTACAAACGCGGCTGCTTCATCCTTGAGGCCAAGCAGTCCCGGGCCAGCCAGCGGGACGATGGCGGGGCGCAGCTGTCCTTCTTCAAGCCCGAGGACGGGGCCTCGCTGGCGTCCGCCGAGGGCAAGTGGGACACGCTGATGCGCAATGCGCGTCGCCAGGCCGAGGACTATGTCTTCCGCCTGCCTCCCGACCATCCGGCCCCGCCGTTCATCCTCGTCTGCGACGTCGGCTATGTGTTCGAGGTCTACGCTGACTTCTCCGGCAGCGGTCGGGCCTACACCCACTTTCCGGACCGCAAGGGCTTCCGCATCAAGCTGGAGGACCTGCGCAACCCGGATATCGCAGCGCGTCTCCGCACGATCTGGACCGATCCGCATGCGCTCGACCCATCAAAGAAGTCGGCCCAGGTCACGCGCCAGATCGCTGAACGTCTCGCCGCGGTGTCCCGGCGGCTGGAGCGCAACCACCCCGCCGAGGAGGTGGCCCAGTTCCTGATGCGGAGCATCTTCACTATGTTCGCCGAGGACGTGGACCTGCTTCCCCGGGGCGAGTTCACCCGCCTGCTTCAGGAGTGCCTCGACAGTCCCGACAGCTTTGCCCCGCTGCTGCGCGACCTGTGGAAGCGGATGGACGACCCTGACTACGACAACCGCTTCTTCTCGGGTTTCAAGACCCACCTGCGGCACTTCAACGGCAAACTGTTCCGCGACGCCCGGGCCTTCCCCATGACCCGGGAGGAAATCGGCGAGCTACTGGCGGCGGCGGGGCACGACTGGCGCTACGTCGAGCCCGCGATCTTCGGGACCCTCGTCGAACAGGCGCTGGACCCGGCGGAGAGGCGCAAGCTGGGCGCGCACTACACCCCCCGGTCCTATGTCGAGCGGCTGGTCGAGGTGACGGTCATGGAGCCGCTGCGCGAAGACTGGACCGCCGCCCAGATCAAGGCCGGGGATGCGCGGGACCGGGGCGAGCTGAAGGAGGCCGTGGCCGCCATCCGCGCCTTCCACCACCAGCTGTGCACCACCCGCGTGCTCGACCCCGCCTGCGGTACCGGCAACTTCCTCTATGTCGCGCTGGAGCTGATGAAGCGGCTGGAGGGCGAGGTGCTCGAAGCCCTCGCCGAGCTGGGCGAGACCGAAGGCATAGGGCTAGAGACCGTCGATCCGCATCAGTTCCTCGGCATCGAGCTGAACGTCCGCGCCGCCGCCATCGCCGAGCTTGTGCTGTGGATCGGCTATCTGCAGCAGCACTATCGCAACCGCTCGGAGCACCCCGCCGAGCCCATTCTCAAGGCCTTCGGCAACATCCAGCAGAAGGACGCGGTCCTGACCTGGGACGGGTATCCCGAGCTGCAGTTCGAGATGCGGGACGGGCAGGCGGTGCAGGTCTTTCCGAATGCGCGGAGGCCGGAATGGCCGGAGGCGGAGTTCATCGTGGGGAACCCGCCGTTCATCGGGTCAAAACGGCTCAAGGCCTATCTGACCGAGGAATACGTCACTGCACTTCGGAAGGCGGAGCCAGACATTCCTAAATCGGTAGACTACGTCCTCTACTGGTGGAACAGGGCCGCGCAGCTAGTGCAAAAATCCAAGACCCGCCGGGCCGGACTAGTGTCTACAAATTCGATTACGCAGTTCTACAGCCGTCGACTGCTCGCCGCGTATCTCGGAGCCAAGAAACCCATCTCGCTTGTCTGGGCCATACCTGACCATCCCTGGATGGACGTCGAGGGAGCCGCTCGTGTTCGCGTGAGCCTCGGCTGCATTGAGCTTGGCGAAAAAGCGGGCGCTGTTGATCTAGTTACACATGAGCGCTGGGCCGACGAAAGCGAAGCTATCGTTGAGCTCACGCGCCAAGAAGGCCTTGTGAACGAGAAGTTCCAGATCGGCCTTTCCATTTATCGGACGTTGCGAATGCAGGCCAACGCAGGTGTCTGCTGGCAAGGCGTAAAACTCGTTGGGGATGGCTTCCGGCTTAATCAATCTGAGCGAGAGCTGCTGATCCAACGCCAAAAGGACAGCGCACATTTGATCCGACCGTATCTCACCGGCATGAGCATCAATCGCGCACGGCCCGCCGAGTGGGTCATCGATTTTTTCGGCATGATTGAGCAAGAGGCTAGGGTTGAATATCCCTACTTGTATCAGCATTTACTTGAGCGCGTTCGCGATGATCGGCTCAGAAACAAGGACGAAGGATTCAGGAATAAATGGTGGTTATTCGGACGTCCTCGCCCCGAGATGAGGGACGCTGTTCATGGTATTGAACGATATCTGGTCACGAGCGAAGTCTCCAAGCACAGATTTTTTGTGCCGGTGGATAACCCTGAAGTATTGGCTGACGGTGGAGTCATCGTAATCGCGCTCAGCGAACCCTGGCAGCTATCGGTACTTTCATCCCGCGTTCATTTAGCATGGACGCTCTGGGGGGCTGGAACGCTAGAAGATCGTCCTCGCTATCAGAACCAGCTTTCTTTCGACCCCTTCCCCTTCCCCGACGCCGACGAGGCCACCCGCGCGCGCCTGCGCGCCCTCGGCGAGGAACTCGACGCCACACGCAAGACGGTGCAGGCCGAGCATCCGGACCTGACCCTGACCGGGCTCTACAATGTGCTGGAGAAGGTGCGCGCCGGGGCCGAGCTGACGCCCGCCGAGGCCGACGTGAAGTCGCGCGGACGGGTGCTGATCCTCAAGGACCTGCACGACCAGATCGACCGGGCGACCGCCGACGCCTATGGCTGGCCGCATGACCTGAGCGACGAGGAAATCCTCGAAAAGCTGGTCGCCCTGAACGCCGAGCGGGCGAAGGAGGAGGCCGCGGGTCATGTCCGCTGGCTGCGCCCGGACTACCAAATCCCCCGCTTCGCCAAGGGCGCCGCTTCCGCGAAGACCGGCGAACTGGACCTCGGGGCCAAGATCGTCGCCATCGACAAGGGTCTCCCCGCCTTCCCGAAGGACAAGGGCGAACAGGTCATGGCGATCCGCGCCGTGCTTCAGGCCGCGAACCGTCCCATGGACGCCGCCGCCGTGTCCCGCGCCTTCAAGGGCGGCGGCAAGAAGATCGAGCAGCGGGTGGTCCAGGCGCTTCGCACCCTCGTCCGCTACGCCGAAATCATCCCGCTGCCTGACGGGACCTATGCTGCGCGGCGGGTGGCGTAGGTCGTGCTGACTGCGTTAGCACCTTCCGCATCCGGGGGTCAGAAGCTTACGTGAAGGCGGCTGACAGGGTCGAGGCAGCTGAAAGAAGGGCCGCCACAGCTGTTGCGACTGCGGCCCGGCGGTTCAACTCTGCTGCCTTGGCCGATGCCTCTAGGTTGGAGAGCAGAAGCTCTGACAGCGACTGCGTTGGATCAACAGGGCCTCCATGGGGCGACCAATCTGGGTCAGTCTTGACCAGTGAGGCCTGATACCACCGCCACGCACCAACCAGCCCGAAGACGAAGGCGCTCATCGCCAACCCCATGCTGATCCAATTGAACATGATCGCAGTCTCCGGCAGGACGTTGGGGCGCAAGGTACGTAAAGGCTCGCTTGATGCCCATCCGTAACGCCATCTGGACCGTCAGTGGCCGTCCGACACAGCTGGTCGAAGGTCGACTGCCCAGCGAGCGCGCGCTGGAGGACATGATCGTCGCCGCACCGCGCCTGTTGTCCGATGAGTGGATGTTGATTGGCAGGCAGGAGCGCACCCTCTCGGGCGGCTTCATCGACCTGCTCGCCATCGCGCCCGACGGGGCGCTGGTGCTAATCGAGCTGAAGCGGGATCGCACGCCGCGGGAGGTCGTAGCCCAGGCATTGGACTATGCGGTCTGGGTCGAGGGGCTGGAGCCGCAGGACATCAACGCCATCTACCGTCGCTTCTCGGGCGAGCGCGACCTCGCCGAGGATTTCCTCGCCCGTTTCGGCCAGGCGCTGGACGAGGAAGCGTTGAACAGCAGTCATCAGATCGTGATCGTGGCCGCTTCGCTCGATGACAGCAGCGAGCGGATCGTCGCCTATCTCAACAAGCGCGACATCGCGATCAATGTCCTGTGCTTCCAGGTCTTCGATCACGAAGGCGGCCAGCTTTTGAGCCGCGCCTGGCTGATGGACCCGGTCCACACCCAGGTCAGCGCCTCGACCGGTCCCAAGCCGCGCAGCCAGCGCGAGAGCGAGCCGTGGAATGGGGAGTTCTACGCCTCGTTCGGGCTCGGCAAGGCGCGGAGATCGTGGGACGAGGAGCGCCGTTTCGGCTTCATCAGCGCCGGTGGCGGGGCCTGGTATAGCAACACCCTCAACCTCCTGAGTCCCGGGGATCGCATCTGGGTGAAAGTGCCCGGCCATGGCTTCGTGGGGGTCGGCGAGGTGCTGGGGCCGGCGGAGCCCGCAGCCAGTTTCAGGCTGGTCACGGCGGCGGGCGAGCGGCCTGTCTATGAGGTGCTGCGGGAAGGCGATTACCACCGCGACTGCGTCGAGGACGCCGACCGCGCCGAGGTATTCGTCCCGGTCCGCTGGCAGCACACGGTGCCGCTCGACGAGGCTGTCAACGAGCTCGGGCTGTTCGGCAACCAGAACACCGTCTGCAAGCCCACCACGCCCAAGTGGCGCACCACCGTTGAGCGGCTGAAGGAGCGGTGGGCCATCGCTGGATAAGGCCAGCGTCCTTGAACGCACGATCCATAGGTTCGAGCCTCGAAGGGGGGCGGCTCGGCCAAGCTGGCTGATAGGGGAAATCGTTCAAGTCGGGTGCCTGGGGCAGCCTTCTCGCGTGCTTTCTCGGACAGAAGAGGGAAGTAGGCATCTTCGCCCGGAGATAAGGGGCATCACGGCGGTGGATGGCATGGTCAGCATCGTCCGCAATTCCACGAGACGCCGTCCGCGACCCCACGTGACGCCGTCCGCGATCCAACGCGCGGCGTCCTCAATCCAACGATTTCCTCTCCTTGACGCCACTCTCATCCACCGGACATGGCCGTCCGGGTGCAAACGCGGTGGCAAAGCCGCTAGGCGCCGTGGGATCGCGGACAGGCGCGCGCCGGTGGCGTGTTCTCGAGGACGTTAGAAGCCGAGGTCGATTTGCCGATGGCCGCCGCGGTCCCCAAGCTCATCGCTTCTCCGCCCTCTGCACCGCCGATTTGGTCACCCCATACGCCTTCGCAAGCGCGCCGAGCGACACTCCCGCCGCCCGCTTCGCTCGCACTTCCTCCTGTTGGGCCGGTGTCAGGACGGACGGTCGGCCTAGCTTCCTCCCTTGTTCCCTTGCGCGCTTCAGTCCGGATTGGGTCCGCTCGATCAGGAGGTCGCGCTCGAACTCGGCCACGGCGGCGATGACGCCCATGGTCATCTTTCCGGCGGGGCTGGTCAGATCGACGCCCCCCAGGGCGAGGCAATGGACGCGCACGCCCGCGGCGGCCAGACGCTCGACCGTTCCCCGGACGTCCATGGCGTTCCGACCGAGGCGATCCAGCTTGGTGACGAGCAGGACGTCCCCTGCCTCCAGTCGATCCACGAGCCGGGCGAACTGGGGGCGCTCCATGGCGGCCACGGACCCGGAGATGGTTTCCTGCACGATGCGTGTCGCCGCCACCGTGAACCCGGCGGCCTCGATCTCCCGCACCTGATTGTCGGGCGTCTGGTCGGCGGTGCTGACGCGGCAGTATGCGAAGGTGCGGCTCATAGCCTGATCTCGTATCGAAAACCCATATCGGAATATGGATCGGATCGAAACAGGCGTCTAGCTATTTTTCGATACACATCCGGCGGGCGTATCGAAATCGGTCGGTTTCGATCCCGATGGGCGGGCAGGGCTTGGAAGCAGTCTGTCCGCTTGCCCGCTGAGGGCTCTTCCGGGAAGGTCGGATGGTCTGCTTTGGGCACCGTCGGCTGCCCAAGCTGATGTACTCTAACGAAATCGCCCTGACGCCAGTCCTTGTGACGATCGGCGGCGTCAAGAGCGGTGTAAACCGCCCAACCTCGGAGCGGCCCACCCTCCGCTTGAGGAGACTACTCGTCACCAGCGGTTGTCGTGTAGGTTCTCAAAGTCGCAGGGTGAACCTGCGGACTAGGGGGCTTGGGCGCGCTGAATGACCAACACGATCGAACTGACCGAACTTGCCGAAGATGCCGCGACGGTCGGGGACGGTCAGGCTTCTCTGAAGTCGACGTCTCTAATGAAGGCGTTGGCTGCTGCGCGCGATCGGTTGTTGGACCGCTCGTTGCGCAACAAGCTGATCAGCACGCCGCTTGTTTCTTCGCGAGCCCGACAGGTGAGGGTGTTTGATGAGCTGGGGGATGAAGCCTTCGCCATGCTCCGGTCGGGCAAGGCGATGACCTTCTCTGCTTCAGGTCTGTCTGCTTCTGAAGAAGATGATGGCGATCAAACCTGGGTGCCGTCAGAAGTTGAGGAGGAGACGGCGACAGGTTCGGCGAGTCGTCATACCGACACAAAGCTCCAGACCAAAATGAGCCCCGAGGGGCTCCAAAAGCGGCTGCTGAGCCTCTTCTACGAAGGGCAAACGCTAGAGGAGGAGCAAGGCGTCAATGTCCTGTTCCTCGCAATCGGCTTCCTTGAGTGGAGGGAGGCCAAGCAATCGGAGATCTCCCGTTTCGCGCCGCTAGTCCTCCTGCCGGTGGAGCTTCAGCGCGATGGCGCGAAGGACCGCTTCAGGCTGCGCATCCGCGACGAAGACCTGATCACAAACGTCAGCCTGCAGGCTTGGCTGAAAGAGCAGTTTGGTGTCGATCTTCCCAACATACCTGAAGCCGACGAGTGGAAGCCATCGGAGTATATGGCCCAGGTGCGAGAGGCGATCGGCGACCGACAGGGCTGGAAGGTCCACCCCAACGAGATCGTCCTCGGGTTCTTCTCGTTCGCGAAGTTCCTGCTCTGGCGAGATCTGGATCCGGAGAACTGGCCGAACCCGGATGCGCTGCTGGCTAGCGATCTGCTGAAGACGATCCTCCTTCGGGATGATGACAGCGCGCCACTTGAGGACACTCCACTGGTAGGGCCGGAAGACCGGATCGACGAAGTCTTCCCACCCGCCCAGCTGGTTCACGTCACCGACGCTGACGGTTCTCAGGCCATAGCGATCCAGGAGGCGATGAGCGGCAAGAACTTGGTCATTCAGGGGCCTCCGGGAACCGGGAAGTCACAGACAATTACGAACATAATCGCCGGCGCTGTCCATGCTGGGAAGCGGGTCCTGTTCATCGCGGAGAAAATGGCCGCTCTCGAGGTGGTTCACGACCGCCTTGCGGAACGGAAGCTGGCACCAATATGCCTCGAGCTTCACAGCCGGAAGTCGTCCAAGACCCAAGTTCTCGACCAGATCAAGCAGGGACGCAACGCACCCTCGCCACCCTCTTGGTCGTCGTCGATTTTCGACCAGCTGGTTGAGTCCCAGATCTCACTACGCGCCCATGCGGATCGACTACATGCTGCAGGTCGAGGCCTGTCTGCTTTCGACTTGCTGGGTCGCATGAGCCTGTTGAAGGCTAAGGGGACGGCGGCCCCGGCCTTTCGGTTCCCGCAGGCGTCGAAATGGACTCCCTTTGACCTGGAGGCGGCGGAGCGCCGCGCTGGCCAGTTTGGCGACCGACTGGCTTTAGCAGGAACGCCATGTTCCCATCCATGGAGGGGCGTCGGCACCAGCGTCCCCGACATGCTCGAGCAGGAACGCCTGAAGCCCAAGGTTGACGAAGCTCACACCGCGTCGCTCATGCTTCATGCCTTGGTTGAGAAGGCGAACGCGACTCTCGCTCACAGCGGACCCCGAGGGACGGACCAGTTGCGCACTTGGGTGGTCGCTCTCAGGCACATTGGAGGCCGTCCGGCAGGTATCGACGAACTCCTGATCAGCACCGCAGTCGAGAAGTCGGTCTCGCAGATCAAGGCGGCGATAGACTGCGGCAGGCGCCTTGCCGTTCTGAGACGTGATCTCTCTTCGACGTTCAGGAACGACGCTTGGGGCTCGGACTGGGTAGGCGTTCGCCGGACTATTGCCGGCCACGGGCGGTCGCTCTTCCGCATTTTCTCGAGTGAGTATCGGGATGCTGTAGCTCAGCTACGGGGCGTCTGGGTCGGTGACCTGGTTAAGGCGCACGAGGTCCGCCTGACCAGGCTCGATGACCTGATTGATGCGCAGAACCTGCGCAGCCAGCTGGATGTCCACACAAGCGCCCTGGGCCAAGTGCTGACCCCTCTATGGCGGGGAGAAGACAGCGACTGGGAGATGCTGGCGACCTTTGTCGCCTGGATCGAAAAGGCTATGGCGCTGCCAGGCGACATCGACGTCAGAAAGCCGTCGAGCTTGATCGATCAGGACGAAGCTAGGCAGCTTGCATCTGAACTGGAGCGCGCTCTCCAAGAGGCCGTTACGGCAATAGGTCTGGTCGTTCAGGAAGTGCAGCTGGACGAAGCTCTCGCGCTGGATGGCAAGTCGCCGGGAGTCAGCACTCCTGACGACCTTGTCGCGCTGACGCGGCGCTGGACGGATGCCTTCTCCGACATCGTGCAGTGGCCCCCGATCCGAGACGACCTCGAATGGCTCCGTTCGATCGGCTGCCCGGAACTCGCGCAGCAGATCTTCATCGGTTCGGTTACCGCCTCCCAAGTCCAATCCACGCTCTTGCTCGCGGCCTACGAAGCGATGTGGACGGAACTGCGCGCGAACGATCCGGGTATCGAGAACATTCAAGGCGATGAGCTTGATAGAGTGGTCGGGCGCTTCCGTCGCGCGGACGTTGATCGGATCCGCATTGCGTCAGATGAGGTAGCCCGGGCCCACATTGACCGGCACCCTACTGGCAGCTCAGGGGCTGTTGGGGTGTTGTTGGACGAAACCCGCAAATCGCGAAACCTGAAGCCCGTCCGCAAGCTGATGATCGAAGCGGGCGAAGCCATCCAGCGGTTCAAGCCCGTCTTCATGATGAGTCCGCTTTCGGTCGCGCAGTATCTGAAGCCCGGGCTTATAGAGTTCGATCTTCTCGTAATCGACGAGGCCAGTCAGGTGCGCCCAGAGGACGCCTTGGGAGCGATTGCCAGGTGCAAGCAGCTCGTCGTGGTGGGCGATGACAAGCAGCTGCCCCCAACCAACTTCTTCAACCGGATGGTCAATGATGACGGTCCGGACGAAGATGATGAGCTGGAGGAAGGCGAGGGGCGCCGCGCAGCCGTGAAGGACGTCGAGAGCATCCTCAATCTCTGCTCGCGCTTCCCGCAACGGATGCTGCGTTGGCACTACCGCAGCGAACATCCGTCGTTGATCGCAACGTCAAACCGCAACTTCTACCACGGCGACCTGATGCTCCCGCCGTCAGTCATCGCGAAGGCGAACGATGGCAAGACCGGGTTACTGTTCCATCAGACAGCTGAAGGCCACTATGAGCGCGGACGAACGGCTCGAAACGAGCGGGAGGCCGAGGACGTCGCCCATGCGGTCCTCCGACATAGTCGGGAGTGCCCCGAACTGACTTTGGGCATCGGGACCTTCTCTGTCGCCCAACGCGATTGCATCCGCGATCGGCTCGATGATCTCGCTCGGAAGCACCCCGAACTGGACGAGTTCATGAAGGGGAAGGCGGGGCGGGAGCCCGTCTTCGTCAAGAACCTGGAGAACATCCAGGGTGACGAGCGCGATGTGATCTACATCTCCATTGGCTATGGGCGCGATGCGAACGGCAAGCTCACGCAGAATTTCGGCCCCGTGGGGCGAGACGGCGGGGAGCGGCGCCTCAACGTCCTGATCACGCGCTCCCGCAAGCGCTGCGAGGTGTTTTCGTCGCTGGTGGCGGAGGACATAAAGTTCGACGGGATCGGCAAACCCGGCGTCCGGGCCTTGAAGGAGTTCCTCAAGCTCGCGAAGGATGGTTACGCCGCATATGCCGAGGACACACAGAGAGGGTTCGATAGCGACTTCGAGGAGGCTGTTGCCTACGCGGTCCGTGATCTAGGCTACGACTGCCGTCCTCAGGTCGGCATGGCTGGGTTCTTCATTGATCTGGCGGTGCTGGATCCCCGTGATCCCGATCGTTACCTCCTGGGCATCGAGTGCGACGGAGCGGCCTACCATTCGTCGCAGTATGCCCGTGACCGGGACCGCCTTCGTCAGGCGATCCTCGAAAAGCGTGGCTGGAAGATCCACCGCATCTGGTCCACCGACTGGTTTTATCGGCGGGACCGCGAGATCGGAAAACTCCAGGCGTCCATAGAGGCGGCGATCAGCGGGCGTCCGCTCGCGGAGAATGCGCGGTCTTACGACCCGCCTTCGTCTATGGCTGAAGAACCCAGCGCTTGGGTCATGCCCGACCAGTCCGAGATGGAGCTGGGGCCTAGGACCCATGGCCTGGCTCCTTATGAGTTCGCGGACTTCAATGTGCGGTCGACCCCGATCAAGCCGCAGGAGCTGTCCGAAGGCCAACTTGCCTATTGGGTGACGAAGATCGTCGAGGTCGAGCAGCCCATCCACTCCGAGGAAGTTGGAAGACGACTGGCCGCGTGTTGTGGCTGGCAGCGGGCCGGCTCGGTCATTCAGGAGCGCGCCTACGCTGGACTGCTCGCCGCGAAGCGGAAAGGTGACGTGGTCCGGGACGGTGACTTCTGGTTCGTTGCGGATGACCAGGACGTGGTCCCCCGGGATCGATCCGGCATCGTCGCCACTGCATGGGTTCGAAAAATCGAGATGATCAGCCCGATCGAAATCGCCGCCGCCTGCCTGCACGCACTTCGCGAGAGCCTCGCCCTGAGCGAGGACGACCTGGTCGTGGAAACGGCACGTCTCCTTGGCTTCGCCCGCGTCGGCAAGGACATAGACGTTGCCGTCCGCGCCGCCATCAATGCGAGACTTACCGACGCCGTTGAGGCGGACCACTTGGGTAGGCTACGGCTCGTGGATTAAGCGAGCGATGGCCCCGCCTTATGCCCTGTCAGAGGTCTCGCTCACGCCGGCGCGGATGACGAGCATGGCCGAATTGGGCGAACCGAATGTCCGGATGGGCGGTTTAGGCTCAAGCGGAACGTCTGAAGGTCGCTTAGGCCTGACGTCCGCTCATGGCGCCTAGCTGAAGCCATCCACAGGCTGCGTCGGGCGTCCACTTCGGGTCGCAAGCGGACCCAAGTCTCCATGCGGGAGGCCGACACTGCGCCAATGCGCTCTTCGACGTGGACGAACTCGCTCACCCCGTTCGCCCTGACGCCCACACCACCGCCGAGGCGAAGCGCCGCCCCTGGCACCTCCGGCACGGCCCCCGCACCCGCTGGCCGAGCTCCAGAACCCCGGTCGCGCCATCCCCTCGTCGGGTGGCGATCAGGCGCGCGATCGTCTCCTCGACGCCCCGGGTCAGCGTCAGGCCGCAGCCCTCGCATCTGAGGGCGATCAGCGCCTCGGGATCACATAGGTAGCCGACCAGCGGGACGCCCTGGGGGTAGGTCTCTGCGGAGAGCTTCAGGCGGCACCCGAGCGGGTGGCGGCACTGGAGGAGGTGGGTGAGCCACCCCGGCGTCTGGTGGCCGTGCCCGGCCCGCACGAGGCCATCGAGGTCCGGCTCGACCCGCCGCCCGCAATCCGGTCGCTCGCATCTGTAGAGGAGCTTCTGGCCCCTCTGGAGCGCCCCCAGCAGGTCGGGGGTGGGGACGATCCGCTCCGGGGACAGCTCAAGCCGCCAGCCCAGCACCACATGCTGCGCGAGACGTGCGAGCCGCTGGCGTTCGGCCTGCGCCTCCTGTCGGGCGCGGCTGATGTTGTGACCCATGCGTCGGCAGCCCGGTCCCGCAACGCGAGACGCCTCCAGAACCTGACCGACCCGGAGGGAGTGGTAGCGACGGGGGCAGCGGCGTCAAGAACATAAAAGGAACCACGCCCAGCCTAAGGCTGGACTCGAACGCGTGTGAACCGGCCATCGCCCCAGCATTCGGCGACCTCATACTCAGAAGGCGCTCGCTCCAGAAAGGGGCGCATGTGATGTGAAGCCTCCCATTGATTCGCGTCTGCGGCAGTCCGGTAGAGCGCCACACAGAAGTCGATTAGCGCGGAAGTGTATATTCTTTTTCCGGGGGCAAGCTCGTGTATGTATCTCCAGTCAACAAATGCCGATGATATTTCTTGAATTGCCTTTATGAAGTCAGACTCACTAACCCCTTTAAAGAGGGTCAAATTTTCCCTTGTTTTGGATTGAACGCCGCGATCCAGACGAAGAAAAAGAACGTTAAGTGAATGTGATTTCATAGACAAGCCGCGCACCTGCAGCATGCTCTTTACATACAGTTCGGTTGCGATTGCGTAGTTCGCTATGGAGGGGGCTAGTGGTGAAAGGTAGCCACCTTCAAAGGTGATGCGCTCGCTGGTCCTAGCGGCAGAGAAGTGGAACGATGTTGCCGTGTGGAAGATCGACTGAGCCCGCGTGGGCTTGTCGTTAGCATAATCAATGAGTGTGACTTTGGGGAAACTGCCGAGGATCATGATGCGAGACTCCCTCCTGCCAACGGCCTCTGCAACGCCTTCGCCTCATCCCACGGCGCGCGCATCCAGACCTCCAGTTCTTCCGGGTCGTTGAGGACCACCGGCATGGCCTTGGGGTGGACCGCGCCGACCTCGGCGTTGGGCTCGGTCGTCAGGAAGGCGAACAGGTCGGCGGTCTCCCAACCCGTCTTGATCTTGCGCACCCCCTCCCAGCCCCGGACGTGGATGCCCGCGAAGAAGGCCAGGGGCTCGGGATCATTCCCGGCCATTCGGAACCAGACCGGACGATAGCGGCCCTCGGCGTCGCGGCCCGGCTCGCTGAAGGCGGTGAAGGGCACGAGACAACGATGCTCCGGGGTCAGCCAGGGCTTCCAGTGGGCGCTCGTGGTGTTGCGGACATTGGTCGTCCCGGCGTCGGGCTCCATCTTCAGGAGCTCGGCGAAGTCCACCTCCTTGCCCTTGGCCCGGAGCTTGTCGGCACGTTTTGTGGCGGCGTCGAGCAGGGCCTTCTGGGACGAGGGCATCCCCCAACGGGCGAGGGTCAGGACCCGGTCGCCGTTCTCGTCCTGGCGCACGATGGGGGCCGGATAGTCAGGGTAGATGTCCCGAGGCTCAAGGTTTCCGACGTCGGACTGCATGGCCCGCGCCAGATCGAGGATCGCCGCCGGACCTTTGCGGAGGCTGTAGAGGTTGCACATGGCCGGACGGGATCATGGGGAGGAGGGAGAGTCGAGAAGGCCGGAGCCCAATCCACTATTCCCTGTGCCAGGATTCATCCATCGACGATGACCGCCCAAGGGTGCAGCCGCAGCTGCGCTAGACCGCCCACAACGGCCACGACCACCGCATTCTGGCCGAACCGGATCATCCATTGGTCTAGCAGCTCATCAGACGGGTCAACGACGGCGGCGCTGATCTCGGGCTCCCACTCGCCGGCTGGATCACCTCCAGAAGCTGGATACCAGGCCAAGCGAGCAACATAGATAGCCTCAACCAGCGCTTCATGCCGGGATGCATTCTCGGTGTCGCTCAGCACATTGCTGAAGGGGTTCCAGGCCGTGACGACGGCCAACCGTGTTCCGACAGGAAGCGCATCGGTGGGCGGACACGGCTTCCCGATCTCAAGGGCCATGCGCCCGGAGGGTAGGTCGGCACCGTAATGCGCGGCCTCATAGGCCGCGATGAGACTCCGAGCGATGAGCACGCCATCCCCATTCCCTTGATCCATCAGGGCGGGCGCAAACTCGGTCATCGCGCTGCCTCCTCGACGTTCTGACCACCGGGGGAGAAGCCATAGGTGCGAGATTTATCCACGCCGAGCAGCGCCTCCACTTCCGGTCTCTCCCAAGTGAATTTGTCGCGACCGAAGTGGCCGAAGCTGGCGGTAGCCCGGAAGCCCGGCGCTTCCAGCCCGAGCCGCTCGATGATTGATCTGGGCCGAAGCGACCCAAGCAGCCGAGCTTGGCTCTCATCACTGATCAGTGAGCCGCCACCACCTGCAAGATCGAGATGTATGGCGACCGGTTCGGCAACTCCGATCGCATAGGCCAGCCGGACCTCACAGGCGTCAGCCTGGTGTGCTTCCAGGAGGCTCAATGCCAACTGACGAGCGGCATAGGCTCCGGAACGATCGACCTTGGTGCCGTCCTTGCCGGAGAAGGCCCCGCCCCCATGGCGTGCAAAGCCGCCGTAGGTGTCGGCGATAATCTTGCGCCCGGTCAGGCCGGCGTCCGCTACGGGACCACCCTCGATAAATGTCCCGACGGGATTGAGCAGGAGCTCGACGCCAGCGGCGGCCTCGCCGAGAACGGGCCGGACGACTTCCTCCCGCAGAAGCTCTCGGACCTGCGCCAGAGAAAGCTCTGGAACATGCTGGCTGGAAAGGACGATGGTCTGGAGGCCGACAGCTCGCCCATTCTCATACCGCGCGCTGACCTGGGCCTTTGCGTCTGGCCCGAGAAGGCCGAGTCGGTCCCTGACCTCCCGCTGACGACGGATGAGCCGGTGGGCAAGAGCGATCGGCGTCGGCAAACGCTCGGGCGTCTCGCGCGTGGCGTATCCGAACATCATCCCCTGATCCCCGGCACCCGTATCGGTTCCGCCATCAACACCGGTGCGGATTTCTTCGGACTGGCGGGAGATGGAGGTCCTGACGTCCAACGCATTCACATCGAGGCCCCAACGGTCGCCACCGTGACCAATCGAGATCAAGACGTCCCGGACGATCTCCTCAAAATCCAAGTCGAGGCCATGGCCGCTCAGCTCACCAAAGAGCCAGACTGAGGAGCCCTTGATGCCCGCCTCCACCGCCACCCGTGCCGTAGGGTCCAGAGCAAGGGCGGCATCGAGCACGGCATCTGACAGCTGGTCAGCGATCTTATCCGGATGGCCGTCGCTGACACTCTCCGACGTGAAAAGACCCGTGACCGGGGCGAGGCGACCAATCGAGATGCGGTTCATGCAAGGCGCTCCTTTGAACACCAAGGAGGCCCAAACGAAGCGTGTGTCCGAAAGCCCGTATCATTGCCGGTCGGCCACATCCCCTTTCGGGAGCCACCTTGCCCGGGAAGGCAGGTTGGCGACGATCACTGCGACCGCTCTCTTGATGTGGGAGCATGGATGAAGGCTGGGGGACCCGGCGTCAAGAACTATGAGATGCCGCCGGGGATCTTTCGCAGAGTGGTGTGAGGTCATCATTCTTTGGATCACCGGCTCATTTTCTTGACACGCTTTCCCTCGTTCGGTGGTCTTCAGGCAATACTTCACCATTGGGGTCGGGCTGCGCATCCCGACCCCATTGGACGTCATGACCAGTTCCAAGCTGCAGCTTGGTCGCCTGCCTCTTTCTGGCTTCCTGCCCGCGTGGGCCGGAGCTGCGCGCCTGGCGATGGCGCTACTCCTGTTATGTCCGGTGGGCAGCCGTAGACACGGCCACGCTGTACCCAACCCTGCAACGCCGGAGCCCGAGCTCCGCGCCCGACGCCTCTTGGGCGGCAGGGATTTGTTTTCTCGTTTTCTCGTTTTGTCGGTCTGTCGGCTTTGTCGTGGAGCGTTGGTGCGGTGAGACGTTTGAGCGTTTGAAGTTTTTTTGTTTGGTCTGTTGTCGTGGTTTCGCGGATTTCGTCAGGCGCTGAACAGGTCGGCTTCGGTCACGATGGTGTCGGTGGCGGACTGCTTCACGGAATAGTCGGCAGCCCGCTTCCAGTCAGAATGCAGGGTCTGAAGATCGAATGACGGCTCGACCATTCCGCGCTGAAGCACAGGCCGCGGGGCCAGCTTCAGGTTCGGGACCTGTTCCTCGCAGTCGAGGTGTCGCCAGCGCCGGTCAGTCCCGGGCGCATAGGCGGTGGCTCGGAGCCGATCGGCGCCCTTCGTTGCGTCGCGACCGAAGCGCAGCCTGAGGAAGCCGCGGAAGCGAGGCTCCTCGTCCGGCTTCAGGGCGATGAAGAAGTTCAGGTGGGGGTCGAAGTTGCCTGCCTTGTCGTAGCGCTCCACCACGCCGACAAGGGGGGGCATGTCCGTCAGCGACGGTCGCCGGCGCTTTGGCAGATCGTGCCGGTCCTGCGCGTAGGCGCGCAACAGGATGCCGAGCGGTTTAATCAGGTCTCGCTGAAGGCAGACGCCGGGCCGTCCGAGATAGCCGATTTTCAGGACACCCCAGTGTGTCGCGTTCCGGTCCTCAGCTTGGTTGATCAACAGCTCTGCGTATGCGTGACGCAGCGATCTGGCAGAGGACATGAAACGGGTCCGGGGCACCTCGAAGGCGTTTGTTGAATAAGATCGTAATCATAGCCCAAATCCCTCGGAATTTCAACGCCAGCCCCGCTGGCCGCGCTCGTCAGTGGGGGATGCAGCGGGAGGCACGCGAAGCCACCGCCCCGAGGATGCCCCTGAGGGGCTCGCAGGCGGGCAAGTCGTCCCGCCTGCTGTCCGGTGACTCCTGGCCCGCCTTACGGCTCCACGGGCTTCCCTGAGCCCGGGGCGGCCTTCCTCACAGGTCCATGCTCGGAAGGTGTGGTGGGCGTCCCGGGGACGCGGACATCGAACGGGTCCTCGACGTCCAGCCTCGGGCGGGGACTGGGCGCCCGGAGGTCGTCATCGTCGGAGCGCGGGAAGCGGGAGGGCATCCGGTCCAGCGCCCGCTGTCGGATCAGGCTCTCCAGATGCGGGGCCTGATCGATCAGCCAGCCGCAGGTGAGCTCGACCGGCGAGACCTGGAGGGCCTCGGCCAGCGGCATGAGTTCGGTCGGCTCCGGGGCCGCGTGACCCTTGAACCAGTCCTGAATACGCTTCTCCGGGATCGGGTCGAGCAGCTCGACGAGGTCATGAAGCGAGAGGCTTCGCTTCTTCAGCCGGTCGTGCAGGAAGGTCACGATCAGGGTGTGCGGGGGTAGTCGGTTGGTCATTGGTTTCTCCTCTGTGGATGGAGAGAACCTAGTCGCCCGACGCCGGGAGGTATCTTGGCAAATGCGTGGGAAATCCGATGCTTATACCCTTTCGCCCGGGCCGCTCGTTGAGCGCTCAAGGACGTCGCGAACCACCGCCTGGACGCTTTAGCGCGAAGCCGTTGGCAGGAACCGGAAGGCCGGGCGTTAGGATCGGTTCGGATCGCCGCTTGCCCGCCCCGGAGCGTCGTCCGGCCATGACTCGCTTTGGGCGGGGTGACGGGAAACTATAAGGGCAACCCTGAAAGCTGGGGCCAAATATATCGATAATCGATATGGCTTGTGTTCGGCCCCCGGCGAGACGCCGGAGTGCTTATACCCGTCCCGGGCCGCCAAAGTATAAGGCCGCCGGACAAACGAGCCCGATGAACTGGGGACCAGGGTCCAGATAGGTGGCGATAACCCTAGGACTTCCGGATTCCCCGGATGCGGGAGATGTCCACCTTGTCGAACGTCATCTGGTCGATCGCGTCCTTCAGCGTCCGAAGCCGCAACAAACGCCCCTCAGGGTCGGTCGGGATGCGCCGCTTGTAGACCTTCGAAGAGTTCTTGATCGTTCTCCCGGTCAGACGGAGGCGAATCTCCTCGTCCCGGATGTGGTTGAAAGCTTCCTCCTCGAACGTGTTTCGGAAGCACTTTACGGACCCCCGGTTTTCCGTGGCGTTCGCCCGCTTGAGGACCGTGCGGTTGAACTGTCTCATGAGGGGGCTGTTCGCAAGCGACTTCGGGACCATCGCGCCGGTTCGCCGATCCCGTGTGAACTCCTGCTTCGCCGCGGGGAAGAACCTGCCTCCAGCTTTCTTTCGATCTGCGGCGAACGTTAGAAATCCCGCCTCAATGAGATAGCGATGCATCGGCACCATCCGCTCCGACTGCGGATTCTTCAGCCGGCGATATTCGTTCTCAACGATCAGAAAGTGGGGAACTTCGCAGTCCACCACCACGTCGTCGCAGTGCAGTCCAACGATCTCCGACGCCCTCGCTCCCGTGAGGAAGAGAACCACCGGAATCCAGAACGCATCATCGCGGACGACGACAGGCCCAGCCTTGATCCGCCCCCGCTTCTCGGCTCCCACCATTGAGCCGGTGAACATGGGCTGCTGGAAGATGCGATTCAGCTCGGCAGCCTCGAAGGGCCGTCCCGGCTCCTCGTCGTCCTGCACCTCGGCCCTCACGCCGAACGCGACGTTCAGCTTTATGTGACGCCGCTTCTCGGCATACCGGAGCATGGTCGAAATGGCTGTGAGGCTCTTGTTGACGGTCTTCGGACTCATCGGCTCGCCGAGCTTGAGTCCGCTATCCACGGCCCTCAGCACCTCCGAGGCAGGCTTTTGCCGCCATCCATCCTTGAGTTCGGAAGTCTTGGGCAGGCGCAACAGCTTGTCGTGAAACTCCCAGATGTCGCTTTTGGTGATCTGATAGAGGCGCTTGTTGCCCTGCAGGTCGATGAACCTCTCGATCGCGAAGGCCCTCTCTGGCAGTGAGCGTTCGCCGATGCGCTTGCCGTCCTTTGTCAGCGTCGGCTCGAATACGCGCTCATAGTAGTCGCGAACGGTCAGTCGCCCCTCAGCGGTCAGGGCCTCGTTTCCATCGGTGGAGACCTGGGCCTCATTCAGGGCGGGGTGCAGCGGCTTTCCCGGCTCCAAGCCTTCCCGGACATCGACCTTTCTTGTCTGGGCGTCCTGAAGGACGGCAAGACACTCATCGAGAACCTCCCGATATGCCGGCGTGTCGGCGGCGGGAGGCGTGCCGATGGTTTGCTCGAAGAAGAAGTCGGCAGCCCACCCGGCGACTGCGACCTGTTTTTCTGGATCAGTGGTGAACAGGGTTGCGCCATGCCACCTTTCCAGGCCGGCCTCCATGTCCTCCCTGATCTGCCTCGGCATCCCGGCTCTCAGTCGCGCCGCAAGACCGCCTGACGGGTGAGGAACGACCTCGGCCCCTTCGTCCTCATCCAGTCCGAACATTGCGCGGCGGCGTGCCGCTTCCGCGGTCACCTTCGGCGTGGCTGAGCCGAGCTTCGAGGTCTCATAGCGATAGAGCCACCTGAGATACTCGGCGAGTGCATCGCCTGATGTGGCGCTTCGCGCTCGGGCGATCCTCTGCTTGATGTCGGCGCGGATCGGATCGGCGCGATCGTTGGCTAGCCGAACGTCTGTCGTCCCCATGGATTGAATGAAGAGCGCCCGCGGTGCTCCCCTGGCGTTCGGGAAGGCATGCCGCACATCAGGGGGGATCGGAAACCGCAGCTCGATGATGCCGCCGGACCTGCGCTGGAGGTGCTCGCCGAGGCGGCTGTTTTCGGTCTGTCTCTTCCGACCCACGACGTCGATCCTGCTTCAGATTTCCAGCGGGATTTACATCGGGAAACGCAACCGTCAATTTTCATTTTGGACTGTAAATCAGCAACTTGTTGCTGGTCCTGGCTTTAAGCGGCGCTTGGAAATGCCACCGGCTCTCGTCGTTCCGGGCGCGCCATTTTCCTTTCCAGATCAATTGCTTGTTTGGCCCCGGATCACGCGGGGGCGCCGCCGCGCGAGCGGGCGCCCGCCGGCCGGGGTGTGGCGGGCGCGTGCGGGGCCAGGGCGTCCGGGGCGCCGCCGACCTCGCGCAGGCTCGCCATGATCATCGCGTCCGGCTCGCGGCCGAGGAGGTAGCGCAGGCGGGCGGTCAGCAGGTCGGGGCGCTCCAGGCGGGCGGCGGCGAGGGTGGCGAGCAGCTGCTGCTCGTCGCGGGTCAGGCTGATGACGCCGAGCGGGGCGATGCGGACCTCGCGCCGGCCGCGCAGGGCGATCTGGCCGACGAGGGTGCGGACCTGCCGCAGCAGGGGGCCGGCGTCGCCGCCGCAGAGGTGGCGCAGGCGGGCGGCGAGCACCGGCGAGGCGTCATGGCCGGTGACCACGGCGCGCAGGGCCAGCAGCAGGGCGTGGTCGGCCGGGGCCAGCGCCGACAGGCGGCAGGGCAGGGCGGGATCGGGCGTCATGGCGGCGCGGGCCTCGAAGGACGACTCGCCGGACCTTGGCGAGCCCCCGGAGGATGCGGGGCGCTTAGTTGCGAGTCAATCGCATTCGCAATGTGAGGCGCGCGATCAATGGGCCAGCAGCACGCAGACGTCGCCCTCGGCCAGCAGGGCGCGGGTGACGCCGCCGAGGATCTGTTCGCGCAGCCGGGCGTGGCCATAGCCGCCGGCGACGATCAGGCCGGCGCCGGCCTGGGCGGCGGCGTCGAGCAGCTCGTCGGCCACCTCCTGCAGGCTGGAGCGGACCTCGGCCTCGGCGGTCAGGCCGTGGCGGCAGAGCCAGTCGGCCACGTCGCAGACGGGGGCCCACTGGTCGGGACCGGGATCCCGCTCGCTGACGACCGAGGTGACGGCGACGCGTCCGGCGCGGGCCAGCAGGGGCAGGGCGAGGGCGGCGGCGCGGCGCGCCTCGGCCTGCTCGCTCCAGGCCAGCACGGCGGGGGCGCCGAGCGGCGACCGGGCGGGCCGGGGCGGCACGACCAGCACCGGTCGGCCGGCGGCGAGCAGGACATCGCCCGGATCCGGCGCGCGGCTGTCGCACAGGGGGCTGCGGCGCCCCATGACGATGACGTCGGCGGCGCGACTCTCGCGGGTGACGACATCGGCCGGGTGGCCGATCTGGCCGCGCCATTCGGTCTTGAGGCCGGCCGTGGCCTCGGCGAAGGCGACCGACAGGCTCGCCAGTTCCTCGTCGGCCAGATTGCGGAAGGTCTCCAGCACCTCGGCGGACAGGCCGCCGCCGAAGTAGGGATCGGTCAGGATCGGCGGGGTGCTGACAAGGCCGGCCACGCCGATCAGTCGGGCGTCGAAGGCGCGCGCCAGGTCCACGGCCAGGGCCAGTCGCGCCGCGCTGTCAGGCCCGGCGTCGAGCACCACCATCAGGGATGTCCAGTCCATGGCGATCGGGCCTCCTGTCATGCGCCGTCGGCCCGGGACGGGCCGCAAGGGTGAGGGTCACTCTGGACAGACCGGTCGCGACGCGCCTTGATCCCCGTCAAAGCCGCAAGGCGGCCGGGCGTTCATTCTGCCGGCCCTGACCATCATGGAGGAGACCGGCATGCGAGCGATCCGGAAGCGACTTGTCGCGGGACTGGCCGGCAGCGCCGCGGGGCTGATGCTGGCGGGCTGCGCCATGGACGGGCCGGTCCGCGGCGGCGAAACGCAGGCCGGGTCGATGGGCGGGTCGATGGGTGGATCCGTGGCCCGCGGCGCGGCCCTGGCCCAGGCGCAGTGCGCCTCCTGCCACGCGGTGGAGCGGATGGGCGACAGCCCCAATCCGGACGCCCCGCCGTTCCGGCGGCTGTCGGAGAATTATCCGGTGGCGAACCTGCAGGAGGGGCTGGCCGAGGGGCTGGTGACGGCGCACCCGGGGATGCCGGAGTTCGCCTTCGAGCCGGACGAGATCCGCGACCTGATCGCCTATCTCGAGACGCTGTAGGGCAGGTCGCCCGCACGTCGTCGCCCGCCAGGGAGGGGCGGCGGGCGACGACGGCTCCGGGGGCGGGAGCTCTACTTCTGGCCGGCGGGGCCGCGGGTCCAGACGAGCACGCCGCCGACCACCACCATGAAGGTGGCGAAGTAGGCCACGACGGCGATCAGGACGGGGACGGCGTCAGCGGGAACGGGCATGGGAGCCTCCTGTGTCTGTGACGCTGAAGATGCGCCGCCCGCGGGCCCGGCGCCTTGATGCAGGTCAAGCCGGGTGGCGGACCGACGCATCCGCGGTTAGGGTGGCGGCACCGGCTTCGAGGACTTCGCCATGCTCGAGCTCAAGACGCTCCCGCCCAGCTGCGCCAGCCGCCGCAGCGACTCCGCCTGCGCCACCTGCGGCGCGCGCCCGCACTCGGTCTGCGGCGCCCTGGGCCAGGAGGATCTGCTGAAGCTCGACGCCCTGGCCGAGGGCATGAGCTATGCGCCCGGCCAGACGCTGGTGCATGAGGGCGACGCCGCCGACCAGCTGTTCAACATCACCAGCGGCTCGGTGCGGGTCTACAAGCTGCTGGCCGACGGCCGCCGCCAGATCACCGGCTTCCTGTTCGCCGGGGACTTCCTCGGCCTCGCCGCCGGCGACCGGCACGCCTTCACCGCGGAGGCGATCGAACCCAGCACCGCCTGCCGCTTCCGTCGCACCGAGTACCAGGCGCTGGTGCGCGAGACCCCGGACCTCGAGCGGGCCCTGTTTGACCGGGCGCGGCACGAGCTGGCGGCGGCGCAGAACCAGATGCTGCTGCTGGGCCGCAAGACGGCGCAGGAGCGGATCGCCTCCTTCCTGCTGGACCTGCCGTCGCACGATCCGCTGCGCGAGGCTCCGGACGGGATCGTGCGGCTGCCGATGACCCGCACCGAGATCGCCGACTATCTCGGCCTGACGATCGAAACCGTCAGCCGGGTGCTGACGAAGCTGAAGACCGCCGGCGTGGTCCGGCTGCTGTCGCTCAACGAGCTGCGCATCGAGCGGCCGGAGCGGCTGCGCGCCCTCGCCGAGGGCGAGGCGTAGGGTCAGGCCGGCGACCGGTCCGGCGTGGCCCGGGCCACGGTCCGCAGCGACACTGCCAGCCGACCGCCGGCGTTGCGCCCGCAGACGGTGGCGACCTGCTCACACAGCCGGGCCGCGGCCGGGCTGTGGGTGATCAGGATCAGGCCCTGACCGCGTTCCCGCAGGCGCTGGTCGAGACGGGTCAGGACCAGACGTTCCGTGTCGCGGTCGAGGCCCTCGGTCGGCTCGTCCAGCACCAGCCAGGGCGC
Organism: Brevundimonas sp.; assembly: GCF_035998205.1. Taxonomy (GTDB): domain Bacteria; phylum Pseudomonadota; class Alphaproteobacteria; order Caulobacterales; family Caulobacteraceae; genus Brevundimonas. The sequence continues at coordinate 196,434 of NZ_DASYHT010000006.1, forward strand.
GCGGCGCAGATAGGCGCGGGCGAGGCCGAGGCGGCGGCGCTCGCCGCCGGACAGGGCGCCGCCATTCAGCCCGACCGGGGTGTCGAGCCCGAGGGGCGCGGCGCGGAAACGGGCGGCCAGGCCGGCGTCCTCCAGCGCCACCCACAGGGCGGTGTCCGAGGCGGTCGGGTCGGCCAGCGCCAGGTTCTCGCGCACCGTGCCGTCCAGCAGCCGGACGTCCTGGGCGGCGTAGGCGAACAGGTCGAGGCCGGCCTGACGGGTCAGGCGCTCGCGGGCCACGCCGCCGAGGGCGTGCTCGCCGTCGAGGGGCGGGCGCAGGCCCAGCAGCCGCTCGACCCAGGAGGTCTTGCCGCAGCCGGAGGGGCCGACGAGGGCGAGGCGGACCGGCGGCCGCGCCTCCAGGTCGAAGCCGTCGAGGGCGAGGGTCGCCCCGGCCGGGCGCAGGGTCGGATCGCCCGGATCGCGCTCGCCGCCCGGATCGGCCAGGGCCTGCAGCCGGTCGAGACCGGCCTCGGCTGCGCCGCGTTGCAGGACGGCCTGGGCCAGGGCCGCGGCGGCCTCGACCCCGGTCACGCCGACGAGGGCCGACAGGGCGGCCAGCGGCAGGGCCGCGCCGCCGAGGGTGGCGCCGACGAGGCCGCCGACGGCGGCGAGGCCGGTGGCGACCGTCTGCCAGGCCACCACGGCGCCTTCGGCCCGCGCCTGGGCGCGGCGGGCGTCATCGAGACGGGCGGCCACCGCGGCGGTCTCGTCCGCGGCCCAGGTCTCGAGGCCATAGGCGCGCAGCTCGGGCGCGGCGGCGGCGACCACGGCGAGCCGGGTCTTGAGCGCCCCCGTGGCCGCCTGCACCGCGGCGCCGGCCGGACCGAGGCGGCGGCCGAGGACGAGCAGGCCGAGCACGGCGGCGCCCATGACGGCGGCGACGGCGGCGGCGGCGAAGGGATGGGCCACGGCCGCGAGGCTGACCGACAGGCCGGCGCCGGCGATCAGGGCGAACGGGGCCGGGCGGCGGATGTAGAGGGTCTGCAGCGCCTCGACGTCCTCCACCAGGCGGGCGGACGCCTGGCCGGCGGAGAGGCCGAGCGCGGCCTCCGGCGGGCGACGGGTCAGGGCCAGGAACAGCTGCGGCCGCAGCCGGGCGACGGCGTTCAGCGCCGCCTCGTGCCCCGCCACGCGCTCGACGTAGCGGGCCCCGGTGCGGAGAATGGCGAACAGCCGGATCGCGGCGCTGGGCACCAGATAGTTGAAGGCGGCGGCGGTGGCGACGCCGGCGGCCCCGGCGAGGGCGGCGGCGGTGATGAACCAGCCGGACAGGCCGAGCAGGGCCACGGCGGCGGCGGTGACCAGCGCGCCCATGCCGAGCGCGAGGCGCAGGCGCAGGGCCTCGCGCCGGCCCTCGGCGGCGACCTCGGCGCGGACGTCGAAGCGGGCGCTCACAGCCGCACCACGCGGTCGGCCATGGCGGCCACGGCGGCCGAATGGGTGGCGATCAGGGTGGTGCGGCCCTCGGCGGCCTGGCGCAGGGTCTCGATCAGCGCCGCCTCGGACTCGCGGTCGAGGTTGGCCGTGGGCTCGTCCAGCAGCAGGATCGGCGCGGGCTTGAGCAGGGCGCGGGCGAGGCCGAGGCGGCGGATCTCGCCGCCGGACAGGCCGCCGCCCCGCTCGTCGAGCGGCCGGTCGAGGTCGCCGTGCAGGCCGGCCCCGGCGGCGGCGGCCATGACCCGGCGGCGGCTGGCACCACGGTCCGCGACCTGGATGTTCTCCGCCAGGGTGCCCGGCAGGACCACCGGGGCCTGGCCGGCCCAGGCGGCGAGGCCGGCGAGGCAGGCGCGCGCGGACAGGGGCTCGCCGTCGATCAGGATGCGGCCGGACACTACAGGGGCGAGGCCCAGCAGGGCGTGCAGCAGGCTGCTCTTGCCGGCGCCGCTGGCCCCGGTCAGGGCGACGATCTGGCCCGGCCGGATGTCGAGGTCGAAGCCGGAGATGACCGGCGGCGCCTCGCCGTAGGCGATGGCCACCTGCTCGAAGCGGATCGCCGGCGGGCGGGTGCGCGGCAGGTCGGTGACGGCGGGGGCGATGAGGGACGCGGGCGCGTCGGTCGGCGAGGCCGCCAGCGCGGTCGACAGGGTCGGCACGGCGGCCTCGGCGGCCTGGCGGTCATGGTAGGCGGCGGCGAGGCGGCGCAGCGGGGCGTAGACCTCGGGCGCGAGGGCGAGGGCGAAGAAGGCGCGGCCCAGGTCCAGCGTCTCCGGCACCGGGAAGGGCAGCAGGCGCAGCAGGTTGAAGCCGCAGTAGACCGCAACCAGCGCCACCGACAGGGCGGCGAAGAACTCGATGATGGCCGAGGAGACGAAGGCGATGCGCAGCACCTTGCCGGTGCGGGTCGACAGCTCGCCGGCGGCCTGCGCGACGTCCTGGGCCATGCGCGCCTCGGCCTGGAAGGCGAGGATGGCCGGCAGGGCCCGGACCCGGTCGAGGAAGAGGCCCGAGAGGCGCGCCAGGGCCTCGAACTGGCGGCGGCTCTCGCCGGCGGCGGCGACCCCGGCCAGGGCCATGCCGAGGATGAAGGAGATGAGGGTGAACAGCAGGATGCCGGCCGCCACCGGGCTGGCGAGGGCGACCACGGCGATCAGGATCAGCGGCGAGGCGGCGGCGGCGAGGCGGGCCGGCTCGAAGCGGGCGTAGTGGCCGTCGACGGCCTCGACCCCCTCGGCGGCGGCGGTCAGGGCGCCCGGGCGGCCGGACAGCAGGCCGGCGACGGCGCGGGCGCGCAGGCCCTGCTTGACCCCGGCGGCGGCCCCGGCCCCGGCCATGACGGCGGCGCGGGCCAGCAGGCCCCTGACGACGAGGGCGCCGAGGGCGAGGGCGGCGCCCGGCAGGATGGCCTCGACGCCGCCGGTCCAGGCGGCCAGCGCCCAGGCCAGGCCGAGGGCGAACAGCACGGCCGGCACGGTGTCGGCCACCACCAGCGCCCCGGCCCGGGCGAGGGCGCGCCGGGTCGGTCCGCGCCGGGGCCCGGCGGCGGTCTTCAGCCAGGCGCGGGCGACGCGCAGGTCGGGGGGGACATTCAGGGAGGGCGCGCTCATGCCGCCTTCCCTACGCCCGCGCGAGGGGACGACGCTTTGATCGAGGTCAAGGCGGGGGACGCCGGGTCGGCCTATCGGGCGTCAAATCGCCGGTCGTCGGGGCCGGTGTCGGAGACCCTCCCATGATCGACTTTGCAGTCGTCGACCTGTCCCGTCTGCAGTTCGCACTGACGGCGCTCTACCACTTCCTGTTCGTCCCCCTGACGCTCGGCCTGTCGTTCATGCTGGTCATCATGGAGTCGATCTATGTGATGACCCGCCGGCCGATCTGGCGGACCATCACCAAGTTCTGGGGCGCCCTGTTCGGCGTCAACTTCGTGCTCGGCGTCGCCACCGGCATCACCATGGAATTCCAGTTCGGCATGAACTGGAGCTACTACAGCCACTACGTCGGCGACATCTTCGGGGCCCCGCTGGCCATCGAGGGGCTGATGGCCTTCTTCCTTGAGGCCACCTTCGTCGGGCTGATGTTCTTCGGCTGGGACAAGCTGAAGCCGGTGACCCACCTGTTCGTCACCTTCATGGTGGCGCTGGGCACCAACCTGTCGGCCCTGTGGATCCTGATCGCCAACGGCTGGATGCAGAACCCGGTCGGCTCAACCTTCAATCCGGACACGATGCGGATGGAGGTCACCGACTTCATGGCGGTGCTGTTCAACCCGGTGGCCCAGGCCAAGTTCGTGCACACGGTCTCGGCCGGCTATGTCATCGCCGCCGTGTTCGTGCTGGGCATCTCGGCCTTCTATCTGCTGAAGGGCAAGCACAAGGGCTTCGCCCGCCGGTCGATGACCGTGGCCGCGGCTTTCGGCCTGGCGTCGTCGCTGTCGGTCGTCGTGCTCGGCGACGAGAGCGGCTATGCCCTGACCGACAACCAGAAAATGAAGCTGGCGGCGCTCGAGGCCATGTGGCGCACCGAGGAGGCCCCGGCCGGCCTGACCCTGATCGGCTTCCCCAGCCTCGAGGACCGCGAGACCCACTACGAGATCAAGGTCCCGTACGTGCTGGGCCTGATCTCGACCCGTAGCCTGAACGGCGAGGTGATGGGCATTCTCGAGCTGGTCGCCGTGGCCGAGGACCGCATCGAGTCCGGCGTGGTCGCCTATGACGCGCTGGAGAAGATCAAGGCCGACCCGACCGACGCGGTGAACCGCGGCGTGTTCGAGACGCACCGCAACGACCTCGGCTACGGCCTGCTGCTCAAGCGCTTCGTCGCCGATCCGCGCGAGGCGACCGCCGAGCAGATCCAGCAGGCGGCCTGGTACACGGTGCCGAACGTGCCGCTGATGTTCTGGTCGTTCCGCATCATGGCCGGGATCGGCTTCCTGATGATCGCCCTGTTCGCCACGGCCTTCATCCTCTGCACCCTGCGCAAGCACGAGACGAAGTGGTTCCTGCGGCTGGCCGTCCTGGCCATTCCCCTGCCGTGGATCGCGGCCGAGGTGGGCTGGGTCGTGGCCGAGGTCGGCCGTCAGCCCTGGGCCGTGGAGGGCGTCCTGCCGACCTTCCTCGGGGCCTCCAGCCTGACCGTGCCGCAGCTGTGGACCACCATCATCGGCTTCACCCTGTTCTACGGCGTGCTGGCGGTGATCGAGGTCGGGCTGCTCCTGCACCTGATCAAGAAGGGGCCGTTCGCGGAGCAGGAGGCGTTCGGGCCGCGGCCCGAGACCCCCGCCGCCCCGCTGCCCGGTCCGCAGACCGCCACCGCCTGACCCCCCGCTTCGCAAAGGAAACCGCGAGATGGAACTGCCTCTCGACTACGCCACGCTCCGCCTGATCTGGTGGGCGCTGCTGGGGGTGCTGCTGATCGGCTTCGCCCTGACCGACGGCTTCGACCTCGGCGTCGGCGCCCTGCTGCCCTTCGTCGCCAAAACCGACGAGGAACGGCGCATGGTGATCAACACCGTCGGCCCGACCTGGGAAGGCAACCAGGTCTGGTTCATCCTCGGCGGCGGCGCGATCTTCGCGGCCTGGCCGTTCGTCTACGCCGTCAGCTTCTCCGGCTTCTACCTGGCCATGTTCCTGGTGCTGGCGGCGCTGATCCTGCGGCCGGTGGCCTTCAAGTACCGCTCCAAGCGCCCCTCGAAGGCGTGGCGCACGACCTGGGACTGGGCGCTGTTCGTCGGCGGGTTCGTGCCGGCCCTGGTGTTCGGCGTGGCGGTCGGCAACGTCCTGCTCGGCGCGCCCTTCCGCCTCGATACGGACCTGCGCTCCTTCTATGAGGGCACGCTGCTGGGCCTGTTCACCCCCTTCAGCCTGGTCTGCGGCCTGCTGTCGGTGGCCATGCTGGTGCTGCACGGCGCGGCCTGGATCGGGGTCAAGGCCGAGCTGGGGCCGGTGCAGGCCCGGGCCCGCGCCTTCGGGGTCGTCGCCGCCCTCGCCGCCCTCATCCTGTTCGCCGTCGGCGGGGCCTTCGTGGCCTGGTCGGGCATGGGCTTCGCCGTCACCGGCGCGCTCGACATGGGCGGGGCGTCCAACCCCCTGCGCACCACCGTGGAGGCCCAGGCCGGCGCCTGGCTGACCAACTACAGCCTCTATCCGTGGATGATGGTGGCGCCGCTGCTCGGCTTCGCCGGTCCGCTGCTGGCGCTCATCGGCCTGACCACCCGGGCGTCGCCTCTGGCCCTGACCGGCTCGTCGATCTCGGCGGTGGGCATCATCTCCACCGTCGGTCTGTCGATGTTCCCCTTCATCCTGCCCAGCTCGATCGATCCGCAGTCGAGCCTGACCGTGTGGAACGCCTCGTCCAGCCACGTGACCCTGTTCATCATGCTGGGGGTGACGATCGTCTTCCTGCCGATCGTGCTGGCCTACACGGCCTGGGTCTACAAGGTCCTGTGGGGCCGGACCTCGACCGCCGACCTCAAGACCAACCCCGACCTGTACTGACCCCCGGAACCAAGGAGACCTGACATGTGGTATTTCGCCTGGATCCTGGGCCTCGGCCTCGCGGTGGCGTTCGGGGTGCTGAACGGCCTGTGGCACGAGTTCCAGCTGTTCGATGAGGGCGACGACGGCGCCTCCAACGCCTTCCCGATCGATCGCGATGCCGTCTGAGGCGGACCTGATCGCCCGCTGGGACGCCCATGCGCCCCGGTACACCAGCTACCCGACGGCGGCGGCGTTCAGCCCCGCCGTCGGGGCGGCCGACTGGCGCGCCGCCCTGGCCGGGCTGAAGCCGGACCGGGGCGTCTCGCTCTATGTCCACCTGCCGTTCTGCAAGCGGCTGTGCTGGTACTGCGGCTGCAACACCCGGGCGGTGAACCGGCGCGAGACGATCGACAGCTATGTCGAGCTGCTGCTGCAGGAGGCCGATCTGGTGGCGGCCGCGGTCCGCGGGCCGCTACGGATCGACCGGCTGCATCTTGGCGGCGGCACGCCCAACATGCTGCCGCCGGAGACCCTGACCCGGCTGGTGCAGGGGCTGGCCGACCGCTTCGACACCTCGCGGCTGATGGAGTTCGCCGCCGAACTGGATCCCGAGGTGCTGACGCCCGAATGGATCGACGCCGCCGGGGCGCTGGGCCTGACCCGCGCCAGCCTCGGCGTGCAGGATCTGTCGCCGCAGGTGCAGGCGGCGGTGAACCGGCCCGAGACCTTCGACACCATCGCCGCGGCGGCCGAAGGGCTGCGCGCCGCCGGGGTGTTCTCGCTCAATCTCGACCTGATGTACGGCCTGCCCCACCAGGGGGTGGCCGAGGTCGAGGCGACCCTGCGGCAGGTGCTGACCCTGCGGCCCGAGCGTCTCGCCCTGTTCGGCTACGCCCATGTGCCGTGGATGAAGCCGCACCAGCGCCTGATCGACGCCGACGCCCTGCCGGGGCCGGAGGCGCGCTTCGCCATGAGCCGGGCGGCCGAGGCGCTGCTGGGGGCGGCCGGCTACCAGACCATCGGCCTCGACCACTTCGCCCTGCCGCACGACGACCTGGCCGCCGCGGCGCGGGCCGGGCGGCTGCAGCGCAACTTCCAGGGCTATACGGCCGACGAGGCCGAGACCCTGATCGGGCTGGGCGCCTCGTCGATCTCGCGCACGCGCGACCTCTATGTGCAGAACGCCCCGGCCGAGCGCGACTGGCGCGCGGCGGTGGGGGAGGGGCGACTGCCGGCCGTGCGGGGCGTGCGCCTGAGCCGGCAGGACCGCTTTGTCGCGGAGGTCATCGCCCGGCTGATGTGCGACCTATCGGTCGACACGGCGGCGGTGGCGCGGCGTCACGGCGCCGATGTGCGCAGCTTCGCCTACGCCTGGCCGACACTGGATCGTCTGGAGGCGGACGGTCTGATCCGGCAGGACGGGGCGAGCGTCACGATTACCCCGCGCGGGCGACCCTTCCTGCGCGCAGCGGCGGCCGCGTTCGACCCGGCGGTGGCCCCGGCGGAGGGACGGCACGCGCGGATTCTCTAGGGACTGGTGTGTGCCGGTCTGGTGTCGAATTGAGCCAGATCAATGCGGTAAGTGGGTCTGCGGCGCAATCAAGCCGCCAACGGCGGCGTCGCATGGGGCGATTTCCTCCGTTGGAGATGTCTCTCATGACTGCCCGCACCCTTCTCCTCGCCACGGCCCTCGCCGTCACCGCCGCCGCCGGGACCGCGCATGCTCAGAGCGCCGAGGCGTGGCGCGCCCCGCAGGCCGGCGACTGGCTGATCAATGGCCGCATCACCCAGGTTGCTCCGACGACGGATGATGGCATCTTCACCTCCGCGGGTGCGGCGAGCGGTCTGGCGGTGGACGTCTCTTCGGATGTGATGCCGACGCTGGGCTTCACCTACTTCTTCACCGACACGATCGCGGTGGAGGCCATCCTCGGGGCGACGCAGCACGAGATCCGCGCCCAGGGCGGGACGACCGACGTGGCGGTGCACGAGACCTGGGTGCTGCCGCCGGTGGTGACGGTGCAGTATCGGCCGCAGATGGAAGGGCGCGTCAGCCCCTACGTCGGCGCCGGGGTCAACGGCATGATCTTCTTCGACGGCGAGGACAAGAACGGCTTCACGGTCGATCTCGACAATGGTCTGGGGCTGGCGCTGCAGGCCGGGGCCGACATCGGGCTGAAGGGGCCGTGGAGCCTGAACGTCGACGTCAAGAAGGTGTGGTTCAACACCGAGGCCACCATCAACGGCGGCACGCTGACCAGCGACGTGGACCTGGATCCGTGGGTGGTGTCGGTCGGGATCGGCCGCCGCTTCTGACGTCAGCTCCCAACCGGATGAAAGGGGCCGTCGGCGCGACCGGCGGCCCCTTTGTCGTGGCCGACGCTCAGCCCCAGGCCCAGGCCGCCAGTCCGGCGTAGAGCGGGATGCCGAGCACGAGGTTGAAGGGGAAGGTGACGGCGAGCGAGGCGGACACATAGACGCCCTCGTCCGCCTCGGGCGCCGCCAGCCGCATGGCGGCGGGGACGGCGATGTAGGAGGCCGAGCCGCACAGGATGGCCAGCAGGGCGGCGTCGCCCTCGCCGAGGCCGACCAGCCGCGCCAGCATGAGCGCCGTGAGGGCCGAGGCGACCGGGAAGCCGATGGCGAAGCCGAGCACCCCGGGGCTGAGCCGGCCGGCGTCGGCCATCAGCCGCCGCGCCGCGGTCAGGCCGAGGTCGAGCAGGAACAGGCACAGGGCGCCCTGGAACAGCGGGCCGACGAACAGGTCGAGCCGCGTCATGCCGGCCTCACCGGAGATCAGGCCGACGACGAAGCTGCCGATCAGCATCACGGCGGCGGCGTTGACGAACACCTCGCGCAGGATGACGCCACGCTCGGCCGCCGAGGGCGCGCCCTTGCCGGCGTTGAGCAGCAGCAGGGCGGTGAGGATCGCCGGCGTCTCCATCATGGCCAGGACGGCGGCCATGTAGCCGCCGGGCTCGACGCCGGTGGCGACCAGATGCTGCTGGCCGGCGGCGAAGGTGACCACCGAGACCGAGCCGTAGGTGGCGGCGAGGGCGGCCAGGGTCGGCTTGTCCAGCCGGGTGATCCGGCGCAGCAGGAAGAAGCCGACGACGGGCATCAGGGCGCTGAAGCCGACGCCGATCAGGGTGGCGAGGCCGAGGTCGGCCGACAGGCCCGCGGCCCGGGCCTCGACGCCGCCTTTGAAGCCGATGCACAGCATCAGATAGAGCGACAGGGTCTTGGACGTCGCTTCCGGCAGCTTCAGGTCCGAGCGCGCCAGCGCGGCGACGACGCCGACGAAGAAGAACAGGATGGCCGGCGAGGTCAGCAGGTCGAGCGCTGCGGGCATGGGGGGCTTTCGATGCGGGGAGGTGGCGCCCCTTGAGCCCGTGCGACACCATGCTCAAGCTGATTGACCTCATGAGCCACATAAGTGATGTTTATGGATGGCCCGCCACCTCGACCTGCAGCTGCTGCGCGCCTTCGTCACCATCGCCGAGTCGGAGAGCTTCACCCGGGCGGCGGCGCAGCTGGGCCTGAGCCAGCCGGCGGTCAGCCTGCAGATGCGCAAGCTAGAGGCCCTGCTGGACCGACGCCTGTTCGACCGCGGCCATGGGGGCGTGGCCCTGACGGTTCAGGGCGGCGACCTGCTGCCCCAGGCGCGGCGGCTGCTGGCGCTGAATGACGAGGTGCTGGCGGGGCTGCGCGAGACCGAGGTCGAGGGCGACGTGCACCTGGGGGCCCCGGAAGACCTGGCCACCACCCACCTGCCGCGCATCATCGGCCGCTTCGCCCAGGCGCACCCGCGGGTCCGCCTGTCGGTGGTGTGCGACTTCACCGCCAATCTGATGACCGCCCTGGCCCAGGGTCGGCTCGACGTGGCCCTGGTCAAGCGCGAGCCGGCGCCGGGGGGCAGCCCGGAAGGGGTGTTCACCGAGCGCCTCGTCTGGGTGGCGCGCGACGCCTACCAGTTCGCCCAGCGGCCGCTGCCGCTGGTCATCGCGCCCTCGCCGGACGCCTATCGCAGCCGGGCGCTGGCGGCGCTGCAGGCGGGCGAGATCAGTTTCCGCGACGCCTTCGTCTCGCCCAGTCTGGCGGGCCAGCAGGCGGCGGTGCGGGCCGGGCTGGGGGTGGCGGCGGTGCCCGCCACCCTGGCCCCGGCGGATCTGGTCATCGACGCCGGCGACCTGCCGCGTCTCGGCGAGGTGGAGATCGCCCTGCTGTTCGCCCGCGGCCGCCAGACCGGCGCGGCCGAGCTGCTGGCGCGCGACGTGCGCGAGGTGATGTCGCGCACGTCGGTCTGAGGTGGGGCCTCAGCGGCCGAGCGGAGTCAGCTCGACCAGCACGACATCGTAGACGTTCATCGGCACCTCCAGCTGCGCCGCGCCGTCGGCGCCGACGCGGATGACCGAGGTCACCGGGGCGTCGGTGGTGAGGGCCTGCAGCTGCGCCAGCTGGTCGGCGTCGAGCCGCTCCGGCCGACCCATCTCAAGGTAGGCCGTATAGGCGTCATTGGCGCGGAAGCCGGTGCGGCGCAGCTCGACCAGCCAGGTTCCGGGCGTCAGGCCCGAGAGGCTGACCGCCAGGGGCGCGGCGGCGGCGGCGGGCCGGACGCGGGTGAAGAAGGGCCGGTTGCTGGTCGGCTGGTCCGGGGCCTCGTAGCGCCAGGCGAGCAGCTGCACCCCGCCGTCGGCGTCACGGGTGGCGATGCTCTGGTCGTCGCCGGTGGCCAGCTCCTGCTCGCCGAGGCGATTGAGATACTTGTAGGCGAACCAGGCCGGCTTGCGGATGCCCTGCGGGTTCATCAGGCCGAAGCCGCCCTCGAACGGCCGGGTCTGCGGGCCCGGCTCCTCGAACAGGTCGCTGTAGGCCCAGTAACTCATGCCCTGGACGTAGCCCTCGCTGCCGCGCAGGCGGGTGAGGATCCACGAGGGGCTGAGGTGGTCGTCATGGACCGGGTCGCGCGGATTGTAGCTGCTGCTCCACTCGGTGAAGTACAGCGGCGTGCCGGGCAGGTGCGACGCCTCGATCCGGGCGCGGCTCTGGCGCACCTCGTCGATGATCGATGTCATCGAGGCGGTCAGCTTGTTGTCGTTCTCGCCGAACTCGTCGAGGAAGCCGCCCTGCACCCCGTAGGCATGGGTGGTGACGAAATCGACGGGCACGTCGTTGGCCTCGGCGTAGGCGAGGAACTCCGGGATCCAGGCGGCGCCGGCGGTCGCGGGTCCGCCGGTGCGCAGGGCCGGATCGATCGCCTTGATGGTCCGCGTCGTCAGCGCATAGTAGTCGAAATAGGCCTGCTGGTCGGCGCGCTCCCAGAAGCCGTCGAGGTTGGGCTCGTTCCAGAACTCGAAGTACCAGGTGCGGACCTCCTCGGCGCCGTAGCGGGCGATCAGGTGGCGCACGAAGGCGTCGATCAGCCCCCGCCACTTGTCCGGCTGCGGGTGCGAGGTGTTGCCCTGCCACCAGAAGATCCGCTGGTCCGAGGTGCGCATCGCCGAGGGGGTGAAGCCGAGCTCGATGTAGGGCGGGATGCCCATGGCGAGCAGCTGGTCGTAGAGATAGTCGATGCGGCTGAAGTCATAGACCGGCTGGCCGTCGACCTCGCGATAGACCCCCAGGTTGTCGTGGAAGATGTCGTGGAAGCGGATGTAGCGGAAGCCGAGCTCGTCGGCCGCGATCCGCAGCTGGGCGAGGCTGTCGTCGCGGATCAGGGTGCCGGGGTAGTCGGAGCCGACCGAGAGCTGGGCCATGCGGTCGCGCGGGCCGATCGGGGCGGCGGCGTCGATGACGAGCGCGCGGGCGGGCAGGGGCGCGGCGGCCGCCTGAGGGGAGTCAGCGGCGGCCGGATGAGCGGCGGCGAGCAGCGCCGCAGCCGCGGCGACGAGCAGGTGACGCATGGATGTCCTCCCGGTCTCCGGCGTCGCGGCCCTGGAAAAACGCGCGCCAGATTGTCATCAAAGGTGATAGCGCTATCATAGGTGAAAATGCCGGAGGGGGAAGCGGCCAATGACGGGCACGATGATCGGCCGGGCGTTCGTGGGGGCGATGGCGGCGCTGGCGCTTGGGACGGCGGGCGGCGCGACGGCGCAGTCGGGGGCTGTCGACGGGGCCGTCGCGACGGGCGTCGTCGCCCTTGACCAGCCGGGCCCGGTGATCGCGCCGGAGGTCTACGGCCACTTCATGGAGCAGCTCGGCTCCGGCATCGACGGCGGCGTCTGGGTCGGCCCGGACTCCGACATCCCGAACATTCGCGGCTATCGCCGGGACGTGGTCGAGGCGCTGCAGGCGCTGGAGGTCCCGGTCGTGCGCTGGCCGGGCGGCTGCTACGCCGACATCTATCACTGGCGCGATGGCATCGGCCCGCGTGAGGCGCGGCCGGTGCGGCTGAACCACTGGTGGGGCGGCGCCGAGGAGGCGCACGCCTTCGGCACCCACGAGTTCTTCGAGTTCGCCGAGCTGATCGGGGCGAAGACCTACCTCAGCCTCAACGTCGGCAGCGGAACCGTGGCCGAGTCCATGGCCTGGATCGAGTACATCACCTCGCCCAGCCGCTCGACCCTGGCCAATGAACGCCGCGCCAACGGGCGCGAGGCCCCGTGGACGATCGACTACCTCGGCATCGGCAACGAGCCGTGGGGATGCGGCGGGCGGATGCGGCCGGAGTACTACGCCGACCTGCTGCGCCACTACGTCGGCTTCGTCACCGGCGGCGGGCAGGATCCGGTGGTGGTGGCGGCGGGACCGGCCGGCGACGACGGAAACTGGACCCGGGTGCTGATGGCGGCGGACGACCACTTCGACGCCCTGGCCCTGCACTACTACACCCTGCCGACCGGCGACTGGACCACCAAGGGACCGGCGATCGGCTTCGGTGAGGACCAGTGGCGCTCGGCCTTCACCCAGACCTACCGGATGGAGGCCCATCTCCAGCTGCACGACGGGCTGATGGACGTCGCCGATCCGGCCGGCGAGAAGATCCTCGCGGTCGATGAGTGGGGCGCCTGGTACGACCCGACGCCGGGCACGCTGCCGGGGGCGCTACAGCAGCAGAACAGCCTGCGCGACGGCCTGCTGGCGGCGGTCAACTTCCACATCTTCCACCGGCATGCGGACCGGGTGCGGCTGGCCAATGTGGCGCAGATGGTCAATGTGCTGCAGTCGGTCCTGCTGACCGACGGCCCGCGCATGGTGCGCACCCCGACCTATCACGCCTTCCACATGTACCGGCCGTTCAAGGGGGCGCAGACCCTGCCGGTCCGGCTCGATACGCCGGCCTATGGCGACCTGCCCGCGGTCGATGTGACGGCGGCGGTGCGCGAGGACGGCGAGGTGGTGGTCGGGCTCGTTCAGCTCGATCCGGGCCGGAGCCGGACGGTGACGCTGCGCATCCCCGGGCTGGGCCCCCGGACGGTGTCCGCGGAGGTGCTCACCGCGGGGCGGATCGACGCCCACAACACGTTCGAGGCTCCCGATGTCGTGCGCGCGCGGGTGTTCGACGGCGCGACCGTCGACGGCGATCAGCTTCGGCTTGTCCTGCCCGCGGGCTCGGTGGTGGTTGTACGGCTGGCGCGCTCCTGATGCCGCGCCCTTGTCAATTCCGTCGGGCGGGCCGAAAGGACCGCCTGAGGGAGACGTCGTCGTCCATGAAAAAGCCGGTTCGCATCGAGGACGTGGCCGCCGCCGCCGGTGTGTCGCCGATGACTGTGTCGCGGGTGATGAACAACACGGCCCGGGTCCGCGCCGAAACCCGCGCGGCGGTGATGGTGGCCGTCGAGCGTCTCGGCTACCGGCCCAACGCCGCCGCGCGCAATCTCGCCCGGGCCGGCGCCGGGCGGATCGGTCTGCTGTACTCGAACCCCAGCCCCGGCTACCTCAGCGCCTTCCTTCTGGGGGCGCTGGATGGGGCCCACCAGGTCGGGGCCCAGCTGCTGCTGGAGAAGTGCGACGCGGATCCGGGCAGCGAACGGGCGGCGCTGGCGCGGCTCGCTGCGGGCGGGGTCGTGGGCGTCATCCTGCCGCCGCCGCACGGCGAGTCCCGGGCGGCGCTGATGGAGCTGGAGGAGCTGGGGCTGGCCGCCGTGGCGGTGGCGCCGGGCCGTTATCGTTCGCGGGTCCCGTCGATCCGCATCGACGATTTCGCCGCCGCCGCCGCAATGACCCGCCGGCTGCTGCAGCTGGGGCACCGGCGCATAGGCTTCATCAAGGGCGCGCCGAACCAGAGCGCCAGCGCCGAACGCCTGCGCGGATTCGAGGCCGAGATGGCGCGCGCCGGCGGTGATGTCGAGGCGCTGATCGAGTCGGGAGAGTTCACCTATCGCTCGGGCTTCGACGCCGCCGAGCGGTTGCTGGGCGCGCCCGGCCGGCCGACCGCCATCTTCGCCTCCAACGACGACATGGCCGCCGCGGCCATCGCCGCCGCGCATCGGCACGGTCTCGAGGTGCCCCGCGACCTCTCGGTCGTCGGCTTCGACGACACGCCGACAGCGTCGGAGATCTGGCCCGCGCTGACGACCATCCGCCAGCCGGTCACCGAGATGGCCCAGATGGCTGTCGCCATGCTGTCCCGCGCGCAGGGCGACAGCGACCCCGACACGGTCAGGATCGATCATCTCGTGACCTGGCGCCTCGTGATCAGGGATTCGGACGGGCCTCCGCCGGGCGGGGCCTGAGGTGAGCGCGGCATCGTCAGCGGTGCTCACGGCCGGCGACTGGCGCTGCGAGGTCCGGCCGGACCTCGGCGGAGCGATCAGCGCCCTGACCCATGGCGCGTCGCCGGTGCTGCGGCCGACACCCGCCGGGACGGTCGAGGTGCTGGAGACGGGGTGCTTCCCGCTGGTCCCCTACGCTAACCGCATCGCCGGCGGCCGGTTCAGCTTCCGGGGGCGGGAGGTGCGGCTGCCGGTGCTGCCGCGCTTCGCGCCGCACGCCCTGCACGGGGACGGCTGGCTGCAGCCGTGGACGGTGGAGGCGCAGACGGCGACGCGGCTGGGTCTTGGCTTTGCCTGGCCGGGCGATCCGGAGGGCTGGCCCTGGCGCTATCGTGCGGTGCAGACCCTGCAGCTGGACGCGGACGGGCTGACGGTGGATCTCGCCCTGACCAATGACGACGCCACGGACATGCCCGGCGGGGTCGGGCTGCATCCCTATTTCGTCCGGCCCGAGGACGCCCGGCTGACGCTGGCCGCCAGCGGCGTCTGGCGCACCGACGCGAGTCTGATCCCCGAGGCCCTGGTCGCGCCGGGCGAGGTGGTCGACTTCGCCGGGGGCGTGGCGCTGGCCGGGCTGCCGCTGGTGGACCACGCCTATGAGGGCTGGGGCGGGGAGGCCCGGCTGGACGGCGGCGGCCGCACCGTCGTGCTGCAGGCCGACCCCGGCGCGCGTCGGGTGCAGGTCTATGCGCCGCCGGGCGAGACCTTCGTCTGTGTCGAGCCGGTCAGCCACCGGCCGGACGCGGTCAATGCGCCGGCCGGGGAGGCCTCGGGCCTGCGGGTGCTGGCCCCGGGCGAGACGATGAGCCTGCGGATGCGTCTGTCCCTCGCGGGCTGAGCCGCGTCAGGCCGCCGGGCGGGCCCGGGCCGGGCCGGACAGGGCCTGTTCGTGCGTCGGCATGGCGGCGACGCCCTCGCGGATGGCGGCCCGCAGCCGGTCGAGACGCAGCTGCAGCTGGTCCAGGGGGATGACGTCGGCGAGGGGGTCGTGCCGCTCGGGCTGCACGCCCTGGCCCAGCAGGACCGCGATCCAGCTGGCCTCCTGGAACAGCTCGTCCTCGAAGCGGAAGATGCGTCCGCGGCTGCGGAACTGGTCGATCTTCTGCTGCAGGGTCTCCGGGATGGTCATCGACCGGACGTGACGCCAGAGGGGCTGATCGTCCCGCTCGGTGGCGTGGTAGTGCAGCACGATGAAGTCGCGCACCCGCTCGAACTCCAGCTGGACCAGCCGGTTGTAGGTGTCGATGTCGGCCTGGGCGAAGGCCGTGTCCGGGAAGTTCAGCAGCAGCCGCGAGATGCCGGTCTGGATCAGGTGGATGCTGGTCGACTCCAGCGGCTCGAGGAAGCCGGCGGCGAGGCCCAGCGCCAGGACGTTGCGGTTCCAGGCCTTGCGGCGCCGGCCGGTGGTGAAGCGCAGGAAGTTGGGGTCGGCTCCGGGCGCGCCATCCAGCAGGCCGCGCAGCCGCGCCTCGGCGGCGTCGTCGGAGATGTACTCGCTGCAGTAGACGTAGCCGTTGCCGGTGCGGTGCTGCAGCGGAATGCGCCAGCGCCAGCCGGCCTCCAGCGCCTGGGCGCGGGTATAGGGCGTCGGGGCCTCCACGCGGGCGCAGGGCATGGCCACGGCGCGGTTGGCCGGCAGCCAGTGCGACCAGTCCTCGTAGCCGGTCTTGAGCGCCCCCTCGATCAGCAGGCCGCGGAAGCCGGAGCAGTCGATGAAGAAGTCGGCGGCCAGTTCACGGCCATCGTCGAGCACGACCGAGGCGACCCGGTCGTCCGGCGGGCCGAGGCGGACGTCGGCGATGCGGCCCTCGTGACGGACCACGCCCTGGCCCTCGGCGCGGGCGCGCAGGAAGCGGGCGTAGAGGCCGGCGTCGAAGTGGAAGGCGTGGGTCATCTGCGACCGGATCGAGCGCGGGTCCCGCTCGGGCCGGGCGAAGCGGCCGGCCTCGGCCGCGATGGTGGTGACCGAATAGTCGTCGAGCCGCCCGCCGAGGCCGTGGGCCTGCAGGCGGAGCCAGTACTGGTGGAAGGCGGCGGCGTCGATGCGCGTGCCGTACTGGCCGAAGGGATGGAAGTAATCCGTACCCTGACGATGCCAGTCGATGAAGCGGATGCCGAGCTTGTAGGTGCCCTGGGTGGCGGCGAGGAAGGTGTCCTCGTCGATGCCCAGCAGCTGGTTGAACAGCTGGATCGGCGGGATGGTGGCCTCGCCGACGCCGACGGTGCCGATCGCCTCGGACTCCACCAGATCGATGCGCACCGTGCCGCGCAGGACGGTGGAGAGGGCGGCGGCGGCCATCCAGCCGGCGGTGCCGCCGCCGACGATCAGAATGGAGCGGAGGGGCGTCGGGGTCATGGTCAGGCGACGTGTCTGCGAGGGCTGAGGAAGTCGGCGTGGGGCGGGACCGTACGGGCCGCGGCGCGGATCAGCTCGGCGAAGCGGCCGGCCTGCTGCTCGACCGCGGCGAGGGGCTCGCGCCCGACCTGGGGGGCGGCCTGTTGCGGCCAGACGCCGAGACCGGTGAAGACGGCGGTCCAGCTGTCCTCGCGGAAGGACTCGTCCTCCAGAAGACTGATCTCACCGCGCGCCCGGAACAGCTCGATCTTGTCGGCGAGGGTGTCCGGCGGCGGGGTGGCCCGGCAGTGCCGCCACAGCTCGCCGTCGTCGCGGCCGGCCAGGTGGTAGTGGAGGATGATGAAGTCGCGCACACGCTCCATCTCGCGGGCGGTGCGGCGGTTGTACTCGCGCGCCAGGGCGGGGCTCATGTCCCGGTCGGGGAAGAGCTCCAGCAGACGGCCGATGCCGGTCTGGATCAGGTTGATGCTGGTCGACTCCAGCGGCTCGAGGAAGCCGGCGGCGAGGCCGACCGCCACGACATTGCCGCGCCAGGCCTCGCGGCGGCGGCCGGCGAGGAAGCGCAGGCGGTTGGGCTCGGCCAGCGGCGCGCCCTCGATCTGACCCAGCAGATCCTCGAGGGCCGCATCGTCGTCGAGGAAGGCGCTGGCGTAGACATGGCCGTTGCCGACCCGGTGCTGCAGCGGGATGCGCCAACGCCAGCCGGCGGGGCGGGCCGCCGAGATGGTGAAGGGCTGCGGCGGCCCGGCGGCCGGGCAGGGCAGGGCCACGGCGCGGTCGCAGGGCAACCAGCGCGACCAGTCCTCATAGCCGGCGGTCAGCGCCTGCTCGATCAGCAGGCCGCGGAAGCCCGAGCAGTCGACGAACAGGTCGCCCTCGATGCAGCGGCCGTCTTCCAGCTCGACCGCGCTGACATGACCGCGGGCGTCCAGCGGGGCGCCGACGATGCGGCCCTCGTGCCGGACCACGCCGCGCGCCTCGGCGAGACCGCGCAGGTGGCGGGCGAACAGGCCGGCGTCGAAGTGGTAGGCGTAGCTGTAGTGCGACAGCACCGAGCGCGGATCGGCGGCCGGCGGGGCGAAGCGCCCCTCGCGGGCCAGAACGGTCGGCACGGACCAAGGGTCGAGGCTGTCGAGGCGGCCGGCGGCGGCGAGCCGGAACAGGGCCTGACGCCAGGGCTGGCCGTTCACCTGCGGGCCATAGTCGCCGAAGCCATGGAAATAGGCGGAGCCCGGGGCCGTCCAGTCGCGGAACTCGATGCCCAGCTTGGCGGTCGCGCCGGTGGCGGTGATGAAGGCGTCCTCGTCGAGGCCAATGGCGGCGTTGAAGGCGCGGATCGGAGGGATGGTGGCCTCGCCCACCCCGACCGTCCCGATGGCCTCGGACTCGACGAGCGCGATCTCCAGCGGCGCGCTGTCGCCACCGGGCAAGCGCGCAGCGGCGAGCGCCGTGGCGGCCATCCAGCCGGCCGTGCCGCCGCCGGCCACGATGACCCGCTTCACACGGCGATCTGTCTCTAGAGCCCCTGTCATGGCACGTCGCCTGACCCCTCCGCGGATCGGCCAAAACCCTTCTGCAACGGGCCTTGTCGCCCATTCAGGCGCATGTTCCGTCCTGCCGCAATGATAGCGCTATCAGAAAATGCTTTCCATCGGTGAAAACTTTCGGCATCGTTCTCAAGCCGAGACGGCGAAGACCGTCATGGCGTTTTTGGGGGAGACGTCGTCCGCGCCGGCCGAGGCCGCGCGGCGACGCTAGAGGGAAGGAACCAGAGGGGTGTCTCGTACTCATCGGAAGCAGCGCGTGGCGCTGTTGTGTGGCGTGTCGGCGATCGGTCTGGCGCTGGCGGCGCCGGCGGCCTTCGCCCAGGACGGCCAGGATCCTGCGGCCACCGAGGTCGAGGAAGTCATCGTCACGGGCATCCGGGCGCAGCTGCGCTCGGCCCAGGAGATCAAGCGGAACTCGGAAGTCATCGTCGACTCCGTGACCGCCGTGGACATCGGCGCCCTGCCGGACCGTTCGGTGTCCGAGGCGCTGCAGCGCATCTCGGGCGTGACCCTGCAGCGGACCAACGCCGCGCGTGACCCGGCCCGTCTGGCGGCCGAAGGCGGCGGCGTGTTCGTGCGCGGCCTGTCCTGGGTCCGCTCGGAGACCAACGGCCGCGACATCTTCTCGGCCTCCTCGGGCCGTGGCCTGAGCTTCGAGGACGTGTCGGCCGACCTGCTGGCCGGCGTCGATGTCTACAAGAACGTCGCCGCCAACATGATCGAGGGCGGCATCGCCGGCACGATCAACCTGCGCACCCGCGTGCCATTCGACAACAGCGGGCGGCTGCTGGCGATCAACACCGACTACAATTACGGCGACCTGTCGGAAGAGGGCTTCTGGTCGGGCAGCGCCATCGCGTCGGACCGCTGGATGACCGGCATCGGCGAGATCGGCCTTCTGGCCAATCTCAGCGTCTCGAACGTCGGCAACCGCACGGACTCGATCGCGGTCGACCGCTACGACCCGGTGACCCTGACCTCGGCGACCGCCGATGGCACCGGCCAGGCCGGCCAGACGGTGTTCGTGCCCAAGTACCTGGGCTGGCGGACCATCGACTGGGAGCAGGAGCGCACGGCGATCGCCTTCGCCGCCCAGTGGGCCCCGAACGCCGACTGGCTGTTCACCCTGCAGGCGCTGGGCTCGCAGGCCGACGCCTACAACGTCGAGTACACGCTGGGCACCGAGAGCGTCCTGAACGTCAACTCGAGCTACACCTACGACAGCACGGGCGTGTTCGTCGGCGGCGACATCCCGCAGGCGAACTACAACACCAACACCCGGATCGGCGACGACACCAAGCGGACCGGCGACGTGTCGCTGGGCTTCCGCTGGACGCCGGACTCGCCGTGGTCGGTGAGCGGCGACCTGCAGTACGTCCGCTCGACCGCCGAGATCTACTCGATGACCGCCTTCACGCAGCTGGCCAACCGGCCCGACCTGCGCATCGACATCGGCGGCGACCTGCCGACCATCACCTCGACCGGCGGCACCATCGAGGACAAGTCCGCCTACTGGTGGGCGGCGGCCATGGACCACATCGAGGATAACGAGGCTGACGCCCTGGCGGGCCGTGTCGACGTGACCTACGACTTCGGCGACGACCGCTTCATCCGCAGCGTCTCGGCCGGCGTGCGCGCCACCGAGAAGGACTACATCAACCGCCAGACCGGCTATAACTGGGGCCTGCTGTCGAACCAGTACTGGGGCAATGGCGGCGGCGCGGTGGTCTATCTGGACGACACCGGCTTCCCGGGCGGGACCCAGGATCCGCGCCTGCCGGAGTCGACCACCTTCTACGCCTTCGACAACTTCTTCCGCGGCGACGCCAATGTCCCGGGGACGGGCTGGTTCGCCTCGGAGGCGCTGCTCAACCAGGGCACGGCCTACGCCTATGACATCCTGCGCAACACGCTGAGCTCGGGCTGGGGCTGGTCGCCGCTGTCGGATGACTACGAGAGCTATCGCCTGGGCGGCGGCAACGGCGGCATCACCGAGCTGACCGAGTCGACCGAGGCCGCCTATGTCTACGCCCGCTTCGGCCACGACACCGGCTTCTTCGGCCGCGCCTTCGACGGCAACATCGGCCTGCGCTACGTCGAGACCACGACCGAGACCAACACGGTCACGACCCTGCCGGTCATCCAGGGGCAGTGCCCGCCGGCCGGCGGCGGTGTGGCGGACTGCACCGCCTTCAACCGCGCGCAGCAGTTCGCCAGCGGCGGCTCTCTGGACGGCCAGCCGGTCAGCACCAGCTATGACAACTGGCTGCCGAGCCTGAACATCCGCGCCTTCCTGCGCGATGATCTGCAGCTGCGTCTGGCGGCGTCGAAGGCCATCGTGCGGCCGGAGATGTACCAGCTGCAGCCCTTCACCAACCTGTCGATCAACTTCCTGACCGACGGCTACACGCTGGATCCGACGACGCCGTTCACCGGGGTCGGCGGCAACCCTGCGCTCGAGCCGATCAAGTCCAACAACTATGACGCCAGCCTGGAGTGGTACTTCGCCCCGACCGGCAGCGTGACGCTGGCCGTGTTCCACAAGGACATCAGCGACTACATCTTCACCGGCACCGAGACGGTGGAGATCACCAACGGCGGGGTGACCTATCCCTTCCTGATGACGCGCTACGTCAACGGGGACGAGGGCACGGTCGACGGCTTCGAGCTGGCCTATCAGCAGTTCTTCGACTTCCTGCCCGGCTGGATGGGCGGCTTCGGCTTCCAGGGCAACTTCACCCTGATCGAGTCCGACGGCGGCCGGAACACCAGCCAGAACATCCTCGATCCGCTGCAGAACGACGGGGCCGCCGCGGGCACCCTGCCGCTCGAGGGCATGTCGCGCACCAGCTACAATGCGGCGCTGCTCTACGAGCGGAACGGCATCTCGGCGCGCCTCGCCTACAACTGGCGCGAGGAGTACCTGCTGACCACCTCGGCGGCGAACATCAACGCCCCGGTCTGGGCCAGCGACTTCGGCCAGCTGGACGGGTCGATCTTCTACAACATCAACGATGACCTGAAGATCGGCATCCAGTCGACCAACATCCTCAACGAGCGGACCGTGCTCAAGGTCGGCAGTGAGACCCGCAAGCCCAACTACAACTGGGTGGATACGGACCGTCGCGTCGCCATCGTGCTGCGCGCCGCCTTCTGACGACTCCCCGAGACCCGGGGGCGGGTTCGCCCGCCCCCGGACCTCCCTGACTGTTTCGGAGCCGGCCATGTCCTTTCGGCCCGCCCGGCGGATGCTCGCCGCGGCCTTCACGCTGGCGGCGGCCCTGCTGTCGCTGTCCGTCCTTCCCGCCCCGACCGCCGCCCAGACGCGGGGCGAGCCCATTCCGCGGTTTGAAACCCGGGACGGGCGCCATGCGCTGATCGTCGATGGCGCGCCGTTCCTGATCCTCGGGGCCCAGGTCAACAACTCCACCAACTACCCGGCCCCGCTGGCCGAGGCCTGGCCGGCGATCCACGAGATCGGGGCCAATACGGTCCAGGTCCCGATCGCCTGGCAGCAGATCGAGCCGGTCGAGGGCCGCTTCGACTTCAGCTTCGTCGACCACCTCGTGGCCGAGGCGCGCCGTAACGAGGTGCGGCTGGTGATCCTGTGGTTCGCCACCTGGAAGAACACCTCGCCCAGCTATGCGCCCGACTGGGTCAAGCTGAACGAGGACCGGTTCCCCAAGCTGATCCAGCGGGACGGCAGCCGGTCCTACGCCCTGTCGCCCTTCGGCGCGCAGACCCGCGCCGCTGACGCCCGCGCCTTCGCCGCCCTGATGCGCCACATCCGCCGGATCGACGAGGCGCATCGCACGGTCATCATGGTCCAGCCGCAGAACGAGGTCGGCACCTACGGCTCGGTGCGGGACTATTCGCCGACGGCCGAGGCGGCCTTCCGGTCGGCGCCGCCGGAGGCGTTGATGGCGCGCACGGGCCGCCGCGGCGCGACCTGGGCGGAGGCCTTCGGCGAGGAGGCGGAAGAGTTCTTCCACGCCTGGGCCATCGCCTCTTACGTCAATGCCGTGGCCGAGGCCGGCAAGGCCGAGTACCCGCTGCCGATGTACGCCAATGCGGCCCTGCCGGACCCGTACGAGCGCACCTCGCCGACCAACTACGCCTCGGGCGGGCCGGTGTGGCCGGTGTTCGACGTGTGGAAGGTCGCGGCGCCGGCGATCGATATGCTGACGCCGGACATCTACAACCGCGACTCCCGCACCTTCGAGGGCCACCTCGACCGCTACGCCCGCCCGGACAACGGCCTGTTCGTGTCGGAGGCCGGGAACGACGGAGTCTACGCCCGCTATGTGTTCTCGACCCTCGGCCGGGGCGGCATCGGCTACTCGCCGTTCGGCATCGACTACACCGGCTACGCCAACTATCCGCTCGGCGCGCCCGAGGTGACGCCCGAGGTGCTGCGGCCGCTGCGCGAGATCTACGCCCTGGTGGCTCCGTGGCAGCGCGTCTGGGCGCGGCTGGCCTTCGAGGGCCGGGTGCGCGGCGTGGCCGAGCCTGACGACCGCAGCAGCCAGACCATGGAGCTGGGTGACTGGACCATCCGCGTCCACTACCGCCGCTGGCAGTTCGGGCAGCCGGACTGGACCTGGCTGGGCCCGCTGGCCGAGGTGCCGGGTCGCGAACAGCCGGGCGGCGGGGCCCTCGTGGCCGAGATCGCGCCGGGCGAGTTCCTCGTCACCGCGCGTCAGGCCCGCATCGAGTTCGAGCCGAAGCCGGGCGGTCCGCGCCGTATCGTGCTGCGCTACGAGCAGGGCCACTTCGACGCCGAGGGCCGCTGGGTGTTCGAGCGCATCTGGAACGGCGACCAGACCGACTATGGCGTCAACTTCATGAACCGTCCGCAGCTGCTGCGGGTGGTCACCGCCACCTTCTGATCCTTCAACTTTCGACGAGCGAGCGCCCCTGATGACTTCCGCCCTGGCCCGCCGCCTGCTTCTGGCTTCCGCCCTCGCCTTCGCGCCCCTCACTGCGGTCGCCGCCGCGCCTGGGCCCGCCGCGCCGGTGCAGCAGGCCGCCGCCTATGAGCGCACCGACGCCGGGATCATCGTCACGCCGCAGGACGGCGCGGCGCGCCGGGTGCGGCTGCAGGTCTACGGGCCGGACATCATCCGCGTCACCGCCGTGGCCGGATCGGACTTCACCCTGCCGCCGAGCCTGCAGGTGGTGGCCCGGCCGTCGACCGAGACCCCCTTCCGGGTCGAGGTGCGCGACGATGTGGTGGTCCTGCGCACGGCGGCGGCGGCGGCCGAGGTGTCGCGCGTCACCGGCGCGGTGCGCTTCCTCGACGCGGCCGGCCGCGAGATCCTGGCGGAGCGGCCGGGCGCGCGGGAGCTGAGCCCGACGATCGTCGAGGACCAGGACGGCCAGCACGCCTTCCGCAGCCTGCGCCAGATCTGGGAGAGCCCGGCGGACGAGTCCTTCTACGGGCTGGGCCAGCACCAGCAGGGGGTGATGGACTACAAGGGTCACGACGTCCTGCTGACCCAGCACAACATCGATTCCGGCATTCCGTTCGTCGTCTCCAGCCGCAACTACGGCCTGCTCTGGGACAACAACTCCCTGACCCGGTTCGGCGACCCGCGGCCCTATGGCCACCTGACCGAGCGGCTGATCGTGCGCGACAGCAGCGGCGCCTTCGGCGGCCTGACCGCCAGCTACTACGAGAACGGCGAGCTGCGGCTGCAGCGGCCGGAGGGGCAGGTGAACTACGAGTTCATCCGTGATCACCAGGGCTGGCCGCCCGGCTTCAAGGCCCAGCCCGGGGCCCCGGTGCAGACGGGCGACATGGGCCGGCCGGGCCAGGAGGGGGTGACGGTCACCTGGGAAGGCACGATCGAGACCCCGACCGCCGGCCTGCACAAGTTCAAGCTCTACTCGTCCGGCTACACCAAGGTGTGGATCGACGGCCAGCTGGTCGAGGACAACTGGCGTCAGAACTGGAACCCGTTCGACCACGACTTCCAGGTCCAGCTGGAGGCCAACCGGCGCGTGCCGATCCGCATCGAATGGATCCCCCAGGACGGCTACATCGCCCTGCGCCACCTCGACCCGCTGCCGGCGCAGGACCAGGGCGCGCTGAGCCTGGCGTCCGAGGTCGGCCACGCCATCGACTACTACTTCATGGCGGCGGACAATCTGGACGGTGTCGTGGCCGACTATCGCGCCCTGACCGGCAAGTCGGTGATGCTGCCGCGCTGGGCCTACGGCTTCTGGCAGAGCCGCCAGCGCTATTCGACCCAGGAAGAGATCGTCGGCGTGGTGCGGCGCTATCGCGAGCTGGGACTGCCGATCGACAATATCGTGCAGGACTGGTTCTACTGGCCGGAGAACGCCTGGGGCAGCCACGAATTCGACGCGGCCCGCTTCCCCGATCCAGCGCAGATGGTGCGTGACATCCACGCGATGGACGCCAACGTCATCATCTCGGTCTGGCCGAAGTTCTATCCCACGACGGACCACTACAAGGAGCTGGATGCGATCGGCGGCATGTATCGCCGCAACGTCGAGGTCGGGGCGCGCGACTGGGTCGGCCCGGGCTACGCCAACAGCTTCTACGACCCCTATCTGCCGGCGGCGGCGGAGCTCTACTGGAACCAGATCTCCGACAGCTTCCGGGGCATGAACTTCGACGGCTGGTGGCTGGATTCGGTCGAGCCGGACATGCACTCCAACCTCGACATCCCGGAGCGGACCCTGCGCATGGGGCCGACCGCGATCGGGCCGGCGGCCGAGTACTTCAACAGCTATCCGCTGGTGAACGCCGAGAATGTCTATCGCCGCTTCCGCGAGGAGCTGGGCGGACGCCGCAGCTACATCCTGACCCGCGCCGCCTGGGGCGGCCTGCAGCGCACGGGCTCGACCCTGTGGTCGGGAGACGTGGTGGCGCGCTGGGACAATCTGAATGACCAGATTTCGGCCGGTCTGAACACCAGCCTGTCCGGGGTGCCGAACTGGACCCACGACATCGGCGGCTTCTCGGTCGAGGCGCGCTATTCCAATCCGGCGGGGATGACCCCGGAGGATGCGGCGGAGTGGCTGGAGCTGAACCTGCGCTGGTTCCAGTTCGGGGCCTGGTCGCCGATCTTCCGCTCGCACGGGGAGTTCCCGCTACGCGAGGTCTATAACCTCGCCGAACCGGGCACGGAGGCCTATGGCGCCTTCGAGGACGCCATGCGCGTGCGCTACCGGGTCATGCCGTACATCTACAGCCTGGCCGGGGACACCTGGCGGCGCGACGGCACCATCATGCGGGCGCTGGTGATGGACTTCCCGGGCGATCGCGCGGTGCGGGACATCAACGACCAGTACATGTTCGGCCCGGCCCTGATGGTGGCGCCGGTGACGGCCTACCGGGCCCGCGAGCGTGAAGTCTACTTCCCGGCCGGCGGCGCCTGGTACGACCTGCGCAGCGGCGCGACCTACGCCGGCGGCAGCCGCGTCACCGTGCCGGCGCCGATGGGGACCATTCCGGTGTTCGCCCGCGCCGGGGCCATCCTGCCGACCGGTCAGGACATCCAGCACACCGGCCAGATGAAGGACGGGCCGCTGACCCTGGTGGTCTACGCCGGGGCCGATGGCAGCTTCGAGCTCTACGAGGACGCCGGGCTGGACTACGGCTATGAGACGGGGGCCTTCGCCGTCACGCCGATCCGCTGGGACAACGCCCGCGGGGTGCTGACGATCGGCGATCGCGCCGGCGCCTGGCCGGGCATGGCGGCGCAGCGCACCGTGAATGTCCGCTTCATCGACGGTCCCGGCGCCTCGGCCGTTGATCCGGAGGCGACGCCGCATCGCACGGTGGTCTATGAGGGACGCCAGATCGAAGTCCGCCGCTAGAGTCTCCGGAGTCCCACGTGTCCCGAACGCCTGTCGCGCCCGCCGCCTTCGCCCTGTCGCTGGTCCTCGGCCTCGCCGGGGCGGCGGCGGCCCAGAGCCCCGGGGCGGCCCCGGCCGCGCCCCTGCTGGATCCGATGTTCCAGGACGGGGCGATCGTGCAGCGCGACCGGCCGACGCCGGTCTGGGGCCGGGCGGCGCCCGGGACGGTGGTCACCGTCCGTGCGGGCGACCGTGCGATCCAGGCCCTCGCCGACATCGAGGGGGCCTGGCGCGTCGACCTGCCGGCGATCGGGGCCGGGCAGCGCCTGGACCTGACGGCCGAGGCCGGGGGGCGGAGCCAGACCGTTTCGGGCCTGACCGGCGGCGACGTGTTCCTGTGCTCGGGCCAGTCCAACATGGAGTGGACCGTGCGGCAGTCGGCCAATGCCGACGCCGAGCTGGCGGCGGTCGATGATCCCGACCTGCGGCTGTTCAATGTGGCGCGCAGCAGCCAGCCGGCGGTGCGGCCGGCGGGCGAGCCCGTGGCGCGCTGGACGCCGGCGACCCGCG
Source organism: Brevundimonas sp. (assembly GCF_035998205.1). Taxonomy (GTDB): domain Bacteria; phylum Pseudomonadota; class Alphaproteobacteria; order Caulobacterales; family Caulobacteraceae; genus Brevundimonas. The sequence continues at coordinate 223,405 of NZ_DASYHT010000006.1, forward strand.
AGAGCGTCAGCGCCTTCTCCGCCGCCTGCTACTTCATGGGCCGCGATTTGCGCCGGACGGAGAACGTCCCGATCGGCCTGATCGCCGCCTCCTGGGGCGGGTCGATCATCGAGGACTGGCTCGACGAGCCGACCCTGCGGCGCCTCGGCGGGTTCGACGCGGCGCTGAATGTGCTGGCCCTCTACGCCCGCTCGCCGGAGGCCGGTGAGGCGGCGTATCGCGACATCAGCGACACCTGGTGGCGCGGTCGCGACGAAGGCACGCGTCAGGCCTGGAACAGCCCGCGCCACAACGACGCCGACTGGGCCACCCTGCCGGCCGGCGGGTTCTGGGAGACGACGCCCGAGCTGGCGACCTTCGACGGGCTGGTATGGCTGAGGGCCACCGTACGCCTGACCCGCGCCCAGGCGCGGCAGGCGGCGCGGCTGGAGCTGGGTCCGGTCGACGACTTCGACACCACCTGGGTCAACGGTCGCTTCGTCGGCGGGCAGGAAGGCTGGCAGACGCCGCGCAGCTACGCCATTTCGCCCGGCTCGCTGCGTGCCGGAGACAATCTGATCGCGGTCGGCGTGCTGGACACGGGCGGCGGCGGCGGGGCCTGGGGCCCGGCGGAAGACAAGGTGCTGGTGCTGGCCGACGGGACGCGCATCCCGCTGGGCGACACCTTCCGCTACCGGGTCGCAGCGCCCCTGTCCGAGCTGCCGGCGACGCCGCGCACGCCGTGGATCGGCGGCAGCGGGCTGACCACCCTGTACAACGGCATGATCGCGCCGCTGGGACCGTGGGGGCTGAAGGGCGTGGCCTGGTACCAGGGCGAGTCCAACGTCAGCGACGCCGCGCGCTACCGCGACCTGCTGAACGGCCTGTTCTCGGCCTGGCGCGCCCGTTTCGAGAGCCCCGACCTGCCGTTCCTGGTGGTGCAGCTGGCCGACTTCGGGCCGCGCGCGTCGCAGCCGACCCGGTCGTTCTGGGCCGAACTGCGCGAGAGCCAGCGGCGGGTGGTGGCGGCGGACGGCCGCGCTGGCCTGGCGGTGGCCATCGACATCGGCGACCGCTTCGACATCCATCCGACCAACAAGCAGGAGGTCGGCCGCAGGCTGGCGCTGGAGGCGCGCCGGGTGGCCTATGGCCGCGATGCGCCGCGCTCGCCGGAGCCGACGGCGGTGTTCGTGGACGGCGGCGACCTGCGCGTCGCCTATCCGGCCGGGACGACGCTGACGGCCTATGGGTCGGACCGCATCATCGGCCTGCAGGTGTGCGATGCGACCGGCGCCTGCCGCTGGAGCGAGGGGCGCGTCGACGGCGACGGTCTCAGGCTGCCGGCCGCCCCCGACATCGCCCGGGTGCGGTTCTGCTGGGCCGACAGCCCGATCTGCAACCTCTACAGCGGCGACGGGCTGCCGGCGACGCCGTTCGAGCTGACCGTCAGCCGGTAAGGCCGGGGCCCTCCAGCCGCAGCCCCGGCACGAAGGCGGTGGGCCGCGTCGCCGGCAGGGTGACCTCCAGCCCGGCGGCGGTGAGGGTGAAGGGCAGGGCCTCGCCGCCCAGCAGGCTGACGCGCTGGACCCGGCCCGGGCCGCGCGCCGGCTCGCGCAGGACCACGCGGTTGTCGGCCGGCCAGTCCAGCACGAAGGCGTAGAGGGTCGCCCCGCGGGTGGTGTAGCGGATGTCCCGGGCTGTCCAGGGGCGGGCCTGACCCTCGCCGTGCATGCCGGCCTGTTGCTGCGTCGGCCCCTCGCCGAAGACGCGGTACGGCCGGCTGGCGAAGATCGCCTCGCCGCAGACCTGCATCCAGGCGGCGATGTCGGCGAGGATCCGCTTCTCGGTGTCGTCGATCGAGCCGTCGCCGCGCTGGGGGACCGAGAGCAGCAGGTTGCCGTTCTTGGACACCACGTCGACGAGCCGCTGCACCACCGAGCTGGCGGGGACGTAGTAGTTCTGCTCGAAGCGGGCGCGGTTGTAGTGCCAGTCGCCGATGCAGGTGTCGGTCTGCCACGGCTCGGGCCGCATCACATCGGAGAAGCCGCGCTCGACGCTTTCGACCAGGGCCGGTCGCTGGTGCGGGTCCAGCCGCTTGCCGTTGACCACCGGCAGCTCGCCGGTGCGGGCCAGGCCCTGGTTGTAGAGGTAGGCGGTGGCCTCCAGCCCGTGATGCTCCAGCGGCAGGCCGTAGTTGTCGAAATAGACCAGGTCCGGGGTATAGCGGTCGACCAGCTCCCGCTGCCGCGCCACCCAGCTGCGGACGAAGGCGGGGTTGTTGGCCGGAATGGTCTCGATCCAGCGGCCGTCGTTGGCGTCGCGCCAGGCGTTCATCTCCGCGATGGAGGTGATGCCGTCCGGCGGCATGAAGGTCGGGCCGGTGTAGAGCTCCTGCGGGTCGAGGCCCTCCCAGAAGGTCCCGGCGCCGTCGGCGCGGGTCAGGCGGGCGGCGTCATAGCGGACGCCGGCGAGCGGGCCTTCGGGGTCGTAGCCATAGGCAGTCTGCCACCAGTGCCACGCATGGGCGCCGTGGTTGGAGACGCCGAAGCGCAGGCCGCGGCGGCGCACCGCCTCCGCCCAGGTCCCGACGATGTCGCGCATGGGCCCGACGCGGGTGGTGTTCCAGCCGTGGACGGTGCTGGGGAACATGTCGAGGTTGTCGTGGTGGTTGGCCATCGATACCACGTAGCGGGCGCCGGCCGCCTGGAAGCGGTCGAGCAGGTCCTCGGGGTCGAAGGCCTCGGCCTTCCAGTCACCGATGATGTCGATGAAGCCGGTGCGGGTCGGATGGCCCCGGGTGCGCAGGTGGTGCTCGTAGAAGGCGTTGCCCTGCATGTACATCTGGCGGCCGTACCAGTCGCCGAACTCGGGCACGCACTGGGGGCCCCAGTGGGACCAGATGCCGAACTTGGCGTCGCGGAACCAGTCGGGCGCGCGATAGCCGGCGGCGAGGCTCTCCCAGGACGGGCGGAAGGGGCCGCGCGCGGGCTCCGGGAGGCCGGCGCAGGCGCCCATGGCGGCGAGGCCGCCGGCGGACAGCAGGGATCGGCGGGAGGGGGTGATCATGCGTTGGTCTCCGGATCGCCGACGAACACGCCGCGGCCGTCGGTGGCGACATAGACCCGGCCGGGTCGCCGCTGGTCGGCGGCGATGGCGCGGAAACGGCGGCCCCATTCGGTGGCGGGGCCGTTGAGGCGACGCCAGCGCCGGCCGCCGTCGCTCGAGCTGTAGACGCCCAGCACCCCGTCGCGGGTGGCGATGGCGTAGAGGCCGGGGGCGCCGCCGTCTAAGGGCGCCGGTCCGAGATCCATGCGCCAGACTTCGACGCCGCCGGTGTCGATGCGCCGGAACACCAGACCGCCGTCGCGGCTGTGGAACAGGCCGGCGTGGCTGACGAGCCAGAGCTCGCCGGCCCGGCCGGGGGTGGCGCGCAGGGGCCAGGGCGTCTCGCGCGAGGTGGGTCGGTCGCCGGCGAGGGTGGGAGGCAGACCGCGGCTGTCCACCTGGACGAAGCTGCGGGCGCCGTCGGTCGAGACGAACCAGGCGCCCGTGTCGAAGTCGAGGGCGTAGAACAGCAGAGGATCGACCCGGTCGGCGACCGGGTGCAGCCGCGGCGGGAGGCCCTGACAGGGCCGCCAGCTGCGCCCGCGGTCGTCCGACCACAGGGGCTGCGGCGTGATCAGCACGAGGGTGCGGCCGTCGGCGGAGACCGTGATCGGCGCGTCGCGATAGAGGTCGGTGCGGCCGTCCATGCGCGGCTGGCCGTCGGCGGGGCGGGGACGCCCGAGGCTGGTCCAGGTCAGGCCGCCGTCTTCCGACACCGCCAGGGTGCCGCCGTCGTGGCCCTCGGAGCCCACGCCCTCGTGTGGGGCGCCGCTGCGCACGACCACGCGCGGGGCGAGGCCGGCGTAGTCGATGCGGTTGGTGTTGGCGAACACCGGGGTGCGGAACTGCGCGCGGGGCGAGGCGGACAGGTCGGTGTGGGCGAAGCCGGAGATGTCGCCGAAGCCCGTCAGCAGGGGCGGACCGTCGCCGGGCGGGCTGACCAGGGTGATCACCGCCGTCTGCTCGATGCCCTCGACCCAGGGGCGCCACAGGGGCGTCTCCGCCGACAGGTTGCGGGTCTCGTAGACGGTGGCCCCGGTGGCGTAGACGGCCCGCTCGCTGTCGAACGGATCGATCGCCAGCGCGGCGATCCACCAGCCGAAGTCCGGCCGGTCATTGCCCCAGTAGAGGAAGGGCGTGGCCTCGACGTCGTGGGCGGAACGCTCGCGCAGGCTGGTCCAGCTGGCCCCGTCGTCCGTGGAGCGCCACAGGGTGTCGCCGGGCGACCAGCGATTGAGGGTCGAGACCAGCAGGGTTCCGGGCCGGCTGCGGTCGAGGGCCACGCCCATGAAGCCGCCGGCGCGGTCGCCGGGCGGGCGGGGCGGGCTGATGTCGCGACCGGCGCCGTCGGGATCGAAGCGCCAGACGGCGCCGTCGGTGACGCCGTTGGGCCCCATGCCGTCGCACCAGGTGACATACAGGACGCCGTCGTCGCGGACCTCGGCCTTGACCGGCATCAGCCCCGCCGGGCCGTCCTCAAGGCGGGTCCAGCTGGCCCCGGCGTCCCGCGAGCGGTACAGGCCCCGGCCCTCCGCCTCGGCCACCCCGACCCAGATCGTCGGGCTGGGCTGGCCCGGGACGCCGCGCGGGTCGAAGACGACGAAGGCGAGGCCGGCCCGGGCCGGGCTGTCCGGGGCGAGGCCGGGCCCGCGCACGGGGAAGCTGTCGACCCTGCGCCAGCTGCGGCCGGCGTCGGTCGAGCGCTGCAGGCCGTCGTGACGGGAGCCGAAGTAGAGGATGTCCGGGGCGTTGGGATCGACCGCGAGGCGCTCGCCGAGGCCGCGGCCGTCCTCGTTGCCGCCCATGCGGAAGTCGACGGGCGTGACGCGCCAGGTTGCGCCGCGGTCGGTCGAGCGCAGGATGGCCGCCGGTTCGCGCCGCGACATGCCGACGGCGGCATAGACCACGTTGGGGTCGACCGGGTCGGGGGCGAGGCTCTCGACCCCCATGTAGCTGGAGACGGGGTTGTCGTCCTGCAGCGGGATCCAGCGGCCGGCGGCGGCGTCGTAGCGATAGGCCCCGCCCATGTCGGAGCGGGCGTAAGCGAGCCCGCGCTCGGCCCGGCTGAACAGGACGCCCGGGATGAAGCCGCCGCCGCCGACGACGACGTTGCGCCAGCTGTAGGGGGCGTCGCCGCCGCCGGTCTGCGCCGCCGCCGGCGCGGCGAGCGCGATCGCGAGGGGCGCGAGCCCGCGCCGGGTGAAGGCGATCGCCATACAGTCCTCCCGGCGATCGCGTTCGATCCGTCGCCTGTTCTGATGATAGCGCTAACAAAAATCGTTTGACAGGTGAAGACGAGGGCCCTCAAGTTGGGCCGGCAAGAACGAGGCGCGCACTGAAGGGCGTCCGGGAGCGAAACACCATTCGGCGCCCTCCGACGATTTTCCTCGCCTCGGCCTTGCGGACTCCTGAGCGACCTTTCCGGCGCGGCCCCACCGGCCGCGCCGGCTTTTCCGATAGGGCCCGACGATGCTCCGACCCGCGCTGCTTTCCGCCTCCGCCCTCGCCATCGTGCTCGGGGCCGCTCCGGTCCTGCCGATGACGGCCGCCGCGCAGACAGCTGTCCAGGCCCCGGCCCAGACGCCGGTGCAGGCGGTGACCCCCGAGGCCTCGATCGTGACGCCGGCGGCCCGCGCCAACCCGGCCAACTGGCCGCAGGCCAGCTCCCCCGACGCCATGAGCGACGCGGCCACGGAGGCCTTCGTCACCGAGCTGATGAGCCGGATGACGGTCGAGGAGAAGGTCGGCCAGACCATTCAGGCGGACATCGCCGCGATCCGTCCCGAGGAGCTGCTGCAGTATCCGCTGGGCTCGATCCTCGCCGGCGGCAACTCCTCGCCGGGCGGCGACGAGCGCGCCCCGCTGGCGGCCTGGGTCGAGCTGGCCCGCGCCTATCGCGCCGCCAACGACGCCCGGCCGGGGACGGCCGTGCCCCTGATCTTCGGCATCGACGCGGTGCACGGCCACAACAACGTCGTCGGGGCCACCATCTTCCCGCACAACATCGGCCTGGGGGCCGCGCGGAATCCCGACCTGATCCGCCGCATCGCCGAGGCCACGGCGCTGGAGGTGGCGGTGTCCGGGGCCGACTGGACCTTCGGCCCGACCCTCGCCGTGCCGCGCGACGATCGCTGGGGCCGGACCTATGAGGGCTATTCCGAGGATCCCGAGATCCAGCGGCTCTACGCCGGGCCGATGACCCTGGGCCTGCAGGGCGAGCTGCGCCCCGGCGCGCCGCTGGCTCCCGGCCGCATCGCCGGCTCGGCCAAGCATTTCCTCGCCGACGGGGGCACTGTCGACGGCAAGGACCAGGGCGACTACGTCGGCGACGAGGCCGGGCTGGTGGACATCCATCTGGGCGGCTACGTCCAGGCCATCGACGCCGGGGTGCTGTCGGTGATGGCCAGCTTCTCCAGCTGGAACGGGGTCAAGCACACGGGCAACGAGACCATCCTGACCGACGTGCTGCGCGGGCCGCTGGGCTTTGACGGCTTCGTCGTGTCCGACTGGAACGCCCACGGCCAGCTGCCGGGCTGTTCCAACGAGAGCTGCGCCGTCGCCTTCAACGCCGGCATCGACATGTTCATGGCGCCGGACAGCTGGCGGCCGTTGTATGAGAACACCCTCGCCCAGGTGCGCTCGGGCGAGATTCCGATGGCTCGCCTCGACGAGGCGGTGCGCCGCATCCTGCGGGTCAAGGTCAAAACCGGCCTGTTCCAGCCGGACCGTCGCTACGAGGGGCGCGCCGACCTGCTCGGCTCGCCGGAGCACCGCGCCCTGGCGCGCGAGGCGGTGCGCCAGTCGCTGGTGCTGCTGAAGAACGACGGCGTCCTGCCGATCCGCAGCTCGGCCCGGGTGCTGGTGGCCGGGACCGCCGCCGACGACATCGGCCAGGCCTCGGGCGGCTGGACCCTGACCTGGCAGGGCACCGGCAACAGCAACGCCGACTTCCCGAACGGCCAGTCGATCTGGGGCGGCATCGCCGAGGCGGTGACGGCGGGAGGCGGACAGGCGACCCTAAGCCCGGACGGCAGCTTCGAGACGCGGCCCGACGTGGCCATCGTCGTCTTCGGCGAGACGCCGTACGCGGAGTTCCAGGGCGACGTGGAGACGCTCGACTTCGTCCCGGAAGAGCCGCTGGAGACCCTGCGCCGGCTGCAGGCGGCGGGGATCCCGACGGTGTCGGTGTTCCTGTCCGGGCGGCCGATGTGGACCAATCCCGAGATCAACGCCTCGGACGCCTTCGTGGCCGCCTGGCTGCCGGGCTCGGAAGGCGGCGGGGTAGCCGATGTGCTGATCGGCGACACGGACGGCGACCCGCGCCATGACTTCACCGGCCGGCTGTCGTTCAGCTGGCCGAAGGACGCCACCGGCGCGCCGCTGAACCGGGGCGAGCCGGGCTACAACCCGCTGTTCGCCTACGGCTACGGGCTGAGCTACGCGGCCCCCGGCGAGGTGATCACCCTGAGCGAGGAGAGCGGTGTGGCCGGCGGCGGCTCCAGCATCGACCGCTATTATGTGGCCGGACGCTTCATCTCGCCCTGGGCGCTGATGCTCAATGACGCCGGCGGCCAGGCCAAGCCGGGGTCGCTGAAGGTGGCCAGCAGCCCGCGCGACGGGGTGGGCTCGCGGGCGGTCGATGACCTGGCCCAGGAGAGCGCCCAGCAGTTCACCTTCGCCGGCATGGGCGAGGCCAGCGCCCAGATCTGGGGCACGCCGGTCGATCTGAGCCGTCAGGCCAATGGCGAGATGGGACTGTCGTTCCGCTATCGCGTCGACGCCGCCCCGGCGGGGCCGGTGCACCTGTCGGTCGGCGACGGCCGGCTGGACGTGACCGGCCTGCTGAACGCGGCCACGCCCGGCGAGTGGCGCTCGGTGAAGATCCGGCTGAGCTGCTTCCGCGACGCCGGGGCCGACCTGACGGCGGTGGACACGCCCTTCCGTCTGTCGACGGCGGCGGCGCTGACCGTGTCGGTGTCGGAGATCCGCCTCGGCTCCAACGAGGGCGACGCCATCTGCCCGGCGCGCTGACGCCTCAGTCGGCGCGCGCCACCAGGTGGATGACGTCGGTGCGGCCGGATTCGAAGCCGGCGGCGCAGTAGGCCAGATAGTAGCGCCACAGCCGCTGGAAGCGCGTGTCGAAGCCGGCCGGCAGGGTCGGCCAGGCGCGGTCGAAGCGCTCCAGCCACAGGCGCAGGGTGCGGCCGTAGTCCGGCCCGAAGCGGCGCACCACCGTCGACGTCAGGCCGGCCCCGGCGATGACCGGGGCGAGCCGCGCCTCTGACGGCAGCATGCCGCCCGGGAAGACGTGCAGCTGGATGAAGTCGGCCTGGCGGCGGTAGGACTCGAACAGGCGGTCATCGATGGTGATGAGCTGAAGGCCGGCGACGCCGCCGGGAGTGAGCAGCTCGCGCAGCCGGCGGAAGTAGACCGGCCACCAGGCCTCGCCCACAGCCTCGAACATCTCGACCGAGACGATGCGATCGTAGCGGCCCTCGACATCGCGATAGTCGACGAGGCGGATGTCGGTGCGGTCGGACAGGCCGGCGCGCTGCAGGCGCTCGCGGGCGAATTCGGCCTGGGCCGGCGACAGGGTGATGCCGGTGACGTGCACGCCGCGCTCGCGCGCCAGATATTCGGCGAAGCCGCCCCAGCCGCAGCCGATCTCGAGCACCGTCTGGCCCGGGCGGATGTCGCTGGCGTCGGCCAGGGCGGCGTATTTGGCGGTCTGGGCCTCGGCGAGGTCGAGCGACCGGTCGGTCCACAGGGCCGACGAATAGGTCATCGTGCCGTCCAGCCAGGCGGCGTAGAAATCGTTGCCCAGATCGTAGTGGGCCATGATGTTGCGGCGCGAGCCGGCGCGGCTGTTGCGCGCCAGGGCGTGGCGCAGGCGGCCGAGGGCGCGGGCCAGGGCGCTGCCCTCGGTCAGCCGGCCGATGCGATCGTAGTTGGCGGCGAAGGCGAGCAGCAGCGCCACCAGGTCCGGGGTGTCCCAGTCGCCGGCGATATAGCCCTCGGCGAAGCCCACCGCCCCGCGACGCAGCATGCGCGGCACGGCGTTCCAGCGCTGGATGCGCCACTCGACTTCCGGCCCCCCGGCGTGGGCCTCGCCGAGGCGCCAGACCTGGCCGCCGGGCAGGACCACGGTCAGGCGGCCGACCTCCCACAGGCGGGCCAGGGCGCCGAACAGCGGCGGTGCGCTGCGGTCCGGGGCGGCGCCGGCCTCAAGCTCCTCGCGCGTGGCGTTCATGGTCATGGGGTCTTCCTGGGGGCGAGGCGGAGACGGGTCAAGGACGGGACGGCGTGAGCCCGCCGGCGGGCAGGCCGAGCTCGGCCACGCGGCGGCGCAGGCGCTCGACCTCGGCGGCGGGCAGATCGGCGGTGCGCGCCAGCACGGCCGGGAAACGGCCGTCGGCGGTGGTGGCGATCATCCAGCTGTAGTCCTCGGCGCGGTCGACGACCCAGTAGCGCTGGCGCACGAGGCCGCCGAAGAAGCTGGCCTCGAACTTGGTGTTCTCGCCGGGGTTCAGCACCCGCACGGCGGTGTCGACATTGCGGGCCGGACCGTCGGGCCCGCCGCGGCGGCAGGTCTGGATGACCCGGTAGCGACCGCCCTCGTCTTCGCGCCAGACCTGGGAGGCGGCGTGGCAGTCGCGCTGGGCGGCGTTGGGGGTGCGCAGGATTTCGTGCCAGCGGCCGACGAAGCGCTCCATGTCGAGCGGGCGGCGCGGCTCCGGCGCCTCGGCGGCGGCGGGCGCGGCCAGGCTGAGGGCGAGGGTCGCCAGCAGGGGGGCGAGGGCGCGGCGGTCAGAGCGCATGGGCGGTCTCCGGCGGTGGGGCCTTGGCCCCGGGGGGCGTCAGGGCGCGGCCGAGGGTGACGGGCTGCGCCGGCAGCGGCGGCCGATGGCGGAAGCCGACCCCCTTGAGGAAGATCCACAGGGCCTCCCAGTGAATCCCGGCCACGACCTTGAGGGTCAACAGGGGGTGCGCCCACCAGGCGCGCAAAAGCTCAACGTCGTTCAGCGGACGGCGGTTGCCGGCGAAGGCGGCGGTGAGCAGCAGGCCCTCGGCGTCGGACACGGCGATCGACAGAGAGACCTGCTCCCCCGGCGGTCGCAGGGTGAAGCGGTAGCGCAGGTCCATGTCCATGAAGGGCGAGACGTAGAACACCTTGTCCGCCGCGTGCTGCTGCGGGCCCTCGCCGTCGGGCGTGGGGACGAGGTAGCTGTGCCGCTCGCCGAAGGTGTTGGAGACCTCGTAGATCACGCCGCTGGGACGGCCGTCGGCGGCGTGCAGGAACACCAGGCTGAGCGGGTTGAAGCCGTGGCCGAGGATGCGCGGCATGGTCAGAAGGCGCAGCGGCCCGGCGGCGTCCACCCCATGGTCAGCCGCCAACCCGCGGTACTGCTCCGTGAGCGGACGATCACTGCGGTCGCCGTGGTCGCGCGGCTCGAAGCTGAGCCAGCCGAAGCGGCCGGGGCGAAGCCGTTTGAGGCGCGCGAAGGTCTGCGGCAGTCGGTCGAGGTCCAGCAGCAGCATGAAGATGCGATAGCGCAGGGCGTGCCGCCGCGGCCGGACCCGGGCGTGGGTCACCACCCCGCGATAGAGGCCGTCGGCCGCGATCACGCGGCGAGCGCCGCCGGGGCGGTCGCGGGCAGGCGGATGCGGCCGCTCTCGTCGGCCACTGTCCAGGGGCGACGGACGCCGCCCAGCTGCTCGGCCACGGCGAGGCCGGCCTGCAGCCCGTCCTCGTGGAAGCCGGCCCCGAACCAGGCGCCGCAGTACCAGACGCCGCGCGTGCCCTGCAGGCTCCACAGCTGGTCCTGGGCGGCGATGCCGGCGGCGTTGAACACCGGATGCTCGTAGTCGAAGGCGGCGATGACCTTGTCCGGGTCGGGCTCGCTAACCGGGTTGAGGGTGACGAACAGCGGCTCGCCCGGCAGCGACTGCAGCAGGTTCATCCAGTAGGTGACGCCGCCGGCGAGGCGTTCGTCGCCGCGCGCGCTGACGTGGTTCCAGGCGGCCCAGGCGGCCTTGCGGCGCGGCATCTGGCGGGTGTCGCGGTGCAGGACGGCGCGGTTGCGCTGATAGGGGATGGCGCCGAGGAGGCGGCGCTCCTCCGACGTGGGGTTGTCGAGCAGGGCCAGGGCCTGGTCCGCGTGCACGCCCAGCACCACGGCGTCAAAGCGCTCGCTCCCGGCGTCGGTGACAACCTCGGCTCCGCCGGCCGGATCGGGCCGGACCTGGCGGACGGGCGCGCCGGTGCGGATCTCGCCGCGGAAGGCGTCGCGCAGGCGCTCGACATAGGCGCGGCTGCCGCCGTCGACGGTGCGCCAGGTCGGGCGCATGTCGACCTCGAGCAGGCGGTGGTTGCGATAGAAGCGGACGAAGGCGGCGGCGGGGTAGTCGGCCATCTGCAGGCCCGTGGCCGACCAGATGGCGGCGGCCTGGGGCAGCAGGTGGTTGTCCATGAACATGCGGCCGTAGCCGTTCTGGTTCAGGTATTCGCCGAGCGAGATGCCCGACAGCTCCAGCCCGTCGAGGTCACGCGGCGCCTCGCGATGGAAGCGCTTGAGGTCCTTGAGCATGGACCAGAAGCGCGGGCTGGTGAGGTTGCGCTTCTGGGCGAACAGGCCGGCCGCACCCTGGCTGGAATACTCGAAGGCGCCGCCGTCGACCGAGACGGCGAAAGACATGTAGGCCGGCTTCGAGGGCGCCCCGATGTGCGCCAGCATGGCGGTCAGGTTGGGGTAGTTGGCCTCGTTGAAGACGATGAAGCCGGTGTCGACCGGCACGGGCCCGTTCGCGCCGGGGGCGTCGACCGTGTTGGAGTGACCGCCCAGCCGGCCCTCGGCCTCGAACAGCACCACCTCGTGCCGCTGCGACAGGAGCCAGGCGCAGGACAGTCCGGAAATGCCCGCGCCGACGACGGCGACGCGCAGGGGCTGGGACGGCTGGCTCATGAACGGCTCCGCTGAGGACGATGACCGATCTACGGACCCGATGTCCCGGCGGATGCATCCATTGCCGGAGCTTTGCCGTATAGACGACAGAACCGGAAGAGGACCTGACCGCGCATGATCGTAATGGCCCTCGCGGCGCTCGCCGCCGCCCTGCTGATGACCCTGGCCTGGGAGGTGGTGCGCCGCACCGGCAGCGGCGGCTGGACCGATGTGGTCTGGACCTTCGCCGTGGGCCTGGTGGGCGCCGGCGTGGCGCTGGCCCCGGCGGTCGGCGCCGACCCGCTGCGGCAGGGCCTGGCGGCGGCGCTGATCGGCCTCTGGGCCGTGCGGCTCGGGGGCTATCTGTGGGCCCGGACCTGGAAGACCGAGGAGGTCGACCCCCGCTATGTGCTGCTGACCCGGCGCTGGGGCGGCTGGGGCTTGCAGGCGTGGATCTTCCTGATGATCCAGGCGGCGGTGGTCTGGCTGCTGGCCCTGTCGATCCGCGCCGCGGCGGCGCGCCCGGACGCGGAGATCGGCTGGCGCGAGGGGCTGGCGGTGGCGATCCTGATCGTGGCGATCGCCGGCGAGGGCCTGGCCGACGCCCAGATGGCCGCCTTCCGCAAGGGCGGCGCCGGGCGCGGCCGGGTGATGGACAAGGGGCTCTGGGCCTGGTCGCGGCACCCCAACTACTTCTTCCAGTGGTTCGGCTGGCTGGCCTGGCCGGTGATGGCGCTGGACCCGGCCTGGCCGTTCGGCTGGGCGTCGCTGGTGGCGCCGGTGTTCATGTGGTGGCTGCTGAACCACGTCAGCGGCGTGCCGATGCTGGAGCAGCAGATGCTGAGGACCCGGCCCGAGGCCTATCGCGCCTATCAGGCCCGGGTGTCGCGCTTCCTGCCCCTGCCGCCGCGCCGCGGCTGATTGTCTGTCGCTTCGGGAGAGTTTCCATGCCCTTCGATCGTCTGATCAACCGCCTGCAGGATGCGCCGGCCCCGGACCTGGTGGTGCGGCCGGCGATCGCCGCGCTGGTGGCCGGGGCGCGCGGGCGTCTGCCGCGCGGGTCGGATCTGAACCGGGCCTTCGCCGAGGAGATGGCGGCCCGGCCGATCGCCGAGCACGTCGACGCCGCCAACGGCCAGCACTACGAGCTGCCGCCGGCCTTCTTCCAGCTCTGCCTCGGGCCGCGGCTGAAGTACTCCTGCTGCCTTTATCCGACCGGGCGGGAGAGCCTGGCCGAGGCCGAGGTCGCCGCCCTGACCGAGACCTGCGCCCACGCCGATCTGGCCGACGGCCAGGAGATCCTCGAGCTGGGCTGCGGCTGGGGCTCGCTGAGCCTGTGGATGGCTGAGCGCTACCCGAAGGCGCGGATCACGGCGGTGTCGAACTCGGCGGGTCAGCGCGGCTTCATCGAGGCGCGGGCGGCGCAGCTGGGGCTGACCAACCTGACCGTGCTGACGCGCGACATGAATGTGTTCGAGACCGACCAGCGCTTCGACCGCATCGTCTCGGTGGAGATGTTCGAGCACATGGCCAACTGGCGCGCCCTGCTGACCCGGGCGCGGACCTGGCTGAAGCCGGACGGCCGGCTGTTCCTGCACGTCTTCACGCACCGCACGACGCCCTACCGCTTCGAGGTGTCGGACAGCTCGGACTTCATCGCCCAGCACTTCTTCACCGGCGGCATCATGCCCAGCCATGACCTGATCCGCGAGTACGACGACCTGTTCGCGCTGGAGCAGGACTGGCGCTGGTCTGGCGACCACTACCGGCGCACGGCGGATCACTGGCTGGAGAACATGGATGCGGCGGCGGACCGCGTGGGGCCGATCATGAGCGGCGTCTATGGTGCAGACGCCGCCCTGTGGACGCGCCGCTGGCGGCGCTTCTACATGGCCACGGCGGGCCTGTTCGGCGACCGGAACGGCGACGAATGGGGTGTGAGCCACTACCGGCTGAAGCCACGCTGAAAGGACTTCCGATGCGCTACGTCGTCGCCTTCCTCGCCGCCGCCCTGACCCTGGGCGCGCTCGACTATGTGTGGCTGACCAACATGGCCGACCGGCTGTACCGGCCGGTGATCGGCGAGCTGATGGCCGACCAGCCGAACATGACCGCGGCGCTGGCCTTCTATGTGATCTATCTGGTCGGCATCCTGATCATCGCCGTAGTCCCCGCGCTGAAGGAAGGCTCGCTGCGGCGCGCGACCTTCACCGGCGGCGCGCTCGGCTTTGTCGCCTATGCCACCTACGACCTGACCAACCAGGCGACGCTGAAGGTCTGGGCGACGCACATCACCCTGATCGACATCGCCTGGGGGACCTTCCTGACCGCGACGACGGCGACGGTCGCCTATCTGGCCGCCAGCCGGGTGGGCGCGCCGCGCCGTAGCGCCGCCTGAGCTCAGGCGGCGACGTCGCGGGCCAGGCGCGACTGCAGCGCCCGGGCGCCCGAGGCGGGCTGCCCGGCCCCGGACACCGAGAAGGTGCCGACCAGCCGCGCCAGCTCGGCCGACACGCCCTGTAGCTGGTCGCAGGCGGCCTGGGTCTCCTCGACCATGGCGGCGTTCTGCTGGGTGACCTGATCCATCTGGGTCACCGCCGTATTGACCTCGGACAGGGCGGAAGCCTGCTGGCGGGCGGCCCCGACGATGCCTTCCATGACCTCGTTGACCTCGCCGACGCGGGCCATGATGGCGTTCAGGGCCTCGCCGGTCTGGCCGACGAGGTCGACGCCCTGTCGCACCTGGCTGCTGGAGACGCTGATCAGGGCCTTGATCTCCCTGGCCGCCTCGGCCGAGCGCTGGGCGAGGCCGCGCACCTCGGAGGCGACGACCGCGAAGCCGCGGCCTTCCTCGCCGGCCCGGGCCGCCTCGACCCCGGCGTTGAGCGCCAGCAGATTCGTCTGGAAGGCGATCTCGTCGATGACGCCGATGATCTGCTCGATCTGGGTCGAGGAGCCGGCGATGTCGCGCATGGCGTCGACGGCGCGGCCGACCACCTCGCCGCCACGCAGGGCCTCGCCGTGGGCGTCGCCGACCAGTCCGCCGGCGCGCTCGGCCGCCTTGGCCGAGTTGGCGACGGTGGCGGTGATCTCTTCCATGGCCGCAGCGGTCTGCTCGAGACTGGCCGCCTGGCGCTCGGTGCGCTGGGCCAGGGCCTCGGCGGCGTTGGCGATCTCGGCGGTCCCGTTACGCATCATGGCCGACTGCACATTGATGGAGCCGAGCGCGGACTCGAGCGAGGCCACGGCGGTGTTGAAGTCGTCCCGCAGGCGGCCGTAGGCCTCGGGGAAGTCCGACCCGAGCCGGTGCGTCAGGTCGCCGGCGGCGAGGGCGCCGAGGCCGCGGCCGGTCAGCTCGACCACCGCCTGCTGGACCTTTTGCAGTTCGCGGTCGCGGGCCTCGGCCTCGGCGCGCTGGGCGTCGGTCTCGCGACGGGCCGACTCGGCCGCCTCATTGGCCGCCACCGCTTCGCCGGCGGCCTGCTCGGCAGCGGACACGGCCTCGCCCGAGACGGTGAACATGCGCACGACGCTCTGGGCCACCCAAGTGAGGACGGCGGCCTCGATGATCAGGATGACCGCGTGCAGCAGCACGCGGGTGAGGCTGGCCGAGCCCGGGAACACCGCAGCCGGCACGACGAAGCTGAGCACCAGGTGGTGGACGGCGACGGTGGCCGTCGCCGCCAGGATGACGCGCCAGTCGCAGTAGATGATCAGCACCGCCAGCATGGCGAAGTAGGTCATGTGCAGATCGAGCTGCCAGGGCGTGCCGCTGGCCTCGGCCACCATGAACGACACCTGGGCCATCAGGAGGACGCCCGACAGGATGCGGCCGGCGCCGCTGTCGCGCCGGAAGCGCCAGAACAGCGTCACGGCGACGGCGGATACGATGGCGGGAATCAGCGTGGTTCCGCTGCCGCCCAGCCACATCGACTGGGCGAACAGGATCGGAACCGCCAGCCACATCAGGGCGGTGACGACGGTCGCCCCGCCGCGACGCTGGGCTTCGATATCCTTGGCCTGGAAAATCATGGGAAAAGGCTCCGGTGGCTCAGCAGGCGCCGGGCACGGTGGGATCCAGCAGCAACAGGCCGCCGGCCGCGCGGGCACGTTCGGCGAGGGTCGGGTCGCCGTAGATGGTGACAATGTTGTCCAGCACGCCGCGGCGGGTCACCTGACCGAGCGCTTCGGAGGTTGTGCGGATGCGCGCCTCGTCCCACCAGGGCGGGAAGACGACGGCCACGGCGAAGGGGGCGCGCGGGCCTGCGGCGGCCACGACCGCGGGCAGGGCGGTGACCAGGATCAGGCTGAGGACGGCGGCAGACCAGGCGAGGCGACGCATTCCCGGCTCCATTACAGGACGCAGCCCCCAGTCATGCCGGCAAATCGCTAACGTCCCGTTGTCCATGGCGAGACAGGGCGCCACAGACTGGGGCGCGGGTGAAAATCACTCGCAATGATATTGACTCGCAAGATTGGGCGTGGGAGGCGGCGCGCCTGTCTTGTTCGGGGATCTACATGCGTCGTCTGTCTCTTCGCGCCGCCGCCGCCGCGGCGCCGCTCCTGTTCGCGCTCGCGGGGGCCGTGTCGGCCCAGGAGGCCGCGCCGTCGCCGTCCGAGGTCGAGGAGATCGTCGTGGTCGGCGCCCTGACCGACGTGGTGGTGCGCCGGTCGGACATCGAGCGGACCCAGGCCAACGACCTGCAGGACCTGTTCCGGGCCACCCCGTCGGTGGCGGTGGGCGGGTCGCTGAGCCTCGCCCAGAAGATCTATGTGCGCGGTCTTGAGGACTCGCTGCTCAACGTCACCGTCGACGGCGCGCCGCAGCGCGGCACCCTGTTCCACCACATCGGCCGGGTGTCGGTGGAGCCGGAGCTGCTGGAATCGGTCGAGCTGCAGACCGGGGCCGGGGAGGCGACGGCCGGCTTCGGGGCCATCGGCGGCGCGATCCGCTTCCGCACGGTCGATCCGACCGCGCTGCTGCGCGACGGCCGTGATTTCGGCGGCATCGCCAAGGCCGGCTGGTTCTCCAACGACGGCGAGAAGATCAGCCTGACCGGCTTCGGGCGGCTGTTCGGGGATGTCGGCCTGCTGGCCTCCTGGGTGCAGGTCGACCGGGGCGATCTCGAGGATGGCGACGGCGAGGTGCTGCGCGGCACCGCGGCCGAGCAGACCCTCGGCTTCGTCAAGCTGGGCGGCGACCTCGGCGGCGGCCACCGGTTCAGCCTCAGCTACGAGATGCGCGACGAGGAGGGTCAGTTCGGCCAGCGGCCCAACTGGCCGGTGCGCGCCAATGACCGCCTGTTCCCGGGCACGGCCGAGCGGCGCACCCTGACCGGCAACTACGGCTTCGACTCCGGCGAGGGGTGGGAGATCGAGGCGACCGGGTACCAGACCCGCACCGAGTTCACCCAGGACCGCTACGATCGCTGGGGGCTGTACGGCGCCGGGATCGAGTCGCGCGGCGTCGATCTGCGCGGTCGCTTCGAGCTGGGTCAGCACCGCATCACGGCCGGGATCGAGCACCGCCGCGACGAGGTGGTGAGCCAGTATCTGGCCGACCCGGCCGTCTGGGCGGCGTGGGCCTGGAACCCGGCCGTCGGACGCTTCGTCGAGGAGGGGACGCTGACGGGCCTGTATGTGCAGGACCACTGGCGGCCGAGCGACACGCTGCTGGTCAGCTTCGGCGCCCGCTACGACGACTATGAGCTGGACCAGGTCACCTACGCCAACAGCACGTCCAGCGACGGCGTGAGCTTCAACGGCGGCCTGACCTGGGACGTCACCCCGGAGCTGGCGTTCAACATCGGCTATGCCGAGGCCTTCCGCGGCCAGGAGATCGGCGACGCCTTCACGCTGGAGACCCGGCCGGGACGGATCTCGCTGGCCCCCGACCTGAAGCCCGAGGAGGTCGGCAACTTCGAGGTCGGCCTCGACTGGGCGCGCGACGGCTGGCGCGCCTCGGCGGTGTGGTTCGACATGGCCATCGACAATGTGGTGCTGGACCAGCTGGGTTCGGGCCCGGCCCCGCAGGGCGCGACCTATTACGAGAACGTCGGCCGGTTCGAGTCGGACGGGATCGAGCTGCGCGCCGGCTACAGCACCGGGCCGTTCGCGGTGGACGCCTACTTCAACAGCTACGACTCGCGGCTGAACGGCAAGCGGATCGAGGGCTACGAGCAGATCGCGCTGGGCAATTCGATGGGCGACAGCTGGAACCTGACGGCGCGCTACACGCCGTCGGACACGCTGGACCTCGAGGTCAGCCTGACCCGGTACGAGGATCTCGAGGATCTCGAGGTGCTGTTCCGCGAGGTCGAGCTGGGCTGGATCGGGCAGACCCAGTTTGTCGACAAGCCGGGCTATACGGTGGTCGACCTGTTCGCCCGCTGGGCGCCGTTCGCCAACCCGGACGTGGAGCTGCTGGCGGCGGTCTACAACCTGTTCGACGAGACCTATCGCCACCATGCCAGCGTGGCCGACTACAGCGCCATTCCCGGCTACGAGATCGTGCGCGGGATCAATGAGCCGGGCCGCAATGTCCGGCTGACGGCGGCCTATCGCTTCTGATGCGTCGCGCCCGGCCGGCGATCCGTCTGTGGCACCGCTGGTTCGGTCTGACGACCGGGCTGTGGCTGCTGCTGCTGGCGCTGACCGGGTCTGCCATCACCTGGTACGACGAGCTGGACACGGCGCTGAACCCGGACCTGCGCCGGGCCCCGGCGGCGGCCCCGGGGACGGCGGTGGCCGAGCCGGTGACGGCGGCGCTGGCGGCGGCCGGGGCCGCCCTGCCGGGCTTCGCGGCGCGCCATGTCGACCTGCCGGACCGGCCCGGCGAGAGCCTGTGGCTGATCGGCTCGGCCGAGATCGATGGCGCCCGCGCCAGCGTGCAGGCGTTCGCCCACCCGCAGACGGGGGCGCTGCTGGGGTGGCGCCAGAGCGGGGTCTGGTCTTTGGACCGGCGGCACATCCCGGACCTGCTCTACGGCCTGCATGTGGACCTGCTGGTCGCGCCCTGGGTGACCTTCCTGTTCGGCCTCGTCAGTCTGCTCTGGCTGATCGACCACGTGCTGGCGGGGGTGCTGGCCGTGCCGCGTCTGGCGCGCTGGCGCGAGGCCTTCGGGGTCAAGGGCAAAGCCGGCAGCCTGCGCCGGCTGTTTGACTGGCACCGGGCCCCGGGGATGTGGGCCTGGCCGGTGACGGCGGCGCTGGCCCTGACGGGCGTGACCCTGGCCTGGCCGGAGATCAGCCGCGATGTGGTGCGGACGGTCGCCCCCGTGTCGGACCGGCTGGAGTACGCCCTGCCGGACCGCCCCGTGGCGACGCCGGCGGTGTCGGTGGAACAGGCCATGGCCCGGGTCGCCACGGCGCCGGATCAGATCGATAGCTTCCGGCCCCTGCCCGACAAGGGCCTCTGGGCCATCCGCACCTTCGACCGGCGCGACCTCGACTATCAGGGCCGGCAGTGGACCTATGTGGACATGACCGACGGCCGCATCGTCGGGCGCCGCCACGACCGCGGCGAGGGCCCGGGCGACGAGTTCTTCGCCTGGCAGTTCGCCCTGCACTCGGGTCAGGCCTTCGGCGAGGTCGGCCGCTGGCTGGTGTTCCTCGGCGGGCTGGTCACGGCCGCGCTGGTGTGGACGGGCGTCGACCTGTGGCGGCGGCGGCTGAGGGTCGCCGGGCGCGGCTGAGCCTCAGTGCGCCAGCAGCAGCGGGCAGGGCGGCGATTCCAGCAGGCTGCGTGTGGCCCCGCCAAGCACGAACTCCCTGAACCGGGAGTGGCCAAAGGCGCCCATGACCAGCAGGTCCAGTCCCCGGTCCATCGCGAAGCCCGAGAGCGCCTCGCCGATTGGCCGGCCGCGGGCCTCCTCCTGATGCAGCCGGGCCTCGATCCCGTGGCGGGCGAGGCGTTGCAGCACGCGGTCTGCAGAGGCGAGGGCCGGGATGGGCTTCTCGCCGGTGACGATCAGCAGGTCGACCTCCGCCGCGCGCTGCAGCAGGGGGAGGGCGTGCGAGAGGGCGCGGGCGGCCGGGGCGGTAAAGTCCCAGGCCACCGCGACCCGGTCGAGCGACGCCCCGGCGGCGGCCCAGCCCTGGGGCAGAACGAGCGACGGCCCGCCGGAGCTGAAGGCGACGCGCTCGGCCACCTCGCTCTGGACGCTCGGCGGCGGCAGCAACGGCACGAGGGTCAGGTCGTGCAGCCGGGCCTCGGCGGCGGTGAGGCCCGGGGTCTCCCAGGACGCGCAACGCCTCACCTCGACCCCGACGGGGCCGGAGCCGGTGTCGAGGCCCTCAAGGGCGGCGCGATAGCGACCGGCCTGGCTGGCGCTGCGCTCGCGTTCGGCCGCCGCCAGGGCGGGCAGGTCCAGCAGCACATTGGCCAGGGGGTTCGACGGGGGCTGGATGTCGACCTCGAAGACGGCGACGTCGAGATGCGCCTCGATCAGGCTCGCGAAGTGCGCGGCCCAGCCGATGACCGCCTCGGGCACGGGCTCCGGGTAGGTCACCAGCTGCAGCAGAACAGACTTCGGGGTCATGGCGGTCTCCCTTCCCTGACTCAGGCGCGAGGTTCGCGAACGATCAGCACGTCGCCCGGCGCGGCCTCGAGGATACGGCGGGCGACGGCGCCGAGGCGGCCGTCGAAGGGCGCTCCGCCGCCATGGGCCCCGATGACGACGAGATCGACGTCCCGGTCGTTCATGTAGTCGCGGACCAGCCGCTCGGGCGCACCATGCTCGATCAGCACCTGAAGGGCCGGCCGGCGCGCCTCGGCGATCCGGGCGGCGGCGACGAAGACGTCGCTGTGGCGCGCCAGTTCGGCGCGCAGGTCGTCGCGGAAGCGCGGGTTGTCCTGGAAGCCCGGGAAGGGCACCTCCCAGCCGTGCATCAGGGTCAGGCGGGCGTCAGGGAACAGGCCGGCGACCGTCCCGAGCGCGTGCTGGCTGGCGGGCGTGAAGTCGGTGGCGACAAGGAGCTCCTCATACGGACGAGGCCGCCGCTTGACGACGAGGACGGGCGCTGCAGCCCGACGGACGAGACGCTCGACGGTGGCGCCCAGCAGATGGCGGCCGAGGGCCTCGTCCCGGGCCACCCCGGTGATGATCAGATCGACGCCTTCGGCGGCGGCTATGGCGAGGATGGCGTCGGCCGGGTCGCCTTCCGCCACCCGGACGTCCAGCGTGCGGAGCGTGGCGGGCAGGTCGCGGCGGACCCGGGCTTCGGCGGCGGCGCGAGGGTCGGACAGGCGGCGCCAGCTGGGCAGGTCGTCGGCATCGCGGCGGCTGGGCTCGATGACATTGACGACGATCAGGCGGGCGTCCCACCGTGCTGCCAGCGAGGCGGCGCGATCGAGGGCGCGGTCGCAGCGGCTGCTGAGGTCGGTGGCCAGCAGGATCGTGCGCGGCGTGGCGGGCGGGGTCCGGGCGTCGGTCATGTCGCGTCTCCTTGTGGGATGTAGCGCCATGATCGATCGCCAGCGGCCGACCCGCCTTGATCCAGAACAAGCCGGCGATGTGGACGGACGGTTTCCCTACTCGATCCGCTGGGCGATGCGGGCGGAGGCGCGGTCGAGGACGAAGAACAGGCCCTTTTCGCCGTTGTCGGCGAGGCGCAGGCGGCCGGTGACCTCGACCAGGTGATAGCCGGCCTCGATCGGGCGGGAGAGGCGCACCTCGACCACCTCGTTGGGCTCGGCCGGGGGGTGGAACAGGCACACCGGCGTGTAGGGCGAGATGAGGAAGTGGCGGATGCGGGTCGTCGCCTCGAGCGGCAGCATGTAGCCGCGCAGGGTCACGCGCCGGCCGTCGAGGCGGCGCACCTCCGGCGGATGGGCGGCGCGGTAGAGCTGGGTCGGCTCGTCGATCCAGATGCGGGTCGCAGAGAGGGTGCGCCAGAGGGGATGGTCGGCGCGCGGCAGGGTCATCTGCAGCTCGCGCTCGGCGGCCAGCTCCTCGTCGACGGGCAGGCCGCCGCCCTGGCTGGCCATGGGGCCGGTGGCGACAGGGGGCAGGTCCGCCCAGGGCGCGGCGAGATCTTCCGGGGGCGCGGCCTCGGGAGCTTCTGCGGCGGGGCGGTCGCAGGCGGCCAGCAGGGCGGCGGCGAGGATCAGGGACGCGGCGGCTCTCACGACCGGCTCTCCAGGGCGGCGAGGGGGTCGAGGCGCAGCACCACGACGAGGGCGGGGAGGGCGGCGACGAGGCCGAGGGCGGCCGGGATCAGCAGGGTCAGGAGATCGGCGGGCCCGAGCGGCGGCGGAACAAGCGCCAGCGGCGTCGCTTCGGCGGCGGCGGTCACCGCCATGACCGCGCGGCCCATGGCCCAGCCGGCGAGGCCTCCGGCAAGGCCCAGCAGCAGACCCTCGGCGAGCACCAGTCGGGCGAGGGTGGCGGGCCTGGCCCCGAGCGCCTTCAGCAAGGCGAACTCGCGTCGCCGGGCGAGCAGGGCGCCGGTCAGGGCGAGGCCGAAACCGGCGGCGGCCAGGAGGCCGAGCCCGGCGCCGAACTGGCGCAGCAGGCCGGCGCCGCCGCCGAGCAGGGCGTTGAGGCGCTGCACCTCGCGCGCCGGCTGGGCCACCTTCAGACCCGGTTCGGCCTCCAGGCGGGGGGCCAGGGTGACTGCCGCCAGCGGGCTGCGGACATCGACTAGAACCGCCGTGATCCGCCGCGCGGCGTCGTCGTGGGCGTGTGCATGGTCATGGCTGTGGTCATGGTCGTGGCCCGGCGCCGCGTGGAGGTCCCAGACGCTGTCCAGCGCGGTCAGGGCGAGCCGGTCGAGCACCGTGCCGGTGGGGGCGAGCACGCCGACGACCGTATAGGGATGGTCGGCGTGGGCCACCGCGCCGGGGCCCTCGCCATGGGCCCCGATGAAGGTGCCGCCGGGCGCGAGGCCGAGCCGCTGCGCCGCCTGCGCCCCCAGCACCGCCTCCATCCCCCCGGTCCACCAGCGGCCCGCGGCGACGTCGCCCCCGTAGAGGTCGGCGTAGGCCGGGGTCGTGCCGACGATGCGGATGTCGCCGACGCTGTCGCCCATGGCCACCGGGACGGCGGCGGCGACCTGGGGGTCGCGGGTCAGGTCGGTCCAGACCTGCGCCGGAATGATCCCCGTCGGGGCGTCGGCCTGCAGCAGGGCGGACATCACGAGCTGGAGGCCGCCGCCCTCGGCCCCGACCACGAGGTCGACGCCGCCAAGGTCGCGCTGCAGGCGGGTCTCGGCTGCGGTCTGGACGAGGGCGACCGCCAGCAGAAGACCGCCCGCGAGGCCGAGCAGCAGGCTGTGGAACAGCCAGGTCAGGGGCCGGCGGGCGAGGCCCGCGAGCACGAGGCGCAGGGTGTTCACCTGTCCGGTCATGCAGCCTCCGCCGGGGTGCGGATCGGCGTCAGGGTCAGGGCGTCCGGGACGCGGGCGGCGAGCCGGCTGTCGTGGGTGGCGATGACCAGGGCCGCGCCGCTGAGGGCGGCGGCCTCCAGCAGCAGATCGGCGGTCGCGACGGCGTGGGCGTCATCGAGGCTGGCGGTGGGCTCGTCCGCCAGCAGCAGGCGTGGCGCGCTGGCGAGGGCCCGGGCGACGGCGACCCGCTGGGCCTCGCCGCGGCTGAGACGGTCCGCGCGACGCCCGGCCAGATGGCCGACGCCGAGGCGGTCGAGCAGCGCCCGGGCGGCGCCGGCGTCCTGCGCCCGGCCGAGGGCGAAGGGGGCGAGCAGGACATTTTCCAGCACGCTCAGGCCATCGACCAGCACGAGGTCCTGGAACACCAGGGCGGCATCGCCTCGGCGTAGCGGCGCACCGGTGTCTGACCAGGTGACCGCGCCGGCGACCGGCGGGAGCAGGCCGGCGAGGGTGAACAGGGCGGTGGTCTTGCCGCTGCCCGACGGCCCCGGCAGTCGCCAGGCCGAGCCCGGCGCCAGCCGGGCGGCGGCGAGGCGGGCCGCCGCGCGGCCTCCGCGGCCGACGTCCAGCGTCTCGATATCGATCATGGGCGGGTCTGCACTCCGGTCCGGCGGGCCCTTGCGAAGACGTTACAAGATAACATATGAGACGCTCAAGTCAGGAGACCGAAATGCCGCAACTGTCCGCTCGCGCCGGCGACGCCGTCGCCATCAGCCTGTCGGGCCTGTGTCTCGCCCACTGCCTCGCCCTGCCGCTGGCGGCGGCGGCCCTGCCGGTGCTCGGTCTCTGGGCGGAGGCCGAGTGGGTCCACTGGGCCTTTGTGGCGATCGCGGCTCCCGTCTCGCTCTGGACCCTGGCGCGCCCGGCCCATGGCGGCGCGGTGCGGCCGGGCCTGCTAGCCCTCGCGCTGGCGGGACTCGCCCTGCTGGTCGCCGGGGCGGCCGGCGTCCCGGATCATGACGCGGAGACGCCCCTGACCGTGGCGGGGGGGCTGACGCTGGCCCTGGCGCACGTGATCAACCTCGCCAGCGGTGGCCGGCAGGCCGCCTAGGGAAGCGTCCCGAGGGCGACGCGGGCGGGCGGGCCGAGGTCGCTGCCGGGCAGCTGGCCCACGGCGACGATGCTCCCGTCCGGCTGGACCCGGACTACGCCGATCTCGCCCTCGGCGAGGCGCAGGCCGGTGGCGCGGACGATGTTGCCGCCGTGGCTGACGATGGCGACGTTGCCGCTCTCGCGGGGCAGGGCGCGCAGCAGGGCGGCCAGCTCCTCGCCGGCCTGGTTGACGTCGCGGCCGCCGGGCACGCCGGGGTTGGGGTGGATCAGGCGAGGCTCGATCTCATAGGTGCCGAACATGTAGCGCGCCGTCTCGGTGGTGCGGCACATCGGGCTGCTGAGCACCCGGGACGGCAGCAGGCCGAGCGCCCCCAGGGCCACGCCGGTCTCCTGCGCGCCGGCGATGCCGGCGACCGACAGGTTGCGCTGGGCCGTGCAGTCGTGGGCAGGCCGGGTGTAGTCGTCATCGCGGGCCGGGATCTCGGTGCGCTCATGCCGGATCAGCATCACCAGCCCGCCCGCGCGCAGCTGGTCGATCAGCTGGCTGACCCGCGACGGGGCCGGGGCGTGGGCGGCGCCCTGAGGCACGTGGGGCGGCGCGTGGGGCGGCGCGGGGGGCGGGGTCTGGGCCAGGGCCGGACCGCCGAGCAGGACGAGGGCGGCGGCGAGGGCGAGCGGGGATCGTGTCATGTCGGTCTCGGCAGGCGGGGTCAGGCGGCGGCGGCCGAGGGACCCCAGTGGGGGAAGGGATCGGGGAACTTCTTCCAGCCGTCGGGACCGCGCTCCATCTCGAAACGGGTCAGCAGGGCCTTGTCGAAGCGGGCGGTGAGGGCGTCGCGGTCCATCCCGGCGCCGATCAGGACGATCTCCTGGCGACGGTCGCCCCAGGGGGCGCGCCAGACCGCCTCGATGGCGGCCAGCCATTCGGGATTGTCGTCGGGCCAGCGCTCGCGCGGGGCGGAGGCCCACCACAGGCCGCCCCACTCATGCTCCGTGACGGCCCCGGCCTGGCTCCAGGAGCCGACGTAGGCCATGCGCGTGGCCAGCCAGAAGAAGCCCTTGGAGCGCCAGACGCCGGGCCACTCTTCCTGGAAGAGGTCGTAGAGACGCTGGGGGTGGAAGGGGCGACGGGCCCGATAGACGAAGCTGGAAACGCCATACTCCTCGGTCTCCGGCGTGACCTCGCCGCGCAGGGCCGCGCTCCAGCCCGCCGCCTGCTCGGCCTTCTCCATGTCGAACAGGCCCGTGCCGATGATGTCGCGCAGGGGGACGCGGCCGCGTTCGGCGCGGACGATGCGGGCGCGCGGGTTGAGCTGGGCCATCATGGCTTCCAGCAGGCCCAGGTCGGCGGGCGGCAGCAGGTCGATCTTGTTCAGCACGATGACGTCGGCGAACTCGATCTGATCGACGAGAAGGTTGGCGACGGTGCGCTCGTCGTCCTCGCCGAGGTGCTCGCCGCGGGTCTTGAGCCGGTCGGTCGAGGGGTAGTCGCGGAAGAAGTTGAAGGCGTCGACCACGGTGACCATGGTGTCGAGGCGCGCCAGATCGGACAGGCTGAAGCCGTCCTCGTCGCGGAAGTCGAAGGTGGCGGCGACCGGCAGGGGCTCGGAGATGCCGGTCGACTCGATCAGCAGATAGTCGAAGCGGCCCTCGCGGGCGAGGCGCGCCACCTCCTTGAGCAGGTCCTCACGCAGGGTGCAGCAGATGCAGCCGTTGGACATCTCGACCAGCTGTTCCTCCGTGCGCGACAGGTCGGCCCCGCCCCCCTCCCGGACGAGGGCGGCGTCGATGTTCACCTCGCTCATGTCGTTGACGATCACCGCCACGCGCAGGCCCTCGCGATTGGCCAGGACATGGTTCAGCAGGGTGGTCTTTCCGGCGCCGAGAAAGCCGGACAGGACGGTGGTGGGCAGCATCCCGGACTCCGTGACAGACAGCAGGGAAGCCGTTATGTGATGTTATAATGTTGCTTGCAATCGCCCCGACCACCCCGTCCAGCCTCGTCGTGTCCGGCGACGCGCCGTCGGTCGTGGCCGAACTGGCGCGGGACGAGGTGGCGGCGGTGGTCTGGACCCGGCCGAACCCCTGTGTCGACGAAGGCTATCCGGCTTATGCCGAGCCGATGCGCGACGAGTGGCGGGGTCTGCCGTCGTGGCTGGAGGCGGATCTGGAGCTGCTGTCCGGGCTGGTCCGGATCGCGACCGGCGTGGTCGAGGTTCGCGTCCGGCTGGAGACAGCGATCGAGCGGACCTGCCCGCGCTTCCACCAGGACGCCGTGCGCCTGCGGCTGCTGACGACCTACCGCGGGCCCGGCGTCGAATGGACCTGCGCCTCGGGCCAGGGGCCGATCGGTCAGGCCGGGACCGGGGCCGTCGTGCTGATGAAGGGCCGGGACTGGCCGACGCGCGCCCGGCCGCTGCTGCACCGGTCGCCGAAGGCCAGCCGCGCCCGGCCGCGCTGGGTGCTGGCCCTCGATCCGGTCACGCCGGTCCGACCGGCTCAGTCGTAGCGCAGCTCGGTCGCCTTGCCGCGGAAGATGACGTAGGCGAGGGCGGTGTAGGCGAGGATCATCGGCAGGACGAACAGGGCCCCGATGAGGATCAGGAACAGGCTCTCCGGCGCGCTGGCGGCCTCGAACACGGTCATCCGCTCCGGCACCACATAGGGGTAGAAGGAGTAGGCCAGCCCGGTGAAGGCCAGCACGAACAGCGCCACGGCCCCGGCGAAGGGCGTCCAGCTCCAGCGGTCGCGGGAGTCCGGCAGGTGGCGCAGGGCCAGCCACAGGGCGGCGAGGATGGCGGCGGAGGCCAGGGGCAGGACGGCGAGGGGCACGGCCTCGGGCAGGCTGAACCACTTGTCGAAAATGCGCGGGCTGACGAGCGGGCTGGCGAGGGACACGGCGGCGAGGCCGCCAAGCACGCCCCACAGGCCTGTCTTCGCCCAGCCCACGGTGCGCTGCTGCAGCTCTCCCTCGGTCTTCATCAGCAGCCAGGCGGCGCCGATGAAGGCGTAGCCGGCGGTCAGGCAGACGCCGACGCCGAGCGCGAACAGCAGGGTCCAGGGGGTGAATTGCAGCCCCATGACATAGATGCCGAGCATGAAACCCTGGGACAGGCTGGTCAGCAGGGAACCGGCGAAGAAGGCCTGGTCCCAGCGCGCCTTGCCCTTGCCCGGCCACTTGGCGCGGAACTCGAAGGCGACGCCGCGCAGGATCAGGCCGAGCAGCATGATCGCCACCGGCAGGTAGAGGGTCGAGAGGATCTCGCCATGGGCGGCCGGGAAGGCCACCAGCAGCAGACCCACCGCCAGCACCAGCCAGGTCTCGTTGGCGTCCCAGAAGGGCCCGATCGAGGCGATCATGCGATCGCGCTGGTCCGGTTCGGCGAAGGGCAGGAGCACGCCGACGCCGAGGTCGAAGCCGTCCAGCACGACATAGATCAGGATCGACAGGGCCATCAGCCCCGCGAACACCACCGGCAGCCAGACGGTCGGATCGCCGAGCAGGGTCATGGCACTCACTCCGCCGGGACCACGGCGACCTCGGCCGCGCCGGAGCGGGGCTCGAGGGCGACGGGCCGGCCCTGGGCGGCGCGGCGCGCCAGATAGAACAGGACGCCGACATAGGCCGCGATCAGCAGGGCGTAGACCGCGAGGTACATCAGCAGGGTGGACAGGACCATCGGCGCCGGGACGTCGGCGATGGCCTGCTTCGTCGTCAGGACGCCGGTGACGAGCCAGGGCTGGCGGCCGATCTCGGTGGTGTACCAGCCGGCCAGGGTGGCCAGCCAGCCGGAGAAGCTCATGGCCACCAGGCCGCGCAGCATCCAGCGCCCGAGCCGGTCGTCGAAGCCGGCCTTGCGGCGCAGGAACCAGACCGCGGCCCAGGACATGGCCAGCATCAAAAGGCCGGTGCCGACCATGATGCGGAAGGACCAGAACACCGGCGAGACCGGCGGGTGCAGGCGCGTACCGTCCTCGGCGACGAAGTCGTTCAGCCCGGGGACGACGCCGTTCGGGTCATGCTTGAGGATCAGGCTGGCGCCGTTGGGCACGCCCACCTCGAAGCGGTTCTCGCGCGCCTCCTCGTCCGGGACGGCGAACAGCACGAGCGGGACGTTCGACCGGGTCTCCCAGTTGGCTTCCATGGCGGCGACCTTGGCCGGCTGGTGCTCGAGGGTGTTCAGCCCGTGCATGTCCCCGGCGAAGATCTGCACCGGGATCAGCACGGCCCCCAGGACCACGCCCGTCTTCAGGGCGGCGCGCAGGCCGGCCGAGCGGTCGCCGAGCAGGTAGCGAAAGGCCGACAGGCCGGCGATGAGGAAGGCCACGGTCAGGCCGCTGGCCAGCAGCATGTGCGTCAGCCGGTAGGGCATCGACGGGTTGAAGACGATCTGCAGCCAGTCGGTGGCGTGGGCCACGCCGTCACGCATCTCGAACCCGGCCGGGGTGTGCATCCAGGAGTTCAGCACCAGGATCCAGAAGGCGCTCATGGTGGTGCCGAAGGCGACGAGGAAGGTCGCCAGGGTGTGCAGCCAGCCCGGCACGCGGCTGAAGCCGAACAGCATGATGCCGAGGAACACCGCCTCGAGGAAGAAGGCGGTCAGCACCTCATAGGCCAGAAGGGGGCCGGCGATGTTGCCGATGGTCTCCATGAAGCCCGGCCAGTTGGTGCCGAACTGGAAGCTCATGGTGATGCCCGAGACGACGCCGAGGGCGAAGCTGAGGGCGAAGACCTTCACCCAGAAGCGGTAGGCTTCCATCCACTTCTCGTTGCGGGTGGCGCTGAAGCGCAGCTTGAAGAACAGCAGCACCCAGCCCAGCGCGATGGTGATGGTGGGGAAGAGGATGTGGAAGGAGATGTTGGCCGCGAACTGGATCCGCGACAGCAGCAGGGTTTCCATGGCTCAGGCCTCCGTGGCCGGGACCAGCCGGCCTTTGCGGGCGCCGCCCGCGAACGGCACGATGCGCTCGGCCCCCTCGACCAGGCGCTGGATCTTGCTGCCCAGGGCCAGCAGCTGGACCAGCCGCTCCGTCTCCAGACGGTTCATGTCGCTGTACCAGCCGGACAGCAGCTCGATGAGCCCGCCGAGCTCGGCGATGCGGGCGTGGGCGTGGCGGTCCTCCTCGGTGGCGGGCTGCTGCATCTGCAGCTCGCGCAGCTTGGTCAGGGTCGGATCGATCTCACGCTTCTTGCGCTCCTCGACGAGGGTGCGGACGATCTCCCACAGGTCCTGCGGCGTGGTGAAGTAGTCGCGCCGGTCGTCCGGCATGTGCCGCAGGCGCACGAGGTTCCAGCTCTGCAGCTCCTTCAGCCCCATGGAGACGTTGGAGCGCGAGAAGCCGAGGCGCTCGACGATCTGGTCGGCATTGAGCGGCTCGGCGCTGAGGAACAGCAGGGCGTAGATCTGGCCGACCGTGCGGTTGATGCCCCAGCGCGAGCCCATCTCGCCGAAGTGGAGCACGAACTCCTGGTGGAGCGGGGGAAGTTGCATCGCCATCTGAACTTTCAGAATTTTCTGAAATTGCAGATACGCGGCGCGGCCGCGGCGGGCAAGTCGCGGCGACGCGGCCGCGTGTCGCGCCGGCCCAGGGGGGGGCGAAACGCAAACCGCCGGGCGCCCCCGCGGGCGCCCGGCGGTCCGGGTGTCCCTGGAGAGAGACGCCTCAGAAGGCGAAGCTGATCCCGGCCTGGACGCCGCGGCGGGCGCCCGGAAGGATGCCGCGCGAGCGGTCGACGACATAGAGCTCGTCGGTCAGGTTGCGGCCGGTGACGAACACCGTGAGCGGCGTGCCCGGCAGGTCGGCGTTCAGCGTGGCGTTCCACAGCAGCACGTCGTCGATGCGGCCGCGCTGGCCATTGGCCGTGACGGCCACGGTATTGAGGTCGTCGGTGAACATGGCGTCGGTGTACTGGGCCTCGATCTCGCCCTGCAGCCAGCCGCGGTACTCGTAGCCGACGGCGGCAGTCCACAGCCACTCCGGCGCATAGGGCAGGCGGTTGCCGGTGACGCTGACGGTGGTGAAGCCGGAGACGCTGGAGAAGCGCCGGCCCTCGAAGCTCGCGTCGGCGACGTGGGTCAGGCTGAGGCGGGCATAGAGATCGTCGCCATTCTGCAGCCAGCCGGCCTCGCGGGCCGAGCCGCGCGCCAGCAGCTCGACACCCTGGTGCAGGGTCTCGCCGGCCGAGGTCAGGGTCGAGCCGACCCCGCCGGCGACGCTCTGCGGGATGATCTGGTTGTCGAAGGTCATGCGGAACAGGCCGACGTCGAGGTAGAGCCCCGGGGCGACGTCGCCGCGCAGGCCCAGCTCCCAGTTGACGCTCTCCTCGGCGTCGAGGTCGACCGAGCCGCCGGTGCTGTTGCTGATGATGTCCTCGACGCGCGGCGGGGCGAAACCCTTGTGCACGCCGGCATAGACCACCGAGCGGTCGCCGAGGCGGTACATCACGCCGAGACCGGGGACGACCACGTCGAGGTCGGTTTCGCCCTGCGCGCCGTTGAGGCGGTTCAGGCGCTCGTACGCGATCCGCTCCACGCGCACGCCGGGCTCGACGATCCAGGCGCCGGACTCGATGCGGGCGCTGGCGAAGGCGCTCCAGGCGTCCGTGAGGCGTTCATTGTTCTCGACCACGCCGGCGTTGGGGCCGGTCCCGGGGGTGCGGGCGCGGGGCGTGTCGCCGTTCCATTGGCGGCGCTGCTGCTCCTCGGTGTGATAGCGCAGGCCGGCCTCGAGCCGGACCTCGGCGCCAAAGGCGGTGGTGTCGTGGCTCAGCCGGGTCTCGATGCCGCCGGTCCGGTACTCGCGCAGCCGACCCTCGTTGCCGCAGGTCGTGTTGAGGTTGGCCAGGCCGCCGCAGGCCGGGTCGGAGGCGTCGTTGGGCCGCTGGCCCGAGTTGGACGACTGGCGCCACCAGTAGCGGTCGAAGGTGGAGCCGTAGAAGCTGGTCTTCAGGGTCGTGGCCGCGTCGAGGAACCAGGCGTGGCTGAGCGCCGCGCCCCAGCGCTCGATCTCGAAGGAGTCGTTGGCGAAGGGGTTGGCGTAGGGGTCGGCCGTAAACTCGGCCAGCGTCAGGCCTGAATAGGTGACCTGCGAGTCCTCCTCGTGCCGGCTGATACGGGCGGTGAGCACCTGATCGGCGCCGATGTCCCAGGTCATCTTGCCGAGGATGTCCGTGTACTGCAGGTCCTGGTTGTCGCGGCTGGTGTCGGTGCGCCGGGTCTGCACATGCAGCAGCCCGCGGCCGCCGAGGGCCGGCCCGCCGACGAGGCCGTCGACCTCGCGGTAGCCCTGCGAGCCGCCCGCCACGCGCAGGGCGCCGCCGAAGGTCTCCGGGGCCTCGGGGGTGATGTAGTTGATCACGCCGCCGATGGTCTGCGGCCCGAAGCGCACCTGGGAGGCGCCCTTGAGCACCTCGACCCGGGCGTAGCGGCCGAGCGACGGGTGGAAGTAGCTGGCGTTGTCGCCATACGGCGCATAGGCCAGCGGCAGGCCGTCCTCCAGCAGCAGCACCTTGGTCGAGCGGGTCGGGTTCAGGCCGCGGATGCCGATGTTCGGCCGCATGCCGAAGCCTTCCTCGTCCCGGGCGAAGACGCCGGGCGCCTGGCGCAGGGCGTCATTGACGGTGAAGGGGCGCGAACGCAGCAGGTCGTCCGCCTCGAGGGTGGCGCCGGAGCCCGGGATGGTCAGCAGGTCGGCGCGTTGCCCGATGACGACGATCTCGGCCACCCGCGGCCCGGCCTCGGTCGCCGCCGCCGGCGCCTGGGCCTGGGCGGCGCCGCTGGCGACGAAGGCGGTGAGCATGGTGGAGGCGAGCGCGAGGGAGCGGAGCATGAGGGGCCCTGAGATGGCGAGTTATTCGCAGTCGCGGGGTGCTAATGAGAATGGCTCCCAAAAGCAAGCGGCGCGCGGTCGCGGCGTCCGGTCGCGGGGGGAGGCTCAATGGCCGGGGGCGGCGTCCAGCTCGCGCCGCAGTTGCGCGGCGAGGTCGAAGAAGCGGTCGCGTACGGCTTTGGCGTGAGGGTTGGCGCGCTCGATGGCGAGGAAGACCTCGGGGGCGTCGTGCCGCACCATCTCCACCGCCTGCATGAGATGGCTGAAGCTGCGGGTGGTGAGGGTGCGGGGCAGGGGCTCCATCTCGACGAGGATGCGGGCGATGAGATGGGTCAGGCCCTGCACCATGGCCGCCTCCCGATCATGGGCGTCGGCGGTGGTGATGTGGACCTTCAGGCCGAGGGCGCGGCGCAGGAAGGCGGCGACGCGCCGGACGCCGGGGCTGCGCACGGGGCACAGGGCGATGCCGAGGCCGCGCACCCCGTCGCGCGCGCTCTGGGGGCCGAACAGGGGGTGGGTGGCGAGGATCTCGACGTGCTCCGGCAGGCCGGCGGCCATGATCGCGGAGGGCTCCAGCTTGACCGAGCCGACATCGAGCACGAGCGCGCCCGGTCTCAGGTGCGGGCGGATGGCGGCGACGGTGGCGGCGAGGGCCGGGACCGGAACGGCGAGGATGACCACGTCGCAGGCGGCCGCCTCGGCCAGGGTGGCGGGGGCCAGACCCCGACCGGCAGGGTCCGTCGGGACCGGCGTATAGGGGTCGTGGACGCGCAGGGCGAACCAGGGCTGCAGATGATGCGCCGTCAGTCGCCCGAAGGCGCCGAAGCCCAGAAGGCCGACGGTCGAGACGGAGCGAAGGGACGCGCGCATGGGAGCCTGCAGGGGGAGGAAGACCCCCGGATGTGTATCAGCCCGGCGCCGCGACGTCCTCGTGCTCCGCCGCCCGCTTGCAGGCCGGGCCGGCGGCGTCCATCACTGGCGGCATGTCGAACCACGACAAGATCGTCCGCAGTCTCGGTGTGCAGATCCTGGCGGGCGACCTGCCCGTCGGGGGTAATCTGCCGCCGGAGCCGCGGCTGCTGGAGCGCTTCGGCGTGTCCCGCACGGCCCTGCGCGAGGCGATCAAGACCCTGTCCGCCAAGGGGCTGCTGGTGGCCAAGACGCGGGTCGGCACCCGCGTCGCTGACCGGGCGCAGTGGAACTACTTCGATCCCGACGTGCTGGCCTGGCGGGTCGAGGCGGGGGTCGACGCCGAGTTCCGCCGCAACCTGGCCGAGGTGCGGCTGGCGCTGGAGCCGACCGCCGCCGCGCTGGCGGCGGAGCGCCGCACGCCCGAGGACCTCGCGGCCATGACCCGGGCGCTGGAGCGAATGGGCGCCGAGACGGGCTCGCCGGTGGGGTTCGCCCGGGCGGATCTCGAGCTCCACCTCGCTGTCGGCGCGGCGTCCCGTAATCCGATGATCCGCTCGATGGCGGCGGTGATCCAGGCGGCGCTGATGGAGGCCTTCACCATCAGCCCCCCGGTGCAGCGGCCGGGGCTCCACGCCGAGACCGTCGCGGCCCACGCGCGTATCGTCGACTGCATCGCCGCGAGGGACGCCGACGGGGCGGCGGCCGCGATGCGGGCGGTGATCCAGAGCGGCGTCGACCGGATGGCGCGCGAGGCCCGTGGGGCCCGCGCGGCGTCTCCGACAAGTCCGCGCTGAGGTCGCCGGCGACTGCGCCACCGTGGTGGTGGCCGAGGCGCTGGTCATCGCCGTCCCGCCTCCACGGCGTCTGATCGCCGCCTCACGCCCGGTTCCCCCGGGCCTCGGGGGGCCGTATGGAGAGGGGATCGCCAGCCCGGAGCCGCTCATGTCGTCCATCGTCCAGCTGCAGGTGCAGCGCCGCGACCTGAAGCAGGCGCGGGTCGTGACCACGCCGCTGACGCCGCCGGCGCCGGGCGAGGTGGTGGCGGCGATCGACCGGTTCGCCCTGACCGCCAACAACGTCAGCTACGCCGTGACCGGCGAGAGCATCGGCTACTGGGGCTATTTCCCGGTCGACGCCGACTGGGGCCTGGTTCCGGTCTGGGGCTTCGCCACGGTGACCGCCTCGGCCTGCCCGGACATCGCCGTGGGCGAGCGTCTGTACGGCTTCTTCCCCATGGCCTCGCACGTCCGGCTCGCGCCGGGCAAGGTCAGCGGATCGGGCTTCACGGACATGGCGGCGCACCGCCGCGACCTGCCGGCCCTGTACAATCGCTACAGCCGCCTGGCGGGCGAGCCGCCGGCGCTGGCGGAAGCGGGGGACGCGCGGGCCCTGCTGTTCCCGCTGTTCGGCACCTCCTGGGTGCTGGCCGACTATCTGGACGACAACGCCGCCTTCGGGGCCTCGCAGGTGCTGATCGCCAGCGCCTCGTCCAAGACCGCCTTCGGTCTGGCCTGGATGCTGACGCGCGAGCCGACGGTGCGCCGGCGCGTGGTCGGCCTGACCTCCGCCGGCAACCTCGATTTCACCCGCTCACTGGGGCTGTACGACGAGGTGGTCGCCTATGAGGACATCGCCGGGCTTCCCGCCGACGCGCCGGCGGTGCTGGTCGACATGTCCGGCTCGGGCGCGGTGCTGCAGGCGGTGGACGACCGGCTGGGCGAGCGGGTGAAGGCCAATGTGCTGGTGGGGGCGACCCACTGGGACGCGGGGCGGCGCCCCGGGGCGCTGAAGGGCGCGGCGCCCGCCTTCTTCTTCGCTCCGGCCCAGTTCGCCAAGCGCGAGGCCGACTGGGGGCCGGGCGTGGCCCTGCGGCGGGCGATGGAGGCCAGCGGCCGGATCGCCGCCGACGCCGGGGCGCAGCTGGAGGTGCGGCATCTGCAGGGGGCGGACGCCGCCCGCGAGGCCTGGCTCGACATGCTGGCGGGGCGCACGCCGCCCCGGGCGGGGCTGATGCTCAGCCTGGGCTGAGACCGCCGCCGCCGCAGGCCGGGCAGTGCGGATCGGCGGCGATGCGGCTGGTGCGGGCGCGCCAGCCGAGGCCGTCGAACAGCATCATCTCGCCGGCCGGGGCCTCGCCGACCTCCGCGAGAACCCGGAGCGCGAGCAGGGCGGCGGCCGAACCGATCACGCCGGCGAGGGCGCCGACCACCCCCATGCGGGCGCAGGTCTCGGCATCGGGCGGCGGCTCGGGCACATAGCAGCGCCAGCAGGGCTCGCCTCGCAGCAGGACGACCTGGCCGTCCCAGCGCCCCAGCGCCGCCGCCACCAGCGGCAG
Source organism: Brevundimonas sp. (assembly GCF_035998205.1). Taxonomy (GTDB): domain Bacteria; phylum Pseudomonadota; class Alphaproteobacteria; order Caulobacterales; family Caulobacteraceae; genus Brevundimonas. The sequence goes on from NZ_DASYHT010000006.1 coordinate 258,949, forward strand.
GCCGCGCGCGATGCAGGCGTCGCCGACGAGGGCGCGGGTCTCGAAGCTGTCGCTGCCGTCCAGCACCAGATCGACGTCGGCCAGGAGATCGCCGACCGTGTCTGCGTCCAGCCGGACGGGGCGGGGCTCGACCGCGACGTTCGGATTGAGGGCGGCGAGGCGGGCGGCGGCGACCTCGACCTTGGGCCGGCCGATGTCGGCGGTGTCGAACAGGATCTGGCGCTGCAGGTTGGACAGGGCGACGTCGTCGTCGTCGATCAGGCGCAGGGCGCCGACGCCCGCCGCCGCGAGATAGAGGGCGGCCGGGGCGCCTATGCCGCCGGCCCCGACGAGGGCCACGCGGGCGGCCTTCAGCCGTTGTTGGCCGGGCCCGCCGAGCTCGCGCAGCACCAGATGCCGGGCGTAGCGCTCCACCTCCTCGTCACTGAACATCAGGCCATACTCCAGGCCCGGGCGGCCGGGCTCCCCGAACATAGAGATCGCGCGGCGGCGCGCCAGCCGCGGCGGGGCGGCCGCCCTTGCCGCGCCGGCCCGGTCTGTCATGATAGCGCTATCACAAACAGGCCGGGTCAGCCGGCCGATCTCTGGGAGCGGGCGATGAAGGGACTTTGGCGCGGCCTTGCGGCCTTTGGTCTGGCCTGCATTCTCGTGTGCGGGCCGGGCAGCCCGGGCGGAGCCCGGGCGGAGGACGGTTATCGGCTGTGGCTGCGCTACGAGCCGGTCGAGCCCGCGCACCGGGACGCCTACCGCGCCCTCGCCGCCGGGCTCCTTCCGGCGGGGAACAGCCCGACGCTGCAGGCGGCGACCGCAGAGCTGCGTGAGGGTCTGTCAGGGCTGACCGGTCGAGCGGTTGAGGTGGTCACCCGGGCGGACGCCGGTGTCGTCCTGTATGGCACGCCGGCGGCCTCGCCCGAGATCGCCGCCCTGGGCCTGCCGCTGGAGGGGCTGGGGGAGGAGGGCTATCTGATCCGTAGCGTGAGGATCGAGGGCCGGCCCGTCACGGTCATCGCCGCCAATGCGGACCGGGGCGTGCTCTACGGCGCCTTCGCCTTCCTGCGTCACCTGCAGACCCGCGGACCGGTGGCCCGACTGGACATCCGCTCGGCGCCGTCGGTGCGGTTGAGGCTTCTGAATCACTGGGACAATCTCGATCGGACGGTGGAGCGCGGCTATTCGGGCCAGTCCATCTGGGACTGGCATCGGCTGCCGGAGTTCACACCGCAGCTCTACGCGGACTACGCCCGCGCCAACGCCTCCGTCGGCATCAACGGCACGGTGCTGAACAACGTCAACAGCAACGCGCGCTCGCTGACGGCGCCGTACATCGCCAAGGCGGCGGCGCTGGCGGACGTGTTCCGGCCTTATGGCGTGAGGGTCTATCTGTCCGCGCGGTTCAGCGCGCCGGTCGAGATCGGCGGACTGCCGACGGCCGATCCGCTGGATCCGCGTGTCCGGGCGTGGTGGCGATCCAAGGCCGACGAGCTTTACGCCGCCATCCCCGATTTCGGCGGCTTCCTGGTCAAGGCCAACTCCGAGGGGCAGCCGGGGCCGCAGGACTATGGCCGGACCCATGCGGACGGGGCCAACATGCTGGCCGACGCCCTCGCCCCGCACGGCGGCGTCGTGATGTGGCGCGCCTTTGTCTATTCCGAGCTCAACCCCGAGGACCGGCACAAACAGGCCAACGCCGAGTTCGAGCCGCTGGACGGGCAGTTCCGCGACAATGTGCTGGTGCAGGTCAAGAACGGGGCCATCGACTTCCAGCCGCGCGAGCCCTTCCACCCGCTGTTCGGCGCCATGCCGCGCACCCCCTTGCTGCTCGAGTTCCAGATTACCAAGGAGTACCTCGGTTTCTCGACCCACCTCGCCTATCTGGGACCGCTGTTCGAGGAGGTCCTGCAGGCGGATACGCATCGTCCGCGGCCGGGGACGACGGTCGCGCATGTCGTCGATGGTCGCGCCTTCGGCCATCAGCTGACCGGCGTGGCCGGGGTCGCCAATATCGGCTCGGATCGCAACTGGGCCGGTAGCCACTTTGACCAGGCCAACTGGTACGTGTTCGGACGCATGGCCTGGGATCCGGCCGGGACGGGCGCCCGCGCGGTCGCCGGGGAGTGGGCCCGGATGACCTTCTCCAATGCGCCGGAGGTCGTCGAACCGATCGTGGAGATGATGATGGGGTCGCGCGAGGCGGTGGTGGACTACATGACGCCCCTCGGCCTGCATCACCTGATGGGCACGGGGCATCACTATGGTCCGGCGCCGTGGGTGTCGGACCTCGCCCGTCCGGAGTGGAACCCGGCCTACTATCACCGCGCCGACGCCGGCGGCATCGGCTTTGACCGCACGGTTACGGGCTCGAACGCTCTCGCCCAGTACGCGCCCGGCGCCGCGGCCGCATGGGCGGATCCGGCGACCATCGACGAACGCTACCTGCTCTGGTTTCACCGCGTGCCGTGGGATCACCGGATGGAGTCCGGACGACCGCTCTGGGACGAGCTGGTGCTGACCTATGACCGGGGGGTGGCGGCTGTGGACCGCATGGCCGCCACCTGGGCGTCGCTCGCCGCTCACATCGACCCCGAGCGTCACGCGGAGGTGTCCCAGTTCCTGCGCATCCAGCAGGCGGAGGCGCGCTGGTGGCGCGACGCCTCGGTGGCCTACTTCCGGGAGGTGTCCGGCCGGCCCCTGCCGCCGGGTGCGCCGGAGCCGGCCCATCCCCTCGCCTGGTACCAGGCGCAGAGCTTCCCCGACGCCCCCGGCCACTGGGACTGAGGACGTCGGGCGAACGCCGCCGGCCGCGTCAGCTCCAGCTGTAGGCGGTCTTGGTCTGGGTGAAGAAGTCGGCGGCGAGGAAGCCCTGCTCGCGCGGGCCGTAGGACGACTTCTTCGTGCCGCCGAACGGCACGTGATAGTCGACCCCGGCGGTCGGCAGGTTGACCATCACCATCCCGGCCCGGGCGCGCCGCTGGAAGTCGCGGGCGTGCTTCAGCGAGCTGGTGACGATGCCGGCCGACAGGCCGAACTCGACGCCATTGGCGATCTCCAGCGCCTCTTCGTAGCTGCTCACGCGGATGGTCGAGGCGACCGGGCCGAACACCTCTTCCTGATTGATGCGCATGGAGGCCGCCGTGTCGGCGATCAGGGTCGGGCGCACGTACCAGCCGGGTTTGTCCAGCTGCGGCCGGTCGCCGCCGGTGATCACCCGGCCGCCGTCTTCCAGCGCCACCTGGATGTAGCGGTAGGAGGTCTCGCGCTGGTCCTCGCTCACCGCCGGCCCGATGTTCGTCTCGGGGTCGAGGGCGTCGCCGACCTTGAGGCCGCGCAGCTTCTCGGCCAGGGCCGCGACGAAGCGGTCATGGATGCCGTCCTGCACGATCAGGCGGCTGGAGGCGGTGCAGCGCTGGCCGGTGGCGAAGAAGGAGCCGTCCAGGGCGATCGCCACGGCCCGGTCGAGGTCAGCGTCGTCCAGCACGATCAGCGGGTTCTTGCCGCCCATCTCCAGCTGTACCCGGGCCTGTCGCTTCGCCGCGCCCATGGCGACGCCCGCGCCCACGCCCTGCGAACCGGTGAAGGAGACGCCGTCGACGCCCGGGTGGTCGACGATGGCCTGGCCCACGCCGCCGCGGCCGATCACCATGTTCAGGACGCCCCTGGGCAGGCCCGCCTCGTGCAGGATGGCCACCAGCGCCTCGGCCGTGGCCGGGGTCGGGCCCGCCGGCTTGATCACCACCGTATTGCCGAAGGCCAGGGCCGGGGCCGCCTTCCACGCCGGAATGGCGATGGGGAAGTTCCACGGGGTGATCAGGCCGAACACCCCGACCGGCTGGCGATAGGTCTGGATCTCCACGCCGGGGCGCACCGACATCAGGTTCTGGCCGTGCAGGCGCAGGGCCTCGCCGGCGAAATACTTGAGGATGCGCGCCGCCCGGGCGGTCTCGCCGATGCCCTCGGCGAGGGTCTTGCCCTCCTCGCGCGACAGCAGGCGGCCGACCTGCTCGCGGCGCTCCATCAGCAGGTTGGAGGCGCGGTCAAGGATATCCGAGCGCACCTCGGGCGAGGCCTCGGACCAGGCCGGGAAGGCGGCGCGGGCCGCCTGCACCGCGGCGTCGACATCCGCAGGGGTCCCGTCTGGCGTCCGCGCCACGACGTCGCGCGTATCCGACGGATTGAGGCTCTCGGCCGGTCGGTCGCCGCCGACCTTCTCGCCGTTGATCCAGTGGGACAGTTCGAGGGTGTCGGCCATGAGGGGGCTCCGGAAGTGGCGAAGGCGGCGAGACCGCCGCCTTCGATTTGTCAGACAATAGAAGAAATGGGGTCAGCCGGTCATCTGTTCCAGTTCCTTGCCGCGAGTCTCGTGGACCAGGGCGAGGACGAAGAACACCGACACCAGGGCGCTGGCGGCGTAGAAGCCGTAGGTCGCGGTCAGGCCGATGCCGGCGGCCATGATCGGGAAGCTCAGGGTGATGCCGAAATTGGCGATCCACTGGGCGAAGCCGGACACCGCCAGACCCGAGCCGCGGATCTGGTTCGGGAACATCTCGCCCAGCATGACCCACATCACCGGGCCCCAGCTGAAGTTGAAGAACATGACGTAGACATTGGCGGCGACGAGGGCGAGCAGGCCCATCTCCGGCGTCAGGTCGAGGAAGCTGGAGCTCAGCACCGTCGAGGTCTCGTAGACCGTGCCGTTGTTCAGCACCGTCCCGGCCGCGATCTCGGTCCCCTCGGCCATGAAGGCCCCGGTCGAGAAGGCGTAGGCGACGAGGCCGAGGGTGACGGCCATCCCGACCGAGCCGATCAGCAGCATCGGCTTGCGGCCCATCCGGTCGATGACCAGCAGGCCCAGGATCACCGCCGCGATCGACAGGGCGCCCGACAGCACATTGATCAGCAGGGCGTCGTTCTCGCTCAGCCCGACCGACTGCCACAGCACCGCGCCGTAGTAGAAGACGATGTTGATGCCGACCAGCTGCTGGAACACCGCCAGCCCGATGCCGGCCCAGACGATCATGCGCACGCCGCCGGTCTTGCGGTCGATCAGGTCGGACAGGCGCGGCTTGTGATCGGCTACCAGCGACTGCTGGATCTCGGCGACCTTGAGCCCGGCTGCCTTCGGCCCGAACAGCCGGCCGAGCACTTCGGCGGCCTTCTCGTGGCGGCCCTTGATCACGAGGAAGCGCGGGCTCTCGGGGATCAGGAACAGGGCGAAGAAGAACACCACCGCCGGGATCAGCTCCATCCAGAACATCCAGCGCCAGGTGGTGAAGCCGAACCAGAACGGCTCGGTCGAGCCCCCTGCGGTGTTGGCCAGCAGGTAGTTGGCGAGGAAGGAGAAGAACAGGCCAGAGATGATGGCGATCTGCTGGATCGTGGTCAGCCGGCCCCGCATGTGCGCCGGGGCGATCTCGGAGATGTAGGCGGGAGCCATGACGCTGGCGGCGCCGACGGCCAGACCGCCCAGCATGCGGTAGATCACGAACTCGGTGGAGCTGGTGGCGATGCCCGAGCCCCAGGCGCTGACGATGAAGAACATCGCCGCCAGGATCATCATGGCGCGCCGGCCCCAGATGTCGGCCGCGCGCCCGGCGAAGGCGGCGCCGACGGCGCAACCCAGCAGCATCGAGGCGACGTTGAAGCCGGTGCCCACGTCCTCGGAATTGAAGGCGATGCGCAGGCCGTCGACCGTGCCGTTGATCACCCCGCTGTCATAGCCGAACAGGAAACCGCCGATGGTGGCCACCAGAACGGTGAGCAGCACCAGCCCCATGTTGGTCTTCTCGAGGTCGGCGGATGCGCCCCCGCCCCCCGTGGTTGTCTCCGTCATTGTCGAACCCTCCCCGGTCCCGGGCTTTGCGCCCCTGTGTACAACGTCCGCCTATCTCCAGCCGGCGTCGATGAAATACTCGTGCCCCGTGATGAAGCGGGCGTCGTCCGAGGCCAGGAACATCGCCAGCGCCGCGACGTCGCGCGGCTCGATGCGCCCCTTCAGGCACTGGGCGGCGACGATCTCGGCCTCGCCCTCGGGTGTGTACCACTGCATCTGGCGCGGGGTGCGCACATTGCCGGGAACGATGCAGGCGACCCGGACCCCGTCCGCGCCCAGCTCGCGCGCCAGCGCCCGGGTCATGCCCTCGATGCCCGCCTTGGCGGTCTCGTAGATCGACAGGTCCGGCAGGCCGAGGTGCCAGCTGATCGAGCCGAGGTTGAGCACCACCCCCGAGCCGCGCGCCCGCATGCCGGACGCGACCGCCTGGGTGCAGAAGTACAGGTGGCGCAGATTCACGGCCACCCGATCATCCCAGTACTCGGGGGTGACATCGGCGAGGGCGTGCCGATCGTCGTTGGCGGCATTGTTGACGAGCACGTCGGGCACGCCGTGCATCGCCGCGATCTCGGCGAAAACCTCGCGCACCCGTTTGAGGTCCTTCAGATCGCAGCGCATGAACTCGGGGGCCGGCGACAGGTGCGCCAGCTGTTCCTGCAGCGCCCGGGAGTCCTTCTCGCCGAAATCGAGAAAGATCACGCGCGCCCCCTGGCGCGCAAAGCCTTCGGTCATGGCGGCGCCAATGCCCGAGCCGCCCCCGGTGATCACGACCAGCCGTCCGCGCAGGGACGGGTAAACTGCGCCGCTCACGCGGCGGCGCCCAGAAGGCCGCGGCCGGCCAGATTGCGCATCAGCCCCGAGACCCCGAAGGTCCAGGGCCTCGCCCGGTCGCAGGTGGTGACCCGGTTCGTCAGCGCGCCCAGGCGGGGCGACGAGACACGAACCCGGTCGCCGGGCTTGTGGGTGAAGCCGCCGCCGGGCGTGTCGCGGTCCTCGATGGGGGCGAACATGGTGCCAAGGTACAATGCAAATCCGTCCGGATACTGATGGTGAACGCCAATGGTCTGGCCGACGAGCTCCTCGGGATCGCGGCTGATCAGGCTCATCGAGCTTTCGCCGCGCAGGACGAAGCCGTCCTCGCCGGTGACCTCGAGCGAGACCGTCGCCGCGCGCACGTCGTCCAGGGTGAAGCCGCCGTCGAACAGGCGGATGAAGGGGCCAAGGGCGGCCGAGGCATTGTTGTCCTTCGCCTTGCCCAGCAGGAGCGCCGAGCGGCCTTCCACGTCGCGGAGATTGACGTCGTTGCCAAGGGTGGCGCCGATGATGCGGCCCTTCGGGTCGGCGACGACGGCGACCTCCGGCTCGGGATTATTCCATACGGAGTCGCACCGGACGCCGACCTCGTCGCCCCAGCCCACCGATGACAGCAGAGGGGCCTTGGTGAAAATCTCCGCATCCGGACCGATCGCCACCTCAAGATACTGCGACCAGAGTCCGTCGGCGATGAGCGCCGCCTTCAGCGTCCTGGCCTGGTCCGAGCCCGGTCGGACGGCGCGCAGATCGGCGCCGACCCGCGCCGCCAGCGCCTTGCGGATCTCGTCCGCGCGACCCGCATCGCCGCGGGCGCGCTCCTCGATCACCCGCTCAACCGCGGAGACCGCGAACGTGACGCCCGAAGCCTTTACGCACTGAAGATCGACCGGGGACAACAGCTGCGGAACGCGATCGGGATGCTCCCAGGCAGGGCGCAGGTCCAGCGCCTCGAGGTCGCCGAGATCCTCGCCGTCGGCGTCCAGCAGCCCCGGCGCCGCCGCCGCCTCGGCCGAGGTCGGGGCGAAGCCCGAGATGTCGAGCACGCGGCCGCCGCGAACCAGCACGGGGGAGGGGCCTTGCGGCAGGCCGAGCCGGCCAAGAAAGACGCCGTCGCGCCAGTCAGACGGCAAGTCATCGATCAACTGTGTCATTTCCCCCGCCGTCTCCGTTGAACGGAGCTCAAGTGTGTTAGCGCTATCATCTCCTCGCGCCGTCGCGTGTCAAGCGCCTCTCGTTCTTGCATCTGCGGACAACCGCCCTAAAACTCAGACAATTAACAAGGGGAGATACGGAGATGGGAAAGACCATCCGACGCGTTCTCACATCGGGGCTGGCGCTGGGCGCCGCCATGGCGGGAGCGGTCCAGGCTGCCGACGGCCCCGGCGCAGCCGTCTTCGAGAGCTTCACCTACCGGGGCGCGGACCCGGCGCATGCCGGGCTCACGCCCGGAGACGACACCTACCTGAACCCCATTCTGCAGGGCTTCTACCCGGACCCTTCAATCACCCGCGCCGGGGACGACTACTATCTGGTCACCTCGACCTTCAGCTACTTCCCGGGCATTCCGGTCTTTCACAGCCGCGATCTGGTGAACTGGACCCAGATCGGCAACGCGATCGACCGGCCGGATCAGCTCGACTTCGGCCGTCTGGGCCTGTCGCGCGGGGTGTTCGCCCCGACGATCGAGCATCGGGACGGCGTCTTCTACATCTTCAACACCTGCGTGGACTGCGGCGACAACTTCGTCATCACCGCGCGGGATCCGGCCGGCCCGTGGTCCGATCCGGTATGGCTGCCTGATCTCGCCGGCGGCATCGATCCGGGTGTCTTTTTCGATGACGATGGCTCCGCCTGGGTCGTCAACAACGGGCCGCCCGAGGGGCCGCCCCGCTACGAGGGGCACCGGGCGGTCTGGATCCAGCGCTTCGATCCGCAGACCCTCACGACGTTCGGTCCGCGCAAGGTTCTGGTGGACGGCGGCGTTGACCCGTCGACCAATCCGATCTGGATCGAGGGGCCGCACATCATCCGGCGCGGAGACTGGTACTATCTCATCTGCGCCGAGGGCGGCACGGCCGAGGGGCACTCCCAGGTGGTGCTTCGCTCCCGCAGCCCCGACGGCCCCTACGAGGCCTGGTCGGGCAATCCGATCCTGACGCAGCGCGACCTGCCCCGCGATCGCCCCTACCCGATCACCTCGGCCGGGCATGCGGACCTGGTGCAGCTGCCCGACGGCTCATGGTGGGCTACCTTCCTCGCCGTCCGCCCCTATGGCGACGACATGTACAATACCGGGCGCGAGACCTTCCTGCTGCCGGTCGACTGGTCCGGAGAGTGGCCGGTCATCCTCGAAAACGGCCGGGTCATCCCCTATGCCCTTCCGCGTCCGGGCCTGCCGGGCCAGCCCGACGCCGCGCCGCCGACGGCGGGCGCTTTCGAGGTCATCGATACCTTCGACGGGCCGACGCTGCCGCCCTACTGGATGATGATGCGCAATCCGCGCGAGACCTGGTTCGACCTCTCGCGCCATCCCGGGGCCCTGACGCTGACCCCCCGCGCGGACGGGCTTGGCGACAACGCCAATCCCTCGTTTCTCGGACGGCGGCAGCAGCACCAGTACGCCACCGCCGAGACCGAGCTGAGAGCCGTGCCGGCCGGGGAGGGCGAGCTCGCCGGCCTCGCCGTGCTGCAAAGCGACGAGTACTGGTACAGCCTCGCCGCCGTCCGGCGGGGGGGCGAGCCGCGCATCGAGCTGCGCCGTCGCCGCGGCCCGGGCGTGGACGCCGCCGGAGAGGTGATCGCTGCTGCGCCGCTGGGGGGCGAGGGGCCCGTGCGCTTCCGCATCTCGGCGCGCGCCGGGGCCTATGACTTCGCCTGGGCCCGGGCGGAGGGAGGCTGGCAAACCCTGCTTGAACGGGCTGACGGCGAGATGCTCAGCACGCGTGTTGCCGGCGGGTTCGTCGGCGCCGTCTTCGGTCCCTTCGCCCAGAGTGCGCCCTGAAGAGCGCGCGCCCTGAGCAGAACGCGCCCGAAAGCACGAGGGCCTGCCGGGGTGACCCGGCCGGCCCTCGCCGCCTCGGGGAGAGTTCGCGGTTCAGGTGACGGTCAGGGTGGTCGTCTTCACGTCCACGGAGTTCGGTCCCGCCATCAGGGTGAAGGTTCCGGGTTCGACGACCCGCTCCATGTCGATGTTCCAGAGCCACAGGTCCGACGGCCGGATCTCGAAGGCGACCGTGGTGGAGGCGCCCGGCTCGAGCGTAACCCGCCGGAAGTGCTTCAGCTCCTTGACGGGACGGGTGATGGAGGCGTGGTCGTCGCGGATGTAGAGCTGGACCACCTCGTCGCCGCGCACCCGGCCCGTGTTCCGCACATCCACCTCGACGCGGACTGACTCGCCGTTGCGGATCGACCCCCGCGCCAGACGCGGCGCCGACATGTCGAAGGTGGTGTAGCTGAGGCCGAAGCCGAACGGGAACAGGGGGCTGGTGTCGCCCAGCAGATAGCCCCGGCGCGACGTCGGCTTGTGATTGTAGAACACCGGCAGCTGGCCGACGCTCCGCGGGATCGTGACGGGCAGCTTGCCGCCCGGGTTGACCCGGCCAAACAGCACGTCGGCGACGCCATGGCCGGTCTCCTGGCCAAGGTACCAGCCCTCCAGCAGGGCGTCGGCGCGCTCGGCAAGTTCGGTGACCGCCAGGGGGCGACCGTTGAGCAGCAGGACGATGGTCGGCTTGCCGAGGGCGAAGATGGCGCGCGCCAGGTCCATCTGCTGGCCGAACAGCTCCAGAGTGTCCCGGTCGCCGAGGTGATTGTCGGCCCAGGCCTCGCGGCTGAGCTGCTCGTTCTCGCCGAGCACCATCAGGATGACATCCGCATCGCGTGCGTCGGCGACCGCCTGACGGATCAGACGGGCGTTGACCTCGGGTTCGACCGGTTCGACGAGATCGGCGGCCCAGACGCGGCTCTTCGTCAGCCGCACCCCCTCGGAGTAGACCACCTCGAAGCGCCCCTGAGCCTCGTTCTGCAGGCCCTCGACGACGCTGACGACGTGACGCGGAATGTCGGAATAGCCGCCGATCGGCGTGTCGCGGGCATGGGTCCCGAGCACGGCGAGCTTGCCCACGCGTCCGGCCGACAGGGGCAGGACGCCATTGTTCTTGAGCAGGATGATCCCGCGCCCCGCAGCCTCCCGGGCAAGGGCGATCGCATCCGGGGTCGCCGTAAGGCGCTCGGCCGCGTCCGGGTCAACATACGGCTGCTCGAACACGCCGGAGAGGAACTTCATGGTCAGCAGCCGGCGGACCGCGTCGTCGATCTGCGCCTCCGTCACCCGGCCGCTGCGGACCAGTTCAGGCAGATGGACATAGCCTTCGCCATCGGGCAGCTCGATATCGACCGTCGCGTCCATGGCGCGGACGGCGGCGTCCTCGATGCTGGTGAACATGCGGTGGCGCGTGTTCAGCTCGCGAATGGCGAAGTAGTCGGACACGACCGCGCCGCGGAAGCCCCATTCCTGGCGCAGGACATCGTTCAGCAGCCAGCGGTTGGCGTGTGAGGGCAGGCCGTCGATCTCGTTGTACGAGGCCATGACCGCCATGACCGGCAGCTCGGTGACGGCGCGCTCGAAGGGCGGGAAGAAGTTCTCCCGCAGGGTCCGCTCCGAGATGTTGGCGGGGCCGACGTTGGTGCCGTTCTCCGGCTGGCCGTGGCCGGTCATGTGCTTGAGGGTGACGAGCACCTTGTCCGGGGCCAGCGGCAGGGTCTCGCCCTGGTAGCCGCGGATGGCGGCGAGCCCGATCTCCGAGACGAGGTGCGGGTCCTCGCCGTAGGTCTCCTCGATCCGGCCCCAGCGCGGATCGCGCGCCACGTCCACAACCGGCGCCAGGGCCAGCTGGGCGCCGCGGGCCCGCATCTCGCGGGCGGCCACGGAAAAGATGCGGGTGACCAGTTCCGGGTCCCAGGTCGAGGCCAGGGCGATCGACTGCGGGAAGCTGGTGGCGCCGCGCGCGGTGTACCCGTGCAGGGCCTCTTCATGCAGGATCAGCGGGATGCCGAGGCGGGTGTTCTCGATGGCCCAGCGCTGGGCGGCGTTGACGTAGCTGGCGGTCTGCGGCCCGTCGCGGTTGACCGCATCGCCAGCGGCGCCCGCCGCGCCGTTCAGGCTGGGATCGACACCCCGGAAGTCTGACGGCCGGGAGATCTGGCCGAGACCATGCGGGAAGCGTTCGCTGGCCCTGGCCGGCGAAAAGTCGCCGTTGGGCTCCTGGATGTCGCCCTTGCGCTCCCAGATGCCAACCATCTGGGCCACCTTCTCCTCGAGCGTCATGCGACGCAGCAGGTCTTCCACGCGAGCCGCGACCGGCTGGGTAGCGTCGCGGTAGAGGGCGCCCGCCTCCGGTCTGCCCGCAACCTGCGCCCGGGCCAGGCCGGCGAGCGGAGCCGTGGCGACGGCTCCAAGAAGCGCCGACACGAAGGTGCGGCGGCCAAGCACAGGCGTGCGTGGGGTGGCGATGGTCATGATTAGTCCTCCCGTGGCCCTCGCCGGTTCTCGTAGCGACCTGCGATGATAGCGCTATCATGACGATAAGTCGGGCCTTGAAGGGGCGTCAACTGACTCCATGACGCATGACCTGCTAAGACTTCGGGGATTGCCGAGTCGAAGGGGCGCCCCGCCTTGAAGTCAGATGGTCCCGAAGCGGTCACGAGCCGGTCTCGCCCCTCCGGCGGTCCGGAGCGCCTGCATGGTGCGATCGCCCGCGAACTCGGCGTCGCGATCACCTCTGGGATTCACCGGCCGGGTGACATCCTCAGCAACGAGGTTGAGTTCAGCGAGCGTCTGAACGTCTCCCGCAGCGCCTATCGAGAAGCGGTGCGCATCCTCTCCGCCAAGGGGCTGGTGGAAAGCCGCCCTCGCGTCGGGACGCGGGTGAACGAGATGGCGCGCTGGAACCTGCTGGATCCGGATGTTCTGGCCTGGTTCTTTGAGGGAGAGCCGCCCGCCAAGGTGGTCGAGGGGCTGTTCGAGCTGCGCATGATCATCGAGCCGGCCGCCGCCGCCCTGGCGGCGACGCGGCGATCGGCCGCCCAGCTGGAGCAGATGCGCCGGGCGCTGGAAACCATGGAGCGGCTGACCCTCAAGACCGAGGAGGGCCAGGCTGCCGATCGTGATTTTCACCAAGCGATCCTCGACGCGACCGCCAATCCTCCGCTTGCCAGCCTGGCGTCGACGATCGGCGCGGGCGTTCGCTGGACGACGGTCTACAAGAGCCGCAAGGCGAAACTGCCCGCCGATCCCCTGCCGGAGCACTGGGCGGTGTTCGACGCCATCGCCGCCGGCGATCCCGAGCGGGCGCGGGCCACGATGCAGACCCTGATCGCCAACGCCTTGTCCCACACCTCGGCTGCGCTGGAGTCGCGGTAGCCGCGGCGCTCCGGAAGGGAGTGTGGGTTCCGCCGCACCCGCCCCTGTTGCACGGCGCGCCACCGCGGGCATAGTCATTATTGTCTGACAAAATGGCGAGGGGCCCATGACTGACCTTCCCCCCGGCGCTGTGCGGCGCGTGGTGATCCTTGGAGGCGGGACCGCCGGATGGATGACCGCCGCCGCGCTCGGCCGTCTCATCGCCCCCACCGGTGTGGAGGTGACGCTCATCGAGTCCGAGGAGATCGGCACCGTCGGGGTCGGCGAGTCGACCCTGCCTCACCTGCGCGACTTCAATCTCCGGCTCGGCATCGACGAGGCCGAGTTCATGCGCGCCACCCGCGCCACCTTCAAGCTGGGCATAGAGTTCTGTGACTGGGGCCGGCTTGGCGACCGCTACATGCATCCGTTCGGCGACTTCGGCGCCGAGGGCGGCGGCGTGCCTTTCCACCATTACTGGCTGGCGGCGCAGGCCCGGGGCGAGGCCGGCCCGCTGGACGACTACGCCGTCCCCATCGTGGCCGCCTATGAGGACCGCTTCGCCCCACCGAAAGCCGACGCCCGTTCCGTGCTTTCGACCTATGGCTACGCCTACCAGCTGGACGCGGGGCTCTACGCCGCCTTCCTGCGCCGTCTGGCGGAGGCCGCGGGCGTCCGCCGGGTCGAGGGACGGGTCGTGGACGTGGCGCAGGACGGCGATCGCGGGGCCATCGTCAGCCTCAGGCTGGCGGACGGGCAGGAGATTGCGGGGGACCTGTTTGTCGACTGTTCGGGCTTTCGCGGCCTGCTGATCGAGCAGACGCTCAAGGCCGGCTACGCCGACTGGTCGCACTGGCTGCCGTGCGACCGGGCGGTCGCCATCCCTTGCGAGAGCGTGGGCCGGACCCAGCCCTACACGCGGGCGATCGCCATGCCCGCGGGCTGGCGGTTCCGCATCCCGCTGCAGCACCGGATCGGCAACGGCTACGTCTACTGCAGCGCCTTCGAGACGCCTGAGGGCGCGACGGCTGCGCTGGAGCAGGCGCTGGAGGGGGCGCCGCGGGCGGCGCCGAACCACCTGCGGTTCCTTGCGGGCCACCGCAAGCTCAACTGGGCGAGCAACTGCGTGGCGATCGGCCTGTCGTCAGGCTTCATCGAGCCGCTGGAGTCGACCAGCATCTATCTGATCCAGGCCGGGATAACCAAGCTGGTGGAGCTGTGGCCGAGATCGCCGCTCGATACGGTGTCCGCGGACGAGTTCAATCGTCAGATGATGCTGCAGTACGAGCGGATCCGGGACTTCATCATCCTGCACTATGTGGCCACGGAGCGGGACGACACGCCGTTCTGGCGGCATATCCGGGAGATGACCATCCCGGACAGCCTGGCGACGCGGATCGAGCTGTTCCGCGAGACGGGCGTGGTGTCGGACTATCGCGAAGGGCTTTTCCTGCATGCCTCCTGGGTGGCGGTGCTGCTGGGCCAGAGGATCATGCCGCGCACCGCGCACGTGCTGGCCCGGGCGGAGGACCCGCAGCGCCTCGCCGCCGGGCTGGCGCGGTTGCGGCGCATGGTGGCCGAGGCGGGGCGCAGCCTGCCGCTGCAGGACGACTATATCGCCGCCCATTGCGCCTGGCGGCCGCCGAGCGGTCAGTCGGCAGCCTGAGCCGGCATGACCGGAACCGGGTCGAGAAAGGCGGCGACCCAGACCAGCGGGGCATTCCAGTTGATCGCCACCTCGTTCAGGGCGTAGCTGCGCAGGTCATCGGCCCAGCAGACGAGCGGCGCGCAGCGCCCCTGCAGCGCGCGGGCGACCTCGTCGGCCATGCCGGTGTTGTTGGGGCCGCCTGAGAGGGCGCCCGCCGGAGGTTCCGGCAGCGACGGATCGGCGGACCTCGCCCAGAAGCGGTGGTGGGGATGGCGCATCGGCCGGGCCCCCCAGCCGCTGATGAAGGACTGGTCCAGCGGGTTGCGTCCCAGCAGGAAGTCCAGCGCCTGGACCGCGCCGTCGCGGAAGGCCGTCTCGCCGGTCAGGTCGTGGGCTACGCCGAGGATCATGGCGCGGTTCATCAGGGCGCCGTTGGAGCCCCACTCGAAGTTCTGGCCGCCCCGCGGAAAGCCGTAGCCCTGGGTCCGCCCCTCGGCGAGATAGGTCCGGGCGCTTGCGACCAGATTGGCCCGGGCCGCGTCGCGATCCTCCGCCGGGAGGGCCGTCGGGGCGGTGGCGAGGACGAGCGTCCCCAGCGCCGCCGTGGATAGCCAGCTGATGTCGCCGGCGGGCGTCCGCCCCGCCGACGGCCCGGCCAGCCAGAAAGGGGAGGCGCGCAGGGCCTCGAGGTACGTCGCCTCCCCTGTGGCGGCGTAGAGCTCGGCGGCCGCCCAGTAGAGTTCGTCGCGGGTGTCGTCGTCGCCATAGGCGCCGCCGCCCTCGAACGCGTCCCAGGCGCGGAGGGCGGGATGGCGGGCCGCCGCCGCCCAGGCGCGCCGCGCGGACGTCAGGCAGCGCTCGGCGAAGGCGGGGTCGATCTCCCTCCAGACCCGGGCGCACTGGGCGGTCGCCGCGGCGAGGTTCAGGGTCGCCGCTGTCGTCGGCGGATAAAGCAGGCGCTCCGCCGGCGCATCCGCCGGGCGGGTGGGCAGCGGGGTCCAGGCGCGGTCATGAACCTTGTGGTGGGCGAGGCCGCCGCCGTCGATCTGCGCCAGCTGCGGGACGCCGTCCCGGATTGTCACCGGCGCCCAGACGCGGCCCCCGTCGGGGATCTGCATGCGAAGCAGGAACTCGAGCTGGTAGCGGGCCTCGTCGAGCAGGTCGTCGACGCCGTTGCCCGCCTCCGGGATGTCGGCCGTCCCGTCGGCGAAGGGGGCGAGACCGCTCCGGTCGGCGCGCTCCCAGGCGTTGACGAGGGTCCAGACGGAGATGCCGCCGTTGACGACATATTTGCCGTGGTCGCCGGCGTCGTACCATCCGCCGGTCACGTCGAGCCGGTAGTCGCAGCCGGGCCAGTCCACGCCGCGCGGGTCACGGCCGGAGAAGCAGGTGGCGATCTCGCTGGCGTGGCCCGCAGCTCGGGCGAGGTCGGGCCGTGCGACGTGATCGACCAGGATCGGGACGCCGGCGCGGTTCTGGTAGAAATAGGCCAGGGCGTCGGTCTTCAGCGCGGCGAACGGCCGGGCGGCGATCCGGAAAGGGCGGCTGGACGCGTCGCCGACCTGCAGCCGCCAGGCCTCGCCGGCCGCCTGCAGGTCGCTGAAGTCGATCGTGTGCACCCGCTCCCCGGACGCCGGGTCGGGGCCGACCACCCGGGTCAGGCCTTCGGCGGCGACAGCGCCGTCGGCGCCGACCACCCGCCACGGGAGGGGACGGGTGGCGTCCGTGACCACGGTCGCCCCCTTGGGCCCGGTCTGCTCGAAGCCCGCCTGGTTCAGACGGACCGGCGGCGCGTCGCCGGGGGCGGTCACCCGGGGGCCGGTCGCGGCGGCAGCCGGCCCGGGCGTCGGCGCTGTGTTCCGCGGCAGCCGGGCGGGATCGTAGTTCTGGCCGAAGTTGAGCAGCAGGGCCGGCCCGAGCTCGACCGTGTGGTCGGCGGTGGCGAGGTGCACGGCGAGGTTCGTGGCGCCGGCGGCATAGTCCGCGCCGGCGACGCCCGAGGCGTAGACCAGCCCCCATTCGGACCCGATCGCGACGTTGTCCTCGGCGAGGCCGCCGTAGGGCGCGGCGGCTTCCTGCACCCGCAGGGTCACCCGACTGGTGGCCTGGCCGGGCGGGGGCGTGTGCAGGCGGGCCCAGACCGCCAACAACACCGTATCGCCCTGACGAATGGCGCCGGGAATGGTCATCTGGGCCGCCACGGTCCAGGGCTGGTCCGAACGGCGCGCCGCCACCCGGATCGCCCGCTCGCCCAGAACGCCTTCAGCCCGCTGAGGCCGGGGCGGTCGCGACACGCCGATCACCTGCCACGACTCCACGCGGGGATTGTTGATGACGTACTGCATGATGTCGCCGTCCTGGGCGACGGCGGCCGGTGCGGGCGTCCAGAGCCCGAACAGCACCATCGCTGCGGCGATGAGGGTGCGTTTCATGATGTGCCTCCCGTTCCGGATCTGCGTCCGGGTCGACAATACTCAGACAAATTCCCGCGCAGGTGACAAGACCGGTGGCGCCTCTGACGCAGCGCAGTGGCGCCGGATGAAGTCGGCGTGATCGGGCATCTGGTCAGCGCAGGTGCGCATCACCCGCCGCACCTCGTCCAGGCGGGCGCGGGTTTCGTCCAGGTCCAGCAGGTCGGCGACGGGGTCGTAGCGCCGGGGTCTGAGGCCCTGACCGATCATCACGGCGAACCAGCTGGTGTCATTGAACAGTTCGTCGTCCTCACGGAAAATTCGCCCGGTCGTCTCGAACAGGCGGTACTTTTCCCGGAGCGTATCGGGGATCTCCATCTCCCGGCATCGCCGCCAGAAGGCCGTGTCGTCGCGCTCGGTCAGGTGGTAGTGCAGGATGATGAAGTCCCGCACCTGCTCCATCTCGCGGGCGGTCATGCGGTTGAAGCGGTCGCGGTCCGCCGCCGGGAACTCACGGTCCGGGAACATTTGCAGCATCCTGGCGATGCCGCTCTGGATCAGGTGGATGCTGGTCGACTCCAGCGGCTCGATGAAGCCGGCGGCCAGCCCGATGGCGATGCAGTTCTTGACCCAGGCCTGTTTCCGCCGACCTGTGACAAAGCGGATCTGGCGCGGGTCGGCCAGCGGAGCCCCGTCCAGATTGGCGAGCAGGGTGGCGGCGGCCTCGTCGTCCGAGATGTGTGCGCTGGAATAGACATAGCCGTTGCCGGTGCGGTGCTGCAGCGGGATGCGCCACTGCCAGCCGGCCTCGCGGGCGGTCGACCGGGTGAAGGGCGTCAGCGGAGCCGCGCTTTCGCAGGGCACCGCGAGAGCCCGGTCGCAGGGCAGCCAGCGGGTCCACTCTTCGTAGCCCGCCTTGAGCGTCTGCTCGATCAGCAGGCCGCGGAAGCCGGAGCAGTCGACGAACAGCTCGCCGTCGATGCGGACACCGCTCTCCAGCACCACCGCCTCGATGAAGCCGTCCGCCGCGCGCTGGTCCACGCGGACGATCCTGCCTTCCTGCCGACGGACGCCATGCGCCTCGGCGAACTCCCGCAGGAAGCGGGCGTAGAGGCCGGCGTCGAAGTGGAAGGCGTAGGCGATGTTCGACAGCGGCGACCGGCCGGCATTGATCGACCGCATGAAGCGATTGTCGGCGGCGGCGACGGACTGCAGCGAATAGTCGGTGACCGGATGCGGGTCGCCGCCATGCATGAGCCGCAGCCAGTAGGCGTGGAAGGATACGCCCTCCATGTCGACGCCGAAGGGGCCGAAGGGGTGGAAGTAGCTGTGGCCCTTGCGGCCCCAGTCGACGAACTCGATGCCGAGCTTGAAGCTGCCTTTCGTGCGGCGGACGAAGTCGTCCTCGTCGAGGCCCAGCAGGCGGTTGAAGATGCCGATCTGCGGGATGGTGGCCTCGCCGACGCCGACGATGCCGATCTCGTCGGACTCGACCAGCACGATCTCGGCGTAATCGCGGCCCAGGACCCTGCCGAGGGCGGCGGCGGTCATCCAGCCGGCGGTCCCGCCGCCGACAATGACGATCTTGCGTATACGGGCGTCGGACATCAGGCGGCCTCGGGCGTTGCGCAGAAGCGGGAGATGACCTCGGCGTGGGCGGGCATGGCGTCGACGGCCTGGTCGATCGCGCGCCGCACGCCGCCGAGCGCCGCGTCCAGCTCCGCTTCGGGGATCAGATCGGCGAGGGGGTCATAACCCTCGGGGGTGAGGTTCTGGCCCAGCATGACCGCCAGCCAGCTGGATTCGGCGAACAGCTCCTCCTCATGACGGAAGAAGCGGCCACGGTGGCGGAACAGGTCCATGCGCCGCTGCAGCGCCTCGGGGACGGCCATGGCGCGACAGCTGTCCCACAGCGGCTCACCGACCCGGCCGTTCGCCTTGTAATGGAGGATGATGAAGTCGCGAATCTGCTCCATCTGCAGGTTTGACAGACGATTGTATTCGTCGATGGCGCGCGGATCGAAGTCGCGGTCGGGGAAGAGCGCCAGCAGCTTGGTGATGCCGGCCTGGATCAGGTGAATGCTGGTGGACTCCAGCGGCTCGAGGAAGCCGGAGGCGAGGCCGAGCGCGACGCAGTTGCCCACCCAGGCCTTGCGGCGCCGGCCGGCCGTGAAGCGGAGGCCCCGCGGCTCGGCGAGGGCGGGGCCGTCGAGGCTGGCGAGCAGCGCGGCCGTCGCCTCGTCCTCGGAGATGTGATCGCTGCAGTAGACGTAGCCGTTGCCGATCCGGTGCTGCAGGGGAATGCGCCAGCGCCAGCCGGCGCGCTCGGCGGTCGCCCGGGTGTAGGGGGACGGCGGCTCACCCCCGTGGCCGCAGGGGACCGCCACGGCGCGATCGCAGGGCAGCCAGTGGCTCCAGTCCTCGAAGCCGGCCCCGAGGGCCTGTTCGATCAGCAGCCCCTGGAAGCCGCTGCAGTCGATGAACAGATCCCCGTCGATCAGCCCGCCGTCCTCCAGCCTCACCGCATCGATGAAGCCTGTCGCGCCGTTGCGGACGACGTCGGTGATCCGTCCCTCGCGCCGGGTGACGCCCCGCGCCTCTGAAAACGTCCTGAGGAAGCGGGCGTAAAGCGCCGCATCGAAGTGGAAGGCCCAGGTCATGCGGGTGAAGGGCGCCCGCGGGTCGCCCGGACCGAACCGCCCGCGGCGCGCCGCCGTCTCGCAGATGTTGTAGGCCCCGAGCGGACCGGCGCGGCCGGCGTCGTGCAGGCGACGCCAGACCTGGTGGAACTTCACGCCGTCCAGATCGGCGCCGAAGCCGCCGAACGGATGCATGTAGGCTTCGCCGGGCCGGCCCCAGCCGACGAACTCGATGCCGAGTTTGAAGGTCCCGCCCGTGGCGCGGACCATCTCGGCTTCGTCGAGACCCAGCATGGCGTTGAAGGTGCGGATCGGCGGAATCGTGGCTTCGCCGACCCCGACCGTCCCGATGGCGTCGGATTCAATGAGCTCGACGCGGGTTGCGCCGTCGGCGCATAGCCGCGACAGCGCGGCGGCGGCCATCCAGCCCGCCGTGCCCCCGCCCACGATCACGATCCGGCGGATCCGCCGCTCCGACATGTCGCCTCCCATCGCCCGGTTTCCGGGTCCTTGCTTCCGATCCTGCCTCCGAAGCCCCCGGGAAACCATGGGCTTGCGAACGGCGATTTCGTGAGTTAGCGTCAATACTCAGACATTTCCAAGCCTGTCGATGATAGCGCTAACAAGGAAGTGCTGGAGGGAGCTAGGGAGGGATTTCCATCATGCGCATCATCACGCCAGCAGTGCGTCCGCAAACAGCTCGCCGGGCCTTGGCCAGCAGCGTCTCGCTCGTCGCCATCGCCGCTTTCACGCCGGCGCTGGCCCAGGAACCGCCGTCTTCGCAGGACCCGACCGAGGTCGAGGAAGTGGTCGTCACCGGCATTCGCGGCAGCCTGCGCAGCAGCCAGGACCTGAAGCAGAACGCCGAGGTCTTCGTTGACTCGATCACCTCGGAAGACATCGGGGCCCTGCCGGATCGCTCCGTCACCGAGGCCTTGCAGCGGGTCCCCGGCGTCGCCATCGACCGCTTCGCCGCCGGCGTTGACCCCGACCACTTCTCGGTCGAGGGCTCGGGCGTGGTGGTGCGCGGTCTGACCTTCGTCCGCTCGGAGCTGAACGGCCGCGACACCTTCACCGCCAACAACGGCCGCGCGCTCAGTTTCGCCGATGTGCCGCCGGAGCTGATGGGCGGCGTCGACGTGTTCAAGAGCCCCTCCGCCGACATGATCGAGGGCGGCATCGCCGGCACCGTGAACCTGCGCACGCGCCTTCCGTTCGACTCGGCCGGCCGGCTGATCGCCGCCTCGGCCGAGGCCAGCTATGGCGACTTCGCCAAGGAGGTCACGCCGACCATCTCGGCCCTGATCAGCGACCGCTGGGAGAACGGGGCGGGCGAGTTCGGGGTGATGCTGAACGCCGTCTACTCGCAGCTGATCTCGCGCGGGGATGGCCAGCAGATCTCCAACTATGGCCCGCGAACCCTCTATTCCAATGGCGATGTGGTCGACCCCGGCGGGGCGACCGCGGTGCAGGATGTCTGGTTCCCGCGCGGCGCGGCCTTCCGCTCGCAGGAGTTCGACCGCGAGCGGCGCGGCTACGCCGGCGCCTTCCAGTGGCGCAGCAACGATCGGCGCGTGCAGGCCACGGCGCAGTTCCTGCGGTCGGATTCCAGCCAGGCCTGGACCGAACACGCCATGGAGATCGCCACCGACAACGTCACCAGCAACGGCGACTCCCAGGCGCAGCAGGGCACGACCCTGACCTTCGGCCCGGACGGCCTGTTCACCAGCGGCATCATCACCGGCACCACCGGCTGGCGCGCTGACCAGAACGGCCCGGACCCGCGCACGCCGATCAACGGGCTCCAGAGCAACAACATCCGGCGGGACGTCGAGCAGAATGCCGTAACGACCGATTACGGCTTCAACCTGCGCTGGACCCCGACCGACCGGCTGGGGCTCAGCTTCGACTACCAGCATGTCGACTCGACCGTGGACGTGCTCGACGCCGGCCTGTGGAACACCACCTACCAGAACGCCAGCATCGAGATCCGCGGCAGCGACGTTCCGGTGGTGACGTTCCTGCCGCCGTTCCTCGACGGGACGCCCTGCGTCGGCGCGCCGTCGGCGACGTGTCCCGGCTACTATCGCAACGGCAACGAAAACTTCTCGTCGCCCTACAACTCGTTCTCGCGGGCGGCGATGGATCACCTCGAGAAGAGCGAGGGCACGCTCGATGCCGTTCGCATCGATGGGGAGTACAGCTTCGATGACGGCTGGATCCGGTCGCTGCGGTTCGGCGCGCGCCATGCGGTGCGCGACCAGACCACCCGCTTCAGCACCTACAACTGGGGCGTCCTGACCGAGCAGTGGGGCGAGAACGGCCCGGTGTGGCTGAGCGACAATGTCGACGGCGTGCCGAACGCCGA
This sequence comes from Brevundimonas sp., assembly GCF_035998205.1. Lineage (GTDB taxonomy): Bacteria > Pseudomonadota > Alphaproteobacteria > Caulobacterales > Caulobacteraceae > Brevundimonas. The sequence continues at coordinate 281,055 of NZ_DASYHT010000006.1, forward strand.
CGGCGCGCCCGGCGGCCCCGGCTTCGTGCCGGCTGACTTCAACCGCGTGTTCACCTTCGACAACTTCATGCGCGGTCAGGTGCCGGTACCCACGGGCGACCAGCCCCGGCTATTCTTCGGCCAGAGCACGATCGACAATTACAATGGCCTCTATCGTGACTATGCGCTGGCCATCGGCGACGAGTGGCGGGCGCGCCTGAACGGAGCGGGCTGCCAGCAGAACTGGGTGCCGCTGGCCCTGCGCTGCGGCGCTGACGCGGACGGCTTCCTGCCGCAGGAGATCAATCCGGTCCAGGAAGAGACCAACGCCGCCTACTTCATGGTCCGCTTCGGCAACGAGTTCGACAATGGCTGGAACCTGACCGGCAACCTCGGCCTGCGCTACACCAAGACCGAACGCGCCGCCCAGGGCTTCCAGGCGTTTAATCTCGGCACCTTCCCGAGCGAGGCGGACTGCGCCGTCCCGGTTCCGGTCGGACAGGAGCCGTCGCCGTTCTGCGCCCTGGCCCCGGACGTGCGGGCCGCCTCGCGGGCCTATGCCGACGGCACGACCACGCCGTTCACCGCGGACACGGACTTCGATTACTGGCTGCCCAGCTTCAATGCGCGCCTGGAGGTCGGCAACGGGCTGCAGTTCCGCGTCGGCCTGTCGCGGACCATCACGCCGCCGGACATCGGCCTGACCCGGGCGTTCTACAACATCACCCTGTCGACCAACGCGCAGGACATCGTCAACGGTCGTCCGACTGGCCGCTTCACCGTGGGCAACCCCTACCTGCGGCCGATCAGCGCCAACAACATCGACCTGTCGGCCGAATGGTACTTCGCCCAGGTCGGCCAGCTGACGCTGTCCCTGTTCTACAAGGAACTGGAAGACGTCATCACCAACGGCACCGAGCGTCTCGCCTTCACCAATAACGGCGCGACCTTCGATGCGGTGGTCACCACCCCGGTGAACTCGGACGACACCGGCACCATCCAGGGCTTCGAGGTCGCCTATCAGCAGACCTACGACTTCCTGCCGGCCCCCTTCGACGGCCTGGGGATGTCGGCGAACTACACCTACATCGACTCCGAGGGCGTGGCGCAGAGCACCCTGTCCTCCACCGATCCCGATGTGGCGGCCGGTCGCGTGGCCAACATCGACACCAGCCTGCTGCCGCTCCAGAACCTGTCAGAGCACACCGCCAACCTCGCGGTGTTCTATGAGAAGGGGCCGCTGTCGGCGCGTCTGGCCTACGCCTGGCGCTCCGAGTTCCTGATCACGCCGCGGGACGTCATCGTGCCGTTCGCGCCCATCATGAACGAGGACACCGGCCAGCTGGACGGGTCGATCTTCTACAACATCAATGACACCACCCGGATCGGGATCCAGGCGGTCAACCTGACCAACGAGATCACCCGCACGACCCAGGTCCTGAACAACGACCTGCTGCGGGCGCCCCGCTCCTGGTTCATGAATGATCGCCGGTTCACGCTTGTGCTGCGGTCGACCTTCTGAGTCTGTCTCCCCCCTGGACAGGGCGCGCCGGTTCCCGGCGCGCCCTCCTTTCTCGAAGTTCCGGATTCGCCATGATCACGCGTCGACAGTCGCTGGCCCTCGCCGCGGGCAGCCTTGCAGCCGGCTGGGCCGGCGCTTCCGCCGCCCAGGCGGCGCCGAGCCTCCACGACCTTGCGCAACGCTCCGGCCGCCGCTTCGGCAGCGCGGTCGGCGCCGGCGCCCCGGGGACCCTCACGGCTTCGTTCGACAATGCCCGGTACCGGCAGCTGCTCGAGCGCGAGTGCGGCGTGCTGGTCCACGAGAACGAGCTGAAATGGTATGTGCTGCGCCCCGAGGCGGACCGCTTCGTGTTTGGTCCGGCCGATCGGATCGCCGGCTTCGCGGCCGAGCGTGGCATGGGCCTGCGCGGCCACACCCTGATCTGGCATCATCCCCAGTGGTTTCCGGCCTGGACCACCACGCACGATTACGGCGCGCGCCCGGCCGCCGAGGTCGAGCGGCTGGTGCTGGAGCACATCGACGCCATCATCGATCGCTACGGGGCGATCGATTCCTGGGACGTCATCAATGAGGCGGTCGACCCGGCGGACGGCAGCCTGCGCGTGACGCCGTTCTCGCAGCGTATGGGCGGTCCGGAGGCGGTGATGGATCTCGCCTTCCGCCGGGCGCGCGAGAAGGCGCCCGGCGCCCAGCTGGTCTACAACGATTACATGAGCTGGGAAGCCGGCCACGAGACCCATCAGGCAGGCGTCCTGCGGCTGCTGGAGGGGTTCAGGGCGCGGGGAGTCCCGTGCGACGCGCTTGGCGTTCAGAGTCACATCGGCTCGGGCAACGCCGACGACTCGGTCGGTTTCGACACCGCCCGCGACGACAACTGGCGCCGCTTCCTCGATGAGGTGGTGGGCATGGGCTACGATCTGGTGATCACCGAGTTCGACGTCCACGACCGGAATCTGCCGGCGGACGTTCCGGCCCGGGACGCCGCCGTGGCGGCTCTGGCCCGGCGCTATCTGGACCTGATGCTGAGCTATCCGCAGATGGGCGACATCCTGTGCTGGGGTCTGTCGGACCAGCATACCTGGCTGCAGGATCGCTGGCTGCGGGACGACCGGCTGCCGAAGCGGCCGACGCCCTACGACGCCGACTATCGGCCCAAGCCGCTGCGCGAGGCGATCGCCGCGGCGCTGCGCGACGCCACGCCCCGGCGCACGGCCTGACGGCGGTGAGCGCGCGCGCCTGCCGGTGGACCGCTCTTGCGGCGGGGCTGTCGCTGACGGCGCTTCTGGGGCCCGCCGGCCCGGCTTCGGGCCAGGTCGCGGACATCCCGGACGCCCCCCGGCTGGGGGCGCTGTTCAGCGACCATGCGGTGCTTCAGCGCGACCGACCGGTCCCGGTCTGGGGCACAGGCGCCCCCGGTCGACCCCTGACGGTGACGTTCGGTCCCCATCGGCTCGCCGCAACGGCCGGCCCGGACGGGGTCTGGCGGGTGCGCCTGCCGGCCAGTCCGGCGGGCGGCCCGTACAGGCTTTCGGTCTCGGACGCGGCCGGACACGGCGACACGGCCGAGAATGTGCTCGTCGGCGATGTCTGGCTGTGCTCGGGCCAGTCCAACATGGAGCTGCCGGTCAACCGCACGCTCAACGCCCCGTCTGTGATTGGCGCGTCGGCCGATGACGGCGTGCGCCTGCTCACCGTGGCGAAGGACTTCGACCCCGCGCCGCAGGCGGTGCTGCGCCGGCCCGTGTCGTGGGCGCCTGCGGGACCGGCCACCGTGGGGGACTTCTCGGCCGCCTGCTACCACTTCGCGCGGGATCTGCGTCGCGACCACGACGTGCCCATGGGGCTGATCCACGCCAGCTGGGGCGGGTCCAATATCGAGACCTGGATGAGCGCCGGAGCGCTGGAGGCGGCGGGGGAGGGCGACCGCCTCGCCGTGCTGGCCCGGCTCGCCACCGACCCCGCCGGGGCCCAGGCCGCCTGGGGGCGGCAGTGGGAGGGCTGGTGGCGCGACCGGGCGCCGGATGCGCCCTGGTCGCCCGACGATGCGGGCCCGTGGACGCCGGTCCCGGCCATGGTCCCGTGGGAGCGCTGGGGCGTCCCCGCCCTGGCCGCCTACAACGGCATGGTCTGGTACCGGCTGGACCTTGAGCTGACCGCGGCGCAGGCCGCGGCCGCGGTCGCCCTGTCGCTCGGCCCGATCGACGAGGCCGACCAGACCTGGGTCAACGGCGTGGCGGTCGGGGCGTCGGGCTCGGGCGACCGGCTCTACGCCCTGCCGCGCGGGGCGCTGCGCGCGGGCCGCAACACCCTCGTGGTCAATGTCCATGACAGCTGGGAGGTCGGGGGCCTGTACGGCCCGCCCGAGGGGCGCGCGCTTGTCCTGGCCGACGGGACGCGCCTGCCGCTGGACCCGGCCGGCTGGCGCTACCGGACAGCGTCGGTCGCCGAGGGGCCGCCGCGGGCGCCCTGGTCGTCGACATCCGGGCTGACGACCATCGGCAACGCCATGATCGCGCCGCTGCAGCCCTACGGGCTGCGCGGGGTGCTCTGGTACCAGGGCGAGTCCAATACGGGCGCGGCGCGCCGCTACCGGGACCTGCTCACGGGGCTGATGGCCGACTGGCGGCGCGGCTTCGCGGCGCCCGACCTGCCGTTCCTCGTGGTCCAGCTGGCCAACTTCGGCCCGCCGGCGACCGCGCCCGGACCGTCGGGCTGGGCCGAGCTCCGCGAGAGCCAGCGCCGCGCGGTGGCCGCGGACCCGCACGCCGCCCTGGCCGTGGCGATCGACCTCGGGGACGCCTGGGACATCCATCCGGCGCAGAAACAGGAGCTGGGCCGGCGTCTCGCCCGGGCCGCGCGCCGCCTCGTCTATGGCGACCCGGCGCCGCCTTCGGGGCCGCGGCCCCTCAGCGTCCGGCGGGATGCGGACGCCATCCACATCCGGTTCGGGGACGTCGTGGGCCGGCTCGTGACGCGCGGCGGGGACAGCGTCCTGGGCATGGAGCTGTGCGCCGCAGAGGAGCGCTGCCGCTACGCCACGGCGGTGGTCGAGGGCGACACGGTCCGGATCGCGGCGCCTCCGGGCGAGCCGGTCGCCAGCGTGCGCTACTGTTGGGCTGACAATCCCCTGTGCAATCTCCAGGACGAGTCCGGGCTGCCCGCCGGTCCGTTCCGCGAGTTGTCCGGCGATCCTGACCCGCCGGTTTGATCTGCATCATGGGCCGGGGGGCGCCCTTGCGCCATCCTGCCCGACATGGAGGTCGCCATGCAGCTGGACGGAAAGGCCCTGGTCGTCGTCGCGGACGGCGAGCATGTTCGGATGTTGGAGGAGCGTCGCCGCGGCGGGCCCCTCACGGAGCGCGAGGACTGGACGAAGGACCTCGACTACGATCTGCTGGCGTCGCCTCCCAGGGGGCGGGTGTTCCAGCGGGTGGGGCCGGGTTCCCACACCGTCGATGCGGCGACGCCGAAGGCGCGCTCCGAGGCGCGGTTTCTTGAGGCTGTGGCCGAGCAGATCGGGCGCCTCGTCGCCCGCGATGCCCCCGACGAGGTGATCCTGATCGCGCCGCCGCGGGCGCTGGGCACGCTGCGCGCCGCGTTGCCGCCGGCCGCCCTCGAGCGCCTCGGGCCGACCGAAGCCGCAGAGCGTTGCGGCGAGACCGTGGACCAGTTGCGCGAGGCGGTGCGCGCCGCGAGGCTGGACGCATGAGCCCCGCGACCGGATCGCTCCGGAGACGCAGCCTTGTCGTCGCGATGCTGACCCTGGCGGCCTCGGGGACGGGCTGCGCCCCTGCGCCGCAACGCGCGGGGCCCGCGCCTGCGACGATCGGGGCGGCGGCGGCGGCGGCGGCCTGGCGCGGCGAGCAGATCGCCCGGACGGCCTGCGCCAGCTGTCACGCCGTGGGTTTGTACGACGCCAGCGTGATGGATGCGGCCCCGCCGCTGCGCGACGTCGCGGCGCGGCGGGACCTCGGGCGGCTCGAGGAGCAGCTGGCCGAGGGACTGGTGACGGCCCATCCCACCATGCCGCCGTTCAATTACCGCGCCGGCGAGATCGACGATCTGATCGCCTATCTGAATGCGTTGAGGGCCGCCCGGACGTCCTGAGGCGGGCGCCGAAATGCGGCAGTCCGGGCTCGGCGGATCAGGCCGGGAGCGCTGGCAGGGGCGTTTCCCGAGGCAGATGGCGGACAGAGAGGGATTCGAACCCTCGATAGGCTTTCACCTATACACGCGTTCCAGGCGTGCGCCTTCAACCACTCGGCCACCTGTCCGGACCCACCGCAGGCGGGAAGGGGTGCGAGATAGATCAACGGGGGCCGCGCGGCAAGCGGCCCTCTCGGCAAACGGCCGGCGAGCCCCCATATGGCGGGCTCGATCCGGAGACCCGCCATGCTGAGCAAGATGACCGACGCCCTGCCGACCGCCGACACCGCCCTGCCCGGGCGCGCCACGCCGCTGAAGACCGACGAGGTCCATGTGGTCAACGGCCGCCCGCTGAAAGGGCCGCACCCGGAGGGCTTCCAGACGGCGATCCTGGCCATGGGCTGCTTCTGGGGTGTGGAACGGGTGTTCTGGAAGCTGCCGGGTGTCTGGGTGACCTCGGTCGGCTACGCCGGCGGGATCACGCCGAACCCGACCTATGAGGAGGTCTGCTCGGGCCGCACCGGCCACGCCGAGGTGGTGCAGGTGGTGTTCGACCCGGCGGCGACCAGCTATGGCGCGCTGCTCAAGGCCTTCTGGGAGAACCATGATCCGACCCAGGGCATGCGCCAGGGCAATGATGTGGGCACCCAGTATCGCTCGGCGATCTACGTCCTCGACGCGGGGCAGCGGGCCGAGGCCGAGGCCTCGCGCGACGCCTACCAGGCGGCGCTGACGGCGGCGGGACGGGGCGCCATCACGACCGAGATCGTGGACGCCGGGCCCTACTATTTCGCCGAGGACTATCACCAGGGCTATCTGGCGAAGAACCCGGGCGGCTACTGCGGCATCGGCGGCACCGGCGTGACCTGCCCGATCGGGGTCGGCGTCGAGGCCTGAGCGTCGTCAGCGGCGCTTCGTCAGCCAGAAGGACACGCCATAGAGATTCAGGCCCTCGGTCGGCCCGCGCATCAGGGTGGCGCGGGCCAGGGCCGCCGCCTCGGGGTCGCGACAGGCCCACCAGGCGGGAAACAGGATCTCCAGCGCATCGCCGAAGAGCAGGGCGGTGGCCAGCAGGTACTGCTCGTTCCACATGCGGTGCAGGTGGCCGGAGATGTAGTCCTCCGGCAGGTAGATGTCGTGCACATGGACGATCACGCCGGGCTTCAGCCGCGGCAGGATCTCAAGGAAGAAGACGGTGACGTCCGAGCCCTGGAAGGCGCGGTGGGAGCTGTCGAGGAACAGGATGTCGCCGGGCTCCAGCGTCTGGAACAGGGCCTGGTCGACGGTTTCCAACGGCTGGCGGATGACCTCGTCGCAGAGGGCGTCGACCTCCGCGCGGGGCTGGGGGTCGACCGAGATGAGGCGCGTCGGCAGATCGTAACGGTCGACGGCGCGCCGTGCGAACTTGGTCGAGAAGCCCGACCCGATCTCGATGAAGCGCGCCGGCCGGTGCGTCTTGAGCATGTGCGTGAGCAGCATGGCGTCCAGAGGCGGGAACCAGCCATTGTTCCACATGGGGGTGGCGGCATTGAGGGGCGCCACGCGCGGGACGTCCTCGAAATCGGCCGCCGCGGCCTCCATCTCGCGCAGATGGTCGAGAAACGCCGGCCGGCGGGCCTCCAGCAGGGCGGTCAGCTCCGGGTGGGGCGGCCGGTCGGCGCCGTAGCGGATGGTGACCTCGAAGGGGTACTCGAACAGCTCGCAGCGGTGACTCCTGCGTTCGCTGGCGAAGGCCCACCGCTCGGGCCGGGGGGCTTCAGAGCCCCGCGCCCAGGCCTCGACGGCCCCGGCCATGTCCCCGGCCGCTGCGCGGGCGGCGGCGAGATCCTCATGGATCGCCGGCAGGGCGGGGTCGGCGGCCGCGGCCTGCTCGACGAGCGCCAGCCCCTCCTGCACCCGGCCAAGCATGATGGCGGCGACGCCCTTCAGACGGCGCGCGTTCATGTGTCCCGGGGCCACGGCCAGAAGCAGGTCGAACTGCTCCTCGGCGAGATTGAGATGCCGGTCGCGCAGCCAGCGCAGACCGCGGAGGAAAAGCTGGCGCTGGGGGTCGGGTGTGGTCATCGGGGCCCTCGCGGAGTCGCGGGAGCCTAAACCGGCGCCGTCAGATGGAGAAGCTGACGCCGCAACCGCAGGACGAGGCGGCGTTGGGATTGCGCACGACGAACTGGGCTCCGACGAGCTCGTCGACGAAGGCGATTTCCGAGCCCTGAAGCAGGGGCAGGGAGACCGGGTCGACGGCCGCGGCCTGGCCGTCACGGCGGACGACGATGTCGTCGGCCTCGGGGGCGTCGATCAGATCGAAGCGGTACTGGAAGCCGGAGCAGCCGCCGCCATCGACGGCGACGCGCAGCAGCACGGGGCGGCCCTCGGCCTCGGCCAGACGGGCGAGGCGCCGCGCGGCGCTGTCCGCCAGGGTCAGGCCGTGGTCGGGAACCGCGCGGGCGGCGATCTGGAAGCTTTGGGTTGGGGCGTCGCTCACGCCCCATTATATGTGGCGGCGAAGGCCGGGGGAAAAGCCCCGGCATGCAGGAAAGCCCCGGCCCCTTGAGCGTCGATCGCCTGTCTCCCCTCCCGTCCTCCGATCGTCGCCTCGCCCCCTGGGCCAGCGATCCGGCCGCCAGCGCCGGCCGTCGCCATGCGGAGCCGGAGAGCCGCACCCGCACGCCCTTCGCCCGCGACCGCGACCGCATCATCCATGCGACCGCCTTCCGCCGGCTGAAGGAGAAGACCCAGGTCTTCGTGGCCCATGAAGGGGACCACTACCGGACCCGACTGACCCATTCGCTGGAGGTGGCGCAGATCGCCCGGTCGCTGGCGGCGGCGCTGAAGCTGGATGTGGACCTCGCCGAGGCGGTGGCGCTGGCGCATGACCTGGGGCATCCGCCCTTTGGTCATGCCGGGGAGGACGAGCTGCACCTGCTGATGGCCGGGCACGGCGGCTTCGACCACAATGTCCAGACTTTCCGGGTGGTGACCGAGCTGGAGCGGCGCTACCCGGCCTTCCCCGGGCTGAACCTGAGCCGGGAGACGCTGGAGGGGGTGATCAAGCACAACGGGCCGGTCACGGACCGGCTCGGGGAGCCGGCGTGGGCGGCGGTCGCCGCCTATGCAGACGACTGGGACCTTCGGCTCGGCACCTTCGCCTCGATGGAGGCCCAGGTGGCGGCGATTGCCGACGACATCGCCTACAACAACCACGACGTCGACGACGGCGTGCAGGCCGGGCTGTTCTCGCTGGCGGACCTTGCGAGCCTGCCGCTGATCGGGCCGATCCTCGCCGAGGTGCGGCGCGACTGGCCGGGCCTCGATGACCGCATGGTGCGGCTGGAGGCGGTGCGGCGGATGATCGGGGCGATGGTCGACGATGTGCTGGCCGAGACGCGGGCGCGGCTGGCGGAGGATCGCATCGACGGGCCCGAGGCCGTGCGGCTGGCGGGCCGGCCGATGGTGGCCTTCTCGCGCGGCATGCTGGAGCAACTGACCGGGCTGCGCGCCTTCCTGTTCGAGCGCATGTACCGGCACTACCGGGTCAACCGTACGCGCAGCCAGGCGCGGCGGCTGCTGCGGGAGATGTTCAGCCTGTTCCTCGCCGACCCTTCGGTGCTGCCGACCGAGTGGGCGGCAGCGGCGGCGGCCGTTCCGCCGGACCGGCGCGCCCGACTGGTGTGCGACTATGTGGCCGGGATGACCGATCGCTACGCCATCGAGGAGCACCGGCACCTGTTCAGCCTCGATGTCGCCCTCGACTTGTGATTCGAAAGCGGCACGGGGGCGTCTAGACTGTCGCGGAACGCGGCCGATTCGGCCGTCCCGCCGATCCGGGTGAGCCTGACATGTCCCACGACGATCCTCGCGGCCGGTCCGAACGCGACCATGGACGGGGCGCCTATACGCCGCCGACCGACGACGACCTGCCGTTCAACCGCGGTTATGACGCGCGGCGCGCGCCCACGGGGCCGAGCCGGCCGCCGGTGACCCTGATGGTCAGCGTGGCGGTGCTGCTGGCGCTGATCGTCGCCGTGGTGCTGTTCTATCGCTCCGGCCTGCGCGCTTCGGAAGACGCGCCGCCGGCGGTGGGCGAACCGGTCGGCGAGCTGCGGGTCGAGGCCCCGATCGACGCCCAGCCGGTCGATCCCGAGGCGGGCGTCAGCGTCTACGCCGACGCCCAGGCGCCGGGGGCGGTGGCCTTCGCCCCGCCGCCGGCCGAGCCGATGCCGCGCGAGGCCCTGCCGGCTCCCGCCGCGGCGCCGACTCCGGCGGCGCCCGCCGCCCGGGCTCCGGCGACCCCGGCCCCGGCTCCGGCGCGCCCGGCGGATCCCATCGCCGACGCCCTCGTCCGGGCCGAGCGCGAGACGACGACGCCGGCGACCGGATCGGCGTCGGTGCAGATCGGGGCCTTCGGCTCGACCGCCATCGCCGACCGCGAGTATGCGGCGGTGGCCTCGGGCTTTCCGCAGTTCGCTTCCGGCGCCGGCAAGCGCGTGCAGGAGGTGACCAGCTCGAACGGACAGACGGTCTATCGCACCCAGTTCACCGGTCTGTCGCCGGAGCGGGCGCGGGCCTTCTGCGCCGCCCTGCGGGCCGCGGGCCGCGACTGCCTGGTGCGCTGAGGCCTTGGACGCGTCGGCGGCGATCTATGGCTGCGCCGGGCTGGAGCTGACGCCGGCCGAGCGCGCCTTCTTCGCCGAGGCGCGGCCGTGGGGCTTCATCCTGTTCCGACGCAATGTGGACAGCCCGGACCAGGTGCGGGCCCTGACGGCCGCCCTGCGGGAGAGCGTCGGCCGGCATGCGCCGATCCTGATCGACCAGGAGGGCGGACGGGTGCAGCGGATGGGGCCGCCGTACTGGCCGAAATATCCGCCCGGCGAGGCCTATCTGAAGGCGACCAACGACCCGCTGGCGGCGCGCGAGCTGGCGCGGCTGGGCGGGCGGCTGATGGCTCATGACCTCAAGGCCGTGGGCATCGATGTCGATTGCCTGCCGGTGCTCGATGTGCCGGTGCCGGGGGCCCACGACATCATCGGCGACCGCGCCTATGCGCGTGATCCGGCGACGGTGGCGCAACTGGGTCGCGCCGCCGCCGAGGGGCTGCTGGCCGGCGGTGTGCTGCCGGTGATCAAGCACATGCCCGGTCACGGCCGCGCCTTCGCCGACAGCCACAAGGAGCTGCCCACGGTCGAGGTCGACCTCGACACGCTGGAGGCGTGGGATTTCGCCCCCTTCCGCGCCCTGTCGGACATGCCGATCGGGATGACCGCCCACATCGTCTTCACCGCCATCGACCGGAAGCGGCCGGCGACCCAGTCGCGCAAGGCCATCCGGCTGATCCGGGAACGGCTGGGGTTCGGCGGCCTGCTGCTGTCCGACGACCTGTGCATGAACGCCCTGTCCGGGACCCTGACCGAGCGGGCGACGGCGTCCCTGAAGGCCGGGTGTGATCTGGTCATCCACTGGACCGGGGATCTCGACGAGATGCGGCAGGTGGCAAGGGGCGTCGGTCCGCTCCGGGGCGGGGCGGCCCGGCGCGCCGGGGCGGCGCTGGCCCGCATTGTCCGGTCGCCCGAGCCGCTGGACCTCGAAGCTGCCCGTGCGCGGTTCGACGCCCTGCTGGCCGGCCGGCTGGACGCGGCGAAGGGGCCTGATGTCGGGGAGGCCCAGGCGTGAAGGCGGCCTTCCAGCCCAGCCTTGATTTCACCGCGGCCGAGGAGATCGACGCCCGGGACGCCTTCGTCGTCGATCTGGAGGGCTATGAGGGCCCGCTGCATGTGCTGCTGGCGCTCGCGCGGAACCAGAAGGTCGACCTGCTGAAGCTGTCGATCACGCGGCTGGCGGAGCAGTATCTGGCCTTTGTGCACGAAGCGCGGCGGCGCAACTTCGCCCTCGCCGCCGACTATCTGGTGATGGCCTCGTGGCTGGCCTTCCTGAAGTCGCGCCTGCTGCTGCCGCGCACCGAGAAGGGGCGGCCGGAGGAGCCGGACGCGCAGCAGATGGCGGCGGCGCTGGCCTTCCGCCTGCGCAAGCTGGAGGCCATGCGCCAGGCGGCAGACCGGCTGATGGAACGGCCGCAGCTGAAGCGCGACGTCTTCACCCGCGGCGACCCGGAAGCGCGGGTGATCGTGCCGTCCGACCGGATCGACGCCGGCCTCTATGAGCTGATGGCGGCCTATGTGGAGCAGCGCCGCAAGGTGGCGGGGCGGCAGTACAATCCGGGCCAGCGCATCGAGGCCTTCCCGCTGGAGGCGGCGCGCGACTGGCTGCGCGAGATCATGCCGCGCCTGTCGACCTGGACCACCCTCGAACAGGCGGCGCCGGAGCCGGGGACGGCCGAGGGCGATCCGAGCCGGGCCAGCTGTCTGGCCTCGACGCTGTCGGCGGGTCTGGAGCTGGTCAAGGAAGGGGCGCTGGACGTGCGCCAGTCGGGACCGTTCGAGCCGCTGTACCTGCGTCGTCGCGCGATCGGCCAGCCGCTGGAGCTGACGCCGTGAGCGACCTCGGGTTCCAGCCGGACGAGGCGGAGATCGAGCGGCGGGTGGAGGCCCTGCTGTTCGCCGCCGCCGGTCCTCTGTCAGCGGCCGATCTGGCGGCCCGGCTGCCGGAGGGCGTCGATGTCGGCCGGGCCATCGCCGGACTGCGGGCGCGCTATCAGGGGCGGGGGGTCGAGCTGGAGTGCGTTGCGGATCGCTGGCGCTTCCGGACGGCGCCCGACCTCGGCTTCCTGATGACCGAGGAGCGCGAGGAGCCGCGGCGGCTGTCGCGGGCGGCGCTCGAGACGCTGGCGATCATCGCCTATCACCAGCCGGTGACGCGGGCCGAGATCGAGAGCGTGCGCGGCGTGTCGATGTCCAAGGGCACCCTCGACCAGCTGCTGGAAATGGGCTTCGTGCGCCTGCGCGGCCGGCGGCGCTCTCCGGGCCGCCCAGTGACCTATGGCACGGCGGACAGGTTCCTCGAGCAGTTCGGCCTCGGGAGCCTCGCCGATCTGCCGGGGCTGGCCGAGATGAAGGCCGCCGGTCTGCTGGACATGAATGTGCCGGCCGGCTTCGAGCTGCCGGACCCGGGCCAGCCGGGGGGCGAGGACGAGGACCCGGCGGACGGGGACGAGATCCCGGAATTCGCGCAGGACTTCCTGCGGGAGAGCTAGGTCCCCGGCTTGATGTACCAGTCGTCCACGTTTGACAGGGCGGGGAAGCGGTTGATGTAGCCCTTGCCGGCCAGCAGGTCGCGGAGCTGCGCCCGCTGAGGCGTGTTGTTGTGTTCGACGGAGATGCACCGGACATCCCACCGGTCGAAGTCGAATGCCTCGAGGATGGCGAGCTCGGAGCCCTCGGTATCGAGGGACAGGTAGTCGATGCGCGCCGGGGCCTGCCAGTGGGTGAGCAGGTCGTTGAGCGACACGGTCTCGACCTCGTAGCGCTGACCGTCGACGCGTGTGGCGGCGAGGCCGTCGTGGTCGCTGAAGGCGTCGATGGTCGCGTGCAGCGTCATGACGGGCTCGTTGAACATCAGGGTTTCGCCCGTCCGGGACCAGACGCAGCGGGTGTCGATGTGGCAGCGGCGGTTGCGGTGCAGGGCGGCGTGCCAGCCGCGCGCCGGCTCCGCGAGGATGCCGCGCCAGCCCAGCTCGTTCTCGAACAGCCAGCTGTTGGAGCAGTGAACCCCGTCGGCCGCCCCGAACTCGACGAAATAGCCGTCGCGGCGTTCGCCGAGCTCGAACAGGACCCAGAGGTCCTGGAAGAACTGGGCCCGGCTGCGCATGGCCCCGGTCATGCAGGCGGTCAGGAAGTCGAGGCCGGCGTTGTCGTGCGGCTTGCGCGCCGTGTCGCGAACGGCCTGAAGGATCGCGATGATGTCAGTGAAGCTCGCCCGCATGGCCCTGGCGCCATCAGCCGGTGAGGGCGCGGGGAAGCTTGAAGGTGACGGTCTCGCGCGCGCCGCCGTCGTCTTCGACCGTAACGTCGAAGCGGGCGGCGAGGGCGTCGATCACGCCCTGGACGAGGCTCTCCGGGGCCGAGGCGCCGGCGGTCAGGCCGAGGTGGCGCACGCCCTCCAGCCAGGCCCAGTCGATGTGGGAGGCGTCATCGATGAGGCGGGCGTCGCGGGCCCCGGCCTTCATCGCCACCTCGACCAGACGCGCCGAGTTGGAGGAGTTGGGCGAGCCGACCACCAGCACCAGGTCCGCCGCCTCGGCGAGCCGCTTGACCGCCTCCTGGCGGTTGGTGGTGGCGTAACAGATGTCTTCCTTGTGCGGGTCGGGCAGCTCCGGGAAGCGGGCCTTGAGCGCGGCGATGATCTCGGCCGTATCATCCAGCGAGAGGGTGGTCTGGGTAGCGTAGGCCAGCGGCGTGTCACCCGGGCGCTGGAAGGTCTCGGCGTCCTCGACGGTCTCGATCAACGACACGGCGCCGGCGGGCAGCTGGCCCATGGTGCCGACCACCTCGGGATGGCCGGCATGGCCGATCAGCAGGATGTGGCGACCGGCGGCATGGTGGCGCTCGGCCTCGACGTGGACCTTGGAGACCAGCGGACAGGTGGCGTCGAGGAAGAACAGGTTCCGCGCCTTCGCCGCCGCCGGGACGGACTTGGGCACGCCGTGGGCCGAGAACACCACCGGCCGGTCGTCGGGGCACTCGTCCAGCTCCTTGACGAAGACGGCGCCGAGGCTGCGCAGCCGCTCGACCACATGCTTGTTGTGGACGATCTCGTGGCGGACGTAGACCGGGGCCCCGAAGCGCTCGAGGGCGCGCTCGACGATCTGGATGGCCCGGTCGACGCCGGCGCAGAAGCCGCGCGGCGTCGCCATGCGAATGCTGAGGGCCGGACGGGGGAGGGGTTCGGCGGACATGCGCCCACCCTAGTCGCATCGCGGCCGGCCCGCTACGGGGCGACGCGCCTCCGTTTGCCGCGCCTCGCTTTAGCCGCTATCAGGCGCAAGCGTCCTTCGCCCCCTCCGCGGGGCGTTCCTTCGTCTGCCCGGGATTCCCACATGCGCCGTGTCGCGTTCCTTCTCTCCGCGCTGTTCCTCGCGGGCGTGGCTGCGCCGGATGCGGCGCAGGCCCAGTCGCGCGACCGCCAGGATCGCGACCGGTCGGAGCGTCAGCAGGCCGACGGCGAGCAGCAGCAGCGCCAGCGTCCGCGGGGCCCGGCGCCCCTGCGCCGCCAGCCCAACGCCGGCCCGTGCCCGTTCGTGAAGGTCCTCTACGACGCTGCGCGGTATGTGGAGCTGGAAGGCGGGCAGGCGAGCGCCTCGGCGGTCGGCTATACCGGTGAGATCGAGGGCGTGACCTCGGGCTGCGCCTACCAGGGCGACGAGCCGATCACGGTGGACTTCAATGTGCTGTTCAGCCTGGGCCGCGGGCCGCAGGCCGAGGGCGAGGGCCGCACCTATCGTTACTGGGTGGCGGTGACCGAGCGGAACCGCGCCGTGCTGTCGAAGGAGTATTTCGACCTGCCCGTCGACTTTGACGGTCAGCGGACGGCGCAGGTCGAGCAGCAGCAGCGGGTGGTGATCCCGCGCGCCGAAGCCTCGACCTCGGGCGCCAATTTCGAGATTCTCGTCGGCTTCGACGTGACGCCGGAGATGGCCGAGTTCAACCGCTCCGGCAGCCGCTTCCGGCCGCAGGCGGGGGTCGCCGGCGCCCAATGACCGATCTGGCTTCCCGACTTCGCGAAGCGGTCGTCGCCGCCTTCGCCGCCGAAGGCGTGCCCGCCGACCTGGTCAAGGTGACGCCGTCGGACCGGCCTGACCTGGCCGACTTCCAGTCGAACGCCGCGCTGGCCGCCGCCAAGGCGCTGAAGGCCAATCCGCGCGAGCTGGCGACCCGGGTGGCCGAGCGGCTGGCGGGCGAGGCGGCGCTGGAGCGCGTCGAGGTGGCCGGGCCGGGCTTCCTGAACCTGACCGCCTCGCCGGCGGCGCTGGCGGCGCGGGCGACCGAGACGGCGACCGAAGCGATGCGGGGCGCCAGCGCCGTGGCCGCGCCGCGGCGGGTGGTGATCGACTACGCCGGGCCGAACGTGGCCAAGCCGATGCACGTCGGCCATCTGCGCAGCTCGATCATCGGCGAGAGCCTGAAGCGCCTGTTCCGCTTCCGTGGCGACACGGTGTGGGGCGACGCCCACTTCGGCGACTGGGGCTTCCAGATGGGCCTGCTGATCGTCGCCTGCGCCGACGAGGGGCTGGCCGCGGCCTTCATGGCCGAGGGCGACGGGCCGTTCCCGGACGCGAGCCCGGTGACGCTGGAGGATCTGGAGCGGCTGTATCCGGCCGCCGCGGCGCGGGCCAAGGCCGAGCCGGAGTTCCGTGACCGCGCCCGCAAGGCAACGGCGGAGCTGCAGGCCGGGCGGCCGGGCTACCGGGCGCTGTGGGCGCACTTCGTGGCGGTCAGCCGCGCGGCGCTGGAGCGCGAGTTCTCGGCGCTGGGCGTGACCTTTGACCTGTGGAACGGGGAGTCGGACGCCGATCCCCTGATCCCGGACATGGTCGCGGAGCTCAAGGCCCGCGGGCTGGCCGAGCTGGACCAGGGCGCCTGGATCATCCGCGTGGTCGAGGAGGGCGACAAGCGCGAGCTGCCGCCGCTGCTGCTGGTGTCGTCGGAAGGCTCGGCCATGTACGGCACCACCGATCTGGCGACGATCCTGCAGCGCCGTCGCGAGCAGGACTTCGAGCTGGCGCTCTACTGCGTCGACCAGCGCCAGGGCGACCACTTCGCCCAGGTGTTCCGCGCGGCCTGCAAGGCCGGCTACGCCACGGCGGACCAGCTGGAGCACATCGCCAACGGCACCATGAACGGGGCCGACGGCAAGCCGTTCAAGACCCGCGCCGGCGGGGTGCTGAAGCTGCACGACCTGATCAGCCAGGCGACCGACAAGGCGCGCGAGCGGCTCCGTGAGGCGGAGCTGGGCGGGGACCTGCCGCCGGAGGAGTTCGAGGACATCGCCCGCAAGGTGGCGGTGGCGGCCCTGAAGTTCGCCGACCTGTCGAACAACCGCACGACCAGCTACGTCTTCGACCTGGACCGCTTCACCTCGTTCGAGGGCAAGACCGGGCCGTACCTGCTGTACCAGTCGGTGCGCATCAAGAGCCTGCTGCGCCGCGCGGCGACCGAAGGCGCGACCGCAGGGGACATCCGTATCGCCGCGCCGGCCGAGCGCGATCTGGCCCTGACGCTGGACGCCTTCGCCCAGACGGTCGAGGACGCCTATGAGCGCCGCGGCCCGCACCTGATCGCCGAGCATGCCTTCCGCCTGGCCCAGAGCTTCTCGAAGTTCTACGCCGCCTGCCCGGTGATGGCCGCTCCCGATGCGGAGACGCGGGCCTCGCGGCTGGCGCTGTCGCGGGCGGCGCTGGACCAGCTGGAGACCGCCCTGGACCTGCTGGGGATCGCGACGCCCGAACGGATGTAGCGTTTCGGCCACAGACTCGGCGGCCCGCCGGGGGTTAACCTTTGCCGGGGAGCCACGGGACGGGACGCCGCAATGGCGCGCACGGGCAGGGGAACGCTGGAGACGCCGGAGGTGCGCGCGGGGGGCGCGGGTCTGCCGCTGTTCCGTCGTCGCGCGCGCTTCTATGTGGACGGCTTCAACCTGCATCACGCCCTGCTTGATCTGGGGCGGCCCGAGTTGCTGTGGCTGGATCTGAAGGCGCTCGGCCGGGGCCTGCTGCCGCGCGGCGAGCGGCTGGCCGGGGTCACCTGGGTGGCGGCGCACCGGCCGCAGCGCGAGGACCGGATGTCGGCCCTGGCCACCTATGAGCTGGCGCTGCGGGCCTCGGGTGTGCGCTGCCTGATGGGCCACTTCGTCATCCACGGCGACCACTGCCGCGCCTGCGGCCACAGCTGGATGCAGGCCACGGAGAAGCAGAGCGACGTGAATCTGGCGCTGGCGCTGGCGGCGGACGCCGCCGCCGACCGGTTCGACGTGGCCTATCTGCTGACCACGGACGGGGACCATGCGGCGACCGCGCGCTTCCTGCAGGAGTCCTATCCCCGCAAGCGGCTGGTCAGCGTGGCGCCGCCGGGGCGGGGGCATAACCGTCAGGTGCTGGCCTATTGTCATGCCCGCACCGAGGCGGGGCCGGACCTGGTCGCCCGGTCGCCGCTGCCGGAGCGGGTGAAGAGCCCCTATGGCTGGCTGGAACGGCCGGACGCCTGGCGCGCGCGCGATCCCGAGCCGCCGCGGCCGCCGCCGGTGACCAGCGACGAGGCGCGGCGCTCGCGGCTGCGGCTGGTGGTGTCCAACCCCTGACGCGAAGGCGGCGGGCGGCCGGCCGTCCTGTCCGGGCGGGAATTCGGCTTGCGGGGCAGGGTCTTGCGAGGACATCAGCGCCCGACGCCTGCCCGCCGGCGCTGGCGTGGCATCCTTCAGGCATGGCGGGAGATCGGGCTTCGGCGGCGAAGGTCCTCGCCGAGAGCTGGCGCCGGCTGGCGGCCGGCGAGGACGTGGCCGAGGTGGAGCGGCGCGGCAAGGCCGCCCTCGCCCTGGTGCGGCTGGAGCAGGCCCTGGCGGAGCTGGCGCAGATGGACGGATCGGCACATGGCGGATGGAGCGGGGCCGAACTCGAGGCCCTGCGCGCCCGGCTCCTTATGCGACTGGATCGCCTCGCTGCCGCCCGCGAGACGAAAGGCGTGGCTGAAGGCGATGACGCCGCAGGAGATCGAGGCGCTGCGGCTGGAGTGGCGGGGCCACGCCGGGACGGCGCAGATGCCGCCGGAGGGGCCGTGGCGCACCTGGCTGTTCATGGGCGGACGCGGCGCCGGCAAGACCCGGGCGGGGGCGGAGTGGCTGAACGCCCGGGCGGGTCCTGAGGCGCGGCTGGCGCTGGTGGGGCCGACCCTGCACGACGTGCGCGAGGTGATGATCGAGGGGCCGTCGGGCCTGAAGGCCGTGGCCCCGCGGGCGGAGCGGCCGACCTATGAGGCCAGCCGGCGACGGCTGGTGTGGCCGGGCGGGGCGATCGCCTACGCCTTTTCGGCGGAGGATCCGGAGAGCCTGCGCGGGCCGCAGTTCCATGCGGCCTGGGCGGACGAGCTGGCGGCGTGGCGGCAGCCGGAGGCGGTGCTGGCCATGCTGCGGCTGGGGCTGAGGCTGGGGGACGATCCGCGGCTGGCGATCACGACGACGCCGAAGGCGATCCCGGCGGTGCGGCGGCTGCTGGAGGAGCCGGGCTGTGTGGTGACGCGGGCGCCGACGGCGGCCAACGCCGACAATCTGTCGCTGGGGTTTCTGGAAGGGCTGCAGGCGCTCTACGGCGGCACGCGGCTGGCGGCGCAGGAGCTGGACGGGCTGGTGCTGGAGCCGGACGGCAGCCTGTGGACGACGGAGATCCTGGCGGCGTGCCGGGGCGCCGCCGACGGGCCGTTGGAGCGGGTGGTGGTGGCGGTCGATCCGCCGGCCACGAGCGGGGGCGACGCCTGCGGGATCGTCGTGGCCGGACGGCGCGGCGGGACGGCCTATGTGCTGGCCGACCGCACGGTGCGCGGCTGCTCGCCCATGGAGTGGGCGCGGGCGGCGCTGCAGGCGGCGCAGGACTTCGACGCCGCGACCATCGTCGCCGAGGTCAACCAGGGCGGCGAGATGGTGGAGACGGTGCTGCGGCTGGCCGGGGACGGGCCGCCGGTGCGGGCGGTGCGCGCCGCCACCGGCAAGCGCGCGCGGGCCGAGCCGGTGGCGGCCCTCTACGAGCAGGGACGGGTCAAGCACGTGGCGGTGTTCGCGGCGCTGGAGGAGGAGATGCTGGCGCTGGGCACGACGGCGGCCTCGGGCAGTCCGGACCGCTGCGACGCCCTGGTGTGGGCGGTGGCGGAGCTGATGCTGCGCGGCGACGGCCTGCCACGCATCCGCCGCGTCTGAACGGGATCAGGAAGGAGCGGCGGATGCGCTGGAGCCTGCGGGGCCGGGAGGCCAAGGCGAGCCGGACCGGGCGGCTGGTGGCGCTGAGCCACCTCGGCCGGCCGCGCTGGACGCCGCGCGACTATGGCCGGCTGGCGGAGGAGGGCTTCGCCCGCAATCCGGTGACCTATCGCTGCGTGCGGCTGGTGGCCGAGGCGGCGGCGAGCGTGCCGCTGGCGGTGTTCGTCGACGGCGAGCGGCGGGCGGATCACCCGCTGGCGGCGCTGCTGGCCCGGCCCAACCCGGAGCAGGGCGGCGGCGAGCTGCTGGAGGCGCTGTACGTCGGTCTGCAGACGGCGGGCAACGCCTATGTCGAGGCGACGGGGGACGGCGAGGCCCAGCCGGCGGAGCTGTGGAGCCTGCGCCCCGACCGCGTGAAGGTGATCCCGGGCCCGAACGGCTGGCCCGCGGGCTATGAGTATTCCGTCGCCGGACGATCGGTCAGCCTGATGCGGCGCAGCGACGGCTGGTCGCCGGTGCTGCATCTGAAGCTCTACCATCCGACCGACGACCACTACGGCTTTCCGCCGCTGGAGGCGGCCGCCTTCGCCATCGATGTGCACAACGCCTCGGGGGCCTGGAACAAGGCGCTGCTGGACAATGCGGCGCGGCCTTCGGGGGCGCTGGTCTATGGCGGCAAAAGCGGCGAGCGGTTGACCGAGGCGCAGTTCGAGCAGCTGAAGGTCGAGCTGGTGGAGGCCCATGCGGGGGCGGCCAACGCCGGGCGACCGATGCTGCTGGAGGGCGGGCTGGACTGGAAGCCGATCAGCCTGACCCCGGCGGAGATGGACTTCATCGCGGGCAAGCACGCGGCGGCGCGGGAGATCGCCCTGGCCTTCGGGGTGCCGCCGCAGCTGCTGGGCATTCCCGGCGACGCCACCTACGCCAACTATCGCGAGGCCAATGTCGCCCTGTGGCGGCAGACCATCATGCCGCTGGTGCAGCGGACCACCGGGGCCCTGTCGGGCTGGCTGGGGGCGCGCTTCCCGGGCTGTCGCGTGGCGCCGGACCTGGAAGGCACCCCGGCGCTGGCGGCCGACCGCGAGGCCCTGTGGGCGCGACTGGAGGCGGCCAGTTTCCTGACGCCCGAGGAGCGGCGGCGGATGGCGGGGATCAGTTCGTGAGTCGTGATTGGTGATTGGTGAATCGTGAGGCGTGGCAGGTGATCGCCGCGCCCCAATCACGACTCACGATTCACGGGTGACGTCCCAAGGCCCCCGAAGGAGAACGCGATGCCCGAGGAGATGAAGCGCTGGCCGGCGCCGCTGGTGGCGGCGCTGGTGGTGCAGACCATCGCCGGCCTGGTGTGGGCCGGCGGGGCGGCGGCGCGCATCGGAGCGCTGGAGTCGGCCATGGCCGAGCAGCGCGCGGTGATCGAGCGGCTGGCGCGGCTGGAGGCCCAGGGCGAGGGGCTGCAGGCGGCGCTGGCGCGGATCGAGGCACGGCTGGGGGAGTGAGTGGAGAGTGGTGAGTGGCGAGTGGCGAGTGGCGAGGGGGGCGGGATGATGGTCGCGGAGACGTCGGCAATGTCTGGAAACTCGTCACTCGCCACTCGCCACGCGCCACTCGCCATCGAGGGCTACGCCTCCCTGTGGGGCGTGGCGGACCTGAACGGGGATGTGGTGGCGGAAGGGGCGTTCCGGCGCAGCCTGGCGCGGGCCGGGCCCGGCGAGATCAAGATGCTGTTCCAGCACGACGGGCGGGCGCCGGTCGGGGTCTGGGATGAGGTGACCGAGGACGGCAAGGGGCTGTTCGTCCGGGGGCGGATCGAAAGCTGGTCGGCGGAGGCGCGCTTCGCCGCGGCCCTGGCGCGGGCCGGAGCGCTGGACGGCCTGTCGATTGGCTTCCGCACCGCCCGGGCGCGGCGCGACGGGCGGCTGCGGGTGCTCAGCGAGGTGGAGCTGTGGGAGGTGTCGCTGGTGACGATCCCTAGCTCTTACAATATAACTCTAGGTCATGAAGCCGGTCGCTTACGCCTACTCGCGATATAGCACACCTGCCCAGGCAGCGGGGGACTCCCTGCGCCGTCAGCTTGCGGCCGCTGAGACCTTCGCCGCTGAGCACGGTCTGGAACTAGATACCACCTTGCACGATCCCGGGGTCTCTGCCTTCACAGGCGCTCACCGCGCCAATGGTGCTTTGGGCTCATTTCTGCGGCGGATCGAAACCGGCGAGATCGCACAAGGCAGCTACCTACTGGTCGACTCCTTCGACCGACTGACGCGCGAAACGGTAGTCGAAGCCGTCAACCTCCTGACCGGCATCGCCCTGAAAGGCGTGCGCGTGGTCACCCTGAATGACGGCCGCATATACGATGCGTCGGCGGACATGATGGGGCTCATGTGGGCGCTGATGCAGTTTGCACGAGGTCACGAGGAGTCCGCTGAGAAGGGACGGAAGGTTGCCGCCGCGCATGCCGAAAACCGCCGTCGAGCGCGCGAGGAAGGCCGTCCGTGGACACCCGTTGGACCTCATTGGCTAAAGCTAGTGGACGGCGTTTGGCAGCCCCTTCCGGACCGCGTAGCGGTGGTGCAGCGCATCTACGAAATGCGAGAGTCCGGGCTCGGCAACGCTTTCATCGCGAAAACCTTCAATCAGGAAGGGGTCCCGACCCCAACGGGTCGCGGAAGGTGGTTCAACTCGACCGTTGCCGACATTGCGGCCTCCCGCACCGTGCTAGGTGAGTATCAGCCGTATAGCGGCCATCGCCGAGGCAAGCCGCGCCAGCCGGACGGTCCGCCGATCTCCGACTACTACCCCGCGATCATCGACTCGGGCTTGTTCCACCGGGTTCAAGCGATGAACGCGGAACGCCAGAATCCCCATGCGCGACCGGCGTCCAAGGCATTCCCCAATCTTCTGGTCGGCCTGGTCCGTTGCGCCGAATGTGGAGGCACGGCAGGCTATCTGCGGAGCACCTTTCCCAAAGCGCCGAACTGGCGTTCAGCCGGTGTGATCCGCTGTAATCAGGTCTATCGCGGCCTCTGCGGAAATCGAGCCCGCATTCCCTACGGCGAACTAGAAGCGGACCTCCTCCCCTTCATCGCTTCGCTGCCTCTCTCTGGTTCCGCCGCACCGTCAAGCGAGGCTCGCGCACTTGCGATAGCCGAGGGCGAACGTGCCGCCCTGATGGTCAGAATCGAAGCGCTGCTAGACCAAGTCGAGGCTGGCGGCCGGGTTGGCGACCGTCTCCGGCAGCGCGAGATTGAGTTGGCCGACCTTGAACGGCGGATATCGGAGTTGAAGGCCAAGGCGTCCGCGCCTCTCACGCCTGCCGCAGACGCCCAAGCGGAACTTGTCCGGCTGGAGGCCGCAATGCGGGAAGCTTCCGGCGACGATCTCTACCGCATCCGCGCCCGCATCAACGCGACTCTTGGACGTTTGCTGCGTGGGGGAGCCTTGATGGACGGCAGCAGGCTCGTTCTGAGGTTCGATCCTGCCGACGTGAGGGGCAAAGGCCGATTGCTGGTAGACGCGGCGCGCGGTGGTCGCATACGGGTTGAGGTGGCGCCCGCGGAGCCCATCCCTCGCACGCGCCGCCTGGACCCGGCCAAGCGATAGCGCCATTTCTTACTTCAGAGGGTCGCGCGGTTTGACATATCAACAATGCCATCAAGAAATACGCTTGTGGATTTAAGCGCGGCGCTGACGTAAATCTTGCATTTCTCGCCGATGCTGATATAATAGAACAGTCAAAAGCCGCGCGGTGCGCGCTTGACTGTTGCCGGGGGGCCCGGCCGGTCTGACCTTAATGAAAATCTGATCGAAAGGACTCACTCATGAGTGAGAAAGAACTTTCGCGCGCGCACCTCGAAGCGGTGTTGTCGCGCGAGCTGCATCGCGTTGCCGATGCTCACAACCTGGAACGTACGGCGATCGACGACCTCGCCGCAAAGGCAGCCCGAGAGGGTGGCTACGGTCTCACGTCGGACGGTCGTCTAGACGCTCGTCGTGGTCTTCCGCTCTCCGACTGGATCAACCGCGCCGTCGAGGCAGCGCCGTTCTACAAGAGATTGCCCACGGACAGGCCGAATGATCCCCGACCGCCGCGCGTCGGTCGTCTCGACTCGAAGGGTCGGCGCCGGTCGGCTGCCGATCTCTTGGAACTGGCAAACGGGGAGGGTGCCCGATGACCGTCCCCGTCGAGTTCATCGGCTACGAGGCCGTCAAGGCGATGATGCCCCCCGGCTGCTGCCCAACCTATCGAACGCTGCGGCGGATGTCGGAACACGGGCAGTTTCCAGAGTCGCTTCGTATCAGTCCCCGCCAGCCCGTTCTGTGGTGTCGGCGGGACGTGGCGGCCTGGATCGCGATCAAGATGGCCCCGGTGGTCGGCGAGGCGGTCCAGTGACCGCCTCTCACCCTTATGATCCGGTGCTAGAGGGGCGCGGGCGCGATCTATCGATGCCCGATATCGCGCGGTGGCTGCCGGATGCGATCAGGTGGCGGTGGCCCCGTTTCGAGATGACCTACGGCGCGTTCGAATCTGATTGGACGGGAGGCGTGCGGACGCCGGGACGTCGTCTCGGCTACTTGGTCGCCAACCTTCTCGATAGCGCCCTCCAGTGGCTCTCCGGTGGTGTCTGGCGGGCCGATCTCGACGACCACGACGATCCTTCGCACTTGTTCCTCTTCGATGCGACGCGGTTCCGTTCAGTTCCTCTCCGCGTGAGCGGAACGGGTCGCCTGCGAGTGGCGGAGTTCGATGGGCAGTTGTTCCAACTCCGCTATGGCGGCGATGCCCTTGTGACAGCCCTGGCGGCGCATTGCGCGCGCTTCTTTGTGGGGCCGGTCGAGATGGTCGAGACGGACAACCTCGCTCCCGACCTAACACCTCGCGCACACCGTCGAGGGGCCGCCCGGCCGCTGGCGCAAGCGGGGGTCGCCGCCCCCATTTGATGGCGGGCACACGTGAATCTTGCACGTCCAAAATCGGGCGCCATACTCGCACTCGATCCGGCCGCCCTGACATGCGTCATGTGCCAGGCCCACCAATATAGAGTGGCTCCACGGGGTCGCGATTTAGAAGCCGCGTCAAATCTTTCGGGCGCGCGACAGTCTTAGCGATAGCACGGCCTTAGCAGTCATCGCCGGCGCTTAGCGCCAATCGAAGAACCCATAAAGCAAAACGCGCGGCTCGCTGGTAACGGGCCGCGCGTAGGAACTCTCTTATGCCCAAACAGGATAACGACTTGGCGCGCGACGTCAAGAATCGTGTGGCCATGATCAATGGCTATGCTGAGGATGACCCGCGCCTCGCGTGCGAAGTGGTCGCCATGATCGGCGACGGGGTGGACGCATCCAGATGGGTGCGGAAGCCGATGGCGCTTGGCGAACTCATCGCCTTGTCCGCTACGCATCGGGAAGGCCCGAAAGAGGGCTTGGCGGTGGTGTTCGGCGACTTTGTCGGGAGCCGCCGTAAGAAGGATAAGGTGGAGGCGGTCTACGCCCTGGGGCTCGACTTGGACGGCTCGCCCCTGACCGGGCCGGAACTCGACTCCAAGCTCGCCGAACTCGGCTTCCTCGCCGTCCGCGCGACCACGCATTCGCACGGCCGGAAGGGCGAGCGCCACCGCGTGATCCTCCCCTTGGCGGAGCCGTTTCGGCCAAGGGACCACGACAGCATCCGCGAAGCCGAACGCCAGTGGCGGGCAATCCTGAAAACGGTCGGCGCCCGGCTTGGAGTCGAACCGGACAAGGCGTGCTGCGACCTCGCCCGCGCCTACTATCTTCCCCGCCACGCGGCCGGCGCGCCGTGGGAGTCCACGATCGTCGGCGGGAGGTTGCTGGACCTCGCCCGGCTGGACCTGTCGGCGGCGCTCGCGCGGCCGGAACGCAAGCCCCGGACGGCGGCGGTCACCGCCGGCGGAGCCGACCTCGCCGCATGGGGGAAGCGGCGCGCTGATACCTTTCTGATCACTCGGGCGATCGAGGATCATTGCCCCGAAGTGATCCGGAGCGAGGTGGCCCAGGGGCTCGAAATCGAATGTCCGAACGACGCCGAACATTCCAACGCGGGCGACCCCGCCGATAGGGCGTGCCTGGTCCGGGACGCCCCGGATAACCCCGAGGGCGAGCGGTTCGTGGTGAGGTGTCAGCACGCGCACTGCCAAGACCTCGGGCCGCTCGACATGCTCGGGATGATGATCGGGTCGGGATGGATTCCGCGCGAGGCGCTGGACGATGACGCGTATCATGTGGAGGTCGAGACCCCGGGCCTGACGACCGAGTCCTCGACGGAAGAGGTCGAGGCGGCGATCCGGTCGGCTTTGAAGCTCGCGCCGGGGGAGGCGGAGGCGGAGCGCGCCCTTGCCGCCGTGCGGAGCGCGGCGAAGCTGAGTGCTTCGGCATTCAAAACGATCCTCGGGCGCGTCCGGGGCGAAGCGAAGGCTGAAGCGCGGGAGAAGGCTTCGCCGCCCGTCTCGAAGGCGGAAGGGGCTCGTCTCGCCGCCGATTATCCCCCGCCGACCGGTGAGCGGGGCGCGTTCTCCTACAGGAGTTATGACGGGCGGCCGTGGCTTCATGTCGATCAGGGCGGTGACAAAGGCCTGCTTCGCCTCTGGACGCCCTGGACGATCGATGCCGGATTGATCGAGGTGGACAATGAGGGGAAGCAGGGCGTCCGCCTCGCCGCGCTCGACCAGGACGGCGAACGGTCGGTTTTCACCGTCACGGCGGCCGACGCCTTCACGGGCGCCGGACTGCCGCTGAAAACCCGGCTTCGCGAAGCTGGAGTCGGCATGACCGACGACGGCGAGTTCATGGCCGTGCGCTGGATTCGGGAACACGCCCCGGCGAACCCGACGCGCCTGTATGAGCGGCCGGGCTGGCGCGGACGCGGCTTGTTCATCACTCCGTGGGGCTCTGCAAGCGTCCCCATGAATCAAGAGGTCGAGTTGGCCGAGTCGGTCATGCCGAAGGGCCGAGAGGTCGCCGGGACGCTGGCGGGTTGGAAAGCCGCCACGGCCGCTGCCTGGGGTGCGGACGTGCTCCATTTCAAGCTGGCGCCCCTGATCGCCTGGGGATCGGTTCTGGTGGACTTGTGCGAGGCCGACTCGTGCTGGCTCGCCCTGACCGGCTCGACAAGCCGAGGCAAGACGACCACGGCGAAGCTGATGGCGGCCGTCTGGGGCGACACGCGTGAACGGATGGGGCTCTGGGGTCCGTTGAACGGAACTGACGCAGCGGCGGAGGCGCGCTTGGCGCAGGGCTCGGGCGCTGGCTTTGCGTTCGATGAGACGGCTCTGGTAACGGGCGATCGTCTGCAAACCCTCATCTTCACTGGGTCGGCCGGGGCCGGGCGCGACCGGATGAAGCGGTCGGCGGAACTGCGGTCGTCGCGGACTTGGCGGGCCATGTATCTGATCACCGGGGAGCACGACCTGATGCGGAAGATCAGGGCGAGCGGCGTGGCGACGACGACCGGCGTCGGAACCCGCGTCCTGGAACTCGACTGCGAAGCGGCGCCGGACCTCGCGCCCGAGGTCATCGAGGCGATCGAGGCCGCCTACGATCACCACGGCCAAGCCGGGCGGGCGTACGTCCGCGCGCTGATCGACGGCGGACACGATCGTGATCCCGAGCGCCTCTGGGGCGAGGTCGAGATGCTGGCGGCGGACTTGGCAGGCGCGGGTGCGAAGCCGCCGACCATCCGTGCCGCGCGGATCGCCGCCATCATGTGGCGCGCCGGGCAACTCGCGCACGACGCTGGCTTGCTTCCGAATTGGGCCGACGTCGAGGGCGCGATCCGTCAGCTTTGGGCGAAGGCTCAGGAATCCGACCTGGCGCCCCGCTCGGCCGAAGATGTGGCCGTGCGTACGCTCTTCGAGTTCCTGATCCGGAACCGGGGCGGACGAGTCGCCGAGGGGCTCGGCGGTGATCGCCGGGAGGTGGACGCCTGGCGCCTGTCGCCGGCGGACTATGGCCCGAAAGATTGGCCCGCCGCTTGGCCGGAGCCCCGCCCGGACTGTCGCGACGATCCCGATACGGCCGTTTACGTCGTGGCGAGCGACGCCCTCTCGCGCCTCGCGGGCGGGGCGTTGAACGACAGGGCATTGGAGAAAGCGCTAGACGGCCGTGGGGCGCTGATCCGCGGGCGTCAGAACCGCCGCACCTGGGACTATGTGGCGAAGCTAGGCAAGGTCACGGCGGTGGTGATCCCGGCCAATGCAATCGAGCAAGAGGGAGCCGAGTACGAGGGCCGGCCGAAGGCCGAGCCTCCTCGCCTTCGGCTCGCCGCCTGATTCGACATTTCGACAGTTCGACACTCCCTCAGATACCAACTCTGGGGGAGTGTCATTTTCAGGGATGTATAGACGTGGATCTAGAGGGTCTGAAAAAGGTCTCAGACACACGATGGTATAGTTCGAACTGTCAAAGTGTCGAATTGTCGAATCCGACTCATCCGCACTTCGCTCCACTGCGCTCGCTTTCGGATCATACGACCTCGATCGCCTTCAACGGATGCACGCCGGCCAGCAGCTTTCGCTTGATCTCGGCAACGTCGGCGATGGTCTTCTCGGGATCGCCTCGCACGCCGGGGCCGATTGCGTGTCCGTCACGTATGGCATGTCGATACCCGTCATCGCCGTCCTGCCAAGCGATCTTGGAATCCGGGATGAACTCGAAAAACGGGCGCCGGTCCGAAACGGTCGGAGTAATACAGCCGTAGTTCGCGCCGTCAGACACCACCGAGTGGAGCACATAGTTGCCCTCTGGATCGACAAGCCAACCGACGACGGCTCGGAATGTCCCTGTCGGGTCGTTGGCCTCATACCAACGGCAGTTCCCGTGACACTCCGAAGCGGGCATCCGCATGTAGGCGATGTCCTGGGCTGACATACGCTCGACCGTGACAACGGGAAGGGTCTTCAACTCCGCGACGGTATCTGCTTCCCATTGGCTAGGCGGGAAGGCCCACTGATCGGCCTTCCTAAGCAGTTGGTCGC
This sequence comes from Brevundimonas sp., assembly GCF_035998205.1. GTDB lineage: Bacteria > Pseudomonadota > Alphaproteobacteria > Caulobacterales > Caulobacteraceae > Brevundimonas. Next base: position 309,537 of record NZ_DASYHT010000006.1, read on the forward strand.
GCAACTCCGCCTGCCGCCGCTTCGCCTCTCCCATGCACATCTCCCGTCCGGCGTCCGTCTTGATCGCGGATATTTTGACGCTCGAACGCTTTGACGCCAGCCTGTTTTCTCGGGGGCGCGCGCCCTCAGGACCAGATTAGCTTCACCGCCTGCGCAGCCGAGACCGCCGTCCAGATCACCGCCGCCCATGCTTCGAAAGCGATCATGCCTACTGCGACGGCTGCGCAGTCAAGGCTGAGCGCAAGAGATTGAGCGGGACTCGGTAGTGGGATCATACGGCCAAGCTAGCCACCCTGACCGACGCGAGGCAATCCGCCGCGAGGTCCGCCGAACCCGCCAATGCGGGAGACAATCTGGACGGATTTCTCAAGAATTCCGTCCATATTTACCCTCTTTATCCCAGACTCCATAAGGATTCTAGGGCTATAGAACAGGCGAAAGGAAGTACGCAAATGACCCCTGCCATCGCCTATTTTAGAACCTCGTCTGCAACCAACACAGATGGGGACTCGGTTCATCGCCAAGCCCGTGCAGTGGAGCTGTATGCGAACGCCGCTGGATACGACCTCGACTCCTGTTTCTGGGATGCGGCCGTGTCCGGCGCCGATCCGGTCGAGAGCCGTCCGGGCTTCGCCGCGCTCCTAAAGCACGTCGTCGAGTCCGGCGTGGCTGTGGTGCTTGTCGAGAGCGCCGACCGCTTCGCCCGTTCGATCCTGGCACAGGAACTCGGGCTCGCGCACCTCGCCAGCTTGAACGTCCGGCTCGTGACCTCAGGCGGAGTCGACCTGACTGACGACTCGAACCCTGAGCGGGTCATGATCCGGCATATGGCTGGGGCGGTCGCGCAATACGACAAGGCCAAAACGGTCCAACGCCTTCGCGCGGGGCGTGACCGCGTGCGAGCGGTGACCGGCCGGTGTGAGGGGCGGAAGGCCTATACGGACCTTCGCCCGGGCCTTGCACGCGAAGCCCGCCGTCTCGCGCGTCGCAATCCGAAGACCGGCAAGGTCCGCTCTTTGAGGCAGATCGCAGTCGAGCTTGCCGCGCTCGGCTACCCGGCGAGTTCGGGCAAGCCGCTCAGCCATAGTGTGGTGAGGGAAATCCTCATGAGGTAGCGGTCAGGAAAACATTCCGACAAAGGAGGGGGCCCCTAAGCCCCCACCCTCTTGCTCCGCGCGAGACGCCCTCCGGTGCCTCCGCAATGAATCGAAGAACCGCCCCTTAGGCATTCCTCAGCGCCGGAACCGGTCCGGGGCTTACCAGCGGGCCAAGTTCAGCAAACCAATACCGGCCGTTCACGTCGATGCGAACTTTCCGCCCGTCGCCGACAGCAGAAAGGCGATCCCTCTGTTGCCCGCCCCATCGGTTCAAGAGGGCTAGGTTCTCCGGACGCGTGAAACTCCAGCAATCGCCGATGCGCTCTGCCACCTTAAGCAAGAGCCCGCGAGCGCGGGTTGCAGCCGCACTGGCAGCCTGTTTTTCTTTGAATGACATGGCCGCCAGCTTTTCGAGCATGTCGTCATCGGTTCCAAAGTCGATTGCGGCGAGGTATTGACGCGCTATACGATGGTCCCGCACGACCTGACTTGTGCCTAAGCAGAAATTCCCTCCGCTTATCTGTCCCATGATGATTGATTGACCGTCCTTGTCATCGCTATTCAGGTATCCGCCTCCCTTCGCCACCGCCTCTAGTGCGCCAAGGTGTCCAGAAAGGCTCTGCCGAAATGACCGCGACAGACGGTCTGTGGCGATGGCAGCCGCTTCATGCTGATCAGCCCATGCGGCCATCAGGCGAATGCGCGGCAGGGCGTCTAGCAAGACAGAGTCGAGCGCCACTTCGCGCTGTTGCTGCCTGTAATCTGAGATCGCGCGGTCAAGCAGACCGGCCTCAAAGAGGGTGTCCCCACACTCCATCCCGATGGCGTAAATTGCCTCAGAGGCCTCGCACCAGATCAGGAGGCCATGAAGAAACTGCGAGCCGAGCGGATTGCAGATCGGGCAGGGAGCATATGTTTCATCGCCTCGCACCGACTTCTGTATGTGAATGTCAGAGATCACCACGACCCGAGTGTCCCTCGGCGGCTCGGTCGTGCTGATTGTGGGATAGGTTTCGGGCCGCCCTGTTTCATTCACATGGCGTCGGAAATCTGCGGCGACCGTGGCCGCCGGCCGCTTCGGATATAGACTGCGAAGAACTAGGCCGTCCGCGCCCGCGGCGGGCTCGATCCTTAACTTCGACTGGGGCATTCAGCGTCTACCTGGGGAGGGGAAGGACGGCTACGCTACCGCTCCCAATGTGCACGGTTTGTTCCGATTCGAAAAGGAGCCATTCGCTGCGGCGTCAGCCCACGCAGCGGGTTCCGGCCACCGTTGCTTAACCGCGCGCGGCCTGTACGCTGACGCTATGGAGATGGTCGCCAAAGTCGCCCTGGCCGCCCCCGTCGTCGCGGCGGTCGCCTTCTTGGGCGTCCGACTACTCCCGCCAGAAGCTGAGGCGGATCGGCCGGTCCTGCCGGCGTCTGCCGAGGCGCAAGAGTCCTCCGATCCTCGCCGGATCGAGGGTCGCGCGTCGGTAATCGACGGCGACACGATCGAGGTCGGGGGCCAGCGCATCCGCCTTCATGGAATCGACGCCCCGGAAGGCTCGCAGACCTGTGACGTTTCCGGGAGCCCGGTCAGGTGTGGCCAGCGCGCGGCGCTTGTTCTTAGTGATCTGCTTGGGCATCGGCCGGTGGTCTGCGAGCCGCTCGACACAGACCGCTACGGCCGAACCGTCGCCCGATGCCTTAGCGGTGGGCGCGACATTGCACAGTTTATGGTGGCGGAGGGTTGGGCGACCGCCTATCGTCGATATTCAATGGATTATGTGGGTGCCGAGGCAGAGGCACGCGCTGCAAGGCGGGGCGTCTGGGCAGGCGAGTTTGTCCAGCCCGAGGACTACCGGCGGGAACGTCGCGGGGGGAGCTAAATGTCGAACAAAGATCGTGTGCCGAGCCCCGCTGAGCCGACAGTGCCGACCACCGTCCCAATCGGCCCGACCACCAGCATCGATTTAAGCTGGCTTCCCGAGCACGAGCGCAAGGCGCTGATGGCGGACTACGCCAAAGGCGTTCTCGACATCGCGAAGAAAGCACAAGATTTGCACGTTGACGTGGGGGCTTTGAAAAGCACCCTTGGAACGCTTAGCGATACCACGAAAGACGTCGCCGCGAGCGGTGCGGCCGTCACCGTTACCCACACTCAGCAGACCTCAATCGGTCGCACTGAGGTGATCATGGGGAATACGGAACAAGCTCAGAAAGGTCGCCTCACGAAAAGCCAGACGGGCGAGCGTGACTATACATTAGTTTACGTGATCGCAGGCTTGATCGCCTTGGTTCTGGTGGTCATGGCGGTAGCGGGGCGCTAGCCATGTTCCGGCACACCATCCGAGCAACGCCCGCGTCGGATGTTGCGGCGGTGGTTGGCGAACTGGAGCGGAAGGCGTCTCGGGCCGGGCTCGACGCCGTCGCGCTCGGGAGCGTGGTCGAAAGCACGCGGACGGTTCTCAGATCCTTGGTGGAACAGGGGGCCACGCTTGCCGCCAACGGCAGTGCGCTAAACGTGACCCGCGACCTCACCGGCCCTGGCTACAGTGTGAAGGTGATGTTCGGCAATCGGCCGAAGCGCAGCTTCCTCGATATGCTTCTAGGGCGCTGAGCGCGGATGGCGCGGCGTTCCTACCGGTCAAGCGGCAGACGCTATTCCCGGTCCAGTTCTCACAATTACGGGGCGGAGCGCGCTCGCCAGCATATGGACGAAGCGCGGGCTTTGAGCCGCGTCCTGGGCGGCACGGACAAAGACGTAAAGGCCTACTTCTTCGCCCTCCCCAAGGCCAAGCTGAAGCTCGTTCTCGACCGCTACGAAGCCGCGTTCGGTGCCGACAAGCGTCAGTATGCCGAAGAAGCCTTTCCGTATTGGGCGACGGGCCGACGCGGCATGAGCGGTCTGGTGGCAGATCGGCTGTTTCAGCTTTTGCCGCCGATGATGCCATTGGCGGACAAGTATCGCCTCACGGAAAGCCTGTGGAACCACTACGGCCCCTCATCGAGAAAGGTGCTGAGGATCGGGCCGGATGTGACCGCAGATCAGGTTGCCGCCGCGTTTCTCGCGCATGTCGAGGGGCTCTTGGTCGACTACCGGATTCCCGAGCCGCTGGAGGCGCGCTTCGCCTGGCTTTCGGCGGGCGACGTGACGGTTAAGCAGCAGCTCTTGAACTACCTCGTCCAGCGCGAACGGGAAGTGGTGGCGGAAGGGGTGAGGCTCCAGACGCCCGTAATGCTGGAGCACTTAGCAGTCGACGCGGCCGGTCAAACAACGCGCATCGCCCATGTCGTGAAAGTGGGAAAGCACGAACTCGAAATCCTCGCCGACCGGAATGCGACCGGCCTTTCACTGGAGGAGCCGAGCCCCAAGTTCGGCAGGTCGTCGGGCTCCGAAAACAATATCGGATGCCTGATCGCCTTGGTCGTAGTCGGCGTGATCCTATGGCTGATTTTCAGCGGCGCAGGGTAGCTGCCGAGGTTGTAAGGTCTGCTTTACATTGACGTGCCAGTCGAGGGCAATCTGCCGAATCTGACTCCAACAGGGGCGACGCTAGGCAGGCTGGCCACAATGCCAAATCCTGACCGTTCACCTATCAGCAGCTAAGGGCAAGCGCCGGGCCTACTGGGTAGTGTCTCAGTTTGAAATCTGACCACCGTTGACAGGCATGGCGCTCAGCCTGGGGCGGCCCCATAATGGGTGCATGTCATTCAGGGAATACATCGCTCGCCGCCGCGTGACCGACACCCCAACCGGTGACTTCACCCGCCACGCTAAGGCTGACCCGTCATTGCCAGATGCTCAGAGTTGGGCTGACGTTGAGGCGTACGCCTTGGGCATGGGGCGACGTGGGGCCGTAGCCGCTGCCAGAAGCGTTTGGCGGTCCTACCGTCGCTATTCGCGAGGCCGCTGAGATGCCGAAGGGACCTAGAGGCGAGAAACGACCTGGCGACGTGATCGGCGCGGCTATCATGGTCGCCAAGATCGCGACCGGCGAGGTTGAGGACGCGGTCCAGCCAGCCCCTACTAGGGCCGAGGTCGGCTCAAGAGGGCGAGGGCGGCGAAGCTGAGTCCCGACCAACGAGCGAAAGTTGCGAAGAAGGCCGCTGCCGCTAGATGGCAAGCTCGCCCTGTTCCTTCTGAAGAAGAAGCTTCTTAGCAGACTCGTCGATCATGTTGGTCTGGATGCCCCGAATAATGACATAGGGCTGCATCATCGGGTCCGCGAAGCGAAAGGTCTGTTGCCGATCACCACCGCGCCGAACCAAAATGTTCCCGCCCTCATCACTGCTGAATCGGCGGAGGTGCTTTTCGAAGTGGGCTATCCGCTTCGGGCTCTTCATTATGGCGCTGAAAGGCTCGACAACATCGGTGGCCTTGAAGAACCCCTCGTCATCGCAGCGCGCCAGAGCGCAGGCCAAAAGCGATTGGTGAAGGTTGCTTTGTTGGTTAGTTCGGGTAGCCGCCCTGTATCCATCCCTAAACGACACCTCAGTGTCGTTGATGAAACGGTTCATGGCCGCCTCGACATCTTGATTTGCGATATTTAGTCGGCGGTTATCGATCGCGTGCAGGGCCGCGTGTTTCGAAAGGACTTGCGTGAAGTAGGGAAGTCCCCGGGACAGAAGCACGATCGTCAGAACGGCGTCAGGCGAAAACTTCATCGGCGTCTGACTAATTCGCTTGGCGATAATCTCGCGGAGCTCCGATTCAGACATTCGGCTCAGCGGAACCTGAACGACAGCCCGGTCCGTCGAGGCGTGATCCTCGATAAGCTCTGAGATGTTTTCAGCGACCCCTACCAAAATAACGGTTGTGGAGACAGAGAAGTCATAAAGCTCCTTAATAAGGTTCGCTGTGAGAACCTTTGTGTCTCGGTCGGCTAGCTTGTCATACTCATCGATAATGATGACCGGCAGGGCATTGGCGTTGATCTTTTGTAGCTCCCGGCGGACTTGTGACGGCGTGATCGTTTCGAAATCCGTTTCGAAGGGAACATAGGAGCCTCGGCCGTTCGCTATGCCGACCGCTTTGAGCTCCTCCAGAGCGCGAACCCACAGCGAAGTGAAGTTGTCCTGTGGCCCCGTTTGAACCCTCGCGACGATGAAGCTCTGAAGCGTTTTTCCGTAGCGACGCCAAAAGATGTTGGAAAGCGAGGTCTTACCCACCCCACGTTCGCCAAAAAGGACCACGTGGCGGGACCGTTCCATGACCGTCCGGAGCATCTTGGTCACCTCAGCCAGGCGACCGGCGAACATCTGCTCCTCATCGACAGGCGCGCCGTCGAAAAGGCGGGAAATCTCGAAGTCGAGCGCCATCCAGTCGTCGGCGGTGAGCGGTGGTTTGGCGGCCAAGGCGGTCTCTCTGATGCGGGAATCGTCCGTTAGGTATGACTAACACCGCCCAAGCGTTGACTAAACCCAAAAAGGCGTTGACTCGGCTCCCTCTCGCCAAGCGCGTCCAAATCCTCGCGATGCTTTGCGAGGGCTCGTCCATGCGGTCGATCAGCCGCGTGGCGGACGTGTCGATCAACACGGTGACGAAGCTGCTGGTGGATGCGGGGGAAGCTTGCCTCGCCATGCATGACGAGCTGGTCCGCAACGTCCCGGCGGCGCGGGTCCAGTGCGACGAGATTTGGTCGTTCACCTACGCCAAGGCCAAGAACGTCGCGACGGCCAAGGCGGCTCCGGAGGGTGCTGGCGACGTGTGGACGTGGACGGCTCTGGATGCCGACACGAAGCTCATGGTCAGCTACTTCGTCGGCGACCGTTCGGGCGAGAGCGCGCTGATCCTGGCCGACGATCTACGCTCTCGCGTGTCCAGCGAGCGCGTCCAGATCACCACGGACGGCCACAACGCCTACCTCCGGGCCATTGAGGAAGCCTTCGGAGCCGATGCGGACTACGCCACGCTGGAGAAGGTCTACCGGACCGACCCGCGCGCGGCCCAAGGCCGCTAAAGCCCGCCGGTCTGCACCGGCATCCGGACGAAGGTGGTGGAAGGCGAGCCGGACCCCAAGCACGTCTCCACGTCCTACGTTGAGCGGTCCAACCTCTCTATCCGGATGCAGAACCGCCGGTTCACGCGGCTGACCAACGCCTTCTCCAAGAAGCTGGACAACCACATTCACGCGCTGGCGCTCTATTTCGCGTTCTACAACTTCGTCCGCATCCACAAGACGCTCAAGGTCACGCCTGCGATGGCGGCGGGCATCACGGACCGCCTGTGGTCGCTGGAGGATATTGTGGAGCGGATTGACGCGGCGGCCCCGAAGCCGGGTCCGAGGGGGCCTTACAAAAAGCGTCAGGCCTGAAATAGTAGAGGGGCCAGCCCGAAGGCTTAGCCCCTCTTTCCGACAGGTCCGCGCCTGCCGGGTGGATGTAGCGTTCATAGCGAAAACGCCCCGGAGCGTCAAGGGTTTCGATGCCAAAAGCAAGAATGTACATCGACGGCTTCAATCTCTATCACGCTATCGATGAGCTAAATCGCCCCAAGTTAAAGTGGCTTAACCATTGGCTTTTGGCGAAATCCTTGCTTCGAGAAGGTGAAGAACTTGACGAGGTCCATTTCTTTACAGCCGTTTTGACTTGGGAACGCGAAAAGCAACAGCGACATGTAAATTACTTGAAGGCTCTTAGAGCCGTGGGCGTCACCGTTCACGAAGCCAACTTCAAGAAGACCACCAAGCGATGCCGCATGTATGAGCGGAACTGCAAGTTCCACGAGGAGAAGCAAACCGACGTGGCGATTTCGGTGAAGATCGTTGCGGATGCCCTTTCCGGGGCCGTGGACAGGGTGATTTTGCTCACGGCGGACAGCGATCAAATCCCCACCGCAAGGTTCATTGCCTCGCTGCCGAACGTGTCGATCACGTTGGTTTATCCACCCGGTCGGGGCAAAGAGGCGCGCGACTTGGGGAATGTGATTCCCGACCGCACCGAGTTGACGCGGGGACGGCTCGGCACGGCACTGCTGCCGAACACCGTGACGGATCGAACGGGTAAAGCGGTTGCGTTCATGCCAGCCCGCTATGGACCCGATCGTTGATTTCAAACTGAGACACTACCGCCTACTGTCCGCTGACGGCTGACCCCGGCCTTCGAGGTTAAGGGATTGCCACCAACGGTTCACCGTGATCCCAACAATTCCAACATTGTAAATGCGCGGAGCGATAGTGACCTTCCCGATGCTGCCGGGGGCGAGGTTCGGGGTGGCCGGGTGACGGAGACGGTCGGCGGCGGCAGGGCCTATGACCCCGTCAGCCGGTCGACCTCACCCTGGGCGCTTTCGGCACGGGCCATTGCGGCCTCGCCAGCGCTGATGGCGGCCCGAGCCTCCGCTCTGGCGGCGTCGGCCGCCCGCTGCTCGCGGTGCTCGTCGACCAGTCGGCCGGCGGCGCCGAGGACGATGACGACGCCGATGACGCGCCACATCAGGAGGATGCGGGGGGTGGGCTGGTAGGCCTGAAGCTCGCGGCGTTCCTCGAAGTGCCGTTCGGGCGCGCCGGCCTCAAGCGCGAGCAGGCGGCGCTGCCGCCGCTTGCTGGCGAGTCCGGAGAACAGGCCAGGCCTGAGGGCCATGACGGTCCCGAGGCCCAGCATGATGAATTCGTACGCCATGGCGAAACCGTGGATTGCAGGGTGCCGCGCTGTCAAGCGATGGCCCGGCGCCGCGGACCGCCGGTGACCTGAGGCTCGCCCGCGCCCGTCGGGGGCGGGGCCAAACCGGAGACTGACATGAAAGAGACCAAGACCGTCTCGGGCTCGCCCGAGGCGCGGGCGGCGCTGCACGAGATGATGGCGGCGTTCGAGGCCTTCCGCGCGGCCAATGACGCGCGGCTGGCGGAGATCGAGCAGAAGGCGGCGGCCGACGTGCTGCTGGAGGAGAAGGTGGCGCGCATCGACCAGGCGGTCGGGGCGGCGCAGGCGCGGCTCGACCGCCTGGCCAGCGAGGCGCGGCGGCCGGCGCTCGGGGGTGGGGCGGAGGGCCCCTCCACCACTTCGTGGTCCCCCTCCCCACTGCGTGGGGAGGAGAAGAGCGCGTTCGCCGGGTGGATGAAGACGGGGCTGGGGCTGGAGCTCAAGGCCGGGCTGTCGACGGCGGCGGGGTCGGGGGTGCTGGCCCCGGTGGAGACCGAGCGGGCCATCGAGCGGCGGCTGATGGCGGCCTCGCCGATGCGCGAGATCGCCACGGTGCGGACCATCAACAGCGGCGTGTTCAGGAAGCCGGTGTCGACCGTCGGGGTGGAGTGCGGCTGGGTGGCCGAGACGGCGGCGCGGCCGGAGACGGATCCGGCCACCCTGTCGCTGATCGAGTTCCCGTCGGCGGACCTCTACGCCAGCCCGGCGGCGACCCAGACCCTGCTGGACGACGCCCTGGTCGACATGGACGAGTGGCTGGCCTCGGAGGTGGAGGACGCTTTCGCCGCCCAGGAGACCGAGGCCTTCGTCACCGGCGACGGGGTCAACAGGCCGAAGGGGTTCCTCGCCTATGACACGGCGGCGGACGCGAGCGCGAGCTGGGGCCAGATCGGCTATCTCGCCTCGGGGGCGGCGGGGGCCTTTCCGGCCAGCCATCCGGTCGACCGGCTGATCGACCTGATCTATGCGCCGCGGGCGCAGTACCGGCCGAACGGGCGGTTCGTGATGAACCGCAAGACGGTCTCGACCGTGCGCAAGTTCAAGGACGCGGACGGCAACTACATCTGGACGCCGGCGTCGCGGCCGGGGGAGACGGCCTCCCTGCTCGGCTATCCGGTGACCGAGATCGAGACCATGCCGGACATCGCCGCCAACAGCCTGGCGATCGCCTTCGGCGACTTCCGGCGCGGCTATCTGATCGTCGACCGGGCCGGGGTGCGGGTGCTGCGCGACCCCTATTCGGCCAAGCCCTATGTGCTGTTCTACACCACCAAGCGCGTCGGCGGCGGGGTGCAGAACTTCGACGCCATCAAGGTGATGAAGTTCGCGGCGACGTAGTCGCCGAGTGGTGAGTGGCGAGTGGCGAGTGGCGAGGAGGGTCGTCGCTCGCCGCTGCCGTGGTGAGATTCCGGCGGGGACGGCAGGATGGGCGGCGCTCGCCACTCATCACTGGTCACTCGCCACTTCCGAGCAAAGCGAGGACCCATGACCGCTGCGGTGACGCTCACCGAGGCGAAGCTGTTCCTGCGCGTCGGGCATGACGTCGAGGACGGGCTGATCGCCACGCTCATCGACGCGGCGACGGCGCGGGTCGCGGCCCTGACAGGCGGGCCGGTGGACGGCGAGGCGCCGGCGCCGGTGCGGCTGGCGGTGCTGCGCCTGACCGCGGCCGGCTTTGCTCGGGGCGAGGACGAAGACGCGGCGCGGGCCGAGGCAGAGGTGGCGGCCTGGCTGGCGCCCTACCGGCGGGTGCGGCTGTGAGCCCGCCGCGGCGGCTGGTCGAGCTGCTGGAGCCGGTCGAGGCCGAGACCCCCTACGGCGGGCGCAGCGTCAGCTATGCGCCGCTGGGCTGGGTCTGGGCGGCGCTGACGCCGCGGGCGCGGCGGGCGGGGACCGAGGCCGGGCGCGATGCGGGCATCGAGACGACCACGGCGGAGACGCGCGCCGATCCGCGGCTGCAGGTCGGGCGACGGCTGCGGCTGGCCGACGAGGACTGGGCGATCGTGACGGTCGACGCCGTGTCGCCCGGGCGGGTGCGGCTGGGGCTGGAGCGGCGGCGATGAGCGGGGCGGAGAATGCGCTGGTGCGGGCGCTGGTCGCGCATCTGAAGGCCGATCCGACGCTGTCGGCCCTGGTCGGCGGGCGGGTGTGGGAGGACCTGAGGCCAGGCGCGGCCTTTCCGCAGCTGTTGCTCGGGCCGGGCGAGAGCCGCCCGGTCGCGGCGGACGGCGGCCTGCTGGAGCACCGGCTGACCCTGAGCTGCGCCTCGCGCTTCCAGGGGCTGGAGGAGGCGCGAGCGGTGGCGGCGGCGGTGCGGGCGCGACTTGAAGGCGCGCGGCTGGAGGCGGACGGGGTGCGCACGGTCAGCCTGGCCGTGACCTTCGTCGACGCCTTCCGTGCGCGGGACGGGGCCCGGGCCTGGGCGGTGATCCGGGTGCGGGCGGTGACGGAAGAGAGTGAGTAGGGAGTAGGGAGTAGGGAGTAGGGAGTAGGGAGTAGGGGATGCGGCGCGCCGGCGGACCGCACGCCGACATCAATGGCCCCGCCCAAGCCCTAAGCCCTAAGCCCTACTCACTCCTCACCCATCTACTGAACGGTGGAGGCGAGGACATGGCGGCGCAGAGAGGCAGGGACATCCTGCTGAAGATCGCGGACGGGGCCGGGGGCTTCGTCACGGTGGCGGGGCTGCGGGCGCGCACCCTGTCGCTGAATGCGCGTCCGGTGGACGCGACGGACTCCGACAGCGCCGGGCGCTGGCGCGAGCTGCTGGACGGGGCCGGGGCGCGCTCGGCGGCGGTGAGCGGCGAGGGGGTGTTCCGCGACGCGGCCTCCGACGCCCTGATCCGCGAGGCCTTCTTCGCCCAGGCGGCGCGGACCTGGCGGCTGGTGATCCCCGACTTCGGGACGCTGGAGGGGCCGTTCCAGGTGGCGACGCTGGAGTACGCCGGCGAGCACCAGGGCGAGGCGACCTATGCCGTCAGCCTGGCCAGCGCCGGAGAGATCGCCTTCACGGCGCTGGCGGCGACGCCGTGAACGGGGTCAATGGAGTCAGGGGCGAGGTGCGGGCGACGCTGGGCGGGGCCGAGCGGCGCCTGTGCCTGACGCTGGGGGCGCTGGCGGAGATCGAGACGGGGCTGGGCGTGGCCGGGGTCGAGGCGCTGGCGGCAAGGCTGCGGGCCCTGTCGGCGGCGGATCTGAGCGTGGTGCTGGCGGCCCTGCTGCGCGGGGGCGGCGAGGGCGAGGCGGCGGACGGGCTGGCGCAGGCGCCGGTGACGCCGGCCGAGGCCGCGGCCGCCGTGGCCCGGGCCTTCGCCGCGGCGGCGGCCGCGTGAGCGGGGCGACGCCCTGGGCCGGGATGCTGCGCACGGCGGCGGGGTTGGGCGTGGCGCCGGCGGCCTTCTGGCGGTTGTCCCTGAAGGAGTGGCGCTGGCTGACGGCGCCGGCGGGCGGACCGGGGCTGGGGCGCGCGGCGCTGACGGCGCTGATGGAGCGATATCCGGATGACTGACGGTTTCAGGGACGAGCGGCCCGACGATGTGCGGGCGCGGGCGGCGGAGGCGGCCGAGGCGCTGAAGGGGCTGGAGGCCCCGGCGGAGCAGGCGGCGCGGGCGATCGAGACGGCCTTCGGCCGTGCGGGCGAGAGCCTGAGCCGGTCGCTGGCGCGGGCGGCGGCGGACGGGGAGCTGAGCCTGGCCGAACTGGCGCGGGCGGTGCTGACGGCGCTGAACGCGGGGCTGGGCAGTGGTCGGAGCGGCGGCGAGGGTCTGGCGGCGGCGGTGAGCGCCGCGGTCGGGGGCCTGTTCGGCGGGGCCCGGGCCGAGGGCGGGCCGGTGCGCGGCGGGGGCGCCTATCTGGTCGGCGAGCGCGGGCCGGAGCTGTTCCGGCCGGCGACCGGCGGGGTGGTCGAGCCGGTGGGCGGTGGCGGCGTCAGCGTGACGCTGAACCTGAGCGGCGCGTCCGGGCGGGAGCTGCTTCGTTCGGAGGCGCAGATCGCCCAGGCGCTGGCCCGGGCGACGCTGCTGGGCGCGCGACGGCTCTAGACGCCCCCCTTGGGGTCCTCGCCGTAGCGGTTCGGGCCGCGCGTGCCCTCGACCAGCCCGATCCACAGCAGGAAGCCGAGGTTGGCCAGCAGGAGCAGGCCGAGCCAGCCGAAGACGGGGGCGATCAGGGCCATGATGGCGGCCGGGTCCTCGGCCTCCAGCGCGGCGGAGTTGGCGATGGCCTGGATGCCGACGCTGGCGATCAGGGCGATGGTGCCGATGATGTTGAGCACCCACGGCGTGACGATCAGCCAGCCGGTCAGGCCCATGTCGTGCAGCCGCTTCACGCCGATGGCGAGGTTGGGCCAGATCAGCAGCAACGAGATGATGCCCCCGACGAACGGGAACCAGCCGGTGACGACCCCGACGCCGAGCAGGATCAGCCAGGCGATCCAGAAGTGCGAGCGGCGCAGGCGGCCTTCGAAGGAGAACAGGGCGCGTTGCCAGTCGAAGCCGCCGACCTGGGTCGGCAGGCCGAGGGCCGGCCCATTCAGCGCCATGATCTCGGTGGCCTCCGTGCCGACCGGGACGAAGTCGACCTTCTGGCCGGCCCGGACGGGTCCGTCGCGCAGGGCCATGGCCCCGAAGCTGTAGCGGACGCCGTCGTCGCCGCTGATCAGGCCGGCCCCGGCGGCCGCATCGTAGCTCAGAACCTCGCCGCGCATGGCGTCCCTCCCAGTGGTTTCCCCAGGGACAGGATGACCGTGCGTTGCGCCCAAGATCAAGGGAGGCGCGCAGATGAGTTTGGCGGAGAGCTTCCACGAGGTGCGCCTGCCGGCCCGGCTGGCCTTCGGCTCGACCGCCGGGGTGGAGCGCCGCACCGAAATCGCCACCCTGGGCAGCGGCTTCGAGCGACGCTCGACGCCATGGGCCTTTGCGCGGCGGCGCTACCTGATCGGGGCCGGGGTGCGGTCGCTGGACGACATGGCCGAGCTGGTCGCCTTCTTCGAGGCGCGGCGCGGGCCGCTGTACGGCTTTCGCTTCCGTGATCCGCTGGACTTCAGGTCCTGCGCGCCGTCGCGGTCGGTGGCGGCGACCGATCAGGCGCTGGGCGTCGGCGACGGGGCGCGGACCCAGTTCGGGCTGGTGAAGGCCTATGGCGACGTCGCCCGGCCGATCGCCAAGCCGGTGGCGGGCTCGGTGCGGGTGGCGGTGGACGGGGTGGAGCTGGCGGCGTCGGCCTTCAGCCTTGAGGCGACGACGGGCGAGGTGACGCTGGCCACAACGCCGGCACCGGGCGCGGCGGTGACCGCCGGGTTCGCTTTCGACACGCCGGTGCGGTTCGAGAGCGACCGGCTGGACGTGACGCTGGAGGGGTTCGCCGCCGGGCGGCTGGTGGCGGTGCCCCTGATCGAGGTGAGGCTCTGATATGCGCGTCGTTCCCGAGGCGCTGGCGGCCCGGATCGAGAGCGGGGCGGCGGCCCTGTGCCATGTCTGGCTGCTGCGGCGGGCGGACGGGGTGCGGCTGGGCTTCACCGACCATGACCGCGAGCTGACGGTGGAGGGGGTGGCGTGCACGGCGGCGTCCGGCTGGACCGCCGGGGCGATCGAGACGGCGGTCGGGCCAGCCCCGGGCGCGGCGGCGGCGGCGGGGGTGCTGGACGACAGCGCCCTGGCCGGGGCCGAGGTCGCGGCAGGTCTGTACGACGGGGCCGAGGTGGAGCTGTGGCGGGTCGACTGGTCCGAACCTGCGCTGCGGATGCGGCTGTGGCGCGGGCGGATGGGGCGGGTGCGGCGCGAGGGCGACCGCTTCCTGGCCGACCTCGAAGGGCCGCTCGCGGCGCTGGAAGGGACCATCGGCCGGACGTTCGCGCGGACCTGCGACGCCACCGTCGGCGACGCACGCTGCGGCGTCGATCTGGCGAGCGCGCCGCAGCCGGTCTGCGACCGGCGCTGGGCGACCTGCACCGGTGTGTTCGGTAACGGGGTGAATTTCCGCGGCTTCCCCGACATCCCCGGCGACGACTGGTTGAGCGTGACGCCGCGCGAGGGCGTGCGCCACGACGGCGGCAGCCGGCGATGAGCCGGCGGGCGCAGGCGCTGGCGGCGGCGCGGGGCTGGCTGGGCACGCCGTACCGCCACCAGGCCAGCGTGCGCGGCGAGGGAGCGGACTGCCTAGGTCTGGTACGCGGCGTCTGGCGCGAGGTCATGGGGCCGGAGCCCGTCGCGCCGGGGCCCTACAGCGCCGACTGGGCGGAGACCTCGGGCGAGGAGCGGCTGCTGGCGGCGGCGCGCGCGTGGCTGGTCGAGCTGGCGCCCGACGCGGCGCGGCCGGGCGATGTCCTGCTGTTCCGCATGGGCCTGCAGGCGCCGGCCAAGCACTGCGCCGTGCTGAGCGCGGTCGACGGGCCGGAGGCGCGGATGATCCACGCCTACTGGGGGCGGGCGGTGGTGGAGAGCTGGATCGGCCCGTGGTGGCGACGGCGGCTGGCGGCGGCCTTCACCTGGCCGCCGGAACGGACGGAGGGCTGAGATGGCCCAGGTGATCCTGAGTTCGGTCGGGGCGGCGGTGGCCGGACCGGCGGGGCGGCTGATCGGGGCGGTGGCCGGGCGGGCGCTGGACGACGCCCTGGTCGGGGCGCTGACGCCGGCGCGGGAGGGGCCGCGGCTGGACGGGCTACGGCTGACCTCGGCGGCGGAGGGGGCGGGGCTGGCCTTCGCCATCGGCCGCAACCGGGTGGCGGGTCAGGTGATCTGGGCGTCGCGATTCCGCGAGCGGCGGCTGGAGCAGGGCGGCGGCAAGGGCGGGCCGGCGCGACGCGACTACGCCTATTCCCTGAGCTTCGCCGTGGCCCTGTGCGAGGGGCCGATCGACGGCGTCGGCCGGATCTGGGCCGACAACCAGCCGATGGACCTGACCGGGGTCAGCTGGCGGCTGCACCGGGGCGACGAGACGCAGGGGCCGGACCCGCTGATCGCGGCGGTCGAGGGCGAGGCGCCGGCCTATCGCGGGGTGGCCTATCTGGTGTTCGAGGACCTGCCGCTGGCGGTCTGGGGCAATCGGCCGCCGATGATCAGCGCCGAGCTGTTCCGCCGGCCGCGCGGCGACGGGAGCGAGCTGGAGGCGCGACTGGCCGGGGTGTGCCTGATCCCCGGGGCGGGGGAGTTCACCCTGGCCACGGAGGCGGTGCTGCGACGGACCGGCCTGACCGCGGTCGCGGCCGAGAATGTCCACGCCGCGGACGGGCGGCCGGACCTGATCGTCTCGCTGGACCAGCTGGAGGCCCAGTGCCCGAACCTGCGGCGGGTCAATCTGGTGATCGGCTGGTTCGGCGACAGCCTGGAGGCCGGGACCTGCCGCATCCGGCCCGGGGTGGAGCGGCGCGACAAGACCACTGCGCCGCTGGACTGGAGCGTGGCGGGCGAGACCCGGGCGACGGCCCATGTGGTGTCGCAGGTGGATGGCCGGCCCGCCTATGGCGGCACGCCGTCGGACGAAACGGTGCGCGAGGCGGTGGCCGAGCTGAAGCGGCGCGGCCTCGAGGTCGTGCTCTACCCCTTCCTGTTCATGGACGGCGAGGGCTATCCGTGGCGCGGACGGATCACGGCGGGGGACCCGGCCACGGCGGCGGCGGACATCGCCGCCTTCTTCGACGGGGCGGAGGGGTTCGACCGCTTCATCCTGCACCATGCGGCGCTGGCGGCGGAGACCGGGGCGGACGGGCTGCTGATCGGCTCGGAGATGCGCGGCCTCACTACCAGTCGGGCCAGCGACGGCGGCTTCCCGGCCGTGACGCGGCTGCGGGCGCTGGCGGGAAGGGCGCGGGCGGTGATCGGGCCGGGGCCGTCCCTGTCCTATGCGGCGGACTGGTCGGAATACTTCGGCTGTCAGACGGCGGACGGCGACCGGCTGTTTCACCTCGATCCGCTGTGGGCCGACCCGGCGCTCGATCACGTGGCCATCGACTGGTACCCGCCGATGGGCGACTGGCGCGACGGCGAGGATCACCTCGACGCCCTGGCCGGATATCGCGGCCCGGAAGATCCGGCCTATCTGGCGGCGCAGGTCGACGGGGGCGAGGGCTTCGACTGGTACTATGCCGATGACGCCGCGCGGGCGGCGCAGGCGCGCACGCCGATCGTGGATACGGGCTGGGGCGAGGCCTGGGTGTTCCGGCCCAAGGACCTGGCCGGCTGGTGGGGCAATCCGCACCATGACCGGGTCGGCGGGTTGCGCAGCCCGTCCCCGACGGCCTGGGTCCCTGGCATGAAGCCCATCCGGCTGACCGAGATCGGTTGCGCCGCCGTCGACCGTGGCGGCAATGCGCCGAACCTGTTCCAGGACCCCAAGAGCAGCGAGAGCGCCGCGCCGCCCTTCTCGCGCGGCGGTCGTGACGACCGGATCCAGCGTCGGTTGCTGGCGGCCCTGCTGGACGTCATCGCCGATCCGGCGCGCAACCCCGTCTCGCCGGTTTACGGGGGGGCGATGATCGCGGGGGCGGAGGTCTGGTGCTGGGATGCGCGGCCGTACCCGGCCTTTCCGGCCCTGACCGAGGTCTGGGCCGATGCGCCGCAGTGGCAGACCGGGCACTGGCTCAATGGCCGCCTGACCGGCGAGGCCAGCGACCTGATCCGGGAGGTGCTGCGCCGCGGCGGGGTGGCGGACGACGACATGCGCGTCGAGCCTGTGCCGGAGGGGCCGACCGGGCTGGTGGCGGCGCGGCCGATGCGGGTGCGCGAGGCGCTGGCCCCGCTGCTGACCGCCGTCGACGCCCGGCTGGCGGAGCGCGACGGGCGCGTGGCGGTGCTGGCCCCGGACCGGGCCGAACCGGCGCTGGATCTGGCGGACGACGACCTGCTGCTGCCCGATGATGCGCCGGTCTGGACGACGGTGCGCGAGCCAGGCGAGCCGGCGGCCTCTGTGCAGGTGCGTCATGTGGACGACGGGGCCGGTTATCAGACCGGGGCGGCGCTGGCGGTGGCCGGGCTCGACGGGCCGCGGGTGACGCTCGACCTGCCGATCAGCTGCGCCCGGCCGGTCGCCGCGGCGGTGGCGGTGCGGACCCTGGCGTCGGCGGCGGCGCGGGAGACGGCGCAGGCGCGGCTGGCGCCGCTGGCCCGGCTGCGGCTGGAGCCCGGCGACGCTGCGCGTCGTCAGGACGGGAGCCGCTGGCGCGTGGCGGCGCTGGCGGATGAGGCGGCGGGGACGCGAGTCGCGCTGGAGCCGCTGACTGCGGTTGTCGCGTCAGAGCCGCCGCCGCCGCCCGTGGCGGATCCCCCGCCCCCGGCGCCCCCGGGGTCGCCGCCGGTGCTGGCGCTGCTGGACCTGCCGCCCCTGCCGGGCGCGGAGACCGACGGCCGGCCGCTGGCGGCGGTCGCCCTCGACCCGTGGCGACCGATGGCGGTGTGGGCCGGGGATGAGGCGGACAGCCTGACCTTGCGCACGCGGGTCAAGACGCCGGCCACGGTCGGGCGGCTGACCGCGCCGCTGGCGGCGGGACCGACCGGCCGCTGGCAGGAGAGCGGCGGGCTGGAGCTGGAGATCGAGGGGACGGCGCCCGAAAGCCGGTCCGCGGCGCGGGTGCTGGCCGGCGAGGGCCTGCTGGCGGTGGCCGTGGGCGACGCCTGGGAACTGCTGCAGTACCGCCAGGCCGAGCTGCAGGGCGGCGGGCGCTGGCGTCTGACCGGTCTCTTGCGTGGTCAGCTGGGGACGGAGGCGCGGGCGACAGGTGCGGCGGCGGGGGCGCCGGTGGTGGTCCCGGAGACCTGCGCGCGGGTCGCGGTGCGCGCCGACGAGAAGGGACTGCCGCGGCTGTGGCGGGCCGCGCCCGACGGCGCGCCGGCAGGCCCGACCGCCGCGACCTTGAACGCCGTCTGGCAGGGGCGGCAGGCCTCGCCGTGGAGCCCGGCCCATCTGCGGGCGCTGGCGACGCCGGCGGGGCTGGTGGTGAGCTGGATCCCGCGCGTGCGGATCGGTGGCGACGGCTGGGACGGCGAGCCGGACGGGGTGGACGGGCCGGAGCGTTTCGCGGTGCGGGTGCTGGCGGGCGAGGTCGAGGTGCGGCGGTTCGAGACGACCGCCCGACATGCGCTCTATCCGGCGGACGATCTGGCGGCGGACCAGGCGATCTACGGCGGCCTCACGCTGGCTGTGGCGCAGTACGGTCCCGGCTTCGGCTGGGGAGATCCGGCGTTCCTCGACATCTAGAGGTTTGCGAACGCCGCCGAAGCCCCTAACTGGACGCCGTCGAAACACTGGTGCAGGTGGCGTCCCCGTGGCGGGAGATCCCTACAAGGAACTGGGCGTGGCGCGCGGCGCAAGCGCGGGCGAGATCAAGAGCGCCTTCCGCAAGCTGGCCAAGCAGCTGCACCCCGACCAGAACCGGGACAATCCGGCGGCGGCCGAACGGTTCAAGCGGGTCACGGCGGCCTTCGACATTCTCGGCGACGAGGAGAAGCGGCGGCGCTTCGACCGCGGCGAGATCGACGCCGACGGGCGCGAGCAGTTCCGCGGCTTCGGCGGCGGCGGCGGCCAGTCCGGCGGCGGCTATGGGCCGGGACCTGGCGGCGGCCGCGCCGGCTTCGAGAACATCGACCTCGACGAGCTGTTCGGCATGTTCGGCGGCGGGGCCGGCGCGCGCGGGGCCGGGCGCGGCTTCGGCGGCGGGCGTGGTGCGGACGTGCGGGCGACGCTCGAGATCTCGCTGGAGGACGCCATCGCCGGGGCGACGCGACGTATCCAGTTCACTGACGGCCGCACGCTCGACGTGGCCATCCCGCGTGGCGCCGGCGATGGTCAGGTGATCCGGCTGCGCGGCCAGGGCGCGGCCGGGCGGGGCGGCGGCGAGGCCGGCGACGCCCTGATCGAGCTGAAGCTGCAGCCGCATCCGCTCTACCGGGTCGAGGGCGCGGACCTGACCATGGACCTGATGGTGTCGGTGCCGGACGCCGTGCTCGGCGGCAAGGCGCCGGTGCGGACGCCGGACGGGACGGTCAACCTGACCATTCCCAAGGGCAGCAACACCGGCCAGGTGCTGCGCCTCAAGGGGCGCGGCGGCTACGCCAACGGCCAGCGCGGCGACCTGAAGGTGAGGCTGCTCGTCGCCTTGCCGGAATCGCCGGACGAGGCTTTGCTGAAATTCTCCGAAGAGTGGCGCGCGAAGCGTCCCTACCAGCCGGGACGCTGACCGCCATGCCGACCCCGCCCGCCGTCAAGCCGCAGCGCCCGTGGTTCTCCTCCGGGCCGACCGCCAAGCGGCCGGGCTGGACGCTCGAGGGCCTGCCGGGCGAGCTGCTGGGCCGCGGCATCCGCGCGCCGGAGGTGGTGGCCCGCTTCGCCTACGGGCTGGAGCTGACCCGCAAGGTGCTGGCCCCGCCGGACGACTATGTTCTGGCCTACATCCCCGGGTCGGACACCGGGGCGGTGGAATCGGCCATGTGGAGCCTGCTGGGCTCGCGGCCGGTGCAGCTGCTGGCGTTCGAGAACTTCGGCAAGACGTGGGCGGTGGATGCGCGCGACCACCTGAAGCTCAACCCGGAGATCCTCGAGGCGCCCTGGGGCCGCTGGCCCGACACCGCGCGCGTCGATCCGGCCAAGGATCTGGTGTTTCCGTGGAATGGCACGACCTCGGGCGTGCGCGCGCCGAACGCTGATTTCATCGCCGATGACCGTTCGGGGCTGGTGATCTGCGACGCCACCTCGGCCGCCTTCGCCATGCCCCTGCCGTGGCCGAAGCTGGATGTGACGACCTTCTCCTTCCAGAAGGCGCTGGGCGGCGAGGCCGGGATCGGCGTGGCGGTGCTGTCGCCGCGCGCGGTGCAGCGGCTGGACGAGGTCGAGGCGCGCTTCCCGGTGCCCAAGCTGCTGCGCCTGACCGAGGGCGGGCGGTTCAACCGGGCGCTGGCGACTGGCACCATGATCAACACCTTCTCGGTCCTGACGCTGGAGGACTGGATCGACGCCCTGGAGTGGGCCGACCGGATCGGCGGGCTGGACGAGCTGATCCGCCGCACCGACGCCAGCTTCGCGGCCTTGGCCGAATGGGTGGAGCGGACCGACTGGATCGACTTCCTCGCCAAGGACCCCGCCACGCGCTCGACCACCTCGGTGTGCCTGAAGATCGTCGATCCGCGCGTCACCGCGCTGGACGATGCGGCGCGTCAGGCCTTCGTCTGGCGCATGAAGGCGCTGCTGGAGGAGGCCGGGGCCGCCTATGACGTGGAGGGCCACCGCAACGCCCCGGCCGGCCTCAGGATCTGGTGCGGCTGCACGGTCGAGGCGGCGGACGTGGCGGCGGCCACGCCCTGGCTGGACTGGGCCTTCGCCACGGCGATCGCCGAGCTCTGAGCAGAAATCGGCCGCGCCGGGACGACATTCGCCGCGGGGCCGTCTATAGCGACGCCGCGCATTCCGTGGAGAGTGGGACTTGGCGAACGTCGCGGTGGTCGGCGCCCAGTGGGGCGACGAGGGCAAGGGCAAGATCGTCGACTGGCTGTCGAACCGGGCCGATGTGGTGGTCCGCTTCCAGGGCGGCCACAACGCGGGCCATACCCTGGTGGTCGGCGAGAAGGTCTACAAGCTCAGCCTGCTGCCGTCGGGCGTGGTGCAGGGCAAGCCTTCGGTGATCGGCAACGGGGTCGTGGTCGATCCCTGGGCCCTGCTCGACGAGATCGGGCGGATCGAGGCGCAGGGCGTGGCGATCACCCCGGACATCCTCAAGCTGGCCGACAACGCCTGTCTGATCCTGCCGCTGCACCGCGATCTCGACGGGGCGCGCGAGGCCCAGGCCGGCGCCGGCAAGATCGGCACGACCGGCCGCGGCATCGGCCCGGCCTATGAGGACAAGGCCGGCCGCCGCGCCATCCGCGTGGGCGACCTGGCCGATCCCGAGGCGCTGGACGCCAAGATCGAGCGGCTGCTCGCGCACCACGGGGCGCTGCGCAAGGGCCTGGACCTGCCAGAGATTGATCCGGCGGCGCTGAAGGCCGAGCTGCTGGCGGTCGCCCCCGGCGTGCTGAGGTTCACCGGGGAGCCGGTGTGGCGGCAGCTGGACCGCGCCTATCGCGAGGGCAAGCGCATCCTGTTCGAGGGCGCCCAGGGCACGCTGCTGGACGTCGACCACGGCACCTATCCGTTCGTGACCAGCTCCAACACCGTGGCGGGGCAGGCGGCGGCCGGCTCGGGCCTCGGGCCGCGCTCGGTCGGCTATGTGCTGGGCATCGTCAAGGCCTACACCACGCGCGTGGGCTCGGGGCCGTTCCCGACGGAGCTGACCGACGCCGACGGCCAGCGGCTGGGGGAGCGCGGGCGCGAGTTCGGCACGGTGACCGGCCGGGCGCGGCGTTGCGGCTGGTTCGACGCGGTGCTGGTGCGCCAGTCGATCGCCGTCAACGGCATCCACGGCGTGGCCCTGACGAAGCTGGACGTGCTGGACGGGTTCGAGACCCTGAAGATCTGCGTCGGCTATCAGGTCGGCGACCGGGTGCTGGACTATCTGCCGGCGGGGATGCGCGACCAGGCCGCGGCGCGGCCGGTCTACGAGAGCCTCGAAGGCTGGTCCGAAAGCACCCAGGGCGCGCGCTCGTGGAAGGACCTGCCGGCCAACGCCATCAAGTATGTGCGTCGGATCGAGGAGCTGATCCAGGCCCCGGTGGCCCTGCTGTCCACCAGCCCGGAGCGCGAAGACACCATCCTGATGCAGGACCCGTTCGCGGGCTGATTGCAAAACTTGCCAGACGTCCCCGTCTGGCAAGGCCCGCTTAACCCCGTCCGTGCACTATGCCGCCGCTTCAGGGGTGGAGAGGTGTACGGTGGTCTTTACGACGGATCCCAAGAACGCGGCGAAGATCGCGCCGGTCGTCCGACGGGCGCTGATCGTCGACCCCAATGTGGCGTCCGCCAAGCTCATCGCCGATCTGCTCAAGGGTCTGGGCGCGCGCGAGGTCGTGCTGGAGGCTGACGAGAAGATGGCGCTGGAGATCTGCCGTGATCTCGAGCCGGGCGTGATCTTCGTCGAGCATGCCGGTCCGCGGCTGAGCGGCGAGTCCTTCACCCGTCGCCTGCGTCGCTCGCACCTGGGCTGCCGTCAGGTCCCGATCATCATGGTCACCGCCGAGGCCACGGCCAGCGCCATCAAGGGCGCGCGCGACTGCGGCGTGCACGAGTTCGTGCGCAAGCCCTTCACCGCCGGCGACGTGCTCAAGCGCATCGAGGTGGTGGCGACCCGGCAGCGCGACTGGATCGAGGCGGTCGGCTATGTCGGTCCGGACCGGCGGCGCTTCAACTCGGGCGAATACAGCGGGGCGCGGAAGCGCAAGAGCGACGTGGCCGGCAAGGCCGCCCCGGCGGCGGTCAAGGACCAGGCCATGCGTATCCTCGCCTCGGCCCTGAACCAGTTCGACAGCGACCCGGCCCAGGCGCTGCGGTCGATCCGGGAGCAGGCCAACGCCCTCAAGCAGCTGGCGATCAAGGCGGCGGATGCGCGGCTGGCGGTCACCGTGGCGGCGCTGGAGACAACCCTGACCGGTCCGACGCCGACCAAGGCCATGCTCAGCGGACCGGTGGGCCGTGTTCTTGAGCTGGCCGCCCCGGACACCTTCGCCAAGGCCGGCTGACGCCGGCCCCGGTCGTCAGGCGTCGACGAGGTTCCGCTCGAGCGCGGCGGCGCGCATCGCCTTCTGCAGCTTCTCGAACGCCCGCACCTCGATCTGGCGCACGCGCTCGCGGCTGACGCCGTAGTGGCCGGCCAGCTCCTCAAGGGTCACCGGGTCGTCCTTGAGGCGGCGCTCGGTGAGAATGTGTTTCTCGCGCTCGCTGAGCTCTTCCATGGCCTCCTGCAGCAGGCCCATGCGGATGTCGCGCTCCTCGCTCTCGGCGAGGTGGGTCTCCTGCGAGACGGCGGTGTCATCGGCCAGCCAGTCCTGCCACTCGCTCTCGCCGTCGGCGCGCAGCGGCGCGTTGAGCGAAGCGTCGCCGGACAGGCGGCGGTTCATGTCGACCACGTCCTGCTGGGTCACGCCGAGCTTGGTGGCGATGGCCTCGACATGCT
Source organism: Brevundimonas sp. (assembly GCF_035998205.1). Taxonomy (GTDB): domain Bacteria; phylum Pseudomonadota; class Alphaproteobacteria; order Caulobacterales; family Caulobacteraceae; genus Brevundimonas. The sequence goes on from NZ_DASYHT010000006.1 coordinate 333,288, forward strand.
CGGGACGCAGGTCGCCTTCCTCGAAGGCGGAGATCTGGCTCTTGGCCTTGCGCAGGTTGAAGAACAGCTTCTTCTGCGCCGCGGTGGTGCCCATCTTCACGAGCGACCAGCTGCGCAGGATGTATTCCTGGATCGAGGCGCGGATCCACCACATGGCGTAGGTGGCGAGGCGGAAGCCCTTGTCCGGGTCGAACTTCTTGACGGCCTGCATCAGGCCGACGTTGCCCTCGGAGATGACCTCGCCGATCGGCAGGCCGTAGCCGCGATAGCCCATGGCGATCTTGGCCACGAGGCGCAGGTGCGAGGTGACGAGCTTGTGGGCCGCTTCGGGGTCCTGGTGTTCCGACCAGCGCTTGGCGAGCATGAACTCCTCGTCCTTGCTCAGCATGGGGAACTTCCGGATTTCCGAAAGGTAGCGCGACAGTCCCTGTTCCGGCGACATGATCGCGAGCGCGTTGTTGGCCATGTGGTCCCTCCGACCTTGTTCAGCGAGCAGGCGTCCCGGCCGGCCACTGCTGTGCACCAGGCCCTCACCCCTCAATCGGCAAGATGGCGATCGGTTGCCTCGAGCGAAAGGGGCGGATCGTCACGGCAGGCCGCGACCTGCGTCCTCGCCGCCACAGGTACCTAGCCGATAGTCAGTCCTTTTACAAGACGGACCTGTGCGACGCCTCACAGGCCGAGAATGCCCCGGTAGGTCGGATGCACCACATCCGCGTGCTCCGGATGCTTCTGGAGCCAGCCCGCGAGGTAGGGGCAGACCGGCAGCAGGACGAGCCCGCGCGCCCGGACATCGGCGACCACGGCGGCGGCCAGGCGACTGGCCAGACCCCGGCCCTCCAGCGCCTCGGGCACCAGGGTCTCGGTGATCATCAGCTGCGGCGGATTGAGGTTGTAGGTCATGACGGCGACCTGGCCGTCGAGCTCCAGCTCGTAGCGCCGGGCCTCGGGGTTGTCGCGCACCTCGCCGGTCATGGCCGTCTCCCTGGTTTCGTGCCGGCCGAGGCTACAGGGCCGAGAGGGCGGCGGCGAGCGCCTGCATGGCCGGGGGCGGGGCGGACTCGAAGCGCAGCGCCTCGCCGGTCACGGGATGGACGAACCCCAGCACCGCCGCGTGCAGGGCCTGGCCGGTCAGGCCGGAGGCGGCCACCGCCTCGCGCACCACCGGGCTGACGCCGCCGGAGCCGTAAACCGGATCGCCCAGCAGGGGCGCGCCAAGATGGGCCATGTGCACCCGGATCTGGTGGGTGCGGCCCGTGTGCAGGGTGCTGCGGACCTCTGCCGCGAGGGGGCGGCCGTCCGGTCCGAACACCCGCAGGGTGGCGTAGTCGGTGATCGCCTCGCGGCCTCCGTTGCGCAGCACCGCCATCTTCTTGCGGTCGGCGGTCGAGCGGCCAAGGCGGGTCTCGACCCGGCCGGCGCGCGGGTGGGGCGCGCCCCGGGTCAGGGCGATGTAGCTGCGGTCGATGTCGTGGCGGGCGAACAGGGCCGACAGGCCGGCATGGGCGGCGTCGCTCTTGGCCGCCACCATCACCCCCGAGGTGTCCTTGTCGAGGCGGTGGACGATGCCCGGACGGGCCACGCCGCCGACCCCGGACAGACTGCCGGCGCAATGGTGCAGCAGGGCGTTGACGAGGGTGCCGCGCGCGTGACCGTGCGACGGGTGCACCGGCATCCCCGCCGGCTTGTCGACCACGATCAGGTGGGCGTCCTCGAACAGCACCGTCAGGGGAATGGGCTCGGGTTCAGGATCTGCGGACTCCGGCGGGGGGACGGCGACCCGGTACAGGCCGGCCCGCGCCGCGGCCGAGCCCTGGCGCACGGGCGCCTCGTCGAGGCTGACGGCCCCTGCGGCGATCAGCGCTTGCAGGCGGGCCCGCGACAGGTCGGGCAGGGCCAGCGCCAGGGCCCGGTCGAGCCGCCCCTCGTCGCCGGTGAAGCGCACCTCCAGCACCGTCGCGCCGGCGTCCGTCTCCGGATCATCTGTCTCGAAAACATCGGTCAAGGCTTCATCCGCTGGTCGTCACCCTGTCGTTGGCCGGACACCGGCGACGCTTAACGGCCCTTCCATGATCCCCTGATCTGATGGGGATTGGGGAGCTTTATCATGACCGTTGCGCGCACCAAGTCCTGGCTGCTGGCGTCCGCCGGCCTCGCCGCCTGCCTGTCCTCGCCCGTTCTGGCCCAGCAGGCCGACCCGGGCGTGACCACCGTCGACGAGATCATCGTCACCCTGCAGAAGCGGGAGCAGTCGATCATCGAGGTGCCGACGGCGCTGACCGCCTATTCCGGCGAGTTCCTCCGTGAAATCGGCGTCGAGGACTTCAACGAGCTGGGCCTGTTCACGCCGGGCTTCGACGTGCAGGACCAGTCGCCGAACAACCCGGGCTTCGTGATGCGCGGCATCACCTCGGACTCCGGCGAGGCCTATATCGAGCCGCGCGTGTCGGTGTTCCAGGACGGGGTGTCGATCTCCAAGGCCCGCGGCTCCTACGTCGAGCTGTTCGACATCCAGCGCGTTGAGATCGCCAAGGGCCCGCAGTCGACCCTGTTCGGGCGCGGCGCTCTGATCGGGGCGGTGAACATCATCCAGAACAAGGCCTCGCTGGCCGGCTTCGAGGGCGAGCTTTCGGCCCAGGCCGGGTCGCTGGGCCTGCTGCAGTTCGGCTCGGTGGTGAATGCGCCGCTGTCCGACACCTTCGCCGCCCGCCTGGCCTTCCGTCACCGCCAGCGCGACGGCTCGGTGGAGAACGCCCTGGGCGGCGAGGACTTCAACGGCGTCGACACCTCGGCCGCCCGCCTGTCGCTGCTGTGGCAGCCGACGGACGCCTTCCGCGCCGACCTGATCCTGAACTACCAGCGCGATGGTTCGACCGGCACCTCGTTCAAGGCCCGCAGCTTTGTGCCGACCGACCCGGCCACCGGCGCGGTGCTCGGCGGGGCCGAGCCGTGGGAGCCGGCGGCCCTGCGCGCCGGCCAGAACTTCGTTGACGGCTCGCGGCTCGGACTCGACCGCGAGGTCTATGGCGCCACGGCGATCCTGCGCTGGGACCTGAGCGACTCGGTCAGCCTGACGTCGATCACCGCCGCCCGCACCTTCGACTCGGTCGAGGTGTTCGATCCGGACGGGATCAGCCTGCCCATCCTGACCATCTCGGAAGACGCGACCGGCGACCAGTTCAGCCAGGAGCTGCGCCTGAACTATGACGCCGGCGGCCGTTTCCGGGCCTTCGTCGGCGCCGGCTATTTCGAGGAAGACGGTTCGCAGCGCCTGCCGCTGCAGTGGGACGAGCGGGCCACCCTCGCGCTGCTGACGGGGCAGCTTAACGGCGGCGCCGCAGGCACCGGCTTCGCCGCCAACCGCCCCGCGCCGCTGGCCCTGTTCGGCAACACGGCCTTCACCGGCGCGCTCGTGCAGGGGCTGGTGGCGGCCTCCTCGGGCAACACGATTCTGCTTTCGGCCCAGCAAGGCCAGGCCATCGCCGCCAACCTCAGCCCCAACTACACCGAGATCGTCACCAACTCGGCCGACCTGCAGTCGTTCGACGTCTTCGCCGACGTCAGCTACGATCTGACCGACCGGCTGGAAGTGGGCGCCGGCATCCGCTTCACCTCGGACGAGAAGACCTCGGGGATCGCCTCGGCGGTGACCGGCGGCCAGCGCAGCGTGCTGGGTTCGGTGCTGGCCGGGGCCTCGATCCGCAGCGCCAGCCTCGTGGGCGCCCTTGCCGCTCCCAACGCCGGCCAGATCCCCTTCGGCGCCACCTACCCGGTGCCGACCTTCGGCCTGTTCATCCAGCCGACCACCGGCGGCGCCGTGCAGGAGCAGTCGCTGGAGGATGACGGCTTCACCTGGCGTCTGACCGCCCGCTACGAGATCGACGCCAACACCAGCGTCTACGCCAACTACGCCCGCGGCCGCCGCCCGGCGGTGCTGTCGCCGAGCGTCCCGTCGGCCCCGCCGCTGGCGTCCGCGACCGGCGGCCAGGCCAGCTTCCGCGTGGTCGATGAGGAAACGGTCGACAGCTTCGAGGTCGGCTACAAGGCCGCCAGCCTGCTCGACGGAACCCTGCGCTTCGAGACGGCCGCCTTCTACTATGGCTACGAGAACTTCCAGACCCAGATCCAGGAAGGCGCGGTGTTCGTCACCACCAACGCCGGCGAGGCGACCTCCTACGGCGTCGAGATGCAGGGCGTCTGGACGCCGGCGGACATGCTCGATGTGTTCGCCACCTATGCGTACAACCGCTCGCGCTTCGACGTGGGCCGCTTCGACGGCAACCGCTTCCGCCTGTCGCCGGACCACCAGGTCTCGGTCGGGGCCTCGGCCCGTTTCGCCCTCGCCGGCGGCGAGCTGCGGGTGACCCCGAGCTACACCTGGCAGTCGGAAGTGTTCTTCGACGACAATAACGACGTGCCCGCCCTGCAGGGCGGTCTGGTGCCTGACGTCGTGCAGGACGAGACGCAGGACAGCTATGGCCTGCTCAACCTGCGGGTGGCCTTCACCCCGGCGGACAGCAACTGGTCGCTGGAGGCCTTCGGCGACAACCTGCTGGACGAGGAATACTTCAAGGACGCCGGCAACACCGGCGATGCGCTGGGCCTCGCGACCTTCATCGCCGGGGCGCCGACGACCTGGGGCGTGGGCCTGACCCTGCGCTACTGATGACCGGGGCGGGGCCGTCCCTGCGGCGGTCCCGCTCGTCCAGCCTGCCTCCGGGAGTTCGCCCATGACCGTTGATCGTCGCCGCCTGCTGGGTCTGTTCGGGGTCGGAGCCGCCGCCGGCTGCGCCACCGCGCCGGAGCCGCCGCGCGCCCCGGGGACCGGCGGCGCCGTCAGCTTTGCGCATGGGGTGGCCTCCGGCGACCCCGACGCGACCTCGGTGCTGCTCTGGACCCGGATCAGCAACGCGGAGGACGATCAACGCCTGCGCTGGCAGGTGGCCGGGGACGACGCCTTCAGCCGCATCGTCGCCGAGGGCGTGACCGCGACCAGCCGGGCCCGCGACCACACGGTCAAGGTGGTGGCCGAGGGGCTGCAGCCGGGGACGGACTACTGGTACCGCTTCATCGCCGCCGACGGGACCGGCTCGCCCGTCGGCCGCACGCGGACCCTGCCGGACGCCGCCTCGACCGACCCGGTAGTGCTGGCGGTGTGCTCCTGCTCGCTGCACCCGAACGGCCTGTTCAACGCCTATGACGCCATTGCCCGGCAGGAGACGCTGCACGCGGTCGTGCACCTGGGCGACTACATCTACGAATACGGCGCGGCGCCGACCGACTACGGCATGGTCAACGGCCTGCGTCTGAACCGCATCCCGGAGCCGGCGCACGAGATCGTCAGCCTCGCCGATTACCGGGCCCGGCACGCCCAGTACAAGGCCGACCCCGATCTGCAGGCGGCCCACGCCCGGGCGCCGTGGATCGTGGTCTATGACGACCACGAGACCACCAACGACAGCTTCGACGTCGGGGCCGAGAACCACCAGCCGGACGAGGGCGACTGGGCGACGCGCAAGGCCGTGGCGCTGAAGGCGTACTTCGAGTGGATGCCGATCCGCGAGCCGCGGGCGGAGGGGTCGCTGGAGGCCGCAACCTATCGCAGTTTCCGCTTCGGCCGCTCGGCTTCGCTGCACATGCTCGAGACGCGGCTGATGGCCCGGACGAAGCAGCTGGACTACGCCACGGACTTCTACACGACGGGCCCGGACGGGCAGCCGGTCGCCGACCGCGCCGGCTTCATGGCGAAGCTGAACGCGCCGGATCGACGCCTGCTGGGCGACGACCAGCTGGCCTGGCTGGAGCGCGACCTCGCCGTCGCCGCGCGCGACGGCGCAGCCTGGCAGGTGATCGGCAACCAGGTCGTGATGGCGCGGGTGACGGCCCCGGACTTCGGGGCCCTGATCCCCGAGGCGACCCTCAACGCCGTGCTGGCGACCTTGCCGGAAGAGCGGCGCCAGAGCATCCGCAGCCTGATCAGCCTGTTCGGCCAGGACGTGCCGCTGAACCTCGACGCCTGGGACGGCTACCCGGCCGAGCGGGAGCGGCTGTATGCGGCGCTCAAGCGGGCCGGCGCGCGCCCGGTCGTTCTGGCGGGCGACAGCCACACCTTCTGGGTCAACCGACTGGCGGACGCCTCCGGGGCCGACGTCGGCGTCGAGTTCGGCACGACTGCGATCAGCAGCCCGAGCCCGGCGGACTCGCTGGGCCTGCCGCCGGCCTTCGCCAACCAGGCGGTCAATGACGCCAACCCCGAGGTGGCCTTCATCGACTTCCAGCCGCGCGGCTTCGTGCGCCTGACCCTGACGCCGGAGCGGGCCCGCGGCGAGCTGATGGCGGTCTCGACCATCCTCGAGAAGCCCTATCGCCTCGACGTTCTCAAGGCGTGGGAGGTCGAGGCCGGGGCGCCGGGCGTGACCGGGCCGCTTCGCGAAGCGTGACCCCGGCTCAGCGCTCGCGCACCCGCAGGGAGGCGAGGGCGGCGAGGGTGAAGGCGCCGGCGCCGATCAGCAGGGCGTAGATGGCCTGCCCCTCAAACAGGTACTTGAGCACCAGCCCGAGCAGGGTGGCGGCGACCAGCTGGGGCACGACGATGAAGATGTTGAACACCCCCATGTAGACGCCCATCTTGCGCGCCGGCAGGGCCCCCGAGAGGATGGCGTAGGGCATCGACAGGATCGAGGCCCAGGCGATGCCGACGCCGATCATGGGCAGCCACAGCAGCTGCGGATCGCGGATCAGGAAGATGCCGGCGAAGCCGGCGGCCCCCAGCAGCAGGTTGATCGCGTGGGCGCCCTTGCGGCCGGTGCGGCGGGCCACGACCGGGATGGCGAAGGCGGCCAGGGCGGCGACGCCGTTGTAGACCCCGAACAGCACCCCGACCCAGTCGGCCCCGGCGTTGTAGGCGGCCGAGGTCGGATCGCTCGTTCCGTAGTGCACCGAGGTCACCGCCGCCGTGGTGTAGATCCACATGGCGAACAGGGCGAACCAGCTGAAGAACTGGACGATCGCCAGGTCGGCCATGGTGCGCGGCATGCGGAAGATGTCGTCGACCACCTCCGTCACGCCGTTGACGGTGCGGGCGGCGTGCAGGGCCCCGACGACCATCTGCAGCAGGCCGAAACCGGCGACGAAGCCGGAGAAGATGTAGAGCTCCTTCTCCACGCCGAAAGCCCAGACGCCGTAGAAGGCCGCGCCCCCGACCAGCAGCCACAGGAGGCCGCCGACCAGATAGGCGCGCGGCGTGCGCGCCGGCGCCTCGCGGGCTGCCGGGTCGAAGGCCGGCTCGCCGGCCAGCCGGGCGCGGTGCGCCTCGAAGGCGTCAAGCTGGGCCGGGCTGTACTCGCGGCTGGTCACGATGGTCCACAGCACCGCGGCGAACAGGCCCGCGGCGCCGACGTAGAAGGCGATGCGCACCGTGTCGGGCACCACGCCTTCGGGCGCGGTCGAGGCCACCTGGAAGACGTTCGACAGCAGCCACGGCAGGCACGAGGCGAACACCGCCCCCGTGCCGATGAAGAAGCTCTGCATGGCGAAGCCGGTGGTGCGCTGCTCGTCCGGCAGGTTGTCGCCGACGAAGGCGCGGAACGGCTCCATGGTGATGTTGATCGAGGCGTCCATGATCCACAGCATGGCCGCGGCGAACCACAGGGTCGGGGAGTTGGGCATGGCCACCAGCGCCAGGCTGGTCAGGATGGCCCCCACGAGGAAGTAGGGGCGGCGGCGCCCGAGTCGGCGGCTCCAGGTCTTGTCCGACAGGTAGCCGATGACCGGCTGCACCAGCAGGCCGGTGAGGGGGGCGGCGATCCACAGGATGGCCAGCGAGTCCACCTCGGCGCCCAGGGTCTGGAAGATCCGGCTGGTGTTGGCGTTCTGCAGGCCGAAGCCGATCTGGATGCCGAAGAAGCCGACGCACATGTTCCAGATGGCGAGGCCGGACAGACGGGGGCGCTGGCTCAGCAGCGGGGCGGCGGGTGCGCTGGACATGGTCGAACTCCTCCACAGCCGGTCTTTCGCCGGTTCAGGTCGCGATCATTCAAATAAAAAAGCCCCGGCCGCAAGGGCCGGGGCAGGAGGTTTCTCAGGAGAGAACTTTAGAAGCGATAGTTGATGCCGATCAGATAGGTCGAACCATAGACCTGATAGTCGATCGGCTGGGTCTCGAGATTGTTGTTCAGCGTGACGAACTCTTCGTCGGTGAGGTTGTTGCCTTGCAGCAGCAGCGACAGCCCCTCCAGCGGGCCCGACTGGAACTCGTAGCCGATCTGGGCGTCGACGATGTTTTCGTCAGCCACGGTGCGGAAGGTCCGGCCGTTGCCGAAGCCGGCCACCTCGCCGAGGAACTCGGAGCGGTAGCGGTTCGAGACCCGGGCCGAGAAGCCGTCACGCTCGTAGTAGACGGTGACATTGGCGACCTGCTCCGACAGGCCCTCGATCGGGCGCGACGGGTTGCCCGGCTCGGGCTGGATGTCCGACGAGGTGTCGGCCCAGCTGGCCACGATCCCGAAGCCCTCCAGCGGCGAGATGAAGTCGCCGAGCGCCAGCGAGGCCGCGACCTCGACGCCCTCGATGGTCCCGCCCGTGCCGTTCTGCGGCGAGTTGTACAGACCGAAGAACGAGGCGGGAGCGCCCTGACCCGGAGCGGTCGGGAAGTTCAGGCCGGAGAAGTCCTGCACCACATTCTGGTTGTAGATGTAGGTCTTGAGGTCCTTCAGGAAGCCGGCGATCGACACATAGGACCGCGACGTGAAGTAGTGCTCGTACGACACATCGAGGATGTCAGCTTCCCACGGACGCAGTTCCGGGTTGCCGCCGCCGCCGCCGAAGTAGGCGGCGTTGATGTCGGTCGAGTTGCGGTTCTGCTCGTTGAAGCCGTAGGTCCGGCTGGCGCGCATCTGGTCCATCCGCGGACGGGCCTGCACCCGGGCGGCAGCGAAGCGCAGCACGTCGGACGGCGACAGTTCGAAGATCAGGTTCAGGCTGGGCAGGAAGTCCCGGTACTCGACGCCACCCGACACCGGCGTGGAGACGCCGTTGATCTGGCTGGTCGCGGCGAAGCCATTCGACGACTGATCGACGTCGATCATCTGCAGACCGGCGTTGCCGGTGAAGGGGATCGGGCCGAGGCTGCCCTCGAGGTTGGCCTTAACGAAGACGTTGATGACGTCCTCGCTGACTTCCCAGTTCTTCGACACGACGTCGAAGTTGGCGTTGCGCTGCTGCGCCAGGGCGCCGGAGTCGAGCACGCACTGCGTGTCGTAGCTGATCATGCTGAAGCCGAGGAAGCCGATGCTGGTCGGCTCCAGCAGGCAGTCCGTCGGGATCGGACGCGAGGTGACTCCGCCGGACGGGATCAGGAAGAACTCGTCAGAGACGAAGCTCTTGTCCCGCGAGGTGAAGTTGGCCCCGGCCTCGATCGAGCGGATCAGGCCGCCCGCGAAGGTGTAGGTGGTGGCCAGACGCACCGCGTTCAGCTCGTCCTCGGTGATCGGCGAGTTGAGATAGCCGGCCTGGATCTGCGAGCCGCCCCAGCCGCGCGGGTCGGTCAGCACCATCCGCGTCGGATCGGTGTAGTCGAGGCCGGTCTGGAAGCTGGCCACGCCGCGGCTGTCGAGGGTGTAGGTGATGTTGTCCGTGGCGCCGGCGAAGTTGTAGCCGTAGCCCGAGTAGGACTCGATCACCTGGTCGGTGCGGTCGACGGTCGAGCTGCTGACGTCCAGCGACACCGCCCAGTTGTCGGTCAGGTCGTACTCCAGCCGCAGGCCCAGCGAGGTGGTCTCGGCCTCCCGGGTGTTCAGGTCGTTGCGGACCACGCCGCGCACGCCGTTGAAGGTCGCCTGGGTGATCAGACCGTCGGTGACGGTGTAGTTGGGCTGCAGCTGCTCGCGCGAGGCGTCGCCCCACCACAGCGGGATCTCGATGCCGCGCAGGATCTGGGTGTTCTCGAACTCCGAGTAGAACACGTCCGCGGTGGCGCGGAAGCGGTCGTTCGGAGCCCATTCCACCACGCCCATGACGCCGGTGCGTTCGATCAGGCCCGACTGGGCGTAGGGCTTGGCCCCGCCGAGGATGGCCTGGCCGACGGCGCCCGCGTAGGCGGCGGGGTTGGCCTGGATGTAGGCCGGCCAGGTCTCGACGCTGGGATAGCCCCAGGCGTTGTAGCGCTCGTTCTGGTAGGGCGTTTCCATGTAGGCGACGCCAAGGGCGACGCCGAGCGTGTCGTCCATGAACTGGTCGACGAAGGAGGCGCTGATGCGGTGGCCGGTGTCCTCGGCGCCGGCGTTCAGCGAGCCGAGGTCGTTCCACTCGTAGCGGTAGTTGATGGCCCCGGCGCGACGGCCGTATTCCAGCGGGCGAACGGTCTGCAGGTCGGCGGTGCCGGCCAGGCCCTGGGCGGCGAGGGCCGCGTCCGGGGTCTTGTAGACGATGACGCCCGACAGCAGTTCCGACGGGAACTGGTCGAACTCGACGCCGCGGTTGTCACCGGTGGTGACCTGCTCGCGGCCGTTCAGAAGGGCGGTGGTGAAGTCCGGGCCGAGGCCGCGGATGCTGATCACCTGGGCGCGGCCGTCGATGCGCTGGGCGGCGAGGCCCGGCAGGCGCGCCAGCGACTCGGCGATCGACTGGTCCGGCAGCTTGCCGAGGTCCTCGGCGGCGATGACCTCGACGATCGAGGTGGCCCGGCGCTTCTCGGCGATGGCGGTCTCGAGCGCGGCCGCGATGCCGGTGATGACGATCTCTTCGACTTCGGTCGCGTCCTGCGGGTCCTGTGCGGACTGCGCGAGCACGGGGCTGGCGCCGCAGATGGCGATCATGGCGGCGCCGGCCAGCAGCCGGGCGCGCGACGGGGTTCTCATGGCCTCTATCCTCCCTTGGGCCATCCGCCTTCTGGAATGCGCGGTAGGCCTGACGTTCGCAAAAGAACGCAAATTTGAGGCAAGTTGCAACGGCGAATCTTACTGACGCCATAAACTGGCCGTGATCGAAACGGGGCGGTAATGAAAAAAAGCCAGCAAAAATAATGGTAAAGCAGAAATGTCACGCTCTGCGCCCCCGATCCGGCCGGGTTGACACGGTGAAAATCGCCACGCAAAAGTTTGCAAAAGACGGCTGAGGGCCGCGCTTCCTGGGAGGAGTTTGGGATGACTCGGGTCCGCGCCGCCGGCGCGTCAACGCGGTTGCGCCGCGTTCTGGCCAGCGGTCTGGCCGCCGCCGCCCTTCTGTCCGGCCTGCCTGCGGCGGCCCAGGACGCCGCCTTCCGGGACCGGCTGCCCGAGGACGAGGTGGTCTATTTCATGCTGCCGGACCGGTTCGAGAACGGCGACCCGTCCAACGATCGTGGCGGGCTTGAGGGCGACCGGCTCGTCACCGGCTTCGACCCGACCCACAAGGGCTTCTATCTGGGCGGCGACCTGGCCGGCCTGATCCAGCGGCTGGACTACATCCAGGGGCTCGGCGCGACCGCCATCTGGCTGGGGCCGATCTACCAGAACAAGCCGGTGCAGGGACCGCCCGGCAATGAGTCGGCCGGCTATCACGGCTACTGGATCACCGACTTCACCCGGGTCGATCCCCACTTCGGGACCAATGCGGAGATGGAGGCCTTCGTCACCGCGGCGCATGCCCGGGGCATCAAGGTCTATCTGGACATCATCACCAACCACACCGCCGATGTGATCCGGTATCGCGAGTGCTACCAGGCGCCGTGCGCCTATCGCTCGCGGGCGGACTATCCGTACCAGCGGCGCGGCGGGCCGGACGGGCCGGCGATCAATCCGGGCTTCCTCGGCGACGGGCCGGCGCATCAGACGGCGGAGAACTTCGCGCGTCTGACCGACCCGTCCTATGCCTACACGCCGTTCGTGCCGGAGGCCGAGGTCGGGGTGAAGGTTCCGGCCTGGCTGAATGACCCGGTGCTCTATCACAACCGCGGCGACAGCGACTGGCGCGGTCCAGAGACCGTGACCATGGGCGACTTCGCCGGGCTGGACGACCTGATGACCGAGAACCCGCGGGTGGTTCAGGGCTTCATCGACATCTTCGGCGAATGGATCGATCGCTTCGGCGTCGACGGCTTCCGCGTCGACACCGCCAAGCACGTCAATCCGGAGTTCTGGCAGGCCTTCGTGCCGGCCATGCAGGCGCGGGCGGCGGCGCGCGGCATCCCCAACTTCCAGATTTTCGGCGAGGTCTACGAGTTCCAGCCCGGGGCCCTGGCCCGCTTCACCCGCGTCGACAGCTATCCGTCGGTCCTCGACTTCGCCTTCCAGGGCGCGGCGGTCGAGGTGTTCGCCAGGGGCGGCGCGACCGACGTGCTGGAGCGCCTCTACTTCCAGGACCCGGTCTATGCCGGCGGGACCGAGGCGGCGCGGCGGCTGCAGACCTTCCTGGGCAATCACGACATGGGCCGCTTCGCGCGCTTCGTGCGCGAGGCCCGCCCGGACGCCTCGCCCGACGAGGTGCTGCGCCGGGTCGAGCTGGCCCATGTGCTGCTGATGACCGGGCGCGGTTCGCCGGTGATCTACTCCGGCGACGAGCAGGGTTTCGTCGGCGACGGCGGCGACCAGGACGCGCGCGAGCCGCTCTTCCCCAGCCAGGTGGCCGTCTACAACGACAATGTCCTGCTGGGCACGGACGCGACGGCGGCGGAGGCCAACTTCGACACCGACGCGCCCCTGTACCGGCTGATCGCCAGCCTCGCGGCCGTGCGGCGCGCCGAGCCGGCCCTCGCGCGCGGCGACCAGGTGGTGCGCGCCTCGCAGGACGGGGCCGGCGTGTTCGCCTTCTCGCGCCGGCTGGATGGCGTCGAGACCCTGGTCGTGTTGAATACCGCCGAGACCCCGTTCGAGGGCGCCATCGAGGTCGAGGTCGGCTCGGACCGCTGGCGGTCGCTCGCCGGGACCTGCGTCCCGACCTCCCAGGCGCCCGGCAGCGTCCGCGTCAGCCTGGGCCCGCTCGATTATCTCATCTGCACGACGCGAGACGCCGCTTGACCACCACCCTCATCTCCCGTCCCGTCGCCGCCCCCGAGCCGGAAACGGCCGCCGACGTCTGGTGGCGCGGCGCGGTCATCTACCAGATCTATCCGCGCAGCTTCGCCGACTCGAACAACGACGGCGTCGGCGACCTTAAGGGCATCACCGCCCGGCTGGATCACGTCGCCTCGCTCGGGGTGGACGGGATCTGGATCTCGCCCTTCTTCACCTCGCCGATGCGCGACTTCGGCTATGACGTGGCCGACTATTGCGACGTCGATCCGATCTTCGGCACGCTGGCGGACTTCGACGCCCTGGTGGCGCGCGCCCATGCGCTGGGGCTTAAGGTCATCATCGACCAGGTGTTCTGTCACACCTCGGACCGGCACGCCTGGTTCCAGGAGAGCCGGCAGAGCCGGGACAATGCGAAGGCCGACTGGTACGTCTGGGCCGATGCGAAGCCGGACGGATCGCCGCCCAGCAACTGGCAGTCGGTGTTCGGCGGTCCGGCCTGGACCTGGGACGCGCGGCGCGGCCAGTACTACATGCACAACTTCCTGCCGGAGCAGCCGCAGCTGAACCTGCACCATCCCGAGGTGCAGGACGCCACGCTGGCGGCGGCGCGGTTCTGGCTGGAGCGCGGGGTCGACGGCTTCCGCCTCGACGCCATCAACTTCGCCATGCACGACCCGGCCCTGACCGACAATCCGCCGGTCACGACCCCGGGCAAGCGCACCCGGCCGTTCGACTTCCAGCGCCATCTCTACAACCAGAGCCACGCCGACATTCCGGCCTATCTGAACCGGCTGCGGGCCCTGACCGACAGCTACGGCGGCCGCTTCACCGTGGCCGAGGTCGGCGGCGAGGACGCCGAGCGCGAGATGAAGCTGTTCACCGCCGGCGACGACCGGCTGAACAGCGCCTATGGCTTCCTTTATCTGTATGCGGACAAACTCAGCGCCGACCTGCTGCATCAGGCCGAGACCATGTGGCCGGGGGCGGCGGGGGAGGGCTGGCCGTCCTGGACCTTCTCCAACCACGACGCGCCGCGGGCGGTGTCGCGCTGGGCCGCCGAGGCCGATCGCAAGGCCTTCGCCGAGATGGCCATGCTGCTGCTGATGTGCATGCGCGGCAACGCCTTCGTCTACCAGGGCGAGGAGCTGGGGCTGCCCCAGGCGCATGTGCCGTTCGAGCGGCTGGTCGACCCCGAGGCGATCGTCAACTGGCCCCAGACCCTGGGCCGGGACGGGGCGCGCACGCCCATGCCCTGGCGCGCCGAGACGCCGTGGGCGGGCTTCTCCGGCGTCGAGCCCTGGCTGCCGGTCGATCCGCGTCACCCGCCGCTGGCGGTCGAGGCGCAGGAAGCGGACCCGGCCTCGACGCTGAACGCCACCCGCCGGGCCATCGGCCTGCGTCGGGCCCATGCGGCCCTGCGCGTCGGGCGGCTGACCCCGCGCGAGGTCGCGGCGCCGCTGGTCGCCTTCGAGCGGGTGGCCGACGACGGGCGCCTGCTGTGCCTGTTCAACCTCGGGCCGGAGACGCAGACCCTGCCGGCGGCTCTGGCGGCCGAACCCGGCTGGCGGCGCCTGCTGGAGGTGAACATGGACGGCGCGGCGCCGGGGACCCTGCCGCCCTACGGCGCCTATGTGGCGACCCGGGCGTGAGCCGCCGCGGGTCAGCCCCCGCAGCTCTCGCGGACGATGAGGTCCGTGGCGACGCGTTCCGAGCGCAGCGCCCCCTCGCCCTGGTGGTCCAGCAGCTTGGACACCAGCAGCCTGCCGGCGCGGGCGGTGTTCTGGGCGATGGTCGACAGGGCCGGGCCGGAGTAGCGGGCGAAAGGCACATTGTCGTAGCCGATGACCGAGACGTCCTTCGGCACGGCGCGGCCGGCGCGGCGCAGGGCGCGGATGGCCCCGAGCGCGATCAGGTCCGAGGCCGCCACCACCCCGTCGAAGGCGACGCCGCGACGGATCAGCGATTCCACCGAGGCTTCGGCGCTCTCGACCTCGAAATGGGCGTCGACCACCAGCGCCGGATCGGCGGCGAGGCCGGCCTGGGTCAGGCCCTCGAGGTAGCCCCGCCGACGCTGGTCGACCTCCGGCGCCTCGGTGTCGCCGAGGAAGACGATGCGGCTGCGGCCCAGCCGCGCCAGGTGCAGGGTGGCCCGGCGGCCGCCGAGCACATTGTCCGAGCCGACGCAGCAGTAGCGCTGGTCCGGCAGCTGGGCGCCCCAGACGGCGAACCTGTCCTCCACGTCCGCCAGCCGGTTGAAGGCCTCGTGCAGATGGCTCTGGCCGAGGAAGATGACGCCGTCGGCGCGGGTCGTGCTCATGACCTGGCGCAGGTCCTCGAAACTGTCCGGGGAGACGTGGCTGACGAGGAAGTCGCAGTCGCGCTGGCGCGCCGCGTCGCCGACGCCGGCAAACAGCTCGAGGAAGAAGGGGTCGGAGAGCCAGTAGTTGTCGCGGCCCTGCGGCCGGGGCACGATGATGGCGATGACCGCTTCGGCCCCCTCGGGGCCCGCCGGCATCGAGCGGCGCAGGGCGTAGCCGTGCTCCCGCGCCAGCTGCCAGATGCGCTGCTTGGTCTGGGCGTTAATCGCCGGACTGTCGTTGAGCGCGCGCGAGACCGTCGAGATCGACAGTCCGGTCATCGCCGCGAGGTCCGCCAGACGTGTGGCCTTCCGGGTCATGCAAAATTTGCCGCAAAAGTTTCAGGCCTCGGTCGCAGAGTTCGCCGGGTCTGGCAAGCGGCCTTCGTTTTTTCTCTCGCCCCAGGAGTCCCCATGCTGAGACGCCTCTTCCTGACCCTCGCCCTGGCCGTCGCGCCGGGGCTGGCGCTGGCCCAGAGCCCGCCGCCGCCGCCGCCAAGCGCCACCGTCACCTCGCCCGGCGGGGTGCTGAGCGTGACCCTGTCGACCAATGGCGAGGGCCGGCCCTTCTACACCGTCAGCCGCCTCGGCCGGCCGGTGATCGAGGAGAGCCGCCTCGGCTTCATGCTGGTCGGCGCGCCGAAGCTCGAGCGCAACTTCCGCCTGACCGGCGAGGCCCGCGCCAGCCGCGACGAGACCTGGGAGCAGCCGTGGGGCGAGCGCCGCTTCGTGCGCGACCGTCACAACGAGCTGCGTGTGACCTTCACCGAGCAGGTCGAGCCGCGCCGCCGCTTCGACGTGGTGTTCCGCGTGTTCGATGACGGCGTCGGCTTCCGCTACGAGTTCCCGGACCAGCCGCAGCTGCGCGATGTGGCCATCGCCGACGAGCTGACCGAGTTCAACCTGGTCGAGGCGGGGGAGGCCTGGTGGATCCCGGCCGGGGAGTGGAACCGCTACGAATACCTCTACAACCGCACTCCGATCGCCGAGATCGGCCGCGCCCACACGCCGATGACGGTCAAGCTGGACAGCGGCCTGCACATCGCCTTCCACGAGGCGGCGCTGGTCGATTACTCCGGCATGTGGCTGCGGCGGGTCTCGGGCCAGCGCTTCACCGCGCAGCTGGCGCCCGGCATCGACGAGGCGAAGGTGCGCCGCACCGCCCCGTTCCCGACCCCGTGGCGGACGATGCAGATCGCCGACGACGCTGGCGGCCTGTACATGTCGGACCTGATCCTGAACCTGAACGAACCCAACGCCCTGGGCGACGTCAGCTGGGTCGAGCCCTACAAGTATGTGGGCATCTGGTGGGGCATGCACCTCAACACCATGACCTGGGCCTCGGGCCCGAACCACGGGGCCACCACCGAGCGCACCCGCGACTACATCGACTTCGCCGCCGAGCATGGCTTCCGCGGGGTGCTGGTCGAGGGCTGGAACGTCGGCTGGGACGGCGACTGGTTCGGCAACGGCCAGGACTTCAGCTTCACCCAGCCCTATCCGGACTTCGACCTCGAGGGTCTGGCCGCCTACGCCCGCGAGCGCGGCGTGCATCTGGTGGGCCACAACGAGACCTCGGGCTTCGCCTCGCACTATGAGGCGCAGATCCCCGAAGCCTTCGCCCTGTACGAGCGTCTCGGCATCGACTCCATCAAGTCCGGCTATGTCGCCGACGCCGGCCAGGCCAAGGTGCTGGACGACAACGGCGAGATCGCCTGGGCCTGGCACGACGGCCAGCACATGGCGCGGCACCATCTGAACGTGGTGCGCGCTGCCGCCGAACACCGCATCGCCGTCAATCCGCACGAGCCGATCAAGGACACCGGCCTGCGCCGGACCTACCCGAACTGGGTCTCGCGCGAGGGCGCCCGCGGCATGGAGTTCGCCGCCTGGGGCGTGCCGCCGAACCCGCCGGAGCATGAGGCCAATCTGGTCTTCACCCGCATGCTGTCGGGCCCGATGGACTACACGCCCGGCATCTTCGTACTGAACGGCCAGCAGCCGGGCAGCCGCATCCAGAGCACCCTGGCCAAGCAGCTGGCGCTCTATGTGGTGATCTACAGCCCGATCCAGATGGTGGCCGACCTGATCGAGAACTACGCCACCAACATGGAGGCGTTCCAGTTCATCAAGGACGTGCCCGTCGACTGGGCCGACACGCGGGTGCTGAACGGCGAGATCGGCGACTTCGTCACCTTCGCCCGCAAGGACCGCAACTCCGAGGACTGGTACCTCGGGGCCGTCACGGACGAGCACGGCCGCGTGCTGCCGGTGCGGCTGGACTTCCTCGATCCGAACCGCCGCTATCGCGCGGAGATCTACCGTGACGGCGACGATGCCGACTGGGAGACCAATCCCTACGCCATCGCCATCGAAACCCGCGAGGTCACCGCGCGCGACGCCATGGACCTGCGCCTCGCCCCCGGCGGCGGCATGGCCGTGCGCTTCGTGGCGCTGGGCCGGCGGTAGGGGCGCACAAAAAAGGCCCTCCCCCTCGATGGGGGAGGGTTGGGTGGGGGTGAGTGCGCGAGGCGTCCGGATGGGTGCAGGAGGCGGCGCCGCCTCAAGCGTCTTTCCGTCGACGTCGTGTTCCCACCCCCATCCCCGACCCTTCCCCCATCGAGGGGGAAGGGAGTGGCGGCTACGCCTCCGCCAGCGTCGGGTCGCCCGCCTCGATGGCCATCGACCGCCGGGTACTCAGCACCCCGCCCGGGGTCGACACCCGGTCCAGCACCTTGAAGTCGGTGCGCCAGCGCGCGTGGGTCAGGTCGCAGATCACATAGCCGCGCTGGGCGTTGTTGAACTTCAGGAACGGATTCTGGCTCTGGATACGGGCCATGTCGGAGCGCTGGTCGACGCCGTCGCCCGAGGAGCTGATCGAGGTGGTGACGAACTCGGTGGCGATCGGCCGGCCCTCGGGGTTGCGCCCGTCGAGGAACAGCTCGCCGGCGTAGTTCTGGTGTTCGTCGCCGGTCAGGACCACCACATTGTCGATGTTGCGGCGCTGGATGTGGGTGAGCAGCCGCGCCCGGGGCACGCGATAGCCGGCCCAGGTGTCGAGGTTGTAGCCGACCTCGCCGTTCAGGTTGCGGTTCAGGTCCATCAGCATGACCTGCTGGGCCAGCGCCTTCCAGCGGGCGCGGGAGCCCTGCAGGCTCTGGAACAGCCAGGCTTCCTGGGCCTGGCCCAGCACCTCGGCGGCCGGATCGTTGACGCCGTCGCAGGTCGAGGCCCAGCGCTCGTTGCAGGGCTGGTCGGTGCGGTACTGGCGGGTGTCCAGCAGGTTCAGGTCCAGCAGGTCGCCATAGACGGCGCGACGGTACAGCTGCATGGCCGAGCCGCGCGGGAAGGCCGAGCGCCGCAGCGGCATGTTCTCGTAGAAGGCCTGCAGCGCCGCCTGCTGGCGCAGGCGGAAGATGGCCGGGTCGGTGCCGTCCTGGTCGAGGTCGCTGACCCAGTTGTTGTCGATCTCGTGGTCGTCCCAGGTGACGAACCAGGGGGCCGAGGCGTGGGCCGCCTGAAGGTCCACGTCCATCTTGTACTGGGCGTAGCGCCGCCGGTAGTCGTCCAGCGAGAAGGTCTCGCCGCCGAGGTGGGGGCGCGGCTGGGCCTGGGGGCCGCTGGCGCTGTTCCACACCCGGTTGCCGCGGCCCTCGTAGATGTAGTCGCCGTAGCAGTAGATGAAATCGAGGGTCTCGTCGGCGATGTAGCGGTGGGCGGTGTAGTAGCCCTGCTCATAGTTCTGGCAGCCGACCACGCCGAAGCGCACGCCCGCGGTCGGGGCGCCGGCCGCCGGGGCCGTGCGGGCCCGGCCGGTCAGGCTGCGCTCGCGCCCGGCGCTGAAGCGGTAGAAGTAGTCGCGGGCGGGCTGCAGGCCCTCGACCTCGACGTGGACGGCGTGGCCCAGCTCGGGGCGCGCCACCACCTCGCCCGAGGCGACGGTGCGGTTGAAGCCGCGGTCCTCGGCCACCTCCCACGACACGCTCATCGGCGCGGCCGGCATGCCGTAGCCGGTCTCCAGCGGACGGGGGGCCAGACGGGTCCAGATGACGAAGCCGTCCGCCGCCGGGTCGCCCGAGGCGACGCCTAGCTGGAAGGGGTATTCGGCGAACACCTGCTGGGCCAGGGCCCCGGTGGAGGCGAAGCCCGCGGCGCCGGAGGTGAGGCCGAGGATCAGGCCGCGACGGGAGGGGGTGAAGAGGGACATGCGGGCGCTCCGATCGACAGTTGCCGTCCGTTAGCCTCCGAATATGACAGTCCGTCGGGCGCGCGTCGCCGCGACCCAAGGGCCTCACGTCCGGTTCCCCGGCCGCCGCCGTGACAGGCGCGCGCGGCTGCGCTAGAGCCCCCCTTCCTCGATGCCCTCGACGGGACCTGACGCATGGCCGGCCACTCCAAGTTCAAGAACATCATGCACAAGAAGGGGCGCCAGGACGCGCTCCGCTCCAAGCTGTTCTCGCGCCTCTCGCGCGAGATCACCGTGGCGGCCAAGTCGGGCCTGCCCGACCCGGCGATGAACCCGCGCCTGCGCCTGGCGGTGAACAACGCCAAGGCCGAGTCCATGCCCAAGGACAACATCGACCGGGCCATAAAGAAGGCCGTCGGCGGCGAAGTCGATGCGATGGAGGAGATCCGCTACGAGGGGCGCGGCCCGGGCGGCGTGCAGATCATCGTCGAGGTGCTGACCGACAACCGCAACCGCGCCGCCTCGGCGGTGCGCGCGGCCTTCTCCAAGAACGGCGGGGCGCTGGGCGAAACCGGCTCGGTGACCTTCATGTGGGACCGGGTCGGCAAGATCCACTATCCGGCCGAGGCCGGCTCCGAGGACGCGGTCATGGAGGCGGCCATCGAGGCCGGGGCCCAGGACGTCGAGAGCGACCTGGTCAAGCCGGACATCTATGAGGACGCGCCGGGCCACACCATCTGGACCGCCTTCGAGGACCTCAACGAGGTGGCCGAGGCCATGTCTAAGGTGCTGGGCGATCCCAAGTCGACGGCCATCGTCTGGAAGCCCCAGTCCGAGGTCAGCCTGACCGGCGACCAGGTCGGCACCCTGTTCAAGCTGCTGGACGCCCTCGACGCCGAGGACGACGTGCAGCAGGTCTATTCGAACGAGGACATCTCGGACGAGGACGCGGCGAAGTTCGCGGGCTGACCGTCAGGAACGCACCGCCTGCCGCAGGGCGGTGAACAGGCGCTGCCCGAAAATCTCTGGCCCGTGAGCGTCATCAGCGGCCAGCCAGGCTTCGGTCGCGTGTCGCATCATGGCGATCGACGCCGCCGCCACGGCGACGATCTCGAGGTCGTCCTCCGCCAGGCCCCGACGCTGCGCGAGGGCCCGCGCGAGGGCCCGCTCCAGTTCGGCGTACCTGGCGTGATCGCCGGCCTCCAGTGACGGCGTGGTCGCGATGAGCCGTGCAAGGGCCCGCATCTCCGGCCCCTGAAAGTGCTGCGCCATATCCGTCAGCGCCGCCTCGGCCATGTCGAGGGTCGGTTCGTCGGCGGGACGGCGGGCCACCGCCTCGGCCAGCTGCGGTCCAATCTCGACCTTGGCCGCCAGCACCATGTCCTCCTTGGAGGTGAAGTAGTGAAACAGGCTGCGCCGCGACACGCCGGCGGCGCCGGCGATCTGGTCGAGCGTCACCGCCTCGAAGCCATGGGTGAGGAACAGCCGGATCGCCTCCTGCTGGATGCGAGCGTGGGTCTCGCGGCGCTTGCGGTCCCTGAGGCCGATGTTGTGCACCCCTTGCAATGTTGCATCGGGTGCAGATATATCCGCTGAACGTCGTTTCGTCGATGGTTTCACAGCGCAAGGATAACGCCCATGGCCCGCTTCACCAGTCGCGATGTACCGGATCAGACGGGTCGGCGGATCATCGTCACCGGGGCCAACTCCGGCACCGGCTTCGAGACGGCGCGGGTGCTGGCCGCGCGCGGGGCCGATCTGGTGCTCGCGGTGCGCAACCCCGGCAAGGGCGAGGCGGCGCGGGCGGCGATCCTGCGCGAGACGCCGGCGGCCACGGTGCGGGTGGAACAGCTCGACCTCGCCAGCCAGGTCTCGGTCGCCGGGGCGGCGGCGCGCCTGCTGGCCGAGGGGCGGCCGATCCATGTCCTGATCAACAACGCCGGGGTCATGGCCCTGCCGACGCGTCAGGAGAGTCCAGACGGGCACGAGCTGCAGCTGGCCACCAATGTCCTCGGTCACTTCGCCCTGACGGCGCGTCTGCTGCCGCTGCTGCAGGCGGGTCAGGCCCGGGTGGTGCAGCTGTCCTCGGTCGCTCACCGGCAGGGCCGCATCCATCTGGACGACCTGAACCTGACCTCCGGCTACACGCCGTGGAAGGCCTATGCCCAGTCCAAGCTGGCCATGCTGATGTTCGCCCTCGAGCTGGACCGGCGCAGCGCCGCGGCGAACTGGGGCCTGACCAGCGTGGCGGCCCACCCTGGCTATGCCCGCACGGACCTGATCGGCAACGGCCCGCTGGCCTCGGCGTCGGGGCTTGCCCGGGCCGGCTTCCGCTATGTCTACCGCCCGTTCCTCGAGCCGCTAGTGAGCCATTCCCAGGCCGACGGGGCCCTGCCGATCCTGCTGGCGGCGACCGGCCCGGTCGAGTCGGGCGGCTACTACGGTCCCGTCCGGATGAAGGAATACAAGGGGCCGCCGGGGCCGGCGAGGATCGAGCCCCGGGCGCTGGACGCGGGCGTGGCGCACGCCCTGTGGGGCGAGGCGGAGCGGCTCTCGGGCGTCCGCTTCGGCTGAAACCCGGACCTCTCGGGGCCGCGCACGTTAATGTGACACCGGCGTTCGCCCAACGGGCGTATCCTCCCCCTCGCGTACACAAGAACGATGCGTTGGGAGGCGCTCTGGTCATGATGTCACGCGTACAAATGGGCATGATTTCGGGGCTCTCGGGGGCCCTGGCGGTGGCGGCGATGGAGGCCGTCAACCTCGCCCTCGGTCCCTGGGCCGTTCCCTTTCCCCGTATGGTCGCCGTGATGCTGCAGGTGCCCGATCTGGCCCTCGCCGGCTGGATCGGTCACTTCGTCGTCGGGACCCTGTTGCTCGGCCCGCTGTTCGGGGTGCTCAGCCCCCGGCTGCCGACCGACACCCCGGAGACGAAGGGCATCGTCTTCGCCGTCGGGGCCTTCCTGGTGATGATGCTGACGGTCGCGCCCCTGTCGGGCGTCGGCATGCTCGGCGCCCGCGCCGGTCTCGGCGGGGTGCTGTGGATGCTGGGCGGACACGTCGTGTTCGGCATCGTTCTGGGCAATGTGTTCGGCCGCCTGGAGAGCCGTCAGAAGCGGCTGGCCCGGATGCATCCGCCCGAGGGCGTCGCGGCGCTCTGAGGGCCGGCTCTCCTCCCCATGCCATGGGGAGGTGGCTCGACGGCGAAGCCGGCGAGACGGAGGGGCTGGTCAAGCGCGATGCGTCGGCTGCCCCTCCACCGCCTGCGGCGGTCCCCCTCCCCACTGGCGTGGGGAGGAAAGGGCGCTATTTCCTCAGCTCAGGCGCTGGCCGATCTGGGCGATGGCGGCGTCGGCCATGGGGTCGGCGCCAGCGGCCGCGAGGCGGGCGGCGAGGATGGCTTCGGCCTGAACCGCGGCCTGTTCGGCGGCGAGCGCCTTGACCTCGGCCATGGCCTGGGCCTCGGCCTGGGCGATGCGCTGCTCGGCCAGCTTCTGGCGACGGGCGAGGGCTTCCTCGACCTGGGCGCGGGTCTCGTCCTCGAGGCGGCGGGCGTCGGCCTCGGCGGCGGCGAGCATGTCGCGGGCCTGGGCGTCGGCGGCGGCCTTCTCGGCGCGGATCTGCGCCAGCAGGGCCTCGGCCTCGGCGCGCAGGCGGGCGGCCTCGTCGAGCTCGCCCTGGATCTTGGCGGCCTTGGCGTCCAGCTGGCCGGCGACCAGCTTCGGAACGCCGGCGGCGATGAGGATGCCGAAGAAGATCAGCAGGCCGATACCGGCCCACAGGTCAGCGCTGCCGAAGGAGTAGAATTCGGGGGTGAGGAAGTACGGCATCAGGCGGCGCCCTTCAGTTCAGCGGCCGTCGGGGCCTTGCCCGTCAGGCGGGCGACCATGGCCGTGGCGGTTTCCGAGGCGACAGCGCCGACCGAGGTCAGGGCGGCGTCGCGGGTCTTCGCGATGTCGGCTTCGGCGGCGGCGATGCGGGCGTTGAGCTCCGCTTCCTGGGCCGCGTTGCGGGCGGCGGCCTGTTCGGCGACGCGGGCCCGGGCGGCGGCGGCGGTGGCGCGGGCCGAGGCGCGGGCGGCCTCAACCTCGGCCTTGGCCGCGGCGGCCTGGACAGCAGCCTCGTCCTGCACGGTGCGGGCGGTCTCGACCGCGCCGCGGATGGTCGCGGCCCGCTCGTCCCACACCCGGCGCATGCGCGGCGCAAACACCCTGGTGACCAGCACCAGCATCAGCGCGAACAGGATCAGGAACCAGGCGATCTGCCCGGCCCAGACCGTGGTGTCGAACTGCGGCAGGCCGCCCGAGGGGGCCTCGGTGGTGGCGTAGGTCTCGCCGTGGGCGTCGGAAGAGGCGGGAGAGGCCATGGGGTCCGTTCGTCTGGATATCGACAAGGCGACGGCGACCCCGCGCGGGGGCCGCCGCCGTCTGGATCAGGCGTATCCTGGCGCTTAGGCGTTCAGGATCAGGATGCCGAGCACGAAGGCCAGGATCCCGAGGGCTTCGGCCAGGGCGGCGCCCACGAACAGGTTGCCGACCTGCGAGGCGGCGGCCGACGGGTTGCGCAGGGCGCCGTTCAGGAAGTTCCCGAAGATGTTGCCCACGCCGATGGCCGAGCCGATCATGCCGAGGGTGGCGAGACCCGCGCCGAGGTACTTGGCGGCTTCAGCTTCCATGTCTGTCTAGTCCTGTTTCAGAGGTTCGGGGGTTGGGGGTGAAGGCTGGTCCGGGGCTCTTAGTGCCCGTGGCCCAGGTTGACCACATCGTTGAGGTAGATGCTGGCCAGAACGGCGAAGACGAAGGCCTGCAGGAAGGCCACGAGAAACTCCAGCGCCGTGATGGCGACGACCATCACCATCGACAGGGCGGCGATCGGCAGGGCGAACAGGCCGAGGCCCTCGCCGGCGAAGGCGGCGGCCCCGAGGGTCACGACGAAGCCGGCGAAGATCTTCAGGGCCACGTGGCCGCCCAGCATGTTGCCGAACAGACGCAGGGCGAGGGTGACCGGGCGCAGCAGGAACGACAGGAACTCGATGGCCCCGACGATCGGGCGAAGCACCAGCGGCGCCGACGACGGCCAGAACAGCTTGAAGAAGCCGAAGCCGTGCTTGAGCACCCCGATGGCGACCACCAGCAGGATGGTGATGGCGCCGAGGGTGGCGGTGATGGCCAGCTGCGACGTCGCCGTGAAGAAGAAGAACATGCCCAGCAGGTTCATGCCGAGGATCAGCAGGAACAGGGTGAACACGAAGGGGAAGTACTTGCGGCCGTCGTGGCCGATGATCGACTCGGTGACGTTGTCGATCAGGCCGAAGATCTGTTCGCCGGCGGCCTGGAAGCGGCCGGGCACGATCTGGGCTCGCGAGGTGACCGCGTGCATGAAGCCGGCCATCAGCAGGAAGGCGACGGTCATCGCCAGGTGCGAATTGGTGAAGGCGAGGTCGACCACGCCCAGGCCGGGCACGGTGACATCCGGCAGGTCGACCAGGGTCTTGACCTTGAACTGATAAATCGGGTCGGCCATCGCCTAAGCCTTGCGCTCCCAGTCGTCGTCTTCGTCATCGAAGGGGATCGACCCTGGGGTGATCCCTTCCGCCTTGGCCTTTTCCATCAGACGGTTCGCCGTGCGGCGCGCCATCCAGATCGAGACGGCGAAGCCCAGCAGGACGCCGCCGATCAGTCCCCACGGGTCGGTCGGCAAGTACCGGTCGACCACGAACCCCAGCGCCAGGCCCACCGCCACGCCGCCGATCAGCTCGGCGATGATCTTGTAGGCCTCCGACACCACCGCGCTGGCGGCCAGCGTCTGCGACGACGGGGGCCGGTTGCGCGCCTCCAGATCGGATGCGCTTCGGCTGAGACGAGCGATCGCCTCTTCGCGCGATTCCGGTTCCGTGGACATGGCGGCCTCAGCGCCTCTTCGACGCGCCCGCAGGCGGCCTCCGAGGGGGGTCTGAATTCGGCGCGGAACCTATAGGCGGGGCGCGGGCAGGTCAAGGCGGGGCGGCGACAGTCCAAGTGCCGGAAAATATGGGAAAATCTTCAGTCGGCGCGGAACCGGGACGCTTTGGCGCGGGGGGCGGGCGCGAAAACGCCCGCCGCAGCAGGCTGCGACGGGCGTTGTCCGGTCGGGGAGGGGGGCGACGGCCTCAGGCGGCCGCGGTCTGGGAGCCTTCGGCCGGGTCGCGCAGCACATAGCCGCGGCCCCAGACGGTCTCTATGTAGTGCTTGCCGCCGGCGGCCGTGGCCAGCTTCTTCCGCAGCTTGCAGATGAAGACGTCGATGATCTTCAGCTCGGGCTCGTCCATGCCGCCGTACAGGTGGTTCAGGAACATCTCCTTGGTCAGGGTCGTGCCCTTCCGCAGGGAGAGGAGCTCCAGCATCTGGTACTCCTTGCCGGTCAGATGGACGCGGTGGCCGTTCACCTCGACGGTCTTGGCGTCGAGGTTCACCGCGATCTCGCCGGTGGTGATGATGGCCTGGGCGTGACCCTTGGAGCGACGCACCACCGCGTGGGTGCGGGCGATCAGCTCGTCCTTGTGGAAGGGCTTGGTCAAGTAGTCGTCGGCGCCGCCGCCGAAGGTCTTCACCTTCGTCTCGATCTCGTGGCTGCCCGAGAGGATCATCACCGGCGTGTTGATCTTGCCGACGCGCAGCTGGCGCAGAACTTCAAGCCCGCTCATGTCGGGAAGGTTCAGGTCCAGGAGGATCAGGTCGTAGTCGTAGATCTTGCCCAGATCCACGCCTTCCTCGCCCAGATCGGTCGTGTAGACGTTAAAGCCTTCCGACTTCAGCATCAGCTCGATGCTCTGCGCGGTGGCGCTGTCGTCTTCGATCAACAGAACGCGCATTCGTGCCCCTCCAGGCGAAGCTTGGCCATGGCTCCGCACGCTTGGCGAACGGTAACCTTGTTCGCCAGTTAATCGGCCAAAGGCTTAAGAGTAGTTAATGGCGAATCTAGGGTGATTTGCGAATCGCCGTCTAGGGCTCGTCAGCGTCAAGGCGCCGATTTCGCGAGCGGGTCCTGCGAGGGCCCGCCGCGCGGGCCTCCTGCGACCGTAGCTGACGTGCGGCAGGAATATCTTCCCCACTATGCACTTTACATACCGGGGCTGATTTTATAGGGTTCGGTCATGGCCAACGCGACCCTTTCCGACCCGATCTTTCACGACGAAGGCGCCGCCCGCGCGCACTTCGAAAAGCTCCGCTGGCCCGCCGGTCGGACCTGCCCTCACTGCGGCGTTGTCGGCGACGATCAATCCACCCTGCTGCAAGGCAAGTCGCACCGACCTGGGCTCTACAAGTGCAAGGCCTGCGCCCAGCCGTTCACCGCCACCATCGGGACCGTCTACGAGGACTCCAAGGTGCCGCTGCATAAGTGGCTCCTCGCCACCCACCTCATGTGCGCCTCGAAAAAGGGTATCAGCGCGCTCCAGCTCCAGCGCGAGCTTGCCCTTGGCTCCTACCGCACCGCTTGGTTCATGGCCCACCGCATCCGCGAGGCCATGACCGACACTGACGACACCCCGCTGGGCGGCGAGGGCAAGATCGTGGAAGCCGACGAAACCTACTACGGCAAGCCCGCGATCACCCCGGCGCTCCGCACCTCAGGAGAGCCGTTCAAATACCCCAAGAAGCGCAACAGCCGCCCGGTCGTCGCCCTCGTTGAGCGCGGCGGCAAGGCCAAGGTCTTTCACGTCGCCGTCGCCGACAAGGCGACCGTTCAGAAGATCGTCCGCGAGAACGTCCATCCCGCGTCGCGCCTCCATACCGACGAGAGCAGGCTCTACCACGGTGCCAGCGCCGCCTTTGCCACCCATGAGACGGTCAAGCACTCCGGCGGCGAATACGCCCGTGGCGACGTGCACACCAACTCGGCCGAAGGCTTCTTCGGCGTGTTCAAGAAGGGCATGAAGGGCGTCTATCAGCACTGCGCCGAGAAGCACCTTCACCGCTACGTCACCGAGTTCAACTTCCGCCACAACACCCGCGCCAAGCTGGGCGTGGATGACGTGACCCGCACCGACCTTGCGCTGATCGGGACGGTCGGGAAGCGCCTCACCTATCGGCGGACTGACGCGGCCTACGTTTAAGTTTCAGGCCGCCCGCTTGGCGCGCATGCGGAAGAAGGCACAAAAGCGGAACATTAGGACTCCACAGAACGGCGGAATCCGGGTCTGGTAGATGGGATGGGCGATTCGCGGTCGCCCATCCCTTTCACCAACTGCCGTGGCGCGGCAGCCCGTGGTTGACACCCCGACCTTTCAGGAGTCGGGAATCCGGGTCAAGCGCCATGGCTCAACGGAGAGCCGAATGCGCTACTACGTCGTCAGTTACGATCTTCGCGGCGAGATTGGACCGCAGGATTACGTCCGTCTCGCCGACGCCCTGAGGACTGCACCAGACTTCTGCCGCGCCCTCTGGTCGTTCTGGATTGTCGGAACGCCACTTTCGCCCGCCCAGATCATAGATCGCCTCATAGCGGCGCGCGTAATTGATGCGGGAGACGGCATCGTCGTGCTTGAAATCACGGGCCGGGGCGACTGGTTCGGGGCACGTCCGCCTGAGGTCGCCCGGTGGCTCAGCGAAAAGATTCACGTCGCTTAATCCTCCTTGGGCGCGGGCTTTGGCTCGCGCCCCCCTTTCTTCGGCTTTCGCTTCTTCGGGGGCGTGGCCAGCATCCGCTTAACCACCTCGTCGCGGCGCTGGGCCGCCCCATCCGGTTCGTCGCTCATGAAGACACCCACTGACTACACAACTACGTTCGCCCTGGTCGGCGAATTCATGTTCGTTTGGTCGCACCTCGAACAAAAGATGACCCAATCCATAGGCCAGCTAGCCCGCCTTGAGGGCTTAGCCGTAGTTGCCATCATCGGTGCCAACATGGGCACTAGAGACAAGATAAACACCCTTAAAAGCCTGCTCCTGTGGAGCGGGTCCGACGACGACGAGTGGAAGAAAGCTGTGAACCGGCTTTGCTCACGCATCGCCGACAGGTGTGGCGACAGAAACATCATAGCGCACAACACCTTTGCCCCCGGCAAAAAGGGCGGGATTAAGTTTTGGACCGTCAGCGCCAAGGGAGAGCTCAAACTCCCAGACCTAGAATGGGACCTCGCAACTGTCCGGCAAAAAATCCAGCAGATACTAGACCTTTACAACGAGATTGAGCCGCTCACAGAGCAGGCGATGGCCCACGCGGCACTATGGCGAGCGAAGCTGCCCGAAGTGCAGCAAGCAAGGCTTGCCAATCACCAGACCCGCCAAGCTCAATCACCGCCCGATTGCGATCAACCCAGTCGTAAAGAATGACCTCAAACTGATCGGCTTGAGCGTCGCAAAATTCCGGCCTGTCACGCAGTTCCGTATGTGTCATTTCCGCATCGGTATGTAAAGTGCATATATAGGAATATCTTCCTTCTGTCTTGAGGTGCAGCGAGGGAGGATGCCGTGGATGGATCGGCCTACAGGGTTCCGGTGCGGGACGAGGACCGCATCCGCGCCGGACTGGTGGTGCAGCTGGTGGCGGTGGCCACGGGCTGGCCGCCGGAGGTGATCCTCGACATCCGGCGGCGGGATGCAGGGATCTCGCGGGCGCGGCGCACGGCCATGTATCTGACCCATGTGGCCTATGGCTGGACGCTGGAGCGGGTCGGCCACGCCTTCGGCCGCAACCGGGTGACGGTCGGCGCCGCCTGCCAGCGGGTCGAGGACGAGCGCGACGCGCCCGAGATCGATGCGCGGCTGGAGCAGCTGACGGCGCTGTTGACGGCCGCGCTGGCGACCGCCGGGCGTGGGGCCGGGGAGGGCGCGGCGTGATCGCCCGGGCGCGGCGGCTCATGTCCCGGCCGGGGGCCTGGCTGGGGGCCGAGGGCGACGGCTATGCGCTGCGGATCGGCGGCGACCGGCGGACCCGGCCCCTGCTGCGGCTGGACGAGGCCGGCTTCCGGGCGCTGGTCGAGGCCCCGGGGCTGCGCGCCCGCCCGGGCGGCGGCTGGCTGGCCCGGGACGCCGCGACCACGGCCGAGGCCCCGCCGCCCGGACGGCCCGGCGTCACTGTCGGCGAGCGGCTGATCGTGGAGGGCGACGGGCGGGCGCGCCGGGCGCACGCCAATCTGACGCCGACGGCGATCGCCTGGCTCGCGGCGCGGCGCGACCGGCAGGGGCGGCCGCTGCTGGACGCCGCCGAGGCGGCCGCGGGCGAGCGTCTGACGCGCGACGGCGAGCTCGCCCGCCGCAGCGCCCGCCTGACCTCGCGCTGGGACGCCCTGCCGCGACGCGGGGCCGGCGGCGGCGCGGACCTCGGGCCGGGCGGCGCCGCTCTGGCGGCGCGCCGGCGCATCGCCCAAGCGCTGCAGGCGGTGCCGCCGCTCGAGGCGGCGGTGCTGGTGCGCATCTGTCTGGAGGGCGACGCCCTGATGGCCGCCGAGGGGCGGCTGGGGTTGCGACGGCGCGAGGGCCGGGCGCGGCTGAAGGCCGGGCTGGCGGCCCTGGCCCGGACTACCGGCTGGTCTGAGCCTCGCCGGCCACGGCGGCCGCCGTCTCGCGGATGCGGCCGACCATGCTGTTCAGCCCGTTGGCGCGCTGCGGCGTCAGGGCCTGGGGCAGGCCGAGGCGGTCCAGCGCCGCGCGGGCGTCGAAGGCGAGGATGTCGGCCGGGCGGCGACCGGAGTAGAGCCGCAGCAGCAGCGCGACATTGCCCTTGGACAGATGGCTGTCGGAGTCGGCCCGGAACACCAGCCGGTCGCCGTCGCGGTCGGAGGCGACCCAGACCTGGGCGGCGCAGCCGCGCACCTTGTTGGCCTCGATCCGGTCGCTGTCCGGCAGGGGCGGCAGGTCGCGTCCCAGCTCGATGACATAGGCGATGCGCTGCTCCCAATCCTCGAGCAGGTCGAAGTCCTCGACCAGGGCCTCCAGAGCCGTCTCGATCTCGCTGCCTGTCGTCATATCGGCCACATAGGGCGGCGGTGGAGCCGGAGCAATGCGACCCATCCATCCCCAGTCCGGGGCTCACCGCCCACAGTCGCTCGTCGCCTCATCCGCGAGCGCGCTCGCCGCGCCGCATACACTTCGTTAAGGTCCGCCCTTCGCTCGTGACCTAACGTCAGGTTTCCTTGGACCCCATCCCCGCCCGTTCGCGCCAGGCGACCGTCGTCGCCCCGGACGCCTTGCCGGAGCCGACGCTCGCCGTCTGGCATGCGGCCTGGGCGGCAGGCTGCGCGCTGCTGGCCCTCGTGCTGAGGGCGGCGGGGCTGTCGCCGGAACCGGCCGTGACCTACGGCCTTCTGCTGGCGGCGACCCCGGGCGCGGCAGGCCTGATCCTGCTGCGGTCGGGCCATGCGGAGTCGCGACGCCTTCACATGGTCCTGATCTGGGGCGGGGCGGCGGTGCTGACAGCCGCCCTGACGCGCGGCCTCAGCGGGCCGCTGGCCCCGCTGGCCTTCATGCCCGTGGCGGCGGCGCTGACCCTCGGGGGCTGGCGGCGTCTGCAGCTGGCCGCCGGCGCGTCCGGGGCCGCGGTGCTGGCCGGGCTGCTGACCGCCGCCTGGTACGGGCCGCCGGCGCCGGCCGCCGATGTCGCCGCCGCGTCCGGCCTGCTGCTCGCCGCCGCCATGGCCTGGGGCGCGCGTCTCTCCGGGCGATCGCACCAGCGGCGTCTGGAACAGGCCGAGGCCGTCGCTGACCGGGTCGAACGTCTGCTGGCGGGCCAGCCCGGTCTGACCCTGATCAGCGATCCGGCCGGGCGCATCGCCGCCGCCTATGGCGCCGCGCCGCCGGCCCTGTCGGTCGATGGTCTGTTCGAGGCGGGCCTGATCGCCGCCGTCCATGCCCCCGACCGGCCAGCGGTGCTGTCGGCGATCAGCAAGGCGCTGGCCGGCGGCGCCGCCCAGACGCGCTTTGCGCCGCGGCTGGCGCTGGACCGGCGGATTGTCCTGCTGGCGCGGCCTCTGACGGAAGACGGGGCCCCGGGCCGCCGTCTGGTGCTGCAGCTGTTCGACGACACGGCCCAGTATGCGCGCGAGGCGGCGCTCGAGGCGGCGCGGATGGAGGCCGAGGCGGCCGACCAGGGCAAGTCGCGCTTCCTCGCCAACATGTCCCACGAGCTGCGCACGCCGCTGAATGCGGTTATCGGCTTCGCCGACATCATGAAGAGCCGCCTGTTCGGGCCGATTCCCGACAAGTACGGCGAGTACGCCGAACTGATCCACCAGGCCGGCCAGCATCTGCTCGAACTGATCAATGACGTGCTCGATGTCTCCAAGCTGGCGGCGGCCCGCTACGAGCTGTCGCTGGAGTCCTTCGACGCCCGCGAGGTGGTCTCGGCGGCCATGGCCATGGTCCGGGGCCAGGCCGAGGAGAAGGGCCTGACCCTCGCCGGAACGCTGACGGCGGAGCCCCTGCCGGTGACGGCTGACCGGCGGGCCCTGAAGCAGATGGCGCTGAACCTGTTGTCGAACGCCATCAAGTTCACGCCGCAGGAGGGCTCGGTGACGGTCACCCTGCAGGCCGTTGGACCCTATCTGGAGCTGATGGTGGCCGACACCGGCGTCGGCATCGCGCCGGAGGACCTGAAGCGGCTCGGCCGACCGTTCGAGCAGGCCGGAGAGGCGCGCCTGCGGGCCCAGGGCACCGGGCTCGGCCTGTCGCTGGTGCGGTCGCTGGCCGAGCTGCACAAGGGGCGTCTGGTGCTGGACAGCACCCTGGGCGAGGGCACGGTGGCGCTGGTGCGTCTGCCGGTGGCCGATCTGGGCGGGGTCTCACCCCCGGCGCCCGATGCATCGGATGCGCCGGCTACGGCCGCGGCGGCCGAAGCCCTCGTGCAATCCTGAAAGCCGCTTGCTAAGGCGCGGTCATGATCCGTCGCCTGCGCCCCGTCCCCTTCGACATCGGTCCGGTCCACTTCGTGGGGCTGGGCGGCATCGGCATGAGCGGCATCGCCGAGATCATGCTCAAGATCGGTTACCAGGTGCAGGGCTCGGACGCCAAGGCCAGCGCCAACACCGAGCGGCTGGAGAAGCTGGGCGCGCGGGTGTTCATCGGCCATGACGCGGCCCACGTCGGCGACGGGGTCTCGGCGGTGGTCTATTCGACCGCGGTCAAGCCGGACAATCCGGAGCTGAAGGTCGCCCGCGAGCGCCGCATCCCGCTGGTGCGCCGGGCCGAGATGCTGGCCGAACTGATGCGGCTGCAGTTCTCGATCGCCGTCGGCGGCACCCACGGCAAGACCACCACCACCAGCATGGTCGCCGCCCTGCTCGACGCCGCCGGCTTCGATCCGACGGTGGTGAACGGCGGCATCATCAACGCCTACGGCACCAACGCCAAGGTCGGCGACGGCGACTGGATCGTGGTCGAGGCCGACGAGTCGGACGGCAGCTTCCTGAGGCTGAAGTCGACGGTGGCCATCGTCACCAACATCGATCCGGAGCATCTGGACCACTACGGCGACTTCGACGGGGTGCGCCGGGCCTTCGTGGATTTCGT
Source organism: Brevundimonas sp. (assembly GCF_035998205.1). GTDB lineage: Bacteria > Pseudomonadota > Alphaproteobacteria > Caulobacterales > Caulobacteraceae > Brevundimonas. The sequence continues at coordinate 366,303 of NZ_DASYHT010000006.1, forward strand.
CGAGAACATCCCCTTCTACGGCTTCGCCGCCGTCTGCCTCGACCACCCCGAGGTGCAGCGGCTGGTGGCCCAGATCGACAACCGCCGGCTGGTCACCTACGGGACCAACCCCCAGGCCATGGTGCGGGCCGACAACTGCCGGCTCGATCCCGACGGCGCCCGCTTCGACGTGGTGATCCAGAAGCGCGGCGTGGCGGCGCTGGACGCGCCGGACCGGATCGTCGACCTGCACCTGCCGATGGCCGGGTCGCACAATGTCTCCAACGCCCTCGCCGCCATCGCCGTGGCGCGCGAGCTGGGCGTCACCGACGAGGCCATCCGCAGTGGTCTGGCCGGCTTCGGCGGGGTCAAGCGCCGCTTCACCACCACCGGCCTGGCGCACGGGGTCCGGATCATCGACGACTATGGCCACCATCCGGTGGAGATCGCCGCCGTGCTCAAGGCGGCCCGGCAGGTGACGCAGAGCGCCGAAGGGGCCGGGCGGGTCATCGCTGTGGTGCAGCCGCACCGCTACACCCGCCTGCGCGACCTGATGGAGGAGTTCTCGACCTGCTTCTCCGACGCCGATGCGGTGATCGTGGCCGACGTCTACGCCGCCGGCGAGACGCCGATCGAGGGCGTCGACAAGCAGGCCCTCGTCGACGGCATCCGCCGCTTCGGCCATCGCAACGTGCAGCCGCTGGAGAACGCCGCCGTCCTGCCGCGCCTGATCCGCGAGGAAGCCAAGGCCGGGGATCTGGTCGTCTGCCTCGGCGCCGGCGACATCACCAGCTGGGCCTACGCCCTGCCGGCCCAGCTGGAGGCGCTGGGGTAGGGCGGCCTTCATGCGGGCGCGGCGCGGGTATATACTGCGTCTCAGAGGGATATATCCCGGAGGCGCTTCATGCCGCTCTACATCAAGGACCCGGAGGTCGACCGGCTGGCCGAGCGCTTGGCCGCGCAGCGCCGCACCACGAAGACCGAGGTGGTCAGGCAGGCGCTGCGTCGCGAGCTGGAGCGGGTGGAGGCGACGTCCGGCCCGCCGGGGTCGCCTGACCCGCTTGAACAGATCCTCGCCCTGACGCGGGACCTGAAAGCGCGGCAGGGCCCCGATCCCCTGCCGGCGGACAAGGCCTTCATCGACTCGCTCTACGAATGACGGCCTTCGTCGATGCGTCGGCCATCGCCGCCATCCTGCTGGACGAGGGGGACGCGGTCGAGCTGTTCGCGCGCGTCCGCGCCCGCGCGCCGTGCATCACTTCGCCGCTCGCGGTCTGGGAGGCGGTGCGCGCGGTCAGCCGTGAACGGCATGTGACCGTTGAACAGGCGCAGGCGAGCGTCGAGCGCCTGCTGCAGATCGCGGGCATGGAGGTGCTCGCGGTGCCGCCGGAGGCCGCCCCCTTGGCGCTTGAGGCCCATGCCCGCTTCGGCAAGGGCCGGCATCCGGCGGCCTTGAACTTCGGCGACTGTTTCGCCTACGCCTGCGCCCGTCACGCCCGGGTTCCGATGCTCTACAAGGGCGATGACTTCGCCCTGACCGATATCGAGCCCGCATGACCCTGTCCCTCCCTCCCGTCCGCGGCAAGCTGCTGCGCGACGAGCCGCTGGCGCCCTACACCTGGTTCCGCGTCGGGGGGGCGGCCGAGGCGCTGTTCCTGCCGGCCGACGCCGAGGATCTGGCGGACTTTCTCAAGGCGCTGGACCCGGGCGTGCCGGTGACGACCCTCGGGGTCGGCTCGAACGTCATCGTCCGGGACGGCGGCGTGCCCGGGGTGGTGATCCGCCTGGCCGGCCGGGCCTGGGCCCAGGTCACGATCGAAGGCGACACCATCACCGCCGGAGCCGGCGCGCTGGACTCCATGGTGGCGAAGGCCTCGGCGAAGGCGGGGCTGGCCGGTCTGGAGTTCTACGCCGGCATCCCGGGCACCATCGGCGGGGCCCTGACAATGAACGCCGGCTGCTATGGTTCGGAGACGAAGGACGTGCTGGTCTCGGCCCGCGGCCTGACGCGCGCCGGGGAACGGGTCGAGTACGTCGTGGCCGACTTCGGCTACAGCTATCGCCATTCGCAGGCCCCGGCCGACATCCTTTGGCTCGCGGCCACCTTCCGCGGGACGCCGGACGCGCCCGACGCCGTCCAGGCCCGGATCGACGAGATCACCGCCCGGCGCGAGCAGACCCAGCCGATCCGCGAGAAGACCGGCGGCTCGACCTTCAAGAACCCGCCGGGCCACTCCTCGTGGAAGCTGGTCGACGAGGCCGGCTGGCGCGGCCGGCTGTTCGCCGTCGACGGCGGCGGGGCCATGTTCAGCGACCTGCATGCCAACTTCATGATCAACCCGGGGGAGGCCACGGCGGCGGATCTGGAGGGGCTGGGGGAGCAGGTGCGCGCCGATGTGCTGGCGCGGACCGGCATTGATTTACATTGGGAAATCCGTCGGATCGGACGTCAGCGTTAAGCGCTGCGCAACCCCTGACCCTCAAAACGCGGCGCAGGGGGGAGTTCATGCGTCTGCGACTGACCTGGATCGCCGGGGGGCTGCTGCTGGTGACCGTCTTCGGACTGGTCCGGGCGGCCGAGGCGTTCGACCACATCCTTGCGGCGGGGGCCGTCTGGCCCGCAAACGCCCTCGTGCTGGCCTTCATCCTGCGGGCGTGCCCGCAGCCGCCTGTGGCCCGCGCCGTGGTCGCCGCCGCCGCTATTGTCATGGCGGCCGCCTATCTGACCGGCGGGACGCCGGCATGGCTGGCGCTGGGCCTGTCCGCGGTGCATGCCGCCGAGATCCTGCTGGCCCGCCGGCTGCTCGGCCCGCGGCGCGATGCGCTCCGCGGCTTCCATGATCTCGGTCGCCTGTTCGCCGGCGGCGTCATCCTGGCCCCGCTGGCCTCGACCGTGCTGGTGCTGCCGCTGCTGGCCCTGTCGGGTGACGGCGACACCTCGCTGGTGCGCGCGGCGGCCGGCTGGTTCGGGGCCCACACCTTCGGCATGGCGGTGGTGGCGCCCTTCGCCCTGTTCGCCGCCTCGCGCGGGGCCTGGCCGATGTGGCGCGCCGTGATGGTGCCCTTTGTCGTCGCCCTGCTGTTCGTGCTCCTGTCGTTGAGGACGCCGGCCCCGGTCGGCCTGCTGGCCTTCCCGCTGGTCATGCTGGCGGTGGTGCACGACCGGGTGCGCGGCGCCGCGCTCGTCATCGGGCTGGTGGCCGCCGCCATGCTCACCCTGGCCTCGCTCGAGCTGGGGCTGGTGCATTATCTGGCGCGGCTGGGCGTGGATCCGACCGCGTGGATCCAGGTCTTCTTCGGCTGCCTAGTGGCCACCGCCTATCCCCTGGCCGTGGCGCTGCAGCGGCTGGACGCCCACGCCGCCGACGCCGAGGCCCGGCGCAATGCCGCCGAGGCGGACTCGCAGGCCAAGATGCGTCTGCTCGGCGAGGTCGGGGAGGAGCTGCGCTCGCCGCTCTCGGGCGTCGTCACCCTGGCCGAGATGCTGCGCAGCGGCCGGCTGGGCGACCTGAACCCGCGCCAGCGGGAGCTGCTGCGTCGCATCGCCGACGCCGGTGCCGAGATCGAGACCCTGTCCGAGGGGATGATGCGCGGGGCGCTGGACGCGCCGGGTCGGGGGGCGAGGGGCTGTGACCCCGCCGAGGCCGCCGACGACGCCGTGCGCGCCCTCGCCTTCGTCGCCCGTCACCGGCTGTTGGTGGTGGAAACCGCGCTCACGCCGGGACTTTCGGTCGGGGTGGACCGGGCCCGGCTGGCCCGGGTCATCGAGGAGGCCCTCGCCGCCGCCATCGCCGCCGCGCCGCGCGGCGGCCGGGTCCGGATCGGGGTCGAGCGGGTCGCCGACGGCGCCCGGGTGCGGATCGAGGACGACGACGCCGCCGGCGCGGCGCGGCGCCTGTCCGCGCACCAGGTGGCCCGGCTGGAGCGCGCGCCGGTCAGCGGTGACGCCTTCGACCGCAACTGGCTGCAGCAGCAGGGCGGTGATCTGATCCTCGCCATCGGTGAGCTCGGCGGCCTGCGCGTCGACCTGCAGCTCCCGGCAAGCGGCCGGCGCGTCGCCGCCTGAGCGTGCCCGCTTTTCACGAGTCCGGGGGATTGGTAACGACGCTGACCAGCCGGAGCCGACCATGACCCGCCCACTCGCCGAGCTTCATGTGGCCGTCCTGATGGGCGGCCTGTCGTCGGAGCGGGAGGTGTCGCTGAGCTCCGGCCGGGAGTGCGCCGCCGCTCTCGAGCGCCAGGGCGCGCGGGTCACCCGGGTGGATGCCGGCCGCGACCTCGGCGAGGTCCTGACGGCGCTGCAGCCCGATGTGGTGTTCAACGCCCTGCACGGCTCCTGGGGTGAGGACGGCTGCGTCCAGGGCATCCTCGAGACGCTGGGCCTGCCCTACACCCACTCGGGCGTGCTGGCCTCGGCCCTGACCATGGACAAGGACAAGACCAAGGCGATCCTGCGCGCCGCCGGGGTCGAGGTGCCGGGGGGCGGGCTGTACGACCGTCGCGAGGTGGCGCGCCGCCACGTCATCGCCCCGCCCTACATCATCAAGCCGAACGCCGAGGGCTCGTCGGTCGGCGTCTATCTGGTGCCGGAGGGCGCCAACGGGCCCCAGGCCGAGGTGGGCGCGGACGACTGGGCCTATGGCGAACAGGTGATGGTCGAGCCCTACATTCCGGGCAAGGAGCTGGCGGTGGCGGTGGTGGGCGAGGCGTCCGGGCCCCGGGCCCTGACCGTGACCGACATCACCCCGGTGAAGGGCTTCTATGACTATGAGGCCAAGTACGCCCCGGGCGGGTCTGTCCACAGACTTCCGGCCGGCCTTCCCGAAGCCGTTTTCCAGCGTGCGCTGCGCGCCGCCGAGCAGGCGCACGTCGCCCTTGGCTGCCGCGGCGTGACGCGATCCGACTTCCGTTATGACGATGTTAAGGACGTTCTCGTTCTGCTGGAGGTCAACACCCAGCCGGGCATGACTCCGACCTCGCTCGTCCCCGAGCAGGCCGATCATGTCGGACTGGGGTTTGATGACCTGGTTCGGTGGATCGTGGAGGACGCCTCATGCCCGCGGTAGTGCGCGGCGGTCGGCGACGGGGAGCAACAGGCGGACAGGCGCGGCGCGGCGGCGGGCCCCGGAAGATTCCGGCGGTCCCCGGCCAGGTGTCGGCGGTCGGCCGACTTGACCTGTCTCCGCGCGCCGTCGGCGCCGCCTTTGCGGCGGGCGCCGTTCTGGTCGTCACCGTGTTTCTCGTCACCGGCGGGGCGGCGCGCATCGCCGCCGCCACGACGTCGGCCGTGGACGGGGCGATGGTCGCCGCCGGTTTCGGGCTGAAGCGCGTCTATATCGAAGGGGCCTCGGCCGAGGCGGAGCCCGCCATCCAGCAGGCCCTGCAGCTCTCGGCGGGCGAGCCGATCACCCGCATCGATCTGGAAGCCGTGCGCCAGCAGGCGGAGTCGGTCGGCTGGGTCGAGTCGGCGCGCGTGGTGCGCCTGCTGCCTGACACCCTGATCGTCGACGTGCGCGAGCATGACCGTCTGGCCGTGTGGCAGGACGGACGTCGCGCCTGGGTCGTCGACGCCTCGGGCGAGATCATCCCTGGCGCCGATGCGCGCCGCCATCCCGACCTGCCGCTGGTGGTGGGGGTCGGCGCGGCCGAGGCGGCGCCGGAGATCCTGCCGCTGGTGCGTCAGCGGCCCCGGCTGGCCTCGCGGCTGGAGGCCCTGATCCGGGTCGACGAGCGCCGCTGGGACCTGCGTCTCAAGGACGGCTCGACCATCCTGCTGCCGGCCTCGGACGAGGAGGCCGCCCTGATCCAGCTGGACGCCATGGACCAGCGCGAGCGTCTGCTCGACCTCGGCTTCTCGCGCGTCGACCTGCGCACGCCGGACGCGGTCGCCCTGCGCGCCGGAGGGGCCGCATGAGCCGCCGTCCGGACGCCCGCGTCGCCGGCGATCCGCGCGCGCCGGTGGTGGCCGCGCTGGACCTTGGCGCGTCCAAGGTCGCCTGCTTCATCATGAAGCCCGAGGGCGTGCGTCACGCCGACCGCACCGTGCGGGTGGCCGGGGCCGGCCACGTCCAGTCGCGCGGCGTGAAGGGCGGGGCCATCATCAACATGGACGAGGCGGCCCAGGCCATCGGCCAGGCCGTGGAGCGCGCCGAGCGCGCCGCCGGGGCGCCGGTCTCGGGCGTGGTTGTCTCCACCGCCATCGGCCAGATGGCCAGCCACCGGGTGCGGGCCAAGGTGTCGCTCGGGGCCCAGCCGGTCTCCGACGGCGACCTCGCGCGGGCGATCGGCATGGCTCTGGCCGAGATCCGCCTGCCCAACCGCCGCCCGATCCATGTCCTGCCGGTCGCATGGTCGGTCGACGGAGCCCGCGGCGTGCGCGACCCCCGCAACATGCGCGGCGGCGCGCTGGGGCTGGATCTGGTGGTCGTGTCCATGGCCGAGGGGGCGTTCCAGACCCTGAGCCACGCGCTGGAGCTGGCCCATCTCGACCTGCAGGGCGTGGTCGCGGCGCCGGTGGCCGCCTCGCTGGCGGCGCTGGAGGATGACGAGACCGACCTCGGCTGCGTCTGCATCGACATGGGCGGCGGCTCGACCAGCGCGGCCGTGTGGGCTGGTGGTTCGCTGCTGCATATCGAGAGCGTCAATGTCGGCGGCGAGCACGTCACCTCGGACATCGCCCGCGGTCTGTCGACCTCGCGCGCCGGGGCCGAGCGGCTCAAGACCCTGCACGGCTCGGCCATGGCCTCGGCCAACGAGGACCGGGAGATGCTGGAGGCGCCGCCGCGCGGCGAGGAGCCGGGGGCCGGGCCTGTGGTCGTGCCCCGCGCCATGCTCAAGACGGTGATCGCGCCGCGGGTCGAGGAGACCCTGGAGCTGCTGCGCGACCGGCTGCGGCAGTCGGGCGCAGGTCTCGAGCCGGGCGCCGGCGTCGTCCTGACCGGCGGGGCGAGTCAACTGAACGGGGTGCGGGAGCTCGCGGTCCGCGTGTTCGACCGTCCCGTGCGTCTGGGCCGCCCCCAGCGGGCCCCGCACCTGGCCGATGCGGCCGCCGGCCCGGCCTTCTGCACCGCCGCCGGGGTGCTGCTGCGCGCCGCCTATGGCCCGCGCGAGGCGGTTTCGGCCCGCAAGCTGATGTCGCGCCAGCTCACCGCGCCGGCTCCGGCGGACTCACGCGGCCTGATTGCACGCTGCGCCGGCTGGCTCCGCGAGAACCTGTGACATCTTCGCCTCAGGCGAGATTTCAAACATTTCAGACACGTGTTGCGGGCGAGGCGGCCCGATGGCCGAACTGTGGCCATGCTGTAACAGCCCCGCCCGATCTTGGCCTTTCCGTGTCAAAGGTGTTGCCCGATTGCGACCGTGAAGATTACGGATCGGACAGGCTGGCTCCATTCGTGGGTCCAGCGTGTCTGTCATTTCACGGGGGCCGCGCGCATGCACGCCAAACGAAACGTTCTCTTCTGCACCACGATCCTGGCCGGCGTGGTCGCCGTCTCGGGCCCGGCTTTCGCCCAGAGCGCCCCGCCGGTCTCGCAAGACGCCACGGAAGTCGAAGAGATCGTCGTCACGGGTTCGCTGATCCGGCGGAACCCCGAGAACTCGCCGACCCCGCTGATCCAGGTTCAGCGCGAGGACCTGCTGACCACCGGTCAGGCGACCGTCATCGACTACCTGGCCACCATCCCGGCGCTGTCGAACTCGCTGGTGCCGTCCGACACCACCGGCTCGAACCTGAACGACGGCGGCGTGTCGCTCGCCAACCTGCGCAGCCTTGGCTCCGGCCGGACCCTGACCCTCGTTGACGGCCGCCGCCACGTCGGCGCCTTCCAGGGCAACCTCGCCGTCGACGTCGACACCATTCCGCGTCTGCTGATCGAGAACATCGAGATCGTCACCGGCGGCGCCTCGTCGATCTACGGCGCCGACGCCGTGTCGGGCGTGCTGAACTTCATCCTGCGCGACGACTTCGAGGGCGTCGAGATCGACGCCAACTACGGCATGATCAACCAGGACGGCCAGGCCAACCGCCGCGTCTCGGCCCTGATCGGCCGCAACTGGTTCGACGACCGTCTGAACACCTATCTGCACGCCGAGTACGACGCCAACGACGAGATCCAGACGACGGATATCGACTGGCTGGCCAACAACCCGTTCCTGCTCGGCGTCGACGCCGATCCGGCGGCCACGCCTTCCGACGGCATCGTCGACAGCCAGCTGTTCACCGGCGACCTGCGTCGTCTGGACCGTCCGCGCTGGGGCCAGACCACCCTGGCCAACGCCCAGCAGCCCAGCATGCTGAACGACCCGGACGTGGCCTTCGCCAGCTGTTCGTCGCTGACCTCGGGCAACTGCTACTCGGTTGATCCGTCCAAGACCTGGTGGTTCGACGGCACGACCGCCCGTCTGGCCAACTTCGGCCAGCGCGTCGGCGCCACCGGCGCGAACCGTCCGTTCAACTACGGCGGCGACGGCGACATCCCCGCCAACTTCGGCCAGTTCAGCCGCTCGCCGGAATCGGAGTCGCAGCGCTTCCAGGCCGGCATGACGTTCAACATCACCGATGATGTGCGTCTGACCGCCGAGGCCAAGTTCATCACCGAAGACACGTTCGACATCGGTCAGCCGACCTTCTTCGACATCTTCCTGAACGACGGCTACGCCGCCAACGTCACCAACACCCTGCGCGCCACCTCGCAGTTCGACCTGCGCCTCGACAACGCCTTCCTGCCGGCCAACCTGCGCAGCGCCATCCTCGCCAACACGGTGACCAACTTCTCGGCCCCGACCGCCACTGCGGCGGGTTCGGCTCTGGCGCCTGTCGCCCGCGCCTGGGCCCGTCACTCGATGTTCGGCCCGGATCGCTTCCAGGAGAACACCCGTGAGGTCGAGCGCTACGTCGTGGCGCTGGAAGGCGAGCGCGACAGCCTGCTGTTCGCCCGCGACGTGGCCTGGAGCCTGTCGTACGTCTATGGCGAGGCCCGCAACGAGAACTTCGAAAACGGCGTCGACGTTCTGCGCTTCGCCCTCGCGGCGGACGCGGTGGTTGACACCGCCGGTGTGGTCAACGGCCGTCCGGGCGAAATCGTCTGTCGGGCGCGCCTGATCGCGGCTACCCCCGGCGCCGAAGTCGCCGACCGCTTCCGTGGTGGCGACCTTCGGGACTCGACCCAGGGTCAGGCCGATCTCGCCCAGTGCACCCCGCTCAACGTGTTCGGCAACGGCAACCAGTCGCAAGCGGCGCTCGACTACATCGCCGCGAACATCTCGGTCAGCCACGTCAACGAGCAGGAGCAGGCGCTCGGCATCATCTCGGGCAACCTGTGGGACCTGTGGGGCGCCGGCCCGATCGGCGTCGCCGTGGGCGCGGAATACCGTCGTGAGTACGCCGAAGGCCTCGGCCGCTCGCGCTCGACCGGCGACCGCTTCCTGTTCCTGAACACCGGCGCCGACTTCCCGGGTTCGGAGTATGAGACCGAAGAAGCCTTCGCCGAACTGTCGATCCCGCTGTTCCGCGACAGCTTCCTGGGCGAATACGCCGACCTGACCGGTTCGTACCGCTACGCCGACTACACCACCGTCGGTGAGCAGGAAGTGTGGGGCGTCAACCTCACCTACCGTCCGATCCGCGACATCGCGTTCAAGACCAGCTTCAACACCTCGATCCGCGTGCCGAACCTGGCCGAGAACTTCTCGCCCTTCTCGCAGACCTTCGCCAACGGCTTCGTCGACCCCTGCGCCACCGCGCAGATCACGGCGCAGCAGAACACGGAGATCCGCACCAACCGGGTCGCCAACTGTACCGCTCTGGCGCAACAGAAGGGCCTGACCTACGACTTCGCCGGCGCCACCGCCACCAACACCGACGACTACGTCCCGGTCTACACCTCGGGCATCGCCGGCGTGAACGGCGGCAACCCCTTCCTGCAGCCGGAAGAGTCGGAATCCTTCACCTTCTCGACGGTGATCCGTCCGCGGTTCATCCCGAACTTCAGCCTGGTGCTCGACTACTACGAGATCGAGATCACCAACGTGATCGCGTCGGTGACGGCCCAGACCGCCGCCAACAACTGCGTCAACGGCACGGGCCTGAACCCGGCGGCCTGCTCGACCATCTTCCGCAACGTCGCGGCGGTGGCCAACCCGCAAACCCCGCAGGACGCGTCGGAAGCCTTCAAGGTCGGCGCCCCGCAGGGTGACCCGATCGGCGGCTTCATCCAGGGCTCGATCAACTACGCGGCGCTGACCACCCGCGGCCTCGATTTCACCGCCACCTACCGGTGGGACTTCGAGGAGATGATGGGCCGTGACTGGGGCGTGCTGAACTACTCGATCGGCGGCCTGTGGCTGATCGAGCAGGAGAACTTCCTCAACGCCGCCGACCCGAACGACGGCAACGAGCTGAGCTCCGACCTGTTCTACCCGCGCGTCCGCTTCACCTCGTCGCTGACCTGGACCCCGAACGAGGTCTGGAGCGTCAACTGGTCGATGGACTGGCAAACCGCCCAGGACATCGTGAACCCGCGCGACTTCATCAACAACGCCGACAGCCGCGATCAGGCCTACCTGAACTCCGGCAACTTCGCCCGTCACGACTTCACCTTCCGGTGGAACGTCCGGGACGACCTGTCGCTGCGCACCGGTGTGGTCAACGCCTTCGACAACGAACAGGCCGAGTGGCTGGGCACCACCCTCTACTCGAACTTCGACCCCTACGGCCGTCGCTTCTTCATCGGCCTGAACTACCGTCCGTTCTAAGTCGCGGACACGACGACAAGAGGGGGGCGGCTCTGCGGAGCCGCCCCTTTTTTGCGTTTTTGCGGCGGTGAAGCTGCAGAAAGCCGTGGCCTGGAGCCCGACTCACCCTAGGTCGTAACCTTCCCTTAACGACACGCGGGCTCTTCTTAACGGGCTCATAACCATCGCGATTCGGCGGGGGATCGCGGCGGGGTCGTCAGGGCAGGGTCGGCAAGGTCGGAAACGTAGAATGTCTCTTTCGCTGGTGCGTCCGCAAACCACGGAGCTGAAGCCCCGGATCGTCGTGTTCGGCGTCGGCGGCGCCGGCGGCAACGCCGTGAACAACATGATCGACGCCGGTCTCGAGGGCGTCGAGTTCGTCGTGGCCAACACCGACGCGCAGCACCTCAGCTTCGCCAAGACCGACCGCCGTATCCAGCTGGGCGAGACCATCACCCAGGGCCTGGGCGCGGGCGCCCACCCGGAAGTCGGCATGAACGCCGCCGAGGAATCGGCCGACGAGATCAATGCGCACCTGGAAGGCGCGCACATGGTCTTCATCACCGCCGGCATGGGCGGCGGCACCGGCACCGGCGCGGCCCCGATCATCGCCAAGTGCGCCCGTGACCGCGGCATCCTGACCGTCGGCGTCGTCACCAAGCCCTTCACCTTCGAGGGCCGTCACCGCATGCGCCTGGCCGAGGCCGGCATCGCCGAGCTGCAGCGCTACGTCGACACCCTGATCGTCATCCCCAACCAGAACCTGTTCCGCGTCGCCAACGAGCGGACTACGTTCGCCGACGCCTTCGGCATGGCCGACCAGGTGCTGCACTCGGGCGTGCGCTCGATCACTGACCTGATGATCCTGCCGGGCCTGATCAACCTCGACTTCGCCGACGTGCGCGCCGTCATGTCCGAGATGGGCAAGGCGATGATGGGCACCGGCGAGGCCTCCGGCGAGGATCGCGCCCTGCAGGCGGCCCAGAACGCCATCGCCAACCCGCTGCTGGACGAGACCTCGCTGAAGGGCGCCAAGGCCGTGCTGGTCAACATCACCGGCGGCCTCGACATGACCCTGCTCGAGGTGGACGAGGCGGCCAACGCCATCTCGGCGGAAGTGGACGGCGACGCCAACATCATCTTCGGCGCCGCCTTCGACCCGGCGCTGGAAGGCAAGATCCGCGTGTCCGTCGTCGCCACCGGCATGGATCAGGACGTGGCCGTCGCCGCCGAGCCCCCCGCCGGCCGCTTCGCCACCCGCGCCCCGGCCGCCCCTGCCCCGGCCCCCACGCCCGCGCCACGCGCCGCCGATCCGGTGACCCCGACCTTCACCGCGCGTCGTGTCGAGCCGACCCCGCCGCCGCCGCCGCTGCGCCCGGAACCGGTCATCCACGCCGCCGAGCCGGCCCCGCGCGCCCTCGAGCCGATCGTCGACCCCTGGGTCGAGGCTTATGAGGCCGGCGTCGTCGAGCCTGCGCCGGCCGCCCCGCGCGCGCCGGAACCCGCCCCGGCGACGATCGCCGAGGAACAGGGCGACCTCTATCTCGATCGCGGCGCCCCGGTGGAAGCCCCCGAGGCCGACGATCGCGGCGACCACCGCAAGAGCGGCTGGAGTCTGTTCGGCCGCGGCCGTCGCCAGGCCGCTCCGGCCCCCGAGCCGACCTATGCGCCGCCGCCGAGCCGCGCCGCCGCCGCCCCGCGCGGTCCGGCCGCCGCCCAGCCGGCCTATGACATGGCCCCTGAGGCTGAAGACGACGACCTCGAGATTCCCTCGTTCCTGCGTCGCCTGGCCAACTGACCGGCCGCTGACCTGATGGATCGCCCCGGAGTCCGCTCCGGGGCGTTTTCATTTCAGGCCTTCGCGGCTGCGAAACATTTGGAAACCCGAGTTGGGTTTACCCTTCTCAACACCCTGTTTACCTCGCCAGTGAGGCGGACCGCCGGTGAGGCGGGTCGACAGGACGAGAGACCGCGTGGCGCAGACCACCCACGATCATCATCAGCGGACCCTGGTCGCTCCGGCGATCTGCGCCGGCGTGGGCGTCCACACCGGCCGACGGGTGCGGCTGGCGGTGCGTCCGGCGGCGCCCGGGACCGGCATCGTCTTCGTGCGCACCGACATCACTGATCGCGACAACCGCATTCCGGTGAGCGGCGAGGCCGTGGTCGAGGCCCGGCTCAACACCATGATCCGCAATGCCGCGGGCGTGGAGCTGTCGACCATCGAGCACCTGATGGCCGCCCTGTGCGCGCTCGGCGTGGCCAATGCAGTGATCGAGGTGGACGGCCCGGAGCTGCCGATCCTCGACGGCTCGGCCCTTCCGTTCGTGCAGCTGCTGGACCGCGCCGGCTTCCGCCGTCAGGAGGCCCCGGTCCGCTACATCGAGATCCTCGAGCCCGTGCGGGTGGCGGAGGGCGACAAGTCCGCCGTCCTGCTGCCCTGCGACCGCTACGAGATGCGCTTCGAGATCGACTTCCCGACGCCGGTGATCGGCCGTCAGGTGGTGGACTTCGTCGTCGACGAGCGGACCTTCCGCGACGAGATCATGGCCGCGCGCACCTTCGGCTTCGCCCATGAGGTCGAGGCCCTGCGTCAGGCCGGTCTGGCCCGCGGCGGCAGCCTCGAGAACGCCGTGGTCATCGACGGCGACCGCATTCTCAACCCCGGCGGCCTGCGCATGGAGCGCGAGTTCGTGCGGCACAAGGCGCTGGACGCCATCGGCGACCTCTACGTCCTCGGCGCGCCGCTGATCGGCCGCTACGAGGGCGTCAAGGCCGGCCACGCCGTCAACAACCTGCTCGTCCGCGCCCTGCTGGCCCATCCGCAGGCCTGGCGCGAGACCGTGCGCACCCCGGACTACGCCCTGGCGGGCTGAGCGTCCCGGCGACCGGCTGTTGTGGCGGCCCGGTAAGGGGTTCATCACAACGAACACAACGAAGGACACAGAGGTCACAGCGGCGTGGCGGCGCTGCGCCGAAGGCACCTTCGTCTGCACACGGTCGAAGGGAAGGCGCTTCGCGCGCCGACACCCCGACCCCGTCGTGTTCGCTGTGACCTCGCCGTGACCGCTGTGATCCCCTCTTCAAGGGGCAAGGGGCCCCGTTGCGGACATCCCCCCTCCACCATGCTTCGCATGGTCCCCCTCCCCCTGCGGGGGAGGAATGGGGGCTGTCATTCAATGCAGATGGCGCTCATCAGCCGGCCGAAGTCGGGCTCGCCGCGCTGGAAGGCGCGGCGGTTCGAGTAGAAGCGGGCCTCGTCGGCGCAGGTGTCGTGGCCGGTCCAGGCGGCCGCGCCGACGCCGGCTATCTCCAGCCGCCACAGCACGAAGCCGGGCAGGTCGAACAGGCGCTTGTCCGCCGCGGCGCCCGGTCGGAAGAAGCGCGCGGCCGCGGCGTGCCGGTCCGTGAAGCGCGCCTCGAAGTCGGCCCCGACCTCATAGCTGTCCGGGCCGATGCAGGGGCCGACCACGGCGACCATGCGCGACGGCCGCGCGCCGAGCCCGGTCAGGGCCGTGACGGCGCTGGTGGTCACGTCCTGCAGCGCGCCCTTCCAGCCCGCGTGGACGGCGGCGACGAAGGGGCCCTCCGGGTCGCAGATCAGCACCGGCGCGCAGTCGGCGGTCAGCACGCCGCAGACCAGGCCAAGGGTCGCCGAGGCGACCGCGTCGCCCTCGGGCCGCTCGCCGCGCCACGGGCGCTCGGCGACCCGCGTGATGTCCGAATGGGTCTGGTAGCAGGTGGCCAGATCGTCCGGGCTGCGGTCGAACCAGGCCGTCACCCGCCGTCGGTTTTCGACCACCGCCGTCGGATCATCGCTGGAGCCGACGCCGACGTTGAGCCCGGCGTACAGGCCCTCCGACACCCCGCCCGCGCGGGTGAAGAAGCCGTGGCGCACCCCGGGCAGGTCCAGAAGCGGGTGGGTGAGGGGGGCGGGCGCGTCGCTCATGCGGTGAACCCCGGCAGGGCCAGGCTGCGGGGCGAGAACACGGCGCAGGCCTTGAACAGCTCGCCCATCTGGTCCGGCGCTGTCAGGCGGTGCAGCTGGCGGTCGATCACCGCGGCGGCCTCGGGCCGCGCCGCCTTCAGCCGCCCGGCGCGGAGCGCGATGCCCAGCGCCCGCAGGAAGTCGCCCTGGCCGAGGCAGCCGGTGACGTCCGCCCCGGCGCGCACGGCGGCCTCCAGCACGGTCGGGAAGTCGGCCCACTGGGTCAGGTCGGCCTCGCCGGGGCTGTCCAGCGGGTCCACCTTGCGGTGGCGGCTGAGCGCCTGGAGGGTGTCGCCGGCCTCGGGCCGGGCCCGGCCGTAGTCGATCAACAGGGCGGCGCCCCCGGCGCGGGCGATCAGGTCGCCGAGCGCGCGCCCGAAGGCGGCCTGCTGCTCCGCCACCTCCAGCACCTGGCCCTCGCCCACCTCGGCGGCCGTCTCGATCAGGCCGCCGGTGGGGGCTGACAGGCCGAAGACCAGATCGCCGGTCTCGGTCACGCCGACGCGTCGCTCGGCCCAGCCGCCGGCGGTCCTCACGAACTGGCGGGCCGGCAGGCAGTCCAGCACCTCATTGGCCACCAGCAGCACCGGGGCGTCGTCGGGCAGGGCGGTCAGGCTGTCGACCCAGCGCGGCTCCAGCGGGCTGTCGGCGAGGCGCCGGGCCTGTTCGGCGCGCAGGGGGCGGCTGGGCTCGATCAGCACCAGCTCGGCGGCGTCGAGGAAGCCCGGGGCCGCCCGCGCCGCGCGCAGCAGGTCCAGCATCAGCGTCCCGTCGCCGGGGCCGACCTCGACCAGCCGGAAGCGGTCCGGGGCGCCCAGGCCGCGCCAGACCTCGGCCATCCAGAGCCCGATCAGCTCGCCGAACATCTGGCTGACCAGCGGCGCGGTGATGAAGTCGCCCTCGGCCCCCAGCCGCGGCCGGGTGGCGTAGTAGCCGTCCTGCGGATCGTGCAGGCAGCGCGTCACATAGTCGGCCACCGACAGGGGGCCGGTCAGGGCGATCTCGCGCGCCAGCCGGGCCTTCAGGCTCACGCCGCGACCGGCGGCCGGCTGCGGGCGCGCCACACGAGCCAGGCGCCGACGAGGATCATCGGGATCGACAGCAGCATGCCCATGGTGATCACGCCCTGCAGCGCCTCGGGCATGTGCGCATCCGGCTCGCGCACCGTCTCCATCAGGGCGCGGCTGAGGCCGTAGCCGAGCAGGAACAGGCCGGTGACGTAGCCGGGCTTGGTCAGCAGCTTCAGCTTCCAGACGGCGAGGCCCAGCACGATGAACAGCAGCAGGCCCTCAAGGGCGGCCTCGTACAGCTGGCTGGGATGGCGCGGCATCAGCAGCTGGGGCGGGCAGGCGCCGCCGTACAGCTGGGCGATGCGGTCGTTGCAGAAAATCACGCCGAACGGGCCGTCGGTCGGCCGGCCCCACAGCTCGCCGTTCACGAAGTTGGCGATGCGGCCGAAGAACAGGCCGATGGGGGCCACGGGCGCCAGCACGTCGGCCAGCGACAGCAGGCGCACCTTGTGCTTGCGGGCGTACCACCAGACCGCCAGCGACACGCCGAGGAAGCCGCCGTGGAACGACATGCCGCCAGTCCACAGCTGCAGCAGCTCCAGCCGGTCGCCCAGGGTCGGTCCGGTGAAGATCTGCAGGAACAGCGAGGGCTGGTAGAACAGGGCGTAGCCGAGGCGGCCGCCGAGGATGATGCCCAGCGTCACCCACAGCACCAGATCGTCGAGCTGCGGCAGGGTGATCGGCGGGCGGGCCGGGGCCCAGACCCGCTCGGCGCGCAGCAACCGCGCCGCGTACCACCAGCCCAGCAGGATGCCGGCGACATAGGCCAGGGCGTACCAGCGCAGGGGCAGGGGTCCGATGTGGATCAGCACCGGATCGAAGTCGGGAAAGGGCACGCAGCCTCCGTCGCGCTTGAGCCTGCGCCGCCTTTAGCAACTCCTGTCGGCAACGTCGCCTGCCCAATTGCCATGCCCGATGTCACGGCGCCGCTTGAGCCGCGCGACGAACCGGAGCATCGACTTTAGGGAACTGTTCACCATGTTCAACGGACCCTGACGACCTAGCGTCGCCGCCAGTCGGAGCCCCGCCGCCCATGCAGACCCGCAGCCCCCTGTTCGAGGAATTCGCCCGGCTGACCACCGGCGCCATGGGCCTGGCCCAGGCGGCGGGGGAAGAGGCGAAGAGCGCCTTCCGCGCCCAGAGCGATCGCCTTGTGGCCGAACTGGACCTCGTCCGGCGCGACGAGCACGACGCCCTCAAGGCCGAGGTGGCGGCCCTCCGCGCCGAACTGACGGCCCTGAAGGCAGGCTCGGGCAAGAAGCCTCAGAAGGGAACGTCCACAGGCGCGGTTCCCCCGGAGGACGCAGCCGGTTGAGCCGAATCCGGCAACCCGCCTAGGCTCGCTCCAGTGGCCGCGACTCGCGCCCGGAAAGGTATCCATGGACGTTCTGAGACCCGATGAGGTCGATACTCCCTACGACCCGCTCGACGTGGTCGAGCACGTCCTGACCGCCGAGAACCTGCCGTTCGACCGCAATGACGACGGCGACCTGGCCTTCGCTCTGGCGGGGGACTGGAAGGACTACGAGCTGTGGTTCGCCTGGCGGCCCGAGGGCGACTGTCTGCAGGTGTCCTGCGCGCTCGATCTGCGGGCCCCCAAGTCGCGCCGCGGCCAGGCCCATGAGCTGGTCTCGCTGGTCAACCAGCGCAACTGGCTCGGGCACTTCGAGGTGATGAGCGAGGACGGCGAGATCGTCTATCGCCACGCCCTGGCCCTGCCGCTGGGCGAGCGCCCGACCCTCGCCCAGGCCGCCTCGATGATCGATGCGGCGGTGCATGCGGCGGACAAGTTCTATCCGGCCTTCGACTTCCTCGTGCGCGGGGCCCGGAAGGCGCAGGACGCGCTCGACGCCTGCATGTTCGAGACCGTCGGCTCGGCCTGATGGCCGGCGACGTCCTGCTGCTGGGCTGCGGCCGGCTGGGCTCGGCCATCCTCGAAGGCTGGCTGCTGACCGAAGCCCTGCCGCCCGCCCGGCTGGTGATCGCCACCCCCTCGTCCAAGCCGGCCGCAGAGGCGGCGCGGGCGCTCGGGGCGCGGGTCGTCACCAGCCCCGAGGGCATTGAGGGGCTCTCCCGCGTCGTGCTGGCGGTCAAGCCGGGGCTGTGGCGTCAGGCCCTCGCGCCCTGGCTGCCGGCCCTGGCGCCCGACGCGGTCGTGCTCAGCGTCATGGCCGGCGTCAGCGGCGCGGATATCGCCGCCGGCGTCGAGGGACGGCCGGTGGCCCGCTTGATGCCGACCACGGCGGTCGCCCAGGCGCAGGGCGTCGCCGCCCTGTGGGCCGACAGCCTTGAGGCCGCCGCCGCGGCGCAGGCCGCCTTCGGCCGTCTGGCCGATCTTGTGCCGCTGGCGGACGAGACCCTGTTCCACGCCGCCACCGCCGTGTCCGGCTGCGCCCCCGCCTTCATCCATGCGCTGGTCGAGGCCCTGGCCGAGGCCGGCGCCGCCGAGGGGCTGGACCCCGACGCGGCGGCGCGTCTGGCGCGCGGGGCCCTGCGCTCGGCCGCGGCCGGCGAGGCGACCGGCGCGCCGCTGGCGGCGCTGATCGATCGCATCGCCTCACCGGGCGGCGTCACCCGGGCCGGGCTGGAGGCGATGCGTGAGGCCGGTCTGGCGCCGCTGGCGGCGGCGACGGTCGAGGCCGCCATCCGCCGCTCGCGTGAGCTCGGCTAGACGTCAGTTGCGGCCGTCGGCCAGACGCCGGGCGAAGCGATCGATGGCCCGGTCCGCGTCGTCCCAGACGCCGAAGCCGCGCACGTCAGCGAGATTGGACGAATACCAGTCGTAGCTGACCGGCCGCGTCACCCCGTCGGCCGTCGTCACCTCACCCTCGATGCGGGCGCCGCCGATGCTCACGCTGCGGAAGGCGTCGAGGCCGGGCCGGCTGGCCACCTGCTCGAAGGTCGGGCGGTTGGGTCGGGCGTCGACCAGCACCAGCCGGGCCGAGACGACATCGCCGCCGTCGCGCGCCAGGGCCTGCTCGACCTCGCGCTGCAGCCGGCCGGTCAGGCGGTCGAGATCGCGCTGGCCGATATCCTCGGCCTTGTCCTGAAGGTCGGGGCCGAGCGCCACGGCCACGCGCGGCGCCGGGCCGTCGGGCGCCTGGAAACGGGCGTCGCTGGCGGCGGCGGCCCCCGCGGCGAGCACGCTCGCGTAGAGGAGGGAAAGGAAGGTCAGAGATCGCATGTGACGACTCCCGGGATGCAAGCCCCCTTGCCCGCCCAAGATGGCCCTGAATCCCGGATCGCGCCAGAGGGGGTGGTCAGCCCGGCAGTCGTAGCGCGGCCTTGAGGCCGCCGAGGTCGCTGTCCTCCAGCTGCGCCTCGCCGCCGTGACTGCGCGCCACATCGCGGGCGATGGCCAGCCCCAGACCCACGCCCTTGCGGTTCTGGTTGCGCGCCTCGTCCAGCCGCGAGAACGGGCGGAAGGCCTCCTCGCGCAGCGCCTCGGGAATGCCCGGCCCGTCGTCCTCGACCGCCAGCTCGACCTCGCCGGAAGGCAGGGCGCGGGCGGACAGGCGCACGGTCCGGCCGTGCGACGCGGCGTTGTCCGCGAGGTTGCCCAGCGCCCGCTTCATCGCCAGCGGGCGCACCATCAGGGTCAGGTCTTCGGGCGCCACGACCTCGACCTCGGCCCCGGCCCGGCGCGCATCCTCGGCGGCCGGGGTCAGAAGCTCGGCCACAGACCGCAGCTCCGCCGCCTCGCCGGCCTCGCCCCGGGCGAAGGCGAGGTACTCGTCGATCATGTGCTCCATCTCGTCGAGATCGCGCTGCATGGCGGCGGTGCGCTTCGTCGGCTCGGACAGGGCCAGCTCCAGCCGCAGCCGGGTCAGGGGGGTGCGCAGGTCGTGGCTGACCGAGGCCAGCAGGGCGGTGCGCTGCTCGATGTAGCGCTGGATGCGCTGGCGCATGTCGATGAAGGCCAGGGCGGCGGCGCGCACCTCGCGGGCGCCGTGCGGCTTGAAGCGGGGGCTTTCCCCCCGGCCGAAGGACTCCGCCGCATCCGCCAGCCGCTCGATGGCCCGCACCTGGTTACGGATGAACAGGATGGCGACGGACATCAGCAGCACTGTCGCGAGAAACAGCCAGAGCACGAAGATGTGGGCCTGGGTGGCGACCGCGCGCTCGCGCGGGGCGATCACCCGCAGCACCCCCTGGGGCAGCTGCACCTGCACATCGACATAGGCCGGGTAGCGGGTGGTGTCGAACCAGTAGGACTGGTCCAGCCGCGCGCGCAGGGCGGCGTCGAGGGTGCGGTCGATCACCCCGATCACGCCGCGGCGCGTGTCGCTGGGCAGGGTGTCGCCCTCGCGGAAGGCGATCGACAGCTGCATCGACCGCTCCGCCCGGGCGGCGATCAGGGCCAGGTTCTCCGGCGTCGGCTCGTCGAGATAGGACTCCGCCGCCCAGGCGATCTCGCCGGCCAGACCGTCCGACAGGCGCGCCGTCACCGTCTGCCAGTGGGCGTCGAAGAAGGCCCAGGTCACCGCCACCTGCATCAGCAGCACCGGCAGAACGATGATCAGCAGCGACCGGCCCCACAGGCTGGTCGGCAGCCGCCGCTTGAGGAAGCGCCCCCACAGGGCTGGCGGGAGGAGCCTCATCTCGTCTCCCCCGGCGCGCGGACCAGGGCGGGGGAGGCGACGCGCATCACGAGTCCGGCGCCAGCATGTAGCCGACCCCGCGCACCGTCTGCAGGTAGCGAGGGTTCTTCGGATCGACCTCCAGCTTGCGGCGCAGGCGCGTCACCTGCACGTCGACCGCCCGGCCGGTGATGTCGGCGGTGTCCGGCGACAGGGTGATGCGCTCGACCGGGGCGTGGGCGTTGAGCGCCAGGGTCTTGAGCAGCTGCGCCTCGGCCTCGGTCAGGCGCAGGGGCGCGCCGTCGCGGGTCAGCTCCAGCCGTTCCATGTCGAAACGCACCGGTCCGAGCCGGATCTCGCGCGGGGCGACCGGCTTGGTCCCGGCCCGGCGCAGGATGGCGTCGATGCGCAGCGCCAGCTCGCGCGGGTCGAACGGCTTGGACATGTAGTCGTCGGCCCCGACCTCGAGCCCGCGGATGCGGTCATCGGGCTCTCCCCGGGCGGTCAGCAGCAGCACCGGCGTGTTCGACAACTGCGCCTTGGAGCGCACCCAGCCGGTCAGGGACAGGCCGTCCTCGCCCGGCATCATGATGTCGAGCACCACCAGGTCGAACTCGATCAGCTCCAGCAGCCGGCGCGCCGCCGAGGCGTGCGCCGCCCCGGTCACGCGATAGCCCTCGCGCGCCAGATACTCCTTGAGCAGCTCGCGGATGCGGTCGTCGTCGTCGACGATCAGCAGGTGACGGCCGACCCCGGGGCCTGCGACGGGCCCGGAGCGGCCCCAGCGGGCGTCGCTCATCGGACAGACTCCGGCGTCGCGCCGTTGACCTGGCGCGCCGGGAGGGGTCTAAAGCGATCGGCTCTCGAGGAGATGTTGTTCAATGGCTCTGGTTCCTTTCGACGATCGCGACGGCTGGATCTGGGTTGATGGCGATTTCGTACCCTGGCGGGAAGCGAAAACGCACATTCTGACCCACGCCCTGCACTACGGCTCGTCGGTGTTCGAGGGCGAGCGTATGTATGCCGGCGAAATCTTCAAGCTGACGGAGCATTCCGAGCGCCTGAAGGCCTCGGCCAACCTGCTCGATTTCGATCTGCCCTATTCGGTCGAGGAGATCGACCAGGCCTGTGTCGAGACCTGCCGCCGCATGGGGCTGGACGACTGCTACATCCGCCCGGTGGCCTTCCGCGGCCCGGAAGCCCTGGCGGTGTCGGCCATCCACAACAAGACCCACGTCGCCATCGCCGTGTGGGATTGGCCCAGCTACTTCGACCCCGAGACCAAGAAGAAGGGCATCCGTCTGGAGTGGGCCAGGTGGCGCCGCCCGGACCCGGCCACGGCCCCCTCGGCCTCCAAGGCCGCCGGCCTGTACATGATCTGCACCATGTCCAAGACCGCCGCCGAGAAGCGCGGTTTCGCCGACGCCATGATGCTGGACTGGCGCGGCTATGTGGCCGAGGCCACCGGCGCGAACGTCTTCTTCGTGCAGGACGGGGTGATCCACACCCCGCCGACCGACGCCATTCTCGACGGCATCACCCGCCGCACGGTGATCGCCCTCGCGGAGTCCAAGGGCATCGAGGTGGTCGTGCGCCACATCCGTCCGGAGGAGCTGTCGACCTTCTCCGAGTGCTTCCTCACCGGCACGGCCGCGGAAGTCACCCCGGTGGCCCAGGTGGGCGAGTACAATTTCACCCCGGGCGATCTGAGCCTCGGGCTGATGGAGGACTACGGCCGGCTGGTGCGCCGTCAGCTCTGACGGCGGCTACCAGCGCAGGGCGAAGCGGCCGGCCACGGCCCCGACAAGGCCGGCTGCCAAGACGCCGGCCGTGTACCAGACCGCCACGAAGCTGGCGGTCAGTTCCGGGCAATGCAGGCTGTAGAAGCCCGCGGCGGCCGCGCCGCTCATCAGGCCAAGCGCCGCGCCCATCAGCGCCGGGCGCATCGGCGCGAAGCGACGGGCTCCGAGCAAGACCACAGGTGCGGCCGCCAGCGACATGGCGAAGATCAGCGGCGGGCAGATCGACCAGCTCTGACCCATCAGGGCCTTCATCCGCGCCGGTCCTTCGAGTCCGGCCTGTTCGGCGAGCGCCGCGACGACGGCGGCGGCCAGCACCGTGCCCAGCGCCGCCAGCGGCGCACCCCAGGCGGCCCCCGGCCGGCCGAGCCGGTCGGCCAGCCACAGGGCCGAGGTGGCCAGCGCCGCCGTATAGCCGGCCCGTAGCCAGAAGCCCGGCTGGCCGATGAGCGGTTCCAGATTCGGGCGCAGCGCCGGCACGACGGCGATGACCGCCAGGAGCACGGCGGCCGCGGCGAGCAGCGGCCAGACCGGCGGGCGGACAGGCCGGACCGGAGCCACATCGCGCGCCAGCGCCTCAATCAGGTCTTCAGTCCGCATCGCGCTGCACCTCTTCCGACACCACCTTCAGGCCACGGTGAACGCTGACCTTGGCCGCGCCTTCGGTGACGCCGCGCCGTTCGGCCGCCTCGGCCATGGAGTAGCCGGCCAGCCGCGTGTCCTCGATCAACTGGCGCTGCCGTAACGGCAGGCGCGCCAGCAGCCGCCGCAGGTCGCGGCGCATCACGCCGTCCTCGGTGGTGCTCGGCCCGGCCACGTCCCCGGCGTCTTCCAGCGGGGCTGTGGGTCGCCGGCCTTCGCGGCGCAGGTGGTCGATCATCTTGTAGCGGGCCACGGCATAGCACCACGGCCCGAACGGCTGTCGGGGGTCGAACGTCGCGCGCTTGGCGTGAATGGCCAGTAGCGTTTCCTGCACCAGATCCTCGATGTCGGCGTGGCCGGCCATGCGCCGGCGGAAGTAGTCCTCAAGCGGTCGCCGGACAGCCGTCAGCAGGGTCCGCCACGCATGGGCGTCCCCTCCCAGGCCCTGCACCATCAGGCGCTTGAGTTCGGCTTCGTCTTCGACCACGTGGCCAACCAATACGGCGGGTTCCGGGAAGAGGTTACATCGCGCCGGCCATTTTCCGGACTCGCGGCTTTCCGGCGTTTTTCCGGTAACCGGCTGCGGCAGCCCTGCGAACTGTCCTGTGCCCGACCGCTCCGGTCCGGTCTGCACGGAGACATCCCATGAACCGCCTGTTCCTCGCCGCCGGCGCCCTCGCCGCCGCCGGTGTCGCCGCCGGCGCCGCCACCGCCCAGTCGGGCCAGCAGCGCGCCGCCCCCCAGCCCGCCCAGGAAATGGAGCGCTGCTTCGGCGTCTCGCGCGCCGGTCAGAACGACTGCGCCGCGGGCCCCGGCACCTCCTGCTCGGGCACCTCGACCCGCGACTGGCAGGGCAACGCCTGGAAGCTGGTCCCCAAGGGCACCTGCACCACCATCCAGACCCCGCGCGGCCCCGGCTCGCTGACGCCGATCGCCAACCGCTGACGCCGGAAGCGCGACCATGCCCTGCTCGCCGACCGCCACGATCGAGCCCACCGCAGGTCTGGGCCTCAAGCCCGTCCACTACGCGGCGGCGCACGCCTGTCCGGCGGCCGGCGAGCAGGCGGGCTTGTGGTTCGAGGTTCATCCCGAGAACTACATGGTCGACGGCGGGCCGCGGCTGGCCTGGCTGGCCGCGATCCGCGAGCGCTTCCCCCTGTCGCTGCACGGGGTCGGGCTGTCGCTGGCCGGGGACGAGCGGCCGGACCCGCTGCACCTGCGGCGCTTCCGCGCCCTGATCGATCGCTTCGAGCCGTTCGTGGTGTCCGAGCATCTGGCGTGGTCGCGCCGCGGCGGGGTCTATCATCCCGACCTGCTGCCCGTGCCGCGCACCGACGAGACGCTGGATCTGCTGGTCCGCAACATCGACATCGCCCAGCAGGCGCTGGGCCGGCGGCTGCTGATCGAGAACCCGACCCACTATCTGCGCACGCTTCCGCACGCCTGGGACGAGGTGGAGTTCCTCGCCGAGCTGGCGCGCCTCACCGGCTGCGGCCTGCTGGTGGACGTCAACAATGTGCATGCGGGGGCGGTGAACACCGGCTTCGACCCGGTCGCCTGGCTGGACCGGATCCCCGGCGAGCTGGTCGGCGAGATCCATCTCGCCGGGACGCGTCCCGACCCGGAGCTGGGCGAGACCCTGCTGATCGACAGCCATGACACCCCCGTGGCCGAACCGGTCTGGGATCTCTACGCTCGCCTGATCGCCCGCATCGGGCCGCGGCCGACCCTGATCGAGCGCGACGGGGACGTGCCCGCCTTTGAGGCGTTGCTGGCCGAACAGGCGCGCGCCGCCCGCGTGCTGGCCGGCGAAGGTCGGCTGGCCGCATGACCGCCTTTCACGACGACTTCAGCCGGGCCCTCGCCGGCGACCCCACGGGCATGACGGCGCGGCTCGGCCACGATCCGCACGCCCTGACCGCGCTGCGCGTCTATCGCAACGCCAGCCTGAAAGGCCGGGTCGACGCTCTGGCCGCCAACTATCCGACGGTGGTCCAGCTGGTCGGCGACGACTGGTTCCACGCCGCGGCGCTGGCCTTTCTGGAGGACCAGCCCGGCGATGATCCGGTGCTGGCCGCCTTCGGGGCGGGCTTCCCGGCCTGGCTCGCGGCCTTCCCCCCGGCGCTGGAGCTGCCCTACCTGGCGCCCTTGGCGCGGCTGGACCGGGCCTGGACCGAGGCCCACTTGGCTGCCGACAGCCGGCCGATGACGGAAGCGGACGCCCGCGCCGCCGGCCCTGCCCTGGGCGGACAGGTCCTGGCCCTGCGGCCGGACGTGCGGGTGTTCCAGTTCGACTGGAGCGTTCCGTCGCTGTGGCTGGCCCACCGCCAGCCGGACCGCGGACCACTGGTCTGGGAGGCGCGGCCCGAAGCCCTGCTCATCCATCGCCCGGACGCCGAGGTGGTCTGGCGGCGGCTTGATCCCGCCGAGGTGGTCTTTCTGCGCGCCGGCGCCGCCGGGCGTCCGGCCGCCGCCGCGGCCCTGCAGGCCGGGCTCGATCCCGCCGACCCCGACGGCCCCATCCCCCGGCTGCTGGCCGAAAGGGTCTTTCTTCATCCCCACGCGGAGCCCTGACCATGACCGCCCTCGCCCGTCTCAACGCCCTGCCCGGGCGGTTCATCCCGCGCGACGCGGCCCTCTTGCTGCTGCGCGTCGCCATCGCCACGCCGTTCTGGCTGTCCGGCCGGACCAAGGTCGACGGCCTGCTGACGATCAATGACGGGACCCGCTTCCTGTTCGCCGAGGAGTACAGGGTGCCCGTCCTGCCGCCGGAGCTTGCGGCGCATCTGGCCACGTACGCCGAGCACCTGTTTCCGATCCTGCTCGTGCTGGGGCTGGCGACCCGCCTGTCGGCCTTGGGGCTGATCGGTATGACGCTGGTGATCCAGCTGTTCGTCTATCCCGAGGCCTGGGGCGTGCACCTGCTGTGGGCCGGGCCGCTGGTCTATCTGCTGAGCCAGGGGCCGGGCGGCTGGAGCCTCGATCGCCGGCTGGGGGTCGACTAGCGCCGCCCGCGAGGACGCTTGCCACAAGGTCGCAGGTCGGACAGGAAGGGGCGTCGGTCCCGGAGCCCTTCCCCCCATGTTCAGCGCCTTGAACCTCCAGAGCCTGCTGGGGATCGTCGTCGTCATCGCCCTGTGCTGGCTGGTGTCGGAGAACCGCAGGCTGTTCCCTTGGCGGCTGGCGATCGGGGCGGTGGCGGTGCAGGCGGCGCTGGTGCTGGCCCTGTTCGCCATTCCGGGCTCGCAAGGGGTGCTGGCGGCGATCACCGGGGCGGTGGACGGGCTGGCGGCGGCCACCCGGGTCGGGGCGCAGTTCGTGTTCGGCTACCTCGCCGGCGGGGCCCAGCCCTATGTGATCGAGAACCGGCCGGCCCTGTTCGTCTTCGCCTTCGAGGTGCTGCCGCTGATCCTGGTGATCTCGGCCCTGTCGGCCCTGCTGTGGCACTGGCATGTCCTGCGCTGGATCACCCGCGGCTTCGGCTTCCTGTTCCAGAAGACCCTGGGACTGGGCGGCGCCTCGGCGCTCGCGGTGGCGGCCAATATCTTCCTCGGCATGATCGAGAGCCCGATCGTCATCCGGGCCTATCTCGACAAGCTGACCCGCTCCGAGATCTTCCTGATGATGGTGGTCGGCCTGGCGACCGTGGCCGGCTCGACCATGGTGGCCTACGCCACCCTGCTGGCGCCGGTGCTGCCCAACGCCGCCGGTCACGTGCTGGTCGCCTCCATCGTCTCGGCTCCGGCCGGGGTGCTGCTGGCCCGCATCATCGTGCCGGAGAAGGCGGGGCAGGGTGGCGCCTTCGCCGACTACGGCTCGGCCCTGAAGTACGACTCGGCCATCGACGCCATCGTCAAGGGCACCTCCGACGGGCTGATGGTGGTGCTCAACATCTCGGCCATCCTGATCGTGTTCGTGGCCCTCGTGGCCCTCGCCAACGTCATGCTCGGCGGCTTCTGGCTGTTCGGCGAGCCGGTCACCATCGAGCGCCTGCTCGGCTATGTCTTTGCGCCGGTGGCCTGGCTGACCGGGGTCGAATGGGCCGACGCCCAGGTCGCCGGGCGGCTGCTCGGGGTGAAGCTGACCCTGACCGAGTTCGTCGCCTTCATCCAGCTGGGCGCTGTGCCGGAGGACGGCATGAGCGAGCGCACCCGCATGCTTCTGACCTACGCCCTGTGCGGCTTCGCCAACATCGGCTCGGTGGGCATCACCGTGACCGGCCTGTCGGTGCTGATCCCGGAGCGCCGCGAGGAGGTGCTGGGCCTGGTGTGGAAGGCGCTGTTCGCCGGCTTCCTCGCCACGCTGATGACGGCCTCGGTGGTCGGCGCCTTGCCGGAGTCCGTGTTCGCGCGCTAGTCCGTAGCGAATAAGGATGCGCGGCGATCCGACCGCGCCGGGAGGATGGCATGAAGCTCTACGACAGCCTGAAGGCGCCCAATCCGCGGCGCGTGCGCTGGGTCATGGCCGAGAAGGGCGTGACCGACATCGAGATCGTCCAGGTCGACATCATGTCGGGCCAGCACCGCACCCCGGAGTATCGCGCCAGCGTCGGCCTGCCCCATGTTCCGGCGCTGGAGCTGGACGACGGGACCTGCATCTCCGAGTCCCTGGCCATCTGCCGCTATCTCGAGGCCCTGTATCCCGAGCCCAACCTGTTCGGGCGCGACGCGAAGGAACAGGCCGTGATCGAGATGTGGACCCGCCGCTGCGAGTTCTACATGGCCAATCCGATGATGCTGGTGGTGCGCCACAGCCATCCGGCGCTGGCGGCGCTGGAGGCCCAGTCCCCGCAGGTGGCGGAGATGAACCGCACGACCGCCGAGAAGTTCATGAAGACGCTGGACCGCCGGCTGGCGGAGCACGAATGGATCGCCGGCGACCGCTTCAGCATCGCCGACATCGTCGCCGTGGTCGGGCTCGAGTTCGCGCGGCTGATCAAGTACCGGCCGCCGGAGGAATACGCCCACCTCGGCCGCTGGCTCGAGGCCTGCCGCGCCCGCCCGGCGGCGAAGGCGGGGATGTAGGCGTCGCCCCTCAGCCCTCGCCGGGCGTTTCGGCGAGGGGCTGGTGGGTGAAGCCCTCCGGGCCGGACACCGGTTCACGGTCGCGCTCGATCTCGACCGGGCTCAGGGCGTAGGCGGTCGCCAGCCGGGCGACCGAGACCAGGGCGTCCATGTGGATGCGCTCATAGCCGTGGCTGGCGTCGACCCCGAAGGTGATCAGGGCGGTGCGGATGTCGGCGCCGGCCTCCAGCGCCGAGGCGGAGTCCGAGCGGTAGTAGCGGAACACGTCCTTCTGGAACGGGATCTCGTGCTCGCGGGCCAGCCGCGCCAGCTTGCGGGTCAGGTGCCAGTCGAACGGGCCCGTCTGGTCGGCCATGGCCAGGGTGACGCCGAACTCGGACGAGTTCTGGCCGGGAGCCGTCGTGCCGTTGTCGATGGTCACCATGGAGGCCACGTCGGGGACGAGCACCGACGAGGCGCCCAGCCCCACCTCCTCGGCGATGGTGACGAGGAAGTAGAGATCCACCGGCGGCCTCGCGCCGGCGTCGACCAGCGCCTTCAGCGCCGCCAGCATGGCCGCCACGCCCGCCTTGTCGTCGAGATGCCGGGAGACGATGAAGCCGTTGTCGAGAAACTCCGGCTGGGGGTCGATGGCGACGATGTCGCCGACGTCGAGGCCATGGGCCAGCACATCCTCGCGGCTCGACACCGGCAGGTCCAGTCGCAGCTCGACCTGCGTCCAGGCCACCGGCTGGGTGTCCACCTCCTCGTTGAATGTGTGGCCGGAGGCCTTGAGCGGCAGGATCGTTCCGCGGGCCTGGGCATCCTCTCCGAACA
The DNA here is from genome assembly GCF_035998205.1 of Brevundimonas sp. Lineage (GTDB taxonomy): Bacteria > Pseudomonadota > Alphaproteobacteria > Caulobacterales > Caulobacteraceae > Brevundimonas. The sequence goes on from NZ_DASYHT010000006.1 coordinate 394,935, forward strand.
CGGTGCAGCGGGCGCCCTCGGCGAAGCGCGAGGACCAGTGGCCAATCGGCACCAGCTCCAGCCGGCCGGTGCCCTTGATGCGCTTGACCTGGGCGCCGAGGGTGTCGACGTGGGTGACCAGGGCGCGGGCCGAGCCCGGCTCGGCGCCGCGCAGACAGGCGCGGATGGCGCCCCGCCGGGTCAGCTCATAGTCCACCCCGAGCCGGTCCAGCTCGCCGCACAGGCGCCAGACCGCCTCGTCGGTGTAGCCGGTGGGGCTGGGGATCGCGAGCAGCCCCTGGAGCTGTTCGGCCAGCCAGGCGGCGTCGATCTCGGGCAGGGTCATGCGGCGGACGTCTCCGTCGGTTCGGCCGGTCGCGGGGCCAGCGCGACAGCGCGGGCGGCGGCGGGCATGGACAGGGGAAACAGCAGGTCGAGGAAGCGCTCGGCGGTCGGCTGCGGCTCATGGTTGGCCAGGCCGGGCCGCTCGTTGGCCTCGATGAAGGCGTAGTCGGCCTCGCGGTGGCTGCGGACCATCAGGTCGATGCCGGTCACCGGGATGTCGATAGCGCGGGCGGCGGCGACAGCAGCCCGGATCAGGGCCGGGTGCACTTCCTCGGTGACGTCATGGATGGTGCCGCCCAGGTGCAGGTTGGCGGCCTTGCGCACCTGGATGATCTCGCCCTCCGGGGCGACGTCGTCGAGGCTGTAGCCGGCGGCGGCGAGGGTGCGCTCCGTCTCGGCATCGACCGGGATGCGCGACTCCCCGCCGGTGGCGGCGGCGCGGCGGCGGCTCTGGTGCTCGATCAGGGCGCGCAGGGTCGAGCGCCCGTCGCCGGTGACCCGCGGCGGCCGGCGCACGGCGGCGGCGACCACCTTGAAGTCGATCACCACCAGTCGCAGGTCATCGCCCTCGACCTGTTCCTCGACCAGCACTTCCGGGCACAGGCTGCGGGCGGCGGCGATGGCGTCCTGGACGGCCGGCAGGGTGGTCAGGCCGACGAATACGCCCTTGCCCTGTTCGCCGCGGGCCACCTTGACCACCAGCGCCCCGTGCCGGGCCAGCCCGGCCGCCAGCGCCGGGGCGTCATTCGCATCGAAGCGCTCGGGCACGCGGACGCCGGCGGCCTCGACGATGCGCCGGGTCATGCGCTTGTCGTCGCAGATCGACAGGGCCACGGCCGAGGTCAGCTCCGACAGGCTTTCGCGGCAGCGGATCGACCGGCCGCCCCAGCTGAGCCGGAACAGGCCGCCCTCAGCGTCGAGGATGTCTGTATGGATGCCCCGGCGCCGCGCCTCATCGACGATGATGCGGGCGTAGGGGTTGAGGCCGGCGTCCTCGGCGGGCCCGACGAACAGGGCCTCGTTGATCGGGTTCTTGCGCTTGACCGCGAAGAAGCTGACCCGTCGGAAGCCGAGCTTCTCGTAGAGGGCGATGGCCTGGGCGTTGTCGTGCATGACCGACAGATCCATGTAGGCCAGCCCGTGGGTCTTGAAGTGCTCGGCCAGCCGCCGCACCAGCGCCTCGCCGATGCCTGGCTGCGAGGCCTGGGGATCGACGGCGAGACACCACAGGGACGAGCCCGCCTCCGGATCCTCGAAGGCGCGCTGATGGTTCACGCCCGTGACGGTGCCGATGATCCGGCCGGTCGCCGCGTCCTCGGCCACCAGATAGACGAGGCTACGGTCGTCGCGGTGCGACCAGACGAAATCGGCCGGCGGCTGCACCATGCGCCGGCGGGCGTAGATGGCGTTGATGGCCTCGGCGTCGGCCTCGCTGACAAGACGGCGCACCAGGAAGCCGCGCGGCTGGCGACGGCTGGCGCGATAGGTCGCCAGATCGAGCCGGAAGGTGTGCGACGGGTCGAGGAACACCTCCTGCGGCGCGCCCGCCAGCAGCACGTGCGGATTGCGGACATAGAAGGCGATGTCGCGCCGGTCCGGCCCCTCGGCGCGCAGGGCGTCGATCAGGGGTTCGGCCTTCGGAAAGGTCTGGGCGAACAGCAGCCGGCCCCAGCCGCAGTCGAGGGTGGCGTTCTCGGCCATGGGCGCGGCGCCGACGACCGGCTTGAGGCCTTCGTGGCGAAGACGTTTGAGGCGGTGCGCCTTGGACCGCCCGGCGCGCACGTCAGAGGCCATGGGTCTGCAGCCACATCTCGAGCAGGGCGACCTGCCACAGCTCCGAGCCGCGCAGCGGCGTGATGTGCGCCTTGGGCTCGGCGAACAGGCGATCGAGCCAGGCGTCGTTGAACAGGCCCCGCTCGCGCGCCGCCTGGCTGGTCAGGGCGTCCCGCGCCATCTCGAGGTACGGTCCCTCGATGTGCTTCAGGGCCGGCACCGGGAAATAGCCCTTGGGCCGGTCGATGACCTCGGACGGGATGACCTGGCGGGCGGCGGCCTTGAGCACGCCCTTGCCGCCGTCGGCCAGCTTGTGCTCGGGCGGGATGCGGGCGGCCAGCTCGACCAGCTCGTGGTCGAGGAAGGGCACCCGGGCCTCCAGCCCCCAGGCCATGGTCATGTTGTCGACCCGCTTCACCGGGTCGTCGACCAGCATCACCTGGCTGTCGAGGCGCAGCGCCTTGTCGACCGGCGTCTCGGCGCCCGGCCGCGCGAAGTGGGCCTCGACCAGCGCCCGGCTGGCGTCGTGATCGGCCAGCCAGCGGGGGTTGAGCTGGGTCGCCAGGGTGGCGTGCGGGCGGTCGAGGAAGGCCGTCGCATAGGTGTCGACCGGATCGGTCGCCCCCTGCATCGGCGGGTACCAGTGATAGCCGGCGAAGATTTCATCGGCGCCCTGGCCGGACTGGACCACCTTGATGTGCTTCGCCACCTCCTGGCTCAGCAGGTAGAAGCCGACATTGTCATAGCTGACCATCGGCTCGGACATGGCGGCGATGGTCCCGGGCAGGGCGGCCATCAGCCGGTCGTGCGGCACGAAGATCTGGTGGTGGCGGGTGTCGTAGTGCCGGGCGATCAGGTCGGACCAGGCGAACTCGTCGCCCTTCTCGCCATTGGCGGCCTCGAAGCCGACCGAGAAGGTCATCAGATCCGGCTGGCCCAGCTCGGCCAGCAGGCCGACGATCAGGCTGGAGTCGACCCCGCCGGACAGCAGCACCCCGACCGGGACGTCCGCCACCATGCGGCGTTTCACGGCCGTCTTCAGACCGTCCAGCACCTGGTCGCGCCAGTCCTCGAAGCGGCGGGTGGCGTCGCCCGGCCCCCGCGCATGCGGCGGCGACCAGTAGACCCGCTCCCGGTGCGAGCCGTCGGCCTCATAGACGCGGATCGTCGCCGGCGGGAACTTGCTGACGCCCTTGAGCAGGGTGCGCGGCGGCGGCACGACCGCGTGGAAGCTCATGTAGTGGTGCAGGGCGACCGGATCGATCGCCGTGTCGACGTCACCCCCCTTGACCAGCGCCGGCAGGCTGGAGGCGAAGCGCAGGCGGCGATCCTGCTGCGTCAGGTAGAGCGGCTTGATGCCGAAACGGTCGCGGGCCATCACCAGCCGGCCGCTGTCGCGCTCGTGGATGACGAAGGCGAACATGCCGTGGAAGCGGTCGACGCAGCGGTCGCCCCACTGGGCCCAGGCCTTGAGGATCACCTCGGTGTCGCCGTGCGAGAAGAAGCGGTGGCCGTGGGCCTCCAACTCGGCGCGCAGTTCCGGATAGTTGTAGATGCAGCCGTTGAAGGCGATGGTCAGACCCAGCCCGGCGTCGACCATCGGCTGCTGCGCCTTCTCGGACAGGTCGATGATTTTCAGCCGCCGGTGGCCGAGGCCGACCGGCCCCCGCAGCACCACACCCGATCCGTCAGGTCCCCGCGGCGAGAGCGCGTCCGTCATCCGTTGCAGCGCGCCGGCGTCCGCCGGGCGACCGTCGAAATTGATCTCGCCGCTCAAGCCGCACATGGGGCATCCTTGTGTTGTTGAAGATGCGTGCACAAATAGTTTGCACACGAAGGATTACAACCCGAATGGCCACGCCTGGTTCAGAAGTCGTTGCGGCGGGCGTGGCGCCTGAACGCGCCGCGGACCCGATCGATCCCTCGGTCACCCTTCTGCGATCCCTGCGTCGGGTGGCCCAGGCGATCGATGTGCGGTCGCGCGAGATCGCCCGCCTGACCGGCCTGACCCTGCCGCAGCTGATCGTGCTGCAGGCGGTGCGCAGTCTCGGCGAGGTCACCACCGTGCAGGTCTCGCGCGAGGCGGCGATGTCCGCCCCGACGGTGGTGGCGGTGCTCGACAAGCTGGAGGCCAAGGGGCTGGTGGAACGCTACCGCTCCACCCGCGACCGGCGCATCGTGCACGCCCGCCTGACCGGGGCCGGGGAAGAGGCGCTGTCGACCGCGCCGGATCTGTTGCAGCCGGGCTTCATGGCCGCGTTCCGGGCCCTGCCCGAGGAGGACCGTCAGTCGCTGGCCGACGCCATCAGCCGTATCGCCGTCCTGATGGCCCCGACCGGGGAGGCGGTCAGTTCCGCCACTCGCTGAGGGTGGCCCCGGCGGCGTCGGTGAAGGCGACGCGGTCGATCTCGACCGCCGCGATACACGTCGGCCGCTGATCCGGCCCCGAGGCGGCGCAGCGGATGGCGCGCCCGTCGGCGAAGCTGGTCAGCCGGCCCGAGACCACGAGGCGATAGCCGCCGGCCGGGGCGGGCGTCGGCGCGCCGTCGGCCTGGCTGCGCACCACATGGCTGTAGGCGCGGCCGTCGCGCCGGTTCACCCGCGAGCCGCCCTCGGGAAAGATCACGGCCAGGCCGTAGACCTGGGGGCTGACCCCGGCGGGCATGAGGGGATCGAACGGCGTCGCCGGGCAGGCGGGCGTGCGCAGCCAGGGCCGGGTCAGCCACAGGCCCTCGACCGCCTCCGCCTCCGGCGCCGCCTGCCGGATCAGGCCGGTCTGCGCCCAGTCGGCGGGGGTCAGGCTCAGGGAGACGGCGTCCCCGGCGGTGCGGCTGGTCCCGGCGAGCCCCGGTGGCGGCGCCGCCGCGGCCGGGGCCGTGCAGCCGAACGCCTGCACGAGGTTGAACTGGCGACCGGCCACGCGCGGCGTCGGGGGCGCGGCGCGACCCTCGGCGAAGGCGGAGGCGGCGGCGTCGAAGGCGGCGATGAGGTCGGCGCGGGTCATCGGCGCGATCTGGACCACGGGCGGCGCAGGGGCCTCGACCGGGGTCGCCGGAACCGGCTCCGGCGGCGCCTCCGTCGGCCGGTCGCAGGCGGCGAGGCCGAGAAGGCCGGACAGGACGACGGCTGCCGCAGCGGGAGTCCGGAAAGCAGGCATGGGGCAGCCTAACACGTCGATCCCGCATGTGAACCGGTTGACGTGGACGCCGACGCACTGACTATCGGGCATGACTTTCGAGCAAATGGCTGCGCTTGGCGTTCTGGCCGCAGTGGTCTTCGGGCTGGTGCAGGGCCGGTTGCGCGCCGACGTCGTCGCCCTGACCGGCGCGGCAGTGCTGCTGGTCACCGGGGTGGTGCGCCCGGTCGAGGTGCAGGAGGCCTTCGCCTCGCCCGCCATCGTCGCGCTCGCCTCGCTGTTCGTGCTGGCCTACGCCATCGAGCTGTCCGGTTTTCTCGGCCTGCTGATCCGCATGGGGGCCCGGCTGTGCGCCCGCATCGGCGCCGCCGGGCTGTGGCTGGTGATCGGGCTCTGCGGCGGCGCCTCCGCCTTCCTCAACAACACGCCGATCGTGGTGCTGGCGGCCCCGGTGGTGAAGGACGTCGCCGGGTCGCTGAACCTCGATCCCAAGCGGTTTCTGATCCCGTTGTCCTATGTGACCATCATGGGCGGCGCCTGCACCCTGATCGGCACCTCGACCAATCTGCTGGTCAACGACATGGCGCGCAGCGCCGGCCAGCCGGTGTTCAGCATGTTCGAGATCACCCCGGTCGGCCTCGTCATCGCTGTTGTGGGCGGGCTCTATCTCTACTTCCTCGGCGGGCGGCTGCTGGCGCCGGCACGCGACAGGGCCGAGCCGGCTCCAAACCGCGTCCAGACCGGCGACGGACTGCTCGGCGACCTGAAGCTGTTCAAGGTCGACAAGCCGCTGGATCGCCGCAAGGCGGTCCTGTCGGTCGGGGTGTTCGTCGCTGTGGTCACCACCGCCGCGCTGGGCTGGGCGCCGATCGCGGCGGCGGCCTTCGCCGGGGCGGTGCTGCTCATCCTCATCGGCGTCATCACCCCGGACGAGGCCTATGCCGGGCTGCGGCCCGAAGTGCTGCTGCTGATCGCCGGCATGGTGGTGGTCGGCCTGTCGATCGAGCTCACCGGGCTGGCGGCGTCCGGCGCCTCGGCCCTGATCGAGGTGATCCGGCCGCTGGGGCCGCTCGGCGCGCTGATCATCCTCTATGGCGTGACCCTGTTCGCCACCGAGCTGCTGTCCAACGCTGCCGTGGCCGTGCTGCTGACGCCCATCGCCGTCGCCCTGGCCGAGAGCCTCGGGGTCGACCCGCGGCCGTTCCTCGTCACCATCATGATGGCCGCCAGCGCCGCCTTCGCCACCCCGTTCGGCTACCAGACCAATGTGCTGGTCTATGAGACCGGCGGTTACACCTACATGGACTTCCTGCGCATCGGCGTGCCGCTGAACCTGATCAGCTGGGTCGCCGGGGCCCTGGCCATCCCGGTGTTCTTCCCGTTCTAGGCCGGGCGGCGCTTCTCGAACTTCCGGATCACCCCGGAATAGGTCATCAGCACCCGTTCGCCGGTCTGGATCTGGCCGCGCACGAAGATCAGGCTCTTGCCGGCGCGCACCACCTCGCCGGTCGCCTCGACCAGCTCGCCGACATAGGCTCCGTCGATGAAGGTCGAGTCGAGCTGGACCGTCACGCCCGAGGCGCCTTCCATCTCCTGATAGGCGGTCTGGAACAGGGCGATGTCGGCGAAGGTCATCAGACAGCCGCCGTGCATCCGCCCGCCGGCGTTCATGTGCTTGGGCTCGGCGCGGAAGGCGCAGCGCATGCGCCCGTCCGGATCGGGCCGGAAGTAGAACGGCCCGACCACCTGATCGAAGGTCCCGTGCACATCGTACATCTGCCAGCCGGCGAATTCTCCCTCGGCGACGGTGATCTTGGCGACCATGGACGGTTCCCCTTCATGCTGCGGTGCGGGATATAGGCCCTATGAGCGATCCGATCGAAGCCGTCATTCTCGAAAAACTGTCCGAACGCGACGCGGGCAAGAGCATCTGTCCGTCCGAGGCCGCCAAGGCGCTCGATCCCGAGGGCTGGCGACGCCAGCTGGGCCGGGTCAAGGCCACCGCCATCGGCATGGCGCGGCAGGGCCGTCTGGTCATCACCAAGAAGGGCAAGCCGGTCGATCCGGACGACTTCAAGGGCGTGGTCCGGCTTCGCTTGCCGCTGCCGGGCGAGGGGACCACATCGTCGGAGGCATGAGCCTCGACGCCGTCCTTGAGGAAATCCGCGCCTGCCAGGCCTGCGCCGGCGAGCTGGCGCACGCGCCCCGCCCGGTCGTGCGCGTCTTCCCGGAGACGCGGCTGCTGATCTGCGGCCAGGCCCCGGGCCGGCGGGTGCACGAGAGCGGCCTGCCCTTCACCGACCCGTCCGGCGACCGGCTGCGCCGCTGGCTGGGCGTCGACGCCGACACCTTCTATGGCGATCGCCGCATCGGCGTGGCCGCCCAGGCCTTCTGCTATCCGGGCACCGCGGCGAAGGGCGGCGACTATCCGCCGCCGAAACGGTGCGCCCGGCTGTGGCGGCCGCGGCTGCTCGGCGAGCTGAAGCAGGTGGAGCTGACCCTGCTGGTCGGCGGCCATGCCCAGGCCTGGGCGCTGGGGGCGCGGGCCGGCCCCGCCATGACGGACACGGTGCGGGCCTGGCGCGACTACCTGCCTGACGTCCTGCCCCTGCCGCATCCGTCATGGCGCAACACGGCGTGGCTGAAGCGCGAGCCGTGGTTCGAGGCCGAGGTCGTGCCCTGGCTGCAGTCCCGAGTGCGGGCGCTGCTCACATGAACCGCCGCGCCCTCCTGGCTGCAGGTCTGGCGGCGCCGCTGGCCGCCGCCTGCGCGCCGACGGTGCAGCCGCGGCTGACCCCGCTCCCGGGCTTCGGCGGGCCGCGGCTGGAGGCCGGCGCCGTCATCATGGAGGACGGGGCGCGACTGCCGCTGCGCGCCTGGAGGCCGACCGAGGGGCCGACCTGGGCGGCGCTGGTCTGTCTGCACGGGATGAACGACCACGGCATGGCCTTCCACCTCGCCGGACCGTGGTGGGCGGCGCGCGGCGTCGCCGTCTACGCTCCCGACCAGCGCGGTTTCGGCGCCGCCCCTGGCCGTGGCGTCTGGGCGGGCCCGGAGCGCATGGTCGAGGACCTGCGCCAGATCACCGCGCTGGTCCGGGCGCGTCATCCGACGGCGACGATCGGCGTGGCGGGCGAGAGCATGGGCGGAGCGGTGGCCATCACCGCCTTCACCTCGGATCGGCCGCCGGACGCGGACCGGCTGGTGCTGCTGGCCCCGGCGGTGTGGGGCTGGTCCAGCCAGCCCTGGGCCAGTCGCGCCAGCCTGTGGCTGGCGGCGCGGCTGATGGGCGGGGTCGCCGCCTCGCCGCCGGACTGGGCGGTGCGCGACATCCTGGCCACCGACAATCTGCCGGAGCTGCGGCGCATGGGCCGCGACCCCGGCATGATCTTCGAGACCCGCTTCGACACCCTGCACGGACTGGTCAGCCTGATGGAAGGGGCGAGCCGGCGGCTGGGGGCGCTGCCGGGCCCGGCCCTGCTGGCCTATGGCGGGCGCGACCAGATCATCCCGCCGGCGGCCATGGCCCGGGCGCTGGCGGCGGCCGGGGCGGCGCCCGGCCTGACCACCGCCTTCTATTCCGAAGGGCGGCACCTGCTCGTGCGCGACCTCGACCGGGCGCGGGTGATGGGCGACGTGCTCGGCTTCCTGCGCGATCCGGCCCGACCTCTGCCCTCGGGCCCGGTTGCGGTCGGCGCCGCCCTCGCAGCCCGGGCCGCCGCCGGACCTTAACGCCCCGTTTACCGGCGGGCGGCAGTTTCTGCCTAGCGGGCGTCAGCAGTTCCCGCGAGGGTTCAGGGCGGGGCGCGTGGGCGGCTTCACGGCGGCGATCCAGAGATTCGGTATTGGTCGCCTCGCGGCCATCCTCGGCGTGGCGGCGGGCGTCGCGGCGGTGCTGGTGGCTGTCATGCTGCGCATCGGCCAGGCGCCGGACGCCCTGCTGTACTCCAACCTCGACCTGCGCGAGGCTGGCGAGATCACCGCCGCTCTCGGCCAGGCCGGCATCAAATACTCTACCCGCGGCGACGGCTCGACCATCATGGTCAACCGCGACGAGGTCGGCACCGCCCGGCTGATGCTGGCCGAGCGCGGCCTCGTGACGTCCGGCTCGGTGGGCTACGAGCTGTTCGACAACCAGTCGGTGCTGGGCCAGACCGAGTTCCAGCAGCAGCTCAACGAGCAGCGGGCCCTGCAGGGCGAGCTGGCGCGGACCCTGATGTCGATCCGCGGCGTCAACTCGGCCCGGGTGCACATCACCCGGCCGCAGCGCGAGCTGTTCCAGTCGCAGGCGCCCGAGCCTACTGCGGCGGTCGTCGTCGGCGTCGGCGGCCGCGACCTGACGGCGGATCAGGTCCGGGCCATCCGCAACCTGATCGCCTCGTCGGTGCCGGGCCTGAAGCCCGAGCGGGTCACGGTGCTGGACGAGAACAACCGCACCCTCGCCGCCGGGGCCGAGGGCGACGGGTTCAGCGGCGCGAGCGCCGAGGAGGCCAAGGCCTCGACCGAGGCGCAGCTGCAGGCGCGGATCAAGGACATCGTCGAGGGCGTGGTCGGGGCCGGGGCGGCCCGCGTTCAGGTCACCGCCGAGATCGACCACAGCCGCTCGACCACCCAGGAACAGCGCTTCGACCCGGACGGCCAGGTGGTGCGCTCGGTCTCGACCAACGGGGCGGAGAACCAGGAGACCAGCGGTCTTGCGGATGGCGCCGCCACCGCCGCCAACAACATTCCGGGCGGTCAGGCCCCCAACCAGACCCCGCTCGGCTCGACCTCGACCGAGAGCACCGAGACCACCAACTACGAGATCTCCAACACCACCACGACGACCATCCGCGAGCCGGGCGAGGTCAAGCGGCTGGCGGTGGCGGTCGCCGTCGACGGCGTCTGGACCCCGGGCGAGAACGGCGCCGAGCCGACCTATGCCGCCCGCTCCGAGGAGGAGATGCAGCAGATCACGGCGCTGGTGCGCTCAGCGGTCGGCTTCAACGAGGAGCGCGGCGACACGGTCGAGGTCGTCAATGTCCGCTTCTCGCGCCAGACCTCGGCCATCGGCGGCACCGACGGCGGCTCCCCCCTGACCAACTTCACCACCAGCGACATCATGCGCGGCGTCGAGCTGCTGGTGCTGCTGCTCACCGGTCTGCTGCTGATCTTCTTCGTCCTGCGGCCGCTGCTGAAGACGGCGGGCGGCGGCGGTCGCGGCGGCGGCGGCGAGGCGGGCCCGGGGGCCACCATGCTGCAGACCCAGGTGGTCGGCCCCGGCGGCGAGGTGCTGCCCGGCGCGCCGGGCGCCGGCCTGCTCCCCGCGCCGTCCCAGGTGGAGCAGCGCATCGACATGGCCCGCATCGAGGGCCAGGTGAAGGCGTCCTCGGTCAAGCGCGTGGCCGAGTTCGTCGAGAAGCATCCCGATGAGTCGGTGGCGATCATCCGCAGCTGGGTGGCCGAGGGCTGATGGCGCGGATGGCGGGAAAGAAGGGGCCCATTGACGACCCGAGCAAACTCACCGGGCCTGAAAAGGCCGCGGTGATCCTGCTCGCGCTCGGCGAGGATCACGCCCACATCTGGGAAAACCTCGACGAGGAGGAGATCAAGGAGGTCTCCCAGGCCATGGCCGGTCTGGGCGCCGTCGCGGCCGAGACCGTCGAGCAGCTGCTGGTCGAGTTTGTCTCGGGCATGAGCGGCTCGGGCACGGTGATGGGCAGCTACGAGCAGACCCAGCGCCTGCTCGCCGCCTTCATGCCGGCGGACCGGGTCGAGGCCCTGATGGAGGAGATCCGCGGCCCCGCGGGTCGCACCATGTGGGACAAGCTCGGCAATGTGAACGAGGCCGTGCTCGCCAACTATCTGAAGAACGAATACCCCCAGACGGTCGCGGTGGTGCTGTCCAAGGTGAAGGCCGACCACGCCGCCCGCGTGCTGACCGCCCTGCCCGAGGACTTCGCCCTCGAGTGCGTGCAGCGCATGCTGCGCATGGAGCCCGTGCAGCGCGACATCCTCGACAAGATCGAGCAGACCCTGCGCACCGAGTTCATGTCGAACCTGGCGCGCACCTCCAAGCGCGACAGCCATGAGCTGATGGCGGAGATCTTCAACAGCTTCGACCGTCAGACCGAGGCCCGTTTCATCGGCGCGCTGGAAGAGACCAACCGCGAGGCGGCGGAGCGCATCCGCGCCCTGATGTTCGTGTTCGAGGACCTCGGCAAGCTGGACCCGGGCGGCATCCAGACCCTGCTGCGCGCGGTCGAGAAGGACCAGCTGGGACTCGCCCTGAAGGGGTCGTCCGAGACCCTGCGCGAGCTGTTCTTCTCCAACATGTCCGAGCGCGCCGCCAAGATCATGCGCGAAGACATGGGGGCCATGGGGCCGGTGCGCCTCAAGGACGTCGACGGGGCCCAGATGGCCATGGTGCAGGTGGCCAAGGACCTCGCGGCGCGCGGGGAGATCATGCTGGTCGGCCAGAGCAACGACGACGAGCTGATCTACTGACATGACCCAGCCCAACGCCTTCAGCTTCGATACCGAGTTCTCCGACAGCGGCGAGGTGCTGCGCGCCTCGACCTACCGGCCGCTGAAGCGCGCCTATGCGCCGACCGAGGTCGAGGCGATGCTGGCCCAGGCCCGGGCCGAGACGCGCACCGCCACCCTGGCCGAGGCCGAGGGGCTGCGCGCCCAGGCCCTGGCGACGATCGCCCAGACCCTCGTCCAGTCCGCGCCGGCGCTGCAGGCGGTGGCGGAGCGCCACCGCGCCGAGTCCGCCGACCTCGCGATCGTCGCGGCGCGGGTGCTGGCCGGCGCCGCCCTGGCCCGCTTCCCGCATGGCCCGCTGAAGACCGCGCTCGAAACCCTGGCCGAGGAGGTCGAGGCCTCGCCCCGGCTGGTGGTCAGCGCCGCCGGCCTTGACGACGAGGGCCGCGCGGAGATCACCCGCCTGTGCGCCGAGGCCGGCGTCCAGGGCCTGGTGGTGTTCCGCGACGAGCCCGGCCTGCCGCCGGCGGCCTTCGTGCTCGAATGGGCCGACGGCCGCGCCGCCTACGACCCCGCCGGGGTCGAATCCCGCATGCGTGAGGCCCTCGAGGCGGCGCTCGCCGCCGAGGCGGGCCATGCCGAGGCGCTGTCCGCGCCGCCGAGCGAAGGAGCCTTCTGATGCCGACCGATGATCTGAGCCTCGAGGAGTTCGCGCCCGGAACGGCCGTGGCCGCGGCCGACGACGCGGGCGAGAAGTCCGCCACCGACCTTGCGCCGGTGTTCGACGTCCCGGTCAACATCTCGGCGGTGCTGGGCAAGGCGCACATGACCGTGTCGCAACTGCTCAAGCTCAACCGCGGCAGCGTCCTGGAGCTGGACCGCCGGGTCGGCGAGGCGATCGACATCTTCGTCAACAACCGGCTCGTCGCCCGCGGCGAGGTGGTGGTGGTCGAGGACCGGCTGGGCGTGACCATGACGGAAATCATCAAGACCGAGGATCTGGGCGCCTGATCGGCGACCGGCGTACGGATTAGAGGAGACGACCCATGCGGCTTCTGGTGGTCGGCAGACTGAGCGGACAGCTCGCCAGCGCGGTGAAGATGGCCATGGCCCACGGGGCCAAGGTCAATCACGTCGAACGCGGCGACCAGGCCACGGAGCAGCTGCGCCGCGGGCAGGGCGCCGACCTGCTGATGGTCGACTACCGCGTCGACATCGCCGCCCTCATCGCCGCCAACGAGGCCGAGCGCATCCATGTGCCGGTGGTGGCCTGCGGCGTCGACGCCGACGCCCGCGACGCCGCCAACGCCATCCGCGCCGGGGCCAAGGAGTTCATCCCGCTGCCCCCCGAGGCCGACCTGATCGCGGCGGTGCTGGCGGCTGTGGCCGACGACGAGCGTCCGCTGGTCTCGGCCGACCCCTCGATGCAGGCGGTGATCAAGCTCGCCGACCAGGTGGCCCGCTCGGAAGCGTCGATCCTGATCACCGGCGAAAGCGGCGTCGGCAAGGAGGTGATGGCGCGCTATCTGCACACCCACTCGCGCCGCGCCGACCGGCCCTTCATCAGCGTCAACTGCGCCGCCATCCCGGACAATCTGCTGGAGTCCGAGCTGTTCGGGCACGAGAAGGGCGCCTTCACCGGGGCCGTGGCCCGCCGCGTCGGCAAGTTCGAGGAGGCCGACGGCGGCACCCTGCTGCTCGACGAAATCAGCGAGATGGACGCGCGTCTGCAGGCCAAGCTGCTGCGCGCCCTGCAGGAGCGGGTGATCGACCGGGTCGGCGGCACCAAGCCGGTCAAGGTCGACATCCGGGTCATCGCCACCTCCAACCGCGACCTGGCCCGGGCGGTGTCCGAAGGGACCTTCCGCGAGGACCTGCTGTACCGCCTGAACGTGGTCAATCTGCGTCTGCCCAGCCTGCGCGAGCGCCCCGGCGACATCGCCGTGCTGGCCGACCACTTCATCAAGAAGTACGCGGCGGCCAATGGCGTGCCGCCGCGGCCGCTGTCGTCTCCCGCCCGTGAGGCCCTGACCCGCCACCGCTGGCCGGGCAACGTCCGTGAGCTGGAGAACGCCATGCACCGGGCGGTGCTGCTGGCGACCGGCGCGGAGATCGACGTCGAGGCCATCCGCCTGCCGGACGGCCAGCCGCTGGCGGGGCTGACCGGAGCGACCCCGGCGGTGACCGGCGTGGTCGGTCATGCGGCCCAGGCGGCCGAGACGGTGACCCGCGCCTTCGTCGGCCAGACCGTGGCCGAGATGGAGAAGGTGCTGATCCTCGACACCCTGAAGCACTGCCTCGGCAACCGCACGCACGCGGCCAACATCCTCGGCATCTCGATCCGCACCCTGCGCAACAAGCTGAACGAATACGCCCAGGAGGGGCTCGACATCCCGGCGCCGCAGAGCGGCGTCGCGGCGGCGGGCTGAGGCGCGACCGGATGGACCGCAGGGGCGTCCTCACCGGCCTGTCGGCGCTCGGCGTGGTCGCCTGCTCGCGTCCCGGGGCTTCGGCCGCCGCGCCGTCTGCGCCCGAGCCGATCGACCTGTCGGCGCTGGAGGCGCGCGATGGCGGCCGGCTGGGCTTTGTCGCCCATGACACAGGCACGGGCCGCGTGCTGGCCTGGCGCGGCGACGAGCGCTTCGTCTACTGCTCGACCTTCAAGCTGTTCCTCGCCGCCGCGACCCTTCTGCGGGTACAGGCCGGCGAGGAGCGGCTGGACCGGCGGATCCCGGTCACCGCCGACGACATGGTCACCCATGCCCCGGTCACCGGCCCGGCGGTAGGCGGCGCCCTGAGCGTCGAGGCGCTGATGGAGGCGACGGTCGAGGTCAGCGACAACCCCGCCGCCAATCTACTGCTCACTGCGATGGGCGGGCTGGAGCCGATGCGCGCCTTCTATCGCGGGCTCGGCGACGCCGACACGCGCGTCGATCGTTTCGAGCCGGAGATGAACCGTCTGGACGGCGACATGGACACGATCCGGCCGCTCAACGGCGCCGCCAATCTGAAGCGCTTGCTGATCGACCCGGCCACGCCGCTGTCGGCCGCGCACAAGGCCCTGCTCCTGCGCTGGCTGATCGACACCCCCACCGGCGCGGCCCGCATCAAGGCGGGCGTCCCGACCGACTGGGTCGTGGCGCACAAGACCGGCACCGGAGGCTACGGCCCGACCAACGACATCGGCATTCTGTATCCGCCGACCGGCGCGCCCGTGATCATCGCCGCCTACCACCATGGCGCCCGCGAGACGCCGGCGAACCGCAACGAGGCGGTGATCGCCGAGGCGACGCGGCAGGCGCTGACGGAGCTGGGCCGGGCATGACCGACACGCCCCTGATGCGGGACGGGATCGCGGCCCCCACCGGCAAGGACATGCTGGGGTGGGTGGCGCGCGGCGAGGTCGGCATGGCTGCCGGCGTGATCGGCGTCATCCTGCTGCTGATCCTGCCGATCCCGCCGTTCCTGATGGACATGCTGCTGGCGATCTCCCTGATCTCCAGCGTGCTGATCCTGATGACGGCGCTGATGATGAAGAAGCCGCTGGACTTCGCCATCTTCCCGACGGTCCTGCTGGTCTCGACCCTGTACCGTCTGGGCCTGAACCTGGCCTCGACCCGGCTGGTGCTGACCAGCGGCCACGAGGGCGGCGACGCCGCCGGCGCCATCATCGAGGCCTTCGGCGCGCTGATGATGAGCGGCAGCTTCATCATCGGCGTGATCGTCTTCGCCATCCTGCTGGTGGTGAACTTCGTCGTCATCACCAAGGGCTCGACCCGGATCGCCGAGGTCAGCGCGCGCTTCACCCTGGACTCCATGCCGGGCAAGCAAATGGCCATCGACGCCGACCTGTCGTCGGGCCTGATCGACGAGGCCGAGGCCAAGCGGCGGCGCAAGGAGCTGGAGCAGGAATCGACCTTCTTCGGGGCCATGGACGGCGCCTCGAAGTTCGTCCGCGGCGACGCCGTCGCCGGTCTGATCATCGTCTTCATCAACGTCATCGGCGGCATCCTGATCGGCATGCTGCAGCACGGCATGGACGCGGGGGCGGCGGCCACCACCTACATCCAGCTGACCATCGGCGACGGTCTGGTCACCCAGGTGCCGGCCATCATCATCTCCATCGCCGCCGGCTTCCTGGTGTCGAAGGCGGGGGTCGAGGGCTCGGCCGACAAGGCGCTGGTGCAGCAGCTGGCGACCAACCCGGTCAGCCTCGGCGTGGTCTCGGCGGCCTCGGGCCTGATCGGCCTCATCCCGGGCATGCCGATCCTGCCGTTCGCGGCCCTGTCGCTGGGGGCCGGCTTCATGGCCTGGCGTCTCGGCCGGGCCCGGCTGAAGCCGAAGGTCGAGCCCGTGGTCGAGACCCGCCCGGCGGAGGACGTGGAGGAGCCGATCGGCACGGCCCTGGCCATCGACGAGGTCAAGATCGAGCTGGGCTACTCGTTGCTCGGGCTGATCAACGAGCTGGAGGGACGTCGCCTGACCGACCAGGTGCGCGCCCTGCGCCGGGCCCTGGCCCAGGAGTACGGCTTCGTCATGCCGCCGGTGCGCATCCTCGACAACATGCGCCTGCCGACCCAGGGCTACGCCATCCGCATCAAGGAGATGGAGGCCGGCGCCGGCGAGGTGCGTCTCGGCGCCCTGATGGCCATGGATCCGTCCGGCCGCCAGGTCGAGCTGCCCGGCGAGCACACCCGCGAGCCGGCCTTCGGCCTGCCGGCCACCTGGATCGACGAGAGCCTGCGCGAGGAGGCGACCTTCCGCGGCTACACCCTGGTGGACCCGTCGACGGTGGTGACTACCCACCTGACCGAGATCCTCAAGGACAACATGGCCGACCTGCTGTCCTACGCCGAGGTGCAGAAGCTGCTGCGCGAGGTCGGGCCCGAAGAGAAGAAGCTGGTCGAGGAGCTGATCCCCTCGGTGGTCAGCACCACCACCTTGCAACGGGTGCTGCAGGCCCTGCTGCGCGAGCGGGTGTCGATCCGCGACCTGCCGACCATCCTCGAGGGGCTGGCCGAGGCGGCGGCGCACACGCCCTCGGTGACGCAGCTGGTTGAGCACGTGCGGGGCCGGCTGGCGCGTCAGCTGTGCTGGCAGCATCGCGGCGACGACGGCGCCCTGCCGATCGTCACCCTGTCGCCCGACTGGGAACAGGCCTTCGCCGAGAGCCTCATCGGCCAGGGCGAGGACCGTCAGCTGGCCATGGCCCCGTCCCGCCTGCAGGACTTCATCCGCGCCGTGCGCGACGTGTTCGAGCGCGCCGCCATGTCCGGGGAGACGCCGGTGCTGCTGACCGCGGCCCACAGCCGACCGTTCGTGCGCTCGATCATCGAGCGCTTCCGCGGCCAGACCGTGGTGATGAGCCAGAACGAGGTGCACCCGAAGGCGCGCCTGCGGACGGTGGGCCAGGTCTGATCAGACCCGCCGCCGGCCCAGGTCCCGCACCATGGCGATCCGGCGGGCCGTCCGTTCGGGGCTTGCGCCCTCGACCAGGCCGATCAGGGTCGTGCGGACCGGGGTGACACCACAGAAGTTCAGGATGTTGCGCGCCAGACTCTTCACCGTGTGGGCGCCGTACCAGAGCCTGTAGAACGCCGACGGCATGCCCATGGTGACAATCACCCGGGCCGACTTTCCTTTCAGTCCTCCCGGGGCGGTGCGGGGTTCCGGGACCGCGAAGCCGGGCCTCAGGGTCTGCTCCAGATAGGCCTTCAGCGCGGCGGGCATGTCGCCCAGCCAAAGGGGATACACCAGCACCAGATGCTCTGCCCGGCGCAGGTCGTCCTGCAGCCCGGCGATGACCTTCGGCGCGGGCGCTTCCCAGTCGGCGCGTCTTTCCAGCGGCGGCAGGCGCAGGTCGGCGATCCGGTGCACCTGGACCTCGGCCCCGGTCGTGCGGGCTCCGTCGGCATAGGCGGCCACCAGCGCGTGGCCGAGGCGATCCGCCGACGGGTCGGGGTGGCCGTCGATGATCAGGATGCGGTCCGGTCTTTTCATGGAGATCTCCCGTCGAGACCTCTCCTGTGCCGGCGTCCGGCGTCGCGCGCCTTGACCCAGGTCAGACGTGGCTACTCGGCCCGCACCCAGCCGCCATCGGTGGTGGCGGTGTTGGCGGCCGGGTTGGCCGGGCGGGCGATCAGGCCGGACTGGGTCAGCCAGACCTCATAGGCGGCCCCGTCGGCCATCGGCATGTAGGCGGCCGAGCCGTACAGGGTGTCGACGGCGTCGACGTGGCGGCTCATGCGGCGGGCCACCAGCCAGGCGTCGAGGTCCCAGGGCTGGCGCTCCGCCGCGGCCGGCAGGGTCAGGTCGTGGGCGGTGCGCTCGGCGGTGAGCTCCTGTTCGACGCTGCGGTAACGGCCCGACAGGCGCTCCAGCCGGTACTGGGCGTTCAGCCCCAGCACATTGGCCCACGGCCGCCAGCGCAGCACCTGGGCCTCGATCCGCCACTCGTCCCCGGCCAGCGGCAACGCCCGGGAGGTTCCGTCCGGCAGGGTCAGGGTGGCGTCGAACCGCTGCGGGCCGGTCTGGACCAGGCTGATGGCGGCCACCGGCTGTTCGTAGGTGAGCCGCTCCCATGTCTGCAGGTTCATGCCGAACAGGGCGATGGCGGCGCCGCCGGCGAGAATGCCGCCGCCCCCGATCGCGCCCAGGAATCCGCTCAGGATCCGGCCGCGGAACAGGGCCGACAGGCCGGTTCCGAGGAACACCACACCGATGAACCCGAGCAGTCCCGGGAAAATCCACCACCACCAGACCATGCCGTCGCCTCCCTGCGGACCAACATCCTAAACCGAAGATGCAACCGCGGCGAAGCTTGTGCGTTCCGGCCCGGTCGGAAGGGGACTACACGGCGGCCATGACAGACGATCAAGCCCGGCGCCTCGGGGCGCTGCTGCGCTTCCTGCGAACGCCGTCCCTCGGCCGGACGGTGGGCGCGCTGCTGGCCGCCGCCTTCCTGTTGCTGCTCGGGGCAAATGTTTTGACCTTTGTCATGGTGCGCCAGACCACGGCGCTCCAGGCGGCGGTGGAGCACACCCAGGAGGTCCGCCTCACCGCCCAGCGCGTCCTGACCCTGACGGTCGACGCCGAGACAGGTCAGCGCGGCTATCTGCTGACCGGGCGGCCGCAGTATCTGGCGATCTACAACGAGGCGCTGGAATCCTTGCCCGGCGAACTCGACACACTCGAAAGAAGGGTGGCGGACAACCCGGCGCAGACGGCAAAGGCGCGGCGGATCCGCTACATCGCCGATGAGCGCCTGCTGACCCTGCGGCGCGGCGTCGAACAGGCGGCGACGGGCCGGATCGGCGAGGCCGTGTCGCTACTGCGGTCCGGACGCGGCAAGATCCTGATGGACGCCATGCGGGCCGAGGTGGCGGCCCTGGACGCGGAGGAGGCGCGGCTGCTTCAGGCGCGCAACGCCGCCGCCGCGCGCTCCGCCACCGCCACCCTGGCGGTCAACGCCGTGACCGTGGCGCTGATCATGGCCCTGGCGGTGGTGTGCGTCTGGCTGGTACGGCGCTACCTTTCCGACGTGGAGGCGGCGCGCGCGGCGCTGGATCGCGCCAACGCCGGGCTGGAGGCCACCGTGCGCAGCCGCACCGCCGACCTTGTCCGCGCCAATGAGGAGATCCAGCGCTTCGCCTACATCGTCAGCCACGACCTGCGCGCGCCGCTGGTCAATGTGATGGGCTACACCTCGGAGCTGGAGCAGGCAGGCGAGGTGCTGGGCCGGCAGATCGCCGCCGTCGAGCGCGACGCCGCCGACCTGCTCGACGCCGAAGCGGCCCGCGCGGTGCGCGAGGACGTCCCCGAGGCGATCGGCTTCATCCGCGCCTCCACGACCAAGATGGACCGGCTGATCAACGCCATCCTCAAGCTCTCCCGCGAGGGGCGCCGGAACCTGACGCCCGAGCCGCTGGACGTGGGGCGGCTGGTGCAGGGCATCGCCGACAGCGTGCGCCACCAGACCGACGCGGCCGGGGCCCGCATCGAGATCGGCGACCTGCCCGGGATCGAGAGCGACCGGCTGGCCATGGAGCAGGTGTTCGGCAACCTGATCGACAATGCCGTGAAGTACCTCGACCCGGCGCGCCCGGGCCTGATCGAGGTCAGCGGCGCCGATGTCCCCGGCGGCTGGACCGTGTTCGAGATCCGCGACAACGGCCGGGGCGTGTCGGCGCGAGACCATGAGCGCATCTTCGAACTGTTCCGCCGCTCCGGGCGTCAGGACCGGCCTGGCGAGGGGCTCGGCCTCGCCTTCGTGCGTAACAGCGTGCGCCGACTTGGCGGCGTCATCGAACTGGAGTCGGAGCTCGGCCAGGGGTCGACTTTCCGGCTCAGATTTCCCAAACGGCTCGTCATCGAGCGCTCCGGAGACGCCCTATGACCGCTGCCGTGAAAATTCTGATGATCGAGGACGACGAGGGGCACGCCAAGCTCATCGAAAAGAACATCCGTCGCGCCAACATCGCCAACGAGATCGTGCATTTCGCCGAGGGCGGGGCGGCGGTCGACTATCTGTTCAGCGAGGAGGTGCGCGCCAACGGGCCGCTGCTGATCCTCCTCGACCTGAACCTGCCGGACATGTCGGGCATCGACATCCTGGCCCAGGTGAAGGCCGATGAGCGCCTCAAGCGCGCCCCTGTGGTGGTGCTGACCACGACCGACGACAAGGTCGAGATCCAGCGCTGCTACGACCTCGGCTGCAACGTCTACATCACCAAGCCGGTGGACTATGAGGCCTTCGCCACGGCGATCCGGCAGCTCGGCCTGTTCCTGTCGGTGATGCAGGCCCCGGAGATCGAGTAGGCGCATGATCCCCTTCGAGGCCCCGGTCCGTCTGCTCTACATCGATGACGACCGGGCGCTGGCGCGGCTGGTCGAGAAGGACCTTGCGCGGCACGGGGTCGAGGTGGTCTGGGCCGAGCATGGCGACGCCGGGCTGGAGCGGTTGCAGGCCGAGGTCTTCGACGCCTGCGCGCTGGATCACTACATGCCGCTGCGCGACGGGCTGGACGTGCTGCCGGACATCCTCGCCCTGCCGGAACCGCCGCCGGTGATCTATGTCACCGGGGCCGAGGACGGGCGCATCGCCGTGGGCGCCCTGCGCGCCGGCGCGGCCGATTACGTCATGAAGGACGTGTCCGAGGATTTCACCGCCCTGCTGCGCGCGGCGGTCGGCGACGCGGTCGCCCGCCGCCGGCTCGAACAGGCCAACGCCCGGGCGCTGGAGGAGGTGCGGCAGGCCCGCGACCGCGCCGAGGCCCTGCTGCGCGAGGTCAATCACCGGGTCGGCAATTCGCTGCAGCTGGTGTCCAGCTTCATGTCGCTGCAGCACCGCGAGCTCAAGGACGAGGGCGCCCGCGCGGCGCTGCGCGAGGCCCAGGCGCGGATCGAGGCGGTCGCCCATGTGCACCGCCGGCTCTATACCTCCGCCGATGTGACCACGGTGGCGATGGAGGAGTATCTCGCCGGGCTCGTGGAGGAGCTGACCCGCTCCATCGGGGCCGAGGACCGGGCCGTCACCATCGCCCTGCAGGCCGAGCCGATGCGCCTGCCGACGGACCAGGCTGTGTCGCTCGGCGTGGTCGTGACCGAGCTGGTCACCAACGCCGTGAAGTACGCCTACGCCCCCGGTCAGGCCGGCGAGATCCGGGTGCATCTGCAGGCCGAGGGCGAGCACCACGGGGTGCTGGTGGTCGAGGATGACGGGGCCGGCATGGACGGGGGCGCGCCCAAGGGCACGGGGCTCGGCGGCAAGATCATTTCGGCCATGGCGCGCGGGCTGAAGTCCGCCGTGGAGTTCGATACCTCCCATCGGGGGGTGCGGGCCCGGCTGGCCTTCGAGCGCTGCCCGTGCGGCTGACGTTCGGGCCGGACGGCGACGGCTATCGCCCGCGGCCGGCGGCCTTCGGGCTGGCCGTACGCGACGGCCGCCTGGCCTGTGTCGAGATCGACCGGGGCGAGGGGCCCTACCTCGACCTGCCGGGCGGCGCGCTCGATGGCGATGAGGCCGAGGCCGAGGCCCTGATCCGCGAGTTCCGCGAGGAGACCGGCCTCGGGGTGCGCCCGCTGATCCGGATCGCCGAAGCGGCGCAGCGGTTCCACCGCACGGACGGCGAGGCGCTGGAGAACCGGGCCGGCTTCTGGACGGTCGAGGTCACCAGCGACACCGGGGCCGGACCGTCGGAGCCGGATCACCGGCTCGTCTGGCTTGCGCCGGTCGAGGCGCTGCAGGGGTTGCGACACGAGGCCCATGCCTGGGCGGTGACGGTCTGGCTGCGCCGGAGCTGAGCTTTATGGAACGGCCCCGTCCGCCGGCCGCTTCTGATGCAGGTGTCCGCACTCGCGGATGTCACCCGCAACAGGAGAACGACATGAACAGCGACCGGATCGAAGGCGCCGCGAAGCAGGCCGAAGGCAAGCTCAAGGAAGGCGCCGGCAAGCTGAGCGGCGACGAGAAGCTGAAGGCCGAGGGCCGCATGGACCAGGTCGAAGGCAAGGTCCAGAATGCCGTCGGTGGCGCGAAGGACGCCGTGGACGGCAAGCGCGCCTGACGACGATCAGTCGTCGCGGCGGCCGAGTCTCAGGCTCAGCCCGCCGCGCGACTCGCGTTGATTGACCGGCCGGCACTCGGAGCTGAAGCCCTCCGGGGTCGGCCGGTTGCTGCATTCCTGCTCCACCAGCACCGGGGCGTCCGCCCGCGCGCTACGCCGCTCGGGGCCGCAGATCACGCCGCCGCCAGCATCGGCGGGCCGGCAGTTTTCGACCGTGGCCGGACGAAGGGCGGGCGGCAGATCCTCGCCCAGCGCCTCCGCGAGCTGGCGTCGAACCCGGCCCTGACACGCCTCCAGCGCCTCTTCGCCCCGGACCAGCGGGCTGCACTGGGCGCGCTCGTAGCCGAACGGGTTGGTCAGGGCCCAGGCCGGCAGGGGCGTCGCCTCCGGCGCAGCCGTCTGGATCAGAGCCAGGGCGAACAGGGGGGCCAACATGCGAATCTCCTCGGCCGGGGCGGACGCGCTATTTCGCGAGGGCGCGCATGGCGGAATCAAGGCCGGCGAGGGTCAGCGGGAACATCCGCTCCTCCATCACCTCCCGCACCAGCCCCACCGACGGGGTGAAGCGCCAGTGCCGCTCAGGCACCGGATTGAGCCAGACGCACTTCTCCCACTGCTTGACGGCCCGGTTCAGCCAGACGGCGCCGGCCTCCTCGTTCCAGTGCTCGACCGAGCCGCCGGGCATCGTGATCTCGTAGGGGCTCATGGTGGCGTCGCCGACGAACACGGCGCGCCAGTCGCCGGGGTACTTGTTGAGCAGGTCCCAGGTCGGCGTCTGCTCGCTGTGGCGACGCCGGTTGTTCTTCCAGACGCCTTCGTACAGGCAGTTGTGGAAGTAGAAGAACTCGAGGTTCCGGAACTCGGTCCGGGCGGCCGAGAACAGCTCCTCGCAGAGCTTGATGTGGGCGTCCATGGAGCCGCCGACGTCGAGGAACAGCAGCACCTTGATGGTGTTGCGTCGCTCGGGCCGCATGCGGATGTCGAGCCAGCCCTGGCGCGCGGTGCCGTCGATGGTGCCGTCGATGTCCAGCTCGTCCGGCGAGCCCTGGCGGGCGAAGCGGCGCAGCCGGCGCAGCGCCACCTTGATGTTGCGGGTGCCCAGCTCGACCGAGTCGTCGAGGTTGCGGTACTCGCGCTTCTCCCAGACCTTGACCGCGCGGCCCTGTTTGCCCGGGCCGCCGATGCGCACGCCCTCGGGGTTGTAGCCGCCGTGGCCGAAGGGGCTGGTTCCGCCTGTGCCGATCCATTTCGAGCCGCCCTCGTGCCGCTCGCGCTGCTCCTCCAGCCGCTTGCGCAGGGTCTCCATCAGTTCATCGAAGCCGCCCATCGCCTCGATCTCGGCCTTCTCCTCATCGCTGAGGTAGCGGTCGTTGAGCTGGCGCAGCCAGTCCTCGGGGATGTCCGCGGTGACTTCCTCTCCGGCGCCGACCCGCTCGATGCCCTTGAACACCTGGCCGAACACCTGGTCGAAGCGGTCGTAGTGCTTCTCGTCCTTGACCAGCACCGCGCGGGACAGGTGGTAGAAGTCCTCGACCGCCATGCCGGCGCCCGGCCCGACCACGCCGCGGTCCATGGCCTCCATCAGATGGAGCCACTCCTTGGGCGAAACGCGCACCCGGACGTCGCGCAGGGCGGTGAAGAAGGGCAGGAGCATCAGAGGCTCGCCAATGCAGCTGACAAAGAGGGAATATCCTGGCTGGCTATAGCCCACAGCACAGCGAAATCGGCAGAGCCATAATCGTGCGCCAGCCGGTGGCGCAGACTTATCATGCCTCGCCAGTCGATCTCCGGGAGTTTCGAGATCACCGCAGGGGAAAGGCGGCTTGCAGCTTCTCCGATGAGCAGCAGGCGAAAGGCCGTCGCATCACGCCGGAGGGGATCGCTCTCGAACTCCGCCTGCGTCAGTTCGCCGATGTAAAGCTCGATCAGGCCAATGGAGTGTCGAATGTCGATGATGAGGGCCAGATCAGACGACAACGGCGTCCCTCATCACGGCAGCCTTGAGGTGGGGATTCCGCAGGCCGTTTGACGTGAGGAGATCAACACTCAGGCCAAGCGAGTCCTGAATGTCTTCCGCGAGGCTGTAGAAGCGCAGGCCCAGCGGCTTCGACAGATCCACCAGCAGGTCCACGTCGCTGTCCGGGCCGGCCTCGTCGCGGGCGTAGCTGCCGAACAGGCGCAGGTTGACGATGCCCTGTTCTTCCAGCCAGGGCTTGAGCTCGCGCAGCCGGGTGAGCAACTCGTCGCGGGTCATGCCGCGATCCTACCCTATCCGCGCCGCAGGATGAACTCGTCGTCGCGCCAGCTGCCGACCGGGTACTGGTACTCCCCGGCCTTGTCGAAGCCGTAGGCGGCGTAGAGCTTCCGGGCCTTGAGGTTGCCGCTCCAGACCCCGATCCACAGCGGGCCGGCGGTGTGGGCCACCATCCAGTCCAGCGCCAGGGTCAGCAGCCGCGTGCCGAGGCCCAGGCCCTGGGCGGCCTTGCCCACATAGAGGCGGCGCAGCTCCATATGGTCCGGCCGGGCGTCCGGGTGGGGCAGGGTGTTGGGTCCGGCGTTGGCGAAGGCCAGCAGTTGACCGTCCCGCTCGGCCACCCACCAGGCGGCGCCCGGCTCCTGCAGCTTCGCGGCGATCGCTTCGGGGCTGAAGCTGGCGTCGAGGAAGGCCGTCAGGTCCGCCTCGGGATAGGGGATGCCGAAGCCCTCGACGAAGGTGTCGAGGAAGGTCTGCCGGCCGAGGGCGCCGAGGGCGGCGGCGTCGTCGGGGCGGGCAGGGCGGATCAGGGGCTCGGTCATGCGTCGCGCCTACTCCCTCGCCCGGCAGGCGACAAGCGCGCGGCGCAGGCCTAGAGTCCGCCCATGACTGTCGCCGTCTTCAGCCATCCCGACATGATCGCCCACCAGCCGGGCGAGGGGCATCCCGAGCGCCCGGCGCGCCTCGCCGCGGTGATGTCGGCCCTCGCCGACGCCGGGCTCGACCGCGACCTGCGCAGCGCCTCGGAAGCCGCCGTCGCCGATCTGATCCGGGTGCACCCGCCGGCCCATGTCGAGCGTCTGCTGGCGGCAGGACCGGCCGAGGGCGTCACAGCTCTGGACGCGGACACCCTCCTGTCGCCGGGCAGCCTGCGCGCGGCGCGTCTGGCCACGGGCGCGGCGATCGACGCCGTGCGCGCCGTCGCGGCGGGCGAGCTCGACCGCGCCTTCGCAGCCGTGCGCCCGCCGGGGCACCACGCCGAGCCCGACCGGGCCATGGGCTTCTGCCTGTTCTCGAGCGTGGCGGTGGCGGCGCGGGTCGCCCAGGCCGAAGGGCTGGCGCGGGTGGCGGTGATCGACTTCGACGTCCACCACGGCAACGGCACCCAGGCGGCGTTCGAGGCCGACCCGACGCTGTTCCTCGGCTCGCTGCACCAGTGGCCGCTGTATCCGGGCACCGG
This sequence comes from Brevundimonas sp., assembly GCF_035998205.1. Lineage (GTDB taxonomy): Bacteria > Pseudomonadota > Alphaproteobacteria > Caulobacterales > Caulobacteraceae > Brevundimonas. The sequence goes on from NZ_DASYHT010000006.1 coordinate 420,632, forward strand.
CGCCGAGGACGAGACCGGCGTCGGCAACATCGTCAACGCCACGGTCGAGCCGCATGCGCCGCGGGAGCGCTGGCGCGCCGCCCTGGCCGGGCGGCTGATGCCGGCGCTCGACGCCTTCGCCCCGGACCTGATCCTGATCTCGGCCGGGTTCGACGCCCACCGCCGCGATCCGCTGGCGCACCAGAGCCTGGAGGCCGAGGATTTCGCGTGGGCCACACGCGCCGTGCTGGAGGTCGCGCGGGCCCGCTGCGGCGGCAAGGTTGTGTCCTCCCTCGAGGGGGGCTACGACCTTGAGGGTCTGGGCCGTTCGGCGGCCGCCCATGTGGCGGCGCTGGGCGAGGGGTAGGGGACGCCCATGAGTCTGATTTCAAAGGCCTGTCTGGCGTCTTATGGCCGCTGATCACCTCGCTTTTCAGGATTCGCCCGGGGCGACTCGGGCGGTGGTCCCGGTGCGCCCGGGGGCCATCATCCTTGCGCGTCATGGCGAGCCGGCCCTGTCGCGCAAGTGCATGATCAGCGCGCGTCAGTACGGCGACTGGTGGGGCAGGTACGAGGTCGGGGGATTGCGCGCCGGCCAGACGCCGCCGGCTGAACTCGTCGCCGCCGCCGAAGGGGCCGGGGCCATCTACGCCTCGAGCCGTCCGCGCGCGCTGGAGACCGCCGCCGCCATCTGCAACGGCCGGGAGGTGATGGTCGACGCCCTGTTCATCGAGGCGCCGCTGCCGCCGCCGCGCCTGCCCGACTGGATCCGCCTGTCGCCCCGCTGGTGGGGCGTGGTGTCGCGCTGCTGGTGGTACCTGTCGGACCGTCACCACCAGGAAGAGACCCGCGTCGAGGCCGAGGTCCGGGCTGAACAGGCCGCCCAGGTGCTGATCGGCCGGGCCGAGAGCGGCGAGGATGTGCTGGTGCTGGCGCACGGCTACTTCAACCATATGGTCGGCCGCCGCCTGAAGGCGGATGGCTGGCGCCTGGTCCACAATCAGGGCTTCAAGTACTGGTCGCAACGACGCTTCGAGAAGCGCTGATCCGCCGATCCCGCATTGCCGCCTCCGGTGACGCCCTCTAGGGTCGGCGTCCAGACGCGCCGCGTTCTTGCCGCCCGACCAGGACCATGACCGACACGCCCGCCCCCTCTGCCGTTCCTGCCGACCTCAGCTTCGAGGACGCCCTCGCCCAGCTGGAGCGGATCGTCGCCGAGCTGGAATCCGGCCAGGCTCCGCTGGAGCGGTCGATCGAGATCTACGAACGGGGCGCGGCGCTGAAGGCCCACTGCGAGGCGCGGCTGAAGGCGGCCCAGCTGCGGGTCGAGCAGATTGTGGTCGGGGCCGGCGGCGAGGCCCGCGGCGTCGAGCCCGCGAGCTTCACATGACGGCGGCGGCCGCCCCGATCGGCTGGGATGATTTCGCCCGGGTTGATATCCGGCTGGGCCGGATCGTCGAGGCCGAGCCCTTCCCCGAGGCGCGCAAGCCGGCGTTCAAGCTGCGGATCGACTTCGGTCCGGAACTGGGCGTGAAGAAGAGCTCGGCCCAGATCACGCGCCACTACCGGCTGGACGAGCTGGTCGGGCGCAAGGTGGCCGCTGTGGTCAACTTTCCGCCGCGCCAGATCGGGCCCTTCATGTCCGAAGTGCTGACGCTCGGGTTTCCTGATGCGGAGGGCGAGGTGGTGCTGGTCGGGGTCGACCGGGACGCCGAGATCGGGGGGCGGCTGTTTTGACCGTGATCGCCATGCCCCCTTCCGCCCATGAGCGCGTCCGTCAGCGCGTGGCCGAGGTCGCAGATCTCGTCACCGTGGCGCTCGACGAGCTGCTGCCCCGTGTCGAGGGGCCCGAGTCGCGCCTGACCGAGGCCATGCGCTATGCGGCGCTGGGGCCGGGCAAGCGCCTGCGTCCATTCTTCGCGCTGGAGGCCTCGCGCTTCTTCGAGGTCGACGAGCGCGCCGTGCTGCGCGCCGCCTGTGCGCTCGAGTGCGTGCACGCCTATTCGCTCGTCCACGACGATCTGCCCTGCATGGACGACGACGACATGCGTCGCGGGCGCCCGACCCTGCACCGGGCCTATGACGAAGCCACCGCCGTGCTGGCCGGGGACGCCCTGCAGACGGCAGCCTTCGACATCCTGCTCGATCCCGAGACCCACGAGGACGCCGAGATCCGCTGCGAACTGGCGGCGCGCCTGTCGCTGTCGTCCGGCGCGCGCGGCATGGCCGGCGGCCAGATGCTGGACCTGATGGGCGTGCGCGACGACCTCGGCGGCGTCGCGCGCATGCAGCGGCTCAAGACCGGCGCCCTGTTCAGCTACGCCTTCGAGATCCCGATCATCGTCGCCCGGGTCGGGGACCCCTACCGCGCGGCCCTGATGAACTTCGCCCACGACATCGGCCTGGCCTACCAGATCGTCGATGACCTTCTGGACGCCGAGGGCGACGAGGACCTGCTCGGCAAGGCGGCGCAGAAGGATGCCGCCCAGGGCAAGACGAACTTCGTCACCCTGCTCGGCGTCGAGGCGGCGCGTCAAAGGGTCGCCCATCTGGCCGATCAGGCGCGCGGGCATCTGGACCTTTTCGGCGCGGAGGCCGAAAACCTCAAGGCGAGCGTGGATTTCGTCCTGAAGCGCCGCTCGTGAGGAAACAGGCCCCCGCCGAGGGGTTATAGTCAGCCCATAAGGCCCGAGCCGGAAACATCCGATCCATGTCCAAAACCCCGCTGCTCGATACTGTCCGCGTTCCCGCCGACTTCCGCGAGTTCGACGCGCCCCGCCTGCGCCAGCTGGCGGACGAGGTGCGCGCCGAAACCATCGACGCCGTGTCGGTGACCGGCGGTCACCTCGGGGCCGGGCTGGGCGTGGTCGAGCTGACCGTGGCGCTGCACCATATCTTCGAGACGCCGCGCGACATCCTGATCTGGGACGTCGGCCACCAGTGCTATCCGCACAAGATCCTCACCGGCCGGCGCGACCGTATCCGCACCCTGCGCCAGGGCGGCGGCCTGTCCGGCTTCACCAAGCGGTCCGAGAGCGAATACGACCCGTTCGGCGCGGCCCATGCCTCGACCTCGATCTCGGCCGCGCTCGGCTACTGCGCCGCCCGTGACCAGCGTGGCGACAACAACAAGGTCGTGGCGGTGATCGGCGACGGCTCGATGTCCGCCGGCATGGCCTATGAGGCGATGAACAACGCCGCCGAGACCACCCGCCAGCTGATGGTGGTGCTGAACGACAACGACATGTCGATCGCCCCGCCGGTCGGGGGCATGAGCGCCTATCTGGCCAAGCTGGTGTCGGGCGGCGCCTACCAGAACTTCCGCCGCTTCGGGAAACAGGTGGTCGACCATCTGCCGCGCCCCTTCCGCGACGCCGCCCGCAAGGCCGAGGAGTACGCCCGCGGCATGGTCACGGGCGGGACCTTCTTCGAGGAGCTGGGCTTCTACTACATCGGCCCGATCGACGGGCACGACCTCGACACCCTCGTGCCCATTCTGGAGAACGCGGCGGCAATCGACGACCGGCCGGTGCTGGTCCACGTCGTGACCCAGAAGGGCAAGGGCTACGCCCCCGCCGAGAACAGCGCCGACAAGTACCACGGGGTGGTCAAGTTCGACGTGGTCTCGGGCAAACAGGCCAAGGCCATCTCCAACGCCCCGAGCTACACCAAGGTGTTCGGCACGGAGCTGATCAAGCGGGCCGAGCGCGACCCGCGCATCGTCGCCATCACCGCCGCCATGCCTTCTGGCACGGGCCTCGACCTGTTCGGCCAGGCCTTCCCCAAGCGCACCTTCGACGTCGGCATCGCCGAGCAGCACGCGGTGACCTTCGCCGCCGGCCTGGCCGCAGATGGCATGAAGCCGTTCTGCGCCATCTATTCGACCTTCCTGCAGCGCGGCTACGACCAGGTGGTGCACGACGTGGCCATCCAGGGCCTGCCGGTGCGCTTCGCCATGGACCGGGCCGGTCTGGTCGGCGCCGACGGGGCGACCCACGCCGGCAGCTTCGACATCGGCTACATGGGCGCCCTGCCGGGCATGGTGCTGATGGCCGCCGCCGACGAGGCCGACCTCGCCGCCATGATCGCCACCGCCTGCGAGATCGACGACCGCCCCAGCGCCTTCCGCTATCCGCGCGGGGACGGGGTCGGGGTGGAGATCCCCGAGCTGGCGGCGCCGCTGGAGATCGGCAAGGGCCGCATCGTGCGCGAGGGGACCAGCGTGGCCCTGCTCTCGTTCGGCACGCGCCTGCAGGAGACGCTGAAGGCCGCCGACATGCTGGCGGCCCGGGGGGTCTCGGCCACGGTCGCCGACGCCCGCTTCGCCAAGCCGCTCGACGAGGACCTGATCCTGCGGCTGGCGCGCGAGCACGAGGCGCTGGTGACCATCGAGGAAGGCGCCATGGGCGGTTTCGGCGCCTTCGTGCTGCAGATGCTGGCCGAGCGCGGGGCGCTGGATGCAGGGCTCAAGGTGCGCACCATGCACCTGCCCGACGTGTTCCAGGACCACGACAAGCCGGACCTGATGTACGCCGAGGCGGGGCTGAACGCCGAGCATATCGCCGCCCGGGCCTTGGCGGCGCTGGGCGTCGATCGCGCGCCTGGCGTGGCGCGCGCCTGAGGCCCGGTCGTCGCGATTATTCGCAGAGCTTGAAGTAGCGCTCGACCCGATCCGCCGACCCGGGCTGGGCGGCGAGGCCGCGTCGCTCGCCGCCGTCATCGATGGCCAGCCAGCCCAGGGCGCGGAACTGTGCGAAAACAGGCGCCGTCACCGGCGCCTCGGCCAGCAGCAGGACCTCGTCTTCAAGATTGCTGGGCTCGGCGCTGGCCCGCCAGGCTCCGGCGACGCCGCCGGACTCCAGCCGGATTTCCGCCGCCGTTCGGGCCGCCGGCTGCAGGATGTCGGTGCGACCGCTGCCCGGGCGGCAGTCGAAGCGCAGGCTGAGCTCGTCCGAGGCCTCGACGCCATAAGCCAGCATGGCGCTCTCGCTGTCGGCGTGCACGAACCAGTCCCGTCCCGCCACCGGCAGAGGGGCGGCGGGCGAGGCGGGCGCCACGGCCGGGCGGGGGGCGCAGGCGCTCACCCCGACAATGGCCAGGCCGGCGACAGCAATGATGGCGCGCATGGGGTTCCCCCGGGATCAGCGGGCGCAAAGCTCCACCAGCCGGCGAAGCTTGGCAAGATGCGCGCGTGGGACGTGCACCACCTCGCTGCGTCCGCCGCTGTCCAGCGTCATCTGCCCGGCGGCGGCCATGGCCGTCACGACCGGATGGTCGAGCGCCACCGCCGCGCGCAGCGCCTCGCCGCGCACCGCCTCCAGCTGTGCCGTGGCCGAGGCCTGTCCGGCGGTCAGGGTGGCGAAGGGGGCCGCAGGTCGGACGCCATAGACGGTGACCGCCAGGCGGTTTTGCCCCGGCGTGCACTCCAGGGTCGCCCGCAGCCGGTCGGTCTCGGGCACCTCATGGGCGAGGGTGATGGCCCCGCTGCCTTCGTACAGCGTCCAGGTCCAGCCCGACTGGGCGGGACCGGCAGTGGCCGCCGCCGCCGGGGCCGCCAGCAGCGCGGCGATCAGGACGCCCGTCGTCGTCCGGCCCATGCCCGGCCCCTCCATGGAAGTTCAGGGGCCAAGGTGGTCAGGTCCGGGCCGAAGCGCAATGGCCGAGGAAGGCCGCGGCGAGGCGACGTCCCTCCGGCCCGGCGGGAATGCGCGCGCGCACGTCGTCGTCGTTGACGACCGGCAGGCCGTCGCCGCGGGCGAGGCTGATGAGGGCCGGGTCATCACTGGCCAGCCGGAGATCAAGCAGCAGCTCGCCGCTCAGCGGATCGATCGGCGCGGGGGCCATGGCGGCGCGCATCAGCGCCGGGCTGTCCGGACGCACCGGGCCCCAGGCGTTCACAGCCTCGCCGGGGCTGCAGGTCAGCATGACCGCCAGATGGTCGGAGTTCGGGACGCCATAGGCGAGTTTCGCCAGATCTCCCTCATGGGTGAGGGTCCACTGCATCGGGGTCGCGCCGTCGACGGTCTGCGGCTCGGTGCGCCCCGCCAGGGCCAGGGTCGCCAGGATCGCCGTTGCGGGAATGAGAAATCGGAACATGGTTTGGCTCGCGTTCGAAGTCTTAACGCGAGGCGGGGGTGAGGGTTCACGGCTCCGCTTGCGTCCTCTCACGCTGGCGCAACGCGGATGAACGCAAGCTGAGCTATTTCGCCCCGCGGGCGAGCGGGGTCAGAACGGCGAGAAGCGCTCGACCAGGTTCTGCGCCGCCGGGGCGGCCTGCATCCGGCTGATGTCGCCGCGGCCGCCGTAGGAGATGCGCGCTTCGGCGATCTGCGTGTGGTCGACCGTATTGGCCGAGGAGATGTCCTCGGGCCGGACGATGCCGGCCACGGTCAGTTCGCGCACCTCGCGGTTGGTGCGCACTTCCTGCCGACCCTGGATCACAAGGTTGCCGTTCGGCATGACCGCGGTGACGACGGCGGCGATGGTCAGCTCGACCTGCTCCGACCGGCTCACGGTGCCCGAGCCGGTCGCGTTGGACTCGCCCTGGAGGCCGACCATGTTGGCCGGGTCAAAGCCGCCCGGGAAGGCGCGGCCGAGGCTGCTCTCAAGCCCGAACAGATTGTTGACCCCGCCGGACATCTCGTTGCTGCGGTTGCGCTGGGTGGCGTTCGAGGTCTGGGCGCGGTCGTCGATGTTGACGTTGACCGTGAGAATGTCGCCGACCCGCCGCGCGCGCTGGTCGCCGAAGAAGGTGCGCGCGCCGGTCCGCCACAGGGAGTTGGCGCTGGCCGGACGGTTCTCCGGCGCGGCGAGGATCGGCTGCTGCACCGGCACAAGCGCCGCCGGATAGCCGATCGGGGCCAGTTCGGGGCCGCGCACGGCCTCGATCGCCGTGCTGCAGGCGGCCAGCGGGACCAGGGCCATAAGGGCGACGAGGGCGGGGCGCGGGCGGAACGATACGGACATGGCGAGGCCTCTCATCGGCTGGCGAAAACGGCGGCGTCGGCGCGCGCCTGCAGGGCGGCGGGCCCGGCGAGGGCGCGGCCCGGAGCCGCAGCGACGGCCTCGATCACGCGGCCGGACTGGAGATTGAGGACCGGGACAGGCTGTCCCACGGCCGCGTTGCGCTGGGCGCGGCCGGTGATGGTCAGGCGGACGCCCTCGAGCTCATAGATGACCTGGACGCTGTCGCCGCGCTGGATCACGGCCGCGCCGGGTGTCGCCCGCACCGGCGTCGCGGCGGCGGCGAAGGCGCCCGGGGCTGCGGCTGGCGCACCGGCCGCAGCCGGGCCGGCGGCTTCCGGCGCGCGGCGCACCACGATGCGGCGCAGGCCCTGCGGATTGGCCCAGTCGAGCCCGGCGGCGCGCGCCGTGGCCTGGACCTGGTGGGCCGGCAGCACCACGGACGGCCCGACGCGCTCGGCCACCACCACATTGGCGGCGGCGCCGGCCCCGTCGAAGATGTCGCCGAGGGTGACGCGCCCGTCGGCGTCCTGCGGGCTGGCGCGCAGGGTGACCGGGTCGGCCAGCGCCGGCGTCGCCGCCGCGGCCAGCCCCAGGGCGAGGACGAGGAGACGGCGCATCAGCTCTTCACCTGTCCGGTCACCTGCAGCATCTCGTCGGCGGTGCTGATGACCTTGGAGTTCATCTCATAGGCCCGCTGGGCCACGATCAGGGCGGTAATCTCGGACACCGCATCGACGTTCGAGGCCTCGGTGTAGCCCTGCAACAGCTGGCCGAAGCCGATGTCGCCCGGAGCCCCGACGTTGGCGGGCCCGGAGGCGGCGGTCTCCAGCAGCAGGTTATCGCCGATGGCTTCCAGCCCCGCCTCGTTGAAGAAGGTGGCGAGCTCCAGCTGGCCGACGATCTGCGGCTGCGGATCGCCGTCGGTGCTCACCTGCACCTGGCCGGCGCGCGAGATGGTGATGTCGACCGCGCCCTGGGGAATGGTGATGTTCGGCTGCACCTCGTAGCCGTCGTCGGTCACCAGGGTGCCGTCGGCATTGAGCGAGAGATTGCCGGCGCGGGTGTAGGCGGTCTCGCCCGACGGCAGCAGCACCTGGAGGTAGCCGCGGCCGTCGATGGCGATGTCGAAGGTGTTGCCGGTGCGGCTGGGGGAGCCCTGCTCGGTGATGCGGTAGACGCTGCCAGCCTTGACGCCGGCCCCGACCTGGATGCCGGTCGGGATGACGTTGCCCTGGGCGGCGGACTGGGCCCCCATGCGTTCGACGTTCTGGTACAGCAGGTCCTGGAACTCGGCCCGCTGGCGCTTGAAGCCGACCGTGTTCATGTTGGCGATGTTGTTCGAGATGACCTCAACGTTGAGCTGCTGGGCGGTCATGCCCGAGGCGGCGGTTCTCAGCGCACGCATGGCGGTCTCTCTGCTTAACTCGCCCGGCCGAGGCGCTCGACGGCGCGCTTGGACAGGTCACTGGCGTTCTCGATCATCCGGGTGACGCGCTCGTAGGCGCGCTGGATCTCGATCAGATTGGTGATCTCGAGCAGCGGGTTGACGTTGGAGCCCTCCAGCATGCCCTGACGGATCCGGGCGTCGGGGGCGTCGACCGGGGCGGCGTTGGCGACGTTGCGATAGAGCCCGTCGCCGCCCTTCTGCAGGACCGCGAGATTGTCGAAGCGGACCACGGTCAGCTGGCCGACCGGCAGGCCGTTCTGGGTGATGACGCCGTCCGCCCCGACGGTCGGCTCGCCCTGGGCCGGGTCGAGCACGATCTCCGCCCCGCCGCCGAGCACCGCCAGGCCGCCCTCGGTGACCAGACGGCCTTCGGGGTCGAGGGTGAAGGCGCCGTCGCGGGTGTAGGCCTCGCCGCCTGCGTCCTGCACCGTGAAGAAGGCGCCTTCCCCCTCGATGGCGAAGTCGAGCGTGCGTCCGGTCTGGCTCAGCTCGCCCTGGCCGAAGTCCCGGGCCACGCCGTTGTCGAGCACGAAGCGGACGCCGCCGTCGACGTCGTGGTTGCGCGCGCGCGAGCCCACCTCGGTCGAGGTCATCAGCTGCTCGACCTTGAAGCCCGTCGTGTCGGCGTTGGCGATGTTGTTCGCCACGATGTCCAGCTCGCGGCGCAGCGTCAGCTGGCGGGACAGTCCGATGTAGGCGGCGTTTTCCACGGCGAGGCGCTCCTTCGCGCCGTCTCGTCGCAACCCCCGTGCCACGCGGGAAAGATAAATAAAAACAATGGAAAGTGGGTTTGGCTGAGGGGCTTCACCCGGCAGAAATTGCCGTCTCTAAACGCCTCGTTAACCAAAGTGGTCGCACCTTGCCCGGGTCGGAATCCGGGGCGCGCACGCCATGATCAAGCTGGGCAAGAAGAAGGATGCCGCGGCCGAGGCTGCGCCGGCCGCCGAAGGCGCCGAGGGCGAAGACGCGCCCAAGAAGAAAAAGCTCCCGCTCCTGTTCATCATCATCCCGGCCGCCCTCGTGGTGCTGGGCGGCGGCGGCGGGGCCGCCTTCTTCCTGATGCAGCCCAAGCCGGCCCCGGCCGAGGCCGAAGAGGGCGAGCACGGGGCCGAGAAGAAGGACGACGGCCACGGGGCCGAGAAGAAGAAGGACGACGGCCACGGCGGCGAGAAGAAGAAGGATGACGGCCACGGCGGCGGCGGCGACGCCGAGGGCGGGGCGGCCACCGGCGTGATCGCCGAGGGGCCGGATGGGGTCACCTTCTACACCCTGCCGCCGATGCTGGTGAACATCCAGAGCCCGGACGGCCGGCCGACCTTCCTCAAGCTCCGGCTGACGCTGGAGATGTCGGACTCCGAGGCCGCCTACAAGCTGCAGTCCGAGTACCCGCGCCTCAACGACATGTTCCAGGGCTTCCTGCGCGAGCTGCGTCCGGAGGACCTGTCCGGCTCGGCCGGCACCCACCAGCTGCGCGCCGAGATCCTTCGCCGCGTCAACCTCGTGGCCGCGCCGGCCAAGGCCGATGCGGTGCTGATCGAGGAGATGCTGATCCAGTGACCGATCAGCCTGTGTCCGATGATCCGTTCGACGGCGGGGCTGACCCGACGACGACGGAGCGCGTCCTGAACCAGGACGAGATCGACAGCCTGCTGGGCTTTGATCTCGGCGGGGACGACGGCGCCGACAAGAGCGGCATCCGGGCGATCATCAACTCGGCGCTGGTCTCGTACGAGCGCCTGCCGATGCTCGAGATCGTCTTTGACCGGCTGGTCCGGCTGATGACGACCTCGCTGCGCAACTTCACCTCGGACAACGTCGAGGTCAGCCTCGACAGCATGAGCTCGATGCGGTTCGGGGACTATCTGAACTCGATCCCGCTGCCGGCCATCCTGGCGGTGTTCCGGGCCGAGGAGCTCGACAACTACGGCCTGCTGACGGTCGATTCCAACCTGATCTATTCGATCGTCGACGTTCTGCTGGGCGGTCGTCGCGGCACGGCGGCCCTGCGCATCGAGGGACGGCCCTACACCACCATCGAGCGGGTGCTGGTGCAGCGGATGGTCGAGGTCATCCTCGCCGACGCGCGGGCGGCGTTCGAGCCCCTGACCCCGGTCAACTTCAACCTCGACCGGCTGGAGACCAACCCGCGCTTCGCCGCCATCGCCCGGCCGGCCAACGCCGCCATTCTGGTCAAGCTGCGCATCGACATGGAGGACCGCGGCGGCCGCATCGAGCTGTTGCTGCCCTACGCCACGCTCGAACCCATCCGGAAGATGCTGCTGCAGCAGTTCATGGGCGAGAAGTTCGGGCGCGACAACATCTGGGAAAGCCACCTGGCGACCGAGCTCTGGACCACCGAGACCGAGGTGCGCGCCGTGCTCGACGAGCAGACCACCACCCTCGCCAAGGTGCTGGAGATGAAGGTCGGCGACACCCTGATCCTCAACGCTACGCCGGAGAGCGAGGTGTCGATCCGCTGCGGCCAGATTCCGCTCACCACGGGGCGCATGGGCCGCAAGGGGCGGCACATCGCCGTACGCGTCGAGCGCCCCATCAGCATCGAGGCGGCCACGGCCCTCACCGGGAGACGTTCATGACGGGTCTGATCCTCGATGCGGTGCTGATGCTGCTGCTGGTGGCCGCGCTCGGCTACGGCGTGCGGCTGGAGCGCAAGCTGGCCACCCTGCGCCAGGGCCAGGCCGACTTCGCCAGGGCGGTCGGCGAACTGAACGCCGCGGCCGGCCGCGCCGAGGCGGCGCTGGGCTCGCTGCGCGTGGCGAGCCAGGAGACCGACCTGCTGCATGACCGCATTCTCAAGGCCCAGGCGTTGAAGCTGGAGCTGGAGACCCTGACGGCGCGGGCCGAGCGCGGGATCGCCGCCGCTCCGGCGCGGACGCCGGCCCCCGCCCGCGAAACCGCCGCCCGCGAGGCGGCGCGCCCTGCGCGCGTTGCGCCCGGCTCGCTGGCCGAGCGGATCCAGGCCCTGGCCACGGGCGAGGCCTCCAGCCCCGGCAACGTCCGCGCCATCGTCCAGGCCATGACCGCTAACCAAGCCGCGAAACAGAGCCTCAACCAGGCCCGGCGCAGGCTGGACGATGATCTGTTCGCCGCCTGATCGCCCGCGCGCCTGACCCCTCTCCGGAACCCCGCATGAAGCTCCCCCGTCTCCTGCCCCTGATCGCGGTCGCCATTGGCGGCGTGGTCGCCGTGCGCGCCGTGGGCGCCGCCCCGGGGCTGTGGCAGGGCGCCCAGGCCTGGGCCGAGGAGCTGCCGGCCGCCGCGGCGGGCGAGGGCGGCGAGGGCGCGGCGGCGACCCCGACCGCCGCCGCCCCGCCGGCGGTCTGCGCCCTGACGCCGGAGCAGCTGGCCGAGCAGGCCGGCATCTCCCCGGCCGAGCTGCGAATCATCCAGAGCCTGTCGGCCCGGCGCGAGCAGCTGGACGCCCGCGACGCCGACTTCGCCACCATGCTGCCGCTGATGACGGCGGCGGAGCAGAAGCTGGCGGCCCAGGTCACCGCGCTGAATACGGTCAAGGCCGAGGTCGAGGCCCTGCTGGGGCAGGTTGACGAGCGCGAACAGGCCGAGATCGACCGGCTGGTGCAGGTCTATTCCGCCATGCGCCCGCGTGAGGCGGCCCGGGTCATGGCGACGCTGGACGACGAAGTGCGCCTGCCGGTCGCCGCGGCCATGCGGCCCCGCTCGCTCGCCGCCGTGATGGCGCAGATGGAGCCGGCCGCCGCCCGCGAGCTGACCGAGAAGCTGGCCCGCAGATTCGAGGCCCAGCAGCTGGCGGCCCGCGCCGCTGCCGCTTCGGCCCTGCCGACGGCCGCCACGGTCGCGCCTGCCGCTGGCGCTGGCGCCGCGGCGACGCCGGCTGCGGCCCCGGCGGCCGCGCCCGCGGCTGCGCCTGCTGCGGATGCAGCCGAGCGCCCGGCCCAGCGCGCCGCCCGCCCGGCCCAGCGCCCGGCCCAGCGCCCGGCGCAACGCCCGGCGGCGGCCCAGACGCCGGCGGCGCCTGCCGGTCCCCAGCCCTATGCCGCCGGCGCCGCGGAGACCCCGCCCGCCGCCGCCACGCCGCCGCCGGCCGCGCCGCGCCAGTCCGTGGAGTAGTTGGCGCCGGGCCTCGGGATGGCTAAGCAGCGGCCTCCCGTCGCCTGCCTTCCGAGGTCGCCATGTCCGACACGCCTCCCGACCGCCTGTCGGTCGATCCCGACAGCCCCTTCCACGACGCCGCCGTGCTGGCGCGCGACGTGGGCGTCCGCTTCAAGGGCGAGGAGAAGACCAACGTCGAGGAGTACTGCGTCTCCGAGGGCTGGGTCCGCCTCGCTGTCGGCAATCGCGTGGACCGCCGCGGCAAGCAGCTGACCATCAAGCTTCAGGGCGAGGTCGAGCCGTTCTATCGCAACGGCTGAGACCGCTTTACGGTGGCGGCCCCTGTCGCCGGAGCGTTGCCGTGTCTCTCATGAAATCCTGCCTGCTCGCCGGAGCCGCCCTGGCCCTGTCGGCCGCGTCCGCCGCCGCCCAGGACGCCGCTGCGCTGCGCACCGCCGAGGCCCTGCGCGACCGCGCCCTGCAAGGCTCGGGCGCCTACGCCATCGTCGAGGACCTGACCACACGCTTCGGAGCGCGGCCGGCCGGGACCGAATCGGAACAGGCCGCCGCCCGCTGGGGCGCCGAGCAGTTCCGCGCCTGGGGCTTCCGCAATGTGGCGGTCGAGTCCTTCCCCCTGTCGGCCTGGCGCCGCGGCGAGGAGCGGGTCGAGGTGCTGTCGCCGGCGCCGCAGCGGCTGGTGGTGACGGCGCTCGGCGGTTCGATCGCCACCCCGCCCGGCGGGGTCGAGGGCGAGGCCGCCATCTTCCGCACCTATCAGGACCTGCTCGACGCCCCGGTCGGGTCTCTGGCGGGCAAGATCGCCGTGGTGCTGCAGGACACGCCGCGCGCCCAGGACGGGGCCGGCTATGGCTCGGCCAGCGCCATCCGCTTCCAGGGGCCGACCGAGGCCGCGCGGCGCGGAGCTATCGGCTTCCTGCTGCGCTCGCTGGGCACCCATGACCATCGCTTCGCCCACACCGGGGCCACGCGGGTGGGCGAGGGGACCATCCCGGCCTTCGCCCTCAGCCCGCCGGATGCGGAGCAGCTGCTGCGCCTGCGCGACGCCGGGCTGGGGCCGGTGCGCCTGCGCCTCGCCGCCGACGTCGGCTTCCTCGAGCCCTCGACCTCGCAGAATGTGGTCGGCGAGGTGATCGGCGACGAGCGGCCGGAGGAGGTGATCGTCATCGGCGGCCACCTCGACAGCTGGGACCTCGGCACCGGGGCCATCGACGACGGGGCCGGGGTGGCCATCACCGCCGCGGCCCTGAAGCTGATCGCCGACCTGCCCGAGCGGCCGGCCCGCACCATCCGCGTCGTCTGGTGGGGCGCCGAGGAGGTCAGCCAGCCGCCGCCCGCCCAAGGCCTCGCCGGGGCGCGCCACTACGCCGAGACCCGCCGGGACCAGGCCGCAAACCATGTGGCGGTGAGCGAGAGCGATTTCGGGGCCGGGCCGATCTACGCCCTCGCCCTGCCGGCCGGGGCCGATCCGGCCTTCCGCGCCGCGGCCATGCGGGTGCTCACGCCGCTGGGGATCTATTTCGACGGCGAGCCGGCGCGCAGCGGCGGGCCCGACACCGGGCCGCTGGTGGCGCTGGGGGTGCCGGCCTTCCGCCTGGCCCAGGACGGAACCGACTATTTCGACACCCACCACACGGTGGACGACGTGATCGACCGCATCGAGCCGGAGAACCTCGACCAGAACGTCGCCGCCTGGGCCGCCTTCCTCTGGCTGCTGGCCGAAAGCGACGTCAGCTTCCGGCCGGCCCCCTGATGCCCCCGCGAGCGTGGCGAAACTGGTAGACGCAAGCGACTTAAAATCGCTCGACCTCGGTCATGCGGGTTCGATCCCCGCCGCTCGCACCATCGGCTCACTTCGTGTTTCGCCGGCGGCCGCGCCCTTAACAGGGGGGGCGGTTCCTTGCCACAAGGGGCGCGGGGAAACGCCGTCACGGACCACACATGAACAGAGCCCGCCGCGCGCGCATTGTCGCCACGCTCGGACCCGCCAGCCGCGCCCCGGGCACGGTCAAGGCCCTGGCCCAGGCCGGGGTTGACGTCTTCCGGCTCAACTTCAGCCACGGCTCGCATGAAGATCATGCGGCGGCCCTGAAAGCCGTGCGCGGGGCCGAGCTGGCGTTGCAGCGGCCGCTCGGCGTGCTGGCCGACCTGCAGGGGCCGAAGCTGCGCCTTGGCCGTTTCGCCGACGGGGCCATCGACATCGCCCCCGGCCATCGTATGCGCTTCGACCTCGACCCGACGCCGGGCGACGCGACGCGGGTGCAGATGCCCCACCCGGAAATCCTCAAGGCGCTGCGCCCCGGCATGTCGCTGCTGCTCGACGACGGCCGGGTCCGGCTCAAGGTCGGCGAGCGCACGGACGACTGGGCCGACGTCGAGGTGGTCAGCGGCTCGAAGCTGTCGGACCGCAAGGGCGTGGCGGTGCCGGAAGCGATCATCCCGGTCTCGGCCCTGACCCCCAAGGACCGGGAGGACCTGGCCTTCGCCCTGCGCATCGGCGTTGACTGGGTGGCGCTCAGCTTCGTGCAGAAGGCCGAGGACATGGCCGAGCTGAAGCGGCTGGTGGCCGGCAAGGCCGCCTGTCTGGCCAAGATCGAGAAGCCCCAGGCGCTGAAGGACCTGCCGGCCATCCTCGACTATTCCGACGGGGTGATGGTCGCCCGCGGCGACCTCGGCGTCGAGCTGGAGCCCGAGGAAGTGCCGGTGGCGCAGAAGCAGATCCTGCGCGCGGCGCGCCAGCGCGGCGTGCCGGCCATCGTCGCCACCCAGATGCTCGAGAGCATGACCTCGGCCCCGGCCCCGACCCGGGCCGAGGCCTCGGACGTGGCCAACGCCGTCTACGAGGGCGCCGACGCCCTGATGCTGTCGGCCGAGACCGCCTCGGGCGACTATCCCCTGGAAGCGGTCACCATCATGAACCGCATCATCGAGCGGGTGGAGCGCGATCCGCTCTGGCCCAGCCTGATGGACGCCGAGCACGCCGGCATGGACGAGCATGACGTCGACGCCCTGGTGGCGGCGGCGCGCAAGGCCGGCGAGGCCCAGTCGACCGCCTGTGTGGTGGTGTTCACCACCCTCGGCGGCACCGCCCGGCGCATGGCCCGCGAGCGGCCGCTGCACCCGGTGCTGGCCCTGACGCCGAATGCCGACACCGCCCGTCGGCTGGCGCTGGTCTGGGGGCTGGAGCCGCGGCTGGGCCGCCAGCCGGCCTCGCTGGAAGAGGTGACCGACGACGCGGTCAACGCCGCCACCGAGTACGGCCTGGCCGGGCCGGGGCAGCGCATCCTGATCCTCGCCGGCACGCCGTTCGGGGCGCCGGGCGCCGCCAACCTGCTGCGCCTCGCCCATGCGCCGACCCAGCCGAAGCCGCGCGGGCGGAAAAAGAGCTAGTCCGCCTTCCCGGCCAGCTGACGGGAGATCCGGTCCAGCTTCTCGTGAAGCTGGGCCACCTCGGCCTCCGCCTTGACGTTGACCTCATAGTCCAGCTGGGCGCTGAGACGGTCCTTCGCCGCCTGGCGGTTCTGCGACATCATGATGATCGGGGCCTGGATCGCCGCCAGCATCGACAGCAGCAGGTTCAGGAAGATGAAGGGGTAGGGGTCGAACCGCTCCGGCCCCGGCAGCAGCAGGTTCAGCGCCGCCCAGACCGCGAGGCACAGGCCGAAACCGCCGACAAAGCCCCACGAGCCGCCGATCGCGGCCACGTGATCGGCCATGCGCGCGCCGAAGGACTGGCTTTCCTCGAAGGCGGCGTTCGGATCGCGCGTCTCGCTACCCCGCGCCAGGACCCGATGCACCAGCCGGCGGTCGCGCTCGCTGAGCCGCACATGGCCGTCGGCCAGCTCCTGTCCGAGACGCCTGAGCTCTTCATCCATGCGCCGAGGACGCGCTGAGTCCCCGCTGGCCGCAAGCCGGATCAGCGGCCGGTCACCACCTTGGCGAACAGCAGGCTGGTGGTGTCGATGACCGCCTCCAGCGGCGTGTCCCCGCGCTGCAGCAGCCGCAGCCCGGCGGCGACGGCGTCAACCATGCTCGCCGCCTCGTAGGAGGCCAGCCGCGGGTCGAGGCGGGGATCATGGCGCCCATTGGCGCGGGCCTGGGCGATCTTGCGCTCAATGGCCAGATGCACCCGGCGCAGGCGGCGGATGCGCTCGGTGGCGAAAGCCTCGTGCCCCTCGTCGGCCAGGGCGGTGCCGATGCGCAGCACGGGTCCATGCTCGGCCCAGATGTCGACCACGGCCGCCACATAGGCGCGGGCCTGATCGACGGCGCGCTCGCCGGACCAGTCGGCGTCGAACAGCGGGGTCAGGGCCTGGTAGGGGGCGCTCGCCGCCTCGCACAGGGCCAGCACGGGCTCATCGACGCTCTTGAAGTAGGTGTAGAAGCTCGGCGCCGAGACGCCGGCCGCCCGGGCGATGTCCGCCGGGCGCAGGTCGGCCAGCTTGTGCGTCTCCAGCAGGGTCCGCGTCGCCGCGAGGATCGCCTCGCGGGTCCGGCCGCCGCGCCGGCCGATGCGGTGGCCCAGTTTGTTGACCGGCCGTGCGCCGCTCTCGCCCATGGTCGCCTCCCGTCGCCAGATTGGCGGCGCCTGTGAGCAAGTGCAACATGGACCGTGGCGGCCTGCGGCGACCGGACCGCGACGGCGGCGCTGGAATCCGGGCCCGATCCGGCGTAACCGTCCGCACCGTTCGCCGACGGAGACGCCATGCCGACCGCCTTCCACACCCGCATCGCCGCCGAACTGGCCGAGATCGACGCCCAGGGCCTGACCAAGCCCGAGCGGGTGATCCACTCGCGGCAGGGGCCGGTGATCGAGACGGGCGGCCGTCGGGTGCTGAACTTCTGCGCCAACAACTATCTCGGCCTCGCCGGCGACAGCCGCGTGGTCCAGGCCGGCGATCGCGCGGCGGAGGCTTACGGGGCCGGCACCGCCTCGGTGCGCTTCATCTGCGGCACCCTCGGCATCCACAAGACGCTGGAGCGCGCCATCGCCGATTACCTCGGCTTCGAGGACGCCATCCTGTTCGCCGCCGCCTTCGACGCCAACGGCGGCCTGTTCGAGCCGCTGTTCGGGCCCGAGGACGCGATCGTCTCGGACAGTCTGAACCACGCCTCGATCATCGACGGGGTGCGGCTGTGCAAGGCGAAGCGCTACCGTTTCGCCACCTCGGACATGGCCGATCTGGAGGCGCAGCTGAAGCAGGCCCGGGCTGACGGGGCGCGCGACATCATCATCGCCACCGACGGCGCCTTCTCGATGGACGGCTACATCGCCCGGCTGCCGGAGATCCGCGCCCTGGCCGACCGCTACGACGCCCTCGTCATGGTCGACGACTGCCACGCCACCGGCTTCCTCGGGCCGCAGGGCAAGGGCTCCTTCGCCCACCATGGCGTCACGGTCGATATCGTCACCGGCACCTTCGGCAAGGCGCTGGGCGGAGCCATGGGCGGCTTCATCTGCGCCACCACGCCGGTGGTCGAGCTGCTCAAGCAGCGTGCCCGGCCCTATCTGTTCTCCAACGCCCTGGCCCCGTCGGTCTGCGGCGCCAGCCTCGAGGCCATCCGCATCGCCCAGGGCGAGGAGGGCGATGCGCTGCGGGCGCAGCTGGTCGCCAACGCCGCCCGCTTCCGGGGAGCGATGACCGAGGCGGGCTTCAACCTGCTGCCCGGCGAGCACCCGATCATTCCGGTGATGCTGGGCGACGCCCGCCTGGCCCAGGACTTCGCCGCCCGCATGCTGGAGCTGGGCGTCTATGTGATCGGCTTCTCCTTCCCCGTCGTGCCGCGGGGACAGGCGCGCATCCGCACCCAGATGTCGGCGGCGCACACCTTTGACCACATCGACGAAGCGGTCGCGGCGTTCACGACGGCCGGCAAGGAACTGGGAGTGATCCGATGACGCAGATGATGAAAGCCCTGGCCAAGACCCGCCCCGCCGAGGGGCTGGAGTTGATCGAGGCGCCGATCCCCGAGGCGGGGCCTGAGGATGTGCTGATCCGGGTGCACCGGGCGGCGGTGTGCGGCACCGACATCCACATCTGGAACTGGGACGAGTGGTCCCAGAAGAACGTGCCGGTGCCGATGATCACCGGCCACGAGTTCGCCGGCGAGATCGTCGCCATCGGCCGGGACGTCGACCGGCCGCTGAAGATCGGCCAGCGGGTGTCGGTCGAGGGCCACGTCATCGACCTCAACTCCGAGGCGGCGCGGGCGGGTCACTTCCACCTCGATCCGGCGACCCGCGGCATCGGCGTCAATCGCCAGGGGGCCTTCGCCGAGTTCGTCGCCGCCCCGGCCTTCAACGTCATCGAGCTGCCCGAGGATGTGCCGTACGAGATCGGGGCCATCCTCGACCCCTTCGGCAACGCCGTGCACACGGCGCAGCAGTTCGACCTGCTGGGCGAGGACGTGCTGGTCACCGGCGCCGGACCGATCGGCATGATGGCCGCGGCCGTGGCCCGTCACGCCGGCGCGCGCACCGTGGTGCTGACCGACATCAACGACTTCCGGCTGGAGCTGGCGCAGAAGGTGGCCCCGGGCGTGCGCACGGTGAACACCACCCGCGAGGACCTGCACGACGTCATGAAGGAGCTCGGCATGAAGGTCGGCTTCGACGTGGCGCTGGAGATGTCCGGCTCGCCGATCGCCTTCAGGCAGTGCGTCGACACCCTGATCATGGGCGGCGGCCTGGCCATGCTCGGCATTCCGTCGAAGCCGATGGAGACCGACTGGGGCGCGATCATCCTCAAGGCCCTGACCATCAAGGGGGTCTACGGCCGCGAGATGTTCACCACCTGGCGCAAGATGCTGGGCCTGCTGAAGGCCGGTCTCGACCTGACGCCGCTGATCACCCACCAGTACCCCTATGCGCAGTACCGCGAGGGCTTCGAGGTGATGAAGGCCGGTCAATCGGGCAAGGTCGTGCTGGACTGGGCGGCCTGAGGGCCGTCCTTCCAGCGACTCCATCCCGTCACCCTCGGGCTTGACCCGAGGATGACGGAGACGGGCGGGATCAGGGTTGCGATCCTGCCAGTTCACCCGGCCTCCAGCGCCTTCACCAGCCGGGTCTCGAAATTCCTCGCATCCGGGCGCGGCAGCAGCCTCCTCAACCGGTCCTGCTCGAACAGGGCCAGCACCCCGGGGTGCACATAGGCGCTACGGCAGACGGTCGGAGTATTGCCCAGGAGTCCGGCGACCGCGCGGATGCACACGGTGATCTTTCGTTTCGCCTCCGTGGGGGAGCCTGGCGCCGGCATCTCCCGCAGCGCGCGCGCCGCCGAGACGGTCGCCGCCCAGGTGCGGAAGTCCTTGGCCGAAAAATCCTCGCCCATGGCCTCGCGGATGTAGGTGTTGACCTCATCCGAGGTGACCGGGACCAGGTCGCCGTCCGCATCGCGGTACTTGAACACCTGCTGCCCCGGCAGGTCCTGCAGCGCTCGGATCACTCCCGCCAGCCGGCGGTCGCGCACGCTGACAGCGTGCGCCTTGCCGCTCTTGCCGCGGAAGCTGAACTGCAGAGCGGCGCCGTCGATCTCGAGGTGGCGCTTTTGCAGGGTCGTCAGGCCGTAGCTGCGGTTCTGGCGGGCGTACTGCGCATTGCCGATGCGGATCAGGGTGAGCTCGAGCAGCCGCACGGTCGTGGCCAGAACCTTCTCGCGGCAGACTCCCCGCCGGGCGAGGTCCGCGTCGACCTGGCGGCGCAGGCGCGGCAGGGCGCGGGCGAAGGCGGGCATGCGGTCGAACTTGCCGGTCGCGCGGTGGGCGCTCCAGTCGGCGTGGTAGCGGTACTGCTTGCGGCCCCTCTGGTCGCGACCGGTGGCCTGGATGTGGCCGCGGACGCGCGGGCAGATCCAGACGTCGGTCCAGGCCGGGGGGATGGCCAGCGCGGCGATGCGGTCGAGCACCCTGCGGTCCTCGACCTCCCGTCCCCGGGCGTCCACATAGCTGAACGCGCCAGGCTGGCCGTGACGCGACAGGCCGGGGTTCTCGTCCGAACAATAGGTCAGGCCCTCGGGGAGATCGGTCGGGTCGACATCGGGGGACAGGGTCATGGCCGGCCGCAAACGGGCGCCGGGCGTGCGCGGTTCCGGCTTGACCCGCCGCCCGTCGGCGCGCCACGAGGCCGCATGAACTATCGCCACAGCTTTCACGCCGGGAACTTCGCCGATCTGGTCAAGCACGCCGGGCTGCTCGGCCTGCTGCGGGCGCTGGCGCCGCGCGGGCCGCTGACGGTGGTCGACACCCACGCCGGGGCCGGCCTCTACGACCTCGACGGCGATGCGTCGCGCTCGAAAGAGGCCGAGGCCGGGGTGCTGCGGCTGATGCAGGCCGACGCCCTGCCGGGGCCGCTGGCGCAGCTGCAGGCGGCGGTGCGGGCGCTCAATCCCGACGGCCGCACCCGCTGGTATCCGGGCTCGCCCCGGCTGGTCGCGGCCGCGCCGGGCGTCGCGCGCTATGTCGGCTTCGAGCTCAACCCCCCGGTGGCCGAGGCCCTGACCGAGGCCCTGGCCGATTTCCCGATGGCGACGGCGGAAGCGGGCGACGGCTATGCCGCGGCCCCGACCGTCTGCCAGGCCCCGGGCCTGCTGCTGATCGACCCGCCGTTCGAGCGGCCGGACGACTATCTGCGCGCGGTCGACTGCGCGGCGGAGACCCGCCGGCTGCGCCCGGGGGTGGTGGTGGCCATCTGGACCCCGCTGAAAGACCTCGAGACCTTCGACGGCTTCCTGAGGGGGCTGGCCAAGGCCGGGCTCGCCGACGTGCTGGTGGTCGAGGCGCGGCTGCGGCCCCTGACCAATCCGATGAAGATGAACGGCTGCACCCTGACCCTGATCGGAGCGCCGGCGACGCTCGAGCCGGAGCTGCAGGCGGTGACCGACTGGGTCGTCGATACGCTGGGCGATCCCGGCGGCCGCGCGCGCGTCTGGCGGCCCTAGCCTGCCTCCGCCCGCGCCAGCTCGACGATGACCGGGCTGTGGTCGGACCCGGTGGGGCGGCCGAGGCGGCGGGAGACGACGGTCAGCTCCGGCGAGGCCCACAGGTGGTCTATGGCGATGCGCGCCGGGGCCGGGACGCCGGTCGGCCAGGTGCCGGGCCAGGCCGGGGCCGGGGCGAGGCCGAGATCGCGCATCTGCCGGCCGATGCGGGCGGTCGAGACGCTGTTGAAGTCGCCGGCGGCGATGACCGGGCCCTCGCCTTCCGCCATGCGCGCCTCCAGCGCCATGACCTGGCTGATCTGGCCCCACTGGTACTGGAACGGCCAGGGCCGGGTCAGGTGAGTGGCGAACACCCGCACGGGCCCCAGCGGCGTCTGCACCTGTGCGCCCCGGGCCGACAGGCCGTCGGCGCGGCCGGGCAGGGCCTCGAGCGGGGTTCGCGAGGCCACCAGGTTTCCGCGCGCCGTGATGCGGGTCGGG
Source organism: Brevundimonas sp. (assembly GCF_035998205.1). GTDB lineage: Bacteria > Pseudomonadota > Alphaproteobacteria > Caulobacterales > Caulobacteraceae > Brevundimonas. Next base: position 442,550 of record NZ_DASYHT010000006.1, read on the forward strand.
GCGCGGTGCGGATGGTCCGGCAGGATACGGTCGAGGTCGGCGGCCACGGCGGGCCCGACCTCCACCAGCATGACCACATCGGCGTCGGCGTCGGCGATCGAGGCGGCGATCCGGTCGAGGTCGGCGTTCGCCTCGTGCAGATTGGCGACATAGACGGTCAGCCGCGCCTCATCGGCGGCCGGGGTCGGGCGCGCCGGCGCGACCTGCCCCCAAAGGGCCGCCGCCAGCAGGGCGAGCGCCAGGGCCCCGCTCAGTCCGGCGAGGCGCAGGCGCAGCCCTGCGGCAAAGGCGAGACCGGCGAGGGCGACGACCAGCGCCGGGGCGGTGAACTGGGCGACGAGGTCGACCCAGCGATGGCCGACGCCGGAAAGGGCGGCAAGGCCCACGGCGGCGGGGCCGGTCAGGGCCAACGCGAGCAGGGCGTCGGCGACCCCGCGCCACAGGGCGGGGCGGACGCCTTCGGAGGGCTTGAACAAGTGTGACGCTCCGGCGTTAAGCTGTCCGCCTCGGTCCGGCGCGGCGGACCCGGGAGGATGGGATGCCGAAGAAGACCATCGCCGATATCGAGAAAATCTGGTCGGGTGTCGAGGGCGTGAAGAAGCTCTCGGACCGGGTGGTCGGCATCGGCCCGTTCGGGGTCGGCCTCGACGGCCTGCTGACGTGGATCCCCGGCGTGGGCCTGGCCTACTCCCTCGGGGCCGGCGCCTATCTGCTGGTGCAGGGGGTGCGGGCCAAGGCCTCGCCGCTGACGCTGGGGCGAATGGCCGCCTATCTGCTGATCGACAGCGCCACGACCGAGCTCTTTCTCGTCGGCGACGTGGTCGACTTCTTCTTCCCCGGCCACCTGATGGCGGCCAAGGCCCTGCAGGCCGAGATCGAGCGCACCCACTGGGTCGAGGGCAGCGCCCGTGACGCCCACGCCTCGGGGGAGCACGCGCAGCATCTGGAGCGGGTGCGCAGCGACCCGAAGCTGAAGCGGATCGTCTACCTGCATGACTGACGGGTTGACGCCTGCGCCGCGGCCAAGCCATGTGCGGCCTCGCAACCTGACGAGCCCATGGCCACGACCCTGACCCGAGACGATCTGGCCCTCGCCCTCGCCCGTGTGGCGGAAGGGGACCGCGCCGCCTTCCGGCAGGTCTACCAGGCGACGTCCGCGAAACTGTTTGGCGTCTGCCTCCGTATCTTGCGTGATCGCCAGATCGCCGAGGATGTGTTGCAGGACGTCTATGTCACCGTATGGAGCCGCGCCGGAGGCTTCGACGCCGCCCGGGCCAGCCCGATCACCTGGCTGGCGACGATCGCGCGCAACCGCGCCATCGACCGGCTGCGTCAGGCCCGGCCGCTGCGCGACGCCGCGCCGGTCGAGGTGCTGGCCGAGGTTCCCGACGGCGGTCCCGGGCCCGAGGCCGAGGTGGTCGGCGCCGGCGAGCGGCGTCGGCTGGAGTCCTGCCTCGAGCAGCTGGAGGACCGCGCCGCCTCCGCCATCCGCACCGCCTTCTTCGACGGGGTCACCTATGACGCCCTGGCGGCGCGCGCCGGGGTGCCGATCGGCACCATGAAGAGCTGGATCCGGCGCGGCCTGCAGCGCCTCAAGACGTGTCTCGAGCCATGACCGACGCCCCGCACAGAGACGATGGCGAGACGCCGGACCTGGCTGCCGAACTGGCCCTGCGCCTGCTGGACGGCCCGGAGGAGGCCGCCGCCCGCGCCCGCGTCGCCGCCGACCCGGCCTTCGCCGCCGAAGTCGCCGCGTGGGAAGCGCGGCTGGGCGGCCTGATCGACGAGGTGGCGCCGGCCTCGCCGCCCGAGAGCCTGTGGCGTGGCATTGTCGCGCGTCTGCCGGCGAATGATGACCGGCGACTGGTCTTCTGGCGCGCCTGGGCGGTCGGGGCGACGGGACTGCTGGCCACGAGCCTGGCCGCGGTCGCCGTGCTGGCGGCGCGCCCCGCCCCGGCCCCGGTGGCGCCTGCCGCCCCGCCGGCCGAGGTCACCCGCGTCGCCACCCTGCGGCTCGAAAGCGGCCAGTCGGCCCTGATCCTCGCCTACGACCCAGAGACGGGCATGCTGTTCGCCTCGCCGACCGACGTCATGGCCGGCGACCCGCGCGTGCCGCACCTGTGGCTGATCGGCTCCGAGGGCGGCGCGACCCTCGTCGGGGCGATCGACGGGGTCGAGGTGTCGCGCATGGCCATGCCGGAAACGACCGCGGCCCGGGTTCGCGGGGCCGTGGCGGTGGCCGTCTCGATGGAGCAGCCGGGGCACACCCCGGCCATGGATCGTCCGGACGGTCCAGTGGTCGCCTCGGGTCAGCTCGAAAGCCTCTGATGCATCCGCCGGGCCGCCGGCGACGTAGCTCTGTGTGGTTGCACGCCTGAGCCGGGGCCTCGGTCCTGGCCGGCGTCCGGCCCGGCGGGGAGGCCAACCCAGCCCTTCCACAGGTCTCCCCGCCACCCCGCGACCGGCAGGCGCGCGGCCGGCCGCCTTCCTGTTCCCCGCGCGAAACTCCAGGCCTGTCCGCGTGCTGGCGGCGGGCCAGCGGCCCCGGCCAACCCGCCTTCGGGTCACAGGCAGGCTGGCGTTCCAGACAGGAGCGCCCCATGCCCGATACCCTCAGTCCCCGCCTCGGCCTGCCGCTTGTGGCGGCCGGACAGCTGCAGAAGCATGTCACCGTCAATGAAGGCCTGACCCGGCTCGATACGCTGGTGCAGACGACGGCGCACAGCCGCACGGCGTCCCCGCCGGCCAGCCCGGTCGACGGCGATGTCTACATCGCCGCGGATGACTGGCCGTTCCCGGCCGGGACCCTGGTGCGGTTCGACGGACCGGGGTGGCTCGCCCTTGATCCGCCGGAAGGCCTGCGGGTCTGGGTGCGCGACGAGGGCCGGCTGTGGCTGCGGCAGGACGGCGGCTGGGTCGAGCTGGGCCGTCGGCTCGGCGAGGTGCAGGAGCTGACCCGGCTCGGCCTCGAGGCGACCGCCGATGCGGCCAATCCCTTCATCGCCCGCCTGAACAGCGCCCTGTGGATGGCGCGCGGGCCCGACGAGGGCGGGACCGGCGACCTGCGGCTGGTGTTCAACAAGTCCGGCCCGGACCGGGTGCTGTCCCTGCTGTTCCAGAGCGCCTGGGGCGGCCGGGCCGAGCTGGGTCTGATCGGCGACGACGCCCTCAGCCTCAAGATCAGCGCCGACGGCGCTGAATGGCGCGAGGTCCTGCGTGCGGATCCGGCGAGCGGCCGGCTGCTGGCGGCCGCGGGGGCCGGCCGGGCGGAGACAACGGTGTTCAGCGGCCCCGCCAGCTGGACGCCGCCCGCCTGGGCCCGCGCGCTGCGGATCGAGGCCCTCGGCGGCGGCGGGGGAGGTCAGGGCGGCGGGGAGGGCGGCCTCGGCGGCGCGCCGGGCGCCCGACGTGTGCGCTGGCTGGTGGCGGACGCTCTGGACGGTCCCCTGCTCATCGCGCCGGGGGCGGGCGGGACAGCCGGCGCCGCCGGAGGCGAGACCACCGTAGCCGATGCGCTCGGCGTCCGGCTTCGCGCCGCCGGCGGTGCGCCCGGCGCAGGCGGGGACGCGCTGGATCCTGACGCGCCCGGGGGCGGCGGTCCCGGGGCCGCTTCGACGCGCGCCGCGGCGGCGGGAAGCGCCGGCGCGCCGGCCCGGGGCGTGGACGCCGCCGCCGGCGGCGCGGCCGGCGGGGGGACCGGCGGAAGCTCGCCGGACGGCTTCCTTGGCGGCGGCGGGGGTGGCGGGGAGCGTGGCGAGACAGGCGGCGCAGGAGGTCCGGGCGCCGGGGGCGGGGGCGGCGGGGCCGCGGACGGGGCGACGCCGGCCGGCCCTGGGGGGCCCGGCGGCACCGGCCGCGTCCTGATCCTGGCGGTGGGCTGAGCCATGGACCCGGAAGACGACCTCGACGGGCCGCCCCTGCCGCCCCTGCTCGATCCTGAAGATGACCCCGCGCCCGACCGCCTGAGCCGGTCGGACCTCGCGGCGGCCGCCGGCCCCGGCTGGGTCTGGAGCCGCCCGGACTTCGATGACGGAGACGCCGAATGACCTTGAACGGACATCCCGGGCTGGCTGAAGGGCGCTGGCTGTGGCGCCGCCTGTTCGTCTTCGCCGTGACCTTCGGGCTGTGGCGTCTGCTGGCGGAGGTGGTGGCGCGGGCGCCTGCCGCCGATCTGCGCAGCCTGGCGCAGCAGCTCACCGGCCTGCTCGGCCTCGTGCTGGTGCTCTATCTGGTGGCCCCGACCGCGCAGCAGCTGGTCGAGCTGGCCGCGGCGGTGCGCCTGCGCGCCCTGGAGCGCCGTCCGTGACGGGCCGCGATCCGCTGGATGCGCGCAGCCGGGCCCGGCTGGCCGGGGTGCATCCGGCGCTGGTCGCCGTGGTCGAGCAGGCGGCGCGCACCAGTCCCGTGCCCTTCATCATCACCGAGGGGCGGCGCACGCCCGAGCGGCAGGCGGCGCTGGTGCGGGCCGGGGCCAGCCGGACGCTCAACAGCCGCCATCTGACCGGCCATGCCGTCGATGTGGCGGCCCGGGTCGAGGGCCGGCTCCGCTGGGACTGGCCGCTCTATCCGCGCATCGCGGCGGCCTTCAAGGCGGCGGCGCAGGCGCAGGGGGTGGCGCTGGTCTGGGGCGGCGACTGGCCCCGACTGCGCGACGGCCCCCATTTCGAGCTCGACCGGAGGGCGTTCCCGTGAGGGGCCTGCCACGGCTGGCCCGCATTTCCCTCGCCGGACCGGGCCGCTGGCTGCTCGCTCTGGCGCTGGCCGCAGGGCTCGCGGTCGCGGCCGCCCAGCTGGCCGGGAGCCTCGGCCTGCGCTGGGATCCGCTGGGCCTGCAGGCGCGACGGCTCGCGCGCGCCGAGGCGGAGGCGGCCACGCTGAGGGTCGAGCGCGACCGGCTGGCGGCAGTGCTGGCGGCCGAGCGCGCCCTGACCCGGGCCGAGGTCGCCGCAGCGACCCGCGCCGCCGACGCCGAGGCGTCCACCCGTGATGTCGAATCCCTGGCCCGAGGAGCCCCCGATGCCGCCCTGCCGCTATCGCCTGATCGTCTCCACCGCCTGCGCGCTCATGATCGCCGGCTGTGCCAGCTCGCCCCCGCTCTCGACGGCTGCGCCGCCGCGCTTGACCCTGCCCGAGACGGTGTCGCGGCCGTGCCGGCTCGCCACCCTGCCGCCGGAGGCGACCCTGGCGGATCTTGAAGCTGCGTATGCCCGAAGGGGCGCGGACCTGGTGGCCTGCGACGCGGCCCGCGCCCTCGCGGTGCAGCTCATCGCGGCAGAGCGGACCCTCGCCGCCGGCGGACCTGACCGCCGCTGACCCGGCAAAATCTGCCGGGACCGGCAAATCCTGCCGGGCGCCCACGCGTTCCTGCCGGGCGCCGGGCGCCGGGGGAGGGGCTCGGAAACCCCGGAGTTCCGGGCTTTCAGCGTGTGGCCCGGCCCTTGCTTGGGCCCTGTCCGAGCAAAATGCTCCCGACGGCCAAAATGGCGGTCGGACACCTTGAAAGAAGGACTGTCGTCATGGCGCTGAACAGCGTTAACACGAACTATGGGGCGATGATCGCCCTGCAAAACCTGAACCAGACCAATTCCGAACTCGGAACGGTTCAGAGCCGGATCAACACCGGCAAGAAGGTCGCCACCGCCAAGGATAACGGCGCGATCTGGGCCATTGCCCAGGGCCAGCGTTCGGAAATCGGTGCGCTCAACGCCGTCAAGGAATCCCTGCAGCGCGGTCAGTCCGCCGTCGACGTCAGCCTCGCGGCCGGCGAGTCGGTCTCGGACCTGCTCGTTCAGCTGAAGGAAAAGGCCCTGGCGGCCACGGACGCCTCGCTGTCCAGCTCGGCCCGCGCCGCGCTGAACGAAGACTTCACGGCGATTCGCGACCAGATCACCACCGTGATCGAAAACGCCTCGTTCAACGGCGTGAACCTGCTCGATGGCTCGCTGACCAACGGCTATGCCGCTCTGGCCAACGTCGAGGGTGGCGCGATCACCGTTGATGGCGAAGACCTGAGCCTGTCGGGGACCATCGTGACCCTGACCTCGACCCAGGAAATCGACACCGCCACCGACGCTGCGGCGGCGCTGAGCGCTGTCACCGCCTCGATCGCCAACGTCTCGGCCGGCCTCGCCCGCCTGGGCACCGGCTCGAAGGCCCTGGGCACCCACCTGACCTTCGTCGGCAAGCTGTCCGACGCCCTCGAAGCGGGCGTTGGCAACCTGGTCGACGCGGATCTGGCCAAGGAAAGTGCGCGGCTGCAGTCGCTGCAAACCAAGCAACAGCTGGGTGTGCAGGCGCTGGGCATCGCCAACCAGTCGACCGGCATCCTGCTGGGGCTGTTCCGCTAATCGTCGCGGATTGGGGCGAGGTCTTCGGACCTCGCCCCGTCTTCGCGTTAGGAGGCGCCGGCCTGACCGCCGACGCGACAGGAGATGAACGAGAATGTCCGAGTTCTGCCTGTAGCCGCTTCCGCCGCTCTCGCCGCGCGCCCCGAGCCCGCGGTCGTCGAGCGGACCTCCGAGCAACCCGCCCCGGCTCCGGCCGAACGGCTGGTCATCGAGGAGGGGCCCCAACCGGGCGTCTTTATCTACAAGACGCTGGATCCGGTGACGGGAGAGGTGCTCCGCCAGCTGCCGCGAGAGGAATTGCTGCGGCTGATGCGGGATGACAGCAGCGTCCAGGCAGGCGCCCTGATCGACACCCGGGCCTGAGGCCCCGGCGTCACCGGCCTTTCCAACCGCGTCGGGCGCAGCCCGGGGCGGCGCTGATCGTCGTGAATCGGCGTTAACCATACGCTCATGGTTAACGCGCTAGCGTCACGGCGAATCTGCGAGGCCGAACGCCATGTCCACCAATAGCGTCCATACCAACACGTCCGCCGCGGTCGCGCTGCAGAACCTGACGCGCACCAATCAGCGGATGGATGAGGTCCAGGGCCGGATCTCCACCGGCCTGAAGGTCCAGGGGGCCAAGGACAACGCCTCGATCTGGGCCATCGCCCAGAGCCAGCGCGCCGATCTGGGCGCGCTCAATGCGGTGAAGCAGAGCCTGGCGCGGGCCACCTCGCTGGCGGATGTGGCCCTGGCGGCCGGCGAGTCGATCTCCGACCTGCTGAACCAGCTCAAGGAAAAGGTGGTCGCGGCCCAGGACGTGTCGCTCAGCACCCAGTCGCGGGAGCTGCTCAACGACGACTTCCAGGCCGTGCTGCGCGCCATCGAGTCGGCGGTCGAGAACGCCGAGTTCGACGGCGGCAACCTGCTGAACGGCTCGCTGACCAACGGCATCGCCTTCCTTGCCAACGCCGACGCGACGTCCTTCATCACCCTGGCGTCGAAGGACCTGAGCCTGTCGGGAGCCATCATCAGCCTGTCGACCGCCGATACGCTGGCCACGGTGACGGGCGCCTCCCAGGCGCTGTCGCGTCTGAACGCCTCGATCACCTCGCTGAACAGCGCCCTCGGCGAGATGGGGGCCCAGGCCAAGCAAATCGCCGCCCACACCAACTTCGTGGCCAAGCTGACCGACACGCTTGAGGCGGGGATCGGCAACCTGGTCGACGCCGACCTGGCCAAGGAAAGCGCGCGACTGCAGGCCTTGCAGGTGCAGCAGCAGCTGGGCGTGCAGTCGCTGTCGATCGCCAACCAGGCGCCGCAGATCATCCTGTCGCTGTTCCAGGGCTGATTCCCGGCGGCGACGCCGCGCGGCTTAACGCGGCGTTACCTCTCGCGCGGTCATTCTGGCCGACGGAGATGTGGCCGTGATCAACAACAGCTACCTGCTGGGTCTGTTTGGAGGCTCCGGAATCGCCGCAGGCGACTTCGGCGGCGTCGTCGCGCCTCCGCGTCAGCGGCAGCCCACGCCGCCCTGGTCGACGTCGGTCCAGGCCACGCCCCAGAGCGATCTCGTCCGCGCCGCCCTCGGCGGTCGCAAGCTGATCAATGAATCCGCGATCCGGCTCGACGCCACCGGCGGGTCGGCGGACTACCGCACCCTGTTCAGCCTCTACAACGGGCTGGACACCCTCGCCGCCATCGTCAACCGCTCGCAGGCCAAGGGACTGGCCTCCACGGAGCTGAACCTCCTGCAGCGGCGCTTCGAGACGGGGATGGCCGAAATCACCTCCTATCTCAGCACGACGCGTCTGCAGGATGTCCGGGTGGTCACCGGCACGGCTGCGGCGACCGCCAAGACCACAGCCGGCGTGCCGCGCGACCGGCCGAACTTCGTCACGGCGCCGATCCATGAGGGGGCGATCGACACCCCGGTCGCGGCCTTCCAGGGCGATGTGGCCTTCGACATCACCGTCGCGCGCACCGCCAATCCCACCCAGACCCTGCGCATCGATCTGGCGGACATGGGGAGCACGCCGCGGACGCTGGATGCGGTCAACAGCTTCATCAACGACAAGCTGCAGGCGGCCGGGCTCGAAACCCGCTTCGGGCGCGAGCAGGTGGCCCAGGAGGCCCGCACGGTCCAGGTCGGGGGGCGAACCGTCACCCTGCCGTCCGGTCCCGACCGGTGGTCGCTGGTGGTGCGGGGAACGTCGGTCGAGACGGTCTCCTTCGCGCCGGTGCAGGCGGCGGACGCCGTCTATGTCGCCCAGTCTGTCGGCGGGACGGCCCCGGGCCAGCTGCTCAAGTTCTCCGCCGACACCACAACCGTGCCCGGCGCCGCCCGGCCGGGCGAGACCCAGTGGGTCGATGGCCGCGTCTCGCAGAGCGCTCTGCCGGCCGGCGTGGCCGCGGTGCGCGCCAGCGCCATCGGTCCGGACGGCTCGCTCTGGCTGGTCGCGGACGTGGAGGATGAGGCTCTGGCCGGACAGCCGGTCAAGGGCGAACGCGACGTCGCCCTGCTCAAGTACGACCCGTCCGGCCGTCTGGTCGCCAGCCGCGCGCTGGGGGCCGCCGACACCGCCTCGGGCTACGCCATCGCCATCGCCGCGGACGGCAAGGTGGCGGTGGCCGGCGCGGTCACCGGCGCGCTGGAGCCGGGCCGCGCCGTGGTCGATTCAGCCGCCAGCGACAGCTTCGTCACGGTCTTCGACGCCGCCGGGCTCGAGCTCTGGACCCAGCGCCGCGGCGCCCGGGCGGCGGATGAGGCGACCGGCGTGGCCTTCGGCGCCGACGGGACCGTCTACGTCAGCGGACGGGCGGCCTCGGCCATGCCCGGGGCCGCCTCGGTCGGCGGCTGGGACAGCTATGTCGAGTCCTTCAAGGCCAGCCAGCGCTATCCGGGCGCGCCCTTCACCGCCGTGGCGACCTCGATCCGGCAGTTCGGCACCGGCGGCGAGGACACGGTCTCGGCCATGACGGTGTCGGGCAGCGATCTCTACACCGCAGGCGTCGAAAGCGGCCGCGCCGTGGTGCGCCGCTTCACCCTCGACGCCGCCGGTACGCCGACGCTGGCGGCCACCCGCGACCTCGGCCTGATGAGCGGCGAGATCGCCGGCATCGCCGTCGAGGGCGGCCGCGTCATCGTCGCCGGGGCGACCCGCAATGCGGCCCTCGACGCCGGAACGGTCGTCGAGCCCCACAACGGCGGCATGGACGCTTTCGCCGCCAGCCTCGCCGCTGATCTGACCGCCGATCCGGGCGACTGGGTCAGCTACTATGGCGGCGCCGGCGAGGATGGGGCCGCCGACGTCAAGGTGCACAACGGGGCCATCTGGCTGACCGGGGTCGCGGACCGCCCGTTCAACGCCAAGCCGGAAGATCCGACGCGCGCCTATCTGGCCCGGCTCGACGCCGGCACGGGCGCCGTGGTGTCGGCGACGACCTGGGCCGGCGACGGCGGTCAGGCCAGTCCCGCGACGCTCGCAGTGGGCGGCGGCGGAGCCAGCGTGCTGGATCGCCTCGGCCTGCCGACGGGGACCATCGCCCAGAGCGACTCGCGCCTGCTGACCGCCGCCACCAGCCTGCGGGTCGGGGACCGGTTTTCCGTCTCGCTCGGCGACGGCTCGCGCGCCCGGACGGTCACCATCGATGCGCGCGACACCCTGCAGACCCTGTCGCGCAAGATCGAACAGGCCTCGCAGCGGCGCCTGATCGTCTCCGTGACCACCGGCGATGACGGCATCCAGCGGCTGAACCTGCGACCCCGCGATCCGGAGCGCGGCGCCGTGCTGAGCTCGGGGGAAAGCGGCCGTGACGCCCTCGCCGGTCTCGGGCTGGCGCCGGGCTACATCGGCGCCACGTCCGGGGACGACGTGGTGCGCACCTTCGGGCTCGGCCTGACCAGCGACCTGACCCTGCGCGACGCCGACACGCGCAAGGCCGCCGGGGAGACGATCCTGAAGGCCCTGTCGCAGATTCGCGCCGCCTACCGGGCGCTGGCCCCGGAGTCGACGACGCCTCGCGTCACGGGTCAGGCGCCGGCCTATCTGCAGGCCCAGCTGGCCAACTACCAGGCGGCGCTGAACCGGCTGACCGGCGGCGGCTGACCGTGCGATAGCGGTTGACGCCGGACCGGCCGGCGGGGTTATTGGCCGGGTCCCCCGCCCCCCGCGCGAGCGCCCATGGCCGAGCCTGATTCCCCGCTGAAGTCGCCTCCGAACCGCCTCGTGCTGATCGTCGGGGTGGTGCTGGCCGTCGCCGCCGCCGTCCTGCTCGCCGTAATGCTGGGCGGACGTGGCGCGCCGCCGTCCCAGGCCGTCGAGGAGGGACCGCCTGGCGACCTCACCGTCGATGTGGCCGAGGCGCCGGCGCTGGAGCCGACCCGCGAGCTGCGCTGCTTCGTCAATGGCCAGTTCGTCGGCATGGCCACGCTGGTCGACTGCGCCCGCCGCAACGGCCTCGCCACGGACGCGCTGGACGTCGGGCTCGACGCCACCGGCGCCCTGGCCGCGGCCCCGACCGCCACCTTCGACCCGCCGCCGGCCGCGCCGACCCCGACCGTCGTCGTCGCGCCGCAGCCCCAGACCCAGCCGCAGCCCGATGCGCCGGCGGCCCCGCCGCCAGTGGCCGGGCCGGCGTGCTTGCGCTTCGCCGGCTCGGAGTGGCGCAACATGGGCGACGGCCTGAGCCAGGCCGCCTGCGTCCGCGCCCTGTTCGCCGGCGCCTGCGTGCGCCCGGGCGAAGCCCTGTACGGCCGCTATGGCGACACCACCCTGCGGCTCGTGCCGCGCCGGGTCGAGCAGTCGCCGGACAACACCCGCTTCCGCACGCTCGTCGAGCAGGACCGCAACTGTCAGTTCCCGGACCTCGGATGACCCGCAAGCCGTTCCTCGCCCTCGCCGGTCTGGCCGTCGCCGGCCTCGCCGCCGCCTGCGCCCCGCGCGTCGAGGCCCCGCGCGACGAGGGGGTCTGCTGGTATGTGGTGCCGGCCGAAGACGGCGCCGAGGATGCGCCGCCGCGCTTCAACCTGGTCGCCCGCGACCAGCCGCAGATCGAGTTCTGCGCCGCGCGGCTGGAAGAGATGCGGCTGCGCTTCCTGCGCCTCGGCGGCTCCAACCGCGAGATCATCGGCGCCTACCAGGGCCAGTTCATCTTCATCGACCGGCGCGGCGTGCAGTTTGGCAAGGATCTGAACGGGCCGCGGTTTTTCGCCCTGACACGGACCGGCGACGGCCGGCTGGCCATCCCCGGCGCGATCCAGCGCGACATCGACGGACGGCCCACGGCCATCGCCGCGCCGCCGGCTGACGCGCCGTCCGCGCCCCCGGCGAACTAGAACAAAGTTGGAACATCCGCCCGTTCGCGCTATAGAGCGGGCGCAATCAGAAGAAAAGGAACCGCGCCATGGCGGGCAGCGTCAACAAGGTCATTCTGGTCGGCAACCTCGGGAAAGACCCGGAAATCCGCACCCTCAACTCCGGCGACCGGGTCGCCAACCTGCGCCTCGCCACGTCCGAGACCTGGCGGGACAAGTCGACCGGCGAGCGCAAGGAGAAGACCGAGTGGCACTCGGTCGTGATCTTCAACGACAACCTGGTGAAGGTCGCCGAGAACTACCTGAAGAAGGGCTCGACGGTGTACATCGAGGGGGCCCTGCAGACCCGCAAGTGGACCGACCAGCAGGGCGTGGAGAAGTACTCCACCGAGATCGTGCTGCAGAAGTACCGCGGCGAGCTGACCATGCTGGGCGGCCGCGGCGACGGCGGCGGGGCCAGCCGCGGCGGCGGCGATGACGACTACGGCTCGGGCTTCTCCACCGGCGGCGCCGCCAAGCCCTCGGGCCCGCGCGAAAGCTACGACCTCAACGACGACATCCCGTTTTAAGTCTGGCCCTTCTGACGTCTCCACCTTGCCCGGGGCCGGGCGAAACCTGCGCTCACCGAATGTGAGCCCGCCCGGCCGCCGACGCATGCCATAGGCGGCCCGTGCCCCTGTCCGACCGCCTCAGCCCCGTCGAACTGACCGCCATCCTCGCCGTGGTGGTGATCTGGGGCGTCAACAATGCGGCCGCGGCGGTGGCTACGGATTATCTGCCGCCGATGGTCGTGGTGACGGTCCGCTTCCTGATGGCGGCGCTGTGCCTCGCGCCCTTCATCCGGCCGCCCTTTCCCAACTGGAAGAGTCTGGTGCTGATCGTCGGCCTCGGCGGGCCGCTGCACTACGGCCTGATCTATCTCGCCTTCTGGCTGGCGCGCGACGTCAGCCCGGTGTCCGTGGCGGCCCAGCTGTGGATCCCCTTCACCAGCCTGTTCGCCTTCCTGATGCTGGGCGAGCGGCTGTCGAAGGCGGCCATGATCGGCATGGCCCTGGCCTTCCTCGGCATCGTCTGGATGGGCGCCGACCCGGCCGTTCTCAGCGAGTGGGACGCCATCGCCGTCACCGTCGCCGCCAGCGCCGCCTGGGCCATCACCACGGTGATTGCCCGGCGCACCACCTCCATCCCGCCGCTGAAGATGCAGGGGCTGCTGGCCCTGACCACCTTCCCGCTGGCGGCGCTCGCCTCCCTGACCCTGGAGTCCGGCCAGGTCGAGGCGGTGATGACCGCCCCGCCGATCGCCTGGGCGGCGGTGGCCTGGGGCGGGCTGGCCTCGTCGCTGGTCGCCACCAGCCTGCTGTTCTGGCTGGTGCAGCGGCGCGAGGCGGGGCGGGTCACCCCCTATCTGCTGGCCACGCCGGTGGTGTCGATCATCATCGGGGCCGGCCTGCTCGGCGATGTGCTGACCGCCCAGATCCTGCTCGGCTCGGCCCTGACCATCGGCGGCGTCGCCGTCGTCGCCCTCGCCGAACGCGGCCTGCGCGCCGGCGCCTCGCGGGGGTAGGCGGGGCGCTCTCCTCCCCCATAGCGCAGCGTATGGGGGAGGGGGACCGCCGGAGGCGGTGGAGGGGGCGGCCGCAAGCGCCGCGCCCTGCGAACCTTGCACTGCGTCCCTCGCCCCCTCCACCACGCTGCGCGTGGTCCCCCTCCCCCGCAGGCGGGGGAGGAGAAGCCCGTCGTGATCGTTGTGGCTTTTGCTTCGCTGTGCTCGTTGTGATGACACTTGAGCCGCGCGGCTCGCGGGAGGGAGCAACCCATGATGCGTTTTCTGGTGCAGGCGGTGGTGACCGCGCTGGGGCTGTGGCTGGCGGCGCAGTTCGTGCCGGGGGTGGCCTTCAGTGACGGCCTGACGCTGGCCCTCGCGGCGGTGCTGCTGGGCCTGGTCAATGCGGTGGTGCGGCCGCTGCTGGTGATCATCACCTTCCCGCTGACGGTGATCACCTTCGGCCTGTTCCTGCTGGTGGTGAACGCCGCCACCATCGGACTGACGGCCATGCTGCTGGACGGCTTCCAGGTCGACGGCCTGTGGCCGGGCGTCGGCGCCGCCATCGTCACCGGCGTCGTCAGCTGGATCGCCGGCTCGGCCATCCCGGACGAGAAGAAGGGGTAGGGGGCGGGCAGCCCCTCCGTCTCGCCGGCTTCGCCGGCGATCCACCTCCCCATTTCATGGGGAGGAGAACGCCTTTCCTCCCCACAAAGTGGGGAGGGGGACCGCGAAGCGGTGGAGGGGCGGGGCTGTCTCCGCCGCCCCCCGTTTGATCGCCGGGCCGGGCGCGGGTAAGGCAGGCGCTCCTCCTGACCGAAGCGCCCGCCATGCACGACATCAAAGCCATTCGCGAGACCCCCGAGACCTTCATCCAGGGCTGGTCCGCGCGCGGGGTGGAGGATGCGGCGGTCGTGGTGGACCAGCTGCTGGCGCTGGACCGTGACCTGCGCGTCGCCCAGACCCGGGGGCAGGAGGCGCTGGCCGCCCGCAACGCCGCCTCCAAGGCCATCGGCGCCGCCATGGGCCGGAAGGACCTGGCCGAGGCCGACCGGCTCAAGGCCGAGGTCGAGACGCTCAAGGACACCATCGCCGCGGCCGAGGCTGACGAGCGGCGTCTGGCCGGGGAGTTGAAGGACCGGCTGGCCGGGCTGAAGAACCTCGGCGCCGCCGACGTGCCCGACGGCGCGGACGAGCACGGCAATGTCGAGGTGTCGCGTTGGGGGACGCCGCGCACCACGGGGCCGGCGAAGGACCACGCCGACCTCGGCGAGGCGCTGGGCCTGCTCGACTTCGAGGCCGCCGCCCGCATGTCCGGGTCGCGCTTCGCCGTGCTCAAGGGCCAGCTGGCCCGGCTGGAGCGCGCCATCGGCCAGTTCATGCTGGACATGCAGGTCGACAGGCACGGGTATCAGGAGGTGAACCCGCCCTTCCTCGTGCGCAACTCGACTATGTATGGGACGGGTCAGCTCCCGAAGTTCGAAGAGGACTTGTTCTCGGCGATGCGGAGCAAGTCTGACGCCGACGCGATGTTCGACGAATTGATCAAGGGCGGCTTCGAGAAGGCTCGGCGGGAGCTCCCCGATGGAGCCACGCTAGAGATGCTCCAAGACGCTTTCAATCAGCTCCTCCCGTCGTGGCGCCAGACGTTCGACGGTGAGGTCAGCGAGCACTTGAAGCTCTACCTCATCCCCACCGCCGAGGTCTCCCTGACCAACCTGGTGCGCGAGCAGATCCTGTCCGAGGACGAGCTGGCCACGCCGATGCGGCTGACCGCCCTGACGCCCTGCTTCCGGGCCGAGGCGGGCTCGGCCGGGCGCGACACCCGCGGCCTGATCCGCCAGCATCAGTTCTCCAAGGTCGAGCTGGTCTCCATCACCCGGCCGGAGGACTCCGAGGCCGAGCACGAGCGCATGACGGCGTGCGCCGAGGCGGTGCTGCAGGCGCTGGACCTGCCGTTCCGCCGCATGCTGCTGTGCAACGGCGACATGGGCTTCTCGGCCCGCAAGACCTTCGATCTCGAGGTCTGGCTGCCCAGCCAGGGCACCTATCGCGAGATCAGCTCCTGCTCGAACTGCGGCGACTTCCAGGCCCGCCGCATGGACGCCCGCTTCAAGCGCGCCGGCGAGAAGAGGACCGAGTTTGTCCACACGCTGAACGGGTCAGGTCTGGCGGTCGGTCGCACGCTTGTCGCGATTATGGAGACCTATCAGGATGAGGGCGGCCGCATCGCCGTCCCCGACGCCCTGAAGCCCTGGATGGGCGGGGTCACCCATATCGGAGCCTGACGCCATGAAGACCGTGCTGTCTCTGGCCGCCGCCGCGGCCGCCGTCCTGTCCCTGTCGGCCTGCGCCACGACGCCGCGCACCGACCTGCCCTACGCCGCCGACGCCACCGAGTTCACCGGCTGGCTGAAGCTGTCGGGCGAGGAGTTCGAGCTTTACGCCCGCGAGGAGCAGGTGCTGCGTCCGTTCGCGCGCCCGTGCGTCTCGGGCGCCGCGTCGCTGGACGAGATGCGCGCGCTCGGCGACCTCGCCGGAGCCCGCGTGCGCATCACCGGCCGCACGGCCGCCTGGTCGTCCGACCTGCCGGGCAACCGCCTCGTCCATGAGCGCGCCACCATCCGCAACACCTGCGGCGGCGCCTTCGTCATCTTGGCCGACGACATCGAGGCCATCCTGTGATCGGAGCCTGATGCGCCTTCTGCTGACCAACGACGACGGGATCGACGCGCCGGGGCTGGAGGCCCTCGAGCGCATCGCCCGGGTGCTGTCCGACGACGTCTGGATCTGCGCCCCGGCGGTGGAGCAATCGGGCAAGGGCCGCGGCATCACCCTGACCGAGCCCCTGCGCGTCAACCGGCTGGGCGACCGGCGCTTCGCCGTCACCGGCACGCCCACCGACTGCGTGGTGCTGGCGGTCAATGACCTGATGCCGGAGAAGCCCGACCTGGTGCTGTCCGGGGTCAACCGCGGCCACAACGTCGGCGAGGACGTCAGCTATTCCGGCACCGTCGCCGGGGCGCTGCAGGGCATGGCCTTCGGCATCCGCTCCATCGCCCTGAGCCAGAGCCTCGAACGCTTCCACGACGAGGTGGTCGCCCACTTCGAGACCGCCGAGGCCTATGCCCCGGCCATCATCCGCCGTCTCCTCGACCAGAAGTGGGGCGACGGGGTGGTGATGAACCTCAACTTCCCGGCCCGCCCGCCCGAGGCGGTGACCGAGGTGGAGGTGACGCGCCAGGGCTTCCGTGATCTGGGGGAGATGCACGCGGTCAAGCGCACCGACCTGCGCGGCCGCGACTACTACTGGATGAGCTTCCGCGGCGCGAAGCAGCAGCATCCCGACGGTACCGACCTGCGGGCCATGGACGAGGGCCGCATCTCGGTCACGCCGCTGCACATCGACCTGACCCACATGCCCTCGATCCACGACCTCAAGGGCGTGCTGGGCGGCGCCCCGCCGAGGGCCGTGGCGTGAACCTCAGGGACGACCGGGCCGGGCGTCTGATCCTGTCGCTGCGCCAGCGCGGGGTCACCGACCCGCGCGTGCTGGCGGCGATGGAGTCGGTCGACCGCGCCGTGTTCGTCCACGAGAAGTTCCTCGACCAGGCCTGGGAGGACCAGGCCCTGCCGATCGACTGCGCCCAGACCATCAGCCAGCCCTTCATCGTCGGCCTGATGACCCAGGCGCTGGACGTGCAGGCGCGGCATCGGGTGCTCGAGATCGGCACCGGCTCCGGCTATCAGTGCGCCGTGCTCAGCCGGCTGGCGCGCTACGTCTATTCGGTCGAGCGCTACCGCAGCCTGCTGGCCGAGGCCGAAGGCCGCCTGCGGGCGCTGGAGATCGACAACGTCATCACCCGCCACGGCGACGGCGGGCTGGGCTGGATCGAGCAGGCCCCGTTCGACCGCATCATGGTCACCGCCGCCAGCCCGCACGAGCCGACCGAACTGCTCAAGCAGCTGAAGCCCAACGGGGTGCTGGTCTGCCCGGTCGGCCGCACCTCGGTGCAGATCCTGCACCGCTACGTCGGCCAGGGCGACGGCAGTTTCCGCCGCGAGAGCCTGACCGAGGTCCGCTTCGTGCCGCTGGTCGAGGGCATGGCCAGGGAGCCGTGAGGTCCACAAGCCCTCCCCCTCGATGGGGGAGGGTTGGGAGGGGGTGGGGGCAGTGCGCTTCCGGTCTCGCGCAGGAGGCTGAGCCTCTGGTGGATGAATGGGCGCCGTTGCGGGCCCACCCCCATCCCCGCCCCTTCCCCCATCGAGGGGGAAGGGAGAGCGTCAGGCCCCCGCCCAACTTTCGCGCCGTTTACCGCATTGGCTGGGGCGGTAGGTTTGGGGCAAACGATTCGGAACCGAGAGCAGGGAGGGGCGGCATGACCCGGAACGGCTGGCTGAGAGCAGCGGCGGTGGCGCTGGCGGCGATGACGGCGGCGGCGTGCTCGACCTATCCGGACGCCCCGCGCTATCCGACGCGGCCGGTCCCCCCGGGGACGGCCCTGCCGGGGCCCGCCGGCGGGCCGCCGCCCGCCAGCCCCTATGTCTACAATCCGGCCGCCCCGGCCCAGCCGGCCACTCCGCCGGCCCCCACGCCGATCCCCGGCGCCGCGGTGGCGCCGGTCGAGGGCGGGGCCCTGCCGCCGGCCCTGACCACCTCGACCGCCACGGCGCTGGGCCTGATGTACGAGCTGCAGCCCGGCGACACGGTGTCCGGCGTGGCGCGCCGCTTCCGCACCCCGGTGCAGACCCTGATCGATCTGAACAGCCTCGGCCCGCGCGGCGCGGTCAGCGCCGGCCAGCGGCTGCGCCTGCCCGACGGCGCCGTCGATGGCGGGGTCGATCCCTACGCCACGGGCCCGTCGCCGGTCGGCGTCGAGGTGACCAACACAGGCGCTCCGCCGCCGCCACCCCCGCCGGCGCGTCCCGCCACGCCGCCGACCCCCACGCCCCAGCCGGCCGTCGCTGGGAGCCTGGCCTTCACCTGGCCGGTGCGCGGCGACATCGTCCGCCGCTTCGGTCCGGTCGGGGTCAGCGAGCGCAACAACGGCATCAACATCGCCGCCCCGCGCGACACGCCGGTGGTGGCCGCGGCCGCCGGGCGGGTCGCCTATGTGGGCGACGGGCTCGTCGGCCAGGGCCTGACGGTGCTGATCACCCACGTTGACGGCTGGCGCACGGTCTACGGCCACCTCGGCTCGGCCAGCGTCCGCGACGGCGACGAGGTGCGCGCCGGCCAGACCATCGGCACGGTCGGGGAGACCGCCGGCGACGGCCGCCCGTCGATGCACTTCCAGACCCGTCGCATGCGCGGCGAAGACCCGGTGGCGATCGATCCGGTGACGGTGCTGCCGCGGTAGGCAGCGCATCGTTCCTTCTCCCCTTGCGGGAGAAGGTGTCCTGCGGAGCAGGACGGATGAGGGGTGTCAGCGCCGACGCCGGGCTGTTGTGGCGACCGTCGCCGGTTCATCACAACGAGCACAGCGAAAGGCACAGCGGGCAAAACGGCGTCGCGCAAGCTCCGCCGAAGGCGCCTTCTCCTGACAACGACAGTAGAGAAGGCGCTTCGCGCGCGGCGGCAGAGGGACCGTTGTGTCCTTTGTGGCCCCTCCGTGATCTCTGTGATGAACCCGGGACGTTGGCGCCGCCACCCCTCATCCGAGCCGCTCCGCGGCCCACCTTCTCCCGCAAGGGGAGAAGGAAGGGGGCGCCGCATTGCATCCGGCGACGCTGCGCCCTAGGTTCCGCGCCTCATTTTCTGCGGCGCGCGTCCGCGCCCGATCCGGAGTGATCCATGAGCCCGACCGCTGACGGTGGCATGACCGCCGCCCTGGTGCAGTTCCTGCCCTTCATCCTCATCTTCGTGCTGTTCTACTTCCTGCTGATCCGTCCGCAGCAGAAGCGCGCCAAGGAGCACCGCGAGATGATCGCCTCGCTGAAGCGCGGCGACCAGGTGGTCCTGTCCAACGGCATGGTCGGCAAGGTGACCCGCGTCGAGGACGCCGAGGCCATGGTCGAGATCGCCCAGGGCGTGAACGTCAGCGTCATCAAGGCGATGATCTCGGAGGTGCGTAACCGCACCGCCGTGGCCGCCAACGACCGCAAGTAAGCCCAGCTCTCTCCCGCCCGGATCCCCGCCATGATTCAGCTGTCACGCTGGAAGGTCGTCCTCGTCGTCCTTGCGGTGATCCTGGGCGTCGCCTTCGCCTATCCGAACCTGCTGACGCCCGCCCAGCGTGCGGCGCTGCCGGACTTCCTGCCGAAGAACGCGCTCAACCTCGGCCTCGACCTGCAGGGCGGCTCGTACCTGCTGCTCGAGGTCGATGTCGACGAGATGCGCCAGGCCCGCCTCGACAACCTCGTCGAGGACGTGCGGGTGTCGCTGAACGAGTCCGGCGTGGCCCTGGCCCGGATCGAGCGCGAGGCCGCCGGCGCGGTGGTCCGCGTCGCCCCGGCCGATCAGGACGCGGCCTTCACCGCCCTGCAGCCGCTGGGCAGCCAGCCGGGTCTCGCCGGCGCCGCCGCCGAGCGCACCGTCAGCCGCGCCGGCAATGACGGCATCCGCGTCGTCTTCACGCCCCAGGCGCTGGAGCAGATGGGCCCCAATGCCGTCGAGCAGTCGATCGAGGTGGTGCGCCGCCGGATCGACGCCCTCGGCACCCGCGAGCCCTCGATCACGCGTCAGGGCGCCAACCGCATCGTCGTCCAGGCCCCGGGCGAGAGTGATCCGGAAGAGCTGGAACGGGTCATCGGCCAGACGGCGCAGCTGACCTTCCAGATGGTCGATGACGAGAACTCGGTGCAGGACGCCCTCGCCGGGCGCGTGCCGCCGGGCTCCGAGGTCGTCTACGACGAGTTCAACACCCCCTATCTGGTCAAGACCCGGGTGCTGGTGTCGGGCGAAAATCTGACCCGCGCCGAGGTCTCCACCGACCAGAACAATCGCCCGGCCATCGGCTTCCGCTTCGACGGCCAGGGCGCGCGCCGCTTCGCCGAGGCCACGCGCCCGGAGAACCGAGGCAAGCTGTTCGCCATCATCCTCGACGGCAAGGTCATCTCGGCCCCGCGCATTAACAGCCCGATCCCCAACGGCTCCGGCATCATCGAGGGCCAGTTCACCATCGCCGAGGCCTCGGAAATGGTGAACCTGCTGAACGGCGGCGCCCTGCCGGCGCCGCTGACAGTCGAGGAGCGTCGGGTCGTCACCGCCGAGCTGGGCGCCGACGCCGTGCAGGCAGGCGCCATCTCGGTGGCCGTGGGCGGGCTGATCATCGTCGCCTTCATGATCCTCTCCTACGGCTGGCTGTTCGGCGGCATCTCGGTACTGGGCCTGGTGCTCAACGGTCTGATGATCGTCGCCGCCATGTCGCTGACCCAGGCGACCCTGACCCTGCCGGGCATCGCCGGTCTGATCCTGACCTTCGCCGTGGCCGTCGACGCCAATGTGCTGATCTACGAGCGGATGCGCGACGAGGCGCGGGCCGGGCGGTCGGTGATCGCCAGCATGGACGCCGGCTTCAACCGCGCCATGGGCACCATCATCGACGCCAACCTGACCACCCTGGTGGCGGCGCTGATCATGTTCGTGTTCGGGGCCGGTCCGGTGCGCGGCTTCGCCTGGACCCTGACCATCGGCGTGTTCACCTCGGTGTTCTCGGCGGTGCTCGTCGCCCAGGTGCTGCTGGCCTACTGGCTGCGGGCGAAGAAGCCCAAGACCCTGCCGATCGCGGAGTGATGACCATGTCGTGGTGGCCCCTCATCAAGACCCTCCCGGTCAAGACCAACTTCCGCTTCGTGCGCTTCGCGCGCCTGTTCGGGATCCTGTCCGTGCTGCTCTGCGCGGCCTCGCTGATCGGCGTCTTCTATCCCGGCCTGAACCTCGGCATCGACTTCCGCGGCGGCGCCGCCATGGAGATGACCCGGCCGGGCGGCCAGACGCTGGACCTCGGCGCCGTGCGCGGCGCGGTCGATGACCTCGGCCTCGGCGACGTGCAGGTGCAGGGCATCGACAGCGACTCCAGCGCCATCGTGCGCTTCCAGATTCCCGACGGCACGGTCCAGGCGGACACGGTCAACCGGGTGCAGGCGGCGATCACCGAAGCGGTGCCGGACGCGCGCTTCTCGGGCACCAGCGTGGTCGGCTCCAAGGTGTCCGGCGAGCTGCTGACCTCGGGCGTCCTCGCCCTGGTCGTCGCCGTGATCCTGATGTTCCTCTACATCGCCTTCCGCTTCCCCTGGCAGTTCGGCCTCGGAGCGGTGTTCGGGCTGGTGCACGACGTGGTGCTGGTGTTCGGCCTGATGGTGCTGATGCAGCTGGAGTTCAGCCTGAACAGCGTCGCCGCCATCCTGACGGTGATCGGCTATTCGATGAACGACACCGTCGTGGTGTTCGACCGCCTGCGGGAGAACCTGCGCAAGTACAAGACCATGCCGCTGCGTGACATCATCGACCTGTCGGTCAACGAGACCCTGTCGCGGACCATCATCACCGGCATCACGGCGGTCATGGTGCTGGCGGCGCTGGCGGTGCTCGGCGGTCCGGCCCTGTTCGCCTTCTCCATCGCCCTGATGTTCGGCATCATCATCGGCACCTATTCGTCGGTGTATATCGCCGCCCCGGTGATCCTGATCTGGGGCGTCAAGCGCGGCGAGTCGGCCGAGGACGCCCAGCCGGTGGTGCTCGGCCCGGCCAGCCGGCCGTAAGGCGAGGCGGGGGCTGACCCCGCCCGCCCTTCTCCCCGGAGCGCGAACCGGCTAATCCGGCGCAGGTGAACGACGCCACGGGAGGGGCGAGACATGGCCGGACTGCTGACCAACTTCAGGAACACCCTTCTGCTCAGCCTCGTGCTGGCGGGGGTGATGATCTACGCCTTCGGCGCGGCCTACGGCGGCTTCGACGTGATCTTCTGGCAGGCGACGTTCCGCTGGGTGCACGTGGTGCTGGGCATCCTCTGGATCGGCCTGCTGTACTACTTCAACTTCGTGCAGATCCGGGTGATGCCGGCCGTGCCCGCCGAGCTGAAGCCGACGGTGACGCGCTACATCGCGCCGGAGGCCCTCTTCTGGTTCCGCTGGGCGGCGCTGGGCACGGTGCTGGCCGGCCTCGCCCTGATGGCCACCCGCGGCCACGCCTATTCGGCCGAGGCCCTGAGCTTCGGCTTCGCCGCCGGCTACGGGCCCGAGGACCGCGGCTTCACCCTGCTGGGCGTCGGCATCTGGCTGGCCATCGTCATGTTCCTGAACGTCTGGGGCGTGATCTGGCCGAACCAGAAGCGCGCGCTTGGCATCGTCGTCGTCGATGACGACAAGAAGGCCCACGCCGCCCGCGTCGCCATGCTGGGCAGCCGCATCAACCTGCTGCTGTCGCTGCCGATGCTGACGTCCATGGCCATGTACCAGACGCTCCTTGGCTGAGGCCGACCTCGACGGACAGGTCCGCGCGGCCGATCCCGACCGCTGGCTGTCCAGCCGGCTGGTGGCGGACGCCGGCGCGCGCGCGGACCTGATCGCCCTCTACGCCTTCGAGGCGGAGCTTTCCGCCATCCCCGCGCGCGTCACCCAGCCCCTGCTGGCGGAGATGCGCTTCACCTGGTGGGCGGAGCAGATGGACGGGGTCTTCGCCGGGACGCCGCGCAAGGGCCATCCGGTCCTGGAGGCGCTGGCGGCGGCCGTCGCCGGTCGCGGGCTGCAGCGGGCCCCGCTGGACGCCCTGATCGACGCCCACCTCGACCGCGCCCATGGCCGCCCCCATGATCTCGAGGCCCTGTTCACCGGCCCGGCGGTCGAGGCGGCGCGGCTGCTCGGCGCGCCGGAGCCCGCCCTCGCGGCCCCGGCCGGGCGGCTGTGGGGCCTGATCCAGACCGGTCAGTTCGACGCCGCCCGCGCCCTCCGCCCTGAGGCCAATCGCGCCCTGAAACAGCTGCCCGCCGCCGCCTTCCCCGCCGTGGCCCACGCTGCGCTGATCGATCGCGACGCGCCCGAGCCGGTCAAGCGCCTGCGCCTGATCTGGGCCAGCCTCAGGGGACGGGTTTAGCCGTCCGCTGCCGCCGCCGCCTCCAGCGCCGCCAGGTCAAAGCCGGCGATGGCCTTGACGTGGCGGCTGATGCGATCGACCGGCCAGTCCCACCAGGCCAGGGCCAGCAGACGCGTGACTTCGGCTTCCGGCCGGCGCATCCGGATGACCCGGGCCGGGTTGCCGCCGACGATGGCATAGGGCGGCACGTCCGAGGTCACGACGCTGCGAGCGGCGATCACTGCGCCGTGGCCGACCGTGACGCCCGGCATCAGCACCGCGCCCTGACCGATCCAGACATCCGAGCCGACGACGATGTCGCCCTTGTGCGGCCACGTCTCCGGCAGGGCCGTCTCCCAGCCGCCGCCGAAGATCCCGAACGGAAAGGTCGACAGGGTCTCCGTATGGTGATTGCCGCCGTTCAGCAGGAAGGTCGCGCCGGAGGCGATGGCGCAGAACTTCCCGATCACCAGCCGGTCGCCGATGAAGGGGAAGGCGTACAGGACGTTCTTCTCGAACCCCAGCGGGTCGTCGGGGTCATGATAGTAGGTGAACTCCCCCACCTCGATCTGGGGGTTCGACACCACGGCCTTGAGAAAGACCATGGTCGGGGCGTGCGGCAGGGGGTGGACGGCCGAGGGATCGGGGCCGGCGACGGCAGGCATGGGGCGAGCTCCGCTGACGGGGGCAAGGACAGGAACGGTCATGTCGTTGCGCGCGGAGGACGCCGGATCGCGGCGGCCAGACCCGCGCTCGTCAGCTGATCACGTCAGGCGAGCTCCGGTTGGGGTGGCACCTGAGCGCCGGGGACGGACGACGTCAAGCTTGAGGGGAGCGACGATTCAGGCGAGTGCGTCCCGGGAACGATGGCGCCAGGGTTGGCTATCGAAACGCGTTCAGGGGAGTGTGATGAGTCCTGCAAGGCTGGCGCTTCTGGTCCTCGCCGCCGTCGGCGGCGGTCTGGCGCTGCTCGTGGCCACCGGGGTGGTAGACCTGCCGGGGGAGCGCGCGGATGCCGCCCCGGAGGCGGCTACGCCGGCCCCGGTCGCCGCGGAACAACCTGCCGCCCCCGCGAGCGCAGGGACGCCTGCGCCGGACGGCGCCACGCCCCCGGCCGGGTCGGCGCCGTTCCTCGCCGCCCGCTGGGTCAACGAGGGCGGCGAGTGCAACAGTGGCGAGTCGTTCCTGCTCGACCCCTCGGGGGAGTATTTCGACGAGGGCTCGGCCGGGACGTGGACGCTGGCCGGCGACCAGCTCACGATCACGGCCGTGGACATCGAACACGCCGGTCTGGGGCCCTCCGAGAGCGGTTCGACGCCGCGCACCAGCGTGGTCACCGTCATCAAGCCCGGCCCGGACCGCCTCATCTGGGTCGACGCCGAAGGCCGCAAGAGCCTGTTCGCCCGCTGCCCCTGAGGTCGCCGCGACCGGCGAGACGGGGGCTCAGGCCGCGGCCGCCCCGCTCCACCGGTCCAGCGACGCCAGCGCCCGCAGGCTCATCAGCCGCTTCTTGGCCCGGCCGCGGTCCTTCGGCGGGATGCGCTTGCCGTCCTCGTCGACCCGCGGCGCTTCCAGCGGCGGCAGCAGGCCATAGTTGACGTTCATCGGCTGGAACTTGGCGCCGTCCAGATGCCCGCCGGTGATGTGCTCGACCAGGGCGCCCAGCGCCGTGTCCGCGGGCGGGGCCTCGATCGGGGCCCCGAGGCGCTCGGCCGCGGCCAAGCGTCCGGTGACCAGCCCCATGGCGGCGCTCTCGACATAGCCCTCGACGCCGGTGACCTGGCCGGCGAAGCGCAGCCTCGGCATGGCCTTGAGGCGGAGCTGGCGGTCCAGCAGCTTCGGGCTGTTCAGGAAGGTGTTGCGGTGCAGGCCGCCGAGCCGGGCGAACTGGGCGTTTTCCAGGCCCGGGATCATGCGGAACACCTCGGCCTGGGCCCCGTGCTTCAGCTTGGTCTGGAAGCCGACCATGTTGAACAGCGTGCCCAGCGCATTGTCCTGGCGCAGCTGGACGATGGCGTGGGGCTTGACCGTCGGGTTGCGCGGATCGGTCAGGCCGACCGGCTTCATCGGGCCGTGGCGCAGGGTCTCCCGGCCGCGCTCGGCCATCACCTCGATCGGCAGGCAGCCGTCGAAATAGGGCACGTGCTCCCAGTCCTTGAACTCGGCCTTGGGGCCCGACAGCAGGGCGTCGATGAAGGCCTCGTACTGATCCCGGGTCATCGGGCAGTTGACATAGGCGGCGGCGTCGCCGCCCGGCCCGGCCTTGTCGTACCGCGACTGGCGCCAGGCGATGTCGAAGTTGATCGTGTCCGCATGGACGATCGGGGCGATGGCGTCGAAGAAGCTCAGGCTCTCCTCGCCGGTCAGCTCGAGGATGGCGTCCGCCAGGGCCGGGGAGGTCAGCGGGCCGGTGGCCACGATCACGCTGTCCCAGTCGGCCGGCGGCAGGCCGTCGATCTCCTCGCGCACGACGGTGATCAGCGGATGGGCCTCGAGCCGGGCAGTGACGGCGGCCGAGAAGCCCTCGCGGTCGACGGCCAGCGCCCCGCCGGCCGGCACCTGGTTGGCGTCGCCGCAGGCCATGATGACGCTGTCCAGCCGGCGCATCTCGGCGTGAAGCAGACCGACGGCGTTGTACTCCCAGTCGTCCGACCGGAAGGAGTTGGAGCAGACCAGTTCGGCCAGGCCGTCGGTGTGGTGGGCGTCGGTCTTCACGCCGGGGACGCCGCGCATCTCGTGCAGGATCACCGGCACGCCGGCGCGGGCGATCTGCCAGGCGGCCTCGGAGCCGGCCAGGCCGCCGCCGATGACATGGATGGGGGAGGGGGTGCTCATCGCGGCTTTCTAGTCACGTCGGCCCGCCGCGTCACGGCCGGTCTGGTCGCAGGGCGGCCGGCGGGTTAAGGATCGGGCCGTATCGGGAGGGGGCATGACCCGACGAGCTGGAAACGCACGCGCCGACGGGCGGCGGTTGAACGTGGGCGCGGCCCTCATGGCTGGCGCAGCGACGATGCCGCGCATGTACCGCGAGGCCTGGGGCGCCCTGGCCTTCGGCGTGGTGGCGGGGGTCCTGCCGGTTCTGGCGCCCCTGCCCGGGGGCGCGGCCTGGGTGGCCGGCCTGTTCCAGGCGCTGGCGGTGCTGATCGCCTGGGGCGCCCTGACCCGGATCGGCTTGACCCGCGACGTCGGAGGCGCGCAGGCGCTGGGGCTCGGCCCGGCCGGGCTGCAGCTCGGCGCCGGCGAGGGCCGGATCCTCGCCGCCCTCCTGCTGAACCTGATCTTCCTCGCCATCCTCGCCACGGTCACGACCCTGCTGCTGCTGGGCGTCGCTGGCGCGTCGGATCTCGACGCCGAGGCCATCGCCGCGCGCAACTGGGGCCGCGCCGGCACGCCGCTGCAGCTGGCGGTGGTCGGCCTCGTGGCGGCCATCGCCATCGGCGTGCCGCTGCTGTTCGCCGTGCGCCTGTCCCTGTTCGCCCAGGCCAGCCTCGGGCGGGGGCGGGTCATTTCGCTGAACACCCTCGGCGTGGCCGAAGGCAGTCTGTGGCCGCTTTTTGCGTTGTTGCTGGTGGTGGCCCTGCCCAAGATCGCCCTGCTGGTCCTGTCGGCCCAGGGAATCCTGACCGGCGCCGCCGGTCAGATCGTCTGGGTGCTGGTGCTGGCCCTGATCCAGGCGCCGTTCGCCGCCGGCGCCATGGGCGACGCCTATCGTCAGCTTGAGTAC
Organism: Brevundimonas sp.; assembly: GCF_035998205.1. Classification (GTDB taxonomy): domain Bacteria; phylum Pseudomonadota; class Alphaproteobacteria; order Caulobacterales; family Caulobacteraceae; genus Brevundimonas. The sequence continues at coordinate 469,475 of NZ_DASYHT010000006.1, forward strand.
TGGACCCCTGAGAAGGAGAGCGCCGCATGAGCCGTCGCCCCGACTTCGATTTCAGCCGCGCGCTGGAGGCCCCCTTCCGGCTGATGCGCCGCCCCCTGACCCTGATCGGCTGGGGCGCGGTCGTCTGGCTGCCGTTCCTGTTCGTGATCCCCTTCCTCGGCCAGTTCTTCCCGCTGCCGGTCGACGGCGTCGACGTCGAGGTCTGGATGGAGCAGAACCTCGAGGGCTGGCTGGCGGCGCAGGTCTACAGCCAGCTGGCCAGCTGGCTGCAGATCTTCCTCAGCATCCTCGTCGCCGCCTGGGCCACGCGCGTGACCCTGACGCCGCGCGCCCGCGGCTTCGCCATCGGCATGGACGAGCTGCGCTACGGTCTGACCGTGATCGTGGTGTGGATCGCTGTTTTCGTCCTGATATTCGCCCTGACGCTCATCGGCTTCGCGGTCGGCGCCGCCCTGTGGTCCCTCGGCGACCCGGCGCGAGGGCTCGGCATCGCCCTCTATATCCTGGTCGCGACCGTCCTGGTCATCTGGCTGGCCCTGCGCACCTGCTTGATCGCCCCGATGAGCATGGCGACCGGCGAGTTCGCCGTCGGCGACGGCTGGCGCGCGACGGGCGGGCGGGTCTGGAAGCTGCTGGGCCTGATCATCATCGTCGCCCTGCTGGCGACGGTCGTGACCCTGTTCGCCTATGCCGTCATCGCCGCGATCGGCGGGGCGGTCTTTTTCGGCCTCGGCGGCCGCATCGACTTTGGCGCCGACACGCCGGCGCAGGTGACCCAGGACTGGATCCCGCTGCTCGCCGCGGCAGGGGCCGTGATGCTGCCCCTGCTCTATCTGACGGGTCTCGGCCAGGCGTTCAGCGTGGCCCCGCTCGCCTCGGCCGCCGCCGATCTGGCGCCCCGGCCGCGGGAAACGGGTGACGCGCCCCCGGCGAGTTCGCTAGACTCCCTGTGACCGCTTCCCGAGGGACCGCCATGACCTTCTCCGCCACCGACGCCGCCTTCGAGGGCTTCCGCCTGACCCGCCGCGCGCCCGTCGCCGTGGCGCTGTGGGCCCTGCTCTACGTGGTGCTTATGGTCGCCACGGTCGCCCTCATGGGGCCGTCGCTGGCCACCCTGATGGCCGAGGTGGCGCGGCTCCAGGACATGGCGTCGCCGCAGCCCGAGGATCTGCAGAGCCTCGGCGCGCTTTACGCCCTGCTGGTCGGCACCGCCCTGCCGCTGTCGCTGCTGGTGACGGCTGTCCTCGCCGCTGCGGTGGCCCGGGCCGTGCTGAGGCCGGCCGAGTCCGCCCTGGGCTATATGCGTCTCGGCATGGACGAGCTCCGGGTGCTGGGCGTGACCCTCGTGCTGTTTGTCGTCTTCGCCATCGCCTGGACGTTGCCGTTCGTGCTGGTCGGCGTCATCGGCGGCGTCGCGACGGCGTCGGGACAGGGCTGGCTCTGGCTCGTCGCCGTCCTGCTCGGGCTGGCCGGTGTGGCCGGGGTCATCTGGCTGCTGGTGCGGCTGAGCCTCGCGGTGCCGCTGGTCGTGGCCGAGCGCCGCTTCGCCCCCTTCGCCTCCTTCGCCCTGACGAAGGGAAGCTTCTGGCCCCTGCTCGGCATGGCGGTGATTGCGATCGTCATGGCCGTGATCGTCGGCCTGCTCGGCAGCATCGTCGTGATGCCGATCACCCTGATGACCGGGGACCTTGAGCGGCTCGCGGCCTTCGAAGGCGCCAGCCTTGTGGAGCTGCTGCAGGGCGCCGCGCCTGCCCTGATCGCCTTCGGGGTGATCAACGGCATCCTCTCGGCCCTGCAGCTGGCGATCATGTACGCGCCCTTCAGCGCCGCCTACCGCGACCTCAAGGCCGGCTGAGCCGCGCGGCGATCACCGTCCCTCGCCGGCCAGCCGCAGTTCCAGTTCAGCGACCTGTCGCTTCAGCCGGTTGACGTGCATCACCGGCCAGAACGAGAACTTGATGGTGAAGGACATCAGGATCAGCCCCAGCGCCGGCAGGCCGAAACGCAGGGCCTCCATCGGCTCCGCCGCCTGAAGGAAGCGCCAGCCGCACCAGACGCCGGCGGCGAACAGGCCGATTTCGGCGACCATCATGGCCAGGGTGGCCCAGGCCGCCCCGCCCCGAAACAGGCCGAACGCCAGCTCGAAGAAGCCCGGCTGGCGCTCGAGGCGGTCAAGGATGGCCCGCTGGGCGGGGGTCAGGGTCGAGGCGATATCCGGCATGAGACGCTCCTCTCAAAGGCTCATGCCGGAAAGGTGCGTCGAACCGGCCCGCCGGTTCAGCGGGCCGGTCGGTTTTTCGCTCAGGCCGCGGCCCTGGCTCCCGTGAACCGGCCGTAGAAGGTCTCGCCCTTCGCGGCCATGTCGCGCAGCAGCTGCGGCGGGCTGAAGCGGTCGCCGTACTTCGCCGCATAGGTGTCAGCCTGGTCGACGAAGGCCTTCAGCCCGTACTGGTCGATGTAGGTGATCGGGCCGCCGGTCCAGGGCGCGAAGCCCCAGGCCAGGATGGCGCCGACGTCGGCCTCGCGCGGGTCGTCGATGACGCCCTCTTCCCAGCAGCGCGCCACCTCGACCGCCTGACGGAACAGCAGGCGGCGCTTCTGATCCTCGACCAGCTCGGGGGTGGAGTCGTTGATCTTCACCGGGGCCAGGTCCGACAGGCCCTTCCAGAGGGTCTTGGGCTTGGTGTCGTAGTCGTAGAAGCCCTTGCCGTTCTTGCGGCCGTAGCGGCCCAGCTCCTCGACCATCCTGCGGACGATCTCCGAGCCCGGCAGTGGCTTGTAGGCGTCGCCGAGGTCCTCGGCCGTCTGCTTCGCGATCTTGACGCTGAGGTCCAGCGCCACGTCGTCGTGCATCTCCAGCGGGCCGCGGGGCATGCCGGTGGCCCGGCCGATGTTGTCGATCAGGGCGGGGGCGTAGCCCTCCTCCAGCATGGCCATGCCCTCGGCCACATAGGTGCCGAAGCAGCGGCTGGTGTAGAAGCCGCGGCCGTCGTTGACGACGATCGGGGTCTTTTTGATCTTCATGACGTAGTCGAGCGACTTGGCCAGGGCGACCTGGCCGGTCTTCGCGCCCATGATGATCTCGACCAGCATCATCTTGTCGACGGGCGAGAAGAAGTGGATGCCGATGAAGTCCTCGGGCCGCACGCTGGCCTCGGCGAGGCCGGTGATCGGCAGGGTCGAGGTGTTGGAGCCGAACACCGCGCCCGGGGCCAGCTGGGCCTCGGCGCGCTTCGTCACCTCGGCCTTGATCTCGCGGTTCTCGAACACCGCCTCGATCACCAGGTCCGAGCCCTTGATGTGATCGTAGTCGGTGGTCGGCACCACCAGCGCCAGCAGGGCGTCGTACTTCTCCTGGGTCAGCTGGCCGCGCGACAGCCGCTTCTTCAGCAGGCCCTCGACATGGGCCTTGCCCTTGTCGGCGGCGTCCTGGTCGCGGTCGATCAGGATGGTCTCGATGCCGGCCATGGCGTTCACATAGGCGATGCCGGCGCCCATCATGCCGGCGCCCAGCACGGTGACCTTCTTCGGGTCCGACGGCGGCACGTCCTTCGGCCGCACCGCGCCCTTGTCCAGCTCCTGCTTGGACAGGAACAGCGAGCGGATCATGCCCTGGGCCTGGGGCGTCATCAGGGTCTTGATGAAGTAGCGCGTCTCGACCCGCAGGGCCGCGTCCATCGGCAGCTGCACGCCCTCGTAGACCGCCTTCATCAGGTTGATGACGGCCGGATAGTTGCCGTAGCTCTGCTTGCGCAGCATGGCGTTGCCGACGAGGAAGTTCTGCACCCCCGCCGGATGGTAGGGGCCGCCGCCGGGCAGCTTGAAGCCCTTGTCGTCCCACGGCTGCTGCGCCTTGCCGCCGCCCTTGATCCAGGCCTTGGCCGCCTCGACCGCGCCGCCCTTGGCCACGACCTCATGGACGATGCCGGCGCCCTTCGCGTCGTTCGGGCGGAAGGACTTGCCCTCGCTCATGGCCATCATGGCCGCCTGCACGCCGACGAGGCGGGTCAGGCGCTGGGTGCCGCCGCCGCCCGGGAACAGGCCGACCTTGATCTCCGGCAGGCCCAGCTGGATCTTCGGATCGTCCTCAACGACGCGATAGTGGCAGGCGAGGGTCAGTTCGAGGCCGCCGCCCAGCGCCAGGCCGTTGATCGCGGCGGCCACCGGCTTGCCGCAGGTCTCCAGCGCGCGCAGGGCGCCGTTCAGCTTCCAGCCGGCGTCATAGGCCGCCTGCAGGTCGGCGCCGCCGAGCATGCCCGAGGCCATGTCGCCCAGGTCGGCGCCGGCGCAGAAGCCCGAGCTCTTGCCCGAGGTCAGCACCACGCCCTTGATGGCGTCGTCGCCCTTCACCTTGTCGACCCACTGCGGGATCTCGGCCATGACCGACGAGGTCAGGGTGTTCATCGACCGGCCCGGCACGTCGAAGGTGATCAGGGCGATGCCGTCGGCGTCGACGTCGATCTTGAAGTTTTCCATCGTGAGCTCCCGCTCTCTCGTTTCGTCATCCCCGGGCTTGTCCCGGGGACCCATAGACTCAGGTCTTTCCGCTCTGCTCCTCGCCGTCCGCGCTTATGGGTGGCCGGGACAAGCCCGGCCATGACGGCGGGAGGGGACGTCAGACGCGCTCGATGACCGTGGCGGTGCCCATGCCGCCGCCGATGCACAGGGTGATCAGGGCGGTGGACTGGTCGGTGCGCTCCAGCTCGTCGAGCACCGTGCCGAGGATCATCGCCCCGGTGGCGCCGAGCGGGTGGCCCATGGCGATGGCGCCGCCGCAGACGTTGATCTTGTCGTGCGGGATGTCGAGCGCCTGCATGTAGCGCAGCACGACGGCGGCGAAGGCCTCGTTCAGCTCCCACAGGTCGATGTCGGCGGTGGTCATGCCCAGCTTGCCGAGCAGCTTGTTGGTCACGAACTCCGGACCGGTCAGCATGATCGAGGGCTCGGAGCCGATCGAGGCGGCGCCGCGGATGCGGGCGCGCGGCTTCAGGCCCAGAGCCTGGCCGGCCTCCAGCGTGCCGATCAGCACCCCGGCCGAGCCGTCGACGATGCCCGAGCTGTTGCCCGGGGTGTGCACGTGGTTGACCCGCTCCACCTCGGGGTAGCGCTGGTTGATCACGGCGTCGAAGGCCATCTCGCCCATCATGGCGAACGACGGGTTCAGCCCGCCGAGGGTCTGCATGTCGGTGTTGGGACGGATCGTCTCGTCGTGGTCGAGGATGGTCAGGCCCAGCTGATCCTTGACCGGCACGACGGAGCGCTTGAAGCGCCCCTCGGCCCAGGAGCGGGCCGAGCGCTTGTGGCTCTCCACCGAATAGGCGTCGACGTCGTCGCGGCTGAAGCCCCACTTGGAGGCGATCATGTCGGCCGAGACGCCCTGGGGCACGAAGTAGGTCGGCATGGCCGAGGAGGGGTCGATCGGCCAGGCGCCGCCGTCCGAGCCCATCGGCACCCGGCTCATGGCCTCGATGCCGCCGCCGACGGCGAAGTCGGCCTCGCCGGACTTCACCTTGGCCGCGGCCATGTTCACCGCTTCCAGGCCCGAGGCGCAGAAGCGGTTGATCTGGACGCCGGCGGTGGTCTGGGCCCAGCCGGCGTTGAGCACGGCGGTGCGGGCGATGTCGGCGCCCTGCTCGCCCACCGGCGAGACGCAGCCGAGGATCACGTCGTCGACCTTCGAGGTGTCCAGCCCGTTGCGGTCGCGCAGGGCCTCCAGCACCTGGGTGGCCAGCGACAGGGCGGTGATCTCGTGCAGGCTCCCGTCCTTCTTGCCCTTGCCGCGCGGCGTGCGCACGGCGTCGTAGATGTAGGCGTCGGCCATGGTGCGTCTCCTGTAAGGACGGTTTCCTCGTTGGGGCCCAAAGGCCCTACGTTTACGTCAACGTCAAGTATCGATGTCGTGAGCGCGTCAGGGGCGAGCCGGGCCGGCGCGTCGCCGCGACGGCCCTCGAGGCTCAGGCCCGCATGCGCCGTTCGAGCACGGCCAGCGGCACGGATCCCGTCGCCAGCACCTTGTCGTGGAAATCGCGCAGGTCGAAACCGGGCCGCGCCGCCGCCTCGGCCCTCAGCCGCGCCATCACCGTCTCGCCGATCTTGTAGGAGCAGGCCTGGCCTGGCATCACCGTGTAGCGGTTGATCTCGTTGTTGGCCGAGCCGACCGGCTTGGCCCCCGAGGCGACCATGTAGTCGACCGCCTGCTCACGGCTCCAGCGCTTGTCATGCAGGCCGGTGTCGACCACCAGCCGCACGGCGCGGAACAGGTAGGACATCAGGAAGCCGAGCCGGCCCAGCGGGTCTTCGGCATAGGCGTTCAGGTCGTCGGCGGCGACCGCCTCGGCGTACAGGGCCCAGCCCTCGTTGTAGGCCGAGAAGCCGTTGGCGCGCCGCCACTCCGGCAGGTGGGTCGACTCGCGCTGCAGCGCGACCTGCAGGTGATGGCCCGGCGAGGCCTCGTGATAGGTCAGGGTCGGCAGGCTGAACTTCGGCCAGTTCGCCGTGTCCCGGAGGTTGATGTAGTAGGCGCCCGGCCGCGAGCCATCCAGCGGCGGCCCCTGGTAGTAGCCGCCCGGGGCGCCGTTCTCGATCGCCGGCGGCACGCGCCGCACCTCGACATGGGTCCGCGGCAGCCGGCCGAACACCTGCGGCAGCAGCGGGTCGAGCGCGCGGATCTGGGCGTTCAGGCTCTCCAGCAGCGCCGCCTTGCCCGCGTCCGTATTGGGCCACAGCTGCGCCGGGTCGCGGTTCAGGGCGTCGATGCGCTGGCCGGTCGTGCCCTCGGTCATGCCCTGGGCGCGCAGGATGGCGTCGATGCCGGCGCTGATCTCCGCCACCTGCTCCAGTCCGATGGCGTGAATCTCGGCCGGGGTCAGGGTGGTGGTGGTCCAGGTCTTCAGCGTGTGGGCGTAGAGCGCTTCGCCTTCGGGAAGACGCCAGACGCCGGCGTCGTGCACGGCGCCGGGCTTGAGCGCCTCCAGCGCCGCGATCTGCCGGGCCAGCGCCGGCTTGACCTCGGCCTCGACCAGGGCGGCGGCGCGCTCGGCCCAGGAGGCCGGCAGGCCGGCGGCGGCGGCCTTGCGCGCCAGCGACCGGATCATGGCCATGTCCTCGCCGCGCTGGACGGCGAGGGCGTTCAGCTGGCCGGTGGTCAGGTCCAGCACGAAGTCGGGCGGGACCACGCCCTTGCCGGCGTCGGCGACGATCCGCGCGGTTTCACCGTCCAGCGCCGGCCCGAACTGCGCCAGCCGGGCGAGAAAGGCCTCGGCCCCGTCACGGTCCTCGACCCGGTGCTGGGTGTCCATGAAGTCCGGGACGTTGAAATAGGCGCCGGCCAGCTGGCTGACGACATAGGGGCCCATGCGGCCGCCGCTGATCAGGGCGCCGTAGTCGAAGCTGGCGCCGGTCGCGGCCGTCTCGGCCCGGAACAGGGCGACATCGAGGTTGAGGGCGCCGTTGTCGCTGAGGCCCTCGCGGCCGAAGGCGCGCAGGGTGGCGAGGCGCGAGATCGCCTCGGCGCGCTCTGCCTGCCAGCCGGCCGGGGAGCGGTCGGACAGGCGCGCGGCGCGACCGGCGTTCGGCCCGCGGTCCAGCCCCAGGTTGGTGGCGCTCTCGGGGTTGCGGTCGAGGTCGGCGGCGAACCAGCCGGCCATCAGGGCGTCCAGCGCCGCGTCACGGTTGTCCTGCGCCGCGGCCGGCAGGGCGGCCAGCGCCGCCGCGCCGGCGGCCCCCATCAGAAGGTGGCGACGGTCGATGTTCATGAGGGCCTCCCGGGCGTTTTCGCCATAGGAGCCCGCCCCGTCGGGGGGCGCAAGGGCGGGGCGCCGGCGCGGCGGAGGCCGCCCGCCGTTCCCCACGTCAGTCGGCCCGCCTCAGGTCGCGGGTGCGGCGTCCTCGCCCAGCCAGGCGCGGCGGAAGGCGCGCTGCGATTCCGTCAGCTCGCCCTCGATCGCCTCGATGCGCTGCAGCCGCAGGGCGGGATCGGCGCCGAAGGTCAGGCGGCCGGAGCCGGCGACGCCGCGGCGAATGAACTGCACCTCGACCTCATCGCCCGGGCGCGCCCCGGCGATGACCCGGGTCCAGTCGGCCTGGCTGTCGATGGCGACGCCGCCCACCGACACGATCTCGTCGCCGCGATCCAGACCGAGCGCATGGATCGGCGTTCCGGGCGCGCTGGCCCCGCCGAGGGTGGCGGCGCCGTTTGCAGACTGGAGCGAGACCTGGCCGACCCAGGCCCGGCCGGGGTTCCTCGGCGCGACGACGACGCCGGCCCGGGCCAGCAGGGCCGTGAAGTCCGGCAACCGGCTGTCGCGGATCCAGCCGTCGAACACCTCGCGCGCAAAGGCGGCGTCGCCGGTCACATCGGCCAGCGCCTGCTCCAGGTCGGCCGGGGTGTAGGGCCGCTCGCTGACCCCGTGCCGCGCCCACATCAGACGCATGTAGTCGTCGAGGGTGACGCCCGGAAAGCGCGTCCTCAGCGTCAGGTCCAGCCCCATCGCGACCACCGCGCCATAGGGATAGTAGCTGGCGAAGATGTTGCCGTTGGTCGGGTCGATCGAGGTGGCCGCATCGACGAACGGGGCCCGCAGGCTCATCTCCTCCGGACCGCCATAAGCCCGCGCCGGCGTGTTGAGGATGAAGCTCAGCTGCCCGCCCATCTCGTTCAGGAAGGCGTCGACGTCCTCCACGGCGGCGCGGCGGATGGTCAGGGGGCCGTAGTAGCTGGTGAAGCCCTCGGCGAACCACAGCGACGGGGTCGGATTGGCCGCCGTGAAGTCGAAGGGCTCCAGCTCGGCGGGGCGGATGCGCTCCACATTCCAGGCATGGAAGAACTCGTGGCTGAGAGTGCCGAGCTGGTCGTACTCCGCCTCGGCCAGCCCGCGCGGGGTGCTGATGACGGTCGAGTTGCGGTGCTCCATCCCGTCGCCGCTGATCCACGGCACATAGTCGGCGAGGAAGGTGTAGGTCCCGAAATCGAAGTCGGGCACATCGCCAAAGACCGCGATCTGGGCGTCGACGATGCGCCGGGCGCGGGCGGCGAATTCGTCGGCCTCGGCGTCAGTGCCGAGATGATGCAGGGCGATGCGGATGGTGCGCGGGGCCCCCGCGTCATCCACCTGCCACTCGCGCACCGTATGGCGCGACACCTCGATCGGGCTGTCCATCAGGTACTGGAAGTCCGGGGCGGTGAAGACCTCCGGATCATCGGTCGGCGCCAGCTGGGTCGCGACGCGCCAGCTCGGGTCGGGACGGCGGAACCGCAGACGCGCGGCGCGCTCGTCATGGCCCTCGGCCCACATCAGGCTGGCCGGCGCATTGAGCCGCGCATGGGTGGGGTCGATCTGGGCGTAGGTGCCGTCGCCCCGGTCCGCCCACAGGGTGTAGGCGACCGTCACGGTCCCGTCGTGGCCGGACACCGACCAGGAATAGGGCTCGGCACGATCGATCGGCAGCGGCCGTCCGGTCCCGTCCACGGCGGTGACCGAATAGACGTTCTTGGCGAACTCGTGGATGGCGTAGCGCCCCGGCGAGGACCGCGACATGCGGAAGCGCACCGGACCGGGCTGAAGCCCGCGATAGGTGACGGCGATGCGCGCCTCGCGATGGGCGGCGTTGTCGAAGCTCAGCTCGTACTCAACGGGCGGCGGCGTCTGGGCCCATGCGGGCGCGCCGGAAAACACAGCCGCAGCGGCGACGAACAAAGCCAGGATACGCATTCAGAACCCCCGAAGCCCGAAGCCGCGACCCTCGCGCCTCGGGACGGGGCTGGCAAGTGACGCGACGCGTCAGGCCGCGCGCAGCTCCTGTTTGACGCGCTCGGCCAGGGTCTTGATGTCCAGCGGCTTGGGCAGGAAGGACACGCCGGTCTCGTCGGCCAACAGGTCCGAGAAGTCGCTCTCGGCATAGCCGGAGATGAACATCACCGGGGCATCGCCGAGGAAGGGGCGAGCCTTTTTCAGCAGCGAGGGGCCATCCAGCCCCGGCATGATGACGTCCGAGATCAGCATGTCGATCTGGCCGGCGTGCTCCTCGGCCAGGGCCAGGGCTTCCTCGCCGTCGCAGGCCTCGATGACCTCGTAGCCGCGCTGGCGCAGCAGCCGGGCGGCGATGCCGCGCACGGCGGCCTCGTCCTCGACGAACAGGATGCGGCCGGCGCCCGACAGGTCGCGCGGGGCCTTCGGGGCGCGCACCTCGACCGGCGCCGCCTCGGCCAGCTCCTCGGCCCCGGCGGCGGGCAGGAAGATGCGGAATACGGCCCCGCCGTCCGGCTGGTTGGCGACATTGATGTGGCCGCCGGCCTGTTCGACGATGCCGTAGACCGTGGCCAGGCCCATGCCGGTGCCCTCGTTCACCGCCTTGGTGGTGAAGAAGGGCTCGAAGATCTTGTCGAGGATGTCGGCGGGCACGCCCGGACCGGTGTCGGCCACCTCGATCACCGCGACCTCCTCGGTCGGCGGGTCCATCCAGCCCAGCACCATGGCCTGGTCACGGGTCAGGCGGCGGGTGCGGATGGTGACCACCCCGGCGCCCGGCTCGACCACCCCGCGCATGGCGTCGCGGGCGTTCACGGCGAGGTTCATCACCGCCGTCTCCAGCTGGCTCTTGTCGGCCAGAACCGGCGGCAGGTTGCGGCCGTAGTCGGTCTCCAGCCGCACGTCCTCGCGCAGCAGGCGGCGCAGCAGCACCGTGAACTCGCCGACCAGTTCGCCGAGGTCCAGCCGCTCGCGCCGCACCGTCGACTTGCGCGAGAAGGCCAGCAGCTTGCGCACCAGGTCGGCGGCGCGGTGGGCCGTCTGGCGGATCTCGTTCAGGCCGTCGTAGGACGGGTCGCCGACCGGGTGGCGTTCCAGCAGCCCGGACAGCTGCAGCTGGATGGCGGTCAGCAGGTTGTTGAAGTCGTGCGCCACGCCGCCGGCGAGCTGGCCCACGGCCTGCATCTTCTGGGCCTGGCTGAGCTGCAGCTCCATCGACTTCTGGGCGGTCACGTCGAACAGCCAGATGCGGCGCTTGTCGCCCTCGGGCGCGACGTAGAGGTGCAGGGCCCGGTCCGGGTGAGCCCGGGCGATCAGCTCGATCGGCCCGGAGGAGCCGCGCTCCATGGCCTCGCGGGCGGCGACCACCCCGGCCGGGTCGAACAGGTGGCCGAAGGCGGCGTCGCGCGCCGCGCCCGGGCCGGTCAGCACCGACAGGGCCTCGTTGGCGTCCTCGATGCGCCCGGCGAACAGGTCGGCGGCGGCGATCACGCCGGAGCCGAACGGGGCGCCGGCGGCCATGGCCCGGGCGTCGCCGGTCTGGCGCGGCGAAGGGGGCGGGGCGGACCCGGGGGCCGCGACAGGCACCGCCTCCTCGGGCGCCTGCCGCACGAGGAAGCGGTCCGGGCCGGCCTGGCCGATCAGCACTTCCAGCTCGCGCTCGCCGACCATCAGGATGGCGCGGCCGGTCTCGCCCTGGCGGGCCTGGGCGAAGGCCATGTACAGGGCCTGGGGCGAGCGCGGCGGCGGCAGGCTGGTCTGGGCTCCGTTGGCGGCGACCCAGGCGCCGTTGAAGGCCAGCACCTGCCCGCCTTCCCAGACGAGGGCGGCGGGCTCGGCCATGGCGTCGAGCACATCGACCACCGCATCCTCGAGCGGCCGCCGGGCGGGATTGCGCAGGAACACCAGCACGCCGATCAGGCAGACGGCGGCGGCGGCGCAGATCAGCACCACGCCTGCGGCCGAGGTGTCGCCCTGACGCAGGGCCGGCCACGCCAGCGCGGCGGCGGCGAGGCCGAAGCCCAGCACGATGACGATCGGCAGGGGATCGAGGCGGGGTCGGCCCGGCGCAGCGCTCATGGGGTCCTCGGCGACGAATCAGAGCCCGATGATACGCCGGTTGGGCGACAAGCGACGAATGACCGTCGGGGCGGGCTGTCAGGCCCGTCCTCCCAGTCCGGCGGCGGCGTTCAGCCGGGCCCAGCCGGACAGGGCGGCCCCCTGCGCCCCGGCCAGCTCCGCCTCGGCGTCCGCCACGGCGCGCCGGGCGACCAGCACCTCGAGTAAGGGCGAGAGTCCTGCGCGGTAGCGCTGGTCGGCCAGGGCCGCCTGGGTCGCGGCGGCGCGCGCCGCGGCGTCGAGCGTCGCCGCCCGGGCCTCGGCGGCGGCGAGGGCGACCAGGGCGGTCTCCACCTCGGTGAGGGCGTCGATCGCCGCCTGGCGGTAGGCGATGTCCGCCTGCAGGCGGCGGGCGTCGGCGCCGTCCCGGGCGCTCTCCAGTCGACCGAAGCTGAACACCGGGGCCGTCAGCCCGGCCGTCAGGCGCGAGAGGAAGCCCGAGGCGGTGAAGAGCGTCTCCGGATCCACCTCCTGACCGCCAAGGGCTGCGCCGAGGGAGAGGGTCGGCCAGAAGTCGCGTCGGGCGGCGTCGGCGTCGGCCCCCGCGGCCAGCAGGTCCAGCTCGGCCACCCGAAGGTCCGGACGACGCGCCAGCACCGCGGCCGGGGCGGCGAGGGCGGTCGCTGGCGGCGCTTGCAGGGCGTCCGGGGCCTCGGCGAGGTCGTCGCTCAGGCCGCCGGGCGCGAGGCCGAGCAGGGCCTCAAGGCCGAGCTGCGCCTCCTGCTGCGCCTGACGGGCGGCGATCGGACGGGCCCGGGCGGCGGCGAAGGCGGCGCGGGCCGCGGCGGCGTCCAGACCCGAGGTCAGGCCGGCCCGCTCGCGCGCTTCCGCAAGGTCCAGGGCCTCTTCGAGCGCGGTGACGGCGCGGTCGCCGGCGGCGGCGCGCGCCGCGGCCTCGCGCCAGGCGGCATAGAGCTGGACGGCGGTCGACCGAGCCCCCAGCCGGGCCGCCTCGATCCGGGCGGCCTGCGCCTCGGCGCGCAACCCCGCGGCGCGGGCGCGGGCGCCGAGCGCTCCGTTCAGATCCGTGTCCACGCTGAAGGCGACGAGGGCCCGGAAGGTGTCCTGATCCAGATCGTCGACGGTCTCGCGCTGGGCCGCGCCCTCGGCGCCCACGGTCGGGCGCAGGGCGGCGCGGGCGGCGCCGAGCCGGGCCCGGGCCTCGAACAGCCGGGCCTCGGCCAGCCTCACCTCGGCCGCCGTCCCGGCGCGGCGGGCCAGATCGCTGAGGACCGGATCGCCGGCGGCGGTCCACCAGGCCTCAAGCCGGGGATCGACGTCGGGGAGGGCGGCCGCCTGCCAGGCCGCCGGCGCGTCGAGGGCGACCGGGGCGGGGCCGCTGTCGGTGGCGCAGGCGGCGAGGCCGAGGCCGGCCGCGGTCAGCAGGAGCGCGAGCCGGCTCATCGCGCGGGCTCCGTCGCGGGGCGCTGGGTGGCCGAGGCGGCGGCCTCGACGAACACGTCCATGCGCTGGCCCAGCCAGGCCGGGTGGGCGGCGGGATCGAAGGCGTAGAGGACCTCGACCACGCGCGTGTCGACCCGCTCCGAGCCGCCGGCGAGAGCGCGCTTCTCGACCACCTGCGGCTCGATCCGCACCAGGGTCAGCGGGATGCGTCGACCGGTCTGGCCGCGCAGCACGCCGTAGGCGCGTCCATTGCGGTTCAGGCGCGGGGCGTCGGCCTCGTCGAACTCGGCCCGCACGTGCAGGCGCACGTCGTCGCCGAGGGCGATCAGGGGCGCGGCCGTCGGGCCGGCGACCGCGTACTCGCCGGGGCGGACATCGACGCGGAAGACGCGGCCGGCGATGGGGGCGGCCACGGTCAGCCGGTCCAGATCGACGGCCCGGGCGCGGACCTGGGCGTCGGCCACGGCCACCGCCGCGCGGGCCTGGGCGAGGGCGGCTTCGGCGCGGGACACGGCGAAGCGGCGCCGCGCCAGCTCGTCGGTGGACAGGGCGCGGGCGTCCTCCACCGCCTCGAACAGGGAGAGCCGCTGGCGCTCGTCGGCCAGCGCCACCTCGGCCTGCCGGGCCGCGGCGGCCGCTGCGGCGGCGTCGGCCCGGGCGGTGGCGAGGGCGGCGCGGGCGGCGCGGTCATCGAGCCGGAACAGCGGCTGTCCGCCGGCCACCCGGTCGCCCGGCTGGACCAGCACCTGCCGCACCACGCCGGGCAGTTCGGCGGCGACGGCGATCAGCTCGGACTGCGGCTCGACCGTGCCGATGCCGGCCACGGCCGAGGCCGCGGCGGCCGACGGCGGCGGGGCGGGCGGATCGGCCCGGGTGCGCTCCGGCCGCAGCACGGCGGAGACGGCGAACACCAGACACCCGCCGGCGATGACCGGCAGGACAAGGCGCTGGATCTGCTGACGACGGCTAGTGGGCATGGAGTCCCTCCGGGAGCGAGTTTGTGCGGCTGTCGCCGACGATCCGCCCGTCTTCCATGGCGACGATGCGGTCGGCGTAGCGGTAGATGCGGTTGTCGTGGGTGACGACGAGGACGGCCCGGCCGGGCCCGGCGGCGGCGGCCTTGAGCAGCTCCATCACCTGGCGGCCGGTCTCGGCGTCGAGGGCGGCGGTCGGCTCGTCGCAGACCACCAGGTCCGGCTCGTGCACGATGGCGCGGGCGATGGCGACGCGCTGCTGCTGGCCGCCGGACAGCTGGCGCGGCAGCTTGTCGGCGTGCGGGCCCATGCCGAGGGTCTCCAGCACGACGCGGGCGCGCTCGGCGGCGGCCTTCAGCGGCATGCCGTCCGCCACCAGCGCCATGGCGGCGTTCTCGGCCGCGGTCAGGGCGGGCAGCAGGTTGTACTGCTGGAAGATGAAGCCGATCCGCCGGCGGCGCAGGATCACCTTCTCCGCATCCTTCATGCGGGTGATGACGTTGCCCATCACCTCGACCTCGCCGGCCGTCGGCCGCAGGGTGCCGGACAGGATCGACAGCAGGGTGGTCTTGCCGCAGCCGGAGGGGCCGACCAGCATGGTCAGCTCGCCCTGGGCGACCTCGAGATTGACGTCGAACAGCACCTGGGTGGAAAGGCCGTTCTGGCCGAAGGCCATGTCGATGTGGCGGGCGATGACAGCGGACATGGCGCTCACCCCCGGAACACGATGGCCGGATCGACGCGGAACACCTTCAGCAGGCTGCCCAGCACCGACACGAGGATGATCAGGAAGACGACCACGCCGGTGCCGACCAGCACCTGCCAGGGCAGGTAGAAGTCCTCCAGCGCTGCGCCGCCCCGGACGAAGGTGAAGAAGGCCGCGGCCCCGCCCATGCCCAGCGCATAGCCCATGACCCCGACCACGGCCGCCTGCAGCAGCACCATGCCGGTGATCTGCCGGTTGGTCGCGCCGATGGCCTTGAGCGCCCCGAACTGGCGCAGGTTCTCGATCACGAACAGGTAGAAGGTCTGGGCCGTCACCGCCGCTCCGACGATGAAGCCGAGCAACACGGTGATGCCGAAGTTCACGGGGATGCCGGTGCGCGTCAGATAGTACTGCACGCTGCGCCAGGCGAACTGGTCCCAGGTCAGGGCCTGCAGGCCGGTCTGCGCCGCAATGCGCTGGGCCAGCGCCTTCGGATCCTCGCCGTCGCGGGCGCGCACCAGCACGAAGGACAGCTTGTTCCGCTGCGGCGGGGTCAGCTTCATCGCCTCGGAGTAGCGGACATAGGCGATGGGGAAGGTGATGAAGGGCGGCGAGGCGTCGGCGATGCCGCTGACCACCACCCGCCGGTCGTTGATCTCGGCCTCCAGCCCGACCCGGTCGACCGGATCGCCCTCCGGCCAGATCAGCTGGGCGCCCTCCTTGTCGAAGACGATGCCGCCGGGCGTGCGCAGGGATTCGAGGTCGCCGCTCAGCCATTCCCGCGGCGCGCCGACGAGGGTCTCGTCATCGACACCCACCAGGCTGACCTGATTGATCAGGCCGTCCCGGGTGCGGAAGATGGCGAGGCCCTTGAACAGCGGCGCCGCCCACTCGACACCCTCGACCGAGCGCACCCGGGCCAGCGCCGCGTCGGGCAGGGGTTCGACCTCGTCGACGTAGCGCACGCGCGGGTCCATGACCCAGATGTCCGCCTCGCGCACGTCCAGCACCTGGTTGGCGGTGCGCGTCATCAGGCCGATGAAGATCGACACCTGCTGGCTCATCAGCAGGGTGGCGAAGGCCACCCCGAACACCAGCGCCAGATACTTGGCGCTGTCGCCGAGCAGCATTTTGAGCGCGACAGATCGCATCCTCGGACTCCTGTGATCCGCGGTCGGGCTTGCGCCGGGAGGGGCGCGACGGGGTAAGCTGGGAACTGACCGTATTAAAATACTGAGCGGTTCAGTATGTCAATGGCGCCATTTGCGCCATCGCAAACGTGAACGTTCGCGTTCATATTTGCGCAGGTGAGTGAGGGCAAGTCGAATTGGGCGCAGCAACTGGTCAAAAAGGTCGCAGGCTCGATCCCGCCAAAGCGGACGCGCTTCTGCATGTGGGCTGGTCGCTCTTCCTTCAGCACGGTGTCCAGGCGGTCAGCATGGAGCAGATCGCGGCCGCCGCCGGCGTGTCCAAGGTGACCGCCTACAAGCATTTCGCGGACAAGCACGACCTGTTCCGCACGGCGATCCGAATGGAGATGACACGGCTGGAGTCGCTTCAGGGAGCCGCTGCGCTCGACGGCGACGGACCGATCCGCGACGTGCTGGAGACGTTCGGCCGCGGCCTGATGAGCTATCTGTTCTCCGGACCGGCCATGGACTTCTACGCCGCCCTGGCGGGGGAGTTGCGGCGAACGCCCGAGCTGGCGCAGGCCTTCTATGAAGCCGGGCCGGGCAAGACGTTCGAGAACCTGAAGTCGATCTTCCGGCGAGGCTGTGCGCGGGGCGAGCTCGCCATCGAGGACCTCGACCTCGCGGCGGACCAGTTCCTCGGACTGCTGCAGGGCTACAGCAGTTTCCAGATCGCTCTCGGGGTTGAACCCACGCCGCTCGCCGACACCGTTGATCGCCGCGCCCGGGCCGCGACCGAGCTCTTCCTGAAGACCTACGGCGTCCCCTGACCGGGTATTGTGGCCCTGTTGGCCGATTTAGCATACGCTGTGGTCTGACATGTCGGATGGAAACCTGCCCCGGCGCGGCCGCCCGCGCGACGCCTCCAAGGACGAGGCCATCCTCGTGGCCGCCGGCGAGCTGTTCATGGAACGCGGCTACGAGGCCGCCAGCCTCGACGCCGTGGCCCAGGCGGCGGGCGTGTCCAAGGCCACCATCTATTCGCGCTTCGCCGACAAGGACGCCCTGTTCCGCGCCGTGCTGGACCACGAGTGCAGCTCGGTGGTGCTGCCGGCCTCGTTCGTTCCGCCGCCGGACGCTTCGGTGCGCGAGACGCTGATCCTCATCGCCGACCAGTTCATCGGACTGGTGCTGGGCGACAAGGCGATGGCCATGCACCGCATCATCGTCGCCGAATGCTGCCGGGCCCCGCGGGTCGCCGAGCTGTTCTTCGAGACCGCGGTTCTGGCCACCAAGACCCGTTTCGCCGACTGGCTGCGGCAGCAGACGGCCGCGGGTCGACTGGCGGTGAAGGATCCGGACGGGGCCGCGTGGCGCTTCCTCGGCGCCGTCAAGGCCGAAGCGCATTTGCGCGCGTCCATGGGGTTGCCGCCGGTGGAGCCGGCGCGGCTGCGCGCCCATGTCGAAGCCTGCGCCGACGAGTTCTGCCGGGCCCACGCGCCGGACTGACCGGGGGCGGCGCCAGCCTCCGCGTCAGCCCATGGTGTCGGCGATGTTGATGATCGCCGGGCCGAGGATCACGACGAACAGCACCGGCAGGAAGAACAGGATCATCGGCACCGTCAGCTGGGCCGGCAGCGAGGCCGCCTTCTTCTCGGCCGCCGACAGGCGCAGGTCGCGGTTCTCCTTGGCCATGACCCGCAGGGCGGCGCCCAGGGGCGTGCCGTACTGCTCGGCCTGGATCATGGCGGTGGTCACCGCCTTCACGCCCGGGTGGTTGGTGCGTTTCGCCAGGCCTTCGTAAGCGAGGCGCCGTTCAGGCAGGTAGCTGAGCTCGGCGGCCAGCAGGGACAGCTCCTCGGCCAGCTCCAGCGAACTGCCGCCGATCTCCTGGCTGACCTTGGTGATGGCCGCCTCGATCGACATGCCGGACTCGACGCAGATCAGCAGCAGGTCCAGCGCGTCGGGAAAGCCGACCATGATCGAGGCCCGCCGCTTCGAGATGCGGTTCGAGACGTAGATGTTGGGCGCGTAGAAGCCGATCGCCGCGAACACCATGACGGCGGCCAGCTTCTGGAAGGGGGCCATGCCGAAGTCGTTGATGAACTCCAGATACAGGAAGCTCGTCGCCATCAGGATGAACGGCGAGGCGAAGCGGAAGAAGTAGAAGGTCGTCAGCGGGCGCGGGCCGCGCAGGCCGGCCTGCAGCATCTTCTCGGCGACCTGCGGATCTTCCAGCAGCTTGGTCAGGTTGAGCCGCTCGACGATGCGCTTCTTGAAGCCGTCGTCGGCCTGGCGCAGGGCCCCGGGCGTGGCCATGGCCTCGCGCGAGCGCCGCCGCAGCTCCTCGCGGCGGCCGGCCACGGCCTTCATGCGCTTCTCGAGGCTGGCGCCCTGGAGCACCCCGTTCATCAGGGTCAGCACGGTCAGGAACACGCCGAGGGCGACTGCGCCGGTCACCCAGTTGCTCTTGTCCATGATGAGGTCGGAGATCGCGTCCATCCGGTCCTCAGATCTTGAACGAGATCATCTTCTTCATCACCAGCACCCCGAGGCCCATCCAAAGGGCCGAGCCGAGCAGCATCACGTGCCCGCGGGGGTCGGTGAACATGCGGCTCATGTAGCCAGGCGAGGCGACCATCACGAGGCCCATCACCACGATGGGCAGCGAGCCGATGATGCCGGCCGAGGAGATGGCCTCGGACGACAGGGCCTTGACCTTCTCTCCCATCATCCGGCGGGCGCGCAGCACGGTCGACAGGTTGCCGAGGGCTTCGGCGAGGTTGCCGCCGGTCTTCTGCTGGATGGCCATGACGATGGAGAGGAAGCGTAGCTCCGGCGAGGGCATGCGCTCGTACATCTTGTCGAGGGCCTGGCCGAGGGTCATGCCGACCCCGACGGCCTCGACCAGCCGCTGGAACTCCGGTCCGAGCGGGGCCGGGCTCTCGCGGGCGATGATCTTGAAGCAGTCGTGCACCGGCAGGCCGGACTTGATGCCGCGGACGATCACGTCGACGGCGTTGGCGAACTCGCCGGAGAACTTCTTCATCCGCCCCTTGGCGAGGAAGGCCAGCACCCAGCGCGGCAGGCCGAGACCCAGCACCACGGCGATCATCAGCGCCATCAGCGGCGACAGGCCGACCATGAGGGCCAGCAGCAGCCCGACCACGCCGGCGACCGAGGACAGGATCCAGAACATCTTCAGGTTCGGGGCGAGGCCCGCCTGCTGCATCCGCGCGGACAGGGTCATGCGCGCCTTGCGGTCGCGACGGTCCGCTTCCTTGAGCTGCTGCAGGATCTGCTTGCGGCGGCCCTCGGGCGTGTTGTTCTGCGCGGCGCGCCGGGCGGCGCTGTTGGCCTGCTTGCCGCCCTGCAGCCCGCGGGCGCGCTTCAGGGCCTCGGCGCTGGAATCGTCGCCGCCGACGAAGGCCCAGCCGAGGCCGCCGATGGTGATGAAGGCCAGAACCGCGGCGAGGGTGGGCAGCAGCATGACCTACTCCGCCGCGTCGAGGGCTTCGGCCAGCTCGCGCTCCAGCCCGTAGTAGCGCGCACGGTCCCAGAAGCGGGGCCGGGCGATGCCGGTCGAGCGGTGGCGGCCGATGATCTTGCCGTTCTCGTCCTCGCCGGTGATCTCGTAGACGAACAGGTCCTGGGTGACGATGACGTCCCCTTCGAGTCCGACCACCTCGGTGATGTGGGTGATGCGACGGCTGCCGTCGCGCAGGCGGGCGGCCTGCACGATCACATCGACCGAGCCGACGATCATCTCGCGGATGGTCTTGGACGGCAGGCCGTAGCCGCCCATGGTGATCATCGACTCCAGACGGCTGATGGCCTCGCGCGGGCTGTTGGCGTGGAGCGTGCCCATCGAGCCGTCGTGGCCGGTGTTCATGGCCTGCAGCAGGTCGAACGCCTCGGGCCCGCGCACCTCGCCGACGATGATCCGCTCGGGACGCATCCGCAGACAGTTCTTGACCAGATCGCGCATGGTGATCTGGCCCTGGCCCTCGAGGTTGGGCGGGCGGGTTTCGAGACGCACCACGTGAGGCTGCTGCAGCTGCAGTTCGGCCGCGTCCTCGCAGGTGATGACCCGCTCGGTCGGGTCGATGAAGGCGGTCAGGGTGTTGAGCAGGGTGGTCTTGCCCGAGCCGGTGCCGCCCGAGATGACGATGTTGCAGCGGCAGGCGCCGATGACTCCCAGAACCCGGGCCCCTTCCGGGCTGATGGAGGCGTACTCCACCAGGTTCTTCATCGTCAGCTTGTCTTTTTTGAACTTCCGGATCGTCAGCGTCGGGCCGTCGATCGCCAGGGGCGGGGCGATGACGTTGACCCGGCTGCCGTCCGGCAGACGCGCGTCGCAGATCGGGCTGCTCTCGTCCACGCGCCGGCCCACCTGGGACACGATGCGCTGACAGATGTTCATCAGCTGGCCGTTGTCGCGGAAGCGCACATTGGTCAGCTGCACCTTGCCGCCGACCTCGATGAACACCCGGCCGGCGCCGTTGACCATGATGTCGGCGATGTCGTCGCGGGCCAGCAGCGGCTCCAGCGGGCCGTAGCCGAGGACGTCGTTGACGATGTCCTGGACGAGGTGCTCCTGCTCGGCCACCGACATGGAGACGTTCTTGATCGCCACCAGCTCGGCGACGATGTCGCGGATCTCCTCGGCCGCCGCCCGGGCCTCCAGCTGCGCCAGCTGGGCCAGGTCGATGGTGTTCATCAGCGCGTTGAAGATCGTCGTCTTCGTGGCGTGATAGTAGTCCGACTGCTCGCGGACGATCTCGGTGACCTGCTGCGCCTTCTTCAGCTGCTCGAAGGCGGGGGTGGCGCGCGGGCCAGGACCGCGACGCTGGCCTTCCGCCGCCGGGCGCGGCCGGGCGGCGACCGGGTCGGCGAGGGCGTCCAGGCGTTCGGCGCCAGGCTGGGCGGTGAACAGGGCCGCGCTCTCCGGCTCACCGGGCGCGGCGGCGTCGAAGGCGAAGGCCTGGGTCTGTACGCCTTGCGGGGGCTGTGCCGGCGCGCTGTCGGCGGCGAACGGACTGGGCGCGGCGTCGGCCGTCGCCGCGCCGGCCGGGACAGGGGGCGGGCCGCCGCTGACCGGCGATGTGCGCTTGCCGAACACCCGTCAGCGCGCCTTCTTCTTGAACAGGCCGCCGAGCAGGGACTTGCCGCCGGCCTTGGCCGCCCTCGGCCCGGCGATGGCCGGCATCTCCCGGCGCGACACGATCTGGGCCAGCACCTGGAAGGCGTCCGCCGCCTTCGACCTGGCCGCGGCGTCGAGGATCATCTGGCCGTTGTTGGCGGCGGCGCCGAACACCTTCGGGTCGAAGGGAATGACCAGCGCCGGGTGCACGCCGAGCGCGTCGCCGAAGTCCTTGGCCGGGATCTCCGGACGGCCGGGCATGCCGACCTGGTTCAGCACCACCCGCGGCGGCGCATCATTGGGCCGGCCCTGACGGATCAGGTCGATCATGTTCTTGGCGTTGCGCAGCGAGGCGAGATCCGGTGTCGCCACCACAACCACCTCGTCGGCCGAAATCAGCGTCCGGCGCACCCAGCGCGACCAGACGTGTGGCAGATCCAGCACCACGAACGGGGCCGTGGCGCGGATCCGGGTGGTGACCTCCTCGAAGGCCTCCGGGCTGATTTCGTAGTCGGCGTCCAGCGTGGCCGGGGCCGCGAACAGGCTCAGCTTGTCGGTGCAGCGGACCATCATGCGGTCGAGCAGCACCGGGTCCAGCCGGTCGGGCTGGGCCAGGGCGTCGGCGACGCCGTTGATCGGGTCCTGGTTGAAATCGAGACCGGCGGTGCCGAAAGGCAGGTCGTAGTCGACGATGACCGTATTGGCGCCGATGCGCTCGGACAGGGCGTAGGCGGTGTTGTGGGCCACGGCGCTGGCGCCGGTCCCGCCGCGCGCGCCGACAAAGGCGATCGAGCGGCCGACGAAGGGCTGGGCCGGGTCGTTGAACAGGCCGCCGATGGCGCCGATCAGCTGCAGCGGCTGAATGGGGGCGACCAGATACTCGGACACCCCGCGGCGCATCAGCTCGCGGAACAGGATGATGTCGTTCGCGGCGCCGATGATCACGACCTTGGTGCCGGCGTCGCAGACCTCGGCCAGCCGGTCGATGTCGTTCAGCAGGGTGGCCGGATCGCCCATGTGCTCGACGATGATCAGCGGCGGGGTCGGCTCGTGGTGATAGGTGGCGATAGCCGCATTGACGCCCCCCACGCGGATCGTGGTGGTCGCGCGCGACAGGCGGCGGTCCTGTCCGGCCCGGTCGGCGGCCGCCAGCGTGTCCTGGCGCTCAGCGAAGACGTGGATGGCGATGCGCGGCACGGACACTTCCGCCAGCGCCTGGCTGGCCCCGGCGATCAGGTCCCCGACGGGATTGAAGCCCGGCTCGGCCACGACCGCGCGCGGCGCGGCCGCCACGGCGACCGGCGCAGCCACAGGCGCTGGCGGGGTGAACTGGAGCGGACCGGCCGACGGGGCCGGCGCGGGCGCCGGCGCGCGCGCCGGCATGCCCGGCTGGGCCTCCAGCTCGAGGTCCAGATCGTCCTCGAATCCGTCGTCGGGAGACGGGGCGAAGGCGTTCATGCTCACTCCACGGCCTGGGTGACGCGGCCGCTGACGAGTTCTTCCTGCGGTGCGGAGGTCTGCCGGCCTTGCCGGTAGTTGTCGAAGACCACGACCGCGCGGTGGGAGTCCTGCAGCGGCATGGCGCGGGGCTGCTGGATGTCGCGCGGATCGGCGATCTGGGCGGCCATATTGGCCGTGACGGCGCAGCCGAAATTGTTCGGCGTGCGGGTGCTGTTGGCGGAGAGGTCTTCCCAGGCGCGCCCGCAGGCGGGCACCCGGGCCTCGACCGTCTCGAAGCTGACGATCACCGGCGCGCGCGGGTCCGGCGCGGCGTAGCCGGCCATCCGGATCGCCTCGGCCGGCAGGCCGCGGGCCATCAGGGCGTCGCGCACATTCCAGGCGGTGCGGGCGGCGGCGGCGTCCTCCCCGGCCGGGGCCGCGACGCTCACGGCCCCGACGCCGCGGGCGCGATGACGGGCGGTGAGGGCGTCCAGCGCCGCCGCCTGGTTCACCGACAGGGCGTCCTCCCGCACGGCGAGGGCGATCTGGTCGACGCCCGGCTCGACCTGCAGGGTCCAGCGGCTCGTCGGGGTCAGGGGTTCGGGCCCGACCGACGGGCCTGCGGCGCAGGCGGCGAGGGCCAGGCTCGCGGTCAGGGCGATGGCGAGAGGGGCGCGGGCGATCATCGTCGGCCTCATTCGATCACATAGCCGACCGGCCCCTGCCAGCGCGGCGCACCGGCGCTCTCTGTGGCGGGGGTGCGGTAGACCTGGTTGAGCTGGCCAAACAGGAGGGTCTGCAGGTCATTGGCGATACGCAGGCCGTCGGCCGGGGTCTGCAGGCGATCCGGCGACGTCGGCTGGACCACATAGGCCTCGACGATGATCACCAGCTCGGTCTGGCCGGACTCGTAGTCGCGCGAGCGGAACAGGGCCCCCAGCACCGGCAGGTCGCCGGCCCCCGGCAGCTGGTCGATGTTCTGGCGCGTCTCCTCGCGCAGCAGGCCGGCGATCATCAGGGCGCCGCCGGACGGCAGCTCCACCGTGTTCGACGAGCGGCGCACGGTCAGGGCCGGGATGATCAGGGCGTTCTCGGAGGTCCCGCCGAGGGTGAAGGCGCCGTCGGTGGTCAGCTCTGACACCTCGGTCGACAGCTGCAGCGAGATGCGACCTTCGGACAGCACCACCGGACGGAACGCGAGGCGCACGCCGAACGGCTTGAACTCGATGGTGACGTTGCCGTCCCGGTCGCGACCCACCGGCACCGGGTACTCGCCGCCGGCCAGGAACTCCGCGTTCTCGCCGTTGACCGTGGTGACATTGGGCTCGGCCAGGGTGCGCACCAGGCCGACGCGCTCGAAGGCGCGCAGGGTCCCGGTGAGGCCTTCGCCCGTGCCGTCGGAGTAGCGCAGGTTGCCACCGCCCAGCTGGCTGCCCGCGACGCCGAAGGTGGCGTTCTGGGTCAGGGACAGGCCGTTGCCGGCGTCGAGAATGGCGTTGATGTCGAAGCCGAGCTGCCGCACCGCCGTGCGCTGCACCTCGATGATGCGCGCCCGCACCATCACCTGGTCGGCGCCCGTGACGCTCAGCATGTTCAGCACCCGGTCGGGCTGGCTGACGAACTGGCGGGCGATCTGGGCCACGCGGTCCGACTCGCCGGGGCTGGCGACCGTGCCGGTGAGAATGATGCTTTCGTTGACCGCCTCGACCTGCACGCGGGCGTTGGGCACCACCCGCGCGAGGGTGTCCTGCAGGGCTCCGACGCCGGTGTCGACCCGCACCCGCAGGCTCAGGATGGCCCGGCCTGACGCGTCGAGGAACACCGCGTCGGTCTCGCCGGGGGCCAGGCCGATGACCGTGATGCGGCGCGGCGAGTGCAGCACCGCCTCGGCCACCGCCGGGTTGGAGACGATCACATCACGGGCGTCGGTCGGCAGGTCGATCGCGGCCGACCGGCCGCGCGGCAGGTTGACGGACTGGGTCTCGGTTCCAAGGGCGACCCGCACGGACTGGGCGGCCGCGGGGCCGGTGGCGGCGAGGGCCGGAATGGCCAGCAGGGCGGCGGCGAGGGCGATCGCCCGGGAGGTCGGCTTGCGCATCATTGCACCACCACCGTTTCCACATCATCGCCGCGATGGACCCGCACGGCGCGGGCCTCGGTGCGCGGCGCGGCGACACGACCGGAAGGGCCGTTGGTGTCGGCGTAGGAGCGCAGCACCAGCGACAACTCGCCTTCGGACCGGGCGAGCGCGAGGGCCTCGGCGTCGCGCGGGCCGAGTTCAAGCGTGGCCGTGGCGCCGACCACCGCCTGTTCGTCCTCATCGGCGCGGGTGGTCTGGTCGATGGCCAGCACCTTGACGTTCTGCATCACGGTCGAGGAGGCGAAGCGGCTGCGGGCGCTTTCCGGCGTGCCGGCGTTGCCGAGGTCCATCTCGCGCGTCAGCAACACGTCGACCCGGTCGCCGGGCAGGATGAAGCCGCCGGCGGCGGTCTCGACGCTGACCCGGACCGCCATGGCGCGCATGCCGGGCTGGAGGTAGGCGGCCATGTAGCCGCTGTCGCCCGCGCGGACGATCTTGCGGGTCACGATTGGCTCGCCGGCGAGGATCGGTTCGCGCACCACGGCGCCGACGAAGTCGGCCTTGGCCCCGCCGCCGGACAGGGCTTCAGCGGCTTCGGCGACGCGTCGGGCGGCGGCCGCGCCGGCATCTTCCTCGTCAGCCTCGGCGGCGGCGTCCGCCGCGGCCTCGGCCTGCGGGATCGGCACCGAGCCATCGGTGATGAAGACCGGATTGACGTCCTCGACGGCCCAGTCCTTCCACTCCAGGTCCGCGTCAGCGAGGCGCTGTCCCGGCTGAAGGTCGCGCGCGGCGACAAGAACCTTGGCCATCGGACGCACCTCGGCGACCGAGGCGGTCGCGGTCGCGGTGGGCTCGCCGCCCATCATGGCGCGCACGACCAGCGCCAGGCCGATAGCGGACACGGCGGCGACGGCGATGACGGCGATGCGGGCGGGCTTCATCCGGACGTCTCCCCACGGAACGGCGCGCGCACGCCGCCCGAGCGTTAACGACCATGCGGCCCGCCGGTTAACGACCGCCTAAGCCGGGGTCAGCCGCCGAACGCTGCGAGCCCGATCCGGCTGGCCGGGAAGGCCACAAGCGCGCCGGCGCAGATGGCGACGCCATAGGGCAGGGGGCCGCGCGGCTCGGCCAGACGGCGCCACCAGCCGGGGCCCCGCGTCCGCAGGCGCTCGGGCAGGCGCCGGACGACGAGGGCGAACAGCGCCAGCAGGCCGCCGGCCACGGCGGTGAACAGGACGAATTCCGTCAGGGCGGCGAGTCCCATGAAGGGCGCCATGGCGGCCATGATCTTGGCGTCGCCGCCGCCCAGCAGATTGCCGGCGAACAGACCCATGCCGACCAGCAGGGCGGCCAGGCCCACGAGGGCGTCGATGGCGATCAGGCGAGGCTCGAGGCCGGCGGCCAGGGCGGCCGGGATGAAGGCGGCCAGCAGCACGACCGACATCCAGTTGGGGATCCGGTAGGTGGCCACATCATGCACGGCGGCGGCCACGGCGATGAGGGGCAGGATGGCGGCGAGAACCGGAGACAGGGCTTCCATGTCTCCGGGTCTAGCCTCGGCGACTTAAGGACGGGTTGCCGCACCGCCTCGCGCGCAAGCGAAAGGGGCCGGAGCGTTTCCGCTCCGGCCCCCCGCGGTTTCAGACGCGTGTCGCCGTGTTAGGCGAGGCCGGTCGCGACTTCGGTAAGGCGAGCCAGCAGGTTCTGACCGATGGTGGTCAGCACGGCGATGACGACGACGGCGATCAGGGCGGCGATCAGGCCGTACTCGATCGCGGTGGCGCCCGATTCGTTCTTGGCGAAGCGCGAGATGAACTTGGTCATGGTCTTTGATCCTTCGTCTGCAGCGAGCAACTGAGGTTTCCGAAACAAGGGTCCTCGGCTTGCCCGCTGGACCCCAACTTACGGTTCGCAAGATGGACCGGCTTCCTTAAGTCCAAGTAAAACTGATGGTCGTCATCCGAGAATTCGTAGTTTACATGAGATTTACTACGAATACATGGTTACCGTCGCTTAATCGTGCTCCCGGCCGGGGCGCGTTCCCTTTCAGCCTTTCTTGAGGATTGGGGCGCAGGTTGCGGGCGTCCCGCGCGAGCGCGCGGTTGTTTCAGAAAGAGGTTCCCATGCGCGGCGCCCTGATCGCCCTCGCGGCCGTGATGGTCTGTGCGGCTCCGGCCCAGGCCCAGGATGGCGGGCAGCCGGCCGGCCGCGCCCTGACGGTGGAGATCGATCACGCCGCCCGGGTGCAGCTGCGCGGCGCCGCCACCTCGGTGATCGTGGCCAATCCGCAGATCGCCGACGTTACGGTCGTCGACGCCACCACCCTGTTCATCACCGGCAAGGGCTACGGCCTGACCGAGATCGTCGCGGTCGACGCCATCGGCCGCACCCTGTTCCAGGGCCAGATCGCCGTGGTCGCCCCGACCCGCGGCGCGGTCCGCGTCTGGCGCGGCGGCCAGGTGACCGAGATGGCCTGCGGCGCGTCGTGCGCGCCCAGCCTGCGGGCGGGCGGCGCGGCCGCTTCGCCCACGCCCTGAGGTCCGGCGTGCGCGCCCGGGGGCTCTGGCGGGCGTTGCGCCGCCGTCGCCGCCGCGACGGCGTGGCGGCGATCGAGTTCGCCTTCGTCGCCATCCCCTTCCTGATCCTGCTGTTCGCCATCCTTGAGATCGGCGGGCTTCTGGTGCTCGACGCCTCGCTCGAGAACGCGATGATCGAGACCAACCGCCTGATCAGGACGGGTCAGGCCCAGGAAGGGGGGCTGAACCAGGAAGGATTCCGCACGGCCATCTGCGATCGCATGACGATCTTCGAGGCCAATTGCGCCGACAACCTGTTCGTCGATGTCCGGGTCGTGCCCCAGTTCCGCAACCAGAACCCGCCGCAGCCGAGCGAGGACGGCTTCCCGCAGGAGTTCCAGATCGGCGAGGCCGGCGACCTGATCCTCGTCCGCGTCTGGTACCGCCACCGGCTGCTGTCACCGCTGATGCAGCAGGCGGTCTCCCGGTTCGGGGACGGCAACGCCATCGTCGCTGTCACCACAGCCTTCAAGAACGAGCCGTTCTGATGCGCCCGATCGCCCTTCTGGTCCATCTGATCCGGGACCGTCGCGGCGTCAGCGCCGTCGAGTTCGCGCTGATCGCGCCGCTGATGATCCTGATGTACTTCGGCGCCGCCGAGCTGACCCAGGCCTATATGGCCCAGAAGCGGGTCACCCACGTCGCCTCGGTGATCGCCGACCTGACCTCGCAGGAGACCACCCTGAACCAGGGCATGGTCGATGACATCTTCGCCGCCGGGCAGCACATCCTGCAGCCGTTTCCGGCGGCCCCGCTTAGCCAGCGCCTGACCAGCATCGAGCGCCGCGCCGACGGGACGACCACCGTGCTGTGGACCCGCACGAGCGGCGGCGGCACGTTCGGGGCCACAGGGTCGATCCCGCTCCCCGCCGATGTGCTGGAAAACGGCGAGACCATCATCGTCGCCGAGGTGCTCTACACCTACACCTCGCCGATCGGCGACCTGCTGCCCAACGGCGTGCAGTTCGACGCCATCTATTATCTGCGGCCGCGCCTGACCAACCGCGTCACCTGCTGCTAGCCCAGCAGGGCGGCCTTCAGCGCCGCCATCTTGACCTCGGTCTCCGCCAGTTCGGCGTCGGGATCGCTGTCGGCGGTCAGCCCGGCGCCGGCCCGACCCGACCAGCGCCAGCCTTCGCCCTCGCGGGTGAAAGCCAGGCTGCGGATCAGCACCGAGGCGTCGAAGCCGCCGTCCGCCCCGATCACCGCCAGGGTCCCGCACCATGGTCCGCGCGGCGGCTCATGCGCGGCGATGACCTGCATGGCCTGATGTTTCGGCGCCCCGGTGATCGAGCCCGGCGGGAAGGTCGCCGCCAGCAGGTCGGCGAGGCTGGCGCCCGGGTGCAGCCGGGCGCTGACGCGGGACACGAGGTGGTGCACCCGCTCGTAGCTGCGCAGCTCGAACAGGGCGTCGACCCGCACCTCGCCCGGCGGGCTCAGGCGCGCCAGATCGTTGCGCATCAGGTCGACGATCATCAGGTTCTCGGCCCGGTCCTTGGCGCTGGCCAGCAGGGCGGCGGCGGCGGCGGAGTCCGCCTCCGGTGTGGCGCCGCGCGGCGCCGTGCCCTTGATCGGCAGGGTCTCCAGCCGGCCGCTGTCCGGGTCCAGTCGCAGGAAGCGCTCGGGGGAGTTGGACACCAGCGCCAGTCCGGGCGCACGCCACCAGGCGCCATAGGGGGCCGGCCCGGCGGCGGCGGCGCGCAGGAACACCTCGAAGGGATCGCGGCCGGGGGCCAGCCGTCCCGACCAGTCCCGGCCGACATTGGCCTGGAACAGCTCGCCCTGACCGATGCGCGCCACCACATCGGCGACCGCGGCGCGATAGCCGTCCGAACCGAGCCCTTCCGCAGCGTCGAGCCCCGGCGGGCCGGGCAGGGGCGGCGGTTCCAGCGCTGTGAGCAGGTCGTCCAGCCGCGCCGCCGCGGCGCGCGCTGACGCCGCGTCCGGCCCGCGGCCGATGCGCCAGGCGCGCTGTTCCTGATGATCGAAGGCGATCACCGCCGGATAGCGGGCGAGGATCAGGTCGGGCCAGTCGCCGGGCGCCCTGCCGATCAGGACCCGGGCTCCGAGGTCATAGGCCGCCAGCGCCACCCAACCGCCGGGGAACAGGCCCGCCGCGGCCGTGTCGCCGGTCCGGCGCCCGGGAACCAGTCCCGCCAGCGCCGCATAGCCGTCCGCCTCGCCCGCGGGGATGATCCGCACCCGGTCCGGCCGGGCGGCGACGAACGACCAGCGGCCCTCGACCCCGTCCGAGATCAGGCCCAGCGACCCGTCCTCATGGGCCACGGCGGCGAGGGTCGTCAGCGGCGATCGCCACGGGATGGCGGTCTGCCCGACCGCCTCCAGACCTGTCAGGTCGATGTCCACCTCAGGCGGTCAGCCGCTCGGCGATGCGGGCCCGCCGGGCCCCGTCCAGCCCGAGCACCTGCTCCAGATAGCCGTCCAGCCCGCCATTGCGTCGGCCCATCTCGTCGAAGGCCGCGTCCAGATAGGCCGGCTCGACGCCGAGGAAGGCGACCACGGCCCCGTGGCTGGCGGTCTTGCCGGTCATGGCGCGGAGCTGCTCCGCGATCTTCGGGGCCCGGCCCTCCAGATCCACCGCGCGGTTGGTCAGCAGATAGTCCTCCAGCAGGTCGTCGCGGCCGACGCCCAGCAGGTGGTGGGTCAGGGCGGCCAGCATGCCGGTGCGGTCCTTGCCGGCGGCGCAGTGGATGACCACGGGCCGGTCGCTGTCGGCCAGCGCCTCGAAGTAGCGGCGGAACAGGTCGACGTGGGCCGGCAGGAACGGCAGCTCGCGGTAGGTCGCTGTCATGAAGCGCCGCCCGGACTCCTCGGTCAGGTCCTCGGTCTTCAGAAAGGTGATGTGCGGGGCCTCGCCGCCATCGTCCTCGTGGCTCTCGATCACCTGCGCCGAGAAGCCGCCCGGGCGTCGCGACGGCTGCTGGCGGCGCTCCGAGGGCCGCCGCAGGTCGACCACCACGCCGAGGTCCAGGGCCTCCAGCCGCGCCAGGTCGGCCTCGGTCGCGCGGGCGTGGTGGGCGGAGCGGAACAGGCGGCCGGGCCGGACCCGCCGTCCGGCGGCGGTGGCGTAGTCGCCATAGTCACGGAAGTTGTCGACGGCCTCGAACGGGAGCAGGCGCATGGCTCCTCTATAGAGCCATGCGCCCGCCTGAACAGCCGCCTGATCGCCTCAGCCCTTCACCAGCGCCGCCATGGCGTCGAGGTAGGCGATGAAGGCGTCGCGGCCCGCCTCGGTCATCCGCGCCCGGGTCACCGGCTTGCGGTCGACGAACCGCTTGTCCACCGCCACGAAACCCGCCTCCTCGAGCTTCTTGAGATGGACCGACAGATTGCCGTCGGTCAGCTCCAGCTTCTGCTTGAGGGTGGCGAAGTCCGCTTCGTCGGCGCCGGACAGGTAGGCCATGATGCCGAGGCGGACGCGGCCGTGGATGACGTCGTTCAGTCTCGAGATATCGAAATCGTCCGGCATCACACCACCAGGCTCGGCTGTTGCCGCACCAGCAGGATGCCGGGCAGCAGGGCGAAGAGGGCCAGGCCGGCGGCATAGGCCAGCCACAGGGTGGGCTCGCCGGCGAGGAAGGCCAGGGCGGGCGCGGCGATCCAGGCGCCGACGGCGAGCGTCCGCTGCCAGGCGGAACCGGACACGGTGGCCGAGACGGCCCAGCCGGCGCCGTAGGCGGCGAAGATCAGCGACGGGAACACGGTGAAGGGCAGGGCGCTCTCGAACTTCATGCCCAGAACGGCCATCGACAGGCCGACGGCGAAGGTCACCATGCCGACCCCGGTCCAGGCCGTGCCGACGGCGCGGCTGCCAAGGCCGGTGGCGCCCGGAAGCTTGCCGACCCTGTGGCTCAGGACGCCGAGGGTGATGAAGAAGAGCAGGCCGGCGGCGCCCCAGAGCCAGAGGTAGGCGACCGGGGGGAGGTCGAGGATGCCGCTTTCGATGCCGTAGTGCGCCACCGAGGCGCTGCCGAACAGCAGGCCGGCGGCGATCAGGATGGAGCCGCCGAGCACAGGGGCGCGACGGCCGTCCACGGCGAGGGCGCGCATGTAGGCGATGTCGTCGTGAACGGTCTGGATGTCGTCTCGGGTCATGGGGTGTCCTCCTTGAGTGAGGACACC
Source organism: Brevundimonas sp. (assembly GCF_035998205.1). GTDB lineage: Bacteria > Pseudomonadota > Alphaproteobacteria > Caulobacterales > Caulobacteraceae > Brevundimonas. The sequence continues at coordinate 500,938 of NZ_DASYHT010000006.1, forward strand.
CTACGCCAAGTGCTTTGCGATGTAAAGTGCTTTATCTGAACGGTGGTTCGTCGAAGGCGCGGAGCTTGCGGCTGTGCAGGCGCTCGCCCTCCTCGCGCAGCAGGTCGATGGCGGCGATGCCGATCTGCAGGTGCTCGGAGATGGCGCCCTCGTAGAAGCGGTTGGCCTGGCCCGGCAGCTTGATCTCGCCGTGCAGCGGCTTGTCCGAGACGCACAGCAGGGTCCCGTAGGGCACGCGGAAGCGGTAGCCCTGGGCGGCGATGGTGGCGCTTTCCATGTCGATGGCCACGGCCCGGCTCTGGTTGAAGCGCAGGGCCGACTGGCTGTAGCGCAGCTCCCAGTTACGGTCGTCGGTGGTCACCACGGTGCCGGTGCGCAGGCGCCGCTTCAGGGTGTCGCGATCCTCGCCGGTGGTCAGCTCCGCGGCCCCCTGCAGGGCCTGCTGCACCTCGGCGATCGGCGGGATCGGAATCTCCGGCGGCAGCACATCGTCCAGCACATGGTCGTCGCGCAGATAGGCGTGGGCCAGCACATAGTCGCCGATGCGCTGGGTGGGGCGCAGGCCGCCGCAGTGGCCGATCATCAGCCAGGCGTGCGGCCGGGTCACGGCCAGGTGGTCGCAGATGGTCTTGGCGTTGGACGGCCCGACGCCGATGTTGACCAGGCTGACGCCGCGCCAGCCGGGGGCGGTCAGGTGATAGGCCGGCATCTGGTGCTTGCGCCAGGCCGCATCCATCACCGCCTGCTCGGGATCAGGGGTGTCGCGGGTGATCACCACCCCGCCGGCGCAGCTCAGCGAGTCATAGGGGCTGTCCGGGTCCATCAGCTGGGCGGTGGCCCAGCGCACGAACTCGTCGACGTAGCGATGGTAGTTGGTGAACAGCACGAACGACTGGACATGTTCCACCGGCGTGCCGGTGTAGTGCCGCAGCCGCGCGAGCGAGAAGTCCGTGCGCAGCCCGTCGAAGTGCGACAGGGGGAAAGCCTCGGCCTCGGGGAAGGCGACGCCGTCCGCGATCTCGTCGCCGATGTGGGCCAGGTCTGTGGTCGGGAAATAGCGGGCGATGTCCGCCGTCTGGCTGGCGTCGAGCGCCACGGCCGCCCCGTCCATCACATACGGAAACGGAATCTCCTGGTCCGAGGCGTGGACGCTGATCGTGGCGCCATAGTCCTGGACCAGCAGCTCGAGCTGTTCGACCAGATAGTCGCGATAGAGGTCCGGCCGGGTCACGGTGGTCTGGTAGACGCCCGGCCGGGACAGGCGGGCGTAGGCGCGGCCCTGGGGGGGCGGCGGCGTGTCTCCGCGCCATTCCACGCGCAGCAGCGGGTAGGCGAACAGGCCGCGGGCGCGGGCCTCGTTGTCGGGCAGAACGCCGGTGTCGATGAAGTCGCGAACAGCCTGGCGCAGGGCCTGAACGGCGGCGTCGTAGCGGGCGATAAGGCGGTCCGTCGCCGCCTGGGGAGTGAGGGTCTCTGACATGGCCTCCCTTACAGGGTGGCGCGCGATTTGGCGAGATCAGCCCAGCTTGTCGCGCAGGAAGGCGCTCATCTCCGCCAGAACCGGCACGCGGCCGCGGAACAGGGGCGACAGGGCGGCGACGATCGTGGCGTGGTCCACGTCCTCGTAGAGGCGGAGTTGCGAGTCGCCGCCGACGGTCTGGATGGCCGCGTGCAGCAGGCGCGCGTCCTCGTCGTGCACCACCGTGTCGGCCGTCCCGTGGGCGATCCACAGCGGCGGCGCGTCGGCCCGGGCGAAGGCCACAGGCTGGGTCTGCAGGGGATCGGCCACGCGGCCGAAGGCGTTGACCGCCGCCGGCACATTGAAGGGCAGGAATTCGTAGGGCCCCGCCAGACCTGCGGCGGCGCGAATGAGCCCGGGTTGCTCCACCGCCGCCATGTAGCGTCGGTCCAGGGTGATCATCATGGCCAGATGCGCCCCGGCCGAGTGGCCGGCGACCGCCAGCCGCGTCGGGTCGCCCCCGTACGCTGCCGCAAGGTCGGCCGCCCGGGCTGTGGCCGCCGCAGCGTCCTCGATGAAGGCCGGGAAATGCACGTCCGGGACGAGGCGATAGTCGGGCAGGGCGACGATGAAGCCCTGCGCCGCAATGGCCTGGGCGGCCCAGCCGTAGAGCGCCTTCTCGCCGGAGTCCCAGCCGCCGCCGTAGAAGAACACCACGACCGGCCAAAGGCCTGCGCCGTCCGGGGCATACAGGTCCATGCGCTGACGCGGACCCGGCCCATAGGGCAGGTCAGACGCCACCCGCCGCGCCCCCCGGTCGCGCGGACCGAGCGCATTGAGGGCCGCCAGCGGCGAGCAGGCGGCCGCCGCGGCGCCGGCCAGCGCCGTCGCCCCCAGCATGCCCCTGCGTGTCCATTCGGCCATCCGCTCCTTGAACCGGGCCAGCGCGCCGGGATCAAGCCGGTGCGGGCGACGGTCGCGGGCTGCGTTGTGATCATTCTGACGCAGGTCTGTCATGATAACTTTACAATGCAAAAAATGGGTGTAATCTTCCGTCAGAGTCCGGAGCGTTTCCGGGCATAAAACGAGCGCTGGGAGGCGCAGTCGAACAGAAATGAACATGACCCATCGGGCCCTCGCGGCCGCGCTCGTCCTCGCCGCCGCCACGCCCGCCTTCGCCGGTGATCCGCAGGCGACGCGACAGGACAGGACGCGGGCCGAGATCCCGCCGCGGGCCCTGTTCATCTGCGCCGCCGACCCCGACACCCGCGCCGCCTTCCAGCGTCAGCACGGCGTCGAGCCGGTGTTCATGACCGCCGAGCAGGTGCTGGAGGCGCGTCGCGACGACATCACCTGGCGCGCCCCGCGCTGCATGACCGAGCGCGAGTACGCCCGCCTGGCCCAGTCCGACACCGCCTTCGCCGCGCAACGCGCGCCGCGCTGATATCTGCGTCATGAGCCTGTGAGGGGCCGGCCGCTGCAGGCGTGCCGGCCCTTTCCATGCCGGATCACCCGGGCGTGTCCCCGCTCTCGTGGGCGTCCAGGATCTGGCGCATCAACCGGGCGTCCAGCCGCGCCGGGGCCTCGCCGAAGGCGCGCCGCCAGCGCTCGACCAGCGCCTCGAGCTCATCCGTCATGGGTCAAAGGCTCCGCAGCAGCGCCCTTCCGGCGAGGCAAACGCCGGACCGCCGGCGGCGTTGCCGGGTGCGGCGAGCGGGCGCGCCTTTGCGTCACCGGCGCAGCGCCGCTATACCGCCCGCCGATCCTCAACTTCCCAGCTTCGACAGGACCCGCTCATGGCCAAGATCAAGGTCGCCAATCCCATCGTGGACATCGACGGCGACGAGATGACCCGGATCATCTGGCAGATGATCAAGGACAAGCTGGTCTTCCCGTTCCTCGACCTTGAGCTGGACTACTACGACCTGTCGATCGAGCACCGCGACGCCACCGACGACCAGGTGACGATCGATGCGGCCCACGCGATCCAGAAGCACGGCGTCGGCGTGAAGTGCGCCACCATCACCCCCGACGAGGCGCGGGTGAAGGAGTTCAATCTCAAGAAGATGTGGAAGTCGCCGAACGGCACCATCCGCAACATCCTCGGCGGCGTCGTCTTCCGCGAGCCGATCATCTGCAGCAACGTGCCCCGTCTGGTGCCAGGCTGGACCCAGCCGATCATCGTCGGCCGCCACGCCTTCGGCGACCAGTACAAGGCCACCGACTTCCTGTTCCCCGGCAAGGGCACCCTGACGATCAAGTTCGTCGGCGAGGACGGGGCCGTGATCGAGCACGAGGTCTACAAGGCCCCGGGCGCCGGCGTGGCCATGGGCATGTACAACCTCGATGAGTCGATCATCGAGTTCGCCCGCGCCAGCTTCGCCTACGGCCTTGACCGCAACTACCCGGTCTATCTGTCGACCAAGAACACCATCCTCAAGGCCTATGACGGCCGCTTCAAGGACCTGTTCCAGAAGGTCTTCGACGAGGAGTTCGCGGCCGAGTTCAAGGCCCGTGGCCTGACCTACGAGCACCGGCTGATCGACGACATGGTGGCCGCGGCCATCAAGTGGTCCGGCGGCTTCGTCTGGGCCTGCAAGAACTACGACGGCGACGTGCAGTCGGACGTGGTCGCCCAGGGCTTCGGCTCGCTCGGCCTGATGACCTCGGTGCTGATGACGCCGGACGGCAAGGTGCTGGAATCGGAAGCTGCCCACGGCACCGTGACCCGCCACTACCGCCAGCACCAGAAGGGCGAGGCGACCTCGACCAACTCGATCGCCTCGATCTACGCCTGGACCCGCGGCTTCAAGCACCGCGGCAAGCTGGACAACAACCAGGCCCTGATCGACTTCGCCGAGACCCTCGAGCGCGTCGTCGTCGAGACGGTCGAGAGCGGCGACATGACCAAGGACCTGGCGCTGCTGGTCGGCGACCAGCAGGGCTGGCTGTCGACCGAGGGCTTCCTCGACAAGGTGGCCGAGAACCTGACCAGGGCCATGGCCTGATCCGGGCCGGATTAGGGCCTGACCTGACGGCCCAACAGCGTTACGCGTGACAAACGGGTCCTTCTGCGGTCAAGCTGGCCGCGGGAGGACCCGTAAATGCGTCTGAAGCCTGTTGTTTTCGCCGCCGCCGCCGCCCTTGGCGTGTCGGGCTGCGCCTCGGATCCGGCCTTCTGGGAGGGGGTGGCGATGGGGCTGAACGCCACCGCCGCCCAGCTCGAGGCGGAGAATCGCAACTGCTACTGGGGCCCGCCCCGCGACCAGCCGCTGGCCCCCGTGCGCCAGTGGTGTCCCGGCGACTATGGCTACAGTCCCCAGCTGCCGGTCACCTGCCTGCCGCGGGACCGCAACTGCGACGGCTACATCGACCGCCGCCGGGACTACGACCGGGATGACCGCCGCCGGTCCCGTGGCAAGGATCGCCACGACTGAGGGCGTTCAGCGGCCCGCCGCCTCCTGGAAGGCCACCCGCGCCGCGCCGCGCAGGGCGGCGTGCTTGTCCATGATTACCTGGGTCGGAATGCCCGCGACATAGTCCTTGAAGCGGCCCTTGCGCTCGAACCGCTGCCGGAACGGGCTGGCCTTGAGGAAGGGGAGGATGCGCGGGGCGATGCCGCCGGCGATGTAGACCCCGCCGCGCGCGCCCATGGTCAGGGCGATGTCGCCGGCCACGGCGCCGAGGATGGCGCAGAACCGCGCCAGGGTGGCGCCGCAGGGGCTGTGCGGGTCGGCGAGGGCGTCGCGGGTGATCTCGGCCGGGTCGTCGATGTGGGTCTCGCGGCCGTCGATCTCCGCCAGCGCCTTGTGCATGTTGAGCAGGCCCGGGCCGCAGATCAGCCGCTCGATCGACACCCGGTCATAGCGTCGGCGCAGGATACGCAGGATCTCGTCCTCGATGGGGTCGCCCGGCGCGAAGCAGGCGTGGCCGCCCTCGGACGGCAGGGCCATCTCGCGGCCGTGGACGTCGCGCACCAGGGCGGAGACGCCGAAGCCGGTGCCCGGCCCCAGCACGGCGATGGCCGCATGCGGATCGCCGGCATAGGGCCCGCCCAGGCTCTCCAGCTGGTCCGGCGGCACGATCGGTGCGCCCCAGGCGAGGGCCTCGAAGTCGTTGATCAGCCGCACGGGGTTCAGCCCCAGCGTCGCCAGCTCGGTTTCCGAGGTGCGCCACGGGGAGTTGGTCAGGTCGATCGTGCCGTCCTCGATCGGGCCGGCCACGGCGATCACCCCGCCGCTCGGCTTGACGTCGCAGCCGTCGATGAAGGCGGCCACGCCCTCGCGGAAGGTCGGATAGCGTTCGGCCGGGAAGCTGTCGTGGTGCTCCAGCCAGATGGTCCCGTCAGTGCAGCGGGCGATGGCGAAGCGCGCGTTGGTGCCGCCGACATCGCCGACGAGCAGGCGGAGATCGTTCATGCGTCCACCGTGTGATCCGCCACGTCCGTCTCGACGTGGTCTTCCAGTCCCTGGCCATAGTCCGCCGTGAAGCAGACGGAGGCCCCCTCCTCGGCGGAGCCGACGGCGGTGCGGAACACCCCGAACAGCTCGCGCCCCAGGCCCCAGGCCTGCACCTTGCCCGGCGTCGCCAGCGGCCGGCTGTCGAAGTCGCCGTCCAGCGGGGTGACGCTCAGCTCGCCGGTCTCGGCGTCGAGCCGGATGATGTCGCCGTCGCGCACCCGGGCCAGCGGCCCGCCCGCCAGCGCCTCGGGGCTGACGTGGATGGCGGCCGGCGTCTTGCCGGAGGCGCCCGACATGCGGCCGTCGGTGACCAGCGCCACCTTGAAGCCGCGGTCCTGCAGCACCGACAGGCCGGGCGACAGGCTGTGCAGCTCCGGCATGCCATTGGCCTTCGGCCCCTGGAAGCGCATCACCGCGACGAAGTCGCGCTCCAGCCGGCCGGCCTTGAAGGCCTCGAGGAAGGCCTCCTGGGTCTCGAACACGATGGCCGGGGCCTCGACGATGCGGTGCTCGGGCTTGACCGCCGAGACCTTGATGACGGCGCGGCCGAGGTTGCCCTGCACCAGCCGCAGGCCGCCCTCGCGGTCGAACGGCTCGCTGGCCGGGCGCAGGATGTCGGGGTCCAGCGTCTCGGTGACGCCATCGACCCAGACCAGCTGGCCGTCCTGCATCACCGGCTCGCGGAAGTAGTGGTGGATGCCGTCGCCGGCGACCGTCTTCACATCCGAATGGATGTAGCCGGCCAGCGCCAGCTCGCGGGTCACGAAGGCCACGCCGCCGGCCGCCTGAAAGGCGTTCACGTCGGCGGTGCCGTTGGGATAGACGCGCGCCAGCAGCGGCGTGACCGAGGACAGCTCGTCCATGTCGGTCCAGTCGATCAGCACCCCGGCCGAGCGGGCCATGGCGACCAGATGGATGGCGTGGTTGGTGGAGCCGCCGGTGGCCAGCAGGGCCACGATCATGTTGACCACCGCCTTCTCGTCGATGACGTCGGCCATGCGGCCCTCGCCGGCTTTGGCCAACTCGATGGCGCGCCGCGCCGAGGCGGCGGTCAGGGCCTCGCGCAGGCCCGTCTCCGGATGAACGAAGGCGGTCGACGGCAGGTGCAGCCCGGCGATCTCCATCATCATCTGGTTGGAGTTGGCCGTGCCGTAGAAGGTGCAGGTGCCCGGCGAGTGATAGCTGGCGACCTCGCTCTCCAGCAGGGTCTGGCGGTCGACCTTGCCCTGGGCGTACTCGGCCCGTACCCGCGCCTTCTCGGCATTGGGGATGCCCGAGGGCATCGGCCCGGCGGGGGCGAACACGACCGGCAGGTGGCCGAAGGCCAGCGCCCCCATGAACAGGCCCGGCACGATCTTGTCGCAGACGCCCAGACAGAGGGCGGCGTCGAAGGCGTCGTGGGTCAGGGCCACGCCGGTCGACATGGCGATGACGTCACGGCTGAACAGGCTCAGCTCCATGCCCGGCCGGCCCTGGGTGACGCCGTCGCACATGGCCGGCACGCCGCCGGCCACCTGGGCCGTGGCGCCCAGCTCGCGCGCGGCGGCGCGGATGACGGCCGGGAAGGTCTCGAACGGCTGATGCGCCGACAGCATGTCGTTGTAGGCGGTGACGATGCCGAGGTTCGGCGCCTTGCCGCCCATCATGGTCAGCTTGTCGGCCACGGTCTGGCCGGCGAAGGCATGGGCCCAGTTGGCGCAGCTCAGCTTGGCGCGGGCCACGCCGGCGTCGCGGGCGGCGTCCATGCGGCGCAGATAGTCCGAGCGGGCGGCGCGGCTGCGCTCGACGATCCGCCGGGTCACCCGGGCGGTGACGGGGTGCATCTCGGTCATCAGGCGGTCTCCGTCCAGATCACGTCCAGGGGCGCGCCGAGCGCCGCGAGGGCGGCCACCGGCGTGGTCGCCGGATCGCCGCCGAGGTCGCGCTGGAACACCTCGCGCTTGCGCGTCCCGGTCAGGGCCAGCACCACGCGGCCGGCGCCCTTCAGGTAAGGCAGGTTGAGGCTGATCCGTTCCTGCGGCGGCGCGGTCCCGTCGCGCCCCGGCGGCACGCCCAGCACGGTCGGCTTCAGCTGCGGGGCCAGCAGCGACTTCAGCGTCGGGCTGCCGGGGAAGATCGACAGGATGTGGCCGTCCTCGCCCATGCCCAGCAGGGCGGCGTCAATGCGGCCGCCGGCCTGCTGAAGGGCGCGGGCGGCGAGGGCCGCGGCGCGGTCCACGGTCACCGCCGCATGGTGCAGCGGCAGGAGCGTTGCGGCGGCGGCCGGCCCGACCATCAGCGTCCGGCGCAGCAGGGCGGCGTTGGAGTCCGGCGAGCTCTCCGGCACATGGCGCTCGTCGACCGGCAGCACGGTGACGCGCGACCAGTCGAGGTCGGCCTGGGCCAGCCGGCGATAGATCGGCGACGGGGTCGAGCCCCCGGCGCCAGCGAACAGGGCGCGGCCGCGCTCGGCCACGGCGGCGCGCAGGGCGTCCGCCAGCCGGTCGGCGGCCGCCTCGGCCCAGGCGTCGGCCGAGGGGAAGGACTCGATCTGCGGCGTGTCAGGCATCATTCGTGTTCCAGGTGCGGCCGTCGCGGGCGAGCAGCTGTTGCGCCGCATCGGGGCCCCAGGAGCCGGCGCGGTAGATGTGCGGCCGGTATTCCGCCTCGGCCCAGGCGCTGGAGACGCCGTCGACCCACTCCCACGCCTTCTCCGCCTCGTCGGCGCGCACGAACAGGGTCGAGTCCCCGGCCATGGCGTCCAGCAGCAGGCGCTCGTAGGCGATGCGCCGGCGCGGCGGCTGGGCGCCCTTGCCGTCGACGCCCCAGGACAGGCTCATGCGGATCGGCTGCAGCTGCATGCGCTGGTCCAGCCCCGGCCGCTTGTTCATCACCGTCAGGGAGATGTCCTCTTCCGGCTGCAGCTCGATGACCATGCGGTTGGCCGTGACCTCGCCGCGCTGGTCGAAGATCGAGTGCGGCAGCGGCTTGAACTGGATGACGATTTCGGTGCGCTTCTCCGGCAGGCGCTTGCCGGTGCGCATGTAGAAGGGCACCCCGGCCCAGCGCCAGTTGTCGATGTCGGCGCGCAGGGCGACGTAGGTGTCGATGTCCGACGGGGCGCCGCGCTCCTCCTCATAGCCCTTCACCGGTCCGCCCTCGGCCTGGCCGGCGACGTACTGGCCGCGCACGCTGACGTCGCGGACATTGGCGGCGGTGACCGGGCGCAGCGAGCGCAGCACCTTGACCTTCTCGTTGCGCACCGAGTCCGGATCGAGATCCGACGGCGGCTCCATGGCCACCAGGCAGAGCAGCTGCAGCATGTGGTTCTGCAGCATGTCGCGCAGCGCGCCGTACTCGTCGTAGTAGGGCCAGCGGTCGCCGACCCCGACGGTCTCGCCCACGGTGATCTGCACGTGGTCGATCGACAGGTTGTTCCACAGCGGCTCGAAGATGGTGTTGCCGAACCTGAGGGCGATCAGGTTCTGCACCGTCTCCTTGCCGAGGTAGTGGTCGATGCGGAACACCTGCCGCTCGTCGAAGGCGTGGGCCACCTCGGCGTCGATGTGGCGGAAGCTGTCGAGGTCGCGGCCGACCGGCTTCTCCAGCACGATGCGGGTGTTCGGCCCGGTCAGGCCAGCCCCCTTCAGCGCGCGCACGATCGGGCCATAGAGCGAGGGCGAGACCGCGAGGAAGTAGGTCAGCTCGCGGTCGTCGCCGAGCTTGTCCTGCAGGGCGGCCAGCCCCTCCACCGAGGTGGCGTCGACGGCGACATAGTCGATGCGGGCGGCGACGCGGGCGAAGCTGTCTTCCGACCAGGCCCCGTCGGCGCGCTTGACCACGCTCTCGCGCACGCGGCCGAGGTAGGCCTCGCGGCTCTCCTCGCTGCGCGCGGCGGCGATGATCTTCAGGCCCTCGGGCAGCAGCCCGTCATGCTCGAGGAAGTACAGGGACGGGAGCAGCATGCGGATCGCCAGATCGCCGCCGCCGCCGAAAAGCACCAAGGCCGCCATACACTTCCCTTCGCCGCTTCGTCGCCGCCTTACCCGCTCCCTTTGGCGGCTTCGGCCCGGCGAGCCAACACGTCCAGCACCTGCTGAAACGACATGTGACGCGCCTTCAGCAGCACGAGCAGATGATAGATCAGGTCGGCCGCCTCCGAGGCAAGCTCCTCGTCCGGCCCTGCGGCCCCGGCCAGCGCCGTTTCGACGCCTTCCTCGCCGACCTTCTGCGCCACGCGCTTCGGGCCGTCGGCGAGCAGACGGGCGGTCCAGCTGGTGTCCGCCGGCGCGGCAGCTCTCTCGGCGATGGTGCGCTCCAGCGCGGCGATGCGGCCGACGCCCGGGGCGGTCTCCATCCCGAAACAGCTGGTCGTGCCGAGGTGGCAGGCCGGGCCCATCGGGCGGACGGCCACCACCAGCGCGTCGCCGTCGCAGTCCGGCGTCACTGACACGACCTTAAGCCGGTTGCCGCTGGTCTCGCCCTTGCGCCAGCGCCCGCCGCGCGAGCGCGAGAAGAAGGTCGCCTCGCCGCTCTCCAGCGTCTCCTGCAGCGCCGCCTCGTCCATGTAGGCGAGGGTCAGCACCTGCAGGGTGTCGGCGTCCTGCACCACGGCGGGGATCAGCCCGCCGCCCTTGGCGAAGTCGAGCGCCCGTTCCTCCCCCGCAGGGGGAGGGGGACCATCCGCAGGATGGTGGAGGGGGGCAATCCCGGTCGGCGAGGTCGAGGTTTCCCCCCCTCCACCGCTTCGCGGTCCCCCTCCCCCGGTGGGGGAGGAATTGTGGCTGTTCATAACCGCACCTCTACACCGTCCGCGTCGAGCGCGCGCTTGAGATCGGGGATGGCGATGGCGCCGGAGTGGAAGACCGAGGCGGCGAGGGCCCCGGAGACGTCGGCCTCGCGGAACACGGTGGTGAAGTGCTCGACCGCCCCGGCCCCGCCGGAGGCCACCAGCGGAATGGTCAGCCGGTCGCGCGCGGCGCGCAGCTGGGCCACGTCATAGCCCTTCCGCACCCCGTCCTGGTCGATGCAGTTGAGGACGATCTCGCCGGCGCCGAGACCCTGCGCCTCGACGATCCAGTCCATGGTCAGCCGGCCCGCGCCGCGGCGGGCGTTCGGGTCGCCGGTGTACTTGTGCACGCGCCATTCGCCGTCCTGGAACTGGCTGTCGACGCCGACGACGACGCACTGCCGGCCCAGCCGCTCGGCCATCTCGGCGATCAGCTCCGGCCGCTCCAGCGCGGGCGAGTTGATCGACACCTTGTCCGCCCCGTGGTCGAGGCAGCGCGCGGCCTGGTCGACGGTGCGGATGCCTCCGGCGACGCAGAAGGGGATGTCCAGCAGCCGGGCGATGTCCTCGACCCAGCCGTAGTCGAGGGTGCGCCCCTCGGGGCTGGCGGTGATGTCGTAGAAGACCAGCTCGTCGGCGCCTTCGTCACGGTAGCGGGCGGCCAGTTCGGCGGCGTCGCCCATGTCGCGGTGGCCCTCGAAGCGCACGCCCTTGACCACCCGGCCGTCCTTGACGTCGAGACAGGGGATGATGCGGCGGGCGGTCACGCGGCCACCGCCTCCAGAGCCTGCTCGACGCTGAACCGGCCTTCGTAGATGGCGCGGCCGACGATGGCCCCGGCGCAGCCCGCGGCCTTCGCCGCCGTCAGGTCGTGCAGCGCCGAGACGCCGCCGGACGCCTGGACCCGCAGGTCGGGACGCCGGCGCCGCACCTCGGCCAGCAGCTCCAGGTTCGGGCCGGTCAGGGCCCCGTCGCGGCCGACGTCGGTGATCAGCACATGGCGCGCCACGCCCGGGGCGTAACGATCCAGCGCGGTCCACAGGTCGACGCCGGCGGCCTCGGTCCAGCCCTTGAGCGCCGGCACCGGCACGCCGTCGACCAGCTTGACGTCCAGCGCCAGGGTCAGGCGTTCCGGCCCGAAGCGCTCCAGCCAGCCGATCACCGTTTCCGGCGCGCTGACCGCCAGCGAGCCGACCACCACACGGGCGACGCCGGCCTCCAGCAGACGCTCGACGTCCTCGACCGCGCGGACGCCGCCGCCGGACTGGATCTGCGCCAGACCGCTCGCCGCGAGCCGACCGATCAGGGCGTGCTGCACCGCGCGGCCCTGCTCGGCGCCGTCGAGGTCGACGATGTGCACCCAGGCGGCGCCCGCCGAGGCGAAGGCGGCCAGTCGCGCCTGCGGGTCCTCGTCATAGGCGGTGACCTGGTCGAAGCGCCCGTGCATCAGCCGGACGCAGATGCCGCCCCTGAGGTCGATGGCCGGATAGACGATCACGCGGGGAGCTCCCCTGTCGTCATCCTCCGGCAAGCCGCGATCTCGCGGCGCCGACCGGAGGATCCAAGGGCAAGCGCCTCGGGCAAGCGGACAAGGCCGCGGTTCATCCTTGCAGGTGCTGGGTCCCCCGGTCTCCGCTGCGCTGCGCCGGGGGATGACGACAGGGAAAGGGTCACGCGGGGAGCTCCAGGAAGTTCTGCAGGATGCGGCGGCCGGCGGCGGCCGAGCGTTCGGGGTGGAACTGGCAGCCCATGCGATTGCCGTCGGCGACCACGGCGGGCACCGGTCCGCCATACTCGGCGGCGGCGAGGGTCGCGGGGCCGTCGGGGCAGACGAAGCCGTGCACGAAATAGGCCCAGGCGCCGTCCTCGACGCCGGCCAGCAGCGGGTGATCGACCCGGCGCGTCAGCCGGCTCCAGCCCATGTGCGGCACCGGCCGGTCGGACGCCGGCGTGATGGCCTCGACCTGGCCCGGGAGGAGGCCCAGCAGCTCGGCGCCGCCATCCTCGACGCTGCGCTCGAACAGCAGCTGCTGGCCGAGGCAAACGCCCAGCAGCGGCCGCGGGAAGGCGCGCAGGGCCTCGACAACGCCGAGATCGCGCAGCCGCGCCATGGCGTAGCCGGCCGCGCCGACGCCGGGCAGCACCAGCCGCTCGGCCGCGGCGATGGCGTCCGGGGTCGAGACCAGCTCGACCGACGCGCCCAGCCGCTCGAAGGCGAAGCGCACCGAGGCGATGTTGCCAGCCCCGTAGGCGAGGAGGGAGACGGTCATGGGCGGGAGCGTGGGGTGAAGAGTGCTAGTGTTAGTGAGCGGGCCGCGCGCGGGCTGGGCCGTGGTTGGCTTGCCTGTTCACTAGCACTGACACCTTTCACTGCCGCCGCCGCGACGCTGCCGGCGCGCGCCATCACAGCACCCCCTTGGTGCTGGGGACGGCCTCGCCCTCGATGCGGATGGCCTGGCGCAGGGCGCGGCCGAAGGCCTTGTAGACCGCCTCGGTCTTGTGGTGGTCGTCGGCTCCGGTGACGGCGATGTGCACCGCCGCGCCGAGGTGCTCGGCCAGCGAACGGAACACGTGCGCGGTCAGGTCCGTGCGGTAGTCGCCGATGAAGGGCGTCTCGAACGTCCCCTCGAACACCGGATAGGGCCGGCCCGACAGGTCGATCGAGACCTTCGCCTCGGCCTCGTCCATGGGCAGGACGAAGCCGTAGCGGGCGATGCCGCGGCGCTCGCCCAGCGCCTGCTTGAGCGCCTGGCCAAGCGCGATGGCCGAGTCCTCGATGGTGTGGTGCGGGTCGGTGTGCAGGTCGCCCTCGCACGCCAGGGTGAGGGAGAAGCCGCCGTGGGCCGCCACCTGCTCCAGCATGTGGTCGAAGAAGCCGACCCCGGTGTGGATGGCGATCGGCCCGGTCGCGTCGAGATCGACGGCGCAGACGATGCGCGTCTCCTTGGTGTCCCGCACGGCCTGGCCGCGGCGGGCCGGACGCCCGGCTGTCGCAAGGCCGAAGGCGGCCAGCAGCCGGTCGTTGACCTCGGGCCGCGTCGAGACGGGCAGACGCAGGCGCTCGCCGGCGCGCTCGACCGGCACCGCCAGGCCGCGCAGGCTCTGCACCGCCGCCTCCACGTCCGTCGGGCGCACGATCAGCACCGGGCCGACGCCGGCCTCGACCACGGTCTCGCGGGCCAGCTCGCGGGCCAGCCGGGCGCGCTCGCTGCGCACGGTGTCGATGCGCCGCCGGGTCTCCAGCAGCCGCGACGGATCCAGCGCCTGCAGCGCCAGCCGCAGCGACGGCTCGGGCAGGGCGTAGGGTTCGACCACCGCCGCCAGCCGCGCCAGCGCCCCGGCCTGACCGACCGCCGCACCCACGCGCGCCCCGGCCAGCCCGTAGGCCAGCGACAGGGATCGCAGCACGACCAGGTTTTCCGCCTCGCCGATCACCGTCGTCGCGGAGGCGCCGTCGGCGTACTCGATCAGCCCTTCGTCGATGACGAGCAGGGCGGGCGCGACCCGTTCGGCCATCTCGACCACCGCCTCGGGCGAGCCGAGGGCGCGCACGATCACCGCCGCCGTGGCGGCGCCGGCGGGGGGCGTCGGATACAGCCGGCGCAGGCTGGCGTAGGGCTCGGCGTCCGGCGCCTCGACGGCCTGACCGTCGCGCCCGGCGAGGCGGAAGGCCAGCTCCAGCCCGTGCGTCAGGCCGCGGGTGACCAGCACCTGGTCGCCGCCGACGCCGTAAAGGTCCGCCAGCCGCGCCTGCAGGGCGTCCGCCGTCGACGGATAACGGTCCAGCCCCTCGCCCCCGGCGACGAGCGGCGCGAAGGGCGCGGGCAGGTTGGTGAGGGCGGTCATGCCCCGGCCCTCATGTCCGCCGCGCGGGCGTGGGCCTCGAGGCCCTCGAGCCGGGCGAGGCGGGCGGCGATCGGGCCCAGCACGTCGGCGCCCCCGGCGGTGACGGTCTGCACCGACATGGTGGTCATGAAGCTGGCGGTGGTGATGCCGCCGAGGGTGCGGGCGCCGCCATCGGTGGGCAGGACGTGGCTGGGCCCGGCGGCGTAGTCGCCGAGGGTCTCGGCGGCGTAACGGCCGACGAACACCGCTCCGGCCGCGCGGATGCCCGGCAGCAGGGCCTCCGGATCCTCGACCTGCAGCGCCAGGTGCTCGGGGCCGTACAGGTTGATGACTTCGCAGGCGGCGTTCAGGTCGCGCACGAGAATGGCCCGCGCTTCCGCGAGCGAGGCGCGGGCGATGGCTTCGCGGGGCAGGTCGGCGACCTGGCGCTCCACCTCCGTCAGGATGTAGTCGAGGGTGGCGCGGCTGGTGGAGACGAGGATCACCTGGGCGTCGGCGTCGTGCTCGGCCTGGCTCAGCAGGTCGGCGGCGGCGATCTCCGGCGCGGCGTCACGGTCGACGACGACCATCAGTTCCGAGGGGCCCGCCGGCATGTCGACCGCCGGACCGCCCGGCAGGGCGGCGGCCTGCTTCTTGGCCTCGGCGACAAAGGCGTTGCCCGGGCCGAACAGCTTGTCACAGGCGGGGATCTCGCCGTCCTCCAGCACCGCGCCATAGGTCAGGGCGGCGATGGCCTGGGCCCCGCCCAGCAGCCAGATCGCGTCCAGCCCCGCCTCGGCGGCGGCCAGGATCATGGCCGGGTGCACCGACCCGTCCTTCGCCGGCGGCGTGACCACGACCCGCTGGCCCACGCCGGCCACCCCGGCCGGGATGGCCTGCATCAGCAGCGACGAGAACAGGGGCGCCGTCCCGCCCGGCACATAGATCCCGGCCGCCCCGATCGGGCGCCAGACCAGCCGCGAGCGGACCCCCGGCGTGGTCTCGACCCACGCCGTGTCCTCGGGCCGGGTCGCCTCGTGGAAGACGCGGACGTTGTCGGCGGCGACGCGCAGGGCGCGCACATCGGCGGGGGGCAGGGCGGCGCGCGCTTCGGCCACGGCCTCCGGCGTGATGGCGATGCGGCGCGGCGGGGCACCGTCGAAACGCTCGGCGTAGCGGGTCACCGCCGCTCCGCCCTCGGCGGCCACCGCCTGCAGGATCTCGCGCACCACCTCCTGCACGTCGCGTTCGCTGCGCCGCGCCGGGCGGGCGAGGGCGTCGCGCCTGCCCTGGCTGTCCAGCCCCGACCAGTCGATGCGGGTCATCTCCACCGGCGTCATCACATCATCTTCTCGATCGGCAGGACGAGGATGGCGGACGCCCCCTCGGCCTTGAGCTTTTCCAGGGTCTCCCAGAACACGGCCTCCTGGCAGACGGCGTGCACCGCCACCGCGTCGTCGCGGCCGGACAGGGGCATGACGGTCGGCGAGCCGGCGCCCGGCAGGATGGCGGTGATCCGGTCCAGCGCCGCCCGCGGCGCGTTGAGCATGACGTACTTGGCGCCCTGGGAGGCGACCACGCCGCTCATCCGCTCGACGATGCTGTCCAGCAACGCCTGCAGTTCAGGCTCCGGCGGCTGGGGGCTGCGGATCAGCACGGCCTGGCTCTCGAACACCGTCTCGCGCGCCACCAGGCCGTTGGCCTCCAGCGTCGCCCCGGTCGAGACCAGGTCGCAGATGGCGTGGGCCAGCTTCAGCCGCGGGGCCACCTCGACCGCGCCGCGCATGGTGACGATCTCCGCCGTCACGCCCTGGCTGTCGAGCCAGCGGCGCAGGATGCGCGGATAGGAGGTGGCGATGCGACGGCCGTCCAGCGCGGCCGGGCCGGCGTACTCCAGCGCCGGCGGCGTGGCGATCTTCAGGGTGCACTTGCCGAAGCCGAGCGGCATGACGACCTCGGCGTGCGGCCCGCCGTTGCGCGCCTCCTCCAGCACGTTCTCGCCGACCACGCCGAGGTCGCAGACCCCGTCGGCGACGAAGGTCGGGATGTCGTCATCGCGCACCCGCAGCAGGTCGATCGGATAGTTCTCGACCCGATACAGCAGGTCGTTCGCGCCCTTCATGACGCGCAGACCCGCATCCCGCACGAGGTCGAGGCTGCGTTCGGCCAGACGGCCGGATTTCTGGACGGCGATGCGGAGCCGCCCCTGAACGGTACTCATGGAAAGGCTCTCAGGCTTGCTGGCGATCCAGCACCAGGCGGTAGCCCTGGTGCGGCATCTCTTTGAGGAAGCGCGCCACCCGCACGACGGTGGTGGGGCTGGCGCCGGCTTCAGCGGCGATCTCGCGATAGGACTTGCCGCCCTGGTGCAGCAGGCGCGCGACCTGCCAGCGTTCGGCGAAGGCGCGCAGTTCCGCCGGGGTGCAGAGGTCCTGCAGGAAGGCGTCCATCTCGGCCCGCGAGGTCAGGCTGAGCAGGGCGTCATAGAGCGCCTCCCGCCCCGACGGCGCAGTCGCGTCGGCCGCGGGCGAAGGCGCGCGGGTCGGGCGGTCGGCGGTCGCGGGGGCGTCGGTCATCGCGTTCCAATATGATGTAACGCTGGAACGGTCAAGCGGCGTCCCGTCGCAGGCGCCGGCGTCGCGGTGAAATCTTCCATCCGCTACCGAAGCTTTGCGGCGCCGCAACAAAACGGTTGCGCGCGCGGCCGCCTCTGATCCAGTCTGACAGGGTGACGGACCCGATCAAGGCGATTTTCGACGAAATGTCCGGGCTGGACGGCTCGGGGGTGCGGCCGGCCTACGAGGCGCTCGCCGCCTGGATCGCCGCCGCGCCGCCCGACCTGCTGAAGGCCCGCGCCAAACAGGCCGAGGTGGTGTTCCGGCGCATGGGCGTGACCTTCGCCGTCTATGGCGACGCCGAGTCCAACGAGCGGCTGATCCCCTTCGACGTCGTGCCCCGCATCCTCGCCGCCCGCGAGTGGATGGAGCTGGAGCGCGGGCTGAAGCAGCGGGTGGCGGCGCTCAACGCCTTCCTCAAGGACATCTACGGCCCACAGGACTGTCTGCGCGCGGGCGTGGCCCCCGCCGACCTGATCCTGACCAATCCGCAGTACCGGCCCGAGATGCAGGGGCGTCGGCCGCCCGGCGACGTCTGGTGCCACATCTGCGGCGTCGACCTGATCCGCACCGGCGAGCACGGCTTCTACGTGCTGGAGGACAACGCCCGCACCCCGTCGGGGGTCTCCTACATGCTGGAGAACCGCGAGATGATGATGCGGCTGTTCCCGGACCTGTTCGCCGAGCACGGGGTGCGGCCGGTCGATACCTATGTCGATGACCTGCTGCGGGCGCTGGAGGCCTCGGCTCCGGCCGGGGCCGGGAGCGATCCAACCATCGTCGTGCTGACGCCCGGGCCCTTCAACTCGGCCTACTACGAGCACTCGTTCCTGGCCGACAAGCTGGGGGTGGAGCTGGTCGAGGGGGCGGACCTGTTCGTCAACGACGACCAGGTGTTCATGCGCACCACCCAGGGGCCGCGCCGGGTCGACGTCATCTATCGCCGCATCGACGACGACTTCCTCGATCCCCTGACCTTCCGGCCGGACTCGGCGGTGGGGGTGCCGGGGCTGATGACCGCCTACCAGGCCGGGACCGTCACCCTCGCCAACGCCGTCGGCACCGGCGTCGCCGACGACAAGGCGGTCTATACCTACATGCCGGAGATCGTGGAGTTCTTCACCGGCGAGGCGCCCATCCTGAAGAACGTCCCGACCTGGCGCTGCCGCGAGCCGGAGGCGCTGAAGGAGGTGCTGGACCGCCTGCCCGAGCTGGTGGTCAAGGAGGTCGGCGGGTCGGGGGGCTATGGCATGCTTGTCGGGCCCGCGGCGACGAAAGCCGAGATCGAGACCTTCCGCCAGAAGCTGATCGCCGACCCGGATGACTTCATCGCCCAGCCGACGCTGCAGCTGTCGACCGCCCCGACCCTGAGCGGCGACGGCCTGTCGCCGCGCCATGTCGATCTGCGCCCGTTCGTGCTGACCAGCCCGTCCGGCGTGCGGGTCACCCCCGGCGGCCTGACCCGGGTCGCGCTCAAGCCCGGCTCGCTGGTGGTCAACTCCAGCCAGGGCGGCGGCACCAAGGACACCTGGGTGCTGGATGTCTAGCGCGCCTCGCCCCTCCGTCTCGCCGGCCTTGCCGGCGATCCACCTCCCCATCGCCTTCGGCGACAGGGAGGCGAAGGCTTTTCCTCCCCACATCAGTGGGGAGGGGGACCACGCGCAGCGTGGTGGAGGGGCCGCGCGCGGCGAGATCACGCCATGCTGAGCCGCACCGCCGACAGCCTGTACTGGACCGGCCGCTACATGGAGCGGGCCGACTTCCTCGCGCGTATTCTCGACGCCGCCATCCGCCTCGCCACCCTGCCGTCGCGCGGGGAGGCGGCGGACGCCGCCTGGGCCAGCGCGGTGGCTTCGGCCGGCTGCGCCGAGGCCTTCCACGCCGCCCGCGGCCAGCCCACCGAAGCGAGCGTGCGCGAGTATCTGGCCTTCGCCGCCGACAATCCCTGCTCGATCCACGCCTGCATCGGCCGGGCCCGCACCAACGCCCGCTCGGTGCGCACCGCCCTGACGGTCGAGCTTTGGGAGGCGATCAACGGGGCCTGGAACGGGCTGGCCGAGCACCGGGCGCCGACCCGGCGCGACGACATGGTGCGCTTCCTCGACTGGGTGAAGTCGGTGTCGCTGGCGGTCGAGGGCGCCTCCTCGCGCACCATGCTGCGCAACGACGCCTACTGGTTCCTGCGGCTCGGGGCTGCCATCGAGCGCGCCGACAACACCGCCCGCCTGCTGGATGTGAAGTACCATCTGCTGCTGCCGCCCGGAGAGCGGGTCGGCGGCCAGCTGGACTATTTCCAGTGGACCACCCTGCTGCGCGAGGTCTCGGCCCTGACCGCCTACCGCTGGGTCTATCGCGAATCCGTGCGGCCCTGGCTGGTGGCCGACCTGCTGGTGCTGAACCGGCAGATGCCGCGGTCGCTGGCCAGCTGCCAGGCGATGATCGTCAGCTATCTCGAACGGCTGGCGGCTGACTACAACCGTCGCGGTCCGGCCCAGCGGCTGGCGGGCGCCCGGCTGAACGCCTTCAACGAGGCGCGCATCGAGGACATCTTCCAGTCGGGGTTGCATGAATACATCCAGCGTTTCCTGAACGAGAACAACGCCCTGGCCGAGGCCATCCACGACCAGTACCTGGCCTGACCGCCCATGCGTATCCGCATCGATCACGCCACCACCTACGCCTACGCCGCCCCGGCCCGCTTCATCGTGCAGCTGCTGCGCCTGACCCCCCGTTCGAACGAGGGGCAGCAGGTCCGGGCCTGGGGGCTGGAGACCGACGTCGACGCCCGGCTGCGGCGCTCGGAAGACGCCTTCGGCAATGTGGTGCACGCCCTGTACACGGAGCGGCCCTGCGACAGCCTGACGGTGCGGGTGTCCGGCGAGGTGCACACCACGGACACGGCCGGGGTCCTGAAGGGCGTTACCGAACGTCTGTCGCCGCTGGTGTTCCTGCGCGAGACGCCGCTGACGGCGCCGGACGCCGCCCTGATCGACTTCGCCGAGACCGCGCGCGGAGCCGGCGGGCGGCTCGACCAGCTGCACGCCCTGATGGCCGCCCTCCATGGCCGCATGAGCTTCGAGGTCGGGGCGACCGACGCAGGGCACACCGCCGCGGAGGCCTTCGCCCTCGGCAGCGGCGTCTGCCAGGACTATGCCCAGATCTTCATCGCCGCCGCCCGGCGGCTGGGAATCCCGGCCCGCTACGTTTCAGGCCACCTGCTGCGCCACGACGGCGAGGTGGAACAGGAGGCCGCACACGCCTGGGCCGAGGCCTTCGTCGAGGGGCTGGGCTGGATCGGTTTCGACGCCGCAAACGGAGTCTGTCCGGGCGAGGCCTATGTTCGCGTGGCGGCCGGGCTCGACAGCCTCGGCGCTTCCCCGGTGCGGGGGACGAGCTATGGCGGGGGCGCCGAAAGCCTCGACGTGCGGCTGACGGTGCGGGCGCTGGCCCCGCCGCAACAGCAGCAGTAAGGAGCCGCCCGATGCGCGCGCAGACGTCCGAATCGGCTAGCGTCCGCGCTCTCGGGGAGGAGCGGTCGGCATGACCTACTGCGTCGGCATGCTGGTGGAGGACGGGCTGGCCCTGATCGCCGACACGCGCACCAACGCCGGCGTCGACAACATCTCCACCTATCGCAAGCTGCACGTCACCGAGGTTCCGGGCGAGCGGGTGCTGGCCGTCGCCACCGCCGGCAACCTGTCCGTGACGCAGACGGCGCTGGCCATGGTGGCGGAGGGCCTGAAGCTGCCGGACAGCGACACGCCCGAGACCCTTCTGAGCGTCCCGACCCTGTTCCGCGCCGCCCAGCTGATCGGCCACGCCGTGTCACAGGTGCGCGCCTCGCTGGCGCCCCAGATGCAGGCCGAGGCGGTCAATACCGAGGCCACCTTCCTGCTCGGCGGGCAGATCGGCGACGGCAAGCTGGCGCTCTATCTGATCTACGCCCAGGGCAATTTCATCGAGTGCGGGGTCGAGACGCCCTATCTGCAGATCGGCGAGTTCAAATACGGCAAGCCGATCCTCGACCGGGCCCTGCGCCACCACACGCCGCTCGAGGAAGCGGTGAAGCTGGGCCTGATCTCGTTCGACTCCACCATCCGCTCCAACATCGCCGTCGGCCCGCCGCTCGATCTGATGGTGGTGCGGCGCGGGGCGCTGAAGGGGTTCCAGCGCCGCATCGATGCGGACGACGCCTATTTCCGCGACCTTGGCCGGCACTGGTCCGAGGCGCTGGCCGCCGCCCACCGCGGCATGCCCGCCCCGCCCTGGCTGATGAACGGCGCCTGAGCCGGACGTGGCGGCCGCGCCGCGAAGCGCCTATGTGGCGGCCATGACCAGGGTCCTGATCCTCGGCGCCGGCCATGCCGGGGGCGCCGCCGCCGCCACGCTCCGCCAGTTCGGCCATGAGGGCCCGATCCTGCTCGTCGGCGAGGAGCCGCACCTGCCCTACCAGCGGCCGCCCCTGTCCAAGGCGTGGCTGAAGGGGGAGGCGGGGCCGGAGGACCTCTTCCTGCGGCCGGAGACCTTCTACGCCGAGCAGGGCGTCGAGGTGCGGCTCGGGATGCGCGCCGAGGCGATCGACGCGGACGCCCGGACCGTCGCCTTCGCCGACGGATCGACCGAACCTTTCGACGTCTTGATCCTCGCCACCGGGTCGGTGTCGCGCGCCCTGCCGCTGCCGGGCGCCGATCTGCCCGGCGTGCTGGCGCTGCGCTCGATGGCGGAGGCCGAGGCGCTGAAGGCGCGGTTGACCCCCGGCGCGCGGCTGGTGGTGATCGGCGGCGGCTTCGTCGGGCTTGAGGCGGCGGCGTCGGCCCGGGCGCTGGGCTGCGAGGCCGTGGTGCTGGAGCGGGCCCCGCGCCTGCTGTCGCGGGTCGCCTCCGAGCCGGTCTCGGACCTGCTGGCGGCGCGCCACCGCGCCGAGGGCGTGGTGGTGCACACGGACGTGGAGATCTCGGCGATCACGCCAGACGGCGAGCGGCTGCGCGTCGTCCACGCCGGCGGGGCCGAGACCGGCGACGTGGTGCTGGTCGGGGTCGGGGCCGACGCCTGCGACGCCCTCGCGCGCTCGGCCGGTCTGGCCTGCGACGGCGGGGTGGT
Source organism: Brevundimonas sp. (assembly GCF_035998205.1). Lineage (GTDB taxonomy): Bacteria > Pseudomonadota > Alphaproteobacteria > Caulobacterales > Caulobacteraceae > Brevundimonas. The sequence continues at coordinate 523,165 of NZ_DASYHT010000006.1, forward strand.
GGTCGACGGACAGGCGCGGACCTCGCACCCGGCCATATTCGCCATCGGCGACTGCACCCGGCGGCCGGTCCTGGCCCTCGGCGAAGGCCTGTTCCGGCTGGAGAGCGTGCCCAATGCGCTCGAACAGGCCAAGCAGGCCGCCGCGGCCATCACCGGGCGCACGCCGCCGCCGGCCGAGGTCCCGTGGTTCTGGTCCGACCAGTACGATCTCAAGCTGCAGATGGCCGGCCTGCCGGCCGGGGCCGACCGCACTGTCGTGCGCGGCGATCCCGCCGCCGGGCCGCTGGCCGTGTTCCACCTCAAGGGCGACCGGCTGGTCTGCGTCGAGGCCATCAACGCCCCGGCCGAGTTCATGGGCGGCCGCCAGCTCATCGCCCGCGCCACCCCGGTCGATCCGGCGAAACTGGCGGACCCGGCCGTGTCGATGAAGGCGGTGGCGCTCTAACGCCTCCCCCTCGCAGAGGGGGAGGGGGACCGCGCGCAGCGTGGTGGAGGGGGCGGGTTCAGGCGCAGCGCTTGCGTTCGCCCCTCACTGCCCGCCGGTCATCCTGGCGACCGGGCCCCTCCACCGCTTCGCGGTCCCCCTCCCCACTTTGTGGGGAGGAAATGCGTTCATCCTCCCCCGCAGGCTGGGGAGGAGAAGGGGGCGTCAACCGACCTGATAGGTCCAGGTCAGTTCGACGGACTCCCCGGCCGGGACGGTGATGCGCCAGCTCAGCTCGCCGCGCGGGTTGCGCGCCAGCGGATGACTTTCCTCGAGGATGCGGAAGCCGGTCTCGTGCTGGGCCGACGGCACGATCTCGACGGTCACGGTCTCGCGGCCGGTGTTGCGCAGGACGGCGGCCATGGCGCTCCGGCTGGCCTCGCGCTGTCGCTGCGACAGCCACTGTCCCGGCTGGTGCTCGACCACCCGCGGGATCACCTCGACATCCAGCGCCTGGCCGAACGTCAGGGTCAGCGGCAGGCCGATCGGATTGTCGCGGAAGGTGGCGCTGCCGGCCGCCATGCGTCGCCCGGCGATGTCGGCCATGACCAGCACCCGGCCGCCCGGAAGGGCGCGCCCCAGGCCTTCGGCCTCGCTGTTCAGGCTCTCGAACACGATCTGCGGCCGCCCGCCGCCGCTGACCCGCCCCTCATAGGCCGAGACCCAGCTGCGGTGCAGTCGGGTGTAGGCCACTTCGGGCTGGGCCAGGAACTGCACCTGCTTGGTCTGGCGCGCCGCCACCGTGACCGGCTCGGGCAGGGTGTAGAGCTTGTAGTCGCCGAGGTCGGACTCCTCTGGCCGTGGAGGCGCGGGCGGAGCGGGCGGCGCCGGGGGCGGGGCGGGCGGCGGAGGCACGGCGCTGGCGTAGGCGACGGGCCCGCCGCGCATCATCATAACGTCCTCAAGGCCGGAGTCCGGCAGGCCGAAGCCCGGCACTTCGGTGGTCGTGTCCATCGGCCAGCAGCCGACCGGCCGGCTGATGCGGGCCGGTTGGATCGGCCGGGTCTGGCCCTCGCGGTTCAGCTCGCCGGCGACCAGCTGCAGCTCGACATTGTCGAACGTGGTGGCGCCGGCGTTGATCAGGGTGATCCAGCCCTCAAGCGCCAGGGTGCGCCCGTCCTCCGAGGGACGGGCCACATAGTCCGCTGACCACTGCAGCCCGGTCGCCAGATAGGCCAGCGTCACCCGATGCCGCCCGGCGCGTGTGGCGCGGGTGCGCAGCGACAGCACCGGCTGGTCGGTCAGGCCGTCGGGGACGCGATCCAGCACCAGCCGCTCGGGCTGGCCGGAGCACTGCAGCGCCTCCAGCCGGCCGTTGATCTCCAGCGCCACCCCGTCATTGGCCGCCCGCAGCACGCCGACATCGACCGTCTCCGCACCGGTCTCGGGATTGGTGCGGACGCGCCGCACCACCTCGCCGACCGAGCGCCGGATCAGGCCGCCGGGGGTCAGCAGGTCGAAGTCGGTGTTCTGCTCGGTGATCCGCGCCGGCAGGCCGTCGATCACCACCGAGGCGGTGATGATGCCGTCGGCGACGTTTTCGAACCGGACCACGCCCTCGCCGGCGGGCACGTCGATGGTGCGCGTTTCGACGATCAGGGCGAGGCCCTGCTGGCGCAGCCCGGGCGAGCCGCGCATGGCCGCCAGCCGCGCCGTGTCGACCGGCTGCGACCGGTAGATCACCACGTCGCGGGCCTCGGCCCGGGGCGAGACCGAGACCGTCTGGGCGGCCGCCGGCAGGGCCAGGGCGGTCGCCGCGGCCGTCAGCGCGAGAAGGCGGCGGAAGGCGCGCACCGCGGCGACCGTCACTCGATCTCGAAGGTGGCGGTCACCCGGGTCGTGCCATTGGCCGGGACCCGCACCTGCCACACCCGGGTGTCGGCGTTCGGCCGCTCGCCGGTCTGGCTCTCGGAGATCAGCCGGCCGTTGCGGCCGAGCCCGGTCTGGCGGAGCTCGACCGTGACCGGCTCGCGCCGCGCGTTGCGCACGTCGTAGGCCATCTCGTAGCGGGTCCGCGCATTGTTCTGGTCGATGCGGATGACCTGGCTGTCCGTGATCGTGGTCTGCACGGTCACGTCGAAGGCGGAGCCGGTGGTGATCGCCACTTCCGCGCCGGCGGAGGTGTGGCCGATGCCGTCCTCGCCGACGAAGCGCGACTGGCCGCCGACGTCATCCATGTAGACGCGGACGATGCCGGAGGGCAGGGCGCGGCCGAGGCCCGAGGCGCGGCTGTTGTCGAACACCACGGCGACCTCGGCGCTCGACGGCTGGCGATTGCCGAAGCCCGAGAACTCGGACCGGTAGCGCTTGCGCGCCGGTACGCCGGTGGCGGCGTAGAGCCCGACCTGCTTGGTCTGGTTGTTGGCCACCGTGACCCGCTCGGGGATCGGATAGATGTAGTAGTCGGCCAGGTCCTCCGCGTCGCCGCTGTCGGTGCCGTAGGTGTTGCGCCCGCCGTAGCCGCCGCCGAGGCCGGACAGCATGTTCAGCTCCCCGGCGACCAGACGGGTGTCGGCGTCGGTGAAGGTCACGCCGGACTGGTTGGTCAGGGTGATCCAGCCGGTCAGGTCCATGCGGCCGGCGGCCTCGTCGAAGTCGATGACATAGTCGGCGCGCCAGCTCAGGCCGGTGGTCAGATAGCTGAGCGTCGTCTCGCGCGTCCCGGCGCGGTCGGCATTGAGGGTGACGCTGAGCGTCGGGCGCGGCCGCAGGTTGGCCGGCACCTCGTCGAAGATCACCCGCGTCGGCACGCCGTCGTCGCGCAGCACCTCGATGCGGTCGCCGATCTGCAGCACCACGCCCTCGTTGGCCGCCAGCACCCGGGCGCGCAGCTCGGTCTCGCCGCCCGTCGCCGGATTGATCCGCACCAGCCCGATCTCGTCGCCGACGGCGGCGGTCATCAGCTTGTCCGGCGTCAGCAGGTCGAAGTCGAAGTTCTGCTCGACCACCGACAGGCCGTCGCCGGACAGGCTGACGGTCTCGGGGCGGATGCTGGCCGAGACGCCCGGAAACTCCTGCCGCGAGCGGCCGGCGGGCAGGTTCAGCCGCCGCACGTCCTCCACCAGGGCGAGGTTCTGGTTGTAGATGGTCAGGGCCAGCCGTTCAGGGCCGGCGGGCTGCTGCGCCGCCGCCGGGGCGGGCGTCAGGGCCAGTGGCGTCGACGCCAGGACAGTCAGCGCCAGAAGCGCGCGCTTGAGCGATCGCATCGATCCTCCCCTCGTTTCCCCTGTGGCCCCATGGGACGGTGGAATGGCTCCGCTGTCCACCCGAATCGACTCTGCTGCGTTCCTCAGGCGACACGACTGGGGTAAGCGGAGCCCATGACGCGCCTTCTCTACGGCCGGCCGCCGGCCGTCTTCGATCCCCCCGCCGACGCGGTCCAGACCTCCCCGCTGATCCCGGGATCGACCCCGCTCGACACGATCGCGCCGGGTTCGGCCGAGGCGGTGACCGTCTATGCGCCCCCGGGCGCCGTCGAGCGGCGCCATGTGCTGGCGCTGGCCCTGCGCGCACTGCGACCCGGCGGCCGGCTCGATGTCATGACCCCCAAGGACAAGGGCGGCGGGCGGCTCAAGGGCGAGCTGGCGGCCTTCGGCGTCGCCGCCGAGGATACGCCCAAGGCGCACCATCGCCGCTGCATCGCCCTGCGGCCCCAGGCGGTCGAGGGGCTGGACGCGGCGATCGCGGCAGGCGCGCTGCAGCAGGTTCCGGGCCTCGAGGCCTGGTCGCAGCCGGGCGTGTTCGCCTGGGACCGGATCGATGCCGGCACGGCCCTGCTGGCCGAGCATCTGCCGCCGCTGAAGGGGCGGGGCGCCGACCTCGGATGCGGCTACGGGGCGCTGGCGCTGGTGGCGCTGCGGTCGCCGGCGATCACGGAGCTGCGCCTCGTCGACCTCGACCGACGCGCCATCGAGGCGGCCCGGCGCAATGTCGAGGATCCGCGCGCCCGCTTTGACTGGGCCGATGCCCGCACCCTCGGGACCGATGACCTGGATTTCGTCGTCACCAATCCGCCGTTCCATGACGGGGGACAGGAGGACCGACGGCTGGGGCAGGGCTTCGTGCGCGCCGCCGCCGGTCTGCTCGGCAAGGGCGGCGTGCTGTGGCTCGTGGCCAATCGCCACCTGCCCTACGAGGCCGATCTCGACGCTGCCTTCCGCCGGGTCCGGCTGGTCGAGGAGGTCAGCGGCTACAAGGTCTACGAGGCGACCAAGTGAAGGCGGTGCGGCTGGACAAGCTGCTGTCGGGCCTCGGCTACGGCACCCGGTCGGAGATCCAGAAGCTGGCCCGCGCCGGCGGGATCGAGCTTGACGGGACGACCCTGAGCGACGCCGCGGCGCGCATCCCGGTCGGGCCCGACCTGCCGGCGCGGCTGCAGATCGACGGCCGCCCGGTCGACCCGCCGCCGGGTCTGGCCCTCGTGATGCACAAGCCGGTGGGCGTGACCTGTTCGCACAAGGAGGACGGGGCGCTGGTGCATGACCTGCTGCCGCCCCGCTGGCGCCGCCGCGACCCGGCCATCTCCACCGTCGGCCGCCTCGACAAGCAGACCTCGGGCCTGCTGCTGCTGACCGACGATGGCGAGCTGCTGCACCGGATCATCAGCCCGCGCCGCCATGTGGCCAAGGTCTACCGCGCCACGCTCGCCCGTCCCCTGACCGGCCAGGAGGGCGCCATCTTCGCTTCCGGCGAGCTGATGCTCGAGGGCGAGGCCAAGCCGCTCGCCCCGGCGCAGCTGGAGCCGCTCTCGCCGACCGAGGCGCGGCTGACCGTGACCGAGGGGCGCTACCACCAGGTCCGGCGCATGTTCGCCGCCGTCGGCAACCACGTCGAGGCCCTGCACCGCGAGCGACTGGGCGGGCTGGCGCTGCCGGAAGATCTGGCCCCGGGGCAGTGGCGCCAGATGACGGACGAAGAGATCGCGGCGGTGTTCGCCTGAGCTTCCCCGCGGCGCCGGGGCGGGGTAGGGCGGGGGTCTGTCCGGAGGTTCCCGCATGAAGCGCCTGCTCGTCCCGTCCCTGCTGCTCGCCCTCGCCGTCGGCGGCCCGGCCAGCGAGGTCGTCGCCTGGGGCGCAACCGGCCACCGCATCATCGGCGTTGAGGCGGTGCGCGCCCTGCCGGACGAGATCCCCGCCTTCCTGCGTAGTCCGGCCGCCGCCGCCGAGATCGGCGAGCTGGCCCGCGAGCCGGACCGCTGGAAGGGCGCCGGCCAGCCGCACGACCGCGAGCGCGACACGGCGCACTTCGTCGACATGCGCGAGGACGGCCGGGTCATGGTCGCCAGCGGGCCGCACATCACCGAGCTGCCCCGCCTCAAGTCCGAGTATGACGCGGCCCTGATCGCTGCGGGCACCGATGTGGATACGGCCGGCTGGCTGCCCTACGCCCTGATGGACGGCTACCAGCAGCTGGTCCGCAACCTCGGCTACTGGCGCGTGCTGAACGCCGCCGAGGCGCGCGAGACCGATCCGGGCAAGCGGGCCTGGTACCGCGAGGACCGCCTGCGGCGCGAGGCGCTGATCCTGCGCGACCTGGGCGTGCTGGCCCACTATGTCGGCGACGCCAGCCAGCCCCTGCACGCCTCGATCCACTACAATGGCTGGGCCGACGGCGAGCCCAATCCCGAGGGCTTCACCACTTCACGCCGGACCCACGGCCTGTTCGAGGGCGCCTACATCCGCCGCAACGTCCGCGCCACCGACGTCGCCGCCGCCATGCCCGCCCCGGCGCTGGACGGCTTCGAGCTGCGCGCCTCGACGGCGGCCTATCTGCTGGACACCCTCGCCGAGGTGACGCCCTTCTACCGGCTGGAGAAGGCGGGCGCCTTCGTCGATGGCGACGCGCGCGGCATCGCCTTCGCCACGGAACGGCTGGCGGCGGGCGCGGCGGTGCTGCGCGACTGGACCGTGCTGGCGTGGCGCGACTCCGCCGACGAGCGCGTCGGCTGGCCGGCCGTCAGCGTCGCCGAGGTCGAGGCCGGAACCGCCGACCCCTGGGACGCCATGGTCGGCACGGACTGAGGCGTTTCGCCTCCGGCGGGGCTGCACGGTTCATCACGGAGAACACAGAGCCGCAAAGACACGAAGGTCACGGAGGCGTGGCGGTGGTTGCGCCGCAGGCGCCTTCGTCCTGACGCTGGTCGCAAGGGCGCTTCGCGCCGGTTATCACCGCCGCCTCTGTGCTCTCTGTGCTGTCCTCTGTGTTCTCCGTGATGAACCTGCGCCGCCCGGCGAAGGGGCGGGCCATGGATCGGCACGTAGTCGGGTTTCGCTCCTCCCCCATAGCGGAGCGTATGGGGGAGGGGGACCCCGCGCAGCGGGGTGGAGGGGGCGAGGTCAGGCGCGGCGCTTGCGGTCGCCCCCTCCACCGCCTTCGGCGGTTCCCCTCCCCCGCTTGCGGGGGAGGAGATATGGTTCACGCCCCCGCGGCGAACTCGCTGAGGGCGTCGATGACGGCGCGGTTCTGGTCCTCGGTGCCGATGGTGATGCGCAGGCAGTCCGGCAGGCCGTAGCCGCCGACCTGGCGCACGATCACGCCCTTGCTGTTGAGGTAGGCGTTGGCGGCGTCGGCCGAGCGCTTCGGGTCGCGGAAGCGCACGAGGATGAAGTTGCCGGCGGACGGGTAGACCTCGAAGCCGAAGCCGCGAATGGCCTGGGTCAGGCGCGGCCGCCAGCTGTGGATCAGCTCGCGCGAAGCGGTCTGGTGCGCCTCGTCGGACAGGGCGGCGACCGCCGCCTCGAGCCCGGGCACCGAGACGTTGAACGGCAGGCGGATGCGGTCGACCGCCTCGGCCACCGGCAGCGGGGCATAGCCGAAGCCGATGCGCAGGCCGCCGAGGCCGTGGATCTTGGAGAAGGTGCGGGTGACGACCACGTTGGGCGCGTCCCTGGCCAGCGGGAAGCTGGTGGCCCAGTCGGGCTCCTGAACGTACTCGGCGTAGGCCTCGTCGATCACCAGCAGGATGTCCGGGCGCAGGGCCGCGTGCAGGCGGGCGATCTCTTCGGTGGTGTTCCAGCTGCCGGTCGGGTTGGCCGGGCTGGAGACATAGACGATGCGGGTGCGGTCATCGACCTGCTCCAGCAGGGCCTCGGGCGTCGCCTTCAGCTCCGGCTCCGGGGCCAGCTTGACCTGGGCCTCGTTGGCCAGGGCGCTGATGCGATAGGCGAGGAAGCCGTACTGGCCCGTGACGATGTTGTCGCCGGCGGTCAGGTAGGTCTGGTTCAGCAGGGCGAAGACCTCGTCCGACCCGTTGCCGAAGATCAGCCGCTCGGGCTCCAGCCCGTGCAGCTCGGCGACCGCCGCGCGCAGCTTGTTGGCCCGGCCGTCCGGATAGATGTGGATGTTGTCCAGCGCCGCCGCGTAGGCGGCCCGGGCCTTCTCGCCGGCGCCCAGCATGTTCTCGTTCGAGGACAGCTTCATCGGTTTGGCCACCCCGTCGAGGTTCGCCTTACCGCCGACATAGGGGGCGATATCGAGGATGCCGGGCTTGGGGGCGGGGCCGTGCACGGTCGCGGGGTCGCTCATGGGATCGCCTTGTCAAACGTCAGAGGACGGGCGCGTGCCCGATCACGCCGGACAGCCGCCCCAGGGTCGCGACAGCCGGAGCCTCCAGCCGCGCATCATGGGGCTGCACATAGCCCGTGAGGAGGAACAGCTTCAAGCCGCCGGCCCGCGCCGCCGGTGTCGCGATCAGTCCTTCTCCGGCCAGAACCGCGACGATCGCCGCCTCTGACGCCGCCGCGTCGGTGACCCAGAAGGTGCGGTCGTCGCCGGTCGGGCCGGTCATGGCGGCGCCCACCTGAAGCGCCAGCGGCCGGCTGCCGGGCTCATCCGGCAGGGCGCCGATGACGGCCCGGTCCGCGCGAGCCAGCAGACGCGCCCACCAGGGGCCGAGCCCGTCCAGATCGATCAGCACCGTGGCCGGGTCTGGCGCCGTGAGGGCCGCCTCGGCGGTGGTCGCCACGTTGCGCGTGCCGCCGTAGCGGTCCGCCGCCAGCAGCTGCGACGCAGGGCCCGCCACGGTGACCGGCCGGCGAGTGGCGGCGAGGCGGCCCGCGACCGCCTTCAGCGCCGCCCGCGCCGGGCCGTCGAGCCCCTGCAGCGCGTGCCGCAAGGCCAGGGTCTCGACGTCCGGGGCCGCCGCCGGCTGGGCCAGCCGGTTCCGCACGGCTTCAGCCAGGGCCCGGTCGGCGGCGATCAGCCCGGCGCCGACCTCGGGTTCCTGCAGCGTCATCAGAACAGCTTCGGCGCCGGAGCGAGGGCCAGCGGCCCGAGCCGCGCCTCGCCGTCGGCGAAGCTCAGGGTCAGCGTCGCATCCGCGGCGGGGAGGGCGTCGGCCGGCGCGCCGGTCAGGCCGCTGACGGCGGCCGCCGCGTCCTGCGCGGTCAGGGTCACCTGTCCGGTCAGTCGCCCGTCCGGCCCGGCCGCCAGCCGCGGGCTGTCGAACCGCGCCGTGCTGGTCCCGGCGGTCAGCTCCCCCCGCACATTCAGCAGGGCGCCGCCGTTGCGGGCCCAGGCGGCGGTCAGTCCGGCCACGTCCTGACCGGACAGGTCGCGGGCGCGGGTGATGACCGCCTCGCCCTGCACGGTCAGAATGCCGTTGCGGGTCAGGGCGGCGACCGGGCCGCCGGGGCGGCCGCGGGCCTCGATCAGGCGCACCAGCACATCGGCGGCGTCAGCCGGGTCGCCGGCGGGCTGGGCCACCCCGGGGCCGCCTTCGAGACCGGCGTTGGGGCGCACATAGACTTCCAGCCGCGCCGCGCTGGCCAGGGGGAACGGTTCGGCGCCCGGCAGGGGAGTGAACCGGGCCTCGACGATCTCCACCGCCAGGTTCGGATAGGCGTTGCCCCAGCCGCTGCCGCTGGCGCGCACCGCGCCGGCGTCGAGCGTCACCTTGCCCCTGTCGCCGCGCGACAGAACCAGCCCGTCCCGCGCCACCAGCACCCAGCGGTCCGGGTCCCACGCCATGGCCTCGGCCGACAGCGCCGGCGCCGAGACGCCTTGTCCCGAAGGCGCGACCAGCTCGAGATCGCGCAGCCGCACGCTGGCCCGGAAGGGCCAGCCGTTCACCTGCAGCGCGGCGTAGCGCACGGTCCAGCCCGCCTCGCGCAGGGCGGCGATGCGGTCGTTCAGCCCGCTCTCGACGCGCTCGATCAGCACCGCCCACCAGACGCTCCACAGGGCGAGGGCGATCAGGACGATCCCGAACGGCGCGATCAGGCCCTTGCGGGAATAGCGGGGGGGCGGTGCGGGGTCGGGGGGCAGGTCTGTCATGACCCGCTCATAGCGCGGAACCGCGGCGCGTGCAGGGCGCCTCAGGCGGCGGCGGACGCCTGCATCGCCGCGAACGCCTCGCCGATCGGCCGGATTTCCAGATCCGCGGCGCGGGCCAGCCGCAGCACCCGGTCGAGATCGTCGGGCCGGCAGCCGTAGGGCGTGGGCCGGTCGGAGACGTCGTGGCCATAGGCGGTCAGCCAGCCGCCCGTGCGCGCGGTTTCGGCCATCAGGGCGCCGAGGTCGTAGCCGGGCAGACGGCGGCTCTCCAGGCCGATGCTCTTCACCAGCGCCCGGTCCTCGAGGCCCTGATTGACGCCGTCGCGCACCCCGCGGCCGAGGGCGAAGCGTCGCCGCACGACGCCCTTGGCGGTGAGAGAGGCGTCGCCGAACGGATAGGCGAAGGTGGTCATGCGATAGTCGTCCAGCCGTTCCGCCACCCAGCGGGCGTTGGCGTCGAGGCTGGACTCCAGTCTCGCCGCGTCGAGCTGCAGGACGCTGGTGTGGCCGAAGGTGTGGCAGCCGACCTCGTGACCGGCCTCGACCAGCGCCTGCAGATGCGCCGTGCGGAACTGCGGCAGGTCGAGATTGGTCCCGCCCTCCAGTCCGCCGCAGACATAGTAGGTCGCCTTGACCCCATGCTGCGCGAGGATCGGTCCGGCCTCGGTCCAGGCGGTCTCGGGAAAGTCGTCGAAGCTGAGCGAGAAAACGCCGCGGCCGGGCGCGATCCGCACCGGCTCGCGGTCGAGATAACGGGCGGCCCGACGGCGCATCTGGTCGATCAGCGGCATCGGGTCATTGTGCCGGACGAGGCTTAAGGAAACGTCGGCCCGGTCCGGCGTCAGCCCAGCTCGGCTTCGAGATCCGCCAGCCGCGCGGCCTGGTCCTCGGCGATCAGGGCGTCGGTCAGGGGCCCCAGCTCGCCCTCGAGGATCTGCGGCAGGTTGTAGAGGGTCAGGTTGATGCGGTGGTCGGTCACCCGCCCCTGCGGGAAGTTGTAGGTGCGGATGCGCTCGGACCGGTCGCCCGAGCCGACCTGGCTCTTGCGCGCATCGGCGCGGGCCCGGTCCTTCTCCTGACGCTGCAGGTCGTAGAGCCGGGCCTTGAGGTTGGCCATGGCCTTGCGCCGGTTCTCGTGCTGGCTCTTCTCGGAACTGGTGGCGACGATGCCGGTCGGCAGGTGGGTGATGCGCACCGCCGAGTCGGTCTTGTTGACGTGCTGCCCGCCGGCGCCCGAGGCGCGGTAGGTGTCGATGCGGATGTCCTTGTCCTCGATGACGATGTCGACATCCTCGGCCTCGGGCAGGACCGCCACGGTCGCCGCCGAGGTGTGGATGCGCCCGCCGGCCTCGGTGACGGGCACCCGCTGCACCCGGTGCACGCCGCTCTCGAACTTGAGCCGGCCGAACACTCCGTCGCCGGTGATGCTGGCCACGATCTCCTTGTAGCCGCCCATCTCGCCTTCGGAGACGCTGTCGATCTCGACCCGCCAGCCGAGGGTCTGGGCGTAGCGGCTGTACATGCGGAACAGGTCGCCGGCGAACAGGGCCGCCTCGTCCCCGCCGGTGCCGGCGCGCACCTCGAGGATGGCCGAGGCGTTCTCGTCCCGGTCGCGCGGGGCCAGCAGCAGGGCCACCGCCCGCTCCATCTCCGGCAGACGGGCGGAGAGGGCGTCCAGCTCCTCGGCGGCGAGGGCCCCCATCTCGGGATCGGCCGCCAGCGCCTCCAGCTCGCCGATCTCGGCGCGGGCGCGGGCGAGGGCGGCGACGGCGTCGGCGACCGGCTTGAGCTCGGCATGCTCCTTCGACAGGCGCACGATCTCGGCTCCGTCCGAGGCCGCGGACATGCGCGCCTCGACCTCCTGGAAGCGGTCGAGCACCTGTTCGAGCCGGGCCTGGGGCAGTCGCAAGGGCGGGCCTTCGGAAGGGGTTGCACGGGGCGCCCGCTTTACGCGCGGTCGCGCCCCCTGTCGATCTTGACGGCGCCAGGCAACCAACGGCGTGTTCGGGACTTCTCGCCCTGCTGCCGCAGGCGACCAAGGGGCCCGATGGAAGATTTCCTCCTGTTCCTGCTGGTCGGGATGCTGGCCCAGATCGTCGATGGCGCCCTCGGCATGGCCTACGGGGTGATCTCGTCGTCCGTGCTGCTGGCCTTCGGCGTGCCCCCGGCGACGGCCTCGGCCAGCGTCCATGCGGCCGAGGTGTTCACCACCGGCGCCTCCGCCAGCTCCCACGTCTGGCATCGCAATGTGGAGTGGCGGCTGTTCGTCCCCCTCGCCGTGGGCGGCGTGGCCGGCGGGGTAGCCGGCGCCTATCTGCTCAGCGGCATCGACGGCGACATGATCAAGCCGTTCATCATCGTCTATCTGGCGGGGATGGGGCTCTACATCCTGTGGCGGGCCACGCGCGCGCTGAGGCCGCGGGTCATCCGCCCGCGCTGGCTGGTAGCACCGCTGGGTGTCGTCGGCGGCTTCTTCGACGCCATCGGCGGTGGCGGTTGGGGCCCGACCGTGTCCTCGGCCATGGTCGGCGCCGGGCAGGAGCCGCGCAAGGCCATCGGCACCGTCAATTCGGTCGAGTTCCTTGTCACCTCGGCCATCTCCGCCACCTTCCTCTGGGCCCTCGTCACCGGCCACTGGCGCGAGGCGGAGGGTCTGCAGAGCCACCTCGCCGCCGTGGCCGGCCTCGTGGTCGGCGGGCTGATCGCGGCGCCCTTCGCCGGCTTCGTCGTCAAGCGCGTCCCGCAGCGCCTGCTGACCTTTGCGGTCGGCGGCCTGCTGATCGTGCTGGCCGGCTTCCAGGGGCTGCAGCTGGCCGGTCTGGTCGGGCGCTGAGCCGCCTCAGGCCGGGGCGGTGGCGCGGAAGCTGTCGCGCGTTTCCAGCGCCGCGGTGAGGGCCGCCAGCCGCGGCCGCCCTTCCGCCCAGCCGAAGTCCGGGTGGCGGAAGCCGATCCAGCTGGCGGCGACGCCGGCGGTGATCACCCCCATGTCGAGCGGCGCGTCCGGCGCCGGGACCGCGGCTTCCAGCGCGTCCAGGGCGCGGCCCATGTTCGTCGTCCAGCGGGCGGTCCACGACGGCGACCGCTCGCTCTCCGGCCGGCGCATCTCCAGCACCAGCTTGACGCCCATCTCCAGCGCCGCATTGCCAAGGGTCTCCAGCCGCTTGACCCGAAGCCGCTCCGGCCCGGCAGCGGGCAGGAGGCGGGGGCCGCCGCCGATCTCGTCCAGGTGCTCGCAGATCACCGGGCTGTCGTTCACCGGCAGGCCGTCGCCGGCGATCAGGGTCGGGACCTGCACCACGGGATTGGCCTCCAGCAGCTGCGGGGCATTGGCGTAGGGGTCGACGAGGACCTCCTCGACGCGTCCGGCGAGGCCCTTCTCGCGCAGCACGATGCGGCACTTGCGGGCGAACGGGGAGGGGGCGGTGATGTAGAGGATCATGGAGACTGTCAGTTTGTTTGGGATGCCGGTCGCGGCTACTTGCGCTCGACCGTCAGGCCGTCGGCCTGCAGCGCCGCCAGCCGGGCCGCCGCCGCCGCATCGTCAAGAGTCGTGGCGGCGATGAAGTCGACGGTGGCCTGTGACAGCATGGCGAAGTCTTCGGCGTCGGCATTGGCCACCAGGGCGTGGTCGCCGCCGGCGAAGACCAGCAGCAGGTGGCCGGTCCCGCCGGCCCCGTCGAACGGCAGCCGGTGGGCGGTCCAGTCGGTGACGAAGTTGGGCACCAGGTCCGCATCGCCGGTGATGGTCAGAGAGGGCGTGGCCATGGGCCGGTAGGTGTCCGGCGTCACCAGTCCCGGGACCGCGCCCGGCGACGACAGCAGGACGATGGCGTCCACGTCGGCGTCGCCCTGCGGGCCGGCCACGGTCACCGCCCCGCCGGCCATGGCCGACAGCAGCGAGCCATAGGAGTGGCCTGCGGCGATCAGCGGCTTGCCGGGCGCGCGCTGGCGCGCCGCCTCGCGCACCGCGGCCATGTCGGCGATGCGTGCGAAGAAGCCGGTCGGCCCGTTGAAGCTGGCCCGGTCGGGATGGCGCAGGGAATCGACATGCAGCGGGGCCAGCACGGTGAAGCCCGCGGCCTGCCAGGTCTCGAGCAGGCGATGGTAGGCCGCCGGGGCGCCGCCCATGCCATGGCTGAAGGCGATCACCGCGCGGGGCTCGCCCTCGGCCGGCCAGACCTGCAGCTCGACGGCGCGGTTCTGGACGCTGAGCGTCTCGACCGCCGGCGGCGCCTCAGGCGTCTGCGCCAGGGTCGGCGCGGCGGTCAGCATCAGGGCCGCGGCGGCCGCGGCGGCGAGGTGTCTCAGCATCTGTATCCCCCCAGTGGCGAGGGCTACTCCGCCGCCGCCTGCGCCGCTTCGAACTCGGCGGCCTTACGTTCCACGAGCTCGACGATGTGGTCAATCATGCCGGCGTTGGCCTGTTTGTGGGCGATCTTGCCGTTGAGATAGATCATGCCCGAGCCCTTGCCGCCGCCGGTGAAGCCGATGTCGGTGTAGAGGGCCTCGCCGGGCCCGTTGACGACGCAGCCGATGATCGACAGCGACAGGGGCGTCGAGACATGGGCCAGCCGCTCCTCGAGGATGCCGACCGTTTCGATGACGTTGAAGCCCTGACGGGCGCAGGATGGGCAGGCGATGATGTTGACGCCGCGGTGGCGCAGGCCCAGCGACTTTAGGATATCGAAGCCGACCTTGATCTCCTCGACCGGATCGGCCGCCAGCGACACCCGGATGGTGTCGCCGATGCCGGACCACAGCAGCATGCCCAGGCCGATCGAGGACTTGATGGTCCCGGTCCGCAGCGGCCCGGCCTCGGTCACGCCGAGGTGCAGCGGGCAGTCGATGGCCTCGGCCAGCTGCTGGTAGGCGGCGACCGTCAGGAACGGGTCGGAAGCCTTCACCGAGATCTTGAACTCGTGGAAGTCGTGGTCCTGCAGGATGCGGGCGTGGTTCAGCGCGCTCTCGACCATGGCGTCGGGGCAGGGCTCGCCATACTTCTCCAGCAGCTCCTTCTCGAGGCTGCCAGCGTTGACGCCGATGCGCATGGAGCAGCCGTTATCCTTGGCCGCCTGGACGACCTCGCGCACCCGGTCGGGGCTGCCGATATTGCCCGGGTTGATGCGCAGGCAGGCGGCGCCGGCCTCGGCCGCCTCGATGCCGCGGCGGTAGTGGAAGTGGATGTCGGCCACCAGCGGGACCTTTGCAGCCTTCGCGATGGTGCGGAAGGCGGCGGTCGACTCCTCGTCGGGGCAGGAGACGCGGACGATGTCGGCGCCGGCCTCTTCCAGCTGGCGGATCTGGTCGATGGTCGCCCCCGCGTCGGTGGTCGGGGTGTTGGTCATCGACTGGACGCTGATCGGCGCGTCGCCACCGACCTCGACCGCGCCGACGCGGATCTTGCGGCTCTTGCGGCGCTCGATATGGCGCCAGGGGCGGACGAGGGTGTGGTCGCTCATGACGCCAACATAGGCCAAGGGCGATGGCGTTTCCACGACGGCGGCGGGGCGCGCCGCGCGACGGATCAGCCGGCCGCGGGCGTGGCCGGCGAGGGCGCGGCGCCAGCAGGCAGCGGCGCCGCCGGAGTCGTGGTCGGCGTCGCGGTCGGCGTCAGGGCCGGTCCGGCTGCCGGCGCCTCGGCGGCCGCGGCGGCGGCGCGGCGGGCCGCTTCGGCGCGGGCCTCCGCCTCGGCCTGGGCCTGGGCCTGTCGCGCCAGGGTGGCGGCGCGGGCGTTCAGCTGGTTGAGCGGCGTCAGCTGACCCGGCAGCGCCCCGTCGGACTCCCCGTTGAGATAGACGCCGATCAGCGCCGGCTCGGAGGCGTCGATCGTGGCCGGCACGCCGATCGGGGCGCGCCAGGCCTCGCCGGCGGCCAGCTGGCGGGCGAACAGCACCCGGCCATCCGAAAGCCGCACCACGAGGGAGGTCGGGCGCCGCGCCTGCAGCGTCACCTGGGAATCCGCCGCGGCCGCGCCGTACACGGCGCCGCGCGGGTTGAAGGCGGCCTGCACCGGCGCGTCGCGCCGGCTTGTGGCGTCGGCCAGGGCGGCGGCGGCGTCTGCATCGGCCGGATCAAGCCCCAGAAGCTCGGCCTCAAGGCCCGGGGTCAGGTACATAACCGGTACGGTCTGGTCCGGCGGAGCGGGCCGCGGCACGTCGAGGCTGATTTCGGTCAGGCCCTGGGTCTGGCCGGGCACGGCCCCGAGGGTCCAGCTCTCGGGAGTCTCGGAGATCACCGCCGGCGGCGGCGAGCGCATGTGGCTGACCCGCTGGAACACGTTCCAGCCGACCACGGCGATAACGAGGGCGGCGACCGCGGCGATCACGCGCGGCGAGTGCCGGCGCACCTCGGCGAAGGCGACCCCGGCAGGCGGCTGCAGCGGCGCGATCTTGTCGCCGTCCGGCGCCTCGCGCTTGTAGCGTTCGACGGCCAGCTGCTCGTCGAGGCCGAGCGCCCCGGCATAGGCGCGGACATAGCCGAGGGTGAAGACGCGCGACGGCAGCGCGGAATGCTCGCCCTGCTCCAGCGCGGTCAGATACTTCTGGGGCACCCGGGTGATGGCGGACAGCTGGGCCAGCGACTTGCCCGACACTTCACGTGCGCGGCGGAGGCCGACGCCCAGGGACGGCGCATCGGCGATGGAGGGAACAGGATCCCTCCAGTCGGGGTGGGCTCGAAACTCCTCGGGGGCGTTCCCCGCGTCCAGCGCCATCTCCGTCAACCCCACACTCGGCGCCGGCGACCCTGGGGCCGCATCCGGCGTCGTACTCGCTTCCAGACTGCCATCCTTTAACCACTCCGGATGACGGTTCGGACCTCCCCCCGGAGGCACAGCTCCCGCTGCTTGTGGATAACCCATTTTCGCCGCCGCGCCAAATCGTTGTTAACGCTGTTTGAGTCCCCCCGTCTCCGAACGGGACGGTCAGACGGCGACGTTCAACTTTCGGGCCAGGCTCTCGACCTCATTGCGGATCGAGCCGGCGGAGGATCCGAGCAGGGTGGTCATGCCGCGCCGCGCGGCGGGCAGGTCAAGCGACAGCACCATCCGCTTCACCGGCCCGACCCCGCCGGCCGGCGCGGACAGGCGGGTGTAGCCGAGGGTGACCAGCGCGAAGGCCTCCAGCGGACGTCCGGCCAGCTCGCCGCAGACCGACACCGGCGTGCCCGTTTCGGCGCAGCGGGTCTGGATTTCCTGCAGCGCCCGCAGCGCCGGCGGCGACAGGGGGTCATAGCGGTCCGACACCAGCGGATTGGTCCGGTCGGCGGCGTACATGTACTGCAGCAGGTCGTTGGTCCCGACCGAGACGAAGTCGGTCAGGGGCAGTAGGGCGTCGAGGTGGAACAGCAGCGACGGGGCCTCGATCATCGCCCCGACGCGCAGCAGCGAGGGCAGGGCGCGCCCGCGACGGCGCGCCCAGGCGCACTCGATGTCGACCATCTCCCGCGCCGCCCGGAACTCCTCGACGGTCGCGATCATCGGGAACATGACGCGCAGCTCGCGTCCGGCCGCGGCATGCAGCAGGGCCCGCAGCTGCAGCCGCAGCAGCGACGGCCGGTCGAGGCCGAGACGGATGGCGCGGCGGCCGAGCGCCGGATTCTCCTCACGCTCGGCGTCGAGGTAGGGCAGCACCTTGTCGCCGCCGATGTCCAGGGTGCGGAAGGTGACCGGCCGGTCGCCGGCGGCGTCCAGAACGCGGCGATAGAGCTGGGTCTGGGCCTCCAGCCGCGGCAGTTCCTCGGACACCATGAACTGGAACTCGGTGCGGAACAGGCCGATGCCCTCCGAGCCGGTATCGTCGAGGCTGTCGAGGTCGACGGCAAGGCCGGCGTTGGTCAGCAGGGTGATGCGGGTGCCGTCCAGCGTCACGCCCGGCACGTCGCGCAGCAGGGCGAACTCGGCGCGGCGCTGGTCGCGCACGGCGATCCGCTGCTGCACGGCCTCCAGCATCTCCGGCCGGGGGCGCAGATAGGCCTCGCCGGTCTCGCCGTCGGCGATGACCAGGTCGCCTTCCGACAAACGATCACGCAGACCCATCAGCCGGCCGACGCAGGGGATTTGCAGCGCCCGGGCGACGATGCCGGCGTGGCTGGCGGCGGAGCCTTCCTCCAGCAGCACCCCCTTCAGCCGGTCCCGGGGATACTCCAGCAGGTCGGCCGGCCCGAGGTTGCGGGCCACGAGGATGGCGTCCTCGGGCAGCTCGCGCTCGCCGGGCTTGTCGCCGGCCAGCACCCGCAGCAGCCGGTTGGCCAGGTCCTCAAAGTCGTGCAGCCGCTCGCGGATATAGGGGTCGCGGGCCTTGGCGAAGCGGGCGCGGTGCTCGTTGCGCACCCGGTCCACGGCGGCCTCGGCGGTCAGGCCCGAGCGCACCGCCTCTTCCAGCGACCGGTTCCAGCCGCGGTCGTCGGCGAACATGCGGTAGGTTTCGAGCACCTCGAAAGGCGTGCCCGACAGGCCGCTGGGGCCGACCTCGAGCATCGCGTCGATGCCGGCCTTGAGGGTGTGCAGCGCCGTCTGCAGCCGCGCCTCTTCCAGCACCGGATCGTCGGCCAGCAGCTTTTCGGGGGCCAGCGGCGCCTCGTGCAGCACCACATGGCCGAAGGCCAGGCCCTCGGCGAAACGCTGGCCCTTCATCCGCTCGGGGCGGTGCGGCGCCACCTCGACGTCGCGCAGCTCTTCCTGGCCCAGCAGCTCGCCCGAGGCGACCGTCTCGGCCAGCACCATGGCGATGGTCTGGATGTCCTCGATCTCGTCGGGGTCGTAGTGACGGGCCGCACGATTCTGGACGACCAGCACGCCGATGGCCCGACCGCCGCGCAGCAGGGGCGCGCCGAGGAAGGCGTGGTACGGGTCCTCGCCGGTCTCGGGGCGGTAGGAGAAGCTCGGGTGGCTGGGCGCGTCGGCCAGGCTGATCGGCTCGGCCGCCCGCGCCACCTCGCCGACCAGGCCCTCGCCTGGCCTCAGCCGCGTCGTGTGCACGGCCGCGCGGTTCAGGCCCTCGGTGGCGAACAGCTCCAGTTCGCCCGAAGCGCGGCGCAGATAGATGGAGCAGACCTCGGCCACCATCGACCGGGCGATGATGCGCACGACGGTGTCGAGGCGGTCCTGGGCCGGTCCGCCGTCGGCCATGGCCTCGCGGATCTGGCGCAGGAGGTTCCTCGGCCCCCTCGTCATCGTTCCGCCCTTGACCATACGCGCTCCAGCCCTTCCGCGGGCGATGCTAGACCTTAAACCGCTTCGAGTCCGTAGGCGCCGTGCAGGGCGCGCACCGCCAGCTCGGCATAGGCGGCGTCGATCAGCACGCTGATCTTGATCTCCGAGGTGGAGATGGCCTGGAACTTGATGCCCTTGTCGGCCAGGGCGCGGAACATGGTCTGGGCCACGCCGGCGTGGCTCCGCATGCCGACCCCGACCACCGAGACCTTGGCCACGTCCTCGTCGACGCGCAGCTGTTCGAAGCCGATCTGGTCCTGGGATTCACGCATCAGCTCGGCGGCGCGCTGGGCGTCGCGGCGGCCGGTGGTGAAGGTCAGGTTGACCGCCCCCTCGGTGCGCGCCTGGCTCTGCACGATCATGTCGACATTGACCCCGGCCTCGGCGAGGCGGGTGAAGACGTCGGCCGGGGCGTCGGTGCGGTCCGACAGGCCGAGCAGGGTGATGCGGGCCTCGTCACGGCTCATGGTCACGCCGGACACGATGCGCTTCTCCACGATCTCCTCCTCGTCGCAGATCAGGGTGCCGGCGACCGCCGGCAGGTTTCCGTTCTCGTCGGGCTCGACGAAGCTGGACAGCACGCGCACCGGCACGCGCTTCGCCATGGCCAGCTCCACCGAGCGGGTCTGCAGCACCTTGGCGCCCAGCGAGGCCATCTCCAGCATCTCCTCGTAGGAGACGCGGGCCAGCCGCCGGGCCTTGCCCTCGATGCGCGGGTCGGTGGTGTAGACGCCGTCGACGTCCGTGTAGATGTCGCAGGGGCAGGACAGGGCCGCCGCCACCGCCACCGCCGAGGTGTCGGAGCCGCCGCGGCCCAGGGTGGTGATACGCCCGTCGCGGGTCACGCCCTGGAAGCCGGGGATGACGACGATCTCGCCGCCATCGACGGCGCTGGCGAGGGCGTCGCCGGGGATGTCCTCGATGCGCGCCTTGCCGTGCAGGTCGTCGGTCACGATCGGCACCTGCCAGCCCATCATCGAGCGGGCCCGGAGGCCCATATTGCGCAGGGTCAGGGCCAGCAGGCCGGCGGTCACCTGCTCGCCCGAGGCCACCACCACGTCATACTCATCATCGGACAGGGGGATGCCCGCCGCCGGCGCGCCGGCGCCGTCGGTCCAGGCCACCAGCTCGTTGGTCTTGCCGGCCATGGCCGAGACCACCACCGCCACCCGCTTGCCGCTGCGGGCCTCCGCGGCGACGATCCGGGCGGCGCGGCGGATGCGCTCCAGGTCGGCCATCGAGGTGCCGCCGAACTTCATCACCAGTCGCGAGGAGGGCCGCGTCATCGTGGTGGGGGGACTCCGTCTTGCGTGGCGGGCCCGACGCGTTCATGCCTCGGCCCATGGCCGCTTCTAACGACCGCCCCGCCGGGCGCAAACCCCAAAGCGAACCGGTCCCGGAAGGGGCCTCGATCGATCCTGCCGACGTGGCCCGCTTCTCGGCCATCGCCGCGACCTGGTGGGACCCGAAAGGGCCGTTCGCGCCCCTGCACAAGTTCAACCCGGCGCGGCTGGACGTCCTGCGCCGCGAAGCCGTGGCGCGGTTCGGCCGCGACCCCCGCGCCATCCGCCCGTTCGAGGGGCTGAGCCTGCTCGACGTCGGCTGCGGCGGCGGCCTGCTGTCGGAGCCGATGCGGCGCATGGGCTTCGCCGTCACCGGCGTCGACGCCTCGGAGAAGAACATCGGCACCGCCCGCCAGCACGCGGTGGAGCAGGGCCTCGCCATCACCTATCGCGCCGCCACCGTCGAGCAGCTGGCGGCGGAGGGGGCGGGGCCGTTCGATGTCGTGCTCAACATGGAGGTGGTCGAGCACGTCGCCGACCCGAAGCAGTTCCTGCTGGACTCGGCTTCGCTGGTGAAGCCCGGCGGCCTGATGGTCGTCGCCACCCTCAACCGCACCCTGCGCTCCCTGGCCCTGGCCAAGATCGGCGCCGAGTACATCCTGCGCTGGCTGCCCCCCGGCACCCACGACTGGCGCCAGTTCCTCAAGCCCGAGGAGATCCGGCGCATGCTGCAGGACGCGCCCGTGCGGGTCGAGGGGCCGATCGGCCTGTCGTTCAACCCGCTGACCGACCGCTGGAGCGAAACCGACGACGACGGCATCAACTACATGATGCTGGCCTTCCGGGACTGAGGGGGCGTTGACGCCCCTCCGTCTCGCCGGCTTTGCCGGCGATCCACCTCCCCATTGCATGGGGAGGAGAAGCGCTTTCCTCCCCACGCAGTGGGGAGGGGGACCGCGAAGCGGTGGAGGGGCCGTCCGGCCCCGCGCTCACCCCAGCCGCGGCCGCAGGCCGGACAGGTCGTAACCGGCGGCGGCTGCGGCGGCGATCAGCTCGTCGGCCGGGCGCTCGCCCGCCTGGCTCAGGACCCACAGCACCGCCGAGCGCGTGCCCGACTTGCAGAACGCCAGCGCAGGGCCCGGCAGGGTGTCGAGGGCGTGGCGCAACGCCTCGACCTCGCCGGGGCCGAGCGCCGGCATCGACACCGGGATGTGCGCGAAGGCCAGGCCGGCCGCCTCGGCCGCGGCGCGCACCTCGGCCGCGTCCGGCTGGCCCGGTTCCTCGCCGTCCGGCCGGTTGGAGATGATCGTGGCGTAGCCGGCCGCCTTCAGCGCCGGCAGGTCCTCGAGCGCGATCTGCGGCGCCACATGAAGGGCGGGGTCGAGGGGGCGGATGTCCATGCGGCGGCTCCTGGGAACGGACCCTGCATGTATCAAGACCCGCGGCTGCCTGTCAGCCGGCGCGTGGGGAAGAGGGGAGACCCGCCGCTCGCCGTCGGGGGGGGTGGAGGGGAGCGAGCGGCGGGTCACGTCCGTCGAAAGCGGATCTAGTCGATCGACGCCAGGTTGACGGACGTTTGGCGGGGCGGCTTCGGCTTGCGAAGGGTGCGTTCGGCGATGATGACCATGCCGGCCAGCACCGCCAGCACCATCGTCAGGGTGCCGTGCGCGCCATAGTCAGTGCCCAGGTTCATGGCCTGGATCTCGGCCAGCGACCGGCCGGCGGCGAGCGCCTCGGTCAGCGGGCCGTACTCGGGAATGTTCCAGCCCAGCCAGGGCGTGGAGTGCAGCACCATGTAGGTGACCGACAGGGCCAGGGCGGTCCAGCCGCCGATCATCCGCGTGCGGGGGATGACCAGCAGGACGACGGCGATGGCGGCCAGGGCGGCGAAGCCCCAGCGTCCGACGGGATAGAGCCAGGCGGCGCCGCTGTTCAGCTCGGCCCAGCCCATGATCGGGTGCGGGCCGCCGCCAAAGACCTTCGGCCAGACCCACATGGCCACGACGCTGGCCGCGAGGATCAGCGCCGCCGTCAGGCTCCACATCTTCTGCATGTACGTGTTCAAGGCGTGTCCTCCTCTCGTTGTCTGGCGACGACGATGCCGGAGGAGGGGCGTGGAAACGCCGGACCCATCAAGCATCGAGATCACCCGATGCGGTCCGACATCACGCTTCCGAGGAAGCGCCAGAGGGGCCCGGTCCGCTGAGACCACAGTGCCATGCCCGGCGGCGGACGCAATCGGGTCAGCCTGCGACCGAATGGCGCTTCTGTCGCGCGTCAGTCGTCGGTCGGCGCGGCGGGCCAGGTCAGCCGGGCGAGCGCGCCCGTCTCGCCGGGCGTCAGGTCCCAGTCGCCGCCCAGCTGCCGGGCGAGGCCCTGCACGAGACGCAGGCCCAGACCCTCGGTCCGCCCGGCGCCGCCCGCAGGCACGCCGATCCCGTCGTCCGCCACCGTCAGCCGTCGCGTCCCTTCGGCCTCGTCAAGGCGGATCTCGAGGCGTCCGGGACGGCCGGGGAAGGCGTGCTCGAGCGCGTTATTGACCGCCTCCAGCAGGATCAGGGTCACTGGCGTCGCCTCCTCGGCGGACAGCGACCCGGCGCTGCCGGCGATCTCGACCTGGACGTCGGTCCGGCCGGCTGCGGCGAGGGCGTCCTCGACGATGGCCCCGGCCAGCTCGCGGAACGCGGTCGGCTGGCCGTCGGCGTCCGACAGGCTGCGCTGGATGCGGGCCACCAGCGCCGTCCTGGCCGCCGCTTCGCCCAGCGCCTTGCGCGCTCCGGGATCGGTGGCGGCGCGCGCCTCCAGCTGCAGCAGGGCGCTGACCACCTGGATGTTGTTGGAGACCCGGTGCTGCACCTCGCGCAGCAGGATGTCGCGGCTGCGCGCCAGGGCGGCGTTGCGCTCGACCTCGGCGGCCAGACGGCGGCTGGCCCCGTCCATGCCGACGATGAAGAAGATGTCGACGGCGACCACGAAGACATAGAAGGCCAGCGCCAGCAGGGTCGCGGAGCTGACGTCGAACCCCGGCGCCCCGATCCAGAACCACCAGGCGGTCAGGCCCGACAGCACAGCCGTCAGCACCGCCGGGCGCAGGCCGGCGAAATAGGCCACCAGCACCACGGCGGGGAAATAGGTCAGATAGGGAAAGCCCGGCGGAAACCAGGGGTCGAGCACATACCGCAGCGCCGAGGCCGCCGCCCAGACCGCCAGGGCCAGCAGATGGGCGCGCCACACGGGCCGGCGGAACAGGTCTCGATCCATACAGCCTCCGCGGGCGGCGTCGCGACACCCGATGTGGCCTCGATATCGCGCCCGCTCGGCGGCTGTCCAGTTGCTCCGGGGGGATTAAGGATGCTCGCGGAGGGGGAAACGGGCCGCGGCAGGTCGGTCAGTAGAGGTACTCGGGCCTGATGTCGGCGAGGCTGAACAGATGATCCCCGACCTCGCGGACAGGTCCCGCCATCGGACTGTGGCTGTGCACGAAGGTGTAGCCGCCCTGGCCGTCCGTCGCCTCCACGATCCACCGCGCCCCGTCGACGCCGCCGACACACTTCAGCGGCGTTTCGAGGACGCCCGTCCCCGCGATCATGGCGTCGAGTGCGGCGATTTCTTCCGGCGCCAGAAGGCGGCGGCGCACCTGCATCGGCTCCCTGCTCGAAGGATAGGAGCGAAGCTTCGATGTGATCGTCCGGCTGCCGTCTGGCAGGCTGTCGATCCGCACCACCCAGGTCGGGTGAAAGCTGGGCTCCACGGTCAGGCGGAACGTGGCGGGGGCCCGGGCCCCGGCGGCGAGATAGAGCGACGGCTCTTCCATCGCTCGCAGGGCGCCAGCGTACCGGGCGGCTTCATCTTCATCGAGGACAGGCAAGGAGCCGCCTTCAAACCGCTCGCAGCCGTTCCGGAACTCCCGCAGCTCGGGCGGGAAGTAGATCACCCGGGTCGTGCTGTACCAGCCGGCGAACAGGGCGGCGGCCAGCACCATCAGGGTCAGGACGACGGCGTAACCGCGGGTCATGGCGCACCTCGGCCAATGGACCGGCGGCGTCCCCAGCAGGACTCGAACCTGCGACCCCAAGTTTAGGAAACCTGTGCTCTATCCGGCTGAGCTATGGAGACGGGCCGGGCGGCGGATATAGCGCGTTCGCCCCGCCGACCGGAAGGGGCGCTCAGCCGCTGATCTGGCCGAAGTCGGCGACCCGCCCGGTCAGGTCGCGCACCTGGCCCAGCAGCCGCAGCCGGTTGTCGCGCTCGGCGGCGACCTCCGAATTGACCAGCACCGCCTCGAAGAAGGCGTCCACCGGCCCGCGCAGGGCGGCCAGCGCCGCCATGGCGGCGGCGAAGTCCTCGGCCGCCAGCGCGGCCTCGACCTGCGGCGCGGCGGTGCGAAGGGCGGCGACCAGCGCCGTCTCCTCGGCCGGGGCGCCGGGCAGGTCGGCGGCGGCGCCGTCGGGCAGGTCGCCCTTCTTCGCCTCGGCCTTCAGGATGTTGGAGGCCCGCTTGTAGCCCGCCAGCAGATTGGCCCCGTCGTCCGTGCCGAGGAAGGCGTCCAGCGCCTCGACCCGCCGCACGATGCGGACGAGGTCGTCGTCGCCCAGCGCGAACACCGCATCGACGAGGTCGTGCCGCCGGCCCTGATCGCGGAGCAGCACCTTCAGACGGTCGGCGAAGAAGGCGAGGAGGTCGGCACTGACGTTTTCCAGCGCCGCCAACTGAATGCTCGGTCCGATTGGAGGTTGAGCGGAGGGGCCCTCTGCCCCCGAGCGTCGTTCACCAAAAGCTCTGCCAGACTGAAGACCCTGCTGCTGGAGCTTCAGGTAGGTTTGGCGAGTGAGCTGCGCGAGATCACCACGCACCCCGTTCTCCAGCACCAGCCGGATCACCCCCAGCGCCGCCCGGCGCAGGGCGAACGGGTCCTTCGAGCCGGTCGGCTTCTCGTCGATGGCGAAGAAGCCGACGAGGGTGTCCAGCTTGTCGGCCAGCGCCACCGCCACGGTCAGCGGGTCGGTCGGGACCGTGTCGGCCGGGCCCTGGGGCTTGTAGTGATCGCGGATGGCGTCGGCGACGGTGGTGGATAGGCCCCCCTCCCCCGCTTCGCGGGTACTCCCCCCTGAGGGGGGAGAATGGTCCGCGGATTGTCCCCCCTCAGGGGGGACCGAAGCCGGCGTAGCCGGGTTCGAGGGGGGGAGGGGGCCCGCCGCCCGCGCATAATACCCCCCCATCACCCCCTGCAGCTCGGGGAACTCGCCGACCATGCCCGAGGCCAGATCGGCCTTGGCGTAGCGGGCGGCCTGTTCGGCCAGCGCCGGGTCGGCGCCGACCAGTGGCGCGATCTCGCGGGCGAGGGCGGCGATGCGTTCGACGCGCTCGGCCATCGTCCCCAGCTTCGCGTGGAAGGTCACGCCCCCCAGCTTCTTCAGCCAGGGCTCGAAGCCGACCTTGCGGTCCTCGTCCCAGAAGAAGCGGGCGTCGTTCAGGCGCGCCGACAGCACGCGGGAATTGCCGCCGGCCAGGGCCTTGCCGCCGTCCGGCGCCTCGACGTTGGCGACCACGACGAAGTGCGGGGCCAGCCCGCCGGTCTTAGGGTCGCGCACGGCGAAATACTTCTGGTGCACCTTCATCGACAGCCGGATCACCTCCGGCGGCAGGTCGAGGAAGGACGGGTCCATGTCGCCGAGGATCGGCGTCGGCCACTCGGCCAGACCTGACACCTCGTCGAGCAGGCCGTTGTCGTCGACCAGCTCCAGCCCGCGGGCGTGGCAGACGGCGCGCGCCTGTTCGAGGATGCGCCGCCGGCGGTCGGCGGCGTCCAGCAGGACGAAGTCGGCCTGGAGCTTCTGCCGGTAGTCGGCGAAATCGCGCACCCGGACCGGCTGGCCGGCGCCGAGGAAGCGGTGTCCCTCGGTGATGTCGCCGCTTTCGATGCCGTCCACGGCGAAGGGGACGACGGCGCCGTCGAACAGGCAGACGATCCGCTTCAGCGGCCGCACCCAGCGCAGGGTTCCGGAGCCCCAGCGCATCGACTTGGGCCAGGGGAAGCCGCGGACGATCTGGTCGACCATGCCGGGGATCAGCTCGGCGGTGCGCTGGCCCTTCTGGCGGATGACGGCGAAGAAGACCCCGTCGCGCTCGGTCAGCTGGTCGCGGGTCAGGCCGGTCTTGCGCAGGAACCCTTCCAGCGCCTGGTCCGGCGCCGAGGTCTTGGGGCCCTTCAGCTCCTCCTCACGGTCCGGCGTCGCCGCCGGCAGCCCCTCGACCACCAGCGTCAGCCGCCGCGGCCCGGCGAGGGTGGTCAGGGCGTCATACGACAGCCCGGCGGCCTTCAGCCGCTCGGCCGCCATCCGCTCCAGATCGCGCGCCGCCCCCGCCTGCATGCGCGCGGGGATTTCTTCGGAGAACAGTTCGAGGAGGAGCTGGGGCATCTATCGGACGTCGTATCGTTTTTCTCCCTTCCCCCTGGAGGGGGGAAGGGTCGGGGATGGGGGTGGCGCGGTTTCAGTCACGATCCGGTCGACGACCGCGAGCAAGTCGTCCCGCACGTGCTTTTCGGCGAAGCGGAGGACGCGAAAGCCGTTCGCCGCGAACCAGGCATCGCGCTCGGCGTCGCGGGCCTGCCGCCCGGGCAGGGTGTGGTGATAGCCGTCGACCTCGATGATCAGGCTGGAGCCGAAGTGGGCGAAGTCGACGATGAAGCGACCCACCGGGGCCTGACGACGGAAGTTCATCCGCCGCTTGCGCAGGGCTTCCCACAGCAGACGCTCGGCGAAGGTCTGGTCCTCGCGCAGGCGACGCGCGCGAGGGACGGCGCCGGGCGCAGGCCGCGGCCGACCTTTCGCCGCCGACAAGGCGCCACCCCCATCCCCGGCCCTTCCCCCCTCCAGGGGGAAGGGAGTCGCGTCGCGCTCGATGATCACCCCCGCGCCCTTTCCTGTTCGACCCAGGCCAGGGCGCAGGCCTTGCAGAGGTCGCGGATGCGGCCGATGTAGCTCTGGCGCTCGGCGACGGCGATGGCGCCGCGGGCGTCCATCAGGTTGAACAGGTGGCTGGCCTTGAGCACCTGGTCATAGGCCGGCAGGACGAGTTGCTGGCCCTGCGGCCCGGTCATGGCCAGCAGGCGCGACACCTCGGCCACCATGTCCTCGAAACGGCGCTTCAGCCCGTCGACGTCATAGCCGTGGAAGTTGGCCTCGGACTGCTGGCGCTCGTTCTCGAGGAAGACCTCGCCGTAGGTCGTGCCCTCCTTGGTGAACTTCAGGTCGTAGACGTTGTCGACGCCCTGCACATACATGGCGAGGCGCTCCAGCCCGTAGGTCAGCTCGCCCGAGACCACGTCGACCTCGAGGCCGCCGACGCCCTGGAAGTAGGTGAACTGGGTCACCTCCATGCCGTCGCACCAGACCTCCCAGCCGAGGCCCCAGGCGCCGACGGTCGGGTTCTCCCAGTCGTCCTCGACGAAGCGGATGTCGTGCAGCTTCGGATCTATGCCGATGGCGGCCAGGCTCTTCAGATAGAGGTCCTGCAGGTCGTCCGGGTTCGGCTTCAGGATCACCTGGTACTGGTAGTAGTGTTGAAGCCGGTTGGGGTTCTCGCCGTAGCGGCCGTCGCCGGGGCGGCGGCTGGGCTGGACATAGGCGGCCTTCCACGGGCGCGGCCCGAGCGCGCGCAGCACCGTCGCCGGGTGCAGGGTGCCGGCCCCGACCTCGATGTCATAGGGCTGCAGGATGGCGCAGCCCTGGTCGCCCCAGAAGCGGTGGAGCGTCAGGATCAGGTCCTGGAAGGCCAAAGGACTTTTCTGGGGTTCTGTCGAGGCCATGTTCGCGGGCGCAGCAAAAATCGGAAGGCGCGGACCCTAGACGCCTCGTGGTCGCAGGCAAAGCCCCGGCGCCGCTTCCCCGCTTGGAGCGGCGCGATTTCCGGGGCAGGGTCGGGCCCATGCTCCGACCCGTCCTGCTCGCCGCCCTCGCCGCGGCCCTGCCGCTCTCCGCCCCGGTCGCCGTTCTGGCCCAGGACATGGTCCTGCGCGGCGGGACCATTCGCACCGGGGTCGAGGCCGCCCCCACCGCCGAGGTGGTGGTCGTGCGCGACGGCCGCATCGTCTGGGCCGGTCCCGCCGCCGGGGCCCCGGTCGAGGGCCTGCCGGTGGTCGAGCTGAACGGGGCGACCCTGTTCCCCGGCTTCACCGACGCCCACGCCCACCTCGACGGCATCGGCTGGCGCGAGCTGACGCTCAATCTTGAGGGTTCGGCCTCGGTGGCCGAGGCCATGGCCCGGCTGAGCGACTGGGCCGCCAGCCACCCGGACGGCCCCATCGTCGGCCGCGGCTGGATCGAGACCCACTGGCCCGAGGGGCGCTTCCTGACCCGTCAGGACCTCGACGCCGCCGCCCCGGGCCGGATCGTGCTGCTGGCCCGGGCCGACGGCCATGCGGTGGTCGCCTCCAGCGCCGCCCTGGCCGCCGCCGGCGTCACCCCCGCCACCGAGGTCCCCTTCGGCGGCGAGATCCTGAAGGACGCCGCCGGCCAGCCCAACGGCATGCTGATCGACGCGGCCGAAAACCTCGTCGCCGGCCTGATGCCCCAGGCGGATGCGGCGGCGAAGCGCGAGGCCTATCGCGCCGGCTTCTCGGTCTACGCCCGCTACGGCTGGACCGGCATCCACTTCATGAGCGCGCCCTGGGGCGACATCCCGCTGCTGGAAGAGATGGCCGGGGCCGGCGAGGCGCCCCTGAAGGTCTACAACAGCATCACCCCGGACGGGGCCATGGCCCTGATCGCCGGCGGCCCGCGCGACGTGGCCGACGGCCGGGTCATCACCCGCGCGGTCAAGCTCTACGCCGACGGGGCGCTGGGCTCGCGCGGGGCGGCGCTCTACGAACCCTATGCCGATGCGCCCCAGACCTCGGGCCTGATGCAGACCACCCCCGAGGCGGTGCGGCCGATCTATCAGGCCGGCCTGCGCGCCGGCATCCAGATGGCCACCCACGCCATCGGCGATCGCGGCAACGGCAGCGTCATCGACTGGTACGAGGAAGCCCTCGCCGCCGTGCCCCCGGCCGAGCGGCCCAATGGCGCCGATGTGCGCTGGCGCATCGAGCACGCCCAGATCCTGCGCCCGTCCGAGTACGACGCCTTCCACACCCTGCCGATCATCGCCTCGATGCAGCCCAGCCACGCCATCGGCGATCTGCACTTCGCTCCGGCGCGGCTGGGCGATGCGCGGCTGGACGGCGCCTACGCCTGGCGCAGCCTGGCCGACCGCGGGGTGATCGTGGCCGGCGGCTCCGACGCCCCGGTCGAGCGCGGCGATCCGCTGATCGAGTTCTACGCCGCCGTGGCCCGTCGCGACCTGGAGGGCTTCCAGGGCCCCGACTGGCGGCCGCAGGAGGCGGTCGACCGGCTGACGGCCCTGCGCATGTTCACCCTGTGGCCGGCCTACGCCAGCTTCCGCGAGGCCGAGCTGGGCACGATCGAGGTGGGCAAGCGCGCCGACTTCACCGCCTTCGACATCGACCTGATGACCGTCCCGGCCGAGCGCATCCCCGGCGGCCGCGCGCTCCTGACCATCGTCGACGGCCGCATCGTCCACGACGCGCGCTGACAGACGCTTGCGGCCGGGGGGCGGAGCTTTGACCTACACCCGATGTCGGGTGCGCTCCTTACGCCGTTAGCGCGTATTCTACCGCGCCTGCCATAGCAGATAGGCAACGTAAGCGCAGGCCAGTATGCCCCCGAACACGAGGAGGATCGGAGTGAAGGCCAGAAACGGCGTAATCCCGGAGCCCAGGATGATCAGGGCAAATCCTGCAAAGCCTGTGAACTCAAAGGCCGGTATCGGACGCCTTGGCCCTTGAGCCCCGCTGCGACGAATTGATGACCGGCGGGACCTGAACCGCCCCCCAAGTGTGAGGGTCACAACGGCGAAGATCAGGGTGCCGATGAGCAGCGCGCCGGGGGCGTAGACGACCATACATCCGCTCCAGGTCCCGCCAGTTCAGGAGGCGACCGGGGCGAAGTATGCTGCAGGAGAGGGATCCGGTCGATGACGCCATGTCCAATCCACCGACCTGACCGGCCGTGCCGGAGTCGCGCTGAAACGCTTGCGGCCGGGAGCGTCCCGGCCTAGATCAGGCGCTCAGGCGGGCATGATGTAGTGGTAGCCTGGCAGCTTCCCAAGCTGCTCGTGCGGGTTCGATTCCCGCTGCCCGCTCCAGCCGGCCCTCTCCCGGCAGGCTCCGTATCTCAGGGGAACCGCATGCTGGGCGTCCTGGTCGCGGCGGCGATGATTGTGGGCGACGACGCGCCCGCTGACCCCCATCGCCGGATGATCGCCGAAGCCCAGGCCATCGTGCGACAGGACGGCGATCGCCTCTGGGAGGGATGGTCCCAGGCGCCCCTGCCCATCCTGCTGATCGGCCCTGACGAGGAGACGCTCTTCTGCGACGCGCCCGTCGACGGCTTCCTCGCCGCAGGGTTCGATCCGGTCACCCGGTGCGCCATGCAGAGCCGGCCGCGGGAACAGCCGACGGACCTGGCGGCTGCGCTCGACCTGGCCGGCCGTCAGGTCATCCAGATGGGGCGGATGGCGGCGCTGGAAACAACAGAGGCCGAATGGACGACGATCGTCCTTCACGAGGCCTTCCACCAGTATCAGAGCACGCTTCCGGCCTATGCCGAGGCGGTGAACGACCTTCGCCGGACGTTCGGCGAGGCGGACAGCCAGTGGATGCTCGACTACGACTTCCCCTACGCCGACCCGGCGGTGAAGGCAGCGTTCGCCGACATGACCACCAGCGCGCTGCGCTTTCTGGAGACGCCGTCGGGACCGCAGGCGAGGGCGAGCCTCGCCGACTATGTGCGCGCCCGCCGGGCGGCTGCCGCGGCGGCCGGTCCCACCGCCTGGCGCTACTACGAGTTCCAGGCCGGACAGGAGGGCGTCGCCCGCTGGTCCGAACTGAAGCTCGCGGCGCTGGCGGGCGAGAGCCGGCCCGACATCGCGGCGGTGGCGCAAGACAACCGGCTGGGTCTGGCGGTCAGCCTGCGCGCCATCGACAGCCAGGGCCTGGACCTGTGGAGGCGGAGCGTCTTCTACGTCCTGGGCGCCATCGAGGCCGAGATGCTGGAGCAGGTTCGCCCGAATTGGCGGCGGGAGTATCCCGCGCGTCCCTTCTCGCTCGGCGAAATGCTGGAGGCGTCGGTCGCGGGCTCTCCCTGAAGGGGCCGGTCCGAGGCCGGCCCGCTCCCTACTGCGTCGCGACCCACCAGGTGTGGCCGGCCGGGTCGCGGAAGCCGCCGCGCAGATCGTCATCCCCGGACTGCCGTTCCGGCGCGCGCACCACCTCCGCCCCCGCGGCCACGGCGCGATCGAACACCGCCTGCGCGTCCGGCACATAGAGGTGCAGGTGGACTTCGGCCGAGGCGAATTCCGTGGCCCCGCCGCCGATCATCACCACGCCGTCGTCGAGCCGCAGCTCGCCGTGCATCAGCGACCCGTCGGGCCGGTCGAAGCGGCGCGCGACCTCGGCCCCGAACACCGTCTGCAGGAAGGCGATCACCACCTCCGGCTCGGCGCAGATCAGATAGGGGCTGAGCGAGGGATACCCCGCCGGCTTCCAGTCGCTCATCCCGGCCTCCGTGCGCGCGGATCAGGCGGTGAGCTTGCCTGAAAGCCGCGCCGAAAACCACGGTCGCATCCGGGTCAGGGCGTCCTCGATCTCCGGGGTCGAGACCGCGAAGCTGAAGCGCATGTGGGTGCGGCCCTCGACCGGGTCGAAGTCGACCCCGGGGGCCGTGGCCACGCCCGTATCGCGCAGCAGCTGCTCGCAGAACGAAACACTGTCGTCGGTCAGGTGACCGATGTCGGCCCAGATGTAGAAGGCTCCGTCCGGCGGGGCGATGGTCTTCAGGCCGAGGCCGGGCAGGGCGTCGAGCATCAGCGCCCGGTTGCGGCGGTAGACCTGCAGATGCCCCTCGAGCACCGCGTGCTCGTCCATGGCCACGAGGCCGGCGTGCTGGCTCAGGGACGGCGGAGTCAGGAACAGGTTGCCGATATAGGCCTTCGCCGTCTCGATATGGTCTTCCGGCACCAGCAGCCACCCCAGCCGCCAGCCGGCCATGCTCCAGTATTTGCTGAAGCTGTTGATCACCATGGCCTCGGGCGCGAAGGCCAGCATGGTCGGCTGCGGCCCGACGTAGCTGAGGCCGTGGTAGATCTCGTCGGCGATGATGCGGATACCCCGGTCGCGGCATACCTCGGCGATGCGGGCCAGCTCGTCGGCGGCGATGACCGAGCCGGTCGGATTGGCCGGGCTGGCCACGATCAGCCCCGCCGGCGCCGGCTCCAGCGCCGCAATCGCCGCGGCGGTCAGCTGGTAGTGCTCCGCCGGACCGCAGGCGATCTCCACCGCCTCCATGTGCAGCCCCTTCACCACATTGCGGTAGGCGACATAGCCGGGCCGGGCCATGGCGATGCGGTCGCCGGGCCGGAACGCCGAGGACAGGGCCAGCACCAGCGCCGGCGAGGCGCCGCAGGTCAGCAGCAGCCGCTCCGGCGCCACCGCCACGCCGTAGCGATCCTCATAGAGCCGCGCGATCCGCGCCTTCAGCGGCGCGCTCTCCCAGTAGCCCATGGCGTCGGCGTCCAGCACCCGGTGCGCCGCGGCCAGGGCCCGCGGCGGCGCCCCGGTCGAGGGCTGGCCGAACTCCATGTGGATGACGCTGCGCCCCTCGGCCTTCAGCGCATGGGCCAGGCGGCTGATGACAATGGCGCGGAACGGTTCGATCGCGGGGGAGCTCATGCCCGCGGGTGTAGCGGGTGGGGGAGGGGGGCGGAAGGGACGCGGCGCTGCTGCATCCGCCCTCGCGCCCCCCGTCAGCGCACGAAGTAGCCGACGACCTTCCAGTCGCCGCCCTCGCGGACGAGGATGACGGTCTCGGTCGCGCCGGCCATGTTGGCGAAGGCGGTGCGCGACTGGATCACCCAGTACTCGCCGGCCGGGGCCCCCGGCAGGGCGGTGCTGTACTCGGCGGCCAGGGGTGCGCGCGAGGTCACCGCGCCGAGCGGGCCGCGCACCTGACCCACGGTCGTGGCCCAGTCGGCGGCCGACACCTGGGTCTTGAACAGGGTGCTGGCGGCCTCCCAGCTGCCGGTCCAGTCGCTGCGGTCCAGCAGGGCCAGCCAGGCGGCGGCGGCGGCGGCGGCCTCGGCCTGGCCCGGTCCGGCCTGGACGGCGGGCGGCGGGGCGGATGCGGCGGGGGCGGACGCCGGGGCGTTGAGGCCCAGGGCGACGGCGACAGCGACGAGGGCGAGCATGGACAGACCTCCAAGGCCGGCCGCCCACAGCAGCGGGCGGCGCATTGACGAAGGCTCCCGAGACGCCACGCCCGGGGCCGTCGCCGCACCCCCAAAAGTCTTGTCTACAAGCAATTGGGGGGCGCCGCCCTCGGCCTCCAGCAGGCGCCGCGCCGCCGCCCGGCTGCTGGAGACGCCCAGCTTGCGCCGGGCCGCCCGCAGCCGCTCGTTGACCGTGTGCACCGACAGGCCGAGCGCGACCGCCGCCGACTTGGCGTCATGCCCCGCCGCCAGCAGCCGCAGCGTTTCCTTCTCCCGCTCTGTCAGCGCCTCGTGAGTCATCCGCCCGGCCGTGTGGGGTGAAGCGCACAGGGTAGCGGGCCGGGGGCGGGGGGCAAGGCGGGGCGCGTCGGCGATTGAAGGCTCAGGACTCCGCGCTGGTCGAGGCCCGCCGGCGATCCGCCCGAAAGCCGCCGACAAAAAACACAGCCATCGCCGCGATCATGCCCAGCAAGGCAGGCGCCCCGATCAGCGCAACAGCCGCGGCCACGACCGCTGCGGCGTGTGCCGGCGGCAACGCCTCGGCCGCGATGCCGACCCCGACCAGCCCTGCGAGCGGCACGAACCACGGCAGGGCGATGCGGCTCAGCTCGCCATAGCGCGCATGGGGCTCGGAAGCCGCGCCCCGGCGGTAGAGGTTAGCGAAGTAGCTGGAGAGCGGATTGGATTTCACCCCACCCCCGCCGCCAGCCTCAGGAACCCCGCCACGTCGACCGTCTCGGCGCGCGCGTCCGGATCGACGCCGGCGCGTTCGCACAGCCCGGCCCCGCCGAGCGCCTCCAGGCTGGACCGCAGCATCTTGCGGCGCTGCCCGAACGCCGCGGCGGTGACGCGCTCCAGCCGCTTCAGCGGGCCGGCGCCGGGGCGTCCCCTTCCTAGGCCGGCTTCATCGCGTCGATGAAGGCCCGCAGCGCCGGCGGCAAGTGTCGACGTCCCGCGTAGTAGAGGTAGTTGGGCGGCAGGGTGGGACACCAGTCCTCGAGCAGGCTGACGAGGGCGCCTGAGGCCAGGTGCGGCGCCGCCTGATGCGCCGTGATCCAGGCCAGACCGAGCCCGGCCAGGGCCCCCTCGCACAGCATGTCGATATCGTTGGTGAGGAACTGTTGCGGCGGCTCGAGGGTGAGGGTCTGGCCGTGGCGCTCGAAGGTCCAGGGATACAGGGAGCCGGCGGTCGGCAGACGGTAGCTGAGGCCGCGATGCCCGAGCACGTCCGCGGGCGTCGCCGGGGCGCCGAACGCGCTGAGGTAGCCTGGCGAGGCCACCAGCCTGAGCGCGACGCCGTCATCGAGGCGCAGGGAGATCATGTCCTGCTCCAGCGAGGGCAGGCGACGGATCCCGGCGTCGAATCCCCGGGCGACGATATCGACGAAGCCGTCGTCGACGACCAGTTCGACCCGGATGTCCGGACAGGTTTCGGCGAACCGCGCCAGCCGGGGCAGGACCAGCCCGAAGGCGGCCGAGCGGTGCGCCGTGACGCGAACCCGGCCCGCCGGCCGCGCCCGATCCGCGTTCAGCTCGGCCAGGGCATCCTCCAGGTCCCGCATCGCCGGGCGCAGGCTGGCGAGCAGCCGCTCTCCCGCCTCGGTCGGCTTGACGCTGCGGGTCGTGCGATTGAGCAAGCGCACTCCCAGCCGCGCCTCCATCGCCCGCATGCGGTGGCTGAGGGCGGAGGCGGAGACCCCCAGCCGCGCGGCGGCGCGCGTGAAGCCGCCGGCCTCGGCGATGGCGCCGAAGACCGCGGCGTCGGCCCAGGTGTCGCGATCCATTGTTGAGTCCCGCTCATCAGCCCTTGATGGACAAGGCCGATACCGCCGGGGTCGGGCGCCGTCCATCTTCGGGGGCGTCGCAATCTTCAGGACCTGTCATGCCCCTCGACACCTACCGCCCGCTCGGCCGTTCCGGCCTGCTCGTCAGCCCGCTGTCGCTCGGCACCATGACCTTCGGCGTGGCGCGCTGGGGCATGGCGCGGCCGGAGGCCGAGGCGGTGCTCGACGCCTATGTCGAGGCCGGCGGCAACGTCATCGACACGGCGGACGTCTACGCAGGCGGGGAGGGCGAGCGCATGATCGGCGAGATCATCGCCGCTCGGCGCCTCCGGGACCGGGTGGTGCTGGCGACCAAGTCAGGCTTCGCCATCGGTCGCGGACCCTCGGCGGGCGGCAATGGGGCCAAAGCGATCCATGCCGCTATGGACGCCTCCCTGCGGCGGCTCCAGACCGATTACATCGACCTGTACTGGGTCCACATCTGGGACGGCGTCACCCCGCCCGAGGAGTTGCTGGAGACGATGTCCAGCCTCGTGAGATCCGGCAAGATCCGCTACTGGGGCTTGTCGAACAGCCCGGCGTGGTACGTGGCGCGGATTGCGACGCTCGCGGCGGCGCAGGGCAAGCCGGGCCCGGTCGCGATCCAGCACTTCTATTCCTTGGCCAGCCGCGAGCTGGAGGCCGAGCACGTGCCGCTCGCCCTCGACGTCGGGCTGGGCCTCGTGCCTTGGAGCCCCCTGGCCTACGGCCTGCTCAGCGGCAAGTACGACCGGTCGGCGGTCGAGGCCGGGCCTGCCCGGACCGGCGGTCTTCCGAGCGAGGCAGGCTCGGAGGATGGCGGACGCAGCCCGCGTCTCGACGGCGACAACCCCTTCGGCGACAGCCTGTTCACCGACCGCAACTGGTCGATCGTCGACGCCGTGAAGCTGGTCGCCGCCGAGATCGGCGAGCCGCCCGCCAAGGTCGCGCTGGCCTGGGTCCTGGGCCGGCCGGCCGTGCACTCGACCCTGGTCGGCGTCAGTCGCGTCGCCCAGCTCACGGACAACATCGCGGCGATCGACCTGCGTCTGTCCCCCGAGCATCTCGCCCGACTGGACGCCGCCAGCCGGCCGGACCTGCCGATGCTCTACGGCCTTTTCAGCGACGACGTGCGCCGGCAGGTGGTGTTCGGCGGGGCGTCGGTGCGGGGGCGCTAGACCTCCTGAGCCAGCCTCAGGAACCCCGCCACGTCCACCGTCTCCGCGCGCGCGTCCGGATCGACGCCGGCGCGTTCGCACAGGCCCGCCCCGCCCAGCGCCTTCAGGCTGGACCGCAGCATTTTCCGCCGCTGCCCGAACGCCGCCGCGGTGACGCGCTCCAGCCGCTTGAGCAGGTCGGCCGGCGGCCGGTCCGCGCGGGGGACGAGGTGGACGACGGCGGAGGCCACTTTCGGAGGGGGCGTGAAGGCGGCGGCGGGCAGGTGCATGACGATGCGCGCCTCCGCCGTGGCCTGGGCGATGACGGCGAGGCGGCCGTAGTCGTCGTCGCCGGGGGCGGCGACGATGCGCTCGGCCACCTCCTTCTGGAACATCAGGGTCAGGGCGCAGGGCGTCCAGGGGCCGGTCAGCCACTTGATCAGCAGCGGCGTGCCGACGTTGTAGGGCAGGTTGGAGACGAGGTGCGTCGGCCCCTCGACCAGGTCCGCCTCGCGCACCTTCAGGG
The DNA here is from genome assembly GCF_035998205.1 of Brevundimonas sp. Taxonomy (GTDB): domain Bacteria; phylum Pseudomonadota; class Alphaproteobacteria; order Caulobacterales; family Caulobacteraceae; genus Brevundimonas. The sequence goes on from NZ_DASYHT010000006.1 coordinate 560,227, forward strand.
CGTCGCCCTCGATGATCGCCAGCCGGCCCGCGCCGTCATCCAGCTCGGACAGCAGGGGGATGAAGCGCGCGTCCTTCTCGACCAGCACCACCCGGCCGGCGTCGGACTCCAGCAGGGCGCGGGTCAGGCCGCCGGGGCCGGGGCCGACCTCGATCACCGCCCGGCCCTCGAACGGCCCGGCGAGGCGCACGATCTTGCGGGTGACATTGAGGTCCAGCAGGAAGTGCTGGCCGAAGCTCTTTTTCGCCATCAGCCCGTGGGCGTCCAGCGTCGCGCGCAGGGAGGGGAGGTCGGTCGGGCTCACGGGATCAGGTCACATCATCCGCTCGCCGGGGCGCAGGGTCAGCACCCGCACCCCGTCGGACGTCACCGCCACCGTATGTTCGAACTGGGCCGACAGCTTGCCGTCGCCGGTGACCACGGTCCAGCCGTCGTCCAGCGTCACGGTGCGGGCCGTGCCCTCGTTGATCATCGGCTCGATGGTGAAGGTCATGCCTTCGCGCAGCCTGAGGCCGGTCCCCGGCTTGCCGAAGTGCAGCACCTGCGGGGCCTCGTGCATCTCGCGGCCGATGCCGTGGCCGCAGAAGTCGCGCACGACGGTGTAGCCGGCCTTCTTCGCGTAGCGCTCGATGGCGTGGCCGACGTCGCCGAGGGTGGCGCCCGGCCGCACGGCGCGGATGCCCTTCCACATGGCCTCCTGGGTCGTGCGCACCAGCCGCCGCGCCCGGGCGGAGACCTCGCCGATCAGATACGTCTTGCTGGAGTCGGCGATGAAGCCGTTCTTCTCCAGGGTGATGTCGAGGTTGAGGATGTCGCCGTCGGCGACGAGCTCGTCGGCGCTCGGCACCCCGTGGCAGACCACGGCGTTGCGCGAGCAGTTGAGCACGAAGCCATAGTCGTACTGACCCTTGCTGGCCGGCCGGGCCTGCAGCTCGTCGACGATGAAGCGCTCGACCTCGTCATTGATGGCCAGGGTGCTCATTCCGGCCAGGGGCATGCCGTCCAGATGGACGAAGACCGAGGCCAGCAGCCGGCCGGACTCGGCCATCAGCTCGATCTCTTCGGGGGTCTTGGTCATGCGCGGGCCCGCCCTTCCGCCATGGCGGCGGCGAGGCGGACGGCGGCGATCAGGCTGTCGGGGCGGGCCAGGCCCTTGCCGGCGATGTCGAAGCCGACGCCGTGGTCCGGCGAGGTGCGCACGATCGGCAGGCCGAGGGTGACATTGACCCCGCCCCAGAAGTCCAGCGTCTTGACCGGGATCAGGGCCTGATCGTGGTACAGGCAGACCACGGCGTCATAGCCCTTGCGCGCGTCGGCGTGGAACAGGGTGTCGGCGGGCAGGGGGTCGGTGATCCTGATGCCCTCGGCGCGCAGGGCCTCGGCGGCGGGGCGCAGCACCTCCACCTCCTCCAGCCCGATGGCGCCGCTCTCTCCCGCGTGGGGATTGAGGCCGGCCAGGGCCAGCCGCGGCGCGGGGATGCCGAAGTCGCGCTGCATCGCCTCGTGCATGACCCGGGCGGTGCGGCGCACCCGCTCGGCGGTGACCAGCTCGGGCACCTCGGCCAGGGGGGCATGGATGGTGACGAGGCCCGCGCGCAGGTCCAGCGCCGTCAGCATCATCACCGGCCCGCGCGTGCCGCTGTACGGGGCGTCGGCGGTCAGCTCGGCGATGAACTCGGTGTGGCCGGGGAAGCGGAAGCCGGCGGCGTAGAGCGGGGCCTTGGCGATCGGGGCGGTGACCAGGCCCGAGGTCTCGCCGGCCAGGGTCAGGGCCACGCCCTGCTCGATCCAGTCGGCCACCGCCAGCGCGTTGGCGGGCTCGGGCCGGCCGGGCGTGGCCGGAACCGCCAGGGGCTGGTGCAACACCGGCACGCCGCGGGCGAAGGCCGCGGTCGCGTCGCCGGGGGCGGCGATGACCTCGACCGGGACGCCGGCCGCCGCGATCAGCCGGGCGTCGCCCAGCACGGCGAAAGCCAGTGCCGGCTCATGCCGCAGGGCGGTCCAGGCGCCGGCGACGATCTCCGGGCCGATGCCGGCCGGCTCGCCCAGGCTCAGCGCCAGCGGCGGCCGCATCCGCCTACTTGAACTCGATCATGGCGTCGGCGCGCAGGTCGCGGATGTAGCGCCGCTCCAGCGCCGCCAGCTGCTCGTTCTGCAGCCGCGCCGAGACCTGCTGGGTGCTCGGCAGCTGCGGGCCGCCGGCGCGCCGGCCGCAGACGGCGACCAGGTGCAGGCCCAGCGGCGTGCGCACCGGGCCGCTGACGGTGCCGATTTCGGCCGTGCGGGCGATCTGCTGGAACTGCGGCGCCAGATCGGCCACGTCGCTCTCGCCCAGATCGGCCCCGAGCAGGCCCTGTTCCGAGGTGGCGCGGGCCAGGATGCTGTCGCAGTTCAACTGCGGCCGCAGCGCCTCGAGGCGGGCGGTGGCGGCGGCGACGTCGGCCTCCGGCGTGGTGTCGTCGGCGGCGATCATCATCTGGCGCAGGGACACCAGATTGGTCGCAGCGCCCTCGCGCTTGTCGCGCATGTAGATGATGTAGACCCCGCCCTCGACCGGGATGGGGTTGGACAGCTGCCCCGGCTGCAGGGCGTCCAGCGCCTGCTGCACCGCCGGCTGCACGGAGCCCTGCACGATCCAGCCGGCGTCGCCGCCGCGCTGCGCCGACGGGGCGGAGGAGAACTGGCGGGCCACGTTCATGAAGGGCGCGCCCTGGACCATCTGGGCCACCAGCTGGCGGGCGCCGTCCAGCGCCGCCTGCTGGCCGCCATAGCGGGCCGCCTCGATGTAGATCTCGCCGATCAGATACTGCGGCCGGCTGGCCTGCTCGGCGATCTGGCGCATGGCCTGGTCGATCTGGTTGCGGGTCGGGCGCGAACGACCGGCGAAACGGCCGCCGACGAGGGCGCGCCAGCCGGTCTCGGTGCGCACCTGTTCGCGCAGGTTCTGGGGCAGGATGCCGCCGTCCTGCAGGAACTGCAGATAGGCCTCGGGGGTCACGCCGGCGTCGCGCGCAAGGGCGGCCAGCTCGGCGTTGACGTCCTCGTCGGGAATATCGACCTCGTAGCGCGCCAGCTCCTGCTGCTGCAGCTTCTCGTCGATCAGGGCCTGAAGGGCCTGGTTCTGGATCGCCGGCAGGTTCTCGGCGGTCGGCTGCACCTGGGTCATGGCGATCAGCATCAGCATGCGCTGGCGCAGGTCGAAGCCGGTGATGATCTGGTCGTTGACCGTGGCGATCACGCCTTCGGCCATGTCGAACTCGGGCGCGGCCGGAGCCTGGGCCGGCGCGGCCTCGGCGGCCGGATCCAGCGCCCCGGCGGCCGGAGCCTGGACCGGACTTTGCGGCGCCGCCTGAGCGAACACCTGGGTGGCGAGCAGGGCGGCGATCGCGGCGCCGGCCATGTAGCGAGTCAGACGCATGTCGTTTCTGGTTCCCTCGGCGCGACGCCGGCGACGATCGTGGAAGTCCCGGCGACGGAGCCGGCGCGATCGTCGCGGGTCACGAGTCTCGACGCTTTAGCGTGTAGCGCCAAAAGTGGCGAGGGTTAGGCGCACATAGACCCCCTCGGACGGCCCCGACGGCCGAACCCGCGTGTTGTCCTTGCGGTAGCCGATCTCGAAACGGACGCAGTCGTCGTCGTACAGCAGGCCGACCTCGGAGCGGGTGAACAGGTCGCGCTGCACGTCGTAGATGCCCGTCCCGACCACGCCCCAGGGACCGGCGAGGAACTGCTGGCCCGAGGCCTGGACGAACTCGTAGTTCTGTCGCGCCTCGGCCACGGTCGGCTGGGCCGGCGGATCGAACGGATTGGTGCGGTCCACCAGATAAATGACGCTGGCGAGGTTGCGCGCGCCCCAGCGCGCGTCGACGGCGGCTTCGGCGCGCCGGATCTCGCCGGAGCCGTCAACCGTGGCATGGGCCCAGCCGCGCACCGCGTCGGCGGGTTCAAACTCGGCCTGCACCACCCAGTCCGAGGCCTGGCGGGCGAGGCCGGTGGGATCGTAGAGCCGTGTCACGGCCGGGGCGGCGGGGTCGGCAGCCATCACCCGGAAGGCGGTCTGGCGGTCGTCGCGCAGGCTTCGCCCGACGAACAGCGAGGCGCTGCGGCCCTCACCCCACTCCGCGGTCGTGCGCAGGCCCGCGGTCAGGCGTGCGCCGCCCTCCAGCAGGTCGTAACCGGCGAAGCGGTCGGTGCGGAACAGGCCGGAGGCGTCCAGCTCGAGCGTCTGGGCGTCCTCGACCGGAATGCGCGGATCGAGCTCGGGATCGTTGGAGATCGACAGCTGGGCGAGGGGCTCGAGGATCACATCCGCGCCCGAGGCGAAGCGGCGGATCAGCGGGTAGCTGAAATCCACCCCGACCGTGGTGCGATACCGCGACAGCTGCGCCCCGCGCTCCGCAGCCCCGGCCACGAGGGGCGGCAGGTCGTCGAGGTCATAGAGGTCGGCGCGCAGGTCGACGAAGGGCTCGATGCGCGCCCCGCCGGTGATGATCACCCGCCGCCAGTCCAGTCGTCCGGTCAGCCGCCGGCTGTCGACGCCCGAGGCTCCGGCCGGCAGCGCCGCTGTCTCCGGGCGCAGCACCGGGGCCCCGACATAGACGTCCCGGTAGAGGGCCGCGGCCGAGGCCTGCAGCCGCAGTCGCCCGCCCAGCACCGGCCCGGCCGGCTCCCACCGACCCTCGACCAGGGGGCCGACCAGCGGCAGGGCGCCGTCGTCCTCGAACTCGTTGAGCGCCGGGGTCTCGTTGCCGAAGGCGTCCGCTCCGAAGGCGCGCACGCGCAGCGACTGCAGGGCGAAGGCGGCGACCGACAGATAGCTGCGTTCGGTCTGGCGCTCGGCGTAGACCTGACTGATCAGCCGCCGCTGGTCGCCGTAGTAGAGCCCGTTGTCCTGGTAGGGCTCCTCGATGTCGTAGCGGTCGAACAGGGTCTTGTCCGAGGTGCGCTCGGCGGTGAAGCCCCAGCGCCACGGCCCCTCGGGGTCGAAGGCCCCGTACGCCAGCAGATAGCTCCGGTGGTCCTGCGGGCCGAAGCGGACGTCGCGCTCGATGCGCCCGTCGCCGTCGAGGTCGAAGTCGCCGAAGTTGCGCTCGCGGGTGTAGCCGCCGCGGGCGACCACCACCCCGTCGGCGAAGCGTCGCCGCCACTGCAGGTTCAGCAGCGGCGCGATCTGACTGTTGATCTGCGGGCTGATCAGCCAGTCCTCGGACGGCGACACCACGTGCAGATAGGGGGCTTCGACGGACAGGCCGCGGCCGCCGGTGTCATAGGTGATCGACGGCGTCAGGAACCCCGACGCGCGCTCGACCGTCGGGTCGGGGTGGGCGAACACCGGCAGCCAGAACACCGGCACGTCCTTCACCCGGAACACGGCGTTGCGGTAGACGATCGCCCGCAGCGCCTCGTCCTGGACCACCTGCTCGGCGGAGACCGAGATCACCGGCGACGCCGGCGCGCCGTCCTCCGCACACAGGGGACAGGGGCTGAACAGGGCGTAGTTCAGCTCATTGACGGTCTCGGAGCGCCGCACGGCCGTGGCCGCCATCAGGCTCGCCCCGTTGGCGAGGCGGGTGGCGAAGTCCACCGCCACCCCGGCCCGCAGGCCGCCGTCCAGTTCGACGCGGCTGGCGTAGACCACCGCACCGTCCGTATCGATCACCTCGACCTGGCCCTCGGCGGCGCCCTGGCCGGTCGCGGGGTCGTACGTCAGGCTGCGGGCGCGCAGGGTGCGGCCGTCCACGCGCAGCAGGGCCCGCTCGACGTCGCCCGCGGCGATGATCACGCCATCGGCGCCTCGCCCCCCGCGATCGGCGTCGAGATAGATGGCGCCGTCGGGCAGGCCATCGGCGCGCGACAGCGTCGGCGGCGACTGGGCCAGCGCCGGGGCCGCGAGGGCCATCGCCGCCACGCCCGAGGCGAGCGCGCGCTTCAGGCCGTGGTCTGCTCGTGGGGTCGCAAGCCTCATGGGGCCTTCCGTGTCATCCGGCGCCAAGCCCCTAACCGTCTTCGGTATAGATCAGCAAGGTTGTCGCCGCGAGGGCGGCCAGAACCGGCGGCAGCCAGGCGGCCACAAAGGGCGGCACCACCTCGGCGGCGCCGAGCGCCTGCGAGAACTGGTTCAGGAAGAAGAAGGCGAAGCCGAGCACCACCGCCGCGGCGCTCATGCGCGCCAGATCGCCGAGCCGCATCAGACGCAGGGAGAAGGCCGCCGCCAGCACCGCCATGGCGGCGAAGGTCAGCGGCAGCGACAGCTGCTGGTGCAGGCGCAGGCGATAGGCGGTCGAGGAAAAGCCGGCCTGTTCGATCCTCTGGATCTGGCGCCACAGGGACCAGAACGGCGTCGACTGGGGCCGGGCGAAGCGCTCGAACGCTTCCTCGTCCGCCAGCGAGGAGGGCAGGTCGAGCGTCTGGTAGGTGACGGCGCGCTGTCCGACCTGGGCCCCGACCGCATCGACCAGCCGCCAGCGTCCGGCGGACAGGGTGGCCGACGCCGCGTCGATGCGCTCGGAGAAGGCCCGCGTGCCGTCGGGACCGACGGTGTAGATGAAGAAGGCCACGTCCAGCAGACGCCCGGCCGCGCGGTCCTGACGGGCGGCGCGGATGATCACCTGACGGCCGTCGTCGCCTTCGCGCAGCCAGATGGCTTCCTGCCGCTCGCCCGGCATGGAGCCGCTGAGGCGGGCCCGCTCCCGCTGCCACAGGCCGTCGGCGGAGGCGGCGATCGGGCCCAGCGCGGTGACGGTCAGGATGCCGATGACGAAGGCCAGCCCCGCCGACGGCAGGACGAAACGCCAGGCCGAGACGCCCGAAGCCCGCATGGCGATCAGTTCGCTGCGCCGGTTGAGCCCGACATAGGCCCCGAGGGTTCCGAACAGGAAGACGAAGGGCAGCAGCTGCAGGATCACCGCCGGCGACTTGGCCAGGGTCAGGCCGAGGATGCGCAGGCCCGACAGCTCGGCGTCGTCGCCGACTCCCCGGCTGATCTCCACATAGTCGATCAGCATGACGAGGCCGCCGATGACGGCGAGCGCGATCCCCAGCGCCTTCAGGGTCTGGATCAGCACATAACGTTCGATGCGGCCCGGCCGCCAGCGGAGCAGGGCGGTCATGCCGGGGCCCGTCCGGACCGCCACGGAAGACGGGCGAGGAAGGTCCCGCGCCGGCGCGGCTTGAGCTCGAGGAACAGGGCCCGGGTCGCCAGCAGCGCCACGCCTGCCGGCAGGAGGTATTGCAGCAGGTTCAGCCAGGGGTTCCAGACCGCGGCGGCGACCAGCCCGTAGCCGGCGACCCGGATGACGAGGAAGGCGCCGGCCGCCTTGGCGATGCGCAGGCCGTAGCCGGTCCGGCTGAAGGCGCCGCCCAGCACCGCCCACAGGGCCAGGCTCATGGCGGTGAAGCTGTAGAGCGGCGAAGCGAGGCGGGCATGCCCTTCGGCGGCCAGTTCGCCGCGTGGACCAACCGTGCCGACCAGATCCGGCGTCGGCCACAGCAACTGGGTCAGCCACAGGTCCGACGGCTTGTACCGAACGGTCCGGGACTCCGGCACATAGGGCGACAGGTCGAACGGCAGCCGGTCGAAGGACAGGAAGGTCAGCACGCCATTGGAGGAATAGCGCTGCATCGATCCGCCGATCAGGGTCAGGGTCGGCGCCCCGTCCACCCGCGAGAAGCGCGCCTCCTGGGCGTCCCAGGTGGTCACATTGTCCCCGCGCTGCAGGTAGATGAAGAGGTTCTTCAGCAGGCCGTTCTGCTCGATCTGCTGCACATAGACGGTCAGGCCGTCAGGCCCCTGCACGAAGCGACCTTCTTCCACCAGCAGGGCAGCGAGGTCGCTGCGGATGGAGAAGGTGGTGTCGCGGGCCTCGCGCTGGGCCCAGGGCTGCAGCCACACATTGCTGAGCAGGCCGACCCCGGCGGCGACAGCGGCGATGCGCAGCGCCGGCCGCAGCGCCTGCCAGCGCGTCAGCCCCCCGGCGAAGGCGGCCGTCAGTTCCTGCTCGCGCTGGAGGCGGGTGAGCGCGGTCAGGGCCCCGACCAGTACGGCGATCGGAAGGATCACCGAGATCAGCTGCGGCAGCGCCAGCAAGGTGAGCTTCAGCATCACCCCGAGGCTCTGGCCGCGCTCGACGATGATCTCCAGCTGCTCCAGGCTCTGGCTGAGCAGGGCGATGGCCGCCAGCGATCCGGCCGCCGCCACGGTGGGCAGCGTCATCTGGCGCAGCAGGTATCGCTGGAGGAGCTTCATGCAGGGGTCGGAATGACGCGACGGACTACGCGGGCGTCCGAGGTTGCGATGGCGGGCGGAGCGGCGCATGTAACACGTGTTCGGGCGGCCTGCGACAGGTCGGCGCGTCCGACGCCAGGTTAATCGCAGCGCCCGGCGCGACCGGGTTGGAGTGTCCCTTGATCACGATTGAGTTCGCCGCCGCCGCCGGTTCTGCCGACATCCTCGCCCTGCTGGTCCACGACGGCCAGCCGCTGGCCGGTCCGGCCGCCGCAGCGGACGCCGCCGCAGGCGGGGCGCTGGCGCGGGCCCAGGCGGCCAGCCGCTTCACCGGCGGCGCGCGCTCGACCCTGTCGGTGCTGGCGGCGCCGGGCGTCGAGGCGGGCCACGTCCTGCTGACCGGCGCCGGCGCGGCCGACAAGTTCGACGATCTGGCGCTCGAGACGGCCGCCGGTCAGGCGTATCACGCGGTCAAGACGTCCGGCGGCGCGGTGCTGGCTATCGACCTGTCGCACCTTAGCCCTGCCCAGGCGGCGCGGGCCGGCTTCGCGGTCCAGCTCGCGGCCTATCGCTTCGACAAGTATCTGACGAAGCAGAAGCCCGAGAAGCTGCCCTCGGTGAAGACCGTGCGCATCGTCACCGGCGACGTTGAAGCCGCCCGCGCCGCCCATGCGCCGATGCAGGCGGTGGCCGAGGCGGTGCACTTCGCCCGCGACCTCGTCGCCGAGCCGGCCAATGTCCTCTATCCCGCCGAGTTCGCTCGCCGGGTCAAGGCGCTGGAGCCGCTGGGCCTGAAGGTCGAGATCCTCGGCGAGGCCGAGATGGAGAAGCTGGGCATGCGCCTGCTGCTCGGCGTCGGTCAGGGCAGCGTGCGCGAGAGTCAGCTCGCGATCATGCGCTGGGACGGCGGCAAGGCTGGCGATGCCCCCATCGCCTTCGTCGGCAAGGGCGTCTGCTTCGACACCGGCGGCATCTCGATCAAGCCGGCCCAGGGCATGGAGGACATGATCTGGGACATGGGCGGCGCCGCCGCCGTCGCCGGGCTGATGCACGCGCTGGCCGGCCGCAAGGCGAAGGTCAACGCCGTCGGCGTGCTCGGCCTTGTCGAGAACATGCCCGACGGCAACGCCCAGCGCCCGGGCGACATCGTCGTCTCCATGTCGGGCCAGACGGTCGAGGTGATCAACACCGACGCCGAGGGCCGTCTCGTTCTGGGCGACGCGCTCTGGTACACCCAGGAACACTTCAAGCCGAAGTTCATGATCGATCTGGCGACCCTGACCGGGGCCATGATCATCTCGCTCGGCCTGGACTACGCCGGGCTGTTCTCGAACAGCGACGAGCTGGCCGACAACATCCTCGCCGCCTCGCCCAGGGTCGGTGAGAACGTCTGGCGCATGCCGATGCCGGCCCAGTACGACAAGATCATGGATTCGAAGCAGGCCGACATGCGCAACTCGGCCGGCCGTGACGGCGGGTCGATCACCGCCGCCCTGTTCCTGCAGCGCTTCACCAACGGCGTGCCGTGGGCCCACCTCGACATCGCCCCGACCGCCTGGGTCAAGGACAGCCAGCGCCCGACCGTGCCGGACGGGCCGGTCGGCTGGGGCGTGCGTCTGCTCGACCGCATGGTGCAGGACTCCTACGAAGGGTGATGACGCCCGTTTCGGGTCCCTTCCCCCCTTGCGGGGGAAGGTGGCTCGCAGCGCCGTCGCTGATATCCTGAGGCCATGTCTGACGCCGGTTCCGAAATCTGGTTCTACCACCTGGAGCGGTCGTCCCTCGACGAGGTGCTGCCGGGCCTGCTCGACAAGACTCTGGGGCGGGGCTGGCGGGCGCTGGTCAAGGGGCCGGCCGGCCGGCTGGAGCAGATCGATCCCCTGCTCTGGACCTGGCGGGACGACAGCTTCCTCGCCCACGGCCGGGCCGACGCGCCCCACGCCGCTCGCCAGCCGATCCTGCTGAGCGAGACGGGCGAGAACCTGAACGGCGCTCAGGCGCTGTTCATTCTTGACGGGGCAGAACCGGGCGAGACGCAGGAGTACGAGCGGTGCTTCATCATTTTCGACGGGCGGGACGAGACGGCGCTGACGGCGGCGCGGGCGCGCTGGCGGGCGCTGAAGGCGGCCGGGGCGAACCTGGCCTACTGGAAGCAGTCGCCGGAGGGGCGCTGGGAAAAGGCGGCCTGATCGCCCTCGCGGCTGCGGGCCTTGCGGCCTGCGGCGGGGGAGCGACCGGGGCCGGACCTGCGGTCGCCACCGGCCCGGCGCCGGCCATCGTGGCCGAGGCGGCGGCCCAGCCCGCGGTCGGGTCGCGCCTGCCGACGCTCGACGCCGACATCTGCCGCGCCGCCGAGCTGCAATGGCTGGTCGGGCGGCCGCGCACCGAGATTCCGGTGCCGGTCGATGTCATCAACCGCCGGGTCACCTGCACCACCTGCCCGGTGACCGAGGACTATTCGCCGTACCGTCTGAACATCTTCTATGACCAGCAGACCGGCCGCGTCACCGAGGTGCGCTGTGGCTGAGGAGGGCTTCCCCATGCGTCTGATCGGACTCGCCGCCGCCGCACTCGCCCTCGCCGCCTGCGCCCCGACGCCCGCGCCGACGGACGAGATCATCCATGACGCCGGCGGCGACGCCAGCCAGTGCCAGCCGGCGCGCTACGCCCATCTTGTGGGCCGGCCGCGCAGCGAGGTGCCGCCCACGCCGGCGGGCGCGACCTGGCGGGTGACCTGCACCACCTGCCCGGTGACGATGGACTACAACCCCGGCCGGCTGAACATCCTGTACGACCAGGCCAGCGGCGTGGTGCGCGAGGTCAAGTGCGGCTGAGGCCTCAGCGCCCGCCGCCCTTCTTCTCCAGTCCGTAGATCGCCTCGTTGACGTCCTCGATGCGGGCCGCCAGCACCGCCTGCGCGTCGTAGAGGCCGCGGTTGTAGAAGACCGGGCCGACCTCGCGGGCGATGAAGTCCAGCAGCATCTCGGCGGGCAGCCGCCCCAGCTCCTGCTCCAGCTCGTCGCGGAACCAGCCCTGCAGACGGGAGACTGCGAGGGCGGTCTCCTCGCGGCTCAGACGGATGTCGCTCATGGCGTCCTCACGCGATCTCGGCGGCCTCGGCCGCCTCCAGCCAGGCCGCCTCGGCGGCGTCCAGCGCCTCCTGGGTCGCCGCCCGTTTGCGTGACAGCTCGGCCAGCTTGCCGGGCTGCTCAACCGCCGCCTTCGCCAGGGCCGCGTCGAGCGCGGCGAGCTCGGCGGTCAGGCCGGCCATCTTCTCCTCCGCCTTCTTCGCCGCGTGGCGAAGGGTCGAGGCGGACGGGCCTTTCGGCTTCGGTCCGGCAGACGCCGCCGCGGACGGGACGGGCGCGGGGGCCGGCTCGGCGGCGGGCGCGTCCCGCACCTGGCTCGGCTTCATGCCGACCCGCTTGGCCCGGTCGAGGACGAACTTCGCATAGTCGTCCATGTCGCCGTCGAAGGGCTTCACCGTGCCGTCGGCCGCCAGCCAGAGCCGGTCGGCGACCAGCTCCATCAGCGAGCGGTCGTGGGTGATGAGGATCACCGCCCCGGTGTACTGGTTCAGGGCGTCCAGCAGGGCCCCGCGGCTGTCGATGTCGAGGTGGTTGGTCGGCTCGTCGAGGATCAGGATGTGTGGCGCGTCCATGGCCACGAGGTTGAGCAGCAGGCGCGCCCGCTCGCCGCCCGACAGGGCCGCCACCTTCGTTTCCTGCTTCTCGAACGGCAGGCCGAACTGGGCCAGCCGCGAGCGCCGGCTGGACTCCGAGGCGTCCGGCATGGCGCGCCGGATGATCTGCAGCGGCGTGTCCTCCGGGTCCATCGCCTCGATCTGGTGCTGATGGAACCAGCCCACGCGCATCTTGCCGTCGCGGTGGAATTCGCCGGTCTCGACGGTCAGGGCCCGGGCGATCAGCTTGGCGAAGGTCGACTTGCCCGCCCCGTTCACGCCCAGCAGGCCGATGCGGTCGTCGAGGTCCATGCGCAGGTTGAGGCCCTTGAGGATCGGCTTGCCCGGCTCGTAGCCGACGGTCGCCTTCTCCAGCCGGATCAGCGGCGGGGGCAGGGGCTTTTCCGGGGAGGGCAGGACGAACGGGGCCACCCGCTCCTCCGGCGGCAGCTCGATGCGCTGCATCTTCTCCAGCCGCTTGACCCGCGACTGGGCCTGGGCGGCCTTGGAGGCCTTGGCCTTGAAGCGGTCGATGAACTTCTGCAGGTGCGCCCGCTCGGCCTCCTGCTTCGACCGGCTGGCCTCCAGCAGCCGCAGCCGCTCGGCCCGGGTGCGCTCGAAGGTGTCGTAGTCGCCGGTGTAGAGGTCGAGCTTGCGGTTCGACAGGTGCAGGATGTGGGTGCAGACCCCGTTCAACAGCTCGCGGTCGTGGCTGATGATCAGGGCCGTGTGCGGATACTTCTTCAGCCTCGCCTCGAGCCACAGGGCGCCCTCGAGGTCGAGGTAGTTGGTCGGCTCGTCGAGCAGCAGCATGTCCGGCTCGGCGAACAGGGCCGCCGCCAGCGCCACGCGCATGCGCCAGCCGCCGGAGAAATGGGCCATGGGCCGGTGCAGGTCCTCCTGGCTGAAGCCGAGGCCGACGAGGATTTCCGACGCCTTCGCCGGGGCCGCCTCGGCGTCGATCTCGATCAGCCGGGCCCAGATCTCGCCCATCTCCTCGGGCTCGGCGGTCTCCAGCCGGGTCATCAGCGTGTGCCGCTCGACGTCGGCCTCGAGGATGGTCTCCAGCACGCTGACGGGCGTGGCCGGGTGTTCCTGGTCCACCGAGCCGATGCGGGCGGCGCGGGGCAGGCTGATCTCGTCGCCGCCGGCCTGCAGTTCGCCGAGGATCAACTTGAACAGGGTCGACTTGCCGATCCCGTTGCGACCGACCAGCCCGACCTTGGCGCCTGGCGGAAGACTGACCGAGGCGTTGTCGAGGAAGGCGCGTCCCCAGGCGTTGTAGGTCAGGTTGGTGATCTGGAGCATGGGGAGGCGTTGACTTTCGAACTGGTCATTTCAAAATGACCAGTCATGACACATGACCATGTGACGGGAGAGGTCGTCATAACGGCGACGGAGTTCAAGGCCAAGTGCCTGGAGCTGCTGGACCGCGTCAAATCGGGCGCGATCAAGAAGGTCGTCATCACCAAGCGCGGCGAAGAGGTCGGCCTGCTGACCGCGCCCCACACGGAGGCTGAAGAGCCGTGGGATCCGAGGAGCATGTTCGGATCGATGAAGGGGTCCCTTGTCATCGATCCGGGCCTCGATTTGACGAAGCCGATCTATGAGCAGGTGTTCGGGACGACCGTAGAGGCCGACATGGGGCTGGACGACCCCGACTACTGGGCCAAGGCGCAACGTGGATGAGCGGGGTGTTGCTCGACACCCACGCGCTGATCTGGATCGTCCTCGGAAGCGCCATCCGGAAACAGGCAGAAGAGGCTGTTATCGCCGCGAGCGCCGGGCGCGGATTGAAGATATCGGCAGCCACAGCCTGGGAGATCGGAGTCATTTGCCGAAAGCCGTCGCTGGCGGTCGCGATCGGGAGGGATGCGAGACGCTGGTTCACATCGGCGGTCGAGGTGACGCGGGCGCAACTGCTGCCGCTGGATGCCGATCTCATGCTCGATGTCGGTACGCTGCCAGACCTGACGCATCGGGATCCGGTCGACCGCATGCTGATCGCCACGGCGCGGGCCCATGACCTGACCCTGGTGACCCGGGATCAGGCCATTCTCGACTACGCCGCCCTCGGCCACGTGCGCGCGATCGCCTGCTGATCGCCCCGGGTTGGAAAGGCGAGGGGCCGCGTCTATAAGCCCGCGACCTTAAACTCCCACCCAAGAAGTCATCCCATGACCGAACGCACCTTCTCGATCATCAAGCCGGACGCCACCCGCCGCAACCTGACCGGCAAGATCAACGCCGTGATCGAGGACGCCGGCCTGCGCATCGTCGCCCAGCGTCGCGTCAAGCTGACCACCGACCAGGCCAAGACCTTCTACGCTGTCCACGCCGAGCGTCCGTTCTACGGCGAACTGGTCGAGCAGATGACCGCCGAGCCGGTCGTGGTCCAGGTGCTGGAAGGCGACAACGCCGTGGCCCGCTATCGCGAAGTCATGGGCGCCACCAACCCGGAACAGGCCGCCGAAGGCACGATCCGCAAGCTGTTCGCCCTGTCGATCGGCGAGAACTCGGTGCACGGCTCGGACAGCCTCGAGAACGCGAAGATCGAGATCGCCCAGTTCTTCACCGACGACCAGATCGTCGGCTGATCCGCTTTCGCTGACAGCTGATCAGGCCCGCGGCCGGACCCCGGTCGCGGGCCTTGTCATGTCCGCAGGTCGGCGGCGACGCGCGCCAGCACGGCCGGATAAAGCCGGTGCTCGGCCTCAAGTACGCGTGCCGCCAGGGTGTCGGGCGTGTCGTCCGCCAGCACCGGCACGCGGGCCTGGTCGAGGATCGGGCCCTCATCGACGCCCGCGGTCACGAGATGGACGGTGCAGCCGGCCTCGGCATCCCCCGCGTCAATGGCGCGGGCGTGGGTGTCCAGCCCGGGATACTTCGGCAACAGCGACGGATGGATGTTGAGCATCCGCCCGGCCCAGCGCTCGACCAGCCAGGGCGTCAGCACCCGCATGTAGCCGGCCAGCACGACCAGCTCGACCCCGTGCGCCCGCAGCCGTGCGTCGATCTCGCGCTCGTGGGCGGCGCGGTCGCCGGTGAAGGGGCGGTGATCGATGACCTCGACCGGTACGCCGGCCGCGACAGCATGGGCCAGACCGCCTGCGTCGGGCCGGTTCGAGGCCACGACCGCCACGCGATAGGGGCAGTCAGGCGAACGCCCGGCCTCGAGGATCGCGGCGAGATTGGAGCCGCCGCCCGAGATCAGGACGGCGACCTGGACCGGCTCAGCGCGCATCCGGGGCGGGGGGCTCGGGAGCGTAGAAGTCGCCGGGCTCGCCGGGGAAGACGACGGGGCTCTCCCAGCCGCCCTCGCCGATAGCCGAGACGCCGAAGAAGTAGTCGTCGATGACCACGCCCGGCAGCGTCAGCCGGGTCGCCGCGCCGGCGTCGCGATGGTGGGTCCAGTCCGGGGCGGTCGTGGCGCGCCACCAGACGCGATAGCCGATCGCGCCGGGGACCGGCTGCCAGCTCAGGGTCGTGTCCGCGGTCACCGCGCCGGACAGGGTCACGCCCGTCGGCGGGCGCGGGGCGCTGGCCAGCGCCGCCATGACCGCCACGTTCAGCCGGGTCGCCTGGGCGAGATAGGGCCAGTTCACCCCGTCGAGGGTGTCGCCATAGACGCGGCCGTTCTCGGTGCGCAGATCCTGGTGCTGACGGTCGTAGTTCTCGGATCCCTCGGTGATGCGCACCGCCGGATAGCCGGCGCGCAGGAACTCGACCTGGTCCCCGCCGCGGCTGAAGCGGTCGGTGCGGTAGATCACCTCGACGTCGAAGTTGGTCATGTAGCGGTCGGCGACGGAGTCGATGAAGCGCGCCAGGTTGCGCGAGGGGCTGTCGACCTCCCCGCCATTGTAGCGCCGGCGGTTGGCCTGCGCCGGCGTCTCCACCGTGCGGGTGCCCTCGGCGAACACGCGGATGCGGGTCGTGTCGATGTTGCCGCTCTGGCCCTCGACGTTGCCGACCATGTCGTTGTTGAGGTTGAGAACGTCCCAGCCCTGGGCCTTGGCGTACTCGGCCACGATGCGCGCGCCATGCAGCCCCTGCTCCTCGCCGGTCAGGGCGGCATAGACGAGGGTCGCGGGAAAGCGCTCCGTCGACAGCACCCGCGCCGCCTCGATCAGGGCCGCCACGCCGGAGGCGTCGTCATTGGCCCCCGGCGCGTCGTCGGTGAAGTTCATCACGTCGCTGACGCGGGAATCGAGGTGGCCCGAGATCAGGATGACCCGGTCCGGGTCGGTCGTGCCGCGCTGGATGGCGACGACGTTCACCACCTCGGTCGGATCGGGGATGCGCGGACCGGTGACCACGGCCGAGGGGGTGATCACCTCCAGACAGCCGCCGCAGTCGCGGCTGATGTCCTCGAACTGGCGCTGCACCCAGCGGCGGGCGGCGCCGACGCCCCGCGTCTCGCTGGTCGTGTCGGACAGGGTGTGGCGGGTGCCGAAGCCGACCATGGCGGTCACGTCCGCGCGCAGCCGGTCGGCCGAGACCTGCGCCGTCAGCCGGTGCACCTGCGGCTGTTCCGGCGCGGCCGACGTCTGGGCGGCCGCCGGAGCGGCGAGGGCGGTCATGGCGAGGGCCGCCACGGCGACGAAGGCGGAAGTCCGGGGGCGCATCAGATCACTCCTCAACTCGTCTTCCCGTCCGCGGGAAGGCGACCGCTCAGGCCGCGGTCAGCTGGCCGCAGACGAAAGCGGCTTCGCCGGCGTTGAGCAAGGCCGCCAGCACAGGCTCTGCATTCTCCGGGGCCACCACGAGGATGAAGCCGACGCCGCAGTTGAAGGTGCGCCGCATCTCGTGATCGCTGACGCCACCGGTCTCGGCCAGCCAGCGGAACACCGGCGGCAGGGGCCAGGCGTCCCAGTCGAACTCGGCCTTCAGGCCCGGCGCGATGCAGCGGGGCGGGTTCTCGATCAGGCCGCCGCCGGTGATGTGCGCCGCGCCCTTGACCAGCCCCGCCTTCATCAGCGGCAGCACCGGCTTCACATAGATGCGGGTCGGGGTCATCAGCGCCTGGGCCAGCGAGTGGTCGCGGGCGAACGGCGCGTCGTCGCCCCAGCCGAGCCCCGAGGCCTCGACGATCTTGCGGATCAGCGAATAGCCGTTGGCGTGCGGGCCGGACGACGCGATGCCGATGATCACGTCGCCGCGCGCCTGCCGGTCGAGGTAAGGCAGGGCGTGGCCGCGCTCGACCGCGCCCATCGAGAAGCCCGCCAGATCATAGTCGCCGCCGGCGTACATGCCCGGCATCTCGGCCGTCTCGCCGCCGACGAGGGCGCAGCCGGCCTGGCGGCAGCCCTCGGCGATGCCGGCGATGACCCGGCGCGCCGAGTCGACCTCCAGCCGTCCGGTGGCGAAATAGTCGAGGAACAGCAGGGGCTCGGCGCCCTGGGCCAGCAGGTCGTTCACGCACATGGCCACCAGATCGACGCCGACGCCGTCGTGGCGGCCGGTCTCGATGGCGATCTTCAGCTTGGTGCCGACCCCGTCGGTGGTGGTCACCACCAGCGGGTCGACGAAGCCCGCCGCCTTCAGGTCGAACAGGGCCCCGAAACCGCCCAGCGAGGGCTCCGAGCCTGGCCGCGCCGTGGATTTCGCCAGCGGCTTGATGGCGTCGACCAGCATCTCGCCCGCGTCGATATCCACGCCCGCATCGGCATAGGTCAGGCCGCCGGGGCGGGGGGAGGAAGTGTCGCTCATCGGTCGCGGTCCGGAATCATGCGGCGGAAATCCGTCGGGCCTCTTGCCACGACGGCGCTTGGCGGGGCTATAGCATCCGAATGAAGACGATCACCACCGACGAAGCTCTCGTCGCGTTCTGTGCAGAGCTGGCCAAGGCGCCGTTCATCGCCGTCGACACCGAATTCATGCGCGAGACCACCTACTGGCCGCGCCTGTGCCTGATCCAGGCGGCGTCCGCGGACCATGCCGGGATCATCGATCCGATGGCCGACGGGCTCGACCTCGAACCCTTCCTCGCGCTGCTGCGCGACCCGAAGATCGTCAAGGTGTTCCACGCCTGCCGTCAGGACATCGAGATCTTCGTCCGGCTGGGGGCCATGCCGGTGTCTGTGTTCGACACCCAGGTCGCGGCCATGGCCGCCGGCTTCGGCGAACAGGTCGCCTATGACTCGCTGGTGCGCCAGATGATCAAGGTCGAGGTCGACAAGGGCAGCCGCTTCACCGACTGGGCCCGCCGCCCGCTGTCAGAGGCCCAGCTGGTCTACGCCCTCGGCGACGTGACCCACCTCGCCGCGCTCTATCCGAAGCTGCGCGAGCGTCTGCACAAGGAGGGGCGGCTCGACTGGGTCATGTCGGAGATGAAGGGGCTGACCGATCCGGCCCTCTACGACACGACCCCGGAGAACGCCTGGAAGCGGCTCAAGCCCAAGCGGCACACGGCGAAGTATCTGGCGGCCTTCGTCGCCACGGCCGTATGGCGCGAGCGCACGGCGCAGGAGCGCGACCAGCCGCGCGGCCGCATCCTCAAGGACGAGGCCATCGACGAGATCGCGACGCAGGGGCCGACCGACCCGGAGGCCTTCAACCGCCTGCGTTCGGTGCCCAAGGGCTTCGGGGCCTCGCGCCTGGGACTGGAGCTGGCCGAGGCGCTGAAGGCGGCGCTGGCCGACCCGGAGGCCTATGCCCCCAAGCTGGACCGGCCGCGCCACAATCAGCCGGCCCCGCCGTCGGTGGTCGAGCTGCTCAAGGTGCTGCTCAAGGCCAAGAGCGACAACGCCGGCGTGGCGTCCAAGCTGATCGCCACCGTGGCCGACCTGGAGAAGATCGCCGTCAGCGACGACGCCGATGTCGAGGCCCTGACCGGCTGGCGCCGCCAGCTGTTCGGCGAGGACGCCCTGAAGCTGAAGCGCGGCGAGATCGCCCTGGTGCTCAACGGCCCGCGGGTCGAGGTGGTCGAGATCGAGGGCTGAGGCGGCCCTAGGCTTCGACCGGCCGCACCCGCCCGGCCGCCTCGACCGCGCGCGTCCGCGCCGCCTCGACCGTGTCGGCCCGCGCCGTCGCCACGCCCATGCGCCGCCGCGCGAAGCTCTCCGGTTTGCCGAACAGGCGCAGGTCGGCGCCCGGCACGGCCAGCGCCTCGGCCACGCCCTCGAAGGCGATGCCCGTCGCTTCCAGCCCGCCATAGATGACCGCGCTGGCCCCGATGTCGCGCCGCGTGGTGTCGACCGGCAGGCCGAGGATGGCGCGGGCGTGCAGGGCGAACTCGCTCTGGGTCTGGGTGGCCAGGGTCACCAGCCCGGTGTCGTGGGGCCGCGGCGAGACCTCGGAGAACCACACCGTGTCCCCCTTCACGAACAACTCGACGCCGAACACGCCGAGGCCGCCCAGCGCTTCGGTGACCCGGCCGGCGATGTCCTGCGCGGTCGCCAGCGCCTTCGGCGTCATCGGCTGGGGCTGCCAGCTCTCGACATAGTCGCCCTTCACCTGACGGTGGCCGATCGGGTCGCAGAAAGCGGTCACGACCGCGCCGTCGCGCAGGCTGCGCACGGTCAGCAGGGTGATCTCGAAATCGAAGTCGATGCGCCCCTCGACGATGACCCGCGCCGTGTCCACCCGCCCCGCCGACTGGGCGTAGGCCCAGGCGTCAGCAATGGCGTCGGGCGTCTCGACATAGGACTGCCCCTTGCCGGACGAGGACATCACCGGCTTGACGAAGCAGGGGTAGCCGACGGTCGCGGCGCCGGCCGCCAGTTCCTCGGCCGAGCCGGCGAAGGCGTAGGGGCTGGTCGGCAGGCCGAGTTCCTCGGCCGCGAGCCGCCGGATGCCCTCACGGTTCATGGTCAGCTGCGTCGCCCGGGCGGTCGGGATGACCGTCGTGCCCGCCGCCTCGACCTCGGCGAGGACCTCTGTGGCGATCGCCTCGATCTCCGGCACGATCAGATGCGGCCGTTCGGCGGCGATAACCGCCCGCAGCGCCGCAGCGTCGGTCATGGTGATGACGTGGGCCCGGTGCGCCACCTGCATGGCCGGTGCATCGGCGTAGCGGTCCACGGCGATCACCTCGACGCCGAGCCGCTGCAGCTCGATCGCCACCTCCTTGCCCAGCTCGCCGGCCCCGAGGAGCATGACGCGGGTGGCGGAGGGCGACAGCGGGGTGCCGAGTCTCATGGGATCGTCCTTGCAAGGCGGGCCGGTGCGGGGGGTCTAGGCGGAGCCGCCGGCGGCGGCCAGAGGGCGGAACGCCACTCCGCCAGTCAGATCACGCCGGCGCGGGCCTTCCACGCCTGCACCAGCGGGTCCGCCAGCAGGGTGGCGCAATAGGCGGCGGCCGTGCCGTCATCCCCATGCGCGGCGAGGTCGATCTGGTAGTGGCGGATGCGGGTGGCGACCGGGGTGAAAAAGGCGTCGGCGATCGACCAGTCGCCAAAGAGATAGGGACCCGAGGCGCCGAAGCGGGCGCGCTGTTCGCGGAAGATCTCGACCAGCCGCCGGACATCCGCCGCCACCGACGGGCTCGACGGGGGCGGGGCCCGGTCCGGGCCGAACATGGTGTGCAGCACGCTGTGCGCGTCCATGCCCATCGACCCCTCGGTGCGCAGGGCGGTGAAGCCCGAGTGCATCTCGCAGGTGACCGCGAAGGCCTGGGCCCGGGCGGCCGGATCGGCCGGCCACAGGCCCTTGTCCGGATGCCGGTCGGCGCACCACAGGGAGATGGCCAGGGAGTCCGGGATCAGCTGACCGTCCACCTCCAGCAGCGGCACCTTGCCCGTTGGCGACAGCTCCAGAAGCCGCGCCTTCCAGCCTTCGCCGTACAGCGGAACCTCGACCAGCTCCGGGTCCAGCCCGGCCTTGCGCAGCACCAGCCAGGGCCGCAGCGACCAGGTCGAGAAGATCATGTTGCCGATGATGAGCCGCATTGGGGCCGCCTTTCCTTGACTCGCGTCGCGACCGCGCCTTTACGGGCCGCCATGATCAGCCGCTACGCCCGCCCCGAAGCCGTCGCCCTGTGGTCGCAGGACACCAAGTACCGCATCTGGTTCGAGATCGAGGCGCACGCCGCCACGAAGATGGCCGAGCTGGGCGTGATTCCCAAGGAGTCTGCCGACGCCATCTGGCGCAAGGGCGAGGGTGCGGTGTTCGACGCCGACCGCATCGACGAGATCGAGCGCACCACCAAGCACGACGTCATCGCCTTCCTGACCCATGTGGCGGAGATCGTCGGCGACGAGGCGCGCTTCCTGCACCAGGGCATGACCTCGTCGGACGTGCTGGACACCTGTCTGGCGGTGCAGATGGCGCGCTCGACCGATCTGCTGATCGCCGGCGTCGACCGGGTTCTGAAGGCGCTCGAGACCCGCGCCTTCGAGCACAAGATGACCGTCTGCGTCGGCCGCAGCCACGGCATCCACGCCGAGCCGGTGACCTTCGGCCTCAAGCTGGCTGGCTTCCACGCCGAGTTCCAGCGCGCCCGCCGTCGTCTGGAGGCGGCGCGCGAGGAGATCGCCACCTGCGCCATCTCCGGCGCCGTCGGCACCTTCGCCAACGTCGATCCGGCGGTGGAAGCCTATGTGGCCGAGAAGATGGGCCTTGCGGTCGAGCCGGTCTCGACCCAGGTGATCCCGCGCGACCGTCACGCCGCCTGGTTCGCCGCCCTCGGGGTGGTGGCCAGCTCGGTCGAGCGTCTGGCCACCGAGATCCGCCACCTGCAGCGCACCGAAGTGCTGGAGGTCGAGGAGTTCTTCGACAAGGGCCAGAAGGGCTCGTCGGCCATGCCGCACAAGCGCAACCCGATCCTGACCGAGAACCTGACGGGCCTCGCTCGGCTGGTGCGCTCCGCGGTGACGCCGGCGCTGGAGAACGTCGCCCTCTGGCACGAGCGCGACATCAGCCACTCCTCGGTGGAGCGCGGCATCGGTCCCGACGCCTCCATCCACCTCGACTTCGCCCTGCACCGGCTGGCGGGGGTGGTCGAGCGCCTGCTCATCTATC
Source organism: Brevundimonas sp. (assembly GCF_035998205.1). Taxonomy (GTDB): domain Bacteria; phylum Pseudomonadota; class Alphaproteobacteria; order Caulobacterales; family Caulobacteraceae; genus Brevundimonas. The sequence continues at coordinate 582,093 of NZ_DASYHT010000006.1, forward strand.
CGGAGAACATGCAGCGCAACCTTGATCGCCTGGGCGGCCTGGTGTTCTCGCAGCGGGTCATGCTGGCCCTGACCCAGGCCGGCGTCAGCCGCGAGGACGCCTATGCGGCGGTGCAGGAGAACGCCATGAAGGTGTGGCGCGGGGAGGGGGTCTTCCTCGACTTCCTCAAGGCCGACGCGCGCGTGACCCTGCCGCACGACCAGCTCGAGGCCCTGTTCGATCTGGGCTACCACACCAAGCACGTGGACACGGTGTTCCAGCGGGTGTTCGGGCGGAGCTGATCGAGGGGGCGACTGCGACCCTTGCGGCGGGCTGACGCACGCGACCTCACGGATGCATCCCGAAAGCGTGATCCGACGTTACCTGCAGCAGCCCCGCTCTTCGGGGGGCATGTCCAGGAGAGACGCCATGAAGATCACCCGCGCCCGCGCGCTCGTCGCCGTGTCCGCCGCCGCCCTTATGGGCCTCGCCGCCTGCAACAACGCCGAGCCGGCCGCTGAAGCCCCGGCCGCCGAAGAGGCCGCCGCGGACGCCGCCGCGACCCCGGCCGGCGACGTTGTCGCCGTCGCCTCGGGCAACGCCGACTTCTCCACCCTGGTGACCGCCGTCCAGGCCGCCGGTCTGGTCGAGACGCTGCAGGGCGCCGGCCCGTTCACCGTGTTCGCTCCGACCAACGCCGCGTTCGAGAAGATCCCGGCGGCCGACCTGCAGGCTCTGCTGCAGCCCGAGCAACGCACCGCCCTGACCGGCGTGCTGACCTATCACGTCGTCCCGGGCAATGTGTCGGCCGCGGCCCTGGCCGAGCAGATCACCGCCGGCGGCGGTCAGGCGACCCTGACCACGGTCGAGGGCGGCACCCTCACCGCCCGCGCCAATGCGGACGGCAGCATCACCCTGACCGACGAGAATGGCGGAACCGCCACCGTCGTGCAGGCGGACGTCATGGCCTCGAACGGCGTGATCCACGCCATCGACACGGTCGTGATGCCGAACTGAGTCACGCCTTCAGAAGGGTGTGTGAGGGCCGCGCTCCGCGAGGAGTGCGGCCCTTTTCTTTCAAGGCATTGAAAATAAACAATATTTAATGACGCCGGGTGCGTCGCCGCCGCGAAGGGCCGCGTAACTCCGTTCGCCTTCCAGCCGGGAAGGCCTTCAGGAGACGTCCCATGACCCGCCGCTTCCCTGTCTTCGCCGCTGCCGCCCTGGCGGTGGTTCTCGCCGCCGCACCGGCCGCGGCCCATGAGCGACCCAGCCGGCCCCAGGCCGCCGCGACCCTCGTCGGCGTCGCTTCCGCTGCGCCGCAGTTCTCGACCCTGACCGCCGCCGTGGGCGCGGCGGGACTGGCGGACACCCTGGCCGGTCCCGGTCCCTTCACCGTCTTCGCGCCGACCGATGACGCCTTCGCCGACCTTCCCGCCGGCACGGTCGAGCGGCTGACGCAGCCGGGCCAGCGCCGGACGCTGACGCGCATCCTGACCTATCATGTGGTGCCCGGCCGGATCAGCGCCCGGGACCTCGCCACAGCGGTTCGGGTCGGCGGCGGCGCGGCGGAGCTCACGACCGTCCAGGGCGGACGGATCACCGCCGAGGACGCCGGGCGTGGACGGCTGCGCCTGACCGACAGCCAGGGCGAGACCTTCTGGATCACGGCGACGGACATCGCTGCCTCGAACGGCGTGATTCACGTCATCGATGGCGTGATGACGCCGGGACACTGAGCGCGTCTGGCGAAGCGGGCGGGGGCGTCAGGCGCGCCCGCCCGTGACCGGCTTACTCGCCGGTGCGGATCTGATCGCGGGCGATGGAGCCCAGCTCGTCCATCTTGGAGCGGATCTCGCCTTCGGACACCTGCAGGCCGGCGCCGCGGAAGTCCTGGTCGATCTTGCGGAACACGTCTTCCTCGCCCGGCTGCTCGAAGTCGGCGCGGACCACGGCCTTGGCGTATTCCTCGGCGCTCTCGGGCGAGAGGCCCATCTTTTCGGCCGCCCACAGGCCCAGCAGGCGGTTGCGGCGGGCGACGGCCTTGAACTCCTGGTCCTGATCGAGGGCGTACTTGGCTTCGAAGCCCTTTTCCCGATCGTCGAAGGTGGTCATAGGCGTCGCAAGCTCCGTCAGCGATCCTGAAGGGACCGGCGCGCCTCTATAGCCGGTGCCGGGATGAACGCAACATGACGCGAACGGTCGCGTCCGTCGCAGCGTTCCGGGCAGCGGTTTGTGCGGTTGCGAGGGTTCGTCTAGAATAGACGGCGACAGAGACCCACGCCGCCCGATTCCGGACCGCGCCGCGCCGAGACCCGCGTCTTCGGCCTGCGCGGTTTTTGTTTCGGACCGCCTCTCCCCGCATGGGACCGCCGAATGAACGTCAAGCGCAAGAAGCTCTACGAGGGCAAGGCCAAGATCCTCTACGAGGGGCCCGAACCCGGGACGCTGATCCAGTATTTCAAGGACGACGCCACCGCCTTCAACGCCCAGAAGAAGGCGACGCTGGAAGGCAAGGGCGTGCTGAACAACAAGATCAGCGAGTTCATCATGACCCGGCTGAACGGCATCGGGGTGACGAACCACTTCATCAAGCGGCTGAACCTGCGCGAGCAGCTGATCCGCGAGGTCGAGATCATCCCGCTGGAGGTGGTCTGCCGCAACATCGTCGCCGGTTCGCTGGCCACCCGGCTGGGTCAGCCGGAGGGCACGCCCCTGCCGCGCTCGATCATCGAGTTCTACTACAAGAAGGATGAGCTCAACGATCCGATGGTGACGGAGGAGCACATCACGGCGTTCAACTGGGCCACGACCCAGGAGATCGACGACATCCTCGCCATGACGGTCCGGGTGAACGACTATCTGTCGGGCATGTTCGGGGCCGTCGGCATCACCCTGGTGGACTTCAAGATCGAGTTCGGTCGGGTGTGGGAGAACGACTTCAGCCGCGTCATCCTGGCCGACGAGATCAGCCCCGACAGCTGCCGTCTGTGGGACGTCGCGACCGGCGAGAAGCTGGACAAGGACCGCTTCCGCCGCGACCTCGGCAATGTCATCGAGAGCTATGCCGAGGTGGCCCGTCGCCTCGGCATCATGAAGGACATGCCGACGGTGATTCAGGGGGGGCTGCACTGATGAACGGTCACGACGGCTTCGAAGAGGAGTCGGTCGAGTTCAGACGGCCGGTCGATCTCGCGACCGCCAGTCGTTTCCGGCGCATCGCGGGCATTGGCCCTGTCTATGAAGTTCTCTCCATCGACGGCGACACCGCCAAGGCCCGCAAGGTCGATGAGGACGACATCTTTGAGTTCGCCCTCGCCGAGGTCGAAAGCGATCCGATCGCCTGATGTTCGCCATCGCGCTCGACCTCGACTGGCATCAGACCGCGTTGCTGCATCCCAAGAGCCTGCGACAAGCCTATCGGGATGTGGAGCGGACGGTCGGTCGCTATGGCTTTCGCCGCGTTCAGCAGAGCGTCTACCTGAATGAGGACGGCGACCTCACCAACCTCTTCGCCGCTATCGCCGCGTTGAAATCCATGCCTTGGTTCCCCGACTGCGTCACTGACATTCGCGGTTTCCGGGTCGAGGACTGGTCCGACTTCACCCCCCTTATGAAGAGCAACCAATGAAAGTCCGCGTTCACGTCTTCCTCAAGCCCGGCGTTCTGGACGTCCAGGGCAAGGCCGTCGAGGGCGCGCTGCAGGGGCTGGGCTGGGCCGGGGTGGCCAACGCCCGGGTCGGCAAGCTGATCGAGTTCGATCTGGACGGGGTCGAGGATCCCGCCGCCGAGGCGAAAAAGATGTGCGAGCAGCTGCTCGCCAACACGGTGATCGAGAGCTACCGCATCGAGGTGGAGTGAACCCGCGTCCGAAGTGCCTCGTTGTGATTTGAGTTCCAGGAGCTGGCCCCATGACCTTCACCCTGACCTCTGACGACTTCCGCGAGGGCGAGACCCTGCCGGACGCCCTGGTCTACGCCCACGGTAACCGCTCGCCGCACCTGAAGTGGTCGGGCGCGCCGGCGGGCACGAAGAGCTTCGCCGTCACCTGCTACGACCCGGACGCGCCGACCGGCTCGGGGTTCTGGCACTGGACCGTGGCCAACATCCCGGTGGATGTGACCGAGCTTCCGCCCGGCGGGCCTGTCCCTGCCGGAGCGGTCGAGGGGCGCACCGACTATGGCCCGCCGGGCTTCGGCGGCGCCGCCCCGCCCGCCGGCCACGGCCCGCACCGCTACATCTTCACGGTTTTCGCCGTGGACGTGGAGCGGCTGGACGTGACGCCGGAGGACTCGGGAGCGAAGTTCGGCTTCAACCTGCACTTCCACACCCTGGCGAAGGCGCAGCTGACCGGGGTCTACGAGAACCGGGGCTGAGCTCAGCCGCCGGATTTTCTGCCCCGGCTCAGCAGCACAGCGGCGATCCCGGCCGCAGCGGCGCTCATGGCCAGCTGGGCGGTGTTCAGCTCAAGGCCCTGGGTCGTACGATACAGGCCATAGGCCAAATTCAGCGCGGCGACGACCAGCAGGATGACGCCCGCTGCCCACACCGCGCCGCGTCCGTTTTGCGTTGCCATGATGGATCTCCTGCGTCGTCGCCAGAGTGCTGGAAGAACGCCGATATGGCAATGCCGGGTCCTCGGAGGGCGTTCCGACGATCGCCCCCTGTTGGGGCACGGGCACACGCACATTGGCGCAGGTCAACGGCGACGGCTCCCGGTTTGGCCGCCGGTTGGCGGGGTGCTATCCTCCTCTTATGGCGCAGGTCACGAATGAGCTGATGTTCGAGGTGCTGAAGTCCATTCAGCAGCAGACACAGCGCATGGACCTCACGCTCGGCGAGGTGAAGCTCGAGCTTCAGGCCATTCGCGGGCACCAACTGGCCATGCAGCAGGACATCAGCGTCATCTATTCGCGGCTCGGCAGCATCGAACAGCGCGTAGATCGCATCGAGCGTCGTCTGGGATTGACGGAACCTGCGCACTGAATGGCGTGGGACGCTGACTTCGGCGCGCAACCCTGCTAGAGGCCCGCGGCATGAGCGCCGCCGTCATCGTCTTCCCCGGGTCCAACTGTGATCGCGACTGCAAGGTCGCCGTGGAACGCTCCACCGGCGAGCAGGTCCACATGGTCTGGCACCAGGAGACCGGGCTGCCGAAGGGGCTGGACCTGATCGTCCTGCCCGGCGGCTTCTCCTATGGCGACTATCTGCGCTGCGGGGCCATGGCGGCCCAGTCTCCGGTGATGCAGGCGGTGAAGACGGCCGCCGACGACGGCGTCGCCGTGGTCGGCATCTGCAACGGCTTCCAGATCCTGTGCGAGGCCGGGATGCTGCCGGGCGCCCTGCTGCGCAACGCGGGCCTGAAGTACGTCTGCAAGCCGATCACGCTGGAGGTCGCCAACGCCCAGACCCGCTTCACCGCCGGCTACCAGGGCCAGCGCGAGGTGGTCATGACCCAGGGCAACGGCGACGGCAACTACTTCGCCGACGCCGAGACCCTGGCCCGCATAGAGGGCGAGGGGCAGGTGGTGTTCCGCTACGTCGACAACCCCAACGGCTCGGTCAACGACATCGCCGGCCTGCAGAACGCCCGCGGCAATGTGCTGGGCATGATGCCCCACCCGGACCGCGCCTTCGAGGCCGAGCTGGGCTCGGCCGACGGCGCGGTGCTGTTCCGGTCGATCTTCGCGGCGGCCTGAGGCGCGGCGTCGCGTCGGCCTTGCGGCGGCTGAACCCGGTCCCACTTCAAGCGTTGCTGTGACGGACCGGCAGATGGAGCGTGCCATGACCGAAGTGACCCCGGACACCCCGCTGGGCGATCCGCCCCGCAACGGCCTGCGTCGGCTGCTGATCCTGGCGGCGGCGCTCTTCGCGGTCACCATAAGCTATGGCCAGATCGCCCTCGGCTGGGGTCAGTCGCCGGCCGAATTCGCCGCCGATGGCGCGAGTACGCTGCGGGTGGCGGGCTACGCCTTCTCGATCTGGGGGCTGATCTATCTCGGCCTGCTGACCTATGCGGTGCGCCAGCTGCTGCCGGGCGCGCGCGAGACCGCGACCTTGCGCGCCTTTGGCTGGCCGTCGCTTCTCGCCCTGCTGGGTATCGGCTGGTGGGTGCTGGCCGCCGCGTTTGACTGGGAAGTCATGACCATCGTGCTGATCGTCGGCTCGGCGGTGGTGCTGCTGATCCCGATGCTGCGCCATGCGGCGGTGATCCGCTCCCTGCCGGCTGGCGACCGCGACCGCTGGCTGACGGTGACGCCGCTGGCCCTTCTGGCCGGCTGGCTCAGCATCGCCGCCCCGGTCAATCTGATCACCGTGGCGACCGGCAACGGCGACCTGCCCGCGGCCCTGCCGCCGACCGGCTGGGCCAGCCTCGCCATCGCCGGCGTCACCCTGCTGGCGCTGGCGGTGACCGCCCGCACGCGGCTCGCCGCCTATCCGCTGCCGATCGCATGGGGCCTGCTCGGCGCGTTCGTCGCGGAGCAGACGCGCAATCCGACGCTCGCCTATGTCGCTCTTGCCGCCGCGGCGATCGTGTTCGCCGGCGCCGTGATCTTCGGCCTCGGCCTGCGTCGGGCGCCACGGAGCGCCTGATCCGCCGGCCGCGGGTGGACCCCCGCCGAACGCCGGTGTACCGCGGAAGGGGTGCGGGTCGGGGAGGCTGACATGAAGCGTCTGTTCGGGGCGGCCATGGGTCTGGCGCTGGTGCTCGGGCTGGCGGCCTGCGCCCCCACGACGCTGAGACATCCCACGTCCTTCGGGACGGATTGCGAGGCTTTCGACGCCGACGTGACCTGCGTGCGGGTGTTCTACGGCTCGAACCGCGTGCTCGACGCCCGGGCCGCGGGGGCGGGGGAGGTCGACGTCGATCGGGTCGCGCCGGGCGACGCCGGGGAGTTGAGGCTCGGCCGGGCCGACGTCTGGCTGCCGCGGCTGAAGATCGACGGGACGCTGCGCGAGCGCGGCGAGACGCCGGTGCTGAGCGGGACGCCGCCGGAAGACCCCCAAGCGCTCGAGCGCTATGTGATGATCACGCGCATCACGGCGCAGGGCCGCGAGCGCTTCATCGCCGAACTGGACGAAGCGGTCGACCAGACCCGCGGCGAGCGGTCGATCCTGCTGTTCGTGCATGGCTTCAGCGTCGGCTTCGAGTCGGCGCTCGTGCGATCGGCCCAGCTCGCGGTCGACCTGCGCGACGACGCCCGTTTCGACCCCGGCGCGCCGGTTCTGTTCACCTGGCCGTCACGGGGATCGACCACCCCCTGGGCCTACTTCGCCGACCAGGCCTCGGCGGACGCCGCCGTGCCGCACCTGCTGGCCTTCCTCGACCTGCTGCTGGAGGAGGTTGCGCCGGACCGGCTCAACATCGTCGCCCACTCGATGGGCAACCGGGTGCTGACCCAGGCGCTGGAGGACTACGCCGAACGCCGCCTGGCGTCGCCGTCGCCCCGGCAGACCGAGTTCCGCATCATCCTCGCCGCCGCCGACATCGAGCGCGATGTGTTCGGCATCGTCGCCGGCAAGCTCGATGTCCTGGAGCCGAACGTCACCCTTTACGCCTCGGACCGCGACGCCGCGCTGTGGGTCTCGCGGGTGCTGAACCGGACGCCGCGGCTGGGCCAGACCAATCGCGACCGGCCCTGGATCCGCGAGGTCGACAACTATCTGACCGTGGATGCGACGTCCGTGTCGAGCGCGCTCTACGGCGCCGGCCACGCCTACTATTCGGACAATCCCTTCATCCTGAACGACATCCGCTGCGCGCTGGCGGACCAGCCGATCGAGGTGCGCGCCCTGCTGGCGGCCCGGTTCGAAGGACGTCCGGAGGGGCCGGTCTATTTCCGCACCCGGGCGGACGGGGCCGCTACGGATGCCGACTGCGCCCTGCGCCGCCGGAGGGCCCCGGATGCGCCGCCGTCCCGTGGTGAGGCCCCGCCGCCGCCGCCAGTTGCGCCGCCGCCGCCTCCGCCGCCCCCGCCAGTAGCGCCCCCGCCGCCGCCGCCGCCGCCGCCGCCGGTCGTCGTCCCGGCTGCGCTGATCTACTTCGACAGCGGGTCGTCGGAGATCAGCGCTGAAGGGCTGGCCGCCCTCGCGGCCTGGGTCGAGCGCTGGCGCGCCGGCGGCGAGCCCGAGGTCCGGGTCGACGGCCATGCGGACGCCGCCGGACCGTCCGAGGCGAACCTTCGGCTGGCGCGCGCACGCGCCGAAGCGGTCGCGGCTGCGCTGGTCGCCCTGGGCGTGCCGGCGGACAGGATCGTGGTCGAGGCCTGGGGCGAGGCTCGCCCGACGGTCGAGGCGCCGGCGGACGCGCCGGAGCCGCGGAACCGGCGCGTGGAGGTGCGCGTCCGCTAGACCTCGGCGTGCCCGGCGGGGCTACTGATCATTCCCGCTATCCCGCCGAAGGTCGGCAGCTCCCGGCGCCGGCCCCGTCACCGGGGCGGGATCCGACGTTGGGTCCGGATTGATCACGCCTTCCCGGTTGCCGGCGCCCACGTCAAAGGCCCCGCTTTCCCGGAAGCCGACACTGCCGACCCCGGTTGCGGCGCCGGCGAATCGCTGTCGGCGACTGGCCATGGCAGCCGCCGGGGCGGCGGCCTCCATGGCGCGCGCCTCTTCGGGATCGTTCGAGCGATCCATTTGCTGCCGCGCGGGCGCGGCCTGGGTGAGGTTGGGCGTGCGGGGCATCAGGCGGCCTCGTTCCCGTCCCTGTCGCTGTCGACCTCGGGCTGCGGGTCTTCGATCATCGCCGAGGCGCCGGCGTCATCGGCGGCGATCTGCGGCTCGCCCTCGTCCGGGGCTTCCGCCGGCGGAGTGTCGTCCGGGGATTCGCCCGGCAGGTCCTCGATCTCTTGCGGGGTGTCGATGGGCTGGTCGGTCATGGCGGCGTCTCCTGTGCCGGCATCAACCGCGCCGCCCCTCGCCGGTTCCGGGCGGCTGACACGCGGCCCGTTCACGGCTAGAAGCGCGGGCCATGAGCACCGCCCCCAAGACCATGGCCGAACTGGCCGCCGAGTACGGCCTGGCCGAGAACGAATACCAGGTGATCCTGGACCGGCTGGGCCGCGAGCCCAACCAGGTCGAGCTGGGCGTGTTCTCGGTGATGTGGTCCGAGCACTGCTCGTACAAGTCCTCGAAGATCCACCTCGGCAAGTTCCCGACCAAGGGGCCGCGCGTCATCTGCGGTCCTGGCGAGAACGCCGGGGTCATTGACATCGACGATGGCGACGCCTGCATCTTCAAGATGGAGAGCCACAACCACCCCAGCTTCATCGAGCCCTACCAGGGCGCGGCGACGGGCGTGGGCGGCATCATGCGCGACGTCTTCACCATGGGCGCGCGACCGGTGGCCCTGCTGAACGCCCTGCGTTTCGGCGATGTCGGTCATGAAAAGACCCGGCGGCTGGTGGCCGGGGTGGTCGCCGGCATCGGCGGCTACGGCAATTGCGTCGGCGTGCCGACGGTGGCCGGTGAGACCAATTTCCACCGCGGCTACAACGGCAACATCCTCGTCAACGCCATGTGCGTGGGCGTGGCGCGGGCCGACAGCATCTTCTACTCGGCCGCGCCGGCGCCGGGCCTGTCGGTGGTCTATTTCGGCTCCAAGACCGGGCGCGACGGCATCCACGGCGCCACCATGTCGTCGGCCGAGTTCGACGATGAATCCGAATCGAAGCGCCCGACGGTGCAGGTCGGCGACCCCTTCGCCGAGAAGCTGCTGATCGAGGCGACGCTGGAGCTCATGGCCTCGGGCGCCGTGGCCGCCATCCAGGACATGGGCGCCGCCGGCCTGACCTCTTCGTCCGTGGAAATGGCCGGCAAGGGCGGCGTCGGCATCGAGCTGAACATGGACGCCGTGCCCCAGCGCGAGGAGGGCATGACGGCCTACGAGATGATGCTGTCGGAAAGCCAGGAGCGGATGCTGGCGGTGCTGAAGCCCGGCCGCGAGGAGGATGGCTATCGCATCTTCCGCAAGTGGGGCCTCGACGCTGCGGTGATCGGCCAGACCACCGACACCGGCCGGCTGGTGCTCAAGCACCATGGGGAGACGGTCTGCGACGTGCCGCTGGCGCCCCTGTTCGACGACGCGCCGCTGTACGACCGGCCGTGGGTGCAGCCGACCCTGCATCCGCGCCTCGACCCGCAGGATGTGCCCGCGCCGGAGAGCTGGCCGGACGCGGTCCTGAAGGTCCTGACCTGTCCCGACATGGCGTCCAAGCGCTGGATCTGGGAGCAGTACGACCGGCACGTCATGGCCGACACCCTGCAGGACTCGGCCACCGGCGCCGACTCCGGCGTGGTGCGGGTGCACGGGACTGACAAGGGCCTCGCGGTGACCTCGGATTGCACCCCGCGCTACGTGCAGAACGACCCCTACGAGGGCGGCAAGCAGGCGGTGGCCGAGGCGTGGCGCAACCTGACGGCGGTGGGCGCCCGGCCGATCGCCATCACCGACAATCTGAACTTCGGCAACCCGCAGCGGCCCGAGATCATGGGGCAGATCGTCCGCGCTATCGACGGCATGGCCGAGGCCTGCGGCGCGCTCGACTTCCCGGTCGTGAGCGGCAATGTCAGCCTCTACAACGAGACCAATGGCGTCGCCATTCCGCCAACCCCGACGGTCGGGGGCGTCGGCCTGCTGAAGAACTACGACATCGTCTGCGGCTTCGGCGGCATGGTTGAGGGCGAGACCCTGGTCCTGATCGGCCAGACGGCGGGCGAGCTGGGCGCTTCCCTGTATCTGCGCGAGGTGCTGGGCCGCGAGGACGGCGCCCCGCCGCCGGTCGATCTCGCCCTGGAGCGCAAGACCGGCGATTTCGTCCGCGACCTGATCGAGGGCGGCGAGCTCACGGTGGTGCATGACCTGTCCGACGGCGGCCTGGTCGGCGCGGCGGCCGATCTTGCGCTGGCGTCGGACTGCGGCGTGGTGCTGGACGCCTCCAGCGCGGCCCACGCCCATGTGCTGCTGTTCGCCGAGGACCAGGCCCGCTACCTCGTCGCCACCTCGACGCCGCAGACCCTGCTCGACGCTGCGCGCGAAGCCGGGCTGCACGCCTCTGTGGTCGGCCATGCGGGCGGGACGGACTTCGCCTCGGCCGGGCCGAAGGGCGAGCTGTTCCGCATCCCTCTGGCGCACCTGCGCGAGATGCACGAAAGCTGGATGCCGACCTGGATGGACGGCCCTCGCAGCTGAGCCTGACCGCGCCTCCGGTTAGCCCGGCTTGTGGGCCACCAGCCAGAGGTCGAAGTCATTGCCGCGCTTGCACTGGATGCGGTCGAAGCCGGCGTTCTGCGCCGCCCTCGCGAGCGTCTGATCGGTAAAGCCGGTCCGGTGCGCCATGTAGACGTTGCCATTGGCGATGGAGCGGCCGTAGCCATACAGAATGTCCAGCGGCATGATCGGACCGGCGGGCGAGGTGTAGGCGACCCCTTCGAGGTTGCCTTCGGCCACCAGCTTCGCCACCGACTGCAGGTCCGGGCAGGTGATGACGATGCGTCCGCCCGGCTTGAGCACCCGACGGAATTCGCCCAGCGCGACCGGCACCTCGTGCTGGTAGAGGTGCTCGATGTTGTGGGACGACCAGACCGCATCCATCGAACCGCTTTCGACCGCGCTCATGTCGGTCATGGTGCCGACGATGTCAGGCTGGACGTCCGGATTGATGTCGAGGCGGATTTCCTTCCACTCCGGCCCCCGGAACCAGGAGAACAGCTTGTTCGGATTGGGGAACCCGCACCCGACGTGCAGCACCTTTTTCAGGTCTGCGGCGGTGGGGGCGTCTGTTATGGCGAGGACGTCTGCGGTCGACATGGTCGCATTCCCGGGCTGAGGACGCGACAGCCTACCGCGCCTTCGCCGATCCGGCGACCCCGGTTGGCGCGGCTTCAGGCCAGCGTCGGCACCGCCTGGCTCAGACGTCCGCCGACGCGGATCGGCTCGATCCGGGTGGCGAGGCCGGTGCGATCGTCGGTCTCGACGAACACGCCACAGACCGTGGCCGGACCGCTGGCCGGCTGATAGCGACCGCCGCTGATGCGGGTGGTGAAGCGCCTCAGCGGCTCTTCCTTCTCGTTGCCGATGACGGAATCGTAGTCGCAGCAGCCGCCGGCGTCGGTCTGGAAGGCGGTACCGCCGGGCAGGATCTGGGCGTCGGCGGTGGGCACGTGCGTATGGGTGCCCACCACCAGCGAGGCGCGGCCGTCGCAGAAGTGGCCCATCGCCATCTTCTCGCTGGTGGCCTCGCAGTGCATGTCGACGATGATGGCGTCGGCGGCGAGACCGAGCGGGCAGGCGGCCAGCTCCTTCTCGACCGCGCCGAAGGGGTCATCCATCGGGTCCATGTGCACCCGGCCCAGCACGTTCATGACCAGAACCGTGCGGCCTGACGGGGTTTCAAACAGGTTGGCTCCCGCGCCCGGCGCGTCCATCAGGCGCGGGTAATTCAGCGGCCGCAGCAGGCGGGGCTCACGGACGATGTAGGTCAGGGCCTCGCGCTGGTCCCAGCTGTGATTGCCGAGGGTCAGGCAGTCGGCCCCGGCCATGAACAGCTCGTTGGCCGTGTGCTCGGTGATGCCGAAGCCGCCGGCGGCGTTCTCGGCATTGACCACGACGAAGTCGAGCTGAAGGTCGCGCTTCAGGCGGGGAAGATGATCGCTCACGCCGTCGCGGCCGGACTTGCCGATGACGTCGCCAAAAAAGGCCAGTCTCATGGAAAGGCTCTATAGCCCCTCTCGGTGAGAACGCCATGCAGCCGAATGTCATGTCGTTCCAGCGGCAGGTGGTCGACCTCCTGGCCGGCGAAGGCGAGGCCGACCCGGAGCGCTCCAGGGAGGGCGGCGAAGGTGCGGTCGTAGTGGCCTCCGCCCTGGCCCAGTCGCCCGCCGGCGGCATCAAAGGCCAGCAGCGGAGTCAGCACCAGATCCGGGATCACCTGCGACGCCAGCGGCAGGGGGGCGGGACAGCCGGCGGCGTCGGGCTCGAGCGGATCGCCCGGCGACCAGTGGCGAAAGACCAGCGGCGCCGCGCGGTCGACGACCACGGGCAGGCACAGCCGCCGTCCCTGACGCACGAGGGCGAGGGCCAGCGGTTCAGGGTCCAGCTCCGATCCCATCGCCCGATACACGGCGACGACCTCGCCGGGGGGCAGGGCGCCGGCTTTCGCCGCCAGTTCGCCAGCCGCTTCCGGCGCGGCCAGCGTCCTGCGCAGCCGCCGCATCGCGGCGCGGAGCTCGGCCTTGTCCGGGGGTGTCGTCACGTCGTCAGGATGAAGGCTCGAACGGCCCGGCTCAAGCGATGGGGACAGGGGCGATGCGGACAGGGGCGATGCGGACAGAGGCGGGGTTGGCGGCGCCATGAGAGCCGTGAAGGACGGTTTAAATCCTCTCGAGCCTGGATAACCAGGTGGGCTCCGTGTACCCGGCCCCACGGGGCCAGACAGGGACAGATCCCTTCGAGTGAATTAAGGCCGCGAGGATATGTTGCCTTCGACGTGAGCCACAGCTGACCCGCCGGTCGGCAAGATAGGCGGAGGCCGGCGGCGGAACAATGGCGATGGGCTCAGAGCCCGGCGGCGATCTTCTCGATGCGGGCGGCCACCGCGTTGAGCACCTCCGCGAGGCCGGCGTCGGGATCCGCCGCCGGGGCTTCGCCGCCGCCGTTGGCGAGCGCGGCCCTGGCCTCCTGAAGTTCGTCGGCCACGAGCAGGGCGGCCATCAGGAACAGCCGCAGGTCGCCGACATGGCCGACGCTGCCGGCGACCGTGCGGACGTGCTGATCGAACTGGCGGGCCAGCGCCACCACCCGCTCTTCCTGTCCGTCGGCGCAGCCAACGGCGTAGGGGCGACCGTTGACCTCGACCGTCACCGTGGCCATCAGCCCTCCGCTTCCAGCACGGCGCGCACCTCATCTGCGGCGGCGGTCAGCGTCGCCAGCGCCTCCTCGGCGGCGGCGCGCAGCTCGGGGTCCGCAGCGGCGGGCACGCCGGCGAACAGGTCGTCCGCGGGCACGGCGGCGCGCGCCTTCAGGTCGCGGGTCTTGCGCTCCAGCTCGGCGAGCGCGCGGTCCAGTCTCTGCCTTGCGGCGTCGGCGGCGTCGGCCATCGGGATCGCCTCCTCCAGATTCCGTATAGAACCCGACGCGCGGTCGCGGTAAAGCGCGCGCCTCCGCAAAAACGCCGCCGACCGACTGGGGAACCGCCGTGTCCGATCGCTCCAAGCCCGCCAAGGCCACCCCCCAGCAGATGGCCGACGCCATCCGCGTGCTCGCCATGGATGGCGTCGAGGCGGCGAAGAGCGGCCACCCCGGCATGCCAATGGGCATGGCCGACGTCGCCACGGTACTGTTCTCCAAGGTCCTGAAGTTTGACGCCTCGCGCCCCGACTGGGCCGATCGCGACCGCTTCATCCTGTCGGCCGGCCACGGCTCGATGCTGATCTACGCCCTGCTGCACCTGACCGGCTACAAAGCGGCGACGCGCGAGGAGCTGGCCAACTTCCGCCAGTGGGGCGCGCGCACCGCCGGCCACCCGGAGTACGGCCACATGCCGGGGGTGGAGACCACCACCGGGCCGCTGGGGCAGGGCCTGGCCAACGCCGTCGGCTTCGCCATGGCCGAGCGGCATCTGGCCGCCCACTTCGGCGAGGATCTGGTCGACCACCGCACCTGGGTCATCGCCGGCGACGGCTGCCTGATGGAGGGCATCAGCCAGGAGGCCATCGCCCTGGCCGGCCGCTACAGGCTGAACAAGCTGACGGTGCTGTGGGACGACAACGCCATCACCATCGACGGGGCCGTGTCCCTGTCGGACGCCACCGACCAGAAGGGCCGCTTCAAGGCCGCCGGCTGGGCTTTCAAGGCCATCGACGGCCACGACATGGCGCAGATCAAGGCCGCCCTGAAGTGGGCCACGAAGCAGGACAAGCCGACCCTGATCGCCTGCAAGACCCGCATCGGCAAGGGCGCGGCGACCATGGAGGGCAGCCACAAGACCCACGGCGCGGCGCTGGGCGCGACCGAGGTGGCGGCCACCCGCGCGGCGCTGGACTGGACCCACGGCCCGTTCGACGTGCCGGCGGAGATCGAGGCCGCCTGGCGCAAGATCGGCCGGCGCGGCGCGAAGGATCGCAAGGCCTGGGAAGCCCGGCTCAAGACCTCGCCGCTGGCCGACGACTTCACCCGCGCCATGGCCGGCGACCTGCCGGCTGACGCCTTTGACCGGTGGGACGCCGGCCTGAAGGCGCTGATCGCCTCGCCGCCCGCCCAGGCCACCCGCGCCGCCTCGGGCGCCGCCCTGGCCGAGCTGTTCGAGCCCATCCCCGAGCTGATCGGCGGCTCGGCCGACCTGACCGGCTCGAACAACACCCTGGTCAAGGGCACGGTGACGTTCGACGCCCCGGACTACGAGGGGCGCTACATCAACTGGGGTATCCGCGAGCACGGCATGGCCGCGGCCATGAACGGCATGGCCCTGCACGGCGGGGTGATCCCCTACGCCGGCACCTTCATGGTGTTCTCGGACTACAGCCGCCCGTCGATCCGTCTGGCGGCCCTGATGGGCATCCGCGTGGTCCACGTCCTGACCCACGACTCCATCGGGGTCGGCGAGGACGGCCCGACGCACCAGCCGGTCGAGCACCTCGCCGCCCTGCGGGCCATTCCCAACCTGCTGGTGTTCCGTCCGGCCGATACGGTCGAGGCCTTCGAGTGCTGGCGCGCGGCGCTGGAGAGCAAGACCGCGCCCTCGGCCCTGGCCCTGTCGCGCCAGAAGACCGACGCCGTGCGCCTTGAGGCCGCCAGCGAGAACCTGTCGGCCCGCGGCGCCTATGTGCTGCGCGAGGCGTCGGGCGAGGCTCGCGCCACCCTGTTCGCCACCGGCACCGAGGTGCCCCTGGCGCTCAAGGCCCGCGAGACCCTGGAGGCCGGGGGCGTGCCGACGCGGGTCGTGTCCGTCCCCTGCTTCGCCCTGTTCGAGCGCCAGCCGGCCGACTACCAGGCGGCGGTGATCGGCCGCGGCACGGTCCGCGTGGCGGTCGAGGCCGGCATTCGCCAGGGCTGGGAGCGCTTCATCGGCGAGGACGGCGGCTTCGTCGGCATGACCGGCTTCGGCGCCTCGGCCCCGGCCGAGATCCTCTACGACAAGTTCGGCATCACCGCCGCGGCGGTGGTCGATCAGGTCAAGGCCCGGCTCTAGCTCACATAGGCGTCGACCTCGGCGAGCCGGGCGGCCTTGTCCGCCTCGCCGAGGAACGAGCCCTCGAAGCTGTTGCGGGCGATGCGCGCCAGGTCGCCGCGGCCGAGGCCGACGGCCTTGGCCAGCGCCCGGTAGTTGTCGTTCACATAGCCGCCGAAATAGGCCGGATCGTCCGAGTTCAGCGTCACGTGCAGCCCGCGCCGCAGCATCTCCGGCACCGGGTGGGTCGTCAGGTCGTGCACGACGCAGAGCTTGAGGTTGGACAGGGGACAGACGGTCAGGGTCATGCCCTCGGCCGCCAGCCGTCGGATCAGCCCCTCGTCTTCCATGGCCCGGTTGCCGTGGTCGATGCGGTCCACGCGCAGCAGGTCCAGCGCTTCGTGGACATAGGCCGGCGGGCCTTCCTCCCCGGCGTGGGCGCACAGCTTCAGCCCCATGTCGCGGGCCCGGGCGAAGACGCGCTCGAACTTCGACGGCGGATGGCCGACTTCCGACGAATCCAGCCCGACGCCGACGATCCGGTCCAGCCACGGCTCGGCCGAGGCGAGGGTGGCGAAGGCGGCCTCCTCATCCAGGTGCCGCAGGAAGCACAGGATCAGCTTCGAGGTGACGCCCAGCTCGGCCTCGGCCCGGGCCATGCCGGCCAGCAGGCCGTCGGCGACCACGGCGAAGGGAATGCCCCGGTCGGTGTGCGTCTGGGGGTCGAAGAAGATCTCGGCGTGGCGGACATTGTCCGCCGCCGCGCGGCGGAAATAGGCGAGGGCGAGGTCGTGGAAATCCTCCTCCGTCCGCAGCACCTCGGCCCCGGCGTAGTAGATGTCGAGGAAGTCCTGCAGGTTGGAGAAGGCGTAGGCCGCCCGCACCGCCTCCACATCCGCGAAGGGGATATCGACCCGGTTGCGCCGGGCGAAGGCGAACATCTGCTCCGGCTCCAGCGAGCCCTCGATGTGCAGGTGCAGCTCGGCCTTGGGCAGGCCGGCGATGAAGGCGTCGAGATCGGTCATGGCGGGCTCCTCGTGGCGCAAAGCCTGCCCGTGTCGACGCGGGCCGTCCAGCCGTCTTGCGTCAGGCGTCCCCGGCCCACTCCGGCGCCTCGAAGTCCAGCGCGTCCTCGGGCTCGGCCAGGCTCAGCTCCGAGATGGTCTGGCCCCGCACCGACACCCCTGCCCGGTGCACGCTCTCCGGATCGCCGCTGACCAGCGGGTGCCAGTCGGCGAGGCCGCGCCCCTCGTGCAGCCGGCGATAGGCGCAGGACTTCGGCATCCACTGCAGCGCCTCGATGTTCCACGGCGTCAGCTTGATGCAGTCCGGCACATGGGTCTTGCGCGCGGCATAGTCGGAACAGCGACAGGCCTGCGGGTCGAACAGCTTGCAGTGCACCCGCGTGGGGATGACCTCACCGGTCTCCTCCTCCTCGAAGCGGATCACGCAGCAGCGGCCACAGCCGTCGCACAGCGCCTCCCACTCCGCCGCGGTCATCTGCTCCAGGGTCTTGTCACGCCAGAAGGCCATGCGCGGCTTCTACGCCGCCGACGCTGCCGGCGCGAGGAATACGGAGCCGCGGGGTGGCGAAAGTCGCTGGCGACACCTATTCCACCGCATCTTCCTGACCGCAATGTCAGACCTCTAGGAGCCTCATGGCCGCGCGTCCGCCTCTTGTCGCCCTCAAGGACGTCCGTCTGCAGGACGGGCCGCGGCCGCTGTTCGACGGGGTCGACATGGCCATCGAGCCGCGCGTGCGCGCCGCCCTGGTCGGGCGCAACGGGGCGGGCAAGTCGACCCTGATGAAGCTGGTCATGGGCCTGATCGAGCCCGACGCCGGCGAGCGCACGGTGCAGGCCGGGACGCGCTTCGCCTATGTGCCGCAGGAGCCGGCGATCGTTGGCGAGACCCTGGCCGACTACGCCGCCTCGGGCGGGGCCGAGCGCTGGGACGGCGAGGCCTGGCTGGAGACCTTCGGCCTCGACCCGCGGAAGGGGACCGGCGGGATGTCGGGCGGCGAGATCCGGCGCGCGGCCCTCGCGAAAGCCTTCGCCGAGGCTCCGGACGTGCTGCTGCTGGACGAGCCGACCAACCACCTCGACATCCTGGCCATCGAGCGGCTGGAGGCGGAGCTGCTGTCGCTGCGCTCGGCCGTGCTGGTGGTCAGCCACGACCGCGCCTTCCTCAACCGCGTGACCCAGGCGGTGCACTGGCTGGACGGGCGCCGGGTGCGCACCCTCGACAAGGGGTTCGAGGCCTTCGACGCCTGGTCGGGCAAGATCTACGAGGAAGAGGCCGAGTCCCTGCGGCGGCTGACGAAGCGGATCGAGGCGGAGACCTACACCTTCTACCGCTCGATCACCGCCCAGCGGACCCGCAACGAGGGCCGGGCCGAGCGGCTGCGGCAGATGCGGGTGGAGCGGGCCGAGCGGGTGCGCGACCTGCCGCGCGAGCTGACCCTCGGCGTCGACGCCGGGGCGACCTCCGGCAAGCTGGTGGCCGAGCTGAAGGGGGTGGCCAAGCGCTTCGGCGAGCGGGTCATCTTCCGGGGCCTGACCACGCGGGTGATCCGCGGCGACCGGCTGGGCATCGTCGGGCCGAACGGGGCGGGCAAGACGACGCTGGTGAAGACCCTGCTGGGCGAGCTGGCGCCCGACGAGGGCACGGTGCGGCTCGGGGCCAATCTCGAAGTGGTCTACATGGACCAGTCGCGCGAGGGGCTGCGTTCGGACATGAGCCTGTGGGACGCCCTGACCCCCGGCGGCGGCGACTCGGTGCTGGTGCGCGGCCGGCCGATGCATGTGGCGGCCTATGCGAAGGAGTTCCTGTTCCAGGAGAGCCAGCTGAAGCAGCCGGTCTCGACCCTGTCCGGCGGCGAGCGCAACCGCCTGCTGCTGGCCCGGGCGCTGGCGAAGCCGGCCAATCTGCTGGTGCTGGACGAGCCGACCAACGACCTCGACATGGACACGCTCGACAAGCTCGAGGAGCTGCTGGAGGGCTATGAGGGGACGCTGATCCTGGTCAGCCACGACCGCGACTTCATCGACCGGCTGGCCACCTCGACCCTGGCGCTGAACGGCCGCGGCGACATCGTCGAGACGCCCGGCGGCTGGTCCGACTTCGTGCGCCAGAACCCCGGCTTCCTCAGCGAGGCGCCGCGCGCGGCAGGGGAGGGGAAGGCCGGGCGCGCCGAGCCGCCCGCCCGCCCGGCGCCCGCCGCCGCCCCGAAGAAGCTGTCCTACAAGGACCAGCGCCGGCTGGAAGAGCTGGAGGGGCTGATCGGGACGCTGCCGGCGGAGATCGCCCGGCAGGACGCCCTGCTGGCCGACCCGGACCTCTACGCCCGCGACCCGGCGGCCTTCGACCGGGCGGTGAAGGCGGCGGCGGCGGCGCGGTCGCAGCTGGAGGCGGCCGAGACCGAGTGGCTGGAGCTGGAGGAGAAGCGCGAGGCGATGGCCACGGGCGGCTGACGCCGGTCTGTGGATAACGCGCAAGCCTCTGACTTCGGGGGTGAAAATTGCGTGCGCCGCGCCGTTTTCCACAGCCTGCGCACAGATTGTCCGCCGAATGGCCCACAGGCGGTCAGTTTCGGGCGCTTGCCTCATAGCGGGTTCCGCGAGAACGTCAACGGGCCGAGGGACACGGCGGCGCGGAAATCCGGGGAGACCCGGGGATCCAGGCGAGCCGGTCCGACGCTCTGACCGGGAGATGCTGACGGCTTCGGCCTGACCTTCGACCGGCAGGATCCAGGCTTCGGCGGCGCAGGCTTCGGCCGGCTGCAGGGGAACCGGATCGCGATCGCTGAACGACGACGGGGGCGACCCTTTCGGACCGGCGGCGACGCGGCGACGACGGGATACAGCCGACCGTCCAGGAGGTTCGCCTCCTCGACGCGCAGGCCAGGGCCCCGACCCTCAATGGCCAAGTCCAACCCGGACTTGGCGAGGGGGCGTCCGCAACGGCTCGACCGGGCGGACGTCCCCTCGCTCAATTCCGCCACCGTGAAGCTGCGAGGTGCGGCGCCGGGCGGAACGCCGCGCAGGCCCCGACGTCTGCCCGACCCCTGACGAAATGCCCGGCCGCGCGCCCTTCCCACGGCGCGTCGCGCCCCCTAAACCTCGGGCATGATCCAGCGCACGCCTCCCCTCGTCACGGATCGTCGCCGGCTGCTGGCCGGGGCGGGCGCGCTCGCGCTGGCCGGCTGTGGCCGCGGGGCGCCGCCGGAGGTCGATGAGGCGGGCCGTGTGCGGCTGCGCTTCGCCACCGACTGGCTGGCCCAGGCCGAGCATGGCGGTTTCTACCAGGCGCTGGCCTCCGGGGCCTATGAGCGCCGCGGCCTGAACGTGCAGATCGTCCAGGGCGGGCCGGGCGTGAACGTGCCTCAGCTGCTGGCGTCCGGCGCGGTCGAGCTGGGCATGGGCTCCAACAGCTTCATCCCGCTGAACCTCGTCAACGAGGGCGCGCCGGTGAAGGCGGTGGCCGCCTTCTTCCAGAAAGACCCGCAGGTCCTGATCGCCCACCCGGACCCGGCGCTGGACTCGATCGCCGACCTCGCCGGCCGGCCGATCCTGCTGGCCGACGCCTCGGTGACGGCCTTCTGGGTCTGGCTCAAGGCGAAGTACGGCTTCACCGACGACCAGGTGCGCAAGTACACCTTCAACCCGGCGCCTTTCCTCGCCGACCCGCGGGCGGTGCAGCAGGGCTATCTGACCTCCGAGCCCTACACGATCGAGAAGGTCGGCGGCTTCGAGCCGCGGGTCTTCCTTCTGGCGGACGAGGGCTACCCCTCCTACGCCACCATGGTGCTGGCCCCGGACGGCTTCGCCCGCGACAACGCCGAGGCCCTGCGCAGCTTCATCGCCGCCTCGATCGAGGGCTGGCGCGACTATCTGAACGGCGACGCCTCCGTGGCCGACGCCCTGATCCGGCGCGACAACCCGGAGATGACCCAGGACGTGCTGGACCAGGCCCGGGAGAAGCTGAAGAGCTACGCCCTGGTCGAGGGGGGCGACGCCGCCCTGTTCGGCCTCGGGGCCATGACCGCCGACCGCTGGCGCGACTTTTTCGAGGTGACGAGCCAGGCGGGCGTCTATCCGACCACCCTCAACTGGCGGGACGCCTTCACCCTCGACTTCCTGCCGGGCCGTGGCTGAGGCCGGTCCCGCCGTCGCCCTGCGGCGGGCCCTGATCCGCTTCCCCGGCCGGCCGACGCCGCTCGGCCCTATCGATCTGACGGTCGAGGCGGGCGAGATCGTCGCCCTCGTCGGCGCCTCGGGGGCCGGCAAGTCCAGCCTGCTGCGCCTCATCGCCGGACTGGAGCCGGCGGCTGGCGGCGAGGTGCATCGCGCCGCCCCGCGCGACCGCATCGGCCTGGTGTTCCAGGCGCCGACGCTGATGCCCTGGGCCTCGGTGCAGGACAATGTCCGGCTGCCGCTCGATCTCGCCGGCGCCCCGCGCGCCGAGGGCGACGCGCGCGCCGCCGCGGCGCTGCAGGCCGTGGGGCTGGGCGAGCGGCTGACGGCGCGGCCGGCGGCCCTGTCCGGCGGCATGGCCATGCGCGCCGCCCTTGCCCGGGCCCTGGTGGCCGAGCCGCATCTGCTGCTGCTGGATGAGCCCTTCGCAGCGCTGGACACCATCACCCGGCGGCGGCTGGCCGAGGACCTGCACCGGCTGTGGCAGGCGTCGCGGCCGACCATCGTGCTCGTCACCCACGACGTCGAGGACGCCGTCTATCTCGCCGGCCGGGCGCTGGTGCTGGGCCGCGACGGCGCGGTCAGCGCCGAGGTCCCGCTGCCGCCGGTCCTGCCGCGCCCCGCTGGCTTCCGCGAGAGCGCCGAGGCGCGGGCGGCGGCGACCCGGCTGTCCGAGGCGCTGGCCCGGGCCATGGAGCCCACGCCATGAGCCTCGTCGCGCGCCTCTGGCCGCCCCTTGCCTTGGCGGCCGTGCTCCTGCTGGCGTGGGAGGCCGGCTGCCGTCTGCTCGACGTGCCCGCCTATTTCCTGCCGCCGCCCAGCGCCGTCGCCGCGGCCCTGGTGGAGGCGGCCCCGCGCCTGATCCCGTCCGCCGGCCGCACCTTCGTCATGGCGCTGCAGGCGCTGGCCGTGGCCACCGTCGTCGGCGGCGGCCTCGCCGTCCTCGTGTCGCTCAGCCCGGCGGCCGAGCGCGCGGCCCGTCCGCTGGCGACGGCGCTGCAGGTCACGCCGGTGGTCGCCATCGCCCCCCTGGTGCTCATCTGGTACGGCCTCGACAACGCCGGCGCCGCGGTGGTGACCCTCGCGGCGCTGGTCGCCTTCTTCCCCATCTTTTCGGGCGTGCTGACCGGGCTGCGGTCCGCGGATCCCGATCTCGAGCGCCTGTTCGATCTCTATGGCGCCGGGCGATGGCGGCGGCTGGTGCGGCTGCGCGCGCCCTCGGCGGCGGTCTATGCCCTCGAGGGTTTCCGGGTGGCCGCCGGTCTCTCGATCATCGGGGCGGTGGTGGCCGAGTTCGTCTCCGGTTCGGGCGCCGCCCAGGGGCTGGCCTGGCGGCTGCTGGAGGCCGGCAACCGCCTGCGCACGGCCGAGTTGCTGGCCGCGCTGGTGTGGCTGGCGGTGATGGGCGCGGCGCTCAACGCCGGGGCCGGCCTGCTGGTCGCGGCGGCCCGACGCCGCCTTAACGGACGTTAGCCGGCAGTTAAGGCCGCCCTCGCTACGCTGCCCCGGTGAGCAAGTCGCCGGAGACGATCTTGGCCCGCAGCGCGCGCCTTCCCGTGATGGCCGGACTGGCCCTGACCGTGGCCTCGGTTGCGGCGACGGCTGCGCCGGTCGTCGCCCAGACGGCGCCGGCGGCCTCCGCTCCGGTTCGGGCGGGGCAGGCCAGCGGCCTGCGCTACCTCAACTGGCACGGCAAGCGCCCCGATCCGGCCCGGACTCCTGCGGTCGCGCCTGCCGCGGCGCCGCCGCGGGCCGAAACGCCGCCGCCGCCAGCGCCGGTGGTCTATGGGCCGCCCGTGCCGGCGGAGCGCCCGCGCAACGGCCTGACTCCGGCCTCGGCCTGGTTGCCCGCCGGCGGAGCGCCGGCTCAGGCGGCCCCTGCGGCCCCGGCCGCGCCGGTCGCCGCATCGCCGCCGGCCGCGTACGTCCCGCCGCCGGTCATCGTGCCCGCGACGTATGAGGCGGCTGCAGCGGTCCGTCCGGCTGACGCCCCGCGCCCCGATGCCCCGATCTTCCGGCTCGCCGCTGCAGAAGCCGCCCCCACTCCTGCCGCCCCGGCCCGACCCGAGGCCCCGGTCTCGCCCCAGGCCCCGGTCGCCGGCGAGTCGCCGCGGTTCTATTCCGTGCACCGGGCCGCGGGCCGGACGCCCGACCCGGTCGCGCTGCCCGCGCCGGTCATGCTGGACCAGGCGCCCGTTGATCTGGCGGAGCCCGAGGGGCCGCCCGTCATTCTGCGCGACGCCCGGGGCCGGCTGGTGCCGGCCGAGCTTCTGGACGGATCGACCCTGCCATGAGTACGCCCGACTCCCGCCTTCCCGACCTGATTTCGCTCGCCCGGGAGTCCTCGAGCGAACGCCGCCGCGCCGTGCTGCGCGAACTGACCGAAAGCTTCTTCGGCGCGTCCGGTCATGGCGAGGTCGAAACCGAAGCCTATGGCGTCATCCTCGCGGAGGTGGCCCAGGACATGGAGGCGGCGGTCCGCGCCGAACTGGCCGAGCGCTTCGGCCCGGCCCCCCACGCACCGCGCGGCCTCGTGCGGACTCTCGCCGACGACCCGGAGGCGGCGGTGGCGACCGCCGTGCTGCGCGCCTCGCCGCTGCTGACGGACGAGGACCTGCTGCGGGTCGTGCGCAAGCACGGCCAGGACCATCTGCGCGCCGTCTCGTCGCGACCGCAGGTGTCAGAGGCGGTGTCCGACGTGATCGTCGCGCGCGGCGATGACGAGACCCTCGGCACCCTGCTGCGCAACGACGGCGCGCGCCTGTCGCGCGAGGCCTCCGAGGCCGCGGTCGAGCGGGCCAAGCTGAACCCGGCCCTGCACGAGGTGACGGTCAATCGCGCCAGCCTGCCGCCGGACCTGCTCAACGACATGTATTTCGTGGTCGAGACGCGCCTGCGGCAGAGCATTCTGGAGCAGAACGCGGCCATGGACCCGGCGCTGCTGGAGAGCGCGCTCCGCCACGGTCGGGCCCAGGTGGCGACCCAGGACGGCGTGTTGCCGGAGGACTACGCCGAGACCCTGGCCCGGGTGGAGCAGCTGCAGGCGGCGAACCAGCTGACCCCGTCGGTGCTGGCCGGATTCCTGCGCAACAACAGCAAGACGGCCTTCCTGATCGCCCTGGCGCAGCTGGCGGACCTCGATTTCCACACCGCCCGCCACATCGTCGAGCGGCGCGAGCTGGATGCGCTGGCGGTGGTCTGCCGCGCCGCGGATCTCGATCGCGCCCTGTTCCTGACCTACGCCCTCGTGCTGCTCAATGACGACGGCGACGCCATGGGCAAGGCGAAGAGCTATGCCGAGATGTACGCGGCGCTGGGCCGCGATACGGCGCTGCGCACCATCCGCTTCTGGCGCCTGCGACGCGAGGCGGTCGCCGCCTGACGGCGGTTCCCGCAGATGTGATCCGCGCGCGCGAGACGCGTCGGTCGCCCGGCCGCATGGCGGCGTTTGTCCTGGAGGCTCGTCATGCTGATCGCCGCGCTGCTCGCGTCCACCGTCGCCGTCGCTGGTCCGGATGGCTGTGAGGACGCCGTTTCGACGGTGGACATCAGCGCCTGTCTTTCCGGGCAGCTGGAGCGCGAGTCCGACCGCATGGACTCCTACTTCGCCGCGGTCATCGCGCGGGCTGACGAGCTCGGCGACCGGATCGTCGGCGCGGACGGCCCCGAGGTGGTCGAGGCGCTGCAGCTGAGCCAGAGCGCCTGGCTGGCCTATCGCGACGCCGAGTGCTCGGCCACCTACGCCTGGTGGAGCGACGGCACGATCCGCGGGCCGAACACGCTGCAGTGCCGGATCGACCTGACGCGGGAGCGGACGCGCCACCTGTGGTCGGCCTATCTGACCCATGCGGATTCCAGCCCGCCGGTCCTGCCGGAGCCGTCATCGCCCGCGCCCTGACGTCGCGTCACGCTTCCGTCCTCAAAAAATACGCTCTAGCCTGCGCTCCAGGGAAAAACGCCGAGGCACAGAATGAGCGACCTTGAGACCTTTCGCGCCGAGACCCGCGCCTGGCTGGAGGCCAACTGCCCGGCCGAGGTGCGCGGACCGATCGAGAGCGAGTCGGACGTCATCTGGGGCGGGCGCAACGCCGTGTTCAAGACGCCGGCCCACCGCCAGTGGCTGGAACGCATGGCCGCGCGCGGCTGGACCGCGCCGGAATGGCCGCGCGAGTACGGCGGCGGCGGCCTGAGCCGCGAGGAGGCCAAGGTGCTGGCGAAGGAGCTGCGCCGCCTCCAGGCCCAGCCGCCGCTGCAGTCCTTCGGCGTCTGGATGCTGGGCCCGGCGCTGCTGAAGTTCGGCACCGAAGAGCAGAAGCAGAAGTTCCTGCCGCCGATCGTGCGCGGCGAGATTCGCTGGTGCCAGGGCTATTCCGAGCCGGGCGCCGGCTCCGACCTCGCCGGCCTGCAGACGCGTGCGGAAGACAAGGGCGACCACTGGATCGTCAACGGCCAGAAGGTCTGGACCTCCTACGCCGACAAGGCCGACTGGATCTTCTGCCTGGTGCGCACCGATCCGGAGGCGCCGAAGCACCTTGGCATCTCGTTCGTGCTGTTCGACATGGCCACGCCCGGCGTGACCACCCGGCCGATCACCCTGATCTCGGGCAAGAGCCCCTTCTGCGAGACCTTCTTCGACAATGTCCGCGTCGAGAAGGAGAACCTCGTCGGCGAGCTGAACCGCGGCTGGGACGTGGCCAAGTATCTGCTGGCTCACGAGCGGACCATGATCGGCGAGATCGGCGAGGTCATGGGCGGCCGGCCGGTCGGCCAGGTCGCGGCGGACTCGATCGGCGTCAGCGCCGACGGGCGTCTGGACGAGCCGATGCTGCGCAGCCGCATCGCCGAGCTCGACATCGACGCCGCCGCCTTCCGGCTGGCGCTGGAGCGGGTCGGCGACCAGACCCGCGCCCGTCAGGCCCACCCGGCCATGGCCTCGATGCTCAAGTACTACGGCTCGGAGCTGAACAAGCGCCGCCACGAACTGCTGATGGCTGCCGGCGGCTCGGACGCGCTGGAGTGGGAGAGCGAGCGCTCGCGGCATGGCTCCGCCGCCCGCGACTGGCTGCGCACCAAGGCCAACTCGATCGAGGGCGGGACCAGCGAGGTCCAGCTCAACATCATCGCCAAGCACATCCTGCAGCTGCCGGGGGCGTAGCGGGACCGCTCCCTTCCCCCTCGATGGGGGAAGGGTTGGGGATGGGGGTGCTCGCACGGTCATCAGGGTGATGATCGCGGGAGGCGCCGCCCGAGCCCCGCCAGGAACCGCCGCCGCCCGCACCCCCACCCCGGCCCTCCCCCATCGAGGGGGAGGGTGCAGAGAGGACGATCATCCCATGCCCCTGATCCTCACCGACGAACAGACCATGCTGAAGGAGGCCGCCGACGGTTTCCTCGCCGAGCGCGCGCCGATCAGGCACCTGCGCGAGCTACGCGACCGCAAGGACGCCGACGGCGTCTCGCGCGAGCTGTGGCGGGCCTTTGGCGAGATGGGCTTCGCCGGGGTGATCGTGCCGGAAGCGCACGGGGGCTCGGGGCTCGGCGCGGTCGAGGCCGGGGTCATCGCCGAGAGCCTCGGCCGCACCCTGACGCCGTCGCCCTTCCTCGGCAGTTCGGTGCTGGCGGCCAAGGTGCTGCTGGAGGCCGGGTCCGACGCCCAGCAGGCGGCCTGGCTGCCGCAGCTGGCGGCGGGCGAGGCCATCCTGACCCTGGCGCTGGAGGAGGGGGCCAAGCATGCGCCCGAGCGGATCGAGACCCGCGCCGAGCGCGCCGGCAACGGCTTCCGTCTTAACGGCCGCAAGGCCTTCGTGCTCGACGGCCATGTCGCCGACGCCCTGATCGTCGTCGCCCGCGCCGACGAGGGCCTGA
This sequence comes from Brevundimonas sp., assembly GCF_035998205.1. GTDB lineage: Bacteria > Pseudomonadota > Alphaproteobacteria > Caulobacterales > Caulobacteraceae > Brevundimonas. The sequence goes on from NZ_DASYHT010000006.1 coordinate 609,298, forward strand.
CCCTGTTCCTCGTCGATCCGAAGGCCGCCGGGGTGGAGATCGAGCGCACCGCCATGGTCGACGCGCACAATGCGGCGCGGGTGACCCTGAACAACGTCGAGGTCGATGCTGACGCCGTCCTCGGCGAGGTCGGCGGGGCCGGCGCGCCGCTCAACGCTGCACTGGCGCTGGGCCGGGCCTGCGCCGCCGCCATGCTGACCGGGGCGGGGGATCAAGCCTTCCAGATCACCCTCGACTACATCAAGGGCCGCAAGCAGTTCGGCCGCGCCATCGGCGAGTTCCAGGCGCTGCAGCATCGCTCGGCGCATCTGTTCTCGGAGATCGAGATCGCCAGGGCGGCGACCCTCGGCGCCCTGCAGCGGCTCGACGCCGGCGCGGACAAGGCCGATCTCGCCGTCTCGGTGGCCAAGGCCAAGGCCGGCCGCGTGGCCGAGCTGGCGGTGCAGGAGGGCGTTCAGATGCACGGCGGCGTCGGCATGACCGACGAGTACGACATCGGCCTCTACATGAAGCGGGTGCGGGTGCTGAACGAGCTGCTCGGCGACGCCCACTTCCACGCCGAGGTGATTGCGCGGGCCGGCGGCTACTGAGCCGCCAGCCCGTCGTGGCTCAGCGGAAGATGCAGGCCCGGCCGGCGTAGAGGGCGGTGACGCGGGCGTCGTCCCCCGTGCCGTTCAGGAAGCCGAAGACGTCCCCGGGCAGACTGAACTCCGGCCCCACCGTATCCTCGCGCACCTGCACGTCCGGATGCGCCGCGCGCACGTCGGCGAGCGTCGAGCCGACGTGGATGTCGGACAGGGTCGAGAGTCCCTCGGCCGCGCCCTCGGCGGCGAACCAGCCGGCCAGCGCGCCGTTCTCGAACAGGAAGTCGACGCCATTGCCCCAGTCGAGGACGACCAGCTCGGTGTCGGCGCAGCCGTCACGGGTCGGTTCGCGGCCGTAGAGGCCGGTCAGGAAGCGGCTGACGTCGTCCTGCGGCATGCCGAAGGCCAGCTTCAGGGCCGTGCCGCCATTGGGCTGCGCCGGGGTGAAGCCGTCCCCCTCCAGCAGGCCGGCGGCGGCGGACGCCGGCGCGTCGGCCGGGGCGGGGGCCGGCTCGGGCGGCGCGGCGGGCTCCGAACAGGCGGCGACGACGAACAGGGCGGCGGTGGCGAGGAGGATCTGGCGCATGGTCTCAGGCTAACGCCGTTGTCCGACAGCGCCAAGACAGCGCAGCACGCCCGGTGCAGCTTGACTTCGCGCGGGAGTCGGAGGACAGCGGGGTCGCTCTCGCGGGAGAGATCGGGCCGTCGCGGATCCTCGGATCGGACGGGCCGGAGCCGAAGGCGCAACCGCCCCGGAAACGCTCAGGCAAAAGGACCGCGAAGCGCACGGACGCTGGAAAGAGCCCGGCCGGGCTCGCCGACGGAGCAAGCCCGGACCCTGTCCGGCGCGGAATCTCTCAGGCTCAGGGACAGCGGGGGCGAGGCGGTCAGCGCCTCAGCACGCCTCGCAACCGGAGACCCGCATGTCCGACACCCCGCTCAAGACCACGCCGCTGACCGCTGCGCACAAGGCGCTGGGCGCGCGCATGGCGGCCTTCGCCGGCTATGACATGCCGATCCAGTACGAGGGCGTGCTGGCCGAGCACCGCTGGACCCGCGAGCACGCCGGCCTGTTCGACGTCTCGCACATGGGCCAGTGCAAGATCACCGGCGCCGACGCCACGGCCCAGTTCGAGCGCTTCGTGCCGGGCGACTACGCCGCGGTGAAGGCCGGCAAGCAGAAGTACTCCGTGCTGCTCAACGACCAGGGCGGCATCATCGACGACCTGATGGCCGGGCGGCCGGACCACCACGGCCTGTTCGTGGTCGTCAACGCGGGCAACAAGGACGAGGACTTCGCCCTGTGGCGGGCGCGGCTGGCCGGCGATGCGCAGCTGACGGTGCTCGAGGATCGCGCCCTGCTGGCGATCCAGGGGCCCGAGGCGGCGGCGGTGATGGCCGGGCACGAGCCGGTGCTGGCCGACATGGGCTTCATGGAATGCGCCCGGCTGATGCTGTTCGGCGTCGACTGCTACATCTCGCGCTCGGGCTACACCGGCGAGGACGGCTACGAGATCTCGGTCCCGGCGGACCAGGCCGAGCGGATCTGGAACACCCTTCTGCAGGACGCGCGGGTCAAGCCCGTGGGCCTCGGGGCCCGGGACTCGCTGCGGCTGGAGGCCGGGCTGCCGCTGCACGGCCACGACATCGACCCGACCACCAGCCCTGTCGAGGGCGCCCTGACTTTCGCCCTGTCGAAGAGCCGTAAGGAACGCGCCGACTTCGCCGGTGCCGATCGGGTGCTGCGCGAGCTGGCCGAGGGACCGTCGCGGGTGCGCGTCGGTCTGGTCGTGAAGGAGGGCGCTCCGGCCCGGGAGGGCGCCGGGATCGCCGACGCCGACGGGACCGTGATCGGCCGCGTCACCTCGGGCGGGCCGTCGCCGACGCTCGGGAAGAACATTGCGATGGGCTATGTGCCGCCCGCCTTCGCCGGTCTGGGGACCGAACTGAAGGTGATCGTCCGCGGCAAGGCCGCCGCCGCCGAGGTGGTGGCGATGCCGTTCGTCGCCCAGCGCTACTACCGCAAACCCAAGGCCTGAGAGGGGCACGCCATGAAGTTCACCAAGGATCACGAATGGGTCCGGCTCGAGGGCGACGTCGCCATCGTCGGCATCACGAAGCACGCGGCCGAGCAGCTCGGCGACGTGGTTTTCGTGGAGACGCCCGAGGTCGGCAAGGTGGTCGAGGCCAAGGCCGGCTTCGCCGTGGTCGAGAGCGTCAAGGCGGCCTCGGACGTCTACGCCCCGGTCGATGGCGAGGTGATCGAGGCCAATGACGCCCTGGCCACCGCCCCGGAGACCGTCAACGCCGATCCCGAAGGCGCCGGCTGGTTCGCCAGGATCAAGGTCCGCGACGCCTCCCAGCTCGACGCCCTGATGGATCGCGCCGCCTACGACCAGTACCTGACCACCCTCTAGGTTCTTCTCCGCTCATCCCGGCGAAAGCCGGGGCCCGGGCCCGCAGCCGCGTGGGTCCGGGCAGAGCGGTTCGTCCTCCCCGGCGACAGTCTTCGCCCAAATCACTGGGTCCCCGCTTCCGCGGGGATGAGCGGAAAACGAGATGCGCTACCTGCCCCTGACCCCCGACGATCGTGACGCCATGCTGGCGGCCATCGGCGTCGAGACGATCGATGACCTGTTCGTGGACGTGCCGGCCGCCGCGCGGCTGGACGGCCCGGTGGACCTGCCCCGCGTGGCCGGCGAGCTGGAGGTCGAGCGGCAGCTGCAGCGTCTGGCGGCGAAGAATGTGACCGCCGGGTCCGTGCCCTTCTTCTGCGGCGCCGGGGCCTATCGCCACCATGTGCCGGCGACGGTGGACCACATCATCCAGCGGTCCGAGTTCCTGACCAGCTACACCCCCTACCAGCCGGAAATCGCCCAGGGCACGCTGCAATATCTGTACGAGTTCCAGACCCAGGTGGCGAACCTGACCGGGATGCCGGTGGCCAACGCCTCGCTCTATGACGGCTCGACCGCCATGGCCGAGGGCGTGCTGATGGCCACCCGCGTGACCCGCCGCAACAAGGCGGTGATCTCCGGCGGCGTCCACCCGCATTATGTCGCCGCGACCGAGACGGTGGTGCACGCGGTCGGTGTCGAGACCGAGGTGCTGCCGGCGGCGATCGACGCCGAGGCCGGCGTGATCTCGCGCATCGGGCCGGACACCGCCTGCGTCGTGGTGCAGACCCCCAACGTTTTCGGCACGGCGACCGACGTCACGAAGATCGCCGAGGCGGCTCACGCCGCCGGGGCCCTGCTGATCGTGGTGGTCACCGAGGTGGTGTCGCTGGGCCTGCTCAAGGCCCCGGGCGATATGGGCGCCGACATCGTCGCCGCCGAGGGCCAGTCGATCGGCAACGCCCTGAACTTCGGCGGGCCCTACGTCGGCCTGTTCGCCACGCGCGAGAAGCTGGTGCGGCAGATGCCGGGCCGCCTGTGCGGCGAGACGGTGGACGCCGACGGCCGTCGCGGCTTCGTGCTGACCCTGTCGACCCGCGAGCAGCACATCCGCCGCGACAAGGCGACCTCGAACATCTGCACCAACTCGGGCCTGTGCTCGCTGGCCTTCACCATCCACATGAGCCTGCTGGGCGAGACCGGCCTGCGCCGCATGGCCCTGCTCAACCATGAGAAGGCGCTGTCGGCGCGTGACGCCCTGGCGGCCATTCCGGGGGTCGAGATCCTGACCCCGCGCTTCTTCAACGAGTTCGCGGTGCGCCTGCCGCGCCCGGCGGCGCAGGTCGTCGAGGCGCTGGCGCAGCACCAGGTGCTGGCCGGCGTGCCTTACAGCCGCCTCGCCCCCGGGGCCGGCATGGATGATGTCCTGCTGGTGGCGGCGACCGAAACCACCCTCGACGGCGATATCCAGATCCTGGCGCGTTCGCTCGCCAAGGTCCTGGCCAACTGAAGGGACGTACGATGAGCAGCACCATGAACACCGTCGGCCGTCCGACCACCCCGCACGCCGTGCAGACCAAGCCCGCCACCCTGACCGGCGGCCGCGGCCTGCTGCAGGACGAGGCGCTGATCTTCGAGGGCGACGGCTGGGGCAAGACCGGCGTCGACCTCCCGGCGCCGACGACCGACGCCGCCGATCTGGGCGATCTGGTCCGTCGTGATCCGATCGGCCTGCCCGGGCTGAGCGAGCCGGAGGCCATGCGCCACTATGTGCGCCTGAGCCAGAAGAACCACGCCATCGACCTGGCCATCTATCCGCTCGGCTCGTGCACGATGAAGCACAACCCGCGCCTCAACGAGAAGATGGCGCGCATCCCCGGTTTCTCGGACATCCACCCGCTGCAGCCGCAGTCGACGGTGCAGGGCGCGCTGCAGCTGATGGACACCCTGGCCCACTGGCTCAAGACCCTGACCGGCATGCCGGCGGTGGCCCTGTCGCCCAAGGCTGGCGCCCACGGCGAGCTGTGCGGGCTGATGGCCATCCGCGCCGCCCATGAGGCCAAGGGCGAGCACGCGCAGCGCCGCAAGGTGCTGGTGCCGACCTCGGCCCACGGCACCAACCCGGCCACCGCCGCCTTCGTCGGCTATACGGTGGTGGAAGTGGCCCAGACCGACGACGGCCGCGTCGATGTGGCCGACCTGGCCGCCAAGCTGGGGCCGGACGTGGCCGCCATCATGGTCACCAACCCGAACACCTGCGGCCTGTTCGAGCGGGACATCCTCGAGATCAGCCGGCTGACGCATGAGGCGGGCGCCTACTTCTACTGCGATGGCGCCAACTTCAACGCCATCGTCGGCCGGGTGCGCCCCGGCGACCTCGGCGTCGACGCCATGCACATCAACCTGCACAAGACCTTCTCGACGCCGCACGGCGGCGGCGGTCCGGGCGCCGGTCCGGTGGTGCTGTCGGAAGCGCTCGCCCCCTTTGCTCCGGCCCCCTGGGTGGTCAGCGACGGCGACGGCTTCCGCCTGATCGAGCGCGAGGAGGGCGACGCGGCCCAGGCCTTCGGCCGGCTGTGCGCCTTCCAGGGCCAGATGGGGATGTATGTCCGCGCCCTGTCCTACATGCTCAGCCACGGCGCCGACGGCCTGCGTCAGGTGGCCGAGGATGCGGTGCTGAACGCCAACTACATCAAGGCGCGCCTGCAGGACCTGATGAGCCCGGCCTTCCCGAATGGCCCGTGCATGCACGAGGCCCTGTTCGACGACGAATGGCTCAAGGGCACCGAGGTCACCACGCTCGACTTCGCCAAGGCGATGATCGACGAGGGCTTCCACCCGATGACCATGTACTTCCCGCTGGTCGTCCACGGGGCCATGCTGATCGAGCCGACCGAGACGGAGTCCAAGGCGGAGCTGGATCGCTTCATCGAGGCCATGCGGGCCCTGGCGACGGCGGCGAAAGCAGGCGACGTCGACCGCTTCAAGGGCGCGCCGTTCCATGCGCCGATGAAGCGCCTCGACGAGACCCGCGCCGCCCGCCAGCCGGTCCTGCGCTGGACTGCGCCCGAAGGCTCCAACCTCGCGGCCGAGTAACGCAGGGCCTCCGGGGCCTCACGTATCGACTCGCCTTGGTGGTGTGTTACCGTCTGGAGAACGTGAGACGGGCCGCGATTCTGCGCCCGTTTGCCGGGCCGGCAGGGCGACGCGCCCGGCTCCAGGGGGAAGTTGACGATGCTGCTGTCCAGGATTGATCGCGTGCTTTCCGGCGGGAACGCCAAGGGCGAGCGCGGCGGCGAGGCGGCCGCTCCCGAAGGCGGGCAGGCCGCGCGCGCCGAGGCCGCCGGGGTCATCGGCGAACGCTTCGAGACGATCCAGGACAGCCTCGACCAGCTGGGCGAGATGGCCCAGCAGTTCGGCCGCTTCGAGTCCCTGCTGACCCAGCTGCGCCAGCCGCTGGACGCCGAGTTCAAGGCCCGCCGTGACAACCACGTCGAGGTCATCAACCTGCGCGCCGCCAATGCCGAGCTGTCGAGCCGGCTGGAGGAGGCGGTGGCCGAGCTGCGCAGCCAGGGCGCCTCGCTGATCCAGGCCGAAGCCCGCGCCGACGAGACCGGGGCCCAGGCCAGCGAAACCGCGGCGGCCCTGCAGGACGCGCGGCTGGAGATGGATCGCCTGCGTAACCAGCTGTCCCAGGCTAGCAACCGCATCGAGGCCTTCGAGGCGTCCGAACGGCTTACCAGCCAGCGGCTGCGTGAGCTGGAGCAGGACCTCGAGGGCGTGCGCAACCAGCTCAAGCTGGCCGAGGCGCAGCGGTCGGAGTCCGACAGCGCCCGCATTCAGCTGCAGCGCGACTACGCCCTGGCGCTGGAAGAAGGCGGCGTGATGCGTCGCCGCGCCGAGGAAGGCGCCGCGGAGATCGCCGGCCTCGCCCGCGCCCTGGCCATCGGCGAGGGCCAGCTGGCCGCCGAGCGCGCCCGCGCTGCGGCCGAACAGGCCGAGTCCGCCCGCGCCCTGCGCGCGCTGGAGAACCAGATCGAGGCGGACCGCTCGGAGCTGGCCGCCCTGGGCGCCCGGCTCGACGCCGCCACCGCCCGCGCCAACGGGCTCGACGTGCTCAACGCCGAACAGGGCGTGCGTCTGGCCGAGGTTCAGGCCGCCGCCACCACGGCCGAGCGCCGCGCCGACACCCTGCAGACCCAGCTGGACCGGGCCCTCGAGCGGGTCACCACGCTGGAGTCGACCAGCGAGGAGGCGCGTCAGCGTCTGGCGGCCATGGATGTCGCCCGACTGGCGGCCGTGGATCGCGCCGAGGCCCTCGCCAAGTCGGCCCTGACCCACGACAAGGCGATCGCCCGTGCCGAGGACCGCATGCTGAAGCTGCAGGCCAAGCTGGCCTCGACCGAGGCCGACTACCAGGCGCGCGTGAAGTCCCTCAACGAGCAGCTGACCGCCCTGCGCGGCGAGCTCGAAGGCGCTCGGGCGGAAGCCGCCATGAACGCCGCGGCGCTCGACGCCGCCCGGCGCGAGCGCACCGGCCGCCCGGCCGCCGACTCGCAGACCGCCGCCGGCTGACGTCCGCTTCGAACCCGGGGACGCCGTCAGGCGTTGCCGGGGGATGCCGCCCGACGCCGTCCTCGCCAGTCTCCTGTCCCCGCTCCCCGAAATCCTCGGGGCCGTGGTGGCTGGCGGCCTGATCGGGCTTGAGCGGGAATGGCGCGGCCGCTCCGCCGGGTTCCGCACCCACATCCTCGTCGCCCTCGCGGCCTGTGTGCTGATGCAGGCGGCGGTCCGTCAGGACGCCTGGACCCTGTCGGGCCTGACGACGGCCCAGATCACGACCGACCCGGTCCGCATGGCGCACGGCATCCTCACCGGCGTCGGCTTCCTGTGCGGCGGGGTGATCTTCCGGACCGGCTTCTCCGTCCATGGCCTGACCACAGCGGCGTCCCTGTGGATCAGCTCGGCCATCGGCACCCTGTTCGGGGTCGGCATGAGCGGTCTCGGAATGGTCGCGGCCTTCGCCACTCTCCTGATCCTTGCCCTGCTGCGGGTCGTGTCCCGGCTGCTCCCGGCGCGCACGGTGGTCTACGTCAGCCTGAGCTGGGAGCGCGGCCGCGAGGATGTGCGCCGGACGGCCTCGAGCCTTCTGCGGGGCTGTGATCCGCGCGCCAGGGGGGGCGAGCAGCGCCTGTCGGCCGACGACGGCATGTGGCGGCGGCAGTGGCGGCTGAAGGTCACCGACGCGGCGCTCGACGACCTAGCCGAGCGCCTCGCGGACCTGCCGGGCGTGCGCGGCGTGCAGGTCGATCCGCGCGAGACCTGAGCGCCCAACACTTGGTCATTGTCCGTCAACCCTCTTTCCGGCATCACTGGAACGGATGGCGAACGGACCGACTCGCATTTTGGGGCTCGACCCCGGACTCCGGCGCACCGGCTGGGGCGTGATCGCCGTCGAAGGCGCGCGTCTGCGCTGGATCGGCCATGGCGTCGTCGCCCCGCCGGAGAGCCTGCCGTTCGCCGCCCGCCTGCTGGGCCTGCTCGAAGGCGTCACGCGGGTTTGCGCCGAGCACGGCTGCGATGAGGCCGCGGTCGAGGAGGTCTTCGTCAACGTCAATCCGGCCTCGACCCTGAAGCTGGGACAGGCGCGCGGCGCGGTCATTCTGGGGCCGGCCCAGGCCGGTCTGCCCGTGGCCGAATACGCCCCCAGCCTCGTCAAGAAGGCGGTGGTCGGGGCCGGTCAGGCCGACAAGGCCCAGGTCGCCTTCATGGTGCGCCGCCTGCTCCCCGGAGCCGGGGAGGTCGCCGCCGACGCCGCCGACGCCCTGGCCGTGGCCATCGCCCACGCCCACTACCGCACGGCCCGGAGGGCGGCGTGATCGGGCGGCTGCGGGGCGTGCTGGTGGAGGTCGGCGAGGCCGACTGCCTGATCGACTGCGGCGGCGTCGGCTATGTCGCCGCGTGCGGCGCCCGCACCCTGCAGCGCCTGCCGGCGCCCGGCGAGGAGACCACCCTCTATGTCGAGCACCAGTGGTCGGCGGAGCAGGGGCCGCGGCTCTACGGCTTTCCGACCCGCGACGAGCGGCGCGCCTTCACCACCCTGATCGCCATCCAGGGCGTCGGGCCCAAGGCGGCCCTGTCGGTGCTGGACGTGCTGCCGCCGGGCGAGCTGGCGGCGGCGGTGGCGCGCGAGGACAAGGCGGCGGTGGCCCGCGCCAACGGAGTCGGCCCCAAGCTGGCCCTGCGCATCGTCACCGAGCTGAAGGGCAAGCCGCTGGGCGACGCCAGCTTCACCCCGTCGGCGCCGGGCGTGCACCTGGAGGCCGCGCCGCCGGCGCCCAGCCTTTCGGGCGAGGCCGTGGCCGCCCTGCTCGGCCTCGGCGTGGCCGAGGTCAACGCCCGCCGCGCCGTCGACCAGGCCCTGATCCGGCTCGGCGACGAGGCGGCCCTGTCCGCCGTCATCCGCGCCGCCCTGCAGGAGCTGGGGCGGTGAGGGAGTGGCGAGTGGCGAGTGGCGAGTGGCGAGTGTTCAAGGCCGCCGGTGCCGGCAACGCCACCCGGTCGGCCAGCGACAACGCTTCCGGCCCCGCCCCCCGCTCGTCACTCGCCACTCGCCACTCGCCACTGCGCTCATGACCGACGACCGTCTCATCTCCGCCGCGCCGGCGCCGGGCGAGGTCCATGACCGGGCGCTGCGGCCCCAGACGCTCGCCGAGTTCGTCGGTCAGGAGCAGGCGCGCGGCAATCTCAAGGTCTTCATCGACGCGGCCCGGTCGCGCGGCGAGGCGCTGGACCATGTGCTGCTGTTCGGCCCGCCGGGGCTGGGCAAGACCACCCTGGCGCAGATCGTGGCGCGCGAGCTCGGCGTCGGCTTCCGCGCCACCTCGGGGCCGATCCTGGCCAAGGCCGGCGACCTTGCGGCCATCCTGACCAATCTCGAGCCGCGCGACGTCCTGTTCATCGACGAGATCCACCGCCTGAACCCGCAGGTGGAGGAGATCCTCTATCCGGCCATGGAGGACCATGTGCTGGACCTGATCATCGGCGAGGGGCCCTCGGCCCGGTCGGTGCGGATCGATCTGGCGCCCTTCACCCTGGTCGGGGCGACGACCCGGGCCGGTCTGCTGGCCACGCCCCTGCGCGACCGCTTCGGCATTCCGCTGCGGCTGGAGTTCTACACGCCCGAGGAGTTGGTGCGCGTGGTCAGCGGCGCGGCGCACAAGCTGGGCGCGCCGATCACCGCCGACGGGGCCATGGAGATCGCCCGGCGCTCGCGCGGCACGCCCCGCATCGCCGGCCGGCTGCTGCGCCGGGTGCGTGACTTCGCCGCCGCCGACGGCGCCTCGGCCATCGACCGGCTGGCGGCCGGCCGCGCCCTCGCCCGGCTGGAGGTGGACGAGGCCGGGCTGGACAGCCTCGACCGCCGCTTCCTCAAGGCGCTGATCGAGAACTACGGCGGCGGCCCGGTCGGCATGGACACGCTCGCCGCCGCCATCGCCGAGGCCCGCGACGCGGTCGAGGACGTGATCGAGCCCTACCTGCTGCAGCAGGGCTTCATCCAGCGCACCCCGCGCGGCCGCGTCGCCTGCGCCCGCGCCTATGCGCACCTGGGGCTGGATGCGCCGAAAACCCCGCCTGCACAGGGTGGTCTGTTTGAAGGATGATCGACTTCGACCCGGCCAAGGACGAGATCAACCAGCGCAAGCACGGAATTTCCCTCGCGCGAGCCATTGAGATCGATTTAGGCACAGCGGTTATTCGGGTCGATGATCGTCGAGACTCCGGCGAGCCACGATGGCGCGCCTATGCTATGCTTGAGGGCAAGTTACACATGTTGGCCTTCACGCTCCGCCATGGCGGAGTGCGAGTGATCAGCCTCAGGCGGGCCAACGCCAGGGAGACGAAGCGATATGGCTGACCCGAAGTTCAGCCTTGACCCGGACGACTACGAGGATGTCGACATCGACGATCCCGACAATCCTGAGTGGACTGAAGAGGACTTCGCCGAAGCTCGTCCGTTGAAGGAAGTTCTTCCGGAGCTGTATGAGCAGGTCGCAGCCCAGCAGGACGTCTCTCTCAAGCTCACCCGCCGGACCATCGCCGCCTTCGCGCTGGAGGGCGATGACTGGCGCGAGCGCATGGCTGAGGCGCTGGAGCGGATTGCGCGGGACAAGTCCGCCGCGTGACCGATCTGCCCACCCATGGCCGGTTCGAGGGCCGCGCCCATCTGCTGCCGGTGCGGGTCTATTACGAGGACACCGACTTCACTGGCGTGGTCTATCACGCCAACTACGTTCGCTATTTCGAGCGCGGACGGTCGGACTTTCTGCGCGCCGTCGGGATCGGCCATGCGGAGCTGCTGGAGGGCGACTCGCCGCTGGCCTTCGTGGTCTCGCGCATGGAGCTGGCCTTCGTGAAGCCGGCGCGGATCGACGACGCCCTGGTGGTGCGCACCCTGTACGAGGCGGTGCGCGGGCCGCGGCTGATCATCCGCCAGGCGATCGAGCGAGGCGGGGAGGTGTTGACCCGGGCCGAGGTGGAGGCGGTGTGCATCCATCTGGACGGCCGGCCCCGGCGCCCCTCGGCGGCACTTGTCGAGAAAGTGAAGCCCTGGCTGGACCCGTCGCAGGCGTAAGCCGTCGACGAGTCGGCCGGTCGCGGCTACACGCGCCACAGAAAGGCCTTACAGCCCCGCTGGATAGGCTCCACGCCGCTTCACCGAACGCGAGTCCTGCATGACCGTCCTCGCCACCGCCCACTCCCTGATGGACCCCGTCTATCTGTTCATGACCGCCGACTGGGTGGTGAAGGGGGTGATGATCGGTCTTGCCGTGATGTCCCTGTGGTCGTGGGCGATCATCCTCGACAAGGGCGTCCGCTTCACCAGCATGAACAAGCGCGCCGACGAATTCGAGAAGGCGGTGGAGTCCGGTCGCTCGCTGGAAGACGTCGCCGCCCAGGCCGGTCCCAATCCCGAGGACCCGCTGCCGCGCATGCTGACCGCGGCCCTGACCGACTGGCGCGAGGCGCGCTCGCGCGGCGGGCTGACCGACTCCCAGGCCAATCTGCTGATCGCCCGCATCGACCGGACGCTGGACTCGATCATCGCGCGCGAGAGCCGGCGCATCGAGGAGGGCCTCGGCCTGCTGTCGGTGGTCGCCACCTCGTCGCCCTTCATCGGCCTGTTCGGCACGGTGTGGGGCATCATGAACGCCTTCTCGGCCATCGCCTCGGCCGGCAACACCAACCTGACCACCGTGGCGCCGGCCATCGCCGAGGCCCTGTTCGCCACGGCCATCGGCCTGTTCGCCGCCATCCCGGCCTACATCGCCTACAACAAGTTCTCGATCGACGCGGGCAAGTTCACCGGCCGGCTGGAGAGCTTCGCCGACGACTTGCAGGCGGCGGTGGCGCGGCGTCTCGGCGCCCCGGCCGCGCCGCGCGCCGACTACGCCTCGCGGGAGGTCTGAGCCGTGGCGCTGGGAGGCGGCGGAACCGGCGGCGGCGGGCACGGCCGCGGGCGTCGGCGCGCCCGGAGGGCGCCGCTGAGCGAGATCAACGTCACGCCGCTCGTCGACGTGATGCTGGTGCTGCTGATCATTTTCATGGTGTCCGCCCCGCTGCTCGCCGTCGGCGTGCCGCTGGAGCTGCCCAAGACCGACGCCAGCGCGCTGGAGACCGACGAGGAGCCGATCACGGTCTCGGTTGATCGCACGGGCGCGACCTTCGTCGGCGAGGACGCCATCCCGTTCGACGATCTGGCGCGCGTGACGACCGCCATGGCCGGCCGCGAGGTGGCCGAGCGGCCGATCTTCGTGCGCGCCGACGGCGCTGCGCCCTATGAGGCCGTGGCCCGGGTGATGGCGCGCCTGTCGGCCGTCGGCTTCAAGCGCATCAACCTGATCACCGACACGAGCGCCCCGGCCGCCGCGCCGGCCGCCAGCGAGGCGCCTGCGGCGGGCGTCGAGCCCGCGCTCGCGGCGGAGGGCTGAGACGGCGTGACCCGGCCCGGCCCGATCCTGGGATCGCTTGTGCTGCACGGCCTGCTGGTCGGGGTGGTGCTGTTCCCGTGGCCGCAGGCCGAGCGGCCGCCGGTGCTCAATTCCGTGCCGGTGACGATCGTCTCTGACGAGATCACGGTCGCGGCCGCGCCGGCGGACAATCCCCAGCCGGAGCCTGTGCTGGAGGATGCGGCGACCGCGCCGCCGCCGGAGCCCGAGCCGGAGCCCACGCCGCCGGAGCCGACGCCCACGCCGCCGCCGCCCCGGCCGCAGCCGCGCCCGACGCCGGCCCCGACGCCGCCGCCCAAGAAGACCGAGACTCCGCCGCGTCCCAACCCGCGGCCGGAACAACCCCGGCCCCAGCCCCGCCGGGAGGAGCCGTCGCTGGACCTCGACGCCCTCGCAGGGCCGCGCCGCCCCAGCCCCAATACCGGGACCCGCGCCCCGACCGGCCAGCAGGGCGCCGGCGTCGCCAGCCAGGCCATCGGCCGCAGCGACCTGCAGGCGCTGGCGCGTCAGATCACGCCGCACTGGGTGCTCAACTGCGATCTGCCCGGGGCCGCCGAGCTGGAGATCCGGGTCTATGTGCGCCTGTCCGAGCAGGGCCGGGTGATGGGGGCCCCGCGCCTCGACCGGCCGCGCAGCGACGCCACCTGGCGCGCCGCCGCCGACGGGGTGCTGCGCGCCATCCAGGCTGCTGCGCCCTTCGACATGCCCGAGGGATACGAAGCCCAGGAAATCCCGTTCATCTTCCGCACGGCGACGCAGTGCGCCGGGCGATAGGGGACGCGCCCGAAAGTGGCCGCATTGGCGGCAATGCTGGAGCGTTCAGAGGTTCCTAGGGTTCAACTGTCTTGATCGGCGGCCAGGGTGTCGCTGATACGGAGGAGCGCGATGATCTTGAAGAGAGTGCTGACGGCCGGGGCCGCCCTGCTGGTGCTGGCGCCGCTCACGGCGCTGGCCCAGACGCCGGCCCAGACACCGGCCCAGGAAGTGATCGTCGACGAGGGCGTGCTGCGGCCGCTGCAGATCGCCGTCGCCCCGTTCAGCGGCCAGTTCGGCGACCAGATCAGCGAGGTGATCAGCACCAACCTGCGCCGGTCCGGCTTCTTCGAACCGATGAACCCGGCCGGGTTCCTGCAGCGTGATCTCAATCTCGGCAATGCGCCGGACTTCCCGCTGTGGACCCAGATCGGCGCCCAGGCGGTGCTCTATGGCTCGGTCACGCCGCGCGCGGATGGGCGCAACGACGTCGGTTTCCGCCTGTATGATCCGTACCGCCGCTGCCAGCTGGTGAGCTATCAGTTCACCGCCACACCCGAGCAGTGGCGCCGGATCGCGCACAAGATCTCCGACGTCATCTACCAGCGCATGACCGGCGAGAGCGGCTTCTTCGACTCGCGGGTGCTGTTCGTCGCCGAGAGCGGGCCGCAGCTGGAGCGCGTCAGCCGTCTGGCCATCGTCGACCAGGACGGGTTCAACCCGATCTACCTGACCGATGGGGACGAGGTGATCATGTCGCCGCGGTTCTCGGCGGACTCCAACGAGGTGGTCTATGTCGGCCTCGGGCGCGATTACAGCCGCATCTATCTGCTCAACCTCGCGACCAACCGGCGGGAAAGCCTCGGCGAGTTTGACGGCCAGGTGCTTGCGCCGCGCTTCTCGCCGGACGGCGCCAAGGTCGCCTTTTCCATCATCCGCGGCGGCAATACCGACATCCATGTGATGGACCTGCGGACCCGTCAGACGCGGCGCCTGACCTCGGATCCCGGGATCGACACCTCGCCGTCCTTCTCGCCGGACGGCGCCCGCATCGTCTTCAACTCGGACCGGGGCGGCAACGCCCGGCTCTACGTCATGAACGTCGATGGCTCGGGCCAGCGGCCGATCAGCCGTGGGGGCGGCCTCTACACCTCGCCGGTGTGGAGCCCGCGCGGCGACCTGATCGCCTTCGTCAAGCAACAGGGCGGCCAGTTCCACATCGGTGTGATGTCGCCGGACGGGTCCGGCGAGCGGCTGCTGTCGTCCAGCTATTTCGAGGAGGGCCCGTCCTGGGCCCCGAACGGGCGCTATCTCATGTACGCTCGCAAGGCGCGCAACGGGAACACCCAGCTCTGGATGGTCGACGTCACCGGACGGGTGGTCGGTCGAGCCGGCTACGAGGGCCGCGGCGAGGACCCCGCCTGGTCGCCGCTGCTGGACGCACCGCCCGCCAATCTCGGCCTCAACCAGTCGCCTGACAGTTGTCCGGCCTGATCGGGGCGGAGCCTTGGGGATAACTTCCGCGTTATCCTGTCGAACACCAGTTGCCTGAACGGAAGCTTCGCCTTTAGGCGCAATCATAGACCACGGTCCACGGGACCATCAGGGAGATGACCATGACCAACTCGATCGCCCGCCTCGCCCTCGTCGGCGTCGCTCTGGCGGCCATGGCCGCCTGCGCCCCGCGCCCGGCCCCGGAAGGCGCCGTCGATGCGCCGCCCCAGAACAATCCGGTCTACAACGGCGGCGGCGGCACCAACGTCGATGGCGGCGCCATCGCCCCGGTGCGCCCGGGCTCCGAACAGGACTTCGTCGTCAACGTCGGCGACCGCGTCTACTTCGACCTCGACAGCTACCAGATCAAGCCGGAGGCCTATGCCCGCCTGAACGCCCAGGCCCAGTGGCTGCAGCGCTATCCGGGCGTTCGCGTCCGTATCGAGGGCAATGCCGACGAGCGCGGCACCCGCGAGTACAACCTCGCTCTCGGCGCGCGTCGCGCCGAGTCGGTGCGCGCCTACCTGGTCGAGCGCGGCGTCGCCGCGGGCCGGATCGACACCATCAGCTACGGCAAGGAGCGGCCGATCGCCGAGGGCTCGAACGAAGAGGCCTGGGCCCGTAACCGCAACGCCGGCACGGCCATCGTCTCCGGCGCCCAGTAAGCGCCCTTACACGGCATCGGGAAGGGCGGCTTCGGCCGCCCTTTCTTTTTGACCGCTCTCCTGCGGCGCCGCACAATCCATGTGTCTCGGGGGAGTTCACAGATGGATATCGACGCAGCGGGCGGCGCGGTGACGGCAGGGCTGGTCGGCGGCGCGATCGAGAAGCCCACGGGCCACGCCGGCGAGGCCCATTCGAGCTGCACCGACTGCGGAGAGCCGGTTTCCGGAAACTTCTGCGCCAACTGCGGCCAGCCGACCCACGTGCACCGCTCGCTGCTGCACCTCGGCGAGGAGGTGCTGCACGGGGTCATGCATTTCGACACCCGGGCGTGGCGCACCCTGCCGCTGCTGGTGTTCAACCCCGGGCGCCTCACGCGGGAGTGGGTGCAGGGACGCCGCACCCGCTACGTCTCGCCCCTGGCGCTGTTCCTGTTCACCGTCTTCCTGATGTTCTTCATCATGAGCTTCGGCGGCGGCTTCGTCAGCATGCCGCAGGAGCCGGCCTCGCCCGAGCAGCGGGCCCAGCTGGAGGCGAGCCTCGTCGAGGCGCGCGCTGAACTGGACGCCCTTGAGGCGGCGCAAGGCGATGAAGCCCCCCCGCCGGGCATGATCCAGGCTCAGCGAGGGGTGATTACGGCGCTGGAGGGGCAACTGCGCAGCGAGGCCGCGGGGACCGGAGAGGCGCGCGCCGATGGTCTGACGCCCGGCAGCTGGCAGGCCAACGTCGTCGACGCCAGTCGCGACGGACGTCTCGAGGTAAACATCGGCATCGAGAGTTTCGACAAGGCAATTCGAAAGAAGCTGAACAATCCGGACCTTGCGCTCTACAAGATCCAGCAGACTATGTACAAGTTCGCCTTTCTGCTTGTGCCAATCTCCATCCCGTTTGTCGCGCTTCTGTTCCTGTGGAAGCGCGGCTTCACGCTCTATGATCACGGCGTCTTCGTGCTGTACTCGCTGACCTTTATGGCGCTGCTGTTCATGATGGCAGGCTGGGCGGCGAAGATCCCGATGATCGGTGCGGCCGTGGCCGGTCTGCTGTGGCTGGCGCCGCCCTTCCACATGTTCGCCCAGCTCAAGGGGGCTTACGGCCTGCGCGGCTTCTCGGCCTTCTGGCGCACCCTCGCGCTGCTGATGTTCTGCAACCTCACCATCGCCCTGTTCCTTGTTGTGGTGATTCTGCTGGGGCTGACCGGCTGACAGGGCCTTGCCTCGGCCGCAAAGGGATGGGAGCTAGACAGCCATGAAGCTCGGAATGACCGCCCGGATCGCCCTCGTCTCGGCCGCCCTGCTGACGGCTGCCGGGACCTTCGTCGTCGCCCAGACCGCGCCGCTGGCCCCTGTGGAGTGGGACCGTCGCGCCCTCGACCGGCTGGACCGCAATGTGCGCCGGCTCGAGCGCGCCGTGACCCAGCGCAACGCCGCCGGCCAGCCGGTGCTGCTGGAACCCGATCCCGAGACCATCGCCCTGCAGGGCCAGACCCAGAACCTCGACCGACGGCTGTCGGACATGGAAGCCACGGTGCAGCGGGTGAACGCCGACCTCGAGCGCCTGACGTTCGCGGTGGATGAGGCGCGCGAGGACAACGCGGCCCTGCGCCGCCGCCTGTCCGATGCCGAGCGCCGTATCGGCGAGCTGGAGCGCGCCGCCGAGGCCGCCCGCGAGGAAGCCGCGCTCAACGGGCCGATCACGGCCAACTCGCCCACGGGGGACGCCGCGCAGGATCTGACCGCCGCGGTCAGCCTCGCCCGCACCGACGCCCGTCGCGGGGCCCGGGCGCTGGAGACGGTGGCGGTGACCTGGCCGGACACGCCCCAGGCGCGGGAGGCCAACCTGCGCCTCGGCGACCTGCGCGCGGCGGCCGACGATGACGCCGGGGCCGTCCAGGCCTGGGCGGCGGCCCTGCAGGGCTGGCCGCGCGCCGCCTGGGCCGCGGAGACCACGCTGAAGCTGGCCGAGGGGCTGATCGCCACCGACCGCCGCACCCAGGCGTGCGGGGCGCTGGGCGAGTTCACCCGGCGCTACGCCGAGGGGGCGCCCGCCGCCCTGCGCACCCGCGCCGGCCAGCTGCGGACCCGCGCCAGCTGCACCTGACCCCCGACCCGGCGGTCGCCGCCGCGGCCCGCCTCGACGCGCGCCTGCTGACGGACGACACGGCCCCGGTCGCCGTGGCCCTGTCCGGGGGCGGCGACTCGGTCGCCCTGCTGCACATGGCTGACAGCTGGGCGCGACGGATGGGCCGCCGCCTGGTCGCCTTGACCGTCGATCATCGCCTGCACCCGGACAGCGCCGGCTGGACCGCCGCCGCCGGGGCGCACGCCCGCGCCCTCGGCGTGCCCTGGACGCCGCTGGTCTGGCGCCGTGACAAGCCGATGCGGGGACAGGCGACCGCGGCGCGGCGGGCCCGGCATGGTCTCCTGGCCGAGGCCGCGCGGGCGGCCGGAGCCCGGGTCATCCTCACTGGCCACACCCTCGACGACCGGCGCGAGGCGGCGTGGCTGCGGGCGCAGGGGGGCACGCTGGGCCGCTTGCGCGACTGGAGCCCGTCGCCGGTCTGGCCAGAGGGGCGCGGCCTGATGCTGCTGCGGCCGCTGATCGATGTGGCGCGGGCCGACCTGCGCGCCTGGCTGGCGTCGCGCGGCGTCGCGTGGCTGGACGATCCGGCCAACGTCGATCCGGTCCATCCGCGGGCGCGGGCCCGGGCGGCCATTGCGGCGGGCGAGGCCGTCGCGCCGGAGGTCCTGCCGCCGGAACCGGTCCCGCTCGTCGGCGTCGAGGCTCTGCCGACCGGCGCGCTCGGCCTGCCCCGCACGCTCGACGGCCGCGCGCTCGCCGCCGCCGTGGTCTGCGTCGGGGGCGGGGAGGGGACCCCGCGCGGCGACCGGCTGGCCGGGCTCGCCGCCCGGCTGACGGAGCCGGGCGCGGATCTGGTCGCGACCCTTGCCGGCGCCCGGATCATCGCCCGGGGGGCGCGGCTGCTGCTGGTGCGCGAGACCGGCGAATGGGTGCGCCGCGGCGCGCCGGTCGCCTCCCTTTCGCCGGGCCAGCCGACCGTCTGGGATGGCCGGCTCGAGGTCACAGCAACGGGACATGGAGGGCGCCTGGTCCCCGCCCGGGGGCGACTGGCGCGGCTGCGACGCGAAGACCGTGACGCCCTGGCGCGCTGGCCGGCGGCGCTTCGCCCCGCCGCGCCGCTGATCGAGGACGCCGGCGGCGACGTGCGTCTGGCGATACGGGGCGCAACGGTCGAGGCTCTGGTGCGGCGCCGCTTCGCCATGGCGACGGGCGAAACGCCGCACGAACGCGACCTCTGCCGGCCGCAAGATGGCGCCGGAGCTGAAGGCGCCCTATGTCTGGACGATGACGGCGTCCCCACGCCGGTCGAGAAGTCCTGAGGCGTTCGATGAACCTGCGCAATATGGCGATCTTCGCCGTGATCATCCTGGCCATGTTCGGCATCTACGCCGCCATGGGCTCGAACGGAGCCGTGGCGACGAACCCGGCGACCGGCGCGGGCGGAACCGCCGCGGCCTCGGGCCGCCCGTCCGAGATCACCTACTCCGAGCTCCTGCGCCGCACGGAGGCAGGCGATATCCAGTCGGTGCAGCTGCACGGCGACCGGATCGAGGGCGTGTTCAAGGACGAGCGTCGCTTCACCTCGACGGTGCCGCTGCCGGCGACCGAGCTGGTCGACAAGCTGAACGCCTCGGGCGTGCAGATCGACGTGCGCTCGACCCGCCAGTCGATCTGGGTGGGCATCCTGTCCGGGATCCTGCCGCTGCTGCTGATCGTCGGCCTGTGGTTCTTCATCATGAACCGCATGCAGGGCGGCGCCCGCGGGGCGATGGGCTTCGGCAAGTCGAAGGCCAAGCTGCTCACCGAGCACAAGGGCCGCAAGATGTTCGAGGACGTCGCCGGCGTCGACGAGGCCAAGGAGGAGCTGCAGGAGGTCGTCGATTTCCTCAAGGATCCGGGCAAGTTCCAGCGCCTCGGCGGCAAGATCCCCAAGGGTGCCCTGCTGGTCGGTCCTCCGGGCACCGGCAAGACCCTCCTGGCCCGCGCCGTGGCCGGCGAGGCCGGCGTGCCCTTCTTCTCCATCTCCGGATCGGACTTCGTCGAGATGTTTGTCGGCGTCGGCGCCAGCCGGGTGCGTGACATGTTCGAACAGGCGAAGAAGAATGCTCCCTGCATCATCTTCATCGACGAGATCGACGCGGTCGGCCGGCACCGCGGCGCGGGCCTCGGCGGCGGCAATGACGAGCGCGAGCAGACCCTCAACCAGCTGCTGGTCGAGATGGACGGCTTCGAGGCCTCGGAGAACATCATCCTGATCGCCGCCACCAACCGTCCGGACGTGCTGGACCCGGCGCTGCTGCGCCCCGGCCGCTTCGACCGTCAGGTGGTGGTGCCCAATCCGGACGTCTCGGGCCGCGAGAAGATCCTGCGCGTGCACATGAAGGACGTGCCGCTGGCCGCCGACGTCAACGTCAAGACCATCGCGCGCGGCACGCCCGGCTTCTCGGGCGCCGATCTGGCCAATCTGGTCAATGAGGCGGCCCTCATGGCGGCCCGCCGCGACCGGCGGATGGTCACGCACCGCGACTTCGAGGACGCCAAGGACAAGGTCATGATGGGCGCCGAGCGCAAGTCCATGGCCATGAACGAGGAAGAGAAGCGGCTGACCGCCTATCACGAGGGCGGGCACGCCATCGTCGCCATGAACGTCAAGATGGCCGACCCGGTGCACAAGGCGACCATCGTGCCGCGCGGCCGCGCGCTCGGCATGGTCATGCAGCTGCCCGAGGGCGACCGCTACTCGATGAAGTTCCAGCAGATGATCGACCGCATCGCCATCATGGCCGGCGGCCGGGTCGCCGAGGAGCTGATCTTCGGCAAGGAGAACATCACCTCGGGCGCCAGCTCGGACATCGAACAGGCCACCAAGCTGGCCCGCGCCATGGTCACCCGCTGGGGCTTCTCCGACCGTCTCGGCACCGTGGCCTATGGCGAGAACCAGGAAGAGGTGTTCCTCGGTCACTCGGTGGCGCGCAGCCAGAATGTCTCGGAAGAGACCGCGCGGATCATCGACGAGGAGGTCAAGCGCATCGTCAACTCCGGCTGGGATGAGGCGCGCCGCATCCTGACCGAGAAGGCCGACGACCTCGAAGCCCTCGCCCAGGCCCTGCTCGAATACGAGACCCTGTCCGGCGAGGAGATCCGCGATCTGCTGGAGAAGGGGCTCAAGCCGAACCGCGACGAGAACAACTTCCCCAACGCCGGGCCGTCGGTGGCCGTGCCGATCACCCCGGCCCCGGCCGGTCAGACCGTCTCCGCCAGCGTGCCGCCAACGGTGCACTGAGCGGGGCGCGCGCCGACAGACATTGCAGCGCCTGATCTGGGGCGGCTCCGGCGACGGGGCCGCCCCTTTTTCGTCTCCAGACGGAGAGCGAGCCGCAACGCAGCCCCTCCCATTTGGTCGAATACGGCCAACTAGTTTGCAATACAAACAAGTCTGACGTATCAGTCCCCTTGCACAAGGGGAGACGCCATGACCGGACCGACCACTGACCGCCTGCACGGACTCGACGCCCTTCGCGGCGGGGCGCTGTTGCTGGGGGTGCTGCTGCACGCCAGCCTCTCCTTCTTTCCGGACCAGACCTGGATCACCCATGACGCCAGCCGGTCGATCGGGGCCGCGTGGCTGTTCTTCGCCATCCACCTGTTCCGCATGACGGCCTTCTTCATGATCGCCGGCCTGTTCGCCCACATGATGATCGCCCGCCGGGGTTGGCTCGGGTTTGCGAAGGACCGGGCCATCCGGATCACGGGGCCGCTGCTGGTCTTCTGGTTCCCGGCCATGGCCGGGATCATCACGGCCCTGGTCTGGAACGCCTGGGCCAACGGCATGGTCACCCCCGGCGCGCCGGCCCCGCCGCCGCCGACCTACGACTGGACCAACTTTCCGCTCACCCACCTGTGGTTTCTGTATGTGCTGAGCCTGTTCTGCGTGGCGTTGCTTGTGCTGCGCGCACCCTTCGCCGCGCTGGATCGGCAGGGGGCCTGGGGCGGGATCGTCGACCGCGTCACCGGCGCGCTGATCGGCTGGCACACGCCCGTCGTCCTCGCCGCGCCGCTGGCGATCGCCTTCTGGCTCGATCCGCAGTGGGTCGTCTTCTTCGCCGTGCCGACGCCCGACGCCGGCCTGATCCCGAACGCCGCCGCCCTGACCGGGTTCGGACTCGCCTTCGGGCTCGGGGTTCTGCTGGATCGCCGGCGCGACCTGCTGGATCGCATCGCCCGCGCCTGGCCGGTCTACCTGCTCGCGGCGGTGGCGTCCGGCGTCTGGGGCTACGCCCTCGCCGGCGGACCGATGCTGACCCCGATGGCCGAGCCCACTGTCGCCAAGGCGCTCGCGGCCGCCGTCATGGCCGTGGCCGTCTACGCCTCCGCCTTCGCCGTCATGGCGCTCTGCCTGCACTTCCTGTCAGGCCACAGCCCGATGCGACGTTATCTCGCCGACAGTTCCTACTGGGTCTACATCCTGCACCTGCCGCTGGTGATGCTGGCCCAGGTCCAGGTGCAGGACTGGGCCGCGCCGTGGTGGCTGAAGCTTGGCGGCGTGACCCTGGGCGTCCTCGCCGTCTGCCTGCTCACCTACGAACTGCTGATCCGCCACAGCTTCATGGGCCGCTGGCTGAACGGCCGCCGGGTTCCGTGGCGGCAACGCGTCCCCGCTGCGACGCCCGCCGAATAGCTTGCCAAGACCCCGACGCTCGTCCACGCCAATGATCCGCCGGAGCCCGGAGATTCCCATGATCGATCCGTCCCGCACCACCACCCCGGAGGCGGACCTCGCCTTCCTCCGTTCCATCGTCGAGGGCGGCGCCAGCGGCCGCGGCATGCTGACCATGGGCGTGGCTTACATGGCGGGCGGCATCCTCTACGGCGTGCAGTGCCTGTTTCATATCGCCCAGATGCACGGCTGGATCCTGTGGCCGGCCGTCCCGAGCCTGCTGTTCATCGCCGGCATCAGCGTCGTCTTCTGCGCGATCCTCGCCTGGGCGGTGCGCGAGGATCGCAAGCACAAGGTGGCGCACGGCCCCCTCGCCACCCGCACCATGAACGCCGCCTTCACGGCCACCGGCATGGTCAATCTGGCGGTCATCGTCATCTTCGGCGTCGGCTCGGCCCGCGACCAGGATTTCGCCGTCTGGCTCTACTACCCCGCCATCATCTTTGCCGCCCAGGCGGCCGCCTGGTTCGTGGCCTGGAACCTCAAGCGGCGGGCGTGGATGCTGGCGACGGCGGCGGGCGGCTGGGTCACGGCAGTCGCCCTCGGCCTGCTCGTGCGCCAGAGCGACGTCTATCTCTATCTGTGCACGGCCGCCCTGTTCCTGCTGTTCGCCCTCCCGGGCTGGATCATGATCCGCGGCGCCCTGCAGACGCGGGCGGCGGACTGACGCCATGGGGCTGGGCGATCTCGGCAGGATCGACGAGGTCATCCACGGCCGCATGCGGCTGGGGATCATGGTCTATCTGGCCGATGTCGAGACGGCCGAGTTCACCGAGCTGAAGACGGTGCTGGAGGCCACCCAGGGTAATCTGTCGGTGCACCTGAAGAAGCTGGAGGAGGCCGGCTATGTCGCCATCGCCAAGAGCTTCGTGAACAACAAGCCCCTGACCCGCATCTCCATAACCGAGTCCGGCCGGCTGGCGTTCGCCGCCTATCTGGAGGCGCTGGGCGGCCTGATCGGGAGGCGAGGTTGATGGCGCAGATGCACGTCGACCCCGCGCGCGTACGGCCGTTCGAGGACTTCGCGGCTTTCCATGACTGGCTGGCGCAGAACCACGACCGGGAGACCGAAATCTGGGTCAAGATCCACAAGAAGGGCTCCGGCCTGCGCTCGATTGACTGGAGCGGCGCGGTGGATGCGGCCCTGTGCTGGGGATGGATCGACGGGATCAAGAAGACCTTCGACGAGGCCAGTTTCCTCCAGCGGTTCACGCCGCGAAAGCCGAAGAGCAGCTGGTCGAGGATCAACGTCGACAAGGTCGGCGCGCTGATCGAGGCGGGCCATATGACGCCGCACGGCCTGAAGCACGTCGAGGCGGCGAGGGCCGATGGCCGCTGGGATGCGGCCTATCGCGTGAAGGACGCCGAGATGCCGGCTGACCTGCAGGCCGCCATCGACGCCGACCCGCGGGCCAGCGCCCTCTTCGCCGTGCTGTCAGCCCAGAACCGCTTCGCCCTGATTTTTCGCACCACGCAGATGAAGACCGAGGCCGGCCGCAAGACGAAGATAGCCGACCTGACCGCCATGCTGGCGCGCGGAGAAACGCCCCATCCGCAGAAGGCGAAGCCGTGATCCCGCGGGTCATGGGCATCGTCAACGTCACGCCGGACAGCTTCTCCGACGGCGGGCGGCTGGGCTCGGTCGAGGCGGCGGTGGCGCATGGGCTGCAGCTTGTCGCTGAGGGCGCCGACATCCTCGACATCGGCGGCGAGAGCACGCGGCCGGGGGCTTCCCCGGTGACGGCGGAGCAGGAGATCGCCCGCACGGTCCCGGTCATCGCCGGCCTGCGCGCCCGCTGGGACGGACCGATCAGCATCGACACGATGAAGCCCGAGGTGGCGCGCGCGGCGGTCGCGGCCGGGGCGACGATCTGGAACGACGTCTCGGGTCTGGCCTTCGCCCCGGACTCTGTCGCGGTGGCGGCCGAGCTCGACTGCGAGGTGGTGCTGATGCACGGGCTGCGCCCCGGCGACTTCGCCCATGTCGATCCGACCGACGGCGACGTGGTGGCGGAGGTCGCCGCCGATCTCGCCACCCGCGCCGACCGGGCCATGGCGGCGGGAGTGGCGCGCGAGCGGCTGTGGCTCGACCCGGGCATCGGCTTCGGCAAGACGCCGGCGCAAGGGCTCCAGCTGACCGCCGCGCTGGAGCGGATCGCCGCGCTGGGCTTCCCCGTGCTCTACGGGGCCAGCCGCAAGCGCCTGATCGCGGCGGTGGACCCGGCGGCCAGCGACGCCAGGGACCGGCTGGGCGGCTCGCTGGCGCTGGCGCTGGCGGCGGCGGCCCGGGGGGCGGCGGTCCTCCGCGTCCACGATGTGCGCGAGACGGTGCAGGCGCTGCGGGTGCAGGCGGCGCTTTACAGCGACGACGTCTGACGCTCTCGGCCGTAGCTCTTGCCCTCGGCGCCGGTCCCGGCCATCTGGCGGGGATGAGCCTGTCCTCCCTCAATCCCTGGATCGCCCTGGCCATCGCCGGCCTGCTGGAAATCGTCTGGGCCTCCGGCTTCAAGTTTGTCAGCCTGCAGCGTCCGCTCATCTCGGCCGCGGTCGGTGTGGCCATGCTGGCCAGCTTCTATTTCCTTTGGCTGGCGACGCAGAAGCTGCCGATCGGCACGGCCTACGCCATCTGGACCGGCATCGGCGCCGTCGGCGCCGCGACCGTCGGCATGGTGGTCTATGGCGAGCCGGCCACGGCGGTTCGCATCACCTGCATTGTGCTGATCGTCGCCGGCATCGTCGGTCTGAAGCTGTTCTCGGGGGCGCCGGCATGAGCGCGTCCGCCGCTGAAGACGGGAGCGCCCGTGGCGCGAGCGGGAGCGCAAGCCGGCCCGCCCGCGTCCTGATCATCGCCGGATCGGACTCCGGCGGCGGCGCCGGGCTGCAGGCCGATCTGAAGGCCGTGACGATGCTGGGCGGTTTCGCCGCCACGGCGGTCACGGCCATCACCGTGCAGAACACCCTCGGCGTGCACGGCGTCCACCCGCTGCCGCTGGACCTGATTGAGGCCCAGGCCCGGGCCGTGCTCGACGACATCGGCGCCGATGCGATCAAGACCGGCATGCTGGGCTCGGTGGAGGTGGTCGAGCGGGTCGCCGCCATTCTGGACACCAGCGCCGCCCCGGCAGTGGTCGATCCGGTCATGGTGGCCAAGGGCGGTCATCCCTTGCTGGCCGAGGCCGCCGTGGCCGCCGTGCGCGACCTGATGATTCCGCGCGCGGCGCTGCTGACCCCCAATGCGCCGGAGGCCGAGGCCTTGACCGGGCTGGAGGTGCGCGATCTCGACGGCCAGCGGAAGGCCGGGGAGGCGCTGCTGGCCCTGGGGGCCCGGGCGGTGCTGATGAAAGGCGGTCATGTGCCGGGGGACACGGTTCTCGACCTGCTGCTGACGCCGACCGGCGAGACCGTGCTGGAAGGCCCGCGCGTCGAGACGCGCCACACCCACGGCACCGGCTGCACTCTCGCCAGCGCCTGCGCTGCGGGCCTCGCCAGGGGACTGCCGCTGGAGCAGGCGGTGGCCGAGGCGTGGGCCTATGTCGCCGAGGCCATCCGTCGGGCCCCGGGCCTGGGCGGCGGCCACGGCCCGCTGGATCACGGCTGGCCGGTGCGCGACCGATGAGCCCGCTCGACGCCCACTACACCACCTTCGCCAGGGACTGGGCTGCGCGCGAGGACCTGCACCACGAGGCGGGTCTGAACCGCCTGCTGGAGGCCATGGCGCGCTGGCGTTCCAAGCGCATCGCCCGGGCCATCGTCCAGCGCGACGGCGCGGTCATCCAGGCCGGGCCGTTCGCGGGCATGGCCTATCACGACTACGCCACCTTCGGTTGCCTGGCCCCGGTGCTGCTGGGGTCCTATGAGCAGGAACTGCACCCCCATCTTCTGGTCCTGCGCGATGTCGGTCTGACGCGGGTGATCGATATTGGTTGCGCCGAGGGCCACTACGCCGTGGGTCTGGCGCGGCTGCTGCCCGAGGTCGTGGTGTACGCCCACGACGTCGACCCGAAGGCGCAGGACGCCTGCGCCCGGCTGGCGGAGATGAACGGCGTGGCGGACCGGGTGAAGGTCGGCGGCCTGTTCCGCGGCGAGGACTTCGCTGCCGTGGCCGGGGCCGACACCCTGGTGTTGATGGACGCCGAGGGCGCGGAGGACGATCTGCTCCACCCCGAGACCTGGCCGGCGCTGAAGACCGTACGGCTGATTGTCGAGACCCATGACATCTTCCGGCCCGGGGTGAAGGACCGGCTGCTCGCGCGGTTCGCCCCGAGCCACGCCATCGAGGTGGTGGCGAACGCCCCGCGCCTCGGCGCCCGCCCGGACTGGCTGACCTCGCTGAGCGGCCTCGATCAGCTGATCGCCATGTGGGAGTGGCGCCGCGCGCCCACGCCCTGGCTGGTGATGACCCCGAGATGAGCGACGCCGCCGCCCTCGTCGCCTGCCTGCGCGACAGCCCCCGCGTGATGCAGGTGCTGGCCAATGCACGCGCCCTCGGCCTGCCGGACTGGCGACTGTTCTCCGGCGCCGTGTTCCAGACGGTGTGGAACGCCCGGACCGGGCGCGCGCCGGACTATGGGCTGAAGGACTTCGATATCGGCTACTTCGACCCGGACACCAGCTGGGACGCCGAGGATACAGTGATCCGCCGGGTCGCCGCCGCCTTCGACGCCGACCTGTCGCCGCTGGTCGAGGTGCGCAACCAGGCGCGGGTGCACCTGTGGTTCGAGCAGCGATTCGGCGAGCCCTATACCGCCCTGACCTCGACTGACGAGGCCTTGGCGCGCTTCGTCTGCCCCGCCTTCGCGGTCGGGGTGCGGCTGGAAGCCGACGACACGATCAGCGTCGCCGCGCCGTTCGGGCTGGACGATCTGTTCGGCATGGTGCTGCGGCCTAACCCGACGCGGGGCGTCGCCCGCGGCTGGGACCGGGTCGTCGCCTCGGCCACTGCGCGCTGGCCCGAACTCACCATCATCGACCCGGAGACCGCCGCATGAGCCTGCGCCCCAACCTGCGCCAGTGGACCGTCGACGCCTTCGCCGCGGCCCCCTTCCGCGGCAATCCCGCCTGCGTGGTCGAACCGTTCGACGTCTGGCCCGACGCCGGCTGGATGCAGGCGCTGGCGATGGAGAACAACCAGGCGGAGACCGCCTTCCTGCGCCGCACGGCCGATCCGGCGCGCTTCGATCTGCGCTGGTTCACCCCGACCATGGAGGTCGAGCTGTGCGGGCACGCCACCCTGGCCTCGGCCCATGTGCTGTTCGCCGAGCTGGGCGTCGCGGCCGACGCCCTGACCTTCGAGACCCTGTCCGGGCCGCTGATCGTTCGCCGCGACGGGGAGGGCTACGCCATGGACTTCCCGGCGGACCCGCCGAAGCGCACGGACGTGCCGGAGGGGCTTGCCGAGGCCCTTGGAATCGAGCCGGTCGAGGTCTGGGCGGCGCGCTATGTGGTGGCGCTGCTGCCGGACGCCGCCACGGTCCGCGGCCTGACGCCGGACATCGGGGCGCTGCACCGCATCGCCGGGGAGGCCACGGGCGGCAAGGGCAACATCGTCGTGGCGGCCCTGTCGGACGTCCCGGCCTGCGATGTCGTCGACCGCTTCTTCGCCCCGGGCTCGGGCGTGGCCGAGGATCCGGCGACGGGCTCGGCCCACTGCATCCTCGCGCCCCTGTACGCCGATCGCCTCGGCCGGGCGGAGGTGCGCTTCCTCCAGGCCTTCCCGGGGCGAGGCGGCGACATCCTGACCCGGATGCAGGGCGACCGCGTCATCCTCGGCGGGCGGGCGGTGACGACCGTCGAGGCCCGGCTGCGGCTTGCCCCGCGTTCCACCGCCGCCTGAAGAGCGGCTAGAGTGACTGTTCAGCCGGCATTCAGCGCCGTGTCCCTAGACCTAACGGCATGAGCCATCTTCTCCGCCTTTCCGGCCCGCTTGCGGCCCTCGCCCTCGGGGGTGTCTTCTGGACGCTGCCCGCCGGGGCGGCCGAGGCCCAGGTGCGCAGTCCGTTCGTCACCCAGCTGCGCCAGAGCGAGGCGCGCGAGGAGACCCGTGAGGGCCGTCGCATGGAGCTGGGCGAGCTGCTGCGCCGGGTCGCCGCCGGCCGACCGGGCCGCATGGTCCCGGGCGGGGTGCAGCCGCGCGGCGATGTCTATGTGATCCAGTGGGAGTATCCCGGAGGCCGCGTCGTCGATATCACCGTCGATGCGCGCACGGCCCGTGTGCTCGAGGAGCGATGAATGCGCGTGCTTCTGGTTGAGGATGATGCCGACCTGTCGCGGCAGCTGAAGGCGGCGCTCGGCGACGCCGGCTATGCCGTGGATCATGCCCCCGACGGCGAGGAGGCCTGGTTCCTTGGCGACACCGAGCCCTATGACGTCGTGGTGCTGGATCTCGGCCTGCCCAAGATCGACGGCGTGTCGGTGCTGGAGCGCTGGCGCCGCGAGGGCAAGACCACGCCGGTGCTGATCCTCACGGCGCGCGGGGCCTGGTCGGACAAGGTCTCGGGCTTCGACGCCGGCGCTGACGACTATCTGACCAAGCCGTTCCATACGGAGGAGCTGCTGGCGCGGCTGCGGGCGCTGCTGCGGCGCTCGGCCGGGCACGCCCAGGCGACCCTGACCTGCGGCGGCCTCCGGCTCGATCCGCGCGCGGCCCGGGCCAGCGTCGCGGGCGAGCCCCTGCGCCTGACCAGCCTCGAGTACCGGCTGCTGCACTATCTGATGATGCACCAGGGCCGGGTCATCAGCCGCACCGAGCTGGTCGAGCACCTGTACGACCAGGACTTCGACCGCGACTCCAACACCATCGAGGTGTTCGTCGGCCGGCTGCGCAAGAAGATCGGGCCGGACCGGATCGAGACGGTGCGCGGGCTGGGCTACCGCCTGACGCCGCTGGCCGGCGAGACCGAGGCGGCGTGATCCGGCTGCCGGCGGGGCTGCGCTGGCCGGTCGGGGTGGTCCGTCCGGGCCGCTCCCTGACCCTGCGCCTCATCTGGCTGGCCACGGCGTGGATCGCCGCGGCGCTGGTCCTGACCGGCTATGTGCTGACGTCCCAGTTCCAGGAGTCCGGGCTTCGCCGTCTGAGCGGGGTGCTCAACACCACGCTGGACGCCCTCGTGGTGGCCTCGGCCCGGGCGCCCGACGTGGCGCAGACGCCGCAGATCATGGACCAGCGCACGCTCGACATCTTCTCGGGCAAGTACTGGACCATCGCCGTGCCCGACGGGGAGGGCGGGCTTCGCCCGGTGGCCCGGTCCCGCTCGCTGTGGGACTCCGATCTCTACATTCCGGCCGGGCTCTACGAGCGGCTCGAAGCCTCGCCCGGGGCCGTCATCACCTACAATGACATCGGCCCGAACGACGAGCCGGTGCGGGTGGCCGCCACGCTCAAGGAGATCGCCAGCCGCGGCGACCGGGTCGTCTACCTGGCGGCCATCGACCGGTCGAACATCGACATCGACACCGCCCAGTTCGCGCGGCTGACATGGACAGCGCTGGGGCTGCTGGGCGTCGGCCTGATTGCGGCGGTGCTGTTCCAGGTGCGGATCGGGCTGCGTCCGCTCTACGACCTGCAGACGGAAATCGCCGACGTCCGCAAGGGCAAGGCGGCGCGGGTGCAGCGCCCCTATCCGCGCGAGATCCAGCCGCTGGCCGAACAGGTCAACCGGCTGCTGGAGCATAATCACGAGGTGGTCGAGCGGCAGCGCACCCATGTCGGCAATCTGGCGCATGCGTTGAAGACCCCGCTGTCGGTCCTGCTGGCCGAGGTCAATGGCCGGGAGGGGGCGCTGCCGGATCTGGTCCGCCGCCAGACCGACGTGATGAAGAACCAGGTCGATCACCACCTGCGCCGCGCCCGCGCCGCCGCGCGCGCCCAGTCCAGCGGCGAGCGCACCTCCGTACCCGAGGTGCTGGACGAGCTGGCGGTGATGATCGAGCGGGTGCTGCAGGACAAGAACCTCGAGATCGACTGGCGCGCACCGGAGGACCTGTGCTTCCGCGGCGAGCGGCAGGACCTGCAGGAGATCCTGGGCAATCTGATCGAGAACGCCGGCAAGTGGTCGCGCCGCCGGGTCCGCGTCGTCGCCGGGCCCGCCGGTCTCGGCCGGCTGGTGGTGGTGGTCGAGGACGACGGTCGCGGGGTTCCCGAGGCCCAGCGGGCCGAGATCCTGCGGCGTGGCGCACGGGCCGACGAGGCGACGCCGGGCTCCGGCCTCGGGCTGGCCATCGTCGACGAGCTGACGCGCGCCTACGGCGGGCGACTGACCCTCGCCGAGAGCGAGCTCGGGGGCCTTAAGGCTGTGCTGGAGCTGCCGGCGGCCGAGGCCTGAGCCGGCCGCGACAGAGCATTCATTAACCCAACGGGCCCAAGATATCGCCTTCCTGAGTTTGGGGAGCTCGGAATGTCCGCCCTCACGGCCGCCCAGGCGGCCGGTGTCGCGCAGCTGGTCGAGATGGTCCCGGACGCGGTGCTGACGCGTCTGGCCGAGGCCGTGTCCCTGATGCACAGCGCCCGCGCAGAGGCCCTGGCGCAGATGATCGCGCTGGAAGGCCGTGATCGCGAGCGCCGCGCCATCGCCTTCGGGCCCGTGATTCCCTTGTTCGACGCTCGCGCGGATGGCTTCCCGACCGAGGTCTATCCCCGTCGCACGCTCGCCCGACTCTGGAAGCTGGCCAGCGTGCCGGAGCCGGGTCTGACCGAGCGGCTGGACATGATCGGCACCGAGGATGCCGTCATCCACCGCATCAGCGACCAGTTCCTGCGCGCCGCCGCCCGCGCCCTGCGCGAGACCCCCGAGGTCTGCTGGCCGGATGGCCCGGAGGTCCGGCGTGAGCGTCTGGCCCGGCTGTTCGAGCTGGCCCCGCTGATGCGGCGCGCGGCCGAGCGCCTCGAGCAGTGGATACAGCGGCCGGACGAGGATCAGGTGGCCGAGTTGCGCGTACTCTTCGCCCAGGCCGCCGAACAGCATCCGGACGGGCCGGAGCGTCTGGTCGAGCTGATGTTCGCGCACATGCCCGAGGCCCCGCCGGTGCTACGCATCCTGACCTTGAGCGCCGAGGCGGCGGCGCACAGCGATGTGCTTTCCAACTCCGAGCTCGGGCCGTTCGTCGACACCCTGCTGGCGGCCACGGAGACCCGGGTGGCGGCGGTCGAGGCCTTTGTCGCGGCGCCCGCGCGTGACCAGGTGCGCGCCACGGTCTCCGCCATCGGCTGGTGCGCTGACGTGCTCCGGGAGATGCGCCTCACGGTCAAGCCGGAGCCGGGCAGCGCCTGGGGCGCCGCGGTGCAGGACATGCAGCTGCGCCTGGAACGCCAGGCCGTCGCCGCGCTGGAGACCGGCTCCGACAATGTCGAGCGCTGCTTCCCGCTCGTTCGCCCGAAGCTGGCCCCGAAGACGGCCTCCGCCTCGCCGGACCTGACGGCTCCGGCCGAAGCCCCGGAGATCGAGGCGGCGATGAACCTGCTGGGGGCCATCGACCAGGCCCGCGTCACCCTGACGGAGTTCGGCGTGGAAGGCGTGCGGCAGGCGACCATGAAGGCGGTCATCAGCCACCTCGTCGAATTCACCGAGAAGGGCGTCCTCAAGCCGACCGAGGCCGGGCCCAACGGGCCGAACCTGCTGCGTCGCGCCGCGGACGTGCTGCGCGCCATCGGCGAGAAGGAACTCTCCCGTGCGGTGGTGCGGCGCCTCGACGCCCGGCTGAGTGACGCAGGCATGGCGTCGTCAGGCGCGATCGCCTAGACGGAGGCCATGACGGCCTTCTGGTTGCTATCCGGCCTGGCGGCGGCGCTCGCGGCCTGGACCCTGTTGATCTTTGCGCGGCGCGGCGAGGACATGCCGGCCGGCGCGACTGACCCTGTGCACGAGCTGGATGAGCTGGAGCGCCTGCGCGCCCGCGGCCTGATGAGCGACGAGGCCCACGCCGTGGCCCATGCCGAGGCCGCCCGCCGGCTGCTGCGCGAGACGCCCGTCGGCGCGGCGCCGCTCCGCCCCCGCCCGCGCGACCGGCTCTGGGCCGCAGGGGCCGCTGCCGCCTCGGCCGCCGCGGCGCTCGGCCTGTATCTGGTGTTCGGCGCGCCGGGCTATCCGGATCAGCCCCACGCCGTGCGCGTTGCGCAATGGGCTGAGACGCCTGAGCTTCTCGAGCCTGACCAGCTGGCCGCGGTGATGACCGCGGCGGTGGCGGAGCGCCCGACCGATCCCGAAGCCCAGGCCATGCTCGGCGCCGCGCGCTTCTCCGCCGGAGATCCGCTCGGGGCCGCCTCGGCCTTCCGGCGCGTGGTGACCCTGCAGCCGGACAACGCCCAGGCCTGGGCCCGGCTGGGCGAGTCCCTCGTAAGAGCGGCCGAAGGGACCGTCGGCGGCGACGCCGAGGCCGCCTTCCGCGAGTCCATCCGGCTCGACCCGCAGCAGGGCGGGGCGCGCTACTTCCTTGGCGAGCTGGCGCTGCAGCGCGGCGACCTCGACGAGGCGCGCGCCATGTGGGGGCCGCTGATCGACGTGCTCTCGCCCTCCGACCCGCGCCGCGCGGACCTGATCGCGCGGCTGGAGGCGGCGTCGTGACACCTTCCCCCCGGGCGCGCCCGCGCCTATCAGGCGGGCGGACATGAGCTGGCTTCCCAAATCTCCCAAGGCGCGCCGGCGGCTGTGGATCGTCACGGCCATCGCGCCGGTGCTCGCCCTCGCCGTCGGCCTTTCGCTGTGGGCCATGAGCGACCGCGTCACCTTCTTCGTCACCCCGGCCGAGGCCACGCCCGAAGCGGCGCCCGAGGGCCGGCTGATGCGGCTCGGCGGCCTCGTCGAGGCCGGCAGCGTGTCCCACGGGACAGACGGTCAGGTGCGCTTCGTGGTTGGCGATGGCGGGGCGACCACGCCGGTGGTCTACCAGGGTGACCTGCCGGACCTGTTCCGCGAGGGCCAGGGCATCGTCGCCGAGGGCGTCTTCCGCGCCGACCGCACCTTCGAGGCGCGGCAGGTGCTGGCCAAGCACGACGAAACCTACATGCCGCGGGAGATCGCCGATCGCCTGAAGGAGCGGGGCGAGTGGCGTCCCGAGACCGGCGAGGCGGCGCCGCTGCGCGCCCTGCAGAGCGAGACGCCGTGATCGTTGAGGCCGGGGCCTTCGCCCTCATCCTGTCGCTGGTTCTGATGATGGCGTCGACGGGGCTGGCGCTTGCCGGCCGGCTGCGCCTCAGCCCCGGCCTGTCGGGCGCGGCGACCGGGGCCATGGTCGGCTCCGCCGCAGCCGCCGCCCTGGCCTTCGCCGCCCTGATCTACGCCTTCGTGGTGTCCGACTTCTCGGTCAGCAACGTCGCGGCCAACTCCCACACCGACAAGCCGATGTTCTACAAGGTGGCCGGCGCCTGGGGCAGCCACGAGGGCTCGCTGGTGCTCTGGTGCCTGGTCATGGCCGGCTTCGGCGCCGTGCTGGCGCTGGGCCGTGGCCTGCCGTTCCGCCTGCGCACCTCGGCGACGGCGGCGCAGGGGGCCCTGACCACCCTGTTCCTCGCCTTCGCCGTCTTCACCTCCAACCCCTTTAACCGCCTCGATCCCGCGCCGGTGCAGGGCCAGTCGCTCAACCCGCTGCTGCAGGATCCGGCGCTGGCGGTCCACCCGCCCATGCTCTACCTCGGCTACGTTGGCTTCTCGGTGCCGTTCGCCCTCGCCGTGGCGGCGCTGGCCGAGGGGCGGGTGGACGCGGCCTGGGGCCGCTGGGTGCGGCCCTGGGCCCTCGCCAGCTGGGCCTTCCTGACCGCCGGCATCGCGCTCGGCAGCTTCTGGGCCTACTACGAGCTGGGCTGGGGCGGCTGGTGGTTCTGGGATCCGGTCGAGAACGCCTCCTTCATGCCCTGGCTGGCGGGCGCGGCCCTGCTGCATTCGGCGGTGGTCACAGAGCGGCGCGGCAGCCTCAAGGCCTGGACCGTCTTTCTCGCCCTGTCGGCCTTCAGCCTGTCGGTCCTCGGCGCCTTCCTTGTGCGGTCGGGCGTGCTGACCAGCGTGCATGCCTTCGCCGTCGATCCGCAGCGCGGCATGGTGCTGCTGGGCATTCTCGGCGTCGCCGCGGGCGCGGCCTTCGCCCTGTTCGCCTGGCGCGCCCCGACCCTCAGCGGCGGCGGCGTGTTCGCCCCGGTCAGCCGCGAGGCGACGCTGGTGCTCAACAACATCTTCCTCGCCGCGGCCACGGCGACGGTGCTGCTCGGCACCCTCTATCCGCTGATACTCGAGGCGGCGACCGGCCAGACCATCTCGGTCGGCCCGCCCTATTTCGACCTGACCTTTTCGCCCCTGATGGCCGCGGCGCTGCTCATCCTGCCGGCCGGGCCGCTGCTGGCGTGGAAGCGCGGCGACCTGCGCGGCGTCGGCCAGCGGCTGATGTGGGCGGCGCTGGCGGCCCTCGCCGCCGGGCTCGCGACCCTGGCCCTGCACGACCTCGGCAAGGCGCTGGCGGCCTTCGGCGTCGCCCTCGGGGTATGGCTGATCGCCGGGGCCCTCAGCGAGGTGGCCGAGCGGGTGCGGCTGTTCCGCGCCCCCTGGCCGGAGGTGCGCCGCCGCACCCTTGGACTGCCCATGGGCGCCTGGGGCACCACCCTGGCCCACGCCGGTCTGGGCGTCTTCCTGCTCGGCGCCGTGGTCGAGACCAGCTTCAAGATCGAGGCCCAGGGCGTGGTCTCGCCCGGCGGCGTCGTCACGGCCGGCCCCTACGCGGTCACCCTCAACAGCGTCGGCGTGGTCGAGGGGCCGAACTATCTGGCCGAGCAGGGACGGGTCACCGTGGCCCGCACCGACGGTTCGGCCGCGCGCGACCTCACGCCTGAGCGTCGCTTCTTCCCGGTCGGCGGCCAGACCACCACCGAGGTGGGGCTCGATTTCCGCGGGCTGGACGACGTCTATGTGGTCATCGGTGAGCGCCGCGCCGGTGCAGACGGGCAGCAGGCCTGGAGCCTGCGCGTGCACTACAATCCGTGGGCGCGGCTGATCTTCCTCGGCACGGCGCTGATGACCCTCGGCGGGCTGGTCAGCCTCGCCGACCGTCGCCTGCGCACCACCCCGGTCCAGCCGCGAAAGGCCGCCGCGTGAGACGGCGGCTGCTGTTCGCCCTGGTCGCCGGCGTCATGCTGACGGCCCAGGCCGAGCCGCCCGCCGCGCCGGACCGGCCTCTGGCCGACCCGGCCCAGGAGGCGCGCGCCCAGGTCCTGTTCGAGGACATCCGCTGCGTCGTCTGCCAGCACGAGGCGATCGCCGATTCGCCGGCCGGGGTCGCCGGCGACATGCGCGCCTGGGTGCGCGAGCAGGTGGCGGCGGGGCAGACCGACCAGCAGATCCGCGACGAGCTGGTGCGGCGCTACGGCGACTATGTGCTGTTCACCCCGCCGTTCCGGGCCGAGACCCTGCTGCTGTGGCTGGTCCCTTTCCTGATCGCCGGCGGGGCCGCGGCCGGGCTGCTCGTCTGGGCCCGTCGGCGCCGCGCGCCCGAGCCGGAGCCGCTGTCCGACGAGGAGGCCGCGCGCCTCGCCGAGCTTACCGCCGCCGCAAGGATCGGCCGTGATCCCGCCGCACCTGCGCCTCACGCCGAACCCTGATCGCGGTCAAGCCTGTCGCAGCGGCGTTGGCCACAGGCGGCGACGCGCTATATCAAGACTCAACGGCCCCCTCCCGGGGCCCGGGCAAGCATGGAACGACGGCACGCGATGGTGAAGCGCAAGGAGTTCATTCTGGGGGCCGCGGTCGGGCTGACCTTCGCGGCGGCGGCGACGGCGGGCGGGGTCATCCAGTGGCCCGGCGCGCAGGCCGAGGCGGTCCAGAGCGGGCGGCTCATTCCCAGCTCCGGCGTGGCCGGCGCCGCCTTCGCGCCGCCGCAGGGCGCGCCGCGCTCCTTCGCCGACATCTTCGATCAGGTCGCCCCGGCGGTGGTGCAGATCGATGTCCGCGCCCGCGTCCCCACCCCGCGCGGCGGTGGCATGTTCACCATTCCGGGCACGCCCTTCCAGTTCCCCGTCCCGCCCGGCGCGACTCCCCAGGGCGAGGGTGAGGAGGACGAGGGCGTCGTCTCCCAGGGCTCCGGTTCGGGCTTCTTCATCTCGGCCGACGGCTTCATCGTCACCAACAACCACGTGATCGAGAACGCCGAGGAGATCACCATCCGCCTGTCGGACGAGCGCGAGCTGACCGCGCGTCTGGTCGGGCGCGACCAGGCCACCGACCTGGCGGTGCTCAAGGTCGACGGCGGGCCGTTCCCGTTCGTCGAGTTCGAGGAGAACGCCACCCCGCGCGTCGGCGACTGGGTGCTGGCGGTCGGCAACCCCTTCGGCCTCGGCGGCACCGCCACGGCCGGCATCGTCTCCAGCACCGGGCGCAACCTGCCGCTGGCCGAGGGGACCTTCACCGACTTCCTGCAGATCGACGCCGCCATCAACCGCGGCAACTCCGGCGGTCCGACCTTCGACATCTATGGCCGCGTCGTGGGGGTGAACACGGCGATCTTCTCGCCCACCGGCGGCTCGGTCGGCGTCGGCTTCGCCATCCCGGCCTCGACCGCCCGGACCATCACCGAGCGGCTGATGCGCGGCCAGCAGATCGAGCGGGGGTATCTGGGCGTGCAGATCGCCAATCTCCTGCCGGATCAGCGCGAGGCGCTGGGCCTGCCGGCCAGCTTCCGCGGGGCCTATATCAACGACGTGACCCCGGACACGCCCGCGTCGCGGGCGGGGCTGCGCATCGGCGATATCGTGACCTCGGTCAACGGTCGTCCGGTGGATGGATCGACGGCCCTGACGCGCGCCGTGGCGGCGACCCAGCCGGGAGAAACCTTGCGCCTGGAGGTGCTTCGCGAAGGTCGCGAGGAGACGGTCCAGGTCCGCGTGGGCCGCCGCCCCGAGAACCTGGGCGCCGAAGCGCCCGCGAGCCCCGAGGCCGAGGCGCCTGCCGAAGCTCCGGTCACCGGCGAGGTCGTCGAAGGCGCCCGCGTGGCCCCGCTGTCGGCCGCCCTGCGGCAGCGCTTCGAGGTTCCGGCCGGGGTCAACGGTCTGATTGTCACCGAGGTCGCGCCGCGGTCCGTTGCGGCGCGCGCCCGGCTACAGCCGGGCGTGGTGATCCGCCAGATCAATCAGCGCCCCGCCGGCAGCGTCGCGGAACTGAAGGCGGCAATTGCGGCCGCACGTGAGGCTGGCCGCAACGGCGTACTGCTGATGGTGTGGACGCCGCAGGGCAACGCGCCGGTCGTGCTCGAGATCGGCGAGGCCGAGTAATCCGGGCCGCCCCCGATCCTCAGGGTCGGGGGCGCGCTTCTGTTGGGACGAGGGGAGGGGACCTCATGCGTATTCTGGTCGTCGAGGACGACGCCGAGGCCGCCGCCGCCATGGTGCGCGGGCTGAGCGAGGCGGGCTATCAGGTCACCCATGCGGTGGACGGCGCCTACGGGCTGCTGGAGGCCCAGAAGGGCGGCTATGACGTCTATGTCGTCGACCGCATGATGCCCCGGCTGGACGGGGTCGGCATGGTCGAGACCCTGCGCGGCGGCGGCGACCAGACGCCGGTGCTGTTCCTGTCGGCGCTGGGCGAGGTCGAGGACCGGGTCACGGGCCTGAAGGCCGGGGCCGACGACTATCTGGTCAAGCCCTACGCCTTCGCCGAGCTGATCGCCCGGGTCGAGGCGCTGGCCCGCCGGCGCGAGACCGGCGGCGTGCAGACGGTGCTCAAGGTCGGCGACCTGGAGATGAACCTGATCGCCCGCACGGTGCACCGCGCCGGCCAGGAGATCGACCTGCAGCCGCGCGAGTTCCAGCTGCTGGAGTTCCTGATGCGCCACGCCGGCCAGTCGGTGACCCGCACCATGCTGCTGGAGAAGGTGTGGGAGTATCACTTCGACCCCCAGACCAACGTCATCGACGTCCACATCAGCCGCCTGCGCGCCAAGATCGACAAGGGCTTCGACCGCCCGATGCTGCAGACCGTCCGCGGCGCCGGGTACCGGCTGGAGGCGTAAGGTTCGGAACCTTTCCCTCCCCCGCGGGGGAGGGTGGCCCGCAGGGCCGGGTGGGGTGGCATTCTTCTCCCTCCCCTTCATGGGGAGGGTGGCTGAGCCCGCAGGGCGAAGACGGGTGGGGACGGAAGGCATGACGCCGAAAGACAGGGCCCGCGCCATGCGCAAGGCGCTGACGCCGCCCGAGGCGCGCCTCTGGGTGGCGCTCCGTCGGCTGCGCGCCGAAGGCTGGCTCTTCCGCCGCCAGGCGCCGTTCCTCGGGTACTTCCTCGACTTCGTCTGTTTCGAGCGGCGGCTGGTCGTGGAGGTCGATGGCGCCTGCCATCAGTTTCCGGACCAGATCCGTCATGACCAACGGCGGGACGCGGTGCTCGCCGCCGCGGAGTTTCTCACCCTGCGGTATCCCAACGCCTCGATCCGGGACAATCTGGCGGGTGTCATGGATGGCATACGCGACACCCTTGCGAGACGGCCCGTGTATGGCTTCCTGAGGAAAGGCCCCACCCGGCCGCTGCGCGGCCACCCTCCCCTTGAAGGGGAGGGAAAGACGTGACCCTGCCCTCCATCTTCCGGCGTACGCCGTTCCGGGTGACGCTGCTGTTCGTGGCCCTGTTCGCGGCGGCGGCGAGCGCCGTGCTCGGCTGGGTGTTCGTCACCTCGGCCGATGAGGCGCGGGCGCGGGCCGAGGCGGATGTGCGCGCCGAGGTCGAGGTGCTGACCGCCATCTACCGCGAGCGCGGCGTCGAGGCGCTGAACGCCGCCCTGGTGGACCGCACGGCGCGCGGCGGGGCCGGGCTCTACCTGCTGATGGCCGGCGACGGGTCGACCATCACCGGCAATATCAGCGTCTCCCCGATCGAGAACTTCGCCGGCGAGGAGCAGTGGCAGACCTTCCGCCTGACCTCGACCGACGCCGATGGCCGCGTGGTGCGGCCGCAGTCGCTGGGGGTGCAGGTGCGGCTGGCCGGCGGCCATCTGCTGTTCGTCGGTCAGGATGTCGGCGACATTGAGCGCTACCTCGGCCGTCTCACCCAGGCCCTGTGGACCGCCATGCTGGTGGTGGTGCTGCTGGGCATCGGCGGCGGTCTGCTGATCAGCCGCAACCTCGAACGCTCGATGGCCCGGCTGAACCGGGTGGTGGCGGCCGTCGAGGGCGGCGACCTGACGGCCCGGGCCGAGGTGCGCGGGGCGGGGGACGAGATCGACGAGCTGGGGCAGGGGCTGAACCACATGCTCGACCGGCTGCAGGCCTCGATGGCCTCGATCCGCCATGCCGGGGACGCCATCGCCCACGACCTGCGCTCGCCCCTGACCCGGATGCGCGCGAAGCTGGAAGTGGCGCTGATCGATGTGGAGAGCGGCCGGCTCGACGGCGCCGACGCCCTGCAGACGGCGCTGGCCGAGGCCGATCACCTGCTCAAGACCTTCAACACCGTGCTGGCCATCGCCCGGCTGCAGGCGGTGTCCGAGCCGCCGGACCCGGAGACCTTCGACGCCGCCGACCTCGCCGCCGACATGGCCGAGCTCTACGAGCCGGCCGCCGAGGACAAGGGGCTGGAGTTCTCCGCCGAGATCGAGCGCGGCCTGCCGCTGCTGGCCAACCGGCCCTTCCTCGCCCAGGCCCTGGCCAACCTGATCGACAACGCCATCAAGTATACGCCGCCGGGCGGGGCGGTGATGCTGCGCGCGCGCCGTCGGTCGTCCGGCGAGGTGGAGTTCTCGGTCACCGACACCGGCCCTGGCGTGCCGGACGAGGACCGGGCGCGGGTGCTGGAGCGCTTCGTCCGCCTCGACAACAGCCGCAGCGAGGCCGGGGCGGGGCTCGGCCTGTCGCTGGTCACGGCGGTGGTCGCCGCCCATGGCGGCCGGGTCCAGCTGGACGAGGGACCGGGGGCCTATGACGGCTTCGGGCCGGGCCTGCGGGTCGCGCTGGTTCTACCGCCGGCATGAGTCTCGCCGCGCGCCTGCGGCCCTGCGGCCCTGTCATCGACCCCGCCGCCGCGGCGCGGGCGTTCGAGGATCTGGGCGCGCCGCAGCCCTGGGACGCCCTTGCGCCGATGTTCGCCGCCTCGCCCTATCTGACGGCGCTGGGGCGACGCGACCCAGCCCGCCTGGCGGCGCTGCTGGCGGATGACCCGGACACCCGGCTGGCCGACCTGCTCGCGCGCACCGAGGCGCTGGAGGGCGGGGCCGAGGTGGTGTCCGCCCCCCTGCGCCGGCTCAAGGCCGAGCTGCACCTGCTGACGGCCCTGGCCGACCTCGGCGGCGTCTGGGCGCTGGAGCAGGTGACCGGCGCGCTCAGCGCCTTCGCCGACGCCGCCGTGACCGCGGCGCTGCGCTCTCTGGCCCACGACCTGCGCGGCCGCGGCGTGCTGCTCAGCGCGCCGGAAGATCCCCGCGGCCCGGTCCCCGGCCTGTTCCTGCTGGCCATGGGCAAGCACGGGGCAGGGGAGCTGAACTATTCCTCCGACATCGACGTCTCGGTGTTCTGGGAGCCCGAGGTCGTGCAGGCGGCTCTGTCAGAGACCGTCGAGCCGCAGCGGATTATGGACCGGCTGGCCCAGGGGCTGGCGACCCTTTTGTCGGAGCGCACCGGCGAGGGCTACGTCTTCCGCACCGACCTGCGGCTGCGTCCGGATCCCTCATCGACACCGCCAGCCGTCGCGGCCCCGATGGCGCTGGCCTACTATGAGTCCGTCGGCCAGAACTGGGAGCGCGCCGCCTTCATCAAGGCCCGGCCACTGGCGGGGGACCTGGCCGAGGCGAAGCTCTTCCTCGACGCCCTTCGCCCGTTCGTCTGGCGCCGCAGCCTCGACTATCCGGCCATCCTCGATATCCAGTCGATCAAGCGCCAGATCCACGCCTGGAAGACGGGAGAGGGGCTGAGCGCCGCCGGGGCCAACCTCAAGCTCGGGCGCGGCGGCATCCGCGAGATCGAGTTCTACGCCCAGACCCAGCAGCTGATCCTCGGCGGCCGCGACCCCTCGCTGCGCGCGCCGCGCACGGTCGACGCCCTCGCCGCCCTGGCGCGGGCGGACCGGACCGCGCCCGAGGTGGCGGAGGAACTGACCGCCGCCTATCGCCGCCTGCGCGATCTCGAACACCGGGTGCAGATGCTCGACGACGAGCAGAGCCATGTCCTTCCGCCGGATCCCGGGCGCCGTCGGGCCGTCGCCGCCCTCGCCGGGGTCGACGATCTGGCCGCCTTCGACGCCGGGGTCGAAGCCCTGCTGCAGGCGGTCAACGCCCGCTACGGCGAGCTCTTCTCCGAGGAAGAGGACCTGTCCTCGCCCTGGGGCAGTCTGGTCTTCACCGGAGTCGAGAACGATCCGGAGACGCTGCAGACCCTGGCGCGCATGGGCTTTGACGACCCGGCAGGCGTGAGCGCCACGATCCGCGCCTGGCACCATGGCCGCATCCCCGCCACCCGCAGCGCGCGGGGGCGCGAGCTCTTCACGCGACTGGCCCCGCGGCTGCTGACGGCGGCGGCGGAGACCGGCGCGCCCAATGCCGCCTTCATCCGCTTCTCGACCTTCTTCGCCGGCCTGACCGCCGGAGTGCAGGTCCAGGCCTTGTTCCTGAACCAGCCGGAGCTGTTCACCCTGCTCGTGCGGGTGATGGCCTTCGCGCCGCGGCTGGCGCGCCA
The DNA here is from genome assembly GCF_035998205.1 of Brevundimonas sp. Classification (GTDB taxonomy): domain Bacteria; phylum Pseudomonadota; class Alphaproteobacteria; order Caulobacterales; family Caulobacteraceae; genus Brevundimonas. The sequence continues at coordinate 651,612 of NZ_DASYHT010000006.1, forward strand.
GCTGGGCCGGCACCCGGCCACCCTCGACAGCATCCTCGACGAGCGCTTCCTCGCGCCGCTCGATCAGGACACCGGCGTGCTCGACGAGATCGCCGCCGCGGCCGGCGACGCCGACTTCGAGGAGGCCATGAACCGGGTGCGTCGGGCCGTGCGCGAACAGGCCTTCCGCATCGGCCTGCAGACCATCCTCGGCCGGGCGGGGGCGGAGGCGGCGGGCCGGGCCTTCACCGCCCTCGCTGACGCGGCGCTGGCCGCGCTTGCGCCGGCGGCCCTGCGCGAGGCCGAGCGGCTGGGCGGCGCCTGCCCCGGGGCGGTGGCGGTGGTGGCGCTGGGCAAGGCCGGCTCGCGCGAGATGACGGCCGCGTCCGACCTGGATCTGATGACGGTGTTCGAGGCCCCGGACGGCGCGGTCTCGGCGGTGCGGGGCTGGCCCGCGGATGTGTTCTACGCCCGCTTCACCCAGCGGCTGGTGGCGGCCCTGTCGACCCAGACCGCCGAGGGCGGCCTCTATGAGGTCGACATGCGCCTGCGCCCCTCCGGCTCGGCGGGGCCGGTCTCGGTCAGCCTGCCGGCCATGGACCTCTACTATCGGGGCGAGGCGGACACCTGGGAGTTCCTCGCCCTGACCCGGGCCCGGGTAGCGTGGAGCAGCGACCCGGACTTCGGGCGCCGTGTGGCGGCGACGATCGAGGCCGCCCTGCGCCGCCGCCGCCGGGGGGTGAAGGTCGCGGCCGATGTGCTGGCCATGCGCCGCCTGATGGATCGCGAGCGTCCGCCGCGTGGCGTCTGGGACCTGAAGCTGTCGCCCGGGGGGCTGGTCGACGCCGAGTTCGCCGCCCAGTTCCTGCAGCTCAAGGCCGCGGTCGCCGGCAAGCCGCTGACCGTCTCGACGCTGGAGGCGCTGGCGGGAGAGCCGGTGCTGGCGGCGGCCTGGCGACTGCAGCAGCGGCTGGCCCAGGTGCTGGCCTGCGCCCTGGAGGAAGCCGGCGACGTGACGTCCGAGCCCTCCGGCCTCAAGCGGCGCCTGGCCGAGGCCGGCGAGGCGCCCGACTTCCCGGCGCTTGAGGCGCGGCTCGAGACCTTGCGCGCGGCGGCGCGCGCCCGTCTGCTGCGCCTGCTCGGCGCCTGAGGCGACGGACTCCCGCGCCGGCGGCGTTCTATCTCCGTGGGGCGTTTGGGACGGTCGCTGGCCGTCCGACGGAGACAATCAATGAAGGGCATCATTCTCATCGCCGCGCTTGGCCTGACCGCCGGCGCCGCAGCCGCCCAGGACCGGGGTGGTCCGCTGGCCCGTGCCGATGCGGACAACGACGGGGTCATCACCCGGGCGGAGTTCATCGAGGCGCGTCTGGCGCCGCTGCGGCGGCTCGACGCCGACGGCGACGGCACCATCACCCGTGCCGAGGGCGAGGCGGCCCGCGCCCGGGCGCCCGAGCGGCCGATGGGGCCGGAGCGCGCCGACGGACCGCCGCCCGGACCTCGTGGCGAGGGGCGCGGCCCGCGTCGTGGCGACCGTCGCGGCCCGCCCGGCGAACGCGGCCTCGACCAGCTGCCGCTGACCCTGGCCCAGGCCGAGGCGCGCGCCGTGGAGGGCTTCGCCCGCTTCGATCTCGATGGCGACGGTCGCGTTACGGCCGCCGAGCGCGAGGAGCTGGAAAGCCGCATGTGGGCGGCCCGCGCGGGTGGCGGCTTCGGCGGCCCGGACGGCGACCGCTGAGGGCGTGAGGATGGATCGGCGCGGGCTCATTGCGGTCGCGGTCGCGTCTCCTGGCGGAGACACGGCTTCGCCATGGTGGCGCGCGCCGATCAGTCCATGCTCAAATGCAGGCCTGAGTCCCGTCGGGGCCGGTTGCGGCGGTCGCGCCCGGCTGGCCGCCGCGGACTTCCGGACAGCGGGACGAGACGGGGTGGAGCGGTCAGAGGATCCGGACGAGGACCTTGTGCGGCGCGTGGCCGACGGTGATGCGGCCGCCATCCAGGCCCTCGTCGCCCGCAAGCTGCCGCGCATGACGGCGCTCGCCTGGCGCATGCTCGGCGACGCCGGCGAGGCCGAGGACGTGGCCCAGGAGGCCATGCTGCGGGCCTGGCGGCAGGCCCCGCGCTGGCGGCCGGGACAGGCCCGGTTTGACACCTGGCTGCACCGGGTGGCGCTGAACCTCTGCTACGACCGGCTGCGCCGACGGCGCGAAGTGGCGGTCGAAAGCGTGCCGGATCGCGCTGACGAGAGCGCTGATCCTGCCCGGGGGCTGGAGGCCGCCGATGTTGGCCGTCGCGTCCAGGCGGCGCTGGCGCGCTTGCCGGATCGGCAGCGGGAGGCGATCATCCTTTGCCACTATCAGGAGCTGTCGAACATCGAGGCGGCTGCCCTGATGTCGGTCAGCGTCGAGGCGATGGAGAGCCTGCTGTCCCGCGGGCGCCGGGCCCTGAGGACGGCGTTGCTGGAGATCGCCCCGGGCGGGGCGGGAGCATGAGGATGGATCGGACCCGACTGGGCGAATTGGCGGAGGCTTACGGGGCGGACTGGCGGCGCTGGCCGGAGTCCGAACGTGACGCGGCGCGCGCCCTGCTGGCGGCCGATCCGGCGGCCGAAAGGGTGCTGTTCGAGGCGCGCCAGCTGGACGCCATGCTCGATCTGGCCCCGCGGCTTGAGGTGACGGCGGATCAGCGCGCCCGCGTCATCGCGGCGGCCCCGCGGCCGCTGACCGGGCCTTTCGCGCGCCTGCGCGCAGGTTGGCGACGCTCGGGCGCGCCGGGGCGTTCGGTGTGGCTGTCCGGCATGGGCGTGGCGGCCGCCATTTGCGCCGGCCTGCTGGTCGGGGAGGCGATGGTCGGCAGGGTCTCGGCCGGTCTGCAGGCGGAGCAGGTGCTCTACCTCGCCTCGCTGGACGCGGTTGACGATACGGAGATCCTGCAATGAGCCCGCGGTTGCTGGGCGGGCTGCTGGCCCTTTCCCTCGCCCTCAACGCCTTCGCCATCGCCGGCGGCGTCACGGTCTGGCGCCAGCTCAAGGCGGTCGAAGCGCGCATGGCTGAACGGCTGCCGCCGCCGCAGCCCTCGTTCCGTCAGGCGATGGACGACCTGTCGCCCGAGACCCGTTCGCGCGTCGAGGAGGCCTTGCGGGCCGCTGCGCTTGACGCCCAGCCGGACTTCGAGCGCGCGCGGGAAGCCCGTCGCCAGGCCATCGCCCGCTCGGCCGCCGCCGAGCTGGACCGTTCGGCCGTGTCGGCCCTGCTGGCGGAGTCGCGCGAGGCGGAGCTGCGGGGCCGGATCCGGCTGGAGGCCGCTGCGCTGGACCTGTTCGAGACCCTGACGCCCGAGGAACGGGCGAGCCTGTCGCCGATCTTCGCGCGCCGTCTCAAGGGACCGCGCCGGCCCGAGGGGCCCCGCCCGCCGGAAGCCCCGGCCCCGCCTTAGGAGGCCTTGAGGTAACGCTTGCGCTCCACCGAGGAGGGGATCCGCAGGGCTTCCCGGTACTTGGCCACTGTGCGCCGGGCGATATCGATGCCCGCTTCCTTCAGCAGCTCGACGATGCGGTCGTCGGACAGCACGTCCTCGTCGCTGGCCTCAGCCTCGATCATCGACTTGATGCGGTGACGCACGGCCTCGGCCGAGTGGGTTGCGCCGCCGTCCGAGGACTGGATCGCCGCGGTGAAGAAGAACTTCAGCTCGAACACGCCGCGCGGCGTGGCCACATACTTGTTCGAGGTGACCCGGCTGACGGTGGACTCGTGCATGCCGATGGCCTCGGCCACGGTCTTGAGGTTCAGCGGGCGCAGGAACTCGACACCAAAGGCGAGGAAGGCGTCCTGCTGGCGCACGATCTCGGAGGCCACCTTGAGGATGGTCTTGGCCCGCTGGTCCAGCGACCGCACCAGCCAGCTGGCCTGGGCGGCGCAGTCCGCGACGAAGGCCTTCTCCGTCTCCGAGCGGGCCGCGTCGGCGACCACGGCGTGATAGCGCTTGTCGATCAGGACGCGGGGCAGGGTGTCGGTGTTCAGCTCGACGCGCCAGCCGCCGGCCGGGTCCGGCCGCACATGCACGTCGGGGATCAGGGTCTGCGCCGGCTCGCCGCCGAAGCCGGCGCCGGGGCGCGGCGTCAGGGCCTTGAGCTCGGCGATCATGTCGGTCAGGTCGTCGGCGTCGACGCCGCAGACGCGGCGCAGGCCGGCGAGGTCGCGCCGCGCCAGCAGGTCGAGGTTCTCGACCAGGGCCGCCATGGCCGGATCGAAGCGGTTGCGCTCGATCAGCTGCAGCTTGAGGCATTCCGGCACCGAGCGGGCCATGACCCCGGTCGGCTCGAAGCCGTGGCACACGGTCAGAACGGCCTCGACCCGGGCCAGATCGCAGCCGAGCCGGTCAGCGATCTCCGCCAGCTCGCCGCGCAGATAGCCGCCGTCATCGACCTGGTCGATCAGCGCCAGGGCGATGGCGTGGTCGGTCGGCGACAGGCGGGCCGAGGAGGCCTGGGCCTGCAGATGCTCCCACAGGGTGGCTTCGCGACGGTCGGGGCGATCGTCCTCCAGCCCCTCGAGGCCGCCGCCGCCGCGGCCGACGCCGGACCAGTCGGATAGGCCGGGCTGGGCCTCTCCGTCGTTCGCGCGGTCGCTGACACGTTCGCCCGGGCTGGCGTCGCCGTAGAGATCCCCCTCGCCGGCGTCGAGGGCTGCGGCGGCCTCGCCCGGCGACGGATCGTCGACCCCGCGGTCGCGCTCGGACATCTCCGGCGCGGCCTCGGCCTCGCCCTCGGGCTCATCTCGGGCGAGCAGCGGATTGCGCTCGAGCTCCTGTTCGACGAAGGCCTCCAGCTCGAGGTTGGAGAGCTGCAGCAGCTTGATGGCCTGCTGCAGCTGGGGGGTGACCACCAGCCCCTGGCCCTGCCGGATCTCAAGCCTTTGTCCGAGCACCTTCGCCCCAGTTCCACAGCTCCTCGGGCGGTTGGCCCGAAACTTGCTGACGATCCTGACCCGCAGGAGTTAACGCCGGTCTAAGCGGGGGGCATGTCTGGCCCCTCCGTCTCGCCGGCTTCGCCGTCGATCCACCTCCCCATTGCATGGGGAGGAGAGTCGTTTTCCTCCCCACGCAGTGGGGAGGGGGACCGCGAAGCGGTGGAGGGGCGAACCTCAGCCCTTTGGCTTGCGCGGCGGGCGGGGCGGGACGTGGGCCTCGGGGTCGTAGAGGTCGCCCAGATAGACGCGGCGCACCTCGGGATCGGCGATGATCTCCGCCGGCGCGCCCTCGAACAGCACCTGGCCGGCCGAGATGATGGCGGCGCGATCGGTGATCTCGAGCGTCTCGCGCACATTGTGGTCGGTGATCAGCACGCCGATGCCGCGGCCGGCGAGGTAGCGGATCACCTGACGGATGTCGGCGATGGCCAGCGGGTCGATGCCGGCGAAGGGCTCGTCCAGCAGCATGAAGCTGGGCTTGCCGGCGAGGGCGCGGGCGATCTCGGCGCGGCGCCGCTCGCCGCCCGACAGGGCGCTGGCCGGCGCCTCCTTCAGGTGGCTGATGTGCAGTTCTTCCAGCAGACGGTCGACCTCGGCCGCCACCTGGCCCGCGGGCGTGTTCAGTTCGGCCACGGCGGCGACGTTCTCGCCCACCGTCATGCCGCGGAAGATCGAGGCCTCCTGCGCCAGATAGCCCAGCCCCATGCGGGCGCGCTGGTACATCGGCTGGGCCGTGACGTCCTCGCCATCCAGCCAGATGCGGCCGGAGTCCGGCGGGATCAGGCCGGTGATCATGTAGAAGCAGGTGGTCTTTCCGGCGCCATTGGGCCCAAGCAGCCCCACGACCTCACCGCGCTGCACGGTCAGGGACACGTCGCGCACCACCTGCCGCGCACCGAAGCTGCGGGCGATGTGCTCGACGCGCAGACCCTTCGGCCGCGGGGCCGAGTCCGCCTCGACCGGCGCGGCGGCGTCCGGCCGCGGCGCGCGGTTCAGCAGGGAGAGTTCCTTGCGCGGCACGGGCCCGGGTCAGTCCTGCGAGGGATAGATGACGCCCTGGACCCGCCCACCAGATCCTCCGGACAGGCGCGCCGCGCCGCTGTCGATGTCGTAGGTCCCGACGGTGCCGGTCAGGACGTTCCGGCCCTGGGTCAGAATGACATCGCCGGTCACCGTGACCACACCCTCGCTCACCGAATAGGTCGCCCGGTCCCCACGCAGCGTCTGGTTCGGCGTGACGTAATAGACGCCGCCGCTGGCCTCGATGCGGGTGATGGCGCCGTTGGTCAGGGTGACTTCGACGGCCTCGGCGCGCAGCCGGTTCTGGCCCTGGAGAATCTCGGCGTCGCCGCGCAGGGCGATTCCGGTGGGCGTGTATTCGCCCGTATTGGCCCCGTACATGATCGGCGCGCGGCTCGGCGGCGTCTGGGCCGAGACCTGGGCCGCGATGCCGGCGCCGGCGATGACCGCGACAGCGAGGATGGAGGTCAGCTTCGTCATGTCAGTCGCCTGCCGCGCTGAGAGTTCCGCGCACCTTCTCTCCGGGACGCCCGAAAAGTTCGATGCGCTCGCCCTGATCGTGGATGGCATAGGCCGAAGCGCGGATGGTTCCAAGGGGCCCTGTGCCCTCGATACCCTTGTCGCCGCGGATGATCCCGGTCTCGGTGTCGACCACAGCCTCGGGCGTGATCAGGCGGAAGCCCGAGTCCGCGTCGGTAATGCGGACGTTGGCGCCGAGCGTCACGGTCTTCCGGGTCTGGTCGTAGATCCCGGCGTCGGCGGTCAGCTCGGTCACGGCGTCGCCGCCCATGTTCAGGCGCAGCACCGGGCCGTTGAGCCGGAAGAAGCCGGTGGCCGGATCGCGCACGGCCCCCTCTGCGCCGATGATGAACGAGCGGCCGGCGGCGTCCTGGCCGTGGAACACCGGATTGTCGAGGCGCACCTCGCGGCTTTCGCTCGCCTTGCGCTCGACGCCGGAGATGACGGTGCGCAGCACGGTCCAGCTCAGCGCCCCGCCGGCCAGCAGCAGGATGGCGACCGGCAGCACGCGCCGCGCCAGCTGAACCCGTCGGGCGCGGGCGCGAAAGCGGGCGGCGGTCCGGGCGACCCGGGCCTCGTCGGCTTCCGTGCGGCGCTCGAACTCGTCCATCGTCAGGCGTGCGCGAAGATGTCGATCTCGTCCCAGCCCTCGAGATCGAGCCGGGCGCGGACGGGCAGGAAGTCGAAACAGGCGGCGGCCAGTTCGGTGCGGCCTTCCCGCGCCAGCATCTCGTCCAGCCGGGTGCGCACGGCGTGCAGGTGAAGGACGTCCGAGGCGGCGTACTCGACCTGGGCCGGGGAGAGGGCGGCGGCGCCCCAGTCCGAGCTCTGCTGGGCCTTGGACAGCTCGACCCCGGCCAGCTCGCGCACCACGTCCTTCAGGCCGTGGCGGTCGGTGTAGGTGCGGGCCAGCTTCGAGCCGATCTTGGTGCAGTAGACCGGCCGCGTCTCGACCCCGAGGTGCAGCAGGAACATGGCGATGTCGAAGCGGCCGAAGTGGAACAGCTTCAGCACCGCCGGGTCGCCGAGCAGCCGCTTGAGGTTCGGACAGTCGTAGGCCGGGCGGTTCAGGCGCACGACGTGCGCATCGCCGTCACCGGCGGACAGCTGGACCACGCACAGGGGGTCGCGGCGGAAGCGCAGGCCGAGGGTTTCGGAGTCTACGGCCACCACCGGGCCGAGGTCCAGGTCGTCCGGCAGGTCGCCTTCGTGCAGGTGAACGGTCATCGCCTCTCCTTCGCCCCTCCGATAGCCGAGCCGCGACGGCGAGGCGAGTGGGCCGGAAAATGAAGAAGGGCGCCGGGAGGTCCCGACGCCCTTCTCGAATATGGTGCCCAGGAGAGGACTCGAACCTCCACGGCCGTTAAGCCACTGGCACCTGAAGCCAGCGCGTCTACCAATTCCGCCACCTGGGCCCGACCTGATCGATCGGAAGGCGCGGACCCTTAAGGCAGGCGCCGGGGGTCGTCAACAGGCTTTCGGAGCGTATGCGTCGCGCCGTTGCGTTGCGGGGGGCGACGCCATCGTCTAAGCGGCGGGGACATCCTTTGGAGGCCCGGAGTCATGGCTCAGATCGCTGGCAAGCTTGTCGTCGTGTTCGGCGGTTCCGGCTTTGTCGGGACCCAGGCCGTGCGGGCGCTGGCCCGGCGCGGCTGGCGCGTGCGGGTGGCGGTGCGCAAACCCCATCTGGCCGGGGCCCTGCGCCCGGTCGGCGACATCGGACAGGTGCAGCTGATGCGCTGCGACATCACCCGTCGCGCCGACGTCGAGGCGGCGCTGGAGGGCGCGGACGCCGCGGTCAACCTCGTCGGCCTGCTGTTCGAGGGACCGGGCGGGCGATTCGAGACGGCTCATCTGGAAGGGGCCCGCAACATCGCCGAGGTCTGCCGCGACCGTCGCATCGAGCGGCTGGTGCAGGTCTCGGCCATCGGCGCGGACGCCGCTTCGCCGGCGGCCTATGCCCGCACCAAGGCCGAGGCCGAGGCGGCGGTGCGCGCCGCCGTGCCGGGCGCGGTGATTCTGCGGCCGTCGATCATCTTCGGCTACGGCGACGGCTTCCTGAACCGGTTCGCCAGCCTGGCGACCCTGGCCCCGGCCCTGCCGCTGATCGGGTTCGGCGTCACCCGCTTCCAGCCGGTGTTTGTCGGTGACGTGGCCGAGGCCATCGCCGGGTCGCTGGAGCGGCCCGAGGCCCGCGGCCGGACCTATGAGCTGGGCGGGCCCTCGGTCTTCACCTTCAAGGAAATCCTGCAGCTGATCCTGCGCGAGACCGACCGGCGCCGGGCGCTGGTGCCGATCCCGTTCATGGCGGCGCGCATCCTCGGCAGCTTCGCCCAGCTGACGGCGCTGATCGGCATCTCGCCCCAGCTGACCCGCGACCAGGTGCTGATGCTGCAGTCGGACAATGTCGTGTCGGACGGGGCGCCCGGTCTGGCGGCCTTCGGCATCACCCCGACCGGGCTGGAGGCGATCGCCCCGACCTACCTGTGGCGCTATCGCCGCGGCGGCCAGTTCGCCGCCACGCCGCGCCCGCAGGAGGATGTGCTGCCGGCCTGAGGCCCGCGGCGGCGGCCGGTCAGGCCGCCAGCACCCTGAGGACAGCCTCGCCATAGCGCGCCAGCTTGTTCTGGCCGACGCCGGGCACCTGCGACAGGGCCCCGAGCGAGCCTGGCTGCGCCGCGGCGATCTCCAGCAGCGTCCGGTCCTGGAAGATGACGTAGGGCGGCACGTGCTGCTCGGCCGCCCGCTCGCGCCGCCACGCCCGCAGCGCCTCGAAACGCGCCCGCAGGTCGGCGTCGAGCGTCTCCAGCGCATCGCGCCGGCGGCGGCGCGGGGCCTCGGCGCGGGCGACCACGCGGTGTGCTGTCTCCACCCGCCGCTCGCCGCGATAGACCGCCCGCACCAGCTCCGGGTCGCCGAGGGTGATCAGCGGCCGGCCGTCGTTGGGGGCCTCGACCAGCAGGCCCTCGAACAGCAGGTGGTCGATCAGGTCGCGCCACGCGGCAATGTCGACGTCGGCCCCGATGCCCCAGGTGGAGAGGCTGGTCTCCCACGGCTGCGGGTCGCGGCCCTTGCCCAGCAGGTGGTCGACGACCCGGGCGCGGCCGAAGCGTTCGCCGAGCCGCTGCACCGCCGCCAGCACCTTCTGCGCCTCCACCGTCGCATCGCGCCGCGACGGCGGATCGAGGCACAGGTCGCACACGCCGCAGGGCTCGGCCCCCGTCTCGCCGAAGTAGCGCCGCACCGCCTGCGGCCGGCAGGTCGACCCGTCCAGCATGGCGAACAGCTGCCGCGCCTTGCGCGCCTGCACCCGGCGCACCGCCTCGTCCATCGGCCGCCCTTCCAGCCGGCGCAGGCTCCAGGCGATGTCCGACGGGCCGTACAGGGTGATGCCCTCGGCCGGGTCGCCGTCGCGCCCGGCGCGGCCGACCTCCTGCCAGTAGGCTTCCAGCGAGCTGGGCGGGTCGGCATGGATGACGAAGCGGACGTCCGGCTTGTCGACCCCCATGCCGAAGGCGATGGTCGCCACCATCACGGCGGCGTCCTCGGCGAGGAAGCGCGCCAGCCGCCGCTCGCGTTCGGCCGCCTCCATGCCGGCGTGATAGGCGAGGGCGGGGACGCCGGCAGCCTCCAGCGCTTCGGCCAGACGCTCGGTGCCGTCGCGGCTGCCGCAATAGACCACGCCCGACCGGCCGCGCCGTTCGCTGACCAGCTCGACCACCCGCGCGTCGGTGCGCGCGCGCGAGGCCGCCGCCTTGCGTTCGGCGGACAGGTGCAGGTTCGGGCGGGCGAAGCTGTCGACGAACACCGCGGCGCCCTGCAGGTGCAGGGCCTCGACGATGTCCTCGCGGGTGCGCGGGTCGGCGGTGGCGGTCACCGCCATGCGCGGCACGCCGGGGAACAGCTCCACCAGCCGTCCCAGCGCCCGGTAGTCGGGGCGGAAGTCGTGGCCCCACTGGCTGACGCAGTGCGCCTCGTCGATGGCGATCAGGGCGAGGTCGATCTCCTGCAGCCGCTCCAGCATGGCCCCGGAGAACAGGCCTTCGGGCGAGACGTACAGCAGGTCCAGCGCGCCCTCGCGCGCCATGCGCCAGATGCGCGAGCGCTCGTCGAGGCTGACGCCGCTGTCCAGGCGCGCGGCGGACACGCCCTGCTGCCGAAGCGCCTCGACCTGGTCGGTCATGAGGGCGATCAGCGGTGACACCACGAGGCCGACGCCGCGCCGAAGCATCGAGGGGATCTGGTAGCAGACGCTCTTGCCGCCGCCGGTCGGCAGCACAGCGAGCACGTCGCGCCCGGCCAGCGCCTCGGTCACGATCGGGCCCTGCAGCCCGCGGAAGTCGCTGTGGCCCCAGACGCGCCTCAGGGTCTCGCGAGCGGGCGCGAGAGGATCAGGCGGGGAATCGAACGACATGGCGCGTTTGTGCCTGACCGTCGCGCCCGGCGCCACCGGGAGAGGGAGGGTTAAGGTGTCTGTGGCAGGCTGTTCCCCGTCTGTGTGAGTGTTCCATGTCCCTCGACCCCGATTTCCGGTCCGACGCCGCGTCGTTCCTGTCCGGCTCCGACACCGCCGAGGCGGAGATGGCGGCCTTCTTCGAGGTCTCGGTCGACATGCTGTGCGTCCGCGATCTGGACGGCCGCATGCACACGCTGAGCCGGTCGTGGGAAACCACGCTCGACATTCCGGTGGCCGAACTCCTGCGGACGCCGCTCATCACCCTGATCCACCCGGAGGACGTCGAGCCGACGCGCCGGGTCATGGCGACCGCCAACGGGGGCGGGCAGGTGGCCGGCTTCATCAACCGCTATCGCCGTCGCGACGGCAGCTACCGGCACTTCGAGTGGTGGGCGCGCCGCCGGGGCGATCTGGTCTATGGCGTGGCGCGCGATGTGACGGACCGGCTGCGGCTTGAAGCCGAGCGCGACGCCGCCCTCGCCGCGGCCGAGGCGGCCAGCCGCGCCAAGAGCGACTTCCTCGCCAACGTCAGCCACGAGGTGCGGACGCCCCTGAACGGGGTCATCGGCATCATCGACGCCCTGTCGCGGACGGACCTGACCCCGCACCAGGCCGAGCTGGTGTCGCTGGTGGCCAGCTCCGGCGCGCAGCTGGAGGCCATGGTCGCCGACCTTCTGGACGTCGCCCGGATCGAGGCCGGGCGGCTCGAACTGACCCCGCGTCCCTTCCGGCCGGCCGAGGTGCTCGCCCCGGTGCTGGAGATCTTTCGCCATCGGGCCGAGGCCCGGGGGCTGACGTTCACGACGCGCCTGGAGGGCCTGGACGCGGTGCGCCGGGGCGATGGCGCGCGGATCGCCCAGGTGCTGACCAACCTGCTGTCCAACGCGGTCAAGTTCACTGAGCAGGGCCACGTCAGCGTCGAGGTGCTGGCGGACGGCGACGAGCTGCAGCTGGTGGTGGCCGACACCGGCGTGGGCTTCGACGCCGCCGCGGCGGGCTTCCTGTTCCAGCGCTTCAGCCAGGCCGACGCCAGCATCCTGCGGCGCTTCGGGGGCACGGGCCTCGGCCTGTCGATCTGTCGCGCCGTCGTCGACCTGATGGCCGGCAGCATCACCGCCGACGCCCGCCCCGGCGAAGGGGCGCGGTTCGAGGTGCGCGTCCCGCTGCCGCCGGCGGAGGCCGCCATCGCCGGGCCGCAGCCGCCCGACCCGGCCGGGGCCATGCTGGCCGGGCGCCGCGTCCTGCTGGCGGAGGACCATCCTGTGAATCAGCGGGTGGTGCAGCTGATCCTCGACAGCCAGGGCGTCGAGCTGACCATCGTCGACGACGGGGCTGCGGCGCTGGCGGCGCTGGAGACCGGCCGCTTCGACCTCGTACTGATGGACATGCAGATGCCGGGTATGGATGGCCTGACGGCGACCCGGCGTATCCGGGCGCAGGAGGCCGCGTCGGGCGGCCCGCGACTGCCGGTCGTCATGCTCAGCGCCAACGCCATGGCCGAGCATCAGGCGGCGGCGCGGGAGGCCGGCGCGGACCTGCATCTGCCCAAGCCGATCACTGCGGCGCCCCTGCTGGCGGGCCTGCAGACCGCGCTCGGCCTCTAGCTCTCCAGCGCGCCCGGCCGTACGCGGACCATCTGGGCGCGGCCCTCCAGCGCGGCGAACAGGGCGGGCTCCGTCCCCGTCATGAAGGCCTGCAGGCCGAGGTGCTCGATCTCGGCGAACAGGGCGGCGCGCCGGGCTTCGTCCAGATGGGCCGGAGCCTCGTCCAGCAGCAGCAGCGGCGGCGCCGCCAGGTCGCGCAGACGCGTCACCTGGGCGAGGATCAGGTTGAGCACCAGCGCCTTCTGCTCACCCGAGGAGCCCTCGGCGGCGGGGCGCTGCTTGGCCCGGTGCAGGGCGGTGAGATCGGTGCGGTGGGGACCGTACAGGGAGCGGCCGGCGGCCCCGTCGCGGGCCCGGGCGCTGCGGAAGCCGTCGAGCAGTCGTCCGGTCAGGGTGTCCGTGTCTGCGCCCTCGCTGGCCCAGATCTCGGCCACGCCGTCCAGTCCGAGGTCGGCCTGGGGGAAGGGGCTGTCGGCGCGCGTGTCCACTGCCGCCTGCAGGGCGGTCAGGGCGGCGACCCGGGCGCGGGCGATCCGCGCCCCGGATTCCGCCAGCCGCGCCTCCAGCGCCTCCAGCCAGGCCGGGTCGGCCGGCGGTCCCTCGACCGCATCCACCAGCAGCTTGAGCCGCTCGCGCAGGGCCTTGTCGTAGCTGGCGACCGCGGCGGCATGATCGGGCTCGGCGGCGAACACCAGCCGGTCGAAGAAGCGCAGGCGGTCGGCGCGGGCGTCCGAGAACAGCCGGTCCTGCTCCGGCGTGGCCCAGACCGGGCGCAGGTGGTCGAGCAGCCGTCCGGGCGGCGCCGGCTCGCCGTTGATGCGCACGACCCGTCGCGCGGCGCCGGGGCCGGGCACGCCGGTGCCCACCTGGCTCTCGTCGGCGAGCCGCACGCTGACCGCCCACGGCCGCCCGTCGCGTTCACCGGGCTCGCGCCGGCCGATCTCCGCGGCGGTCGCCCCGCGCAGGCCGCGCCCGGGCGTCAGCAGGCTGACCGCCTCCAGCAGGTTGGTCTTCCCGGCGCCGTTGGGACCGACCAGCACCACGGGCCCGCCCGCGGTCTCGAGCCGGGCGGTCGCATAGGAGCGGAAGTCGGTGAGGATGAGCTGTCGGATCACAGGCAGGAGACTCGGCGCGCGCCGACGGGGTCGCGGGCGGAGGTGAGCCGCGCCGGTCCGGGTTAGACCTGATGCGCCGGCATTCCAAGCGGCCCGGTCGTCACGCTGGTCAGGGCGCGCGCGCGCCCGCACTGATACGCCCCACCTGACGCGCCAGCTCCTCGGGCGAAATCTCGCCGAGATGGGCGGCGCGCAGGCGGCCGTCGGCGTCGAGGAACAGGGTCGCCGGCAGGCCGACCGCGCCATAGTGGCCGGCCACGGCCCCGTACGGGTCCCGCAGCACGGGCCCGAGGCTCAGGCCCTCGTCGGTCATCCAGGCGCGGATCACCGCCTCGGACTCGCGCTGGTTGATGTAGAGGAAGCGCACCTCCGGGTGCGCCGCCTGGGCCGCCTGAAGCGCCGGCATCTCGCGGCGGCAGGGGGCGCACCAGCTGGCCCAGAGGTTGATCACCGTCGGCTGGCCGGCGAGGCGCTCAAGATCCACCGCGGTGTCGTCGAGGCTGATCAGCGCGAGGGCAGGCGGCGCGATCGGGGGCGTCGTCTCCACCCGGTGCAGCAGGGCCGCCCCGACCGCGCCAGCCGCCAGCAGCGGGACCAGCGCCCACAGCCGTTCGCGGCGCATCGGCAGCATCAGCACCGTGGCGACGATGACCACCGGCGCCGCCCACAGCCAGGAGAAGCCGCCCTGCCAGACGGCCAGGGCGCGCCAGGGCGTCCCGGCGAAATGGCCGGCGTTCTCGATCACATGTCCGAGGCGCGCCGCTGCGAGGCTTCCGAGGGCGACGGCCGTGCTCCAGCTGTTGAAACGGGGGCTGATCCGCGCCGCCAACACGCCGGTGATCACGAGAAACAGCACGAGGGCGGCGATCAGGGCGAAGCGGTCGCCGGGCAGGACCAGCGGTCCGAGGGTGATGGCGGTCATCGGCGCAGTCTGGAGGCGTCGAGTGCGGGGGCCAAGGCGCGTTCCGGTCGCGCCCGCCCTCGCGGGGCGTCAGGCGACGGCGCGGGCTGCGTCAGCGAAGCCCGCCGGGCTGGCGAGGCGCTCGAAGGCCGGGGCGGCGATGGCGTAGCCCTGCATGTAGCGCACGCCCATCTCCGCCAGGGTGGCCAGCTCGTCGGCGGTCTCGACACCCTCGCAGACGGTCTGGATATCGAGATCGCCCAGCATCTCCAGCAGGCCCCGCACAATGCGCCGCCGCACGGGGTCGTGGTCGATGCCGCGGATCAGGTCCATGTCCAGCTTGACGATATCCGGCTGGAACTGGGCCAGCAGATTGAGCCCGGCGTAGCCGGCGCCGAAGTCGTCGATGGCGGTGCGGAAGCCCATGGCGCGATAGGTGCGCAGGATGTTGAGCAGATGGGTCGCGTCGACCCGCTCGTTCTCGGTGAACTCGAAGATGATGGCGTCGAGCGGGAAGCCCGTGCGCATGGCCGTCGCCAGCGTCAGCCGGATGCAGGCGCGCGGCTCATAGACGGCGTTCGGCATGAAGTTGATCGACAGCTTCGCGCCCTGACCGGCGAGGTCCAGACGTCCGGCGAGGTCCAGCGCCTTGACCCGGCACTGCTGGTCGAAGGCGTAGCGGTTGTCGTCGGCGACGCGGCTGAGGATCGTGCCGGCGCCCTGACCTTCGGGCCCGCGCACCAGCGCCTCGTGGGCGAACACGGTCTGCGTCGTCAGGTCGACGATCGGCTGGAAGGCCATGGAAAAGGGCAGGTCGAAACCCTCGCCGTCGCGGCAGCCCTGGCAGCCCTGACCCATCGTCCCTGCGCTCCGGCGTTGAACCCGGGCTGACGCTAGGAGAGGAGCGCTTGCAATCCGCTTAACGGCCCGGCGCGGCGGTGGTGCGGGTGGTCGGGCTCGAACCGACACTCCTTTCGGAACCGGATTTTGAGTCCGGCGCGTCTACCAGTTTCACCACACCCGCACAGGCGCGACGGCCGGGCGGTGGTAGCCCGGCCTCGAGGGCGATTCAATCCGGGCTGCGACCGCCCGCCGCCCGGGCGCCCCTTGCGTTTCATCACGCTGTAACGCAAAGGACGGGTCATGAGCGACGCGACGCCTGATCTGGCCATCCTGTACGAGCATCCCCAGTGGTTCGAGCCGCTGTTCGCGGCGCTGGACCGACGCGGCGTGGCCTATGTGAAATCGTCCTTCGCCGGGCATCACTTCGACCCCCAGGGCTCGCCGCCGCCGGCGCCGGTGGTGTTCAGCCGGCTGGCCATGTCCTCCTTCCTGCGCGAGGCCGAGCACCCGATCTTCTACGCCCGCAGCCTCTACGCCCACTGGGCCGCGCGCGGGGCGCGGGTGCTGAACGCCGAGGCGCTGGACGTGGACGCCTCCAAGGCGCGCCAGCTGTCGGTGATCTCGGCGCTCGGCCTGCTGACGCCGGAGACGCGGGTGGTGCACCGCCGCCAGGACCTGATCGCCGCCGCCGCCGGCCTGCGCTTCCCGGTGCTGGTCAAGGCCGACATCGGCGGCTCCGGCGCCGGCATCGTCCGCTATGACTCGGCCGAAGAGCTGGCCGTCGCCGCCGCGGCGGGCGAGACCCCGGTCGGGGTCAATGGCGTGGCCCTGCTGCAGGAATACTCCCCGCGCCGCGACGGGCGGGTCTATCGCGTCGAGACCCTGAACGGCCGCTTCCTCTACGCCATGGAGGTGGAGAGCCCCGGCGAGACCTTCGACCTGTGCCCCGCGGACGCCTGTCTGGTGCGGCCGGGCGCGGCGGCCCTCACCATGACCCGGTTCGAGCCGCCGGCCGAGATCGTCGCCGCCGCCGAGGCCATCGCCCAGGCAGCGCAGCTCGACATCGGCTCCGTCGAGTATCTGATCGACGACCGCGACGGCTCGACCCGCTTCTACGACATCAACGCCCTGTCCAACTTCGTGGCCAAGCCTCTCGAGGTGCTGGGCTTCGACCCGCACGAGGATCTGGTCGACTGGCTGGTGGCGGTCATCGCTGAACAGAAGGCGCACGCGTCATGAGATACGGCTACTGGGCCCCGGTGTTCGGCGGCTGGCTGCGCAACGTCGATGACGAGCGCGAGGCCAGCTGGGAGGCGCTGTCGTCGCTGGTGCGGCGCTCGGAGCAGATCGGCTACGACCTGACCCTGGTCGCCGAGCTGAACCTCAACGACATCAAGGGCATCGAGGCCCCGGCCCTGGACGCCTGGTCGTCGGTGGCGGCGCTGGCGGCGGTCACCGAGCGGATCGAGCTGATGACCGCGGTGCGGCCGAACTTCCACCAGCCGGCCCTGTTCGCCAAGGCGGCGGCCAACATCGACCGCATCGCCAACGGCCGGCTGGCGCTCAATGTCGTCTCGTCCTGGTGGGCCAAGGAGGCCGAGAGCTACGGCCTGCAGTTCGACCAGCACGACGACCGCTACGCCCGCACCACCGAGTGGCTGCAGGTGCTGGACCTGCTGTGGACGCAAGCCCGCACCGACTTCGTCGGTCGCTACTACCAGCTGAAGGACGCCATCGTGGAGCCGAAGCCGGTGGTCCGTCCCGACCGGCCGCGGCCGGTGATCTACGCCGGCGGCGAGTCCGAGGCCGCCAAGACCATGATCGCCCGCTACTGCGACGCCTATGTCATGCACGGGGATGCGCCGGAGGTGATCGCGGAGAAGGTCGCCGACATGACGGCGCGGCGCGAGGCCTTCGGCCTGCCGCCGATGCGCTTCGGCATGGCCGGCTACGCGATCGTCCGCGACACGGCCGCCGAGGCGGCGCGCGAGCTGGAGCGGATCACCACCATTCCCGGCCTCGCCGAGGGCAGGCCGCCGCCCGGCTTCGCCAACTTCGACCAGTGGCTGGCGGGCACCGAGCTGGAGCGCGAGCTCAAGATCCGCGAGTACAGCGTCTCCAACCGCGGCCTGCGCCCCGGTCTGGTCGGCACGCCGGAGGACGTGGCGGCGCGCGTTGAGGAATTCGAGGCCGCCGGTCTGGACCTGCTGCTGCTGCAGATGTCGCCCCAGGCCGAGGAGATGGAGCGCTTCTCCGCCCAGGTGATCCGGCCGGGGTGAGCAGCCTCACACCCGCAGCGGCATCAGTACGTACTGCACGCCCGGGTCGCCCGGATCGAGGACGAGGGTGGGGGAGGCGGCGTCGGCGAAGCGGAAGCTGGCGGTCTCGCCGGTGATCTGGCCGGCCACGTCCATCAGGTAGCGGGCGTTGAAGCCGATCTCGAAGGGCTCGTCGGAATAGCCGATCTCGACCTCCTCTACGCCCTGGCCGGCCTCCATGTTGCGCACCGTCAGGGTGACGCGGTCCAGCTCGAAGGCCAGCTTCACGCTGCGGCTCTTCTCGGCCGAGATGGTGGCGACCCGGTCGACGGCCGAGGCGAACACGGCGTTGTCGATGTCGGCCTGGCGGTCGTTGCCCTTGGGGATGACGCGGACGTAGTCCGGGAAGGCCCCGTCGATGACCTTGGAGGTCAGGGAGGCGGCGCCGAACTCGAAGCGGATCTTCTGCGGGCTGACCTGGACCTCGACCGGGCCGGAGCCGGCGTCGAGCAGGCGGCGCACCTGATCGATGGTCTTGCGCGGCACGATCACGCCCGGCCCGCCGGCGGCGCCCTCGGGGGCCGGCATCTCGGCCAGGGCCAGGCGGTGACCGTCGGTGGCCACGGCGCGCAGCAGCGGCACGCCGGCCTCGGCCACCGTGTGCAGATACAGGCCGTTCAGATAGTAGCGCGTCTCCTCGGTGGAGACGGCGAAGCGGGTCTTGTCGATCAGCCGGGCCAGGTCCTCCTTGGCCACGGTGAAGCGGGTCCCGCCGGTCTCGGTGGACATGACCGGGAAGTCGCCCGCCGGCAGCACCGGCAGATTGAAGCGCGAGCGGCCGGCCTGGACCGTCAGGCGCGGATCGTCGCCGTTGAAGGTCAGGGCCACCTCGGCCCCTTCCGGCAGCTTGCGGACGATCTCGTACAGGGTGTGCGCCGGGGCGGTGATCTGGCCCTCGACCTCGACCGTGGCGTCGGCCTCGTCGACCATCTCCATGTCCAGGTCGGTAGCGGCGAAGGACAGCCGGTCGCGGCCGGCCGACAGCAGCACGTTGGACAGGATCGGGATGGTGTTGCGGCGCTCGACCACGCTCTGCACATGGCCGAGAGCCTTGAGGAGCGCGGAACGTTCGATCGTCAGCTGCATGTGTCTTGCCCGCCGGGCGACTCACGGGTCGCCGAGTGTCTATGGGCCGGAGACAC
Organism: Brevundimonas sp.; assembly: GCF_035998205.1. Lineage (GTDB taxonomy): Bacteria > Pseudomonadota > Alphaproteobacteria > Caulobacterales > Caulobacteraceae > Brevundimonas. The sequence goes on from NZ_DASYHT010000006.1 coordinate 670,476, forward strand.
TAGCGGATTGGCCGGGCGGAGCAAGGAAGTGGCGGGGACATCAACAGCTTCTCCCGCCTTGAGGCGACGCTGCCCTCTTTAATTCCTCCCCCACAGGGGGAGGTGGATCGCCGCGCAGCGGCGAGACGGAGGGGGGGCAGACCACCGGCCTCGGGGATATCCCCCCTCCACCGCTTCGCGGTCCCCCTCCCCCTGCGGGGGAGGAACGGGGGCACTGGCCCGGCCTCAGCCCTTCAGCTTGCGGATCAGGGCCTCGACGTCGCGGGCGATCTGGTCGTCCTTGGGCATCAGCTCCTCGATCTTGCGCACGCCGTGCAGGACCGTGGTGTGGTCGCGCCCGCCGAAGCGTCGGCCGATGTCCGGATAGGACCGGGTGGTCAGCTGCTTGCACAGGTACATGGCGATCTGGCGCGGCCGGGCGATGGCCCGGGTGCGGCGCTCGCTGAGCAGGTCGGCCTGGCGCAGGGCGAAGTGCTCGGCGGTGGCCTTCTGGATCTCGTCGACAGTGATGCGGCGCTCCGGCCCGCCGCGCTGGGCCATGCCCAGCAGGGCCCGGGCTTCGTCGACGCCGAGGCTGGCCAGACGCGGCCCGGCGGCGGCGGCGAGGGTGTTCACCGCCCCTTCCAGCTCGCGCATGGAGCCAGGGGTGCGCTCGACCAGCTGCTCCAGCACGGCGGCCTCGGGCTCACCGCTGACGACGCCGAGCGCGGACAGGGCCTGAAGCCGCTGACGCGCCACCGCCAGCTTCAGCTCGCGGTCGCCCGGCTCGATGGCGCAGGTCAGGCCCGAGGCCAGGTGGCTGCGCAGGCGCGGCTCGATGTCGGTCAGGGCCATCGGCGCGCGGTCGGCCGACAGGATGATGCGGGCGCCGTCCTCGATCAGGGCGGTCAGGGTCGAGAGCAGCTCCTCCTGGGTCGCCGCCTTGCCGCCGACGAACTGGACGTCGTCCAGCAGCAGCATGTCGGCCGAGCGGAGGGACTCCTTGAAGCCGGCCATGGCGCGGTCGGCGATGGCCCGCTGGAACGTCGACAGGAAGCGTTCGGCGGTCAGATAGACCACCTTCGCCTGCGGCCGAAGGCGCTGCGCCTCCCAGGCGATGGCGTTGAGCAGGTGCGTCTTGCCGTAGCCGTAGGGGCCGCACAGGAAGATCGGGTTGAAGTGGCCCTCGGCCCAGCTTGCGGCCTGGCGCGCCATCGACAGGGCGAAGGCATTGCCCGGGGCGGCGACGAAGCTGTCGAAGGTGAGGCGCGGCTGCAGCCCGGCGGCGCGCACGGCGCGCGGCCCGTCGGCGACCGGCTGGATCGTGCCCTGGAAGGCGGCCGACAGGGCCGCCGGCGCCTGACCGGCCGACTGGCCCGGGGCTTCGCCGGGCGCGGTCGAGGACAGGTGGCCGACCTCGGCGCGGCAGCGCACCTCCAGCCGGCGGTTGAGGCCGTCCAGCCCCAGCCACAGTTCGTTGATGCGGCGCTGGGCGTTGCGGCGCACCCAGTCGCGGGCATAGGCGGTCGGGGTGACGAGGATCAGCTGGCCGCCGCCGTCGACGCGCACGGCCGAGGGGGCGATGTAGCTGCTGTAGGGGCCCTCGCCGATCTCGCCCCGAAGACGGAGCGCGGCCTCGGTCCAGATCCGGTCAGGATCGGTCATGCTCGCTACCGCCGCATTGCCCATGGTCGTCAAACCCCCGCCTCAAGTTCGGAGCTGTGCCCCAGTCATCCCACGCGCTTCGAGCGAGCCGGTTCAGGGACGCGTTCTCCTACTCCCGCGTTGCATGGCGCTCCGCGGGTCGGCACGACCTCGTGAACAGACTTCTCCCGCCGACACGAAACAGGGTTCCGCGCCGTCTTCATCCGTATGGGGATGGAAGTGCGTTGGGAGGCCAAATCTACGCTCGCTTAAGGGAGCGTCAACGGCGATTCGATTCGGAATTCCGACTCTTTTCGATTGACTCGGCTAACCGCTGTTCACGTCTCGGAAAATGAAATTTTCGCCGGTTCGGCGAACGATGATCAGACGCAGATCAGTTAGCCGCACACGGCAAAACGGCGAAGCAGGAGACCCCGCTTCGCCGTTGAAATCGCTACGCTTTCACGTGACGGCGCGATGACGCGCCGATTTCTGCGCCCGGTGTCAGGCGGCCAGCTTCTTGAGCTGGGCGGCGAGGCGCGACACTTTGCGCGACCCGGTATTCTTGTGCACCACACCCTTGGAGACGGCGCGCATCAGCTCCGACTGGGCGGTGATGAAGGCGGCCTTCGCGGCCTCGACGTCGCCGCCGGTGACGGCTTCCTGGAAGCGGCGCAGATAGGTGCGCACCCGGGTGCGACGCGCCTTGTTCACTTCGGTCCGCGCCGCGATCTTGCGAACGGCTTTGCGGGCGCCGGGGTTGTTGGCCATGGATCAAACCTGTCGATGCGAAACGCCGCGGGCAGGCCGCCCACGGCGCGGAAATCTCAAGAGCGCGGGCCTATAGCGGAAAGGTCCGGAGGTGGCAAGCGGAGGGGGAGCGGTCGCCTCCCTATGCCATGGAGGGACGGCGCGGGGCGCAGCGCCCTGGCCAAGGGCCACACAGTAGCGCGCCTGTCCCGGCCCCTCCACCGCTTCGCGGTCCCCCCCCCCCCACGGGCGTGGGGAGGAAAGGCGCCTCTCCTCCCCATGCAATGGGGAGGTGGATCGCCGGCGCAGCCGGCGAGACGGAGGGGCGATCCAGCGGGGCGCGAAGCCGTGCCTTGACAGGCGGCGCGACAAATGTCGTCAATGGGTGACGAATGAAGCGAATGCGCGAGGTTTGACGTCATGGCCGATCCCGCCCCTCCCAGCGACGCCGAGCTGGATGTTCTGAAGTGCTTCTGGCGGGACGGGCCGCTGTCCGCCCGCGAGGTGCAGGACCGCATCCGCAACCGACTGGACTGGACGCCATCGACCACCCGCACCGTGCTGGAGCGGATGCGCGCCAAGGGACTGCTGTCGCGGCGCGCAGTGCACGGCGTGGCGGTCTACGCCGCCGCCCAGCCCAAGGTGGCGGTGATCGGCGGGCTGATGAAGCGGCTGTCGGAGCTGCTGGACCTGGATGGCCCTCTGCCGGCGGCGGCCTTCTCCGGCAGCCAGATCCTCGACGCCGAGGATATTGCGGCGCTTGAGGCGGTGCTGGCCGCCGACGGGACGTCGCCGGACGGGGAGGGCGCCTGATGTCGGCCGCGGCCCTCCTGCTCCTTTCTCTGGGCCTGTCGGTCGGCGTCGCCGCCCTGGCGCTCGCCGCCGGCGCGGCCCTCGACCGCAGCGTCGCCGAGGCCAGGCTGCGCGATCGCGTCTGGGCGGTCCTGTTGTGGCTGCCGCTGGCGCCGCCGGCGACGGCCAGCCTCGCGCTCTTGGCGCTGCCGCGACGGGTGATCGAGACGCCGGCCCTCGCCGGCCCCCCTGTTGCGGTCGCCGTCAGTTCCGAACCGGCGGCTCCGATGGCCGCGCCGGCCCTGTCATCCGGTCCCGGGTCGGAGCTGCTGGTCCCCGTACTGACGGTGCTGCTGCTCGGCGTGACGGCGCTCGCCCTGGGACGGCTCGCTCTCCGCATGCGCCGGCTGGCGCGCCTGACGGCATCGGCGCACGAAGCGCCCGAACCCCTCCGCGCCGAGGTGGCCGCGGCCGCCCGGGCGCTCGGCGCCCCCACCCCGCGCGTCCGCCTGAGCCCCGAAACGCCCGAGCCCCTGCTGACCGGCCTGCGGCGGCCGCGCCTGATCCTGCCCGAAGGCTTCCGTCCCGACCGGCCCGAGGCGGCGGCCGTGCTGAGCCATGAACTGGCCCATCTGCGCCGTGGCGACCACCGCGCCGTGTGGCTTGAGGAGGGTCTGAGCGTGCTGCTCGCCTTCAATCCGCTCGTGCCCGTGATCCGCGCCCGGCGCGCCGCTGTCCGCGAGGAGGCGTGCGACGCCCTCGCCCTGGCCGGGGCCCCGCCGGATCTTCGTCGCGCCTACGCCCGGAGTCTGCTCGAGGCCCTGCGCGCCCGCACCACCCCCGTCGCGTCCCTGCCTGCCCTGACGTTCACTGGAACTCCAGGGAGCCAAGCCATGCGTCGCCTGCAAGCCATCGTCTCCCCGCCGCCCGCCGCCCGTCGCCGGCTTCGGATCGCCGCCGCCGGCGCCCTCTCCGGCCTCGCGGTTGTGGCCGTCAGCGCCGGTGTCGGCCTCGCCCACGGCCGCGCTCCCGTGGTCGTTGCGCCTTCAACGCCGCAGACCGGGGGCGCAGACTGGACCCGCCGCTACACCGAGGCCGACGCCCGCGCCTTCCAGCTCTATTGCGCCGCCCCGGCCGGCAACCCCGACCGCATGTTTGGCTGCGACGCCAATCTGTGGATGGCGGCCGAGCGCGAGCAGCGGGCCCCGACCGGCGCCTTCTGCCCGCCCGCCGCCGACGAGGCCGGGCTGGCGCGTATCGCCGGTGAGGGCCGCCCCCATGTCCTGGCCGCCGGCCGTGTGTCCGGCTCCGCCGGCGACGCCGCCCGTCAGGCTCTCATCGCCGCCTTCCCCTGCGCCGGCCCGTCGCGCGCGCCGGACGCCGGGCGACTGACGGCGCGGAGCGCGGCGCTCACTGCAGAGTGGGAGGCCGCCCGCGGGGCCGACAGCGCCGCCGAGGAGGGGGAACGGAGAGCGCAGCGGCCGTGGAGCGTATCTGACGTGCGTGCCAATTGCTTTGGAGGGCGTCTGGAGATAGCGACCTGCACGGGATTCATCTTCGGCGTGACCATCCGCGAGTCTGAACGTCCGCAAGCCGACCGTGCTTTCTGTGCGCCTGAAGGTGAGACTCTGCCTCGCGATTACCCGGACAGGGTGCGGGCCGCCATGTCGGATATTGCTCCGGCCTCGAGAACAGAGTCTGCCCACGCCTATGTCAGCCGGGCCATCGCCCGCGCCTACCCCTGCCCGGCGCAGGCGGCGGCTGGGGCCGGGACGTCGATCGAGGTGAGCCTGCGTGTTGAGTATCCAGCGGGCTATAGCCCGGCCCAAGGGCATCGGCTTGAGCTATCCTTCGTTCGGCCTGACGAGGCGCCACTCGGCCGGAGCGTTGCCTTCGACCTGAATAATGGCCTCCCGCCTGAGGTCCGGGTCGATCTCGATGCCGACTTCTTCCACAATCGCGTAGCGCCTAATCTGTCCGCCCGCATCGTCGCTGGCGACGGCCGCGTGATCGCCCTGCAGGAGGGGCGGCAGCGCCCGATGATCGTCCGCGGCAACCGGGCGCAGGCGTTCGGCGTGGTCGCCCTGACCTCCGCCGACGCGAGCTCGCCGGCGTAAAGCTGCGGCCCGCCTGACGTCTTGCGCCGGCCCACGCCCCTCCACCGCTTCGCGGTCCCCCTCCCCACTGACGTGGGGAGGAAAGGCGCCTTCTACCGCCCGGTGAACGCCGGCTTCCGCTTCTCGACGAAGGCCGCCATGCCTTCCTTCTGGTCGGCGAAGGCGAACAGGGAGTGGAACAGGCGGCGTTCGAACTGGACGCCCTGGGTCAGGGTGGTCTCCAGCGCGGCGTTGACCATCTCCTTGTTGGCCATGACCGCCAGCGGGCTCTGGGCGGCGATGCGGGCGGCGATCTTGCGGACCTCGTCCAGCAGCTGGTCATGCGGCACGACGCGGCTGGCCAGCCCGGCGCGCTCGGCCTCGGCGGCGTCCATCATGCGGGCGGTCAGGACCATGTCCATGGCCTTCGACTTGCCGACGAGACGCGTGAGCCGCTGGCTGCCGCCGATGCCGGGGGCGACGCCGAGGTTGATCTCCGGCTGGCCGAACTTGGCCTTGTCCGAGGCGATGATGAAGTCGCACAGCATGGCCAGCTCGCAGCCGCCGCCCAGCGCAAAGCCGTTGACCGCGGCGATGATCGGCTTGCGGAAGCGGGTGATGCGGTCGTGGCCCAGGGCGAAGAAGTTGCCCCGGTACATGTCGGCATAGGACTGGTCCGCCATCTCCTTGATGTCGGCGCCGGCGGCGAAGGCCTTGTCGCCCGCGCCGGTCAGGATCAGGCAGCGCACGCTGTCGTCCTGCTCGACCGCGTCGAGGAAGGCGGCCAGGTCCGCGAACAGGGCCGAGTTCAGCGCGTTCAGCGCCTCGGGCCGGTTCAGGGTGACGACCGCATAGCCGTCGGCGTGCCGCTCGATCAGCAGGGTGGCGTAGGTGTCGGGGGTCTCGGACATGGGGGCTCCTCGGGCGGTGGCGAGTGACGAGTGGCGAGTGGCGAGTGGCGAGTGATTAGTGATTAGTGATTGGCGCGCACACGCCGGAACTGATCATCACCTAGCCACTCGTCACTCGCCACTCGCCACTAATAACTCGCCACTCAACGCCGCTGACAGGCGGGACAGTAGAAGGTCGAGCGCCCGCCCTGGACGAGGCGGCGGATGACCGGGTGGGCGGGGTCGGCGCGGCAGGGCTGCGCCTCGCGGCCGTAGACGTCGAAGCTGTGCTGGAAATAGCCCTGTCCGCCTTCGGCGTTGGCGAAGTCGCGCAGGGTCGAGCCGCCGGCGATGATGGCCTCGCCCAGCACGTCCCGTATGGCCACCGTCAGCGCCTCCAGCCGCGGCCGCGAGACCTTGCCGGCGGCCAGGGTGGGCGAGATGCGGGCGCGCCACAGGGCCTCGCACACATAGATATTGCCCAGCCCGGCGACGATGCGCTGGTCCAGCAGCGATACCTTGATGTTCTGGGCCTTGCCGCGGAAGGCCTCCGCCAGATGGGCGGCGGAGAAGCCGTTGCCGAGCGGCTCGGGGCCGAGGCCGGCGAACCAGGGGTGGGTCTCGACGGCCTCGTCGGGGATCAGCCCCATGAAGCCGAAGCGCCGGGCGTCGGCATAGCCGACCCGGGTGGCGGCCCTGTCGCGGCGGGCGGTCAGGCTGACATGCTCATGCGGCCCGGCGATGGGGGCGGGGGTCTCGAACTCGCCCAGCTGGCCGCCGTCCAGCGTGAAGCGGCCGGTCATGCCCAGGTGGGTGATCCAGGTCTCGCCGGTCGACAGGGGCATCAGCAGATACTTGGCGCGGCGGCGCACCGACAGCACGGTCGCCCCGTCCAGCCGGGCGGCGAAGCGCTCGGGGAAGGGAAAGCGCAGGTCCGGCCGGTTCTGGCGCACCGCCTCGAGGCGCGCGCCCGTCAGCACCGGCTCCAGGCCGCGTCGGACCGTCTCGACCTCGGGAAGTTCAGGCATGACCGGCGGGGCTGTAGCGCGGCCGGGCGCGGCCGGGAAGCGGGACCGGCTGCCGCGCCGCTGGCCTTTTGCGGCGCCGCCCTGTATGAGGCGCGCGCTTCCGATCCGTCCCTCCCTCCCCGAAAGACCCCGCGCCCGCCGCCGCCGGCCAGACCCGGCGGGGCCCGCCAGAGCTTGTGATGAACCTCAGAAATATCGCCATCATCGCCCACGTCGACCACGGCAAGACCACGCTGGTGGACCAGCTGCTGGCCCAGTCCGGCGTGTTCCGCGCCAACGAGGCGACCGTCGAACGCGCCATGGACTCCAATGACCAGGAGCGTGAGCGCGGCATCACCATCCTGGCCAAGTGCACCTCGGTGGTCTGGAAGGACACCCGCATCAACATCATCGACACGCCCGGCCACGCCGACTTCGGCGGCGAGGTGGAGCGGATCCTCGGCATGGTCGACGGCTGCGTGCTGCTGGTCGACGCCGAGGAAGGGGTCATGCCCCAGACCAAGTTCGTGCTGACCAAGGCCCTGAAGATGGGCCTGAACCCGATCCTCTGCATCAACAAGGTCGATCGCGCCCACGCCGATCCGGACCGGGTGCACCTGGAGACGATCGACCTGTTCTCGGCGATCGGCGCCTCGCCCGAGCAGCTGGACTTCCCGCACATCTACGCCTCGGGCCGCAACGGCTGGGCGACGATGGATATCAACCAGCCGTCCGACAATCTGGGCCCGCTGTTCGACCTGATCGTGCAGCACGTGCCGGCGCCGAAGCAGCAGCAGCGCGCCGCCGAGCCGTTCCAGATGCTCAACGTGCTGATCGAGTCCGACCCGTTCCTCGGCCGCCTGCTGACCGGCCGGATCGAGAGCGGCAAGGCGGTTCCGGGCATGGCCATCAAGGCGCTGGACCGCGACGGCAAGCAGATCGAGCAGGGCCGCATCACCAAGGTGCTGGCCTTCCGCGGCCTGAAGCGCCAGCCCGTGGACGAGGGCGCCGAGGCCGGCGACATCGTCGCCATCGCCGGCATGTCCAAGGCCACCGTGGCCGACACCCTGTGCGCGCTGGACGTCACCGACGCCCTGCCGGCCCAGCCCATCGACCCGCCGACCATCTCCATGACCGTCGGCGTCAACGACAGCCCGCTGGCCGGGCGCGAGGGCGACAAGGTGCAGAGCCGCGTGATCCGCGACCGCCTGCTCAAGGAAGCCGAGGCCAACGTCGCCATCCGCATCACCGAGACTCCGGGCGCCGACGCCTATGAGGTGGCCGGCCGCGGCGAACTGCAGCTGGGCGTGCTGATCGAGAACATGCGCCGCGAGGGCTTCGAGCTGTCGATCAGCCGGCCGCGCGTGGTCTACCAGACCGGCGAGAACGGCGAGCGGCTGGAGCCGATCGAGGACGTGGTCATCGACGTCGACGACGAGTTCACCGGCGTGGTCATCGAGAAGCTGTCGATGCGCAAGGCCGAGCTCAAGGACATGGGCCCGTCGGGCGCCGGCAAGACCCGCATCCAGCTGGCCTGCCCGTCGCGGGCGCTGATCGGCTACCAGGGCGAGTTCCTGACCGACACCCGCGGCTCCGGCGTGCTGAACCGCGTGTTCAGCCACTACGAGCCGCACAAGGGGGCCATCGAGGGCCGCCTGAAGGGCGTGCTGGTGTCCAACTCGGACGGCGAGACGGCGGCCTACGCCCTGTGGAACCTGGAGGAGCGCGGCGTCATGTTCGTCGGCGCCGGCGAGAAGACCTACCAGGGCATGATCATCGGCGAGAACAGCCGTTCGGACGACCTCGACGTCAATCCGATCAAGGGCAAGCAGCTGACCAACGTCCGCGCCTCGGGCAAGGACGAGGCGGTGCGCCTGACCCCGCCGAAGCGCATGAGCCTCGAACAGGCCATCGCCTACATCGAGAGCGACGAGCTGGTCGAGGTGACGCCCAAGTCGATCCGCCTGCGCAAACTCGTGCTCAACCCCAGCTTCCGCAAGAAGCGGATGAAGGAAGACTGACGCGACGACCGGAGCCGGCGATCCGGCCCCCTGCTCAGCCCCGGACTTGCGAGGGCAGGGGCCGGATCGTCGCGACGATCTGGCGGAACAGGTCGTTGCTGCGCCCCTGATCCGGCCGGCCATAGTTGCCCGCGGTGATGGCCACGATCAGGTCGAGCGCCGGGACCGCGAACAGGCGCTGGCCGCCATTGCCGAAGCCGGCCACATAGGGGTGGCTGAGCGGTCCGGCGTCGACCGCGCCACACCACCACTGATAACCGTAGCCGAGACCGTCACCGGTTTCGATGGACGGTGTCGTTGAGGCGGCGATCCACGCCGACGGCACGATCTGACGGCCGCCGTATCGCCCCTCGGTCAGCAGCAGCTGGCCAATCCTGACCATATCGCGCGGCGTCAGCCTCAGACCAGCGAAGGCCAGCGGCCGGCCGCGATAGTCGTTGACCCACTCCCAGTCGACGATGCCGAGCGGCCCGAACAGGACGTCGTCAGCCCATGCCGGCAAGGACGAGCCTGTGAACCGGACCAGCAGATCCGCCAGCACGGCCGTGTTGCCGCCGGAGTAGGTGAACCGGCTGCCCGGCTCGGACACGAGGGGCCGGTCGAAGGTGTGCCGGACCTGCGAGCTTCGCCAGAACAGCGCGGTTTCCGGGTTCGACAGGGCCCCGTAGTCCTCCTCGTTCCAGTCGAGCCCCGCCGACATGGTCAGCAGGTGGCGGAGGGTGATCCGTTCGCGTCCGTCACGCGCCAGGGCGGCGTGGGCGGGATAGAGCGACAGGACCGGGGTCTCGAGCGGCGGCGTCAGTCCCCGGCCGTCCGCGATGCCCCAGAGCAACGACACCACCGACTTGGTGATTGACCGGATGTCGTGGAGCCGGCACGGCGAGAACGTCGTCCCGGTGGTGCGTCGGCCGACAATCTCGTCCCGCCCGGTGCGGTAGCGTTCGGCGATCAGCCGGTCCGCCTTCCACACCGCGAGGCCATGGAAGTTCACCGGACTGGATGTGAAACCGGCGAGAGAGGCGGCAAGAGCGGCGCGATCGAAGTCCGGGTCAATGGAGTCCCCGGCGGGCGCGCATGGGTTGTCGGGTGGCGGGGCGTCCGGCCTCACTGACGCGGGGGCGCACCCTGCGGCCCCCAGGGCGAGGGCCCCGACCACAAGGCCGCGTCTTGAGTGGTCCTGGCTCATCCGCCGTGTCCCGTTTCCCGCAGCTTCGTCATGGCCGCTCAGGCGGGTCAACCGGCGTTCCGCCGGCCCGCCCGAAACCCGACCGAATCCCGGCGGGATTCGGCCGATCCGGGCGTAGGCGGGGTCATTTCGGGGCGACTGAAACGATCCGAAACGGGGCGTGTTTGTTCGGCAGCGGGCGCTTCGGCCCGCGTCAGACAGGGACGCCTTCCCATGACCCGTTCGATGCTTCTCGGCGGCGCCGCGCTGGCGCTGGCCGTCTCCGCCCCGGCCCTGGCCCAGGACGCCCGGGACCCGATGACCCCGGCGCCCGCAGCCGAGGCGCAGGCCCAACAGACCCTGACCCTGCAGCCGGGCGCCCGGGTGCTGGGCTCTGACGGCGCGCCGCTGGGCACGCTCGAGGGCGTGCGCACCGATGAGGCCGGCGCGCAGCAACTGACCGTCCGCGGCGCGGATGGCCAGATTCGCGGGGTTCCCGTGAACGGCATCGCCCAGCAGGGCGCTGACATCAGCGTCGGCCTGAGCTCGTCGGAGTTCGGCTCGGCCGAGATCATCGCCGAGGGCGACGGCGAGGCCGCCGCCCCGCAGTCGTCCACGCCTCCGACCCTGCCGGCCGAGCCGGCGGACCCGGTCCAGCCGGACAGCCAGGACGATCCTGCAGCCCCGGCGGCCGACCAGCCGCAAGCCTGATCCCCGCACGCCGGGGTGATGAGGGCCGTCTCCCTACGGAGGCGGCCCTTCGTCTTGACCGGGCGGCGACGGCTTCCCACCTCGGGACGGTCGACGGTCTCGCCGCCAGGGGGGCCGGGCCGACGCCTTGAGCCGCTTCCGGGGGCCCACGCCATGAGCAATCGCAGCCTGATCCTCGACAGCCCTTTCCTGCTGGGCTTCGACCATACCCGCGCCCTGATCGACCGCGCCGCCAAGGCCGCGGCCGAGGGCTATCCGCCCTACAATGTCGAGCAGCTGGACGCGCACCGGGTGCGCATCAGCCTCGCGGTGGCCGGCTTCACGCCGGCGGACCTGAACATCACCCTTGAGGGGCGGCAGCTGACGATTGCGGGCAAGCGTGAGGACGCCGCTGACGGAGGGCAGGCCTTCCTGCACCGGGGCATCGCGGCGCGTGGCTTTACCCGGGCCTTCGTGCTGGCTGACGGCATGGAAGTCGAGGCGGCGCGGCTGGAGCACGGGCTGCTCCACGTCGAGCTGCGCCGCCCTGAGGAAAGCCGGGCGGTGCGGACCATTCCCATCCAGGCGGGGTGACGGGGCGCCGGGGGGCGAACCGCCCGGGGGTCCCGGGCGTTGTCACCATCAAGGAGGCGATCGCATGACGCCGATCATCAGCAAACAGGATCTGGCCGGTCTCGGCGCGCCCGATCTGGTCTATGTCCGCGAGGTGCGGGCCCGCGAGGTGCTGGGGGCCGAAACGGTCACCCATGTGCGCGGGCTCGATATTGATCCGGACCAGATGCTCTATGCCGTGCACGCGGCCGACGGCGAACGTCTGGCGGTGCTCATCGATCGCGATGCCGCCTTCGCTGCGGCCATGGCTCACGAACTGGCCCCTGTGTCGGTGCACTGAGGCTGAAACGACCTGTTTCGCGTTGACTCGCGGCCGACCATCCGTATATGTCGCCGCTCTTCGCCCGCGGGGTCACCCGGCGGGCGTCTCTCTTTTGCGTTCAGCCGAGGCTATCAGATGTACGCGGTGATCAAGACCGGCGGCAAGCAGTACCGGGTCCAACCGGGCGACACGATCGTGGTCGAGAAGATCGACGCCGAGCCCGGCGCGAACGTCTCGTTCGGCGAAGTGCTGATGCTGGGCGGCGACAAGGGTGTCACCGTCGGCGCGCCGATGGTCGACGGCGCGACCGTCGCGGCCACGCTGATCGAAACCCGCAAGGGTGAGAAGGTGAAGATCTTCAAGAAGATCCGTCGCCAGGGCTACCGCCGTACGCGCGGCCATCGCCAGCTTGAGTCGGTCCTGCGCATCACCGGCATCGAAGGCGCCGGCGAGAAGGCCAGGTGGGACGGCGAAGTGACCCTGATCACCAAGGCCGAAATCGACGCCCGCGCCCGCGGCCTGGCTCCGCGTGTCGAGGCTCCGGTCGAGGCCGCTCCGGCCAAGAAGGCGCCCGCGAAGAAGGCTCCGGCCAAGAAGGCCGCCGCCAAGACCGAAACCGTCGCCGCTGGCGACGAAGCTTAATCCAGACGCCCGTAGCGTAGAGATCCAGGAGCACACCCATGGCTCACAAAAAGTCCGGCGGTTCGTCGCGCAACGGTCGCGATTCCGAGTCCAAGCGCCTTGGCGTGAAGAAGTTCGGCGGCGAGAAGGTCCTCGCCGGCAACATCCTCGTGCGTCAGCGCGGCACCAAGTTCCACCCGGGTGACAACGTCGGCCTTGGCCGCGATCACACCCTGTTCGCCCTCATCCAGGGCGCGGTGAAATTCACCACCAAGCGCGGCGGCCGTTGTTACGTGTCCGTCCAGGCGACCCCGGAGGCCGCCCCCGCCGAATAAGGCCGGGTCCCTCCGAACTCCGGGTCGCGGCGCACAGGCCTCGATCCGGACCAAGGGAAATTTTCCGCGGGGAGTCCGGATCACCGGGCTCCCCGTTCGCGTTTCCCCGCCTCGAAAGTCGACCCGAGCCCTTGAGTCTCGAAGGATGGTCGGCGGCGGCGCCTCATGGCCCGGAGTGTGACGATCCGTCGACCATTCCGTCGTGAGGACGCCAACAAATCAGGTCACACGCCTCCCCGGGGAGCGTCTGGCCGGAAGGGCGTTGGAGACATGTGCGTCATCGAGACCTCACCGGTGATCGAGACCCGGCGGCTGGCGCTGCGTGCGCCGCAGCCGCAGGACGTGCCGCGGCTCGCGGCCATGGCGGACGACTATGACATCGCGCGCATGACCTGCCGCATGCCGCACCCGTTCGGCCGGCGCGACGCCGAGCGATTCGTCGTCGATGTGGCGGCCCAGGATCCGCGGCGCGGCCAGACCTTCCTGATCGAGCACGAGCGGCTCGGGCCTGTGGGCGTGGTCGGGGTGTTCATGGCCGACGACCCGTGCCCGGAGGTCGGCTACTGGGTCGGCCGCGACTTCTGGGGTCGGGGCATCGCCACCGAGGCGCTGGAGGGCGTGCTGGCCTGGACCCGGGGCCGCTGGCGGCGGCGCGCGGCGGTCGCCGGCCACTTCGCCGACAATCCCGCGTCCGGCCGCGTGCTCGAGAAGGCGGGTTTCCTCTACACGGGCGAACGCCGCCAGCGGTTCAGCCTGTCGCGGGGCGCGCCGGTCGAGACGCGTATGATGAGCTGGCTGGCCTGAACGGGTGAGCCTGAGCGAGGCTGGTGGGGGACTAGATGACCCCCGCCACCATCAGCGCTACGGCGGTGCCGCCGAGGCCGGCGAGGGCCCCGAACAGGACGGCCGACGCCCACAGGCGGCGCGCGCGGCGGCGATGCCGTCCGCTGGGGCGCACGCCACGGATCAGCACATAGGGGGCGCGGTCAAAGGCCTCGGAGCCGGTGATGTTGTGCCGGGACATGAAACGCTCGTGAACTGACGCGTCGCCCGAAACGCGGCGACCGTCTCCGAGGTTCACACCGGCGATGGCCAAACGATGGCGATCAGCGCTCGCCCGACGGCGTCAGCCGCAGAACACCTGCCGCCCGTCATAGGTGCGGTAGTAGCCGCTGCGCGGGTCATAGGAGCGATAGGTCGCACGGCACCAGGCGATGCGGTCGCCGTGGCGGCCTGCGGCGGCGTAACCTTGGCCCGGATAGACCAGGTCCGGTCGACCCCAGGCGCCGGGATAGACGTCGGGGGCGTCCGGGCGATGATAGGTCCGCGCGTGGCCATAGCCGTAGCCATAGGCGTGTCCGCCATGGGCGCGGCTGCTGAAGCGGCGTTGATCGCGCCAGCCAGCGTCGCAGTCGCGCCGGTTCGCATCCCAGTAGGCGTCGCAGCGATAGTCGCCCGGGCGATCGTACTGGCTGACCCAGCCGCCCTGGCTGGTGTGGACGCGACTCTGGGCGTCGGCGGGGGCGGCGAAGGCGGCCGCAGCGGTGACCGTGACGGTCAGGACGACGAGACGCTGGAACACCGGAACCTCCCTTGCCGTCGACCGCGGTCGCGGTCGCCCTAGAGTGTGACCTGAATCGTGCGTCCGCCCGAGACCTGGATGCGGCGCATCAGCACCACCCGGTCCTCGCCGCCCTCGGCGGCGACCGGGGCGATAAGGAACCAGGCCCCGTCCGGCAGCCCCTCGATGCGGAAACGGCCTTCGCTGCAGACGCCCGGGCGGACGAACGAGCGGTAGTCGGCGTTGGGGTCCGGCACGGTGCGGGCGCGCACCACCGATTCCGGCAGCGCCGCCCGGTCGGTCGAGCCGTACAGGGCCTGGAAGCGGGCGCGGGTGTACGGGGTCACCGGCGTCAGGGCCACCGAGCCGGTGCAGGCATAGGCCCGACCGTTCTGCCGGAAGGTGATGCGTCCCTCGACCGCCCCGCTGCCGGCAGCGCTCGACCACGCGAAATCGGCGGTGCTGAAGGCTGTCGACGCAAGGGCGGGCGCAGGGCCGCTGGACGGGGCGGTGGCGCAGGCGGCGAGCCCGGCGACGGCGGCGGCGATCAGGAGCGGACGAACGAGACGCGACGACATGACTTCCCCGATGAGCGGACCGGTCGCCGGCGCGACCGTGGATTTCGACTTCACGCCCAACGCATGGCGACGGTCAAGGTTGCGCGGCCCCCGCGACGGCCTAGAAGGACGACATGTTCGGCGACAGAACCGGCAAGGGAGCGGCATGACGGTCAGTTTCGAGGATATCCGTGCGGCGCAGGCGCGCATCGCCGGACAGGTGGACCGCACCCCGACGCGCCACTCCCGCCGCCTGTCGCAGCTGACCGGGGCGGAGGTCTGGGTCAAGTTCGACAATCTGCACTTCACCGGCTCGTTCAAGGAGCGCGGGGCGCTGAACCGCCTGCTGCTGCTGGACGCGGATGAGCGCCGACGCGGCGTCGTGGCGGCCTCGGCCGGCAACCATGCCCAGGCGCTCGCCTATCACGGCGGCCGGCTGGGCGTGCCGGTGACCATCGTCATGCCGCACGGCACCCCCTTCGTGAAGATCGACGGCACCCGCGCCCATGGGGCGACGGTGGTGATCGAGGGCGACGACTTTTCCGGCTCAACCGCCCACGCCCACGCCCTCGCGGCCGAGCGGGGCTATGTCTTCGTCTCGGCCTTCGACGACGCCGGCATCGTCGCTGGCCAGGGCGTCTGCGGGCTGGAGTTCCTCGAGGACGCGCCGGAGATCGAGGACCTCGTCATCCCCATCGGCGGCGGCGGGCTGATCGCCGGCTCGTCGATCGCGGCGAAGGCGCTCAAGCCGGACCTCCGCGTGTTCGGCGTCGAGGCGGCCATGTACCCGTCGTTCTCCGCCCGGCGACGGGGCGAGACCCCCGTCTGCGGCGGCCAGACGATCGCCGAGGGCATCGCCATCAAGGCGGTCGGCGACATCCCCTTCGCCCTCGCCGATCCCCTGGTGGAGGATGTGCTGGTCTGTCAGGAGGAGGCGTTCGAGAAGGGCGTGGCCTTCTTCGCCACCCTCGAAAAGACCGTGGCCGAGGGCGCCGGGGCCGGAGGTCTGGCGGCCCTGCTCGCGTATCCGGAGCGGTTCGCCGGCCGCAAGGTCGGCATCGTCCTGTGCGGCGGCAACATCGATGCGCGCATGCTGGCCGTGGTGCTGAACCGGGAGATGGTGCGCGAGCGGCGGCTGACCGTGTTCCGCATCCTCGGCGACGACCGGCCCGGCATGCTCTCGGCCATGGCGGCGGTGATCGGCGGCCTTGGCGGCAACATCATCGACGTGGTGCACAACCGGCTGGCGCTCGATGTGCCGGCCAAGGGCGCGGAGTTCGACATCATGGTCGAAACGCGCGATAGCGCCCATGCCGACGAGATCGGACAGGCCTTGAAGGACAAGGGTTATGCGCTTCGGATGGGGTAGGGCGGCCGCGCTGGCCGTGGCGATGACGGCCCTGGCGGCCTGCGGCCGGGGCGGCGAGGCCGGGCCCTCGCTGGAGGATCGCGCCGCGGCGGCGGCCTATTTCCTGGAGTCCAACGCCCGCGCCGAAGGCGTCGAGACCCTGCCGTCGGGCGTGCAGTACAAGGTGGTGGCCTCGGGCCCGCAGGGCGCTGCGCAGCCGGACGGCAATGATCTGGTCCGGGTCGACTACGAGGGCACCCTGACCGACGGCAAGGTGTTCGACAGCTCGTTCGAGCGGGGCTCGCCGGCGGTGTTCCATCTCGATCAGGTGGTGCCCGGCTGGACCGAGGGCCTGCGCCACATGCGGGCGGGCGACGAGTGGATCCTCTACATCCCGCCGGAGCTGGGCTACGGCGAGCGGGGCGCCGGCGGCATGATCCCGCCGAACAGCGTGCTGGTGTTCCGGGTCAAGCTGCTGGACGTGGCGCCGATTCCCGGCGATGCGCCGACGCGTGGGGCTGCAGCCGCCGCGGTCTGATCAGGCCGCCAGCCGGGCCAGCGCCCAGCGGGCGGCGTCAGCCACCACGGGGTCCGGGTCGCCGGTGAGCGCCTGCACCGGGGTCAAAAGGGCAGCGTCGCCGGAGTTGCCGGCGGCGTACAGGACGTTGCGGACGAACCGGTTGCGGCCGATGCGCTTGACCGGGCTTCTGGCGAACAGGGCCCGGAAGCCAGCGTCGTCCAGCGCCAGCAGGTCGGCCAGCCGGGGCGACTGCAGGGCGTCGCGCGCCTTCAGCCGGCCCTCCCGGGCGGCTTCGGCGAACTTGTTCCAGGGACAGGCGGCGAGACAGTCGTCGCAGCCGTAGATGCGCGACCCCGCAGCGACGCGGAACTCCTCCGGCCAGGGGCCGGCGAACTCGATGGTCAGGTAGGACAGGCAGCGTCGCGCGTCGAGCTGGAACGGGGCCGGAAAGGCCCGGGTCGGGCAGGCGTCGAGACAGGCGGTGCAGCTGCCGCAGTGCTCCGTATCCGGGGCGTCCGGCGGGAGGTCGGCGGCGGTCAGAATGACGCCCAGAAACAGCCAGTTGCCGAGGTCGCGGCTGAGCAGGTTGGTGTGCTTGCCCTGCCACCCCAGCCCGGCGCGCTGGGCCAGCGGCTTCTCCATCAGGGGGGCGGTGTCGACGAACACCTTGACCTCGGCCCCCAGCCGCGCGGCCAGCTGCCCGGCCAGGGTCTTGAGCCGGCCCTTGATCACCTCGTGATAGTCGTCGCCCCGGGCGTAGACCGAGATGTAGCCCGCCGAGCGGTCCTCGAGCTCCGGCCGCGGATCGGTCTCCGGGCCGTAGTTCAGGCCGAGGACGATGGCCGTGCGCGCCTCCGGCCACATGGCTGTGGGATGGCGGCGCCGCTCCAGCGTGGTCTCCATCCAGCCCATCTCGCCATGCCGTCCGGCCTCGACAAAGGCGGCGAGCCGATCACCCTCGGCCCACGGGTCGGCGGCGGAAGCGAAGCGACAGACGTCGAAGCCCAGCGCCGCCGCCTTGCGGCGCAGGTCGTCCTTGAGGCGCTCGACCCGGGGATGGTCGGAGGGGGCGTCGATCGACGGCATCGGGCGCAGATGCGCCGGGACGCGTCAGAAATCCAGATCGGCGTAGACCGCCGAGGGGGGTACGCCCGGAAAACGATCGCCGAGCAGGGGCCGGAAGCAGGGCCGGCACTTGATCTTCATGTACCAGCCCTTGAGCCCCGGGAACGCGGCCCAGGGCGCCTCGCCGAAATAGTCGAGCACAGACAGGTGGGCGGCGGCGACCAGGTCCGCCTGACTCAGCCGGCGGCCCGCCAGCCACTCGCGCTCGCCGGCCAGCGGCTCCAGCAGGCCCAGATGGCGGCGCAGCGCCTCGCGACCCTCCCGGAGTTGGCGCGCGTCGGGCGAGCCGAGCCGGAGCAACGGCTTCTCCATGCGTTCATGCAGCAGCACGGCGTTGACGTCGTCGTTGAACGGGCGCTCGAACCAGCTGACCAGCCGGCGAGCCTCGGCCCGGTCGGCGGCGTCGCCCGGCAGCAGGACCCCGGAGGCGGTGTCGTCCGCAAAGCCGAGAATGGCCGCCTGCCCGCGCAGGACCAAAGGTCGCCCGTTGTAGGTCAGCTCCAGCACCGGCGGCAGGCCCGACGGCGTCAGGGCGTGGATGGGACTGTCCGGCTCCCACGGCCGCACCGCGTTTTCGGTGAAGCCGAGGCGCACCTCGCCCAGCGCCAGTCGCGCCGCGCGCGAGGCCGGATCAAAGGCGAAATGGTGCAGGGTCGCGGCCTCGGCCATGACCGCTTCCTCGCCTCCGGAGGATTAAGACCGCGTTTACCCGCCCGTCCCGGACCAGGGGCCCGCTGGCGTCGTGGCCGTCGCCGGCTCAGCGGCCGGCCGACGTGCGCCGGCCGGGTCGGCGTGCAGGTGCACCTCGGCGCCGGGCAGGGCTTCGCGCACCCGCGCCTCCGCGGCCTCGACGATGTCGTGGGCCTCGGCGAGGCTGAGGCCGGCGTCGAGATCGACGTGCATCTGGGCCTCGACAGACGATCCGGCCATGCGGGTGCGCAGCCGGTGCACGCCGAGAATGCGGGGATCGCTGGTGACGGCGCGGACCACAGCCTCCTGGATGTCCTGCGGCGCGGCGCGGTCGAGCAGCTGGTCGGCCGCCTGCCGGAGCAGACCGACCGCGCCCCAGACCAGCCAGATCATGACGATCAGGCCGGCGGCAGCGTCGAGGCCGGGGGCGTTGAGGAAGCTGCCCGAGGCGACGCCGATCACCACCACCAGCCCGGCGGCGAGGTCGGCGGCGTAGTGGGCCCGGTCGCCGCTGACCGCCAGGCTGCCGGTCAGGGCCACGACGCGACGCTGGCGCCAGATCAGGAAGGCCGTCAGCGCCATCGACAGCAGCATGACGCCCACGGCCCAGCCGCCCTCGGTCACGGGCCGGGGATTGAAGAACCGCTGCAGCGCCTCGGCGCCGATGAACAGGGCGGAGGCGAACACCAGACCAGCCTGAACAAGGGCGGCCAGCGCCTCGCCCTTGCCGTGGCCGAAGCGGTGGTCGTCATCCGGCGGGGCGGCGGCCCAGCGCACGGCCATGAAGACGGTCAGCGAGCCGAGCAGGTCCAGCGAGGAATCCGCCAGCGAGGCGAGGATCGAGACGGAGCCCGACGCCCCGAGGGCAAAGGCCTTGAGCGCCACCAGGGCGACCGCCACCGCCACGGACAGGCGGGTCACGTCGCGGACGGCGGCCCGGGCGGCTTCGGGGGAGGGAGCAGAGGCGGGCATGGGGCCTTGATGGCCCATGTCGCGGCCCCGCTCAATGCGGGACGGCGCGGCTCAACACTTGACGCGACGGCCGTTAACTGACCCAAACTGTCGCGGTTCCTGTGGATAACCGTCGGCGGAGGGACAGGATGGAGAGCCAGCGAGGCTGGATCGGGCGGAGCGAGGCGATGGAGCGCCTCGGGGTCAAGTCGCAGACCCTCTACGCCTATGTCAGCCGGGGCCGGATCACGGCCCGCCCCGATCCCGCCAATCCGCGCCGCAGCCTGTATGCCGCCGACGACGTGGCGCGGTTGCGCGGCGACGCGCCGGCCGGCGCCCTTCGTCCGGCCACGCCCTTCATCGGTTCGGTCAGCCGGGGCGAGGCGGCGATCGACTCCCGTCTGACCGTGATCGCCGGCGGCCGCCTGTTCTACCGCGGCAGCGACGCTGTCCAGCTGGCGCGCGCGGCCACGGTCGAGGAAACCGCCCGTCTGCTCTGGGGCGTCGACAGCGATCCGTTCCGGGACCTGAAGCCTCGCGTCGACACCGTCGTGGGCGGCTCGCACCGGGCCCGGGTCTATGCCGCCCTTGCCCGTCGCGTCGATGAGGACGGCGCCGCCGGGGACCGCGACCGCGCGGCGCTGGCGCGCGAGGCGGCGGCGGTCATGTCCGAGGTGTTCGACGCCCTTGCCGGACCGGGGCCGCGCCTGCACCTGCACCAGCGGCTGGCCCGGGCCTACAAGGTGGGCGAGCGCGAGGGCCAGATGCTGCGTCAGGCCCTGGTGCTGGGCGCCGATCACGACATGAGCGCTTCGGCCTTCGCCGCCCGCGTGGCGGCGTCCGGCGGTGCGTCCCCGGCCGGCTCCGCCCTCGCGGGGCTGGTCGCCCTCGTGGGATCGCCTGTGGCCCGGCGGCTTGAAGCCGCCAACGAGATGGTCACCCTCGGCCGGCGCGATCCGGCCGCCGCCCTGCGCAGCCGGCGCGAGACGGGCGGCATTCCCGGCTTCGGCAACGCCGCCTATCCCGGCGGAGATCCCCGCGCGGCCGCCCTGCTGGGGTCGATCGACATCGGTGCGGACCTGCGCGCCTTCGTCGATCTGGGGCGGGAGATGACGGGGCAGGAGCCGGGGTTCGAGCTGGCGCTGGCCCTGCTGGCGCGGCGGCTCGATCTGCCGCGCGGCGGGGCGCTGGATCTGCTCATCCTCGCCCGTCTCGTCGGCTTGATGGCGCACGGACTGGACCAGGCCTGTGACGGCTCGCCTATCCGCGCCCGTCTGCGCTATGTCGGACGCGAGCCCGGCGCCCACTGACGGCCGCGCCGGCGGGGGCGGTTTTGCATGTCTGACTGGCTGGCGGCGATCATCCTTGGCCTCGTCGAGGGCCTGACCGAGTTCATCCCCGTATCGTCGACAGGGCACCTGCTGCTGCTCGGCCACTTCATGGGCTTCGAGAGCAAGGGCAAGACCTTCGAAGTGGTCATCCAGCTGGGGGCGATCCTCGCCATCATCAGCGTCTACTTCCGGCGGCTCTGGACCCTGGCGATCCGCTGGCCGACCGATCCGGGGGCGCGCCACTTCATCCTCGGCGTCCTGATCGCCTTCCTGCCGGCGGCGCTGGCGGGCGTCCTGCTCTATCCGATCATCAAGGGCTTCCTGTTCGAGACTCCGCTGATCATCTGCATTGCCCTGATCGTCGGCGGGGTGCTGCTGCTCATGCTCGACCGGATGAAGCGTGCGCCGCGCTATCTGGATGTGAATACCTATCCGCTGCGGGTGTACGCCCTGATCGGCGTGTTCCAGTGTCTCGCTCTCGTGCCCGGTGTCTCTCGGTCCGGGGCCACCATCGCCGGCGGCCTGCTGCTCGGGACCGACAAGCGCTCGGCGGCGGAGTTCACCTTCTTCCTCGCGCTGCCGACCATGGGCGGCGCCGTCGCCTACGACCTCTACAAGACGTGGGACCAGCTGGACTTCACCGATGTCGGGCTGATCGCGATCGGCTTCGTCACCGCCTTCCTGACCGCCCTGCTGGTGGTGCGCTTCCTGCTCGACTTCGTCAGCCGGCACGGCTTCGCGCCCTTCGCCTGGTGGCGCATCGGCGTGGGGGTGGCGGGCCTCGCGTTGCTGGCGGTGGGGGTCGGCGGCTGAGCGAGCGTCTCAGGCGGCCCGGACGCGCAGCGGGCGGCCATCCTCGAGCACCGGCGGCGCGGCGGCGGCGGCCTGGGCGACCGGCAGGCTGACCCGCACCACGGTGCCCTTGCCGAGCACGCTCTCCATCCGGAGCTCGCCGCCGTGCAGCTCGACCAGCGACTTGCTCAGCGCGAGGCCCAGTCCGGTGCCCTGGCTGGTCTTGGAGTGCTGCCCTTCCACCTGTTCGAAGGGCTGGGCCAGACGGGCCAGATCGTTGGCGGCGATGCCGATGCCGGTGTCGGCCACGGCGATTTCGCAGCGATCGTCGGGGGTGCGCCGGACGAGGACGTCAACGCGGCCGCCCTGGGGCGTGAACTTGATGGCGTTCGACACGAGGTTCAGCACCACCTGCTTCAGGGCCCTGTAGTCGGCCGGGATGGCCTCAAGCGGCGCGGCGTCCAGCGCCAGCGTCAGCCCGGCCTCCTCGGCCCGGCCGCGCATCAGCCGGATCACGTCCTGGCAGACCTCCTCCAGCGACACGGGCTCCAGGTGCAGGGTCAGCTTGCCGGCCTCGATCTTGGCCATGTCGAGGATGTCATTGATCAGGCTGAGCAGGTGCTGGCCGGAGCGCAGGATGTCCTCGGCATAGCCCCGGTAGCGATCGTCGCCCAGCGGCCCGAACATCTCGGTGGCCATGATCTCGGAGAAGCCGTTGATGGCGTTCAGCGGTGTGCGCAACTCGTGGGACATGTTGGCGAGGAACTCGGACTTGGCCTGGTTCGCGGCCTCCGCCCGGGTCATGGCGACCTCGTACTTGCGCGCCAGCAGAGACAGCTCCGTCTGGCTGGCCTCAAGCTGGGCCACTGTGGCCTGCAGCGCCTCGGCCGCACGCCGGCGCGCTTCCTCTTCCTTCTTGATCGGGGTGATGTCGGCGGCGGTGACCACCGAGCCGCCGTCGCCCGTCATGCGCTCGGACAGCTGCAGCCAGCGCCCGTCGTGCAGCTCCAGCTCGCGCTGGCCTGCCCGGCCCGACGGCGAGGGCTGATCGCTGCGGATCGCCAGACCGGCGATGCGGTTCAGCTCGGTGCGCGGCGCCCCTCGCCGGATCACTGCGTCCTCGAACCCGAAGGCGTCCTGGAAGGCGCGGTTGCACATCACCAGACGACCCTGTCGGTCGAACAGGGCGAAGGCGTCGGACACGCTCTCGATCCCGTCCCGCAGGCGACTCTCGGCGGCTTGGGCCCGGGCCTTGGCCCGCCGCGCCTCCGTGATGTCGAGGGCGACTCCGACGACGTGGACGAAATGCTGGCCGGCGCGGACCCCGCGGGCCTGTCCGCGCGCGTCGATCCAGCGGATGCCGCCTTCGGGCAGGGCCACGGCGAAGCTGGTCTCGAACGCGCCATAGGAGGCCGCCTGCAGCAGGGCGTGCTCGACCTGCTCGCGGTGACGCGGATGCACCTGCGCCAGCACGGTGTCCGCAGGCACGATGCCGCCGCTCTCCAGCCCCAGCAGGGTGGCCATGTAATCGGAGATGGTCACCGACTCCGCCGCGAGGTCCCACTCCCAGACGCCGCAGCGGGCGCCTTCGACCGCGAGGCGGAACCGGCGCTCCTGGTCGGCCCAGACGCGGCGGGCCTGGGCGCTGGAGCGCTGGATCTGGAACAAGGCGGCGACAAGCCCGAGCGCCAGCGGTCCGGCGACCACCCAGACCTGGTTCAGCAGGTTCTGCTGCGCCATGAGGTAGAAGACGAGACCCAGCAGGGCGACAAGCAGCACGACGCGCAGCCCCGCACTGCCGTCAGGGCGGCGGTCGCCGCGACGGCGTCCAGACGGGGATGTGCGGCGCTCCTCGCCCTGCAAAGGGGGGCTCCCGGCCTCAGGTCAGATCGGCCGAGCCTAAGCTGCGTCGCGGAGTCGTGTCGAGCGCGGGCGCGCGCGCCTGTGGATGCTGCCGGCGGGCCGTCAGGCGGCCTCCGCCGGCGCCGCGGTCGGGGTGACGACCACCTCGGTCACCGACTTGAGAATGTCCCGCGCCTGGGTTGCAAGGGCGAACATCTCGGGCGGGCAGTCCTCGGGAGACTCCGACGCTGTCTCCGCGAGCCGCTCGGCGAGGGCCATCAGCTGCGGGGCCGCTGCGATCAGGCGCGCCTGAAGTTCGATCCGGTCAGGGTCGCGATCGTACTCGGCTCCCGGGACGCGCCAGCCGCCCCAGTCGCTGGGATCGGTGACGACCACAGGATAGGTCCCGGGGAAGGGATGATGCGGGCAGTCCTCGGCCTGCTGCCACTTGTTGCGCGCGCGCAGCAGGCGCCAGTGGCCCATTTCGCGCTCCATCGCGGGGTCCTCGGCCGGGGCGCTCAGTTCGCTGGATTGGAACTCGCGGCCGAGGCCGACGTCGTAGGTGATGCGCACCGGCTCGTCGAAGCCCTTGGCCCAGACCGGCTGGACCTTCTCGATCCGGGCCCACGCGCCCACGCACTCGACCCAGACCCGCTGGCCCTTCTGGAATACCGCTCGCGCCATCGCCGCCTCCACTGCTTCCCGTCAGGGTGAAGCCTTCGCCTTGATGTTGCGTTGTCCGGAAGGGTTAACGTGTCCGGTTCATCCGGCTGAACGCCAGACAACGACGGGCTCAGGTTCGGCTCAGCGGGCCGATGGTTTTCTGCGCTCACACCCCGATCGGCGGGGAGGTTTGAAAGTGAGGCCAGAGATGAGGAAGACCGTTCTGTTTTCGATCCTGGCGGCTTCGGCGGTGGCCCTGTCCACGCCGGCCGCCGCCCAGCACTTCGGCGGCCACGGGGGCGGCTACGGCCAGCGCTTCCCGTTCGAGGCGCGCCAGCAGCAGCTGGAGCAGCGCGTGGAGCGCATGGCCTACAACGGCCGCATCAGCCGTCAGGAATACCGGCTGTTCCAGCGGCAGTTCGCCCACTTCGACCGGCTGCAGCGCGACTACCGCCGCGGCGGCATCGACCGCTGGGAAGCGCGGGAGCTGGACACCCAGCTGGATCGCATCCAGGCGCAGATCCGCGAGGAGCGCCGGGAGGCCCGCCGGGACGATCGCCGCAACCGCTGGTGACACCCGGTCGTCGGTGAAGGAAAGGGCCGCGCCGTGAGGCGCGGCCCTGACCTTGTCTGGCGTCAGTCGACGCCCAGTTCGCGCAGCAGGCGCGGCTGGTCATAGACCTTGCGCAGCGCCTCGGTGACCGCGGCGGTCGAGACGACCACGGTGCGGTTCAGGTTGCCGTCATAGCCGAACGAGCCGCCCAGCGAGTGGATGTTGCCGTCGAAGGCGGCCCCGATCACCTGTCCCGAGGCGTCGATCACCGGCGAGCCGGAGTTGCCGCCGATGATGTCGTTAGTGGTGACGTAGTTGTAGACCACCTGCGGGTCGATCCGGTCGCGGGCGGCGAGGAAGTCCTCGGCCGCATTGAACGGGGCCGAGCCGGTCGCCCGGTCGAACAGGCCGCCCATGTAGGTGAAGGGCGCAATGTCGACGCCGCGATAGCTCCAGCCCTGCACCGAGCCATACGACAGGCGCAGCGAGAAGGTGGCGTCCGGGTACTGGTTGTCGCCGTAGACGGCGAAGCGGGCCTGGGCCACGCGCTCGGCGGCGCGGGTGCTCGGAACGCCGACGCGGGCGCCCCACTCGGCCTGCATGGCGGCGGACTGGTCGGCGTTGCGCAGGGCCAGCTCGATCATCGGGTCGTTCAGCGCGATCAGCTGTTCCAGCGTCAGGTCCAGCGCCGCGGCGCGGAAGGCCGGCTCATCGAGACGGGTGCCGGACACGGCGCGGTCGGCCAGACCCTCGGGGCTCTCGCGGCCCAGAAGGGCGCGGACGCGAGCGTCATCGACGGTCAGGTATTCGCGCGTCTTGGACAGCCAGAAGCCGAGCCGGATCTCTTCGAGATCCATGGCGATCGGCGTCTCCTCGAGCAGGCGGGCGCGCGTGCGGGCGACGGCGGCGTCGAGGCCCGGATTGCGTTCGCCTTCCGGCTTGGCGCGTTCCCGGGCGACCCCGACGATGGCGTTGGCCATGCTGTAGAGGGTGGAGCCGCCGCCGGCGGCGGCGGCGAGCTGGCGGAACGGAACGGCGAGGTCGCGCGCGGCGCGCTCGGCCGCCTCGATCTCGCTCCACGGATCGCCGATGCGCTGCTGCAGGGCCGGATCGGCGGCGACGCGTTCGCGCAGCTCGATTTCCTGGGCGCGCTTCTCGGCCATGAAGGCCGGGTCGAGCAGGGCCTGCTGCTGGCCGTACCAGACCTTGAAGCTGTTCTCGAGGCCGAAGATCGGGTCGACCGAGACGCGGGCGGCTTCCTCGCCGCTGGCGGCGTAGGTCAGCAGGCGGCCGCGCAGTTCGGAGCCCTGAATCAGCTGCAGCGGCAGCTGCTGGTCGCGCAGGCGCTCCAGCTGGGCCACCGTCAGCAGACGCTGGGTGGTGCCCGGATTGCCGGACACGAAGGTCGGCTCGCCGGCCTGCGGCGCGCGGGCGTTCCAGGTCAGGTGGTTCGGGGTCGCGACCGGCTGGCCGTTCTCGTAGGCGCGCAGGAAGGCGGCATCGAGGGCGTAGCGCGGGAAGTTGAAGTTGTCCGGGTCGCCGCCGAAGAAGGCCGCCTGGAACTCCGGCGCGAAGGCGAGGCGGACGTCGTCGTAGCGGCGGAACTTGTACAGGCCATAGCGGCCGCCGCGGTAGAAGCTGATCACCTGGCAGGTGAAGCGCTCGTCGCCGGCGCAGGCCTCGGACTGGATGCGGTTGATCTCGGCGGTGCGGGCGGCGGCGAAGGCGGCGCCCTCAAGGCCGGCGCCGGCGGCCAGCACCCGGTCGGTGACGTCGACGATCTCGGTCAGGACCTCGGCGGTCTGGCCGGGGCAGGTGCGCTCCTCCTCACGGGTGGCGACGAGGAAGCCGTTGGCGACAAAGTCCTGCTCGGCGGTCGACAGTTCCTGGATGCAGGACACCACGCAGTGGTGGTTGGTCAGGATCAGGCCCTCGGACGAGACGAACGAGGCCGAGCAGCCGCGCAGGCGCACCGAGGCCTCGCGCACCCGGTCCAGCCAGGCCTGGTCGATGTTGGTACCGTAGGTCTGGTTGACCCGGGCGATGGGGAAGTTGTCGAAGGTCCACATGCCTTCTTCGGCGGCGGCGGGCGCGGCGGACAGGCCGGCGAGGGCCCAGCCGAGGGCGAGGGCTGAGGCGGTGAGGCGGATCTTCATCTGGGGCTCCCGGGATCGCGCCTTGTGCGCGTTACGACGTAACTATCCGCGCCGCCGCCCCGGCCGCAAGTGGCCTATGGCGTTAGCCGCCTTACCCCGATTTAACTTGGTCCCGGACCGCCGGCCGGTCAGATATCGCTCAACTTCGGGGGTTGAACCGCTTCGCATGTCACTGGCCCTGTCCACCCTGCTCTACGAATGGCGCCGCTACATGGCGGCCGTCATGGCGCTGGCCCTGTCCGGCCTGCTCGTGCTCGCCATGACCGGCGTGTTCATTGGCATCGGCAAGGGCTTCACCGCCCAGATCGAGCGCTCGCGCGCTGACATCATCATCATGCAGCCGGGCGCGACCAGCCTGATGGGCGGCCCCTCGGGTGTGCCGAGGCGCTTCATCCCGCTGGTCTACAATCACGCCGAAGTGCTCGAGGTGCAGCCGCTGGCGGGCAGCGGCGGATCGTTCCAGTCCGTCAAGAACGTCGATCCGACCATGAGCCAGGCCGAGCGCGCCCGGCAGGGCGCCCCGCGCCAGCAGTTCGTCCAGGCGCGGGTGATCGATACGCGGCCCAACGCCGTCACCACCCCGGTCGACTACTCCGACGAGCTGGTGGAGGCCCTGCGCCAGCCCTACACGGTGGCGATCGACGAGACGGCCCTGAAGCCGCTCGGCGTCGAGCTCGGCGACAAGGCCCTCTACAACGGTCAGACCGTGACCGTGGCGGCCGTCACCCGCGGCTATCCGAACATGATGCAGTCGACCATCGTGATGAGCCGCGACACCATGCGCATGCTCGGCCAGACCAGCGACAGCAGCCCGCGTGTCGGCCCCCTGATGGTCCGTGTCAGCGACCCGGCCCGTTCGGAGATCATCGCCGCCCAGCTCAACACCATGGGCAACGGCCAGTGGAAGGCCTGGACGCGCCAGGAGCTGGCCGACGCCAATCAGAACGCCATGTTCGAGGAGGGCATCCTCGTCATCATCATCGGCGGCTGCGTGGTGCTGGGCACCATCATCGGGGTGGCGATCACCTGGCAGACCCTGCGCGGGGCCATCATGGCCAACATCAAGGAGTTCGCCTCCCTGCGCGCCCTCGGGGTGTCGATGGGCTCGCTGCGCCGCATCGTCATGGAGCTGAGCTTCTGGGTCGGCCTCGTCGGCGTCGCCGCGGCGATCGGCCTGACCTGGCTGGTCTCCCTGCTGGCCGCCGCGAACGCCGTGATCATCTCCCTGCCGATCGGCCTGCTGGTGTTCGTCGGCGGCGGTCTGGTCTTCATCGCCATGATGTCGGGCTTTCTGTCGCTCGGCGTCCTCAAGAACAGCCAACCGGCGGACCTGCTGCGATGATCACGAAAGCGCATGGAAAACACGGCGAGGCCGCGATCGAGGCCAAGGGGCTCGTCAAGCGCTTCAAGTCCGGCAAGGGCTTCGTCGAGGTGCTCAAGGGCGTCGATTTCGACGCGCGCCACGGCGACCTGACCATGGTCATGGGCCCGTCGGGCTCGGGCAAGTCGACCCTGATCGCCGCGCTCTCGGGCCTGCTGCGGCCGGAGGAGGGCAAGGTGGCCACCCTCGGCTTGCCGGACCTCTGGAAGCTGTCGTCCAGCCGGATCGACAAGTTCCGCCTCGACAACTGCGGCTTCATCTTTCAGGGCTTCAACCTGTTCCCGGCCCTGACCGCCCTGCAGCAGGTCGAGACGGTGCTGAAGTTCCAGGGGCTGACCTCCGAGCAGGCGAAGCGCCGCGCCACCGAGGCGCTGGAGGAAGTGGGCCTCAAGCCCCGGCTGCACCAGCGTCCGACGGCGCTGTCCGGTGGTGAGAAGCAGCGCGTCGCCATCGCCCGGGCCCTCGCCAAGGACCCCAAGATCCTGTTCGCGGACGAGCCCACCTCGGCGCTGGACGGCGAGAACGGCCAGGTGGTCATCCGCCTGCTGCGCCGGGCCGCCACCGAGCACGGCGCGGCGGTCATCTGCGTCACCCACGACCCGCGCCTCGAGGCCTGGGCCGACCGCATCATTCACATCGAGGACGGCCGCATCATCGACGATACGCGCCGCACGCCGAACCCCGACGCGACCCTCGCCTCGACCCACTGACCACATAACAAGAACACCTAGGACTCTCGCATCATGCCCGGCTTCCTGAAGAACAAGTGGCTCTGGATCGGCCTGCTGGCGATCATCGTGGCCGTCGTCGGATTCAGCATTCTCTCGTCCCAGGGCGAGGCGAAGAAGAAGGCCGTCGAGCAGGCGGCGGCGACGGTGGTCAGCCCCTATGCTGCGGTCGCCAACGGCCGTGTCGACGTCGAGGGCGGGATCATCCAGGTCGCCGCCCGGCGCGGCGGCGTGGTCCGCGAGGTGCTGGTGCAGGAAGGCGATCTCGTCACCTCCGGCCAGGTTCTGGCGCGGCAAGAAGACGATGAGGCCCGCCTCGCCCTGCAGCGCGCCCGGGCGGAAGTGGCCCAGTCGGAGAGCCAGCTGGCCCAGATCCAGGTCGATCTGCGCACCGCGCGCCGCGAGCACGACCGCCTCGCCCAGCTGGTCTCGTCCAACTTCGTGGCCGCCCAGCGCATGGACCAGGCGCGTGACCAGATCGCCGCCGCCGAGGCCCGCCTGCAGTCGCAGCGCGCCGCCGTGCAGACCGCCCGCGCCCGTCTGGCCGAGGCCGAGTACAATCTTGAACTGACGGTGATCCGCGCCCCGATGGATGGCCGCATTGTCCGCCGCTACGCCAACCCGGGCGCCGGCGCCTCGACCCTGAACGTCTCGACCATGTTCGACCTCGAGCCCGAGGCCCCGCGCATCGTCCGCGCCGAGATCGTCGAGAGCGACATCCCCAACGTCAGCGTCGGCCAGGCGGTCGAGATCTCGCCCGAGGGCGACCCGACCCGGGTCATTGTCGGCGAGGTGCTGCGCCGCGCCGCCGTGTTCGGGGCCCGCAAGCTGGCCTCGGACGACCCCAGCCAGCGTTCCGACGAACGCGTGGTCGAGGTGGTGGTCACCGCCACGGACGCGCCGCTGCTGATCGGTCAGCGGGTGCTGGTCAAGTTCATGAAGCCCGGCGAGACCGCCGGGGCGCCGCGCGAGACCTCGCCGGGCGTGCCGCCGGAGCGGGCCATGCGGCCGACCAACGGCTGAGGCCGCGGGAGCCGTACGGCCCCCCGCTCGTTGAGAAGACGCCGCGCGCCCCGGGCCGCGGCGTTTTTTCGTCGCATCACCCCCCGTCGCGGTCGACAGGGTGCCGGGCGAAGGCGAAGGAGAAGCCTTGGGTACGCGACGCTCCTTCCTGATCCGGGCTGGCCTTGTCGCCGGAGCGCTCGGCGGCGCCTGGTGGCTGAGGGAGAATATCGTTTGGCCGACGCCAAGGGCGACGTTCGTGGCCGGACGCGAGGGCTGGACCGGGCTCGTCGGCGACCGCGCCAACGTCCTGATCATCCCCGCTACCGTCGCGGGTCAGCCGGTCGCGGCGCTGGTCGACACCGGGGCTCAGTACTCGGTCGTCGACCGACGTCTGGTTCAGCGGCTGGGTCTGGGGAATGGCTTCGACATCCCGTTGCTCGCCTACGGGGTCGGGGGCGGGGCCCAGGTCGGCAAGGGCGTGACCGTCGATGTGGCCGCCGCGGGGGCCCGCTTCGACAACCTGCGCGCCGCCATCCTCGACCTCGGCCCGCTGGCGTCGGACGACGGCCTCGCCACCCCGCTGATCCTCGGCCAGGACGTTCTGGGCGAGAGCGACCTCTGGCTCGACCTGCCCGGGCGTCGGCTGGCGCTCGCCCCGCCGGGCGCGTCCCCGCCCTGGCGCGACCTTGCGGCGACCCCGGTCCTGCGTGAGGGGCGGGCGCTCGCCGCCGAGATCAGCGTCGAGGGCGCGGTCACCACCGCCTTGATCGATACCGGGTCCTCGGCGCTGCTGGCGGTGAGCCGTTCGGCCGCAGGAATGCTGGGCCTGCTCGACGGCCGCGAGACGCGGCGCGGGTCGAGTTTGGTGCTGGGGGGCACGGTGCGATCGGAGCTGGTCCGGGCCCGGACCGTGACCTTCGGCGACGCCCTGTTCCGCAACGCCACCGTGGCCATCTACGACGACGTCGCCGGGCGCGCCCTGCCGCAGGGCCTGATCGGCATGCCGGCCTTCCGGGGGCGCCGCGCGGTGCTGCGGCTGGGCGCCGGCGAGCTGTGGCTGAGCCAGGCCGTGGACGTCGACCTGAGCTGATCAGGGGCGGGTGTGGCCCTGACCCCGCACCACGTACTTGTAGCTGACCAGTTGCTGCGCCCCGACCGGGCCGCGGGCGTGCAGGCGCGAGGTGGAGATACCGATCTCCGCCCCGAAGCCGAACTCGCCGCCGTCGGCGAACTGGGTCGAGGCGTTCCACATGACGATGGCGCTGTCGACGCGGGCGAGGAAGCGCTCGGCGGCGGCCGGGTCGGCGGCGATGATCGCCTCCGTGTGGCCCGAGCCGTAGCGGGCGATGTGCTCCACGGCGGCGTCGAGGTCGTCGACCACGCGCACGGCGAGGATCGGGGCGAGGTATTCGGTCGGCCAGTCCGCCTCGACCGCCTCGCCCATCTGCGGGACCGCGGCCCGGGCCCGGGCGTCGCCGCGCAGCTCGCAGCCAGCGGCGATCAGGGCATGCGCCACGTCCGGCAGCAGGGGCAGGGCCCCGGCGTCGACCAGCAGGGTCTCGGTCGCACCGCAAATCGAGGTGCGTCGCATCTTGGCGTTCAGCACCACCGTCCGGGCCATGTCCGGCTCGGCCGAGGCGTGCAGATAAGTGTGGCAGATGCCCTCGAGGTGGCCCAGCACCGGGGCCCGGGCCTCGGCCTGCACCCGCTCGACCAGGCCACGGCCGCCGCGCGGCACGATCAGATCGACGTTGCCCTCCAGGCCCGACAGAAGATGTCCAACGGCGTCGCGGTCCGGTGTGTCGACCATCTGCACGGCGGCGGCCGGCAGGCCGGCGGCGGTCAGCCCCTCGACGACCGCCCCATGAATGGCCAGGGCGCTGTGCAGGCTGTCCGACCCGGCGCGCAGCAGGGCGGCGTTGCCGGAGCGCAGGCAGATGGCGGCGGCGTCGGCAGCCACGTTCGGCCGGCTTTCGAAAATGATGGCCAGCACGCCCAGCGGCACGCTGACACGGGCGATGTCCAGCCCGTTGGCGGGGGTCCAGCGCGCGGTCTCCTCGCCCAGCGGATCGGGCTGGTCGGCGACGGCGCGCATGGCCGCGGCGATGCCGGCGAGGCGGCCCTCGTCGAGGCGAAGCCGGTCAATCATGTTGGCCGGGGCGTCGCGCGCCGCCGCCGCGTCCAGATCGCGGGCGTTGGCGGCCAGCACGGCGTCGGCGCGGGCCAGCAGGGCGTCGGCGCCTGCGCGGATGGCGGCGCTGCGCTGCTCGGCCGGCGCGTGGGCCAGCGGGCGGGCGGCGGCGCGGGCGGCGCGGCCCATCTCCCGCATGCGGGCGGCGAGGTCGCTCATGCGCCGGTCTCCAGCACCAGATCGTCACGATGGATGGCGACGCCCGGTCCGCGATAGCCGAGCAGCGCCTCGATCTCGACGCTCTGACGGCCGGCGAGACGGCGCAGCTCATCGGCGGCATAGGCGGCCAGACCGACCCCGAGCCGGCGACCGTCGAGGGTCCGCAGTTCCACGCTGTCCCCCTTGTCGAACCCGCCCTCGACGCCGGCGACCCCGGCCGGCAGCAGGCTCTTGCCGGCGCGCAGGGCGGCCGCGGCGCCGTCGTCGAGGCGCAGCACCCCGGCCGGGGCGACGCTGCCGGCGATCCAGGCCTTGTAGGCCTGGCGCGGGCTCTGGGGCGCGGTGATCAGGGTGCCGGAGCCATTGGCGACGGCCGCCGCCAGCGGCGCGTCGACGCGGCCGTCGAGGATCACGGTGGCGCAGCCGGCGGCCCGCGCGATGCGCGCAGCCTCCAGCTTGGTGCGCATGCCGCCCGAGCCTACCGCGGCCTCGGCGTTGGCCTCGCCGGCCATGGCCAGCACCTCCGGCGTCAGGGCGTCGATGCGGGACAGCCGGCGGGCCTCCGGCCGACGGCGCGGGTCGGCGTCGTAGAAGCCGTCCACGTCCGACAGCAGCACCAGCAGGTCGGCGCGGGCCAGCTGGGCGGTACGGGCCGCGAGGCGGTCGTTGTCGCCGTAGCGGATCTCCTCGGTGGCGACCGTGTCGTTCTCGTTGACCACCGGCACGGCGCCGAGCGCCAGCAGGGCCTCCAGCGTGGCCCGGGCGTTCAGCCAGCGGCGGCGGCGCTCGGTGTCCTCGCGGGTCAGCAGCACCTGGGCCGGGGTCAGGCCGTGCGGGCCCAGCGCCGTCTCCCATTCGCGCATCAGCAGCGACTGCCCGACCGCGGCGGCGGCCTGGGTGCGATCCAGCGCCGCCTCGCGCGGCAGGCCCAGGCGGCGGCGGCCCAGCACCGCGGCGCCGGAAGAGACGAGGATGACCTCGCGCCCGTCGGCGCGCAGCCGCGCCACCTCACGCCCGAGATCGGCGGCGCGGTCGGCGGCGATCAGGGCCGAGCCGATCTTGAGCACGAGCCGGCGCGCCCCCTGCAAGGCCTCGGCGGGCGAGGCGGGTCCCGCAACGGGGTCAGGGGCGAGGGCGGCGGCGGTCATCCCGTCACTCTGGCGCCCGCGCTGCGCTGCAACAAGCGCTACGCCGGGCCTCGGGCCTCAGAGGTTCTGAAAGGTGTTGCAGGCGGAGGGATGCCCGGCCTCGTAGCCGCGCCGCAGCCAGGCGGCGCGCTCTGCGGACGTGCCGTGGGTGAAGCTCTCGGGCGAGACACGCCCGCCGCCCCGCTGCTGCAGCGCGTCGTCGCCGATGGCCGCGGCGGTCGCCAGTCCGGCCTCGAGGTCGCCGGGCTCAAGCGCCACCTCGCCGCCCGAGGCCCGCGCGGCGTTGGCGGCCCAGACGCCGGCGTAGCAATCGGCCTGCAGCTCCAGCGCCACCGAGTAGCGGTTGGCCTCGGCCGTGCTGCCGGCGGCCTGCTGCGCCTGCCGCGCCTGATCGGCTGTTCCGGTCAGGGTCTGGACGTGGTGGCCATACTCGTGGGCGATGACATAGGCCCGGGCGAACTCGGCGTCGGATCCGCCCAGCTCGGCCAGCTGGGCCCAGAAGGTCACGTCGAGGTACACGCTGCGGTCCGGCGGGCAGTAGAACGGCCCCATGGCCGCCTGGCCGAAGCCGCAGTCGGTCGGCGTGGCCTGATCGTACAGAACGACCCGCGGCGGGGTGTAGCCGGGCAGGGCGGCGATCCACACGTCATTGAGGTTGGCCCCGATCACATCGACGAAGCGCCCGGCCTCGTCCGCCGGCGTCCCGGTCTGGCCCTCGACGGCGGCGGGTGCGCCGACGCCGATCTCGTTCGCCAGCCGCGTCGTGGTCGCGGGATCCAGCCCGAAGACGAAATAGCCGATCGCGGCCAGCACCAGCACGCCGAGCGAGCCGCCCGCCACGCCGCCGGCTCCCATGCCGCGTCGATCCTCGATCCCGCCGCCGCTGCGGCCGCCCTTCCAGCGCATCCAGTGTCCCTCCCGTCCCCGGGAAGAGGCTAGGCCGAAACACGGCGACGGGGAACAGGGGGCGGACACGGCGGCCTGTCGCGGCGCTTGTCAGGGCCGGCGCCCCGTCGCATCCTCCGGTCCATGAGCCATGCCCCTGCCGACGGTCGGCGCTACGCCTCGTTCGCCGAATTCTATCCCTTCTACATCCGCGAGCACGCCAACCCGACGTGCCGTCGGATCCATGTGGTCGGGTCCGGGCTGGTGCTCGCCGCGCTGGCGCTGGCGATCGTGACCCTGAACCCCTGGTGGCTGCTGGCCATGCCGCTGATCGGCTATGGCTTCGCCTGGGTCGGGCATTTCTTCTTCGAGAAGAACCGGCCCGCGACCTTCAAATACCCGCTGTGGAGCCTGATGGGCGACTGGCGGATGTTCTTCGAAACCGTCAGCGGCCGGCGGAAGTTC
The DNA here is from genome assembly GCF_035998205.1 of Brevundimonas sp. Lineage (GTDB taxonomy): Bacteria > Pseudomonadota > Alphaproteobacteria > Caulobacterales > Caulobacteraceae > Brevundimonas. The sequence continues at coordinate 705,412 of NZ_DASYHT010000006.1, forward strand.
TGAGGCCTAGTTTCGCGCCGGATCGGGGAAGGCCCACAGGCTGAGCGCGAACACCGCCACGGCGTCGCGGTCCGCATCGCCGGCGGGGGGCAGGTAAATGGTCGGCCGGAAGCCGTTCATGTCGAGGCCGCCGACCTCCCGCCCGTCGCGGCTGATGACATAACCCATCACCATGCCGCCGCCGATCGGCAGGCCGCCGATGCGGCGGGTCTCCGCGCGATAGACGACCCCGTTCCAGGTCAGTTCAGCGACCCGCTGCGGCTGCTGCACGCGTCGCATCAGACCGCCCAGGCCGCCGGGGCGCGAGAGCACCAGCGACATGGCGGCGTCGGCCGGCGCGCCCTCGTAGCGGCAGACGTAGGCCAGATCCTCGGTGTCGAACTGGATGCCGAGGATGCTGCGGTGAGACTGGCCGCCCTCGCAGGCGCCGGTCACCTCGCCGAGGGCGGGCGCGCTGACCTGCAGGTCAGCCGTGGCCCGGTCGCGCGACGCCCAGGGCATCCGCGCGCCTGACCCGCGGGCGGAGATGTGGCCGGTGTACTCGCCGACGGCGAAGCCGGGCTGCGTCAGTCGCGGGCCGCGCCGGCCCTCAAGGCCGATGCGCTCGGTCCGTTCGGTCATGGGCGTCTCCTGCGCCGCCGCCGGCAGGGCCGGGGGCAGCATCAGAAGGGCGGTGGCGACGAACAGGATCGGGCGCATCGGAATCTCCCTCGAGGTTTCTCCGGGTCAGTCGTGGTCGCGCCCGGCTGTCTTTTCCCCGCGCGCCAGGGCGAAGACGATGCCGGACAGGGCGGCCAGGGCGATCAGGTTCGGCAGGGCCATGGCGGCGTTGGCGATGTCGCCCATGCGCCAGACGAACTCGATCTGCTGGAAGGCGCCGACGACGATCATGGTCACCCACAACAGACGCCACGGAATGGCGACCTTGCTGCCGAACAGGAAGGTCGCCGCCCGCTCGCCGTAGTAGCTCCAGGTGATCAGGGTCGTGAACACGAACAGGATCAGCGCCACCGAGACCAGCAGCACCCCGAAGGACTGGCCGAAGATGGTCTGCGGGAAGGCGGCGCCATAGGCCGCGAGGGTCATCTCGAAGCCGCGCAGGTCGGAGTTCCAGACGTGGTCGACCGTGCCCGAACCCGCCGGGAAGCTGCCCTGCACCGTCAGCAGCACGAGGCCGGTCATGGTGCAGATGATGATGGTGTCGATGAAGGTGCCCATCATGGCGAAGCGGCCCTGGCGGGCCGGGTCGTCGGTGCGGGCCACGGCGTGGGCCATCGGGGTCGAGCCCTGGCCAGCCTCGTTGGAGAAGAGGCCGCGGGCCACGCCGGCGCGGATCGCCAGCATGATGCCCGCCCCGACGAAGCCGCCGGTCGCCGCGGTGCCGTTGAAGGCCCCGTCGAAGATCAGGGCGAAGGTCTGCGGGATGTCCTTGTAGTTGATGATGATGGCGACGAGGGCCAGCAGGATGTAGGCGGCGGCCATCACCGGCACGACCTTCTCGGCCACGTTGCCGATCGACTTGATCCCGCCGATGATCACCACGAACACCAGCACGGCGACGATGACCCCGGCCATCCATTCCTCAACCCCCGACAGGGCGGTGATGGAGTCGGCGATCGAGTTGGCCTGGATCATGTTGCCGGTGGCGATCGCCGAGAACAGGGTGCCGATGCAGAACAGGATCGCCAGCCAGCCCCACGACTTGCCCAGACCCTTGCGGATGTAGGTCATCGGGCCGCCGCGCCAGTTGCCGTTCTCGTCTCGGTCGCGGAACCGGATGGCCAGCGAGCCTTCGGCGAAGGCCAGGGCCATGCCGATCAGGGCGGTCACCCACATCCAGAACAGGGCCCCGGGGCCGCCGAGGGTGATGGCCGTGGCCACCCCCGCCAGATTGCCGGTGCCGACCTGGCCCGACAGGGCCGTCGACAGGGCGGCGAAGGGCGAGATCTCCCCGGACTCAGACTTGTCCTTCCTGAACAGGCCGGCGAAGGCCTCGCCCAGCTTGAGCAGCGGATAGAACCGCAGCCCGATCATCATCCACAGGCCGACGCCGAGCAGGATGACGACCATGGGCGGGAAGGGAATAATCTGGGCCCCTTCCCACTGACCGATCCAGATGAAGTCGCTGACGTTGGTGACCTTCGCGTAGAAGGCCTCGACGCCCTGCGGCGCCCCGGTGGTGGTGGTCATGAAGATTGGCGTCCCCTCGTACGCAAAACGGCGGACACCTTAACCGTGTCGCTCCGGCCTTGGCGAGTCCGGCCTGTGCAGGCAGGCGTGGTCGGCTGTCGCGGGTGACGGCGCGGGTTGCGCGTGGCAAACCGGCCAGCCGGGAAGGGGAGGGCGACCGATGGGCCATACGGTGACGATCACGGAGCTGTTCCTGATCGCCATGCTGATCATTTTCGCCGCGCCGTATCTGGTTTGGCGGGTATTCCGGACCGACTACTGGGCCCCGCTGGTGGTGGTCCAGATCGTGGCTGGCATCCTGCTGGGGCCGGGCGTGCTGGGGGCCGTGTTCCCCGACTACTACGCCTTCGTCTTCCGGCCCGAGGTGATCCAGGCCCTCAACGGCGTGGCCTGGTGGGCGGTGATGATGTTCGTCTGGGTCGCCGGGGTCGAGCTGGACCTGCAGGAAGCCTGGCGGCGCAAGGCGGAGACCGGCGTCACGGCGGGCCTCGCCCTCGCCACGCCGCTGCTCTTGGGCGCCGGGGCGGCGCTGATCCTGCTGGCGACCGGGGACGGCTGGGCCGGGGCGGAGGGCGAGACCTGGCAGGTGGTGCTCGGCATCGGCATGGCCTGCGCCGTCACCGCCCTGCCGATCCTGATCCTGTTCATGGACAAGCTGGAGATCCTGCGCCGCCCGCTGGGCCAGCGGGTCCTGCGTTACGCCTCGCTGGATGACATCGCCATCTGGGGCGTGCTGGCGCTGATCCTGCTCGACTGGGAGCGGGTCGGGCGGCAGGGCGCCTTCCTGATCGGCTTCACCGTCGCCGCCATGGCCATGCGCAGATTGATGCCGCGTCTGGTCGAGCGCGACCGCTGGTTCGTCTCCTTCATCTGGCTGGCGCTCGTGGGGCTCGTCGCCGACTGGGCCGGGCTGCACTACATGGTCGGCGCCTTCCTCGCCGGCGCCGTGCTCGACGCCCGCTGGTTCGACCAGAAGCGCATGGACGAGTTCCGCGACACCGTCCTGATGACGGTGATGCCGGTATTCTTCCTGTCCACCGGGCTAAGGACGACGTGGGACGTCGGCGGCGTGGCGGTGTTCGGGGCGGCGGCCCTGCTGCTGCTCGCCTCGGTCGGCGGCAAGCTGGCGGGCGTTCACCTGGCCGGGCGGCTGCTCAAATGGGCGCCGGGCGAGGCCGCCGTGATCGGCTGGCTGCTGCAGACCAAGGCGCTGATCATGATCATCTTCGCCAACATCCTGCTGGACAAGGGCATCATCACCAGCGGGACCTTCACCGCCCTGCTGCTGATGGCGGTGGGCTCGACGATGCTCACCATCCCGATGGTCACGCCCCGGCTGAGGCGGTCGGCGGATCTGGCGGGGAAGGACGGCTGAAGCCTGCTTCCGGCCTATTCCCAGTCGGGCGGGCAGCCCTCGAAGCGGCCCGCCTCGACCACCGTCAGGGTCTGCATGTTCAGCGGCATGACCGGCCGCATCGAGGCGCGGCCGTGGCCGGTGAAGAGGTCGATCTTGGCCCCCTTGATCGCGCCGCCGGTGTCCGAGGCGTACCAGAAGCCGTCGTGGGTGCGGCCGTCGGGCAGGGGCAGGCCGACCGTCTCGCGGATGAACAGCCGGGTGCGGCGCGGCACATGGTTCGGGTCGACCGCCACCGTGCGCAGGGCGATCGGCCGGCAGCCGAGCGAGTCGTTGCCCGTCGCCCCGCCACCGCCGGCGTGATAGAGCCGCGCCGACAGCCGCCAGTCCGGCTCTTCCGCCATCAGCGCCTCGGCTTCGACCGACAGGGCCGCCGTCGCTTCCGCCTCGGCCGCCAGCACCTCGGTGTAGGGCACAGGCCCGGCGGCGGACCCGGGGTCCGACGTCAGGGCGAGCGACCACAGCAGGGCCAGCGCGGCGACGGCGTTCAGCACGATCTCTTGCTCTCGGCGGCGCCGTCCCCAACCGCTGACGGCGCACCGGACGATAGGGCGGCCTGGGGCGAAAATGGGGCGCCGCGGCAAGCCCTTGAGTTTACAACTGATCGAGTCCGTCGGTGTGGTCGATGGCCTCGCGCCGCAGCCACGCGGCGAGGGACTCGGCCGGGCGCGGCAGGGTCCGGTCGCGCCGACGGATCAGATGGTAGGCATAGCCGACCGCCTCGCTGCCATCGGCGAAGGGCGCGACCAGCCGCCCGGCGGCGAGGTCGTCCTGGGCCAGGGCGCGCCGCGCCAGCGCCACGCCCCGTCCGGCGATCGCCGCCTGGATCAGCAGGGACGAGTCGTTGAACCGCGAGCCGCGCCGCGGGTCCGGGTGGCGCACGCCGCGCGCCTTCAGCCACATGGGCCAGTCGGGCCGCCCGACGTCATCGTCGACGGCGGCGTCGTGCAGCAGCGGGTGACGGACAAGGTCGGCCGGCGTGCGGAGCGGGGTCTCGCCGCCCAGCAGGGCGGGGGCGCAGACCGGCAGCACCGCCTCGCGCATCAGCAGCTCCTCGACCATGCCGGCGTAGCCGCCGGGGCCGTAGCGGACGGCGAGGTCGATCTCGCTCTCGGCCAGATCGGCCGGCTCCATGTCGGCGCTGATCCACACCTCGACCTCGGGGTGGGCGTCATGAAAGGCGTCCATGCGCGGCAGCAGCCATTTGGCGGCGAAGGCGGGTGGAACGCTGATCGCCACCTGGCGCCGGCGATTGGGGGTGCGCAGCAGGGCCGAGCCGTCCATCAGCCGCTCGAAGCCCTCACGCAGCACCGGGGCGGCGGCCCGGCCGAGGTCGGTCAGGGCGAGGCCGCGCGGCTCGCGCCGGAACAGGGGGCCGCCGACCAGATCCTCCAGCAGCTTGATCTGCTGGCTGACGGCCCCGGGCGTGACGGCCAGCTCGTCCGCGGCGCGGGAGACGCTGAGGTGGCGGGCGGCGGCCTCGAAGGCGCGCAGGGCGTTGAGGGGCAACAGGCTTCGGCTCATGCCGTTAGAAATCCTGAAAGCGGTCCCGACGCAACCGCGACGCGTCGCGCCTTGACCGCGCGGGCCTTTCGGGCGTGAAGACAGGCCATGACTCGCGCCAAGATCTGCGGCCTGAAGACGCCCGACGCGCTGGACGCCGCGCTTGCCGCCGGGGCGGCCTTCGTCGGGGCCGTGACCTTTCCCAGGAGTCCGCGCCACATCGCCCCGCTGGCGGCGGCGACCCTCTACGCCCGGGCGCGGGGGCTGACGCAGGTGGTGTCGCTGCTGGTCGAGCCCGACGACGCCCTCGTCACCGAGATCGCCCTGATCCTGAAGCCGGACCTGATCCAGCTGCACGGTCATGAAAGCCCCGCGCGGGTCGCCGAGGTGCGGCGGCTGTCGGGGGCGGGGATCATCAAGGCCCTGCCGGTGTCGACGCCGGACGACCTGACGGCCGCGGCCGACTACGCCCCCGTCGTCGACTATCTGATGTTCGACGCCCGCCCGCCGGCCGGTTCGACCCTGCCCGGCGGGGTCGGGGCGCGCTTCGACTGGACCATGTTGCAGGGGCGCTCGTTCGACCGGCCGTGGTTCCTCGCCGGCGGTCTGACCCCGGACAATGTCGGCGAGGCCATTCGTCTCACCGGGGCGCCCCTGGTGGACGTCTCCTCTGGCGTGGAAAGCGAGCCCGGTGTTAAGGACCCCGGCCTGATCGCCGCCTTCATGGCGGCGGTCGACGCCGCCTCCTCGCGGCAGGGATACATGCAGTGAACGCCATCCTCCCCAACACCTACAGCTGGCCCGACGCCGAGGGCCGTTTCGGCCCCTACGGCGGGCGCTTCGTGGCCGAGACGCTGATGCCGCTGGTGCATGAGCTGACCGACGCCTACGCCGCGGCCCAGGCCGACCCGACCTTCCAGGCGGAGCTGGACCAGTACCTCGAGCACTACGTCGGCCGGCCCAGCCCGCTGTACCTGGCCGAGCGCCTGACCGAGCACTTCGGGGCCGCCAACATCTGGTTCAAGCGCGACGAGCTGAACCACACCGGCGCGCACAAGGTGAATAACTGCATGGGCCAGATCCTGCTGGCCATGCGCATGGGCAAGACCCGCATCATCGCCGAGACCGGGGCCGGCCAGCACGGGGTGGCGACGGCTACGGTCTGCGCCCGCTTCGGTCTGCCGTGCGTGGTCTATATGGGCGCCACCGACGTCGAGCGGCAGAAGCCCAACGTCTTCCGCATGAAGCTGCTGGGCGCCGAGGTGGTGCCGGTGACCTCGGGCCGGGCGACCCTCAAGGACGCCATGAACGAGGCGATGCGGGACTGGGTGACCAACGTCGAGGACACCTACTACCTGATCGGCACGGCGGCGGGGCCGCACCCCTATCCGGCCATGGTGCGCGACTTCCAGAGCGTGATCGGGCGCGAGGCCCGGGCCCAGATGCTGGCGCGGCGCGGCAAGCTGCCGGACGCCTGTGTCGCGGCCATCGGCGGCGGCTCCAACGCCATCGGCCTGTTCCATCCCTTCATCGACGACGCCGGCGTGCGGCTGATCGGCGTCGAGGCCGCCGGCCACGGGCTAGACGGCCCGGACCACGCCGCCTCGCTGCAGGGCGGCCGCCCGGGCGTGCTGCACGGCAACCGCACCTATCTGCTGCAGGACGACGACGGCCAGATCCTCGAGGGCCACTCGATCTCGGCCGGGCTCGACTATCCGGGCATCGGGCCGGAGCACGCCTGGCTCAAGGACATCGGCCGCGCCGAGTACCGCGCCGCCACCGACAAGGAGGCGCTGGCGGCGTTCCAGCTGTGCTCGAAGCTGGAGGGCATCATCCCGGCGCTGGAGCCCAGCCACGCCCTGGCCCGCGTCGGCGAGATCGCCCGCGAGATCGGCAAGGACGGCGATGTAGTGCTGAACCTGTGCGGCCGCGGCGACAAGGACATCTTCGCGGTGGCCGAGCACCTCGGGGTGGAGCTGTGAGGGCCGTCGTTTTCTCCTCCCCCGCAAGGCGGGGGAGGGGGACCGCGAAGCGGTGGAGGGGGCGTGATCAGGCGCCTTCGCTGGCCTTCGCCCCCTCCACCATGCTGCGCATGGTCCCCCTCCCCCGTTCCGCTGCGCTTCCCGGGGGAGGAGAGTAAGTCATGACCACATCCCGTATCGACGCCCGCTTCGCGGCCCTGGAGGCCGAGGGCCGCGCCGGTTTCGTCGCCTATGTCATGGCCGGCGATCCCTCGCGCGACGCGGCGCTGGAGATCCTCAAGGGCCTGCCGGCGGCCGGGGCCGACATCATCGAGCTGGGCTTTCCCTTCTCCGATCCGATGGCCGAGGGGCCGCCGATCCAGCGCGCAGCGCTGCGCGGCCTGAAGGCCGGGCTGACGCTGAAGGGCACGCTGGAGCTGGCGCGCGCCTTCCGGGACGGCGAGGCGGACACCCCCCTGATCCTGATGGGCTATCTCAACCCGATCGAGAGCTACGGCTACGAGGCCTTCGCCCGCGACGCGGCGGCGGCGGGGGTGGACGGGCTGATCGTGGTCGATTGCCCGCCGGAAGAGGCCGGGCCGCTGACCGACGCGCTGGACGCCCACCAGGTGTCGCTGATCCGGCTGGCCACGCCGACCTCGGACGACGCGCGGCTGAAGATCATCGCCGAACGCACCTCGGGCTTCGTCTACTATGTCTCCGTCGCCGGGGTGACCGGGGTGAAGGAGGCCCAGGCCCTGTCGGTGGCGCCCGCCGTCGAGCGGGTGCGCCGCGCCTCGGGCCTGCCGGTGGCGGTGGGCTTCGGCGTCAAGACGCCCGAACGCGCCGCCGAGATCGCCCGTGTGGCCGACGCCGTGGTGGCCGGCTCCGTGCTGGTCGACGAGGTCGCCGCGGCGCTGGAGGCCGGCGAACCGGCCCCGGCGCGCGTGCTGGCCAAGGTCAGGGCCCTTTCCGACGCCGTGAAGGGTGCGCGCGTCGGCGAAACCGTCTAAAGGGCCGCGCCATGGCCGATAAGTCCCCTCAGGAACCCAAGCGCGGCGGCTGGCTGAGCCGCTTCGCGCCGGGCGTGCGCAAGATCGTCAGCCGGCGCGACACGCCGGACAATCTCTGGGTCAAGGACCCGGACACGGGCGAGATGATTTATCGCTCGGACCTGGAGGCCGCCCTGTGGGTGACGCCCTCGGGCCGGCACATGCGCATCGATGCCCCGACGCGCCTGCGGTACACCTTTGATGACGGGGCCTATGAGCCGGTCGAGACGCCGGACGTTCCGGAGGACCCGCTGAAGTTCTCGGACGGCAAGCCCTACCGCGATCGCCTCGCCCAGGCGCGCAAGGCGGCGGGCCGCAAGGACACCATGGCCATCGGCGTCGGCGAGATCGCCGGCGAGTCGGCCGTGGTCATCGTGCAGGACTTCAGCTTCATGGGCGGCTCGCTGGGCATGGCCGCCGGCGAGGCCTTTATCCGCGCCGCCGAGACCGCCATCGCCCGCGGCCTGCCGCTGGTCTGTTTCACCGCCGCCGGCGGCGCCCGGATGCAGGAGGGCGCGCTCAGCCTGATGCAGATGGCGCGCACCACCCTGGCGATCGACGAGCTGAAGCGGGCCCGGCTGCCCTATGTGGTGGTGCTGACCGACCCGACCACCGGCGGGGTGACGGCGTCCTACGCCATGCTCGGCGACGTGCATCTGGCCGAGCCGGGCGCCCTGATTGGCTTCGCCGGCCCGCGCGTGATCGAGACCACCATCCGCGAGAAGCTGCCCCCCGGCTTCCAGCGCGCCGAGTATCTGCAGGAAAAGGGCATGGTCGACCGCGTCGTCGCCCGCCCGGAGCTGCCCGAAACCCTCGGCCGCATCCTGTCCGTGCTCACCGGCGGCAAGCGGGCGGCGTAGGCTGCTTTTCTTTGCGGCGCGACTTGCAGTGAATCAGGCGAAGGGGCCTCTGTTGCCACCGCGACGGACGCCGGGCTGACGTGCGCCGTGTCCGGAGACTTCGCCCTGGGTCGCCGGCCAGGGCTCGCCATCAAGCAGCCGAGGGAAACCGGGGATGATGCAACGAGTTCTTGCAGGCGTGGCCACGCTGGGCGTTGCACTCGCCCTCTGCGTCGATGTCGGCAGCGCCGCGGCGCAGGCGTCGTTCGTCCGCAACCAGATCTATCCGGCTCCGACCGAGCCCCTGTCGAGTGTCGATGCGCCGGGCGGCGCCGAGCTGATCGAGGTCGAGGCCGCGGACGGCCTGCGGCTGAAAGGACTCTGGGCCCCGGGCGCCGCCGAGCGGCCGATCATCGTTCTGATGCATGGCAATGCTTTCAGCGCGCGGGAGGCGGTGGACTGGTTCGCCCCGATCATCGACGCCGGCTTCGGCGTGATGGCTGTCGAGTACCGGGGCTACTCCGCGAACCCCGGGACACCTGACGAGGCCGGACTGGCCCTCGATGCCGACGCCTTCCTGTTACTGGCGCAGACGTTCGCCCGGGGTTCGGGGGACGCGGGCGCCGATGCCCGGCCGGTCTGGATCGTCGGTCACAGTCTGGGCGGCGGCGTCGCCATGGGCCTGGCCGAGCGTCACCCGCCCGAAGTCCTCGTCACCATCGGCACCTTCACCCGCATTCGCGACCTGGTTCCGGCCCTGATCCGCAGCGCCGTACCGGACGCCTATCGCAACATCGACCGGGCCGAGACGACCCCGGCGCCCTGGTACCTTGTGCATGGGCAGGCCGATACGGTCATCCCGGTAGACCATGGGCAGACCCTTCACGCCGTTGCGGGCCGCGCCGGTCGCGCCGGCGCGGGCGTCTTCATCGCCAACGGGCGACACAATCCGAATGCCCGAACGTTGCTGGCGATCCTAGAGGCCATTCGCACCCGGCCTTCCGGCGGCAGCCCCTCCAGCGACGCCTTGCCGTCGGGCGTGCGTGTGATTCCCTTCGGCGAGGACGCGTCGTCCCTCGATCGACAGCCCTGAGGCGACGGATGGCTGATGCCATCTCCGACCGTCTGCGCGCGCGGCATCCGCAGCGGATCGACCTGTCGCTGGACCGGATGCGCGCCCTGTGCGCGGCGCTGGGGGATCCGCAGGAGCGGCTGCCCCCGGTGGTCCATGTGGCCGGCACCAACGGCAAGGGCTCGACCGTCGCCTTCCTGCGCGCCATGGCCGAAGCGGCGGGTCTGAGGGTGCATGTCTACACCTCGCCGCATCTGGTGCGGTTCAACGAGCGCATCCGGCTGGCCGGCGAACTCATCCGGGATGATCAGCTGAACGCCATCCTCGACCGCATCGAGGCGGTCCCGGGCGAGGCCACCGTGTTCGAGAGCACCACGGCGGCGGCCTTTCTGGCCATGGCCGAGACGCCTGCCGATCTGGCCATCATCGAGGTGGGGCTGGGCGGGCGGCTGGACGCCACCAATGTCCTCGCCCGGCCGCTGCTCAGCGTCATCACCCCGGTGGATGTCGACCACGCTGAATTCCTGGGGCCGGACGTCGCCACCATCGCCGGGGAGAAGGCCGGCATCCTCAAGGCCGGGGCGCCGGCGGTGGTCGCCCGTCAGGCGGAGGCGGCGCTGGCGGTGATCGAGGCGCAGGCCGCGGCCGTGGGGTCCCCCCTGACGGTGGTGGGCCGTGACGCGGACGCCTGGGCCGAGCGCGGCGGTCTGGTGGTTCAGGCCGGCGACCGGCTGCTGGACCTGCCGGCCCCGGCTTTGGCGGGGGCCCACCAGATCGACAACGCCGGCGTGGCGGTGCTGGCGGCGCTGGAGCTGGGGCTGCCCGAGGCGGCCATCGCTGACGGGCTGCAGCGCGCGGTCTGGCCGGCGCGGATGCAGCGGCTGACGGCTGGCCCGTATGGCGCGCAGGCGGCGGCGGCGGACGCTGAGCTGTGGCTGGATGGCGGGCACAATCCGCACGCCGGCGCGGCGCTGGCGCGGGTGCTGGCCGACCGACAGGCCCGGGTGCCCCGACCCACGGCCCTCATCGTCGGCATGCTGGCGAACAAGGACGCCGGCGGCTTCTTCGACGCCCTGGCCGCCAGTGGCGCGCACGTCTTTACGGTTCCGTTCGAGGGGACGGCGGCGGACCCGGCGGCGCTGGCGGCCGTGGCGCGCGGGCGCGGGCTTGGGGCCCAGCCCACCGGCTCGGTCAGCGAGGCGCTCGACCTGGCCCTGCGCCTCGGCGCCGGGCGGGTGGTCATCTGCGGCTCGCTCTACCTCGCCGGCGAGGTGCTCGGGGCCGATCCGGAGACCTGGCCCCGCTGAGCGCCTGCCGCGCCTGAACTCAGATCAGCGCGCCGTGGCAGTGCTTGAACTTGCGGCCCGAGCCGCAGGGGCAGGGCGCGTTGCGGCTGGTCCGCTCCCAGCCCGGGGGCAGGGCGCTGACCGGCAGGCGGGCGCGGTCGTCGCCCTGCAGCTGCTGCTCCGGCGACTGGGCCGCCGGGTTGGTCATCTCGTTCTCGCCGGTGCCGGGGTTCAGGTGGATCTCCTGGAACTCGGGCATTTCCGGCGGCGGCTGGAAGCGGAACTCGACCGTCATCAGCCAGCGCGTCACATTGTGGCGCAGGTCGTAGAGCATGCCTTCGAACAGATTGAAGGCCTCGGTCTTGTACTCGTTCAGCGGATCGCGCTGGCCGTAGCCGCGCAGGCCGATGACGCCGCGCAGGTGGTCGAGGTGCACCAGGTGCTCGCGCCACTGCATGTCGATCATCTGCAGCATGAACTGCTTCTCGAGCCCGCGTGTCTGCGCCGCGCCGATCTGCTCCAGCCGCTCGGCGGCGCGCGCGTCGGCGGCGGCGTTGATGCGCTCCTCCACCTCCTCGTTCGAGACGCCTTCCTCGGCGGCCCAGTCGTGAAGCGGCAGCTCGAGGCCGAGCGTCGACTTCACCTTGTCGTTCAGCCCGTCGATGTCCCACTGCTCCGCATAGGCGTTCGGCGGCATGTGGCGCTCGACCAGGTCCGAAACCACGTCGCGGCGGAAGTCGGTGACCAGCTCGGACAGATCCTCGGAGTCCATGAACTCCTGGCGCTGCTCGAAGATGGCCTTGCGCTGGTCGTTCACGACGTCGTCGTACTTCAGCAGGTTCTTGCGGATCTCGTAGTTCCGCTGCTCGACCCGCTTCTGGGAGGTCTCCACCGCCTTGTTGAGCATGCGGTGGCTGATGGCCTCGCCCTCGGCCACGCCGAACGTACGCATGATCGCGTCCAGCCGGTCGCCGGCGAAGATGCGCATCAGGTCGTCTTCGGTCGACAGGTAGAACTTGGACCGGCCCGGGTCGCCCTGGCGGCCCGTCCGGCCGCGCAGCTGGTTGTCGATGCGGCGGCTCTCGTGGCGCTCGGTGCCGAGCACAAACAGGCCGCCGGCGGCGAGGGCCTCGGCCTTCCGGACCTCGATGTCGGCCTTGAACTCGGCTTCCTTGGCGGTCGCGGCTTCAGGCGTGACCTCCAGACCCTGGTTGCGCTGATCCTGGCGCCAGCGCTGCATGCGCATTTCTAGGTTGCCGCCCAGCTGGATGTCGGTGCCGCGGCCGGCCATGTTGGTGGCGATGGTCACCGCGCCGGGCAGACCTGCTTCGGCGACGATGTAAGCTTCCTGCTCGTGCTGGCGGGCGTTGAGGACGTTGTGGGGGATGCCCCGCAGCTTCGTCTCCCAGACGATGTCGTACGCCGCGTCGCCGACCTTCTTCGCATCCTTCTCCTTGCCCTCGAATTCCTTCTTGAGCGTGCGGGAGACCTCGACCTTGTACTCATAGGTCTTGAGCATCTCGGACAGCTGCTCGGACTTCTCGATCGAGACGGTGCCGACCAGGATCGGCTGGCCGCGCAGGTGGCACTCGGCGATCAGGCGGCAGATGGCGTTGTTTTTCTCGCGGGCCGTCCGGTAGACCTCGTCGTCGTCGTCGATGCGCTGCACCGGACGGTTGGTCGGGACCTCGAGGACCTCCATCTTGTAGATGTCCATGAACTCCTGGGCTTCGGTCGCGGCGGTGCCGGTCATGCCCGAGAGCTTCTCGTACAGGCGGAAGTAGTTCTGGATCGTGACCGAGGCCAGGGTCTGGTTCTCGGGCTGGATCTTGACGCCTTCCTTGGCCTCGATCGCCTGGTGCAGGCCTTCGGAGAGGCGACGGCCCTGCATCATGCGGCCGGTGAACTCGTCGATCAGCATCACCTCGCCGGCGCGCAGGATGTAGTCCTTGTCGCGCTGGTACAGGGTGTTGGCGCGAAGCGCCTGGTTCACGTGGTGGACGAGGCTGATGTTCAGCGGGTCGTACAGGCCGGTGGTGTCAGCGGCCAGCAGGCCGGCCTCGGCCAGCATCTCCTCGACGCGTTCCGAGCCCACTTCCGACAGCAGCGCCTGACGCTGCTTTTCGTCGAGGTCGTAGGTCGCCTTGTCCTGGATCATCTCCTTCACCAGCCGGTCGATGACGACGTACAGCTCGGAGCGGTCCTCGGTCGGGCCGGAGATGATCAGCGGCGTGCGCGCCTCGTCGATCAGGATCGAGTCGACCTCGTCGACGATGGCGAAGTGGTGGGGACGCTGCACCATCTCGCGCCGGTCGTACTTCAGGTTATCGCGCAGATAGTCGAAGCCGAACTCGTTGTTGGTGCCGTAGGTGATGTCGGCGGCGTAGGCGGCCTGGCGCTGGCCGTCGGACAGGCCGTTGACGATGACGCCGACCTCAAGCCCGAGGAAGCGATAGACCCGCCCCATCCACTCGGCGTCGCGCCGGGCGAGGTAGTCGTTGACGGTGATGACGTGCACGCCCTTGCCGGTCAGGGCGTTGAGATACACCGGAGCCACGGCCACCAGGGTCTTGCCCTCGCCGGTCCGCATCTCGGCGATGCCGCCCTCGTGGAGGATCATGCCGCCGGCGAGCTGCACGTCGTACTGCCGCTGGCCGAGCACGCGGCGCGAGGCCTCACGGGCGACGGCGAACACCTCGTCGAGCATCTTGTCGAGCGTTTCGCCCCCGGCCAGCCGGTCGCGGAAGGCGTCGGTCATCATCCGCAGCTCGCCGTCGGAGAGGGCGGCGAACTTCGGCTCCAGCGCGTTGATCCGCTGCACGCGGGCCATGAACTGGCTGACCTTGCGGTCGTTGGAGGAGCCGAAAAACTTCTTGGCGAGGCCGAGCATACGGGATCCGGGAAGCGACGAGCGGGAGGGCGCTCTCTGACAGGCGGCGAACGACGCCGCGAGAGGGGCCGGAACGGGCGGCGCCGGCCCGTTCGGAACACATCGTTCCGGGCCGTCGCGCGGACGATCAAAACCCCTCGACTTGGGCGCAGGCGGGACTTAAGCACCGCCCTATTCCCTGTCAACGCGAGGGGGCCCGGCACGCCGCCGTCCGTCCCGCCCGGCCGTCAGGAGCGCCCATGCGAGCCGTCCGCCTTTTCCTGCCCCTCGTCCTTGTGGCGGCGCTCGCCGCCTGCTCCGGCGGGGGCGTCGATGAACGCGCGCCGGAACCCGGAGATCGCGCCGTCGCACGCGTGGAGGGGGGCGTGATCTGGGCCTCCGATGTCAAGCGCGAGGCCGTGGCCCAGGGCCTGATCGGCGAGGGGGAGCCGCTGGACACCACCTCGCCCCTGTTCCGGCGGGTGCTGGATGAGGTCATCGACCAGAAGTTGCTGGCCCGTGAAGCCGAGCGGCGCGGGCTCGACAACTCGCCCCTGGCCGAGCGCCGGCTGGAAGCCACGCGCGAACGCATCCTCGGCGACATGCTGGTGGATTCGGTCGTGGACCGCGCCATCTCCGACCAGGCGGTGCGCACCCTGTACGAGGAGCAGCTGCGCCTTGCCCGCACCTCCGAGGAAATCCGCACCCGTCTGATCCTGCTGCGCACGCGGGAGGAGGCGGACGCGGTGGTTGGCCTGCTGAACACCGGCGCCTCGTTCGAGGCGGTGGCGATGGAGCGGTCGGTCGACCAGGCCACCCGGTTCTCCGGCGGCGATCTCGGCTACTCGACCCTCGACGTGATGCCCGAGGCCTACGCCAACGCCCTGCGGGACCGGCCGGCTGGCTCCACTGTCGGGCCGTTCGAGACGGACGGCGGCTGGGCCGTCCTGCGCGTCGAGGACCGGCGCCGTGAAACCCCGCCGACGCTGGAGCAGGCCCGGCCCCAGATCGTGCGTTACCTGACCTATGACCAGGTCCGCCAGCTGCTGGAGCAGCTGCGTGGCCGGGCGGATGTGGACCTGCTGCTGGGGCCGGCTGTCGCGCCGGCCGAAGAGCCGGCCTCGGCCGCCGCCCCCTCCGGAGACCAAGGCTGATGGCGAAGACGCCGAACCCGCTGGAAAGCGCCTTCGAACGGGCGATCGACCCTCTGGCCGCGGCCCTGAAGCGGACCACGCGGCCGTCTCCTGCGCCGACCGGAGCCGGCAAGCCCGGTCTCGCCGTGTCGCCGCTCGCCGTGCCGTTCCCCGCTATCCCGCCGGTCGCAGGCTGCGAGATGGCGACCGCCCGCGCCGGCTTCTACAAGCACGAGCGCGATGACCTGGTGGTGTTCCACTTTCCGCAGGGCGCTTCATGCGCCGGGGTGTTCACCCGCCACAAGGTCGGGTCGGCGCCGGTCGACTGGTGCAAGCGCCACCTCGGGGCCGAGGGCGGGGGCGCCGGGGTGCGGGCGCTGGTTGTCAACGCCGGCTGCGCCAACGCCTTCTCGGGCAAGGCCGGGGCGGACGCCGCCCGGCGCACCGCTTCCGAGGTGGCCAAGCGCTTCGACTGCCGCCAGCGCGACGTGATGCTGGCTTCTACCGGCGTGATCGGCGTGCCGCTGGACGACAAGAAGATCATCAGCCGTCTGGCCGAGATTGAGCAGGGGCTGGATGCGGACGCCTGGGCGCGGGCCGGTCGAGCCATCATGACCACGGACACCTTTCCGAAAGGCGCTTTCGCCGAGACCGAGATCGACGGCGTGCCGGTGCGGATCGCCGGCATCGCCAAGGGCTCCGGCATGATCGCGCCGGACATGGCCACCATGCTGGCCTTCCTCGTCACCGACGCCGACATCCACCCCAGCGTGCTGCAGGCGCTGCTGGGCCTGCATGTGCGCACGACCTTCAACTCGGTCACCGTCGACGGCGACACCTCGACCAATGACACGGCGCTGCTGTTCGCCACCGGAGCCTCCGGTGCGCCGCGCATCGGCCGGGTGGGCGACCGTCGATTGAAGGCCTTCAGCCAGGCCCTCGACGCGGTGATGCTGGACCTGGCGCACCAGCTGGTGCGGGACGGGGAGGGGGCGCGCAAGTTCGTCCGCATCACCGTCAACGGCGCCGCCAGCCCGGCCTCGGCGCGCAAGCTTGCCAAGTCGATCGCCGAGAGCCCCCTGGTCAAGACCGCCTTCGCCGGCGAGGACGCCAACTGGGGCCGGATCGTCATGGCGGTCGGCAAGACCGAGGAGCCGGTCGACCGCGACCGCCTGTCGATCTGGTTCGGGCCGCATGCCGCCGCCCTGGACGGCGCCCCCGCGCCGACGCTGAACGAGGCGACCATGACCGCCTATATGAAGAACGCCGAGCTGGAGGTTACCGTCGATGTGGCCTCGGGACGGGCTTCGGCCACCGTCTGGACCTGCGATCTGACCAAGGGCTACGTCGAGATCAACGGCGACTACCGGAGCTGACGATGAAGCCGCCGGACAAGCTCAGGCGGCAGATGGCCGTGCGGGGCTGGTCGGCGGAAGCGATCGCCGAAGCGAGACTGCGGGGCGCGGCTCACCCCGCCGTCAATCGCGAGACAGGCGGGGCGGCGACGCGCTATGTTCATCCTGTAACCGGACGTTCCGTCGTCATCGACGACACCTCCGGGGAGGTTATCCATGTCGGTGGCGATGGCTTCATCTATTGAGGCAGATACGGTCTACGTCAGGCTGGTCAACGAGCCAGTCGACGTCTGGCGTCCGGTGGCCGCCGAGTCCCTGAGCGAAAACGTCTTCCGCCTGCTTGAGGGCTCCATCCCCGACGATGAGGCGTGGGCCTTCGAGCCGGGTGACGAGGTCGTGGTTGAGGCCCGCGACCGTGAGGGCGAGCGCGTTCTCGTGGCTGTGGCCCGTGTCATCGACCGGGATCCGGCGTCCGCGGCCTGGATGCGCAAGACCGCATGACTGAGCAGTCTGCCCAGACGGCTGTCCCCACCGTTCTCGTTGTCGCCGTCGCCCTGGTGGACGCGGACGGCCGGGTGCTGATCGCGCAGCGGCCGGAGGGCAAGGCCCTGGCCGGGCTATGGGAGTTTCCCGGCGGCAAGGTCGAGCCGGGCGAGCGGCCCGAGGCGGCGCTGATCCGCGAATTGCGCGAGGAGCTAGGCATCGAGGTGAGCGAGAGCTGCCTCGCCCCCTTCGTGTTCACCAGTCACGCTTACGAATCCTTTCACCTGCTCATGCCACTGTATCTCTGTCGGCGCTGGTCCGGCCGGGTGGAGCGACGCGAGCACGCGGCGCTGGCCTGGATCGAACCGCGGAGGATGCGCGAGTATCCGATGCCGCCGGCGGATGAACCCCTGGTCGCCTGGCTCTGCGACCTGCTCTGACCGCGCCGGCCCGAGGGAGGCGACATGATCCGCACGCTGTCGCGCTTCCGGCGCGACGATCGGGGCGCCACGGCGCTGGAGTACGGCCTGATCGCGGCCCTGATGTTCGTCGTCTGCCTCGCCGGCTGGCAGGCGCTGGGCGGCAACGCCTCTGGCCTGATCGTGCGCACCATGACGACGATCGGTCAGGCGCTCAGCTGACGGAGTCGTCCGGGCCCGCCTTGATTTCCCTGACCCCGAGCGCGTCCGCCAGCCGCACCTTCGCCGAGCCGCGCCGCGCCGCCTTCGGCTGGCTCTCGTGCGGAGCCCACCCGGCCAGCCGGATGATCTCGAACGTCGCCGGGATGCGCCCGTCCGCCTGACCATGGCGCTCGGCATAGAGCTGGGCAGCCCTGGCCACGATCGTCCGTGTCAGCGGTCGCCCGGTCCCGGCCAGGGCGCTGGTCTCGCCCATGGCCCGCAGGTCGCGGATCAGGGCCAGAAGGTCGGGGTAGAGCACGGTCACCCGGTCGACGTCTGAAACGGGCAGGGCGAAGCCGGCGCGCTGGAGCAGGCCCGCCCCGTCATAGCCGTCGGCGAAGGGGGAGATACGCGCCTGGGCGCCGCCACGTTCCTCCAGCTCGGCTTCGGTCAGGACGCCGCGCAGCTCCTTCAGGGTGCCGGCCCCGAACAGGGCCCCGAGGAACAGGCCGTCCGGCCTGAGGACGTGGCGGATGTGGGCCAGGGCGCCGGGCAGATCATTGGCCCAGTGCAGACTGAACAGGGACACCACCAGGTCCTGCGACTCCGGCTCCAGCGGCAGGGGTTGCGCCCCGGGGTCGGCCCCGGTCGGCAGCGGGATCACGGGGCCGGTCCGCGCCGCAAGTTCCGGCCGGGCGCGGAAGGCCTCGGCGAACGCGCCGGGCAGGGCGGAAGTGTCGACGATCGCCGCGAAGGGGCGCAGGATGACTTCAAGACTGTCCACCGCGTCCTCGGCGGCGCGGCGGTGCAGGAAGTCGGCGCGGTCGAGGCGGGCGCGGGACAGGCGCGCGGCGCGACGGCGGGCGTCGAACAGGATCGGCGGAGGAGAGGCGGCGACGGGCATGCGCGACCAAGGTGGGGGCGCCCGGGCGTTTTGGGAACCCGGCCCGCGTCTGGCGGGCGCGGTCCGGTCTGCGCTGGATCTCTTGCTGCCGCCGGTGACGCACACCGGCGCGCCGGCCGGATCGGCCGGGCTCGACGTCGCCGCCTTCAGTCGCATCACCTTTCTCGAGGCGCCGGTGTGCGATGGCTGCGGCGCGGGGATGCCCGCCGAGGCGGGACCGCTCGGGGGCGATCGCTGCGCCGCCTGCGTGGCGAAGCCCTACGCCTTCGCGCGGGCACGCGCCGCCTGCGTCTATGACGAGGCCTCGCGCGATGCGATCCTGCAGCTCAAGCACGCGGACCAGCAGGTCTTCGCGCCCCTGTTCGCGCGCTGGATCGCCCGGTCGGCGGCGGAGCTTCTGGAGGAGGCGGACGCGATCGTCCCGACGCCCCTGCACGCTTTCAGGCTGCTGTCGCGGCGCGCCAACCAGGCGGCCGAGATCGCCCGGCCGCTGGCCCGGCTGGCCGGGCGGGCCTATCTGCCCGACGCCCTGCAACGCACCCGCGCCACCGACAGTCAGGGCGGCAAGAGCGCGCGGGGACGCCGGCTGAATGTGCGCAAGGCCTTCCACGTCACGCCCGCCGGAGCGCAGCAGGTGCGCGGGCGGCGCATCCTTCTGGTCGATGACGTGCTGACCACCGGCGCGACGGCCGAGGCCTGCACCGCGGCCCTGCTGGCTGCCGGGGCCCGCGCCGTCGATCTGGCGGTGGTCGCGCGGGTGCGAACGGCGCGAACCTTGCCTATGTAGCTGTCACCAGTCCTTCACGGAGACCCACGCGTTGGCCGAGATCGTCATGTACACCAAGCCCGGCTGCCCCTACTGCCTGCGGGCCGGCATGCTGCTGAAGTCCAAGGGTGCGGACTATCAGGAGATCGTCGCCTCCAACGATCCCGAGAAGCGCGCCGAGATGGTCGAGCGCTCGGGCCGCAACACCTTCCCGCAGATCTTCATCGACGGCCGCCATATCGGCGGCTGCGACGACCTGGTGGCGCTGGACGCCCGGGGCGGGCTCGACCCGCTGCTGGCGGCCTGAGCATGACGGCGACGACGGTGCGCGTCGGTCTCGTTCAGGCCCGCAGCCCGGCCACGCCCGAGGCGGCGCTGGACCATCTGGTCCCGCTGGTCCGCGAGGCGGCGGCGGGCGGGGCGCGCTTCGTCCTGACGCCCGAGGCCTCGAACATGATGCAGCGCCGCCGCGACGCGCGCGACGCCCATCTGGCGGACGAGACGTCCGATCCGGTGGTCGCCGGCCTGTCGGCGCTGGCCGCCGAGCTGGATATCTGGCTGCTGATCGGGTCGGCCATGGTGCGCACCGGGCGGGACGATGACGACCGCGCCGCCAACCGCAGTCTGCTGATCGATCCCTCGGGACAGACGGTGGCCCGCTATGACAAGCTGCACGTCTTCGACGTCGACCTGCCCGGCGGTGAATCCTATCGCGAAAGCGCCTCGGTCCGTCCGGGCGAGGCGGCGGAGGTGGCGGAGACGCCGTTCGGGCGGCTGGGCCTGTCCATCTGCTACGACCTGCGCTTCCCGCAGCTGTTCCGGGCCCTCGCCCGCGCCGGGGCGGAGATCATCACGGTTCCGGCCGCCTTCACCGTGCCGACCGGGCGGGCGCACTGGGAGACCCTGCTGCGGGCCCGCGCCATCGAGACGGGCGCTTTTGTGCTCGCCCCCGCCCAGGGCGGGCTGCACGAGGACGGCCGGGCGACCTGGGGCCATTCGCTGGTGATCGATCCCTGGGGCGAGATCATCGCCCGCCGCGACGACGATGCGACTGGCGTCCTGCTGGCCGATCTGGATATGAGCGCCGTGGGACGCGCCCGCGCCGCCATTCCCAGCCTCAGTCACGACCGCGATTTCCAGCCGCCGCGATGATCCGCTACGCCCTGCAGTGTGAGCATGACCATGGCTTCGAGGCCTGGTTCTCATCGTCATCCGACTATGACGATCAGGCGGCGCGCGGGCTGGTCGAGTGTCCGGTGTGCGGGTCGTGCGCCGTAAGCAAGCAGATCATGGCCCCCGCGGTCGCTGGCACGAAGCGCACCGCCGTCGATCCCGAGGCCGCCGGGCGTATGCGTCAGATGATGATGCAGGCCGTGCGCGAGATGCGCAGCCACGTCGAGGCCAACTTCGACTATGTCGGCGACGCCTTCGCCCGCGAGGCGAGGGCGATCCACGAGGGCCGCTCGGAGAAGCGCGAGATCTACGGCGAGGCGACGCCGGACGAGGTCCGCGCCCTGCGCGAGGACGGCGTGCCGTGCGCGCCGCTGCCGGCCCTGCCGCCGGAGCCTGAGAGCCTCAACTAGGCGCGTGTGAGGCGGGGAACAGGGAGCGCCGGCGGGCGTTCCGGCACCGTGCAGTCGGGCGATTTGCTCCGGCTGGACGCAGGGGTTAGGCTTCCGCCCTCCCCAATGTCATTGTTTCTGTTCATTTTCGCTGCTTCGGGGACACACAGGCCCCGCCTGTGAGCGACCGGCTGTCGCCGGATGTGAACGCGACCCAGAAGGAGAGCCCATGCGCTTCCCCCTCCTCGCCGCGGTTTCCGCCGTTGCCCTTTTCGCCGCCCAGACGCCGGTTCTGGCCCTGTCGCAAGACGCCCCCGCGCCTGCGGCGGAGGCCGTGAGCGACGCCGACCTCGCCGCCTTCGCCGCCGCCATGACCGCGGTGCGCAGCGTCATGGCCGGGGTTCAGGGCGGTCAGCCGACGACCGAGCAGCAGGCCGCCATGGCCTCGGCGATCACCGACGCCGGCCTGACCATCGACCAGTTCAACAGTCTGTCGACCCGTATTTCGGCTGATGCCGTGCTGCAGGCGCGGGTCGCCGTCGCCGCCGCGCCCGACTCGCCGGCCGGTTCGGTCGCCGCGGGCGTGACCGACGCCGAGCTCGGCATGTTCGCCCCGGCCTACGCCCGGGTGCGTGAGATCGCCATGGCCGCCGGGGGGGCGCCCTCGACCGAGCAGCAGGCGGAGATGGTCGCCGTGATCCAGGGCTCCGGCCTGTCGGTCGAGCGCTTCAACGAGATCTCCACGGCCCTGTCGGCGGACCAGAAGCTGCAGGCCCGCGTGGCCCTCGCCGAAGCGCAGGGCTGACGTCTCGTCGGGAGTCGTCGCCGGCCGTTCAGGACGGCGACGACTCCCGTTCCTGCAGCGCCTCCGCCGCCTCCTCGTTCAGCGCCACGCCTTCGCGGCGTGGCTTGACGTAGGGCGCCGGCTGCGGGGTCACCGCATTGCCGCGCATCAGGTTGCGGCCGGCGGTGATGCCTCCGGCGAGCTGCAGCGCCAGCCGCTCCTCGTCCCGGCGGCGGACGTCCTCGAGGGTTTCGCGGATCTGCTCGCCGTTGAAACCGAGGTCCTCAAGCACATGCTCGGCGAAGGTCAGCGCCGACTCGAAGGTCTCGCGGATCTGATACTCGACGCCCGCCTCGATCAGTCGCATCGAGTGGCCGCGATCGTAGGCGCGCACGAACAGCTTGGTCAGGGGGAACTCGGACTTGACCAGTTCGACGATACGGTCCGCCACTTCGGGCTGGTCGACACACACCAGTATCGTCTCCGCCTCGCCCGCGCCGGACGCCCGCAGGACATCGAGCCGGCTGCCGTCGCCGAAATAGACCTTGAAACCGAAGTTGCCGGCCGCCTGGATCATCTCGACGTCATTGTCGATGATCGAGACATCGACGTCGCGCGCCAGCAGGGGCTGGGAGACGACCTGCGCGAAACGCCCGAAGCCGATGATCAGGACCCGCTCCCTCAGGTCATGGGCGGCGTCGACACCCTCGGCCCCCTCCGCGGACAAGGTCTTCGCCGGCATGAAGCGCGCCAGCAGCAGGGAGGTGACCGGCGTCAGCATCATCGACAGGATCACAATCGCCGTCATGGCCGCGCTGATGCGGGTGTCGAACACCCCCGCGGTCAGGGCGGCGCCATAGAGGACGAAGGCGAACTCGCCGCCCTGGGCGAACAGCACGGCGCGCTCCACCGCCTCCCGCTCGGTCGCCCGGAACAGGCGGGCGATGCCGTAGATGGCCACGGCCTTGACCGCCATGAAGGCGATCACGCCGCCGATGACCAGCCTCCAGTCGGCCACCACCACGGCGAGGTCCAGCGACATGCCCACGCTGAGGAAGAACAGCCCCAGGAGGATGGCGCGGAACGGTTCCACGTCGGCCTCCAGCTGGTGGCGGAAGGTGCTTTCCGACAGCAGCACCCCGGCGAGGAAGGCGCCCATCGCCATCGACAGTCCGCCTTCGGACATCAGCCAGGCCGCGCCGACCACGACCAGCAGGGCGCCGGCGGTCATGACCTCGCGCCCGCCGTAGCGCGCCAGGATGCGGAACATAGGGTTCATCACATAACGGCCGGCGACGAACACGGCGATGATCGCCCCCAGGGCCAGCATCACCGTCTGCCAAAGCGGCGCGCCTTCGCTGGCCACACCCGTCGCCGAGGCGATGATGGCGACGATCGCCAGCAGCGGGACGATCGACAGGTCCTCCATCAGAAGGATGGACACGCCGCGCTGCCCCTTGGCGGTGCCCATCTCGCCGCGCTCGTCGAGCATCTGCATGATCACGGCGGTCGACGACAGGACGAAGCCCATGGCGGCAATGAAGGCCACCGCGAGACCTAGGCCCGCGGCGAGGCCCACGGCGGTGAGCAAGGCCCCACAGGCCGCGACCTGGGCCGCGCCGAGTCCGAAGATTTCCCGGCGCAGGCTCCATAGCCGGCTGGGCCGCATCTCGAGTCCGATGATGAAGAGGAAGATGACAACCCCGAACTCGGCCACGTGCAGAATCGTTTCGGGTTCCCGGAACAGGGCGACGCCGAAGGGGCCGATCACCATGCCGGCGGCGAGGTAGCCCAGCACCGAGCCGAGTCCGAAGCGCCGGAACAGGGGCACCGCCACCACCGCCGCCGCCAGCAGGGCGGCGGCATGGCCGAGCCCCAGTCCGCCTGTCGGTTCCGCCATGCTGTCCCCCGTCGCTGCAGCGCACAGTATGGGCGCCGTGGCCGCGCTTTGCGAGGGGGCGGCGTCCTGCCTCTCGCCTCTTGCCGCGGCTTGGCCTAGCGTCCGCCCTCAAAGACAGACCGTCCCGGAGTGCTCCCATGTCGCGTCCCCTGCTCGCCCTTCTCGCCGGCGCCTCGCTCGCCGCCTTCGCCGGCCTGGCCGCCACGCCCGCCACGGCGGAGGAGGGGATGTGGACCTTCGACAACTTCCCCATCGCGCGCGCCAACGCCACGCTGGGGACCAACATCGACCAGGGCTGGCTCGACCGCGTCCGCCTGGCCTCCGTGCGTCTCGCCGGCTGCTCGGCCGGCTTCGTGTCGGGCGAGGGACTGGTGCTGACCAACCAGCACTGCGTCGCCTCCTGTGTGGCCGCCCTGTCGACGCCCCAGACCAGCTACGCCCGCACCGGCTTCCTGCCGCGCACCCGCGAGGAGGAGCTCAAGTGCCCGGGCCAGGTGGCCGAGGTGCTGACGGCCATCACCGATGTCACCGAACGCATGCAGGCGGCGGGGGCCGGCCTGACCGGTCAGGCTTTCACCCGGGCGCGTGACGCCGAGGCGGCGCGGATCGAGCAGGAGGCCTGTGCGGGCGACACGACCCGGCGCTGCCAGGTGATCAGCCTGTACCGCGGCGGCCAGTTCAAGCTCTACGACTTCCGCCGCTATGAGGACGTGCGCCTCGCCTGGGCCCCGGAAGACCGCGCCTCTACCTTCGGCGGCGACCTCGACAACTTCTCCTTCCCGCGCTTCGCCATCGATGCCGCCCTGCTGCGCGTCTACGAGAACGGCGCGCCCGCGCAGACGCCGAACTTCTTCCGCTGGAACGCCCAGGCGCCCGAGGCCGGCTCGCCGGTGTTCCTGACCGGTAACCCTGGGTCGACCCAGCGCCTGCTGACCCAGGACCAGCTGATGACCCTGCGCGATGTGGTCCTGCCGCTGGATCAACTGATGGATTCCGAGCTGCGCGGCCGGCTGATCCGCTTCGGTGACGAAAGCGCGGACAACGCCTTCATCGCCATGGACCCGCTGTACGGGCTGGAGAACACCTACAAGCGCGGCCGCGGCCGCATGGCGGCGCTGATCGACCCGGCCTTCATGGCCCGGCGCGCCGAAGCCGAGGCCGACTTCCGCAGCCGGGTGGCCGCGGACGCCGCGCTCGCGGCCGAGGTCGGTGACCCGTGGGCGGACCTGGCGGCGGTGCAGCCGATCCAGCGCGAGCTCTATCCGGCCTACGCCCTGCTGGAAGCCCGCGCCGGCGGCGGCTCCCTGCTGTTCAGCTACGCCCGCACCCTCGTCCGCGCCGCCCAGGAGCGCGAGAAGCCTTCGGCCGAGCGCCTGCCGGAGTTTTCCGACAGCCGTCTGGGGGCGGCCCGCAACGCCCTGCTGGCCCGCCGTCCGGTCTATCCGGCGCTGGAGCAGGAGCGGCTGGAGTGGTGGCTGTCCAAGACCCGCGAGTGGCTGACCGTCGATGATCCGCGCGTGCGCGCCCTGCTGGGCCGCGAGAGCCCCGAAATCCTCTCGGCGCGGCTGGTCGAGGGCTCGACCCTCGGCGACCCGGACGTGCGCCAGGCCCTGTGGGAAGGGGGCATGGAGGCCATCCGCGCCTCGACCGACCCGATGATCCAGTATGCCCTCGCCATCCAGGAGCCGACCCGCGCCATCCGCGCCGACTGGGAGGCCCGCATCCAGGCCCCGACCGATCGCGCCTCGGAGGCCCTGGCCCGGGCCCGCTTCGCCGTCTATGGCGACAGCGTCTATCCGGACGCCACCTTCTCGCTGCGCCTGACCTACGGCCTGATCGAGGGCTCCGACGTGCCGGGCCAGCGCTTCGGCCCCTTCACCACCTTCGCCGGCCTCTGGGACCGGGCCACCGGGGCGGCGCCGTTTGACGTGGCCCCGCGCATCCTCGCCGCCCGCGACCACATCGACCCGACGGCGGTGGTCAACATGACCGCCTCCACCGACACCATCGGCGGCTCCTCCGGCTCGCCGGCGATCAACGCCGCCGGCGAGGTGATCGGGGCGAATTTCGATTCGACCGTGCTCACGCAACGGAATGCTTACGGGTACGACCGTAATGTGAACCGGTCGGTCCTCGTGTCGACCGAAGCCATCACCACGGCGCTGAGGGAGGTCTATGAAATGGACCACCTGCTCCGGGAACTTGGAGTCGAGTGAGCGAAAGAATTCGCCCGGCCGGTCCGAAGGACGTCAAGGCCCTCCATGCGCTGATCGAAAGCGCCTATCGCGGGGACTCCGCCCGACGCGGCTGGACCCATGAAGCCGATCTGCTGGGCGGCCAGCGGACCGACGTCGAGTCCCTGGCGGCCCTGCTGGCCATGCCCGGTCAGACAGTGCTGCTGGCCGAGACCGACCAGGGCCTCGCCGGCTGCGTCAACGTCGCCGACCTCGCGGGCCGCGCCTATCTGGGCATGCTGTCCGTCGACCCGGCGCGTCAGGCCTCGGGCCTCGGCCGCAGGCTGATCGCCGAGGCGGAGGCGCTGGCCCGGCTGCAGGGGGCAACGGTGATGGAGATGACCGTCATCTCCCGTCGTGTCGAGCTGATCGCGTGGTACGAGCGGCGCGGCTATCACCTGACCGGGCGTCGCGCCCCGTTCCCGATGCACGATCCGCGGTTCGGCATTCCCCTTTGCGACCACCTCGAGTTCGTGGTGCTGGAGAAGCGCCTCGACCGGCCCTCGGCGGAGGTGGCGGCGCGCTGGACCCCGGCCACCGCCAGGGCGGACGCCGGGGCCGACGTCAGGCCATCTCCCGCCGGGCCCGCGTAAAGTACTGCCAGCCGGTCCAGACGGTGACGATGGCGGCCATCCAGATCAGGGTGTCGGCCAGCAGCTGGAAGGCCGGCAGGTGGTCGAAGCTAAGCCCGAACCCGTCCCAGTTGCGCGCGAACAGCTGCGCGCCCAGCGCCACCAGCTGCAGCGTGGTCTTCCACTTGGCGAGGGTCGTGACCGGCAGGGACACCTGTCCGGCGATGGTCTCGCGCAGGGCCGAGACGGCGAACTCGCGGAACAGGATCAGGCCGCAGGGGATGGCGATCTGCGGCACCGACCCGGAGGTCAGCACCCCGAGGATGGCCCCGGTCACCAGCACCTTGTCGGCGATCGGATCGAGGATCGCACCCCAGCGGCTCTCGGCGTTCCAGCGGCGGGCCAGATAGCCGTCGACCCAGTCGGTCGCGGCCGCCACGACGAAGATGTAGAAGGCCGTGCGGTAGAGGCCGAACTGGTCTTCCGGGCTCAGATAGGCCGACAGCACCGGCACCCCGCCGGTCGCCCCGGCGAGAATGAGGAACATCACCACCCCGGCGATCAACCGGATGCTGGTCAGGATGTTCGGGATCGGGTTGGCGGCTCGGGTCATGGTCAGGGCTCCGTGCCCGGGATGTGCCATCATTCGCCGCCTCTGGCGAGGCGATCCGCGGTTCAGTCGAGGGTTTCGAAGCGCGGCTTGTCGGTCAACACCCGCAGCACCCCGTCCGCGATGCCGAAGTGGATGCCGCTCAGGGCCAGGGTTCCGGCGGCCTCACGCTCGGCGATCCACGGGAAGGTGCGCAGATTGTCCAGCGAGAGCCGGACCACGGCCTCCTCGGTCAGCTGCTCGACGTCCTCGGGCGCGCAGGCCTCGGCGACGCGGCGCACCACGGGCGCGCCCTGCTGCACCCAGGGGGCGACGAAGTCCTGACAGTTCGACGGAGCCCCGTGGACCATGGCGTTGACCCCGCCGCAGCGGGCGTGGCCCATGACGACGATGCGCCGGACGCCCAGCACCTTGACCCCGAACTCCAGCGCCGCTGACACGCCGTGCAGCTGGCCGTCCGGCTGGTACGGCGGCACCAGGTTGGCGACATTGCGCACGACGAACAGCTGGCCGGGCGCGGTGTCGAAGATCAGCGCCGGGTCGGCGCGACTGTCGGAGCAGGCCACGACCAGGGTGTGGGGCCTCTGCCCCTCGACCGCGAGCGCCTCATACTCGGCGCGGGCCTCGGGCCAGTGCTCTTCGCGGAAGCGGCGGTAACCGGCAAGCAGGGCGGCTTGGGAATGCTGGGGCATGGTGCAGATATAGGCGAGGGGAGGGCGCGGGGGGAACGCCTGACGGCCGATCGGGGTTCGCCGCGCCTCTAGCGCCGCGTCTCCGGACGGAAGAAGGCGTGGATGCGCTCGGCCAGCGCCTGGTTGACGCCGTCCACCTTGAGCAGGTCGGCGACGCTGGCGCGGCCGACGCCCCGGGCGGAGCCGAAGGCGTGCAGCAGGGCCTTCTTGCGGGTCGGGCCGATGCCCTCGATCTCGTCGAGCGGGTTCTTCTTCACGTCCATGGCGCGGCGCGTGCGGTGCGCGCCGATGGCGAAGCGGTGCGCCTCGTCGCGCAGCCGCTGCAGATAGTACAGGGCCGGCGACTTCAGCGGCAGCATGAAGGGCGGCTTGCCGGGGATGAAGAAGCGCTCCAGCCCGGCGTCGCGGTCAGGGCCCTTGGCTACCCCGACCACCGGGATATCGTGCACCCCCAGCTCGCTCATGATCTGGACCGCCTCGGCCAGCTGCCCGGCCCCGCCGTCGATCAGCACCAGATCGGGCCGCTCCACGTCCTCGCCGGCCTCCTCCTCCTTGACCAGTCGGGCGAAGCGGCGGCGCAGCACCTCGCGCATCATGCCGTAGTCGTCGCCGGGGGTGAGCTCGTCGCCGCGGATGTTGAACTTGCGGTACTGGGTCTTCCGGAAGCCCTCGGGTCCGGCGACGATCATGCCGCCAACGGCGTTGGTCCCCTGGATGTGCGAGTTGTCGTAGACCTCGATACGCTCGGGACGTCCCTCCAGACCGAAGGCCTCGCAGACCTCGTCGAGGATCTTGCCCTGGGCCGAGCTCTCGGCCAGCCGCCGCCCCAGCGCTTCCCGGGCGTTGGTCAGGGCGTGGCCGACCAGATCGGCCTTCTCGCCGCGGCGGGGCAGGGCGATCTCGACCTTGCGGTCCGCCTTCATCGAGAAGGCCTCTTCCAGCAGCTCGATCTCGTGCGGCCGCACGTTCGACAGGATCAGCCGCGGCACGGGCTTGTCCTCGTAGAACTGGCCGAGGAAGGCCCCGAGGATCTCCGCGTCGCTGTCGGCCCGATCGACGCGGGGGAAGTAGGCGCGCCCGCCCCAGTTCTGGCCGGCGCGGTAGAAGAACACCTGGACGCAGGCCTGGCCGCCCTCGCTGAACAGGGCGAAGACGTCGGCCTCCTCGACCGTCTCGGGATTGACCGACTGCTCCATGGTGATGGCCGACAGGGCGCGGATGCGGTCACGAACCCGGGCGGCGCGCTCGAAGTCGAGGTCGTCCGAGGCCTGCTGCATCTCGGCCGACAGGCGCGAGATCACCGCCCGCGACTTGCCGCGCAGGAACTGGTTGGCCTCGTCGACCAGCGCGCCATAGTCCTCCAGCGAGATCAGGCCGGTGCAGGGGGCCGAGCAGCGCTTGATCTGGTGCAGCATGCACGGCCGGGTCCGGCTCTCGTAGACGCTGTCCGCGCAGGAGCGCAGAAGAAAGGCCTTCTGCAGGGTGTTGAGCGTGCGGTTGACCGCCCAGGTCGAGGCGAAGGGGCCGAAGTAGTCGCCCTCCAGGGTGTGGGCGCCGCGGTGCTTGCGCACCTGGGGGGCGCGATGGTCGCGCCGGATCATCAGCTCGGCGAACGACTTGTCGTCGCGCAGCACCACATTGAACCGCGGCTTGAGCCGCTTGATCAGGTTGGACTCGAGCAGCAGGGCCTCGGTCTCCGAGGCCGTGACCACCAGTTCCATCGACCGGGTCAGGCTGACCATCAGCCCGATGCGCTGGGTGTGGAAACGCCCCTGCGCGTACTGCAGGATGCGCTTCTTCAGGCTGCGCGCCTTGCCGACGTACAGGCAGGCGCCGTCCTCGCCGTACATGCGGTAGACGCCGGGCTTGTCCGGGGCGCGGCGCGCCTCGTCACGGATCAGGTCAGCGGCGGTCAGGACCGGGGGCGGGGCGTCCGTCATCGTCGCCGGGATATAGGGGGGAATCAGGCCGCTGGCACGGCCCCCTCAACCATTACGGCCGCCGCACCAGCAGCACCCCGGCCAGCACCAGCGCCACGCCGGCGACCCGGGTCAGGCTGAGCGGCTGGCGCGGCACGCCCAGCCAGCCGAAGTGGTCCAGCACCAGGCTGAGCGCCAGCTGGCCAGCGATCATCAGGGTGATGGTCGAGGCCACGCCCAGCCGCGGCACGGCGAAGGCGGCGGCGACCACGAACACGGCGCCATAGGCCCCGCCCAGCCAGGCCCAGAAGGGCAGGGCGCGCGTCGCTTCCATGTCCGGGGGCGTGCGCAGCACCGCCGCCAGCGCCGCCAGCACCAGCGTCCCCACGGCGAAGGAGATCAGCGCCGCATTGACCGGCGAGGCCACGGCGCCGGCCAGCCGCGCGTTGGTCGGCCCCTGCAGGGCGGTGAAGGCCCCGCCGACGATCACGGCGGCGACGGCGAAGGCGGTGGCGTTGCTGAGCGTCATGCGCCCATGAGTGCGACCTCCGCCGCGTCCCGTCCAGCGCTCCGGGGCGCCACGGGACGTGCAGCTTGACGATCGCGCCCGCCGGGCCCCTCAATCCCCGTGGTCGGGGGAGACCTACATGCTTCACAGAACGCTTGCGGCCGTCCTTCTTTGCGCTGCCCTGGCCGCGGCGACG
The DNA here is from genome assembly GCF_035998205.1 of Brevundimonas sp. Lineage (GTDB taxonomy): Bacteria > Pseudomonadota > Alphaproteobacteria > Caulobacterales > Caulobacteraceae > Brevundimonas. The sequence goes on from NZ_DASYHT010000006.1 coordinate 735,836, forward strand.
GGGGCGCGGGGTCAGGAGCTGACCAGCTACATCCGGCATGCGCTCGACCGGATGGAGGCCGAATGGGCCGGCCGGAGCTACAGCCGCTCCTACTTCGTCGCCCAGGACAACCTCCGCCAGGGCGCCGCCTGGACCCAGAACCTGACCAGCGCCGCGGCCTCTGTGACCCTCGTCGCGGGCTGTGACCAGGACTGTTCGGGGCTGTCGATGACAGTCTTCGATCGGGCCAGCGGACGGGTGCTCGACCAGAGGCGGGGCTACGGCCAGTCGATGCAGATGACGATCTATCCCGGGGCCGGGCGTCCCCTGATCGCGGTGCTGACCATGGAAGGCTGCGCCACCGAGGTCTGCTATTTCGCCTTCACGGCGGTGCACTGACTCACCATTCCGGCGTCGGCGGGGCGCCGCCCAGGGCCTCGCGGATGCGGTCGCGGCTGGCGCGGTTCATCGGTTCGGGCAGGGCGTCCGGGGAGAACCAGCCGATGCGGGCGATCTCCCCGTCCGGCTCGAAGGGCTCCGTGCGGAACGCGTCGATGCGGAACAGCAGCACATGGTCGCCGGGGAAGAAGGCCTCGTTGGAATGGACCGAGACCAGCCGGGGCGGGTCGAGCACCCGCACGCGCGCCTCCTCCCACACCTCGCGGATCACGGCGTCGTGGGTGGTCTCGCCCCGGTCGACGCCGCCGCCGGGCAGCCACCAGCCGGGCAGGTAGGTGTGCTCGACCAGGAGCACCCGGCCCTCGCCGTCGACGACCAGTCCGCGCACGCCCAGGGTCATGCCGCGGCTTAGCCGCGACCAGGCGAAGAACAGCGGTCGGGTGAAGGGCTCGATCCGCCGCCGCCAGCTCATCCGTCTCTCCCGCCTGCGCCCCGCAGGCGCCGATCCGACACCCCTATGCGTCGTCGCGCGCCTTGAACAGCGGGCGAGGCCGGACTATCCGGGGACCAATCGCTCCGGAGTTCTCCATGCTGGCTCTCTACATCATCCTCGGCTTCGTCGCCGTCGTCGCCGCCGTCAACTTCTTCGAGTTCGGCCGGGTTGACTGATCCGGCGTCCGGGGGCGGCCCGCACGCCTGCCCCCGCAAGGCCGCGCTGGTCACCGGCGCCGGCAAGCGCATCGGGCGCGCCATCGCCCTGACCCTGGCCCGCGCCGGCTTCGACGTCGCCGTGCACTACGGTGGCTCGGCCGAAGCGGCGCGCGAGGTGGTCGGCGAGATCGAGGCCCTCGGCCGCCGCGCCGTGGCGCTGCAGGCGGACCTCGCCGACGAGGCCGCGGTGCAGGCGCTCCTGTCGGCTGCGGTCGCGGCGCTGGGCCCGCTGTCGGTGCTCGTCAACAACGCCTCGGTGTTCGAGGACGATCGCGTCGGCGGCCTGACCCGCGCCAGCTGGGACCGGCACCTCGACACCAACCTGCGCGCCCCGATCGTGCTGGCCGAGGCCTTTGCGGCCCAGGCCCCGGCGGGCTCGGCCATCGTCAACCTGCTGGACCAGCGCGTCCTCAAGCCGGACCCGCGCTTCTTCTCCTACGCCCTGTCGCGCAATGGCCTGTGGTGGGCGACGCGCACCCTGGCCCAGGCCCTGGCCCCGGGCATCCGCGTCAATGGCGTCGGGCCCGGCCCGACCCTGCAGTCGATCCACCAGAGCGCGGCCGATTTCGCCGCCGAGGCGCAGGCGGTGCCGCTTGAGGCCGCCGCCACGCCGCAGATGATCGCCGACGCGGTGCTCTGGCTGATTGACGCCCCGATGGTCACGGGCCAGATGATCGCCGTCGATGGCGGCCAGCATCTGGCCTGGAAGACCCCCGACATTCTGGAGTGACCGTGTCCCTGCCCGAGCCGCTGGCGCCCTTTCCCGTTCCCGCCGCCGCCCGCCGCGAGGGCTTGAGCGTCTTCGTGCGCGGCCTCGAGGTGCAGGCGGGGATCGGCGTGCATGCGCATGAGCAGGGCGTGCTGCAGCGCCTCGTCCTCGACGTGACGCTGGAGCTGGGGGCGCGCCCGGTCGACCGGCTGGCCGACACGGTCAACTACGAGACCGTGGCCGAGGCGGCGGCGAAGCTGGTGGCCGAAGGGCACATCGGCCTGGTCGAGACCTTCGCCGAGCGGCTGGCCCTCGCCTGCCTCGAGGACGTCCGCGTACGCCGGGTCACGGTGCGGGTGGAGAAGCCCGGCTGCCTGCCCGGCGCGGTCGCCGCCGGCTGCGAGGTCGCCTACGGCCGCTGAACGGCGCCGGCGGACAGTTGCGCCGAACGGCCGCGCTCGCCATTGTCCGGCTGAGTGAGGAGGGCCGATGGCCACGTCTGACATGTCCGACGGCAAGACCCCCGGTGGGGAGGATCCCTGCGATGCGCTGGATCGCCAGATCGGATTCGCCTGCCCTGAAGACCTGAAGGGCGCGCCCGCGCCGGCTCCGGCTGCCCTGCCGCCGGAACCGCCGGTCGTCGCGCCACGTTCGGCCGCCGTGACCGAAACGCCGCCGCTTCCGCCCGTCCCGCCGCTCCAGCCGGAGCCCGCCCCGACCGCTGCCTACGTCCCGCCTGCGGCGTCGACCGTAGCGCCCGCCGCCGCGCCGTCGACCCGCCCGCGCGACGTGGTAGCCGACACGCCGGAAGGGATCCGCGCTGTCACCCTCTACGCCCTGATCCTGTTCGCGGTGCCTACCCTCGGCGTCTCGGCCCTCGTCGGCATCCTGGCGGTGATGGGGCGGGAGCCGCCGGCGGATCCGCTGGCCGCCAGCCATTTCGTCTTCCAGAAGCGCACCCTGTGGGGCGCGGCCATCGCCGCCGTGGCCGGCGTCATCCTGATCGTGGTCAATCTGGGCGTCTTCGTCCTGTTCGTCGCCGCCCTGTGGACCCTGCTGCGCGGCGTGGTCGGGGTGATCCGGCTCAAGTCCGGCCGCGCCCTCGCCGATCCCATGACCCTGCTGATCTGATGGAGCCTGCCGTGACCGAGCCGCGCTACGACTCGGCCCACGAGGCCGCCGGCAAGCCCGCGGCGGCGGTGGCCTGGCTGCTCTACATTCTGTCGATCCCGTCGGCGAACCTGCTGGTGATCGTCGGCCTGCTGGTCGCCTACGCCGCCCGCGACTCGGCCACGGGCATTCCGCGCCAGCATATGGACACGCAGATCCGTTTCTTCTGGTCGGTGTTCTGGTGGACGATCGGCCTGTGGATCCTGATGATCCTCAGCTTCCTGTCGATCATCGGCATTCCGCTCGGCTTCGTGTTCCTCGCCCTGCTGTTCCTGCTGTCGCTCTGGTTCACGGTGAAGAGCGTGCTGGGGCTGCTGAACCTGCTGCAGGACCGCCCGGCGTGAGCGCCATCGGCCCGCTGGTCGACCTCGCCGAGGCGAAGCGGTTCGTCCAGCCGTTCGAGGGCGGGGCGGTGTTTTGCGACTATGCCGTCCGCGGCGACGTCCGCGCCCTGCTGCACGTCGAGGCCGATCCGGCCCTGCGCGGCGCCGGCGCGGCGGGCCGGTTCATGGCGGCGCTGGTCGAGCACGCCCGCGCCCACGAGCTGAAGCTCACCCCGATCTGCAGCTACGCCATCGCCTGGTTCCGCCGCAACCCCGACGCCGCCGACGTGCTGGGCTGACCTTGCGGCCATCAGGCCTTCAAGGTTCATCACGGAGTCCACAGAGAAGAGAAGTCACAGAGGTCACAACGGGACCGGCGTGACTGCGCGCGTAGCGCCATACTCCATGCGGGACTCCGGGGCGCCTGCGGCGCCAAGGGCGCGACCTCCCCGTGTCCTTCGTGATCTCTCCGTGCCCTCTGTGATGAACCTTCAGGTGCGCGGTCAGTCCAGGGCCCAGACGCGGGTGCGCTTGACGGCCAGGTCTTCCAGTTCGCGGGTGGTGGGGACCTCGTACTCCGCCAGCAGGGTCAGGCCCGACTTCGGCACATAGGCGCGGCCTGGATCGCCGACCAGCACGCGGGTCCCCGCCGCCCGCGCCTGTTGCAGCCAGGCCAGCACCCGGTCGGCCATGGGCTGTTCGTAGAAGACGTCGCCGGCGACGATCAGCTCGACCGGCGGGGGTGGAGCTTCCAGCAGATCTGCGGCGGTGAAGGCGAGGCGGACCCCGTTGGCTTCGGCATTGAGCGCCACGGCTGCGCCGCAGAAGGGATCGATGTCGGCCGCCAGCACCTCGCGGGCGCCGGTCTTTGCGGCGGCGATGCCGACCAGCCCCGAGCCGGCGGCGAAGTCGATCACCGACCGGCCCGCAGACTCTTCCGGATGGTCCAGCAGCCAGCGCGCCAGCCCCTGGCCCCCGGCCCAGGCGAAGGCCCAGAACGGCGGCGGCAGGCCCATCTCGCCCAGCTCCTCCTCCGTCAGCCGCCACAGGGGCGTCACTTCGTCCGCCACCCACAGGACGATCTCCGGCGCATGCGGAGTCGGCGTCAGGCGGGTGTTGGCGAGGATGAAGGCGCGCGGATCGGCGATGCTCATGGCCGCCGACTGCGGCCGCGACAGGCCTGCGTCAAGCGTGGACGGCCATCAGGGCGCGGACGTCGACCCGGGCCTTGAGCCGCGCCGCCAGCAGATACATGCCGCCGAGCTTGCGCTGCACGAACAGGACGGCCGGGGGCGGGGCCTTCCAGACGTCGCGGTCCTCGGCGAAGGCCATGCCGCGTTCGCGCAGCCGCCGCACCACCTCGGGGTCGCCGAAGTCGAACGGCCCGGGCCGCGACAGCGGCTCCAGCGCTAGGTCGAAGATGTCGTCCACGGCCGCGCCCTGCCGCGCGATCAGCCGGTCGTCGAAGAATCCCACCGCCTTGGCCGCCGCGATGGCGGCGCTGCGGTCGCCCGAAAGGCCGGCGCGCAGCAGCCCGCGATAGGCTTCGGTCGTCTCCGCGGCGATCTCGCGCGCCGCCCCGAAGTCGAGCAGGCCGATGCATCCGTCCGGGAGGGCAAGATAGTTGGCGAAGTTCGGATCGGTCTGCATCCGCCCGAACACGAACAGCTCGCGCAGGGTCAGCTCGAGCAGCGTCGCGACCGCCGCGTCGCGCGTCGCCTGCGGGGCGTCCGCCAGCTGCTCGATCGACCGCCCCTCGAGCCAGGTCATCGGCAGAACGTCGGGCCGCAAGAGCGGGGCGTGCGGGCGCGGCGTGACGAAGCGCGGATCGTCCGCCAGCAGCTCGGCGAAGGCGCTCATCTGCCCGGCCTCGCGGACGTAGTCGGCCTCCTCGTGCAGCTGGCGCCTGGCCTCGGCCAGCAGCGGGGCGAGCTCCAGCCCCTTCGGCAGGACGCCGGACAGGTTGAGCAGGGCGGTGACGTTGTCGAGGTCGGCGTCGATGCTGCGCGCCACGCCCGGATACTGGATCTTGACCGCCAGGGTCTCGCCCTCGTGGGTCACGGCCCGGTGCACCTGGCCGATCGAGGCGGCGGCCATGGGCTCCATGTCGAAGCGGGCCAGACGATCGCGCCAGTCCCGGCCCCAGCGGCGGTTCAGCGCCGCCTCCAGCTGGGCCGGCGGCATGGGGCGGGCCTCGGCGCGCAGCCGGGCGAGGATTTCGGCCAGCTCGGGCGGCAGCATCTCGCCGGCGTCCATCGACAGCAGCTGGCCCATCTTCATGGCCGCGCCGCGCAGCCGGGCCAGCTCGTCGGTGACGCGCAGGGCGGTCGCCGGGGTCAGCAGCACGTCGGACAGGGATGGGCGCTTGCCGCCGGCCATCTGCCGCGCGCCCTCGCCGAGCGCCGCCCCGGCCACCCCCGCCGCCATCCCGCCGAAGCGCAGCATGCGCGTCAGACGGCCGGAGGGCACGGCGCGGCCGGAGCCGAGGGAGGAGGGCGGACGCATGGGCAGCTCCTACGCCGCCCGGGCGCGCGGCGCGATGCGGCCGATCAGCCGCGCGTGGCCTGCCGCAGCACCGCCAGATAGCCCGGGGCCACCTCCATGCGGGCCCCCTCGGGCTTCCGCTGCAGCCGCCGGTGGAGCTGCGGCAGCTTCCAGCAGGGCACGTGCATGAACAGGTGGTGCTCGGCGTGGAAGTTGACCCAGTAGGGGGCGATGAAGGCGCGCTCCCACCAGCTGGCGCGGGTGGTGCGGGCGGCGCGGAAGGCGTCCTCGGCCGAGCCCTCGACGCAGGCATGCTCGGCGATGTTTCGCAGCCGGGTGACGAACGGGAACCAGGTCGCCATCGGCAGGATCCACAGGATCCAGAAGGCCCACCAGGCCCCGGCCAGCGCCAGCACCACGGCCAGGCCAGCGTTGACCGCGAGGAACGCCACGATCGAGCGGCTGATGACCGCCGCATCATAGGCGTGGTTGGCGCCTTCGACCCGGGCTCGCCGCAGCACCGCCAGCGGCAGCAGGACCCGCTGCTTGAAGAAGGTCTGGCCGGTCAGATCGCGGATCATCTTGCGGCGCAGGGACGCCGGGCTGACGGGAAAGGGATCGGACAAGACCTTGTCCGGGTCTTCCGGCTGCTGGGCGAAGCGGTGGTGGCTGAGGTGGTAGGGGCGATAGGCGCTCAGCGACGCCCCGACCGGGACGGCGCACAGCCAGTGGCCGACAAGATCGTTGAGCTTCAGGTTCCGCGACAGGGCGCCGTGGGCCGCCTCGTGCATGAGGATGGCCAGACCCAGCTGGCGCGTGCCGATGATCACGATCGCCAGCGGGATCAGCAGCGGCCAGACCACTGCTGCGGCCATTGAGAGCGCAATGACGCCCCAGCAGTGCGCCACCAGCAGCAGGCCGATCGCGCCCGGTCGCCGCTGGAACGGGGCCCATTCCTCGGTGGTGAAAACGGCGGCAGGCGAGACGCGCGGGGCGGCGGGCATGGTCGCGAGGATAGCCCTCGCCAACGGGGTCGCAAGCTGCTTCCCGAAAGTTATGCGATCCTGACGAAAAGTCAGGTTGACATGACATACGGCCAATGTCATGTTGCCCTTACACCAAGTCAGGAGCACCTGTCATGACGATCCTTCCCGGCAACTTCGGCACACCCGCCGACCGCCGCTATGTCATCCGCACCATGGCCTTCATGGGCGGGTATCTGGCGGTCAATGTCGCCGCCATCTACGGCGCCTTCGACGAAATCATCGGCAAGCCCGCGGGCTGGCTGCTGGGGCTCGCCGTGGCGGCCCCGGTCGCGGGCCAGATCTGGGCCACCCTGCGGCTGATGGTCGAGAGCGACGAGTTCGTCCGCATCCTCACCGCCAAGCGCTTCATCGTCGCCTCGGGCCTCGCCATGGCCGCCTTCTGCGGCTGGGGCTTCGCCGAGACCTTCGGCGGCGCCCCGCATGCCGCCGGCTGGATGATCTATCCGCTGTTCTGGGGGCTGTACGGCCTCGTCACCCCCTTCATCCGGTCGACCCAATGAAGAACCGTCTGAAACTGCTGCGGGTCGAGCGCAACTGGACCCAGGCCGAGCTCGGCGACCAGCTGGGCGTCTCACGCCAGGCCGTCATCGCCCTCGAGACCGAGAAACACGATCCCTCGCTGGACCTCGCCTACCGCATCGCCGCCCTGTTCGGCCGACCGGTGGAGGAGATCTTCGAGAACCCCCACGCCCTCCCGCCCGCCTGAGGCAGGCGTCCACACCCCAACCGATTTCCAAGGAGACTCCCATGTTCAACGCCCCCTTCCAGGCGCGTACGACCTCGCGCGCCCAGGTTTCCGCCGCCGCCGCCCGCAAGGCCGCCCGCTGGCGCGCCGCCCTGATCGGCCTCGCCGCCTGCCTGCCGTCGCTGGCGGTGGCCGTCGACGCCTTCGCCGCCCCCGCGCCGACGCCTGCCGTGGCGCAGGCGATCGACTACCGCTCTGACCGCCTCTCGGTGGAGGTGCTCGGAGCCGGGCCCGACGTCATCCTGATCCCGGGCTACGCCTCCTCGCGGGAGGTGTGGCGGGCCGAGGCGACCCGTCTGAGCGCCACCCACCGGGTGCACATGGTCCAGCTGGCGGGCTTCGCCGGCGAACCCTGGAGCCACGGCGCCGACGGGCCCTTCGTCGCCCCGGTGGTCGAGGCGCTGGACGCCTACATCCGCGAGCGCGGCCTCGTCCGTCCGGCGGTGATCGGCCACTCCATGGGGGCCCTCGTCGGCCTGCGTCTGGCCCAGGCGCATCCGGACAGCGTCGGGCGTCTGCTCAGCGTCGACAGCCTGCCCTTCTTCTCGGCGCTCTACGGGCCCCAGATGACGGCGGAGGCCGCCCGTCCGTTCGCCGAGCAGGCCGCGGCCGGCATGCTGTCCACCCCCGAGGCCGCCTTCCGCGCCGGTCAGAGCCAGACCGCCGTCGGTCTGGCCCGGGATCCCGCCGTGCGCGTCGCCATGGTCGAGTGGGCGGCGGCGGGCGACCGTCAGGCCCTCGCCGCGGCCATCCGCGATGTCATGACCAATGACGCCCGGCCGGAGCTGGCCGCCATGACCACGCCGGTGACCGCCCTCTACGCCGCTGACGCCGACGGGGGCGCGCCGGCCGCCATGGCTGACGCCATGTGGGCCCGCGAGTACGCGACGCTGCCGAACGTCAAGCTGGTGCGCATCGACGACAGCCGCCACTTCATCATGTCTGACCAGCCGGCGCGCTTCGCCGAGGCGGTCGACGCCTTCCTGGCCGACTGACGCGCCTCAGCCCCGTCTCAACGCCCTTCGCCGGCCGCCTTCACGGGCGCGCCGGCGAACTCGTCGACATAGGCCGGGGCCAGGAGCTGACGGAACGCCGTCTGCGGCACCTGGACCTGATAGCTGCCCTCGGCCCAGGGGCCCACGGTGTAGGGCGCGATCAGGAAGGTCAGGCCGCCCGCCTTGCCTGGCACGTCCGACGGCGACAGCACGAACGGGGTGTCCGCCGCCCGCGGGCAGCTGAAGGTGTCAGTGGCGTCGAGGCTGACCGGCGGGATTGCGCCGTCGCGCGCCTTCTTGGCCTGGTTGACCGCGGCGCACAGGGCCTGATCAAGGGTGTCGAGGTTCACGCCGGCGCGGAAGAGGGCCGACGGCTGCAGGACCGCCTTGAGCGCCTTGTCCCAGAGCACGGCCGAGTAGGCGAGGCTGTCGTGGGCCCCGCCCGTGTACTCCGTGACCTCGCGGCCGAGCGACAGCAGCTTGCCGGTCTCGGCCCCGGAGCTCCAGCTGATGGTGCGGCTGTAGCCGCGCATGCCGCCGCCGCCGAACTCGCTGAGGTCAGCCTGGGCGCCTTCCGCGAACTGGCGCAGGTCCCGCACATCGGCGGCGTAGAGGCGGGCGTGCAGGTCGGGCTGGCGCACCACGGCCTCGGGCAGGCGCAGGGCGACCTCGGCGTAGGAGGTGCGCGAATCGAAGTTCAGCGGCGCCGCGGCGTCGGCCGGGGTCACCGTCGGCCCCGTGGCCGGGGCCTCGGCGGCCGGCGCGGGCTCCTCCTCGCGGCGCTGGCAGCCGGCGAGCGCAAGCACGCCGAGCCCCAGCAGCAGGGCGGCGCGCCAGGGGCGAACGGGACGGGCAGGGGCGGGGGCCATGGGCGACTCCGGACCTCAGAACAGGGATACCGCCCCCAACATAAGGGCGATCAGCGACAAAATCCCGGCCTCGCGATTCGCCCGGAACAGGGCGAGCGCCCCGCGCGGGTCGTCCGCGCGCAGCCGCAGCGTCTGCCAGGCCAGATGGGCGGCCACAGCGGCCACGCCGGCCCAGGCGAGCGGGGCCAGCCCGGCGATCACGACCGTGGCGGCGAGGGCGGCGAGACTGAAGGCGTAGAACAGCGCCACGCCGCGGCGTACGCCGGCGCCCAGCCGTCGCGCCGATGACTTGACCCCGGCGAGGGCGTCGTCCTCCAGATCCTGCAGGGCGTAGATGGTGTCGTAGCCGAGGGTCCAGAACACGCCGGCGGCATAGAGCAGCAGGGCGGCGGGCCAGAGCCCGGGATCGCCTCCGGCCGCGGCGAAGCCCATCAGCGCCCCCCAGTTGAAGGTCAGGCCCAGCCAGGCCTGGGGCCACCAGGTGATGCGCTTCATGAACGGATAGGCGGCCACCAGCCCCAGCGACCCGATGCCGAGGGCAATGGCGAGGGGCGACAGGCTCAGCAGGATCAGGAAGGCGGCGAGACAGCAGCCGACGACGAAGCCCCAGGCCTGCTTCACGGTGATCCGCCCGGCGGGAATCGGCCGGCCGGCGGTGCGCGCCACCTTCGCATCGATGTCGCGGTCGACGATGTCGTTGTAGGCGCAGCCGGCCGCGCGCATCAGGCAGGCCCCCAGCGCAAAGCCGACGACCAGCCAGAGGTCGTACAGATCCGGCTGGCGACGATCCGCCGCCAGCGCCAGGGCGAGGCCCTGCCAGCCGGGCAGCAGCAGCAGCCATATGCCCACCGGCCGGTCGAAGCGGCCCAGCTTGAGCCAGGGCTTCAGCGACTCGGGGGCGTGGGCGTCGACCCAGTTGCGGCCGGCGTCGGGAAGGGGCGCGCTGCTCATGCGGCGCGGATACCACGCCCGGGCGCAGTCAGGCAGCCGCGACGACGACGCCCGAACCTGTGACTGGACGCCGCTTCAAAACCGGCCATCATTCCCTATCTCAGTCCCTGACTGCCCTGATAACCGGACGACGAATGCCCAACAGGAGACCAGGTGAACAGCCCGGCGGCGGCGCCGCAACGGTCACCGAAACGCGCCCCAAGCTGCAGAAGCCGTCGCTGTATCGGGTGCTCATCCTGAACGACGACTACACGCCGATGGAATTCGTCGTCTATGTGCTGGAGCGGTTCTTCCAGAAGAGCCGCGAGGACGCGACCCGCATCATGCTGCATGTGCATCAGCATGGTGTCGGGGTTTGCGGGGTCTATACCTACGAGGTGGCCGAGACCAAGGTCGCCCAGGTCGTGGAGACCGCCCGCCGTCACCAGCATCCCCTGCAATGCACGATGGAAAAGGACTGAGTTCCCTTGCCCTCCTTCTCGCGCCCCCTCGAAGAGACCCTGCATCGCGCCGTCGCCTACGCCAATGCGCGTCGGCACGAGTACGCGACCCTCGAGCACCTGCTGCTGGCGCTGATCGATGATCCCGACGCCGCCGGCGTCATGCAGGCCTGCAACGTCGACCTCGCGGCGCTCCGCGGGGCCCTGACCCTCTACGTCGATACCGACCTGTCGGCCCTCGCCACCTCGGATGGTGAGGACGCCAAGCCGACCGCCGGCTTCCAGCGCGTGATCCAGCGCGCCGTGATCCACGTCCAGTCCTCGGGCCGCGAGGAGGTCACCGGCGCGAATGTGCTGGTGGCCATCTTCAGCGAGCGCGAGAGCCACGCCGCCTACTTCCTGCAGGAGCAGGACATGACGCGGTACGATGCGGTCAACTACATCGCCCACGGCATCGCCAAGAAGCCGGGCGCCGCGGAGACCCGGCCGGCCCGCGCCGCCGGCGGTTCGCGCGAGGACGCCGAGGACGCCCAGGCCGTCAAGTCTGGCGGCGAGGCGCTCGAGGCCTATTGCGTCGACCTCAACGAGAAGTCGCGCCAGGGCAAGGTCGACCCGCTGATCGGCCGCCAGGCCGAGGTCGAGCGCTCGATCCAGATCCTGTGCCGCCGCACCAAGAACAACCCCCTGCTGGTCGGCGACCCGGGCGTCGGCAAGACCGCCATCGCCGAAGGGCTGGCGCGCAAGATCGTCAATGGCGAGGTGCCGGACGTCCTCAAGGACGCCACCATCTACAGCCTCGACATGGGCGCCCTGCTGGCCGGCACGCGCTACCGCGGCGACTTCGAGGAGCGCCTCAAGCAGGTCGTCAAGGAGCTGGAGGGCCACGACAACGCCATCCTGTTCATCGACGAGATCCACACGGTGATCGGCGCAGGCGCCACCTCGGGCGGGGCCATGGACGCCTCCAACCTGCTCAAGCCGGCGCTGGCCTCGGGCAGCCTGCGCTGCATGGGCTCGACCACCTACAAGGAGTACCGGCAGCACTTCGAGAAGGACCGGGCGCTCGTCCGTCGCTTCCAGAAGATCGACGTCAACGAGCCGACGGTCGAGGATTCGGTGAAGATCCTGCGCGGCCTGAAGACCTACTACGAGGAGCACCACAAGGTCCGCTACACCGACTCCGCAGTGCGCACGGCGGTCGAGCTGTCGGCGCGCTACATGTCGGACCGCAAGCTGCCGGACAAGGCGATCGACGTGATCGACGAGGCCGGGGCCAGCCAGAAGCTGCTGCCCGAGTCGAAGCGCAAGAAGGTCATCGGCCAGAAGGAGGTCGAGGCCGTCATCGCCAAGATGGCCCGCATCCCGCCGAAGTCGGTGTCCAAGTCCGACACCGAGGCCCTGCGCGAGCTCAACACCGACCTGAACCGTGTCGTGTTCGGCCAGGGCCAGGCGATCGAGCAGGTCACCGCGGCCATGAAGCTGGCCCGCGCCGGTCTGCGCGACCCCAGCAAGCCGATCGGCTGCTTCCTGTTCTCGGGCCCGACCGGCGTCGGCAAGACCGAGGTCGCCAAGCAGCTGGCCTCGACGCTCGGCATCGAGATGCTGCGCTTCGACATGTCCGAATACATGGAGCGGCACACCGTCAGCCGGCTGATCGGCGCCCCTCCGGGCTATGTCGGTCATGACCAGGGCGGCCTGCTGACCGACGCCGTCGACCAGCACCCGCACGCCGTGGTGCTGCTGGACGAGATCGAGAAGGCGCACCCGGACGTCTACAACATCCTGCTGCAGGTGATGGACAACGGCATGCTGACCGACGCGGTCGGCAAGAAGGTCGACTTCCGCAACGTGGTCCTGATCATGACCACCAACGCCGGGGCGGCCGACAACGCCCGGGCCGCGATCGGCTTCGGCCGCGGCAAGGTCGAGGGCGAGGACGAAAAGGCCATCCAGCGCCTGTTCGCGCCGGAGTTCCGGAACCGTCTGGACGCCATCGTGGCCTTCAGGCCGCTGGACGCCGAGACGATCAAGTCGGTGGTGACCAAGTTCATCCTGCAGCTGGAAGCCCAGCTGGCGGACCGCAACATCACCATCCAGCTGACCGACGAGGCCACCGACTGGCTGGCCAAGAACGGCTTCGACGAGCTCTACGGCGCCCGGCCCCTGGCCCGGGTCATCCAGGAGCACATCAAGAAGCCGCTGGCGGACGACATCCTGTTCGGCCGCCTGACCAAGGGCGGGCACGTCAAGGTGGTGCTGAAGGACGGCAAGATCGCCTTCGACATCACCGCCGACGCCGGGACGGCCGCGGCCGAGGCAGCGGACGCCGACGCGACGGCCTGATCGCGCACCGATCGGGACAGGGGCGTCATCTCCGCGTCGCGCGGGGATGACGCCGGCCCGGCGCCGCACTATGAACGGCCTCCGCTGAGAGGAGGCTCCCCATGTTCAATCTTTCCGGCAAGACCGCGCTGGTGACCGGCGCGACCGGCGGCATCGGCGGGGCCATCGCCCGCGCCCTGCACGCCCAGGGCGCGACCGTGGTCCTGTCCGGCACGCGCGAGGCGGTGCTGGCGGAGCTGGCCGGCGAGCTGGGCGAGCGCGCCGTCATCGCCCCGGCCAATCTGTCGGATCCCGACTCGGTCGATGCTCTGGTCGGCGCGGCCGAAGCCGCCGCCGGCGCCCCGCTGGACGTGCTGGTGGCCAATGCCGGCATCACCCGTGACGGCCTGATCCTGCGCATGAAGGACGAGGACTTCGAGCAGGTGCTCAAGGTCAATCTCGAGAGTTACTTCCGCCTGTCGCGGGCGGCGGTGAAGGGCATGATGAAGCGCCGCGCCGGCCGCATCATCGGCATTACCTCGGTGGTCGGCGTCACCGGCAACCCGGGCCAGACCAACTATGCGGCCTCCAAGGCCGGCATGATCGGCTTCTCCAAGTCGCTGGCGCAGGAGGTCGGCTCGCGGGGCATCACCGTGAACTGCATCGCGCCGGGCTTCATCGCCTCGCCCATGACCGATGTGCTCAACGAGCAGCAGCGCGACACCATCCTGGGCCGCATCCCGCTCGGCCGACTCGGCACGGGCGACGAGATCGCCGCCGCTGCTGTCTATCTGGCCTCGGACGAGGCCGCCTACGTCACCGGCCAGACCCTTCACGTCAACGGCGGCATGGCGATGCTGTGATCCGCGGGGGCTTTCCTCCCCACAACGTCGGGAGGGGGACCGCCGAAGGCGGTGGAGGGGCGAAAAGCACGCTGCGCTGAGGAGCCCCTCCACCGCTTTACGGTCCCCCTCCCCATTGCATGGGGAGGATAGATGCTGCCCCGATCACACCCTGCAACAGACTATTTCCCGCCCCGTCGCCTGTGCTAAAGCCCGCGGGCGTCCCGGCGCGAAGGCTCCGGGGGCTTGCCTCCGTCGTTCCGACGTGAGACGGCAGGCGCAAGACCAACGAAAGCGCTTCCGGGCGCAAACTGAAGGCAGAGACATGTCCGACACGCTTGAACGCGTCCGCAAGATCGTCATCGAACACCTGGACGCCGATCCGGACAAGGTGACCGAGAAGGCCAGCTTCATCGACGACCTCGGCGCCGATTCGCTCGACAACGTCGAGCTGGTGATGGCCTTCGAGGAAGAATTCGACATCGAGATCCCGGATGACGCCGCCGAGCACATCCAGACCGTCGGCGACGCGGTGAAGTTCATCAACGAGAAGACCGCGGGCTGAGGCCCGCCGCCTGATCGCACGGCATTCGTGGCCGCCCGGCGCGCCCTAGCGGGCGACGCGGGCGGCCATTAATGTTTCTGGACAGCCGGACTCCCGGATTCGCACGGGAAGATTGAAGGAGCGGGGCATGCGCCGCGTCGTCGTCACGGGCCTGGGCCTGATCACGCCCCTGGGCCACGGGGTTGAGCACAGCTGGAAGGGGATCCTGGAGGGTCGCTCCGGCATCCGGCCGATCACTGTGTTCGACACCGAGGGCTATGGCTGCACCATCGCCGGCGAGGTTCCGAGCGTGGATGGCCGCGGCGGCGGGGCCCCCGGCGTCGCCGGCGTGTTCGATCCTGACCAGATCATGTCGGCCAAGGAGCGCAAGCGGGTCGACGACTTCATCCTGTTCGCCATCGCCGCCGCCGACGAGGCTCTCGCCGACGCCGGCTGGAAGCCGGAGAGCGACGAGGACAAGGAGCGCACCGGCGTGATGGTCGGCTCCGGCATCGGCGGCCTCGGCCCCATCGCCGACACCGCCATCGTCCTGAAGGAACAGGGCGTCCGTCGCGTCAGCCCCTTCTTCATCCCCTCGGCCCTGATCAACCTGGCCTCGGGGCAGATCTCGATCCGCCATGGCCTGAAGGGCCCGAACCACTCGGTCGTCACCGCCTGCGCCACCGGCGCCCACGCCATCGGCGATGCGGCCCGCCTGATCGCCCTGGGCGACGCCGACGTCATGGTGGCGGGCGGGGCCGAGAGCTCGATCGTGCCGATCGGCATCGCCGGCTTCCTCGCCTGCCGCGCCCTGTGCACCAGCTTCAACGACGCGCCGGAACAGGCCAGCCGTCCCTATGACCGCCGCCACGACGGCTTCGTCATGGGTGAGGGCGCCGGGGTGGTGGTGCTGGAGGAGTACGAACACGCCGTGGCCCGCGGCGCCACCATCTACGCCGAGGTGGCGGGCTACGGCCTCTCCGGCGACGCCTGGCACATCACCGCGCCGTCCGAGGACGGGGAGGGCGGCTACCGCGCTATGGTGGCGGCCCTGAAGCGCGCCGGCCTGCAGCCGTCGGACCTCGACTACGTTAACGCCCACGGCACCTCGACCATGGCCGACTGGATCGAGGCCAAGGCGGTGGAGCGCCTGGTCGGCGACCATGCCGCCAACCTGTCGATGTCCTCGACCAAGTCGATGACGGGCCACCTGCTGGGGGCGGCCGGCGCCATCGAGTGCATCTTCTCCATCCTGGCCATCCGCGACCAGATCGCTCCGCCGACCATCAATCTCGACGACCCCGAGCACGAGACGCCGATGGATCTCGTGCCGCACAAGGCGAAGCCGAAGAAGATCGACGTGGCCATGTCCAACAGCTTCGGCTTCGGCGGCACCAACGCCGCCGTGATCTTCCGGAAGGTGGGCTGAGGTGGCGTCCTGGAAGGGGCGGGCGCGTGACGCGGCCCGGCGTCGTCCGGGGCTGCTGGCCGGGCTGCTGGCGGCTTCGGCCACGGTCAGCCTGTTTCTTATCGCCGGCCTGATCTGGGCCTGGAGCGTCTACTACGGCCCGGGGCCGGGGGCGCGGCAGGGGGAGACGACCATCGTCACCCTGGCGTCCGGCTCCAATGTCGACGCCATCGGCGCGGCGCTGCGCCGGGCGGGCGTGATCCGCTCGACCGACATGTTCAAGGCCGCGGTCAGCCTGACTGGCGCCGATCGCCGGCTGCGCGCCGGGGAGTACGAAATCCCCTCGCGCGCCTCGCTGTCGACGGTGATCCGCACCCTGACCGAAGGTCGCGTCGTCCGGCATTTCGTGACCCTGCCCGAAGGCTGGTCCTCGGCCCAGGCCGTGGACATCCTGATGGCCGAGGAGTTGCTCACCGGCGAGGTTCCGCAGGTGCCCGCCGAGGGCTCGCTCTGGCCCGAGACCTACGAGATCACCCGCGGCGAGACCCGCCAGTCGGTGATCCGCCGCATGCAACTGGCGGCGGACGAGAACCTCGCCCGGCTGTGGGCCCAGCGCGCCGGCAACCTGCCGGTCCGCACGCCCGAGGAGGCGGTGATCCTCGCCTCGATCGTGGAGAAGGAGACCGGCCTCGCCGCCGAGCGGCCGCGTGTGGCCGCCGTCTTCACCAACCGGCTGCGGCAGGGCATGCGCCTGGAGAGCGACCCGACCATCGTCTACGGCATCACCCAGGGCCGCCCGCTCGGCCGCGGCATCCGCCTGTCGGAACTGCGCGCCCCGACGCCGTGGAACACCTATGTCATCGACGGCCTGCCGCCGACGCCGATCGCCAATCCCGGCGTCGACGCCCTGCGCGCCGTGCTCAATCCGCCGGTCACCGACGAGCTCTTCTTTGTCGCCGACGGCACCGGTGGGCACGCCTTCGCCCGCACCTACGATGAGCACCGGGCCAATGTGGCGCGCTGGCGCGCCATCGAGCGCGGCGAGGCCCCGCCGGTGGAGACCACCGAAGCCGCCGCGGCTGCGCCGCTCACCGGCGAGGCTGTCATCACCCTTGAGCCCGAGGGCGGCGCCGCGCTACGCCCCGTCCAGCCCTGATCCCCGTTCCTCCGTCCACGAGTCCGCGTCTTCATGTCCAACGAACGCAGCCCCCGCCGGGGCGTCCTCCTGATCGTCGCCAGCCCTTCGGGGGCCGGCAAGACGTCGCTGTGCCGGCGGCTGATGGCGGACCACGGTGGGCTGGAGCTGTCGATCTCCATGACGACCCGCGGCATCCGTCCGGGCGAGGTGGACGGTCGTGACTACCATTTCGTCGACCGGGAGCTGTTCCAGCGCCTGATCGACGAGGACGCCTTCCTCGAATGGGCGGACGTGCACGGCAACCTCTACGGCTCGCCGCGCGCGCCGATCGAGCGGGCCCTCGCCGAGGGCCGCGACGTGCTGTTCGACATCGACTGGCAGGGAGCCCGCGAGGTCGCCCGCAAGTGTCCGGACGACGCCGTGCGGGTGTTCATCCTGCCGCCCAGTCTCGCGGAGCTGAAGCGCCGCCTGATCACCCGCTCGCAGGATACGCCGGAAGTGATCGAGCAGCGCATCGCCAACGCCAAGGGCGAGATCGAGCACGCCGACGAGTTCGACTACGTCTTCGTCAACGACGACTTCGACCGCTCCTACGCCGAGCTGGCGCATATCTATCATGCCGAGCGTAGCCGCCGGTTCCGTAACCTCTGGGTCGACGGCTACCGCCAGGCGCTGATGCACGAGGTCGTCTGACGCGAAAAGGCCCGGCCTTGCGGCCGGGCCCTCGGGGTCAGTCCGGGGTGTCCGGGCTTACTGGGTCCGCGCCACGCGCACGCCGCGGGCCTCCAGCATGGCCTGGACGCTGTCGTCGCCGGCCAGGTGCGCCGCGCCCACGGCGATGAAGGTGTCGCCCGAACCGGCCAGCAGGGTCTGGATCTGGTCAGCCCAGTCGCGGTTCCGGGTCACCAGCAGCAGGTCGTAGAGCTCCTGCGACTGGCTGCGCATCTCCTCGACGCCGATCCGCTCGATGCCCTCGACGTCGCCGGTCGCCCAGGCGGTGACCAGCTGGTCGAGGATGGTGCTGGCCATCTCGTAGTCGCGGATGGCCGAGCGCAGGAAGGCCAGCTGGGTCTCTTCGGACATGCTGGCCAGCATGCGGATCTGGGCCTCGATGCTTTCCAGTTCGTCGACCGGCTTGCCGGCGGCGAGGGCGCGGGCGCGCAGCACCGTGTCCACCCCCGACATCGGATCGTAGCCGGCGGCGATCATCGGCGCGACCGAGATGGTCAGGCCGGCCAGCCAGGGGCGCAGCGGGTCGAGGGCCGCCGCGTTGGCGCCCAGCGCCCCGGCGGCGGCGTTCAGCTCGGCCAGCTCTTCGGCGGTCAGCAGGCTGGACAGCGGCCGGTCAGGGGACAGACCGAATTGCTGGATCAGCGGCGCGGCGGCGGCCTGGTCGTTCGGATCCTTGATCTCGAGGATCAGGGTGTCGGCTTCGGCCAGGGCGGCGTCGACCGCCGGCGTGCCCCACGGCGTGTTGGGACGCAGCACGTGCACCGTGCCGAACAGCCAGATGCGCGAGTCATCGTCCTGGATCAGCCAGAGGGCCGGCCCCTTGCCCTCGGCGGGGGTGATGGCCGGGGCGGCGGGGGCCTGGGCGAAGGCTCCGTCGACGGCGACGAAGGTCAGGGCGAGGCCGGCGGCGACGCCGACAGCGCTGCGAGCGGCGGTCTTGAGCAGTTGGGTCAGGGACATTGTGGATCTCCTTGCGGAAGCGGGGACAGGTTCAGGACAGGCCGCGCCGGGCGGCCACGATGGCGGAGGCGAGAATGTAGAGGGCCATCATCACCCCGATCAGGCTCCACGCGTTGACCTCGGGGACGAGGGCGAGGCGCTCGGCGGCGGCGTAGAGGAACAGCACGCCCTGGCTGAGCCAGAAGGTCAGGGCGCCGGCCTCGACCGTGATCCGCCGCAGAAGCTCATCCGCCCGCCGCCATAGAAGCAGGTTGGCGAAGGTCTGGATCGCCAGCAGCGCGGCGATGCCGAAGAAGGTCACGTCCGGCGCAAGGCCGAGCGGCGCGATGGGGGCCAGCAGCATGACGCCCGCGAGGGCGGTGACGATGATCTGCAACACCCCGCAGCCCTTGGGTACAGACGCTGGCCGGCGGGCCATGACGAAGACACTGATCACGGCCATGGCCAGCAGGGCGATCGCGACCAGCCCGGCCACCGTGTCCGGCAGGTTGGTGTCGCCGAGGAAGGTGAAGCGGGCGACAGCGGCGCCGGTGGCGGCGCCGGCGAGGGCGAGGACCGCACCGACCAGCAGGCGGCGGGCGAGGGGGACGGGACGTTCGTCGTCGGCAACCATTTGGGAACGCTCCTTTATTCCGAAAAGATCGACTCGATCGGCTGTTCGAAGACGCGCGCGATCTTGAAGGCGAGGGGAAGGGACGGGTCGTAACGGCCGGTCTCGAGGGCGTTGACGGTCTGGCGGGAGACCCCCAGCCGCTCGGCCAGCTCGGCCTGGCTCCAGTTGCGCTCGGCGCGCAGGACCTTGAGGCGATTGTTCATGGGATCACCGCCGCTGCAGCCACCAGACGGCCCAAGCCAGGCCGTAGCCGACCAGCTGGCACGCCATCAGCGCCATGGCGCCGTTGTAGAAGGCTTCCGCAGGGGTCCAGCTGGCCAGCACCGGCGAGCCGTCAAGCTGGCCGAAGCGGGTGGCCGCCGCGACGGCGAGGAAGCCCACGCCGGCGCCGCCCGAGCCGCCCCAGTACCAGGCCCATTTGTGGGCCTCGCGCGCGGCCTCATCGAGCCGCGACCACCAGCGGATGCTGATCCACAGGATCGCGGCCAGGCCGAGGACGAGGACCGCCAGAATGCCGAGCCGGGCGAAGGCGTTACCGCCTTCCTCGAGGATGGCCACGGCGACGCCGATGACGGCGCCGATCAGCAGGCTGACGCCCATGACGCCGGCGAAGCCGCGCAGGCCCGGAGGTTTGTAAGACATGACAAGCACCCTCGTCGTTGTGACAAGGGTGCTTTACGGATGCTCGTGAGGCCTGTCAAGCGTCATTGTCATTTTGCCAAGGGGCAATGACAGGCCGGCGCGGGCTCAGGCGGCCATGCGCGCCATGTCGATGACGAAGCGGTAGCGCACGTCGGACTTCTCCAGCCGGGCATAGGCCTCGTTGATCTGGTCCGGGGCGATCGTCTCGATCTCGCAGGTGATGCCGTGCTCGGCGCAGAAATCGAGCATCTCCTGGGTCTCGCGGATGCCGCCGATCAGCGAGCCGGCGACGCTGCGGCGACGCCACAGCAGCGGCAGGGCGAACACGGGCAGCCCTTCGGTGGTCAGGCCCAGCATGACCATGGTCCCGTCGCGGGCCAGCAGCTGCAGGTGGCTGGCGATCTCGTGCGTCGCCGAGACGGTGTTGATGATCAGGTCGAACTTCTCCGCCGCGGCCTGCATGGCCGTCTTGTCCGAATTGACCAGGAAGTGCTTCGCGCCCATGCGCTCGGCGTCGGCGCGCTTCCGGTCCGACGTCGACAGCACCGTCACCTCGGCGCCCATGGCCACGGCCAGCTTGACCGCCATGTGACCCAGCCCGCCGAGGCCGACCACGGCCACCTTCGAGCCCGGGCCGACCTTCCAGTGCCTCAGCGGCGAATAGGTGGTGATGCCGGCGCACAGCAGGGGCGCGGCGGCGTCGAGCGGCAGGGCGTCGGGGATGCGCAGGACATAGGCCTGATCCACGGTGATGCGGTCGGAGTAGCCGCCCTGGGTGATGCGCTGGTCGACCGGGCCGCCCTTGGGGTCGGGCGAGCCATAGGTCTGGGTCATGCCGGGCGCGCAGTACTGCTCCTCGCCGGCGCGGCAGGGCTCGCAGGTGCGGCAGCTGTCGACCATGCAGCCGACCCCGACCCGGTCGCCGACCTTGAAGCGGCTGACATTGGCCCCGACCGCCGTGACCACGCCGGCGATCTCGTGCCCCGGCACGATCGGGTAGCGGGTGTTGCCGAGGTCGTTCTTCGCCACGTGCAGGTCCGAGTGGCACACGCCGCAGTACTGGATCTCGATCGCCACATCGTCCGGGCCGGGGTCGCGCCGGTCGAAGCGGTAGGGCTCCAGCGGCTGGTCGGCGGCGACGGCGGCGAAGGCGCGGGTGGCGATGGGCATGGTCAGGGCCTCTGGGCTGGAAATCCGTGTCGCCAACATGGGGATTGGCGGCCCGTGGACAACTACCCGAGGCGGGCGATCAGCGCCTCGGCGGCGGCCGGATTGCGCACCTTGGCCCCGGCGATGAAGTAGGCGAAGACCTCGCCGCGCGTGGCCCACTGCCGGGTCCGGGCGGCGATGGCGTCCAGCTCGGCCGACGCCATGCCGGTGGGCTCCTCCTCGCGGCTGGACATCAGCCGGGCGTAGGTGAAGTCGGCGGTGGGCTGATCGATGCGCGGCCACTCCGGCGCCTCGTCGTCCTCGGCATAGACGATGGCGCAGCCGTACTTCGCCGCCAGCTCGTAGAACTGCGGGGTCTCGAACGAGCCGTGGCGCACTTCGAGCGCGTGCCGCAGCCGCACCCCGTCGCGCTCGGCCGGCAGCAGCTTCAGGAAGCCCTCGAAGTCGACCGGATCGAACTTCTTGGTGGCCATGAACTGCCAGTTGATCGGCCCCAGCCGGTCGCCCAGCGCCGTCAGGCCCTGGCCGAGGAAACGGTCCATGGACTCGCCCATGTCGGCCAGCACCTTGCGGTTGGTGCAGTAGCGACTGGCCTTGACCGAAAAGACGAAGCCCTCGGGCGTCTCGTCCCGCCACTTCATCCAGCTGTCCGGCTTGAAGGTCGAATAGTAGGTGCCGTTGATCTCGATCGAGGTCAGCCGCCGGCTGGCGAACTCCAGCTCGCGCTTCTGCGTCAGACCTTCGGGGTAGAAGACCCCGCGCCACGGCTCATAGGTCCAGCCGCCGATGCCGACGTAGATTTTTCCGGTCACGCCAGTCTCCTTCGCGCTTCCATGAGCGACGCAACCGTCCAAGCTGTGAGTCCCGCAGCAGCGCCTGTGACGGCAGTCAGGGCGATATCGAGCACTTGGAACATCCATCCGAGAGCTGTGGGCATGCCATCAGCAGTCATCTGATACCCGTAACTCCAAGAGTTGAAGCTTGAGTCCTGGTCAGCCATTGTCTGCAAGCCGTAGACGAAAATGTAGGCGGCAAAGGCCAGTCCGAGCAGCAGGCCGACGGTTGCGCCCAACCAGATCGCGTCTCTTTTGTGCGTACGGCCACGGCTCTCCGAGCGTTTCCAGACCGGATACCCCGCGATCAGCACGAACGGGACGGCGATTGGCAGGCCGAATGCAGCGTAGAGCGTGACGATGTTTCCGAGCTGAACTGGATCGATGCCGGTCTGTATCTCCGCTCCGAAAATGCGATCTGTCAGCGGGACCAAAACCATGGGGGCTAGATCAAACACGACGGTCAGCACCCAAGCGACCAACGCGGCGGCCAACAATCCGAAGATCTTCGTTCTGGCCGAGGTCGTCATACGACCCTCACAACGTGCTCAACTCCGCAGTGATGCTCGATCGAGGTCAGCCGCCGGCAGGCGAACTCCAGCTCGCGCTTCTGCGTCAGACCCTCGGGATAGAACACCCCGCGCCAGGGCTCGTAAGTCCAGCCGCCGACGCCGACGCGGATGGGGTGGGTCATGGGGTTTCGCTCACGTTGTCGCCCCCGCGGGGATCCTCAAGCCAGTTTTCGCTGGCATGGCGAATGCGCACGATCAGGATGCCTTCATCGGTTTCGTCATAGACGATCACGTGAGCCTTGAAGGGGCAGATTCTGGTCGGTGGCTTGTACTCGTGCCGCAGTCTGAACAAACCCGGATGGAGCGCGAGGGTGCGTAGCCGCGCGACCAGCTCGTCACGGTAGCGCACGGCCTGCATCGGTCCGAAGTCGTCAAGGCTGCGGGCGAAGATGCTCAGCAGATCGGCCTCTGCACTCCGAGAGAGCCGATAGGCGTTCACGCGGCCCTGTGCCGCCGTTCGTGATCGGCCTTCGCTTCTTCAAAGATCTCTTCTACCGACTTCTCGCTGACGCCCGAAGCGCGACCCTCATCGACCAGCGCCTGCATGTGCGCGATCTTCTCCACTCGTTCCTGGTCGCGGCGGATCAGGTCGCGGACGTAGTCGCTGGCGTTGGCGTAACGCCCGTCTGCGGAGCGGGACTCGACCCAGACCTTCATCTGGGCCGGCAGGGAGATGTTCATGGTGGCCATGGGGCGAGGGTCCGCCCGATGGCAAACCTTGTCAATCTCTGCGCTGGCGCTGTCGCAGGAACTCCAGCTCGCGCGCTACCGCCCGGTCGTGGGCGCCGGACAGGCTGTAGGTGACGCCGATGAGATGGGCGGCGAGGCCGATGCCCCAGCCCAGCATCGGCCACCAGGCCCAGTCGAACCGGCCGTCGGTCAGATAGTCGAGCCCCAGCAGGCCGCCGTTGACCAGCACAAAGACAAAGGCGTGCACGCGCACGCTCATGCGCGCCTGGGCCCGCCGTTCGGCCTCTTCGCGCAGGCCCGCTTCAACGTCGCTCATGGTGATGTCCCTCCAAACCCTCGGCGAGGATGGCGCCGGCGCGGCCGGAGGGAAAGATCAGTAGGCGAAGTCGCGGTAGACGCGGCTCAGGTCGCCCGCCCAGGCCCCGTGGTACAGGTCCAGCAGCCGCTCGGCCGGGGTCACGCCGGAGTCAGCGATGTCTTCCAGCTCGGCCAGATAGCCGCGCTCGTCGACCATGCCGCCGGAGAAGCAGGCGCGGTTCTTCAGGCCCTGTTTAGCGATGGCCACCATGTCGACGGCCACGTCGCGCAGGCTGCGTCCGCCGACCTCGGCGCGCAGGCCGAGGCGGGTCACGTCCCGGCGCAGCCGCTCGTGATCCTCGACCGCCCAGCCCTTGCACAGGTCCCAGGCCGCCGCCTGCGACGGCGCGTCATAGAGGATGCCGGCCCACAGGGCGGGCAGGGCGCAGATGCGGCTCCACGGCCCGCTGTCGGCCCCGCGCATCTCCAGATACGATTTGAGCCGGACCTCGGGGAACAGGGTGGTCAGGTGATCGCCCCAGTCCTTCAGCGTCGGCCGCTCGCCGGGCAGCTCCGGCAGGCGACCGTCGAGGAAGTCGCGGAACGAGCGCCCGGCCACGTCCACATACCGCCCGTCGCGCTTGACGAAATACATCGGCACATCGAGCGCATAGTCGGCATAGCGTTCGAACCCGAAGCCGTCCTCGAACACGAAGTTGAGCATGCCGGTGCGATCGGCGTCGGTGTCGGTCCAGACATTGGCCCGTGCCGACAGGAAGCCGTTCGGCCGGCCCTCGGTAAAGGGGCTGTTGGCGAACAGGGCGGTGGCGACCGGCTGCAGCGCCAGGCTGACGCGGAACTTCTCGACCATGTCGGCCTCGGACTCGAAGTCGAGGTTGGCCTGCACCGTCGAGGTGCGCAGCATCATGTCGAGGCCCAGCGAGCCGACCTTCGGCATGTAGGCGCGCATGATGTCGTAGCGGCCCTTGGGCATCACCGGGATGTCCTCGCGGGTCCACATCGGGTCGAAGCCGAGCCCGAGGAAGCCCAGGCCGAGCTGGTCGGCGACCTGCTTGACCTCCATCAGGTGCTGGCCGGTCTCGTTGCAGATGTCGTGGATGGTCTTCAGCGGCGCGCCGGACAGCTCGAACTGGCCGCCGGGCTCGAGGCTGATCGAGGCCGTGAAGCCCTCGGCGTTGGCGCGTTCAAGGGCGATGACGTGCCCGCCCTCGAGCACCGGGGCCCAGCCGAAGCGGGTCAGGCCGTCCAGCATGGCGCGGATGCCCGTCTCGCCCTCGTAGGTCGGCCGGCGCAGGCTGACACGGTCGAAGCCGAACTTCTCGTGCTCGGCCCCGATGCGCCACTGATCGCGCGGCTTGATGCCCTTCGCCATGACGCCGACGAGATCGTCGGCCGAGAGCGGCGCCTGGTCGGTCATGCGTGTCCCCCACGTGTCGCGCCTAGATGGGAGAGGGCAGGGCCCTGCTCAAGGGCTCCCATGGTGCGACCGGGCGCCCTCAGCGCTCCCAGTCGCCCAGCGCCGCCTGCCACAGGGTCAGGGCCGTGACCGCGGCGGTATCGGCCCGCAGGACGCGCGGCCCCAGAGACACGGGCGTGGCGCAGCGCATCGCCCTCAGCCGGTCGCGCTCCTCCGGGGCGAAGCCCCCCTCGGGACCGATCAGGATGGCCCACGGGCCGGGGCCCGCGGCGGCCAGGGCGGGCAGGGCGGGCGGCCCGCCGGTCTCGTCGCAGAACATGATCCGGCGCGAGGTGTCCCAGCGGTCGAGCAGGGCGGTCAGCTTGACCGGATCATCCACCGGCGGGACGTCCAGCCGGCCGGTCTGCTCGGCGCTCTCCTCGGCGATGGCGTCGAGCCGGTCCAGCCGCAGGTGCTGGGGCTGTGTCCGGGCCGTGGTGATCAGCCGGATCCGCGCCGCACCCAGCTCCGTGGCCTTCTCGACGGCGAACTCGAGCGCCGACTTCTTCACCGTGGCGAGCAGGAGCTCCACGTCCGGCGGTGTGATCTGGTCCCGCACGCGCGCCTCGGCGCGCAGCACCACGCCCTTCTTCAGCACCTCGGCCACGGTGGCGCGCCACTCGCCGTCGCGGCCGTTGAACAGCCGCAGGGAGTCCCCCGTGCCCAGCCGCATCACCTGGGTCAGATAGCGCGACTGGTCCAGCGTCGGGGCCACGGCCGCGCCGGCAGTTAGATCTGCGGTGACGTGAAGGCGGATCATGAACAGAACCTCTCAGGCCTCGTCGCCTTGCGGGCCCGGTCGGGCCTCCGCCCACGTCAGGATGGCGTCTAGGGCCGGACAGAGGGCAAGTCCCCAGGCCGTCAACCTGTACTCCACCCTTGGCGGCACCTCGGGATAGACGATACGCTGGACCACTCCGTCGCCTTCCAGCTGGCGCAACTGCTGGATCAGCATCTTCTGTGACACAGCAGGAATGGCCCGCTCCAGCTCGGAGAAGCGCAGGGCGTCGCCGCTGAACAGGTGAAAGAGGATCAGCATCTTCCAGCGTCCCTCGAGAATGCGGAAGGCCGCCGTCACACCCTCGGCAGCAGTCAGGGGCGTATGCCCTGACTTACTGTCAGGTGAGTACCGGACTTTTTCGTTGGTTCTTGCCATCTGGTTAGTCTAGGCGCACCTCGCCTCCTGTGCAAACGAGGGAGATCACAGCATGTCTGCCACGATCCCGGCGCCGGTGAGCGCCTATTTCAGCGCCGTCAACGCAGGTAAGGCGGAGGGCGTGGCCTCAGCCTTCGCTCCGGACGGCGAGGTTCAGGATGAACGTGCAACCCATCGCGGCCGGGAGTCGATCTCGACCTGGGCCGCGGACACCCTGCAGCGCTACCGGGTGCAGAATGCGATCCTGTCGGCCCGTAGCGACGCCTCTGGCGAGGCCGTCGTGATCGCCCGCGTGACCGGGACCTTCCCGGGTAGTCCTCTGGATTTCACCTACCGTTTCACCCTCGACGACGGGCTCGTCCGGGTCCTCGAGATCAGCCTGTGAGCCCGCCGGCCTTCCGCACCGATCCCGCCGAGTTCGCCGGCCGCACCGTTCTGGTGACGGGGGGGACGAAGGGGGCCGGACTGGCGATCGTGGAACGGTTTGCGGCTGCCGGGGCGCGCGTGTTCTCGGCCGCCCGGTCCGCGGGGTCGGGAGGGGCCCCGCACAGCTTCATCGCCGCCGATCTGAAGACGGCTGAGGGGGTGGGCGCTCTCGTGGCGGCGTTGGGCGAGGAGGTCGGCCGGCTCGACGCCGTGATCCATGTGCTCGGTGGATCACGCGCGCCCGGCGGCGGCTTCGCAGCCCTCGACGACGCCATTTGGCAGTCGGAACTGGATTTGAACCTGATGCCGGCCGTGCGGCTGGACCGCGCGCTGGTCCCCGCCATGGTCCGACGCGGGCGCGGGGTGGTGGTGCACGTGTCCAGCATTCAGCGACAGTCGCCCCTGCCGGACGCCACGACGGCCTACGCGGCGGCCAAGGCGGCCCTGTCTACCTACTCCAAGGCCCTGTCCAAGGAGGTCGGACCACGGGGCGTGCGCGTGGTGTCCGTCGCGCCGGGATGGATCAATACGGCGGCGGCCCGGGCCCTCGTCTCGCGCATCGCCGAAGCCGGGGGTCATGATGAGGCCACGGCCCGCCAGGGCATCCTCGACGGGCTGGGCGGCATACCGATCGGGCGTCCGGCCTGGCCTCAAGAGGTCGCCGAGCTCGTGACGTTCCTCGCTTCTGACCGGGCCGGAGCCCTTCATGGCGCGGAGTACCGGATCGACGGGGGGACGGTGCCGACCGTTTGAGGGGGGCTTTCAGAGCGTCCGGGCGATCAGCACCTTCATGATCTCGTTGGTGCCGCCGTAGATGCGCTGAACGCGGGCGTCCTTGTACAGCTGGGCGATCGGGTATTCGGTCATGTAGCCGTAGCCGCCGAACAGCTGCAGCATCTCGTCGATCGTCTCGCCCTGGATGTCGGTGACCCAGTACTTGGCCATCGAGGCGGTGGCGGCGTCCAGCTTGCCGGCCAGGTGCAGTTCGATGCAGCGGTCGACGAAGGCCTTGGCCACGGTCAGCTTGGTCTTGACCTCGGCCAGCTTGAACTGGGTGTTCTGGAAGTCGAGGATGCGCTTGCCGAAAGCCTTGCGCTCCTTGACGTAGTCGAGCGTGTGGGCGAGCCCGCGCTCGGCGGCGGCCAGACCCTGCACGGCGATGTTCAGGCGCTCCTGCGGCAGCTGCTCCATCAGCTGGTAGAAGCCGCGGCCCTCGTCCCCGCCGATGATGTTCTCGCCGGGCACCTTCACCCCGTCGAAGAACAGCTCGGAGGTGTCGTTCGCCTCCATGCCGATCTTGTGCAGGTTGCGGCCGCGGCGGAAGCCCTCGACCTCGTCGGTCTCGACCACCACCAGGCTGACGCCCTTGGCGCCCTCGCCCGGGTCGGTCTTGGCCACGACGATGATGAAGTTGGCCAGCTGGCCGTTGGTGATGAAGGTCTTGGAGCCGTTGATGACGTACTGGTTGCCGTCCTTGATGGCGGTGGTCTTGACGCCCTGCAGGTCCGAGCCGGCGCCCGGCTCGGTCATGGCGATGGCGCCGACCAGCTCGCCGGTCACCAGCCGCGGCAGCCAGCGCTGCTTCTGCTCCTCGGTGCCGTAGTGCCAGATGTAGGGGGCGACGATGGCGTTATGCAGCGAGACGCCGAAGTGGTCCGCGCCCTTCCAGCCGAGCTGGCGCATCAGCACCACCTCGTGGCGGTAATCGCCGCCCATGCCGCTCCATTCCTCGGGCTGGCTCAGGCCCATCAGCCCGTCCTGACCCGCCTGGGTCCACAGCTCGCGCGGCACCGAGCTGTTCTCGATCCAGCTGGCCACCTTCTCCGGCGGCGCGTGCTCGTCGATCCACTTGCCGACGGAGTCGGAGAAGAGGGTGATTTCCTCCTCCAGCATGAAGTCGGGTTCGGGCAGGTTCAGGACGTTCATTTCTGTCAACTCCGCTTCACGATCCCCTCTCCCGATAGGAGAGGGAAAACACCTCAGAACGCCTCCGCCGGGACGCCCATCAGCACGTCGGCGCCGGTCTTCAGCTTCTTCAGGTGGGCGCCCACGTCCGGCAGCATGCGCTCGACGAAGTAGCGGCCGGTGGCGATCTTGCCGCTGTAGAAGGGGTCGGTGGAGCCGGCGTCGATCTGCTTCTGCGCCGCGACGGCCATCTGGGCCCAGACATAGGCGAGGGCGGTCAGGCCGAAAATGTGCAGATAGTCGGTCGAGGCGGCGCCGGCGTTGTCCGGGTTCTGCATGCCGTTCTGCATCAGCCACATGGTGCCGTCCTGCAGGGCCTTCTTGGAGTCCGCGAGGCCGTCGATGAACGGCTTCACCGCCTCGTTGCCGCCGTGCTCGGCGACGTAGGCGTCGATATCGGCGAACCAGCTCATGATCGCGCGGCCGCCGTTGGCGGGCAGCTTGCGGCCGACCAGGTCGAGCGCCTGAATGCCGTTGGCGCCCTCGTAGATCATGGTGATGCGCGCGTCGCGCAGATACTGGCTGGCCGGGAAGTGTTCGGTGTAGCCCGAGCCGCCGTGCACCTGCATGGCGAGGCTGGTGGCGTGGAAGCCGCGGTCGGTCAGATAGGCCTTCAGCACCGGCGTGATCAGGCCCATGTAGTCGCGGGCCTTTGTCGCCACCGCCTCGTCCTCGGCGCGCTGCAGGTCGGCCTGCAGCGCGGTCCACAGCACGAAGGCCTGGCCGCCCTCGACGATGGCCTTGGCTTCCAGCAGCATGCGGCGCACGTCCGGGTGGACGATGATCGGGTCGGCCGGGCCTTCGGCGTTCTTCGGGCCGGTCAGGCTGCGGCCCTGCAGGCGGTCCTTGGCGAATTCGGCAGCGGCCTGATAGGCGGCCGTGGCGATGGCCAGCCCCTGCAGGCCGGTGCCCAGTCTCGCCTCGTTCATCATCACGAACATCCCGGCCATGCCCTTGTTCTCCGGGCCGACGAGCCATCCGGTTGCGCCGTCGTACTGCATGACGCAGGTGGCGTTGCCGTGGATGCCCATCTTGTGCTCGAGACCGACGCACTTGAGGCTGTTGCGCTCGCCCAGCGAGCCATCGTCGTTGACGATGAACTTGGGCACGACGAACAGGCTGATGCCCTTGATGCCCGCCGGGGCGCCCTCGATCCGGGCCAGCACCAGATGGATGATATTGTCCGTGAAATCGTGCTCGCCCGAGCTGATCCAGATCTTCTGGCCCGTGATGGCGTAGCTGCCGTCACCGTTCGGCACGGCCTTGGTGCGGATCAGGCCGAGGTCGGTGCCGCACTGGGGCTCGGTCAGGTTCATGGTCCCGCCCCACTCGCCCGAGGCCAGCTTGGGCAGGTACTTGGCCTTCTGCTCGGGCGAGCCATTGGCGTGCAGGCCCTCGTAGCAGCCATGGGTCAGGCCGGGGTACATCGAGAAGGCCGGGGAGGCGGCCGCGGTGAACTGACCGAACGCCATGCCGACGATGGTCGGCATGCCCTGGCCGCCAAACTCGGGGTCACAGGTCAGGCTGGGCCAGCCGGCCTCGACCATCTGGTGGTAGGCTTCCTTCCACCCGGTCGGGCCCGTGACGTGGCCGTCGTCCCACTTGCACCCCTCGGCGTCGCCGACGCGGTTCAGCGGCGCGATGACCTCCTCGGCGAACTTGGCGCCTTCCTCGAGGATCTGGCCCACCAGATCGGACGACACGTCCGAGAAGCCCGCCTGATTGGTGTAGCGGTCGATCTCCAGCACCTCGTTGAGGAAGAAGGTCAGGTCGCGGACAGGGGCCTTGTAGGGCATGATCAGGCTCTCGCTTTGAAGGCGTGGACGTAGGGTTCGGGGTTCAGCCGCTCGCGGAGCAGGCTGGCGTATTCCTCGGCGCCGGGCAGCAGGTCGGGCCGGAACTGGCCGAGCTTCTGCTCCATGACGCGGCAGGCTTCCTCGGCGGTGGCGATCGCCTCGTCGAGATCCTCGCGCTGGCGGCGCAGCTGCTCGATCTGGGCGCGATGGCGGCGCAGGGCCACGGCCATCTGATGGGCGTTGTGATCCTTGTGATCATAGAGGTCCAGCATCTGCTGGATCTCCTGCAGGGTGAAGCCGATCCGGCGCCCCCGCAGAATCAGCTTGAGGCGGGCCCGGTCGCGGGCGTCATAGACGCGCGTCTGCCCCTTGCGGGCCGGGTTGAGCAGGCCCTTGTCTTCGTAGAACCTCAGCGCCCGGGCTGTCGCCCCGAACTCGCGGCACAGCTGGCGGATCGTGTAGGTGCGATGGTCGTCGGCGCTCGCCATGACCCGAGTCTTATCTTGACGCGCACGTAAAGGGAAGGTTCTTTGCGCAAACTGCGACTTCGCAGCGCGACGCGACAAAAGAACCGCCCGCGGGTTCCCCTGCCGGTTGACCCGTCGCCGCACCTTCTCCATCACCGGGGAGAAGACATCAGCAGGGAGGCTGCGAGACGATGGGGCTGATGGCGAATGTTCGGCGCGACCTGAAGTTCGTGTCGGGACTCAGGCGGCTGCTGAAACGCGTGGCGCCGATCGCCATGGAGAGCGCCGATCTGCTCTGCGACGACATCGAGGCCGTGGTCGACCAGTTCCCCGACCATGTGGCGCTCGAGGATGAACGCCGCCGCCTGACCTATCGCGACCTCGACGCCCTGGCCAACCGCTATGGCCACTGGGCCCGCAGCCGCGGCCTGCGCCGCTCCGATGTCGTCGCGCTGATGATGAACAACCGGGTGGACTACATCGCCGCCTGGCTGGGTCTGTCCAAGGTCGGCGTGCCCTGCGCCCTGATCAACACCAACCTCAGCGGGGCGCCGCTGGCGCACTGCCTGAACATCGTCTCGGCCTCGCAGGTGATCTGTGACATCGAGTCGGTCGAAGCGCTGGAGAGCGCGCGCCCGATGGCCGAGAAGACCCTCTCCCTCTGGGTGCTGGGCCTGCAGCTGGCCGACGAGAGCGGCGATCGCCGCAGCCTCGAGGCCGGCGTCCGCGGCGCCTCGTCTGTCCGCCCGGCCCGCTCGCTGCGCGAGGGTCTGACCAACCGTGACGTGGCGATGTACATCTACACGTCCGGCACCACCGGCCTGCCCAAGGCCGCCAAGATCATCCACGCGCGGGCCCGGACCTACATGCGCGCCTTCGCGGGCGCGACCGGCTCGACCGACAAGGACCGGGTCTACAACTGTCTGCCGCTGTATCACTCGACCGGCGGGCTGGTGGGCGTGGGCTCCACCCTGCTGAACGGCGGGGCGGTGATCATCCGCCGCAAGTTCTCGGCCGGCGGCTTCTGGGCCGACGTGTCGGCCAGCGGGGCGACCACCTTCGTCTACATCGGCGAGCTGTGCCGCTACCTGGTGAACAGCCCCGAGCATCCGGAAGAGCGGGCGCACAAGCTGCGTCTGGCCTTCGGCAACGGGCTGCGGCCCGAGGTCTGGACCGACTTCAAGAGCCGGTTCCGCATCCCCGAGATCCTCGAGTTCTACGGCTCGACCGAGGGCAATGTCTCGCTGTTCAACTTCGACGGCAAGCCGGGCGCGATCGGCCGCGTGCCGTGGTTCGTGAAGAAGCAGATCAACATCCGTCTCGTGGCCTTCGACGTCGAGACGGAGGAGCCTGTCCGGAGCGTCAACGGCCTGTGCCTGCCGGTGCCGGCAGGCGAGATCGGGGAAGCGATCGGCCGGATCGGTGACGAGTTGCGCCAGAGCTACTCCGGCTACGCGGACGCCGCCGCCTCCAAGAAGAAGGTGCTCGAGGACGTGTTCGAGCGCGGCGACCGCTGGTTCCGCACCGGCGACCTGATGCGCCAGGACGCCGAGGGCTACTACTATTTCATCGACCGGATCGGGGACACCTTCCGCTGGAAGGGCGAGAACGTCTCCACCACCGAGGTGCAGGAGCGTCTGTCCGCCGCGCCGGGCGTGGCCGAGGCCATCGTCTACGGCGTGCCGGTCCCCGGCCAGGACGGCAAGGCCGGCATGGCGGCCCTGATCATGGACGAGGCCTTCTCGGCCAAGGCGTTCGGCGAATGGGTGGCGGCTGAACTCCCGGCCTACGCCCAGCCGGTTTTCGTGCGCCTGCTCAAGGCCGCCGACACCACGGGGACGTTCAAGTACCGCAAGACGGACCTGGTGAGCGAAGGCTTCGATCCGGCGCTGGCCGGACCGAACCTGTATTTCCGCGGCGGCAAGAACGGCTACCAGAAGCTGTCGCCGACGGTGCACGCCAACATCCTCGCCGGGACGGCCCGCTTCTAGAGGCGCCGCAAGGGCGGGCGCGCAGAGGGCGCGCCTGTCGCGGCTGTCAATCACCTGACCCTTTGACTGGCCGCGGCCGTGCTCCCGTCCTCCGGGGGCGGGGCCTCGGCCGCTTGACCGTAGCCTGTCCGCGGCGCGGGCCTTCGTCTGTCCCTCGCCTGTCCCTCGCCCGATCTCCAAAGCAAAACGGCCGGGCTTTCGCCCGGCCGTTCCGTTGTTCGGAGTGAACGTCCGATCAGTAGCTGACGCGGAGCGTGACGCCCCAGGTGCGCGGGGCGCCGAGGAAGGCGCTGTAGCCCTGGGTGTCGGTCGCCGGGTTGTAGAAGGTCCCGTCCGGCTGGGCCGTGGCGGCGAAGGCCGAGCCCTGCAGCGGCGAGTTGTACACGACCTGATAGTACTCCTCGTCGGTCAGGTTCTGGGCCCACAGATCCACGGTCCAACGCTCGCTTTCGGCGCCGATCGAGATCCGGCCGTTGAACAGGCCGTAGCCGTCCTGCTGCTTGAACGGCAGCAGGTCAGAGCCGGTGTTGTACTCGGTCATGTACTTGCCCGACAGGCTCAGGCCCATCTGCAGGCCGTTGCCGAGCGAGCGCTCGTAGTTGATCGAGGCGGACCCCGACCATTCCGGCGCGAACGAGGCCTGGGCGCCCGGCAGCAGCGAGAGCTGCGGGAAGTTCGCCGGCACCGTCAGGTCGGCGGCGGTGAAGCGGCCGTATTCGGTCTGGGCGTAGGTCAGGCCGCCGGTGAGCGTCAGGCCCTCCACCGGGGTGAACCACAGCAGGTCGACGTCCACGCCTTCCGAGGTCAGCTCCGGGATCGATTCGACCACGAAGGCGGTGCCGAGGAAGGTGTTGAGCTGGAAGTTCTCGAACGTCTGGTTGAAGTAGGTCGCGTTGAACAGCAGCGAGCCGTCCAGCAGGGTGGACTTGAAGCCCAGCTCGTAGCTGTCGACCACTTCCGACGGGAAGAACAGCGATGCGTTCGGGGTCACGCCCGTCTGCACGCGGTCCATGTTGTAGCCGTAGCTCTTGTAGCCGCGGGCGTACGAGCCATAGACCATGAAGTCGTCGTTCAGGCGGTAGGTAGCCTTCAGCGTGCCGGTCACCTCGCTGTCGTCGAAGTCCTCGTCGATCGAGCGGTTGTCGAACAGGACGTTGGCCCAGGGCAGGCAGACCACGCCGAGCGCGCGGGCCGCCGAGGCGCCGAGGACCGCCCCGATCGCCGCCTGGTTGGCGAGGGCGGAGCCGCAGGCCTGGCCGTTGGTGCCGACGTTGTCCTGACGGCCAGTCAGTTCCTTGGAGTCCTGCGTGTAGCGCAGGCCGAAGGTGACATCGAACTGGTCGGTCAGGCGGAACGTGTTGTTGGTGAACACCGCGAACGAGGTCGTGTCCTGGGTGTAGTTGTCCACCGCGCCGAGACCCGTGCCGAAGCCGGGGCCGCCGCCGTTGACCGCGCCGCCCGAACCCGCGCACTGGGCGAGGGTCGCGGCGGTCTGGCCCGGACGGGTCAGGCAGCCGACAAAGGCCGGGCTGGCGCCGTTGGTCAGCAGCAGCGAGATGAACGGGGTGTAGTCAGCGCCGTAGTAGTACGAGTCGGCCCGATCGATGCTCTCGGTGGTGGCGAACACGCCCACCAGCCAGTCGAGGCGGTCGGTGGTGCCGGCCAGACGCAGTTCCTGGGTCAGGTTCTCGACCGTGTAGGCGTACAGGCCGTCCTTCTCGCGATAGAGAATGTCGGCGCCGGTGTAGTCGATGTCCTGGGCGTTGACGGTCTCCCAGTCGCGCCAGGAGGTGATCGAGGTCAGGCGGGCGTTCATCGACGGGATGTCGATGTTGACCTCGGCCGACAGACCGCGGTCGGTCATTTCCTGGTCGCTGCCGCGGTTGGCGAACGCCTCACGCGAGAACGGCAGTTCGCCGAAGCCGGTCGCCGGCGGACGGGTGCCCGTGCCGTTCGACAGGCCATCGATGATGCCGAAGGTCGGGCCGGTACGGATCGACACGCCCGTGCAGCAGTACTCCTCGCGCTTCGAATAGTCGGCGATCAAGCGGATCGAGGTGTTGTCGTTCGGCAGGAACAGCAGCTGGCCGCGGGTGGTCCAGTAGTCCTGATTGTTGTCGTCCGTTAGCGTGCGGGGGCCGTCGCCGGTGTTCACGTCATAGAAGCCGTCGCGCACCCGGCGGGCGGCGAACAGGCGCATGGCGAGGGTCTCGGTGATCGGGCCGCTGACCGAGCCGGCGGCGCCGAGGGCGCCGTAGTTCCCGGCCGTCAGTTCCAGATTGTACTCCGGCGTGAAGCTCGGCAGCTGGGTGATGACATTGATCACGCCGGCCGAGGTGTTCTTGCCGAACAGGGTGCCCTGCGGCCCCTTCAGAACCTCGATCCGCTCCAGCTCGCCGAGGTCGCCGAAGCCGACGCCGTTCCGCGAGCGGTACACGCCGTCAATGACGATGCCGACCGAGCTTTCCAGACCCGGGTTGTCGCCGACGGTGCCGACGCCGCGGATCCGGGCGGTGGTCGAGGCTTCCGACGAGGTCGACGTCACCGTCAGGCCCGGCGTCAGGACCTGGACGTCCTTGATGTCACGGACGCCGGCGTTGGCGAGCGCTTCTTCCGACAGGGTGGTGACCACGACGGGCACCTCCTGCAGGCTCTGCTCGCGCAGCTGCGCGGTGACGATGATCTCGTCGACGGTGGTGACCTGGCCGTCCTGGGCCATGGCGGCGCCGCCGCCGAGCAGCGCAGCGCCGAGAACGGCGCCCGAGGCGGTCGTACGAAGAGTCCGGTTGAGTCGCATGTGCGTCCCCGCTCCTGAAAAGGGCCGAAGCCCCGGTCATTTCCTGTCCCTCGGGTCGCGTCTTCTTTGAAACACGGACACGAACCCTCGAACCTTTGGCGTAATCCAGGTTCAACCTACCGACAAGCGTACTCGCCCGCCCTGCGTCGTGATTTCGCCCCCGCTGACGCGGGTGTGATGCGAAAACGACAAAAAACGATGACGTTGCGTCAAGCTTCGGGGGCGGTTTCGACCTTGGGCCGCGGCTCACGGAGCAAGATGAACGCGCCGAGCAGACCGGAAAGCAACGATCCGCCCAGCACGCCCAGCTTCACCTGCACCTGCTCGGGTGAGTCGATCGCGCCCGGGAAGGCGAGGGCCCCGATGAACAGGCTCATGGTGAAGCCGACGCCGCACAGCAGGCTGACGCCATAGACCTGCGGCCAGGTCGCGCCGCGCGGCTTGGCCCCGATCTTGAGCGCCGTCGCCAGCCAGGCGAAGCCCAGCACGCCGATCTGCTTGCCGATGAACAGGCCCATGGCGATGCCGAGGACCAGCGGGGTGAACAAGGCTTCGAGGCTGATGCCCGCGAACGACACCCCGGCCTTGGAGAAGGCGAAGATCGGCAGGATCACATAGGCGACGTAAGGGTGCAGCTCGTGCATCGCCTCCTTGAGCGGGCTGTCGTGGCCCGGCTTGCGCGTGTTGACCGGGACGATGGTGGCGAAGGCCACGGCGGCGAGCGAGGTCGACAGCTCGGCCTGCACGGTGAACCACCACACCGCCGCGAAGGCCAGCACCCAGAAGGGCGGCGTGATGCGGACGCGCGACAGAATACCCATGGCGAAGATGATCCCGACCGCCACGAGGAGCGGGGTGATCTGGACGCCGCCGCTGAACAGGATGGCGATCAGGGCGATGGCGCCCAGGTCATCGACAATGGCGAGGGTCAGCAGGAACACCCGCAGCGACGTCGGCAGGCCGCGCGCCACGAGGGCGAACACGGCCAGGGCGAAGGCGATGTCCGTGGCCAGCGGGATCGGCCACCCCTGGGCGGGGCCACCGAGCGCGTGGGTGATGCCGAGATAGACGAGGGCCGGGCCGACCATGCCGCCGAGCGCGGCCAGCACGGGTGTGGCCAGACGCCGCGGGTCCGACAGCTCGCCCTTCAGGATCTCGTATTTGATCTCAAGGCCGACGACGAGGAAGAAGATCGCCATCAGCCCTTCCTTGACCCAGTCGGACA
Organism: Brevundimonas sp.; assembly: GCF_035998205.1. Classification (GTDB taxonomy): domain Bacteria; phylum Pseudomonadota; class Alphaproteobacteria; order Caulobacterales; family Caulobacteraceae; genus Brevundimonas. Next base: position 772,720 of record NZ_DASYHT010000006.1, read on the forward strand.
GGGCCATGGTCAGGACCAGCGGGCCCATCTGAAGGGTCTGGTAGCCCTTGAGGAAGGCGAAGTACTGGTCCGCCCAGGCGGAGTTGGCGACGATCAGGGCCGCCAGGGCCGCGAGGCCCAGAAAGGCGCCCGAGGCGGCCTCGGTCTTGAGAAAATCGAGCGTGATCTTGCGCGCCAATGCGGCCTCCGGAGCAAACAGGTCGACGTTCTTGGCGGCCGGTTATCGACGGCCGCCGGACCGAAGCCGGCCCGCCAAACTGGACTGGGGACCGACCGGCCGGACCCGCCAGCGCCCCGAAGGACGGGCAAGGGCCCGATCTCTGCGGCGCACCATAACGACCCGCGGCCACGGTTCAACGAAAACTGACGCTTGCAGCGCGCTTCCGTCGGCCGCATGTGCCCGGGATGCCCGTGTCATCCTCCTACAGCCCCGCGCCCCGTTTCGCGGCGCTCGGCCCCGAGTTCGGCGACCCGGTCTCGCCGGCGGCGTTTCCCGAGACCCGGCTGCGGTTTCGCAATTCGAGGGCCGCGGCCACGTGCGGGCTGGCGGATCTGACGGACGCGGAGTGGCTGGCCCACTTCGGTCGGCTCGAGCCGCTTCCCGGTCAGCCCGGCCCGATCGCCATGCGCTACCATGGGCACCAGTTCCGCACCTACAATCCGGACCTCGGCGACGGCCGAGGGTTCCTCGCCGCGCAGCTGCAGGCCGAGGACGGGCGTTTGCTGGATCTCGGCACCAAAGGCAGCGGCCAGACGCCGTGGTCGCGCGGGGCCGACGGACGGCTGACGCTGAAGGGCGGCGTGCGTGAGGTGCTGGCCGCCGAAATGCTCGAGACCCTAGGGGTTCCGACCAGCCGGGCCCTGAGCCTGATCGAGACCGGCGAGGCGCTCGAGCGCGGCGACGAGCCCTCGCCGACCCGGTCCGCGGTGCTGGTGCGCCTGTCCCATAGCCATATCCGCTTCGGCACCTTCCAGCGGGCGGCGTATCTGCAGCGACAGGACATGCTGGAGACCCTCGCCGGGCATGCCCGCAGCCTCTACCACCCCCATGTGGCCGAGGGGGACGTCCCGGGCCTTCTGGCGGCGGTGCGCGACGCCTCGGCGCGACTCGCCGCCGCCTGGGTCGCCGCCGGCTTCGTGCACGGCGTCCTCAACACCGACAATCTCAATGTCACCGGCGAGAGCTTCGACTACGGCCCATGGCGCTTCCTGCCGCGCTACGAGCCCGGGTTCACGGCGGCCTATTTCGACCAGTTCGGGCTGTACGCCTTCGCGCGTCAGCCGGAGGCCGTGTTCTGGGCCCTCACCCAGTTCGCCGGGACGCTGCGCTCGCTGGCCCCTGTGGAGGCCCTGACCGAGGTGCTCAACGGCTTCGGGCCCGCCTACATCGCCGCGCTGCGACAGGCGTTTCTGCGCCGGTTCGGGGTGGTCTCCGCAGGGGAGGAGGCGGATCAGGCGCTCGTCGACGCCGCCCTGGCGCTCCTCCGGGAAGGCGGCGATGCGCTGCGCTGGGAGCCGCTCTTCTTCGACTGGTTCGGAGGCTTCTCCAGCGCCGGCCGGGCGCTCGCCGGTCCGCGCGCGCAACTCTATCAGGGGCGCACCTTCGACGCCTTCCGCGCCGTCCTGTTCGAACATGCCCCGGACAGGCCCGAACGACTGGAGGTTCCGGTCTTCCAGGCCGCGGAGCCCGAAGAGATGCTGATCGACGAGGTCGAGGCCATCTGGGCGGCGATCGACCGGGACGATGACTGGGGGCCGTTCGAGGCCAAGCTGGCGCGACTGGCGGCGGCCCGCGACGCCTACGCCTTCGGGCCGGCCGCGCGACAGCGATCGGAACAGTAGCGGACCTGATCCCAGTCCCGCGCCCATTTGCGCCGCCAGCTGAACGGACGGGCGCAGGTGACGCAGATCTTCTCAGGCAGGTCGGCCTTGGCCGCGACCCGTCCCTGGTTGACGTGCTTGCGCGCCATCAGGCGGCGTCCTGGCGGGGCAGGGGGCCGGCGGTCGAGGCCGCATCGAACGCCGCGCGCGCCGCCGTGATGGCCGTTCGGTGCGCCTCCGCCCACGCCACCAGGCCGCAGACCGGCGCCAGAAGCGTCTCGCCGACCGGGGTCAGGGCGTAATCGACCCGCGGCGGCACGCCAGGGTGAACGGTGCGGGCGACAAGACCGTCCCGCTCCAGGCCGCGCAGGGTGAGCGTCAGCATCCGCTGGGACACCCCGTCCACGGCGCGCCGCAACTCATTGAATCGCTTGGACCCTTGGGCCAGCTGTCCGACGATCAGCAGGGACCATTTGTCGCCCACGCGGCCCAGCACTTCGCGGACCGCGAGGCAGTCCGTCCCGTCCGCGCCGGGTGGCGGCGACCCATCGCATAAGCGTGGCGGTAACATATTTGTGCCTTCTTGTCGGATCATCGGCGCCCCCCGACCTAGGAGCGGACAACCTCCCCCGCCAGTCCTGACCCCTTCTGAACCATGACGACCCTCAACGCCGCCTCCCGTCCCCTCGGCCCCCGCGAAAGGCTTCGCGCCACGCGGCGCAACCTGCTGCTGTGGACGTTCCAGGGCTGGCTGGCGATGTTCTTCGTGGCCGCCGGCTATGCCAAGCTGACCGAGCCGCTCGATCATCTGGCCCTGCTGTTCAGCTGGTCCGGCGCGGCGAGTTCGGGTTTCGTTCGCGGCGTTGGCCTCGTCGAGGTGGTCGCCGGTCTGGCGCTGCTCGCGCCGCTCGCCTCGTGGCGACTGGGCCGTCCGCCTCTGCTGGGCGCAGCCGCCCTGCTGGCGGCCATGGCGCTGATCATGGCGGTGGTGCACGGCCTGCAGCTCGAAGCCGGGGCCGTGCTGCTCAACGTCGTCCTGTTTACGCTGGCGGCCACCGTCGTGCGGGGGCGTTCGCGTTGATGTGAGGCAACCCGGGGCGGGCGACGACGTTTTCGCGCCATGCGCCTGCACACCCTCCAGATCGCCGCCGGCCTGGCCGGTCTCACCCTTCTCTTGATCGCCTTCCTGGCGGCCGGCGTGGCCGCAGCGGCCTGGCTGGTCGCCGCCGGCCTTGTGGCGGGCGCGGTCTGGGCCATCTTCGCTCTGGCGCGCCATCGCCTTTCGCGGCCGCGAAACACCGCTTGAACATGGCTTACGGCCACCCTATCCTCTTTCCCCGGCCGCGCACGCCCAGCGGTCCGGGGCCTTGTGCTCCCGCGTTTCACCTCCAGTTCGGGCGTCAGACGGAAACCCACGTCACAATGGAAAAAGTGCCGATGACGGCCGAGGGCTACCGTGTCCTCGACATCCAGTTGAAGCAGCTCAAGTCTGTCGAGCGCCCGAGCGTCATCGCGGCGATCGCGGAGGCGCGGGCGCATGGGGACCTGTCCGAGAACGCCGAGTACCACGCAGCCAAGGAGCGCCAGGGCTGGATCGAGGGCCAGATCGCCGAGATCGAGGACAAGATCAGCCGCGCCCAGATCATCGACGTGTCCAAGCTGTCGGGCGCCCAGGTGAAGTTCGGGGCGACGGTCACCGTCGTCGACGAGGACACCGAGGACGAGCATCGCTACCAGATCGTCGGCGAGCATGAGGCCGACGTGAAGCTGGGGCGCATCTCGATCGCCAGCCCGATCGCGCGCGCCCTGATCTCCAAGGAGGTCGGAGATGTGGTCGAGGTCAACACGCCCGGTGGCGTGAAGGCGTACGAAATCCTCAAGGTCGAGTGGATCTGACGGCGCAGACCGCGCCGTTGCGGCTGAGGGTCGTCACCGACGGCCGGGCCGGGATCGAGAATCAGGCGCTTGGGCTGGCCGAGGCGATTGGTCGGCTGGCGCCCGCCGCCATCGATGTGGTGCGCGTCACCTGGAAAGGTGCCTTTGACCTTCTGCCGGCGCAGTTGAAGACGCCCGCGATGCTGGCCGAGGGGCAAGACGCTCTCGGGCCAGGCTGCGACATCTGGATCGGCTGCGGCCGGGCCAGCCTGCCGCTGGCGCTCGCCGCCCGGCGGCAGCCGCATGGCCCCTTCGTCGTGCAGATCCAGGACCCGCGCCTGCCGCCGCGCCTGTTCGATCTGGTCATCGCCCCGGCCCATGACCGGCTTGAAGGCGACAACGTTTTCGAGATCCTCGGGGCGCCTCATCGCGTCACCGCAGAGCGTCTCGCGACAGCCGCCCCGGCCTTCGCTGACCGAATCGAGGCCCTGCCGCGGCCCCGGATCGCCGCCATGATCGGTGGCCGGTCAAAGGCGTTCGACCTGACACAGGCCCATGCGACCGAGCTGGGGCGGCAAATCGCCGGTGCAGTCGCTGCCGCAGGTGGATCGCTGCTGTTGACCTTCTCGCGGCGGACGCCTGAGCCCGCGCAGGCGGCCCTGCGCGCGGCGCTGGCGGAGACGCCCGGCTGGATCTGGGACGGGCAGGGGGCTAATCCCCTGTTCGCCTTCCTCGCCGCGGCGGACCATGTCCTCGTCACCGAGGACAGCGCCAACATGGCCACCGAGGCGGCCTCGACCGGCAAGCCGGTGCATCTGCTGCCAATGGTCGCGCGCCGTCCGTCGCCCAAGTTCGCCCGCCTGAGCGAGGCGCTCGAGGCGTGCGGGGCCGCGCGGCCGTTCGATCCCGCCCTGCCGGCCTGGACCTACGCGCCGCTGGACGAGACCCGACGCGCCGCGGCGGCGGTGCTCGAGGCCTTCGCCGCGCGCGGCTAGACCGCGTCAGTCGCCGCCGCCGCCATCGCCCCCGCCGTCGCCGGCGTCATCCATGCCGCCCTTGCCCTTGCCGCCGCTGTCGCCGGCGATAAGGGTGGGCGACACCCCGCCCTCTCCGCCATCGCCGCGCTTGCGCGACGGGGACGCCGCCGCCTTGGCGCGCGCGTCCATGGCCGCCCCGACGCCGACGCCGATCGCGACGCCCAGCGCCAGCCACAGGGCGAGGTCGCCGGTCGTCAGGCCGACGGCGGAGCCGATCGCGGCGCCGAGGGCGATACCGATGCCCAGCCGGGTGGTGGTGGGCGGATTTTCGGGTGCGGACACGTCGCCTCTCCGTCGCATCTGGTGTCGAAGGCGCCTAGATTAGCGCCATGTCGATTCCTGCAGAACCCCGCTCCGTCCGCGTCGCCATCATCGGGTCCGGTCCCGCCGGCTGGACCGCCGCCATCTACGCCGCCCGCGCCCTGCTCAAGCCCGTGGTCATCGCCGGCCTGCAGCCCGGAGGCCAGCTGACCATCACCACGGATGTCGAGAACTATCCGGGCTTCGCCGACGTCATCCAGGGGCCCTGGCTGATGGAGCAGATGCAGAAGCAGGCCGAGCATGTCGGCACGGAGGTCATCCACGACATCGTCACCCGTGCGGACCTGTCGCAGCGCCCGTTCCGCCTGACGCTCGATTCCGGGACCGAAATCCTGGCCGAGACGGTGATCATCTCCACCGGCGCCCAGGCCAAGTGGCTGGGGATCGAGTCCGAACAGGCCTACCGTGGCTTCGGCGTCTCCGCCTGCGCCACCTGCGACGGCTTCTTCTATCGCGGCAAGAACGTGGTGGTCGTCGGTGGCGGCAACACGGCCGTGGAGGAGGCGCTGTTCCTGACCAATTTCGCCGCCAAGGTGACGCTGGTGCACCGGCGTGACGAGCTGCGCGCCGAGCGCATCCTGCAGGATCGTCTTCTGTCCAATCCCAAGGTCGAGGTGATCTGGGATTCGGCCATCGACGAGGTGCTGGGCGTGAAGGACGGCGTCTCCGCCAATGTCACCGGCGTGCGGCTCAAGCATGTGCGTACCGGCGAGACCACAGACCTGGCCTGTGACGGCGTGTTCATCGCCATCGGCCACGCTCCGGCGTCCGAGCTGTTCGCCGGGGTGCTGGAGACCAACGAGGGCGGTTATCTGCGGGTGAAGCCCGGGACCGCGGCGACCGCCATCGAAGGCGTCTACGCCGCCGGCGACGTCACCGACGACATCTATCGACAGGCTGTGACCGCGGCCGGCATGGGCTGCATGGCGGCGCTGGAGGCGGTCCGCTTCCTCGCCGAGCAGGACCACAAGGCCGAGGGCCACCCGATCAGCCACCGCGAGGCCGAGAAAATCGGCCAGTGGGACTGACCGGGCCCACCGGTCAGGCGGCGAACAGCTTCAGCTCCGGCGGGGCGTACTGCACCGGCTGACCCTCGCGGTGGGCGAGGGCATAGGCCACGGTGCTCCCGACGGCGCGCTCGTCGGTCGGCTTGGAAAGGACGCCCAGCGCCCCGTCCACCCCGTCGCGCACCATGCCAGGGTTCGCGGTCAGGAACACCACGGTGACGCCCAGGGCGGCCAGTCGCCGTCCCAGCCCCACGCCGGTCGGCCCGTCCGAGAGGTGAATGTCCACCAGCGCGAGGTCGATCGGCCGGTCCCCGATGACGGTCAGGGCGGTCGCGGTGTCAGCCGCCTGCCCGGCGACCTCGTGACCGAGGTCTTCCAGTACGAAGCGGAGCTCCATGGCGACGAGGGCCTCGTCTTCTACGATCAGGATCCGGGCAGGCATGGTCTCGATACTCAAGCGGTTCCAGTATCCAACGCCGATCCGGCTATGGGGTTTCCGTCCCCGCGCAGGGCTGCCCTGCGTCGCGACATCGCGGAGGCTGGCAGCGAGATGTCGACCTGCAGCCCCTCGGGAGCCCAGGTCCGGTGGATGTCCCCACCCAGCTGTCCCTCCACGGAGAGGCGGGTGAGGGATGAGCCGAAGCCGGAGCGCTCCGGCGGGCGGACGGTCGGGCCACCGCGTTCGCGCCAGCTCAGCAGGAAGCGGTCATCGCGGGTGGAGGTCTCGAGGCGGACCCGCCCGCCGGGCCTCGACAGCGCGCCGTACTTGGCGGCGTTCGTCGCCAGTTCGTGAAACAGCAGGGCGACAGGCGTGGCCGACTGGTCGTCGAACCCCATGTCGTCGCCGACGATCTCGACCTGCGGGCGGCCGTCGTCGCTGACGTAGGGCCGGAACAGGGCCGCCAGAAAGGCATGCAGCGTCATCGAGCCTACCGTGGGCCGCGACGCTTCGGTGTGCGGCCGGACGAACTCGTGGGCGCGGGCAAGCGCGCTGATGCGGGTGCGCAGGGTGCGGGCGAACTCCGCCGCCGCCGGATGTTGCCGCGCTGACAGGGCGACGAGGGCGGTGACCACGGCGAAGATATTCTTGATCCGGTGGCTGAGCTCCTGGCTGATCAGCGCCTGTGACGCCTCCAGCCGCTTCAGGTCGTCGACATCGGTGCAGGTGCCCAGCCAGCGGACGATGCGGCCGTCCGGGTCGCGTATCGGATTGGCCCGCCCGAGAGTCCATCTCCACGCCCCCGTGTGATGGCGCAGCCGGTATTCGATCTCGTACGGCTCGCCGGTCTCGAGGCAACGCCGCCATCGCGCCCAGGCCCGCGGCTGGTCCTCGGGATGGAACAGCTCCGCCCAACCCTCGCCGTCGGTCGCGCCGACGGGCATGCCGGTGAAGTCGTACCAGCGGGCGTTGAAGTAGTCGTGGAAGCCGTCCGGCCGGGTCGACCACACCATTTGCGGCATGGTGTCGGCAAGCGCCCGAAACCGGGCTTCCGCAGCGTCCGGAAGATCCTCGGCGAGACGCGGTACGGCGGGGTCGGTCACAGGTCACCTCGGAGATGCCGCCAGGAGCGCGGCCGCGAGGGTGAGAATGCAGACCGGGCCGCCGGGTTGCCGTCAGGGAGCGACGGGGCGACCGACTTCCTCGACGGCGAGCGGGGTGACGCCGGGCGGTGGCGGTGGCGGAGGCGGCGAAGACGCGCCCGTCTCGAACGTGGCGAGGCGCGCGTTGATGGCGGCGATCTCGTCGGCGGTGGGCGGGCGGCGGCCGCCCAGACTGGCCACGCCGACGATGCGGGTCTGCCCGTCGATCTCGACCGTGCGCAGCGGACCGGCGAGGCCCGGCTGCGGCGAAACCGGCGCCGGCTCGTCGGCTGCGAGCTGCAGCTCTGCGTCGGGGGACGTCAGCCGGGGGCGCGCGAAGCGCGACTCGTCGATGACCGGCTCCACGCCCGAGTAGCCCTGGGTGAAGGCGGCGGTTTCGCCGGCCCAGCCCTTCCAGCGGTAGAAGATGTGGGCGCCGATCTGGGTCAGCTTGCTGAGCGTCGGCCTCCACCAGGGGTCGACATAGTCGGCATGGTAGTGGGTCGCCGTGCCCACGGCGGTGGCCACCTTCCCGGCGAGGGCGCGGTCGGCCACGATCGCCGCCCGCCGCCAGGCCCAGTCGACAGGACCCTGCGCGAGAGAGCCGTCGCAGGTGAAGCTGAACTGGCAGCCCGTGGTCCGCTCGGCGCCCTGGAACACCACCCCGCAGATGCTGGACGGATAGTTCGGATCGCGCACACGGTTGAGGATGACCTGGGCCACAGCCTCCTGCCCTTCCGTGCTTTCGAGGGCCGCCTCGTAATAGATCGCCTGGGTCAGGCAGCGTCGGGCGCGCCGGGCGTCTTCGGCGCTGCGGGGGGTGAAGGCGAACGGCCTTGCAGCCCGCAGCGCGCCTGTGTCGGGGGCCACCGCTGCATTGCGACGGCGGGCTTCAAGCCCGGCCCCCCGCACCTCGATCGGGCGGCCGATCAGCGACAGGCTCTCCCAGCCCGGTGTCAGGCCCAGCGCTGCGGCGGAGGGCGACGCGGGATCGAAGCGCGCGGCCACCGCCATCTGGGCGGGGTCGAGGCGCGCCGTCAGGCGCTCGAAGCCGGCAGGGCCGAGGTCGCCGCCGGTGGCGCGGGCCACCGACTCGGCCGTCCGGTCGAGATCCGGCCGCGGCGCAGACCCCGCGGACAGGGCGACGCCGAGCACCGCCACTACCGCGGGGGCGGCGGCGGCCAGACGGCGAACGCCGCGTCGCGCGTGGACTTCGATCAGATGCATGCGAGGGGCGACCTAGCCGCGCAAACCGGCGACTTCGTGGCGAACTCAGATACCGCCGAGACTCGAACGCAGCATCCAGGCGTGCTTCTCGTGCGCCGCGAGGCGCTGGGTCATCAGGTCCACGGTGACCTCGTCGCCGGCCTCGTCGCTGACTTCGAGGGCATGACGGGCGCTGGCGATCACCGTCTCGTGGTCGCGCATCAGCTCCTTGAGCATGCCCTGGGCGTCCTTCTCGGGATCGCCCTCCTTGATTCCGGTCAGATTGGCCAGCGCGGACGGGCCCTGCGGGGCCAGCTTGCCGAGACCACGAATGCGCTCGGCGATGTCATCGAGCGCTTCCCAGATCTCGCGGTACTGCTGCTCCAGCAGATTATGATAGCTGAAGAATTCCGGCCCGCGGACGTTCCAGTGATAGCCGTGGGTTTTCTGGTACAGGGCGAAGCTGTCCGCCAGCACCTTGCCCAGCTCGTCGGCGACGCCGCTCCGGTCCGCGGCGCCGAGGCCCGTCTGCGGTTGAACGTTCATCAGTTGATCTCCTTGGTGACTACAGGGTCTTGATTGAGAAGGTGGGGCGGGTCAGCCTGTCCGCAAGGGCCACGGGCCGGCCCGCGGCGCCAATGAGTGACTTGGCGCCTGCCATCCGGGGCGGACGGAACGTTTTGTCGTCGCAAGGGTTGCGCAGGGTCGATGGCCGATCCCGTGGAGGGGTTGGAGCCGTCGGCGCGGGGGATGCATGACGGGCTTACGGGCGGTTCTTGAGGCAGGCGGACTGAGCCGGCTTCTGGCGCGCGCTGCGCGTCGTCGGGCGACCCCGCTGCAGGCGGTCGGCCTCGGTCTGACGGCGGCGCTCGCCGTGCTGATTCTGCGCTGGGCGCTCAGCGCCGCCTACGGCGATGCGGCCGGCTTCATGATCTTCCTGCCGGCGGTGATCGTCGCCACCCTTGCGGCGGGACCGGTGGCGGGCGTGACGGCCCTGATCGCCTGCCTCGCCGGGGGCTGGGTGCTCGTCGGCGCGACCAGCGGCATCGACCTGTTCGACCACATCCGTCGGGTCGCCACGACCAACTTCGTTCTCGTCGGACTGTTTTCCGCCGCCGTCGCCGCAGCCTTGCGCCAGGCCATCTGCGACCTCGATGCGGCGTCGGCTGCCCAGGACGCCGCGACGCGGGCGCTTGACCTTGGTCAGAGCGAGCTTCGGGCCCTGCTCGACCAGTCTTCCGCCGGTGTGGCCCGATTGAACGCCGAGGGGCGCTTCGTGGCCGCCAACGACCGGTTTGCGGCCATCCTCGGCCGCGCTGCAGACGACCTGATCGGTCTCAGTCCGCTGGACATCACCCATCCGGATGATGTCGCGGTGACGATCGACCTGTTCGCGCGCATGCAGGCCGGCGCGCCCGGTGGCGAGATCGAGAAGCGCTATCTGACGCCTGACGGCTCCCCGGTCTGGTGCCTCGCCAGCGTGCGGGGTCTGATCGCCGCCGACGGCGCGCCCGACGGCTATGTGGTGGTGCTGGTCGACGTCACGCCGGCGCGTCGAGCGGACGCTGCGAGGGCCGAGAGCGAGGTGCGCTTCCGCCTGATGGCGGATACGGCTCCGTCCCCGGTCTGGATGACTGACGTCGAGGCCCGGGTGGAGTTCGCCAACCGGGCGCTCGTCGAGTTCTACGGCACGCCGATGGACGCGCTGCTGGGCCATGTCTGGCGCGCCGCCCTGCACCCGGACGACGTCGCCCGGGTCGAGGCGGTGCAGGCGGCGCATCGCCCTGGCCGGCTGCCGTATGGCTTCGAGGCCAGATTCCGCCGGGCCGACGGCGCCTGGCGCTGGATGCGCTGTTCGGTGAACCCCCGGTTTGACGTCGATGGCGCCTTCCTCGGCTACGTCGGCATGTCGTTCGACGTCACCGAGCAGCGGCTGGCGCTCGCGGAGGCGCGCGAGAGCGAGGAGCGGTTCCGCGCCATCGCCGATACGGCCCCGGTGCTGATCTGGGTGACCGATCGGGAGCGTCGGCGCGAATTCGTCAACGAGGCCTACGTCGCCTACATGGGCGGGGACTACGAGACCGTGCGCGACGCCGACTGGCGCGACTACATCCACCCGGACGATCAGCCCGGGCTGGTGACCGCGTCCCTGGCCGGGGAGGCGACACGTCAGCCGTTCTCGCTGGAGGCGCGCTACCGCAGGGCGGACGGCGTTTACCGCTGGCTCAAGTCGTTTTCGCGCCCGCGCCTCGACGCACACGGCGATGTGGCCGGCTTCGTGGGTGTGGCCTTCGATGTCACCGACGCCAAACAGGCCGAGCAGGACCTGAAGCGTCTCAACGAGCTGCTGGAAGACCGGGTCGGGGCGGCCCTCGCCGAGAAGGCCAAGGCCGAAGCGGATCTCATGCACGCCCAGCGCATGGAAGCCGTCGGGCGTCTCACGGGCGGGGTGGCGCATGACTTCAACAATCTGCTGACCGTGGTGATCGGCGCGCTCGACATCATCCTGCGCAGCGACGATCCGGCGCGGCGCGAGAAACTGGGCCGCGCCGCCCTCAGCGCCGCGCGTCGGGGCGAAAGCCTGACGCATCAGCTGCTTGCCTTCTCGCGCCGTCAGGCCCTGCGGCCCGAGCCAACCGATCTCAACGCCCAGATCCAGCAAAGCGAACCGCTGCTGCGTCGCGCCTTGGCGCCCGGCGTGGCGCTGGACCTGGCGCTCGCGGCTGACGCGCCCCGGGCGGACATTGATCCCGCCCAGCTGGAGGCGGCGCTGCTCAATCTGGTGGTCAACGCCTCGGACGCCGTCGGAGAGGGCGGCCGGGTCGAGGTGCGCACCGGTACGCGCCGGCTGGCCGAGGGCGATGACGCGACCCTGGCCCCGGGACTCTATGTGCTGCTGACCGTCGCGGACGATGGCGCCGGCATGAGCGCGGACATCGTCGACCGCGCTTTCGAGCCCTTCTTCACCACCAAGCCGCTGGGCAAGGGCACGGGGCTCGGGCTCAGCCAGGTCTACGGCTTCTGCCGCCAGAGCGGCGGCGACGCCCGGATCGCCTCGGAAGCGGGCCGGGGCGCGGAGGTCACGCTGTGGCTGCCCGCGCTCGCGGCGGATCATGCTCTCCCCGTGATCGAGGAGCCGGAACCTGTTGGCGGTCTCGCCGGGGCCGGGCGCGTCCTGCTGGTCGAGGACGACGCGGCGGTGGCCACGGTCGCCGAGGAGCTGCTGCAGGGGCTGGGGTATGAGGTCGAGGTCGCCGGCAGCGGCGAGGCGGCCCTGACGGCGCTCGCGGCGGCCAGTTTCGACCTGATGCTGACCGACGTCATCATGCCCGGCGGCATGAACGGGGCGGAGCTGGCCCGTCGGGTGGCGGCGCAGTATCCCGAGGTGCGGGTGGTCCTCACCTCGGGGTATGCGGGCGAGGATGTGGCCGCCACCCTGGCGGATGCGCCCTGGCCCTTCCTGCGCAAACCCTACTCCGAAGCCGAACTCGCGCGGGCGCTGCGGCCGGCCGCCGCGACATGAGGCCTTGCGCCTTGCAGGCGAACCTCTATCTTGCGCAGGCCTTATGCTAAATCTGAGCATAAGGAAGCGGGCGCAGCCCGCTTTTCTCGGGCGCCGCTTATGCTCAAATAGAGCATAAGCGGGACAGGAGGCGGCGATGGCCTATGGCGAGGCTCCCGGTCTGGACGAGGTGACGGCGCGCGAGACCGCGCACCTGTGGCCGCGCCTGAAGGATCATGTCACCCCTCTGGAGTGGTCGCTGCAGGCGCCGCTGATCGCCGAGATCAACCGGCTGAAGCGAGAGCGCGACGCCGTCATCCTGGCGCACAACTACATGACCCCGGAAATCTTCCACGGCGTGGGCGACTATGTCGGCGACAGCCTCGGACTGGCCCGCGAGGCGGCGCGGTCGCCGGCGCGGGTGATCGTCCAGGCCGGCGTGCACTTCATGGCCGAGACGTCGAAGATCCTGTCGCCGGACAAGACGGTGCTGATCCCGGACCTGCGCGCCGGCTGCTCGCTCGCGGCCTCGATCACGGGGGCCGACGTGCGGCTGATCAAGGCCCGCTACCCCGGTCTGCCGGTGGTGACCTATGTGAACACCACGGCTGACGTGAAGGCCGAGACCGACATCTGCTGCACCTCGGCCAACGCCGTCCAGGTCGTCGAGTGGGCCGCCCGCGAGTGGGGCGTCGACCGGGTCATCCTGATCCCCGACGAGTTCCTGGCGCGCAACGTGGCGGCCCAGACGCCGGTCGGCATCATCGCCTGGAAGGGCCGCTGCGAGGTGCACGAGCGCTTCACCGCCGCTGACATCGCCGAGATGCGCGAGGCCTATCCCGGCGCCGAGATCCTCGCCCACCCGGAATGCCCCGAGGAGGTGCTGGCCGCCGCCGACTTCGCCGGCTCGACCGCCGCCATGAACGACTATGTCGTCCAGCGCCGGCCGCGCGAGGTGGTGCTGATCACCGAATGCTCGATGGCCGCCAATGTCGCCGCCGACGCCCCGGACACGCGCTTCATCGGCCCCTGCAACCTGTGCCCGCACATGAAGCGGATCACGCTGGAGAACATCCGCGACTGTCTGCTCGAGATGAAGCACGAGGTGACGGTGCCCGAGGAGATCGCCGCGCGCGGCCGGCTGGCGGTGCAGCGCATGATCGATCTGCCGCCGCCGGCGGTTCCGGCGCGCTACGACATGATCCGCGCGCGTCACCACGTCGCCGTCGAGCTGATCTGATGGTCGCGGCGGCCTTGCCCGGCGCGACGGCCGGAGCCACGTCCGGGGCATGAGCGACATCGACACTTCCGGCCCCTGGGGCCCCCGCGACGGCCGCGCGCCGCCCCCGCCGCTCCCGGCGCCGGCGGCGACCGCCCCCGCACGGCCGACCCCCGCCGCGCCGCCGCTGGACCGCGGTCAGAACCCGCTCTGGGCGCTGGTCTCGACCCTGCTGCTGGGCGGCTTCATCTGGTGGATCACCCAGAGCTGGATGATCGCCATCGCCGCCGTGTTCGGGCTGTTCGTGCACGAGTACGGCCATGTGCTGGCCATGAACCGGCTCGGCATGGGGCCGGCCCGTATCTACATCATCCCCTTCCTCGGCGGCGTCGCCCGCAGTCAGCGCCTCCCGGCCAGCGAGTGGGACGGGGTCAAGGTCTCGCTCGCCGGCCCGGCCTTCGGGCTGCTGGCGGCCATCCCCTTCTTCGCCGGTAACCTGATCACCGGCGACCCCCTGTGGCTGCAGGGCGTGGCGGCCATCGCCTTCCTCAATCTCGTCAACCTCGCCCCGGCCCCGCCGCTCGACGGCTCCAAGGCCCTCGGTCCGGTGCTGGCGCGCATCCATCCGGCGCTGGAGATGGCGGCGATGATCGCCGTCGGCGCGGCGGCCATCTGGTGGGGCTTCAGCAATGGCGCGTGGATCTTCGCCGCCTTCCTCGCTCTCGCCCTGTTTTCGCACATCCGCCGCGGCGCCTGGCGGCCCGAGGGCCGTCAGCTGACCTGGGGCGAGGCGGGCAAGAGCGTCGCCCTGTTCCTGCTCACCGCCGCCGCCTGCGTCGGCGTCGGGGCGCTCGGCGCCTGGCCGGCGCTCGTGGGCGCGGCCGGAAACGGGATGGAGCTGATCTGATGCGCCCGGTTCGCGATCGTCAGGTCCACGACGGACCGCTGGTCATCGGCGGCGGCCTCGCCGGCCTGTCGGCGGCGCTGGAGGCCGCGCCGCGGCCGACCCTGCTGGTGACCCCCGCGCCGCTGCTGCAGGCCTGCGCCTCGGCCTGGGCCCAGGGCGGGCTGGCCGCAGCCCTGACCCGCGCCGACTCGCCCGGGCTGCACGCCCGCGACACCGAGATCGCCGGCGCCGGTCTGGTCGCGCCCGAGGCCGCGCGCGCCCTGACCGAAGACGGCCAGGCCACGGTCGAGTGGCTGGCGGCGCTGGGCGCGCCCTTCGACCGGGACGCCGACGGCGGCTTCAGCGTCAGCCTCGAGGCGGCGCACAGCGTCGCCCGCGTCGCGCGGGTCGGCGGCGACGGCGCCGGCCGCGCCATCCTGTCGGCCCTGGTCGCCGCCGTGCGCGCGGCGCCGCACGTCCGCACCCTCGAGAACGGCCGGCTGCGCGCCCTGCTGCAGGACGCCGGCGGGCAGGTGCGCGGCGTCGTCATCGAGCGCGACGGCCGGCTGACCGAGATCCTCGCCCCGGCCGTGATCCTCGCCACCGGCGGGGTCGGCGGGCTTTACGCCGTGACCACCACCCCGGCCGCGCTGAAGGGCGAAGGCCTGGCGCTGGCGGCGCTGGCGGGGGCAGAGATCCTCGATCCCGAGTTCGTCCAGTTTCACCCGACGGCCATCGACGTCGGCCTTGACCCGGCCCCGCTCGCCACCGAGGCGCTGCGCGGGGAGGGGGCCCGGTTGATCGACGGCGAGGGCCGCTTCCTGCTTGGCGAGGCGGCCGAGGCTGACCTCGCCCCCCGCGACGTGGTGGCCCGCGCCGTCCACGCCGCCCGCCAGTCCGGCCGCGGCGCCTTCCTCGACGCGCGAGCGGCGATCGGGGCGCATTTCCCGACGCATTTTCCGGCGGTGTTCGCCGCCTGCATGGGCGCGGGGCTGGATCCCCGTGAAGCGCCGATCCCGGTCGCGGCGGCGGCCCACTACCACATGGGCGGCATCGCCGCGGACGCGGACGGGCGCACCGGCCTGGCGGGCCTGTTCGCGGTCGGCGAGTGCGCCGCCACGGGCGTGCACGGCGCCAACCGTCTGGCGTCCAACTCGCTGCTGGAAGCGGCCGCCTTCGGTCGCCGGGCCGGCCGTCTGGCGGCGGCGGGACCCGTCGAGGTCTCCGGTCGGACCTCAGTCCTCGGCGGCGAGGTTCCGCCGGACCTGGCGCCCGGGGCGCTGGGCGAACTGCGCGAGGCCATGACGGCCGAGGCCGGCGTGGTGCGCGACGCCGCCCGCCTGACCCGCCTGCTGGACCTGCTCGCCCGGCTGGAGCGCACGGCGCCGGACGCGCCGCCGCTGGTCGCCGCCGGCCTGATCGCGCGCGCGGCGCTGGACCGTCGCGAGAGCCGCGGCGGCCACTACCGTACCGACTTCCCTGAACCCCTCGCCGAGGCGCGTCACAGCCGGCTGCGCCGCCCGCCGACCCCGAGCACCGCCGCCGCATGAACGCCCTGCCTGACCTTCTCATAGAGCCCGTCGTTCGTCTGGCCCTGCACGAGGACCTCGGGCGCGCCGGGGACCTGACCGCCGCCGCCTGCGTGCCGGCCGGAACCCGCATGCGGGCGGTGGTCGCCGCCCGTCGGGCCGGGGTGGTCGCCGGGCTGGCGATCGCCCCGCTGACCGTGCGCCTTCTGGCCCCTCAGGCGACGGTCGAGCTGCTGGCGACGGACGGCGACGCCGTCGCGGCCGGGGCGCCGCTCGTGCGCATGGAAGGCGACGCCCGCGCCCTGCTCGCCGCGGAACGCACCCTGCTCAATCTGGTCGGCCGGCTGTGTGGCGTGGCCACCCTGACCCGCGCCTATGTCGAGGCGGTGGCCGGGACCGGCGCGCGCATCGCCGATACGCGCAAGACCACACCCGGGCTGCGGGCGCTGGAGAAGCACGCCGTGCGCTGCGGCGGCGGCGTGAACCATCGCTTCGGCCTCGATGACGCGATCCTGATCAAGGACAACCATATCGCCGTCTGCGGCGGGGTCGCGGCGGCGATCCGCGCCGCGCGGGCGTCGGCCGGTCATCTGGTGCGGGTGGAGGTGGAGGTCGACACCCTCGACCAGTTCGATCTGGCCCTCGTCGAGCGGCCGGATGTGATCATGCTCGACAATTTTGAACTGCCGCAACTGCGCGAGGCCGTAGTCCGGGCCGGGCGGGAGCCGGTGCGGCCGGTGCTGGAGGCGTCGGGCGGGGTGTCGCTGGAGACGGTTCGCGCCATCGCGGAGACGGGCGTCGACGTGATCTCGGTCGGGGCCCTGACCCACTCGGCCCCGGCGCTGGATGTCGGCCTCGACGTGATCTGAGCCGTCTCGCGGAACCCGGTGCAGGCCCGGACGGTTGATCCGGGGTCATTCCGGAGGTGTTTCGTGTCCCCCTCGCGCCCGCCTGAGCTTCAACCGATCCCTGAACCGTTCGACCTCGCGGCTCGCCCACCGGAGGAGAAGCCGGACGCCGACGGTGACGCGCCGCCGGCCGCGGACGCGCCGAGGCCGTTCGGCAATCTCACCGAAAACCTCACGACCCAATGGAATGTGGAGACCGACTGAGACGTCAGCTGCGCGGCGCGTCGGCGTCCTGAAGGGTGGCCGTGGCCGGGGCCGCCGCGTCGTCCGCGGTCGGGGCAGAGGCGTCCGACGGGGTGCGGCCCGTCGGCGCCGGGGCCGCCATCCCCTCCTGCGCCAGGATCAGCGAATAGGCCACAGCCTGGCCCGCCTGGCGCACCGGCTCGGTGGGGTCGAGGCTGGCCATGACGGGCGTTTCCGCCGGCGCAGCCGACGGGGCGGGTTCGTAGGCGAAGGCCGCATTGGCTCCAGCCCGACCGCCGAAACGGTAGAAGACATGGTCGCCGACCTGGGTCACCTGCAGCAGGCTGTGCCGCCAGCGCGGGCTGACCGCGGTGGTGTGGAAGTGTGTCGCGGTGCCGACAGCGGCGAAGACCTCGCCCGACAGGGCGCGGGCGGCGACGTCGCGGGCGCGCGTCCAGGCCGACCGGTTGACCGCGCCGCGCATGGCGCCGTTGCAGGTAAAGCTGAACTGGCAGCCGGTCTGGCGCGCGGCGCCCTGGAAGACGACGCCGCAGATGGTCTTGGGGAAGGCGGGGTGGCGGGCGCGGTTCAGCACGACCTGGGCCACCGCCTGCATGCCGGCGCGGCCTTCGCCGCGCGCCTCGTAATAGACGGCCTGGGTCAGGCACTCGAGGTCGCGCGAGGCGTCGAGAGCGCCCGAGAACTGGAACGGCCGGGCGGGCGTGGTCAGATTGACGCGGCGCAGGCCGGTCTCACCGCTCGACCGCGCGCGAAGATCCTCAAGCCGGGCGGTCATCAGCTCGGCATTACGGTCGCGCTGGGTGGGCCCGGCGACGCTGTAGGGATCGTGACGACGGGCGATGGCCAGGGCGCTGGCGTCCAGACCACCCGCGGCGGCGGCGAGCGCCTCTTCCGTAAAGCCTGCCGACGAGGCGCCTTCGAGCCGCTCGACCTGCGCCCGCACCGTCGTCGCCTTGGCCGCCATGCCGCCGGCATAGGCGCACCCGATCGCCAGACCGGCCAGAACGCCAACGGCGACGGCGGCATGGGCAGGTTTGACACGGACCATGGAGGCGGCGCGCAAAGGCGGTCGCGGCGAGAGAGTCGACAAGCAAGGCGTCCTATACGGCAGGGCGGGAAACGTCGCCCCCGGGTCGTCTCGGGTGCCCGACAGCCATCGGGTCCCGGCAGGTCAGCGGCCGTGCGGAGCCGCTACAGAGCGCGCCTGTATAGCCGTTAATATGGCGGCAATGTGTTCGATTCGCAAGGCGCGGCCCTCTGTCAGCACCCGCCGGGCGCGTCAGCCCGCTCCACAGACCAAAAAAGCCAGCGTCGCCAAGGGGCTCGCTGTACAACCTCGGACTACTTGGCGCGATAGCTTGTTTACTTCTGAAGCGCGCACGGAAACATTGTCTTCGCGTGAGGCGTGTGAGGCCGGCTTGAGGACTGTTGCTTGGCCGGAACCCGCCCTGGGCCCGGGCGTTCCTGAAGGTAGTCCACAGGAGAGTCGTCATGCGTTCGTCGCTTGGTCCCGCCCTTGTCGTCCTCGGTGTCGCCGGTCTGCTGACCGCCTGCGGCGCCACCATCGAGCAGAAGGCGGCCACCGGCGCTGTCGCTGGCGCCGTCGTGGCCGGGCCCGTGGGCGCAGCGGTGGGCGGCGCTGCGGGCGCCGCCGTGGGGCAGGCGCAGAAGCCGGACTGAGCCCCCGGACGGCGGCGTCCCGGCCATTTCAGCTTGCGATCACCGGTCGGGCAGCCTATTTGCCGCAGGCCGACGCCATCGCGCGTCCGGGCTGTGCGAGGCGCCGACCGGTGCGTTGCGCGGCGCTTCCCAATCGAAAGCGACGTATGCGCCCCGGTCTTCGCGCCGGCGCGGCGTCCTGATGCCCAAGGAATGATCCCCCGCGCATGCGCGATCTGAAACAGACCGGCTTCACCGATCGTCTCTCCGCCCAGGCGGAAGCCCGCAAGGCCCTGCTCGCCAAGTTCAAGCCCAAGCCGCACGTCCCGGCCGCCGATTTCGAGGCTGTCCGCGCCCAGCGCGAGGCTGAGCGCGAGGAACTGCGTCGCCAGCGCGAACTGGAGAAGGCCGAGCAGCGGCGTCTCAAGGCCGAGGCCGAGGCGGCGCGTCTGGCGCAGGCGCTGGAAGCCGAAGAGGGTGAACTCGCCGCCAAGCGCGCCGAGCGTAAGGCCCGCAAGCAGCTCACCAAGGAAGAGCAGAAGGCGCGTCGCGACGAGCGCTACGCCGCCCGCAAGGCCCGCCAGCGCTGATCCTGGCTCCCGGCTTTGCGGCGTGACGATCACGCCGGAGTCCGAAAGCCGCGAGACGCAGACGGCGATCGGGGGCAGGGTGGGGCCATGGACGTCCCCGCCGCCCCTCTTGACGCCGAAGCCTGCTACCGCGCCCTGACGTCGCGCGACGCCCGCTTTGACGGGCGCTTCTTCACCTGTGTGTTGACGACCGGCATCTACTGCCGCCCCGTGTGCCCGGCGCGGACGCCGAAGCGTGAGAATGTCCGCTTCGCCGAGAGCGCCGCTGCCGCCGAGGCGCGCGGCTTCCGCCCCTGCCTGCGCTGCCGTCCTGAAACCGCGCCGGACATGGGCGCCTGGCGCGGTTCCTCCAGCACGGTCAGCCGGGCGCTGGCCCTGATCGAGGGCGGCGCGCTGGATGAGGGCGATGTGGAGCGGCTGGCCGAACGCCTCGGCGTCGGCGGGCGCCACCTGCGCCGGCTGTTCCGGCAACACCTCGGCGCGGCCCCGGTGGCGGTGGCCCAGACGCGGCGGGTGCTGCTGGCCCGGGCGCTGCTGCACGACAGCGACCTGTCGATGGCGAAGATCGCCCTGGCGGCCGGCTTCGGCAGCGTGCGTCGCTTCAACGAGACCTTTCAGGCCCTGTACGGCCGTCCGCCCTCGGCGCTGCGGCGTCGTCGCGTCCCGGCCGGGCGCGGGGAGGGGGGCGTGCGGCTCGGCCTGCCCCTGCGCGAACCCTACGACGCCGCCCAGGTCCTCGCCGACCTCGCCGCCGCCGGCGAGACGGTCGAGCGCGGGGTCTGGCGTCGGGACCTCTGCCCTGAGGACGGCGCCGAGGGCTGGCTGGAGGCGCGCCTCGCGCCCGGCCGCCTCGACCTCACGGCGTCCGTGTCCGATCTGCGGGTCCTGCCCCGGCTGCTGGCCCGGGTCCGACGGCTGTTCGACCTCTCGGCGGACCCCGAGGTGATCGGGCGCGACCTCTCCGCGGACCCGCGCCTGCGCGACCGTGTGACCCGGCGTCCCGGGCTGCGCGTGGTCGGCCGCTGGGACGCAGACCCCGCCGCGCCGCCGCTCGTCGCGCCAGAGGCCGTCATCGCGGACGCCTGGCGGCCCTGGGAGGGCTACGCCCTGCGCCACCTGCGCGACGCGGAGCCCTGTCTCACACCCCTGACTGCCGGAGCTGCGCCATGCTGACCGTCGCGTCCCGTCTCGTCGTGTCCCGCGTCGGGACGCCCCTGGCGCCTGTCATCCTCGTTACGGATGAGGAGGGGGCTGTGCTCGCCCTCGACTTCGCGGACTTCGAGGATCGCCTGAGACGTCTCCTCCTGCGCTACCACGGCCCGGTCGCGCCCGCGCCGGGTGATCCGCCCCGCGCCGTCGCGGAGGCCCTCGCGGCCTACTTTGACGGCGAGGTCACGGCGCTGGACCGGCTGTCCGTGCGGATGGGCGGCACGCCGTTCCAGCGGAGCGTATGGAGCGCCCTGCGCGCCATCCCGGCCGGTGAGACGCGCAGCTATGGCGTGCTGGCGGCGTCGCTGGGGACGCCGAAGGCGGTGCGGGCGGTCGGGCTGGCCAACGGGGCCAATCCCGTGGCGCTGATCGTGCCCTGTCACCGGGTGATCGGGGCCTCGGGCGCCCTGACCGGCTATGCCGGCGGGGTGGCGCGCAAGGCCTGGCTGCTGCGCCACGAAGGCGTGCTGGCGGGCTGACGCGAAAAGGGCCCCCGGGTCGCCCCGGAGGCCCTTGATCGTCTTCGAACGTCCGCAAGCTTAGCGGGCGGCCTGGAAGCGCTCGACCGAGGCGGTGACGCGCTCGTTGATCGGCTTGAAGCTGTCCTTCATCGAGGCCGTCAGGGTGTCGGTCATCTTGGTGACTTCCGACAGGTAGGTCTCGATCGCCGACTTGGCGAAGGTGGTCTGCAGCTCGACCAGTTCCTGCACCGAGCGGGCCGAAGCCAGCGACTGGGCGGCGCTCAGGTTCTGCTCGAGGGTCTTCTTCGAGTAGGCCATCGCCTGCTGCGACAGGGCCTCGGCGCCACGTTGGGCGGCCGTGGCCGACTCGACCATGGCTTCGAGGTTCTTCTTGCCGTGCGAGGAGATCTCGGTGAGGCCAGCGACCGAGCGGTCGATGGTCTCGCGGAACGCCTGGGCGCCGGCGGCCTGGGCCTTCTCGGCGGTCGCCTTGGCGGCGGTGGTGGCTTGTTCGACGGTTTTCTTCACGGTTTCAGCGCTGTCGGCCATTGGGGGAGCTCCTGAAGCTTGCGCGTGGACGCTAATTTTTTCTCGCGCCGGGCGAGCCCGAGCACGCGCGTCTTATGCTGCAATAGCGAAGAGGGGTCAAGGACGATTGTGCAATGCACAATGTGATCGGCATTCATCTTATCAATCGAGGGGGGAGACGGCTTCACAAGTCTGTTCAGGGTGCGTTAACCCAACCGCAAGCCGACTTCGGCATGGTATGGGGCTTGCTTCCGTCCCGTGTCGGGGCTGTCGCCGTCGCCCAGCCGCAGTAGAGGCCGCACGTCCGAAGATGAGTCCGCTTCGCCGAGCCGTTCCCCTCGCCGCCGTCCTGGCCCTGGTCCTGTCGGCGTCGCCCTCGTCGCCGCCCGTGGTCGCGCAGTCCGGCGAGAACGTCCGTTACGCCGCCATCGTGGTCGACGCCGCCTCGGGCGAGGTGCTGTTCGCCCGCCATGCCGACGCCCGTCGCTATCCGGCCTCCATCACCAAGGTCATGACGCTCTACATGGCGTTCGAAGCCCTGGCGGAGGGCCGCATCAACCTGACCGACGAGATCACTGTCTCGCCGCGCGCCGCGTCGCAGCCCCCGTCCAAGCTCGGCCTGCCGGCCGGCGCGACCATCACGGTGGATGACGCCATGCGCTCGCTGGCGGTGCGCTCGGCCAACGACATGGCCGTGGCCCTGGCCGAGCATGTCGGCGGCTCCGAGGCCCGCTTTTCGGCGCAGATGACGCTGAAGGCGCAGCAGCTCGGCATGAGCCAGACGCGCTTCGTCAACCCGCACGGCCTGCCCGACGCCCGCCAGCTGACCACGGCGCGCGACCTCGCGGTGTTGACCCGCGCCGTCATGCGGGACTTCCCCCAGTACTATCACTACTTCGGGCAGCACCACTGGGTGTACAACGGCCGGGAGTACGCCAACACCAACGGGTTGCTGCACAGCGGCTCGGGCTATGACGGCATCAAGACCGGCTACACCAACGCGTCGGGCTACAATCTCGCGGCCTCGGCGGTGCGCGACGGGCGTCGGGTCAACACCATTGTGCTGGGCGGCCGGTCGACCGCCTCGCGCAACGCCCATGTCGCCGAGCTGATGAACACCGCCTTCGAGTTCGAGGCCCTGCGGCGCGGCGAACAGCCGGTGCAACTGGCCCAGACCTTCTTCGAGCAGCGCGGGTTCGGCGTCGGTGGCGACACCCGGCTGGGGGACGGGCCGGTGGCCTACGCCTCGCTCGATCGCACGCCGGCGGAAGGACCGACCGCCGCGGGCAGTGACGCCGATACCGTGGGCACCGCCCTCGTGGCGCTGGCCGCCGGACCTGCGGCGGATACCGCGGGGCTGAGCGTGACTGACCGCCTCAACGGCGGTCGCGCGGCGCCGGCGGCCCCGGCGCGCGCCGCCGCGGCGACCCCGGCCCCGGCCCGGCCCGAGCCGGCCGGCCGCTGGGCCGTGCAGGTCGGGGCCTTTCGTGACCGCGAGGTGGCCCAGGGCTGGCTGACCGAGGTCAATCGCCGTTTCCGCGCCCAGTTCCGCGGCACGGAACAGACGGTCCAGACCGCCGGCGAATGGTATCGCTCGCGCTTCGTCGGCCTGACCGAGGAGGCGGCGCGTGAGGCGTGCGAGGCGCTCGGGGCCCGGCGCGTCACCTGCGCCGTGATCCGCCCGGAATAAGGCTCAACGTCCGGCGTCGAGCCGCGCCGCGACCTCGAGAAGATCCGACCAGACCGCGCCCTTGGCCTGCGGCTGCCGCAGCAGGAAGGCCGGGTGCAGGGTGGTCATCACCGGGGCCTCGATGGCGCCCTCGGGCAGCCGCCAGTCCTTCCACTGGCCACGCAGCTTCATCACCCCTTCCTCGGCCCGGAGCACCGAGCGGGCCGCGGCCGCCCCCAGCAGCAGCACCACACGGGGACGAACGAGGGCGAAGGCGCGCTCGACGAACGGGGCGCAGACCCGCTGCTCTTCCGGGCTCGGGGTGCGGTTGCCCGGCGGCCGCCAGAAGACGGTATTGGTGATGAACACCTGATCAGCCAGTCCGGCCGCCGTGAGCATGCGGTCCAGCAGCTGGCCGGCGCGACCGACGAACGGCTGGCCCCGGGCGTCTTCCTCGGCGCCCGGCCCCTCGCCGATGATCATCAGCGGCGCGTCGGGCCGGCCGCGGCTGAACACCGCCTGCCGCGCGCCCATGCCCTTCAGGGGGCAGCCCTCGAAGGCGGCGATGGCGGCGGCGAGGGCGTCGAGGTCGGCGCAGGCGGCGGCGAGCGCGCGGGCTTCGGCCGCGGCGGTGTCGGGATCCGCCGTCCCGGCGGCGGCGAGCGCGACCGGGGCAGTGGGCCGGACCGGCACGGGCGGCGGTGGGGCTGGCGCGGCCAGCCGGTCGACCGGCGCGTCCTCGAAGGCCGTATCGACGCCCGCCTCGGCCCAGAAGGCCATCAGGGCCTCCAGCGCGCGGCCGTCCTGAGGCGAAATGTCGGTGGGCGCGTTCATGACCAGACCCGGGATAATCCTTGACCGCCCCCGCGTCACCTACGGATAAGCGGTCAAAAGACCCTTCAACGCACGAGGATACGCCGACCTTGGCCGAGCAAGCGATCGAAGGCGGGGCCGCCAGCGCCCGCCAGGAAGCCATCCTGGACAATCTGCCGCCGCTGGAAGCGCTGCAGGGCGTCGAGCGCGAGATCATGGAGTACGACGTCGTGATCGTCGGCGGCGGGCCCGCGGGCCTCGCTGCGGCGATCCGGCTGAAGCAGCGGGCCGAGAAGGACGGGGCCGAGATTTCGGTGGCCGTGCTCGAGAAGAGCGCCGAGATCGGGGGCCACATCCTGTCCGGCGCGGTGATCGACCCGAAGGCGCTGGGCGAGCTGTTCCCGGACTGGAAGGCCCGCGGCGCGCCGCTCGAGACGCCGGTGACGCACGACCAGTTCCTGCTGCTGGGGCCGCAGGGCGAGCTGCCCCTGCCGATGCCGCTGCTGCCGCCGTTCATGCACAATGATGGCTGCTACATCGCCTCGCTGGGCAATGTCGCCCGCTGGCTGGGCGAGCAGGCGGAGGCGCTGGGCGTCGAGGTCTATCCGGGCATGGCCGCCAGCAATGTGGTCTGGGAAGAGGAGACCGGCCGGGTCAAGGGCGTGGTCGCCGGGGTGTTCGGCATCGACCGCGAGGGCAAGCCCACCGGCGACTTCCAGCCCGGCCTCGAACTGCACGGCAAATACGTCTTCATCGCCGAGGGCGTGCGCGGCTCGCTGGCCAAGACCATCATCTCGCGCCACCGGCTGCAGGACGGCCGGTCGCCGCAGAAGTACGGCATCGGGCTCAAGGAGCTGTGGCAGGTGCCGGCCGAAAAGCACCGGCCCGGCCTGGCCCAGCACACCACCGGCTGGCCGCTGGACGACAAGACCGGCGGCGGCAGCTTCATGTACCACTTCGGCGACCGCTACGTGGCCATCGGCTATGTGGTGCACCTGAACTACAGGAACCCCCATCTGTCGCCGTTCGACGAGTTCCAGCGGTTCAAGCATCATCCGGCCATCGCCGAGCATCTGGAGGGCGGCACGCGCATCTCCTACGGCGCGCGGGCGATCGTCGAGGGCGGACTGCAGTCGATCCCGAAGCTCAGCTTCCCGGGCGGCGTGCTGATCGGCTGCTCGGCCGGCTTCGTCAACGTGCCCCGCATCAAGGGCAGCCACAACGCCATGAAGACCGGCATGCTGGCCGCCGACGCCGCCTATGAGGCGGTCCGCGCCGGGCGCGCGGGCGACGAACTGGTCGAGTACCAGACCGCCTTCGAGTCCAGCTGGGTCTACAAGGAGCTGGCGCTGGTGCGGAACGCCAAGCCGCTGCTGTCGAAGTTCGGCACGACTCTCGGCGGTGCGCTGGGCATGTTCGACATGTGGTGCCGCACCCTGCTGGGCGGCTGGTCGCCTATCCCGACCCTGAAGCACGACAAGACCGACGCCGCCTCGACCGAGCCGGCGGCGCAGCACAAGCCGATCGCCTATCCGAAGCCGGACGGGAAGCTGAGCTTCGACAAGCTCTCGTCGGTGTTCATTTCCAACACCAATCACGCCGAGGAGCAGCCAGCGCACCTCAAGCTGATCGACCCGTCCGTCCCCATCCAGGTCAACCTGCCGAAGTACGGCGAGCCGGCGCGCCTGTACTGCCCGGCCGGCGTCTATGAGGTGGTCTATGGCGACGAGGCGGCGAAGGCGGACCCGCGGTTCGTCATCAACGCCCAGAACTGCGTCCACTGCAAAACCTGCGACATCAAGGATCCGTCGCAGAACATCGTCTGGACCACGCCTGAAGGCGGCGGCGGCCCGAACTACCCCAATATGTGAGCCCCGGCGGCGCCTGCGGGCGCCGCCGCCTTGCCGCGGCCACGCAAAACGGGGAGGCTGTCGGTTCCCCGAACGGACGCGACCATGACCGAACGCCTCAAGCCTGCCCTTCTTGTCGCCGCGGCGACCGTCCTGTCCGGAGCGCTCCTGCCGCCCGGCGAGACGCAGGCGGCGGAGGCCCGGCCCGTCATCCGGCTGGGGCCCGATCTCAGCGGGCGCCTGATCGATGCTGACGGGCGCTCGGCCTATGGCCTGTTCCTCGCTGGCCGGTCGGCCTTCGCCCGCGGGCAGGCCGGCGTCGCCGCCGACTATCTCGCCGCGGCCCGGACCCTGGCCGCAGACCAGACCCGCCTCGCCGATCAGGCCTTCACGGCGGCCCTGCTGTCCGGCGACATGACCCTTGCCGCCGCGACGGCGCCGACCGCGGAGACGGCCCCGCCGGTGCTGGTCGAGGCCGGACGGCTGGCGCGGGCGGTCGAGGCCCTCGCGCGTGGTCGCGCCCGCGCTGCGCATGCGTCGCTTGCCGCCGAGCCGATCGGCGCGCCCCACGCCCGCGCTGGCGCCCTCCTGGCCCCCTGGGCCGCGGCGCTCGCCGGCGACTGGACGGCGGCGCTGGCCGAGCCGACGGTTACTGACCCGCGCACCCTCGTCTTCCTGCGCTACAGCCGCGCCCAACTGCTCGAGCGTCGCGGTCGCCATGCCGAGGCCGAGGCGGCCTGGGTCGCCCTCGTCAGGGACACCCCCAACGCCGCCCTGTTCCGGGCCGACTACGGGGCCTTCCTCGAACGCCGGGGCCGCCGCGATGAGGCGCGCGAGGTCTATGCCGCCGCCGGCGCTCCGGCCGGTCGCGCGCCGGAGGGCCTCGCCCGGCTCGACGCCCGGGGCCGCCCGCCCGCCCTCGTCGACCTGAGGGCCGGCGCCGCCGCCGCTCTCATGGCCGCCGCCACCGCCGCCGTCGCCGATCAGGCCGGCGAGTTCGCCGTGGCCTATCTGCAGATGGCGCTGACGCTCGACAACGACGACGCCCTGCGGCTTCGCCTGGGCCAGACCCTGGCCCAGGTCGAGCGTCGCGCGGCGGCGCGCGAGGTGTTCGCCGCCATCGGCCCCGAGCGTCCCGGGCTTTATGCGCCGGCGCGTCTGGGCATCGCCTTCAGCCTCGAGGCGGATGGCGACCTTGAGGGGGCCGTCCGCGAGGCCCGGGCGGCGCTGAATGTCGCGCCACATGACGCCGGCGCCGCCTATGCCCTCGCGGCGCTGCTGCTGCAGGCGGAGGACCCGGGCGGCGCGCTCGATCTGCTGACGGGGCCCTTGCTCAACGCGCCGGTGCAGGCGGCCGAGGTGCGGTTCCTGCGGGGCGCCGCCTATGAGTCCCTTGGCCGCATCCCGGAAGCCGAGGCCGAACTGTGGGCGGCGCATCAGGCCGCGCCGGAGGACGCCACCATCCTCAACTACCTCGGCTATATGTGGGTCGATCGCGGGCTGCGGGTGGAGCAGGGGGCCGAGATGATCGCCCGCGCCTTCGCCGCCGAGCCCGAGAACGGCAACATCCAGGACTCGCTGGGCTGGGCCCAGTACCGGCAGGGACTCTATGAGGAAGCGGTCGAGACGCTCGAGGCCGCGGTGGCCAAGGAGCCGGCCAACGCCGAGATCAACGGCCACCTCGGCGACGCCTACTGGAAGGTCGGCCGCCGGCGGGAGGCCGGCTTCCAGTGGGCCCGGGTCCTGACCCTGGATCCCGATGCCGACGAACGCGCCGCCGCCGAGGCCAAGCTGGCGATCGGGTTGGACGCCTTCGAGGCTGCGCAGGCTGAGCCTGCCGGGGCGACGACGACGACCGCCGCCGCCGCGCTGGAGCCCTGAGCCCGGCATGAGCGATGTCGCCGAGGCCCTGGCGCCGGCCAAGGTCAACCTGTTCCTGCACGTCGGCCCTCCGGCCGCGGACGGCTACCATCCGCTGGCCAGTCTGGTGGCTTTCGCCGACGTCGGCGACCGCGTGCGCCTGCGTCGCGCGGAGGCGGGGGCCTTCGAGGTCACCGGCGCCTTCGCCGGGGCGCTGGCGGGCGAAACCGACAATCTGGTCACCCGGGCCCTGTCGGCCTTCGCCGCGGCGGTCGGCGCGCCGGCGGCCTTCGCGGCCACGCTGGACAAGCAGCTGCCGGTCGCGGCGGGTCTGGGGGGCGGGTCTTCCGACGCGGGCGCCGCCCTGCGTCTGGCCAACCATCTCGCCGGGGCGCCCCTGTCGCCAGCGGCGCTGGAGGCCATCGCCGCCGCCCTCGGGGCGGACGGGCCCATGTGTCTGCGCGCCGAAACCGCCTGGGCGACCGGCCGGGGCGATGCGCTGCAACCCGAGACGCGCCTGCCGCCGCTCGCCGCCGTGCTGGTCAATCCCGGCGCGCCGTCGCCTACGGGTGCAGTCTATCGCGCCTATGACGCCGCCGTGACCGGCGCCGCCGATCTCCCGCAGCCGCCGGCCGAGTGGTCCGTCGCCGAGGTTATCGCCTGGCTGGCGGCGCAACGGAACGATCTGGAAGCCCCGGCGGTGCGGCTGGAGCCCCGTATCGGCGAGGCGCTTGCCGCCGTCCGGGCCGACCCGGGCGTAGCGCTGGCGCGGATGTCCGGGTCCGGGGCGACCGTCTTCGGGCTGTGCCGCGACACCGCAATGGCAGAGGCTGCAGCGGGGCGGCTCCAGGCGGCGCATCCCGACTGGTGGATCAGGCCCTGCCGTCTCGCGGGCGCGGCTTAAGCCTTCACATACGGCCCTGTGGCAGGCTGCGGGACATGGACACGCTCGCGCCCGATCACGCCGCCGCCTTCCGCGCCGTCCTCGCCCGGCTGTCGACCGACGACGCCGCCGCGGTGGAGGCCATCGCCCCTTTCGCCGCCCGCGACGCCGCCGCGGCCGCCCCGCACTGGAACTTCGACCTGCCGTCGCACGCCGCCGAGGCGGCGCTGGAAGCGCACTTCGGTAATCGCCTCACAGATGCCCACCGTCGCGCGCTCGTGGCGGTCTGGGCGCTGGAGTTGCCGCAGCGCGCCGCCGCAGAGACCCTGCCGCCGGAAGTCCACGCCCTCTATCCCGAGTGGATCGGGCGCATGGCCGCCTTCCTGACCGCGGCCGAGGATCCCTACGACCGCGATTTCTGGGCCAAGGACGTGCGCCTGTCGCTGGCGCTGAGCGTGCCCGGGGCGCGCACCCAGATGATCGACCTGTCCTCGCCGCTCGGGGCCGGCCAGGTGCTGCGCCACGCCCGCGAGGGCCACGGCTGGTCGGTGGTGGCCGACTATGCCCGCGCCCAGGCCTGGAAGCCGTGGCTGGAGGTGCACACCGAGAGCCGCGAGCTGGGCGATTTCAATGAGGCCGGCTGGGACCGCGCCTGGGCCACCGCGGCGGAGATTCTGAAGCGGCGGCCGCACATGGCTGGCATGCTGGGCTCCAGCTGGTTCTACGACCCGCCGCTGGAGACGATCAGCCCGCGGCTGGCCTATCTGCGGCTGAACCCGCTGCGGCACGGCGCCTTCATGGTCCACCAGGGGCCGGACGAGATCCACACCCAGCGGGCCTCCGCCTCCTCGCCGACCCGACGGGCGATGATCGAGGCTGGCGAATACACCGCCCGTTCGTGGATCGTCGCCTGGCCCCGCGCCGCCCTGATCCGCTGGGCCGACGCCCGCAAACAGGCGGCGGCGGCCTGAGCGCTCCTCCCCCGTGAAACGGGGGAGGGGGACCGCGAAGCGGTGGAGGGGGCGACCGCAGGCGCCGCGCGCTGTGAGGTTTTCGTCTCGTCCCTCGCCCCCTCCACCACGCTGCGCGTGGTCCCCCTCCCCCATACGCTTCGCTACGGGGGAGGAGATTATCCGAGAAACTCCCGCACCACCTCCACCGCGTCGGCGAGGCCGAGGCGGCGCACCTCTGTGCCCGGGGGCAGGGCGGCGAACAGGCGGGTCGGGGTGGCGGCGTCCAGCATGACGAACACGCCGCGGTCGTCGGCGCGCCGGATCAGGCGGCCGAAGGCCTGGGCGATGCGCCCGCGGGCCAGCGCGTCGTCCCAGGCGCGTCCGGCCGCGCCCTCACCGCCGAAGCGCTGGCGCCGCGCCCGGTGCAGCAGATCTGGCCGCGGCCAGGGCGCGCGATCGAAGGCCAGCAGCCGCAGCGAGCGGCCCGGCACGTCGACGCCGTCCCGCACCGCGTCCGTACCGAGCAGGCAGCTGTCGCGCTCGGCGCGGAACACATCGACCAGCGCCCCGACTTCCAGCGGATCGACGTGCTGGGCGTAGAGGGGGATGCCCGCCTTCGCCAGCTCCGGCCCCAGCCGCTCATAGACCGCCTTGAGCCGGCGGATGGCGGTGAACAGGCCCAGCGCCCCGCCGCCGGCGGCGAGGAACAGCTCGCGCATGGCTGCCGCGGTCTGGCGCGGGTCGTCCTTGCCGACGTCAGTGACCACCAGCACCCGGCTGTTGGCGGCGTAGTCGAACGGACTCTCGACCTTCAGGGTGCGCGCCGGCTCGATCAGACGGGCGGCCCCGGTGCGCACCCGCGCCGCGTCGAACGGATCGCCGCCGTCCTCAAGGGCGCCGGGGTCGGTCAGGGTGGCCGAGGTCACCAGCACCCCGTGCGCCGGCATGATGACGGCCGCCTCCAGCGGCACGGTCGGATCGATCCAGTGGCGGCGCAGGGCCACGTCCTGGATGCGGCCGAAGGCGGCCTCGGCCGACAGCCAGTCGACGAAGTCCGGGTCGGGTTCGTCGGAGGCCTCCTCCAGCGCCGCCAGCATGGCGCGCCAGCCGGGCAGGGTCATGCGCGCGCGCCGGTCCAGCCCGCGCAGCGCCCCCTCGATGCGGGCGCGCACGCCGCTGTCGAGCTCGGCCGCGTCGTCGTCGAGAATGTCTTCCAGATGCCGCGACAGGGCCAGCAGCGGCGCCTCGACCGCGGCGAGGGCCTGGGCGGCGGCCCGGGCCGACTCCAGCACCGGCTCGGTGACCGGGCGCAGGGCGCATTCGAGGCCGAACTCCGTGGAGCTGGCCCCCTCGGCCGCCCGGGCGCGCAGCTGGGCCAGGGCGGCGGCGAGGAAGCGCTCGATCGGCCCGACCGGATTGATCTCGCCCGAGGCCGGGGCGATGCGGCCGGACACCCCCTCGCCGGGCAGGGCGGCCGCGGCGCGGATCGCGTCGCTCAGCGCCTTGGCCGCCGGCTCGTTGTCCGCGCACAGCTCGCCGAGCCTCTGCTCCAGCCCGCGCCCGCGCCGGCCGCGCCCCTCCGGCCCGCGGATCCAGCGGCGCAGCTCGGCGGCCTCCTGCCCTGACAGGCAGGCGGAGAAGGCGCTGTCCGCCGCCTCGAACAGATGGTGGCCCTCGTCGAAGACAATGCGCTTCAGGGCCGCGGTCTCGGCGTCGCCCTTCTGGCCCCGCGCCGTCCGCGCGCCGTCGAAGGCGGCCTGGGTCATGACCAGCGCATGGTTGGCGATGACCAGGTCGGCGCGGCGGCTGGCGCGGATGGTCTTCTCCACGAAACAGGTGCGGTAGTGCGGGCAGGCGGCGTGGACGCACTCGCCGCGCCGGTCGACGAGATTGGCGGCCGAGGCCTGGCCGCCCGGGGCGACGGCGAACAGGCCCGGCAGCCAGCCCGGGAAGTCGCCGCCGGTCATGTCCCCGTCGCGGCTGTGCAGGGCCCAGCGCGCCACCAGCGCCGCCCCGATCAGGTCGCCGTTGCCCAGCTGGGCGGCCTGGACCATGTCCTGCAGGTTCAGCAGGCAGAGGTAGTTCTCGCGGCCCTTGCGGACCACGGCCTTCTTCCGGCGCACCTCGGGGTCGGGCCACAGGCCGGCGCTCTCCCGATCGATCTGACGCTGCAGGGCGCGGGTGTAGGTCGAGACCCAGGCCGCGCCCGCATTGCGCTCGGCCCACAGGCTGGCGGGGGCCAGATAACCGAGGGTTTTGCCGGTGCCGGTGCCGGCCTCGGCCAGCAGCACCCGCGGCCGGCCCTCCTCATCCCGGGGCGAGAAGGCGAAGGCGGCCTCGGCGGCGTAGTCGGACTGGGTCGGCCGCGCCTCGTCCAGCCCGGCCGCCTGCAGCAGTTTCTCCAGCCGGATGCGGGCGCTCTCGCTGTCGACCGGGGCCGAGCCGGCCTCGCCGCGCGGCGCCTCGTCCTCCCACTCCGGCAGGCGCGCCCAGACGTCGAGACCCGCGCTCCGCTCGCGCCGCTCGCGCAGCGGCTGGGCCGACAGGGCGGCGCGCACATGGTCGGCCCAGGGCCAGCCGGCGCGGCCGAGGGTCTCGTTGAGGGTGAAGGCCGCCTCACGTCCCGGATAGTCCGGCCGCGCCAGCTCGGCCAGCAGCAGGCCCGCGGCCTCGCGCAGGGCGAGGGCCTGGGCCTCGGCCGGGCCCGGCTCGGCCAGGCCGACGGCCAGCGCCAGACCGGTGGGGGAGGGGGCGCAGAAGGTGGCCGGCCGCACGAAGGCGAACAGCTCCAGCGCATCGAAAAGGCCCGGGCCGCGCGGCGGCGGGGCCAGCCCCAGCCGGCGCGCCGTCAGCCCGGCGTGGGCCACGATCACCGCCGGTCCGGTGAACAGCCCCTCGGCCTCGCCGCGCTTGATCCGGCGCGCGCCGGCGTCGTCCGCCACCGCCCCCGCGCCCGGCGGCGTCGCCAGGGCGGCTGGCAGCGGCGGCAGGCTGGCGGCGACCGGACTGGTCTCGGGCGCGGTGGTGGTCGGGGATGACGGACTCACTCCGGACAGATAGCCGCTCGGGGGCTGAAACGGAACGGGAACATGCTATCAGGGTGCGGTGAGCGCGTCGTCCGGTCTTCCTCCCCTGTTCGCCGACTGGTTCGCGCGGCGCGGCTGGGCGCCGCGGCGGCACCAGCTGGAGATGGTCGCGGCGGCGCAGGCCGGGGCGCACGCCCTGCTGGTCGCGCCCACCGGGGGCGGCAAGACGCTGGCGGGTTTCCTGCCGACCCTGCTGGAGCTGGCGGAGCGCGGGCCGCGGCCGGAGAGCGGGCCCGGGTCCGGGGTGCACACCCTGTATCTGTCGCCGCTCAAGGCCCTGACCGTCGATGTCGAGCGCAACCTGATGACGCCGATCCGCGAGATCGGGCTGAACATCCACGTCGAGAGCCGCACCGGCGACACGGGCATGGCGAAGCGCCAGCGCCAGCGCCAGTCGCCGCCGGACATCCTGCTGACCACGCCGGAGCAGCTGGCGCTGTTCCTCGCCTGGGAGGGCGCGCGCAGCTACTTCGCCGACCTGCGCTGCATCATCCTCGACGAGGTGCACGCCATCTGGAACGGCAAGCGCGGCGACCTGCTCAACCTCGGCCTGGCCCGGCTTCAGACTTACGCCCCGGCCATGCGGCGGGTGGCGCTGAGCGCGACGGTGGATGACCCGGGCAAGATCGCGGGGTGGCTGGGGCCGTGCATTCCTCCCCCGCAGGGGGAGGGGGACCGCGAAGCGGTGGAGGGGGGGCGGGGCGCTACCCCCCCTCACCATGCTCCGCATGGTCCTCTCCCCCCTGGGGGGGGAGAATGGGATGGAGTACGGGTGGTCACCGGCGACCCGGGCGCGCCGCCGGTGGTGGAGGTGCTGGTGTCGCAGGGGCGGGTGCCTTGGGCCGGGCACACGGGCCAGCACGCCATGCCGGAGGTCTATGACGCCATCGTGCGGGCCGGACTGACGCTGATCTTCGTCAACACCCGCTGGCAGGCGGAGTTCGTGTTCCAGCAGCTGTGGGCGATCAACGATCGCGACCTGCCCATCGCCCTGCACCACGGCTCGCTGGCGGCGGAGCAGCGGCGCAAGGTCGAGGCGGCCATGGCGCGCGGCGACCTGCGGGCGGTGGTCTGCACCTCGACGCTCGATCTCGGCATCGACTGGGGCGACGTGGACCTGGTGATCCAGCTGGCGGCGCCCAAGGGCGCCAGCCGGCTGGTGCAGCGCATCGGCCGCGCCAACCATCGCCTCGACGAGCCCAGCCGGGCCCTGCTGGTGCCGGCCAGCCGGTTCGAGCTGCTGGAGTGCCAGGCGGCGCGCGAGGCGGTCGAGGCCAACGCCTTCGACCGCGACCCGGGGCAGGTCGGGGCGCTGGACGCCCTGGCCCAGCACATCATGGGCTGCGCCTGCTCCGAGCCGTTCAGCCTTGAAGCGCTGCACGCCGAGATCACCACGGCGGCCCCCTATCGCGACCTGTCGTACGCCGCTTTCGAGGAGGTGGTCGATCTGGTCGCCACCGGCGGCTATGCGCTGCGCACCTACGACCGCTTCGCCCGCATCGTGCGCGACCGGCAGGGGATGTGGCGGGTGCGCGACGCCAAGACCGCCCAGCGCCACCGCATGAATGTCGGGGCCATCGTCACCGCCGCCACCCTGAACGTCCGCGTCGCCTCCCGCCGGGCCGGGGGCAAGGCCCTGATGGGCGGCCGCAAGGTGGGCGAGGCCGAGGAGCACTACTTCGAACAGATGTCGCCCGGCGACACCTTCGTCTTCGCCGGCCAGGTCTGGGCCTTCCAGGGCATCGTGGGCCTCGACGCCTTCGTCAGCCCGGCGCAGGACAAGGAGCCGAAGATCCCCAGCTGGGGCGGCTCGAAGTTTCCGCTGTCGACCTCGCTGGCCGACCGGGTGCGCGAGATGATCGAGGACCGCGACCACTGGCGGGTCCTGCCGCCGGACGTGCAGGAATGGCTGGAGGCCCAGGACGAGCGCTCGCGCATCCCCGGGCGCAAAGCCCTGCTGGTCGAGACCTTCGCCCGCGGCAGCCGCCACTTCCTCGTGGCCTATCCGTTCGAGGGGCGGATCGCGCACCAGACGCTCGCCATGCTGCTGACCCGCCGCCTGGACCGGGCCGGGGTCGGGCCGCTGGGCTTCGTGGTGACCGACTACGCCCTGGCCATCTGGTCGGTGCGCTCCATGGCCGACCTCGACTTCGAGGCCCTGTTCGAGCCGGACATGCTGGGCGACGATCTGGAGAGCTGGCTGGACGAGAGCTTCATGATGAAGCGCACCTTCAAGGCCTGCGCGCTCATTTCCGGCCTGATCGAGCGGCGCCAGCCGGGGGCGGAGAAGACCGGGCGGCAGGTGACCTTCTCGACCGACCTGATCTACGACGTGCTGCGCCGGCACCAGCCGGATCACCTGTTGCTGCGCATCGCCCGGGCGGACGCGGCGGCGGGGCTGCTGGACGTGGCGCGGCTGGGTCAACTGTTGACGCGAATCCGGGGGCGGATCGACCATGCGGCGCTGGCGCGGCCCTCGCCCTTCTCGGTGCCCGTGCTGGTGCAGATCGGCCGCGAACGGGTCGACGGCGGCGAGGCGGCCGAGCTGATCCTTGAGGCTTCCGGCCTGATGTTCGACGAAGAGGCGCTGGTGGCCGAGGTGATGGGATGAGGGCCAGATTGCTGCCGCCCCCGGTCCTCAAGGGATCACGGCGGCCACAGCGAGGCACAGCGAGCACGACGGCGTCGGCGAGGCTTTGCGCGAAGCGCCTCAATTCCAGGGCTCGAAGGAAAGGCGCCTTCGGCGCGGCATGCGCGACGTCGCTGTGTCCTCTGTGCCTTCGCTGTGGCCGGTGTGATGCCCTTGTCCCGACGGGGCGCGGGCGATGAACGCGGCTCTGAAGGCGACGCTCGCCCCGGCGCGGCGCGCCTGCGGCGGCCTGACGGTGCGCGTGGCCGGCGAGACCTGCGTGCTGCGCTGTTCGGGTGCGCTCTGGATCCCGGCGCAGGGGACGCTGGTCGCTTCGGACCTGCATATGGAGAAGGGCTCGGCCTTCGCCGTTCGCGGCCAGATGCTGCCGCCCTACGACAGCCCGGCGACCCTGGCGAAGCTGGAGGCCGAGGTGGAGGCGTTGCAGCCGGCCACGGTGGTGCTTCTCGGCGACAGCTTCCACGACCGGCGCGCGGTCGAGCGGCTGGGCGAGGCGGACCACGCCCGGCTGGCGCGGCTGGCGCAGGGGCGGCGCTGGGTCTGGCTGGAAGGCAACCACGACCTCGAGGCCCTGGCCGGGGCGCTGGACCGGCTGACCGGTGAGGTGGTGACGACCCGTCAGGTCGGGGCGCTGCGCCTGATCCATGAGCCGCAGGCCGGGGACGGAGCGGGAGAGGTCGCCGGCCACCTTCACCCCGCCGTGCGCGTCGCCGCCCACGGCCGCGGCGTGCGCCGGCCCTGCTTCGTCACCGATGGCCAGCGGATCCTGCTGCCCGCCTTCGGCGCCTTCACCGGCGGGCTGGACGTGCGCGACCCGGCGATCGCCGGCCTGTTCGCTGCGCCGCCCCTCGTCGCCGCGCTGGGACGGGACAAGGTGCACGCGCTGGACTGGGGGCGGATAACGTGATCAGGCCCCTCCACCGCTTCGCGGTCCCCCTCCCCACTGCGTGGGGAGGAAAGGCGATCTCCTCCCCATGAAATGGGGAGGTGGCCGGGCGCGAAGCGGCCGGACGGAGGGGCTTTCTGGCGCCCCCTAGATGTGGATCGCGTGCCCCAGCGCCCGCAAGCTGGCCTCGTGGAAGGCTTCGCCCAGTGTCGGGTGCACGTGGATCGTGCCGGCGACGTCCTCGAGCAGGGCGCCCATCTCCAGCATCTGGGCGAAGCTGTTGGACAGCTCCGAGACATGCTGGCCGACGGCCTGGAGCCCGAGGATGCGGTGGTCGGTCTTCGAGGCGATGACCCGCACGAAGCCGCCGTCCTCGCCGGCTTCGATGGCCAGGGCGCGACCGATGGCGGCGAAGGGGAACATGGCGGTGATGACGTCGTCGCGGCCCTCGACGTCGGCCGGGCCGAGGCCGGCGGAGACGATCTCCGGCTCGGTGAAGCAGACCGCCGCGATCGAAACCGGATCAAACCGGCGGGGTTTGCCGGCGATGATCTCGGCGACCATCTCGCCCTGCGCCGAGCCCTTGTGCGCCAGCATCGGCTCGCCGGTCAGGTCGCCGACGGCCCAGACGTTCTTCATGCTGGTGGCGCAGCGGTCGTCGATCTTCACGAACGGGCCGTCCATGGCCAGGCCCATGTTTTCGAGACCCCAGCCGCGGGTGCGCGGCTTGCGGCCGACGGTGACCAGCACCTTGTCCGCCGGGATCGACAGGGGCTCGCCGTCCTTCGTGGTGACGGAGAGCGCGCCATCCCCGAAGCCGCCGGCGCGGGCGCCGAGGAACAGCTGCACCCCGTGGCGCTCCAGCCACCTGTGCACCGGGTCGGTCAGGGCCTTGTCGTAGAGCGGCAGGATGCGGTCGGCCATCTCGACGATGGCCACCTCGGCCCCGAGTTTGCGATAGGCGATGCCCAGCTCCAGCCCGATATAGCCGCCGCCGACAACGACAAGCTTTCCGGGCACGGCGTCCAGCGACAGGGCCTCGGTCGAGGAGATGACGTCGCCGCCGAAGGGCAGGAAGGGCAGCTCGACCGGTTCGGAGCCGGTGGCGAGGATGACGTGCTCGGCGCTGATGCGGATGTCGCCGTCCGCCGTCTTCACGGTGCAGGTCTTGGCGTCGGCGAACTCGGCCCAGCCGTTGATGACCTTGACCTTCGCCTTCTTCAGCAGGGCCGCGACGCCGGCGTTGAGCTTGCGGACGATGCCGTCCTTCCATGCGACGGTCTTCGCCAGGTCAACGGCGGGGGCCGCAGCGGTGATCCCCAGGGTCCCGCCGTCCGCCGCCGCCTTCGCCACAGTCTCGTACTTGCCGGCCGCGTGGATGATGGCCTTGGACGGGATGCAGCCGACGTTCAGGCAGGTCCCGCCGAGCCCGTCGCCGCCGTCGACCAGAACGGTCTCCAGCCCCAGCTGGCCGCAGCGGATGCCCGCCACATAGCCGCCGGTGCCGGCGCCGACGATGAGGACTTTGGTCTTGAGGGTCTGGGTCATGCGTGGCCGTCGCTTGTGAACGTCAGGGCTGGGTCTCTGCGACCAGCTCGAGGATGGTGCTGAACAGGGGGTCGGTCTGGTAGGCGCCTTCGACGGTCGCTGTGACGCCGTCGCGCAGGGTACGCGCATCCTCCGGAACCATGACGATGGCGAGGGCGCCGACCTCGGCTGTCCAGCCGGCGGTGCAATAGCCGACCTGGTTCCAGGCGACGCGGAACGGCCCGGTCGCGACGTCCTCACCCTTGATGACCCAGGCGGGTTCAAGCGTCGCATAGCCAAAAGCCTCGCAGGCGCTGGCTCCGGGGTCTCGCGGCAGGTTGAGGCTGGCGCGGTTCCGGGCTGCGGCGAGGCACTCGGCCGGGTCAGAAAGCTCCACCGAAACGACCCGGCCCACGAACACGGCGCGCGCCGCCGCCGTGTCATTGGAGGCGTTGAACGGCGGCGGCACGCAGGCCCAGGCCGGCGCGGCGCAGGCGAGCGTGGACGCGG
The DNA here is from genome assembly GCF_035998205.1 of Brevundimonas sp. Lineage (GTDB taxonomy): Bacteria > Pseudomonadota > Alphaproteobacteria > Caulobacterales > Caulobacteraceae > Brevundimonas. The sequence goes on from NZ_DASYHT010000006.1 coordinate 810,950, forward strand.
AGACCAAGGCGATCAGGGCATGTTTCATGACGTTCCTCGCGATAGGCGGGTCAATGGAACGCCGGGCCGTGGCGACGCGCAACATCGGAAGATCTGACGCCACCACACCCGATGCACATCACATCCACAGCGTCGCGGGCTGTTCCAGCAGGCCCTTGATGCGCTGGATGAACACCGCCGCGTCATGGCCGTCGACGATGCGGTGATCGAAGGACGAGGACAGGTTCATCATCTTGCGCACGACCATCTGGCCGTCGCGCACCACGACCCGCTCCTGGATCTTGTTGGGGCCGACGATGGCCACCTCGGGGTGGTTGATGATCGGGGTGTGGACCACGCCGCCCAGCGTGCCGAGCGAGGTGATGGTGATGGTCGAGCCGGACAGCTCGTCCTTCGCCGCCTTGCCCGACTTGGCCGCGGCCGAGACCCGGGCGATCTCGTTGGCGGTGTCATAGACGTCGCGCGCCTCGGCGTGGCGCACTACCGGCACCATCAGCCCGTTCGGCGTCTGGGCGGCGATGCCCAGGTGCACCGGGGCGTGCTGGGTCAGGATGCCGGCCTCGTCGTCATAGTGGGCGTTGATCTGCGGCTGGTCGCGCAGGGCCACGACCATGGCGCGGGCGAGGAAAGGCAGCAGGTTGAGCTTGGGCCGGTCCGTCCCCTTGTTCTGCGCGTTCAGATGGGCGCGCAGCTCTTCCAGGGCCGTGACGTCGATCTCCTCGACATAGGTGATGTGCGGGATGCGCCGCACGCTCTCGGCCATCTTCTCCGCGATCTTGCGGCGCAGGCCGATGATCTTCACCTCGGTCGTCCCTTCGGCGCGGGCGAAGGTCGGGGCGCCGCCGGTCACGGTCGGCGCGGGACGCGCGCCGCCGGCGAGGAAGGCGTCGAGGTCGCCGTGCTCGATGCGGCCGGCCGGGCCGGAGCCCGTCACGAACTGCAGCTCGACGCCCAGCTCCCGCGCCCGCCGGCGCACGGCCGGAGAGGCGAGGGGCTTCTGGTTGGGGTCCCTTTCAATTCCCCTCCCCCTTGAGGGGGGAGGGGCAGGGGTGGGGGTGACCCCGCCAGCCGGTTGGGGCGCGGGCGCGGCCGCTTCGACGGGCGCAGCTGCAACGGGGGCAGACTGTCCGGACGCGGTGTCACCCTCACCCCCGGCCCCTCTCCCCTCAAGGGAGAGGGGAGCCGGTTGAGACTCCTCCGCCGCCGCATTCCCGGCGCCCTCGACCTCGAACTCGACCAGCGGGCCGCGCACGGCCAGCATCTGGCCCGGCTCGCCGTGCAGCTTCGAGACGACGCCGGCGACCGGCGCGGTGATCTCTACCGTGGCCTTGTCGGTCATCACCTCGGCGACGATCTGGTCCTCGGCCACCGGGTCGCCGACCTTGACGTGCCAGGCGGCCAGTTCGGCCTCGGCGGTGCCTTCGCCCACATCGGGCAGCTTGAAGACGAAACGACCCATCAGCGGCCTCCCGACATGACGGCTTTCAGCGCCTCGGCCACCCGTTCGGGGCCGGGGAAGTATTCCCACTCGAAGGCGTGGGGGTAGGGCGTGTCCCAGCCGGTGACGCGCATCACCGGCGCCTCGAGGTGGTAGAAGCAGCGCTCCTGCACCAGGGCGCTCAGCTCGGCGCCGAAGCCCGAGGTTTTCGGGGCCTCGTGCACCACGACGCAGCGGCCGGTCTTTTTCACCGAGGCTTCGATGGCCTCGATGTCCAGCGGCACGAGGCTGCGCAGGTCGATGACCTCGGCGTCGACGCCGGCGTGCTCGGCCCCGGCCAGCGACACCCAGACCATGGTGCCATAGGCCAGGATGGTGACGTCATTGCCCTCGCGCATCACCCGCGCCTTGCCGATCGGCTCGACCACCTTGCCGGTCGGGACCTGGGCCAGCGCCTGGGCCTTCCAGGGCGACACCGGCTTCTCGTGCCAGCCGTCGAAGGGGCCGTTGTAGAGGCGCTTGGGCTCGAAGAAGATGACCGGATCGTCGTCCTCGATCGCCGCCGTCAGCAGGCCCTTGGCGTCATAGGGATTCGACGGGATCACCACCTTCAACCCGGCGATGTGGGTGAACAGGCTCTCGGGGCTCTGGCTGTGGGTCTGGCCGCCGAAGATGCCGCCGCCGTAAGGGCTGCGCACCACGATCGGGGCGGTGAACTGGCCGGCCGAGCGGTAGCGCAGCTTGGCCGCCTCGGAGACGATCTGGTCGTAGGCCGGGTAGATGTAGTCGGCGAACTGGATCTCGACGACCGGGCGCAGGCCGTAGGTCCCCATGCCGATGGCGGCGGCGACGATGCCGCACTCGCTGATCGGGGCGTCGAAGCTGCGGGTCAGGCCGTGCTTCTGCTGCAGCTTGTCGGTGACGCGGAAGACGCCGCCGAAGTAGCCGGCGTCCTCGCCGAACGACAGGACGTTGGGATCCTCGGTCATCTTCACGTCCAGCGCCGAGTTCAGCGCCTGGATCATGTTCATCGGAACGACGGCGGGGGTGTCGGTGGTCATGGCGGGCGCACTCATCCTCAGATCCCCACCTCGCGGCGCTGTTCGACGAGGCGCCAGTCCTCGGTGGCGTAGACGTCCTCGAACATGGTCTTCACGCTCGGGCGCGACTGGCCCAGGGTGCCGACCGCCTCCGCCTCCTTGCCGGCGGCGCGCACCTTCTCCTCGGCGGCCTTGAGCTCGGCCTCGTGCTGCTCGTCGGACCATTCCCCAAGCGCGATCAGGTGCTGCTTCAGTCGGGCGACCGGATCCCCCAGCGGCCACTTCTCGAACTCGTCGCCGGGCCGGTAGCGGCTGGGGTCGTCCGACGTCGAGTGCGGGGCCGCGCGGTAGGTGAACAGCTCGATCACCGTGGCGCCGAGGTTGGCGCGGGCGCGCTCCTCGGCCCAGCGGGTCGCCGCCCAGACGGCGAGGAAGTCGTTGCCATCGACGCGCAGGGCCGGCAGGCCGTAGCCGATGGCCTTGGAGGCGAAGGTCGTCTCCAGCCCGCCGGCGATGCCCTGGAAGGAGCTGATGGCCCACTGGTTGTTGACGATGTTCAGGATCACGGGGGCCCGGTAGACGGCCGCGAACGTCAGGGCGTTGTGGAAGTCGCCCTCGGCCGTGGCGCCGTCGCCGATCCAGCTGATGGCGATCCGGTCGTCGCCCTTGTAGGCGCTGGCCATGGCCCAGCCGACGGCCTGGGGCACCTGGGTGCCGAGGTTGCCCGAGATCGTGAAGAAGCCATACTCCTTCGAGGAGTACATGATCGGCAGCTGCCGGCCTTTGATCGGGTCCGATGCGTTCGAATAGATCTGGTGCATCATGTCCACCAGCGGGTAGTCGCGGGCGATCAGAAGCCCCTGCTGGCGGTAGGTCGGGAAGCCCATGTCCTCGCGGCTCAGGACCATGCCCTGGGCGACGGCGATGGCCTCCTCGCCGGTGCACTTCATGTAGAAGCTGGTCTTGCCCTGACGGTGGGCGCGGTGCATCCGGTCGTCGAAAGCGCGCGTCAGGATCATCGCCTTCAGACCGCGACGCAGCGTCTCCGCATCGAGGCGCGGGTCCCACGGGCCGACAGCGCGGCCCTCGTCGTCGAGCACCCGCACCAGTTGGAAGGCCATGTCGCGCAGACTGGCAGGCGCGGCGTCCGTGTCGGGACGCGCCACGGCGCCGGCGGCGTCGAGGGTGATGTGGCTGAAGTCCGGCGTATCCCCCGGGCGGCCGGAAGGCTCCGGAATCCGTAGGGAAAGCGGTTGGCTGTTCTTCTTCATCGGGTCCTGCCCTCGGTTGATCCGACCGGCGTTTCTCTCCAGCGGCGGCAATAGCATGACGCCGTCGGGAAGGCTCGCTCAAATCCGCCTTGCCAAATGCCGATTTGAGGTATTTTGTTCTACGAAACAAAAGTTGGAGGAATGATGCTCGCGGAAGAGCTGGACGCCATTGACGCGCGGATCCTCGACATCCTGCAGAATGACGCCGGATTGTCGGTCGCAGAGGTCGCTGACCGGGTCGGTCTGTCGGCTTCGCCCTGCTGGCGCCGCATCAAGCGGCTCGAGGACCAGGGGCTGATCCGCAAGCGGGTGACCCTGCTCGACGCCAGCAAGCTGGGGCTCGACTTCGAGGTCTACGCCATCGTCAAGCTGAGCCTGCCCTCCACCGAGAACCTCAACGCCTTCGAGGCCGCCGTGCAGGGCTGGCCCGAGGTGGTGCAGTGCGCCACGATCACCGGCCGCGAGGACTATGTGCTGCGCATCGTCACCTCCGACATGCATGCCTTCGACAAGTTCCTGCGCGAGAAGCTGCTGGCGCTGGCGGTGGTTTCGGACTGCGAGAGCCACATCGTCACGCGCGGGGTGAAGAACGTCACCACCCTGCCGCTGGGCATCGTTACACCGCACCTCAACTAGGGGCCCGCCGCATGACCTCAATGTCCGCGCGGCGCTTCGTCGCGTGCGCGCTGGCCTGCGCCCTTGCCGCCCCTGGCCCGGTCGCCCTCGCCTGGCCGGCGGCGGCGGATCCGGCGGCTGTAGCCCAGGCGGAGGAGGGCGATGTCGCGGCCTTTCGACGGCTTCGCGCCGAGGGGCTCGCGGCGGCCGCCGCGGGGGACCTCGATCTGGCCGCCGCCCGTCTCGCCGAGGCGGACTTGCGGATCGACAACCATCCGGGGCTGATCCAGCTGCGCGCGCGCATCGCCGCCGCCCGCGGGCAGACCGATGAGGCCCTGCGGCTGGTGCGTCGCTACGCCGCCACCGGCCTCGTCTTTAATCTGGAGCGCGACCGCGCCCTGTCCGCCCTCGCCGGCGCGCCCGGCCATGCCGAGGCCGCCGCGGCGCTGGCGGCGAATCTGGCTCCGGTCGGCGAAGGGCGCCTGTCGTCGATGGCCCGCCTCGAGGGGCCGGTTATCGCCGAGGGCCTCGTCCGGGACGCGGCGCGCGGGCGCTGGCTGGTATCCCAGGTTCGAGGGCGGGCGATTGTGGCGCTGGCGGACGATGGCGTGGTGACGCCGCTGCTGGCCGGCGACGCCAGTATCGGCGCGGCGATCGGCCTCGCGCTCGATCCGGGGACGGACTCGCTGTGGGCGACCACCGCTCCGCTGGCGCCTGCGGTGCACGGGCTGCCGGAGGGGGCGGCGCGCCCGGAGCCGGCCCTGCTCCAGCTCGACGCGGCGACGGGGGCGGTGCGCGCCCGTTTCGGCGCGCCGGCCGGCGTCACGGACTTCGACCCCGGCGATCTGCTGCTTGCGGCTGACGGCGCCCTCTATGTCGCGGATTCTACCGGCGGCGCGATCTACCGTCTGCCGTCCGGCGGCACGTCGCTGGAGGTCTGGGTTCCGGCCGGACAGCTCGGCTCGCCGCAGGGGATGGTGACGACGACCGACGGCGCAGCGCTGATTGTGGCGGACTATTCCTCTGGGCTGTGGCGGATTGACCGGCGCTCGGGGGCCGCGATCCGGCTGCCGGCGCCTGCCGAGGCGAGCCTGATCGGGCTGGACGGCCTGGTCGCTGACGGGACGGTGCTGTACGCCATCCAGAACGGCGCCATGCCGCAACGCATACTCCGGCTGACGCTGGCCGCTGATGCGAGCGGGGTGGCCACCGTCGAGGTGCTCGCCGCCAACCTGCCGCAACTCGACGCCCCGACCACGGGGCTGGTTCACGACGGCGAACTGGTGTTCGTTGCCCGTTCCCAGTGGAGCGACTTCACCGCGGACGGGGCGCAGGCGACGCCTGACCCGGCCCCGGCGATCCTCGCCCGGCTGGCGCTGCACTGAACGGGAGCCCGACATGATCGAGATGGTGATCAACGCCCGCCGCAAGGATCTCGGCGGTTTCGAGGTCGGACGGGTTCTGCCCTTCCACAGGCGGCGCATGGTTGGGCCCTTCATCTTCCTCGACCAGATGGGCCCGGCGGAGTTCGCCCCCGGGGCCGAGGCCATCAATGTGCGGCCGCACCCGCACATCGGCCTGTCGACCCTGACCTATCTGTTCGAGGGCGAGATCATGCACCGGGACAACACCGGCGCGACCCAGGCCATCCGCCCGGGGGAGGTCAACTGGATGACCGCCGGCAAGGGCGTGGTCCATTCCGAACGCACCGACCCGCTGAAGCGCAGCCGCGGCGGCCCCATGCACGGCATGCAGGCGTGGATCGCCCTGCCGCTCGAGGCGGAGGAGGCGGATCCGTCCTTCCACCACCATCCCGAGGAAGACCAGCCGAGCTACGAGAACGGCGGCCTGTTCGCCCGGCTGGTCGCCGGCGAGGCCTATGGCGCCCGGGCCGGCGTACCGGTGTCGTCGCCGCTGTTCTACGTCCACTGGGAGCTGGCGGAGGGGGTGCGCACCACGCCGCCGCCGGGGCGCGGCGCCGGCGGCTATTCCGAGCGCGCCCTCTATGTCGTGCGCGGCGAGATCGAGGTCGGCGACCAGCGCTTCGGCGAAGGCCAGATGGTCGTGCTGGCGCCCCACGCCGAGCCGACGGTCACGGCCCTGCAGCCCTCGACGGTGATGGCGCTGGGCGGCGAGCCGGTGGGCGAACGCATCATCTGGTGGAACTTCGTGGCCTCGACCCAGGCCCGCATCGACGCCGCCAAGGCCGACTGGAAGGCCGGGCGCATGACGCTGCCGAGCGAGGACGATCTGGAGTTCATCCCGTTGCCCGACGTGCCGTCGACGCCCGAGCCGGCGCCGAAGCCGGATCCGACCCATCCTGTCTGAGCCGCATCAGTCCCGGTGCTGGCTGAGCTGGAGCCGGAGCAGCTCCTGCCGTAGCTGACGGATGTGCACGACCGGATACATGGCGACCTTGATGACGAGGGCGGCCAGCAAAGCCACGGCGGCCGGCAGGCCCCAGCGCAGCGCCTCCAGAGCGTCCGTGGCCTGGAAGAAGCGCCACGCCGCCCAGACGCCGGCGATGAACAGGGCGGCCTGCGCCAGCATCATGACGAGGTTCACCCACGCCATCCGCCCCTGAAACAGGCCGAACAGCTGGGGGATCGCGCCGGGCTCCTCGCCGATGCGGCGGAGCAGGTCGCGTTCCTCGGCGACGACGGCGGCGTCGAGCTGACGGTCGAAGTCAGTCATGGCGGTCTCCTTCAAGGGCGGCCCGGAGCTTTCGCCGGGCGTGCATAAGGCGGGTCTTCACCGTGCCGACCGGGGCGTCGAGCGCCACGGCCGTCTCGGCCACGGACAGGCCTTCGAAATGAAACAGGGCGATGGCGGCGCGCTGGTCGGGCGGCAGCGCACGCACGGCGGCGCGCAGGCGCCCGTGATCGTCGGCCGCGTCAGGGCCCGGCGGGGGCTCCGGCGGCACCCGGGCCTCGCGGGCCATGCCCGCCGCCAGGGCGCGGTCCCGTCGACGGCCGCCGATGGTCGCTGCGCAGCGGCGGGTGACGATGCGATAGGCCCAGGCCGGAAAGGCCGCCGGGTCTCGCAACCGCTCAAGCCCGCGTACGATCTCGAGCCATGCCGTCTGGACAGCGTCCCGGGCGGCGTCCGGGTCCTGCAGCAGGCGCCGGGCGTGGGCGGTCAGGCGGGGCTGCCATCGCCGCACAAGGCGGTCGAGAGCCAGACGGTCGCCGAGTCTCGCGGACAGGACCAGCAAGGTGTCCGGCGCACGGTCGTCATCGGAAGCGACGTCATCGGTCATGATGAGGGCAAGGTGCGCGCCGGGCGTCGAACGGTTCAGTCGCCGCGGTCGATTTCCGCCAGGAACGCCAGCAGTCGGGCGTTGACCTCCTCCGCCCGCTCCTGCGGCAGCCAGTGGCCGGCGCCGGGCAGGACATGCTGGCCGCGCAGGTCGGTGAGCCAGTCGGCCTGACCGGCCTCGTGCGCTCCGGCGTAGTGACGCACCGGGTCGCGCTCGCCGACCATGAACAGCGACGGCTGGTCGATCTTCCGGTCCTGCAGGCAGGCCGTCAGGGCCCAGTTCAGGTCGAGACAGCGATACCAGTCCACCGGTCCGCGAAAGCCACTCGCCGCGAAGGCGGCCACGTACTGGTCGAAGTGCCCCGCGTCGAGCCAGGGGGGCAGGGGGGCGTCGTCGCGGATGGTCGACAGGAAGGTCTCGCCGGGCGGGAGGAAGCCGGTCGACTGGACTGTGTCCGGCGTCGCGCCGTCATAGGCGTAAAAGGCCTTGCGCAGGGCGGCGGCGACATCGGCCTCGAACGGCAGGTGGGCGTCGTCGGCCTGGAAACGGGTGATGTAGAGGTCGCCACGCCCGGCGCGGGCGGCGATCGCCTTCATCGCGGCGATGGGCGGGCCGCCCGGCCGGCGCGGCTGGAAGGGGACGGCGAGGCCGGCGACGGCGCGGAACATGTCGGGGCGCAGCAGGGCGCAATGCCAGGCGACCGGTGCGCCCCAGTCGTGGCCGACGACTACCGCCGAGGTCTCGCCGAGCGCCCGGACGAGGTCCACCACGTCGCCGACAAGATGCAGGATGGTGTGCTCCTCGCGCCCGCCCGGCCGGTCCGTGCCGCCATAGCCGCGCATGTCCGGCGCCACGGCGCGGTAGCCGGCCGCCGCGAGCGCCGCGATCTGGGCGCGCCAGCCGAGGGCGAGGTCGGGGAAGCCGTGCAGCAGCACCACCAGCGGCCCCTCGCCGGCCTCCAGCACCTGCTGGGTCAATCCGTCCGTCTTCACCCGACGCGTCTGCATGGCACGATCCTTCCAGCGGCGACGCCGCATCTGCACACTGTTCATTGTTCAGGACGGCGGGAAAGCCTATTCTGTGCCCATGAGCGCCCGTTGGACCCCCGAAAGCTGGAGAACCCGTCCCGTCACCCAGATGCCGACGGACTATCCTGACGCCCGCGCCCTCGAGGCCGTTGAGGACCGTCTGCGCGGCATGCCCCCGCTCGTGTTCGCCGGCGAGGCCCGGCGTCTGACCGAGCGTCTGGCCCAGGTCGAGGCGGGCGAGGCCTTCCTGCTGCAGGGCGGGGACTGCGCCGAGAGCTTCAAGGAGTTCTCGACCGACAACATCCGCGACACCTTCCGCCTGATCCTGCAGATGGCGGTGGTGCTGACCTTCGCCGGCAAGAAGCCGGTGGTGAAGGTCGGGCGCATCGCCGGCCAGTTCGCTAAGCCGCGCTCGTCTCCGGTCGAGAAGATCGGCGAGGTCGAGCTGCCGAGCTATCGCGGCGACATCATCAACGGCATGGCCTTCACGCCGGAAGAGCGCACGCCGGACCCCGAGCGGCTGATCCGCGCCTACCACCAGTCGACGGCGACGCTGAACCTGCTGCGCGCCCTGGCCGAGGGCGGCTTCGCCGACCTGCGCAACGTGCACCGCTGGACCCTGGAGTTCGCGGCCCAGAACCCGTCGCAGGCGCGCTACCGCGAGGTGGCCGAGAAGATCGCCGATGCGCTGGAGTTCATGGACACCCTGGGCCTGACCCAGGAGAGTCACCCGATCCTCGCCCGGGTCGAGATGTTCACCAGCCACGAGGCCCTGCTGCTCAATCTCGAAAGCGCCCTGACGCGGCTGGACGGGGCCACCGGCGAGTGGTTCGACACCTCGGCGCACATGCTGTGGATCGGCGAGCGCACCCGCCAGCCGGACGGGGCCCACGTCGAGTTCATGCGCGGCATCCGCAATCCGATCGGGCTGAAGTGCGGCCCGACGATGGAGCCGGACGACCTGCTCCCGCTGATCGACATCCTCAACCCGGACAATACGCCGGGTCGTCTGACGCTGATCGGCCGGTTCGGCGCCGACAAGGCCGCCGAGCGCCTGCCGCGCCTGATGAAGGCGGTGAAGGCCCACGGCAAGCGGGTGGTCTGGTCGATCGACCCGATGCACGGCAACACGCTGAAGGCGGGCAACGGTTACAAAACCCGGCCGTTCGAGCGCATCCTCGGCGAGGTGCGGACCTTCATCGACGTGGCCGAGGCCGAGGGCGTGCACCCCGGCGGCGTGCATCTGGAGATGACCGGTCAGAACGTCACCGAGTGCCTCGGCGGGGCCCATGCGGTGACCGAGGACGACCTGTCGAGCCGCTATCACACCCACTGCGATCCGCGCCTCAACGCCGACCAGGCGCTGGAACTGGCCTTCCTCGTCGCCGAGCGGCTCAGCGCCGGCCGGGTGAACCGGTCCCAGGCGGCCTGACGCTCAGGCTGCGAAGACGGCGGCGGCGCGCAGGATCGCGTCCTCGGCTTCAAGGACGTCCGCCGTCTCGTCGTCGACGCCGTAGCCGAACATGTCGCCGGCGATCCGCTGGACGCCGAGGCCGTCCGGTCGCGACATGACGGACACGCCGTTGCCGTAGAAGCCGTAGCGCACCTCCGGCTGGGGCGGCAGCCAGGCCATCTGGCCGCGCACGGGGACCAGGCTGTCGTCCCCGAACAGGGCCCGCGCCCCGTAGCCGGTGCAGTTGACGATGACCGGCTGGCGCAGGGTCGCCAGCTCGGACGGGGCATGGAAGGTCCGCGTCTCGATCCTGCCGCCGTCGGCCTGGAAGTCGGCGATGAGCCGACGCGACAGCTCGGCGATGTTGAACTGCATCTCCGGCGCCAGGCGGACGCGCTCGGCGTCGAAGTCGTGCTGATCCGGCGCCAGCAGCCGGGAGCGCGGCGTCAGTCCGGCGAGGCGCGAACCATAGCCGGCGAAGCGGACCTCGACCGGCGGCGCGGCCGGCTGGGGTTGAAAGCCGGTTTCGGGGTCCGGGGCGCGCACGCCGCCGACGCCATAGCGGTCCAGAAACGCCACCGGCTCGGCGGGCTGGCCGACATAGGTCTGGTGCATCGCCCAGGAGGCGCGGGCCATCTGTTCCCACTGCGCCGGAAACGCAGGATCGACGCGATCCGGGTCGGCGATACGCGAATCCGGCGTCCACAGGCCTGTCGCGCGCGCGGAACGTGCATGGGGCAGACGTTCCGAGGCATAGACGGTGACCGTCGCGCCGGCGCGCTGAAGCAGGGTGGCGGCCGTCATGCCAATGGCCCCGCAGCCGATCACCGCGACGTCGCGGACGCCGCCCGACAGCGCCAGATCGCGCGCGAGCTCGGCCGAGCCCCACGACAGGGACCAGCCGCTGCCGCCGTGTCCGTAGTTGTGCACCACGCGCTTGTCGCCGACCGTCTCGACCTCGATCCGTGGCCCGGCCGGGCGGAACGGGCGACTGCAGACGGTGATGCGCACGATCCGGTCGCTCGACAGGCGCATCGGCGGCAGCGACGGCCGGACCAGGGTGGGCGGCGGCGGGGCCATCGCGGTCGAGGAACAGGCGCCGAGGCCGAGCGCGCCCGCGCCGAGCAGAAGGCTCCGGCGCTGCATCAGGGTCATGGCGTCGTCCTCTGTGCCGTGTCGCCGGGCCTTGTGCCTGACGCCCGGCCCCCGGACAATGCGCGTCCTTCTTCCGTTACGCCGCCGTCCCGGTTTCCATGAGCCACGCCGACAAAGCCGCTGAACCGCCCGCCTCGGGCCGCGTCGCCTACCAGGGGGCGCCTGGCGCCTTCAGCCACGAGGCCTGCCTGGCGCTGCGCCCCTGGGATGTGCCGGCGCCGTTCGAGACCTTCGCCGAGGCGCTGGACGCGGTCGCCTCCGGGGACTGCGACTGCGCGCTCATTCCCGTCGAGAACACCACCATCGGGGTGGTCGAGCCGGCGGCGTCGCTCGTCGCGGCCAGCGGGCTGGAGGTCGCGGCGGACGTCTGGCGGCCGATCCGGTTGGCCCTGATGGCCATCCCCGAAGCGCGGCTGTCCGATCTGAGAACCGCCGAAAGTCACCCGGCGGCGCTGGGCCAGTGTGTCGCCGCCCTGGCGGCCCTGGGGCTGACCCCGGTCGAGGTCTTCGACACGGCGGGGGCGGCGCAGGCGGTGGCCGAGGCGGGAGACCGGAGCCGGGCGGCGATCGCGCCCGCGGCGGCCGCGGACATCTATGGCCTGTCGATTTTGCGCAACGATCTGCAGGATTCGGCCGACAACCGGACCCGTTTTCTCTTGCTGACGCGCGCCGGCGCTTGACGGCGCACGAAGTTTGCGTGTTCTGGGCAGGTGAGGAGCGCCTTCGCTCCGCCCACGGAACCGGACCATGTCCTCGCTGCGCGCCGACATCCTGTCGCTTTCGACCCGCTCGCGCGCGGCCGGTTTCTATTTTGGCTATCGCTTTTACGGCTTTCGATACGCCGGCTGAGGCGTCGGGCTTGCTTCGTCCCTGACCGCCTCGCCGGCGACCGCTCCCCTGGAGCGGCCCCGCGCCAACGCGCCGTGACCCCCCTCGAAATCCGTTCTTGCCGAAAGTCCGCCCATGTCCCCCGTTTCCCCCCTCAAGCAAATCTGGCCCGAGGCCGCCGAAATGACGCCCGAGCAGATGGCGCTGGCCGCCCTGCGCCAGGAGATCGATGCGATCGATGACGCCCTGCTGGACCTGTTCCTGCAGCGTCTGTCCCTGGCGTCCCGTGTCGGCCAGGCCAAGGATGCGCCGGCCGGCCCGCACACCAAGCTGCGTCCCGACCGCGAACAGGCCGTGCTGTCGCGGATGCTCGGTCAGGCCACCCCGGACACCGCCGAGGCCGTCGAGGCCCTGTGGCGCGAGATCGTCGGCTGGGGCCTGAACCGTCAGGGCCGGCTGCAGGTGCAGGTCTGGGCCCCGACCGATCCGACGAAGGCCTGGGACGGGGCCCGCCTGCGTTTCGGCCGCGCCGCCGACCTGCGCCTCGTCCATGACCCGGACGCCGCCCTGCGCTTCGCCGCCGACGGCCACGGCGTGGCGGTGCTGGGCCTCAACGGCGACTCCGCCTGGTGGACCGCCCTGCGTCGCGAGTGGTCGAGCCTGTCGGTGTTCGACGGCTTCGGCGGGGACATCCCGACCTCGCTGGCGGTGGCCAAGATCGATCCGGCGGCGCTGCCGAAGGGCCGGCGCGTGGTGGTCTCGGCCGGCGGCGACGCCGGGATCGGCTCGGGGGCCCGTCGCTGGGGTCTCGCCACCCACCACGGCTGGACGCTGTCGCTGACCGACGCCGACCTCGCCCCGGGCGAAATCGAGGGGTGCGTCGGCGCGATCGGCTGACCTTTCGCGACCTGCCGCGTTAAGTCGGGGCAGGCAGCGAAGAGGAACAGGCATGGGCATGCTGGTGGACGGCGTCTGGACGGACGCCTGGTACGACACTTCGAAGACCGGCGGCCGGTTCGTCCGCAGCGAGAGCGCCTTCCGTGGCGCGATCGGACCGGACACCGGCCACCCTGCCGAGCCGGGCCGGTATCACCTCTATGTCTCGCTGGCCTGCCCCTGGGCGCACCGGACCCTGGTGATGCGTGCGCTGAAGGGCCTCGACCACATCAGCGTCTCGGTGGTGCACTGGCGCATGCGCGAGCACGGGTGGACTTTCGCCGACGGCCCCGGCGTGGTTCCGGACCCGATCCACGGAGCCGACTATCTGCATCAGGTCTATACGGCGGCGGACCCGGCCTACACCGGGCGGGTTACGGTGCCGGTGCTGTGGGATCGCGTTGCGGGAACGATCGTCAGCAATGAGTCCGCCGACATCCTGCGGCTCCTCAACAGCGGCTTCGATGAGGCCGGCGCCCGGGCCGGCGACTACTATCCCGAAGATCTTCGCGCCGGGATCGATGCGGTGAACGCCCGCGTCTATGACACCGTCAACAACGGGGTCTACAAGGCCGGTTTCGCCACGACCCAGGCCGCCTATGAGGAGGCGGTGGTTCCGCTGTTCGAGACCCTGGACTGGCTGGAGGCGAGGCTGGCGGACCGGCCGTGGCTGACCGGCGACCGTCTCACCGAGGCGGACATCCGCCTGTGGACGACCCTGATCCGGTTCGATCCGGTCTATCACGGCCACTTCAAGTGCAACCTGCGCCGGCTGGTCGACTATCCGGCCCTGCGAGCCTTCACGCGCCGCCTTTACGAGCTTGAGGGCGTCGCCGGGACCGTCAATCTCGAGCACATCAAGCGGCACTATTACGAGAGCCACGAGGGCATCAATCCGACCGGCGTGGTGCCGCTGGGGCCGGCGACGCCGTTCTAGACCGGCAGATTGTCGATCAGCCGCGTCCGGCCGAGCCAGGCGGCGGCGAGAATGCGCGCCGGGGCGTTGATGCGGTCCCCGGCGAAGGGCGCGAGGTCGTCTGCGCGCCGGATCGCCACATAGTCGACCGGGCCGAAACCGGCGGCTTCGAGGTCGCGGACCGCCTGCCCCTCGGCGTTCGCCACGGAGCCCGCGCGCGCGGAAGCGCCGGCCTCGCGCAGCACGACATTCAGGCGGCGCGCGGTCTCCAGCTCGGCGGGGGAGAGGTAGGCGTTGCGGCTGGACAGGGCGAGGCCGCGGGCGTCGCGCGCCGTCGGGCTGCCGACGATTTCCGTCGGGATGTCGAGATCCCGCGCCAGACGCCGCACGACCAGCAGCTGCTGGTAGTCCTTCTCGCCGAAGACGGCGACGTCGGCCTGGACCTGGTTGAGCAGCTTGGCGACCACCACGGCCACCCCGCCGAAGAAGTGCGGCCGGAAGTCGGTCTCCAGCCCGGCCGAGGGGCCGCCCACCTCCACCCGGGTGACGAAGCCCTCCGGATACATGACCGTCGGGGTCGGGGCGAACAGCAGATGGCACCCGGCCCCGGCCAGCAGCTCGGCGTCGCGCGCCTCCTGCCGTGGATAACGGTCGAGGTCCTCGTGCGGGGCGAACTGGGTCGGATTGACGAAGACGCTGGCCACGACGCGATCCGCCCGGGTCAGGGCGTCGCGCACGAGGCCGAGGTGGCCGTCATGCAGGGCCCCCATGGTCGGCACGAAGCCGACCTTCAGCCCGGCGGCGCGCCAGGTGCTGACCTGCGCCCGCAACGGCTCGACCGCCCGGGCGATCGGCAGGGGGCCGGACGTCTCGACCTCGGACATGGTGAACCCGTTAACCGTGCGACTTAAGCGTGTTCCTCAACGGGACCCTAAAGGCCCCGCGATAGGTTGGCGCTTATGACCCCAGGCGTTCGACTTCGTAAAGCGGTGATCGTCCTCCCCCTGCTGGCCGTGGCCGGCTGTGGCGGCATGGAGCCCGAGCAGGGCCGGTTCGAAAGCCTCGCCCGCATGGTCGCGGCCGTCGAGGTGCCTTCCCGGGGTGGCGAGACCCCTGTCCGGACCAGCGCGGAGGCCGGGCTGCGGCCCGCCGTCCGCGTCGAGGTGGTGGAGCCGCACGAGCTCTGGGACGCCCGCGACGCGGGTCTGCGCGGGGCCATCGAGGCGGCCGCGCCGGCGCTCGTCGAAGCCGCCGCGCCTGCCGTGCAGGCCGCCGCTGTCGCGACCGTCCAGCAAGCGGTCGACCAGACGCTGAGCCGTCCGCGGGCGGCGCCGGAGCCCGCGCCCGCGGCCCCGGCGCGGGCGGCCGCCAGCCTCGCTACTATCCAGCTCGGGGCCTTCTCGAGCGCAACGGCGGCCCGGTCCGCCTGGGCCGAGGTGGCGCGCGGTCCGGCGGCCAGCCTCACGGCCGGGCTGGAGCCGATCTTCTCCACCGTTCAGGTCAACGACCGCACCTTCACCCGTCTGCGGGTCCGTCTGCCGGCCGAACAGGCGGCGCGGCTGTGCCAGCTTGCGGATGTGGCGGATCCCTGGTGCCGCAGCGCGGCCTGAGGTCGCCGGCCGGCGCTTAACCTCTCGTTGACGAACGGCGGCGGCTCCCCGAGTCTGCCCTCCCATGCATGTCGCTGAGTCGGCGTGCGTCCCGTTCGGAGAGGTTCATGGCCGAGCCCTTGGTCATCGTCATCGGCAACGAGAAGGGGGGGGCGGGCAAGTCCACCCTCGCCATCCACGTCGCCACCGGCTTCCTGCACGCCGGCCGCCGCGTGGCGATCATCGACCTCGACCTGCGGCAGCGCTCCCTGTCGCGCTTCTTCGCCAACCGCGCCGCCTGGACGGCGGCCAACGGCGTGCGCCTGCCCATGCCATTCGAGGCCGACATCGGCGACGGGGCGGCCCTCGCCAAGGCCGAGCCCGCGCTGCAGCTGGCCGCCTTCGAGGCTGCCATGGCCGCCTCGCGCGACGCCGAGGTGATCCTGATCGACACCCCCGGCGGCGACACCCCGACCTCGCGCGCCGCCCACGCCCTGGCGGACCAGATCATTACCCCGATGAACGACAGCTTCGTCGACTTCGACCTGCTGGGCCAGGTCGATCCGGTGACGCTCGACCTCAAGGCGCCGTCGATCTACGCCCTCAGCGTCTGGGAGGCGCGCAAGGAGCGGGCCCTCAAGGCCGGCCGCCACGCCACCATCGACTGGCTGGTGGTCACCAACCGCCTCGCCGTGGCGGAAGCCCGCAACCGCCGCCGTCTCGAGGCGCGGATGGAGAAGCTGGCCAAGCGCGTCGGCTTCCGCATCGGCCCGGGCCTGCGCGACCGCGTGATCTATCGCGAGCTGTTCCCGTTCGGACTGACGGTGGCCGACCTGTCGGCCGAGGTGCGGCCGGTGGCGGTGTCGCTGGCCCACGTTGCGGCGCGGCAGGAGCTGCGCAATCTGATGCAGGCCATGGGCGTCGACGGGCTGGACCTCGACAAGGCGGCGTGAGCCCGATCCTTCTCCTGTTGCCGCTGGCGGCTCTGGCCATTTGGGCGCTGGTACGGCTGGGCCGCCAGACCGAAGGGCCCCGGCGCGGCCAGTGGCGGGTGACCGCCACCCTGCTGGCCGCGGCCCTGATCGGCGGCGGCGTGATCGCGCTGGCCCGCGGCGGCTTCGTGCTCGGGCCGCTGTTGATCGCCGTGGGCCTCTATCTGACCTTGCAGTCGCGCGACCGGCCCGCAGGCCCGCGCGAACCGGGCCTGTCCGTCGAAGAGGCGCGCGCTCTGCTGGGCGTCTCCGCCGACGCTGACGCCGCGGCCATCCAGGCCGCGTGGCGTCGTCTGATGGCCCGGGCCCATCCCGACCAGGGCGGCACCGAGGGCCTGGCCGCGCGCCTCAATGCGGCGCGCGACCGGCTGTTGAGAAAGTAGTCAGCGCGGTTCGAACACGCCGCAGGCGATGCGCGGTCCAGCCCCGCCGATCGGCTGGCTGACGTGGTCGTCGGGATTGGCGTGGACCACGAAGGAAAAGCCGTCCTCGTCCATCAGGTCCTGGCCTTGGGCGCTGGTTTGCGCGCCGGAGGCGTAGACCTCGGCCATCGCCGTGCCGTCGGCCGCGGCGTAGACGTTCTGCAGGTCGCCCAGCTCCGGGCCGCCATTCATGTTCAGCAGGCCGTGGGCCCGGTCCATCGAGGCGTGGTCCACATGGCCGCCGGCCGAGGTGAATCCGGGCCCATCGCACACGCCGGTGGTGTGCAGGTGCACGCCGTGCCAGCCGGCCGGCCAGTTGCGCCCCTCGACCCGGAACAGCAGGCCGAGCGGGCCGCGCCATGCGGTCACCGTGCCCGCGTCCGTCCCGTCGGCGGTGCGCAGCTGCGCCACGGCGACCGGAGCCGGCGGGGTGGTCGCTTCCTGGGCGATGGCCGCAGCCGGCAGGGCCAGGGCGACGGTTGAGGCGGCGGCGATGAAGGCGGTCCGGGTCATGCGGAAACTCCTTGTCCTGACGGGGTCCAAACGGCCGCGGCGCTTGGCGCGCCGGGCCCCTGAATGCTAGAAAACCGAACCGCGGACACCGTTCCGATTCCAGGCGCAACAGAGCCGAAGTTCCCTTGACCGACAACACCCATAATCCCGCCGGTGCGGGCGCTGACGGCGACGTTTCCGTCATCGCCATCGAAGACGAGCTGAGGCGCTCCTACCTCGACTACGCCATGAGCGTGATCGTCAGTCGCGCTCTGCCGGACGCCCGCGACGGCCTCAAGCCGGTGCATCGTCGCATCCTGTACTCGATGCACGACCTGAACATGACGCCGGAGCGCGCCTATTCGAAGTGCGCCCGCGTGGTCGGCGACGTGCTGGGCCGCTTCCACCCCCACGGCGACGCCTCGGTCTACATGGCGCTGGTGCGCATGGCCCAGCCGTTCTCGATGGGGCTGATGCTGGTCGACGGCCAGGGCAACTTCGGCTCGGTCGACGGCGATATGCCGGCCTCGATGCGTTACACCGAGGCGCGGATGGCGACGGCGGCCACCGCGCTTCTGGCCGACATCGACAAGGACACGGTCGACTTCCAGCCGAACTATGACGGCAAGGAGCTGGAGCCGGTCGTCCTGCCCAGCCGCATCCCCAACCTGCTGGTCAACGGCGCCGGCGGCATCGCCGTCGGCATGGCCACCAACATCCCGCCGCATAACCTCGGCGAGGTGATCGACGGCTGCGTCGCCCTGCTGGACGATCCGGAGATCGCCGAGGACGCCCTGCTCGAGCTGGTGCCCGGGCCGGACTTCCCGACCGGCGGCGAGATCATGGGCCGCACCGGGGCGCGCAACGCCCTGCGCGACGGCCGCGGCTCGGTCATCGTGCGCGGCAAGGCGGCGATCGAAGAGATCCGCAAGGATCGCGACGCCATCGTCATCACCGAGCTGCCCTATCAGGTGAACAAGCAGCAGCTGATCGAACGCATCGCCGAGATGGTGCGCGAGAAGCGGCTCGAGGGCATCGCCGACGTCCGCGACGAGTCCGACCGTCAGGGCATGCGCATCGTGATTGAGCTGAAGCGCGAGGCCTCGGGCGACGTCATCCTCAACCAGCTGTACCGCTTCACGGCGCTGCAGAGCTCGTTCGGCGTCAACATGCTGGCGCTGGACCGCGGCCGGCCGGAGCAGATGGGCCTGCGTCGCCTGCTCGAGGTGTTCCTCGAGCACCGCGAGGAGGTGGTCGTCCGCCGCATCAAGTTCGAGCTGAACAAGGCCCGCGACCGCGGCCATGTGCTGGTCGGTCTCGCCGTGGCCGTGGCCAACATCGACGAGGTCATCCACATCATCCGCTCTTCGGCCGATCCCGCCGAGGCGCGCGAGCGCCTGCAGGCCAAGCCCTGGCCGGTCGGCGACATGATGCCTCTCGTCGAGCTGATCGCCGACCCGCGGAGCGTGGTCGTCGAGGGCGACAAGATCCGCCTGACCGACGAGCAGGCCCGCGCCATCCTGGCCCTGACCCTCAGCCGCCTGACCGGCCTCGGCCGCGACGAGATCATGGGCGAGGCCCGCGATCTGGCCGGCGTCATCCAGGGGCACCTGAACCTGCTGTCCGACCGCGCCAACATCCTGGCGGTGATCCGCGAGGACCTGCTGGCGGTGAAGGCCGAGTTCGCGGTGGCGCGTCGCACGATCATCGGCGAGGGCGACGCCGAGATGGAGGACGAGGACCTGATCCCGCGTGAGGACATGGTCGTCACCGTCACCCACTCCGGCTACGTCAAGCGCACCGCGCTGGCCGCCTACCGGACCCAGCATCGCGGCGGCAAGGGCAAGTCCGGCATGTCGATGAAGGACGAGGACGCCATTGTCGGCGTGTTCTCGGCCTCGACCCACACGCCGGTGCTGTTCTTCGCCACCAACGGCAAGGCCTACAAGCTCAAGACCTGGCGGCTGCCGCTGGGCGCGCCGACCTCGCGCGGCAAGGCCTTCGTCAACCTGCTGCCGATCGAGCCGGGCGACTCGATCATGAACGTCCTGCCGCTGCCGGAGGACGAGGCGGCCTGGGGCGACTACGACATCATGTTCGCCACGCGCTCCGGTGACGTGCGGCGGAACAAGCTGAGCGACTTCGCCACGGTCAACCGCGCCGGCAAGATCGCCATGAAGCTGGAGGACGGGGACACCATGGTCGGCGTCGCCCTGTGCACCGGCGAGGACGACATCCTGCTGACCACGGCGCTGGGCCGGGCCATCCGCTTCAAGGCCGACGACGTGCGCGTGTTCAAGGGCCGCGACTCCACCGGCGTGCGCGGCATCCGCCTGCAGGACGGCGATGAGGTCATCTCCATGGCCGTGCTCGGCCGGGTCGATGCGACGCCGGACGAGCGGGCCGCCTATGTCCGCCACGCCAACGCCATGCGCCGCGCCGCCGGCGACGAGACCGACGAGACGCCGGTCGAGGCTGACGACGAGGCGACCGGCGACGCGGTCCTGCCGGTCGAGCGCATCGCCGAACTGGGCGCCGCCGAGCAGTTCATCCTGACCGTGACCGAGACCGGATTTGGCAAGCGCTCCTCCGCCTACGAGTACCGGCGCACCGGCCGGGGCGGGCAGGGGCTGACCGCCCACGGCCTCGGCGGCCGCGCCGGGACCCGACTCGCCGCCGCCTTCCCGGTGGCGGACTCGGACGACCTGCTGCTGGTCACGTCCGGCGGCCAGATGATCCGCACCCCGGTCGACCAGGTCCGCGTCGTGGGCCGCGCCAGCCAGGGCGTCACCATCTTCCGCACCGCCGACGGCGAGAAGGTTGTCTCCGTCGAGCGCCTGCCCGAGAGCGGCGGCGGGGACGAGGCCGAAGGTGGCGAGGAGGGTTAAGCTCCGTCGTCGCGCATCTCCTCCCCACGCAGTGGGGAGGGGGACCGCCGAAGGCGGTGGAGGGGCGTACGTCGGAGGCCTGGCCCCTCCGTCCCGTCGCTGCGCGCCGGGCCACCTCCCCATTCGCTGCGCGAACAGGGAGGAGAGCGACCGGTGACGCGTGACCTCTACATCGACGGCCACCCCGCCGCGCCGGACGACCTCGCCCACATGGCGCTGGCCAACTATGGGGCCTACACCTCCTTCCGGGTCGAGGACGGCGGGGTGCGTGGGCTGGATCACCACCTCGTCCGTCTGGCCCGGCAGGCCGAGGCGCTGTTCGGTGAAGCCCCGGCAGAGGCCCGGTTTCGCGCCCTGATGCAGCAGGCGCTCGGCGCGCGGCGTGACGCCTGGCTGCGCATCAGCCTGTTCTCGCGTCACATCACCCATCGCGACGCCAGCTGGGTCGGCGCGCCCAGCGTCATGGTCGTGGTCGCCGATCCCCCGGCGCCGTTGGCGGGCCCCCTGCGCCTGCAGGTGCAGACCTATGCGCGCGAGGCGCCCGAGCTGAAGCACACCGCCACCTTCGGCCTGATGCGCGCCCGGCGGGCGGCGAAGGCGGCGGGGGTCGACGACGCCCTGTTCGCGGACAGGGGCGGGATCATTTCCGAAGGCAGCCTCTGGAACATCGGTTTCCTGTCCGGCGACACGTTGGTCTGGCCGCAGGCGCCGATGCTGGCGGGCGTGGCGCAGGCGCTGGTGGACGCGGGGCTTACGGGTGTCGGCCTCCGATCGGAGACCCGGCCGGTGCGCCTGGCCGACCTCGACAGCTTCGACGGCGCCTTCATCTGCAACAGCGCCACGCCGGCCTGTCCGGTCAGCGCGATCGACTCGACGGTCTATGCGATTGATCCCGCCCGGCTCGACCGGCTGGCGGCGGCCTACGCTGCCGCCGACCCGCAGCCGATCCTCGGCTCCGTCTAGGCCGAGGCGCCCCCGGATGCTAAGCCAGACCGCAGACGGGGAGGTCGCCGTGACGCGTATCGGACTGTATCCGGGCACCTTTGACCCGGTCACCAACGGTCATATGGACATCATCGGCCGGGCGGTGAAGCTGGTCGACCGGCTGGTCATCGGCGTGGCCGAGAACGACGCCAAGGGGCCGCTGTTCACCACCGCCGAGCGGGTCGAGATGCTGCAGGCCGAGGTGGCGGGCATCGACGCCGACATCGTGGTCCGGCCGTTCGACACCCTGCTGATGCACTTCGCCGAATCGCTCGACGCCAATGTGATCGTGCGCGGGCTGCGCGCCGTGGCGGACTTCGAGTACGAGTTCCAGATGACGGCGATGAACCAGCGCCTCAACGACCGGATCGAGACGGTCTTCCTGATGGCCGATCCGCGCCACCAGGCGATCGCCAGCCGTCTGGTCAAGGAGATCGCCCGGCTGGACGGCAGGATCGACAGTTTCGTCAGCCCGACGATCGCGGCGCGGGTGCGGGAAAAGGTGGGAGTGACTTCATGACGCTTAAGGCCCTGGCCGGAATGGCGATGCTGGCGGCGAGCCTCGCCTGCGCAGGCGGTGCGGCGGCCCAGGAGGCCTGGCGTGACGTGGCCCCGGAGAACATCTGGGTGCTCGACACCAGCAAGGGGCGGGTCATTGTCGCCCTCGCCCCCGAAGTCGCCCCGCGCCACGTCGAACGCATCCGCACCCTGACCGCCCGCGGCTTCTATGATGGACTCGGGTTCCACCGCGTCATCCCCGGTTTCATGGCCCAGGGCGGCGACCCGGAAGGCACCGGGGCCGGCGGCAGCGACCTGCCGGATGTGCCCGGGGAGTTCACCTTCCGGCGCGGCCGCGAGGCGGGGTTCACGCCGCTGGAGGTCCGCCCCGGCCAGCCCCTGTCGGGCATTGTCGGCCTGATGCCGGTGGTGACCCAGCCGGACGCGCAGATGATGGTCACGGCCGACTTCCGCGTGCCGGCCACGGCGCGCTTCTGCCCCGGCGTGCTGGGGATGGCCCGCAGCAACGCGCCGGACAGCGCCAACAGCCAGTTCTTCCTGATGACCGCCGCCAATCCGGGGCTCGACGGCGACTACACCGCGCTGGGCCGCGTGGTTCAGGGGCTCGACGTGGTGTCGGCCTTCAAGCCGGGCGACCCGGCCCAGGACGGGGCCGTCACCGCCGATCCTGACCGCATCGTCCGCGCCCGCATGGCCTCGGACATGCCGGCCGCCGAGCGTCCATCGGTGCGCATCCCGGCGCCCGGCGCGCCGGCGCTTGTCGCGGCCACGGCGGCCGCCCGCGACGTCTGCAATGTCGTGGTGCCCGTCGAGGTCGCCGGAGGCGCGCAGTGATGCTCTCCGGTCTTCTGCTGGCCGCCGGACTCGCCCTCCAGACCCCGTCCCCCGCGCCTGCCGACCAGGCCCAGCCCCCGGCGGGCGAGTGGCGGACGGTGGCGGCGGACAACCTGCTGGTCATCGACACCTCTCAGGGGCGGGTGCTGGTCGAACTGGCCCCGGCCATCGCGCCCCTGCACGTCGAGCGCATCCGCCTGCTGGCCGGGCGCGGTTTCTATGACGGGCTCAACTTCCACCGGGTGATCGAGGGCTTCATGGCCCAGACCGGCGATCCGCTGGGCACCGGCGACGGCCAGAGCCCGTTCCCCGACCTGACCGCCGAATTCACCTTCCGCCGCGGCCCCGAGATGGACTTCGTCGCGGTCAGCGCGCCGCAGGGCCAGCAGTATGGCTTCATCGGCAGCCTGCCGGTCGCCACCCAGCCCGACGCCCTGATGGGCCGCACCGCCGATGGGCGCGTCCACGGCTGGGGCGTCTATTGCCCGGGCGTGGCCGGCATGGCGCGCGGCGAGGCCAATGACAGCGCCAACAGCCAGTTCTTCCTGATGAGGGACGCCTATCCGTCGCTGGACAAGCGCTACACGGTCTGGGGCCGGGTGGTGTCGGGTCTCGAGATTGTGCGCCAGATCAAGGTGGGGGAGGGGGCCGGCGGCATGGTCCCGGCGCCCGCCGACCGCATGACCCGCGTGCGGGTGGCGGCCGATCTGCCCGACGGAGAACGCCCGACCGTTCGGGTGGCGGACACCCGGGGGGCGGCCTTCCGGGCCCGGCTGGATCAGGTGCGCGCCGAGCGCGGGGCCGACTTCTCGATCTGCGATCTCGACCTGCCGGTTCAGGTCGAGGGCTGAGCCCGACGCCGGCGACGACGGGGCCGGCGCGGCCGCTTCATCGCCTCCAGGAGCAGACCCTCGCGCAGGCCGCGGTCCGCGACGCGCACCCGCTCGCTGGGCCAGCCGCGCTGGACCGCATCGAGGATGGCCGCTCCGGCCAGCACCAGATCGGCCCGGTCGGGACCGATGCAGGGGTCGGCGGCGCGGCCGACCCGTCCCATATCACGCAGCTTCAGGGTTGCCGCGTCGCACTCGGCCCGGGTCATCCACAGCCCGTCGACCCGGTCGCGGTTGTAGCGCGGCAGGCGCAGGTGAATGCCGGCGAGACTGGTGATGGCCCCGGAGGTGCCGACCAGATGGGCGACCCCGCGCTCGAACAGCGGCCGCAGCGCCGTCGCTTCGGGGGGCGCCGTCAGGGCCGCCGCCATCTCGTCGACCATGGCGGCGTACCAGGCGGCGGCGTCGCCATCGTCCGGTTCGGGCAGCCGCTCCGCCAGGCTGACCACGCCCAGGGGGGCCGAAATCCAGGCCACGGTGGTGAAGCCCTGCGCCTCGCGCTTCAGCCACGACACCTCGGTGGAGCCGCCGCCGACGTCGATCACCACCACCGCCTCGGCGGTCGGGTCGAACAGGGTGGCGCAGCCGGTGACTGACAGGCGCGCCTCCTCCGCCGGATCGATGACGCGCAGTTTCAGGCCCGTGCCGGCGGCGACGCGGGCGACGAATTCCGCGCCGTTCTCGGCGGCGCGGCAGGCCTGGGTGGCGACGGCGCTCAGGCGCTCGGCCGGGATCTGGCGCCGCGCCAGCCGCTCGGCGCAGATGGCCAGGGCGTCATAGGCCCGGTCCATGGCCGCGGCGTCCAGGCGACCGGTGCGCGACAGCCCTTCGCCCAGCCGCACGATGCGGCTGAACGAATCGACCACGCGAAACCCGTCGCGGGCCGGTCGGGCCACCAGCAGGCGGCAGTTGTTGGTCCCCAGGTCGAGCGCGGCGTGCAGCGGCGGCGGCTCGCGGCCGGACGGGGACCTGACGTCGCGCCCGGCGGGCGCGCCGGGGCGCTCCGGCATTCGATGGTCTTTCTCGGGGGCGACCGTCGGGGCCGCCGTTCCCCCTCAGCCTAGAGCCCTCCCGGCCAGGTTCAAGCCCGTCCGGCGTCCCTTGATCGGACCGGTGCGCGCCAGCGCAGCCCGAACAGGGGCCGGAGCGGCGCAATGCGGCGGATGACCTCGTAGCCGAGAAAGGCGCCGCCAAACGTCACGACTACCAGCACCAGCGCCTCCACGCCCAGCGGCAGGGCAAGGCCCGGCAGGTAGTAGCCGGCTACCACCGTGATGGTCTGATGCAGGATGTAGAGCGGGAACACGGCGGGGGTGAGATAGCGCAGGACCGGATGATCGAACGTCAGATGGCGCGCGCCGAATCCGAGGATCGCGGCCATGGCGCCCCACTGGACCGCCGCATAGGCGAAGCGCATGCCGATGCGGAGCGGGGCCGGAGGGGAGCCCTCGAGCAGGGGGCCCGACGTAAGGCCCCACGGCAGGCCGTCCCAGGCGGCGAGATAGCCGCGCCAGGCCAGCCAGGCCCCGAGCGCGATGGCGAGCGCGACCCAGCGATAGCGAATGAAGGCCCGCCGGATAGCGTCGGACGTCGCCGTCAGGAACCCGAACAGGAACAGCGGGACATAGACGCTGTGCAGGTACCAGTCGTCGACCAGCGCATGGGACCTGTCGAACACCGGGTACAGCTGGCGCGCGAGGCCCAGTCCCACGATCGGGGCGATCAGCAGCCACGGGGTCGACAGCGGGCGTTCCAGCGCGCGGCCCAGCGCCTCCAGAGGCCGCCGTCCCACAGCCAGCAGGACCGCAAGCAGCAGGCTGTAGACCCAGAGATAGGCCACGAACCAAAGGTGGTTCCAGGTCGGGGTGATGATGTCCCAGGCATGCTCGCCGGAAAGATACAGGGCGTAGAACCTGGGCAGGCTCTCGGCCAGCTCGGGCGTGTAGTAGAGCACCTGATAGAAGGTCTGCGGCGGCACGATCACCAGCATGCCGAACACCAGCGGCACGAACAGCCGCTGGGTCCGGCTGGCGGCGAATCCGCCGGCGCTGCGCAGGCCCGGGGCGTCACGGCCCACGAGAAACCGCGTCGCACAGCCCGCGATCAGGAACAGGAGCCCCAGCCGCCACGGGCTCGACAGACTCATCACCAGCTCGATGCCCTCGATCGGACGGGGGCTGGAGGTGTGCCAGTCGTCGGCCTCGTAGAAGACCCCGACATGGTAGAAGATCAGTAGAAAGAAGGCCCCGACGCGGATCCAGTCGAGGTCATGGCGGCGAGGTGCACGAGCGTCCGTCGCGGTTTCGGGGGGCGGGGTCGGAAGCATGGCGGACCAGGGTGTCGACAGGGAGGTCTCCCCGCTGCCGTATCCCCGGCAGGTCCGCCCAGTCCTGTGGGGCAGGCGGCGCGATCCCGGGGGCGAGCGGCCCGGCTACATGCCGGGCAACCGCCTCGAATGGGCGCGGCTGGTCGGTTGGGTCGCGCTCGGCGTCTGTCTCTTCGCCGTGGTCGGGGCCCTGACGACCCTGTCGGATCGGCCGGAGGTGGAGCCGTGGAAGGCCTGGACCTGGGCGCTGACCAGCGCCGCCACGGCGCTGCCCTGCACCTTCATCTGTCTGTATGCGGTGCGCCACGCCTCGCCGGCGGAGTGGGGCTGGCCGCGCGCTGCAGTCCTGCACGCCGTGGCGGCGCTCGCCTATACCGTCCTGCACGTCGGCGGCTTCGTGCTGCTGCGAAAGCTGGTCTACGCCGTCATGGGCGACAGCTACGGGGCCGGCCCGCTGCTGGAGGAGTTCCCCTACGAGCTGCGCAAGGACCTTCTGACCTACGGCGCCCTCGTCACCCTGTTCTGGCTGGCGGGTGAGCGGCAGCGTCGGATCCGGCCTTCTGCGCCGCCGGCGAGCTTCGAGATTCGGGACGGCGCGCGGCGGTTACGCGTGCCCGTTAGCGACATCGTCGCCGTCACCGCGGCGGGCAACTATGTGGAGTTCCGGCTGGCGGACGGACGGCGGCCCCTGATGCGCGCCACCCTCGCCAGCATCGAGGCGGCTCTTGGCGCGCAGGGTCTGATCCGGGTGCACCGCGCCTGGGTGATTCATCCCGCCCGGGTCACGGCCTTCTCACCTGACGGGTCGGGCGACTGGACCGTGGAACTCGGCGACCTGGCGGTGCCCCTGTCGCGGCGCTTTCCCGAGGCCCTGGCGATCCTCCGCGCCGGCCCCGTCGCGGAGACGAACCTGACCCGGAGCTGAACGTCGCAGTTGGCGTCCGGGTCAGGGGGCGGCGCGTAGACAGGGGTATGACCCAGACCCGATCCGCCCGCTTCGCGCTCGGCCAGGTCGTGCGGGAGCGCGACGAGGCCTTTATCGGCGTCGTCCTCGACGTCGACCCCCGCTACGACGGCCCGGCGCTCGAAACCGGGAGCGTCCGCGCCGACCAGCCCTTCTATCGCGTCCTGACCATCGGCCCGGATGGCAGCTTCATCGTCTACGCCGCCGAGGAGGCGCTGGAGCGCCATGCGGCCGGGGCGCTGTCGGCGGACGACGAGGCGCGCTGGTTCACCATCGACGCCGCCGGCCGTCATGCCCCACGCGACCAGGTGATCCACTAGCCCCGCTTGGCCGGGGGGCCGCTGCTGCCTAGGATAGGGTCAGAGGAGCAGGCCATGTCCGATTTCGAGCACGTCTTCGAAACCCCTCCGCCCGGCGCGGCGGCCGACTGGACCATTCCGCAGGACTGGCGGCTGTACACCGAGGTCGAGCACCGCACCTGGGACACCCTGTACGCCCGGCAGATGGCGATTCTGCCGGGCCGCGCCTGCGACGCCTACATGCGCGGGCTGGAGGCCCTGCCGCTGGACGGCGGCATTCCCGACCTCGCCCTGCTCAACGAGAAGCTCCACGCCCTGACCGGCTGGACCGTGGTGTGCGTGCCGGGGCTGGTGCCGGACGAGGTGTTCTTCGACCACCTCGCCCACCGGCGATTCCCCTCGGGCCAGTTCATCCGCAAGCCGGACCAGCTGGACTATCTGCAGGAGCCGGACATCTTCCACGATGTCTTCGGCCATGTGCCGATGCTCACCGACCCGGACTTCGCCGCCTATATGGAGGCCTATGGCAAGGGCGGGCAGCGGGCGGCGGCGCTGGGCATGCTGGCCAATCTGGCGCGGCTGTACTGGTACACGGTCGAGTTCGGCCTGATGCAGGAGGCCGGGGGCCTGCGCATCTACGGCGCCGGCATCGTCTCCTCGGCGACCGAAAGCATGTTCAGCCTCGAGGACCCGTCGCCGAACCGGCTCGGCTTCGACCTCGAGCGGGTGATGAAGACCCTCTACCGCATCGACGACTTCCAGCAGGTCTACTTCGTCATCGACTCGCTGGAGCAGCTGAAGCGCGACACGCTGCAGGACTTCGGGCCGATCTACGCGCGGCTGCAGGGGGCGGAGACGATCGCCATCGACGCCATCCTGCCGGAAGACCGCGTGTTCACCCGCGGCACCCAGGCCTATGCCTTGAAGGGCGGGCGGCACGCGGCCTGAGGCGCGGCGGCCCGACCGTCGAAACGCCATTCCACCAACGAAAACGGGCGCGACCCTGAAGGTCGCGCCCGTCGTCATTCCAGCCTGTCGGCCGCTTACTTCAGGAGGTCGTAGCGGTCGAGGTTCATGACCTTGGTCCAGGCCCTGGCGAAGTCGCGCACGAACTTCTTCTGGGCGTCGGCGGAGGCGTAGACCTCGGCCAGGGCGCGCAGCTGCGAGTTGGAGCCGAAGATCAGGTCCACGCGGGTGCCGGTCCACTTCAGGGCGCCGGTGACGCGGTCGTGGGCCTCGAACACCTCCTCGGTCTCGTCCGTGGCCTTCCACACCGTGTCCATGTCCAGCAGGTTGACGAAGAAGTCGTTCGTCAGCTTGCCGGGGGTGGCGGTGAAGACGCCGTGCTTGCTACCGCCGTGGTTGGCGCCCAGGGCTCGCAGGCCGCCGACCAGCACGGTCATTTCCGGCGCGGTCAGGGTCAGCAGCTGGGCGCGGTCGACCAGCAGCTCTTCCGGCGTCATCTTGAAGCGCTTGCCCTGGTAGTTGCGGAAGCCGTCAACCTGCGGCTCCAGCACGGCGAAGCTCTCGACGTCGGTCTGGGCCTGGCTGGCGTCGGTGCGGCCCGGGGTGAACACGACCTCGACCGGATGGCCGGCGTCGATGGCGGCCTTCTCCACCGCGGCGGTGCCGCCGAGCACGACCAGGTCGGCGATCGAGACCTTCTTGCCGCCGGTGGCCGAGGCGTTGAACTCGGCCTGGATGCCTTCCAGCACGTTCAGGACCCTGGCCAGCACCTGGGGCTCATGCGCCGCCCAGTCCTTCTGCGGAGCCAGGCGGATGCGGCCGCCGTTGGCGCCGCCGCGCTTGTCCGAGCCGCGGAAGGTCGACGCCGCCGACCAGGCCGTGCTGACCAGCTCGGCCACGCTCAGACCCGAGGCGAGGATCTTGCCCTTGAGGGCGTCGATGTCGCCGGCGTCGATAGTGGCGTAGTCGGCCGCCGGGATCGGATCCTGCCACAGCAGGATCTCGCTCGGGACTTCCTCGCCGAGGTAGCGGCTGACCGGGCCGAGGTCGCGGTGGGTCAGCTTGAACCAGGCGCGGGCGAAGGCGTCGGCGAACTGGTCCGGGTTCTGGTGGAAGCGACGCGAGATCGCTTCGTAGGCCGGGTCCATGCGCAGCGCCATGTCGGCGGTGGTCATGATCGGGGCGCTGGCCTTGCCGCCCTCGTGGCTCGGGGGGACCAGCGTCTGGGCCGCCGGATCCTTCGGTTGCCACTGGTGGGCGCCGGCGGGGCTCTTCACGAGCTCCCACTCATGCCCGAGCAGCATGTCGAAGTAGCCCATGTCCCACTTGGTCGGGTTCGGGGTCCAGGCGCCCTCGATGCCCGAGGTGATGGTGTGGGCGCCCATGCCGGTCTCGTGGGTCGAGTGCCAGCCGAGGCCCTGGGCGGCGATGTCCGCGCCTTCCGGCTCGGGGCCGATCAGGCGGGCGTCGCCCGCGCCGTGGCACTTGCCGAAGGTGTGGCCGCCGGCGACGAGGGCGACGGTTTCCTCGTCGTTCATCGCCATGCGGGCGAAGGTGTCGCGGATGTCGCGCGCCGAGGCGAGCGGGTCCGGCACCCCGTCCGGGCCTTCCGGGTTGACGTAGATCAGGCCCATCTGCACCGCGGCCAGCGGGTTCTCGAGGTCGCGTTCACCCGAGTAGCGGCTGGACGCATGCTTGCTGTCCGCCAGCCACGCGTCCTCGGCGCCCCAGTAGATGTCCTCTTCCGGCTCCCACACGTCCTCGCGGCCGCCGGCGAAGCCGAAGGTCTTGAAGCCCATGGATTCCAGGGCGACGTTGCCCGTCAGGATCATCAGGTCGGCCCACGAGATACGGTTGCCGTACTTCTGCTTGATCGGCCACAGCAGGCGGCGGGCCTTGTCGAGGTTGGTGTTGTCCGGCCAGCTGTTCAGCGGGGCGAAGCGCAGGGTGCCCGACTCCGAGCCGCCGCGGCCGTCCGCGGTGCGATAGGTGCCGGCGCTGTGCCAGGCCATGCGGATGAAGAACCCGCCGTAGTGACCCCAGTCGGCCGGCCACCAGGGCTTGCTGTCGGTCATCAGGGCGGTCAGGTCGGCCTTCAGCGCCTTGAGGTCCAGCTTGCGGAACTCGTCGCGGTAGTTGAACTCCTTGCCCATCGGATTGCCGGGCTCGGCGTTCTGGTGAAGCACCTTGATGTTGAGGGCGTTCGGCCACCAGTCGCGGTTGGTCCGCGCGCGCCGGAAGGGGGGCTTGGTCGGCGCACCCGCGCCGGTCACCGGGCAACCGCCGCCCGTCTTGCTGTCGCTTCCGTCCATCTCGCTCTCCTGTGGGTTTCTGGCCAGGGGCGAGCGCGAACGCGGCTGCCCCTTTCGCTACTGAGGCCACCCTAGCAAGCGCGGGCGATAGGGTAAAACTCAATATTCAAGTTTTCCCCATAAGAAATACCTATGCGAGGGCCGCTGCAGGGTCCCGCTGGAAGGGGTAGAATCCCGAGCCCAGGCCCAGCAGGCCGGTGAGGTCGTCCAGCGCCCCGCGCGTCTCCTCCAGCAGCGCCGGATCGGCCAGATCCGCAGCGGTCAGGGTGTCGCGGTAGTGGCGGTCGGCCCAGGCGTCGAGCCGGGTATGCAGCTCCGGCGTCAGGCGCATGGCGGGGTTGGCCGCCGCCAGCTCGGCCTCGGTCATCACCACCCGCAGGCGCAGGCAGGCCGGACCGCCGCCGTTGCGCATGGACTGGCGCACATCGACGAACTCGACCCGGCCGATCGGGCCGTTGGAGGCGACCAGCCGCTCGGTCACGGCGCGGCTGCGCGGGTTTTCCTGCGTCTCCGTCGGGCAGACCAGGGTCAGGCGCGACTCGCCCGGAACCTGGATCAGCATGGAGTTGAACAGATAGCTGGAGATGGCGTCGGCGAGCGGCAGGTCCTCGGCGGACACCTCGACGAACAGCGGCTCGAACAGACCATCGGCGGCGGCGCGGATGTCGGCCTTGACCGTGTCCGTGTCCTCGAACGCGAGCTCATGGAAGAACAGGGTGTCCAGCGCGCCGACGCAGACCACGTCGTTGTGGAAGGTGCCGCCGGCGATCGCCGCCTTGCCCTGGCGGGCCAGCACCGGCCGGCCCGCGCCATGACGGCGGACGATGGCCTCGCAGGCCTCGCGCGTCTGGCGGGCGGGGTAGGGGCCGTCCCACGGCTCCCAGGCCTCGCGGCCCCAGACCAGCAGGTTGACGCCGGGCTCCCCGTGGGCGGCGCAGAGCCGCACATGGTTGGCGGCGCCTTCATCCGCGAGGTGCGCCACGGGGGGCAGGGCCTCATGCACGGCGAACCGCCGGGGATCGGGGAACAGGGCCTGCAGCGCCCGGCGCGTCTGGGCGTGCTCCAGCGAGCGGTGCAGGTTTGTCACGAGGTTGGCCGGGGTGAAGTGCAGCCGGCCGTCGGCGGCGTCGGCCGAGGGGGTCACGGTCGCGGCGTTGGCGGCCCACATGGGCGAGGCCGAGCAGGCGGCGGCGGCGAACGACAGCGCCTCCTTCCAGGCGCGGGCCAGCACCTCGCCGTCGGTCCCGGCGAAGCCCAGCGACCGCAGGAAGGGAATGTTCGGCCGCTCGTGCGGCGGCAGGATGAACTGCGGCAGGCCGAGATCGTGCAGCCGGCGCATCTTCTGCAGCCCCTGCTTCACCGCCGCCCGCGGGTTCGACGCCTCGCCCTTGTTCAGGCTGGAGGCGAGGTTGCCCGGCGACAGGCCGGCATAGGAGTGCGTCGGCCCGATCAGGCCGTCGGCGTTGGCTTCGATGGCAGTACTCATGAGCCCTCCCCCTCAAGGGGGGAGGGTTGGGAGGGGGTGTATCCCTGCCCCTCGAAAGGCTTGCGCGCGAGGCGCGACGCCTCCTTCGCCCCATCCTGATCCGCTGCGGCTACACCCCATCCCCTGACCCCTTCCCCCTCGAGGGGAAGGGGGACTCTGGCGCGGATGGTTTCAGCGATCTCGAATATCACCCTCTCAAGGTCGCCCGGGATCCTGCGGCTGTCGATCCGCATGACTCGGTAGCCTTCAGCCTGCAGCCAGGCATCACGCTCGACATCCCGCAGCGCCACGTCGGTGCGCGAATGAACGCCGCCATCGACCTCCATAACCAGTCGGGCTCGAAGGCAGACGAAGTCGACGATGTAGGGGCCTATCGGAGCCTGCCGTCGAATCCGGACCGGGCAATCGCGGAGCGCCTGCCAGAGGCGCGCCTCGGTCCAGGTCGGCTCTGCCCTGAGGCGTCTTGCACGGCTTCGGGTCCTCGCGGCGACCGGTTTGTCCCGCTCAAAGGGGGGCGCGGCCATCATGCCCTCAACCCCTTGATCTCGCCCTCGATGCTGCGAACGGCGTCGGCCTCGAAGCTGGCCACGGGATAGGCGCAGTAGTCGGCGGCATAGTACGCCGAGGGCCGGTGGTTGCCGCTGGCGCCGAGGCCGCCGAAGGGCATGTCGCCGGCGGCGCCGGTGGTCGGCCGGTTGAAGTTGACCACGCCAGCGCGGATGCGGCGGACGAAGCGGTCCCAGTTGGCCGGATCATCGCTGACCAGCCCGGCCGAGAGGCCGTAGCGGGTGGCGTTGGCGGCGGCGATGGCCGCCTCGAAGCTCGGGACCCGCGTCACCTGCAGGAAGGGGGCGAACATCTCCTCATCGGGGACGTCCACGCCCGTCACGTCGATCACGGCCGGCCTGACGAAGGCGCCCGGAAGGTTGCCGACCGGGCCCGAGGCGCGGATCACCCGGGCCCCGGCGTCGATGCGCTGCTGCAGGGCGGCCAGCGCGGCGCTGGCGGCCTTCTCCGAGATCAGCGGCCCGGCGTAGGGCTCCGGATCCGAGGTCCAGGGGGCGAAGACCAGCCGGTCGGACAGGGCGGCGACCGCCTCGACGATGGCGTCGCCCTGCGGCCCCTCGGGCACGATCAGCCGGCGGGCGCAGGAGCAGCGCTGGCCCGTGGTGATGAAGGCCGACTGGACGACGATCCCCGCCACGGCTTCGGCGTCCGCCGCGTCCCAGACCACCAGCGGGTTGTTGCCGCCCAGCTCAAGCGCCAGGATGACGTGCGGGTCGTCGGCGAACTTGCGGCGGAAGTGGGCCCCGGCCGCGCCGGAGCCGGTGAACATCAGGGCGTCGATGGGCTGATCGAGCAGCGCCGCCCCGACCTCGCGGCCGCCCTGCACCACATTGACCACGCCGTTCGGCAGGTCGGCCTCGGCGAAGGCCTCGGCCATCAGGGCGCCAACCGCCGGCGTCTCCTCCGACGGTTTGAACACCACCGTGTCGCCGGCCAGCAGGGCCGGGACGATGTGGCCGTTCGGCAGATGGCCCGGAAAGTTGAACGGGCCGAGCACCGTCGCGACGCCGTGGGGCCGATGGCGCAGCACCGCACGGCCGAAGCCGGTCTCGGACGTGCGCTCGCCGGTGCGCTCATCGTAGGCGCGGATCGAGATGTCGACCTTGCCGACCATGGCGGCGACCTCGGTCTTCGTCTCCCACAGCGGCTTGCCCGTCTCGTTGGCGATGGTCTCGGCCAGACGGTCGGCGTTGGCCTTGAGCACGGTCTGGTAGCGCTTCACCGCGTCGATCCGGTCCTGCCGCGCGCGATCCGCCCAGTCCGGGAAGGCGGCGCGAGCGGCGGCGGCGGCGGCGGCGACCTCGGCCGGGGTCGCCTCCGGGCCGGTCCAGACGACCTCGCCGGTGGCGGGATTGGTGGAGGTCAGTTGGGTCATCGCGCCCCTCCGGGCTTCAGGATTTCACCCGCACCCGATCGCCGGCGCGCACCTTGAGCGCCTCGGCGGTTTCGCGGGTCAGGACGGCGGTGGTGTCGGTGAGTTCGGCCTTCTGGCGCACCGCGCGGAAGCCGGAGACCGAAGTGGTAGAGATCAGGGACGGCAGCTCAGCCTCGACCCGGTCGCGAATCTCGACGGCCAGGACGCGGGCGTCGCGCACGGTGCGGATGTTGTCGCGCTCGCACGTGACGGTCGGCCCGGCGTCGAAGATGTCGACCAGGCCGTTGGGCCGGAAGCCCTCGCTTTCCAGCAGGGCCATGGCCGGCACGCCCTGGGGGTGGACCTTGCCGATCACCGCCCGCGCCGGCTCCGGCAGCAGCTGGACGTAGATCGGGTGTCGCGGCGCGAGGTCGAGGATGAACTGCTTGTCCGTCGACCCGGTCATCCGGTCGGCATCATCGAACTCCATCGGGAAGAACCGGTGCGCCACATGATCCCAGAAGGGGCAGGCGCCGTCGGGGGTGAAGACGCCGCGCAGTTCCGCCAGCACGGTCTCCCCGAACAGGTCCGGCTCGGCCCCGATCAGCATGTAGCGCGACTGGCTGAGCAGACGTCCCGCGCCGCCCTTGCGCCGGTCGGCCTTGAGGAACAGCGAGCCGACCTCGCTGAAGCCGGTGCACTCATTGACCAGCACAAGGGTCTGGTGATCCAGGCGCAGGTTGAGGGACGGCGACGACTGGGTGGTGTTGACCACGCGGAACGAGAAGAAGGGGCGGTCCAGCCCGACCGCGGCCTTGACCCCGCCGACGCCGTCGACGTCGCCGGTGTCGCTCTCCTCGAGCATCAGGGTGTACCAGCGCGCCGTCGGATCGATCGTCCCGCGGAAGCTGTCGCGGCTGAGGTCGAGCCGCTCGATCAGCTGGTCCGGATCTTCGGGCAGGCTGGTGAAGCCGGGACCGGACAGGATGGCCAGCTCGAGCAGGGAGTCGAGATCGTCAGGCCCGGCCGGGCGCACCACCAGCATCAGAGGCTCTCCAGCCGCAGCTGCTTGAGCTTCGCGGCGTCGATCTCGCCCGAGGCGACCTTGCACAGGATCAGCGTCGACAGCTGCGCCCGCTCGGCGAAGCTGTCCGGCCAGGCGAACTCCTGTTCCGAGTGGATCAGACCGCCGCGGACGCCGAGAGTGTCGATGTTGGGCAGGCCCGCGGCGTGCAGGTTGTTACCCTCGCACACGCCGCCGGACGGCGACCAGGCGATGGTCTGGCCCAGCAGGGCGCCCGTCTCGCGCACCGCCTCGAACAGGGCCGACTGGGCCGCGTCCATGGGCTTGGGCGGACGGGTGAAGCCGCCGTGCAGCTCGACGGTCAGGCCCTCAAACGGCGGCGTGGCGACGACCTCGGCGATGGCCGCGGAAATCCAGTCCGCGGCGGCGCGGTCCGGCACGCGCACGTTGAAGCGGACCACGGCATTGTCGGCGACGACGTTCAGCGCCCCGCCGCCCGAGATGCGGGCGACATTGACGGTGACCTCGTCGCGCTGGCCGTTCAGGGCGTGCAGGGCGGCGGCGATCATGGCCGCGCCGGCCACGGCGTTGCGGCCCTCGGCGAAGGCGCGCCCGGCGTGGGCGGCAACGCCGCGCACGACGATGTGGAAGTTGCCGCTGCCCTTGCGGGCCCCGGCCAGCCGGCCGTCGGCGAGCGCCGGCTCATAGGTCAGGCCCAGGTGGCCGCGGGCCCCGAGCTCGGCCAGCAGGGGCGCCGAGGCGGGCGAGCCGATCTCCTCGTCGGGCGACAGCAGGGCGGTCCAGCCCACGCCGGCCCGGTCGGGGTGGGTCTCGAAAGCTTCCAGCGCCCCGAGCAGGACCGAGATGCCGCCCTTCATGTCGGCGATGCCGGGACCGTTGAGCGCCCCGTCGGGCCGCGCGACGACCGTCTGGAAGGTGCTGTCCCGGGGATACACGGTGTCGTAGTGGCCGGTCAGGACGATCTGGATCGGCGCTTCGGGGCGGGCGCTGATCTTCAGCGCGTCCGGGCTGCGGCGCGGGATCAGGCTGCCGTCGTCGGCGACGGTGGAGAAGCCCTGGGTCGGGACGCGGCTGACCTCGGCCGGCAGGCGCGCGGCTTCAGTTTCCAGCAGGGCGAGGGTGGCCTCGAGGCCCTCCACATGATCGCTGCCGGAATTGACGTTCGACCAGCGCACGGCGCGGTCGATCAGGACTTCCGCCCCCCGCCCGACCAGGTCGAGGGCGGCATGATCCTGTTCGAGAATCCGCATGCCTCATCTCTAGCCGGGGCGGCGCCAAAGGTGAACCCCGGGGGCCGCGACCGACGGGTTCGCGGAGGGCTTGTGTAAGGGTTCCTTGTCATGTAAAGGACCTTTGTCATTCTCAGGGAGGTTGATGACATGTCCGGTCTCATCGCGGGGCTCAGCCCCGCCGCGAAAATCACCAACGAAGGGGAGGCGAAGGCGTCAGCCCGCGCCAGCGCCGTGTCGATCCTGCTCGGGGTCATCTGGGGCGGCATCACGCTCGCCTGGATGACCAGCCCCGAGGGGGCGGCCACGATGCAGCAGGCCATGGCGGCCTCGGCCACGCCGGAAACGGCGGCGATGATGGACGCCGCCGCGGGGGCCATGATCGGCCTGACGGCCTTCATCATCGGCCTGCAGCTGATCTTCGCCGGCATCCAGTGGTTCAAGCCGAACATCATCGTGCCGATCCTGTTCCTGCTGCTGGTCGCCTACGGCCTGCTCACCGGCCTGCTCGGCGTGGTCATGGCTGACCAGCTGGCGGCTCTGACGGGCCCGCAGCCGCAGATGCCGGGCTGGATCACCTACACCAACCTGGCGCTGCTGGTGATCCAGCTGCTGCTGCACATCTCCGGCATTCGCGGGGCCTCGGCGCTGTCGAAGTTCCGCCGCGAGGCGGCCTGAACCTCAGTCGCGCCGGTTCGGGCGCCGGTCCGTGCGATCGGCCCCGGGCGGGCGCGACTCCCGCCGCCAGCGGATCGACAGGCTGGCCTGGCCCTGGCCGCCAAGGCTGGAGGTCACGGCCAGATTGCGGCGCACCTGCCACTCGACATTGACCCCGGCGCCCCCCTCGCCGCCGCCGATGATCTCGAGATAGACGTCGTCCGAGATGTAGCGCCCGCCGGCGACGGTCAGGGCCGAGGCCTCGCCGCCGAACGACAGCCGGTCCAGCCCCGCCAGTTCACGCAGGTTGCCGATGATGTCGAAGCCGCCGCCGCCGGCCAGCGACGCCACCCCGGAGGCCAGTTGCGCCGCCTCGAAGGCCGACAACTGTGACGCCGAGCGCCCGAACAGCACCTGGGCCAGCACCTCATCCTGCGGCAGGGCGGGGGAGGAGGTGAGGGCGATGTCCGGCCGGGCCGCCGTGCCGGTGACGCGGATGGTCGCCGTCAGGGCCGGGTCTTCACGGACCGCGGACAGGTTGAGGCGGATGTTCTCCGGATTGGTCGACAGGGTGACCGAGCCGGTGTCGTCGAAGACGAAGCGCTTGCCGCCGAACTCGTAATCGCCGCGCACGACCCGCGCCGTGCCGCTCAGGTTCGGGGCTGTCAGGGCGCCGGTGACCCGGGCGTTCAGGCTCAGGAAGACATTCAGGCCGCGGCCGGTGACCTGCACCGAGGGACCGGGGGCGCGCACGGTCACGTCGAGGCCGATGGTCGGGCCGCGCGGCCCGCGCACGGCGTCCTCGGGCGGGTCGCCGCCCGGCCGGTTGATCTCCACCACCTCGAGCGGGACGATGCCGCTGGACCCGGGCAGGTTGGGCCGGACGATCGCATCGTCGATCTCGATCCGGCCGACCAGCGCGATGTTGCCGTCAGCGCCGCGCGTGGCTGTGACCGGCCCCGAGGCCTGGGCCGTGGCCAGCTCGTTGTCGATGATGGTGAAGCCGTCGAGGTTGAGGGTGAAGGTCGAGCCGCCGCCCTGCCGCAGGTTGAGCCGGCCCGAGCCCTCGACGCGGCCGTCGCCCTCGTCGCGGGCGCTGAAGCTCTGGATCACGGCCGCCTCGTCGTCGAAGCGGCTGTCCAGCGTCAGCTGGCGCAACTCCAGACCCGAAGCGCTGTCGCGGAAGCTGCCGTCCGCCAGCGACAGGGATCCGTTCAGGCGGGGATTGGCGAGGGTGCCGCCGACGTCGGCGCGCCCGTCGACCACGCCGGCGAGGGTGCGACCGCCGCCGATGAACAGGTCCCACAGCGGCTGCACCTGGCCGTTGGCGAAGACATCGCCGCTGATCGGCCGGGTACGGTTGACCGCCAGCCGCAGCGGGGCGGCAGAGGCTTCCACCGGCAGCGTCAGATCCGCACCGGCCCGAACCACCCCCTCATCCACGATCGAGGCGTCGATCATGAGCCGGTCGTCCAGAAGCTGGGCGTCCAGACGCCCGTTGATCGACACGCCGCCGTCGACGCTGCGCACCTCGCGCAGGGTGACGTTGGCCGCGCCGGTCAGGTCGTCGCCGGCGCCGCGCAGGGTTACCCGACCGCTGACCCGGCCGGCGAGGTCCTCGAACATGGACGCCAGCTCGACACTGGTCAGATCCGCCTGCAGCAGGGTGGCGGTGTCGTCGGTGCGCAGCTCGCCCATCAGGATCCCGCCGCCGACCGTCAGGTCGACGCGGGCGACGCGCCCGGCGCCGCTGAGCGCCACCACCGCGGGCGTGCGGGTGGTGAACGGCACCTCGCGAACCTGCCCCCCGCCGGACAGGGTCAGGGTCTGGGCGGCTCCACTGCGGGCGTAGACCCCCGAGCCGTAGAGCGCGACTGGCGTCGGTCCGCCCACCCGGGCGTCGATCGTGAACGGCAGGCGATCGAGACTGCCCTGACCGTCGAGGTCGAGCGACTGGATGACATAGGAGGAGCCGGCGAAGCGAACGTTGCGCGCGGACACGTCGAGCACGGCGGCGCCCGCCGCGGCCGTCTCGGTCAGGCGCACCCGGCCTTCGGCGCGGCCGGCGCTGAGGAAGGCGCCGGGACCGGCGGTGAAGGACAGATCGGCGGAGGCCGGAGTGGTCCCGTTCAGGGCGATCGCCCCCTCGGCCTGAACGCCCCCGGCGTCGAGGGCGACCTCGGACAGCTGCACGCCGCCCTCGGTCAGCCGGAAGGCGCCAGAGGCCCTTGCGGGCCCGTAGTTCGAGCCGCTGACCACGGTGATCCGTCCGTCCGAGGCGTCGGCCCCGCGACGGAAGCTGAGCGTCAGGTCGGCGTTGGTCAGGGTCAGCGGGCCCGCTGCGACCCGGGCGAAGTCGGCAGTCAGGTCAAGCCGCGGCTGGGCCAGCGGGCCGGTCAGGGCCCCTTCGCCGGTAGCTGCGCCCTCGATCTCGAGGGGCCCCACGCCGAATGGTCCTTCGGCCTGCCAGTCGAGCGCGAGGGCCAGTTCCCCGGCCTCGCGGATCAGGCCGCGCGCGCCGGCGGTCACATGTTCGCCGGTCAGGGCCAGCCGCTCGATGGTGATCGGACCTGTTCCCAGGCTGCCGCCCAGCTGCACGGCGGGCTGGTCGCCCAGCAGGCGGTCGAGTTCGGCGAAGCCGGTCTGCAGGCTCCGACCGCGTCCCTCGAAACCGACCTGCCATACCGCGCCGGGGCGTGCGGCCGTGGCCCGCAGCCGGCCGCGGAACTCGCCGGCCGCGCCGGGGCGCAGGGCCGCCAGTCGGGTCAGGACGATGTCGCCGTCGAAGGTCAGGCCGCCGGTCAGGGCGCGGCCGCCGCGCCCGTCGACCTGCAGGCTGCGGCTCGCCAGCTCGACCCGGTCGAGCGCGATCGCCCCTTCGCGGCTGCGCCAGACGGTGAAGCCGAGGCTCGGGGTGGGGCCCAGCAGACCGCCGACCGGCCCGTCCGCTCCGCCGGCGGCCTGCAGCTCGCCGCTCAGTTCGAGGCGGCCGTCTTCCGCCGCAAGCGCCAGCGGCCCGGACAGCCCGCGCGCCTGCCAGCCCGCTGCATCGACGCTGCTGACGTCGACCTCGCCCTCCAGCCGCCAGCGGTCCGCGTCGCC
The DNA here is from genome assembly GCF_035998205.1 of Brevundimonas sp. Classification (GTDB taxonomy): domain Bacteria; phylum Pseudomonadota; class Alphaproteobacteria; order Caulobacterales; family Caulobacteraceae; genus Brevundimonas. The sequence goes on from NZ_DASYHT010000006.1 coordinate 850,806, forward strand.
GCGGAAGACCCCCGCGTAGCGCGTGGCGCCGGCCAGAGGTCGTCCGACGACCCTGGAGAGGGAGGGTGAGGCGAGCGTGATCTCCAGCCCGTCGGGGACGCTACGGTCGGACATGCGGACCACGCCGCGCGCCGTCGACTGGACGTTGTCGGCCAGCAGCCGCCAGGCAACGCCCTGTTCCTCGCTGTCGCGCACCGGCACGGCGGCGAAGCCGAAGCGCGCCGTGCGGCCGACCCGATCAACGAACGGGGCCAGCAGGTCCGAGCCGCTGAAGTCGGCGAAGCCCGACACCCGGGCGCCGTCCGGCCCGTAGGCGCCCTGAACCACCAGCGGGGTGAACCGGCCGGTGCGTACGCGGGCGAGGATGTCGCGGCCATTGACCAGGGCCCGGGCCATGAAGGGCTGATCGGTCGGGTAGCCCAGCGCGCCGGCGATCGGCCCGCCCTGCGACTCCTCGGCCGTCAGGTCGAGGCGCAGGTCCGCCGGGTCGTCGCCCAGCCGGGCGTCGAGACGCAGGAAGTCGCCTTCGCGCGACAGGCTGTCGGCCGCAAGCCTCACCTGCCGCTCGCCGCGACGGGGCAGGTCGGCCTCGCCGGCCAGACGCCAGCGGCCGTAGGTCTGGCTGAAGCCTTCCAGCAGTTCGACGTCGGCCGCGAACGCGTCGATGTCGATCGACAGCGGCTGCCCCCCCGAAGGGCCTTCCGACGGCGGCAGGTCCGGGCGGCGGATGACGCGGATCAGGCCAGCCTCGACGCGATCGGCATGGAAGCGGCGTGTCAGCAACGGCCAGTAGGACCAGTCGACGCGGACGTCGCGCAGTTCCAGCCAGACGCCCCGCTCATCCTCCACCGTGACGCGATCAAGGCCGAAGTCGTCGAACAGGTCGCCGCTCAGTCCCTCGACATTGATGCGACCGAAGCGGCCGAGGCTCTTGCCGGCGACGAAGCTGGTGACGAGCTCGCGCCCCGGGCCGGTCACCAGATACATGCGGCCGCCGACCATCAGCACGATCACGAGCGCCAGCAGGCCGCCCAGCACGCCGCCGGCGATCAGCGCGGCGAGACGACGGCGCGACCGGCCCGGGCGCGGGGCCGCCGGGGGCGTCTCGACTGCGGCTTCGGTGTCCGGGGGCGGCGCGCTCAAAACGCCTGCCCGATGCTGACATAGACCTGGAACCGGGCGTCGGAGTCGCGCTTGTTCAGCGGAATGGCGAGGTCGGCCCGGATCGGCCCGAAACCGAGATTGTAACGGACCCCGACGCCGGCCGCGTACCGCACCTCGTTCAACGCCGGCGTTTCGCTGAATCCGACCGAGCCGGCCTCGAGAAACACCACGCCGGCGAAGTTGCGCGGGAACTGGCGGCGCAGTTCGATCGAGGCCTCGACGAGGGACAGACCGCCGCGCGGGGTGTCATCGGGCAGGCGCGGGTTGACCCCCTGGAAGCTGTAACCGCGGACCGAACCGCCGCCGCCGGAATAGAACAGGCGGTCCGAGGGCACCGTCAGCTCCGACCCGCCCACCACCGAGCCGAAGCGCGCCCGGCCGGCCACCACCGTCTGCGCCTCGGCGTCCAGCGGCAGATAGACCGAGCCGGTCGCCTCGGTGCGCAGGAACAGCACCGTATCCTCGCCGGCCACGGCCGTCGGCTGGGCCGAGACCGACACCCGCCAGCCCTTGGTCGGATCCAGCGGGTCGTTGGACCGGTCGATGTAGGCGCTGCTGCGTCCGGTCAGGATGGCCAGGTCGCGGTCGAACCGGACAAGCTGGGGCGGGCTCACCGAGGTGTCGAAGCGGCTCTCCTCATAGCGGCCGGCGTCGAGCCCGAGGCCGTAGCTGAACCAGGAGGTGCGCCCCAGCCGTTGGGTGACGTCGGCGGCCAGCACCAGCGCCTGACGGCGATAGGCGTCGGTGTCCTCGGCGACCACGGCGGACTCCAGCCTCAGCGTCCGGCCGGGGCTGCGCCAGTGGGGCAGGCTCAGCACCGCGCCGACACGGCTGTCGATGGTCGCCAGCCGTGCCCCGAAGCGCAGGGTGTCGGCGCGTCCGAAGCGGTTGCGCAGGGTCCAGACGCCGTCGACGCCGGCCCCTTCGGCGGTGGAGTAGCTGAGACCTGCTTCCTGCACCCGCCGCGGGCTGTCGGTCAGGGTGACAATGACCGGGCGGTTGCCGTCCGCCAGGGTCTGGTCACGGGGTGCAAGCGCGACGGCCACTCCGTCATAGACCCCGGTCTCGGTCAGACGACGTTCCAGCTCGGCCACGGAATCGGGACGGTAGCGGGCACCCGGGCTCCAGGGTGCGAGGCGCTCCACCCAGGCCGGGTTGGTCACCCCGCGGGTCTCGACCCGGACCCCGTCCAGCGTGACCAGCTCGCCCGCGCTCACGCGGAACGTCGGCGCCATGGTGCGCGTCTCGTGGTCGACCACGACCCGGCGCGGTTCCGCCGTAGCGTCCGGATACCCCTGGCGCGCCAGTCCGGCGACCACGCGGCCCTCCGCCGCCAGGACATCGGCGGCGCGGGCCGGCGCGCCGGACTCAAGGTTGATGTCGCTGAGGACCGTCCCGGCGCTGTCGGCCTCCGGGGCGGGGCCGACCCATTCCACCACCGGCTCGGTCAGGACGAACCGCGGCCCGGGCTCGATCCTTACGATCGGCCTGGGTTGGCCGTCGTCCTCCACATCCGGGGTGATGACCGGCTGGTAGTAGCCCTCGGAGCGTAGCAGCGCCTCGGCCGCCCCGGCGGCGGCGCGCGCCCGGCGGCGCGCTTCGAAGCGGTTCCCGGCCGGCTCGGCGGCCGTGCCGATCGCCCGCTCCAGCTGGCCGCGCAACTCGGCGGACAGCTCGCCCTGGATCAGGGCCCGGGGCTCCGCCGCGACCGCGGCGGACGCCATCGCCACCGGGACCAGGGCCGCCACGATCAGCGCTCTGCAGGATCGGATCAAGGGCGGCCGTGTCCGTAGGCTGCGCCGGGAGACCGGCGGGAGGGCGGGGGGCTGTAGGGCCACGGGAACATGGCCCCGGCAGGGCGGAGCATATGCCGTCAGTAGAACAGGGTCTCGCTGCCGGGCTGCACGCTGTCGGCGGCGTCGGGGTCGGCGGGCGGCGGCGCCGTGTCGGCGACCTCCTCCCCGGGGGGTGTTTCCGGCGGGGCCTCGGCGGCGGCGTCCACGGCCCGGTCTTCGGCCGGGAGCGCGACCGGCGCCTCTTCAGGCTCCTCCACCTCGATCGATCCGGCGTCGCACGCCGCCAGGGCGAGGGCGCTGCCGATCGCCAGCGTCAGCGTCAGGCCGGCGCGCGAATTTCGTCTCATGGCTTTTCGTTCCCGCCGCAGTTTCGATCGCAGCAGAACGCCCGGCGTTCGCCGCTGTTCCGCCCGGACTGGCCCGGCAACCAATCCTTTCCCTTCCTCCTCTAGCCTAAGCGACAGGAGGGACAAGGCCATGACCGAGTCCGATTACAGCGTCGTTATTCAGACCCGTCGGCGAGAGCTGAAGACCCGCATCTGGATGGCGATGATCCTTGCGGCGATCGCTTTCTTCCTCGCGCCCGGCTGGACGCCAGTTCTGTGGTTCGTCGCCGTGCTGGCGACCCAGGCCCTGGATCTTGCCCTCGTCCGCTCGGCGCTGAGGTCAGATGCGGACTGGCGGCCGACCACGACCTTCCGCGCCCTCGCGATCGGCAGCGCCTTTCTGGCGGCCATCGTCTACTCCGGCATCGGCGCCTACATGTGGTTCTATGGCGGAGATGCGGGGCGTCTGTTCGCCCTGATGCAGTTCGCCGGCGGCCTGCTGCACGTGAGCATGCACATGCATCAGTCGCGCGCCCTGCTTGGGGCCGCCCTCTGCGCCCACGGCGCCTATATGCTCGGCATGCCGCTTTACGACGTGGTGGTTCGCGGCGAGCCGGCCATGGCGGTCGTTGTGGTGGCTGGCGTGCTGTATCTGGCCCACCTCGGCGTCTCGGTCCGCCAGGCGTCCGAGCGCGACCAGGCGCTGCGCCAGGCGGAGCGCGTCAGCCGCGAAGCTGCGGCGCAGGCGGAGCGCGCCAGCGCCGCCAAGTCCGACTTTCTCGCCGTCGTCAGCCACGAAATCCGGACGCCGATGAACGCTGTCGTCACGGCCGCCGGTCTGCTGCGCGGCAGCCGGCTCAGTCGTGCGCAGACCGAACAGGTGGACATGCTGGTGGACGCCAGCGAGGTCCTGCTCGGCCTGCTCAACGACGTGCTCGACTTCTCCAAGATCGAGGCGGGCAAGATGACGCTCGAGCGCATCGCCTTCGATCCGGCCGACAAGCTGGAGGGGCTGATCCGACTGTGGCGGCCCCGCGCCGAGGCCAAGGGGTTGAGCCTTACGCTCGAGATTCGCGGCGCCCTGCCGCCGATGGTGCATGGCGATCTTCTGCGGCTGCAGCAGGTCCTCTTCAACCTCCTTTCCAATGCCGTGAAGTTCACGGATCAGGGCGGCGTGTCCGTGCGGGCGTCATGGGCGGACAGCCGCCTGCTGGTCGAGGTCGAGGATACGGGCTGCGGGATCCCGGGGGACCGGCTGGGCCATGTTTTCGACAGCTTCGAACAGGCTGACGCGGGGACGACCCGGCGTTATGGCGGCACCGGGCTCGGCCTCGCCATCAGCCGTCGTCTGGCGACGCTGATGGAGGGGGGACTTGAGGTCGAGAGCGTGCCCGGCCGCGGCTCCCTGTTCCGCTTCGAGGGCCGCTTCCCCTGCGCCACCGCCGCGGCGCCGCGGACTGCGGTCGAGACGGACGCGGGCGCGGGGCTCGAAGGCCTCGAGGTGCTCGCCGCCGAGGACCATCCGGTCAACCGTCGCATTCTCGCTCTCCTTCTGGAGCCGCTGGGCTGTCGCCTGACGCTTGTGGAGAACGGGGCGGAGGCCGTGGCCGCCGCCGCCGAGCGACCCTTCGATGTGGTCCTGCTCGACATGCAGATGCCGGTCATGGACGGCCTTGACGCCGCCCGCCTCATCCGCGAGCGGCCGGGGCCTTGTCGCGACACGCCCATCGTCGCCCTGACCGCCAATGCGCTGGACACGCACCGACAGGCCTGGCTGGCCGTGGGCGCCGCAGGCTTCCTGACCAAGCCGATCGATGCGGCCGCGCTCGCCGCCACCCTCGCCGCCGCGGCCCGCGGGCGGACGCTGGCGGCCGTCGCCTAGCCGGGCGACCAGGCGGCGGTCGCCGCCGCCAGACTCAAGGCCGTGGCCCGGGCCGGGACGGCCGCCGCACCGTCGAAGCGCGGGGCCGGGGCCGGGGCGCCATCCGGGGTGAACGCCTGCCGCGCCGTGGCCTGCGGATACGTGCGGGCCTCGGCGAAGGTCAGCACCGGCGTGACGCAGGCTTCCGTGCCGGCGAAGTGCGCCGCCCAGGCGTCCCGGTCGCGCGTGGCGAACAGGCCCTCGAAGTGCGCCTGCAGCGTCGGCCAGCTGTCCCGGTCGTACTGGTTCACCTCCGCCGCATCGATCTCGAGTCCGGTCAGCAGGGCGGCGAAGAACCGCGGCTCCAGCGCCGCGACCGCGATAAAGCCGCCGTCGCGACAGGCGTAGCAGCGATAGAAGGGCGCCCCGCCGTCCAGCAGGTTGGCCTCCCGCGCGGATGACCACAGGCCGCGCGCCCCGAGCGCGTGGAACAGGGACGACAGTACCCCGACCCCGTCTGTCATGGCGGCGTCCACCACCTGGCCACGCCCGCCGGCGCGCGCCGCGATGACCCCGGCCAGCACGCCGCTGACCAGCATCATCGCCCCGCCCCCGTAGTCGGCGATCAGATTGAGCGGCGGCGGCGGCGGCCGGTCCGCGCCGCCCATGGCGTGCAGGGCTCCGGTCAACCCCAGATAGTTGAGGTCGTGGCCGACCTGGTCGGCCAGCGGACCGGTCTGACCCCAGCCGGTGACGCGGCCGTAGACCAGCCGCGGGTTCAGGGCCTGGCAGGCGTCCGGCCCGAGGCCGAGCCGCTCCATCACTCCCGGCCGGAAGCCCTCGATCAGGACGTCGGCGGCCCCGATCAGGCCGCGGACGGCCTCCAGATCGGCCGCCGACTTGAGATCGACCTCCACCGCCGCCCGGCTGCGGTGCAGGATCGCGCCGCCGACCTCGTCGAAGGCGAGCGCCGCGCCCGCGGGACGCTTCAGCCGCAGCACCTCGGCCCCCATGTCCGCCAGCACCATGCCGGCCAGGGTGACCGGCCCGAGGCCGTCGAACTCGACAATCCGCACGCCCGCCAAGGGTCCCGTCATCGCTGTGCTCTCCTCCCGTCGCGCCCGCTTGCCCCGGCGCGTTCGCCTCCGTATGGTCCGCGCCGCTTCGCAAGGCGAGCCCCTAGCTCAGTCGGTTAGAGCATCTGACTTTTAATCAGAGGGTCCTGGGTTCGAGTCCCAGGGGGCTCACCATCCTGCCGCCGGGCGGCGGCGAACCTTCGCCGTAGCGGCGCGTTAGGCGGCCATGACCCGTTTTCGACACACTCCGGCCATCGCCGCCCTCGGCCTTTTCGCCCTCACTCTTGGCGGCTGCGCCGCCATGCGCTCGGTCGGGGAGGGGGTCGGCACGGTCACCTCCGGCTTCGGCGACGCCGCTGCTGCGCCGCTGGAGGACCTGAACCTCCGACGCGACGAGATTCCGACGGTTCTGCTGCAGGCGCAGGCCGCGCCCTATGACACCCGCAACCTGACCCGTTGCCGGGCCATCGCCGCCGAGGTTCGCCGGCTGGACGACGCCCTTGGCCCGGACGCCGACGAGCCCCCGGCCCCGGATGGCCGGCTGATGAGCGAGCGGGCCTCGGACGCGGCCGCTGACGCCACGCTCGACGCCATCCGCGACACGGCGACGGACTTCATTCCCCTGCGCAGCTGGGTGCGACGCCTTTCGGGGGCGGAGCAGCACAGTCGCGAAGTGCAGGCGGCGATCCAGGCCGGCCGCCTGCGGCGCGCCTATCTCAAGGGGGTGGGGATGCAGCGCAACTGCGCCCCGCCCGCCGCGCCCAGCTGGTTCCGCCCGAGCCGGTGATTGCAGCGCCTGCGGGGCGGGTCTGGAAGGGGCCGCGCTGGTCCGGGTGATCATGCCCGGTAAGGGACCTGATCCGGTGCGCGTCAGGCTTGTCGTGAAGGTCGGCCTGCGGGCCGCGGACGTGGCGGGTCGTTGCGATTCCCGCGGATGTGGACAGCGCCGTCCTTCGTGAAGGCCTGGAACGAACGCTTGTCGATGTTGCGGAACTCGCCGGTGCGGTCCCAGGCCCAGTCGAAGGAAATGCGCTCGCCCTTGTGCGCGAACTTTCCGGAGTCATGGGCGAAGAAGGCGTATTTGTCGCCGCCGATGATGATCACGTGGCGATGCAGGGCGGTCTGGTTGCCGCCCGGCCGGGGCGGGTCCTCAAGGTACGTGTTGTAGGCGTGGAAGCCCGACTTCTCGATCCTCATGGTCATTTCGCCATATGACGGGCGCGGAAGTCGCGCCGGAACGCCTCGAAGCGCCCCTCGGCGACGGCCGCGCGCATGGCGGCGGTCAGGGCCTGGTAGAAGGCGATGTTGTGCCAGGTCAGCAGGATCTTGCCGAGAATCTCGTCGGCCCGGATCAGGTGGTGCAGATAGGCCCGGGAATAGTCCTGGCTGGCCGGGCAGGGGACATCCGGATCGAGCGGCGCCTGATCCTCGGCGAAACGGGCGTTCTTCAGATTGATCGGGCCGTCCCAGGTCCAGGCCTGGCCGTGACGGCCGGCGCGGGTGGGCAGGACGCAGTCGAACATGTCGACGCCGCGCCAGACCGCCTCGACCAGATCGATCGGCTTGCCGACGCCCATCAGATACCGCGGCCGGTCGGCGGGCAGCATGACGGGGGCATAGTCGAGCACCTCGCACATGGCGTCGTGCCCCTCGCCGACGGCGAGGCCGCCGATGGCGTAGCCGTCGAAGCCGATGTCCTGCAGCCGGTCAGCGGACTGGCGGCGCAGGTCCTCGAAGGTCGAGCCCTGCTGGATGCCGAACAGGGCCTGGCTGTCGCGCGCGCCGAAGGCCGCCTTCGAGCGCGCCGCCCAGCGCGCGCTGAGCTGCATGGCCGCCTCGGCCCGGGCGCGCTCGGCCGGCCAGGAGACGCACTCGTCCAGCTGCATGACGATGTCGGAGCCGAGCCGGTCGGCCTGGATCTCGATCGAACGCTCGGGCGTCAGGACATGCTTCGAGCCGTCGATGTGGCTGGCGAAAGTCACCGCCTCCTCGGTCACCTTGGAGATGCCCGACAGGCTCATCACCTGGAAGCCGCCGGAGTCGGTCAGGATCGGCCGGTCCCAGCGCATGAAGCGGTGCAGGCCGCCCAGCCGCTGCATGCGCTCCGGCCCGGGGCGCAGCATCAGGTGGTAGGTATTGCCCAGCAGGATGTCGGCGCCGGTCTGGGCCACCTGGTCGACGGTCAGGGCCTTGACCGTGGCCGCCGTGCCGACCGGCATGAAGGCCGGGGTGCGGATGTCGCCGCGCGCCGTCTTCAGCACGCCGGTGCGAGCCCGGCCGTCGGTTGCGGCGATGTCGAAGGTGAGGGCCATCAGGCGCTCCGGAACAGCAGGCTGCCGTCCCCGTAGGAATAGAAGCGGTAGCCGTCCGCCACCGCATGGGCATAGGCGGCCTTCATCGTCTCCAGCCCGCAGAAGGCGCTGACCAGCATGAACAGGGTCGACTTCGGCAGGTGGAAGTTGGTCATCAGCACATCCGCCGCCCGGAAGCGGTAGCCAGGGGTGATGAAGATGGCCGTGTCGCCGTGGAACGGCCGCACCACGCCGTCCTCGCCGGTCGCGCTTTCCAGCAGCCGCAGCGAGGTGGTGCCGACGCAGACGATGCGGCCGCCGGCGGCGCGCGCGGCGTTGAGGGCGTCGGCGGTCACGGCGGAGACCTCGCCCCACTCGGCATGCATGCGGTGGTCGGCGACCTCGTCGGCCTTGACCGGCAGGAAGGTGCCAGCCCCCACGTGCAGGGTCACGCCGTGGGTGGAGACGCTGCGCGCGGCCAGCGCCGCCAGCAGCTCCGGCGTGAAGTGCAGCCCGGCCGTGGGCGCGGCCACCGACCCGTCGTGCGCCGCGAAAACGGTCTGGTAGTCCGACCGGTCCCGTTCATCCTCAGCCCGTCGCGCGGCGATATAGGGCGGCAGCGGCATGTGGCCGGCGGCATGGATGGCGTGGTCGAGCGCCGGGCCCTGGCGATCGAAATCGAGGTCGACCAGCCCGTCCTCGTGCTTCGCCGCCACGACAGCCGTCAGTCCGGTGAAGCGCACCTCGTCCCCGACGCGCAGTCGTTTGCCGGGCTTCATGAAGGCCGACCAGCCAGCCGGTCCGCGCCTCTGGTGCAGGGTCGCCTCGACCGCCACCTCCAGCCCGTCGCGCACCCGCACCCCGTCCAGCCGCGCCGGGATGACGCGGGTGTCGTTGAACACCAGCGCGTCGCCGGGCTGCAGCAGCGTCGGCAGGTCGCGCACGACATGGTCCGCCAGCCGCCCGTCGCGCACGACCAGCAACCGCGCGGCGTCGCGAGGTTCCGCGGGCCGAAGGGCGATGCGGTCTTCGGGAAGATGGAAGTCGAAGTCAGCGGTCTTCATGGGCCGGGGCAAAGGCCACGGGGCGGCGGAGGGGTCAAGCGCTTGGCCTTTAAGACGACCTTCAGCAGTTGTGGCGAAGGTGGCGGCCATGGTTGAGGCGACCACCGATGTGACCGCAGGGCTCGGACGCGCTTGGGATCGCCTTCGACGCCCGATCTGGCTGTACGATCCGCGCACCGGCCGGAAACCTTACGCCAATCCCGCCGCCCTGGCGCTATGGTCGGTCGAGACCCTGGACGCCTTTCGCCGGATGGATTTTTCGCCCAGGTCGCCGGCGATGAAATCCCGGCTCGCCCGGCTGGTGGACCAGGCATCCGGCGGCGCGGCCGTCAGCGAGCGCTGGACATTCTATCCCGATGAGGCGCCGGTGACGGCCCAGGCGCTGGTCTCGGTCTTCCGGACCGAGAACGGTGAGGATCTCCTGCTGTTCGAGGTGGCGCCCGAGGAGTTGCAGGCCGAGGAGCGCCGTTCGGTCGAGGCGTTGCGCCACGCCGCCGCGATGATCAGCCTGTTCGAGCCGGGCGGCGTCCACCTCTTCGCCAATCCCGCCGCCTATCGCGCCTACGGGCTCGGCCGCATGGATTTCTCGGCGCGCTTTGCGGACGCCGGCGCCGCGGCGAAGATGCTGGCTGCGGCGGCCGGAAGCGAGGTGTCCGGCGTGTATGCCGTGGTCACGGCGGCGGGGCCGCGATGGCATCTGATGGACGCCCGCGCCGTGCTTGACCCTGTCAGCGGGCGATCGTGCCTCCTGCTGAACGAACAGGACGTGACCGCGCGCGTCGAGGCCGAGATGGCCCGCGCGGCCGCGGAGCAGAAGGCCGCCATGTCTGAAGCCCGGCAGCGCTTCTTGACCGAGATGTCCCACGAGCTGCGCACGCCGCTCAACGCCGTGATCGGCTTCTCGGCCTTGCTGGTCGAAGCGGGGCTCGACGCGGGGGCGGCGGATCAGGTTGGCCGGATCCATGCGGCCGGGCTCCGGCTGCGCGACGTCGTCAACCAGATGATCGACAGTCCGTCGGGCGCAACGCCTGCGCCGGCGTCGAATCGGGACGACGCCGACGCCGTCGCACCCCCCGGCGACGAAGGCCCGTCCACGCAAGAAGGGACGAGCGGCTCCGGCGGCCTTCGCGTCCTCTACGTCGATGACAACGAGAACAACCGCTGCCTTGTGCGCGCCATGCTGCAAGCCGCGGGGATCGGCTGCGAGACGGTCGGGGACGGGCGAGCGGGGGTTGCGGCCGCCGCGGCCGGGGGCTGGGACGTCATCCTGATGGACATCCAGATGCCGGAGATGGACGGGATCGCCGCCTGTCGCTGTATCCGGGCTCTCGATGGCCCCGTCGCCGCGACCCCGATCATCGCCGTCACCGCCAACACCCTGCCGGAGCAGGTGCAATCCTACCTCGAGGCGGGGATGGAGGACTGGGTCGGCAAGCCGGTCGACATGATCGAGCTGCTCGGCACGATGACCCGCTGGGCGCGCGGCGCGCGGGCCTGACCCAGGGCGATATCCGCGCGCCACACTTGGAAGCGGCGCCTTCCGCGGAGCGATCGCCTATCCCGGTTGAACCGGGACGCCGGTGGGCGGTTGATGCCTGATGACAGCCATCCAACTTCTGCCGTCCGCTCTGATCGGTCTCGCCAGCAGCGCCCGGTCGCTCCTGCCCCTCGCGCTGGTCAGCGGCGTCGCCGCCGGCCCCGCCGTCAACCGTCCCGCCATGCTGACGCATCCGGCTGCCCGCCTCGGGGTCGGCGCGCTCGCCATCGGTGAGCTGCTGGGCGACAAGATTGCCTCCGCGCCGGACAGGACTGTGTTGCCCGGTCTCGTGGCGCGCGCTGTCACCGGCGGTCTCGCGGGCGGGGCGCTGGCGCCGCGCGGGCGAGGCGCGGCCGGCGTCTGGCTGGGGGCGGGGACCGCGATCCTGACGTCGTTCGTGACCCTGGGCGGCCGCAAGCGGGCCATGGCGCGGATTGGCCAGACCCGCAGCGGTCTTGTCGAGGATGCGCTGGTCCTCGGCCTCGCCTCGGCGGCGGTCTTCCTGACAGCGCGCCGCAAATGAAAACGGCCGCGCCCGGGGTCGGGGCGCGGCCGTCAGGGCCGGTCCTGGGGAGGGAGGTCAGGACCGGTAATGCTGGATCCGGGTGGTGCGCAGGCCTTGCATGCCCCACTTGTCGATCGCCTTCTGCCACGCGAGGAATTCCTCGGCGGTCAGCCGGTAACGGGTCAGGGCGTCCTCAAGCGAGATCAGCCCGCCGCGCACGGCGGCGACGACCTCGGCCTTGCGCCGGATCACCCAACGATCGGTGTTGGGTGGCGGCAGGTCCGCCAGGGTGAGGGGCGTGCCCGTAGGTCCGACCACGTACTGTTCGCCTTTGCTGTTCAGGCGCCGCTCTTGCAGCATGGGCTTTTGCCTCATTCACCACCACCAACTTGGTCGTGAACGTAGCGCCCGCCGCCTAAAGGCCGTTTAAGCGTCGTGGTGAAGGAACGCCTAAGCCGGCGCCCTTCACGACGCTTTGCCTTCATCAGTATTGAGCGACGATTCATTGCGATGAACGAAGCGTTACTGACGGATCAGCGTTTGATCCGGATCAGCTCCTCGAGCATTTCATCGGCGGTGGTGATGATCTTGGACGAGGCCGAATAGGCCCGCTGGGTCGTGATCAGCCCGGTGAATTCCGACGACAGGTCAACCGTGGAGGCCTCCAGCTGCGAGGCCGCGATCTTGCCGGCGCCGCCGCCGCCCGGCGTCTTCAGATTGAAGGTGCCCGAGCTCTGGCTCACCTGGTAGGCGTTGCCGCCCACCTGCAGCAGGCTGTCGACGCTGGGGAAGGTCGCCAGCGCCACCTGGGCGATGCGGCGGGTCACGCCGTTGTCGAAGATGGCGGTGACGAAGCCCTGGTCGTTGATCTGGATCTCGCTCAGATTGCCGAAGGCCGTGCCGTTGGTGAGGGTCGCCTGCACGACAGACGAGCTGTCGTACTGGGTCAGGCCCCCGGCGGCGGCGGCGAGGTCGAACGAGATGGTCTGTTCGGCGATGCCGAGGCCGACGGCCCAGTTCACCGCCGGCGGAACCGGCGCGGCCGCGGCCGAGCCGCCGATCTGGATGGTGGTGTCGTTGTTCTGGTAGTCGAACAGCCACGGATCACCGGCCCCGTTGGCGGCGCTGGCGGCCATGGTCGTGACATCCAGACGGCCGCTCGGGGTGAAGGCCAGTACGCCCGACTGGATCAGGCCGTTGGCGGCGGCCGGAACGATGTCGCCGGACTCCGCCGCGCGGATTTCCACGAACCACTCGTTCGGCAGGTCGCTCTTCAGGAACGACATGGTCAGGTTGCGCTGGCCGCCCTTGGAGTCCGACACCGGGACCGAGATCTCGAAGTCCGGAATGAAGGTGCCGGCGGCCATGGCGCCCGCCGCATAGGTGGCGATCGCCGGGTTGGCCGGGTTGGCCGCCTGGCTGGACTGCAGGTTGGCGTTGACCTGGGCGCGGGTGGTCGGTTCGGCGGCGCCGCCGACCGAGCCGACGTTGATCGAGGCCAGCCGGCTCATGTCCGACGGGTCATAGTCGACGTTGCCGTCGCTGTCGGCCGGCCAGCCCTGCAGGTAGAGCCCGGCGGAGTTCTTCAGATAGCCGAGGCTGTCGATCTGGAACGCGCCGGCGCGGGTGAACATGCGGCTGTCGGTGCGGCCCGTGCCCTCCGGGCGGTCCGTAACGACGAAGAAGCCCTGGCCGTCGATGGCCAGATCGGTGCCCGAGGTGGTGCGCTGGAGCTGGCCGAGCTGGCTGGTGTAGTGCCGCGCCGTGGCCATGACGCCCCCGGCCGAATAGCCGGCGCCCCGCACCTGGGCGTTGATCACGGTCTGGAACTCGGCCTGGCTGCGCTTGTAGCCGACCGTGTTCACATTGGCGATGTTCTGCGAGATGGCGGCGAGGGCGGAAGAGTTGGCGGTGAGACCGGAGACTCCCGCCAGCATGGCGCTGTTGATGCTCATTGGATGATCTCCTGCGTCAGGAAGCGTTGGACTGGGTTTGCGTGGGGGTATTGGTGTTGGCGTTGCCGCCGTTGTTCGACGCCGTTTCGGCCTGGCTGAGGGCGAACACGGCGGTCAGGGGCAGCACCGAACTGCCGACGACGAGGTAGGGCTCGCCCTCGTAGAGCTCGACGCCGGTGACCCGGCCGGTGATCAGGGCCTGGGCGTCGATGTCCTGGCCGCTGGCGGTCTTGGCCGTGACCTTCAGGGTGTAGACGCCGCCCTCGGCGACCTGTCCGCCCGCACTGGTCTTGCCGTCCCAGCTGAAGCTGTGCAGGCCGGCCTCGGTCTCGGGCGCCGGGCCCGACCAGAGGGTGTTGCCGGCGCTGTTGACGACGCTCAGCGTGACCTCGGCGGCGTTGGCGCCCAATTCGTAGTTCCAGTTCGCCGTCCCGTCCTCGAACCGGGTCGCCGCCCAGGCGGCCGTGACATCCTGGCCGAGATAGCTGGCCGCGGGGCCAAGGCCGCCCTCGTTCTGGGAAAGCAGGCTGGTCAGCAGGTCGTTGGTGAGCAGCTGCTGCTCCACCCCGGCCATCTGCGTCAGCTGAGCCGTGAACTCGTTGGAGTCGAGCGGCGACAGCGGGTCCTGGTTCTTCAGCTGCGCGGTGAGCAGCTGAAGGAAGGTCTCGAAGTTCGAGACGAGGCTGGACCGGCTCGAGGTGAGGCGGCCCGCGGCGTCCGCTGAGGTAACGGCGTCGACCATGCGTCAGATCCTCACATCAAGGCGGCCGTCGGCCGTGGTCATGCGGTAGGCGGCGAGCCCAACGTCGGCGTCGGCTTCCAGTCGGGCGGCGCCGGCGAAGGCCTTTGCGCCACGGCGGTCGTTCCCGCCGTCGTCGCGGCGGGCGTCGCGCTCGGCGAACTGCAGCCCGTCGCGGGAGACGTTCAGGCCCGCCGCCTCAAGCTCGCGGCGCAGCTGGTCCGCCTGGGCCCGAAGCTCGGCGGCCGCGGCCGGGTTGTCGAAGGCGAGACGGGCGGTGACAGAGCCATCCCCATCGATCTCCAGCATCACATCGACCCGCCCGAGGTCTTCCGGCGTCAGCGCCAGTTCAAAGCGGGTCGTCTGGCCTTCGAGGCGGCGCAGGATCTGCGCCGAAATCTGGGCCACGGCGTTGAAGCGCCCGTCATTGGCCATGGGCTGAAGGACGATCGACGAGGCGCCCGGCAACGGCGTCTCGGGCAGCCGCGCGGCCTCGCCCGTGGGCAGATCCATCGGCGCGTCCAGCGCGGCCAGGTCCGCTTCGAGATCGGCGGTGAGCGCCGCCGGCGTGGCTTCAGCGGTGGCCGACGCGACGCCGCCCGGCAGGCCCGTGGCCGGGGCCGTCGTCGCGGCAGCCGCCCCTTGCGACGGGGCGTTGGCTGCGCCGGTCCGGCCGTTCAGGGCCAGACTTCCGTTGACGGCGGTCGGGAGCAGGCCCGCGTCGGTCTCCGGCGGCAGCTCAAGGCTGGCGGTGGCGTCGCTCGCGACCGTCGCTGTCGCCGGCTGCGCGACCTCTGCGGCCGCCGGGGCGTCGGCGCGGCGCGCCGCCGGCTTCTGGACGAGGGCCGCGCCCGCGGCGGCCAGCTGCGCCTGCACGGCCCCGTTGGCGGCCGGCGGGCTGCCGGCGGCCACGGCGGGCGTAACGACGGCGGAGGATGCATCGACCGTCGCCGGGGCGGCGGGGCCGGCTGCGGCGAGCGTCGGCGGCGCCGGGGTGGCGACCTCGACGTCCGCGCTCGCCGGGTTCCCGCTCGCGGCGATTGCGGCGGCGACGGGCGAGCCGTCGGGCCGTGCGACGACGGCCGCCGCGCCCGGCGCGGACGGCGTCAGCCCGAGAGGATGCGGGGCGCTGGCCGGGTTCGCCGGGGCGACGGCCTGGCCCTTGACGACCTCGCCATCGACCGGCGTTTGCGTTGAGGCGGGGGCGGAAGCTGGCTTCCCGGTCGGCTCCTCGGACGCCGACGCGGCGGCAGCCGCAAGCGTCGGGCCGGGGGGAACGCTCCCTTTCGCCTGCGCAACCGACGCGGCGGCGTCAGGCCCGGCAGCCGGGGGTATCGGCGATGCGGCCGCATTGGCGATCTGCGACGCCGACGCCCCGGTTTGCCCGGGGGCCGATGCCTCGACCCGAATCCCGCTTGCGGGCGTCTGCGGCGGCAGCGCAGGTGACGGCGGTACGGCCAGGTCCGGAGCGCCGGGGCCATCGAGGAGCTGCCCTGCCTCTTCGCCGGGGCTCGTGACGGGCAGGACCGCGCCGCTCAACACGTCCGACGAAGTCATTGCGGCGACCTGCGGGTGTGCGGCGGCGCCCGGCGTGACGCCGGCCTCAGGGACGGCGAGCGCCCCGGCGGCGTCCGGCCCGGCCGGTTGCGCGAGGCCCTTCCCGGTCGCGGCCACCAGCAGGTTCGTCACTGCAGCGGCCCCGGTCATCGCCGGTGCAGTCGCCGGCCCCACGGGCGCCGCTGGAGCATTGGCCGCCTCGATGCCCGTTCCGGCGGCGGTCGCGCTCGCCAGAACGCCCGCAAAGCCGGCGTCGTCAGACGACGACGCCCGCGCCGGATCGACCGGGGCGGCGCCGAGCAGGGGATTGAGCAGAAGGGCGGCGGACATGACGCGGACGGAACTCGCGGGCCGGGCGATGCCGGCGCTGGAGGGATCGGCGCGTGCTGCGCCTGGCCATTCGGAATCGCCCTCGCAAGCCTCGGGCCAGATCCGAAGTGGGCGCCAAAATATTGAAAATAAGGGACTAATTCTGCTCGTCGCCGACGAGGCAGGGCGTGGCGGCGGCGATTTCTGCCGGGCGCGCCGGCGCGCTTTCTGCCCATCCACCGGTTGGCCCGTCGCTTGCGTAGCTGCCGGCAGAAGTTTCGAGGTTCGCTGCGATGCGCCGTAGAATCAAAGAGTTGAGTGGGGCGCCTGTCCGGCTTGCCGGGCAAAAGACTCCGGGCGCCGCGCAATCCTTGCCGCTGCGGGAGGCGTCGCCGTGTCTCTGAACCTGATCATGAACACCTCGACGTCCGGGCTGATGACCGCCCAGACGCAGCTGCGCGTGGTCTCGGACAACGTCGCCAACGTCAACACGCCCGGCTACGTCCGCAAGATCGCCGACCAGGTGGCGATGACCAGCCAGGGCATCGGCTCCGGCGTCGATGTGGTGCGGGTGCGCCTCGCCACCGATCGCTTTCTTCAGGCGGCGGCGATGAGCGCCAGCTCGGAGGAAGCCCGGCAGGGCGTTCGCTACGAGCTCTACGACCGCGTGCAGTCCCTGTTCGGCGATCCCGGCGGGACCTCCGGCTTCTTCGCCCAGGTCGACGACGTGTTTTCGGCCTTCACGAGCCTCGCCGAGGAGCCCACGTCCACGCCGCGGCGTCAGGACGCGCTCTACAAGGCGCAGGCGGTCTTCGATGAGGCCTCGCGGATCTCGACCCAGATCCAGTCGGTGAGAGCGGATGCGGACAGCCGCATTCGCAGCGGTGTCGAGCAGGTCAACGACCTGCTGAGCCAGATCGAGGCGCTCAACGACGAGATCGCCCGCTCAAAGGCCACGGCCAGCGACGCGTCCGGCGCCGAGAGCGCCCAGGCGGCGCTGCTCGGCGAGCTGGGCAAGCTGATGGACATCCGCACCTCGGTGCGGGACCTCGGCGGCGTCACCGTGCGATCGGGGTCCGGCACCCTGCTGGCCGGACGGGGACATGCCGTGCTGGAGTACGGATACTCCGGCGAGGTCCAGGCCGAGACCATCTTCGGCGACATCTTCATCACCGAGCCCCGCGGCGCGAAGCGCTCGCTGATGGACGATCTGACCTCCGGCGAGCTGCGGGGACTGGTGGAGGTGCGCGACACCGAGGCTCCGGCCGCGGCCGAACGTCTGGCCGAGTTGATGACCCGGGTCGCCGACGAGCTCAACCGCGCCCACAACGCGAACTCGGCGGCGCCGCCGCCCAACAGCCTGACCGGCCGCAATGTCGGCCAGACGTTCGACACGGCGATCGCGGGCTTCACCGGCAACAGCAGCGTGGTGGTCACCAACGCCGCCGGCATCGTTCAGGCCCGGGCCGACATCGTCTTCTCCGGCGGGACCATGACGGTCAACGGGGCCGGGGCCACTCCGGCGACCTTCCTGGCGACCCTCAACGCCCAGCTGGGCGGGACGGCCACCGCCAGCTTCGCCAACGGCGTGCTCAGCCTGCAGGCCACCGCGGCGGCCAACGGGGTGGCTGTGATCGACGACCCGGCCGCCCCGTCCAGCAAGACGGGCCGGGGCTTCTCGCACTTCTTCGGCCTGAATGACCTGGTCACAAGCAGCGCTCCGGCGCTCTACGAAACGGGCATGACGGCGGCGTCCCAGCATGGCTTCGCCGCCGGTCAGACGCTCAGCTTCCGCTTCTACGCCAGCCACGGCGGCGTCATGCGGGACATCCAGGTCACCGTGCCGCCGGGGGGCGACATGGCCAGCCTGCTGGCGCAGCTCAATAGCCCGGTGAACGGCGTTGGCCGCTTCGGCAGCTTCACCCTCGACGCCAACGGGGCCATGACCTTCGCCAATGTTACCGGGGGCGACTGGCGTATGGCGGTCGCCTCGGACCAGACGGAACAGACCCCGTCCGGCGTGTCCCTGAGCACCCTCTTCGGCATTGGCGGCGGAACGCGAGCCTCGCGCGCCGACAGCTTCTCGCTGCGCACGGATGTGCAGCGCAATCCCGCCCTGCTGGCCCTAGGCCAGGTCGATCACGCTGCCGCGGTCGGCGGACTGGCGATCACGCCCGGCGATGGGCGGGGCGCCCAGCGCCTCTCGCTTGCCGGACAGAACAATGTGCGTTTCGAGGCCGCCGGCGGCGGCATCGGCGGCGTGCTGTCGGTGTCGCGCTACGCCTCTGAGCTCTCCGGCGAGATCGGTGGTCTGGCCGCGACGATGAAGCGCCAGAAGGACGCGGCGGCGTCCGTCTCTGCCGAGGCCAAGGCCCGCCAGGTCGCCCAGGAAGGCGTCAACCTCGACGAGGAGCTGGTTCTTCTGACCACCTATCAACAAGCCTTCAACGCTTCTGCCCGGATGATCCAGGCGGCGCGTGAGATGTACGACGCGCTTCTGGGGATGGTGTGATGACCCGCATCTCGACCTACGGAAACTATCAGTCGGCCCTTTTGGACCTGATGCGGGCGCAGGAGCGGCAGCTTGACGCCAACCAGCGCGTCTCGAGCCAGAAGGTCGCCACCGACCTGCGCGGGTTCGGCCGCGGCGCCGAGACGCTCACCGCCATGAAATCCGCCGAGTCGCGCGTGCAGGGCTTCATCGACACCGGCGAGGCCGTGGCGGCCCGGCTCACCACCCAGAACCTCGCCATGGGGCGGATGGGGGAGGGGGTGCAGGGCGCGCGCGAGGCCATCGCCAACGCCCTCGCCTCGGGGCGTCTCGACGGTCTGGTTCAGGAGGTTCAGACCTTCTTCCAGATGGTGCAGGACGGCCTGAATAGTCGGCACCAGGGGCGCTACCTGTTCTCCGGCGGGCTGGTGAACACGCCGCCGGTCAACACCAACGCCATGGCCGACCTGTCGGCGCTGGCGTCTGCGGCGGACGCCTTCGACAACGACAATCTGCTGACCGACACCCGCCTCGACGAGGGAACCGCCATCCGCACCGGCTTCCTCGCGAACGATCTCGGCCTGGAAAGCTTCGAGATCTTCCGCGACATCCAGGTGTTCCACGACGCCACGCCCCTGACGGGCCAGCTGGACGCCGCGGCGGAGGCCTTCCTCAAGACCGCCATGACCCGCCTCGATGAGGCCTATGAGAACATCACCAACAACAACGCCCGCAATGGCGGCATGCAGAACCGGGTCGATGCGATCCTGACGTCGCAGCGGGCCCAGCGGGACTCCCTCGCCGAGATCGTCGGCAAGCGCACCGACGCCGACATGGCCGCCGCTGTGACCGATCTGGAGGCGGCCCAGATCGCCCTGCGCGCTTCGGCCCAGGTCATCACCGGCCTGCGCGACACCTCGCTGCTGAACTTCCTGCGCTAGCGGTCGCCTTTGCGGCCGCGCGCCGTTGCCGCAGATCCGCAGCAACGCTGGACACGTCGAACGCACTGGAACATAAGGCGAACATGGCGCGCCTTGACCTGCGACAGAAGCTTTCGATCCTCGCCGACGCGGCCAAGTACGACGCCTCCTGCGCCTCGTCCGGGGCCGGCGGGCGCACCTCGCTAGGCGGCAAGGGCATCGGCTCCACCGAGGGTATGGGCATCTGCCACGCCTACACGCCGGACGGCCGCTGCATCAGCCTGCTCAAGGTGCTGCTGACCAACTTCTGCATCTATGACTGCGCCTACTGCATCAACCGGGCGAGCTCGAACGTGCCGCGGGCCCGGTTCACGGTCGAGGAGGTGGTCGACCTGACCCTGGCCTTCTACCGCCGCAACTACATCGAGGGCCTGTTCCTGTCCTCAGGCGTGATCCGCTCCGGCGACCACACCATGGAGGAACTGGTGCGCGTGGCCCGAAGCCTGCGCCAGGATCATGACTTCCGCGGCTACATCCACCTCAAGCTGATCCCCGAGGCGGATCCGCGGCTGGTCGAGGAGGCGGGGCTCTATGCCGACCGGCTCTCGGCCAACGTCGAGCTGCCGCGTGAGGAGGCGCTGACGCAGCTGGCCCCGCAGAAGGACGCGCGCGCCATCCGGGCGACGATGGGGCGGGTACGCCTGAAGACGCTGGAGGCGCGGCCCGATCGCAAGGCCCGGACGCGGCCGCCGCGCTTCGCCCCGGCCGGGCAGAG
The DNA here is from genome assembly GCF_035998205.1 of Brevundimonas sp. GTDB lineage: Bacteria > Pseudomonadota > Alphaproteobacteria > Caulobacterales > Caulobacteraceae > Brevundimonas. The sequence continues at coordinate 871,172 of NZ_DASYHT010000006.1, forward strand.
CACCCAGCTGATCGTCGGCGCCGATGGCGCCCCGGACGCCGAGATTCTCGATCGCAGCGCTGCGCTCTACGGCGGCTTCGGCCTGCGGCGGGTCTACTATTCGGCTTTCAGCCCCATCCCTGACGCCAGCGCCGCCCTGCCGCCCTCGCGTCCGCCGCTGATGCGCGAGCACCGCCTCTACCAGGCCGACTGGCTGATGCGTTTTTACGGCTTCACCGCGCCGGAGATCGCCGGCGTCGCGCCGGACGGCATGCTGGACCTCGCGGTCGATCCCAAGCTGGCCTGGGCGCTGGCGAACCGCGCCCTCTTTCCTGTGGACGTGAACCGGGCGGATCGCGAGACCCTGTTGCGGGTGCCGGGGCTGGGCGTGCGCTCGGTCGGGCGCATCCTGTCGGTCCGTCGTCACCGGACCCTGCGGCTGGAAGACTTGGCGCGCCTGACCCGCTCGCTCGACAAGGTCCGGCCGTTCATCGTCGCGCTCGACTGGACGCCCGGGGGCCTGACCGACGCCGCCGATCTCAAGGCCCGTCTCGCCCCCGCCCGGGCGCCCGAGCAGCTCAGCCTTTTCTGATGCGTCGGGTAAGTCTGGCGCATGCGACCGACTTCGACGGCTGGCGGGCGGCGGCGCGTCGCCTCCGGCTGGAGGACGTCGAGCCGGCGCGGGTCCGCTTCGAGACGGGCGGGACGTCCCAGGCCGGCCTGTTCGATGAGCCTGCCGCGCCGCCGTCTCCGCCGCCGGCGGACGCTGCGGCTTTCGTCGCGCCCCGCGCCCTCGTCGAGCTGGGCCAGCTGGTGGCGCTGCACCGGTCCGAGGACCGCTTCGATCTGCTCTATCGACTTCTCTGGCGGCTGCAGGCCGAGCCGCGGCTGCTGCAGGTGGCGTCCGATCCCGATGTCGCCGACGCCATGGAACGGGCGAAGAATGTGCGGCGCGCGGCCCACAAGATGAAGGCCTTCGTGCGCTTCCGGGAGGTGGACGCCGCCGCGCGCACAAACGGCGAGGCGGCCTGGGTGGCCTGGTTCGAGCCGGCCCATCGGGTGCTCGAGCTCACGGCGCCCTTCTTCGTCCGGCGTTTCACCACCATGGACTGGCTGATCCTCACGCCCGACGGCCGTGCCCGCTGGGACGGCGCGCAGCTGAGCTTCGGTCCGCCGGCGGCGCGCGACATGGCCCCGGACGGCGACGAGTTGGAGGACTTCTGGCGGACCTACTACGCCGCCACTTTCAATCCGGCCCGGCTGCGCGTGAAGGCCATGCAGACGGAGATGCCCAAACGCTACTGGCGCGACCTGCCGGAGGCGGCCCTGATCCCGGAACTGATCTCCCGCGCCGGGGCCCGCACCGAGGCCATGGTGACGGCTGCACCTGCCGTCCCCAATGCCCGGCTGGCCCGGGCCGTGAAAGCGCCGGCGCCGGCGCCGGTCGACGAGGGCGCTGTCCCCGGGGATCTGGCCGACATCGCCGACGGACTGGAGCGCTGCCGGCGCTGTCCGCTGTGGCGCGACGCCACCCGCGCCGTGCCCGGGGAAGGCGGCGCCCGCGCCCGCCTGATGCTGGTGGGCGAACAGCCCGGGGACGAGGAGGATCTCTCGGGGAAGCCGTTCGTCGGGCCGGCGGGACAGGTGCTGAACGCCGCGCTCGCCGAGGCCGGCCTGGCGCGCGGCGATCTCTACGTCACCAACGCCGTCAAGCACTTCAAGCACGAGCCGCGCGGCAAGCGCCGGCTGCACCGGTCGCCGGATCCCGGTGAGGTTGGGGCGTGCGGTCACTGGCTGGCGCACGAGCGGCGGCTGATCCGTCCGCGCATTATCGTGGCGCTGGGCGCGACCGCGGCGCTGGCGATCCTCGGTCGCCGGGTGCCGGTGGCGGCGACGCGCGGCCAGCCCCTCGCCGGCCCGGACGGGGCCACGGTCGTGGTGACCTGGCACCCCAGCTACATCCTCAGGACGCCTGATGCTGCGGCGCAGGCCGCCGCCCGCGCCGCGCTGGCTGATGATCTGCGCCTCGCCGCCCGCCTCGCGGCGTGAACGAGAGTCAGGGTTGCGCTTTTTTCTCCGGCGTCGCCGGCGAGCGATAGGCATTTGCTGCGGCGCCGTTAGAGTGGGTCCATGACGCCAGCCGACTTCGACATCGCCGGGAAGGGGGACGCGGTGCGTCTGCGCCTCACCGGCGACTGGACGACCGGCGGCCTGGGCCGGACGGCCGGCCGGCTGGAGAGCGCCCTTGCCGGCGCCTCGTCAATCGAGCTCGACATCTCCGGCCTCGGCCGTCTCGATACGGCGGGCGCCCTGGCGCTCGTGCGGGCGTCGCGGTGCAGCCTTCCGGCCGAGGCCTGGGCGACCCGCCCGGAGGCCGGGCGCATCTATGCCATGGTCCAGCGTCTTGGCTGCGAGGGCGTGCCGCCGACGCGCCGCAGCGATCCGATCACCCGCTCCTTCGCCCGGATCGGCCATGGCCTGATCGACGCGGGCCAGGAAGCGATGCTGTCGCTGGCCTTCCTTGGTCGGCTGATCGTCGCCGTCGGCGTCATGTTGCGTCGGCCCGGCCGTATCCGCTGGCCCGCCTGGGTTAGCCAGACCGAGCGCGCCGGCCTCGACGCCCTGCCGATCGTGGTGGTCACCAACTTCTTCATCGGCGCCGTCGTGGCCTTCATTGGCGCAGACCTGCTGACCGAGTTCGGGGCCGCTGTATTCACGGTCGAGCTGATCGCGGTGTCGGTCCTGCGCGAGTTCGCTGTGGTGATCACGGCGGTGCTCCTCGCGGGACGCTCGGCGTCGGCCTTCGCCGCCGAGGTCGGCTCGATGCGGATGAACCAGGAGGTCGACGCCATGCGGGTGATGGGCGTGGATCCCTTCCAGGCGCTGGTGATCCCGCGACTGGCGGCGCTGCTCGTCATGCTGCCGCTGCTCACGTTCGCGGGCATGGTGGCCGGGCTGTTCGGGGGCATGGTGGTTGGCTGGACCCAGCTGAACCTCGGCCCGGCCTTCTTCCTCGACCGGATCGCGCAGATGCCGGATGTCACCAACCATCTCGTCGTCGGCCTGTCCAAGGCTCCGGTCTTCGCCCTCGTCGTCGCCGCCATCGGCTGCCGGCAGGGCATGGCGGTCGCCGGGGATGTCGAGAGCCTCGGCCGCCGGGTCACTGCGGCGGTGGTGCAGGCCATCTTCGCCATCATCCTGCTCGACGCGGTGTTCGCCCTGATGTTCCTGGAGCTGAACTATTGACGTCGTCGCCCGCTCCTGACGCTGCGCCGACGGCCCTCATCGAGGTGCGTGACCTGCTCACGCGCTTCGGCGAGCACACGGTGCACGAGGGCCTCGATCTCGATGTCGTCCGGGGGGAGGTGCTTGGCGTCGTCGGGGGCTCGGGCACGGGCAAGACCGTGCTGCTGAACTCGATTATCGGCCTGCGCGAGCCAGATGGCGGCAGCGTGCGCGTGTTCGGTCATGATGTGGCCGACCTCAGCGACGCCGCAGCGGCCGAGATCGAGCGCCGCACCGGCGTCCTGTTTCAGCAGGGCGCGCTGTTTTCCTCCCTCAGCGTGCTGGAGAACGTCGCCTCGCCGCTGGTGGAGCATACGCGCCTGCCGCGGCGCATGATCCACGAGATCGCCGAGATGAAGATCGCGATGGTCGGGCTGAAGCCGGAATCGCACGATCTCAAGCCCGCGGAGCTGTCCGGCGGGATGCGCAAGCGGGTCGGCCTCGCGCGCGCCCTCGCGCTGGACCCGGAGTTGCTGTTTCTGGACGAGCCGACCGCGGGGCTGGACCCGATCGGGGCGGCGGCGTTCGACGCCCTGATCCGGTCACTGTCCGATGATCTGGGCCTGACGGTTTTCATGATCACCCACGACCTCGATAGTCTTTACGCCATTTGCGACAAGGTGGCCGTCCTGGCTGACCGGCGGGTGGTGGCCAAGGCGACGGTCGACGAGCTTGAGCGATCCGATCATCCGTGGATCCGGGAGTATTTTCTCGGCCCCCGCGGACGCGCGGCGCACAAGGTCAGCTGAGGAGCGCGAGGATGGAACGAGACGCCCACTACGCCGCCGTCGGGATCGCCACCGTGGCGCTCATCGCCGCCCTGGCGGTGTTCACCATCTGGCTGGCCCGGCTGCAGTTCGACAGCGACTACGATGTCTATGACATCGTCTTCTACGGCCCTGTCCGCGGCCTGTCCGAAGGCGGCGAGGTGCACTTCAACGGCATCCGTGTCGGCGAGGTGACGGCCCTCAACCTCGATCCCGAGCAGGGCGACCAGGTCATCGCCCGGGTGCGCCTCGACGGCGAGACGCCGGTGCGCGTCACCAGCCGGGCCCAGCTGGAGCCCCAGGGAATCACCGGCCTGAACTACATCCAGATCACCGCCGGCAATCCGGAGAGTGCGCTGCTGAAGGCCCAGTACCCGGACAACGTCATCCCGGTCATCCAGAGCCAGCCCAGCCCGCTGGCGGAGCTGCTGAGCGGCTCGGGCACCCTGCTGGCCCAGGCCGTCGATGTTCTCAACCGGGTCAACCGGGTCCTGTCGGACGATAACATCCGCAGCTTCTCGACCACCCTCGCCAATGTCGAGGCGGTGTCGGCAGAGCTGGAGGCGCGGCGGGGTCTGCTGGCCGAACTCGAGACCACCCTGGCCAGCGCCAACCGGGCGATTGCGGCCTATGAGCAGGTCGCCATCACCACCAACGAGGTGGTTGATACGGACGCCCGTCAGGCCATCGCCAATATCAACGCCGCTTCCGCCCAGGCCCAGGCGGCGATGGAGTCGCTGAACCGCACCGTGACCGGGCTCGAGCAGCCGGTCGGCGATTTCGCCGAGACCGGGCTGCCGGAACTGACCGCGGCCATCCGCAGCCTGCAGGCGGCGACCACGGCGCTGGAGGCCCTCGTCGACGAGGTGCGCTCGAGCCCCCGCGACTTCATCGGTCGGCCGCCCGCCCGTGAACTGGAGGTCCAGCCATGATCCGCCTGCTTCGTCCCCTGTTCGCCCTTGGCCTCGCGGCGGCCGTCTCGGGCTGCGCCCTGCTGTCCACGCCGGAGCCGGTGCAGATGTACCGGTTCGGGGCCAGCGATCCGGTGACCGGCGTCGCGCCCGACGGTGCGATCGCTCTTGAGCTGCGGCCCGTCCAGTTCAGCGAGGCGTCGGCCGATGACCGGATCCTCGCCGTGACCGGCCCCGAAGCGGCCTATATCGGCGGCGCGCGCTGGGTCGAGCGCGCCCAGGACCTCTACCAGGAGTCGGTCGAGAACGCCTTTGCGGCGGAGGCCACGCGCGTGCGGCTCGGCGGACGGCGCGAGCTGTCGCGCTCGCCCCAGGTGCTGGACCTCGACGTGCGCACCTTCGAGGCGCGCTATCCGGCGCCCGGGGCGACGCCGACGGTCCGGATCGCGGTGCGCGCGCGCCTGCTGGACCGCGATGATCGGGAGGTGGTGGCGGACGAGGTCTTCACGGTGGAGCAGCCCGCCGCCGGCAATCGCGTGTCAGCCATCGTTTCGGCCTTCGACGCGGCGGTGCTGCAGGTCAATCGCGACATCGTCCGCTGGACCGAAGACCAGCTGAACTGAGGCCCGCGCCGCCGAGGCGGGCTGCTGTCAGGCGGCCCGCCGGACCAGTTCCACAACGCGCGTCATGCGGCCCTCCGTCTCGCTGGCGCGGGCGCGGATCGAGGCGAGGCGCCGTTCGGTCCCGACCAGAGCGTCGAGGGCGGCGTCCCGCGTCCGGGCCAGCGCGACGGAATCCGGCCGGATCTTCTTCGGCTTGCGGCCCGCCAGTCCGAGGCCCTGACGCCAGTCCTCGACCCAGGTGGACAACGCCGCCGCGGCGGCTGCCAGCTGGTCGGGGGCTGCATGCTCGGCGTTCTGCACGGCGCGGGCGAGCGGAAGCTGGGCGATCCCTGCCGCGCGGGCCGCCCGCAGGGCCTCGAGCCGACTCTCCAGCCGCGCCCGCTCGCCGGTGGCGTTGTCGTCAGCGCCGACAGTCTCGGCGAGCGCCAGCGCGTCCCCGGGCTCCAGCATTTCGCTGCGTCCAGCCTCGGGCTCCGCCGAAGGCGTGTCCCCGGCCTCAACGTCAGCCTCGATCTCGACCGTGGCCGTCACCGGACCTTCCTCGCCGGAGTCCGTCGCGGTCGTCGCTTGGGCGGGGGCGGCGCCCTCCTCGGCGTCCAGCGGCTCGCTCCGGCTGGCTTCCGGGCCCGGCAGCGGCGCTTCGTCGGCGTCCACGACCGGGTTCGTGGCCGGGGCGTCGTCGACCGCCGCGGCCGGGACGATCCCCGGCGCGGGGGTTGCGCGAAGCTGCGCCTCGCCCTCGGCCAGCGCGGCATCCACCTCGGCGATGGCGCGCACGGCCTCGGCGTGCAGGGCGTCCAGCGTGGTGCTGCGGCGCACCGCCGAGCGGCCGCGCTCGGCCAGGGCGGCGGCGGTGTCTCCGGCGCTGGCGGCGGCGGGCAGGTACAGGGCGCGGAAGCGCTTCAGGCGCGCCCCGCGCCCGTCGAACAGGCCGGCGAGGCCGCGGCGCGGCTCCAGCGCCGCGGGATCGAGGGTCTGCAGGAGGTGGGTCGCGTGGCGAACCAGATCGGTCGCCTCGACAAAATCGCCGTGGCGGGCCTCGGCCAGCAGGCGCTCGACCGCGTTCCGCAGGCTGACATGGGCCCGCTCCAGCCGATCAGGACCGGTCGCGGTCTCTTCAGCCGCCGTCAGATCGGCCGTTGCGACGAGGTTCGCCGCTTCAGGGTCGATCGACCCTTGCGATGTCGGTTCCATGCTCCACCCTCCGTCCGGCGCTTTACGGCCGGTTGGGCAGCACTATGCCAGCGTCTTCAGATTTGGCGAAATCGCGAAGCTGGCCTCGGTCTTCGACGTCACTTCGTCGACGGTGACCCCGTCGGCCAGTTCGATCAGCTCAAGCCCCGAGCCATCCGGCTTCACATCGAACACCGCCAGGTCGGTGATGATCCGGTCGACCACGCCGCGGCCGGTCAGGGGCAGGGTGCAGGCCTTCAGCACCTTGGACTGGCCATGCTTGTTGGCGTGCTCCATCACGACAACCACGCGCTTGACCCCGGCGACCAGGTCCATCGCCCCGCCCATCCCCTTCACCAGCTTTCCGGGGATCATCCAGTTGGCGATGTCGCCGCTTTCGGACACCTCCATGGCCCCGAGGATCGACAGGTCGATGTGGCCGCCGCGGATCATGGCGAAGCTGTCCGCCGACGAGAAGAAGCTCGTCTCCGGCAGCGCCGTGATGGTCTGCTTGCCGGCGTTGATCAGATCGGCGTCGACCTCGTCATCGTGCGGGAACGGGCCCATCCCCAGCATGCCGTTCTCCGACTGGAGGGTGACGTTCATGCCCTCGGGAATGTGGTTGGCCACCAGGGTCGGGATGCCGATGCCGAGGTTCACATAGAAGCCGTCCTGCAGCTCCAGGGCGGCGCGGGCGGCGAGCTCGTCGCGGGTGCGGGGCATGGTCAGGGCTCCTTGGCGGGGGTCGGGTCGGCGAGGGGGCTGACGCCGGCTTCGGCGAACACCTCCTTGGCGATCATCAGGGCGTTGAGGGCGTTGGGAAAGCCGGCGTACAGGGCGACCTGCATCAGGGCTTCGGTGATCTCGACCGGCGTCAGACCGGCGTTCAGGGCGCCGCGGATATGGCCGCGCAGCTGCTTGGCGGCGGTGCCCAGGGTGGTCAGCGCGGCCATGGTCACCAGCTGGCGCTGCTTCAGCTCCAGGCCAGGACGGGCGTAGACATCGCCAAAGCCGAACTCGACCATGAAGCGGGCGAAGTCCGGTGCGATCGGGGCCAGTCCGGCCTCGATGGCCCCCTCCAGCCGAGGGTCAAGCTCGGCCAGCCGGGCCGAGCCGCGGGCGCGGCGATCATCGCTCATGGGGTGGCCGGCGCCGGTTCGGGAGCCACAGCCGGGGCGGCCGGCGCGCCGCGATCGCGGATGGCGTCCTCGATGTCATCGCTGAGCGAGCAGGTGTTCAGCATGATGATGAACAGGAAGATCACGCCCCAGGTGAGCTTGTCGCTGATGCTTTTCAGGTGCGCCTTCACCTCGGCGCCTGACAGGTCCTTGTCGTCTGCGGACATTGCTGGCCTCCCCGATCCGGTTCAGACGCCTTCGCGCGCCCGGACCGTGCGTTGCTCGATGCGCTTTTCGAAGCTGCCCTGGATCAGCCGGTCCACGTAGATGCCCGGGGTGTGGATGTGGTCCGAATCCAGTGCGCCGACGGGCACGATCTCCTCGACCTCGACGACGCAGACCTTGCCGGCCGTGGCCATCATCGGATTGAAGTTCCGCGCCGTCTTTCGATAGATCAGGTTGCCCGCCTCGTCGGCCTTCCAGGCCTTGACGATGGACAGGTCGGCGACCAGCCCGGTCTCCATCACATATTCGCGCTCGCCGAAGGAGCGGACCTCCTTGCCCTCGGCCACCAGGGTGCCGACGCCGGTGGCGGTGAAGAAGGCCGGGATGCCGGCGCCCCCGGCGCGGATGCGCTCGGCCAGGGTGCCCTGCGGGTTGAACTCCAGCTCAAGCTCGCCGGCCAGGTACTGGCGCTCGAACTCCTTGTTCTCGCCGACATAGGACGAGATCATTTTCGCGATCTGCTTCGTCTCCAGCAGTTGGCCGAGGCCGAAACCGTCGACGCCGGCGTTGTTGGAGATCACCGTCAGGCCCTTGACCCCGCTGTCGCGCAGGGCGGCGATCAGGTTCTCGGGGATGCCGCACAGGCCGAAGCCGCCGGACATGACGGTCATGCCGTCGAAGGTCAGGCCTTCCAGGGCGGAGCGGGCGTCGGGATACAGCTTGCGCATGCGATCTCTTTTCATCGTCTGATGAATAACCGGGGCCTTCCGCTGATTAGGCCGGGCCGCGTCCGGGGGCAAGGGCGGGGGCGTCGCGGGTAACCCTAATCTTCGCCTCCGGCGCGCCGTCGCTGGCGGGGGCGAGGGCGCGAGGTTAAGAGGCGTTATCCACGGGGCGGGAACGGGGCAAACGTGCGGGCCTGGATCAACGGACTGACGGCGGCGCTGCTGGTCGGCGTGGTGATCGGCCTGATGCTGACGCCCGACGGGCGCGCCTGGCTGCGCCATCCGACTCTGCTGCTGGGCGGCGGGGCCAACGCCTCGGCCTCGCCCACGCCGGAGGCCGGGCCCGAGGTCGAGACCGTCGCCCCTGCCGTCGCCGCGCCGGTTGCCGCCGGACCGAGGGGCGCGCCGGCAAGCCTTCGCGCTGCCGCCGCGGACGGAACCCTGCGCATCGGCGTGTTCGGCGACTCCATGGCCGACGGCCTGTGGACCGCCCTCTACCGCGACCTCGACGGCGAGGCTGGGGTCGAGGTCATCAAGTTCAGCGAGGTCTCCACCGGCCTGTCGCGCTACGACTATGTGGACATCCAGGCCAAGACCGCCGGCCAGATCGCGGCCCAGCCCATCGACGTCGCCGTGATCCTGTTCGGCACCAACGACGCCCAGGGCATCGAGCTGGACGGGACGGTGCACGCCTTCGGCACTCCTGGCTGGCGCACTGCCTACGCTCGCCGGGTCGACGATCTGGTCAACCTGCTGCGCAGCCGGGGCGTCGCCGTCTACTGGGTCGGCCTGCCCACGATGAAGCGGGAGTCCTTCGACGAGAAGATGCGCCTGATCAACGAGGTGGTCGGCGGGCGCATGCGGGCGCTGAATGTGCCTTACATCGAGACTACCAGTGTCACGGCCGGGCCGGACGGCGGCTATGAGGCCTATCTCCCGGAGAGCCCGGGCGGTCGGCCGCGGCTGATGCGGGCGCATGACGGCATCCACATGACCATGGCCGGCTATCTGAGGATCGCGGCGCCCGTGGCGGATCGCCTGCGCGCCGACGCCGGGCTGGATCAGATCGACACGGGCGCGTGAGCGTGCTTGCGGCGGGGCTGATGGCGGCGACCGTGCTGGCCGCGCCGGGGCAGGAGCGGCCGTGGACGCCTCTCCCGTCGCCCGTCAGCGCCACCTGCCCGGGCGGCGTCTGCCAGCCGGAGGCGCTGCGGCCTCTGGCGCAGGGTGACGGCCCGCTGCGCATCCTCCAGTTCGGCGACAGTCACAGCGCCGCGGGCTGGCTGCCGGAAGCCTGGCGTCGCCGGCTTGAGGCTGGTCTCGGCCGTCCCGTCGAGCTGACGGTCGCAGCCCGGGTGGGGGCCACCCTCGCCAGCCTCCCGCCGCAGCTGCCGGCCGGCGCGCCGGCGCCGGACCTGATCGTGCTGGCCTATGGCACCAACGAGGGGTTCGACGACGGCCTCGACCTCATGGCCTATGAGGCGCGGCTTCGGGCGGAGGTGGCGCGCCTGCAGGCCGCCGCGCCCGGGGCGGTTGTGCTGATCCTCGGCGCGCCCGAGGCGATGCGCGGGGAGGGCGGCGGGACCTGCCCCGACGATCCCGAGGGCCGGTGGCGCGAGCCGGCTCTGCTGCCGCTGGTGCGCGATGTGCAGCACCGGGTCGCGGCGGCGAGCGGCGTCGCGTTCTGGGACTGGCGGGGACGGATGGGGGGACATTGCGCCGCGCACCGGCTGACGCTCGGCCCCGAGCCGTTGATGCGCGGCGACCATGTGCATTTCAACGAGGCCGGCGCGGACTGGCTGGGCGGCCTGCTTGCCGCCGACCTTCTGACCGCCATGCGGGGCCGCTGAGATGCTGTTCCCGACCCTTGAATTCGGCCTGTTCTTCCTCGCCGTCTTCGTCGTGGCCTGGAGCCTCGAGCGCGAGAACGGCCGGCGCAAGCTGTTCCTGCTGCTGGCCAGCTGGGTCTTCTACGCCCAGTGGGACTGGCGCTTCGTCGCCCTGCTGATTTTCAGCGCCGTGCTGAACTGGGGCGTCGCGGCCCTGCTGTCGCGCGAGCATATGCCGCGCAAGAAGCTGCTGGTCGGGCTGGGCGTCGCCGCCAACCTGCTGCTGCTCGGGGTGTTCAAATACTACGGCTTCTTCGTCGAGGAGGCCGGGGCCCTGCTGGCGCGACTGGGCTGGGAGCGCGACCTGCCGCTGCTGGAGATCGTCCTGCCGGTCGGCATCAGCTTCTTCACCTTCCAGGGCATCAGCTATGTGGTCGATGTCTGGCGCGGCAAGACCCCGCCGGCGCGGTCGCTGCTGGACGTCATGCTGCTGATGTCCTTCTTCCCGCATCTGGTGGCCGGGCCCATCGTGCGCGCCTCGGACCTGCTGCCCCAGTTCGACCGCGTGCCGCGCCTGACCCGGGCCATGGCCACCCATGGCCTGCTGCTGATCGCCTGGGGCCTGTTCAAGAAGACGGTGATCGCCTCGGAGCTGGCGGTGAACCTCGTCGATCCGGTGTTCTTCGACCCGTCGGCCCATTCGGCCTGGGACATCGCAGCGGCGACCTATGCCTATGCGGTGCAGATCTACTGCGACTTCTCCGCCTATTCGGACATGGCGATCGGGACCGCGGCCCTGCTGGGCTATTCCTTCCCGCGCAATTTCGACCAGCCCTACCGCGCCAACTCCCTGCAGAGCTTCTGGCGGCGCTGGCACATCAGCCTGTCCAGCTGGCTGCGGGACTACCTCTATGTCCCGCTGGGCGGCGGCCGGGGCGGCCTCTGGTCCTCGTCGCGCAATGTCATGATCACCATGCTGCTGGGCGGGCTTTGGCACGGGGCGGCCTGGACCTTCGTGGCATGGGGCGCGCTGCACGGCGCGGTGCAGGTGATCGAGCGGGTCTGGCGCCACTTCCTCGAGGGCAAGGCCAGCGTGCCGCACTGGCTGGGCGTGATCCTGACCTTCCACGTGGTCTGTCTCGGCTGGATCCTGTTCCGCGCCGAGAGCTTCCCGCTGGCCATGGAGATGCTGGCCGGTCTGGCGCGGCCCGGCCCGGTCGAGGTGCTGACGCCCTTCCTGCTGACCTTGATCGTCGGCGGTCTCGCCATGCACTGGCTGCCGCCGCGGGCGGTCGAGGGGCTGGCGGTGCGCCTGCAGGCGGCCCCGTCCCTGACCCTCGGCGTGCTCGTCGGCCTCGCCATCTTCCTCGTCGAGGCGGTGCGCCCCGAGGGCGTGGCCCCCTTCATCTACTTCCAGTTCTGAGCCGGGGAGGACCGCATGAGTGAGCCGCGCGAGCCCGTCGATCCGCCGCCCGGCCCCTTCGTCGTGCCGCCCCAGGCCTCGCCTTTCCCGCCGCTGGACGGGGAGGGGAGCAGCGACGCCAGGTCGGACTGGAACAGGGGCGCCGACGCCCACGACCTGGCGGGGACGTCCGGCCGCCTCGACGCCCTGCGGCGTTTCGCCTTCCCGCCGGACGAGCCTCCGGGCGAAGCCGAGCTGGCGGCGCGCGATCTGCGCTGGACGTCGCGCGTCATCCTCGTGACCACCGTCGTGCTCCTCATCTTCAACATCGCCGCCGTGCAGAACTGGGCGCGCCAGCAGGCCCCGGGATGGGGCTCGGCCACGGTGCGCGAGCTGGCCGACGTCTGGGACGCGCGCATGGCCCTGCTCGGCGCGGACCAGCCGCGGCAGGGGCTGCGCGAGGCCTATGCGGCCTTCCGCGACGCGCGCTTCCCGGGCCAGGAGGGCGCGACGGAAGATCGCGACTGAGAACGCGTTGCAATCACCGGCGGCTGTGGTAGGGAGAAGCATTCGCATCTGCCCGTCGGGTCGCCCGTGTACGTCTGCAACTGCAACGGCATTCGCCAGCGTGAAGTGGCCGCCGCCATCGAGGCCGGGGCCCGCCGCCCGCGCGAGATCTTCCAGCGCCACGGCTGCAGCGCCCAGTGCGCAAAGTGCGTCTGCGAGATGCGCGAGATGATCCAGGCGCAGACCTCGTCCTACGCCCTCGCGGCCGAGTAGCTGCGTCCGATTTTCAGAAGCGCTTTCAATGTGTTGAAAAGCGCTCGCAACTGATCCGCGCGCGGAATCGCATGGTATTGTGTCGCTCAGGCAGGGCGCGGACTCCCGACGCGCCGAGACACAGGACCATGGCCATGCGCGGCGACCCGGCGATCATCCGCACCCTCAACGGCATCCTCACCAACGAGCTGACGGCCGTGAACCAGTATTTCCTGCACGCCCGCATGTTCGAGAACTGGGGCCTCAAGCGCCTCGGCGAGATCGTCTACAAGGAATCGATCGGCGAGATGAAGCACGCCGACCTGCTCATCAAGCGGGTGCTGTTCCTCGACGGCCTGCCGAACCTGCAGGACCTGCACAAGCTGAAGATCGGCGAGAGCTGCGTCGAGTGCCTCGAGGCGGACCTGCAGCTGGAGCTGGACGGCCGCACGGCCCAGATCGCCGCCATCACCCAGTTCGAGGAAGCGAAGGACTACGTCAGCCGCCAGATCGTGCTGGATATCCTGTCGGACACCGAGCACCACATCGACTTCCTCGAGACCCAGCTGCAGCTGGTGGCCCAGCTGGGCGAGCAGAACTACCTGCAGTCCGCGCTCGGCGAGCTGACGGGCGAGGAGCACTAAACCCACCCCGGAACTCCGGGCCGCCGGAGCCATTCCCCTCCTCGACGCAGAGGAGATCAGAAATGCCGGGCAGGGTGACGGAACGGGTGCGGTCGGCGCTCAACGCCAACCACAGGGATGCGGGTCACGTGGTGGCCGGACTGGCGGTGGCCGCCGGCGCGACTTTGGTGACCACCTGGTTCGCCACCCGCCTGACGCCGCCGGCGTCCGGGCCCGCCATCACGGAGCGCCCCCGCGGGCCGTTCGCCCTGATCCTGCCGGCCGCCCTGTCCGCGGGCAGCCTGTCCTTGTTGCGGGTGTGGAATGCGCCGAGGTCGCCGTCGCGCGGCGCCGCCCTGCGGCTGTGGGGGGCGGCCCAGCTGGCCAATGCGCTCTGGCTCGGCGTGCGGCCGCGGTCGCTGGCCGGGCAGATGCTGGCGGCGATGAGCACCGCCGGCATGGCCGCTGCCTTCGCCAACCGGGCGCGCGAGGTGGATGAGGACGCCGGCAAGCTGGCGGCGCCGATGGGCGGCGGCGTGCGCCTCGGCAATCGCCTCGACGCCGCCGCCGGTTCCGACTAGTCGAGTTCGGTGATCAGCAGGGTGCCCGACGACAGGCCGCCGCTGTAGGTGCCGATCCAGATGTCATAGGTGCCGCTCTGCGGATTGCCGAAGCGGACGAGCGGGTTCGTCCCTTCGCCGCTGTCGTCGTCGCAGTACCATTCGCCATTCGGGCCATTGATCACCAGGGTGGTGTCGGCCGAGGCCTGAACCTTGATGATGAGCGGCCAGTTGCCGGCGCTGTAGGTCAGCTCGAAGTCCGGCGCGTTGCTGATGTAGCCGCGGCACGACGAGCTCACGGCGGACTGGGCTTCGATCGAGCCGCCCGGCGTCACCGACACGCGGTACGGATCCGGATCGAAGCCGGCGTTGAGGCGGGCGCTGCCCGACACGGCCGGCAGCGAATAGTCCTGGGCGGCGGCGACGCCGGCGATGGCGGTCAGGGCGAGCGCGGCGGCGCCTGCGGCGAGACGGGTGATCGGCATTGGAATGCTCCCTCGAGAGTCGGCCCCCCGGCCGATGTGAAGGCATCCAAAGGCCTTGCCTGCCTGCGGTCAAGCTCTGCCCGACCCGTAGCGGGTCACCCGGGGTCGCCGATCCAGCCCTGCCGTTGGCCAAAGCCCAGCACCAGCGCCGGCCAGGCCTCGGCCGGCTTTCCGGCGATCAGCCGCACGCCAAAGCCGTGGCCCCCCTCGTGGAACAGGTGGGCCTCGGCGGCCACCTCGTTGCGGCGCAGGGTCTCCAGCAACATCAGGCTGTTCTCCGGCGGCACCGGCTCGTCGTCGAGGGCGTGAATCAGGATCGTGGGGGCGGCCCCGCGCCAGTCCATCTGCTCCAGCGACCAGGCGGCGATCGCCGCGTCGGTCGGCGCGGGGCCCAGGAGTTGGGCGCGCGATCCAGCGTGGGCGAACGGATCGCTCAGGGTCACGACCGGGTACAGCAGAACGGTCAGGTCCGGCCGGTGCGGCAGGGCGTCGGCGCTGTCGACCGCCGCATAGGTGGCGTCCGTCCGCGCCGCCAGAAGCCCGGCCAGATGCCCGCCGGCCGAGGCGCCAAGCACCGCCACGCGGGTCGGGGCCAGTCCCTCGGCGGCGGCGCGGGCGCGCACCAGACGCAGCGCCCGCTGGGCGTCCTGCAGCGGCGTGTCCGGACCGGCGGCCCAGCCATCGGCGGGCAGGCGATAGCGCAGAACGTAGCAGGTGACGCCCGCCGCGGCGAACACCCGGGCCACGTCCAGTCCCTCCTTGTCGACCACGGCCCAGCGGTAGCCGCCGCCCGGGATCAGCAGCAGGCTGGCCCCGTTCGGCCGCGCCGGCCGCACGACCGTCAGCAGCGGGTCGGTGGTGTACTGGGCGAAGCGGTCCCGGTAGGCCGGATCGGTCGAGCGCTCGACCACGACCGGGGTGACCGTCACGCCCTCGCCGCCGGGCGCGCCGTCGGGCCAGAGCCGCACGGTCTCGGTCGGGTCCGGCGGCGCCACGGCCTGGGCGGCGGCGGCGGTGGTCGTCCCCACGCCGGCCCCGGCGATCCCGGCGGCGATCAGCTGGCGTCGGTCGAGGCTCACGCCAGCTCCACGGCCATGGCGATCGCCTCGCCGCCGCCGATGCACAGGGAGGCCACGCCCTTGCGGCCGCCGCGGGCCTGCAGCGCCGCCAGCAGAGTGGCCATGACCCGCGCTCCGGAGGCCCCGATCGGGTGGCCCAGGGCGCAGGCGCCGCCGTTCACATTCACCCGGGCGTGGTCGATCTCCATCTCGCGCATGGCGATCATCGGCACGACCGCGAAGGCCTCGTTGATCTCCCACAGGTTGACGTCGGCGACGGACCAGCCGGCCTTCTTCAGGGCCTTCTGCATGGCCGGCACCGGGGCGGTGGTGAACAGGCCCGGCTCGTGGGCGTGGGCAGCGTGCGCCGCCACACGAGCGACGATCGGCAGGTTCAGCGCCCGCGCCACGCTCTCGCGGGTCATGACGAGGGCCGCGGCGCCGTCGGAGATCGAGCTGGCGTTGGCGGCGGTGATGGTGCCGTCCTTCGCGAAGGCGGGCTTCAGCGTCGGGATCTTGGCCGGATCGGCCTTGAGCGGCTGTTCGTCCTGGCTGACGGTCTCGGTGCCCTTGCGGCTGGTCACCTCGACCGGGACGATCTCGGCGGCGAAGGCGCCGGTCTCGGTCGCCGCGCGGGCGCGGCCCAGGCTCTCGATGGCGTAGGCGTCCTGGGCCTCGCGGGTGAACTGGTACTGGCGCGCCGTGTCCTCGGCGAAGGCGCCCATCAGCTTGCCGGGGGTGTAGGCGTCCTCCAGCCCGTCCAGATACATGCTGTCGCTGATGACGTCGTGGCCGATGCGGGCCCCGCCGCGGTGCTTGGCCATGACATAGGGGGCGCCGGTCATCGACTCCATGCCGCCGGCGACGATGACCTCGACCGTGCCGGCCGCGAGGGCGTCATGGGCCATGGCGGCCGCCTGCAGGCCCGAGCCGCACATCTTGTTGACGGTGGTCGCCTCCACATGCAGCCCCAGCCCGGCGCCGACCGCCGCCTGGCGCGCCGGGGCCTGACCGAGACCTGCCGGCAGGACGCAGCCCATCAGGATCTGTTCGATCCGCGCCGGATCGACCCCGGCCCGCGCAACCGCCGCCTTCACCGCTGTCGCGCCCAGCTCGGTCGCCTTGACCCCGGACAGGGCGCCCTGGAAGCCGCCCATCGGCGTGCGGGCGAAGGAACAGATGACGACGGGATCGGACATGGCGGGAGTCTCCTCTTTGACCGGCGATTAGGGGAGGGGAAGGCTCCAAGGCAAGCGCTGCCCCGTCAGACGCCCGTCGCGCCGGGCGTCGCTCCGGGTTCGGATTGGCAACCCACTTGCCAAATCGCTGACGCAGGGTCACTTTTCAGGGATGGGCCGCACCGCCGACTATTCGCGTCAATCCTGCTCCATCGCCGCCACCCTGGAGGTGATCGGCGACCCGTGGACCCTGCTGGTGATCCGCGACGCCTTCAACGGCCTGACCCGGTTCGAGCAGTGGCAGGAGCATCTGGGCGTCGCCCGCAATGTGCTCGCCGCCCGCCTCAAGAGCCTGGTGCAGCACGGGGTGCTCGAGCCGCGCCTCTATTCCGAGCGCCCGCCGCGCAACGAATATGTGCTGACCGCCAAGGGCAAGGACCTGTACGGCGTCCTTGTCACCCTGCACGGCTGGGGCGCGAAGCATGTCTATGGCGAGGCCGACAGCGGCATCGACATGGTGCACAAGACCTGCGGCCACACGCTGGAGCCGCGCATCGCCTGCGCCTGCTGCGGCGAGATCGTCAAACCGCGCGATATCGCCCTGACCCGCGCCGAGAACCGCCCCACGGTCGGCGACGTCCTGCCGAGGGAAGAGGCGGCCTGAGACCTCAGCCGCCGCGTAACGCGATCAGCGGGATGACAATCTCTTCCTCGTCGTCGAGGTGACGGTCCAGCAGCGGGGCGGCGGCGTCCAGTGCATCGGCGAGACGCAACAGCCCGTCGCGGGCCTCCGGCGAACGCATCTGCGCGGCCTGGTGAAACGCCAGCCCGGCGGCGTGCAGCTGCTCCAGCCGTCCGTGGACCACGTCGTGATCCTGATCGAGCAGGGCCAGCCCGGCCTCGACCTCGGGGGCGAGGGCGCGGAACTGCGGAAAATAGTGGCCGCTCTCGATCCGGTGGTGGTGATCGAGATGCTGCAGGAAGCCGCCCAGGAGGCCGATCAGGCGCGGGTGCAGGGCCAGCGGGTCGGCGCCGGCGGCGCGGCCTGCGTCACCGAGGCGGCGCATTTCCACCTGCTGGGCGCGGAAGCCGTCGTGCATCTGCAGCCAGAAGCGGGCGGTGGGGTGCAGGTCCGGCCGGACCCAGCTCTCGCGCGGCCATTGGCCCAGCCATGGCCGCAGGGCCTCAGGCAGGCCAGTGCGGGTAGCGAGCGACAGGTCGGGCGGGGAGAGCATCGGCTGCACTTAGGCCGCCGACGCCGGACCCGCCAGAGGCGCGATGTCGCCTCAGGCGGCGGCGCGGTGCGGCGACGCCACGGCACGGTGGCCGAGATTGAAGTGGTCGATGCTGCGCTCCAGCGTCTTGGCCTCGGTGGCCAGCTGGCGGCTGGCGGCGGTCGCCTGTTCGGTCATGGCCGCGTTCTGCTGGGTGATCTCGTCGATCTGGGCGATCGCCGACCGCACCTCGCCCAGCCGGTCGGCCTGGCTGCGCGCCGCCGAGGCGATGCCGCCGGCCAGCTCGTCCACCTTGGCCACGCTCTCCCCGATCTTCGCCAGGGCGTTGCCGGTGCGGGCCACCAGATCGACGCCGCGCGACACCTCGCCGGACGAGCGCTGGATCAGGGCGCGGATCTCGCCGGCGGCCTCGGCCGACCGCTGGGCGAGGGCCCGGACCTCCGAGGCCACGACGGCGAAGCCGCGGCCGGAGTCGCCCGCGCGCGCCGCCTCGACCCCGGCGTTGAGCGCCAGAAGGTTGGTCTGGAAGGCGATCTCGTCGATCAGGGCGACGAACTTGCCCACCTCCTCGGAGGACTCGCGGATGGCGCCCATGGCCTCGGTGGCCTCGGCCACGACGGTGATGCCGCTGTCGACCTCGCGGCGGGCCGCCACGGCGGCGTCGGCGCTTTCCCGGGCGGCGTCGGCAGTGGCTTCGACCGACTGGGCGATCTGCTGGGTATTGGTCGAGGTGGTCTCCACCGTCGCCGCCTGTCGCTCGGTGCGCGAGGCGAGATCGTCCGAGGCGATGGCCAGTTCGTTGGAGCCGCTGGTCACCGCCGCCGCGCTGGCCGTCACGTTCGCGAAGGCGCTGCGCAGGGCCGCCACCGCGGCGTTGAAGTCGTCCTTCAGGCTCTGGTGCTCCGGCGACACCTGGGTGGTGATCTCGAACGAGAGATCACCGTCGGCGACCTTGCGCAGGGCCTCGGTCAGGAGATCGACGACCTGACGCTGGTGCGCCTCGGCATCGGCGCGGGCTGCCTCGGCCCGGTCGCGCTCCGCCTGCAGGGCGTCCAGGTAGGTGGAGATGGCCAGCTCCATGTCCAGCAGGACCCGGCTGCCGATTTCCGCCGTCGCGTCGGCGGTCTTGCGGTCATGCTCGCGGTCAAACGCCTTGCGCGGGCGCAGGCAGACCGAGCGCAGCATGTGGCCGAGGATCTCGGCATAGCCGCCGATGTACCAGCGGGGCGCGAGGCCGATGCGGGCGTGGACCTGGCCGATCACCTTGACCGAGGCGGCATAGTCCTCGTCGGCGCGGCCCTGCAGGATGGCTTCCCAGTGCCGGGTCTGGGCGCTGCGGGCGGCGCTGATGTGCGCCTCGTCGCGGAAGAAGCGGCGCGTCTCCGGCTGACTGCGCACCTTGTCGTAGAACCGGCCGAGCGCGTCGGGCAGGGCGGCGCGCATGAGCCCTTCGAGACTGGCGTAGCCCGGCGACCGGCGCTCCAGCCCCATGAACCCTACACGGACATCGATTTCAGAGCCTGACACGGGCGGAATCTCCACAATCCCTGTGTGGTGAAGACTCGGCCCGAAGTTGTTTCCGAAACCTGAACCCTGGCCTAGGGGCTCGTCCGTAAAGAGGTCAAATCGCCACAGGGCGTGTACTGGCGATAAAGCCGCCGCCGAGCACCCGGTCGGGGTCCGCCGGATCGTAGAGCACGCAGGCCTGGCCGGGCGCCACGCCTTCCTCGCCGGCGTCGAACACCACCGCGGGGCCGTCGTCGGTCAGCGCAAGGCGGGCCGGGGAGGGCTGTCGCGTCGAGCGCACGCGCGCCAGAACCGGCTGGCCCTGCGCCGCCGCGGCCGCGAGGTCCGGCGCGTCGCCGAGCCAGTTGACCTCTTCCAGCGTCAGGGCGGCGGTCAGCAGCGCCTCGCGCGGACCGACGATCACCCGTCGGGTCTCCGGCTCCAGCCGGATGACGAACAGGGGCTCGCCCAGCGCCACGTTCAATCCGCGCCGCTGGCCGATGGTGAAGTCAGTGATGCCGCCGTGCGCGCCGAGCACCCGGCCGTCGAGGTGGACGATCTCGCCCGGCTCCCGCCCTTGCGGCCGGAGGCGGTCGATCAGGGTGCGGTAATCGCCGTTGGGGACGAAACAGATGTCCTGGCTGTCGGGCTTGGCCGCCAGCTTGAGGCCCAGCTGGGCCGCCACGCCGCGCACCTGCGGCTTTTCCAGATCGGCCAGCGGGAAGCGCAGATAGTCCAGCTGCGCCGCCGTGGTGGCGAACAGGAAGTAGGACTGGTCGCGGGCCGGGTCGATGGCGCGGCGCAGCTGCGGCCGGCCGTCGGGACCGACGGCGCGGCGGACATAGTGGCCGGTGGCCATGGCCTCGGCGCCCAGATCTCGGGCCACGTCCAGCAGGTCCCGGAACTTCACGGTCTGATTGCAGCGGATGCAGGGGACCGGCGTCTGGCCCTTCAGATAGCTGTCGGCGAACTGGTCGATGACGGCGTCGCGGAAGCGGCTTTCATAGTCCAGCACATAGTGCGGGATGCCGATGGCGTCGGCGGCCAGCCGGGCGTCGTGGATGTCCTGACCGGCGCAGCAGGCGCCCTTCTTCTTCAGGGCCGCGCCGTGGTCGTAGAGCTGCAGGGTGACGCCGACCACCTCGTAGCCGGCGCGCGCCAGAAGGGCGGCCACCACGGTGGAGTCGACGCCGCCGGACATGGCGGCCACCACCCGCGCGCCGACCGGCAGCCCGACCGCCGCGCGTGCGGCCTCGACCGCCCCGTCGAGGTCGGCGGGGGCGATGGCGGGGATCGGGCAGGCGGGCTCGATGAGCGACATGGCCGCCATGTAGTCGCGAACCGCGGCGATTTCGAGGGGCGAGCCTGAGGGCGGCGCCACCGGCGCCGTGGGGAAATGGTCAAGATGGCCATCGCCTGCATCCAGAGGCGCCCCTGCGAGCCTCCTCAAATCTGGGGCGCGTCGCACTGGCCCCGATCGAGGGGACGTTCAATGCCGAAGCTCAACCTGTGTCTGGCCATGATGGTCGCCGGGCTTGTCGCCGCCGCGCCAGCGGCCGTGGCCCAGGATCGCGCCGCCCTCGGACCGGCCCTCGATGACTTCGTGCAAATGGCGATGACCCGTGTCGAAGCCGTCCCTGGCCTCGCCATCGCTGTGGTCGACAGGCAGGGCTTGATCCATGCCGCAGGGTTCGGCGTAGCCGACATCGAGACCGGCGCGCCAGTGACTGTGGACACGCCCTTCTACATCGCTTCGGCCACCAAGCCGTTCACGGCGCTTGCGATCGCGCTCATGGATCAGCGGGGGCAGCTCGACCTCGATGCGCCGCTGGCGGCGTGGTCGGTCGGTTCCGGCATTCCGCAGGAGGTCGCCGAGACGGTGACGCTGGGGGATCTGCTCAGCCATCAGTCGGGGGTGAGAAATGAGCCGATCGCCTTCCGCGTTGCGTTCAGCGGCGACTGGACGCCCGACGTGCTGTGGCGGCTGACGTCCGAGACCATCCCCAATGAGGCCGCGCCTCACGGCCGCTTCATGTACACCAACGCCGGCTACAACCTCGCCACGGTGCTTCTGGAACAGCGCTGGGGCCGGGACTGGCGAGCCCTGGTCGAGGAGGACGTGCTTTTTCCCCTCGGCATGACCCGGACGACGGCCCGGATCGATGCCCAGCGGGCGGCCGGAACGCCCATCTCGGCCGGCCACTCCGGCGATCAACCCGGGCAGGCCCGGCGCTCGCCGCTCCAGAAGGTCGACGCCACGATGCAATCGGCGGGCGGGCTCATGTCCAGCGCCTCGGACATGGCGCTGTGGCTCGAGGCGCAGATCAACGACGGCGTTGTCGGCGGCCGCCGGGTGTTGCCGGCCGGCTTGATCGCCGCGACACATGTCCCGAGGGTCGCCCTCGACAGTCGTTCGGGGCCCTACATGCGCGAGGGGTACGGGCTGGGCTGGTACACGGGACGCTACGGCGAGGACCTGCTCGTGCACCATTTCGGGGGCTTCTCGGGCTCCCGCGCCCACGTCTCGCTGATGCCCGACAGGGGGCTCGGGGTCGTGGTCATGGTCAACGAGGATCTGGTGGCGGGCGAGCTCGCCGACGTCGTCGCAAACTATGTTTATGACTGGCTGGGGGGGCTGCCGGATGTCGATGCCGTCCATGCCGCCCGGGTGGATGCCCTGGTGGAGACGCGGGATGCCCGTCGCACGCGGCTGGCGGCCGGCCTTGAGGAGCGAAGCGGACGCGCGCGGACGTTGAGCCTGCCGGATACGGCCTACGCCGGCGACTATCACAGCTCGGCCCTCGGCCGCCTGACGGTGAGGGCCCGGCCGGAAGGGCTCGCATTCGCGATCGGCCAGTTGCATGCCGTCGCCGGCCACGGCGCGCAGTCGGAGACCGTGCGCGTGGAGCTGGTCCCGTTCCAGGGTATGGTGGCCGAGTTCGAGGTCCGCGACGGCGTGCCGGTCGCTGTCAGCCTGGCCGGCGCCCGGTTCGTCCGCGAGTGACTCAGCCGTAGTTGAAGCTGATCGAGATGCGTTCCGACTTCGCGGCGTTGGCCGGCACCTCGTGGCGCAGCCAGCTTTCCCACATCAGCACCGTCCCCGGCTGCGGCGTCAGATAGACGAAGGGCTGCTCCGCGGTCGGCGCGTCGGGCCGGACCGTCGGCCGCGCCATCATCATCGCCAGACGCGGGTCTTCCAGCTTCAGCGCCGAGGCGCCCGGCGGGGTCTCGACGTAGACGGTGCCCGAAAGGATGGCGTGGGGGTGGATGTGGCCCGTGTGGCCGCCGCCCGGCTTGAGGATGTTGACCCAGAGATTGTCCAGCCGCGGCTTGCGCGCGAGGTCGAAGTTGAGCGCCCTGGCATAGGCCGCCGCGTGCCGGTCCAGCCGGCGCTTCAGCTCGGCGAACTCTGGAAAGCGCCGGGGCAGGTCGGTCAGCGAGCCGTAGGAGGTGTAGCCGCGGTAGGCGTGGGCCCTGCACCAGGCGCGGCCGGCGCCGTCCTCCTCGGCGAGCAGGCGGCAGACATCGGCGAGGGCGCCGTTGAGGTCCTCGAAGTCAGGCTCGGCGGCCAGCGAGGCCTCATAGACCTGGGTGACGAACAGGGGGCGCAGGGTCATGGGGCGGGCCTAGTCGAACAGGAGGGCGAGGGCGAGGCAGCCGGCGACGGCGCCGGTCAGCTGCAGCCGCAGCGCCCCGTACCAGCCGGGGCTCCGGCCCTGCCGCACGGTCAGGAGGTCGTAGGCCAGCAGGCCCAGGAAGGCGACGAGACACAGCAGCAGGCCCGCGTCGCGCGGCTGCAGCAGCGCGGCCCAGGCGACCAGCGCCGGGATCACCGAGGCCGCCAGCCGCTGCCCGTCCACCGGCGTCTCGCGGATCGCCAGGCCCCATTGGGCCCCGCCCATGAAGGACAGGATGGCGGCGGCATAGGCCAGCAGGATCGGCTCCGGTCGCAGGCCGGGCAGGCGCAGCTCCAGCGCCGTGGCGAAGGCGAAGACGGCGAAGGGGATGACGCCGGCCCAGCCCAGCAGCAGGGCAGGGCGGGGGATGGCGGTGTCGGTGTCGGTCATGCGGTTTGCCCTCGCGTGCGGAAGCCTGTATAGGCGCGCCCTCGCGTTCCGGGCCACCCGTCCGGAGCGCGTAAATCCGTGGGAGGCCGCCATGCCGCACCACGGCTCACCGGCCCGGACGTCCGTTCGGGTCTCACATGGAGAGAGCAATGGCCAAGAAGATTCTCGGCTACATCAAGCTGCAGGTGCCCGCGGGCTCCGCGACGCCCTCGCCGCCGATCGGCCCGGCCCTGGGTCAGCGCGGCGTCAACATCATGGGCTTCTGCAAGGAGTTCAACGCGCGCACCGAGAAGGAAGCCAAGGGGACGCCCCTGCCGACCGTGATCACGGTCTATCAGGACAAGAGCTTCACCTTCGTCACCAAGACCCCGCCCGCGACCTTCTTCCTGAAGCAGGCGGCCGGCATCAAGTCGGGCGCCAAGGCGACCGGCCGTGAGTTCGCCGGCAAGATCACCCGCACCCAGCTGCGCGAGATCGCCGAAAAGAAGATGAAGGACCTGAACGCGAACGATCTCGACGCCGCGTCGAAGATCATCGAGGGCTCGGCCCGCGCGATGGGCCTGCAAGTGGTGGAGGGCTAAGCACATGGCCAAGCAACCCAAGCGCATCCAGGCCTGGACCGGCGACCGCGAGTCGCTGCTGCCGTTCAGCGACGCCATCAAGCTGGTCAAGGAAAACGCCAAGGCCAAGTTCGACGAGTCGATCGAGATCGCCGTCAACCTGGGCGTCGACCCGCGTCACGCCGACCAGCAGGTCCGCGGCGTGGTCAACCTGCCGTCGGGCACTGGCCGCGACGTCCGCGTCGCCGTCTTCGCCAAGGACGCCAAGGCCGATGAAGCCCGCGCCGCCGGCGCGGAACATGTCGGCGCCGAGGATCTGTTCGAGAAGATCAACGGCGGCTTCATGGACTTCGACCGCGTCATCGCCACCCCGGACATGATGGGTCTGGTCGGTCGTCTCGGTAAGGTGCTGGGCCCGCGCGGCCTGATGCCGAACCCGAAGGTCGGCACCGTCACCCCGAACGTCGGCCAGGCGGTCAAGGACGCCAAGGGCGGCGCCGTGGAGTTCCGCGTCGAGAAGGCCGGCATCGTGCACGGCGGCATCGGCAAGGCGAGCTTCACCCAGGACGCCCTGGAGGCCAACGTGAAGGCCTTCGTCGACGCCCTGACCCGCGCCAAGCCGTCGGGGGCCAAGGGCACCTACGTCAAGCGCATCAGCCTGTCCTCGACGATGGGCCCGGGCGTGAAGGTCGATCCGGCGTCGCTGAACGCCTGATCCGGTCTTGAGACTGAACAGGGGCGGCGGGTCTTCAGGGCTCGCCGCCCTTTTTCTTGCCCGCCTGGCTAGCCGGACGTATCTTTCAGCTAGATCGGAGCGCGGCATGGCCTTTCACATCCGGGACGAGAAGACCGATGCGCTGGCGCGGGAGCTGTCCCGTCGCACCGGAAAGGGACTGACCGAAAGCGTCCGGCTGGCGCTGGAAAGCGAGCTGGATCGGCGCGATCGCGAGGTGGCGCGACGGCGTGCGGCAGTTGACGCCTTCCTCCGCGAAATGGATGCCTTGCCCAAGACCGGAGAGGTGGCGGACAAGGCGTTCTTTGATGAGCTGTCCGGCGATTGATGTTCGCCGACGCCTCGGCGCTTTGCGCCATTCTCAATGACGAGGTCGATCGCGCGGATTTCCTGGCCGCGATCATGGACGCCGACGAGGTGGTTATCTCGCCGATCGTGGCGTGGGAATGCGTCAGGGCGATCTCGAAGCACCACGCGATCCCGCCGGGCGAGGCCGCGCAGCGTTTCGCCAGATTCGAGACTCTCGCAGGCTTCCGCATCGTCGGCATTGGCCGCCCCGAGCAGCGCCTTGCGGTCGAGGCCTTCGAGCGGTTCGGCAAGGGCCGTCATGCGGCCCGCCTGAACATGGGCGACTGCTTCGCCTATGCCTGCGCCCGCTCGCATGACCTGCCTCTTCTGTTCAAGGGCGACGACTTCACCCACACCGACATCGCCCGCGTGCCATTATCGGGGCGAGGCCCCGGTTGATTTCCGCGCGCCTTCGTCTATAGAGCCCGCTTCCCGCATCGGCCCTGCCGGTGCGGACCTGTCCGAGAACTTCGGGGTTCGGGGGTCACCCGGACCGTAAGCGTGGAACGGCCGTTCCACCCTGGGGGGAGATGGGGATGCGATGATCTCCGGCCGGTCGGCCCGCGTATCGCGGGGCGAGCGCACGGGTTCAACCTTCCTTCGGACATTGACGACCGGTCGCGAACGTCCCCCGGGGCGCGCGCGGCCACACGCCGTCGGGGCCTGTCCCGGCGGTGAACGCGTATACGGAGACCGCAATGGACCGCGCACAAAAGGCCGAGTCGATCGAGACGCTGAAGGGCGTCTTCGCCGACGCCGGCGCCGTGGTCGTGACCCACAACCTGGGTCTGACCGTTGCGGAGATGGAAGATCTGCGTGGCCGCCTCCGCAAGGAAGGCGCCGCGTACAAGGTGGTCAAGAACCGCCTGGCCCTGAAGGCCCTGCAGGCTCCCGAGGGCAGCGACTATCACTCGCTGTTCAAGGGCCCGGTCGGCATCGCTTTCGCGCCGGATCCGGTGACCGCCGCCAAGGTGACGGCCGAATTCGCCAAGGGGAACGACAAGTTCGTGATCCAGGGCGGCTTCATGGGCGAGAAGGTTCTCGACGCCAAGGGCGTGGACGCGCTGTCCAAGCTCCCGTCGCTGGACCAGATCCGCGCCAGCCTGATCGGTCTGCTGAACGCCCCGGCCACCAAGGTCGCCGGCGTCATCCAGGCCCCGGCCGGCCAACTGGCTCGCGTTGTCGGCGCCTACGCCGCCAAGGACGCGGCCTGAGCCACCTCCATCTCCATTCAAGACCTCAATCCCGATTTTCCCGAAGGAAACTGAACTATGGCTGACCTGTCCAAGATCGTTGAAGACCTGTCCTCGCTGACCGTCCTCGAAGCCGCCGAACTGGCCAAGCTTCTGGAAGAAAAGTGGGGCGTCTCGGCCGCCGCTCCGGTGGCCATGGCCATGCCGGCTGGCGGTGGCGCTGGCGCCGCTCCGGCGGAAGCCGCTGAAGAGCAAACCGAGTTCACCGTCGTCCTGGTCGACGGCGGCGACAAGAAGATCAACGTCATCAAGGAAGTCCGTGGCGTCCGCACCGACCTGGGCCTGAAGGAAGCCAAGGACCTGGTCGAAGGCGCGCCGCAGAACGTCGTCGAGAACGTCTCCAAGCAGCAAGCCGAAGAGATCAAGAAGAAGCTCGAGGAAGCCGGCGCCAAGGTCCAGATCAAGTAAGATCCGGATCGCCGCGTCCGCCGACGGCGGATTACGGTTCGGGACGGGCCCGGTGGGAAACCACCGGGCCCGTTCTGCATTGGGGGTTGGCGCAGGCCGCGGGGCGTCCCCATCTCCCGCGCCGCATCTGAAAGGACTCCCCGATGAAAATCCTCATGGTTCTGACCTCGCACGACCGCCTTGGCGACACGGGCCAGAAGACCGGCTTCTGGCTGGAGGAGTTCGCGGCGCCCTTCTATGCGCTGCAGGACGCCGGCGCCGAGGTCACCCTGGCCTCGCCGAAGGGCGGGCAGCCCCCGCTCGATCCCAAGAGCGACGAGCCCGACGCATGGACCGCGGCGACCGAGCGCTTCCGGGCTGACCCGGCGGCGCAGGCGGCGCTGGCCGCCACGACGCCGCTCTCGCAGATCGATGCGGCGGACTTTGACGCCGTCTTCTACCCGGGCGGGCACGGCCCCCTGTGGGACCTCGCCGAGGACCGCAACTCCATCGCCCTGATCGAGGCCTTCGCCCGGGCCGGCAAGCCGGTCGGGGCCGTCTGCCACGCCCCGGGCGTGCTGCGCCACGTCAAGGGGCCGGATGGCGAGTTCCTGGTGAAAGGCCGCAAGGTGGCGGGCTTCACCAACAGCGAGGAGGCGGCGGTCGGCCTGACCGACGTCGTGCCGTTCCTGGTCGAGGACATGCTCAAGGCCAATGGCGGTCTCTACAGCCGGGGGGACGACTGGGCCCCCTATGCGGTCAGCGACGGCGGGCTGGTGACCGGCCAGAACCCGGCCTCCTCCGAAGCCGCCGCCGAGGCTCTTCTCGACCTGCTGAAATAGGCCGCGAGCTCGCGGGGGCGTTTACCGCCCCCGCGCCGCGAGGATGTCGCCGATCCGGTCGGGCGTCCCGGCGACCCGCTCCAGCCGCGGGTGGCGCAGGCCCTCGCGCCAGTCGAAGTTGAGGGTGCGGACCCGGTCGCCGTTGCGCACCACCAGCGTCAGCGGGCCGCCGGACTTCGCCGCGGTGATGGCGGCGCGCAGCGCCTCGGCCGAGGGGGCGCGATCGTTGACGGCGATCAGGTCCCAGCCGACGCCGAGGCCTTGCTCGAACGCCGGCGAGCCCCAGACCACGCCGCCGATGCGGCCGTTGCCCGCGAGGGTGAAGCCCAGCGAGTAGCGGAAGTCATTGGCCCAGCCGGGGCTGACGGCCTTCTCCACGGCGCTGGGCTCCTCGACCCAGGTCAGCCGGTAGCCGCCGCGCTCGATGCCGCCGAGCGGCGCGCGCGCATCGGGGCCCACGGCGTCCAGCCGGCCGCGCAGGAAGCCGGCCCAGTCGTGCGGATGCACCGCGTTCAGCGCCTCGACCAGCTCCTCGAAGGTGTAGCCGCGCGCCTGCGCCTCGCCATCCAGTCGGCCGAAGAAGGCGCGCGCGAAGTCGTCGAGCGAACGCCGGCCGCCGGTGCCCTCGCGGATCAGGGTGTCCGCGTCGAGCCAGACCAGCAGGGCCTCATCGTAGTAGTCCGTGGTGGTCCGCATCCACGACGGCCACTGGCCCGGGACCCGGTAGCCCAGCAGGTTGTGGTTCTGGGTGTCGTGCAGGGCCCGCCACTGGCGGCCCGGCTGGGTCTGGTAGAAGGCGGCGTGCCCGGCGAAGCTCGCCAGCGTCTCCTCGGTGGTGGCAAGGCCGGCGCGCGCGGCCAGCACCTCGCCCCAGTAGGAAGTCAGCCCCTCATAGACGAACATCAGGGTGTTCTGGGTCGGCACGTTGTAGTTCGCCGTCAGCTCGTCGGCGGGCCGCATGTACTTGCCGTTCCACGAGTGGACGTATTCGTGCGGCAGCAGCTGGCGCGAGCCCAGGCCTCCGGTTCCGCGCCGGAAGAAGTCGGGGGCGACGGTGTTCTCGGACGAGCGGTGGTGCTCCAGCCCGATGCCGCCCAGCCGGCTGGTGGCGCCCACGAGGAACTCGTAGCGATCGAAGGGCCGGGCGCCGAACAGCCGGTCCGCCTGAACGACCATGGCCCGGTAGCGATCGATCAGTCCGGGCGCGGCCTCCAGCTGGCCGGCCTCGTCGGCGACCAGGCTGAGGTGCACCGGGGAGGGGCCGTCGGCGTCCAGCGCAAAACGGCGGTAGTGCTCGCCGGCGAACATCGGGCTGTCCACGAGGGTGTAGAGGCTGACGGGGGCGAAGCGCACGACCTCGCCGTCGCGCGCAACCTCGTCGAGCGCGACCCCGAACCCCCAGCCTTCCGGCAGGCGGATCGAGGGCTCGACCATGATGCCCGTGGCGGCATAGCCGGCCGGATAGAGGATGGCCTTCTCCCACTGCATGTTGACCATGCCGGGGGTCTGGACCACGCGCCACGGGCCGCCGTCGGGCTGGGTTAGCCACTGGAAGGCGACCTCGACCTCGGCCACGTCCGCGGGCACGTCGAGGTGGAAGGCGTAGGGTTCCAGGGTGTCGCGGACCCATTCCAGCCGACGGCCGTCCGGCGCGGTGACGGTCAGGCCGGCGAGCAGCTGGATCGGACCGGTGTCGGCGTGGTTGCCCGGCAGGTAGGCCGGATAGAGCAGGGTCATCGGCCCCGGCGCGGCGACCGGGACGGTCTGGCGCACGCTGATGATACGGCGGTCGCGGTCGGTGACGTCGGCCTGGTAGCGGATCACCCCGGGATAGGCGGCGCGGGTCGGGGCCGGGATAGCCGGCTGGGCGCGGGGCAGGGCGAGGGCGGCCTCGCGAGGGGCGGTCACCACCGGGGTCTGGGTGAGCGCGGGGGCGGCCGCGGCGAGGACGAGGGCGGCCACGCCGGCCGACAGGAACAGTTTCATGGGGGACCCCGGTACGGACTCGCCGCGACGCGCGGCGGGCGCAGATCAGGGCGCCCGCCCGGCAGCGTCAACCCGTCTCAGGTCGCCGGTCGCACCTCGAGCAGCTCGACCGTGAAGCGCAGGGCCGAGTTGGGCGGGATCTCCCCGCCGCCGGCGCCGCGCGACCCGTAGGCGAGGTCGGCCGGGATCAGGAACTCGAAGGTCTCGCCGGTGCGCATCAGGCCGACGCCCTCGGTCCAGCCGCGAATGACGCGGTTGAGCGGGAAGCTGGCGGGTTCGCCGCGGCTGTAGGAACTGTCGAACTCGCGCCCGTCGATGAAGGTCCCGCGATAGTGCACGACCACCGTGTCCCGCGCCGCCGGCTGGACGCCGGCCGGGCGGGCCGGGCCGACGCGGCGGTACTGCAGGCCGCTGGCCGTGGTGGTCCAGCCGCGCCGTTCGCCATTCCATGCCAGGTGCGCGCCCTGGGCGGCCTCCCAGTCGGTCTGCAGGCCCGCGGGCGGCGCAGCCGCCACGGGCGGCGGCGGCGGGGCGCAGGCGGCGAGGGCGGCGGCGGCCAGAAGGGCGGCAAGGGCAGGGGCGGCGCGGGTCATGCGGGAACGCTAGCCAGCGTCGCCGCCGCCCACAAGCCGGGACCGCCGCGCTTCGAGGAAGCGGCGCTCCGCCGGGGCGGGCTCAAGCGCCAGCGCAGAGTCACAGGCGGCGACCGCCTCCACGCGACGACCCAGCCGCGCCAGCAGGTCCGCCCGCGCCGCCTGCCACGGCAGCCAGTCCGGCGCCGCAGCGCCGTCGAGCGCCATCAGGGCTGCGGCGGGGCCCTCGACCTCAGCCAGGGCCACGGCCCGGTTGACCTGGATCACGGTGTCCGCACGGTGGGTCAGGAGCTGGTCGTAGAGACCGAGAATGCCGCTCCAAGGCGTGACCCCCGTGCGCCGGCGGTCGGCGTGGGCGGCGTGGATTGCCGCCTGGAGAGCGCGCGCACCTGGCGGACGCCGCTGCTGCTGCGCGAGGGCCGCCGACCGGCCGAGGAAGCTCTCGCCGGCGTCGAGGAGCTGTCCGTTCCAGTCGCGCACATCCTGCTCGGTCAGGGGACGGAGCGCCCCGTCGGCGTCGAGACGGGCGGGCCGACGCGCCTCGGCCAGATGGATCGTCGCCGCCAGGGCCTGGACCTCGGCGTCGTCGGGCGCCAGTTCCGCCAGCAGGGCGGCCAGACGCAGCATCTCCCGGGCGAACGCCGCGTGCGGTCCCGCCAGCGCCGCATCGGCGTGAGCCTGGGCGTAGGCGATCTCGAGCGTCGACAGCACCGCATCCATGCGCTCGGGCCAGGCCTCGCGCGCCGGGACCTCGAACGGCACCCCGGCGTCGGCGATCTTGCGCCGCGCCCGCACCAGCCGCTGGGCCAGGGTCGGTTCCGGGATGAGGAAGGCGCGGGCGATCTCGGCCGGCGCCATCCCGCACACCGTGCGCAGGGTCAGGGCGGCGCGCGCCTCCGGAGCGACGGCCGGATGACAGCAGATAAAGATCAGGCGCAGGCGTTCATCGGGGATCGGCGCCTCGGCGGCCATCATGAGGTCCTCCGGCGTGGGCGCGGGCAGCGGTTCGTCCGGCCGGTGCGTCTGCGCCGTCGTGCGCCGTCGCAGGCTATCGAGCGCGGTCCGCCTGGCCACTGTATAGAGCCAGGCCGCCGGGTCGCGCGGGGGCGCCTGCGTCCAGGCGCCTTGCGCCCGGACGCAGGCCTCGGCGAATGCCTCCTCGGCGAGGTCGAGATCGCGGAAGGCGGCGGCAAGGGCGGCGATGATCCGGCCGCCGTGCTCCCGGAAGGTCTGTTCGAGGAGGCAGCTCACCCGGGCTTCGCTCAGCCCTGCGGGGGCGGCGGCAGGAGCGGGCGGATTTCGATCGAGCCGGTCTTCGCGATCGGCAGCTTCCTGGCCCAGGCGATGGCGGCGTCGAGGTCCGGCACATCGATCATGTAGAGGCCGCCCAGCTGTTCGCGCGTCTCCGCGAAGGGGCCGTCATGCACGGTCCGGCCGTGCGGGCCGACGCGCACGGTGGTCGCCGTGTCGCTGCGCCTCAGCCCGGCCCCGCCGACAAAGACACCGGCCTGACCCAGCTCTTGGCCGAAGGCCATGTGAGCCTGGAGGATGTCGCGCCAGGCCTGGCCGCTCTCGCCATCCGGATAGGACTCAGCCTCGGGCTCGTGGATCAGAAGGACGTACTGCATGGTCAGTCTCCATGGGTCGCCGGCCGGACCATCCGAACCTTAGCGATATCCCGAAGACGTGCGAGAGGCCCGCGAAACGACAGCCCGCACAAACTTTCTGCGAATCCTCCGGATGGCGTAGGCTCCCGCCATGGCCCAGCTTGTCCTTTCCGATGTCGATGAGGCGGTGCTCGCCCGTCTGGAAGCGCGTGCGGCCCGGCATCGCACGTCTGTGGAGGAGGAGGCGCGCCGGGCGCTGACCGAGAGCGTCAGCCAGGACTTTGCGGCCATCATCGCCCGATTTGACGCCTTCGTCGCCGCCCTGCCGCCCGAGCCGGAGGCCGGCGCCCGGTGAGCCTCGTGGTGGATTCCTCGGTGGTGCTGAAGTGGGTGCTGCCCGAGCCGGGGCGCGAGCGCGCCCTCGCCCTCATCGGCGAGAAGGCTCTCTTCGCACCGGACCTGTTGCTGGTGGAATGCGCCGACGTCCTCGCCGTCCGCGCCGAGCAGGGGCGGATGAGCAACGCCCAGGCCCAGGCCGGGCTGCGGTTGATCCGCAGCGTCGCCGGCCTGCTGGTGCGGCCCGGCGAACCCTATGTCGAGGCGGCCCAGGCGCTGGCGCTGGAGCTGCGCCAGAGCGCCCACGCCTGCCTCTACCTGGCCATGGCCCTGGCCGAGGGGCGCAAGCTGGCCACCGCCGATGTCGCCTTCGCCGAGGCGGTCGAGGCGCACGGCGTTCACGCCCGGGTGCTGCGGCGTCTGGACTGAGCCCGGTTTCCGGCCCGAGGGCTTTATTTCGCCACGAAAGCGAGTATAGGGGACGGCTCCGCATACTCTGACAGAGTCCGCGCGAAAGCGCCGAGGCCCGGTTTGTCGCCCTCCGACCGGTGCGAAGGCGCGCTCCTCCCCAAGGGAGCCGACAATTCCAGGTGTCCTGGCCCGGCTGCGGGTCGAGGGTGGACGCCGAGAAACGAAGCCGCGAGTCGTCCGGGAGGACGGGGCGCGGTCGCTGCTGCATTGGACGCGGGGCTCCCCCACCCCGCGCATTGGGAAGACAGAATGGCCAAGACCCTCGACGATCTCGCCCTCGCCGGTCAGATCGATCTCGCCACGTCGTTCACGGGCAAGAAGCGCATTCGCAAGTCGTTCGGGCGTATCCCCGAGGCGGTGCGCATGCCGAACCTCATCGAGGTGCAGCGCGCCTCCTACGAGCAGTTCCTGCAGCGTGAGGGCCGGCCCGGCCAGCGCATCGACGAGGGCATCGAGGCGGTCTTCAAGTCGGTCTTCCCGATCAAGGACTTCAACGAGCGCGCCGTGCTCGAGTACGTCTCCTACGAGTTCGAGGAGCCGAAGTACGACGTCGACGAGTGCATTCAGCGCGACATGACCTATGCGGCGCCGCTGAAGGTCAAGCTGCGCCTGATCGTGTTCGAGGCCGACGAGGAAACGGGGGCCCGGTCGGTCAAGGACATCAAGGAGCAGGACGTCTACATGGGCGACATCCCGCTCATGACGGACAAGGGCACCTTCATCGTCAACGGCACCGAGCGGGTGATCGTCTCGCAGATGCACCGCTCGCCGGGCGTCTTCTTCGATCACGACAAGGGCAAGACCCACGCCTCGGGCAAGCTGCTGTTCGCCGCCCGGGTGATCCCGTACCGCGGCTCGTGGCTGGACTTCGAGTTCGACGCCAAGGACATCGTCTACGTCCGTATCGACCGCCGCCGGAAGCTGCCGGCGACGACCTTCCTCTATGCCCTGGGCATGGACGGCGAGGAGATCCTGCGGACCTTCTACGAGACCGTCCCCTACGAGAAGCGTGGCGACACCTGGGTCACGCCGTACAAGGCCGAGCGCTGGCGCGGGGTGAAGCCGGAGTTCGATCTGGTCGACGCCGACACCGGCGAGGTCATCGCTCCGGCCGGCCAGAAGATCAGCGCCCGCGCCGCCAAGAAGCTGGGCGAGACGGTCACCTCGCTGTCGCTCGCCGCCGACGCCCTGCTGGGCAAGTACCTCGCCGCCGACGCGGTCAACATGCAGACCGGCGAGATCTACGCCGAGGCCGGCGACGAGCTCGACCAGGCCACGATCAACGTGCTGGAGGAAAACGGCTTCTCGACCATAGACGTGCTCGACATCGACCACGTCACCGTCGGGGCCTACATGCGCAACACGCTGCGGGTCGACAAGAACACCGGCCGCGAGGACGCCCTGTTCGACGTCTACCGCGTGATGCGTCCGGGCGAGCCGCCGACGCCGGAAGCGGCGGACAGCATGTTCAACAGCCTGTTCTTCGATTCCGAGCGCTACGACCTGTCGGCCGTGGGCCGGGTCAAGATGAACATGCGCCTCGAGACCCCCGAGGTGGGCGATGAGGTGCGCGTGCTCCGCAAGGACGACGTGCTCAAGGTGCTGCAGATCCTCGTCGGCCTGAAGGACGGCCGCGGCGAGATCGACGACATCGACAACCTCGGCAACCGTCGCGTCCGCTCGGTCGGCGAACTGCTCGAGAACCAGTACCGCGTCGGCCTGCTGCGCATGGAGCGGGCGATCAAGGAGCGCATGAGCTCGGTCGATATCGACACGGTCATGCCGCACGACCTGATCAACGCCAAGCCTGCGGCGGCCGCGGTGCGCGAGTTCTTCGGCAGCTCGCAGCTGTCGCAGTTCATGGACCAGACCAACCCGCTGTCGGAAATCACCCACAAGCGGCGTCTGTCGGCCCTCGGCCCGGGCGGTCTGACCCGCGAGCGCGCCGGCTTCGAGGTGCGCGACGTCCACCCGACCCACTACGGCCGGATCTGCCCGATCGAGACGCCGGAAGGCCCGAACATCGGCCTGATCAACTCGCTGGCCACCCACGCCCGGGTGAACAAGTACGGCTTCATCGAGAGCCCGTACCGCCGGGTGAAGGACGGCAAGGCCACGGACGAGGTGGTCTACATCTCGGCCATGGAAGAGGCGAAGCACGTCATCGCCCAGGCCAACATCGAGCTGAAGGCCGGCGAGATCGTCGAGGACCTGGTCCCTGGCCGGATCAACGGCGAGTCGACCCTGATCCCGCGCGCCGACGTCGACATGATGGACGTGTCGCCCAAGCAGGTGGTGTCGGTGGCTGCGGCCCTGATCCCCTTCCTTGAGAACGACGACGCCAACCGCGCGCTGATGGGCGCCAACATGCAGCGTCAGGCCGTGCCGCTGGTCGAGGCGGACGCGCCGCTGGTCGGCACCGGCATGGAAGCCGTCGTCGCCCGCGACTCCGGCGCCGTGGTCGTGGCCCGCCGCGACGGCGTGATCGAGCAGATCGACGGCACCCGCATCGTCGTGCGCGCCACCGGCGACCTCGAGGCCGGCCGCTCGGGCGTGGACATCTACCGCCTGTCGAAGTTCCAGCGCTCGAACCAGTCGACCTGCATCAACCAGCGCCCGATCGTGCGCGTGGGCGATGAGGTCAAGGCCGGCGACGTCATCGCCGACGGCCCCTCGACCGAGCTGGGCGAACTGGCGCTGGGCCGTAACGCCCTCGTCGCCTTCATGCCCTGGAACGGCTACAACTTCGAAGACTCGATCCTGATCTCCGAGCGCATCGTGCGCGACGACGTCTTCACCTCGATCCACATCGAGGAGTTCGAGGTCATGGCCCGCGACACCAAGCTGGGGCCGGAAGAGATCACCCGCGACATCCCCAACGTCGGCGAGGAAGCCCTGCGCAACCTCGACGAGGCGGGCATCGTGGCCATCGGCGCCGAGGTCCAGCCGGGCGACATCCTCGTCGGCAAGGTGACGCCGAAGGGCGAAAGCCCGATGACGCCGGAAGAGAAGCTGCTGCGCGCCATCTTCGGCGAGAAGGCTTCGGACGTCCGCGACACCTCGCTGCGTCTGCCGCCGGGCGTGGCCGGCACCATCGTCGACGTGCGCGTGTTCAACCGTCACGGCGTCGACAAGGACGAGAGGGCCCTGGCCATCGAGCGCGCCGAGATCGAGCGTCTCGGCAAGGACCGTGACGACGAGCTCAAGATCCTCGAGCGCAACGTCTACAGCCGTCTGCGTCCGCTGCTGGTCGGCAAGACCGCCGTGTCGGGTCCGAAGGGCCTCGGCCGCGGCGAGATCACCGAAGAGAAGCTGGCCGACCTGTCGCGCGGCCTGTGGTGGCAGATCGCCCTCGACGACGAGAAGGCGATGGGCGAGCTCGAGGCCATGAAGCGGTCGTTCGAGGACGCCCGCAAGGCGCTGGACCGTCGCTTCGAGGACAAGGTCGAGAAGCTGCAGCGCGGCGACGAACTGCCCCCGGGCGTGATGAAGATGGTCAAGGTCTTCGTCGCGGTGAAGCGCAAGCTGCAGCCGGGCGACAAGATGGCCGGCCGTCACGGCAACAAGGGCGTCATCTCCAAGATCCTGCCGATCGAGGACATGCCGCACCTTGAGGACGGCACTCCGGTCGATCTGGTGCTCAACCCGCTGGGCGTGCCCTCGCGGATGAACATCGGCCAGATCTTCGAGACCCACCTCGGCTGGGCCGCCGCCGGCCTCGGCCGCCAGATCTCCGATCTGCTGGAAGCCTGGCAGAACGGCGGGCAGAAGACCGCCCTGGTCGAGCGCCTGACCCAGATCTACGGCCCGGAGACCCCGCTGCCGGAGACCGAGGACGAGCTGGTCGAGCTGGCCCGCAACCTGTCCAAGGGCGTGCCGTTCGCCACCCCGGTGTTCGACGGCGCCCACATCTCGGACATCGAGCGCCTGCTCGAGGAAGCCGGGCTGCACCGCTCTGGCCAGTCGATCCTGATCGACGGCCAGACCGGCGAGCAGTTCAAGCGTCCGGTCACCGTCGGCTACATCTACATGCTGAAGCTGCACCACCTCGTGGACGACAAGATCCACGCCCGCTCGATCGGCCCGTACTCGCTGGTCACCCAGCAGCCGCTGGGCGGCAAGGCGCAGTTCGGCGGCCAGCGCTTCGGCGAAATGGAGGTGTGGGCGCTCGAGGCCTACGGCGCCGCCTACACCCTGCAGGAGATGCTGACGGTGAAGTCGGACGACGTGGCCGGCCGGACCAAGGTCTACGAGGCCATCGTCCGTGGCGACGACAGCTTCGAGGCCGGCATCCCCGAGAGCTTCAACGTGCTCGTCAAGGAAATGCGGTCGCTGGGCCTGAACGTGGAGCTGGAGAACGGGTGATTGAGTGGCGAGTGGCGAGTGACGAGTGGCGAGCAAGCCCCGTCACTCGCTGCCGCCGAATTCTCGCCACTAACCACTCGCCACTACTTTTTTCGCGGCCCCTGCGCCGCAGAAGGAACTGACAAGATGAACCAGGAAGTCCTGAACATCTTCAATCCGGTCCCGGTCGCTCCGACCTTCGACCAGATCCGTATCGCCCTGGCCTCGCCGGAGAAGATCCGCAGCTGGTCGTTCGGCGAGATCAAGAAGCCCGAGACCATCAACTACCGCACGTTCAAGCCCGAGCGTGATGGCCTGTTCTGCGCCCGCATCTTCGGTCCGACGAAGGACTACGAGTGCCTGTGCGGCAAGTACAAGCGCATGAAGTACAAGGGCATCATCTGCGAGAAGTGCGGCGTCGAGGTCACCCTGGCCCGCGTCCGTCGCGAGCGCATGGGCCACATCGAGCTGGCCTCGCCGGTCGCTCACATCTGGTTCCTGAAGTCGCTGCCGTCGCGTATCGCCCTGATGCTCGACATGGCCCTGAAGGACGTCGAGCGCGTCCTGTACTTCGAGAACTACATCGTCACCGAGCCGGGCCTGACCCCGCTGAAGCAGAACCAGCTGCTGAGCGAGGACGACTTCTACCGCTACCAGGAAGAGTTCGGCGACGACGGCTTCACCGCCGAGATCGGCGCCGAGGCCGTGCGCAACCTGCTGATGGCCATCGACCTCCACGCCGAGGCCGAGAAGCACCGCGCCGAACTGGCCGACAACCCGTCGGAGATGAAGGCCAAGAAGGCGTCCAAGCGCCTGAAGCTGATCGAGGCCTTCCTCGAGAGCGGCAACAAGCCCGAGTGGATGATCCTGACGGTCGTGCCGGTCATCCCGCCGGAACTGCGCCCGCTGGTGCCGCTGGACGGCGGCCGTTTCGCCACCTCGGACCTGAACGACCTCTATCGCCGGGTCATCAACCGTAACAACCGCCTGAAGCGCCTGATCGAGCTGCGCGCGCCGGACATCATCATCCGCAACGAGAAGCGGATGCTGCAGGAAGCCGTCGACGCCCTGTTCGACAACGGCCGTCGCGGCCGGGTCATCACCGGCGCCAACAAGCGGCCCCTGAAGTCGCTGGCCGACATGCTGAAGGGCAAGCAGGGCCGCTTCCGCCAGAACCTGCTCGGCAAGCGCGTCGACTATTCGGGCCGTTCGGTCATCGTCGTCGGTCCGGAGCTGAAGCTGCACGAGTGCGGCCTGCCCAAGAAGATGGCGCTCGAGCTGTTCAAGCCGTTCATCTACGCGCGCCTGGACGCCAAGGGCCTGTCGGGCACCGTCAAGCAGTCCAAGCGCATGGTCGAGCGCGAGCAGCCGCAGGTCTGGGACATCCTCGAGGAGGTCATCCGCGAGCACCCGGTGCTGCTGAACCGCGCCCCGACCCTGCACCGCCTCGGCATCCAGGCCTTCGAGCCCAAGCTGATCGAGGGCAAGGCCATCCAGCTGCACCCGCTGGTCTGCGCCGCCTTCAACGCCGACTTCGACGGCGACCAGATGGCCGTGCACGTCCCGCTGAGCCTCGAGGCCCAGCTGGAAGCGCGCGTGCTGATGATGTCGACCAACAACATCCTGTCGCCCGCCAACGGCAAGCCGATCATCGTGCCGTCGCAGGACATCGTCCTGGGCCTGTACTACCTGTCGCTGGTCAAGGACGGCGAGCCGGGTGAAGGCAAGCTGTTCGCCGGCGTGGGCGAGATCGAGGCGGCGCTCGACGCCGGTGTCGTGACCCTGCACACGCGCATCAAGGCGCGCTGGACCGAGCTCGACGCCGAGGGCAAGGCGGTGACCAAGGTCATCGACACCACCCCGGGCCGGATGAAGCTGGGCGCCCTGCTGCCGAAGAACCCGAACATCGGCTACCGCCTGCTCGAGAAGAACCTGACCAAGAAGGAGATCGGGAACCTGATCGATCAGGTCTACCGGCACTGCGGTCAGAAGGCGACGGTCATCTTCGCCGACCAGATGATGGCGCTGGGCTTCCGCGAGGCGGCCAAGGCGGGCATCAGCTTCGGCAAGGACGACATCGTCATCCCGGCCAAGAAGCTGGACATCGTCGAGGAGACCCGCACCCAGGTCGAGGAGTACGAGCAGCAGTACGCTGACGGCCTCATCACCAAGGGCGAGAAGTACAACAAGGTCGTCGACGCCTGGGCCAAGGCCACCGACCGGATCGCCGACGCGATGATGGGCGAGATCGCCCAACCGCGCGTGCTGCGCGAAGGCCGGACCCCCGAGATCAACTCGGTGTTCATGATGGCCAACTCCGGCGCCCGGGGCTCGCAGGCCCAGATGAAGCAGCTGGGCGGCATGCGCGGCCTCATGGCCAAGCCGTCGGGCGAGATCATCGAGACCCCGATCGTCTCGAACTTCAAGGAAGGCCTGACCGTTCTCGAGTACTTCAACTCGACCCACGGCGCGCGCAAGGGCCTGGCCGATACCGCGCTGAAGACCGCCAACTCGGGCTACCTGACCCGCCGTCTGGTGGACGTGGCGCAGGACTCGATCGTCACCGAGGAAGACTGCGGCTCGACCCGCGGCATCACCCTGCGGGCGGTGGTCGAGGGCGGCGACGTGCTCGTGTCGCTGGGCCAGCGCGTGCTGGGCCGCTACAGCGCCGAGGAGATCAAGGAGCCCGGCACGGACAACGTACTGTTCCCGGCCGACACCTATCTCCAGGAGGAGGAGATCGAGGTGCTCGAGGCGGCCGGCGTCCAGGCGGTCAAGGTCCGTTCGGCCCTGACCTGCGAGGCCGAGGCCGGCATCTGCGGCATGTGCTACGGCCGCGACCTGGCGCGCGGCACCAACGTCAACATCGGCGAGGCCGTGGGCGTCATCGCCGCCCAGTCGATCGGCGAGCCGGGCACCCAGCTGACGATGCGGACCTTCCACATCGGCGGCACCGCCCAGGTGGCCGAGACCTCGTTCTTCGAGGCGACCAACAGCGGCGTGGCCAAGGTCACCGGCCCGACCGTTCTGGCCGCCCACGGCGACCTCGTGGCCATGAGCCGCAACGTCGTGGTCACCATCTCGGTCGACGGCAAGGACCGCGAGACCCACAAGGCCCCCTACGGCGCGCGCCTGCGCATCAAGGACGGCGACGAGGTCAAGAAGGGCCAGCGTCTGGCCGAGTGGGACCCCTACACCACCCCGATCCTCACCGAGGTCGGCGGCCCGGTCCGCTTCGAGGACCTGGTGGACGGCCTGTCGGTCAAGGAAGAGACGGACGAGGCCACCGGCATCGCCCAGCGCGTCGTTTCCGACTGGCGCGCCAGCCCGCGCGGCTCGGACCTGCGTCCGGCCGTCGGCGTCATCGCCGGCGACAGCTACGCCCGTCTGGCCTCGGGGGCGGACGCCCGCTACCTGCTGCCGGTCGGCGCCATCCTGTCGGTCTCGAACGGCGATGAGGTGAAGCCCGGCGACGTGCTCGCCCGCCTGCCCACCGAGGGGGCCAAGACGCGCGACATCACCGGCGGTCTGCCGCGGGTGGCCGAGCTGTTCGAGGCCCGTCGTCCGAAGGACTGCGCCGTCATCGCCGAGATGGACGGCCGGGTCGAATTCGGCCGCGACTACAAGAACAAGCGCCGCATCAAGATCACCCCGGAAGTCAACGCCGACGGCGTCCAGGGCGAGGCGGTCGAGTTCCTGATCCCCAAGGGCAAGCACATCTCCGTCCACGACGGCGACCTGATCCAGAAGGGCGACTACATCATCGACGGCAACCCGGATCCGCACGATCTGCTGCGTATCCAGGGCGTCGAGGCCCTGGCCGAGTACCTCGTCAACGAGGTGCAGGAGGTCTATCGACTGCAGGGCGTGCCGATCAACGACAAGCACATCGAGGTGATCGTTCGCCAGATGCTGCAGAAGGTCGAGATCCTCGACTCCGGCGAGACCACCCTCATCAAGGGCGATCACGTCGACAAGGCCGAGGCCGAGCTCGAGAACGCCAAGGTTGAGAAGCGCGGCGGTCGTCCGGCGACGATGCAGCCGGTCCTGCTCGGCATCACCAAGGCGTCGCTGCAGACCCGCAGCTTCATCTCGGCGGCGTCGTTCCAGGAGACTACCCGCGTCCTCACCGACGCCTCGGTCAACGGCAAGATCGACACGCTGGAAGGCCTCAAGGAGAACGTCATCGTCGGCCGCCTGATCCCGGCCGGCACCGGCGCCTACCTCCGCGCCCTGCAGAAGATCGCCAACACGCGCGATGCGGAACTGACCTCGGCCCGTGAAGCCGCGGTCGAGCCGCTCCCCGCCGACCTGGCGGCCGAACTGGAGCACTCGGAGGGCTGATCGCCTCCTGAGTATTGAGTTGAACAGGGGCGGGGCCGGAAACGGTCCCGCCCTTTTTCATGCCCCGTCCGCTACTGCGGGGCGGACCGGCCGCTGCGGACGAAGTTCTCCTCCGGGCGCTGGTACTGCGAAGGCAGGTGGGCTCCGGCGCAGGTGCTGCGCAGGTTGCCGCCCACGCAATCAGGCGAGGCCCCGCTGACACCCACCCCGCCGGAGGGGCCGCGCCGTCGCGCCTCGTATTGCGCCAGCGCCCGGGCCCCCTCGGCGGCGAAGCGGGCGTCGCGGCGGGCGTCGCCGCTGCCGGTGATCGGGGCGGCGCGGGCGGCGGCCGTTCCGAAGGCCTCGTCGCAGGCCTCGCGCTCGGCGGCGGTGAGGCTCTCGCGGCGCAGGCGGCAGCCGACGCCGCTGTTGCGCAGGGCGCGGGCCATGCGATCGCCTGTCGCTTCCGGCTGGACGCTCCAGTCGCGCGGC
Organism: Brevundimonas sp.; assembly: GCF_035998205.1. Classification (GTDB taxonomy): domain Bacteria; phylum Pseudomonadota; class Alphaproteobacteria; order Caulobacterales; family Caulobacteraceae; genus Brevundimonas. Next base: position 912,955 of record NZ_DASYHT010000006.1, read on the forward strand.
ACGGCGACGCCGGCGGGCGCCTCGGGCGCCTGAAAGGCGCGGTCGGTTTCCTCCTCGGGGCGCAGGCGCACCCGGGGCGCTTCGGGGCGGCTGGCCGCGGGTCGGCCGGCGGCGGGGTCGGGCAGGGGGACCGCGGCGGCGGCCGGCGGGCGCGGCCGCTCGTCGGGCAGCAGCGGCCGCGGCGCGATATCGAGCAGGACGACGGGCTGCTCCCGGACGATGACGGGCGGCGGACCGACGATCCAGCGCAGGCTCAGCGGCCCCAGCACGGCCAGATGCAGCAGCACGGACGCCGCCAGCAGCGCCCCGGCGCGCCGGCGCGCCGCCTGCTCTCCGACCCCTGCCGCCATCGTCCCTCCCGATCGCCGCCAGTCGAACGGCAAAAGGCGGCGACTTTCGGGCCGTCTCCCCATCGTCCGCCCGCCGCCCGCCCGCCCTTGACCCGCGGGCCCTTCGCGCGTAGACACCGCGCACTTTCGAGCGGGGCGTTCGCGTCCTGCCGGGGTGACAAGCGACGCCGGGCTGTGTCCCGCCTGAACGCCCGAAGCGCGCGTTCAGGCGATTGGCATTGTCCGGCCGCCTCGCTCTCGCGAGGCGGGGGCTGAACGCCCGAAGCGCGCGTTCAGGCCTTTGCGTTTGTCCCTCCGGCCTCGAAATCCACCCGGGACGGCCCGCCGTCCGAAAAGAAGGCCAACGAGGCGCCCCGGCCGAAAGGCACACGCCTCCCTCGATCGAAGAAAGAGACGCGTTCGAATGCCCACGATCAACCAGCTGATGCGCAAGCCGCGCAAGCCCAAGCCGACCCGCAACAAGGTGCCGGCGCTCGAGGGTTCGCCGCAGCGTCGCGGCGTCTGCACCCGGGTCTACACCACGACCCCGAAGAAGCCGAACTCGGCGCTTCGTAAGGTGGCCAAGGTCCGTCTCGCCAAGAACGGCTATGAGGCGGTGTGCTACATCCCCGGTGAAGGCCACAATCTGCAGGAGCACTCGGTGGTCCTGATCCGCGGCGGCCGCGTGAAGGACCTTCCGGGCGTTCGCTACCACATCCTGCGCGGCGTGCTGGACACCCAGGGCGTCAAGGACCGCAAGCAGCGCCGTTCGCACTACGGCGCCAAGCGTCCGAAGTAAGCTTCACGCGCGAACCAGTTTCAAGAGGATACATCCATGTCCCGTCGTCACCGCGCCCAGAAGCGTGAAGTCCTGCCGGATCCGAAGTTCGGCGACCTGGTCGTCACCAAGTTCATGAACTACGTCATGTACGAAGGTAAGAAGGCCGTCGCCGAGAACATCGTCTACGGCGCTTTCGACATCCTGGCCGAGAAGAAGAAGGACCAGACCGCGGTCGAGACCTTCCATTCCGCGCTCGAGAACGTCGCCCCCTCGGTCGAGGTGCGCTCCCGCCGGGTCGGCGGCGCCACCTACCAGGTGCCGGTCGAGGTCCGTCCGGACCGCCGCCGCGCCCTGGCCATCCGCTGGCTGGTCAACGCCGCCCGTAACCGGGGCGAGAACACCATGACCGAGAAGCTCGCCGCCGAGCTTCTGGATGCGGCGAACAATCGCGGCACCGCCGTCAAGAAGCGCGAGGACACCCACAAGATGGCCGAGGCCAACCGCGCCTTCTCGCACTACCGCTGGTAAGCGAGGGGCCCGGTCCCCATCTAAGGCTATCCGGCGCGGGCGGTTTGAGCTAAATCGCCCGCGCCGTCGCATCCGACTTTCCAGACGAATTCCCACCGGCCGCCGCGGCGTCCGGACCTTCCTTTCAGGCACGCTCCCAAGGCCCGTATCATGCCCCGCACGCACAAGATCGAAGACTACCGCAACTTCGGGATCATGGCCCACATCGACGCGGGCAAGACCACGACGACCGAGCGGATCCTCTATTACACCGGCAAGTCCCACAAGATCGGCGAAGTCCACGACGGCGCCGCGACCATGGACTGGATGGAGCAGGAGCAGGAGCGGGGGATCACCATCACCTCGGCCGCCACGACCGCGTTCTGGAACGGCAAGCGCCTGAACATCATCGACACCCCCGGCCACGTGGACTTCACCATCGAGGTGGAGCGTTCGCTGCGCGTGCTCGACGGCGCCGTGACCGTGCTGGACGGCAACGCCGGCGTGGAGCCGCAGACCGAGACCGTCTGGCGTCAGGCCGACAAGTACAACGTCCCGCGCATCATCTTCGTCAACAAGATGGACAAGCTGGGCGCCGACTTCGACAAGTCGGTCGAGTCGATCCGTGACCGCCTCGGCGTCAAGGCCGTGCCGATCCAGCTGCCGGTCGGCCAGGAGTCGGACCTGAAGGGTCTCGTCGACCTGGTCCGCATGAAGGCGGTCATCTGGGACAACGACGGCCTCGGCGCCTCCTTCCACGACGAGGAGATCCCGGCCGATCTGGTGGAGAAGGCCAACGCCGCCCGCCAGTACCTGATCGACAACGCCGTCGAGCTCGATGACGAGGCCATGGAAGCCTATCTCGAGGGCAACGAGCCGTCGGAAGAGACCCTGAAGAAGTGCCTCCGCAAGGCGGTGCTGACCGGCGCCTTCTACCCGATCCTGTGCGGCTCGGCGTTCAAGAACAAGGGCGTGCAACCGCTGCTCGACGCCGTCGTCGACTACCTGCCGTCGCCGATCGACATCCCGGCCACCCCGGGCATCGACTTCAAGACGGAAGAGCCCGTCACTCGCAAGGCCTCGGACGACGAGCCCCTGTCGGTTCTCGCCTTCAAGATCATGGACGACCCGTTCGTCGGCTCGCTGACCTTCTGCCGGATCTACTCGGGCAAGATGGAAACCGGCATGGGCCTGCTGAACTCGTCGCGCGACAAGAAGGAGCGCGTCGGCCGCATGCTGCTGATGCACTCGAACAACCGCGAGGACATCAAGGAAGCCTACGCCGGCGACATCGTCGCCCTGGCCGGCCTGAAGGAAACCCGCACCGGCGACACCCTGTGCGACCCGCTGAAGTCGCCGGTCATCCTCGAGCGCATGGAGTTCCCGGCCCCGGTGATCGAGATCGCCGTCGAGCCCAAGTCGAAGGCTGACCAGGAGAAGCTGGGCGTGGCCCTGGCCAAGCTGGCCTCGGAAGACCCGTCGTTCACCGTCTCGACCGACCACGAGTCGGGCCAGACCATCCTGAAGGGCATGGGCGAGCTGCACCTCGACATCAAGATCGACATCCTGAAGCGCACCTACAAGGTCGAGGCCAACATCGGCGCGCCGCAGGTGGCCTATCGCGAGAGCCTCTCGCGCAAGACCGAGATCGACTACACCCACAAGAAGCAGACCGGCGGTACGGGTCAGTTCGCCCGCGTCAAGCTGGTGTTCGAGCCGGGCGAGCCGGGCTCGGGCTTCGTGTTCGAGAGCGCCATCGTCGGCGGCGCCGTGCCGAAGGAGTACATCCCGGGCGTCGAGAAGGGTCTGACCTCGGCCAAGGAAAACGGCCTGCTGGCCGGCTTCCCGCTGATCGACTTCAAGGCCACCCTGATCGACGGCGCCTTCCACGACGTCGACTCGTCGGTGCTGGCGTTCGAAATCGCCTCGCGCGCGGCCTTCAAGGAACTGCGTGAAAAGGGCGGCCCGAAGCTGCTCGAGCCGATCATGGCCGTCGAGGTCGTGACGCCGGAAGAATACCTGGGTTCGGTCATCGGCGACCTCAACGGTCGTCGCGGCATGATCCAGGGCCAGGACATGCGCGGCAACGCCACGGTGGTGAACGCCTTCGTGCCGCTCGCCAACATGTTCGGCTATGTGAACACCCTGCGCGGCATGTCCCAGGGCCGGGCCCAGTTCACCATGCAGTACGACCACTACGATCCGGTGCCGCAACACGTCGCCGACGAAGTGATCAAGAAGTATTCCGCCTAAACCCCTGAAACTTTAAGGAACGCCCCTGTTCAGGGGACGGAGAGAAGAGAATGGCCAAGGAAAAGTTCGAACGCACGAAGCCGCACTGCAACATCGGCACGATTGGTCACGTTGACCACGGCAAGACGACGCTGACGGCGGCGATCACGATGACGCTGGCGAAGGCGGGCGGCGCCAAGGCGATGGCCTAT
>NZ_DASYHT010000001.1:0-20402 GCF_035998205.1 Brevundimonas sp.
CCAGCCGTCGTTCACTTCCCAGTTCCAGTTCGCCCCGGTCGTCGAGGACTCGGCGTTGATGCCGTCTTCCATCGAGTGGAAGCCGGCGTCCACCGCGCCATACCAACCGTTCGGATCCGCCGACGCCGCCGTCGCGGTCATCAGCCCCAGGGCGGCGACGCCCGCCAGCAGCTTCACCTTCATGATCGTCCTCATCTCTCAGCTTGAAAATCGCGTGTCCGTCGCCGGACATTTCACGTCCGCCGCTCGGGAAGCCGAACGACACAACGACACGGGAGTTCCCCTATATGGTCACGATTGGCCGAACTGTGGCGCCTTTCCAACACAAGTGGGCGTGCTAGATCGGTGATCAACGATCAGGGAGAACGACCGATGCGGTTCGACGGACGCGTGGCCATTGTCACCGGCGCCGGCGGGGGTCTGGGGCGGGAGCACGCCCTCGGCCTCGCCCGCCGCGGGGCGAAGCTGGTGATCAATGATCTGGGCGGGGCCCGGGACGGCTCGGGCGGCTCGGCCACCGCGGCCGAATCGGTGGTCGCCGAGATCGAGGCGCTGGGCGGCGAGGCCATCGCCAGCGCCGCTTCGGTCACGGACTACGCCGCCGTCCAGGCCATGGTCGACGCCGCCATGTCGAAATGGGGTCGCGTCGACATCCTCGTGAACAACGCCGGCGTCCTGCGCGACAAGACCTTCGCCAAGATGGAACTGGAAGACTTCCGCTTCGTCGTCGACGTGCACCTGATGGGCGCGGTCAACTGCACCAAGGCAGTGTGGGAGATCATGCGGGCCCAGAACTATGGCCGCATCGCCATGACCACCTCGTCGTCGGGCCTCTACGGCAATTTCGGCCAGTCCAACTACGGCGCCGCCAAGATGGCGCTGGTCGGCCTGATGCAGACCCTGTCGATCGAGGGCGCCAAGAACGACATCCGCGTCAACTGCCTTGCCCCGACCGCCCACACCCGCATGACCGAGGACCTCGGCGCCGCCCTGCCGCTGGAGCATCTGGGGCCGGAGCTGGTGACCCCCGGCTTGCTCTATCTGGTCAGCGAGGACGCGCCGTCGCGCATGATCCTGGCCGCCGGAGCCGGCGGCTTCGAGCGCGCCTATGTGACCCTGACCCAGGGCATCCGCGCCACCGGCGAGGACGCGCCCGAGCAGGTGGCGGCGCAGATCGCCGGGATCAGCGACCGGACCGGCGAGATCGTGCCCGAGATGGGCGCGGCCCAGGGCATGATCGAGCTGGGCAAGTTGCAGGCCGCCCTCAAGGGGTGACCGACTTGCCTTGACGCCACGGAAGCGGCCTAGGCTGCGCCGAAAGCACACAGGGAGAATACCATGCGTGAAGCGGTGATCGTCTCGACGGCCCGGACCCCGATCGGGCGCGCCTACCGGGGCGCCTTCAATGACACCCAGGCCCAGAGCCTCGGGGCCCATGCCGTGCGGCACGCCGTGGCGCGCGCCGGCGTCGACCCGGGCGAGATCGAGGACGTGGTCATGGGCGCCGCCCTGCAGCAGGGCGCCACCGGCACCAATGTGGCGCGCCAGATCGCCCTGGCCGCCGGCCTGCCGGCGCAGGTCGCGGGCATGACGCTGGACCGCCAGTGCGCCTCCGGCCTGATGGCCATCGCCACCGCCGCCAAGCAGGTCATCCACGACGGCCAGCAGGTCGCCGTCGGCGGCGGGCTGGAATCCATCTCGCTGGTCCAGAACCAGCACATGAACCTGTTCCGGATGAAGGACGAGGCGCTGCTGGCGCTGTCGCCCCACGTCTACATGTCCATGCTGGAGACGGCCGAGGTCGTGGCCGACCGCTATGGCGTCTCGCGCGACACCCAGGACGCCTACGCCCTGCAATCGCAGCAGCGCACCGCCGAGGCCCAGGCCGCCGGCCGCCTCGACGCCGAGATCGTGCCGATGACCACCACCATGCAGGTGGTGGACAAGGCCACCGGCCAGACCTCGGCGAAGGAGGTCACTCTGGCGAAGGACGAAGGCAACCGGCCCGACACCACCCTGGAGGGGCTGCAGTCGCTCAAGCCGGTCTTCGGCGGCGGCGAAAAGGTGCAGCAGGGTCGCTTCATCACCGCCGGCAACGCCTCGCAGCTGTCCGATGGCGCCTCGGCCAGCGTGATCATGGAGGCGAAGGACGCGGAGAAGCGCGGCCTGAATCCGCTGGGCCGCTATGTCGGCATGGCCGTGGCCGGCTGCGACCCGGACGAGATGGGCATCGGCCCGGTGTTCGCCGTGCCGAAGCTGCTGAAGCAGCACGGTCTGACGGTCGACGACATCGGCATCTGGGAGCTGAACGAGGCCTTCGCCGTGCAGGTCCTCTACTGCCGCGACCGGCTCGGCATCCCGGACGAGCGGCTCAACGTCTCCGGCGGCGCCATCTCCATCGGCCACCCCTACGGCATGTCGGGCGCGCGCATGACCGGCCATGTGCTGATCGAGGGTAAGCGCCGCGGCGCGAAGTACGGCGTCGTCACCATGTGCGTTGGCGGCGGGATGGGCGCGGCCGGACTGTTCGAAATCTACTGAGAACAGTCCGAAAGCCGCGCCCCACTCAGAGTGGCTGAATCCGCGCCCGCGGATTGAGCGCGGCCGGACTGTTCGAAATCTACTGAGGGCTACCGCCGCACCGCCGGCATGCCGGTGGCGGCGAAGGCCTGCGCGTGGGGCATCAGCGCCTCGGCGACGACGAAGTCGTACAGGGTGTCGATGTCCAGGCCGCGCTCGGGCGGCATGACGAGCACGCGCGTGTCCTCGACGAGGAAGGTCCGGTCATCCCGCAGCCGGTGCGGCCGGCCGACATAGACGGCGCCGTTCAGCACCACGCCCTCCCCGTCGCGGGGCCCGTCCAGCGCCAGGGCCCCGTCGCCCGCCAGCGTGCCATGAAACCGGTCCGGCTTGAGCGTCGGCGACACCGTCAGCACCGCCGGAGCCCCGGTCTCGTCGCACAGGCGGATCGCCGCATCGATGTCCGCCGCGATCCGCAGGGGCGAGGTCGGCTGCAGCAGCACCACATAGTCCCAGCCGGCGCCGACGTGGTCGAGGGCGTGGGCGATGGCGTCGAATACAGAGGCCTCGGCCCCCGCCAGCGCCGCCGGCCGATCCAGCGCCTGCATGGGCGGCGGCACCCGGGCCAGCACCTGCGGATCGTCGCTGGAGACCAGCACATGGTCGATCAGGGCCGAGGCGGCGGCGGCGTCCAGCGTCCAGTCGACCAGCGGCTTGCCCGCCAGCGGCCGCACATTCTTGCCCGGCAGCCCCTGCGACCCGGCCCGCGCCGGGACGATGGCCAGCACCCGTCTGTCGCCGATCATCGCCCGCTCCCCGACTCAGTCCGCATCAAGCATGGCCGCGGCCCCGCCCGCTGGTAAAGTGACGCCGAGGGAATCAGCGCCGGGGGCGTCCTGACCATGAGTCCAAGCCCGATCGATCCCGCCGCCTTCGCCGGCAAGACCGTGCTGGTCACCGGCGCCGGAGGCTTCATCGGCAGCCATCTGGTCGAGCGACTGGTCGCGCTGGGGGCCCATGTCCGGGCCTTCGTCCGCTACACCTCGCACGGCGGGGCCGGCTGGCTGGACCGCAGCCCGGTGCGCGGCGACATCGAGGTGGTGCGCGGCGATCTGGCCGATCGCGACAGCGTCGAGGCGGCGGCCGACGGCGCCGACATCGCCCTGCACCTCGGGGCCCTGATCGCCATCCCCTATTCCTACCAGGCGCCCGAGAGCTACGTCCGCACCAATGTCATCGGCACGCTCAACGTGCTGCAGGCGGCGCGCCGGCACGGCCTGTCGCGGGTGGTGCATGTCTCCACCAGCGAGGTCTATGGCACGGCGCAGATCGTCCCGATGACCGAGGCCCACCCGCTGGTCGGCCAGTCGCCCTATTCGGCCACCAAGATCGGCGCCGACAAGCTGGCCGAAAGCTATCACCTCAGCTTCGGCACGCCGGTGGTGACGCTGCGGCCGTTCAACACCTTCGGCCCGCGTCAGAGCGCCCGGGCAGTGATCCCGACCCTGATCACCCAGGCCCTCGCCGGCCAGACGGTGCGGCTCGGCGACCTGCGCCCGACCCGCGACTTCGTCTTCGTCGCCGACACCGTCGAGGGCTTCGTCCGGGCCGCCCTGACGCCCGGCATCGAGGGCGAGACGATCCACCTCGGCACCGGCGTCGAGACCTCGGTGTCGGAACTGATCGATCGGGTCCGGGCCGTCACCGGCGCCGACTTCGAGGTCATCAGCGAGGCCGAGCGCCTGCGCCCCGAGGCCAGCGAGGTGATGCGGCTGATCGCCGACGCCGGGCGGGCCCGGGACCGGCTGGGCTGGGCCCCGACCGTCAGCCTGGACGAGGGCCTGGCCCGCACCACCGAGTTCATCCGCGCCCACGCCGACCTCTACCGGCCGCGGGAGTATGCAGTGTGAGCCGCCCCCGGCCGGATCCGCGCTTCGGGCTTCAGGCCAATCTGGTCGCCCCGGAGGCGCCGCTGGTCGAGGCCATCGGCCGGCTCGACGCCGCCCGGCACAAGCTGGTGGTGCTGGTCGATCCCGAGGGCCGGCTGGTCGGCACCGTCAGCGACGGCGACGTGCGTCGCGGCCTGCTGCGCGGCGTGCGGCTGGAGGACCCGGTCCGCAGCGTCGCCAACCTCGCGCCCCTGACCATTCCGGCGAAGGGCGAGGCGGCCGCCGTCACCCGCCGCCGGCTGGAAGAGCGCGGCGTGGCCATGGCCCCGGTGGTCGACGCCGCCGGCCGCGTGGTCGGCCTGTTCCCCGACGCCCCGGCGGCCCCGGCGGCGCGGGACAATCTGGTGGTCATCATGGCCGGCGGGCGCGGCGTCCGCCTCGCCCCCCTGACCCACACCTGCCCCAAGCCCATGCTCAAGGTCGGCGGCCGGCCGCTGCTGGAGACCATCATGGAGCGGCTGCGGGCCCAGGGCTTCCGCCGCTTCCGGCTGGCGGTGAACTATCTGGCCGAGATCATCACCGACCACTTCGGCGACGGCTCGGCCTTCGGGGTCGAGATCGACTATCTGCGCGAGGACGCCCCGCTGGGCACCGCCGGGGCCCTGTCGTTGCTGAACGAGCCGCTCGAGGCGCCCCTGCTGGTGATGAACGGCGACCTGCTGACCCGGGTCGACTTCGGCGGCCTGCTCGACTTCCACCGCGACCACGGCGGCGACGCCACCCTCTGCGTCCGCCGCGAGCGCATGCAGGCGGCCTTCGGCGTGGTCGAGACCGACGGCGACCGCTTCATGACCGGCCTGGTCGAAAAGCCCACCTACGAGTGGCTGGTGAACTGCGGCATCTACGCCCTGTCGCCACGGGCGCTGGATATCCTGCCGACGGGCGAGCGGTTCGACATGACCGACGCGCTCAAAAAATTGGCCGACGACGGCCGCGGCGTCGGCGTCTTCCCGCTGCACGAGGACTGGCTGGACGTCGGCCGGCCGGACGATCTGGAGACCGCCCGGCGCGAGGCGGGCTGAGGCGGCGCGCATCGCGCTTGTCGGCGCCCGCCCTCTCGCGCTAACCCTCGCCCCGAGCCCGGTTCCCGCGGGGCGGCATCGGAGACCCGCGCACCCTCATGCTGCAAGCCACGGCCAGACAGTCCCGGATCATCGGCGCCCTGATGCGGCGCGAGATGTCCACCCGGTTCGGCCGGGAAGGGCTGGGATTCGCCTGGGTGATCGGCGAGCCCCTGCTGTTCTGCTTCGGCGTGCTGGTGCTGTGGGGCGTGATCAAGCCCGAGTACGAGCACGGCATCCGCGTCGGCCCCTTCATCATGACGGGCTACATGTGCCTGCTGCTGTACCGGCACATGATCAGCTTCAGCGTCGGGGCGCTGACGGGCAATGTCGGGCTGCTGCACCATCGGCAGATCCGCACCCTGCACATCTTCCTCGCCCGCAACCTGCTGGAGTTCCTCGGCGGCACAGCGGCCTTCATCATCGTCTACATCGTGCTGCTGGCCCTCGGCCAGGTGGAGCTGCCGCACAACTGGCTGCTGCTCTACGCGGGCTGGTTCACCACCGCCTGGGTCGGGTTCGGCATCGGCCTGACCTTCGCCGGCCTGTCATCGCGCATCGACATCATGGAACGGCTCGTGCCGGTGCTGACCTACGCCATGATCCCGATCTCCGGCGCCTTCTTCATGCTGCACTGGATTCCGCAGCAATTCCGCGAGATTCTGATGTGGTTCCCCTTCCCCCACGGCATCGAGATGGTGCGGGACGGGGTGTTCGGCCACCTCACGCCGACCTATTACAACGCCCCCTACGCCTGGTTCATCGGGGCGGTGCTCCTGGTGCTTGGCCTGCTGCTGCTGGCTGGCGCCAAGAATCGCGTCGACATGGAATGACCGGACCCGCCCGGTGAAATCGAGAACGAGATGAGCGACACCAAGGTCACCTTCCTCGGGCCCCTTCCCAAGGGGCTTGGCGACATCGATGGCGGCGGCGGCTGGCGCGACCGGCTGCCGTGGGGCGCCCTGCTGGTCATCGCCCTGCCGACCCTGATCGCGGCCATCTACTTCCTGTTCATCGCCTCGCCCCGCTATGTCTCCGAGGCCCAGTTCGTGGTGCGCACGGCGGGCCAGACCAATACCGGGACCCTCGGCATGGCGCTGCAGGGCATCGGCGTCAGCCCGGCCCAGAGCGACGCCTTCGCCGTACACGAGTTCATCAGCTCCCGCGCCGGGGCCGCGGCGCTGTCAGAAGAGTTCGACCTGCCGGTGGTGCTGAACCGCGGCGCGGACCCCTTCTCGGCCTATCCCCGCATTGGCGAGACCCGCAGCCAGGAAGGCCTGCACAAGGCGCTGAAGCGCTTCGTCACCGTCGGCTACGACTCGACCACCGGCATCAGCACCCTGACCGTCGAGGCCTTCCGGCCTGACGACGCCCAGGCCATGGCCGAGACCCTGCTGGCTGGCGGCGAGGCCCTGATCAACGAGCTCAACGAACGCTCGTCGGCCAACGCCATCGCCGAGGCCAACGCCGCCCGCGAGGTCGCCCGCCAGCGTCTGGCCGAGGCCGAGGCCCAGCTGACCGCCTTCCGCAACAGCGAGGCCTTCGTCGACCCCGAGGCCACCGCCCGGATCCGCGGCGAGCTGATCGGCGGGTTGCTCGCCGCCGCCGCCGAGCTGCGCGCCGAACGCGCCCAGGTGGCCGCCAGCGCGCCGCAAAGCCCGCTGCTCGGCTCGCTGGACGGCCGCATCGCCGCGCTGGAGACCCAGGTGGCGGCGGAACAGGCCAAACTGTCCGGCGGTCCGGGCTCCCTGGCCCCGCGCGTCGGCATGTTCGAGACCCTGCGGTTGAACCGCGAGCTGGCCGACCGCGAACTGGCCCAGGCCACCGCCGCGGTCGTCACGGCCGAGCAGGAGGCGCGGCGTCAGCGCCTGTACCTCGACCGTATCGTCAGCCCGCACCGGCCGGACGAGGCCATCGAGCCGCGCCGCTGGCTGTCGATCCTCTCCGTCCTGGCCACCTGCGTCTTGATCTATGGCGTCGGCTGGCTCATCTGGGCAGGGGTCAGGGAGCACCGCCAAGACTGATGTCGCCCTTCCCCCCCGCGCCGGGTCTGGTCGTCGAGGGTCTGTCCAAGACCTACGAGACCGCCTCGCGTCCGCTGTTCAAGGACCTGAACTTCACGCTCGCGCCGTCGGGGCGGCTCGCCGTGCTCGGTCGAAACGGCCAGGGCAAGTCGACCCTGATCAAGATCCTCGGCGGGGTGCTGTCGCCCTCGGCGGGCCTGATCGACTGGCGCATGAAGGCCTCCTGGCCCATCGGCTTCGGCGGCGGCTTCCAGGGCAGCCTGTCGGGGCTGGACAACATCCGCTTCATCTCGCGCATCTATGGCAAGGACACCGCCGAGATCCGGGACCGCGTCGACTCCTTCGCCGAGCTGGGCGCCAAGCTCAAGATGCCGGTGAAGCACTATTCCTCGGGGATGCGCGCGCGTCTGGCCTTCGGCCTGTCGCTGGCCATCGAGTTTGATTGCTATCTGATCGACGAGCTGGTCGCGGTCGGCGACGCCCGCTTCCAGGAGAAGTGCCGGCAGGAGCTGTTCGAGCGCCGCGGCGACCGCGCCTTCCTCATGGCCTCGCACGACATGCACCTGATCGCCTCCCTGTGCGAGCGGGCGCTGATCATCGAGAACGGCAAGGCCAAGATGTTCGATGATATCGAGGAGGCCGTCGACATCTACACCTGGCTGAGGGCTGCGTGAGTCGAGCCCGCTGGGTCGTCCTGACCCCTTCGCAGACCGAGCCCGAATGGCGCCGGCGCGTCGCCGACGCCGCCGCTGCGGCCGGGCTGAAGCCCGTGCCCTGGTCGGCCGGGCTGGGGCCTGACATCCTGAAAGACCCGAAGGCGGTGGTGCTGGCGCAGGAGATGGGCCATCTGCGCCACTTCGGCGAAACGCCGGACGTGGTGGTTCTGACGGACCCCGAGTCGTCGGTTCAGCGCCTCTACCAGACTGTTCTGGCCCAATTCCCGCAAGCCCTGTGGACCGCCAGCCAGATCCACGCGGAAGCCTGCGAGGCGCCGGCGCATGTGCCGGTGATCGGCGGGGCCGCCCTCCCCCCTGGCGCGCCCGTAACCTTGTGGAGCGGCCTGACGGTCGCCGCCCCGCCCCTGCCCCCCCGGCCCAGGGGCGAAAGGGCAGCCGCCGAGGTCATGTCGCTCTATCGCCACGGACGGCCCGCCGTGGGCGCGCGCGTCCGGATCGCCCCGAAGCTGTTCCTGTACGACACCCGCAATCCGGTGACCGGTCCCCGTTTCGAAGTGGACCTCACAGGCCGGCCGCGCATCGTCGTGTATGGCCCCTATGTCACCCTTCCCCCGGGCCGCTGGCGTGCTGAAGCGAAGGTGTGGATTGACGACGACGCGGCCAGCATCGCCCTCGGCTTCGACTGGGGACACCACCAGCAGTTCGACCAGCACGTCGAAAAGCCGGGCAAGCCCGGGCTGCACGCCGTGACCATGGTCAACGACTGGTCCGAGTCTGCGTCGGGCGAATTCCGGCTCGTGCTTATGCAGGGGGCCATCGCCGGAAAAGCCCGACTCATCGAGTTTGATCTTGAGAAGATCAACTGATCAAGGTTCGAGATAAAGCAGCCAGTCTTCGTGATTGGATGCGTCTGTAAGCTCGGCGCGGCTCGCACCCCGCAGCTGGCTTTCGTGATCAATCCACCGGATCTTTCCATAGACTGACTCAAGACGGTCGAGGAGCGCACCACCATCGCTCGCCCTGCTCGCATTGTATTCGAGCACCATCTGCGGCCGGTGTCGCTCGATCAGGCCCCAGGCACCGGACAGCATGGCTTCCTCGGCGCCTTCAACGTCAATCTTGAGGAAGTCGAGACGCGGCCAGTGACTCAGAAGGGTGTCCAGCCGGGCGCTCGTCACGGTCTGCACCTCAGGATGGCCCTGCAAGGTCGCGGAAACGAGCCGCGCATTCTTCGGCTCACCGGTCGGCATGTGAAAAGCCAGCGTCTCACCGTCAGCATCGGTCAGGGCGCGCTCATGGACTTCCGTCCGGCCGTCGAACCCGTTCACCGAAAGGGAACGCCGGAGCAGGCTGGCTGTCGCCGGATTCGGCTCAATGGCCGCGACGCGGCCGTCCGGTCCAACAAGGTCCGCGAAAAGCAAAGTATAGTAACCGTGGTTCGCGCCCGCGTCGGCCACATACATGCCTGGCTGCACGCGCCGGGCCATGAAGACGGTCAGCCAGCTCTCCCAGATGCCGTCCAGCATCACGTGGGCGCCGAAGCCGACATCGGTCGTGGCGAGGTACAGTTTGTAGCGTCCCAGAACCCGACAGAGGGTCTGCTGGTATCCGAGAAAGGCCGTGCAGGCGAGCCCGCGGGACCGGCGCTCAAGAGCCCACCTGTCCAGCTCGACGAGTTCGTTGAGGCCAAGAAGGTTGAGTTCGGGACTCCGATGTCTGCGCAAGGCGATTGACTCCACAGTCCGCGACTCAGGACTTCAGGACACTAACTGGCCCAAGAGAGCCAAGGAACCGCAACTGGAGCCCAGTCGGGCGGCGACGGGCCTTCATCACCCCCCCATCACCCCCCGCAGATACGCCCCATACGCGCTCTTCCCGAGCTGGTCGATCAGGCGTTGCATGCCGGCGGTGTCGATGAAGCCCTTCTGGAAGGCGATCTCTTCCGGGCAGGGTTCTTGCTGCGGCCATGGCGCGGCCCGTACAGCACCTGTGTGCCGTAGCCCGCGGCCCGGGCGTTGCCGAGCAGGTTCCGCCCGAAGGTGGCGATCCCCGACCCGTTGGGCAGGGCGATGTTGAACCCGTCGATGCAGATGGACGCCATGAGGTCGACGGGTCTCCGAGCGGTTAATCACGACGCCGCCCCCGCCCCGTATCGCGCGTCGCGCGGGGCGGTCAACTCGCCGCACCGATCAGGCGACGTAGCCCGCCTGGATCAGTTCGGACACGTGGATGATGGCCACCGGCCGCCCGGCGTCGACCACGAACAGGTTGCCGATCTTGTTGGCGGCGATGAGATCGATGGCGTCGCTCATGCGCGCGTCCGGGCTGACCGTGATCGGATGCGGGCTCATGATGTCGGCGGCGACGAGAGCCGTGACATCACGAGCGAAGGCCCGGCGCACGTCGCCGTCGGTGATCATCCCGGCCAGACGCCCGTCGTCCGCCAGCACGGCGACCGCGCCCTTGCGGCCCTCGGTGATGGCCGCCACTACCTCGCTGAACGGCGCGCCGGCCGGGACCGTGGCGGGCGGCGCATGGTTGTCGCCCATCCACTCGCGCACCGTCTGCAGCTTCATGCCCAGCGCCCCGCCGGGGTGGTGCAGGCCGAAATCCTCGGCCGAGAAGCCGCGCTCGTCCATCAGCGCCATGGCCAGGGCGTCGCCCAGCGCCAGGGTCATCAGGGTCGAGGTGGTGGGGGCCAGCCCGTTGGGACAGGCCTCGGCCACGGTCGGCATCAGCAGGGTCACCTCGGACATCCGGTCCAGCAGGCTGCCCTTGCGCTGGGTGATGCCGATCACCGGAATGCCGTTGCGCTGGCAGAAGGTCAGCGGGTCACGCAGCTCCCGGCTCTCGCCCGAGTTGGAAATGGCCAGCAGGGTGCAGTCCTTGCGCAGCATGCCGAGGTCACCGTGGCTCATCTCGGCGGGGTGCACGAAAAAGGCGTTGGTGCCGGTCGAGGCCAGGGTGGCGGCGATCTTGCCGCCGATGTGCCCGGACTTGCCCATGCCGGTGACCACGACATAGCCCGGCCGCGACAGGATCACCTCACAGGCCCGCACCAGCGAGCCGTTCAGATTGCGGTCGAGGGCCTCGAGCGCCTCGATGTTCAGCCGGACGACGGCGCGCGCGCGCTCGAGAATCTGGGCGGGGTCCATGCACTCACCTGACGACGCCGGACCTGACCGCCGGCGCAAGGGCTGACCGCATACACCCGGGGGCGGGGGGTTGAGAACCTGTCAACTCGGTTAAACCTTTGCCGTTCTCGCGCGTTGATCCCAGCTGACGGGGGCGCGATTGCGCCGCAACGCCTGCTGACGAGGCCCATGACCATCGACGCCGCCGACCTTGGCGCACCGCCCGAGCGGGTGCGCCGCGCCGCCCTTTTTCTCGATCTCGACGGGGTTCTGGCCGAACTGGCCCCGACCCCGGAGGCCGTCGGCCCGGACCCGCGCCGGCGCGCCGTGCTGGCCCGTCTGACCCACCGGCTGGAGGGCCGGCTGGCGGTGATCAGCGGCCGCGCCATCGTCGACATCGACCGCATTCTGGAGGGCGACGTCGCCCTCGTGTCCGGCGTGCACGGTCTCGAGCGGCGCACCCCCGGCGGCCGTCTGGTCAGGGCCGAGCCCGCGCCGGGCGTGGCCGAGGCGGCCGCCGCCTTCGACCGCTTCGTGGCCGACAATCCCGGCGCCTTCGTCGAGCGCAAGGGCCTGGCGACGGGCCTGCATGTGCGCCTCGCCCCCCACCTCGCCGGCGCCGCCCGCGACCTCGCCGCCGAACTGGCCGCCGCCCACGACCTGACGCACCAGCCGGGCCATCTGATCGAGGAGCTGAAGACCCCCGGCGCCGACAAGGGCCGGGCGCTGGCCGCCTTCATGGCCGAGCCGCCGTTCGCCGGGGCCACGCCGGTGATGGTCGGCGACGACCTGACCGACGAGTACGGCTTCGTCGCCGCCGACGCCCACGGCGGCTTCGGCGTTCATGTCGGAAGCCCGCGCCCGACCGCCGCCGCCTACCGCCTGCCGGGCCCGGCCGCCGTGCTGGCCTGGCTCGACCGCCTGGAGGGCCTGTGATGTCCGCCCTGCCCGGAGCCGCCCCCTCCCTCGACCTCTGGCCGATCGGCAACTGCGCCATCAGCGCCCTGATCGACCGGTCCGGTCGCTTCGTCTGGGCCTGCGCCCCGCGCGTCGACGGCGATCCTGTGTTCTCGGCCCTGATGGACGGGGCGGACCCCGCACATGGCTTCTGGAGTATCGACCTCGAAGGTCTCGCCAGCGTCGAGCAGGCCTATCTGCGCAACACGCCGGTCCTGCGCACCGTCCTGACCGCCGCGGACGGCGCCGCCCTGGAGATCCTCGACTTCGCGCCGCGTCACCTGAAGCACGGCCGGACCTACCGGCCGCTGGCCTTCGGCCGCATCGTCCGCCCCCTGAGCGGCGCGCCGCGCATCACCGTCCGGCTGCGCCCGGCGGCAGGCTGGGGCGGGCGCCGGGCGGCCCATACCTCCGGTTCCAACCACATCCGCTACCTGTGCGAGGAGGTGGTGTTCCGCCTGACCACCGACTGCCCGGTCAGCCATGTGCTGGACGAGCGCACCTTCCGGCTGGAAGGGCCGCTGACCTTCTTCCTCGGGCCGGACGAGGGCTACGACCAGGAGGTCGGCCCCGGCGTCGCCGCGGCGCTCGACCGGACGATCCGTTACTGGCGCGACTGGGTGCGGCGGCTGTACCTGCCGCTGGACTGGCAGGAGGCGGTGATCCGCGCCGCCATCACCCTCAAGCTCTGCGCCCATGAGGAAACGGGGGCCATCGTCGCCGCCCTCACCACCTCGGTGCCGGAGTTTCCCGAGAGCGGCCGCAACTGGGACTATCGCTACTGCTGGATCCGCGACGCCTACTATACGGTGCGCGCCCTCAACCGCCTCGGCGCCGTCGACATCCTCGAGAACTACCTCGGCTACCTGCGTAATCTCGTCGACGCCTCAGGCGGCGGCCACGTCCAGCCGGTCTACGGCGTCGGGCTCGAGCCCGGCCTCGGCGAGCGCATCGTCGACAGCGTCGCCGGCTATCGCGGCATGCAGCCGGTGCGCGTCGGCAACCAGGCGCACGAGCACCTGCAGCACGACGTCTATGGCCAGATCGTCCTGCCCCTGGTTCAGGCCTTCTACGACCAGCGCTTCCTGCGCCCCGGCTCGGTCGAGGACTTCGAGGCGCTGGAGCCGGTCGGCGAGCGCGCCTTCCAGCTGCACGACCAGCCTGACGCGGGCCTGTGGGAGTTCCGCACCATCGCCCGGGTGCACACCTATTCGTCGGTCATGTGCTGGGCCGCGCTGGACCGCCTGTCCAAGGCGGCGACGCACCTCGGCCTGACCGACCGCGCCCGGTTCTGGCGCGACCGGGCCGACACCGTCCGCACCCGGATCGAACGCGAGACCTTCCTGCCGGACGAAGGGCGCTTCGCCGCCAGCTTCGGCGGCCGCGAGCTGGACGCCTCGCTGCTGCAGCTGACCGACCTCGGTTTCCTCGATCCCATGGACCCGCGCCAGGTCGCCACCTTCGACGCCATCGAGCGCGACCTGAAGCAGGGCCCCTACCTGTTCCGCTACGTCGAGCCGGACGACTTCGGCGCGCCCGAGACCGCGTTCAACTTCTGCACCTTCTGGTTCATCGAGGCGCTGCACCAGAATGGCCGCGACGCCGAGGCCCGGGCCCTGTTCGAGGACATGCTGTCCCGTCGCACCGCCGCCGGCCTGCTCAGCGAGGACATCGCCATCGAGGACGGAGAACTATGGGGCAACTATCCGCAGACCTACTCGTTGGTGGGGGTGATCAACTGCGCCATCCTGCTCAGCCGCTCGTGGACGGACGTCCGGTGAACCCGTCATGAGCCGCCTGATCGTCGTCTCCAACCGGGTTTCCGCCCCGACCGACCCCGCCGCCGGCTCGGCCGGCGGTCTGGCCATGGCCCTGTCCGCGGCCCTGCGAAAGTATGATGGCCTGTGGTTCGGCTGGTCCGGCGAGACCTGCGAGACCTTCACCGGGGCCCTCAAGACCGAGGACCGCGCCGGCGTCACCGTGGCCCTCGTCGATCTCGAGGCGCAGGACGTCGACGAGTACTACAACGGCTATGCCAACAAGACCCTGTGGCCGCTGTTCCACCACCGGGTCGACCTGACCGCCTACGAGCGGTCGTACGGCGAGGGCTACGAGCGGGTGAACCGGCGCTTCGCCGAGGTGCTGCGGCCGCTGATCCAGCCGGACGACCTGATCTGGATCCACGACTATCACATGATCCCGATGGCCCGGGAGCTGCGGCGTCTGGGGGTCAAGAACCGCATCGGCTTCTTCCTGCATACGCCCTGGCCGGTAAGGCAGCTGCTGGTCACCCTGCCGTTCCACCGCCGGCTGGTGGAGAGCCTGTTCGACTACGACCTGATCGGCTTCCATACCGCTGAATGGCGCGACCTGCTTGAGGACTATGTGCTCCACGAGGTGGGCGGCGAGCGTCTGGCGGACGGCCGGGTAGAGGCCTTCGGCCGCGCGCCGCAGCTGGGGGTGTTTCCCATCGGCATCGACGTGGAGGGCTTCCTCGCGGCGCGCGACTCCGTGCTGGGACGACGCACCTACGACCGCATGGCCGCCTCGGCCGCCTTCCGCAGCATGCTGGTGGGGGTCGACCGGCTGGACTATTCCAAGGGGCTGGAGGAGCGGCTGCTCGGCTACGAGCAGTTCCTGCAGGACAATCCCGACCGGCGCGGCCAGGTGTTCCTGCTGCAGGTCACGCCCCTGTCGCGCGACGATGTCGACACCTACCAGGACATCCGCGCCCGGCTCGACGCCCTGGCGGGCCGCATCAACGGCGCCTTCGCCGACATGGACTGGCAGCCGATCCGCTACCTCAACCGCACCTACCGGCGCGACCAGCTGGCCGGCATGTACCGCGCCGCCCGGGTCGGGCTGGTCACGCCCCTGCGCGACGGCATGAACCTGGTGGCCAAGGAATTCGTCGCCGCCCAGGACCCCGAGGACCCCGGCGTGCTGGTGCTGTCGCGCTTCGCCGGCGCCGCGGCCGAGCTGGGCGACGCCCTGATCGTCAATCCCTACGCCCGCGAGGAGATGTCCGACGCGCTGCGCCGGGCGCTGGCCATGCCGCGCGAGGAGCGCATCGCCCGCTGGCAGGGGCTGATGGCGGCGGTGCGGGCCTCGGACGTCGGCCTGTGGCGGGATCGCTACGTCGCGGCGCTGAGGGGCGACTGACGGCGATTCCGCCCTGCCCGCGGGTTTCCCGTCCAGGTTGGGGCTGATAAAGCCGGGCTCGCAGGGGCGGGGGATACGGCCGTGGCGTTCTATCCGGTGATCATGTGCGGCGGAGCCGGGACACGCCTGTGGCCTGCCTCGCGCGCCGCCCGGCCCAAGCAGTTCCTCGACCTGACCGGCGACCTGTCCCTGTTCCGACAGACAGTGCAGCGGGTCGCCCCCCTGGCCGGCCCGGATGGCTGCCTGCTGATCGTCGCCGGCGTCGCCCACCTGCCGGCCCTGCGTCGCCAGCTGGCGGGCCTCGACGCGCCCACAGTGCTGCTGCTCGAGCCCGAAGCCCGCGACTCCGGCCCGGCCATGGCCGCCGCCGCCGCCTGGCTGGCCGCGCGGGACCCCGAGGCCGTCGCCGCGTTCGTCGCCTCGGACCACCACATTCCCGACAGCGCCGCCTTCCGGGCCGCCCTCACCGCCGCCGGGGCCCACGCCCGCGAGGGCCGCATCGTCACCCTCGGAGTGCAGCCGACCGAACCCTCCTCCGCCTATGGCTATATCCGCCCGGCCGGCCCGGACGCGGCCCCGGTCGCCGCCTTCGTCGAGAAGCCGGACCGCGACACCGCCGCGCGCTGGATCGGCGAGGGCTACCTCTGGAACAGCGGCAACTTCATCGTCCGCGCCGATGTGCTGCTGGGCGAGCTGGGCGCCTATGCGCCGGAGATGGCCGCCGCGGCGCGCGAAGCGGTCGCCGGCGCGCGTCCTGACCCGATCGACCCCGCCGGCGCCGTCACCCTCGGACCCGCCTTCCGCCAGGCGCCGAAGCTGTCGATCGACTATGCGGTGATGGAGCGGACCACCCGCGCCTGGGTGCTGCCGGTGGACTTCGCCTGGTCCGACCTCGGCGCCTGGGACGCCATCGCCCGGGTCGCCGACGGCCCCGCCGGCGGCGGTCGCTGGATCGGCGAGGCTGACAGCGGCTGCCACATCCACGCGCCGGCCGGGGTCACCGTCGCCACCGTCGGCGTGCGCGACCTCGCGGTGATCGTCGAGCCGGACGCCGTTCTGGTCTGCGCGCTGGACCGCGCCCAGGACGTCAAGGGCGTGGCGCAGCAGGTCGGCGCCAGCGCGGCGTCGCCCGCGCCGGCGCTCGCGGCCGCCGCCACCGCCTTCGCCGGCTGGATGCGGTCCGCCGCCCTGCCGCTATGGTCGACCCTCGGGGTCGAGGCGGACGGCGCCTTCGCCGAGGCGCTCGACGCCGCCGGACGCAGCCCGGACGCCCCGCGCCGCGCCCGGGTCCAGGCGCGGCAGGCCTATGTGCTGGCCCATGCCGGAGTCGCCGGCTGGCGCGGCCCATGGCGCGCGACTGTGGCGCGCGGGCTGGGCCGGTTCGCGGCGACCAACGCCCGCCCGGACGGCCTCTACGCCACCCTGACCGCCGCCGACGGCCGCGTGCTGGACGATACCGCCGCCCTCTACGACCAGGCCTTCGTCCTGTTCGCCCTGGCGGCCGCCGCCCGGGCCGGGATCGATGCGGACGACGCGCGCGCCCTGGCCGGCGCCCTGTGGGCCACTCTCGAACGCCAGCGCCTGCCACAGGGCGGCTGGCGCGAGGCCGGGGCCCACCCCTACCAGGCCAACGCCCACATGCACCTGTTCGAGGCGGCGCTCGCCTGGGCCGCCGTCGACCCCGCGGGCCCCTGGAACGCCCTGGCCGACGAGATCGCCGGGCTCTGCCTGACCCGCTTCATCGACCCGGCCGGCGGCTTCCTGCGCGAGTTCTTCACCGCCGACTGGACCCCGGCCGAGGGGGCGGACGGCCGGCTGGTGGAGCCCGGGCACCAGTTCGAATGGGCGTGGCTGCTGACCCGCTGGGCGGTCCTGCGCGCGCGGCCGGACGTGGAGGCCGTGGCCCGGCGGCTGTTCCAGGTCGGGGCCCGGGGCGTGGACGCCGCCCGCGGCGTGGCGGTGGACGCGCTGGACGACACCCTGTCGATCGCCTCGGCCCGGGCGCGCCTGTGGCCCCAGACCGAGCGGCTCAAGGCGGCCCTGTTGCTGGCGGAGCGGAACCCGGAGGACCGCAGCGCCTGGGCGGCGGAGGCGGCCGACGCCCTCGCCGGGCTCGCGCTCTACCTGCGCCCGAACGGGACCTGGGCGGACAAGCTCAACCCGGACGGAAGCTTCGTCGACGAGCCGGCCCCGGCCAGCTCGCTCTATCATATCTTCGCCGCCTGGGAGCAGCTGGCCGCCTCGGCGGCGACCCTGCCGGAGCTGGCGGACGCCGACCTGTCGCTCGCTTGAGCGATATTGCGCCGCCTACGGACGATCCACGAACGGCTTGCGCGCCAGCGCCCCGAAATCGACCGTCGCCAGCGTCGCGGCGATGCGCTTCGCCGCCTGCCCGTCCGCCAGCGGGTCGGGCGACAGGCCGGCGCGGAAGGCGGGATCGAGGGCCTGACGCAGGGCGGCGGCCACCCCCTCGGCGGTGACATCGCAGTCGATCACCCCGGGCAGGCGCAGCCGGCCGGCCTGACGGTCTCCCGCATTGACGCTCGGCACACCCAGCGCCGGCGCCTCGATGACCCCGGCCGAAGAGTTGCCCACCAGGGCGTCGGCGGCGCCCAGCACCTTGCCCCAGCGCGCCCGGCCCAGCGAGGCGTAGAGCCGCACCCGGTCCGGATGGGCCGCGGCGACCCGCTCCAGCTCGGCCTGCACCGCCTCGCGGCCGACATCGGCGTTGGGGCCGGTCAGCACCAGACGGCGCTCGCCGGCGGCCGCCAGCACGCCCGCGAGCACGGCCCGGACGTCCGCCCCGGCGTCGCGCCCCGAAAGCGTCTCCGGGTGCCACGCCACCAGGACCACCCCCGGGTTGAGCGGCCAGTCCAGCGCCGCCGACGCCGCCGCCAGATCGGTCGGCCCGGCGGCGCGCAGGTCATCGACCCCGGTCGAGCCGACCACGAACACCCGATCCGCCGGCTCGCCCAGCTGCAGCAGACGGTCGGCATAGGCAGGGCGGGCCGTGAAATGCAGGTCGGCCAGCTTGCTGACGGCATGGCGGATGCGGTCGTCGATCGCCCCCTCGGTGACATGTCCGCCCTCCAGATGGACCAGCGGCACGCCGAGACAGACGGCGGCCGTCGCCGCCCCCAGCAGCTCGGTCCGGTCCCCCAGCACGACCAGGGCGTCGGGGGCGAGCCGGACGAGGGCCTCGGCGACCGCAGCGCCGGTCCGGGCGGCGGCGCGGGCCACGGCGGCCGGGGTGTCGTCCGCGGGCGCCGTGTCCTGAAGCCGGGCGGCGACCGGTTCTCCGTCGGCTTCGATCTCCGACACCGTGCCGCCCAGCGTGACGGACAGGTGCGCCCCGCCGACGAGCCAGAGCGGCGCGGTCCCGTCCTGCGCCGCCAGCGCCCGCGCCACGGGCCGGAGCAGGCCGTATTCGGCCCGCGTCGCGGTGAACAGGGCGATTCGCCGGGTCACCCCTCCAGCTCCGCCGCATCGATCAGGGCGTCGGCGGCATAGGCGCGGCGCGCCGCCCGCCCCTCGAGGGCCCACAGGGCGGCCGGCTCCAGCCCGGCGCCGGCCCGGCGGATGGCCACGGTCTCCGGCCCGAACGGCTCGCCGACGGCGATCGCCCGCCGCGCCACGAGGGTGCGCCGGGCGACGGCCCGATTCGGCGCCTCCGACGGGGTCGGGGCCTTCTCGGCCCGGCCGAGCGCCCGGGCCGCCTCGCCGACGGCCGCCACCAGCGCCCCGAACGGAGCGGGCTCCAGCGAGGCGCGGTGGTCCGGGCCCGGCAGGTCATGGGACAGGGTCAGATGCTTCTCGATCACCCGGGCGCCCAGCGCCGTGGCCGCGACCGCCGCAGCCAGCCCCGGGGTGTGGTCGGAATAGCCGGGGATGACGCCGAGCCCGGCATAGGTCCCGATCACCCGCAGGTTCGCCTCCTCAACCGGGGCCGGATACTGGGTGGTGCACTGGAACACGACGGTCCGGGCCCGGATGGCGGCCGCCTCGGGGGCGCGCCCGGCCTCGGCCAGCGCCTCCAGCGACGGCCGGGCTGCCGGACCGGCCAGCACCCCGAACGCCACCGCGTCGAGCGCCCGGCGGACCTCGGCGAGCTCCGCCATCCCCGTTGAGAGCATCAGCGGCTTGCCGAGGCGGGCCAGGGCGATGATCAGGGGCAGGTTGGTCAGCTCGCCGGAACCGACCTTGATCCGCCCCATGCCGAGCTCGCCGACCAGAAAACGCGCGCTGTCGATATCGAAGGGCGTCGACAGAATCGGCAGGCCGAGGGCTTCGGCGTGGCGCCAGACCCGCGTCAGGGCGGCGCGGTCGAGGACCAGACGTCGCAGCATCTCGGCCTGGGCGTCCCCCTGTCCGGCCGCGGCCTGGTAGCCGGCGGTGGGGGCTGAGGCGGCCGCCAGCTCGTCGGGATCGAAGGTCTGGAACTTGACCGCCGAGGCCCCGGCGGCCCGCGCCGCCTCGACCAGCTCGCGGGCGAGGCGCTCCTCGCCATTGTGATTGACGCCGGCCTCGGCGATGACTTCGGGGGGCGCAACGGGCTCGGGGCTCATGATCGGAGGCTCGCAGACCTGTCACCCTTCGGCAACGGTGTGTCGCCCCGGTCAGGGGGGTGCGACAGGGGCCTTTGCGCCCTGCGGCAACGCTGTTAAAGAGGCCCGGGGCGGTGAGACCGCCGCTTTGACAAGATTTTTTTGCGGAGGGCTCTGTTCCCATGCGGTTGAATAAGATGCTTCTCGCTTCCGGTGCGGCGGCCGCTCTGGCCATGACCGCGACGGCGGCGTCGGCGGATCCGAACGGTTGGTATGGCGCGGTGGACGCCGGCTTCCACTCGATGGAAGACGGCATCAACGCCGAGTCCTCGACGACCGGGGCGAACTGGAACTGGGAAGTGAACGACGGCTGG
>NZ_DASYHT010000003.1:0-177323 GCF_035998205.1 Brevundimonas sp.
AGCTGATCACCCCGATCGCCATGGAAGAGAAGCTCCGCTTCGCCATCCGTGAAGGCGGCCGCACGGTTGGCGCCGGCGTCGTGGCCAAGATCATCGCCTGATCGCGCTGATCTGACCGCAAACGATCAGGGCCTCCCGGGACACCCCGGGAGGCCCTTTTGCTTGTCCGCCGTCCAATAAGGCCGGGGGACGTGATCGACCTAACTCAGCAGTTCCCGGGCCGCCGCCCGCGCCGCGTCGGTGATCTCGGCCCCGGCCAGCATGCGGGCGACCTCCTCCAGCCGCCGGCGCTCGTCCAGCGCATCGACGGTGGTGATGGTCAGGCCGTCGCGGTCGCCCTTGCGCACCTTCCAGTGCACATGCCCGCGCGCCGCCACCTGCGGGCTGTGCGTCACGACCAGCACCTGGGCCCCCGAGGCGAGCCGGCGCAGGCGCAGACCGACGGCCTCGGCCACAGCCCCGCCGACGCCCTGGTCGACCTCGTCAAAAATCATCACCGGCTGGCGCTGGTGCTCGCGGCTGGCCAGGGCCGCCTTCATCGCCAGGGCGAAGCGGGCCAGCTCACCGCCCGACGCGATCGCGTCGAGCGGGCCGAACACCGCCCCGGCGTTGGTCGCCACCTCGAACCGCACCGTCTCGCGGCCCAGCGGCCCGCGACGGTCCTCGGCCACCCCCTCCAGACGCACCCGGAAACGGGCCTTCTCCAGGCGCAGCGGCCCCAGCTCGGTCAGCACCGCCTCGGTCAGGCGGCTGGCGGCCGCCTCCCGGGCCCCGGTGAGCAACAGGGCCACGGCGTCATAGCTCTCGCGCGCCTGCACCACCTCGCGCTCGGCGGCGACAAGGGCGTCCGCCCCGTCCTCGATCAGGCGCAGCTGGTCACGCAGACGGATGCGCAGCACCGGCAGGTGATCCACCGTCGTCTGCAGCTTGCGGGCCGCGGCGCGCAGGGCGAACAGCCGCTCCTCGGCCTTCTCCAGTCGCCCCGACTCGAAATCAAACGCCTCGGCGGCGACATCTACCGCCGCCACCGCCTCGATCGCCTCGACCAGGGTGCGGTCAATCGCCTCCGCCGCGGCGTCGAGGCGCGAAAACACCGGATGGCCGGCCTCTACCCCCGCCTGGGCGGCGCGCTGGCGCGCATGCTCGACGGCGCGGAGGGCCGCGGCCAGCCGCTGGCTCAGCTTGTCGCCGCCGAGGCTCTCCCGCGCCGAGGCGAGATCCCCCAGCGCCTTCTCCGCCGCACCCAGCATGGCCCGCTCGCCGGCCAGCGCCGTCTCCTCCTCCGGCCGGGGATCGAGGGCGTCCAGCTCCGCCAGCGCCTCGCCGATCTCCTCGGCCCGCGCCGCCGCATCGCGCGCCTCGGCCTGAAGGGCCTCCAGCCGCGCCTCGGCCGCCTTGAGTCCTTCGGCGTGCGCCGCGACCGCCGCGAGATGCGGCCCATGACCGCCATAGGCGTCAAGCAGGGCGCGATGGGTGCGCCAGTCGAGCAGGCCCACGGTCTCGTGCTGGCCGTGGACCTCGACGAGGCGCGCACCGATCTCGCGCAGCACCCCGACGCCGGTCGGCTGATCGTTGACGAAGGCGCGGCTGCGGCCGTCCACGCCCAGAACCCGGCGCAGGATCAACGGCTCGCCGCGCTCGACCTCGAGGCCTCGCTCGGCCAGCAGGGCCAGCAGATCGGCGTCATCGGCCGGCGGGGCGAACTCGGCGGCGGCCACGGCCTGGCGGGCCCCGTGTCGCACCAGCCCGGCGTCAGCGCGGCCGCCGAGCGCCAGCCCCAGCGCATCAAGGATGATGGACTTGCCGGCCCCGGTCTCGCCGGTGAGCACGGTCAGCCCCTCCCCCACCTCGAGGTCGAGGGCGTCGACCAGCACAACGTCGCGGATGGACAGGCTCGTCAGCATGGTCGGGCTCTAGCCGGATTCGCGCTCCGGCGGGGAAGGTCAGCCGGGAATCAGACGCCGCAGCCAGCCTTCGCGGTCGCCCTCGGGCTCGACGTCAGGCCGGGCGCCCTCGTTGGTCAGCAGGACATAGGCGTCCTGGTACCAGCGGCTGCCCGGATAGTTGTAGCCGAGCACCGAGCCATTGCGAATCGCCTCGTCGCGCAGGCCCAGCTGCAGATAGACCTCGACCAGTCGGTAGAGGGCTTCCGGGGTATGCGAGGTGCGCTGGAAGTCGGGATTGTCGATCACCGCCTTGTAGCGGTTGATCGCCGCCAGCGGCTGGCTGGCGCGCTGGTAGTAGCGGCCGATCTCCATTTCCTTGCCGGCCAGCTGGTCGTTGACCATGTCGATCTTGACGAGGGCGTCGCGGGCGTAGGGCGACCCCGGATACCGTCGGGCGACGTCACGCAATC
Source organism: Brevundimonas sp. (assembly GCF_035998205.1). Classification (GTDB taxonomy): domain Bacteria; phylum Pseudomonadota; class Alphaproteobacteria; order Caulobacterales; family Caulobacteraceae; genus Brevundimonas. The sequence continues at coordinate 2,357 of NZ_DASYHT010000003.1, forward strand.
CGGCGAGGGCGTTCTCGGCGAAGGCCTGGTCCCGACCGACGTCGACGATCTGCTCGAAGTTGCAGACGGCGCGCATGTAGAAGGCGTAGGCGGCCGACGGATTGCCGGGGAACAGCTGGATGAAGCGGTTCGCGGCGGCGATCGCGTCCGTGTAGTCGCCGGCCTCATAGTAGGCGTGGACCTGCATCAGGATCGCCCGGCGCGCCCACTCCGAATAGGGGTGCTGCCGCTCGACTTCCTGGAAATAGTCGACCGCGTCGCGCCAGCGGCGCTGTTCCAGCCGCTGATAGCCGGTGTTGTAGAGCGCCTCGACCGGGCGCTCCTCATAGGCCAGACGGGGCCGTTCCGCGCGGCCGGCGCAGGCGGACAGGGCCACGGCGGCGACCGCACAGACCGTGGCGATCCGGGCGGGACCGGCGAGCGCCTTCAGGGCGGAGGAGTACGACTGCACGGACAAGGCGACCTCTTCGAGGGGAGCTGCGTCACTGTCTAGCACCGGCCCGGCGGCTGCGCCAACGCCGGCGACGCCTCCGCACCCTTGATGCGCGCCTCCGCGCTGCTGTAAGGCGCGCCTGCCAGTGACGGCCCGATGAGGGCGAAAGGATGACGTGGCGATGAAGCTGATCTCGGGCAACGCCAACCGCTCGCTGGCCGCCGCCATCGCAGAGCACCTCGACCTGCCGCTGACGCGGACCCAGGTGAAGCGCTTCGCCGACAATGAGGTGTTCGCCGTCATCGAGGAAAATGTCCGCGGCGAGGACGTCTTCGTCATCCAGTCGACGAGCTATCCGGCCAACGACAACCTGATGGAGCTGCTGATTCTGACCGACGCCCTGGTGCGGGCCTCGGCGCGGCGCATCACGGCGGTCATGCCCTATTTCGGCTACGCCCGGCAGGACCGGAAGACCGGCGGGCGGACGCCGATCTCGGCCAAGCTCGTGGCCAATCTGATCACGCGGGCCGGCGCCGACCGGGTGCTGACGATGGATCTGCACGCCGGCCAGATCCAGGGTTTCTTCGACATCCCGACCGACAATCTGGTGGCCATCCCGGTGCTGGCCCAGGACGTGCGCGACCGTTACGCTGGCGGCGATGACCTGATGATCGTCTCGCCGGACGTCGGCGGGGTGGTTCGGGCCCGGTCGCTCGCCAGCCGCCTCGATGTGGACCTCGCCATCGTTGACAAGCGCCGCCCCAAGGCCGGCGAGAGCGAGGTCATGAACATCATCGGCGACGTGCAGGGCCGTCGCTGCATCCTGTTCGACGACATCGTCGATTCGGGCGGCACCCTGGTCAATGCGGCCAAGGCGCTGATCGAACAGGGCGCGACCGAGGTGTCCGCCTATATCAGCCACGGCGTTCTCTCCGGCCCGGCGGTCAAGCGCATCACCGACGGGCCCCTGCGCGAGCTGGTGATCACCGACTCCATCGAACAGCCCCATGAAGTGACCACCTGCCCGAAGATCCGGTCGGTCTCGGTGGCGCCCCTGATCGGCGAGGCTATCCGCCGCATCGCCAACGAGGAGTCTGTCTCCAAGCTGTTCGATTAACGGTCGGAAAAGCCGACGTATGTCGATATAAGCCGTGCCGAGGACCGGGCGGGCCGGTCCGGCGTTTAGCTTTGCGGGACATCCGATGGCCCTGGTCTTTTCCAAGGGGTCGCGTCCGACCCTGATCGCGATCTCCGTCGCGGCCGTGCTGGCCGCCTGTTCGACGCCCGAGCCGCCGGCCCCCGAGCCGGCCCCGCCCCCGCCGCCGCCGCCGCCCGTGGCCCTGAACCAGGGCGTGGCCGACGCCGCCGCCATCTATGTCGCCTTCGTGCGCGAGATCGGCACCATCCAGGCCGGCGGTTTCCAGGACGCCGAGTCCATCCAGGCCGCCATCCGCAAGGGCTCGGCCTATGATCCGGCCCAGCTGTCGCGCGGCATGATCGCCTATGGGGCCATCCTCGCCCTTCAGTCCGACGGCTTCGTCGCGGGCGTGCGCGAATACGCCGTCGACCCCGACCAGCGCCGCGAGATCGTCGACAGCATCATCCGCAATCCGGCCTACGCCGCCACCTTGCCGGGGGCGGACGCCGCTGCGGGCCTGATCGCGGCGCGGATCGGCCAGGACGCCGCCGCCCTCGGGGTCATCGCCACCGGGGTGCAGGAGGACGCCTACACCATCCAGGAACGCCGGGATCCGCGCCGGCGCTGGGCGGTGCAGCACCTGACCAACCGCGAGGAACGGCTGGAAGCCGCCAAGGCCCTGTCCCTGCAGCCGATGCTGCCTTCGGCCGAGGAAGCCGCCCTGCTGTTCGCCGCCGCCCACAGCGGCGAGGGCCTGACGCTCGACGGCGCCGCCCTGCCGCCGCCCTACACGCCGGCGATCGTCAATTCGCTGGCGATCGCCGCCCTGGCCGCCCTCGGCGCGGGCGGCGACGACTACCGCACCTACACCGAGGCGCTGGCGGTGGAGACCAACAGCGAATTCTGCCTCAGCATGTCGAAGCTGATGCTGTTCCAGTGCCTGGCCGCCTCGCGCCCCAGCTACGAGGACATGTTCTGCCTCGGGCGCCACATCGTCGGCGACCTCGCGGCCTGCGCCGCCCAGAACGCCGGTCCTGGCCTGACCCAGAGCCCGGTCCTGGCCGCCGAAGCGCCGGCCGTCGCCGCCGAGGCCGCCGCCGCCTCCAGCGACGCTGTCGCCTCCGCGACCGTGGACTGACCCGACGCCCGAGTTGCGGGCCAGTGTTGCGTGGGTGGGGCGAAGCGTGTAATAGCGCGCGCTCTTGATTTCCGGGGCGTGACCCCCCGCCGCGCGGCGACAGCCAGGCGCGGCGGTTTCGTTGTTGAGGCAGCCAGATGGCCGAGATCATCCTGAACGTCGACGTCCGCTCGGGCGTGGGCACCGGCGGCGCCCGCGCCGCCCGTCGCGCCGGCGCCGTGCCGGGCATCCTGTACGGTGGCGACAAGGCCCCGGTGGCGATCTCGGTCAATGAGAAGGACTTCCGCAAGTCCCTCTACACCGGCAAGCTGCTGGGCCACCTCGTGACCCTGAAGTATGGCGAGGAGACCCAGCCGGTCATCGCCAAGGACGTGCAGTTCGATCCGGTCACCGACCGCCCGATGCACTTCGACCTGATGCGCGTCGACGAGCACGCGCCGGTCAAGATCTCGATCCCGGTGCACTTCCGGAACCTCGAGGACGCCCCGTTCAACCGCCAGGGCGGTTCGCTGGAGATCGTCCGTCACGACGTGGAGATCCTCGTCCAGGCCGACCGCATCCCGGAAGAACTGGTGATCGATCTGGCCGACCGCCAGCTCGGCGACACCCTGCGCATCTCGGACGTGGCGCTGCCGGAAGGGGCCACCCCGACCATCACCGACCGCGACTTCGTCATCGCCACCATCAAGGTGTCGTCGGCGGCCCAGTCGGCGGCGGCGGACGAAGCCCAGGCCGAGGCCGGCGCGGAGGACTGATCCCCTTCCGACCAAGGATTTCAGCCCCGCCCGGTCCGCCGCGGCGGGGTTTTTCCTGTCCGGCTTCCAGGTTCCTGACGGAGCAGTCGCATGATCATCCTCGCCGGCCTCGGCAATCCGGGCGCGAAGTACGAAAAGACGCGCCATAACATCGGCTTCATGGCCGCCGATCGCATCGCCGACCGCTGGCGGTTCGGGCCGGAGCGGGCCAAGTTCCAGTCGGTCGTGCGCGAGGGCGAGGTCCAGACCCCCGCCGGTCCCGTGCGGGTGCTGCTGATGAAGCCCCAGACCTTCATGAACGAGAGCGGCCGGGCCGTGGGCGAGGCGGCGCGCTTCTACAAGACGCCCCCGGGTCAGGTCATCATTTTCCACGACGAGATCGACCTCGCGCCCGGCCGCTTTCGCATGAAGACGGGCGGCGGGGCGGCCGGCCAGAACGGCGTACGTTCCCTCATCAGCCAGCTCGGCCCCGACTTCCGCCGCGCCCGTATGGGCGTCGGCCATCCGGGCGAGAAGCATCTGGTGCACGGCCATGTGCTGTCCGACTTCCACAAGGCCGAACTGCCGTGGCTGGAGGCGTTGCTGAACGCCTGCGCCGACGCCCTGCCCTTCGCCCTCGCCGGCGACGACGACCGCTACCAGGCGGAGGTGCTGCGCCTCGCCCCGGCCCCGAAGTTCAGCCCCCGGCAGGCCGCGCGCGGCGAGGACTGAGCCGGGGCGCTGCGGCTGCGACGGCGGCGCCATTGTGTCAGGCGGCAAACCCGCCTAGGAGCGCCAGCGTGAAGGCTGCTCTCCGTCCCCTGCCGATGTTGCGCGCGCTGGCGTATCTCGCCGCGACCTTCGCGGTCGTGTTCGGAGCCCTGCTGCCGTCGGCCGTGGCGGCGGCGGTTCAGCCGGACCGGCCCATCCTGCTCTGCTCGCCGGAAGGTCCGCGCCTGATCCAGGTCGGCCCCAATGGCGAACGCAGCCCGGAAGACCTCGAGGCCTTCCAGTGCGCCGCCTGCGTGCTGGCGGCCCAGACCGCCCTGCCGCCGCCCCCGCCGCCGGCGCCCGCGTTTGTTCCGATCGTCCGCCCGACCAGCTTCGTCCGGCCGACACTGGCCGACCGCCTGCCTCCGGCCCGCGCCCCGCCGCGGCCGCCGTCGACCGCGCCACCCCACGCCTGAAGCCAGACCTCCTTACCGCGCGCCGGAGCCCTCCGTGCGCGCCTGAACGACTCTGAATTCAGGACATCATTCCATGAGCCTCCGTCTCTCCGCGGCGCCGCTGGCGCTGCTCGCCGCCCTGTCTGCGCCGACCTTCGCCCAGGCCCAGGACGCCGCCCCCGACGCCGACACCCGCGTCACCACCGTCGACAGCATCATCGTCACCGGTCGCCCGGATCCCGAGGATCCGGCCGTGGTGGCCGAAGCCCGCGCGCGCCTGTCGCGCACGCCCGGCGCCGTGGCCGTGGTCTCGGCCGAGAGCCTCGAGAGCCGCTACGCCCCGAACATCGCCGACGTGCTGCGTGATGTGCCGGGCGTGTTCGCCCAGAAGAAGTGGGGCGGCGACGTGCGCATCGCCATCCGCGGCTCGGGCCTCGGCAACGCCAACCACCTGCGCGGCCTGTTCGTGTCGCAGGACGGCATCCCGTTCAACGAGGCCGACGGCTTCGGCGATGTGCAAATGGTCGACCCGCTGCTGGCCCGCTACACCGAGGTCTACAAGGGCGGCAACGCCCTGCGTTTCGGCGGAGCCCTGCTCGGCGGCGCCGTGAACCTCGTCACGCCGAACGGCCGCACCAGCGGCGAGACCGCCAGCCTGCGGGTCGACTATGGCTCCTGGCGCACCGCCCGCGCCCACGCCGAACTGTCCGGCGTCCGCGGCGAGTGGGACGGCTTTATCGGCGTCACCGGCGTCACCTCGGACGGCTGGCGCCAGTCCTCGGAAGGTCAGCAGCAGTACATCACCCTGAACCTCGGCCGCAGCCTCGGCGAGGACCGGGAGGTCCGGCTGATCGTCCAGGGCGCCTACATCCACCAGGACATCCCCGGCTCCCTGACCCTGACCCAGGCGCTGAACACGCCTGTAATGGCCACGGCGGTCAATCTGGCCAACCAGTACCAGCGGGACTACGCCTCGGTGCGCACCACGGTCTCGACGCGCTGGCGGCTGACCCCCGGCCTGCTGTTCGAAGGCGCCGTCTACGGCACCTGGAAGGACCTTCACCACCCGATCTTCCAGGTCATCGACCAGCAGAGCCGCAACTACGGCGCCTTCGGCCGACTGGACTGGGAAGGCCAGCTGTTCGGCAAGCGCGCCGACGCCTTCGGCGGCCTGTGGTACCGCTCCGGCGATCTCGACGCCCAGCAGTTCGTCAATGTGCGCGGCTCGAGTGGCGCCCGCACCGCCAGCGCGCGCCAGAACGCCCAGGCGCTCGACGTCTTCGCCGAAGGCCGCCTGTTCGTCACCGACCGGCTGGCGCTGGTCGCCGGCGGGGCCTGGGGCCGGGCCGAGCGCGACTTCGAGCGCTTCGCCCTGCCGGGCGTGGCCGGCAGCTTCGCCCAGACCCTGGACAAGGACTACGACTGGTTCGCGCCACGTCTCGGCCTGCTGTGGGAAGGCGACGGCGGCAACCAAGTCTACGCCAATGTGACCCGTTCGGTGGAGCCGCCGAACTTCAGCTCCATGTCGCCGACGGTTGGCGGGTTCGCGCCCGTGGAGGCCCAGGAGGCCTGGACCTGGGAGGCCGGCCTGCGCGGCCGCAACGCCGCCTTCTCGTGGGACGCCACCGTCTATCGCGCCGAGCTGGACAACGAGCTGCTGACCTTCGTGGTCAATCCGGCGCTCGGCATTCCGGCCGCGACGTTCAACGCCGGCCCGACCGTGCACCAGGGCGTCGAGGCGGCCCTCGACTGGCGCTTCGCCCCCGCCTGGCGTCTGGGCCAGACCTACACCTACTCGGACTTCTTCTTCGAGGGCGACCGGGTCTATGGCGACAACGACCTGCCGCTGGTGCCGCCGCACCTGTACCGGGCCGAGCTGCGCTACACCGATCCCGCGGGCTGGTTCATCGCCCCGCAGGTGGAGTGGACCCCGTCCGACACCTGGGTCGACTACGCCAACACCCTCAAGGCCCCGGGGTACACGATCCTGAACCTCAACCTCGGCTGGCGCTTCGACAACAACACCAGCGTGTTCGTCGACGCGCGCAACATCCTCGATGAGCGCTACGTGTCGAACTTCAACGCGGTGACCGACGCCCGCGTCGCCTCCACTGCCGTGTTCTGGCCGGGCGAAGGCGCCTCCGCCTTCATCGGCGTGCGGCTGGCGTACTGATGTCGGGCGCGGCGAGCTCGCCCCTGTCCGGGGCCTACCGGGCGGTCTGGCGCTGGCACTTCTATGCCGGCCTGCTGGTGCTGCCGTTCCTGATGATGCTGGCCCTGACGGGCGGGCTCTATCTGTTCGCCAGCGAGATCGACGATCTCGCCGCGCGGCCGCTCAATGTCGTGACGCCGGGGCCCGAAAGGGTCCCGGCGGAGCGCTGGACCGCCGCGGCGCGGGTGGCCGGCGGCGGTCAGCCGGTCGCCGTCCGCGTGCCCGAGCGGGCCGACCGGGCCATCCAGGTAGTCGTTCAGCCCGAGAGCGGCCCCCGCCGCACGGTCTTCGTCAATCCCTACGATGGCCAGGTCACCGGCGTCGCCGGCGCCCCGCTGTCGGACACCTTCAAGCGCATCCACAGTCTGGAGATCTTCGGCGGCGGCCTGAACGTCGTGATCGAGATCGTCGCCGGCTGGGCCATCATTCTGGTCGCCACCGGCGTGTTCCTGTGGTGGCCGCGCGGGCGCAAGGGCGGCGTCGTCTCCCTCAGCACCCGCGATCCGGCGCGCCGGCCGTTCTGGCGCGACCTGCATGCCGTCACCGGCATCTTCGCCGGCGGGGTGATCGTCTTCCTCGCCGCCACCGGCATGCTGTGGTCGGCGGTCTGGGGCGACCAGGTGATGGGAACCCTGCGCGCCGCCGGCCTCGGCCGTCCGCCCGCCCCGGCCGCCCAGAACTGGGAGCATGCCCACCACGCCCCGGCTCCCGAGGGCCTCGGCTGGACCCTGCAGGGTTCGGTGCTGTCAGCGCCGGAGTCACGGCTCGACCTCGACGCCGTGCTGGCGACAGCGGCGGCCAACCACGTCGCCGCCCCCTTCACCGTCAACCTGCCGTCGCGCCCGGAGCAGGCCGTGTCGGTGGCGGTGCGCAACACCCGCGTTCAGGACAGCCGCACCCTCTACACCGACGGGACCGGGCAGCTGCTCGGCGACATCCGGTATGAGCAGTACGGCTGGGCGGCGCGGATGTTCGAATGGTCCATCTTCACCCACCAGGGCACCCAGTACGGGACGATCAACCGCATCGTCATGCTGCTGGCCTGTATCGCCGTCTGGGTGATGGGCGTCAGCGCCATGGTGATGTGGTGGAAGCGCCGCCCGAAGGGCCGGCTCGCCGCCCCCGTGTCCCCGCCCGGACCGCGCGCACGCGCCGCGGTGCTGGGCATCGTCCTGCCGCTGGCCATCCTCTACCCTCTCACCGGCCTGAGCCTGCTGGCGGCGGTCGCGGTGGACCGCCTGTGGCGTCTGGTCCGCCGTCCCGCCGCCGTCTGACCCTGGAGATCATCATGATCCGACTGTTCCGTCCCGCCGCCCTCCTCGCCCCCGTGGGCCTCGCCCTGGCCGTCTCGGCCTGCGGCCAGCCCCCCGTCGAGGCCCCCGCCGTCGTCGAGGTCACGGACGCCTTCTGCCGCCCGACCCAGGTCGGGCGCGACGTGACCGGCTGCTACATGACCCTGACCGCGAGCCGGAATGACCGGCTGGTCTCGGCCGCCTTCACGGGCGCCGACAAGGTGGAGATCCACGAGATGACCACCACCGACGGCATGATGCGCATGGCCGAACTGCCGGACGGCCTGCCCCTGCCGGCCGGCGAGGCCGTGCCGCTCAAGCCGGGCGGCAACCACATCATGCTGCTGGGGCTGAGCCAGCCGCTGGCGGAGGGCGAGCGGCTGTCCATGACCCTGACCTTCGAGCAGGCGGCCCCCTACGAGGTCAATGTGGTGGTCGCCCAGCCGGCGGCGCCTGCCAGCCACGGGGGCCACTGACCCTCTCGCCAGGCGCGGTCATCCGGCCCATGCTGGGGACCGCGTCCGGCGAGGGAGACGACCATGCTCACGGCAAGCCTGATCCTGGCCCTGGGGCTCCAGACGCCCCCGGAGGCGGCGTCCCCCCGCCGCTTCGATCTGGAATGTCGCGAGTTCGTCCAGCCCGGCGTGCCCGGCGATCTGTTCGTACACCGTTTCTCGATCGATCTCGACGCCGGAACCGCCTGCCACGCGCGGATCACGGGCTGCGGCCCGGTGGTCGATCACGGCCGCTGGCTGGAGCTCTCCTACCGCTTCCGGGCCGGCGACGGCGAGGAATGGGAGATGTTCCGCCTCTATGATCGAAGGACCGGCTGGCTCGACCAGGTGATCCGGCCGGAGGCCGGCGCGGCCGCCGGCTACGGCCAGGGCGACGCCGTTTGCACGGTCCAGCCCTGGAGCGGGATCGGCCAGCCCGCTGACAAGCCGGACGGGAGCCGCTAAAGGCACCGGCTCACAAGGAATCCCCCAGCGCCATGGCCCTGAAAGTCGCGATCGTCGGCCTGCCGAACGTCGGCAAGTCCACCCTGTTCAACGCCCTGACCCAGACGGCGGCGGCCCAGGCGGCCAACTATCCGTTCTGCACCATCGAGCCGAACGTCGGCGACGTGGCCGTGCCCGAGCCGCGGCTGGACGCGCTGGCGGCCATCGCCGGCTCGAAGGAGATCATCCCGGCGCGCATCAACTTCGTCGACGTCGCCGGTCTGGTGCGCGGCGCGTCGAAGGGCGAAGGCCTCGGCAACCAGTTCCTCGCCAACATCCGCGACTGTGACGCGGTGGCCTTCGTCGCCCGCTGCTTCGAGGACGACGACATCACCCACGTCGAGGGCCGCATCGACCCCATCTCCGACCTCGAGATCATCGAGACCGAGCTGATGCTGGCGGACCTCGAGAGCCTCGAACGCCGGGTCTCGAACGTCGAGAAGAAGGCCAAGGGCGGCGACAAGGAGGCGGCGGCGACCCTGCGCCTGATCAACCTCGCGCTGGAGCAGCTGCGCGCCGGCCGCCCCGCCCGCGTGGCCGAGGTGTCGAAGGAGGATGAGAAGGGCTGGCGCATGCTGCAGCTGCTGACCGCCCTGCCTGCCCTCTATGTCTGCAACGTCGACGAGGGCTCGGCCGCCACCGGCAACGGCCTTTCGCAGACCGTCGCCGAACGCGCCCGCGCCGACAACGCCAACTCCGTGGTCATCTCGGCCCGCATCGAGTCCGAGATCGCCCTGCTGGATCCCGAGGAGCGGGCGGAGTTCCTAGAGACCCTCGACCTGACCGAGCCGGGCCTGAACCGCCTGATCCACGAGGCCTACAAGCTGCTGGGCCTGCAGACCTACTTCACGGTGGGTCCGAAGGAGGCGCGCGCCTGGACCATCCCGGTCGGGGCCACCGCGCCCCAGGCGGCGGGCGTGATCCACTCGGACTTCGAGAAGGGCTTCATCCGCGCCGAGACCGTGGCCTACGACGACTACGTCGCGCTGAAGGGCGAAGCCGGCGCCCGCGAGGCCGGCAAGCTGCGCGCCGAGGGCAAGGCCTACGTCGTCAAGGACGGCGACGTGATGCACTTCCTGTTCAACAACTGACGGAAGCTAGCGCGCGCCCTCCGGGCACCGCTCCAGCTGCACCTCCGCGTCGTCTCGCTCGAGGTAGGTCAGCGTCAGCAGATCGCCCCTCACGGCGAGCCGAACCTGCTCGTCTGTGCGCATGCCCTCGGCCTCGCAGGTAAGGCTGAGCACCTGCGCCCCCTCGACCTCGCGCACGGCCGTGATGGCGCAGCTGTTTTCGTAGCCCTCAAACCTATCGACGGCGATGTCGATCGGCTGCTGGTCGCCGACGGGCGCGGTGCAGGTGCGCGGATCGACGGCCCAGCGACCGACATAGGCGGGCCCGGGCCTCTCCGCTTCGACGGGGAGTGACTCATCAGCGGGCGGCTCGGCCGGCCGATCAGCGGGAGCCTCGCAGGCGGCGAGGCCAAGGATGGCGATGAGAACCAGAGAGATGCGCATGAGGCTTGCAACGCGTCCCGCGCCCGGAGGGTTCACGCCGCCGCGATCGCCTCGATCTCGACCCGCCAGCCGGGCTCGAACAGGCCGGTGACGATCACCGTCAGGGCCGGCTGACGGTCGCCCAACACCTCCAGCCGGACGGCGCGGTTGACGGCCGCGTCGTTGCGGTCGGCGAGGTAGGTCGTGACCTTGACGAGGTTGTCGAGGGTCATGTCCGCGGCCCGCAACTGGGCCTCGACGTTGGCCCAGACCTGCCGGCACTGGCCCTCGAAGTCCGGCGCGACGGCCCCGGCAGGGTCTGCCGGAATCTGGCCCGACAGGAACAGCCACCGGCTCGCCCCGGCGACCTCGACCGCGCCGGGATAGCTCCCCTGCACGGCCGGGCCGTCGACGGCGGTGACCGGCCGCCAGCGCATCACTGGCGGGCGGCGGCGGACCGGGCGCGGATGGCGCCGAACTCGCTGGTCGGCTTCCAGCCCGGCCAGCGCTCGCTGTTGGCCAGGTCCACGGCGAGGCGATAGATCAGCGTCAGGTTTTCCACCGCCGCCGAGAAGTCGAGGTCCTCGGACCATTCATCGGCGGCCTTGTGGTAGCGCTCCTCCCACATGGCGCGATAGGCGGGCTCGCCGACGGCCTTGCCGCCCTCGTCCCAGTCCGTCCCGTGCCAGGGCATCAGCGCCGGCACGCCGGCGACGGCGAACGGCAGGTGGTCGGAGCGGTAGTAGAAGCCCTGCTCCGGCTGGCCGTCGTCGGTGACATAGCGGCCCTCGGCCTCGGCGAGGCGCGCCAGATCGTCCTCCAGCTCGTTCTGGCCGAAGCCGAAGATCTGCAGGTCGCGGGTCGGCGGCGACAAGGGCAGCATGTCGATGTTCAGGTCGGCCACCGTGGTCTCGACCGGATAGACCGGGTCGGCGGCGTAGGCCCAGGCGCCCAGCAGCCCCATCTCCTCGGCGGCCATGTGGGCGAAGACGAAGCTGCGCTGCGCCGGCCCGGCGGCCTTCAGCTCGCGCGCCATCTCGACGAGGGCCACGGTGCCCGAGGCGTTGTCCCAGGCCCCGTTCCAGATGCGGTCCTCACCCTCGGGCACGGTCTGACGGCCATGGTTGTCGATGCCGACGTGGTCCCAGTGGGCCGAGAAGATGATGGTCTCGTCCGGGCGCTGCGTGCCCGGGATGCGGGCCAGCAGATTGTAGGTCCGCAGGACATTGACCGTCTCCTCGGCCGAGGCCGTGAGGGTCACGCCCGACAGGGGCGTGGCGCGGAAGTCGCCGCCGGCCGCCGCCGCCGCCGTCAGGGCCTCAAGGTCGAGCCCGGCCGCCGCGAACAGGTCGCCAGCACTGTCGCGGGTCATGTCGCCGGTCACTTCGAGGTCGGCGCCACCGGGCTGGAAGGTGCGCTGGGCGTCGGCGAAGCGCGCCGGAGCCAGCCGCGGCTGCAGGGTGATGACCCCGATCGCGCCGCGGGCGGCGGCGTCCCGCGCCTTCCACCAGCCGGCGTTATAGACGGTCGGATATTCGCCGTTGAACAGGGCGCCTTCGGGCTCGCCTGGCAGCAGCACAACGATCTTCCCGCGGACGTCGACGTCCTTGTAGTCGTCCCAGCCGCGTTCCGGCGCGACGATGCCATAGCCGGCGAAGACCAATTCGGCGCCGGCGATCTCGGCGCGGCCGTCGTTGGCGGCCGAACGCAGGTTCAGCCCCTCGCCCTTGACGAGCGTCCCGCCGACTCCACCGGGCCCTGCCCAGGTCGCGGTGAACTCACGCACCGGGGTGTAGCGGCGCAGGTCGACCGGCTGCAGCCACTGACCGTCCGGCCCGCCGGGCTCGAGACCGAGGCTCTCGTATTGCGCCTGCAGCCACTCGAGCGTCAGACGCTCGCCCGGCGTGCCCGGATAGCGGCCCTCAAAGCTGTCGTCGGCGATGACCCGCACGCCTTCGGACAGGCGCGCGGCGGAGAAGTCCTGGGCGTGGGCCGGCGCGGCGATGGCGACGGCGAGCAGCGCCGCGGCGCAGACGGAAGGAAGGCGACGAAACATGCGGGACAGGCCTCTCGGGGATCAGGCGCCGGAGCCTGGAGGGGCACCCCCTGCCCCGCACGTTAAGTTTTCGTCATGTTGCTCAGTCGCGGGCCGCCGCCGAGGCCTCGCGCGCCACGCGGAACTCCGAGGTCGCGCTCCACGCCGGCCAGTCGCGGCTGTCCGAAAGGGCACGACCCGCCGTGTAATAGACGTCGAGGTCTTCCAGCTGTCCCGACAGATCCCAGTCCGGCGACCACTCATCGCCCGCCTGGTGGTAGCGCTCGGCCGTGTAGCTGTCGCGGCGGGCGTTGCGCTCTTCCACGGGCGCGTCCCGGAAGGCCCCGCCGCCGCGCATGTAGGCCATCGGCACGCCGCGCTTGGCCAGCGGGAAGTGGTCGGAGCGGAAGTAGGTCCCGGCCGCCGGATTGCCGTCCGGCAGCAGCCGGCGCCCCTGGGCCTCGACCAGCGGCCGCACGCGCTCGTCGAGGTCGGACTGGCCGTAGCCGGTCACGCTCATGCCGTCGACGCGGCCATAGACGTTGGCGGCGTCCATGTTGAAGCCCGCCACCGTGGTCTCGAGCGGATAGATCGGATTGGCGGCGTAGTACTCCGAGCCCAGCAGGCCGCTCTCCTCGGCGGTGAAGCCGATCAGCACGATCGACCGCTCGGGCCGCGGGCCGGCGGCGAAGGCGTGGGCGATCTCGATCAGCGCGGCCGTCCCCGAGGCGTTGTCGACGGCCCCGTTGAAGATGGCGTCGCCGCTGGCGTCCGGCGCGCCGATGCCGATGTGGTCCCAGTGGGCGGTGTAGAGGATCGTCTCGTCCGGGTGCGTCGTGCCCGGCAGGCGGGCGAGGATGTTGTGGGTGCGGATACGCGAGGTCTCGACGCCATAACGGGCGTTGAGCCGGGCCCCTTCCAGCGCCACCGGCTGGAAGTCGCGCGAGCGGGCGGCGGTCTTCAGCGCCTCGAAGTCGAGGCCGGCGCGGCGGAACAGCTCGACCGCGACGTCGCGCTGGATCCAGGACTCCAGCGGCACGCGCTCGCCCTCGGCATTGGCGCGCACGATGTCGAACTGCGGGCCGCTCCACGAGTTCGCCACGGTGGTCCAACCGTAGGAAGCCGGCCCCGTCTCGTGCACGATCAGCACCCCGGCGGCGCCCTGACGGGCCGCCTCCTCGTACTTGTAGGTCCAGCGGCCGTAGTAGGTCATGGCCCGGCCGCCGAAGGTATTGAGCTCCGGCTGCTCGAAGTCGGCGTCATTGACCAGCACCACGAGGATCTTGCCGCTCAGGTCCTGGCCCTTGAAGTCGTCCCAGTCCCGCTCCGGGGCCCGCACGCCATAGCCGACAAACACCAGCTCGGCGTCCTCGAGGTTCACCGCCCCGGCGGGCCGACGGGTCGAGATGACAGCCTCCTGGCCCTGGCGCAGCGGCAGGCTCCAGTCGCCGACCGACAGGGTGGCCACGGGATCGACCACGGCGAAACGGGCCAACTCGACCGGCTGGGTCCAGCCGCCGTCGACGCCGCCGGGTTCGAAGCCGGCCGCGGCGAAGCGCTCGCTCATGAAGGCGATGACCTTGTCCTCGGCCGCGCCGCCAATGCCTCGCCCCTCGAAGGAGTCATCCGACAGCTCGCGGATGTTGGCGTTCAGACGCCCGCCGTCGAACGGCGACTGGGCCAGGGCGGGCGCGGCCACGCCCAGCATCAGGGCGGCGATCAGGGACAGGCGGCGGACAGCGGGACGCATGCACGGACTCCGGCGACGACAGTGAGGCGCGGACCCTAGCACTGCGGCGGCGGCTGTCGATCCGTCTCCCGACACGGGGCCGGCAAGAGCTTGTTCACCTCTCCGGCGCGAGGCTGCCGCACCGTTGGAGAGCCCCATGATTCGTCCCCGTGCCCTCGCCCTGCTCATCGCCCTCGGCGCCGCGCCCCTGCTGTCGGGTTGCGTGGTCGGAGCCGCCGTAGGCGCCACCGGCGCGGTCGTGGGCGGGGCCGCCAAGGCCACCGGCGCCGTCATCGGCGCCGGGGTCGACGCCGTCACCACCTCGGACGAGGAGACCCGCGCCCGGCGCGAGCGCGAGCAGCGCGAATGGGAGCGGGAGCAGCGCCGCTGCGAACAGCGCCAGCGCCGCGGGCGCGACTGCTAGAGGCTGAGGACACAGCGCTCGTGGATGGTCGGGCGCGCCACCTCGATGCGGCAAAGCCCCGGCCAGTCGCCACGCAACCGGTTGGCGAACCACAGGCAGAGGCGCTCGAGGCTGGGCAGCTCCAGCCCCGGGTGGTCGTTGAGCAGGCCGTGGTCCAGCGTCTCCGCTGCCGCCTTGAGATCGCGCTCCAGCGCCCCGAGGTCCGCCACCCAGCCATGGGCGTCATCCAGCACCTCGGCGCGCACCGTGGCGGCCACGGTGAAGGAATGGCCGTGCAGGCGGCGATAGATGCTGCCCTCCGGCTCGTTGGGGAAATGGTGGGCGGCGTCGAACGTCGCCTGTTTGGTGATCTCGAAGACGGGCATCATCGTACGCCGATGTACTTGTGGGTCTGGACGCTGACGCGCCACTGCGGGTGGGACAGGCAATAGGCGACGGCGGCGGCTGTGGCCGCGTCCCGGTCGGGACCGTCCATCGGCTGCAGCCAGAAGCGCTCGAACGGCAGATCGGTGAACCGCTCCGGCGGCGCCAGGGTCTGGGGATAGACCAGCTTGAGCTCCTGGCCGGTCGTCTGCACCAGCGGCGCATCGGCCTTGGGGCTGACGCAGATCCAGTCGATGCCCTCCGGCGCCGCGAGGGTGCCGTTGGTCTCGACGGCGATGGCGAAGCCCCGGGCCTTCAGGGCGGCGATCAGCGGGGCGTCCAGCTGCAGCAGCGGCTCGCCGCCGGTGCAGACCACGAGCCGGTGATCCGCCCCGGCCGTCCACAGCGCCGCCACGTGGTCCGCCAGGGCGTCCGCATCGGCGAAACGGCCACCGCCGTCGCCGTCGACGCCAACGAAGTCCGTATCGCAGAAGCTGCAGACGGCCGTGGCCCGATCCGCTTCTCGCCCGCTCCACAGGTTGCAGCCGGCGAAGCGCAGGAATACGGCGGCCCGGCCGGCCTGACCGCCCTCCCCCTGCACCGTCAGGAAGGCCTCCTTGACCGCGTAGCTCATCGGGCGGTCCACGCGGTCCAGCCGGCGGCGCGCAGCTCGCAGGCCGGGCAGGTCCCGCAGCCGTAGCCCCAGGGGTGCAGCACCGACCGGTCGCCGCGGTAACAGGTGTGGCTGTCCTCGACGATCAGCCGCACCAGCGCCTCGCCGCCAAGCTCATGCGCGAGCGCCCAGGTCTCCGCCTTGGTCAGATGCATCAGCGGAGTGAGTATGGGCGTCGGCCGGTCCAGCCCCAACGCCAGCGCCTGCTCCATGGCGTCCAGCGTGTCGCGGCGACAGTCGGGGTAGCCGGAGAAGTCGGTCTCGCACATGCCGCCGACCAGCACGTCCAACCCCCGGCGATCCGCGAGGGCCGCCGCCGCCACGAGGAAGATCAGGTTGCGGCCGGGCACGAAGGTGCTGGGCAGACCCCGCGCGCCCATCTCGATCTCGCGCGCGGCGGTCAGGGCGCTCTCGGCGAGCCGGCCGTAGCCGGTCAGGTCGACCATGTGGTCCGGACCAAGCCGGTCAGCGAAGGCCGGAAGCGCCGCGGCCATCCCGGCCCGCACCTTCAGCCGCGCCTCCAGCTCGACCGCGTGGCGCTGGCCATAGTCGAAGCCGACCGTCTCGACCCGGGCATGGCGCGACAGGGCCCAGGCCAGGCAGGTGGCGCTGTCCTGACCGCCCGAGAAGAGAACCAGGGCGCCGCGGCTGTCGGGGAGGATTTCGCTCATGCTGACCCTGCGGTCGGCCGGGGGCCGCGCGCATGCGAAAGAGGACGGAAGATGAAACGGACGGCGCTCCATACACCGGCTCGGCACGCGGCGCAAAACGCCCGCCCGACCCCGGAATCCGGCCATGTCCGACATTTACATTTCTGAAAATGGTTTCAGGCCATTGTCCACCGGTAACACGGAGTACCGGCAGTATGCCGACGATTGAAGTGCTGACAGAACGCGCCGATGCCGTGACCCCGGAAACCCCGGGTTCGGCCATCTTCGCGCGCTTTCAGAAGGCTCCGGACACGCTGGTCATCCCTGTGGTGGAGGATGGCCGACCGATCGGCCTTGTCGAGCGCGACACCTTCCTGCTGAAGATCGCGGGCCCCTTCGGCCATGCCCTCTACGCACACCGGCCCGTCACCGAGGTGATGGACCCCGAGCCCGCCGTGGTCGAGGCCGGGGTCGCCATCGACCTGTTCTGCGACATCATGCTGAGGGGCGGTCCGTCCGCCCTCAACCGCGGCTTCATCGTCACCCGCGAGGGTCGCTACTGGGGCGTCGGCACCGCCCTGTCCCTGCTGCGGGCCGCGCACGAGCGTCAACGCCTGCACAACGCCGAGCTGACCGAACAGACCCGCATCCTTCAGGACACCCGCACCCAGGCGCTGGCCTCCGCCCGCGCCCGCAGCCAGTTCCTCGCGGTCATGAGCCACGAGCTGCGTACGCCGATGAACGGCGTGCTGGCCGTCGCCGAGCTGCTGCGCCGCCAGCCCCTCAACGACACCGCCCAGGCCCACGTCCGCACCATCGTCGACTCCTCGGAAACGCTGCTGCGCATCCTCGAGGACGCGGTCGACCTGTCCCGCGCCGAGGCCGGCGAGCTGGAAATCACCCGCCGCCCGACGCGCCTGCGCGGACTGGTCGACGAGATGCACGGGCTGTGGGAGCCGCGCGCCGCCCAGGACCGCATCTCGCTGCTGACCGCCTATGAGGGCGACACGGAACTGGCGGCGCAGGTCGACGACGTCCGCCTGAAGCAGGTGTTCAACAACCTGATCGGCAACGCCCTGAAGTTCGCCCAGAACGGCGTGGTCGAGGCGGGCCTCAAGGCGCGTGTCGACGGCGACTCCGTGGCGATCGAGGGCCGCGTGCGCGACGACGGCCCCGGCCTCGACCCGGCGCGCCTCGACACCCTGTTCGAACCGTTCAGTGATAACCCCGAGGCCGGGGGCGCCGGGCTTGGCCTGTCGATCTGCCGCCAGATCATCACCGCCCTGGGCGGCCGCATCTGGGCCGAGAACAATCCGGGCCGGGGCGCCACCTTCCATTTCAGCCTGCAGGCGCCGCGCGCCTACATCGCCGACGCGCCTGAAACCAACGTCGCCGAGCTGTCCGACCTGAATCTCAAGTCGCAGCCGCATGTGCTGATCGTCGATGACAACGCCACCAACCGCGTGGTGGCCCAGGCGCTGTGCGAGATGTTCGGGTGCACTTCGGAAACCGCCGAGGATGGCCTTGAAGCGCTCGAGGCCGTCCAGGCCCGGGCCTTCGACCTGGTGCTGATGGACATCAAGATGCCGCGCATGGACGGGGTCGCCGCGACCATCGCCATCCGCGAACTGGACGGCCCGGCCGGTCAGACGCCGATCATCGCCCTGACGGCGAACGCCGACCCCGACGACGCCCGCCACTATCTGTCGATCGGCATGGCCGCCGTGGTCGAGAAGCCGATCAAGCCCGAGCGCCTGCGCATGGCCATGAATGCCGCCATCGAGGGCGCGGCGCCGGCCGCCGCCCCGGCCACGCCGCTCGAGGCCGCCCGTCGCAAGCGCCGCTCAGCCGCCTGACGCCCGCCGTCAGGCCGCCGCCGGCTCGGCATCCTCCTCGTCATAGCCGACCAGCCGCAGGGCCCGGCCCGTACGTCCGTTCAGCTCGCACCAGCGCAGCAACCCTTCCTCGCGGCCGTGGGTGATCCACACCTCGCCGGCGTTGACCTCCTCCAGCGTGTGCGTGAGCTCGTCCCAGTCGGCGTGATCCGAGATCACCAGCGGCAGCTCGGCGCCGCGCTGACGGGCCCGCGCCCGCACCCCCATCCAGCCCGATGCGAAGGCCACTACCGGCTCGGCGAAGCGCCGCGACCAGCGATCCTGGGTGGCCGAGGGCGGCGCGAGCACGATCTCGCCGGCGAGGGTCCGGCCGGCCAGATGGGTCGCCGGGGCCAGCGGGCCGAGGCTGACGCCGGCCGCCTCGTACAGGCTGTTCAGACGCTCCAGCGCGCCGTGGACATGGATGGTCCGATCCCACCCGGCGGCCCGCAGCAGGGCGATGACCCGCTGCGCCTTGCCCAGGGCATAGGCCCCGACGAGATGGGTGCGTTCCGGAAACTGCGCCACGGACATCAGTAGTCGGGCGATCTCCGCCCCGTCGTCCGGATGGCGGAACACCGGCAGGCCGAAGGTGGCCTCTGTGATGAACACGTCGCAGGGCACGGGCTCGAACGGCGCGCAGGTGGCGTCGGCGCGACGCTTGTAATCACCGGACACGACGATGTTCTGGCCCAGACCCCGGACCACCGCCTGGGCCGAACCCAGTACATGGCCGGCCGGGGCGAAGCTGACCTCGACCCCGTCGCGCCGCACCGTCTCGCCATACGCCAGCGGTTCCAGCCGCCCCGCGCAGTCCGGGCCATAGCGCGCCTGCATGATCTGCAGCGTTTCAGGCGTCGCCACCACGACGCCGTGACCGGGGCGCGCATGGTCGGCATGGCCGTGGGTGATCACCGCCCGGGCCACGGGGCGCACGGGATCGACATGGAAGTCGCCCGGCGGGCAGTAGAGCCCCTCGGGGGTCGGGCGCAGCAGGTCTTCCGGGCGGGCCATAGGGTGCATATGGTCGCCCGTGCGACGCAGCGGAAGCCGCCGCTCTCCGGGACACGACATGACCACAGCCATAGACCCGCTCCTGCCCCAGCTGGCGGCCGCCTCCGCCCACACCCACGCCCTTGGTTTCACCTTTGACGGGCGCGACGGCGACCGGGTGCGCCTGCGGGTGCCCTGGCGCGAGGACCTGGTCGGCGATCCGCGGACCGGGGTCGTGTCCGGCGGCCTGATGACGACCCTGCTCGACCACGTCGGCGGGCTGGCCGTGTGGACGGCGCTGGACGCCTTTCATCCCATCGCCACCCTCGATCTGCGCGTCGACTACATGCGGGCCGCCGCGCCGCAGCGCGACCTGATCGCCGAGGCCCGCTGTTATCGCCGCACCGCCTCCATCGCCTTTGTCCGCGCCTGGGCCTTCGAGGACAGCATCGAGGATCCGGTGGCGGCCGCCCAGGCCACCTACATCCTGACGGGCGACGGCGGCGACCGCCTCGGCGCCAACCTGAAGGGGCGCAAGGCATGAGCGAACCCCTGCTGACGTCCCCCTACGCCCGTTTCCTCGACCTGCGCGAACATCTCGCCGGCCAGGAGCTGACCGTGACCATGCCGTTTCACGACCGGCTGATCGGCAATCCCCTGCTGCCGGCGCTGCATGGCGGCTCCACGGCAGCCCTGATGGAGATGACCGCCATCGGCCAGGTTGCGGTGCTGTTTCCGCGCGAGCAGCTGCCGCGGCCGATCAACGTCACCGTGGCCTATCTGCGCAGCGGCCGGCCGCTGGACACCCACGCCCGCGCCGTCATCCGCAAGGCCGGCCGACGGGTGGCGCACGTCACCTGCGAAGCGTGGCAGGACGACCCGCACAACCCGATCGCCACCCTGACCGCACACTTCCTCGTGGCCGGACAGGATTTATAGTTGCGCATAGCCGCGCGGCATGATTGTATGCCCCTCACCCGATACAGGGAGAGGCGAGATGACGCGTACCGCGACCTTCGTCACCACCCCGCTGCGCCGTCCGACGCGGCGTCCCGGACGGCCACGCCTCCGGACCGAGATCACCTTTCCGACCGCGAGCGCGGCCGCGAGGGTCCCGGATCTCGCGGAAGCGCCGCATGAGCCGACACGGCGACGGCTGGGGCAGGCGCTGGCCGAGCGGCTCTGGTCTGCCGAACAGGCGGTCGACGCCGCCCTCGGGGAGGCCGCGGCCCTGATCGCCCTGCTGCCCCGGGCCCGGCGCGAGGCCGCGCTGGCGGCGACCGTGGCCCAGCCTGCCTTTGCCGCCGCGGCGGACAGTGTCGCCGCCCTCGCCCGCGCCCGTGGCGATCTGGTGGAGACCCACCGCACCCTGGCCGCCCTTGCCCGCCGCCTCGGCGTGGAGCCTGTTGCGGCCGGACCGATGGACAAGCCGAAGGATGATCGGCCCGGGCCAGGTTACGGCGGCGGCTAGCGGTTAATGAAACGTAAACATCGCTTCTGACGTGCATCCGTGCGTGTTAAGACTTCCTTTACTTGTGAAGGAGGGCTTACCCATGGACAAGAATGAAGTCGTCGCCGGCCTGGCCGGTGATCTTTACGCGGCCGAAGCGGCCGTCGACGAGGCGATCGTCAAGGCGACGACGCTGGTGCAGGCGATGATCGCCGCCCGCACCGAGCTGTCCGTGGCCGCGACCGTCGGCGCCGGCGCCCAGGCCAAGGCGATGGAGTCGCTGGCCGCCCTCGGCCAGGCCCGCGAGGCCGTCACCGCCGCCCACACCGAAATGGCCAAGGACCACCGCCGCATGGGCTGGGGCGTCTACGCCGCCGGTCCCGTCAACAAGCCGCCGGAAGACGGCCGCCCGATCGAGATCGTCAATCGGATCCGCGCCGCTTAAATCGGCGTAATGTAGATCATCGCCGTTTATCGGCGGCCCGATTGAGTGCAATATGGCCCCCTGGTTGCTGACCAGGGGGCTTTTTTGTTCGATACGCTATACGCGCAGGTTGGCGCCGTGCTGATGGTCGCGGTAAGCGCGTTTGCGTTCCTCAAGGGCGACGACGCCGAGCGGATTGGCGCTGGAACATATCTCTTCGCCTGGTTTGCGACCCTGCTGCTTCAGGACGAGTTGAGCCTGTACCAGTCTGGCATATTCCTGTTCCTTATTGACGCGGGAGTGCTGATCACCTTCATCGCGTTGTCATGGAAAGCCCAGAACACATGGCCGGTCTGGGCTGCCTGCCTTCAACTCCTGCCTGTTTTGAGCCATCTACTTGCTCGGATAGACATCCGCCCCCCCGCGTGGTCGTTCTACGCCATCCAGAATCTGGCCAGCATCGGCATCCTCGTGGCCATTGCGGCCGGGACCTTCTGGGTCTGGCAGGAGCGGCGCGCGGCGGGCTTTGAATAGGCGCGAATTCCTATAGCCTGCCCGGCGACCTCCGGAGTCGCCATGCCGCTCAGCCACAGCCAGATCTGGTCCGGCCTCGACGCCCTCGCCCGGCGCGAGGGGCTGACGCCGTCCGGCCTGGCGCGCCGGGCCGGGCTGGACCCGACCGCCTTCAATCCTTCGAAGCGCCTCGGGCCCGGGCCTGCGGCGCGGCCGCGCTGGCCGTCGACCGAGAGCCTCGCCGCCGTGCTGGACGTCACCGGCCTCAGCCTGGGGGCGTTCGCCGCCCTCGCCCGGGATGGGGGGCCCGCCCCGACCACGCCCCTGCTGGGCATGGCCCAGGCCGGCCGGGACGGCTTCTTCGACGAGGCCGGCTTCCCGGCGGGCGAGTGGGAGGCCATGCCCCTGCCCGCCCCGGCGCCGGAGCGCTTCGCCCTGCGCATCGTCGGCGACTCGATGCTGCCCCTCTACCGCGAGGGCGACACGGTGATTGTCGATCGCGGCGAGACGCGGCTTCGGGCCGGCGACCGGGTGGTGGCGCGGACCCGAAGCGGGGAAGTGATGGCCAAGGTGCTGGGCCGACGGACGGCGCGCAGCGTCACGCTGGAGTCGATCAATCCGGCCCATGCGCCCCGCACCCTGCCGCTGGGGGAGATCGACTGGCTGGCCCGTATCGTCTGGGCCAGCCAGTAGCCTCATGCCGACGGATCAGTAGCGCGTCACGTGGCGGGCGCTGACCCAGCCCCCGCCGGCGATCTGAACCCATTCCCCCTGCGAGCCCACGGCCGTGAAGCCCTGGCCGGCGCGCAGGCTGCCGACCTGGCGGTAGCCCGTGCCCGGCCCCGAGCGGATCCGCAGGTTCGAGGCGGCGCGGTACATGTCCGCCGGGGCCTGGGCGGCCGCCCGCGCCCGTTGCTGCTGGCAGCCGATGTAGGAGCCGGCCGCAGCGCCGGCGCCGGCGCCGACCACGGCCCCGAGCGTGCGCTCATTGTCCGAAATCTGGCTGCCGGCCAGACCGCCGACGACGGCCCCGATCAGGGCGCCGGCGCGCTGGCGGCCGCCAGGGGCCTCGCAGTTGGTCACGCCATTGGCCTGCTGGGCCAACACGGGCGCGGGGGCGGCGATCACCAGCGGCAGCGCCAGGGCGGCGGCGGCGACGGCGGCGGAAATGGTCTTCGACATGGCGGGTCTCCTGTCCTCTCGTTGTCGATGAGGGGAGAATGCCCGGCCCGACCTGAAGGCTCCGCCAGCGCGACCGTCAGCCGCCGTTCATGTTGCGCGAGCGCTGGAGCGTGACGCCTGAGCTGACCGTCGCTGGTTCCTCACAGCGAGCACAGCGAGGCACAGAGAACACGACGGGACCTGGGGGGCGGCGCGCGAAGCGCCTTTCCTGCTGGCCGGGGGACGAAGGCGCCGCCGGCGCGAAGGGCGCGACCTCGTTGTGTCCTCTGTGGCTTGTCTTCGCTGTGCCCGTTGTGATCCCTTCTTCCGAACAGGCTGCCTCAGGCCAGCTGGCCCTCCGCCCCCGTCTCGATCAGGGCGATGGTCTGGGGCAGGCCGTAGATGGCGGCGAAGGAGCCGAAGCGCGGGCCCTGGGTCTGGCCCAGCAGCACCTCGTACAGGGCCGCGAACCAGGCCCGAAGCGGGTCGAAGCCATGGTCCTTGCCCACCGCATAGACCTCGTTCTGGATCGTCTCGCCGTCGGAGGTATCGGCCGGCAGGGCCTTGAGCCGCGCCGCCAGATCCATCAGCGCCGCCTTCTCCATGTCCGTCGGGGCCCGATAGGCCTTCGCCGGCTTCACGAAGTCCTCGTAGTAGTTCAGCGCATAGCCCATCAGCCGGTCGAGCAGCGGCTCGGTTTCCGGCGTCGCCCCGGGCAGATAGCGGGCGAAATAGGCCCACAGCGCCGCCTTGTCCGAGGCGTTGGCCACCCCGACCAGATTGAGCAGCAGGGCGAAGGACACCGGCGAGGCCTGGGCCGGCGGGGCGCCGGCGTGGATCGACCAGACCGGATTGTCGATCTGCTTCTCCGGCGGCTGCGCCGGGTACATCTCGATGTGCTGCAGATAGTCGTCGGTGGCGCGCGGGATGACGTCGAAGTGCAGCTTCTTGGCCGACTTCGGCGACTGGAACATGTACCAGCTCAGGCTCTCCGGCGCGCCGTAGCGCAGCCACTGCTCCATGGTCAGGCCGTTGCCCTTGGACTTGGAGATCTTCTGGCCGTGTTCGTCGAGGAAGAGCTCGTAGTTGAAGCCCTCCGGCGGCGTGCCGCCCAGGGCGCGGCAGACCTTCGAGGACACCTTGACCGAGTCGATCAGGTCCTTGCCCGACATCTCGTAGTCGACGTCCAGCGCGGTCCAGCGCATGGCCCAGTCGGGCTTCCACTGCAGCTTCACGTGGCCGCCGGTGACCGGGACCTCGGCGCGCGACCCGTCCTCGTCCTCGAACACGATCGTGCCCTTCGCGACGTTTCGCTCCAGCGTCGGGACCTGCAGCACCCGGCCGGTCGAGGGGCTGACCGGCAGGAAGGGCGAATAGGTGGCGCGCCGGTCCGGCCCCAGCGTCGGCAGCATGATCGCCTGGACGGCATCGAACCGCTCCAGCAGGGTCAGCAGGGTCGCGTCGAACATGCCCGAGCGGTAGCAGTCGGTGGACGACAGGAACTCGTAGTCGAATCCGAAGCTGTCGAGGAAGGCGCGCAGCCGGGCATTGTTGTGCCGGCCGAAGCTGTCGTGGGTGCCGAACGGATCGCGCACGACCGTCAGCGGCTTGCCCAGATCCTCGGTCAGCATCTCCGGATTGGGGATGCCGTCGGGCACCTTGCGCAGCCCGTCCATGTCGTCCGAGAAGGCCACCAGCCGGGTCGGCCAGTGGTCGCCGGTCAGGGCGCGGAAGGCCGTCCGCACCATGGTCGTGCGGGCCACCTCGCCGAAGGTGCCCATGTGCGGCAGGCCCGAGGGCCCGTAGCCGGTCTCCAGCACCACCGGCCGCCGAAGCGGCTCATACAAACGCAGCGCCTCGTCGGCCTTGCCCTGCTCGATCAGGATTCTCGCGCCGATCGCATCGTCCTTAGGCAGCCGCTTGGCCAGCACATGGGTCAGCAGGTTGCGCGCCTGTTCAAAGGGCCAGGCGCGCGCAGCGAAGGCGCGGTCGACGAGATCGGTCAGCATGGCTCAGGCTTTGCGGCGGGGAACGCCTGCGGTCAATGGGCGCGGCCGCTGAACGGCTCGGTTGAAGCGGGCCGCGCCCGCGCCTTGCTGGTGTGGCGACCGTCGAAGTTTCATCACAACGAACACAGCGAAAGGCACAGAGGACACAGCGGCGTGGCGGCGCTGCGCCGCACGCGCCTTTTCCGTCTCTCGCGATCGACACCACGGCGCTTCGCGCACCGCTGCACAGGTCCCGTTGTGCCCGCTGTGACCTCGCTGTGGTCGCTGTGATCCCTTGATGAGACCACCCGCCGGCTGGGGGCGCGGACGCGGCCAGCTTCCCCTTACGCCGCGCGGAACTGCAGCTCGGCGAGGCGGGCGTAGAGACCGCCCTTCGCCACCAGCTCGGCGTGGGTGCCCTCCTCCACCACCCGCCCCTCGTCCATGACGACGATGCGGTCGGCGCGCAGCACGGTGGCAAGGCGGTGGGCGATCACGAGGGTGGTGCGTTCGCCCATGGCCTGGTCCAGCGCCGCCTGCACCAGCTGTTCGTTCTCGGCGTCGAGCGCGCTGGTGGCCTCGTCGAGCAGCAGGATCGGCGCATGGCGGATCAGGGCCCGGGCGATGGCCAGACGCTGGCGCTGGCCGCCGGACAGGCTCTTGGCCCGCTCGCCCAGCGGCGTGTCGAAACCTTCCGGCAGGGCGTCGAGGAAGGCCGTGGCCTGGGCCTTGCCGGCGACCTCGCGCACCTCCTCCAGCGTCGCGTCCTCGCGGCCGAAGCGGATGTTCTCCGCCGCCGAACCGGAGAACAGCGGCGTCTCCTGGCTGACCCAGGCGAAGCGGCCGCGCACCTCGGCCGGATCGGCCTGACGCACATCGACGCCATCCACCGCAACGGCCCCGCCGTCCGGGTCATAGAAGCGCAGCAGCAGCCGGAAGACCGTCGACTTGCCGGCGCCGGACGGCCCGACCAGCGCCACGGTCTCACCGGGCCGGACCGTCAGGTCGAGGCCCTTGAGCGCCGGCAGGTCCGGCCGGCCCGGATAGGCGAAGCGCACGCCGGCGAGAGCGATCTCGCCCCGCGGTGGCGACGGCAGGGCGATGGGCGTCTCCGGGGCGGCGATGGTCGGGACGCTGCGCATTAGTTCGTCGATACGCTCCATCGCCCCGGCGGCCTTCTGCACCTCGCCCCAGCTCTCACCGAGCGCGCCCACGGCGCCGGCGGCGAACACCGACAGCAGCACGAACTGCAGCAGGGCCCCGGGCGTCAGCACCCCGGCGACCACGTCGCGCGCGCCCAGCCACAGAACAAAGGAGACGCCGCCGAACATGACCATGATGATCAGCCCGGTCATGACGGAGCGGGCCTTCATGCGGTCAAGGCTGGCGGCGAAGGCCTGCTCCACCGAGGCGCCGAAGCGGGCGATGACGCTGGGCTCGCGACCGAAGGCCTGCACCGTCTCGATGGCGTCGACGCTCTCGCCCGCGAGGCCGACCGCGCCGGCGAAGCGGTCCTGGCTGGCCACGGTCAGGCGGCGCACGACCCGGCCGAACAGGAACAGCGGCAGGATGGTCGCGGGGGCCAGCACCGAGATGAACAGGGTCAGCTTCGGATTGACGAAGAACAGCAGGATCACCGCCCCGATCATGGTGATCAGGTTGCGCAGGGCGAAGGAGACCGAGGTGGTCAGCAGGGTCTCGACCAGCTGGATGTCGGTGGTCAGGCGCGACAGCACCTCGCCGGTGCGGATCCGCGCGTAGAAGCTGGGGTCCAGCGTCATGACGCGCCCGAACAGGGCCCGCCGGACGTCGGCGATGACCCGCTCGCCCGTCTTGGTGACGTAGAAGTAGCGGATCGCCGTGGCCAGGGCGAGGAACAGGGCGTTTGCGCCCAGCAGGGCGAACCACAGGTTCAGCCGGGCCCCGCCGTCGTCGAAGCCCTGGTCAATGGCCCCGCGCGCCGTGGCCGTCAGCCCCAGCGAGGCGGCGCTGGAGGCCAGCAGCCAGAACAGGGCGATGGCCAGATCGGCCTTGTGTTTGAGGGCGAAGGGCAGAAGCCGGGCCAGCGGCCGGATGTCCCGCCGCCGGGCGCGCTTCTCGCCGGCCTCGGTCATGCGTTCCGTGAGGGTCTCGCCCTCTCCCGGACGGTCGCGCAGGTCCGGAGCCCGCAGGGGCCCGGTGCGGGCGGCTTCGGTGGCGGACGGTTCAGCGCTCATGGCCGGGCCTCTTGCCTGATCCGGACCTGCGGTGTAAACGCCCGCGCTCCTCCCGTCGTCCCATCGGCGGGTTTTCTCATTCAGCGCATTGACGGTCGGAATCGTCGCCGCGCGCCAAGGGCCCGATCGACATGAAGCCGGATATCCACCCGAACTACCACTTCATCACCGTCACCCTGCCGGACGGCTCGAGCTACCAGACCCGCTCGACCTACGGGAAGGAAGGCGACAACCTGAGCCTCGACATCGACCCGTCGACGCACCCGGCCTGGACCGGCGGCAACCAGCAGCTGATGGACCGCGGCGGCCGCGTGTCGCGCTTCAACAACAAGTTCGGCGGCTTCATCAAGAAGTAAGCGCGAAAGCGCGACTTCGCCGCAACAGACAGGCGCCGGTCCCCGCGACCGGCGCTTTTTGTTTGTCCGGAACGCCGTTAATCTTCGATACGTTAGGCGGAGCGGCCCAGGCCGCACGCGTTCACGAGCGACACAGGCAGGCCGGACATGAATCGACGCGACCTCGGGCTCGGCGCCGCCGCAGCGGCTCTGGCGAGCGTCCTGTCCGGCCGCGCCTTCGCCCAGTCGGCCCAGCCGTATACGACTGCGCCCGCCTCGCCCGAGGCGGCGGCCTATCTCGCGCAGGTGGCCCGTCTGCCGGCGGAGATCCGGGACGACGTGCGCGCTGTCTACGAGATGGGGGGCTGGCGGCCCCTGTGGACGCCGGCGCGTGTGCGCGCCCTCGGCGATGTCTCGACCCGGGCCGAGCGCCACGGCCTGTCCGGAAATGACTTCTTCGACTTCGTCGGCCTGGCGGCGGACCCGGCGACCACCGATGTCCGCACCACCGCCGCCGCCCTGACCTACGCGAGGGTGCTGGCCGAAGGCCGCGTCCGGCCCGAGACGGTCGAAGAGCTGTGGGAGATGCGCAAGAACCGCGTCGACCTGACCGGCGGCCTGACCGACGCCCTGGCCCGCGACCGGCTGCTGGACTGGTTCGAGAGCCTTGCGCCAACCGACATCGGCTACAGCAACCTGTCGGCCGGCTACGTCCGCTACCGCCGGATGATCGCCGCCGGCGGCGGCTGGCCGGCCTTCCCGTCAGGCCCGACCCTGGAGCCGTTCGCCGACGACGCCCGCGTGCCGGCGCTCATCGCCCGGCTGGCGGCAGAAGGCGATCTGGCCCGCGACCGCGCCGCCGGCCTGGCCGGGACGACCACCTACACGGCTGAGCTCGTGGAAGCCGTTCGCGGCTTCCAGGTGCGCCATGGCCTCGCCGCCGACGGCCGCATCGGCCAGGGCACCCAGCGCTCCCTGTCCGCCTCGGCCGAGGACCGGGCCCGTCAGATCGCCCTGAACCTCGAGCGCCGCCGCTGGCTCGCCCGCGACGTGGCGCCGGAGCGCATCGAGGTGAACACCGCCGCCGCCATCATGGTCTACTGGAAGGACGGCCGGCCGGTACACTCGAACCGCGTCGTCGTCGGCACCCCGGCCAACCAGACGCCCAGTCTCGAAAAGCCGTTCGCCTCGGTGGTCGCCAACCCGCCCTGGTATGTGCCGGCCTCGATCGCGCGGGCCGAGATCCTTCCGCGGGGCCCGGCCTATCTGGCCGCCAACAACATGTTCATCTCGAACGGCACGGTGATCCAGCGCGCCGGCCCGACCGCCGCGCTCGGCTTCGTCAAGTTCGAGCTGCGCGACAGCTACGCCATCTTCCTGCACGACACCCCGGCCAAGGCGGCCTTCGCCAATGCCTATCGCCACCGGAGCCATGGCTGCGTGCGGGTCCAGGACGCGGTGGAGTTCGCCCGCCTGCTGCTGTCGCCCGATCCCGAGCGGCTGGCGACGTTCGACCGGGCCCAGGTCACGCGCGAGACGCGCCGCGTCACCACGGGCCGCGAAATCAGCGTCCGCCTGCTCTACTGGACCGCGTTCGTGGACGGCCAGGGCCGGGTCGCGTTCCGCGAAGACGTCTATGATCGGGACAACCGACTGGCCCAGGCGCTCGGCATCGCCGTCAACCTGCCGCGTCCGGTGGATGACGGCCGGGCCGACGTCAACGACGTCGGACCCTGAGCCTGCCTCATCGGTGAGGGTCGGCCACGGCCGTCCGGCCGCGAGCCAGGGTCAGCCGCGAAACGCGGCCTCGAGCCGGCCAAGCTGGGCCAGCACCGGGTTGGGCGTGTCCGCCTCCGGCGCTTCGAGGTACATGCGGCGGTCGAGGTGGGCGATACGGTCGTGCAGGCGCTCGGCCCGGACGCAGTACTCGACCAGGGCGATCGGCAGCTCCAACGACCCCGGCTCGGATTCCGGGGCGCGTTCTTCCAGCCGGTAACGGGGATCGCAGGCGGCGTCCGGCGACATGTCGCCCTCGCGCACGGCGCGCTGCACCAGCAGCCAGGAGGCGATGCGCATCAGGCGCGTCGTCAGCTTCATGCTCTGGGCGGCATAGGCCAGCGCCCCGGCGCGGGACAGCAGCTTGGCCTCGCGGCGCCCTTCCCCGTCCAGATAGTCGGCGGTCTCCTCGACCAGCTCCATCCCCTCGCGGAAGGTGCGCTCGAACAGCTCCGAGGCGGCGAAATCGGCCACCAGAGCGATGCGCGGCGAGGTCGGGGACGCGACGTCGTGGGTCATCGAGGGGATCATAGGCATGGCCGGGGCCGAACTCCAGAGGCGGGACAGACGCCCGCGAGGTAAGGTCAGGGCTGCAACGCCCGTGCCACCCGGTTTGTGCCGTCGTGGTCAGCCGCCGAAATTGAAAAAGGCGTCGGCGGCCGACCGTTTGGCGGACTTGGTCTCGATCGCGGCGCGGGTCCGGGCGATCTCCGCCTCAAGCGTGGCGATGCGCGCCTTGAGATCCGCCACCGCATAGGGATCCAGGTCCTCGCGGATCAGCGCCGTCACGACGTCGCGCGCCGGGCGCGGCTCCAGGTCCTCGAACGACATGGCGACCTCCTCATCACGCCGTGGCGCCGTCGCGGGCCACGGCCTATTTCAACGCCGGGAGGCGGTCGTTGACAACCGCCAAGGCATCCGGGGACGGACAGATGCGCGTGATCGAGATCGAGGGCGGACGTGGTCCCGCCGCCGCCCTTCGTCTGGCCGAGCGCCCTACCCCTGCGCCGGGCCCCGGCGAAGTGCGGCTGCGTGTGCGGGCCGCCGGGGTCAACCGTCCCGATCTGCTGCAGCGCGAGGGCCTCTACCCGCCCCCGCCGGGCGCCCCGGACATTCTGGGTCTTGAGGCGGCGGGCGAGGTCGATGCGCTCGGCGAGGGCGTTAGCGGCTGGCAGGCGGGCGACCGGGTCTGCGCCCTGCTCGGCGGCGGCGGCTATGCCGAATACGCCGTGGTCGACGCCCGCTGCCTGCTGCCGGTCCCGGACGATCTGGATTTCGTCGCCGCTGCGGCCCTGCCGGAGACCCTGCTCACCGTCTGGGCCAATGTCTTCGAGGCCGGGGCGCTCGCACCGGGGGAAACGCTTCTGGTGCACGGGGCGACGAGCGGCATCGGCGTCACGGCCATCCAGATGGCCAAGGCCGCCGGCGCGCGGGTGATCGCGACCTCCCGCGGCGCCGCGAAGACGACGGCGGCCCTGGCCCTCGGGGCCGATGTCAGTCTCGACGCCACGGCGCCCGGTTTCGACGCCGAGCTCGACGCCGCCGGGCCGGCCCACGTCATCCTCGACATGGTCGGCGGGGCCTATGCCGAGCGAAACCAGCGGGGCCTTGCCCCCGGGGGGCGCTGGGTGGTGATCGCCACCCAGGGCGGCCGGGCCGCCAACATCGACCTGATGCTGCTGATGCTGAGGCGCCAGACCCTGACCGGCTCGACCCTGCGGTCCCGACCGGCGGATGAGAAGGCCCGGCTGACGGCGGCGATCAGGGCGCAGGCCTGGCCGTGGGTCGTCTCCGGACAGGTCCGGCCGCCGATCGAGGCGACCTTCCCGCTGGCCAAGGCGCAGGACGCCCACCTCCGGCTGGAGGCGGGCGCCCATGTCGGCAAGGTCGTCCTGACCCTGTGACCTATCTGCGGCCCCGCAGCGGGCGCAGCGACGAAATGCGGTCGTTGAAGCCCGATGAGCCGAGGTTGCGGACGTCGCCGTCGAAGACCTCGCACTGGCCCGAGAAGTTGGCGTCCGTGCAGACTTCCCAGGGGCCGTTCAGCCGCATGGAGCTGATGGCGTCGTTCAGGCCGAGACGCGACAGGTTGGGAATCTCGCCCCGCAGCGTCTCGGAGTCGCCGGTGAAGTTGGCGTCGCGGTAGACGGTGATGCTGTTGCGCCCGCCGCCCCAGTTTCCACCGCCATTGCCGCCGGTCCAGCCGCCGCCGCCACCACCGCCGCCGCGCGCGGCGCGCACCGAGCTGACGCGGTCGTTGAGGCCGAAGTCGGAGAGGTTGCGCACGTCCCGGTCGATCCGCTCGCAGCGGCCGCCGAAGCGGGCGTCCTCGCAGACTTCCCAGCTGCCATTGACCCGGGCCGAAGAGGCGCGGTCGTTGAAGCTCGACAGGAAGGCCGTTTCGCCGGTCACGGTGATCGAGGCGCCGCGGAAGTCGGAGTCGGCGAAGAAGGTGATCGACGGGCTGCCGCCGCCGCCTCCACCGCCACCGCCACCGCCGCCACCACCCGGACGGTCCTCGTAGCTGCCGCGATGGCCGGCGCAGACCAGAAGGCCATTGTCATTGCCGATGTCGCTGCTGGAGCAGCGCGCCAGCTCGATCGAGGTCTCGCGCATGCGGCCTCGCGTGTCGCGGCAGTCGGCGTACAGCCGGCCCTGGTTCACATAGGCCCCGCTGCAGCTGGCCTGGTAGCTGCCCCGCGGCGCACCCCGGTTCTGGGCTTCAGCGGCGGGCGCCGCGGCGAGGCCGGCGGTCAGGGCCCCGAGGGCGGCGATGGTCATCGTCAGGGTGAGTTTCACGGTACTGGTCCCTCCATGCCCCGGTGATCCGGGATCGACGCCATTGAACATGCCACGGATGAACCTTGGCTGTCAGACGTCCTCAGATGACGTTTTCTTTGCGCCCGAGTTCGCCTATACAGAAACCTCCGCGCCCGGCCGAAAGGTCGGGCGCCGCCGTTTCCGGCGTCCGCTGACGCCGCCCACTTCGGAACCGACGATCATGACCGACATCCTGATGCCCAAGGCCACCGCGGTCTGGCTGGTCGACAACACCTCGCTGACCTTCGAGCAGATCGCCGACTTCTGCGGCCTGCACCCGCTGGAAGTGCGCGGCATCGCCGACGGCGACGTGGCCCGCGACATCCGCGGCGCCGACCCGCTGGTCAACGGCCAGCTGACCCGCGACGAGCTGGACCGCGCCCAGGCGGACTCGAACTATCGCATGAAGGCGGTGGTCAGCCGCCACGCCGAGATGCTGAAGCCGGTCAAGCCGGCCCCGCGCTACACCCCGGTGTCACGCCGTCAGGACCGCCCGGACGCCATCATGTGGTTTGTGAAGAACCACCCGGAAGTCACGGATGCGCAGATCGCCAAGCTGCTCGGCACCACCAAGGCCACCATCGAGACGGTGCGCAACCGGACCCACTGGAACGCCGCCAACATCAAGCCGGTCGATCCGGTGACCCTCGGCCTCGTCGGCCAACTGCAGCTGGACGAGACCGTGCGCAAGGCGGCCGAGAAGCGCGCTCGCGACGAGGCCCGCGAGGGTGGCCCGAGCCTGCGCCCCGTTGGCGAGGTCGAGCCCGAACCCGCGCCCGAGCCGGAGATCGAGGAAGACGACTACGACGTCCGCAGCGGCCCCGAGCCGACCGCGGAGTCGGTGTTCGGGCGCAGCGACGACTGAGCCTGACGGATCGCCAGAAACAGGACGGCCCCGGGAGACGCCTCCCGGGGCCGTTTCCATTACAGCTCGCGGCCTGTGCGGAGGCCGCGCGCCGCCGCCTCAGGGGGCCCGGGTCTCAAGCTCCTTGATCTCTTCCTTCAGCCGGAGCTTTCGACGCTTCATGTCCCGAAGCTTGAGCGAGTCCACGGAGGGGCTCTGCAGCGCCTGGTGGATCGCATCCTCCAGATTGCGGTGACGATTCCCCAGTTCGCGGATCCGAGCTTCAATGGTCATGGCTTGCGCCTCCATGTCTAAGGGACAAGAAGAGTGAGCGCCCGTAATGCCGAGCTGTGGAATCACATCCGCGTGACGTCACAGACCGACCGGACAACAGGAGCCTGACCCCGAAAATGGCCGAAGATATGAACGGAGCCGTGAGCCGGCCCCGGCTGGTGGTGGGAATCTCCGGTGCGTCCGGCGTGTCCTACGGGGTCCGGGCGCTCGAGGCGTTGCGCGATCTGGGCGTGGAGACGCATCTGGTGGCCACCCGGGCGGCGATGCTGACCCTGGCGCAGGAAACCGATCTGTCCCCGGAGGATCTGTCCGCCCGCGCCGACGTGACGCACCGGCTCGCCGACGTCGGCGCCACCATCGCCTCCGGCTCGTTCCGCACCCTCGGCATGCTGGTGGCGCCCTGCTCGGTCCGCACCATGAGCGAGATCGCCACCGGCGTGACCTCGACCCTGCTGACGCGGGCCGCGGACGTGACCCTCAAGGAGCGGCGGCCGCTGGTGCTGATGGTCCGCGAGACGCCGTTCCACCTCGGCCACCTGCGCACCATGACCCAGCTGACCGAGATGGGCGCAATCATCGCCCCGCCCCTGCCCGCCCTCTACGCCCGCCCCGCCAGCGTGGCCGAGATCATCGACCAGTCGGTCGGCCGGGCGCTCGACCTGTTCGGCCTCGACTGGACCGCCACCCGGCGCTGGCAGGGGCTGGACGCCGGAGTCTGAACGCATGACCGACCTGTGGGACTGGGCCGTCCAAGCCTATGCCGCCGAGGGCGTCCAGGCCGCCTGTCTCGACCTGCAGGATTCGGCCGACCAGGACGTGCCGCTGCTGCTCTGGGCCGCCTGGTGCGCCCGCACGGGCCGTCCGCTGGACGCCGAGACGCTGGAAGCCGCCGTCGACCTGACCCGGGCGTGGCGCGACCAGGCGATCGCCCCCCTGCGCGCCGTGCGCCAGCGTCTCAAGATCCGTCACCCGGACCTCGACGACGGCGCGCGCGAGGCCGTGCGCAGCCAGGTGAAGGCCGCGGAGCTGGCGGCGGAGAAGGCGCTCCTGCAAGGTCTGGCAGACCAGTCGCCGCCGCCGGCAGCCGCAGCTCACGACGTGCTGACGGCCCTTGCCGCCACTTCCCGCGCCTGGTCGCCCCGCGTGCCCCGGACCCTGCTGCAGACCCTCGCCGAGCGCCTTCCGGCCTGATCCCGGCTGGGGTATAAGCCGCGCTTCCCGGGACCCGCCATGAACGACGACGCCACGCCGATCGACGAGGAAACCGTCCTCCTCAGCGCCCGTGTGAAGGCGTTGCGGCAGGAGCACGCCGACATCGACGCCTCGATCGAGGCGCTCGGACGCATGCCGATCCCTGACCAGCTGCTGATCGCCCGCATGAAGCGCCGCAAGCTGTCGCTGCGCGACGAGATCGTGAAGATCGAGGCCCGCATTCTGCCGGATATCATCGCCTGAGAGGGCTTGGGGCTTGGGGCTTAGGGCTTAGGGCTTAGGGCTTAGGGCTTAGGGCTTAGGGCTTAGGGCTTAGGGTGTTGGAGGACGGCGGAACGTCAACTGCTGCCTAAGCCCTACTCACTAAGCCCTAAGCCCTACCCCTCTTGCGAACCCACATGGCGGCGTCGGCCTCGGCGAGCCAGACCTCCGGGTCGGTGTGGCCGGCAAGCACACGCACGCCGATCGATCCGCCCAGCTGGGCCTTGCGCCCTTCCCACACGAACGGGCGCTGCTGCATCGCCTCGACCAGCCGCCGGGCCTTGTCCCGTCCCTCCTCAACGCCGGCGTTGAGCATCAACAGGGCGAATTCGTCGCCTCCGAGCCGGCCGACGGCGTCGGACTCACGCACATTGGCCAGCAGCAGCTGGGCGACCTGCACCAGGGCCGCGTCCCCGGCCATGTGGCCAAAGGTGTCGTTGATGCCCTTGAAGCCGTCGAGATCCATGTAGAGCAGCACCGCGGGGACATCGTAGCGGGCGCAGTAGGCCATGGTCCGCCGCATCGCCTCGACGAAGCCGCGACGGTTCAGGGCCGGCGTCAGCACATCGTGGTCCGCCGCCGCCTCGGCCGCCTCGGCCCGCGCGGTCAGGGCCGCCACCTCGGCGCGCAGCCGGGCGATCTCCGCCATCAGGTCCTGTTCCGGCGCGTCGAGCACGGGCCCACTCCTCGCGCCGACTCACTCCGGCCTGGCGCAGCGCCAAGGTTAGCGGCCTCTGTTGCGGGCGCAACGCGGGTGCTGTAAGCGCGCGCTTTCCCTGGCGAGGAGCCCGGCGCATGGCGTCTTCGACCCCCGCATCCCGCCCGCCCGTGGCGATCATCATGGGCAGCCGGTCGGACTGGCCGACGATGAAGCTCGCGGCCGACATGCTGGAGCGACTGGGCGTGGCCTATGAGGCCCGCGTCGTCTCGGCCCACCGCACGCCGGAACGCATGTACAGCTTCGCCCGCGAGGCCGCGGACGCCGGGTTCAAGGTCATTATCGCCGGGGCCGGCGGCGCCGCCCACCTGCCGGGCATGGTGGCCTCCCTGACAACCCTGCCGGTGCTCGGCGTGCCGGTGAAGTCCAAGGCGCTGAAGGGGCTCGATTCGCTGCTCTCGATCGCCCAGATGCCCGGCGGCGTGCCGGTCGGCACCCTCGCCATCGGCGAGGCCGGGGCGACCAACGCCGGCCTGCTGGCGGCGCAGATCCTCGCCCTGTCGGATCCGGCGCTGGCCGGGCGGGTCGCCGCCCTGCGGCAGGCCCAGACCGAGTCCGTGGCCGAGACGGTCGAGGACTGAGTGACCGTCCCGCCGCGCCGCCAGCCGCCCCTCCAGCCCGGCGCCGTGATCGGCGTTCTCGGCGGCGGCCAGCTGGGCCGCATGCTGGGCGAGGCCGCCAGCCGGCTGGGCTTCGACCTGGTGGTGCTCGATCCGGAGCCGGCCAGCCCGGCCGCCCGCGTCGCGGCGCGTCAGATCACGGCCGCCTATGGCGACGCCGACGCCCTGGATGAACTCGGGCGCATCAGCGACGTCGTCACCTTCGAGTTCGAGAATGTGCCCGCTGCGTCCGTGGCGCGGCTGGCCGCCGGCGGGGCGCTGGTGGCCCCCGGCCCCCGCGCCCTCGCCACGGCCCAGGACCGGGTCGAGGAGAAGACCTTCCTGAACGCGGTCGGGGCCGCAACGGTCGACTTCCGGCCCGTGGACAGCCCGGAAGACCTGCGCCGCGCCCTGGTCGAGCTGGGCGCGCCCGCCCTGCTCAAGACCCGGCGCGAGGGCTATGACGGCAAGGGCCAGGCCTGGGTGCGCAGCGTCGACGAGGTCGAGGCGGCCTGGGCGACGGTCGGCGGCCGTCCCTCCATCCTCGAGGCCCGAGCCGATTTCCGGCGCGAGCTGTCGATCATCGCCGCCCGCGGCTGGGACGGAGCGGTCGCCATCTATCCGCTGGGCGAGAACAAGCACGCCGATGGCATCCTCCGCACCACGGTCGCCCCGGCCGCGGCGGACGCCACGACGGCGGCGGCGGCGCAGGACATCGCCGCCCGTGTGCTGAACGGCCTCGACTACGTCGGCGTCATCGGCATCGAGCTGTTCGACCTCGGCGACCGGCTGTTGGTCAACGAGATCGCCCCGCGGGTCCACAATACCGGCCACTGGACCCAGGACGGCTGCGCCTGCGACCAGTTCGAGCAGCATATCCGCGCCATCGTCGGCTGGCCGCTGGGGCCGACGACGCCCCACGTCGCCGTGGAGATGACCAATCTGCTGGGCGCGGAGGTCGAGGCCTGGCCGGGACTGGCGGCCGCGCCCGGCGCCCGCCTGCACCTCTACGGCAAGGCCGAGGCCCGCGCCGGCCGCAAGATGGGCCACGTCAACCGGCTGAAGCCGCTTTCGGCGGGCGTGGCGCGGGACTGACCACGAGGCTCCCCGCCGGCGGCGGCGCGAGCAGCACGTCGGCCGGGGCGCGGTCGAACAGCCAGTCGGCCCAGAGCGCTGCCGACACGGGCAGCACGCCGCGGTCATGGTAGGGGGCCACGTCAGGCCCCGGCGCCGCCGTCAGCAGCGAGAAGGCGTCGCCGCCCTCCCCCGCCCGCCACACGGCTGCGAGGGCGAGGAACGGCGCGTCCGGATCGCGGAAGATCCAGCGGGTCTTGGGATAGCGGTCGCCCGTGAACTCGTAGAACCCGCTGACCGGCACGAGGCACCGCCCCTGCCGCGCGCCATTGCCGAACTGACGGCCCTCGCTGCGAAAGTTGACGATCGGGCCAGCCTTCGGCTTCGGCGGCGGAAAGCCGAAGCGCATCGGCATCAGCCCAACGCGACCTTCCGCAGCCACCCGTATCGCGGGCGTCAGGTCCGTCGGCCGCACCTCCTCGACAGGCGCGAGGTTCGGCAGGCCGGCCGACAGGTCGATCGCCACGCCGACGCGTTCGAACAGGTCGACCAGCTCGCGAACGGTGAAGCGCGCCTCGAACGAGGCGCACATCAGGCGGCGTCGCCGTAGCGGAGCCGGCTCAGGGCGTCGAGGAAGCGACGGCCCGGGGCATCGAAGTCCTTGCCGGCCTTCCATTTCTCGAAGGCCATGACGTTGTCGATGCGGGCCGCGACGAAAGCCTCGGCCGCCTCTGGCCCGTCGAACCAGCGCAAGGTCATGGCCGGGATCAGGATCCCCGACAGGAGGGTGCGCTTGGAATAGTGGTTCCAGTCGGTGGCGGTGTCGCCGGCCCAGCGCCACAGGTGGTCGGCGCTCTCCCATGCCAGCTTCAGCCCGAGGTCGGCATTGCCCGGCAGGGCGAGGAAGCCGGCGCAGCGGCGCGTGGCGGCCAGGTCCGCCGCCCCGGCCTCCAGCCGGGCGGTCACCGCCCGGGCGATGCGCTCGCGAATCTTCAGGCTGCCGGCGTCGATCTCGCCCAGCGCCGCGAGCGCCCGGGCGTCGTGCCGCCGCGACAGCAGGGCCGCTAGGTCACGCGCGCCATTGGGTAAAAGCAGCTCCTGGTCCCCGAGCGACAGGCCCTCGGCGGCGCAAGCGGCCCGCACCAGCCGGGCGTTCCAGCCCAGCTCGGGGGCCAGACGCACGGCGGCGTCGAGGACGGCCTGTTCCATGGTCTCGGCCCAGTCGGGTTCCTCTCCGGCCGGGGCATTGGGCAGGTGCGGCGCATCGGTCATGGCTGCAGCATACGCCCGTCGCGCGGCGCTTTCGAGCGTCGCCGCCCCGCGCGCGACGATCTGGACAGCCCCCCCGGCATGGTGTATCCGCCCGCACTCACCCGAGAGGCGACGTCTGTCGGGAAGAGATTTCGTTTTGTCTGCCCGTCTTCCCTGATCGGACGCGGCGGGCGGCCAAAGGAGAGAGACCCCTGGTTCAGATTTTTGTCCGCGACAACAATGTCGACCAAGCCCTCAAGGCGCTGAAGAAGAAGATGCAGCGCGAAGGCAGCTTCCGGGAAATGAAGCGCCACGTTCACTACGAGAAGCCCTCGGAGAAGCGCGCCCGCCAGAAGGCCGAAGCTGTGCGCCGCGCCCGCAAGCTGGCCCGCAAGCGCGCCCAGCGCGAGGGCCTGCTGCCCGCGCCGAAGCCGCGCGCCCGCTAAGGCGGCCGACAGGCTGAACAATCAAGGGCCGTCCGGGCGACCGGGCGGCCCTTTTGCTTGTCCGGGATGCAGACGCGGGCCCGCTCGCCGACAGACGTCCTGCCGACGGGCGGCGGAGGGCGTCACCGCCCCCCGCGCACCGCCATGCCAAAGGTCTTCCAGCTGAGCTTGACGTCGGACAGGGCGCCCGCCCGGAAGGCGCGCCCGGCGATCCACACCATGAACACGGCCATGGCGAACATGCCGGCCGTGGTCGCGGCGATCTCGACCGGGCCCACACCGCCCGACGGAATCCGCGCGCTCATGAGGAACGGCGTGAACAGCGGGATCCACGACAGGATCTGTACATACAGGGCGTCCGGCGTGCGCAGGGCGAACTGCATGGTGAAGACCGGCACCACCAGCAGCATCATGATGGGCCCCATCAGGGTCTGGGCGTCCCGCGGCGTCTCGCAGAAGGCCCCGATCGCCGCGAACAGCACCGCGTACATCAGATAGCCGCCGGCGATGTAGACGAGGAAGTAGAAGATGAGGCCGTCGCGGCTGAGGATGCTCCAGATGTCGCGCGCCACGTCCGGCACGCCGGCCGCCAGACCCGCCCCGCCAAGCCCGCCCCAGACGACCATGACGGTCAGGGTCAGCAGGGCGACGCCCAGCACCTTGCCGGTCAGGATCTCGCCCGGCGAAGCCGAGGACAGCAGCACCTCCAGGATCTTGTTCGACTTCTCCTCCATCACGCTGTTGAGCAGGATCGAGGCGCCGGTCAGCACCAGGGCCCACAGCAGGAAGCCGAAGGCAAAACCGATCAGCGCCGGCAGGCGGTCGCGGAACGACACCTCGCCGCCGCTCTCCGAACGCGGGCTGAGCAGGGCCACGTCGGGGCGGAAGGCGTCGATTTCGCGCACGGAGTCCACGCCGACGCCCAGCGCCGCATAGCGCTCGGCCCGGGCGATCTCGCGCAGGGCCGACGAGACCGCATTCTGCACCGTGTCGTCCGCGGCCTTGGCCGACCAGACGCGGGCTGAGGGGCCATCGGCGTCACGGGACAACAGCACCACGGCGTCGAGCGTGCGCTCCTCGGCCTGAAGGAGGTCGCGCACCACAGCCTCGCGGGCGTCGCCGGGCGCAGCCGTCAGCACGGCCGCCGGCGTTTCCGCCAGCTTGAGGTCAGCCTTGGGCGCGCGATAGCCGGACGCGGCCGTTGGCGCGATACGGCGGGCCTCAGCCAGCGCCGCCTCGGGCCCCTCGCGTTCGCCCAGCGCCTGCACCTGACGGGACGCCTCGATTCCCGCCTCGGGAATCACCAGGGCAGCGATCATGTCGACCTGTCGCTCGCGGTCGCGTGCGGTCAGCCGGGTCTCGACCTCGGCCTTGAGCGGCGCGCCGGAGGCGACCTCCACCACGGCGACGGACCGGGTCGGCTCGCTGTTCATGGCCAGCATGGGAATGACGCCGCCCAGGCCCGCGAACAGCGGCAGGGACAGCAGCGACAGCCAGAATCCGAAGGTGCGGACGTAGGCCATGTATTCGCGGCGGGCGATGATCAGGGTGCGGTTCATGCCGAGGCCTCCGCGCGCGGGGCGACCGCGTCGGGATCGTCGCCCGTCAGATGGATGAAGGCGTCGTGCAGGGTCGGCGCCTTGAGCTCGAAACGCCGCACGTCCAGCCCCTGGACGAAGGCGGCGCGCAGCGCCTCCTGCCCGGCTGCGCCGGACGCGAGGGTGGCCCGCAGGACCTTGACCGGACCATGCACGTGGACGGTCTCGACGTGGCTGACGCCCGGCAGGGCCGTCACGGCGCCGGCGGCGATGTCGCCTTCCAGCTCAAGGAACTGCCGCGTCGTGGCCTTGGCCTCGGCGACCGTGCCCTCGAAGGCCTTCTTGCCGCGCGCCAGCAGCACGACCTTGTCGCACAGCCGCTCGGCATGCTGCATCACATGGGTCGAGAACAGCACCGTGGCCCCGCGTTCCGCCAGGCCACGGATCATCTCCTCCAGACCCTGCTGGTTCATCGGGTCGAGGCCCGAGAAGGGCTCGTCGAGGATGACGAAGTCGGGCCGGTGCGCCACCGCCGCGATCAGCTGCACCTTCTGGGCCATGCCCTTGGACAGCTCCTTCATCTTCTTGTTGCGGGCCGCCCCGAGCCCCTGGGCCTCGAGCATCTCGCGGGCGCGCTTGCGCCCCTCCCCGTCCGGCACGCCCTTCAGCGAGGCGAAGAAGGCGATGGCGTCGACCGGGGTCATCTTCTTGTAGAGACCCCGCTCCTCGGGGAGGAAGCCGATGCGGTCGCGCACCTTGCGGCCGTCCGCCGCGCCCAGCACCTCGATGCGGCCCGAGGTCGCCGGCTGCAGCCCGAGGATCATGCGCAGGGTCGAGGTCTTGCCGGCCCCGTTGGGACCGAGAAAGCCGCAGATCCGACCGGTCTCGGCGACGAAGGACAGGTCCTTCACCGCATGGAAGTCGCCATATCGCTTGTTGACGGTGTCGAGCCTGAGCGCCGCGTCCATGCCACCCCCCCTGTGTCATCCGAAGGGGTAACGGACACGACGCGCCTTGGCCAGCGTCAGGCCGCAGCTTCGACGCGAATGACCCGCCCCAGCACCCGCGCGGGGTTGAGGCGGCGCTCGCCGCGCCGCACTTCGAAATGCAGATGGGGCCCGGTGGAAAAGCCCGTGGAGCCGACCCGCCCGAGAAGCTGACCCGCCTCCAGGCGATCGCCCGGCCGGACCTCGATCCGGCTCAGATGGGCGTAGAAGCTGGTGAGGCCCTCGCCGTGCAGAACCTCCACGAATCGCCCGTAGCCCGTGGGCTCATACCCCGTCCGGACCACCTTGCCCGGCGCGGTGGCGAGCACCGGCGCGCCTGCAGGCGCTGCATAGTCGAGGCCCTGGTGGGGGCGCGCCGCCGACTCGCCAGGCAGCCGCCGCAGGCCGAAGCGGGAGTTCACCGGATAACCGGCGATCGGGGCTGCGAATAGCAGGCTGGCCGTCACGGGACCGGCGGGCTCGGCCACCGCCACCACCGGCGCGGGCGCCGGCGCAATGGGAGCGCTCGCGCCCTCACGCCGCGCCGGCGCTGCCCCGGCCGCCATGATCCCGACCGCGAGGAGGGTCAGGATCTGGCCGGCGTGCGGAAGCACCCCGCGGGTGACCGGGTGGGCGACAGGCATGGGGCAGCGGCTCCGTTCGACGACACAGGGGTCGGAGGGGGCCGCATCCGGTTGGGATCAGGACAGGAGGTCAGCGGCCGTCCGCCGTATTGCCCGTCGATGGGGCGAGAATGGGACCGGGGCGCGGCGGCTATGGGCCGCGCCCCGGTCCGGTCTTACAGGGCCAGCTTCAGCGTCACGCCGCCCATCTGGCTGTCGCTGCCGTCGCCGAAGCGGCCGCGGTAGCCGACCTCGACCGCCAGACGATCGGTCAGGCGCCCTGTGACGCCGGCCTCAAGCATGGCCTGGCTGCCATAGGGATCCTCGACCTCGCGGGCGAGCACACGGGCGGGGTTGGCGACGATGCCGGTGCGCACCGCGTCGCCGCCGTCATCCAGCGCCTCGCGCCAGCCGCCCTCGACGAAGGCGCCGAAGCCCGGCGCCAGCTCGCCCTCGATGCGCAGGGCGACCTCGGCCGAGATCGTCTCGAAGGTCCGCTCGTCCCAGCGATAGGCCGCCGCCGGACCGTCCTCGGCGAAGGCGTCGGTGCGGCTGGACACCCAGTCGAGGCCGACGCGCGGCGAGATGGCCATGCCGTTGCGCTCGAACCAGGTCCCGGCCACGACACGGGCCGAGTAGCTCAGGCCGCTGACCTCGGACTCGTGGATGATC
Source organism: Brevundimonas sp. (assembly GCF_035998205.1). Classification (GTDB taxonomy): domain Bacteria; phylum Pseudomonadota; class Alphaproteobacteria; order Caulobacterales; family Caulobacteraceae; genus Brevundimonas. Next base: position 44,903 of record NZ_DASYHT010000003.1, read on the forward strand.
GGCGCCAGCGCGGTCACCCGGCGGATCTCGTCATAGGCGTCGCGCGCCGCGCCGAAGCCGGCGGCGATGAACATGCCGCTGTCCGAGCGCCAGGCGGCGGCGGCGTCGAGGCTGTAGCTCTCGACGTCGAAGGTCAGGCGCGTCGCCTCGACCTCGGCCTTGTCGAAGGCGCCGCTCAGCCCGAACGACCAGCCGCCGTTCAGCCCGGCCGCCAGCGCCATGCGCACGCCGTGCCCTTCGCTGTCGGCCGCCCCGACCACGCCGCGGGCGTCGATGTCCGCGGTCTCGTAGCTGTAGCCGCCCGAGATGACCGCCCCGGCCGGCGCCGCCTCGCGGCCCGTCAACCCGGACAGGGCCTCGCCGGCGCGCCGCTCGCGGTGCCGGAAGCCCGTTTCGGTCAGGAGCGTCGTCGCCGCGCCCGCGTCGCCGTAGTACAGGTAGTCATTGGCCAGGGCCGCGAGCAGCTGGTGGCCTCGAGCCGTCGGGTGGACGCCGTCATAGTAGAAGAAGGCGCCCGGCGTGCTGCAGACGCTCACCCCGTTGAAGCAGGGCGAGGTGACATCCGTCAGCCCGAACAGGCCGGGGTTATTGGCGATGGTCGGCCCGACCTTGGCTACGTCCATCAGGATGATGTTCGTCCCGGCACGGGCCCCGGCCACGGCCGCGAGATTGGTCTGCAGCGCCGTGTTCAGCTGGCTGGCGGCGAAGTCCGCCAGCGGCGCCGCGGGAGTGCCGCGGAACTGGGGCGTCGGGCTGAGCACCGGGATATTGGCCACGAGGATGGTCCCGGCCCCGCCGGCGGCGATCGTGTCAGTGATCGCGGCGATGTCGGCGGCGGCGGTCGCCGCCACCCCGGCCATCACCGTCGTCGGGCTGGGCGAGGCCCCGGCGGCAGCCAGGTTCTGGAAGATGTTGTTGGCCCCGCCCCAGACGGTCACGAGGTCGGACGGGCCGAAGCGGCCGCCGGCCGACGTGTAGTTGGCCAGCTGCAGGCGCATGCCGGGCGGCAGGGCCTGGGTCCCGGTCTGCGCCCCGCCATAGGCGTAGTTGATGCTGCCGCTGACAGCCCCGCCGGCCCGGAGCGCATTGAATCCGAGCAGCTCGGTCCACACGGGGCCGTTGCTGAAGCGTCCCTGGAAATAGGGCGCCGGCGGCTGACCGGTGATGGCGAACAGGTTGCCGTTGTCGCTGAGGCTGTCGCCGAACACGACGAGGCGGTTGTAGGACTGGGCCGATGCGGGCGCGGCGGCGGCGATGGCGGCGAGCGTGAGAGCCCCCAGGGCAGCTCCCCTGAGCAGACGTTGCATGATGTTTCCTCCCTGGACCGTCAGAACGCGGTCCTTGTCCAGCACTCTGCGCCACTCTGCGAGGGACGCAAGATGCCGCTAGGGAAACCTGGGCGAGGCCTAGTGAAGCATGCGGAAGCGCAGGGTGCCCGACACCTCGCGCAGCGGGCGCAGGGCCTCCGGGTCGTAGTCCCGATCGACGTCGATGATGACGTAGCCGGTGCGCTCGTCCGTCTTCAGGTGCTGGCCGAGGATATTCAGACCCGCCCCGGCGATGGCGCGGTTCAGCTCGGCCAGAACGCCGGGCTGGTTGCGGTGGATGTGCAGCAGCCGGTGCGCGCCCGTGACCTCGGCCAGCTGCACGTTCGGCAAATTGACACTGAAGGTGGTGTCGCCACGGTTCAGGAACCCCAGCAGGCGCTCTGCGGCGAACTCGGCGATGGCCTCCTGGGCCTCCTCGGTCGAGCCGCCGATGTGCGGCGTCAGGATCACATTGGGCAGGCCCCGCAGGGGGCTGTCGAACGGGTCGGCGTTGGTGCGCGGCTCCTCGGGGAAGACATCCACCGCAGCCCCGCCGATCCGGCCCGAGCCCAGCGCCTGGGCCAGGGCCCCGACGTCCACCACATGGCCGCGCGAGAGGTTGAGCAGCAGCGCGCCCGGCTTCATCCGTGCAAACTGGGCCGCCCCCATCAGGTTCAGGTTCTCGCCCCGCCCGTCGACGTGCAGGCTGACCACATCGGCTTCGGCCAGCAGCTGGTCGAGCGCGCGCACACGGCGGGCGTTGCCGAGCGCCAGCCGCTCGGCGAGATCGTGGAACACCACGCGCATGCCCAGGGCCTCGGCGAGGACCGACAGCTGGCTGCCGATGGCGCCATAGCCGACGATGCCCAACGTCTTGCCGCGCAGCTCGCGCGAGCCCGTGGCCGACTTGTTCCAGCGCCCCTCGTGCATGCCCGCAGACTTGTCGGCCACGTCGCGCATCAGGGCGATCATCAGCCCGACGGCCAGCTCGACCACCGAGCGGGTGTTGGAATAGGGGGCGTTGAACACGGCCACGCCGTGGTCGGAGGCCGCCTCCAGATCGATCTGGTTGGTGCCGATGCAGAAGGCCCCGACGGCCATCAGCCGGTCGGTCGCCTCCAGCACCCGCCGGCTGACATTGGTCTTGGAGCGCAGGCCGAGCACATGCACCCCGCGCAGACGCTCGATCAGCACGTCCTCGTCGAGCGCCCCGGTCTCGGTCTCGACCGCGTAGCCCTCGTCGCGCAGGCGATCGACCGCCGCCGGGTGGATGTTCTCCAGCAGCAGGAAGCGGATGCGGCTGCGCGGATAGGACCAGCGGCCGCGCACGCCCTCGGCATGCAGCACCTCGTCCAGCGACGCCGCCTCGGCGTCGGCCGCCGCCACCACCGGCTCCCGCCGCACCACCTCGGTGAAGGCGTAGAAGCGGTCGGCGGCCCCGCGCAGCTTGACCTCGGCGTCATTCCAGCCATCGCCGACCATGACCACCGGCCCCGGCAGGCCGAGACTGCGGATCACCGTCGGCTTGCCATCGTCATGGGACAGGGGATTGGCGTCGTCGACGCCGATGACCTGGCCGTCCTCGGCGTAGCGCAGGGTGTTGCAGAACACCCGGTCCGGCGACAGACCGAGACGCTCGGCCACCGGCAGGATGACCTCGTCGAAGCCGCCGGACAGGATCACCACCTGGTCGGCATGGCGCTGGAAGAAGTCGGCGTTGCGGCGCACCGAGGTGGTCAGGGCGTCGGCCGCCCGCCCGGCGAGCGCGACGACATGCTCCCGCTTCGGCGCGAGGATCTCCAGACGCCGCCGCAGGGCCTCGCCAAAGCTCACCTCGCCGGCCATCGCCTGGTCGGTCAGACGCGCCACCTCGGCCAGTCGCTGGTCGCGGTCCGGTCGTCCGTCCAGGGCGATCTCGCCGAGCGCCTCAAGCGTCTCGAAGCGCACCAGGGTGGAGTCGAAGTCGAAGATGAAGGTGGGGCCGGCCATGCCCCAGCTATAGCGTCCTTCGCAGATGCAGCAACGCTGCAGAGGCGGTTTGGCGCAAGATTCTGCCTCTGGTCTACAGACGCAGCGGCGGACGGCGGCGACCCTTTGCCGGACGACCGTCGAGGGCGGCCACCGCCACGGCGGCCCCGACCGTCAGCAGGGCGGCCAGCACCCCGCCTTCGCGGGCGTGATCGCGGGCGAAGCGGCCTGCCCGGTCAGCGCCGCGGCGGGCCGAGCGCAGGCCAGCCTGCAGCTCCTCCCGCGGCAGACGGCGACGCGCCTCGCGGGTCAGGCGATCGAGATTGCGACCGGCCTCGCGCCGCGCCCGGTCCGCGCGGTGGCCGACCTCCTGGGCCCCGTCGCCCAGTCCGTCGAGGGCCGCCTCGAAACCGCGACGCCAGCCTGCGGTCCAGCCACGCGGATCCAGTCGCGCACGCCAGCGCTCATAGCGTGTCGGCCCCTTCCGCTGGCCCAGCAGCACGGCGATGAGCCCGAGCAGCACGAGAGCCCCCAGACCGCCGGCGGTGACGCCGGGATGCTTGCGGGCCTCGGCCAGAACACTGAACTGTCGCACCATGGGATATCGCACCTCATCTGCCGCCGGATCGGCGGTCGGGTCGTCCAGCCCGTCATCCGCCCAGGGGTCATCCCCACGCACCGGCTGCACCACAGGAGCGAACGCCGCGAAAAGCGGTTCCGCCACGCCGGGCAGGGCCGCATAGGCGGCGGCGATCAGACGGCCGCCGCCGCCGACGGTGATCTCGCGCACCGGGTGGGCGGCGCAATGCAGGATGGCGTCCGCCACGACATGGGCGGCGTAGACGGGTTGCGGGTGGCGCGCCGCATAACCCCCGAGACGCCGGGCGCGCCGGTCCCAGGCCGTATCGACGGCCGCCGGCTTGACCAGGGTCACCGCCACCGGCGCGCCGGCGCGGGCCAGCTCCAGCCGCAGGCCCTGGGTGAACCCCTTCACCGCATGTTTGGAAGCCGCATAGACCCCCTGCCCCGGCGCCGGCGCGTCCGCGAGGCTGGAGCCGACATTGATGATCGCGCCTCCGCGTCCGGCCAGCCGAGCCGCCGCCGCCAGACTGCCGTTGACCACGCCCCAGTAGTTGGTCTCGAACAGCGCCCGCTGCTCGGCCAGAGGCATTTCGCGCAGCGACCCCGGCGCCGCGGCCCCGGCGTTATTGACCCAGGTGTCGATGCCGCCGAACAGCCGCTCGCACTTCTCCGCCGCCGCCTCGAGCGCCGTCGCGTCGCCGACGTCGGCCACCGCCCAGGCGCAGCGGCCGCCGTCACGCTGCAGCGTCTCGCACAGCAGCCTCAGGTCTTCCTCGTGCCGGGCGATCAGGAACACGCAGGCCCCGGCCGCCGCCGCGCGCCGGGCGGTGGCCAGGCCGATCCCGGAGGTGGCTCCGGTGATGACCACGACCTGCTGCGACAGGGGCTTGAGACGAAGGCGACGGGACATCGGCGATCCAGACCTGGAGACTCGTGACGGCGCGGACCCGTGGGCCCGGCGGGCGCCCTTATCATGGCGACTTCCGCCGCCTATGTAGAGCCTCTCCCGAACATCGACGAAAGCCCGCCCGTGACCGACCGTGCGTCCCCGCCCGCCGACGACTTCGCCGCCGCCTTCCAGATCGAGGGCTGGCCGGTGCGTGGCCGCCTCGTGCGCATGGGGCCCGCGATCGACCGCATCCTGAACGCCCATGCCTATCCGGAGCCCGTCGCGGCGCTGCTGGGCGAGGCCTGCGCCCTGGCGGCCCTGATCGGCTCGAGCCTGAAGTTCGAGGGGCGTCTGCTGGTCCAGGCCCAGGGCGACGGCCCGGTGCGCTATGTCATCGCCGACTACGGCACCGACGGGTCGATGCGCGGCTATTGCCGGTATGACGCCGACGAGGTGACCGCCGCTAGCCAGGGCTTCGCCCGGCCCGGGGCGCGCAGCCTGCTGGGCGAGGGCGTGTTCATCATGACGCTGGACCGCGGCCCCGACTTCGAGCGCACCCAGGGCATCACCCCGATCGAGGGCGAGAGCCTGAGCCTGTGCGCCGAGCACTTCTTCGTCCAGTCCGAACAGGTGCCGACCCGGGTGCGGCTGGCGGTCGGCTCGGTCCAGACCGCCGAGGGCGAGTCCTGGCGCGCGGGCGGGGCCATGATCCAGATCATCGCCGGCGACGAGGCCCGGGGCGCCACGGACGACGTCTGGGAACGCACCCAGGCCCTGTTCGAGACGCTGGGCGACGACGAGCTGATCGACCCGATGCTGACCGCCGACCGCCTGCTGTTCCGCCTGTTCCACGAGGACGGCGTGCGGCTGGAGGGCCCGGCCCCGCTGCAGGCGCAGTGCCGCTGCTCAATGGACCGCATCGCCACCGTGCTGGACAGCTTCGGCCCGGAGGAGCGGGCGGAGATGGTCGAGGCCGACGGCAAGATCCGCGTCACCTGCGAATACTGCTCGACCGTCTACGAGATCACGCCGGACAGCGTGAGCTGACCTACCAGGCCAGCGCCAGACCGTCCTTGCGCGTCTCGGAGGCCGCCCCGTAGGTGGCCGGCCCCCGGGCGTTCACCTGCCGCACCACATTCTGGTAGCCGCCGAAGCCGCCGTTGGGCGGGCCGAGGGTCCAGCCCATGGCGCGCAGCTGCTCGCGGGTCGCCTCCGGCACGCCCGTTTCCAGATGCAGCACCCCCGTCCCTTCCGCCGGCTCGCCAGTCGGCTCGGACGAGCCCTCGTGCTGCCAGCGCGGCGCGTCGCCGGCCTCCTGCGGGTCGAGGTCGTAGTCGACCATGTTGATGACGATCTGGGCCTGGCCTTGCGGCTGCATACCGCCGCCCATGACGCCGAAGGCCATCCACGGCTGGCCGTCGCGCACGGCGAAGCCCGGGATGATGGTGTGGAAGGGCCGCTTGCCCGGGGCGTAGACGTTCGGGTGGCCGTCGGTCAGGGCGAACATCTCGGCCCGGTTCTGCAGCATGAAGCCGAGGGTGCCGCCCGCGCCGTCGTCCGGCACCAGACCGCCGCCCATGCCGCGGTAGTTGGACTGGATCCAGCTCACCATCATGCCGTCGGCGTCGGCGACGCTGAAATAGGTGGTGTCGCCCTGGCTCGGCGCGTCGCCGGGCAGGACACGGTCCATGGGCCGGTCCATGCGGATCAGGGCGGCGCGCTCGGCGGCATAGGCCTTGGAGATCAGCCGCTCGACAGGCGTGCGGCTGAACTCGGGATCGGCGAACCAGCGGGCGCGGTCCTCGAAGGCCAGCCGCTTGGCCTCGGCCTGGACGTGGATCGAGGCGGCGCTCTGGAAGCCCAGGGCGCGCAGGTCGAACTGCTCGCAGACGTTGAGGAGCTGCAGGGTGGACAGGCCCTGGGTGTTCGGCCCCAGCTGGTACACCTCGACCCCGCGATAGGTCGACATCAGCGGCTCGACCCACTCGGTGCGGTGCGCCGCCAGATCGGCCCGGGTCATCCAGCCGCCGATACGCCGGAAGTAGCCCTCGATGGCGCTGGCGATCGGCCCGTCATAGAAGGCGTCGCGGCCGCCCTCGGCGATCAGGCGATAGGTGCGGGCCAGGTCCGGATTGGCGAACACCTCCCCCACGCGCGGGGTCCGGCCGTCGGGCGCGAACACCCGGCGACGGTTGTCGTTTTCCTCGATGATCCCGGTCGCGCGGTCGAACACCGCCATGTTGCGCTCGAGATACCAGGCGATCAGCTGCGGCACCGCCTCCCCGCGCTCGCACAGCTCGATCACCGGAGCCAGCACCTCGGCCCAGGGCAGCTTGCCGTAGCGCTGGTGGGCGGCCCACCAGGCCTCGACCGCGCCGGGCACATTGGCGGTGACCGCGCCGTAGCGGGGCAGCAGCCCGTTCGCCCCGGCCTTGCCGCGCGCCGCCTCCAGCGACAGTCCGCGCGGACTACGCCCCGAACCATTGAGCCCGACCACCTTGCCCTGCGCCGGATCCCACATCAGGCAGAAGGCGTCGCCGCCGATGCCGTTGCCGGTCGGCTCGAGGAAGCCGAGGGCGGCGTTGACGGCGATGGCCGCGTCGATGGCCGAGCCGCCCCGGCGCAGGATGTCCAGCCCGATCACGCTGGCGGTCGGATGCGCCGTGGCCACCGCCCCGCGCGCGCCCCAGACCGTCGAGCGACCGGCGAAGGGCGCGCCCATGATGCGGTCGCCCATGCCGACGCCGGGATAGGGATAGGCCCGCACGCCTTGCGGACCGGGTCCTGCAGCCGCCGCCGGGCTCTGCGGCGAGGCCTGGGCGGCCACGGCGCCGGCGGCCAGCGCCCCCGCCGGCAGGGTGGACAGGAACGTACGACGACGCATGGCGAACTCCTCCCGAACAGGGCGCGGAGCCTAGACCGCGTGTCAGGGCGGACACCAGCCTGTCAGGGCGCCGCGAAGGTCGCAGGGCCCACAAGTCGGGGCATCAGCCCTCCAGATCCAGCGCGTAGCCGGCGGAGCGGACGGTGCGGATCGGGTCGACGGTGTCGGGCAGGTTCAGGGCCTTGCGCAGGCGACCGACGTGCACGTCGACGGTGCGGGCCTCGACATAAACGTCCGAGCCCCAGACCGCGTCGAGCAGCTGTTCGCGGCTGAAAACCCGGCCCGGGTGCTGCATGAAGTAGTCCAGCAGGCGGAACTCGGTGGGCCCAAGGTGGACCTCCTTGCCGGCGCGCTTCACCCGGTGCGCCACCCGGTCGATGACGATGTCGCCGTGACCGACGCGGTCATCGGCCAGACCCGGCCGGATGCGCCGCAGGACCGCCCGGATGCGGGCGATCAGCTCGGTCATCGAGAAGGGCTTGGTCAGATAGTCGTCGGCGCCGGTGTCGAGGCCGCGCACCCGGTCGGTCTCCTCGCCGCGCGCCGTCAGCATGATGATCGGGACGTTGCGGGTTTCCGGCCGACCGCGGATGCGGCGGCAGACTTCGATGCCCGACACCTTGGGCAGCATCCAGTCCAGCAGGATCAGGTCGGGCAGGCGCTCGTCGACCTGGACCAGGCCCTCCTCGCCGTCCCCGGCGATGACCACCTGATAGCCTTCCTTCTCGAGGTTGTACTGGAGGAGCGTGGCGAGCGCGTCCTCATCCTCCATCACGAGCACATAGGGCTGCACGTCAGGCGCTCCGGTCGTCGGTCGGGGTCAGGTCGTCGTTATGGGCCGGCCCGGCGCGCGGGCGCTCGCCGGCCATCTCGCCGCCGGTGATCTCGTAGTAGATCGTCTCGGCGATGTTGGTGGCGTGGTCGCCGATGCGCTCGAGGTTCTTGGCGATGAACAGCAGGTGGGCGCAGCCGCTGATCGTGCGCGGATCGCCCATCATGTAGGTCAGCAGCTCGCGGAACAGGGCGTTGTAGTGCTCGTCGACCTCGTCGTCCGAGTTCCAGACGCCCACCGCCCCGTCCAGCTCGGAGGCGGCGTAGGCGTCCAGCACGTCGCGCAGGCGCAGGCTGACCAGCCGTCCCATCCGCTCGATCGAGCGCGTCAGGGGCTGCAGCGGCTCGCCCTCCGCCAGGGTCAGACCCCGCTTGGCGATGTTCTTGGCCAGGTCGCCGGTGCGCTCCAGATCCGTGGCCAGCTTCATCGCCGACAGGGTCTTGCGCAGGTCCGAAGCCACCGGGTGGCGCAGGGCGATCAGGCGGATCGCCTTCTTCTCGATCTCGTGCTGCAGGGCGTCGAGCTTGGCGTCGCGCTCGACCACCGCGCGCCCCAGCGCAATATCGCGCCGCGCCACGGACTCCACCGCATCCGCCACCTGGGCCTCGGCGAGCCCGCCCATGCGCGCGACCTCCGCCGTCAGCTGGTTCAGCTCGTCGCCATACGCCTTGACCGTGTGCTGGTTCATTCGCCGCCCTAGCCGAACCGGCCGGTGATGTAGTCCAGCGTGCGCCGTTCCCGCGGATTCGTGAAGATGTCCTCGGTCGGCCCGTGCTCGATCAGCTGGCCCATGTGGAAGAAGGCCGTGCGCTGGCTGACCCGGGCCGCCTGGGCCATCGAGTGCGTGACGATGACGATGCAGTACTGGGCCCGCAGCTCGTCGATCAGCTCCTCGATCCTCGCCGTGGCGATGGGGTCGAGGGCCGAGCAGGGCTCGTCCATCAGGATCACTTCGGGCTGCACCGCGATGGCGCGGGCGATCACCAGACGCTGCTGCTGACCGCCGGACAGGCCGGTGCCGGGCGAATGCAGTCGATCGGCCACCTCGTCCCAAAGGCCGGCGCGGCGCAGCGAGCTCTCGACGATGCCGTCCATCTCGCTCTTCGAAGTGGTCAGGCCGTGGATGCGCGGACCGTAGGCGACGTTCTCGTAGATCGATTTCGGGAAGGGGTTGGGCTTCTGGAACACCATGCCGACGCGGGCGCGCAGCAGCACCGGGTCCACCGCCCGGGTGTTGACGTCCTCGCCGTCGATCAGGATGCCGCCGGTGACCTTCGCCGCCGGGATGGTGTCGTTCATCCGGTTGATGCAGCGCAGGAACGTCGACTTGCCACAGCCCGACGGCCCGATGAAGGCGGTGACGCTCTTGTCGGGGATGTCGAGCGAGATATCGAACAGGGCCTGCTTGTCGCCGTAGAACACCGAGACGTCGCGCGCGGCGACCTTGATCGGGCCGAGCGGCGCGATATCGCCGCCGACAGGGGCGCGGGCGGGAGCCTCGGCCACGCCGGCATCCGCCGAAGGCGAACCGCCGCCGGAGCCGTCCATATCCGCAGCGCGGAAGATGTTGAACTTCATGGTCTTACCACCGCCGCTCGAAGCGGCGCCTCAGGATGATGGCGACGGCGTTCATGGCGATCATGAAGGTCAGCAGGACCATGATCGCGGCGGCCGTCCGCTCGTGGAAGGCGCGCTCGGACGCGTTCTCCCAGATGTAGACCAGCACCGACAGGGCGCTGGAGGGGTCGGTCAGCCCGTCGGGCACGCCTGGCACGAAGCTGACCATGCCGATCAGCAGCAGCGGGGCGGTCTCGCCGAGGGCGTGGGCCATGGCGATGATGGCGCCGGTCATGACTCCGGGAGCCGCCAGCGGCAGGACATGGTGGAACACCGCCTGGGTGCGGCTGGCCCCGACCGCCAGCGCCGCCTCGCGGATCGACGGCGGCACCGACTTCAGCGCCGAGCGGGTGGCGATGATGATGGTCGGCAGGGACATCAGCGCCAGCACCAGACCGCCGACCAGCGGCGAGGAGCGCGGCAGGTGCATCCAGTTGATGAACAGGGCCAGACCCAGCAGGCCGTAGACGATCGACGGCACCGCAGCGAGGTTGTTGATGTTGACCTCGATCAGGTCGGTGAAGCGGTTTTTGGGCGCGAATTCCTCGAGGTAGACGGCCGCGCCGACGCCGATCGGCAGGGCCAGGGCGGCGGTCACAAACAACATCAGCGCCGAGCCCACGACCGCGCCGAGCACCCCGGCCAGCTCCGGCTGGGTCGAGTCCGAGCGGGTGAACAGGCCGCTATTGAAACGCGCCTCGACCTGACCGTTGGCCTTGAATTCGTCGAGCCAGTCGAGCTGGCGATCGCTGAGCACCCGCTGGTCCTCAGGGGTGTCGCGGCTGATCTCGCCCTTCAGGTAAAGGTCCGCGCTGTCGTCCAGCGGCGCCTGGAGCTGGATCGTCTGGCCGATGCGCGCCGGGTCCGCCTCCACCGCGGCGGCGGCGACGAAGTTGAGCTCCGATGAAAACAGGTCCCGCACTTCCCGCACCGCGACCGGGTCAGCGGCAACTCCAAGGCGCTCGGCCTGCTGATCGGCGGCCAACTGAAGATAGTTGGCGCCGGCCGGATAGGCGCGATCAACGCGCGCCGGGTCCAGATAGACCGGCGTCGTCAGGGCATGGCTGTAGAAGGCCGTATGCCCTTGCTCGACGATGCGCCCGACGAGCAGCAGCAGGAAGGCCACGGCGATGCCAATGGCCAGCTGCCCGTAGAACTTGAAGCGGCGTTCGCGGCCATAGCGACGCTTCAGCTGCGCCGCCGCGGCGCGCTGACGCGTCTGCTGGCCGGTCCGGTCGACGGCGTCAGTCATATTGTTCCCGGTACGCTTGCACGATCCGCTGGGCGACGATGTTCAGGCACAGGGTCAGGACGAACAGGGTCAGACCGAGGCCGAAAGCGGCGAGGGTCTTGGGGCTGTCGAACTCCTGGTCCCCGGTCAGCAGGGTGACGATCTGCACCGTCACCGTGGTCACCGTATCCAGCGGGTTGAGGGTCAGGTTGGCGGCCAGGCCGGCGGCCATGGTCACGATCATGGTCTCGCCGATGGCGCGCGACACGGCCAGCAGCAGGGCGCCGGCGATGCCGGGCAAGGCCGCCGGCAGCAGCACCCGCACCACGGTCTCCGACCTGGTCGCGCCCATGGCGTACGAGCCGTCGCGCAGGCTCTGCGGCACGGCGTTGATGATGTCGTCCGACAGGGAGGAGACGAACGGGATCAACATGATGCCCATCACGGCCCCGGCCACGAGGGCCATCTGGTTCTGCACCAGCAGCAGATACTGACCAACGCCGTCCAGCGGCCCGCCCATCAGCATCGCGCCGATGCCGTTGAAGAAGCCCCGCAGCGCCGGGCCGACGGTCAGGGCGGCGAAGAAGCCGTAGACCACGGTCGGCACCCCGGCGAGGACCTCCAGCACCGGCTTGATCACCGCCCGGCTCGCGCCGCTGGCGTACTCCGACAGATAGATGGCCGAGAACAGGCCGATGGGCGCGGCCACCAGCATGGCGATGGCCATGATCAGGAAGGTGCCGACGAACAGGGGCACGGCGCCGAAAGCGCCCGAAGAGCCGATCTGGTCGGCGCGGATGGCGATCTGCGGGCTCCACTGGGTCCCGAACAGGAAATCGAACACCGGCACCGTCTGGAAAAAGCGCAGGCTTTCGAACAGCAGCGAGGCGACGATGCCGACGGTCGTCAGCACGGCGACGGCCGAACAGAAGAACAGGCCGACGCCAATCCACGCCTCGACCCGGTTCCGCGCCCGCAGGCCCGGCCGCACCTGCAGCACGCCGAGCACCGCGCCCAGCAGGGCCAGCGTCACGGCCGCGACTGCAACCGAAGCGTCGAGCAATCCCTGGATCCGGGCGGAGCGGGCCGCCTCGGCCTGCAGCAGGCCGGACAGCTCGCCGCCCCAGATTTGCATCGGCAGGCCGCCGGCGCCGACCAGCCGGACGTCAGACAGGAAGGCCTGGCGGCGGAACGGCTCCAGCGCCTGCACCGGCTCGGGCAGGCCGGCCGTCATGATCTGCAGCCAGAGGGTGTCGGCGAAGGCCGTAGCGAGCACCACGACCAGCAAGGCGGGCGCGAGGCTCCAGAGCAGGGCCTGGGCGGCATGATAGACCGGACCGGAATGCCAGGAGGCGCCGCCGCGCACGCGCGCTCTCGCCCGGGCCGCCACGAAGGCTCCCAGCGCGACGGCGGCGAGAACAGCAAAAAGGATCAATGCCATGACAGCGAGGGCTTAGCCTGGGCGTCCAAGAATCACAGAGCGCGCCGGGGGCCCCGCCGGCGGGCGGGAAACTGCCCGCGATTGACTGTCGCATTAAGACGGGCCGATGACAGTTCTGTTACGCCGCCCGGGGCGTCATATCGTTGGACGGGGCCGCCTCACGACCCGCGGCCATCGGGAAGTAGGCGGTGAAGGCGGCCCCCTCCCCCGGCAGGCTCTCGACCGTCAGGCCCCCGCGGTGCCGGTTGATGATGTGCTTGACGATGGCCAGACCGAGGCCGGTCCCGGGACGCTCGCCGCTCTTCTGGCCCTCGACGCGATAGAAGCGCTCGGTCAGGCGCGGCAGGTGTTCGCGCGCCATCCCGGGCCCGTGGTCGCGCACGGTCATGGCGACATAGCGGGCGTCGTCCTGACGATCCGGCGTCAGCAGCGACAGGCGCACCGCGCCGGGGAAACGCGGCGCAGCGACCGCTTCCGGCCCCTGATCCGACGCCAGCCGCACCACCACGCGCCCCCCCTGGGGCGAGTATTTCAGGGCGTTGTCGATCAGGTTCTGCAGCACCTGAACGATCTCCTCGCGATCGCCGACGACCCGCGCCGGGGCGGCATGGGGCTCAATCTCGATCGTCACGTCCCGCTGCCGCGCCAGCAGGGCGACCGCATCCAGGACGTCGGTCAGGGCCAGATCGAGATCGACGCGCCCCGCCGGCGGAATGTGCTCGTTCAGCTCGATCCGGCTGAGCGACAGCAGATCGCTGACGAGGCGCGCCATGCGCGCCGCCTGTACCGCCATGATGTCGAGGAAGCGGTCGCGCGCCGCCTCGTCATCCCTGGCGTGCCCCTTGAGGGTCTCGATGAAGCCGGCCAGCGACGCCAGCGGCGTCTTCAGCTCGTGGCTGGCGTTGGCGAGAAAGTCGACCCGCATCAGCTCCATGCGCCGCTGATCGGTTTCATCGTGCAGGGTCAGCAGCGCCAGACGCTCCATGCCATCGGCGGGAAGCGGCCGCACCTGCACCCGCCAGTGACGCGGCTGGGCCCCGCCGGACTCAAAGGTCGTCTCGACATTGACGCCGCCGAACAGCGCCTCATCGACCGCCTCGAGCACCCGCGGATCGCGCAGCACCGAGACAAGCAGCGCCCCCTCGCGCTGAATCTTCAGCAAGTCGCGGGCGGCGAGGTTGGCGAGGCGCACGCGCCGGCCGGCGATGTCGTCGGCCTCCCCGCCCGAGATGACCAGCAGGGGATCGGCCAGCGAGTCGACCGCGGCGTTCAGCAGCGGCTCGTCGCGCCGCACATCTCGCGCCGCCTCGACCGGCAGAGCGACGGCTTCCGCAGCGGGCGGGCGCCGCGGACCGCGGGCATTGATCGCCCAAGTGAGGGCAGCCACCACGGCCGCCGCCAGCAGCAGCTCGCGCGCCGCAAACGGATTCAGCACAGCCATGATCAGCAGGGCGGCGCAGGACACGCCAGCGCTGGCGCCCGCCGTCCAGAGACGGGAGCTGAAGTCGGGCGCGACGGGCGAGGGCGAACTCTCGTAGGGCATGGCGTTCCGGCATCGCGCGCCGGGGACCTGGCCGCGTCAGGACGCGAAGATGCGAGCGGCGATTTCTGCCGCCTGTCAATGCCCGCCGCGCATGACGGCTTGAAGGCGCCTGCACGAAACGCACGGAATCTTCATCGATCGCAGGTCATCATGCCGCATCTGAAGCTGCCTTGCGCCCCGTGACCCCTGCCCTCGCCAGTCTCGCGCTCGCCCACCACCCCGGCTTCGCCGCCGCCGGGGCGGCGCTCGCCGTGCTGGGGGCGCTCGGCGGATTCCGTCTGCTGCGCAGCGCCATCTTCGAGAGCGGCCCGTCACGACTCCTGCTGGGCGGGCTGGCCGGGTTGCTGGCGGCGCTGGGCGCCTGGACGGCGCATTACGTTTCGGTGATGGGCAGCGGCGGCGGCCTTTACGAGTCCCACGCCGCCCACAATCTGGTCGTCACTCTCGCCATCGCGGTCGCGGGCTTTGGCGCAGCGGTCCAGATCGTCAGCCACGGGCAGTCGCTGCTGACGCGACTTCTCGCCGGCGGCCTGGCCGGCATCACGCTTTTGGCCATGCATCTGCTCGGCCATCCGCCGGGCAAGAGCATCGGACTTCTGGAGACCGGGGCGGCCACCGTCTGGAGTCTCGGCCTTTGCCTCACCGCCTTTGCCATGCAGGGGTCGGCGCGCCTCGCCCGGCGCGCGGCAGGCGCCACGATCCTCGCCGTGGCCATAACCGGGTTGCACTACATCACCCTGCCCATTCTCGGGACCGGCGTCGGCGCAGCAGCAGCGGCCTCGGGTCACGATGGCGCACTGCTCGCCCTGACCGGCCTCGGCATTTCGGTGCTGACGGTCGTGATCGTCGCCGTCGCCAGCGTCGATCTGTGGAGCCGCCACGGCGCGGTGCGCCAGCTGCGGCACGCCATCGACGCCATGCCCGATGGCCTCGCCTTCTATGACGCCGAGGACCGGCTGCAGCTGTGGAACGTCCGCTATGCGGAGATCATGGCGAACCTGCCATTAAAGCTGACGCCCGGGATCACCTACGCCCGACTGATCGAAATGGCGTCCGAAGAAGGCGGCGACTGGCATAACCTCGGGGAGGCCTGGCGCCAGAAACGCCTTGAGGCCCGGCGCCAGCTTGGCGCCACCATGGAGCAACGCCTGCCCGACGGTCGCTGGCTGAGGATTCAGGACCGCCGCACCGCGGACGGCGGAACCGTGACCATGGTGGCGGACATCACCGACCTGAAGCAGGTTTCGGAGACTCTCGCCGCCGCCCGCGACGCCGCCGAGGCCGCCAACCGGGCCAAGAGCCAGTTTCTGGCCAACATGAGCCATGAAATCCGAACGCCGCTGAACGGCGTGATCGGCGTGGCCCAGGCGCTCGCCGAGACGCCGCTGAATCCGCGGCAGACCGAGATGCTGGACCTCATCCAGTCTTCCGGGACCACGCTGCGCACCCTGCTGTCCGACATCCTTGATCTCGCGCGGGTCGAGTCCGGCCGCCTGTCCCTGCGCGAGGAGCCGATGGACCTCGCCCGCGCCGTACGCGAGGCGGCGGACCTTTATGAAGCGACCGCCCGCGACAAGGGCCTTCAGTTCTATGTCGAGATCGCGCCCGATGCGGACATCTGGGTCCATGCCGACGTCGTCCGGCTCAAGCAGATCCTGACCAACCTTGTCTCGAACGCGGTGAAGTTCACCGAGGCCGGTTTTGTCAGCCTCCGCGTCAGTCGCAGCCCCGAGGGCGATCCCTCGCCCACCCTCAGGTTCTCGGTCGAGGACACCGGGCTCGGCTTCGACGCCGCCACCCGCAGCCGCCTGTTCGCCCGTTTCGAGCAGGCGGACGGCAGCATCACGCGGCGCTATGGCGGCACCGGCCTGGGCCTGGCCATCTGCCGCCAGCTGGCGGACATGATGGGCGGCTCGCTGGACTGCGAGAGCGAACCGGGCGGCGGCTCGGCCTTCTTCCTGACGGTCCCGCTCAAGCCCGCTGAGCCGCCGGCCGAGGTGGCGCCCGAAGCAGAGGTCGCCGAGGCTGCGTCCCTGCAGCACCTGTCGATCCTCGTCGCTGACGACCATCCGGTGAACCGCCGCGTGGTCGAGCTGATCCTCGAGAGCCTCGACGTCGACATCACCACCGCCGAGGACGGTCTGCAGGCCCTGGCGGCCTTCGGCACGAAGACGTTCGACCTGGTCCTGATGGACATGCAGATGCCGGAGATGGACGGCCTCGCCGCCACCACCGCCATCCGCGCGCTGGAACGCCGCGAGGGGCGCGCCCGCACCCCGATCGTCATGCTCACCGCCAACGCCCTGCCCGAGCACGTCGAGGCGGCGGAGGCGGCGGGCGCCGACCGTCACCTCGCCAAACCCTTCAGCGCGCCCGACCTGATCGGGCTGGTCACCGATCTGGTGACGAGTTCCGCCGCAGATCGCGCCGCCGCCTGAGCCCGATCAGAGCTGTCTGTAGGCCGGCAGGGTCAGGAAGCTCTCGCAGCGCTCGGCGAAGCACAGCTCCGTGAACAGGGCCACCGCCTCGGCCAGCCGCGGCAGATCGGCCGGCATGCGCGTGACCTCGTCGTCGATCAGCGCGCGCACCAGCGCCTCGTCCACCGGACGCCCATCGTCCAGCGGCGCGGCGTGACGCAGCCACTGCCACACCTGGGTGCGGCTGATCTCTGCGGTCGCCGCGTCCTCCATCAGATTGTACAGCGGCACCGCCCCGCGGCCGCGCAGCCAGGCCTCGACATACTGCACCCCGACGCGGATGTTCTCCCGCAGCCCCGCCTCGGTGCGTGGTCCCCGATGAATCTCCAGCAGGCGGTCCCGTCCGATCGCCTGCCCCGACAGCGGGCGGTCCAGCTGGTTCGGGCCGGGCATCAGCCGGTCGAACACCTCCATGGCCACCGGCACGAGGTCAGGGTGCGCCACCCAGGTGCCGTCATGCCCGTTGCCGGCCTCGCGCTCCTTGTCCGCCCGCACCCGCGCGAAGGCGGCGGCGTTGGCCTCGGGATCGCCCTTCACCGGGATCTGCGCCGCCATCCCGCCCATGGCGAAGGCGCCGCGGCGGTGGCAGGTGTCGATCAGCTTGCGCGAATAGGCGTCGAGGAAGGCCTCGCCCATGGTCATGCGCGCCCGATCCGGAGTCAGATAGTCCGGATTTGAGCCCAGGCACTTGATCGTGCTGAAGATATAGTCCCAGCGCCCGCAGTTCAGCCCGACGATGTGCTCGCGCAGGGCATACAGGATCTCGTCCATCTGGAAGGCGGCCGGCAGGGTCTCGATCAGCACCGTGGCCTTGAAGCTGCCGACCGGCAAACCGAGGCGATCCTGGGCGTGACGGAACACCGCGTCCCACAGCGCCGCCTCCTCCATACTCTCCAGCTTGGGCAGGTAGAACCATAGCCCCGAGCCTGCCTTCCTGGCAGCAGCGGCGTTGTGGAAGGCGTACAGGCCGAAGTCGAACAGCGCCCCCGCGACGACCTCGCCGTCCACCGTCAGGTGCGCTTCCGGCAGGTGCCAGCCACGCGGGCGCACCTTCAGGACCGCGCGCTGCGGCTTCAGCCGATAGGCCTTGCCGCTGGCCGGATCGTCGTAGGACAGGGTCCCGGCCCAGAGGTCCTTGAGATTGATCTGGCCGTCGATCTGGTTGGCCCAGGTCGGGCTGGTGGCGTCCTCGAAGTCGGCCATGAAGACCCGCGCCCCCGAATTCAGGGCGTTGATGACCATCTTGCGGTCGACCGGGCCAGTGATCTCCACCCGACGGTCCAGCAACTCGTCGGGGATGCTGCCGATGCGCCAGTCGCCCTCGCGGATGTGGGCGGTGTCCTGCCGGAAGTCCGGCGTCTCGCCCGCATCGAACCCCGCCTGCCGCGCCTCGCGGGCCGCAAGCAGCTCGCGCCGCCGCGCGTCAAAGCGCCGGTGCAGGTCCGCGACAAAGGCCAGGGCGGCCGGCGTGAGGATCTCCCACGCCCGGCCCTCCACGGGGCCCAGAATACGGATGGCGGCGTCGTTCACGGTGTCCAGGGGCATGAATTCATTCTCCTCCCCATCGCCCGCGATGGGGAGGGGGACCACGAAGTGGTGGAGGGGCGTTGATGGGGCGCTGGCCCCTCCGTCAGGCCTTCGGCCTGCCACCTCCCCATCTCGCGATGGGGAGGAAACAGACCAGCTCACTCATAGCCGTGGGCGGCCTCGTTGATCACCAGCGGCGGCATGGCGCTGAAGTCGACGCTGACCGGCTGGGGAATCCGTCCCTGGAAGGTGCGGATCACGTGCTGCAGGCGGCGGCGCACCTCCCGTTCGGCCTCGGTCCGATCGCTGAGGCTCAGCGGAGCCAGGCAGAAGTCGATGATGGCGTCGGCGTTGCTCGTTTCCATGGTCATCTCTCCGGTCATTCGGCCGCGACGAATTGCGCGGTCTCGGTGGAGTCCTTCAGGGCGGTGGTCGAGGACTGGCCCGACGAGATGACCGTGGCCACGTCGTCGAAGTAGCCGGTGCCGACCTCGCGCTGGTGACGGGTGGCGGTGTAGCCGGTCGCCTCGTTGGCGAATTCGCGCTGCTGCAGCTCGGAATAGGCCGCCATGCCGCGATCGCGGTAGCCGCTGGCCAGCTCGAACATCGAATTGTTCAGGGCGTGGAAGCCCGCCAGGGTGACGAACTGGAACTTGTAGCCCATCGCCCCCAGCTCGCGCTGGAACTTCGCGATGGTCGCCTCGTCCAGCTTGGACTTCCAGTTGAACGACGGCGAGCAGTTGTAGGCCAGCAGCTTGCCCGGATGCACCTTGTGCACCGCCTCGGCGAACTTGCGGGCGTCGTCCAGATCCGGGTGGCTGGTCTCCCACCACAGCAGGTCGGCGTACTTGGCATAGGCCAGTCCGCGGGCGATGCAATGGTCCAGCCCCGTGCCCGGCTTGAGGCGGAAGAAGCCCTCCGGCGTGCGGCTCTCGCGATCGATGAAAGGATGGTCCCGCTCGTCGATGTCCGAGGTGATCAGCTGGGCGCTCTCGGCGTCGGTGCGCGCCACCGTCAGGGTCGGGGTGCCGCAGACGTCAGCCGCCAGCCGCGCCGCGATCAGGTTGCGCTCATGCGCCTGGGTCGGGATCAGCACCTTGCCGCCGAGGTGGCCGCACTTCTTCTCCGAGGCCAGCTGGTCCTCGAAGTGGACGCCGGCGGCGCCCGCCTCGATGAAGGCCTTCATGATCTCGAAGCTGTTCAGCGCGCCGCCGAAGCCGGCCTCGGCATCGGCCACGATCGGGGCGAACCAGTCCCGCTTCGCGCCGCCCTCGGCGTGCTCGATCTGGTCAGCGCGCTGCAGAGTACGGTTGATGCGGCGGCACAGTTCCGGCGCGGCGTTGGCCGGATACAGCGACTGGTCCGGATACATGGCCGAGGCGGTGTTGGCGTCCGCCGCCACCTGCCAGCCCGACAGATAAATGGCCTTCAGCCCGGCACGGACCATCTGCATGGCTTGGTTGCCGGTCACGGCGCCGAGGGCGTTGATGTAGGGCTCGCTGTGCAGCAGCTCCCACAGACGATTGGCCCCGCGCGCGGCGAGGGTGTGGGTGACCGGCACCGAACCGCGCAGACGCTGCACGTCGGCAGGGGTGTAGGGGCGCTCGATGCCGTCGAAGCGGCCGGCGGGGGACGGGACCAGATCGGCGAAGGTGGTCATGGCGAAGCCTCATCGTCAGGCGCCCGGTTGCGCCTCTGACCTCACCCAACATCCCGACAGTCGCAATTGATACAGCCGACACTCCCTTCGCGATGTCAGTTTGTCATGATGTGACCGCCATGATAAGTCATAGACTGACCTGAGGAGGCGGAATGGCCCATCCGGATCGCAAGCTGTTCCTTGGCGCCCGCCTCAAGCGGCTGCGGCGCGACCTCGCCCTGACCCAGACCGCCATGGCGGCGGACCTTGGCGTCTCGCCCAGCTACCTCAACCACATCGAACGCAACCAGCGGCCGGTCTCGGCCCAGCTGCTGCTGCGTCTGGCCGAGGTCTATGACGTCGACCTGCGGACGCTGAGCCAGACGACCGGCGTGGGCGAGGCCGAGGTGCTGGAGGCGCTCGCCGACCCGGCCTTTCGCGGCCTCGCCGTGCCCCGCCACGAGGTGCTGCAGCTGGTTGAGGAGGCTCCCGCCCTCGCCGACGCCTTCCTGCGGCTGTACCGGGCCCATGCCGAGCGGCGCGCCCGCGACCGCGCCGGCGGCGACCATGGCGGGGAGACGCCGGCCGACTGGGTGCGCGACCATGTGCAGGGCCGGCGCAACCACTTCCCCGAGCTGGACCAGCTGGGCGAGACCCTGCACGCCGAGCTGTTCGCCGATCCGCTCGCCCCCGAACACTTCGAGACGGCGGCCCGGATCCGGCTGCGGACACGCCACGACCTCGCCGTCCGCACCCTGCCGCCCGAGGTCATGGTCGAGTGGACCCGCCGCTTCGATCCGCACCGCCGTCGACTGCTGCTGGCCGAGACGCTCGGCCCCGCCTCGCGCGCCTTCGCCGTGGCCTACCAGCTGGCCCTGACCGAGCACTCGGCGGCGCTCAACGCCATGGTCGCGGCCGCCGCTCCGCCGGATGAAGCGGCCGGACGGCTGCTCAAGGTGTCCCTGACCAACACCCTCGCCGCCGCCATCCTCATGCCCTACGCCGCCTTCCACCGGCTGGCAGAGGACAGCGGCTACGATCTCGCCCGCCTGCAGGCCCGTTTCGGCGTCTCCTTCGAGCAGGCGGCGCACCGGCTGACGACCCTGTCCCGCCCGGGCGCGCGGGGCGTGCCCTTCTTCCTGATCCGGGTGGATCAAGCCGGCAACGTCTCCAAGCGCTTCGCCGCCGACGGCTTTCCCTTCGCCCGCTTTGGCGGCGCCTGCCCGCGCTGGAACCTGCACGCCGCCTTCCGCACCCCCGGCCGGGTGGTGACCCAGATCGTCGAGACCCCGGACGGCGGGCGCTGGTTCACGCTGTGCCGCACGGTCGACCGGCAGGGCCGCGGGACCGCGGGAGACGGCCAGGATCTGGCGATCGGCCTCGGCTGCGAGCTGCGGCACGCCGACCGGCTGGCCTATGCGCGCGGCCTCGACCTCGCCGTCCCCGAGGTGACCCCGATCGGCCCCGCCTGCCGCCTCTGCGAGCGCCACCCCTGCGCCGAGCGGGCGGCCCCGCCCCTCGACCTGCCGCTGGCCGTCGACGACTGGGCCAAGTCGGTCAGCCCCTATCCGTTCGCGCGGGGCTGAAACCCCGCCGTTAACGCGATTTCCACGGCGCTTCCGGCAGTCTGGGGCCTCAGTCGTTCCGGATCGCCATGCCCGCCAGCTCTTCCCGCGCCGCCTCCGCCGCCCCTGCGGCGAAGGCTTCCGCCCGCCCTCGCCGACAGCCGGGCGGGGCGCGCCGGCGCGGTCCGTTCCGCCCGGAGCTGTGGCGCAACGCGCGTGAGCGCGAGGGGGTGCGGCTGGCCCCGCACGCTTTCCGCCTCGTGGATGTGCTGGTGCTGTGGGGCGTCAGCCTCGCCCTCCTGGCCGATCGCGCCCCGTCGCTCGCCGCCGCCCCTTTCGGCCTCGCGGCTCCGCTCGCAGCCGCGACCGTGACCAGCCTCGCCCTGCTCAAGGCCCTCGACGCCTATGCCTACCACCGTCCGCGGGCGGTGCATCTGCACCTCGGCCTGGCCGCCGCGGCCGCCCTCGCCGGCGGCGCGGCGACCTGGGCCCTCGCCGCCCTGCTCGGGACCGGCGCGCCGGATACGGCGCCCTCCGGTCTTGCAGCCGCCTGGACGGTCAGCGCCGGTCTGGCCCTCGGCGCCACACACCTGCTGTACGCCGGCCTCGCCGAGCGCTGGCGCCAGGGCGGCCTGCTCACCCCGTCCGTGGTCATCGTCGGGGCCACCCGCGACGCAGAGGCCCTTATCCAGCGCGCAGTCCAGACCCGCGATCTCGCAGTGCTGGGCGTGTTCGACGACCGCGCCGACCGGGCCCCCGAGGCGGTGGCGGGCGTCCCGGTGCTGGGCGGCTCCGACGCCCTGCTCAGCCACCGCCTGGCAGCCCATGTGGACCGCATCGTCATCGCCGTGCCCGCCAGCGCCCAAGGGCGCCTGCGCGAGCTGGTCGGCAAGCTGTCCGGCCTGCCGACCGAGGTGACCCTGCTGCTCGACCCGCGCGTCTCCCGCGACCTCGACAGCGCCTACGCCCGGCTGGCCGTCCCCGCCTTCGCGCCCCTGACGCCGCCAGACCCGGCGCGTCGGGCGTTCGTCAAGCGGCTGCAGGATCTCGTTATCGCGTCGACGGCGCTGGTGCTGCTCAGCCCGCTGCTGGCCGCCGTCGCCCTCGCCGTGCGCCTCGACAGCCCCGGCCCGATCTTCTTCCGTCAGCGCCGCCACGGCTTCAACCAGGAGGAATTCCGGGTCTGGAAGTTCCGCTCGATGCGCCAGGAGGCTGCCGACGCCACCGCGGCGCGGCAGGTGACGGCCGATGACGACCGGGTCACGCGGGTGGGCCGCTTCATCCGCGCCACCAGCCTCGACGAGCTGCCGCAGCTGCTCAACGTCCTGTCCGGCGAGATGTCGCTGGTCGGCCCCCGCCCCCACGCTGTCGGCATGAAGACCGGCGATACGGAGTCGGCCCGACTGGTCGCGGATTACGCCCGTCGCCACCGGCTCAAGCCGGGCCTGACCGGCTGGGCCGCCATCCAGGGCTCGCGCGGGCCCCTGCACACCGCCGAGGAAGTGCAGCGCCGCGTCAAGCTCGACATCGAGTACATCGAGCGCCAGTCCTTCTGGCTGGACCTCCGGATCATGGCCCTGACCCTGCCGGTGCTGCTCGGCGACCGTCTGGCGGTGCGCTGATGTTCTGGCGCGGCGTCTGGGGCTACCTCCCGGCCAACATCTTCAGCGGCCTGACCGGCTTCCTCGGCCTGTTCCTGTTCACACGGCTGCTCGACGCCGCCGACTACGGCCAGTACGCGCTCGCCTTCGCCGTGATGACGCTCAGCCACGTGCTGGTCTTCACCTGGCTGGAAGCCGCTATGGCGCGCTTCTGGGCGGCGGAGCACGGCGACGGACTGATCGACCACTTCCACAGCCTGTACCGAGCGACCCTGACCCTGTCGGCGGTGTTCGTGCCGGTCGCCGGTGTGATCATCCTGCTGCTCCCGGTCGATGCCGGACTGAAGGGCGCACTGGCCGCCGGCGTCCTCGGCGCGCCCCTGCGGTGCCTCAGCAAGCTGGCCCAGGAGCGCTTCCGCGCTGCCGGCGAGGTCGGCCGCGCGGCGACGGTCGACATCGCCACCGCCGTCGGGGGCCTGTCGCTCGGAATCGGCTTCGCCCTGCTCGGCGCCGGAGGCGCGGCTCCCCTGCTGGGCCTGTCCCTCGCACCGGCGCTGATCCTGCCGTTCGTGCTGCCGGGCGAGTGGCGTCAGGGCCGCGGTGGCGTCTATCGGCGGGATCGCCTCGGCCGCTACGCCGCCTACGGCTTTCCCATCGCCGCCTCGCTCACCCTGACGCTCGTCCTGACCTCGACCGACCGGTTCCTGCTGGCGGCCTTCCTCGATACGGCGGCGGTGGGCGCCTATCACGCCGCCTACAGCCTCTCGAACCGCACCCTCGACGTCATGTTCATCTGGCTGGGGTCGGCTGGAGCCCCCGCTCTGGTGATGGCGCTGGAGCGCGGCGGCCGTCCCCGTCTCGCCGAAGCTGCGCGCGAACAGGCGGCCCTGTTCCTGCTGCTGGCCCTGCCGGCGGCGGTCGGTCTCGCCCTCACGGCGCTGCCGCTGGCCGAGCTGATGATCGGCGAGGAGCTGCGCACGGCCACGGCCTCGGTGACTCCGCTGATCGCCCTGTCAGCCCTGATGGGCGGCCTGACCACCTACTACTTCGGCCAGGCCTTCACCCTCGGCCGCAACACCGGCGCCCTGTTCCTGACCATGGCCATTCCAGCGGGGGCCAATGTGCTGCTGAACCTGCTGTTGATCCCGATGCTGGGGCTCACGGGCGCGGCGCTGGCCACGGCCTTGAGCTATGGCCTCGGCCTGATGGCGGCGATCCTGATCGGGAGCCGGGTCCTGCCGCTGCCCGTGCCCTGGAACGCCCTGGCCCGCTGCGGCGTCGCCACGGCGGTGATGGCGGCGGTGGTGCTGGCCCTCCCCTCGCCCGGCGGCTTGCCGGAGCTGATCCTCAAGGCCGCAGTCGGCGCGTTGGTCTACGGGCTGATCGCGCTCGCGCTCGACGCCGCCGGCGTGCGTGGCGTGCTGAAGCGCCAGTGGCGAGCGCGGGTGGCCCGCGAGGCCTCGGCATGACCCCGCGCGAGATCGACAACCCCGCCTGGCCGGACGCGCGCCCCCGTCTGTCCGTGCTCATCCCCTTCTTTCGCGACGACCCGGTCAATCTGCTGACCCGGCTCGATGCCGAGGCCCCCGCCCTCGCCGGGGCCGTGGAGCTGGTGCTGCTGGACGACGGCGGCGGCGACCCCGCACTGATCGCCAGGGTGACGCGGAGGCTCGCCACCCTGTCCCTGCCGGCGCGGCTGGTGGTGCTGGCGCAGAATGTCGGCCGCGCGCGCGGGCGCAATCGCCTGGCTGCGGCGGCGCGCGGGCGCAGCCTGCTGTTCCTCGACAGTGACATGCTGCCGGACGCGCCGGACTTTCTGCAGGCTTGGGCCGATCTGGACGCCGCCCAGCAGCCTGCCGTGGCCTTCGGCGGCTTCTCCCTGCTGCAAGCCCCTGACACCCCCGAGTTCGCGGTGCACCGCGCCCTCGCCGCAGCCTCCGAGTGCATCCCCGCCGCCGTCCGCGCCCGTACGCCGGAGAAGTACGTCTACACCTCCAACCTGCTGGTGCGCCGGGATGTGTTCGCCGCCGAGCCGTTCGACGCCGGCTTCTCGGGCTGGGGCTGGGAGGACGTGGAGTGGGGCCTGCGCGTGGCCCGTCGCCACCGCGTCCTGCATCCCGACAATCCGGCCACCCACATGGGCCTAGATACGGTCGAGGCGCTGGCGGCCAAGTACGCCTCGGCCGGACCCAACTTCGTCCGGGTGGTCGAGCGGCACCCGGAGGCGCGGGCATGGCCCGGCTACCGGGCTGCGGCGCGACTGCGAACCCTGCCCTGGCCGCCCGCGCTGACCGCCCGCGTCGCCCGCCGCGTGGCGTTGCAGCCCGGCGTGCCGGTGCGCGCCCGCGCCTTCGCCCTGCGTCTCTACCGGGCGGCCGTCTATGCCGAGGCGCTGCCATGAGCGGCGACGTCGCGGTGCTCATCCCGACGCTGCGGCGGCCGGAGAGCCTCGCCCGCGCCCTCGCGTCCGTTCAGGCCCAGACGGGCGTCAGCGCTCGGCTGGCGGAGATCGTCGTCATCGACAACGACCCGGAGGGTAGCGCACG
Organism: Brevundimonas sp.; assembly: GCF_035998205.1. Taxonomy (GTDB): domain Bacteria; phylum Pseudomonadota; class Alphaproteobacteria; order Caulobacterales; family Caulobacteraceae; genus Brevundimonas. The sequence goes on from NZ_DASYHT010000003.1 coordinate 70,552, forward strand.
ATCAACCGTTGATGCCTGCGCGGGTCCGGCGCCGCTGCGCTATGTGCACGCCCCCCGCCCCGGCGTGGCGACGGCGCGCAATGCGGGTCTCGCCGCCACAGGGGCCCCACTGATCGCCTTTCTGGACGACGACGAGGCGGCCTCGCCGGGCTGGCTCGCGGCCCTGCTGGCGGCCCAGGCGGAAACCGGGGCGGAGGTCGTGTTCGGCCCCATCCAGGGGCGCGCCCCGGACGCTCCAGCCTGGCTGCAGCCCTATCTGGAGGCCTTTTTCGGCCGCGAGGGGCCCGCCACGGTCGGGCGTCTCGCCGAACCCTTCGGCTGTGGCAACAGCCTGATGGTGCGGGCCGCCGCCCTGCCCGGCGAGACTCCCTTCAACCCCGCCGCCGATCACGCCGGCGGCGAGGACGACGAACTGTTCTCGGCGCTGGCGGCGCGGGGCGGCGGCTTCGGCTGGGCCCCCGACGCCTGGGTCGAGGAGTTCGCTCCGGCCCACCGCGCCACCCTGAACTACGCCCTGGCCCGCGCCTTCGCCTATGGTCAGGGGCCCAGCCAGACCGCGCGCCGCCACGGCCGGATTTTCGGCCTGCTGCGCTGGATGGTTGTCGGCGCCGCCCAGACTGTCGTGTTCGGCGCCCTCGCGGCGATCGGATTCCTCGCCTGGCACCCGCAGCGCGCCTGGTGGCTGGACCGCGCCGCCCGCGGCCTCGGCAAGGTGCTGTGGATGCCGGGGCTGGAGCCGCGCTTCTACGGCGCCGCCGAACTGGCGCGGCTGCAGCGCGCCAATGAGGGCGCGAAGGGCGTCAGCGCGAAAAGCGGCTGAGGGGTCCCGGCGCCCGGTAGGTGCTGCGGTTCAGCACCACCCCGGCGATCTGGCCCCCTGCGCTTTCGATCAGGTCGCGCAGGGCGGCCGCCTGTCCGGCGGGCGTGACTTCGGCCGCCACCACCAGCACCGTGAGATCGACCAGCGGAGCCAGGATCACCGCCAGGTCGTTGCGATCCGCGGCCGGGGAGTCGACCACCACCGTCTCGGCATGGCGGCGCATGGCCTCCCAGTAAGCCGGATCAGGCGACGGCTCGACCTTCTGGCCGGTGCGCAGGGCTTCAGCGCGGAAGCGGGTGATCCACAGCCGCCCGCCGAGCGCCGGCCGGGCGCTGAGCAGGCGCGCCGGCGCGACGTCGCGGCCCTCCCGGCTCTTCACCGGCGGGTAGACCGAGAAGAAGGCGGATCCGTCCGGGCTGGCCGCCGCCGGCTCGCCGAGGCGGCCGAAGCGTTGCGGCTCGGCCGCCGCCGCCTCCATCTGGGACGGCTGCAGCAGGTCGCCGTCGATCAGCCAGACGGGCTTGCGCGCCCGTACCGAGGCCAGCCGGGCGAACTCCCGGGCCACCGTGGAGGCGCCCTCGCCGCCGGTCGCCGCCACGAACTGGATGACCCGGCCGCGCCGCGGCGAGCCCGGCCCGAGCGCAGCCCAAAGGGCCGCCATTTCGGACGTCAGATCGACCATCGAATCGCCGTCGGAAGCGCGCGCCACGGCCGAGCGTAACACGTCAGCCCTTGACCGGAGCGACCGCCAGCACCGGCAGGCCGAGGGTGCGCTCGGCCGAACTCGCGGTGGACAGCCCCGGGCGCGAGAAAACCCGGATCAGGCCGACGCAAAGGGCGGTGAAGCCGGCGAACAGGAAGGCCAGCGCCAGCAGCGGCGCCTTCAGGCTCTTGCCGCGCGTGGGCGGGGCGGCGCGCGCCAGGACGGTGATGGAGTCCGCGCCCTCGGCCGAGAGATTGGTTTCGGCCTGGCTGCGGGCCTCCCGCTGCTGGAACTCGCGGATCGAGGCGGTCAGGACCTCGCGGCTGGAGGCAAGGGTGGCGTTCTCGGACTCCAGCTCGGTCAGCTCGGCCTGCCGCTGGCGGATCAGGACCAGCTGCCGATCGATGGCGCCGAGCCGCGCCGCCAACGAGTCGCGATCGGCCACGGCGTTGATGCGGTTGCTCTCGAGCTCGACCCAGACCGGGTTCGGGCCGAGCCGGACTTCGCGCGCGCCGACCGCCGTTCCGGTGCCGACATAGGCCTGCAGCTGGGCGATGCGCGTCTCGATCTCGCGCACCGGCTGGGAGTCCGGCTGGTACCGCGCCAGCAGCTGCTCGCGCTCGGTGCGCAGCTGCAGGATCTGATCCTGTGCCGAGATGTTCAGGTCCTGCTGCAGGGCGACCTCCGCCGGCGTGCCGGCCTGCTGCGCCTCCAGCGTGGCCACGCGCTGGCGGGCCCAGTTGAGCTGGGCCTCGACCGACATGCGCTCGGAGAAGACCGTCTGATAGGTGGCCGCCAGCGCCGTCTTCGCTGCCGTGAAGTCCCCGAGATCATTGGTCCGAAGGAAGGATTCATAGGCGGCGTCCGCGGCGTCGAGGTCTCGCTCGAAGCGCTGGCGCTGGCCGCGCAGCAAGGGGGCCGCCGGGTTCTGGAACACCTCGCGCCGGTACAGCAGGTACTGGTCGATCGTGGCGTTGAGGATCCGCGCCGCCTGCTCCGGATCGCGCGCCTCATAGGTCAGGTCGAGGATCCCGCTGGTGGGGGTCATCCCCACCCCGAGGCTGGCGGTGTAGGCGCGCAGCGCCTGCAGTTCGGTGCCGGCCTCGCCAAGGATGCCCTCCACCCCGACCGCGCGCACCACCCGCCGCGCCAGCGCCTGGCTGTTGAGGATGGTCATCTCCGACTGCGCCACCTCGCCCGGCTGGGGCAGGTTGAAGGGCGGCGTTTCGCCGACGCGGGGCTGGTAAACGTACTCCTGCCCGATACCCACGAACAGGCTGGCCTGGGCTGTGTAGGTCTTCTTGAGCATCAGCACCGCCGCCGCGGCGAGGGCGAACACCACGAGGAACACGATCACCATCAGCAGGGTCTCGCGCAGCAGCAGGCCGACGAGGTCCCAGAACCCGTAGCGCGGGCGAGCCGTGGCGTAGGCCGGTGTGCGCATGGGCGGAGGATGATTCCGGAAAGCGACGAGTGTGATGACGCCACAGTCCGCGCGCGGCGTTAACCGCCGGTTACCCATGTTGCGCCAGGGTCGTCGCACGTCCGCACAAAGCGCCCGGAACACCCATGATCGACCGTCGTCTGACGCTGCTGGGACTGGCCGGCCTCGCCGGAGCCAGCCTCGCGGGCTGTGCGGCGGGGCCCGCGACCCGGCGTCCCGCCGGACCGCCCCGGGCCCGCACCGGCCAGGGCGGATTCCCGGACATCGACTTCGCCGACTGGACCGACGCGGAGCCGGAGTACCTGCTCTACCCGGGCGACCAGCTGGATGTGGCCATGCCGACCGCGCCGGAACTGAACCGGCAGGTGACGCTGGGGCCCGACGGCCGCATCGGCCTGCCGCTGATCGGTCAGGTGATGGCGGCCGACCGGACGCTCGCGGAGCTTGAGGCGGCCCTGTCACAGGCCTACGCCAGCCAGCTGCGCCGGCCGGAAGTGGAGGTGACCCTGCGCCAGGCCGGACCGCTCAAGGTGTGGGTGGACGGCGAGGTGCGGACGCCGGGCGTCTATGACATGCCCGGCGACATCGACGCCTACCAGGCCATCGTGCTGGCCGGCGGCTTCCTGCCGGGCGCGCGGTCGCAGGAAGTGGCGCTGATCCGGCGCGGTCCCGGCGGCCGCCGGATGATGCGCGCCGTCGATCTGCGGCCGCGCCGCGGCGAGATCGTCGCCCTGCGCCGGGCCGACATCCTGTTCGTGCCGCGAACGACCCTGGCCGAGCTGGCGACCTTCTTCACCCAGGTGCGCAACGCCCTGCCGATCGGTTTCAGCTACTCGATCAACGGGCAGTACCAGCAGTTCTAGGGGTAGGCCTTAGGGGTAGTCGGTAGGGCGGGGCGTCCCTGCCCTACCCCTACCAGCTAACGACTACGGCCTCGCCGAAGGCGCTCAGGCCGCCAGCGTGACCACGCCGTTGTCGATCCAGCGGCGCGCGGCGCGCTGGGCCTCGGCGATATCGTCGCGATCCATCTCCTGGCTGAGTTCGCGGCGGTAGACCCGCGCCTCGACCGACCCCTTCAGGGCCGCCAGGTTGAAGATCATGTGGGCCGAGACCCGGTCCATCGGGCAGCCGCCCTGGCCGGTGGAATACATCAGACCCAGCTTGAACAGGTCGTCCCCGGTCATCTCGGGGGTCGGCAGCGGCAGGGTCGCCGCTTCGGTCGTGTCGTGAGCCACCATCATGTGCCCTCCTTCGGCGCCGTTCTGACGCCTGTTGCACACGATCAAATACCGCCGCTCTTGCGTTGAGGTTAACAGCGGCGTTCACGACGAATATTTTGAGTAAAGCACAGGTGAATACTCTTCAGCTGATTCACCTGTGCGAAACCCTTCCTGACGCGGCGTTTACCTTGCCCGCTGGCCGAACAGCAGCTTGCGCGCCGCGGCGGCGTCCGCGCCGGCGGCGGCGAGGTTGCGACGGAGCTCGTCGCCCGCCGCGCGGCCCCGCTGGACCGCCGGTCGCGCCCCGACCCGCTCGTGCCAGGCCTTCAGGTGCGGAAACTCGTCGAGCGACTGGCCCTGCAGCGTCGGCAGGATCCACGGCCAGGCCGCCATGTCGGCGATGGAATAGTCTCCGGCAAGATAGTCCCGGTCGGCCAGGCGCCGGTCCATGACGCCATAGAGCCGGTGCGTCTCATCGGTGTAGCGGCGGACGCCGTAGGCGATCTGGCGCTGGTCGGCGATCATGGCCGGGGCATACTGGCGGAAGTGGTGTGTCTGACCGGCCATAGGCCCGAGACCGCCGACCTGCCAGAACAGCCACTGGTCGACCTCTGCCCGCCCGCGGGCGTCCTGCGGATAAAAGCGCCCGGACTTGATCCCCAGATACTGCAGGATCGCGCCGGACTCGAAGATCGACAGGGGCTGGCCGTCTCCGCCGTCAGGATCGACGATCGCCGGCATGCGGCCATTCGGGCTGATCGCCTGGAACTCCGGCGTGAACTGCTCTCCGGCCCCGATATTGACCGGCTTCAGCACATAGGGGAGCTCCATCTCCTCCAGCGCGATGGTCACCTTCCAGCCGTTCGGGGTCGGCCAGTACCAGAGGTCGATGGGGGCGGGCATGCGAGCTCCTTGCAACGTCAGCGGAAGAGGTGGGCGGCGACCCCATCCGATGCAAGCGAGCGACGGATTCTGCGCGCCCGAAGCGTTCAGCCCATGTTCAGGCCCGGCCCGTTAGGACGCCTGCCAGTTCGCGTGATATGGAGTGCGCCATGAAGACCTTCCTGTCCGCCGCCATCCTCGCCGGCCTGCTGACGGGCGCGGCCGGGGTCGCGCCTGCGATGGCGGCCGCCGCCGATCTGGCGCAGGACCGCCCCGCGCCGCGCGAGGAGCGACGGGAGCCCCGGCGCGAAACCCGACCCGAAAACCGCGAGTGGCGCGAGGAGCGGCGCGAGCCCCGGCGCGAGTCCCGGCCGGAAAACCGCGAGTGGCGCGAGGAGCGTCGCGACCAGCGGCGCGATCCGGAGGCCTGAGTCCGGCGTTCAGTTTGGGTTCATCCCGCCCGCGGCACCGTCAAGGTCGATCGCCAGGTGGGGCCCGGCAGGACGAAGGACACCATGAAACAGTGGCTGATGATGGCGACGGCGGCCGGGGCCCTGGCCCTGCCGGCCCTCGCGACCTCACCGGCTTACGCCCAGGATGCGGGCGAACCGGAGCTGCAGATGCAGCGGGAGGCGCGCCAGGAGATGCGCACCGAACGCCGCGCCGAGCGTCAGGAACGGCGCGAGTTCCGCAACGAGGCGGCCCCCGAGACGCGCAACTTCCGGCAGGAGCGTCGGGAGAACCGGCAGGAATTCCGCCAGGAACGCCGGGAGGATCGTCGCGAGAACCGGCAGGAGCGGCGGGAAGACCGCCAGGAGTTCCGCCAGGATCGCCGTGAGGATCGCCGCGAGTTCCGAAACGACCCCACGCCCGACCGGCGGGAGTTCCGCCAGGAGCGGCGGGAAGATCGCCAGGAATTTCGCCAGGATCGCCGGGAAGACCGGCGCGACTTCCGTCAGGATCGGCGCGATGACCGTCAGGAGTTCCGCCAGGATCGTCGAGAAGACCGCCGCGACGACCGCCGGGATCGTCGTGACGACCGGCGGGATGATCGCTGGGATCGCCGCGACGACCGGCGCGAGTTCCGGCAGGACCGGCGCAGCGACCGCTGGGAGTATCGCCGCGACCGCCGGGACTTCCGGGAGTTCCAGCGCAGCTGGAACCGCGATCGCTGGCGCTCGGACTGGTCGCGCCGTCATCGCGACAACTGGTGGCGGTCGCACAACTGGTTCCGGGACTACTCCGGCGTCCGTGTCGGCTTCTACTTCGCGCCGGGCTACGGCTACTATCAGGTTCCGCGCAACTATTGGGGCGTGCGCTGGTCTGCCGGGCAGTACCTGCCGTCGGTGTTCTGGCGCTACCGCCTGAATGACTGGTCCTGGTACGGCCTGCCCTGGCCGCCGGTCGGAACGCGCTGGGTCTATGTCGACAACCACGCCTATCTGATCGACGAGTACGACGGCTACATCCTCGACGTGGTCTGGGACGTCTGGCGCTGGTGACGGCGCGCTGACGGGGCGGCGGACCCTGTGCTAGAGAGCGCGGGACTCACTCTCGAAGGACCCGCTGCGTGCAGGATCTCGCCGCCCTCGCCTATGTGACCCTCGGGCTGGCCGCCCTTGGCGGCTATCTGCTGGGCTCCATCCCCTTCGGCGTGGTGCTGACGCGCCTCGCCGGGGCCGGCGACGTGCGCCAGATCGGCTCCGGCAACATCGGGGCCACCAACGTCCTGCGCACCGGGCGCAAGGATCTGGCGCTCGCCACCCTGCTGCTCGACGCCGGCAAGGGCGCCGCCGCCCTGCTCATCGCCCGCGCCCTGTTCGACAATGAGGCGGTGGCCGCCGTCGCCGGCGGATTCGCCTTCCTCGGCCACCTGTTCCCCGTCTGGCTGGGGTTCAAGGGGGGCAAGGGCGTCGCCACCTTCTTCGGCCTGCTGCTCGCCGCCGCCTGGCCCCTCGGCCTGGTGGCCGGGGCGACCTGGCTGCTGACCGTGGCCGTGACACGCATCTCCTCGACGGGAGCCCTGGCCGCCGCCGCCCTGACGCCGGTCTACGCCGCCTGGGCCCTGCCTGCCCTCGGCGTCCCTGTCAGCCCGTCGGTCCTCGTCCTGTCCATCCTGACCGGCGTGCTCATCTATATCCGCCACCGCGAGAACATCGCCCGGCTGATGGCCGGGGGCGAGCCGCGCATCGGGGCGCGCAAGGCGTGACCGCGCCGGCCCCGGCCGAACGTCTGGCGCGGCTGCGGCTGGCGCGGACGGATCGGGTCGGGCCGGTGACCTTCCGGGAGCTGCTGGCGCGCTGTGGCTCGGCCGAGGCGGCGCTCGACGCCCTGCCCCACCTCGCGCGCCGCGCCGGCCGTCCCCTGACCCCCTTCACGGCGGCCGAGGCCGAGCGCGAGCTGGAAGCCGGAAGTCGGCTGGGGGCCCGACTTCTGGTGCTGGGCGATCTCGACTTCCCGCCGCAGCTGGCCCGCATCGACCCGCCCCCGCCCGTGCTGTGGGCCCTCGGCCGGGCCGAACTCCTCTCCACCTCTGCCGCCGTGGCTCTGGTCGGGGCCCGGATCGCCTCGGCCGGCGGCCAGCGCATCGCCCGCGGCCTCGCCCTCGGACTCGGAGAGGTGGGCGTCGTCGTGGTCTCCGGCATGGCCCGCGGCATCGACGCCGCCGCCCATGAAGGGGCCCTCCCGACCGGGACGGTGGCCGTGCTCGGCGGGGGGATCGACGACATCTATCCGCCCGAGCACGCCGACCTCTATCGTCGCATCGCCGAGGCCGGCTGCGTCCTGTCCGAGAGCCCCGTCGGGGCACGGGCCCAGGCGCGCGACTTTCCCCGCCGCAACCGGTTGATCGCCGGCCTGTCGCAGGCGGTAGTGGTGGTCGAGGCGGAACTGCGCTCCGGCTCCCTGATCACCGCGCGGCTCGCCGCCGAGCAGGGCCGCGAGGTGTTCGCCGTGCCGGGCTCGCCGCTCGATCCCCGATCGCGCGGCGTCAACGATCTGCTGCGGCAGGGCGCCCATGTCTGCGAGGGAGTCGAGGACATCCTGCGCGAACTGCGGCCGGACAGCGCCCTCGACGAACCGGGCGAGCCGTTCGACGGGCCTGCGCCCGACCCGGTCGACGACGCCCTCGTCGAGCGGGTGGCGGCCCTGCTGTCGCCGACGCCGACGCCTCGCGACGAGCTGGCCCGCGCCCTCGGCGCCCCGGTCGGCGCGGTCAGCGCAGCCCTGCTCGAACTGGCCCTCGCCGGCCGCGCCGAGCTGCTGCCCGGCGGGCTCGTCAGCCTCCCGTAGCCGGCTCCCCCGGCCGCGAATTCGGGACCGCGGCAAGGGCGTGATTGACACCGGACGCGGCGACAACCACGTTCGCGCCCCTCTCCGGCCCGTCCAGGACGCCTCCCTCCCCCATGAATCTCGTCATCGTCGAGAGCCCCGCAAAGGCCAAGACCATCAACAAGTACCTCGGTCCGGACTACAAGGTCCTGGCCTCGTACGGCCACGTCCGCGACCTGCCGTCGAAGGATGGCTCGGTCCTGCCCGACGATGACTTCGCCATGAACTGGGAGGTCGACGCCAAGGCCGCCAAGCGCCTGTCGGAGATCGCCGAGGCCGCCAAGGGCTCCAGCCGCGTCATCCTCGCCACCGACCCCGACCGCGAGGGGGAGGCGATCAGCTGGCATGTGCTGGAGGTGCTGCAGAAGAAGCGCGCCCTCAAGGACACCGAGGTGCAGCGCGTCACCTTCAACGCCATCACCAAGGGCGCGGTGCTGGAGGCCATGGCCCAGCCGCGCCAGATCGACATGGAGCTGGTCGACGCCTACCTGGCCCGCCGCGCGCTCGATTATCTGGTGGGCTTCACCCTCTCGCCGGTGCTGTGGCGCAAGCTGCCGGGCGCGCGCTCGGCCGGGCGGGTGCAGTCGGTCGCCCTGCGCATCGTCGTCGATCGCGAGATGGAGATCGAGCGGTTCCGGCCGCAGGAATACTGGTCGGTCGAGGCCGATCTGGTGGCCGACAGCCCGCCCTTCCTGGCGCGTCTGGTCAAGCATGAGGGCAAGCGCGTCCAGCGGCTCGACATCCGCGACGAGGCCACGGCCCAGGCGGCCCGTGCGGCGATCGCCGCCGGCGGCCTGACCATCCGCGCCATCGAGAAGAAGCCGGTGCGCAAGAGCCCGCCGCCGCCCTTCACCACCTCGACCCTGCAGCAGGAGGCGGCGCGCAAGCTCGGCTTCACCGCCCAGCGCACCATGCAGGCGGCGCAGCGGCTGTATGAGGGCGTCGACGAGACCGGCGGCCTGATCACCTACATGCGGACCGACGGGGTGGCGATCAGCCCGGAGGGCCTGGCCCAGACCCGCGAGGTGATCGGCGATCGCTTCGGCCCGGCCTACCTCCCGTCCGAGCCGCGCTACTACAAGTCCAAGGCCAAGAACGCCCAGGAGGCCCACGAGGCCATCCGCCCGACCAACCTGACGCGCCACCCCGACAGCGTGCGGCTGGAGAGCGACCTGCAGCGGCTTTACGAGCTGATCTGGAAGCGCACCGTCGCCAGCCAGATGGAGCAGGCGCGGCTGGACCGCACCAGCGTCGAGATCGAGACCGCCGACGGCCGCACCGGCCTGCGCGCCACCGGTCAGGTGGTGGCCTTTGACGGCTACATGGCGGTCTATGAGGAGGGCCGTGACGACCGCCCGCGCGCCGGCGCGGACGACGAGGAGGATGAGGGCGGCCGTCTGCCCGCGCTGAAGGAAGGCGCGACGGCGAAGGTCGAGGCGATCCGCACCGAGCAGCACTTCACAGAGCCGCCGCCGCGCTACTCCGAGGCCACCCTGGTCAAGAGGCTGGAAGAGCTGGGCATCGGTCGCCCCTCGACCTACGCCTCGATCCTGACCACCCTGCGCGACCGCGACTATGTCCGCATGGACAAGAACCGCTTCATTCCGGAGGACAAGGGCCGGCTGGTCACGGCCTTCCTCGAGCAGTTCTTCCGCAAGTGGGTGGAGTACGACTTCACCGCGGCGCTGGAGACGCGGCTGGACGAGGTCTCGGCCGGCGAGCTCGACTGGAAGGCGCTGCTGCGCGAGTTCTGGACCGATTTCCACGCCGCCACCCAGGCCGCCGGCGAGCTGCGCACCACCGCCATTCTCGATCATCTGAACGAGGCGCTCGGCCCGCACATCTTCCCGGACAAGGGCGACGGGAGCGACCCGCGCACCTGCCCGTCCTGCAGTGAGGGCCGGCTGAGCCTGAAGACCAGCCGCTTCGGCGCCTTCATCGGCTGTTCGCGCTATCCCGACTGTCGCTACACCCGCCCGGTGTCTGCCCCGGACGCCGAGGGCGGCTCTGCCGGCGGCGGCGACCGCGAGCTGGGCCCCGATCCGGTCAGCGGCGCGCCGGTGCACCTGAAGATCGGCCGCTTCGGCCCCTATGTGGAGCTGACGGTACCGGGGGCGGACAAGCCCCGCCGCTCGTCCCTGCCCAAGGGCTGGAGCCCGGCCTCGATCGATCTGGAGCGAGCCCTGCGGCTGCTGTCGCTGCCGCGCGAGGTCGGCGTGCACCCGGAGGACGGCAAGCCGATCAGCGCCGGCCTCGGCCGTTTCGGGCCCTTCGTCTCGCACGCGGGGACCTACGCCAACCTGTCGGACATCGAGGAGGTGTTCGACGTCGGCCTGAACCGCGCCGTGGCCCTGCTGGCCGAGAAGCGCGCCGGGCGTCCCGGCCGGGGCTCGGCCGCCGCGCCGCTGAAGGAGCTGGGGCCGCACCCGGACACCGGCGAGGCCATCCAGATCATGGCGGGCCGCTACGGCCCCTATGTGAAGATGGGCAAGGTCAACGCCACCCTGCCCAAGGGCACCGAGCCCGAAGCGGTGACCCTCGAGATCGCCCTGCCCCTGATCGCCGCCAAGGCGGGCAGCAGCGGCAAGGCCGGGGCGAAGAAGACGGCGGCGAAGAAAGCCCCGGCGAAGAAGCCGGCCGCGAAAAAGGCGCCGGCGAAAAAGAAGGCGAAGGCGGAGTAGGCCCCTCCGTCTCGCCGGCTTCGCCGTCGATCCACCTCCCCATTGCATGGGGAGGAGAAACGCCTTTCCTCCCCACGCAGTGGGGAGGGGGGGCCGCCGCCGGCGTTGCAGCGGCCCGGCCGCGATGCGGCCGGGGTGCGGTGGAGGGGCAAACCCGCCCGAACGCCTGTCACACGCCCCCCCTATCCCGGCGGCATGATCCGCTTCATCCTGCCGCTTCTGCTTGTGCTCGCCGGAAGCCCCGCCGTGGCCCAGACGCCCGTCCCCCTGCCCGACCGGCTGGTGATTGCCCACCGCGGCGCCTCGGCCGAGCGCCCGGAGCACACCCGGGCCGCCTATGCGCTGGCCATCGCCCAGGGGGCCGATGTGATCGAACCGGACCTGGTCATGACCCGCGACGGCGTGCTGGTGGCGCGGCACGAGAACGAGATCGGCGAGACCACCGACGTCGCCGATCGCCCGGAATTCGCCGACCGGCGGCGCACGGGCCTGATCGACGGCCGACCGGTCAGCGGCTGGTTCACCGAGGACTTCACCCTCGCGGAGCTGAAGACCCTGCGGGCGCGTGAGCGCCTGCCGGCCTTGCGCCCGGCCAGCGCCGCGTTTGACGGGGCCGAGCCGATCCTGACCTTCGAGGAGGTGCTGGACCTCGCCGCCGAGGCCAGCCGCCGCACCGGCCGGACCATAGGCGTGGCCCCGGAGCTCAAGCACCCGACCCACTTCGCGGCCCTCGGGCTCGACATGGAGGCGGCGCTCGTCACGGTCCTCTCAGCGCGCGGCCTGACCGGGGCCGACGCCCCGGTGCTGATCCAGTGCTTCGAGGTCGGGCCGCTGGAACGGCTGGCGCAGCGCATCGCTACCCCGCGGTTGCAGCTGATCGCCCCGGCCGGGGCCCCGGCCGACCGGGCGGACCTGCCCTACGCCGCCCTGCTGACCGACGCCGGCCTCACCCGGGTGCGGACCTACGCCACCGCCATCGGCGTCGAGACCGGCCTCGTCCTGCCGCGCACCGCCGACGGCGCCCGCGCCCCCGCCACCGACCTCGTCGCCCGCGCCCATGCCGCAGGCCTGAAGGTCATCGCCTGGACCTTCCGGCCGGAAAACCTGTTCCTGCCGACAGATCTGCGTCGGGGAGATGCGGCCGCGCCGGACTTCGCCGCACAGCCCGGCGGTTTCGAGGCCTGGCTGACGGACGGCTGGCGCGCAGGGCTGGACGGGCTGTTCACCGACCTTGTGCCGCCGGCCGTAGCGACGCGTCCCTGATGATCGCGGGCGCTAGCGCAACCGCGGCCGTTCCTGCTACTCGCCGGACATGAGACTCCCGCGCATCGCCTGGGCCGCCTACGGCTTCGCCCTCGCCATCATCATCGTCGACCAGATCACCAAGGCCCTGATCCTGGGCTCGGCCGACATCGCCGATCCGCGCCTGATCCCGGACGGCTATCGCTTCGCCGAGGTGATTCCCGGCATTCTCGACCTGACCATGGTGCGCAACACCGGCGTCAGCTTCGGGCTGTTCGGCGGCGGCGAGGCGCGCTGGCCGCTGACCCTGTTCGCCATCGTGGTGTCCGGGGCCCTCGCCGTCTGGGCGCTGCGGACCCAGCGTCGCACGCTGATCACGGCCATCGGCCTGGTCATGGGCGGGGCGCTCGGCAATGTCATCGACCGCGTGCGCTTCGGCTATGTGGTGGATTTCGTCGACTTCTCCGACACGGGCCTGTTTCCCTGGGTATTCAACGTCGCCGACAGCGCCATCACCATCGGCGTGCTGCTGCTGATCCTCGACAGCCTGCGTCCGGAGACCCCGGCCAAGGTTGGCGCGGCCCCCGAAAAGTCGTAATCACCCGCTTCTGAATGACCCTGCGCCCGCACTTAACGGGCGCCTGGAAAGGCCGCCCGATCGTGATCACCGCCCGACGTCTCGCCGCCCTGACCCTCACCGCCGCCGCGGCCCTCGCCGCCGCCGGATGCAGTAGCGGCATGCGCCAGAGCATCGGCCTGACCAAGGTCGTGCCGGATGAGTTCGTCACCGTCTCCACGGCGCCCCTGACCATCCCCCCGGAGTACGGCCTGCGTCCGCCGTCGCCCGGCGAACCGCGCCCGCAGGAGCTCGCGCCGGAAAGCGCCGCCCGCCAGATCCTGCTGGGCCAGCGCCAGGCCGTGACGCGCACCCCGGGCGAACAGGCCCTCGTCGTGGCCGCCGGCGGCGACCGCGCTGACCCGCTGGCCCGCTATGTCGTCGACGACGAGTTCGGCGACCTGGCCCACAAGGAAGAAGGCTTCGCCAACCGCATCCTGTTCTGGCGCCGCAACGCGCCGGAAACCCAGACGGCCACGACCGTAGCCGGCCCGGACGGCGCGATCACCGTCGACGCCAGCAGCGAGGCGGCCCGCCTGCAGGCCCTGACCGGCGGCAACCAGGCCATCACCATCCAGCCGCGCAACGACCGGGGCTTCAAGCTGCCGGGCCTCTGAGCCCGGTTTGCCTGAGCCCTTTCCGCGTCTAGGCTGAGGCTCCTGCAGGAGCCCCGCATGACCGATTCCGCCGTCGATTTCCGCGAGTCCGGCCTCGACGCCCTGCGCGCCGTGGTCGAGGGCCGCCGTCCCGAGATCCCCATGGCGCGGACGCTCGGCTATCGCCTCATCGAGGTCGAGGAAGGCCGCGTGGTGTTCGAAGGCGAGCCCGGGTCTCACGTCCTCAATCCGATGGGCACGGTGCACGGGGGCTGGGCCGCGACCGTGCTGGATTCCTGCGTCGCCTGCGCCGTCCATTCGACCCTGAAGCCGGGACAGGCCTACACGACACTGGAGCTGAAGGTCGCCTACCATCGCGCCATGACGCCTGACATCGGCACGGTGCGCGCCGAGGGCGTCGTCCTTTCGGTCGGCCGCCGCGCCGGCTTCGCCGAGGGCAAGCTGATCGGCCCCGACGGGAAGCTCTACGCCTCGGCCACCTCGACCTGCATCATCATGGACGCGCGCTGAGCCCGCCGGGCCGGCCCAGAATCAGCGGATAACCGGCGATCCCATGCCCATCCGCCGCCTCCCTCCCGAGACCGTCAACCGCATCGCCGCCGGCGAGGTGATCGAGCGGCCGGCCAGCGCGGTCAAGGAGCTGGTCGAGAACGCGCTGGACGCCGGCGCCACCCGGATCGAGATCCAGGCCGACGGTGGCGGCCTCAGCCGCATCCTCGTCGCCGATGACGGCAAGGGCATTCCCGAGGCCGAGCTGCCACTCGCCATCGAGCGCCACGCCACCTCCAAGCTGGAGGCGGATGACGCCGGCGACGTCGATCTGCTGCGCATCCACACCCTCGGCTTCCGGGGCGAGGCCCTGCCCTCGATCGGCTCGGTCGCCCGGCTGAGCATCGCCAGCCGCGCCCGCGGCGCCGAGGCGGCGTTTGTGGTCGCGGTCGAGGGCGGCCAGGTGCGCCCCACGGCCCCCGCCGCCTTTCCCGGCCCGAACGGGGCCCGGGTCGAGGTGCGCGACCTGTTCTTCGCCACCCCCGCCCGCCTCAAGTTCATGAAGTCGGAGCGGGCGGAGGCCATGGCCATCTCCGAGGAGATCAAGCGCCAGGCCATGGCGCACGAGGCTGTGGCCTTCACCCTGACCCTCGACGGCCGCACGACGCTCAGGCTGCCCGCCGAGCCGGCCGGGGACGGCGGCCGCCTGCGCCGGCTCGCCGCCCTGCTGGGCCGCGAGTTCGAGGACAACGCCCTGCTGATCGACCAGATCCGCGACGGGCTGCGCCTGTCCGGCTTCGCCGGCCTGCCGACCTATTCGCGCGGCAACGCCAGCCACCAGTATCTGTTCGTCAATGGCCGGCCGGTGCGCGACCGGCTGCTGCAGGGCGCGATTCGCGGGGCCTACGCCGACTTCCTCGCCCGCGACCGCCACCCGGCGGCGGCGCTCTATCTCGACCTCGATCCGCTGCTGGTCGATGTGAACGTGCACCCGGCCAAGGCGGAGGTGCGCTTCCGCGATCCGGCGCTGGTGCGCGGCCTGATCGTCGGAGCCCTGCGCCACGCCCTCGCCGGCGCCGGGCACCGCGCCTCGACCACGGTGGCGAGCGACGCCCTCTCAGGCTTCCAGGCGGGCTTCCAGCCAGGCGTCCAACCCGGCGGCGGCGCTCCGGCCTGGAGCCCGTCCCGGCCGTCAGCGGCCGGTTACTCCGGCTGGACCGGCTGGACCGCCCCGGCCGCCGCCGCCCAGGTCCTGCCCGGCCTCAACGAGCCCTCGGCGCGAGTGGAAACGCCGCCCCCCCTGCTCTCACCCGACCCGTTCGCCGGACCGGTGGGCGACGCCGACATCGACCGGCCGCTGGGCGCCGCCCGAGCCCAGCTGCACGCCAACTACATCGTGGCCCAGACGCGGGACGGCCTGGTCATCGTCGACCAGCACGCCGCCCACGAGCGGCTCGTCTATGAGCGGATGAAGGCCCAGATGGCCGAAGGAGCGGTGACGCGGCAGGCCCTGCTGGCCCCCGAGGTGGTCGAGCTGGACCCGGCCGAGGCCGAGCGGGTCGCCGCCCGGGCCGGGGAGCTGGCCGAGCTGGGCCTCGTGGTCGAGGCCTTCGGCGGCGGCGCGGTGCTGGTGCGCGAGACGCCGGCCCTGCTGGGGACCGTCGATGTGCAGGGGCTGGTGCGGGACATCGCCGACGACCTGTCGGAGCACGGCGCGGCCCTGTCGCTGAAGGAACGGCTGGCCGAGGTGTGCGGCACCATGGCCTGCCACGGCTCGGTACGGTCCGGGCGCGTGCTGTCGGGGCCGGAGATGAACGCCCTGCTGCGCCAGATGGAGGCGACGCCGCACTCGGGCCAGTGCAACCACGGCCGCCCGACCTATGTGGAGCTCAAGCTGGCGGATCTGGAGCGGCTGTTCGGCCGTCGCTGACGGGCTCAGTCCGGGCGTTTCGGACGACCCCACCGCCGGGCGGCGTCGCCCTTCGGCTCCCCCTTGGCCTTGGCGGCGATTTCCTTGAGCTTGCGGCCCTGCAGGGTCGACAGGGCCTGGCCCGGCGCGCCCTTTTCGGGGTCGCCGAAGGCGCGCCCGTGGCTCTTCACCCGATCGGACACCGAATCGAGGAACTCGCCTTCCCACTCGGACAGGGCCACCCCCGCCTTGTCCGCCGCGCGCCGGGCGCGGCGCAGGGCGTTCAGGGCGGCCCGCTGGGCCGCCTTGCGCTGGGCCTCGAAGGGACTGTTTGACGGCGGCTTGCGCTTCACGCCGTCAGTCTAGCAGGTTCAGGCCGTTCAGGCCTCGCCGAGGGCCGACAGGTACAAGTCGAGGATCGCTTCCTCCTCCTGCCGCTTGGCCCGGTCCTGCTTGCGGATGCGCAGCACCTTGCGCAGCGTCTTGACGTCGTAGCCCTCGCCCTTGGCCTCGGCGAAGACCTCCTTCATGTCGGCCATGATCGCCTGCTTGTCCTCCTCGAGCCGCTCGAGGCGCTCGACGATGGTGCGCAGGCGGCCCTGGGCCGAGGCGGTCAGGACATCGGGATTGGTGAAGGCGGCGTCGTCGGCCATCTGAATTCCTCCGGGGCCGGCGGCCCGTCTGTGCGGCCCGCGGCGCGGCCGGCGGGCAGGTCGGCGCTCCGGTTAACCCCGCTGTCGGGCAGGCTCAACGGCGAACGCGAAAAAGGCTGCGGATCATCTCCGCAGCCTTGGGATAACCCGGCGATCAGGCCCGGGCGGCGCGCGCGGCGCCGCTCACGGTCACCCGACGTGAGGGCCTCAGCCCTGCTTGGCCTTGAAGCGCGGGTCGGTCTTGTTGATGACGTAGACGCGGCCCTTGCGGCGCACGACCTTGCAGTCGCGGTGGCGGGTCTTCAGCGACTTCAGCGAGCTACGGACCTTCATGGTCGTCAGGGCCTCGAAAGCGAAAATAGAAAAGCCGCTCGGTCGGACCTCGCGGCGAGAGGGGGCGTATAGATAGCCCGGAGAGCGAGGTCAACACCCGAAAGGCCCGCCCCGCCCGGAAAAAGCCGGCCCCTGCAAGCGTTGCGAATAGTCGGGAGATGGAGGCCTGGCCTCCGAGTCGAACGGAGGGTTTGCGGGGTTGCACCCCCGCCGCGTCGCCACTCCGCCACCAGGCCGCTGAGTGCACCTCCGCGCTTAGACGCCTGCGACAGGCTGACGCAAACGGAAAGAGGGTTAACCCGATCGTCTGGCGAGAACGGCGCGCGCAGCTCCCCCGAGAGGCGTCTTTCCGCTCGCGCATCTGTGAGGTCGGCAATGGGCCCGAAGCAGCCTACACTGGCCCCATGCGACCCCGTCTCCGCCTGCTCCTCATCGTGTCCGTCGCCGCCTGCGCGCCCATGCTGCCAGAGCCGCCGCCGCTGCCGGTGTTCGCGCCACCGCCTGAAGCCCCGGCGCCCGCACCCGCCGCGCCCGTCGCCGCGCCGGCCCAGCCTGCAGCGCCGGCGGCGCGCGACGCGATCGACTTCGAGACGTGGAAGGCGGGCTTCCTCGCCCGCCACGGCGGCGACCGCCAGGCCGCCTACGCCGCCCAGCTGGAGGGCCTGACGCCCGATCCGACGGTCGTCCGCCTCGACGGCAACCAGCCGGAGTTCTCGCGGCCGCCCGGCGCCTACGTCCAGAACGCGGTCAGCGCCGCCCGCGTGGCCGAGGCGCGCCGCCGCACCGACGCCGTGCCGTGGGAAGTGACCCAGCGCTTTGGCGTCCCGGCCGAGATTCTCGTCGCCATCTGGGCCCAGGAGAGCTCCTTCGGCCGGGTGCAGGGCGACATGGACGTGATCCGCTCCCTCGCCACCCTCGCCTGGGAAGGGCGCCGCCGCGACTGGGCCGAGGGCCAGCTGAAGCATGCGCTGGACATCGTCATCGACGGCCGCCGCGACCGGGCCGGGCTGAAGGGCAGCTGGGCCGGGGCCATGGGCCAGACCCAGTTCATGCCCGACAACTACCTGCGCCTCGGCATCGACCAGGACGGCGACGGCCGGGTCGACATCTGGGGGTCGCAGACCGACGCCCTTGCCTCTGCGGCCAATCTGCTGGCCAACGCCGGCTGGAAGCGCGGCCAGACCTGGGGCTACGAGGTGCTCCTGCCGGAAGGCTTTGACTACGCCGAGGCCGAAGGCCCGCGCCATCCGTGGAGCTTCTGGGCCGCCCGCGGCGTGCGCCTCGCGCACGGCGGCGCCCCGACCGACGCCGAGGCCGCCGAGGGCGCCGCCATTCTGCTGCCTCAGGGCGCACGCGGCCCGGCCTTCCTCGCCCTGCCCAACCACTATGTGATCCGGGCCTACAACAACTCGGTCAGCTACGCCCTGGCCATCGGTCTGACCGCCGACGGCGTGCAGGGCAGGCCGGGTTTGGTCACGGCCTGGCCGGACGATGCGCCCCTGTCACGGGAGCAGCGCATCGGCGCCCAGCGCGCCCTGACGGCGCTCGGCTACGACACCCGCGGCATCGACGGGGTCGTGGGGGCCAACACCCGCGCCGCCCTGCGCCGCTGGCAGGCGGCCGCCGGGCGTGTGCCCGATGGGTATCTGACCGCCGCCCTCGCCGACGAGCTGATCGCCCTCGCGCCCTGACCAGCTGCGACGACAACGCGGCTGCGAGCGCCTGCGCCAGGGTCTAAGGCGGCGGCGACATCTTATCCAAGGGAGGCCCTCATGCCCGACATCACCCCCGGCGTCGCCGCGCCCGCCGTCGATCTGCCCGCTGACAGCGGAGGTCGCTTCCGCCTCGCCGACCACGCCGGCCAGTCGGTGGTGCTGTACTTCTACCCCAAGGCCGACACGCCGGGTTGCACCAACGAGGCCAAGGATTTCAGCGAGCACATCGCCGCCTTCCGCGCCGCCGGCGCCGTGATCGTCGGGGTGTCGAAGGACGCGGTGAAGAAGCTCGACAGGTTCAAGGCCAAATACGACCTGCAGGTCACCCTCGCCTCCGACGAGACCGACGATGTCTGCGAGCGCTACGGCGTCTGGGTCGAGAAGAGCATGTACGGCAAGACCTACATGGGGATCGAGCGCGCCACCTTCCTGATCGGGCCCGACGGAACCGTGCGCGAGGTCTGGCGCAAGGTCTCGGTCAAGGGTCACGCCGAGGCTGTTCTGGCCTCACTCGGCGGCTAGACCGAAGTTCGACAGCGCGAATCTTCGCCCCTCAGGCGAAAATGCGGCGACCGGGCTCGTGCTTCAGTCGTTGCAGCGCGGAAATGATGGTTAACTGTTCGTGAACTCCCTTGCCCCCCGGGACGCCATTCGGGATAACTCCCGGCGTCCGGGGGGTGTGCATGAGTAACTCGTCTGAACCTCGTCGTCGTCTGCTCGCGGATATCTGGTTTCCGGAGCGGCATCTCTACATCCGTTCGAACGGAGAGATCCGCGGCTACGTCCTGACCACCGGCCGCCAGATGGCGCTGGCCGCGGTCGCCGTGATCGGCGGTGTCTGGGCCCTGATCGCCAGCGGCGGCTTCCTGTTCAATCTCGCCTACCAGAGCCAGGCCGAGGATGCCGTGGCCCGCGCCCGCGCCGCCTCCGAGCGGGTCAATGCTGACCTCCAGGCCCGCCTCGACAGCGCCGTGCTGCGCATGTCCTCCACGACGGGGTCGCTGGAAGAGACCGCCGACATGGTCGAGCGGCGCCACGCGGCGCTGGTCAACGTCATGGGCATGTTCCGCGACGTGCAGGGCGCCGAAACGGCGCTGCGCCCCTCCCCGCCGGTCGAAAGCGCCAATCCGGTCGTGCGCATCGCGGCGGTCAAGCTGGACCAGGAGCGGCTGCTGGCCCGGGCCGAAGGCTTCGCCGAAAGCCGGGCCGAGCGCCTGCGCCTCGCCTTCCGCCTCGCCGGACTGAATCCGTCGGCCTACTTCGACGCCTCGGCGGCGCTGGGCGGGCCGCTGGTGCAAGGGGATGACCCCGAGGCCCTCGCCGCCGTGCTGGACGTGGACGAGGCCTTCGCCGCCCGGATCCAGCGCGCCGCGGACGACCTGACAGAAATGCGCGGCCTCGCCGACGCCGCCTCGGCGCTGCCCTTCGGCCGCCCGGCCGAGGCGCGCACCACCTCCGGCTTCGGCCTGCGCTTCGATCCGTTCAGCCGCCGCCCGGCCCTGCACCAGGGTCAGGACTTCGCGGCGCCGCTGAACACCCCGATCCTGGCCACCGCCCCCGGCGTCGTCGCTTTCGCCGGCGTGCGTTCAGGCTATGGAAAGACCGTTGAGATAGACCATGGGGACGGTTTCAAGACGCGCTACGCCCATCTGAACTCCATCACTGTCCAGCCCGGCCAGCGGATCGCGCTTGGCCAGCGTCTGGGCGGCATGGGCACGACCGGCCGCTCGACCGGCGTTCACCTGCACTACGAGGTGTGGATGAACGGCCGCCCCCAGAACCCCGCCCGCTTCATCCGCGCAGGAGATGAACTTGTTCAATAAGTCCAAAGCCCCGACCCCGGAGCGTCAGGCCTCGCCGACGCCGATCCCGCCGCTGCCGGACCTGCCGGCTCCCGGCCAGACCGCCCGCGTGGCCCCGGCCCCCGCGCCGGTGCCCGCGCCCGCCCGCGGCCTGTCCACCCTGTCCTCGGATCTGACCTTCGAAGGCAATGTCAGCGGCCAGGGCGATCTGCAGATCGACGGCCAGGTGAAGGGCGACGTGAAGGTCGGCCGCCTGATCATCGGCGAGACCGGGGCCATCGAGGGCGGCGTCAGCGCCGACTACATCGAGGTCCGCGGCCGCATCGTCGGCGCCGTCTCGGGCAAGCAGGTCAAGCTCGTCTCGACCGCCTATGTCGACGGCGACATCACCGCCGAGCAGCTGTCGATCGACATCGGCGCCTACTTCCAGGGCCGGGTGCTGCAGGGCCGCCGCGAGGCGCCGAAGCCCGCCGCCGCGCCGACCCCGCCGCCGGCCGCCGCGCCCGAGCCGCCGCAGGCTCCGGCCGCCACCATCATCGACATGAAGCCGGCGGGCTAAGGTCAGGAAAACCCATCTCCCTCCCCTTCAAGGGGAGGGAAAGCGCCCCCTACTCCTCCGCCGTCGACCCGCGCGTGGCGCCGACACGCGCCGCCAGCGCCGCGCCCATGAAGGCGTCGAGGTCGCCGTCGAGCACGCCCTGGGTGTCGGACGTCTCAACGTTCGTGCGCAGGTCCTTCACCATCTGGTACGGCTGCAACACGTAAGACCGGATCTGGTGACCCCAGCCGATATCGGTCTTGGCGTCGGCCAGGGCCTGGGCCGCCGCCTCACGCTTCTGCAGTTCGAGCTCGTACAGGCGCGCCCGCAGCATCTTCCACGCCTGGTCGCGGTTCTGGTGCTGTGAGCGGCCGGCCTGGCAGGCCACCACCGTATTGGTCGGGATGTGCGTCAGGCGCACGGCCGAGTCCGTCTTGTTGACGTGCTGGCCGCCCGCACCCGAGGCCCGGTAGGTGTCAGTGCGCACATCCGCCGGATTGATCTCGATCTCGATGGCGTCATCGACCACCGGCGAGACCCCGACCGAGGCGAACGAGGTGTGGCGCTTGGCGGCGGCGTCATACGGACTGATGCGCACCAGCCGGTGCACGCCGGACTCCGACTTGAGCCAGCCGTAGGCGTTGGGCCCCTTGATCTGCACCGTGGCCGACTTGATGCCGGCCTGTTCGCCGGACTCCTCGGCCTCGACCTCGACCTCGTAGCCATGGGCGCGGGCCCAGCGCGTGTACATGCGCAGCAGCATGCCGGCCCAGTCGTTGGACTCGGTGCCGCCGGCCCCGGAGTTGACCTCCAGATAGGCGTCGTTGCCGTCGGCCTCGCCGGACAGCAGCGCCTCCAGCTCGGCGCGGGCGGCGCGGTCCTTGATGGCCCGCAGGCTGGCGCGGGCTTCCTCGAGGGTGGCCTCGTCGCCTTCCTCATCCGCCATCTCGGACAGCATCACCCCCTCCTCGAGGGCGGTCGCCATCTCGCGCACAGCCGTGATCTGGGCCTCGAGGCGCGAGCGTTCGCGGCTCACGGCCTGGGCCTGTTCGGGATTGTCCCACAGGGTCGGGTCCTCGACCCGGGCGTTCAGCTCATCGAGCTTTCGGAGGGCGACATCCCAGTCAAAGACGCCTCCTGAGCAGAGCGAGGCTCTGCTCGATGTCGGCCTTCATGGCCTCGACATCCAGTCTCATGGATTACTCCGGTTCTGATCGAGGGACCGAGATAGAGAGCTCCGGCCCCGAGGGAAAGCCCGCGTGGGTCAGTACAGGCCGCTGAGGTCCTCGGCCGGCTGCTTCTCCGGCGGCGGCGGGGTCGCCGGCTCCGGCGCCGTCGGCACGGTGACCGGCTGGCCCGCCGCCTCCTGCTCGCGCCTCAGCACGTCATAATAGCTCACCGGCCCGTCCTCCTCCTCGACGATGACCTCCTCACGGGCGCGCTCGGTGCCCGGCCGGAAGGCCTCCTCGATGCCGTTGACGGTGCGGAAGATGGCGTTGCGCGGCCGCACGAACGGGCGCGCCGGGGTTTCGCGCAAGGCCGTGCGCATGAACTCGGTGAAGATCGGCAGGGCCGAGGAGGCGCCCGCCTCGCCCGAGCCCATCGGCCGGTTGTCATCAAAGCCGACGAAAACCCCGACGACGATGTCGGTGGTGAAGCCGACGAACCAGGCCGAGCGGTACTCGTTGGTCGTGCCGGTCTTGCCGCCGACCCAGCGCCCGAGACCGCGCGCCGAGGCCGCGGTGCCGCGCTGGACCACACCCTCGAGCATGGAGCTGATCTGATAGGCGGTGATGGGATCGATCACCTGCTCGCCGCGCGGCGTCAGGCGCGGCGACTCCTGGCCGCTGAAGCCCCGACGGCAGGTCCGGCAGTCCCGACGGTCAGCGCGGTAGATCGCCTCCCCGTCCCGGTTCTGCATGACCTCGATCATGTAGGGATCAATGCGGCGGCCGCCGTTGACAAAGGCGGCGTAGGCGGCGGTCAGGCGGTAGGGCGTGGTCTCTCCCGCCCCGAGCGAGATCGACAGGTTGGGCGGCAGGTCGTCGGCGATGCCGAAGCGCGCCGCGTCGCGCACGATCTCGGCCATGCCCACCTCGTTGGCCAGACGCACCGTCATGACGTTGCGCGACAGCTCAAGCCCGCGTCGCAGGGTCTGCTCGCCGTAGAACTCACGGCTGTAGTTCTGCGGCGTCCAGCGCGTGCCGTTCGGCCCGCCGGGGAAACTGATCGGCGCGTCGAGGATGATCGAGGCCGGCGTGAAATCGCCTTCCAGCGCCGTGGCGTAGACGAAGGGCTTGAAGGCCGAGCCGGGCTGCCGCCGCGCCTGGGTGGCACGGTTGAAGCTCGAGAGGGCGTAGGAGTAGCCGCCGACCATGGCCAGCACCCGGCCGGTCTGGGGGTCGATGGCCACCAGCGCCCCGTTCACCGCCGGCACCTGGCGCAGGGCGTACTGATCATCGCGCGGCTCGACGAAGATCAGGTCGCCGCGCTGCAGGCGACGGTTGGCGTTGGCCCAGGCGGCGTCCGCCGTCACCAGCAGACCGGCGCTGTCGTCCCGGGCGATGCGGACGCGCACCGTATTGCCGGACACGGTCTCGACCGCGGCCGCAAGCCAGGTGCGACGCTCCGGCGGGACCTGTCGCGCCTCGGCCTCCTCACGCCAGTTCGGACCGAAGTCGGTCGTGCCCCACGGGCCTCGCCAGCCGTGGCGACGGTCGTACATCTCGAGACCGCGCATCAGCGCCTCGCGCGCCGCCGACTGCAGGGTCGGATCCAGCGTCGTGCGCATGTAGAGGCCGCCGCGATTGACCTGGGCCTCGCCGAACAGGGCGATGGCCCGACGCCGGGCCTCCTCCACGAAGAAGTCGGCGTCCTGGTACTGGGCGCGACGGGGGGCTTCCTGGGTCACCAGAGGCCGCGCCTGGGCCGCCGTCGCCTCTTCGCGGGTGATGAAGCGGTTGTCGGCCATCTCGCCCAGCACCCAGTCGCGCCGCACCTTGGCGGCCTCGGCCCGGCGGATCGGGTGATAGTTGTTCGGTCCCTTGGGCAGGGCGGCGAGGAAGGCCGCCTCCTCGACCGTCAGCTGGCTCAGCGACTTGCCGAAGTAATTGAAGGCGGCCGAGGCCACGCCATAGGAGCGGTAGCCGAGGAAAATCTCGTTCAGATACAGCTCGAGGATCTGCTCCTTGGTCAGCGTCGCCTCGAGGCGGCTGGCGAGGATGGCTTCCTTGAGCTTGCGGTTGAGGCTCGATTCGCTGGTCAGCAGAACGTTCTTGGCCACCTGCTGGGTGATGGTCGACCCGCCCTCCAGCCGGCGTCCGGTCAGGACGTTGAAGACGTTCTTGGCCATGGCCCGGCCGATGCCCGAGACGTCGATGCCCCCGTGCTGGAAGAAATTGCGGTCCTCGGCGGCGAGGAAGGCCTGCACCACCGGGGTCGGGATCTGGTCATAGGAGACGTAGATCCGCCGCTCCTCGGAGTATTCGCCGATCAGGGTGCCGTCGGCGGCGAACACGCGCGTCGCGGTGGCCGGACGATAGTCCGCCAGCTCCGAGGCGTCGGGCAGGTCATGGAACAGCCAGGCGGCGTAAATGGTCACCAGCACGCCGGCCAGGGCGATGCCGCTGAGCAGGACGAGGCCCGCCGCGACAAACCACTTCTGCTGAATCTCGATGGCCGGCAGCTTCACCGCGCGCTCCGATTGACGCCCGGTTCGGGTTTAGCCCGCGTCGGCGACGGCGCAAAGGCCCGTCGGGCGAACGCCGGTCGTCGGTCTAGGGGCTGCCCGCGCTGGGGGCGTTGGCGGCCAGCTGGATGTCCCCGCCGCCGGCGAAATAGCGATCGATGCCGCGACTCACCGCTTCCATCAGACGCCGCCGCTGACGGGCGTCGGTCAGGGCGCGCTCATCCTCGGGATTGGTGATGAAGCCCATCTCCAGCAGCACCGCCGGAACGTCAGGCGCGAGCAGCACGGCCAGACCGGCGTCGCGATGGCTGCGACGGAGCAGCGGATGATCAACGCGCTCGATCTCGCCCAGCAGCGACCGGGCGAAACGCGCCGAGCGGTTCTGCGTCGTACGCTGGGTGATGTCGAGCAGGATGCGGTCGACGGACGGATCCCGGCCCGGCAGATGCAGTTCGCGGTGCCAGTCGTCGCGGCCGGTGAACTCGCGCACGGCGCGGCCGGCGCCCTGTTCTGACAGGGTGTAGACGCTGGCCCCCCGGGTGGCCGGGTCCGAACCGGCGTCGGCGTGCAGCGAGATGAAGAGGTCGGCGTCAGCCTGACGGGCGATCGCCACGCGGCGGTACAGGTCGACGTAGGTGTTGTCGCTGCGGGTCAGGCGCACACGGTACCGGCCCGTCCGCTCGAGAATCTGCGCCAGCTCACGGGCCGCCGCGAGGGTGATGTCGGACTCCCGGGCGTGGGCCCCGAGCGCGCCGGGGTCGCGACCGCCGTGACCGGCGTCGATCACCACCAGGGGGCGTTCGGCCCGGGCCGGCGCACGGGCGGCGCGGGCGGGCGCTTCCGCAGCCACGGCCCGGCCATTGGCGCGGACATCCACGACATAGCGGTAGTGGGTCACGCCGTCGCCGGGCGGCAGCAGGAAGCGGCGCTCGACCTCGACGGCCCCGGTCAGGGCGATCTCGACCCGCGCGGTCGCACCGCGACCTGTGACCGCATAGTCCCGGACAAGGCCGCGGCCGCGGCCATCGATGCGCGACGGCGGCGTCACGCCGGACAGGTCCAGCACCAGGCGGCCGCTGCGCCCGTCCTCGACCACCCGCCCCTCGGCGCGACGGTCCAGATCCAGCACGATGCGGGTTCGCTGGGCGTCTCCGCCCAGCCGCAGGCCGAGGACATCCCCGGCGGCGCCGGAAGCCAGGCCCTGCCCGGCCGTCAGCGCGGCGGCGGCGAACGCCAGTCCGGCCGCCAGCGCGAGGCGCCGACGGCGCACCAGCGCGCCCAGACTCTGCAGAAGGCCCTTCATGTCCTTGACCGCACGACCACCATTATTTGTTGCGATCACCGTGCCAGAGCGGCGTGAGAAATGGGTTAAGCGTCACGCGCTTTTCATCTGCAGCGGTCCGCACTATGCTCGCGCCGTTCAGGTTCGAGCGGCCCGACTGCGGCCGCCCCCGACCCCGGACATTCGCTATCCGACCAATTCTGCGGGGCGACGGATCGATCTGATCCCTCGTTTCGCCGGGCCGAGCGGACCGTCGCCCCCGTCGGGGGCGCGCCGCGGGCCCAGGAATGAAGACGACCATGGGCCTTCACGGCTGCGCCTCCTTCCGGTTCCCTGAGACCGCCCTCGCCCCCCGCGGCGACGGGTTCGCGCGCGCCTGGCCTCTCACCCCCATTCGGCGAGCCGCCGTTGAGCCCTGGACCGGGTTCGGGCAGGCGCGCCAGAGAGAGACTTCTGATGTCAAAGATCATGTTGATCGATGCGGCGCACGCGGAAGAGTCGCGCGTCGCCATCGTGGACGGCCGCCAGGTCGAGGAATTCGACTTTGAGTCCCGCGCGCGGCGGCAGCTGCGCGGCAATATCTATCTCGCCAAGGTCACTCGCGTAGAGCCCAGCCTGCAGGCGGCTTTCGTGGAGTATGGCGGCAATCGCCACGGCTTCCTGGCGTTCAACGAAATCCACCCGGACTACTATCAGATCCCCGTCGCCGACCGCGAAGCCATCATGGCCGAGGCCGGCGATGACGAGGACGAGGACGACCTCGGCCGCGAAAGCCTCGACGACGAGGCCGACACCGAGGGCCGGCTTGCCGACGAAGAGCGCCTCAAGCGCCGCCTGATGCGGCGCTACAAGATCCAGGACGTCATCAAGCGCCGGCAGATCCTGCTGGTGCAGGTGGTCAAGGATGAGCGCGGGGCCAAGGGCGCGGCCCTGACCACCTGGCTGTCGTTGGCCGGCCGGTACTGCGTGCTCATGCCCAACACCGGCAAGGGCGGGGGCATCAGCCGCAAGATCACCAACGCCGCCGACCGCAAGCGCCTGAAGGCCGCCGCAGCCAGCCTTGAAGTCCCGGCCGGCATGGGCCTGATCATCCGCACGGCCGGGGCCAAGCGCACCAAGGCGGAGATCAAGCGGGATTACGAGTATCTGCTGCGCCTGTGGGAGACGATCCGCGAGACGACCCTCAAGTCCCACGCCCCGTCGCTGATCTACGAGGAAGAGAACCTCGTCCGTCGCGCCGTGCGCGACATGTTCGACAAGGACTTCGACGGCATCCAGGTCGAGGGCGTCGAGGGCTGGAAGCAGGCGCGCGACTTCATGCGCGTGCTGATGCCGTCCCAGGCCTCCAAGGTGCACCTCTACCGCGGAGCCAAGCCGCTGTTCGCGGCCAATGGCATCGAGGAGATCCTGCACCAGATCCACCAGCCGGTCGTGCCGCTGAAGTCGGGCGGCTATCTGGTCATCAACCAGACCGAGGCGCTGGTCGCGATCGACGTCAACTCCGGGCGCGCCACCAAGGAGCGCAACGTCGAGGCCACGGCGACCAAGACCAACCTCGAGGCCGCCGTCGAGGCGGCGCGCCAGCTGCGCCTGCGCGACCTGGCCGGCCTGATCGTCATCGACTTCATCGACATGGAGGAGTCGAAGAACAACCGCGCTGTCGAGAAGGCGCTCAAGGACGCCCTCGCGGCGGATCGCGCCCGCATCCAGATGGGCAAGATCTCGTCCTTCGGTCTGATGGAGATCAGCCGCCAGCGTCGCCGCCTCGGCGTGATCGAGGGCGCCACCGAGGTCTGTTCCCACTGCAACGGGGCCGGGCGCGTGCGCTCGGCCGAATCCGCCGCCCTCACCGCCCTGCGCGCCATCGACATCGAGGTCGGCAAGAACGGAGCGGGGCTGGTCAACCTGAAGGTGCCGACCGCGGTCGCCCTCTACATCCTCAACCACAAGCGCAGCCATCTGCAGCGCCTGCTGGAGCGCCGTGGCCTCGAGGTCGTGGTCATGATCGACGACGCCCTGAGCCAGGGCGAACACGCCATCGACCGGCTGGAAACCGACGAGGAATTCGTGCCGCCGGAAATCGATCTCGACGCCGAGATCGCCGCCCTGCCCGAGTCCGACCTGCCCGACCTCGACTTCGACGATGACGCCGAGGACGAGGACGAAGAGCTGTCGGATGAGGACGGCGACGAGGACGACGACAACGACGATCGTCCGGCCGCGCGCGAGGCCCGCACCGGCGACGACGCGGGCCGCCGTCGCCGGCGCCGCCGTCGTGGCGGCCGTCGTGACGAGGAAGAGGTCGAGGCCGCGCCCGTCGACACCGACGAGGATGACGAGGCCGGCCGTCGCCGTCGCCGGGGCCGTCGTGGCGGCCGTCGCATTCGCGAGGACGGCGACCGCGATGTCTACACCTGGGTGCGGGGCCGCACGCCCTCGCTCGACCAGCCTTACATCTGGTTCGACCCGCTGAACCCGCAGGCGGCGCTCGACGACCTGCCCCCAGCCCAGCCGGCGCGCGAACCGGCCGAGGCGGTCGCCGCGACCGCTGTGGAGGGCGAACGCGAGGAGCGCGGCGGCCGTCGTCGCCGTCGTCGCGGTCGTGGGCGCGGCGGCGATCGCGTCGCCATCGCCGGCGACGGCGCGGTAGAGACCGGGGACGATCAGGCCCCGGCGACGGACGCGGTGACCGAGGCTGCAGCCGAGCCGGTCGAGGCCGGGGCTCCGGCCCTGCCGCCGGAGCCGCAACGCCGTCGCGTGCGCCGCAAGGCCGCCGCCACACCCGTGGTGGCCGAGGAGACCGTGATCGAGGACGTCGCCGTCGAGGCCGCCGTCGAGGCTGTCATCGACGCGCCGGAGCCGGAGCCGGAAGCGGAAGTTCCCGTCCCGGTCGTCGAGGCTGCTCCGGAACCCGCGCCGGCGCCGGAGACTGCGCCCGAGCCTGAAGCCCAGCCGGTCGTCGATGTGGCCGAACTGGTCGCAGCCGATCCGGCCCAGATCACCGCCCCGCCGCCCAAGCCGAAGCGCGGTTGGTGGCGTCGCTGATCGCGACGATCGCCTTAAACCGGACCGAAATCTGCGATGAGGTGGGCAGTGTCCAACCCCGCGGGTTTCGGTCTAGTCTGACGCCCGGTGGCGGGGAGATCGACGCGAACAGGAGATCGCCATGACCTGGCTGTCCCGAACGACGACGCCCCTGCGCCGGGCCGCCGCACCGCTCGGCGTCGCCCTCGCGGTCGCCGCCGCCCTGCTTGCGCCCGCCCCGGCCGCCGCCCAGAGCATCATTCGCGACACCGAGGTCGAGGCCATCATTCGCGAATGGTCCGATCCGGTGCTCTCGGCCATGGGCCTGATCCCGGCCGACGTCGAGATCCTGCTGATCAATGACCCCAGCCTCAACGCCTTCGCCACGCGCGGGCGGATCATGGGGCTGCACACCGGCCTGATCCTCGAGACCGACACCCCCAACCAGCTGCTCGGGGTGATCGCCCACGAGGGCGGGCACATCAAGAACCGCCACACCCTGCGTGACGGCGCCGCCGACGCGGCGCGCCAGCCCTTCCTCGTCAGCATGGCGCTGGGGGCCCTGGCCATCGCCGCCGGAGCGCCCGACGCCGGCGTGGCCCTGATCGGCTCCAGCCAGTACTTCGGCACCCTCGGCGCCCTGCGATATCTGCAGAGCCAGGAGGGCGAGGCCGACCTGACCGGCGCCCGGGCGCTGGAGGCCGCCGGCGAATCCGGGCGGGGTCTCGTTGAGTTCTTCGAGAACTTCCGCGCCCAGGAAGTCTTCTCCGACGCGCGCCGCTTCCCCTATTTCCGCAGCCACCCCCTGTCCTCGGACCGCATCGAGGCCCTGCGCCGGCCGGTCATGGCCGCCTCCAACTACGAGCGGCGGGACAGTCCCGAGCGCATGGCCCAGCACGCCCTGATGCTGGCCAAGATCCGCGCCTTCCTCGACCAGCCGACCTACACCTACCGGGCCTATCCGATGTCGGACACCTCGCTGCCGGCGCGCTACGCCCGGGCCATCGCCTGGTACCGCGACGGCCGCACCGAGCGGGCCCTGACGGCGGTCGACGAGCTGATCGCCGGCGACCCCGACAACCCCTTCTTCCACGAGCTGCGCGGCCAGATCCTGTTCGAGGAAAGCCGCCCGCTGGAGGCGGTCGAGGCGCACCGCGAGGCCGTGCGTCTGATGCCTGAGGCGCCGCTGCTGCGCATCAACCTGGCCCACGCCCTGATCGAGACCAACGACCCGACCCGGCTGGACGACGCCATCGACCAGCTGAAGCTCGCGGCCGCGCGCGAGAACGACAATCCCCTGGCCTGGCGCCTGCTGGGACAGGCCTACGCCGCCCAGGGCCGCGAGGGCGAGGCGCGTCTGGCTTCGGCCGAGTACGCCTTCTCGCTGGGACAGGAGGAGCAGGCGGTGCAGTTCGCCCTGCGCGCCCGCGCCATGCTGGAGCCCGGCACCCCCGAATGGCGCCGCGCCGTCGATATCGTGCTGGCGTCGGGGGCCACCCCCGAGGATCTGGCCGACCTCGACCGTCGCCGCGCCCGCAACTGATCTCCTCGCTTCGAAAGCCCCCCATGACCGACGCCCCGACGCCGCCTGCCGCCCCTGACTCCGGCGCCCGGGGAGCCCTTGGGGCGCGGCTGCTGACCTGGGCAGGCCCGGTGCTCGGCGCCGTGGCCCTCGTCGTGGCCGTAGGCGGTCAGCTGGGCTTCGAGGACCGGGTGCGCGGCTGGCTGCTGGCCAATCCGGGCGTGCTCGACGAGATGATGCAGGCGCGGCAGCTTCAGCAGGCCGAGCTGGGCGCCGCTGAAACCGACCGGCGCATCGCCGCCGATCCCTCGCTGGTCGCCGTGGACCCGCGCGACCCCGCCTTCGGCCCGGCCGACGCCGCCGTCACCGTGATCGAATACGTCGACTTCCAGTGCCCGGGCTGCAAGGCGGTGGCGCCGGAGTTTCTCGCCCTGATGCAGCGGCACCCGGACGTGCGCTTCGTGTTCCGCGACTGGGCCATCCTCGACCGCGAGCCCGGCGGGACGTCGGACTACGCCGCGCGGGCGGCGCTGGCGGCCCATCGCCAGGGGCGCTACCTCGCGGTCCATCAGGCCCTGCTGGCCGAGCCGGCCCTGTCACCTGATGCGGTCGACGCCATTCTCGCCGAGGCGGGCGTTGATCTGGTCCGCGCCCGTCAGGACATGGACAGCGCGGCGCTGCGCGACCAGGTGGCGGAAATCGACGCCAACGCCCGCGCCTTGGCCCTGCAGGGCACGCCCAGCTTCATCGTCAACGGCCGCGCCACGCGCAGCATCCAGCCATCCGAGATCGACGCCGCCATCACCGCCGCGAAGGCGCGCTGACGCGGGTCAGGCGCCCGGCAGGGTATAGGCGAGATCATAGTGGTGCACGCCGTCGACGATGCGCAGGCCGAGCGCACCGGCGATCCCGGCAAGCTCACCTGTGCCGGAGCCCGGCACGATCTCGATCGACAGGTTCTGGCCGTTGGGGTCCATGACGCCACGGTGGGCCAGCAGGAAAGCCCCGCGGCGGCCGTGCAGCACCCCCTCGACCCGCTCCAGCGCCACATAGACATGCATCCCGGTCTGCGGCGCGGCGCCGGTCAGCATCTGACCTTCGCCGGTCGCTTCCAGATCACCGGTGAAGGTTTTGGTCAGGCCCATCCGGTCCAGCGTCAGATCACTGGCCGTCTGCCCCTCGCCGCGCGGCGTAAGCTGCGGGCGAAAGACTCCGATCGCGTGACTCATCGCCGTTTCCTCCTGCGCCGCCCGCGCCGGCCCTGCCCGCAGCGTCCAGCCGACCACCACAGCCAGCGCAAGGGCCAGCAACAGAACGGCCAGCCGGCCTCTCGGCGTCAACGCCCGCATCAGCCCCTCCGGAACATTAGGCGAACATCGTCCGCCCTCAAACGGCCGGTGTCAAGCTCAGATCAGGCCGGCCAGCGGCGATGACGGGTCGGCGTACATGCGCTTCTTCATGCGGCCGGCCAGATAGGCCTCGCGCCCGGCGATGACCGCATGCTTCATGGCCGAGGCCATCAGCACCGGATTCTGCGCCTCGGCGATGGCGGTGTTCATCAGCACCCCGTCGCAGCCCAGCTCCATGGCGACCGCCGCGTCCGACGCCGTGCCGACCCCGGCGTCGACCAGCACCGGCACCTTCGCCTGCTCGATAATCAGCCGGAGGTTGACCGGGTTCTGCACCCCCAGACCCGAGCCGATCGGCGCACCCAGCGGCATCACCGCCACGGCCCCGGCCTCCTCCAGCTTGCGGGCATAGACCACGTCGTCGGTGCAGTAGACCATCACCTCGAAGCCCTCGGCGACGAGCAGCTTAAGCGCGCGCAGCGTCTCCTCCATGTCGGGGAACAGGGTGCGCGGGTCGCTCAGCACCTCCAGCTTGACCAGGGTCCAGCCGCCGGCCTCGCGCGCCAGCCGCAGGGTGCGCACCGCGTCCTCGCCGGTGAAGCAGCCCGCCGTATTCGGCAGATAAGTGTAACGCTTCGGGTCGAGGAAGTCGGTCAGCACCGGCTGGGTCGGGTCGGTCAGGTTCACCCGGCGAACCGCCACGGTGACGATCTCGGCGCCGGAAGCCTCGGCGGCGGCGGCGTTCTGGGCATAGTCGCGATACTTGCCGGTGCCGACGATCAGCCGCGACGAGAAGGTGCGGCCGGCGACGGTCCAGGTGTCGGTGGGGGCAGGTGCGGTCATGGGCGCTGTTTAGGCCGCGCGGATCGGAGTCGAAAGCCCGCATCGGCCGGGCTAATCAGACGTGATGACCGAGTCTCCCGTCGCCGACCTGAGCCGCGAGGCGGCCGAGGCCGAACTGGCCCGCCTGGCCGAGGCCCTCGCCCGCCATGACGCTCTCTACTATCAGGGCGATGCGCCGGAGATCAGCGACGCTGACTACGACGCCCTGCGCCGCCGCCACGCGGAGATCGAGGCGCGCTTTCCCGACCTTGTGACGCCGGACTCACCGTCGCAGCGCATCGGGGCCGGCGTCTCGGAGACCTTCGCCGAGGTGCGGCACGGCGTGCCCATGCTGTCGCTCGACAACGCCTTCAGTGACGACGAGGTGCGCGACTTCGTCGCCCGCATCGCCCGGTTCCTGAAGCTGCCGGCGGATGAACCGATCGCCTTCGTGGCCGAGCCCAAGATCGACGGCCTGTCGGCCTCGCTGCTCTATGTCGACGGCGTGCTGCAGGTGGGCGCTACGCGCGGCGACGGCCGCACCGGCGAGGACGTCACCGCCAACCTGCGCACCCTGGGCGAGGCGCAGATTCCGTCGCGCCTGAAGGGCTCGGGCTGGCCGGCGCGGGTCGAGGTG
Source organism: Brevundimonas sp. (assembly GCF_035998205.1). Taxonomy (GTDB): domain Bacteria; phylum Pseudomonadota; class Alphaproteobacteria; order Caulobacterales; family Caulobacteraceae; genus Brevundimonas. The sequence continues at coordinate 103,870 of NZ_DASYHT010000003.1, forward strand.
CGCGGCGAGGTCTATGCGCCCACCGACGCCTTCGCCGCCTTCAACGCCGCCGCCGAGGCCGAGGGCCGGCGCACCTACGCCAATCCGCGTAACTTCGCCGCCGGCTCGCTGCGCCAGAAGAACCCGGCGATCACCGCCACGCGGCCGCTGAACTTCTTCGCCTACGCCTGGGGCGAGCCGGCCGAGGGCTTCAGCGACTCCCAGGCCGGGGCGCTGGACAAGCTCGCCGAGTGGGGCTTCCCCACCAACCCGCGCTCGGTCCGGGTCGAGGGGGCGGAAGGGCTGCTGCAGGTCTACCGCGCGCTGGAGACCGACCGCGCCGGGCTCGGCTATGACATCGACGGCGTGGTCTACAAGGTCGACCGGCTGGACTGGCAGGCGCGCCTCGGCTTCGTCGCCAGAAGTCCCCGCTGGGCCATCGCCCACAAGTTCCCGGCCCAGCAGGCGACCACCGTGCTGGAGGGCATCGACATCCAGGTCGGCCGCACCGGCTCCCTGACCCCGGTAGCCCGCCTCGCGCCGGTGACCGTCGGCGGCGTGGTGGTGCGCAACGCCACCCTGCACAATGAGGACGAGATCGCGCGCAAGGACGTGCGTATCGGCGACACGGTCGTGCTGCAGCGCGCCGGGGACGTGATCCCGCAGATTGTGGCGGTCGTGCCGGAGCGCCGTCCCGCCGGCGCCCTGCCCTTCGCCTTCCCGACCCACTGCCCGGCCTGCGGCTCCGAGGCCGTGCGCGAGGAGGGCGAGGCCCGCCGCCGCTGCACCGGCGGTCTCATCTGTCCGGCCCAGATCGTTGAAAGGCTGAAGCATTTCGTCGGCCGCAAGGCCTTCGACATCGAGGGGCTGGGCGAGAAACAGCTGATCGCCTTCCACGATCGCGGCTGGTTCCGCGAGCCCGCCGACATCTTCCGGCTGGCCCGGGACGAGGTGCGACTGGCCGAGCTCCGGGCTGAGGACGGCTATGGCGAGACCAGCGTCGCCAACCTCGTAGCGGGCATCGAGGCCCGCCGCACCATCGCCCTCGAGCGGCTGATCTTCGCCCTCGGCATCCGCGAGATCGGCGAGCAGACCTCGCTGCTGCTGGCCCGCGAGTTCGAGACCTGGGAGGGCTTCGCCGCCGCCGGGCGCGAGGCCGCAGCGGGCCTGCCGTCCGCAGCCTGGACGTCGCTCGCCGCCGCGCCGGGCGTGTCGGCCCGGGTGCTGGCCCTGATGGCCGAGGCGACGCCGCACGAGGCTGATCCCTGGCCCGACGCGCCGCTGGAGCAGAAGATCGCCCTCGCCCTGCCCGCGCTCGCGGCTCCGGCCCGGCGCGCCCTCGCCGGGCTTGCCGCTGACTGGAAGGGCCTGCGCGGTCTGCTCGCCGTCGCCCGCGACGAAGGGCCGTCGGAGACGCTCGGCCGCATCGCCGGCGTGTCCGGCGTCGGTCCGGTCGCCGCCCGCGCCGTGGCCGAGTTCTTCCACGAGCCGCACAATCAGGCGGTGGTCGCGGCGCTGGTCGCCGAACTGTCCGAAGTGCTGCCGGCCGCCCGCCCGCAGACCGACACCCCCGTCGCCGGCAAGACGGTCGTCTTCACCGGCAGCCTCGAACGCTTCACCCGCGACGAGGCCAAGGCGCGGGCCGAAGCGCTGGGGGCCAAGGTGTCCGGCTCGGTGTCGAAGAAGACCGACTATCTGGTCGCCGGTCCCGGGGCCGGCTCCAAGCTGGCCGAGGCCCAGAAACACGGCGTCACGGTCCTCAGCGAGGACGACTGGCTGGCGCTGATCGGAGGGTGACGGCGTTCAGCCGTCCAGCGCCGCCATGCCGGCGGGGTGGTAGCGGTGACCGGCGGCGGCGTCGCGCGGGAACACAGCTTCCAGCCGGGCGAGGTCGTCCGGCGACAGGACGAGGTCGGCCGCCGCCCCATTCTCCTCCAGCGTCCGCAGCCGCCGGGTGCCCGGAATCGGCACAAGGTCCTCGCCCTGGGCCAGCACCCAGGCCAGGGCCAGCTGGGCGGCGCTGACGCCGCGGTCGGCCGCGATGGCCTTCACCGCCTCGACCAGATCGAGGTTCTTCTCGAAGTTCTCGCCCTGGAAGCGCGGGTTGGCGCGCCGGAAGTCGTCGGCGGCGAGGTCCTCGACCGAGCGGATCTCGCCGGACAGGAAGCCCCGGCCCAGCGGGCTGTAGGGCACGAAGCCGACGCCCAGCTCGCGGCAGGTGGCGAACAGCTCGCCCTCGGGATCGCGGCTCCACAGGGAGTATTCGGTCTGCAGCGCCGTGATCGGATGCACCGCATGGGCCCGGCGCAGGGTGGCGGGCGCCGCCTCCGACAGGCCGAGGAAGCGGACCTTGCCGGCCTCGACCAGCCGGCTCATGGCCCCCACCGTCTCCTCGACCGGCGTGTTGGGATCGACCCGGTGCAGGTAGTAGAGGTCGATCACCTCGGTCCCCAGCCGCTTCAGGCTGCCCTCGACCGCGCGCTGCACATTGGCGGGGCTGCCGTCGATCGACAGGGCGGTGCGCTCAGCGTTCCAGTTGATGCCGAACTTGGTGGCCAGCACGACCTGATCGCGCCGCCCCTTCAGGGCCCGACCCAGCAGCTCCTCATTGGTGTGCGGCCCGTAGATCTCGGCCGTGTCGAGGAAGGTCACGCCAAGCTCCAGCGCCCGGTCGAGCACCGCCACGTTCTGCGCCTCGTCGGTCGGCCCGTAGAAAGCGCTCATGCCCATGCAGCCGAGGCCGATGGCGGACACCTCGGGGCCGTGGCCCCCCAGCTTGCGGGTCTTCATGGCGCGTCTCCCTCCTCCGCGTCGTCAGGGGACGACTCCGGCTCCGACGTGGGCGTCGCCGCGCCGGCGGTCAAGGCGCTCAGCGTCGGCGACATGGCCAGGGCGTCGCCGTCGATGGGCGGCGCCTGCAGCTGCAGATGGGCGAACAGGGTGCGCGCCCCTTCGAGGTCCTGCGCCCCGACCGGCCGCGGGAAACGCTCGGGCTCCCGCACCAGCGGCAGCAAGGTCAGGCTGACCCCGTTGATGACATTGCCGCCGATCACCGCCAGCCGGTCGTCCTGCACCGAGACGACGATGTCGCAGTGGGTCGGGGCGTAGCGGCCCAGCTCGCGCCGCCGGTCGGCCAGGGTGGCGTAGCGCGCTTCGCCGCGGGCGTTGCACAGCAGGTCGCCGGGGACGATCTCCACCTCGCCGGGGTCGTGGGCGACATAGGCCGCCTCCGGCGCCTGGCCGTCCCGCGCCCGGATCGCCTGGTCGATATAGACCCGGTGCGAGATGTCCCGGGCGAAGGCCGCGGGCTGATCCAGTCCCGCCTCGCACATGACCCAGCTGACGAAGGCCGCCGACCAGGGCTGAACCCAGTTGATCTCGCCCTCCCCGTCCCGCCACTGGCGATTCTGGCGGGCCAGCACCTGGCCCCCGTCCGGAGTGGCGCTCCAGTAGCCGGCGATCGTCGCCGCCAGCCGGCGGTCGCCTTCCCACCGACCGATCCGCATCAGGGGCCGGTCCTGCTGCGGCCGCGCCAGCGGCGGATTGGCCACGTCCGCGACAACCCCGTCCGGCAGCAGGCGGGTCCGCACCTGCGTCGCGTCGATCGTCTGGAAACCGAACACCGCCCACTCCTGCACGGCGATGTCGACGATGCGCCGCCGCGCCCAGTCCACCCGGCCGGGACGACAGAGGGTCTGCAGCACCCGCATGCGGCCGGGCGCGCCCTGCACCCGCGCCGCGGGAGGGATGACATCGAACACCTCGCGCGGCAGACGCGCGCCCGGGCTGCCCTGAGCCTCGGCCGGCGCGGCCGCGAGGGCCGCGAGCAGCGTGATGACGATGCGCCTCACGCCGCCGGCCGGACGTCCGTCAGGGCGAAGTCCCGCCCCTTGAACAGCAGCGGCTCGCCGGTCCGCGTGGCCAGCGCATAGGCGAAGCAGTCGCCGAAGTTGAGCCGCGCCGCATGGTTGCCCTTGCCGAAACGGCGATAGCCGTCGCGGGCGGCGTCAGCCATGGCCATGTCGACCGGCACGACCTCCACCTCGATCTGTTTGAGCAGGCGCTCCGCGACCGCCGCGACCTCCGGCTTCCTCTGACGATCGATCACGATGCCAAACTCGAAAAGCGTCACGGCCGACATCCTGACCCGGGCCCGATGCAGGAGCCGCAGGAACGGCTCGGCCTCCGGCTCACCAGTGACCAAAGCAACCAGCGCCGACGTATCGACGATCAAGCCGGCAGTCCGGTGTCTGGATCATAGAGGAAGGCGCTGGGATCCTCCTGCTCGAAAAATTCAGGCGGCATCAGCCGGCGGATCTCCTCGACCGTGGCCATGATCTCCTCGAAGGACGCCGTCTTCCGCACCGTCGCCTCGGGCTCGCGCGCCAGCTGCTCGCGCAGCGCGACAGTGACCGCCTCGGTCAGGCTTTCGCCGCGACGCCGCGCCAGCTCCCTGGCCAGCCGATCTGTTTCCGGGTTCCTGATGTTCAGCATGGCGACCTGCAGTCTACCACGCCGCCGGTTCAGCTCACAGCGGCGCGCACTGGGCCTCCAGCCAGGCCAGCACCTCGCCGTCCAGCAGGGGGCCGACCTTGGCCAGCACCTCGGCGTGGTAGGCGTCGACATAGGCGCGTTCGTCGGCGGTCAGCAGGGCCACGTCGATCAAACGACGATCCAGCGGGGCCATCGTCAGCTGCTCGAAGCCGTGCATCGGGCGCTCGCCGCCGGCGATCGGCTCGGCCGGGGTCACCACCTGCAGGGTCTCGATGCGGATGCCCCAGTGGCCCTCGCGATAGTAGCCCGGCTCGTTCGACAGGATCATGCCCGGCAGCAGGGGCTGGGTGTTGACCGCCTTGGCGATGCGCTGCGGCCCCTCATGGACGCCGAGATAGCTGCCCACCCCATGTCCGGTGCCGTGGTCGTAGTCGAAGCCCTGCATCCACAGCGGCAGGCGGGCCAGGGCGTCGATCTGGTGCCCGGTCGTGCCCGCCGGGAAGCGCACCACCGCCATGGCGATATGGCCCTTGAGCACGAGGGTGAACATGCGGCGCTGGTCGGCCGAGGGCGTCCCGACCGCGACGGTCCGGGTCACGTCCGTGGTGCCGTCGAGATACTGACCGCCGCCGTCGACCAGCAGCAACGAGCCCGGCTCCATGCGCCGCAGGGTCCGCGTCACCGGCTTGTAGTGCGGCAGGGCCCCGTTCGGACCGGCCCCGGCGATGGTGTCGAAGCTGAGGTCCTTCAGCGCCCCGGTCGCCTCGCGGAAGCGCTCCAGCGCCTCGGCCACCTGCCGCTCGTCCGGCAGGGTCTGCTGCGCCTCGGTGTCGATCCAGTGCAGGAAGCGCGCGAGCGCCGCGCCGTCGCGGATGTGGGCCTGACGTGCGCCCTCGATCTCCACCGCGTTCTTGGTGGCGCGCGGCAGGGTGCAGGGGTCCATGCCGCGCACGACCTCCGCCCCCGCGGCCACCAGCCGGTCGAAATACCACGCAGAAGACACGCCCGGATCGACTAGGATCTTGCGCCCCTTGAGGCCCGCCAGCGCCGGTTCCAGCGCGTCGGGCGTCTCCAGCGTCACCGCCGTCCCCAGCCAGTCGGCCAGCCCCGGGGTGGCCTTGGCCGGATCGAGGAACAGTCGCGCCGTTCCGTCGGCGGCCAGCAGCGCCTGGGCGAGCGGCAGGGGCGTGCGGATCACGTCCCCCCCGCGGATGTTGAACAGCCAGGCGATCGAGGCCGGGGCGGTGATCAGGGCGACATCCGCGCCGGCCGCCGCCACGGCGGCGCCGATGCGGGCGCGCTTCGCCGCCGCGGCCTCGCCGGTGTAGCGGTCCTCGTGCGGCACGACGGGGGCCTGCGGCTGGGCCGGGCGATCGGCCCAGGCGGCGTCCAGCGGGTTGGTCTCGACCGGCGTGAGGGTCGCCCCGGCCCTGGCCGCCGCCGCCTGCAGCCGGGTCAGGGCGTCCGGACTGTGCAGGCGCGGATCATAACCGATCACCGCTCCCTTCGGCGCGCGCTCCAGATAGGCCGGCACCCCGCCCTCGACGAGGTCGAGGATCTCGAACTGGTCCGCATCAACCTGGGCCCGGACCTGGACCGTATAGCGCCCGTCGGCGAACACGGCGGCGCGATCCTTCAGCACGACGGCGGCCCCCGCCGACCCGCTGAAGCCGGTCAGCCACGCCAGCCGCTCGTTGGCGTCGGGCAGATACTCGTTCTGATGCTCGTCCTCATGCGGCACGAGGAAGCCGTCGAGCCCCTGCGCCGCCATCTGCTCCCGGACGCGCGGCAGATGCTTCGCCCCGAAGTCGCGGGAGGTGGTCTCGTCGAAGGATTGGCGCATCGTCTCGTCTCTCAACCGACCCGGCGCAGGACCAGGCAACTCCAGGCGTCGCGGTGGATGCGGCGCTCCAGCCGGAAGCCGCGCGACAGATAGGCGGCGCTGACGCGGCGCTCCTGGGTGCGCAGCAGGCCGCTCAGGATGGCCACGCCGCCGAGCCGCAGCGACAGCTTGATGTCCTGGGCCAGCGCGACCAGCGGGGGAGCCAGGATGTTGGCGAACACCAGGTCATAGGGCGCCCCGGCGCGGACCTTCTGGTCGTTCAGACCCGAGGCGTGGACGAACCGGGCCGGCGCCCGGTTCAGCTTCGCGTTCTCGTTGGCGATGCGCACCGAGGGCGCGTCGATGTCGGTGCCGACCGCGACCGCCGCCCCGGTCAGGGCCGCCGCGATGGCCAGCACCCCGGTGCCGCAGCCGACATCGAGCACCCGCTCGAAGCGCTCGCGCTTGAGCAGTTCGTCATAGGCGATCAGGCAGCCGACCGTGGTGCCGTGGTGACCGGTGCCGAAGGCGGCGCCCGCGTCGATCTTCAGCCGCACCGCATTGACCGGGGCGCGCCCCTGATCGTGCGCGCCATAAACGAAGAAGCGGCCGGCCTTGACCGGCGGCAGGCCCGACAGGGACATGGCCAGCCAGTCGGCGTCGGCCAGATCCTCGACCGTGACCACGAGCCCGGGCTCCTCGCGCAGGCGGGCGGCCACGCCCTCGACCTCGTCGGCGGTGGTCGGGAAGGCGTCGATGCGCCAGACGCCCCGGTCCTCATCCTCCTCGAGGATGGAATAGGTCGCGCCCTCCAGCAGCGGGTCGGCGTCCAGACGGGCGGCGGCGGCCTCGGCGGCGGCGCGGGGGCCGCGGGCGATTATTTGAACAGCGGACTCGGACATTTCTCAAACGCCGCTATCATCACGAATCGATGCAACCATTGGCCTGAGCCGCGCAGGGGATTGCGGACGGGCCGGGATCGAACAAGGGGTCGGGGAATACATGGCCAAATCACCTACTACGTCCAAGCCTGCCGCGTCCAAGGCGCCGGCTGCGAAATCCACCGCCGCGAAGCCGAAGACGGCGCCGAAGGCTCCGGCCGCCGCCAAGGCCCCGGCCGCGAAGGCCGCCGCTGCCGCCAAGCCGGCCAAGGCTCCGGCGACGAAGACCGCGGCGAAGCCCGCGGCCAAGGCGGCGGCGCCCAAGGCCGCCGCCAAGCCGGCCGCGAAGGCGGCTCCGGCCAAGGCCCCGGCCGCCAAGGCCGCGCCGAAGGCCAAGACGGCCCCGAAGCCCGCCGCCAAGACGACCCCGGCCAAGGCCAGCGCGCCCAAGGCTGCGGCGAAGCCGGCCGCCAAGGCGGCGCCGAAGGCTGCAGCAGCGCCCAAGGCCGCGGCTCCGGCCCCCGCGCCGAAGCCCGCGCCCGCGCCGGCCGCTGCGGCCCCCGCCCCGACGCCGGCTCCGGCTCCGGCGCCCGCTCCAGCCGCCGCGCCTGCGCCGCGCGCCCCGGCGCCGAAGAAGGGCTTCCTGGCAAAGCTCGGCGACATGATCTTCGGCCAGCGCTGAGGGTCAGCCACAGGCCCGAAATGACGACGCCGGCCGGGGGAGGCTCCCCGGCCGGCGTTTTCGTTTGCGATCGAAGGCAGGGCCCCGTCGCAGGGTCGCACCGCTTACGCCGGCGGCAGGTCCTCGGCGAGGATGGCCATCTCGAACATGAACGAGCCGTCCTCGTCCTCGTCCTTGAAGACGACGCCGATGAACTCGTCGCCGACATAGACCTCGGCGGAGTCGCCCTGCTTCGGGCGCGCCTTCACCTGGATGCCGCCGGTGTTGAAGGTGCGCTTGAGATGGCTCTCGATGCGGCGAATGTCGGACTCGGTCACGGGACCTCGGGCTCCTTGTTTGCGAGCCGGGACCCTAGAGAAGCGGACGCGCCGAATAAACCCTGTGACGCACTTTCAGATCACGAAGTCGTAGACCACGTCGGCCAGCGTGTGGTCCATCGTGCGGGCCGGGGCGGCGTCCGTCGGGCAGTTGACCAGCCGCGCGGGCACCCCGGCGACGGTGCAGCCGGCCGGCACCGGCTTCAGCACCACCGAGCCCGACGCCACCTTGGCGTGGTCCCCGACGCTGATGTTGCCCAGCACCTTGGCCCCCGCGCCGAGCAGCACGCCGCGACCGATCTTGGGGTGGCGGTCGCCGCGCTCGGCCCCGGTGCCGCCGAGGGTCACGCCGTGCAGCATCGACACCTCGTCGCCGACCACCGCCGTCTCGCCGATAACGATCCCGGTCCCGTGGTCGAGGAAGACGCCCGACCCGACCCGGGCCGCCGGATGGATGTCGACCTGGAAGAGCTCCGACATGCGGCTCTGGAAGTGGAACGCCAGGGTCTCGCGCCCCTGCCCCCAAAGCCAGTGCGCCACCCGGTGCGCCTGCAGCGCCTGGAAGCCCTTGAAGTAGAGGAACGGCTGGATCAGCGACTTGATGGCCGGATCGCGCTCGGCGACGGCCTGCAGGTCCGCTTCGGCGGCGGCGACGATGCCGGCATCGGCGGCGAACGCGGCCTCGCAGGTCTCGCGTACGCTCATGGCCCCGACCTCGGCATCGCCCAGCTTGCGCGCGATCTGGAAGCTCAGCGCATGGGCGAGGTCGCGGTGCGACAGCACCGTGGCGTGCAGCAGCGAGCCCAGCTGCGGCTCGCGCCGGGCGGCGTCCTCGGCGGCGGCGTAGAGCTCGGCCCAGACGCCGCGGCGCGCGCTGATCACTTCCAGTTTGGCCATGACGGCTCCTTGCAGTCCGCCTCAGTCTACCCGGCTGAGCATGCCGTGGGAAAGCCACGCCGGCAGCAGCCCCTCGCGCGCCATGTGGTGAGCCTTCAGCGCCGTCGCCACCGTCATGACATCGCGCACCGTGCCGCGATCGATCTCGGCGATCAGCGACAGGAAGGGCACGCGCACGATCCGCAGGTCCTCGGTCGGGTCCGGGGCGACCGGGGCCGGCGACAGCCCCCACGCCAGCCAGCACAGGGCGCGTTCGTCGGTGATGGAGTTGGACAGCTCCAGCTCCAGCACCTGACGCCAGTGGGCCGCGGTCAGACCGGCCTCCTCGGCCAGCTCGCGCTGCACCCCGGCCAGCGGATCCTCGCCCGGCGGCACCCCGCCTTCGGGCATCTCCCACGAGTAGCGCAGGGTGGCGAAGCGGTGCTGGCCCACCAGCGTCACCGTGCCGTCGTCGTGCAGCGGCAGCACCCCGGCCGCCAGGTTCCGCGGCCGCATCACCACATAGTCGGCCGGCGCGCCGGTGGGGGCGGTCGCCGCGTGCCGGGTCAGCCGCAGCCAGGGGTTCTCGAACACCGTCTCGCCGCCGCCATCACGCCAGCGCCGCCAGGGGCCCAGCCCCCCGGCCCAGCCGGGCTGCGGATCATCGTCGTGCGCACTCATGCGGTCGGTATGGCGCAAGCGGCCCGCGACGCCTAGCTAGGCCGCATGACAGACGCCACCCTCCCATCGCCCGTCGCCTCGCCCGAGCTGCAGGCCCGCCTCGCCACCCGCCGCTCCGCCCCGGCCCAGGCGCTCGGCGACCCTGGCCCCTCGGCGGCCGAGCTGGAGACGATCCTGACCCTGGGCGCCCGCACGCCGGACCACGGCAAGCTGTTCCCCTGGCGCTTCGTGGTGCTGGGCCGCGACAGCCGCGCCGGCATCGCCGCGCAGCTGGAGCCGCTGGCCGACCGCCAGCCCGACCCGAGGAAGGCGCGCGCCGTCCTCGCCAAGCTGACCGCGCCGCCGGTCACAGTGCTGGTCGTCTCGACCCCGGACGAGGGCCACAAGGTGCCCGTCTGGGAGCAGGAGCTGTCCGCCGGGGCGGTCTGCATGAACCTGGAGCACGCGGCCAACGCCTTTGGCCACGCCGCCAGCTGGATCACCGACTGGTACAGCTACGACGCCGACGCCGTGGCCCTGTTCGGCGTCGGCGCCGGCGAGCGCATCGCCGGTTTCATCCACATGGGCGCGGCCGCCGAGCCCCTGCTCGAACGCCCCCGCCCCGACCTGGCCGGGAAGGTGGAACGGCGGCCTTAGGCGGCGGGGCGACGCGCCTCTCCCTTCCCCCTCGATGGGGGAAGGGTCGGGATGGGGGTGGGTGCGCTGCCGACGACGAAGGCGCGCTCGAGGCGATACCGCCTCCTGCGCCATCTCACACGCGTTGCGGGTTCACCCCCTCCCAACCCTCCCCCCTTGAGGGGGAGGGCATTCTTGGGCGCGCCTTTCCCCTTGTGCTCGCTGTGACCCCGCTGGCCCCCGGAGCGCAGACGCCAGCAGCCCGGGTGACAACCCTCAACCGGCCGCCGGCTCCGGCTCCGGCTTGCGGACCAGCGACACCAGCACGATCGAGATGATCATCAGCAGGAACCAGGCCCCGAGCTTGCCCAGCGACACCGGGCTCCAGCCATCGGCCTGGTCCGGGTAGGTCCAGGCCCGGGCGAAGGTGCCAATGTTCTCGGCGAACCAGATGAACAGGGCGACCAGGCCGTAGCCGAGCAGCAGCGGCATCGACCGCCGGCGCCGGTCCGGCGTGAAGTAGAACCAGCCCCGCCCGAACAGCAGCGCCGTCGCCGCGAACAGCGCCAGCCGCACGTCCGGCAGCCAGTGATGGGCGAAGAAGTTCACATAGATCGCCGACGCCAGTAGCCAGGTCGTCCACAGCGGCGGATAGTGGCGCACGCGGATGTCGAAGATGCGCTGCACCCGCGCGATGTAGCTGCCGACCGCCGCATACATGAAGCCGGAAAACAGCGGCACATCGCCGATCCGCAGCACGCTGGCCTCGGGATAGATCCACGAGCCGTGGTGGGTCTTGAACAGCTCCATCACCGTCCCGGCGAGGTGGAACAGGAAGATCACCCGCGCCTCCTCCCAGCTCTCCAGCCGGAAGGCGAGCATGGCGACCTGGATGGCCAGCGCACCGAGCGCGAGAAAGTCGTAGCGGGCCAGCGGCGCGTTCTCCGGCCACCACAGGAAGGTGGCGAGGATCAGCGCCAGCAGCAGAGCGCCGAACAGGCACGCCCAGCCCTGCTTCAGGCCGAACATCAGCAGTTCGAACCCGTAGCGGGTCCATGCCCGTCGGTCGGCCCAGACCTGCACCCGGGCCAGCGACGCCCGCCCGAGGGCCTCCAGCGGCAGACGGTTGGAGGTCACGGCGGGCTCCCTTGTTCAGAAGCGTTGCGTCACGGTCAGGCTGACCAGCCGGCCGCGCGGGTCGGCGACGACCGGATCATAGGCGAAAGCGAACTGCACGAGCGGCGGATCGCGGTCGGTCAGGTTGATCGCCTCCAGCCTAAGGTCCAGCCCCTCGCCCAGCGCCGCCCCGTAAGCGAAGTCGAACGTCGTCTGGCTGGCGATGTCCGTGCGCGTGATGCCGGCCCGGTCGTTGCGATAGCCGTGGGTGTAGCGGGCGGTCAGGCTGACCGTCTGCCCTGCCCCGCGCCAGCCCAGCGCCAGCCGCCCCTGGTTGCGCGGCATCGACCGGGCGAGGGTGTTGAGATTGGTCGAGCCGACCGCCGACACCGCCGGCGCCCCGGGGCTCAGGCGGATGTCGTGGCGGTCGATGTAGGTCCAGCGCAGGTCGGCCGAGACCGTCCCGCCCCACGCCGCGCGCCCCCAGCCGGCGGCCAGGTCCCAGCCCTGCGCCGTCACCGCCGAGGCGTTGAGGAAGCCCAGGCGCACCCCGGTCAGGGTCCCGCCGGGTCCCCGGCTGACCTGCCCCTGCGCCGCCGTGCCGGTCAGGCCCGCGGCCGTATCGCGCGCCGCCTGGTCGATCACGGCCTGCGCCGACTCCTTGACCACCAGATCGGTGGTCTCGAAGCGCCAGCCGTCCAGGGTCACCGTCAGCCCGCCGCCGGGGGCCCAGACCGCGCCGAGGCTGAGGTGCTCTGACCGCTCAGGCTTCAGGTCGGGATTGCCGGTCGTCAATGTATTGACGAAGACGAAGGCGCCCCGGTCGAACACCGAGGGCTGGGCCGCCTGGGCCCCGTCGGTGACGAACACCGAGGGGGCGCGGAAGGCGCGGCCCCAGGCCCCGCGCAGGGCCAGCCCGGGCGCCAGATCCCAGCGCGCCGCGACCTTGGGGCTGAGCGCGTCCTGATCCCCCTGCCGCTCGTGCCGCGCCGCCAGCTGCAGCTCCCAGGCGTCGCCCAACCGCGCCCGCGCTTCGGCGAACACCGCCGCGGCGCGCAGCCGCCCCTCGAAGTCCGGCGACTGGCCGGCGGTCAGCAGTTCCCCGGCGTTGACCAGATCACTCCAGTCGTGACGGAAGCGGCTCTCGCGCGCCTCGACGCCCAGCGCCAGATCCAGCGTCCCCCGGTTCCCCTCGGCCAGTCGTCGGTCGGCCTCGATCTCGATCGTGCTCAATCCCGCCGCGCCGCGCAGGCCGGTGGAGCCGATCAGGCTGTCGATCAGCTCCGGCGCATTGGCCGTGCCCGTCCCCAGCGTGGCGCTGCCGAACGGGTTGAACCAGCGGCACGGGCCGACGCCGGGCGTGCCGGCGGCGGGATCGCAACCGGCCCCGCCGAGGCCGTTCAGCGCCGCCTGCACCGCCGAGCCGATCACATCGGGCTTGTCATAGGCGACATGCTGACGGCTGACCGTCGCCGCCGCCGACCAGCGCCAGCCGGCCGCCTCGCCCGAGACGCCCCCGGCCAGCCGCCAGGTCTCATAGGCGAAGTCGGCGGTCGAGGCCCCCGCCTCGGCCCCCAGCAGCCGCCCGCGGAAGGTCACGGTCTCGCCGAAGGGATTGTCCGGATGCGTCGCCGGCACGGTCAGGGCCCGGGCGAGGATCGGCAGCGACGGCGACTGGCGGATGCGGGTGAAGGTGTCGGACGCGGCGACCTGGCCCCAGACCTCCAGGCCGCCCAGCGGCGCGCGCACCTCGGCGAAGACCTGGGTCCGGGTCTCCTCGGGCGCCAGATCGAAGAAGTCCGAATAGTCGAGCCGGCAGAAGACGTCGGTCGCGCTGTTGCGGAAGGCCTTGGTGAACGTCGGGTCGCCGCACGCCGGGTCCGGGGCGAAGCCGCCGGTCGAGGGCCGGAAGTATGAGCCCGGCTGGCCATAGCTGGTCACCGCGGTCCAGCCGGCGCGGCCGTAGCGTTCCGCCTGGGGGAAGTCGCGCTCGTCGGTGGACAGGGCCGAGCGGTGGAAGTGCGCCGCCGCCACGGTCGCCGTGACGTCGCGCCAGCGCAGCCCGGCCAGGCCCTGCACCGTCGTCTCGCCGAAGCCGCGCCCGGCGGCATGGCCGACCTGCAGCTCCGGCCGCGTCACCTCGCGGCGGGTGATCAGGTTCATCACCCCGGCCACCGCATCCGAGCCATAGACCGCCGAGGCCCCGTCCTTCAGCACCTCGACCCGTTCCAGCGCGATCGTCGGGACGAGCGAATTGAGGTCGACGAAGGCCGAGCCGTCCGGGGCGATGGCGGCGCTGGTCGTCCAGCGCTGGCCGTCGACCAGCACCAGGGTCGCCCCCAGCCCGAGGTTCCTGAGATTGACCTGCGCCACGCCCGAGCTCTGCGGCGCATTCAGCTGGTCGACCCGCGCCTCGGACCCCGAGTTGGCGGTCAGCCGCGTCAGCAGCACGGAGGCGTCGCCGCCCAGCGTCCCGAGCGCCTCGCGCCCGATCACCTCCACCGGCGTCAGCCGCCCCGCCCCGGCGAGCCGCGAGCCGGTGACAACAAGGACGTCGACGGTGACGGGGTCGGCGTCAGGGCCTTGGGCGGGAGACCGGGGGCCGCTCTGGGCGACGGCAGGGCCCGCAGCGGCGAGCAGGGCCAGCGCCGCGGCGCCGGTCAGAATCGAACGAAGACACATGCCGCGAGGCAGTAGGCGGCGGGCGGCGCGGGGGAAAGGGGAATGGTTGCCGCCCGGCCATCCGCAGCGCAACGTGCGCCGATGCGCATCCTCGTCGCCGCCCTGTTGCTGCTGTCTGCCTGCGCGACCGGCCCCCGGCCCGGCCTTGACGAGGCGCAGCTCGCGGCGTTGGCGGCCGGGATTGAGACCGACTGCGGGCTTCAGCCGCGCTCCCTGCTTCGCGTGCAGAGCAACAGGTATCTGATGATCTGGCCCGCGCAGCCGTGGCCACCGGACTCTCGCCCCCTCGACGGCGCGGCGTTTGCATGCATCAGCCGTAGCCTTGACGCCGCCGCCCTCGACGAGCGCGGCGTGCAGGTCATGCTGGTCGGGAGCTCGATCTGACTGCACGGCCTTGGCGGCGGCTCCCCGATAGCCGCCGGCCATCCCCCACCGCGCTCACAGCGCCCTCACAATCCCTGATTGACTTCCACGCGTATCAGCGGTCGGATGGATGCTGAGGCTGCAGTTCCACTTAGCACGGGTCCCGATCATGTCTGTCCTGCCGACATTGGGGATGACCGCGCTTCGTCTCCTCGGCGCCCTCGCCACGCCGCAGGACCCGCCGCCCCCCGCCACGCAGGTCGAGGAGGTGGTGGTCGTCGGGGAGCGCCTGCAGGCCACCGCCCAGACCTTTGTACGCGCCCTCGCCGCCCCGCCGCCGGGCCGCAAGGCGGCCGTCTGGGACGAGCCGCTTTGCGTCGGGGTCATCGGCATGCGGCCCGATCTGGCGCAACTCATGGTCGACCGCATCACGGCTGTGGCGCTGGACCTTGGCCTTCCGGCCAGTCGCCCGGGCTGCCGCCCCGACATCTTCATCGTCGCGGCCGCCGACGGCGACGCCATGGCGCGGGACCTTGTTCAAAGCCGGCCGGACGACTTCCGCCTCGGGATGTCGGGGACTGATCTCGGCGCAGCGGCCCTTGAAGTCTTTCAGAGCTCCGGTCGCCCCATCCGCTGGTGGCATGTGAGCGTCGCCGTGAACGCCGGCACAGGCCGCCCGCTCCAGCGCCTGCCCGGACAGCCGCCGTTCGTGCCCCCACGGCGGATGGAAAGCCCTTCAGATTTCGGCCCCTATGGCAACATCGTGAGCCCGTCGCTGATCCGCGACGAAAGCCGCGACATTCTGGGCCGGGTCGTCATCGTGCTGGAGAGCTCGGCGCTGGACCGGGCCAGCTTCGGCCAGATCAGCGACTACATCGCCATGGTGGCCCTGGCCCAGATCGATCCCGAGGCGGCACCCGAGGTGCCCTCGATCCTCAACCTGTTCCGCGACGCCCCGGCCGCCGAGCCGGGCCTGAGCGCCTGGGACCGCGCCTACCTCTCGGCCCTTTACCGCACCGATCAGAGCGCCGCGAACCCGGCCACCAACCTCTCCACGATCGGCCGCGTCGTCGCCCGCGACCTGGCCGAGGCCGAGGCGACCGCAGCCCCGCCGGAGTGACCCCCTGCCCGGCCGCGCGCCTAGCCCGGCGCCCTTCCGGCGTCAGCCTGGGCTGAAAGGGCCTGGCGCGACAGGTGGGCCAGGGTCAGCCAGAAGATGGCGAACAGGATGACCGAAAATCCGGCCGACCAGGCCAGCTTCTCGAGGCTCGGCGACTTGATGTTGAAATAGGCCAGCTGGAAGATGTTGAGGGCGACGATCCCGCGCAACATCCAGTCGACGCGCAGCTTGCCCAGCACATAGGCCCCGAAGGGAGCCATCAGCAAAACCACCGGATAGGCGCAGAGCCACGTGCCGATCTGGTCCTCCGTCAGACCCTGGTCCCAGAACAGGCGGTAGGCGTAGCCGAGCACGCTGATCGAGGCCATCAGCATGATGCTCTGGTGGGTGGCGATCTTCTCGTCCATGCGGAAGCGCGTCACCAGCAGCGTGTAGAGCACGATGTCGGCCCCGGTGCCGAACAGGCTGCCGCACATCCCGCCGGTGAACAGGATGACGGCGAGGGCGCCCCGGTCGCGCAGGTTCAGGGCCGGCAGGCGGAACCGGTTGCCGCGGTGCTTGCTGAACACATAGGCGACGGCGAAGGTCATGATCAGGCTGAGGAACAGGGCCTGGATGATGAAGACCGGGATGTCCTGCAGCAGGTTCATGCCGAACACGAAGCCGGCGAAGGCCACCGGAATGTACCAGAGCACCGCACGATAGGCGGCGAGGTCCGCCCCGGGGCGCGTCAGCAGCCAGAGACTGGCGCTGGTCATGCCGACGCTCTGGATCATCAGGCTGAAATCGCGTGCCGCGGCGCGATCGATCTCGAAGAAGACGCTGAGAACCGGAAAGGCGACGGCCCCCCCGCCCTCGGGGGTCAGACCGGCGACGAAGGCCCCGACCACCATGATCGCCGGGTAGTACCAGTGCTCCAGCAGGAACGGCACGCTGGCCAGGGTGCTGAACAGCACGACCCAGAGAGCCATCATGCCGACGTACCAGACGCGGAAGATGCGACTCGCGAAAAACACGGATTGGTCCTCACGCCCCCGGTCGGACACAGGCCCGACTGCGGGCGCGTCATGACCCGCCGGGGCCGCTGTTGTCCAGCCGGCCGGGCGGGTCCGGACGCCGCAGCTTCGGAGGGAGTCTACCCCCGCCCGCGGTAGGTCGGCACGCCCTGGTCGGGGAGCCAGAGGCCTTCGGGGGCCGGGCCGGTCTGCCAGAACACGTCGATGGGGATACCGCCACGCGGGTACCAGTAACCGCCGATGCGCAGCCACCTCGGGTCCAGCAGCTCGGCCAGCCGCTTGCCGATGGCCACGGTGCAGTCCTCGTGGAAGGCGCCGTGGTTGCGGAAGCTGGTCAGGTAGAGCTTGAGGCTCTTGGACTCCACCAGCCACTCGCCGGGGGCGTAGTCGATGACCAGATGGGCGAAGTCCGGCTGGCCGGTGACCGGGCACAGGCTGGTGAACTCCGGCGCGGTGAAGCGGGCCAGATAGAGGGTGTCCGGGTGCGGATTGGGCACGCGCTCCAGCACGGCGCTGGCGGGATCGGCCGGCTGGGCCGTCTGGGTCCCCAGCTGGGACAGGCCGTCGGTATAGTGGGTCATGGCGGCGATGTAGTCGCTTCGGCGGCGGGGGGGAACCCGACGAAAGGTCCTCCCCGCAGGGGGAGGTGGCGCGGCGCGGAGCGCCGTGACGGAGGGGGTCGAAACACGACCGTCGGGGACAGCCCCCCTCCACCGCTCCGCGGTCCCCCTCCCCCTGCGGGGGAGGAAGGCGTATATTCCCGGATGTGCGGGGGCGGAGATGGACGAGACGCCCGACATCACCACAAGCCGGGCCCGCGCCCTGCGCCGCCGCCTGACCCTGCCCGAAGTGCTGGTCTGGACCAGCCTTCGCGGACGGCGGCTGGGCGGGTTGCGGTTCCGGCGGCACCATCCCGTCTGCCCATGGATCCTCGACTTCTACTGTGACGCACGCCGGCTGGCGGTGGAGATCGACGGTCAGGGGCACGATCATCCCGACGCACTGCGTTACGATGCACGTCGCACCGCTTGGCTAGAAGAGCAGCGGATCGCCGTGCTGCGCCTGTCGGCCCGCGACGTGCTCGACGACCTGCCTGCGGCGCTGGACCGCATCCGCCATGCCGCAGCCGCCCGCGCACCGGAGTGACACGGGTCCTCCCCCACAGGGGGAGGTGGCGCGGCGCGGAGCGCCGTGACGGAGGGGGGCGAAACACGACTGTCGGGGACAGCCGCCCTCCACCGCTTCGCGGTCCCCCTTCCCTTCGGGGGAGGACTGGAGACCCCGTTGCCTTCCGCGCCGTCAGCCCGCTAAGCGTAGCCAAAGACAACGGAGGAGACGCCCGTGGCCATTCCCGCCTCGCTGCAAAAGGGCCTGAAGCTGCCCGTGATCGCCGCCCCCATGTTCCTGGTGTCGGGCCCTGACCTGGTGGTCGAGACCTGCAACGCCGGGGTCATCGGCACCTTCCCGTCGCTGAACCAGCGCACCACCGAGGGCTATCGGGACTGGCTGCAGGAGATCAAGGGCCGGCTGAACCCGGACGCGGCGGCCTTCGGCGTCAACCACATCGTCCACCCGACCAATCCGCGGCTGATGGCCGACATGATGGTCTCGGTCGAGGAGAAGGTGCCGCTGATCATCACCTCTCTGGGGGCGGTGCGCGACGTGGTCGATGCGGTGCACGGCTATGGCGGGGTGGTGTTCCACGATATCGCCAACGTCCGCCACGCCCGCAAGGCGGCCGAGAGCGGCGTCGACGGCCTGATCCTGGTGGCCAACGGCGCCGGCGGCCACGCCGGCATCATCAACCCCTTCGCCCTGATCAACGAGGTGCGCCAGTTCTTCAGCGGCACCATCATCCTGTCGGGCTGCCTGTCGACCGGCCAGGACGTGGCCGCGGCCCTGATGATGGGCGCGGACTTCGCCTACATGGGCACCCGCTTCATCAACACCACCGAGGCCATGGCCCCGGAGGCCTACAAGGCCATGATCATCGACTCCGGCGCCACCGACATCGTCCACACCCCGGCGGTGTCGGGCATTCCGGCCAACTTCATGATCAAGTCGCTGGAGGCCAACGGCATCGATCCGAAGCACCTGCCCGAGCACAAGCTGGACATGGGCGACGAGGCCAAGGCGTGGAAGACCGTCTGGTCCGCCGGCCAGGGCGCGGGAGCCATCCATGACGTCGTGCCGGCGGGCGAGCTGGTCGGCCGCCTGGTCTCTGAATACCGTCAGGCGACGGACAGATTTGCGAAGATCTCGCTGGTCGCCTAAACCTCGCGGCCTTCCCGGCCCCGAGGTTGTCATGCGTGTCCTGATTCCGGCGCTCGCCGCCCTGTCGCTGCTCGTCGCCGGCGCGCCCGCCGTCGCCCAGTCGTGGATCGGCGACACCGGAGGCGAGGTCGGGGTCACCACCGACAACCGCTCCAAGTTCGCCAGCAAGAGCGGGGGCGACCCCGCGGCCTTCGCGGGCGTCTACGCCCTGACGCCCGACGGCGCCTGGTACGTGGAGGGCGAGGCCGAGACGATCCGCGACTCCAGCGGGTCGGACGCAGAGCTCACCTTCGCCGCCGGCTGGCGGCCGCAGGTGATCGGGTTCGACCTGGATCTCGCCGCCGCCCGCAAGGTGCGGCTGGGCGCGCGCCCGGGCGCCGACACCGAGGCCTGGGAGTTCACCGCCGACGCCGAGCGCGCCATCGGCCCGTTCGAGGGCCGCCTGCGCCTGCAGCAGTCCCCGGACGGCGCCGGCTCGACCGGGGCCTGGGTCTATTACGAGGCGCGCCTGCGCTGGGATGTCGCGCCGCGCTGGACGCTGGACGCCCAGGTGGGGACCCGGGACTACGAGGACGACGCCGACGACTACAGCGGGGCCAGCCTCGGCGCGGTCTATGCGGTCACGGACAACCTCGAATTCGACCTGCGCCTGATCGACACCGACCGGGCGGGCGAGGATGACGAGCCGGCGCTGGTGGTGTCGCTGATCGCCGGCTTCTGAGGCTGCGGCGGCTCGCCGCGCGGCGCATCCGGCCGGCCTGTCTGTGCGTCCTTACGCCGACCGCGATCCGACGGTCGTCGAAGGAGACTTCCCGATGCAACGCCGCCTCGCCGCCCTCGCCCTCGCCGCCGGCCTCGCCGCCGCGGGCGCCGCGTCCGCCCAGAGCTATGGCGCCCCGCGCACCAATATCGTCGAGGGCGCCGTGGCCTCGCCGGCCCACACCACCCTGGTCGCCGCCGTCCAGGCCGCCGGTCTGGTCGACACCCTGGCCAGCCCCGGCCCGTTCACGGTCTTCGCCCCGACTAACGACGCCTTCGCCGCCCTGCCGGCCGGCACGGTCGAGACCCTGCTGCAGCCGGCCAACCGCGCCACCCTGACCAAGGTGCTGACCTATCACGTGGTGCCGGGCCGTCTGGCCGCCGCGGACGTGCTGGCCGCCATCCAGGCCGGCAACGGGCGCGCCGAGGTGACCACCGTCTCGGGCGACACCCTGGTGGCCTCGCTGGAGGGCGGCAACGTCATCCTCACCGACGAGAACGGCGGCAAGGCCACCGTGGTCCAGGCCGACCTGTTCATGTCGAACGGCGTGATCCACGTCACCAACGCCGTCTCCATCCCGCAGTAAGGCGGTCCGCGAGGGGGTCGTCCGCGGCCCCCTCGCGACCTTTCGCCACGGCCGCACCTTGCGCCGGAGGGGTGCTCCCCCCATTTGCCCCTCTGTCGATCTCTTTGCGTCACGCCGCTGCTCCCTTTGCATCACGCACCGAGGTCCAACAGCCGATCCGTTCAGACCCGACAGGCCGACCAGGGATTCCTCCCTGCGGTCAACGCCAGACGGAGGTCCTGAAAATGGCTACCGGCACTGTGAAATGGTACAATCCGACCAAGGGCTACGGCTTCATCGAGCCCGCTAACGGGGGCAAGGACGTGTTCGTCCATGCCTCGGCCGTCGAGGTCTCGAGCCTCGGCTCGCTGAACGAAGGCCAGAAGATCTCCTACGAGGTCGAACGCGACGCCCGCTCGGGCAAGGAATCCGCCGGCCGCCTCCAGGCGGCGGAGTAGGACGCTTTCGCGACCTGCAGCGACATCGCCTTTGACGGCGAAGTCGTCGAACTGCTGCCGGGCGGCAATCGCAAGATCCGCCTTGGCAACGGCCATCTCGTCACCTCCCTGCCGATGTCGGGGCCGCCCACGGGCGCACCGCTGATCGGCGACCGGGTGGTGGTCGAGATCGCCCTGAACCAGCTGAAGGGCTGGCGCCTCGCGCGCCGGCCCTGACGCCCTCCCCCGACCGAAGGATACGCCATGACGCCGCTCGCCGAGATGATCCCCGCCATGTCCGACGCCGACCTGGCCTCGCTGCGCGTCAATGCGCGTCGCCTCGTCGAACACGGCGCCTCCAGCCAGGTCATGGCCGCCAGCGACATCCTGCCGGTGATCGATACGGAACTGGCGCGCCGCGCCGCCCTGCCCAAGCCTGACAAGGCCCCGCCCAAGCGCGCCCCGGCGAAGAAGAAGCTGCCGCCGGTCACCGGCCACCAGACCGCCCTGCCCGCGCGCGCCTGACGCAGCGGGCCCGAGGGGGCGACAAACGCCCCCTCCCCGACTTCGGTCAGCCCAGCGCCTGATCCAGATCGGCGATCAGGTCGTCGACCTCCTCGACCCCGACCGACAGCCGGATCAGGGTATCGGTGACCCCGCCGGCCTCGCGCACCTCTTTCGGCACCGAGGCGTGGGTCATGATGGCCGGGTGATTGACCAGGCTCTCCACGCCGCCCAGCGACTCCGCCAGGGTGAAGACCTCGACCCGCTCCAGCACGCGCTTGGTGCGCTCCAGATCGCCTTCAAGCCGCAGGCTGACCATGCCGCCGAAGCCGCCCGCCATCTGGCGCGCGGCCAGGTCGTGCTGCGGGTGGGAGATCAGGCCCGGGTAGATGACCTCGGCCACGCCCGCCCGGTCCTCCAGCCAGCGCGCCACCGCCAGGGCGTTCTCGCAGTGCGCCTTCATGCGCAGGCCCAGCGTCTTCAGCCCACGGTTGGCGAGGAAGGCGTCGAACGGCCCCATCACCCCGCCGACCGAGTTCTGCAGGAACTTGATGCGGGTCGCGAGCTCCGCGTCACCGGTCACCAGCGCCCCGCCGATGATGTCCGAGTGGCCGTTCAGATACTTGGTGGCCGAGTGCATGACGATGTCCGCGCCCAGCGCCAGCGGCTGCTGGCAGAAGGGCGTGGCGAAGGTGTTGTCGACCACCAGCAGCAGCCCGCGCGCCTTCGCCAGCCCCGACAGGGCGGCGATGTCGGCCAGCTTCATCAGCGGATTGGTCGGGGTCTCCACCCACAGCATCCGGGTCTTCGGCGTGATCGCCGCCTCGACCGCCGCGAGGTTGCTGAGGTCCACATAGGCGAAGTCCAGCCCCATCGAGCGTCGCCGCACCCGCTCGAACAGCCGCCACGAGCCGCCGTACAGGTCGTCGCCCGTGACCACGTGATCGCCGGCGTCCAGCAGCTCCAGCGCCGTCGAGGTCGCTGCCATGCCGGAGGCGAAGCCGAAGCCCTGCACCCCGCCCTCGAGGTCCGCGAGGCAGGCCTCGAACGCCTCCCGGGTCGGGTTCTTGCCGCGGGCGTACTCATAGCCCTTGTTCACGCCCGGGCTCTCCTGGGCGTAGGTCGAGGTGGCGTAGATCGGCGTCATCACCGCCCCCGTCGTCGGGTCCGGTCGCTGGCCGGCGTGGATGGCGCGGGTGGAGAAGCCCGGGCGGTTCTTGCGGACGGTCATGAGGGTCGCCGTGGTCTGGGGTCAGAAGTGAGGGATCAGGGAGCGGCCGGGCCAGACCCGGCCTCGAGAAAGGTTCGCGTGCGGGCGAAGGCGTCGCACCAGGTCGGCAGATCGAAGCGGTGCCCGTCGAATTCGAGCATGGCGATCTCGACCTGCTGGCCGGCCTCGGTCAGGGACCGGGCCAGGTCGCGGGTCCGTGCGACCGGCACGGCCTCGTCGCGCCGGGCATGCAGCAGCAGCACCGGCACATCGCGCCGGCCAACGTGCTCGACCTCGCCGCCCGTGGCGACACCGATCACGGCCGAGATCCGGGACCCCTCGCCGAAGCCGGCCCGCACGGCGACCCCGCCGCCCCGGGAGTAGCCCCAAAGGGCCACGCGATCGGGGTCGACGCCGGGCTCCGAAGCCACCGCAGCCGCCGCATCCAGCGCTGCGCGGCTCCAGGCCCGTGCCGCCACCGCCCGACGACGCGAGTCGGGCCGCGCGGCGTCGAAATAGGCCGGCAGGATCACCCGGTAGCCGCGCGAGGCCAGCTGCAGGGCATGGGCGTCGAACAGGATGGCGTTCATCTCCCAGCCCGTACCGCCATGGAGCAGCACGATGGCCCGACCGTTGGATGCCCCGCGGGGACTGTACAGGTGGGCGCGGATCGCGCGTCCGGCGCTGTCAAACGTCACGGTCTCGCGCGTCGCCCGCAGCGGCACATCGTCGGCGCAGCCGGGCATGCCGACCACGAAGCGGGGGGCGTCAGGCGTCTGGGCGACGGCCGGGGCCGCGACGCCGCCCGCCACCGCCAGGGTCGCCGCGATCGCCAGCCCCGCCCGGCTCACCGGTTCAGGCTCAGGTGGTTGATCAGGTCGGTGCGGGTGATCAGGCCGACGAAGCGCTCCCCGTCCAGCACAATCGCCACCCGGTCGCGGTCGAACAGGGGGATCAGGGCGTCGAGCGGTTCGCTGACCTGCACCGTGTCGAGATCACGGGTCATGACCTCGCCGACGGCCTTCCTGAAGCGCGCCTCCCGGGTGATCTCGTCGGTGTTCATGACATGCACGATGTCGCTCTCGTCGAGGATGCCGACCAGTCGGCCGTCCTGCAGCACCGGCAACTGGCTGACGTCGGCGCCGCGCATCCGCTTGAAGGCGGTATCGAGGGTGTCGCCGGGCCCCACCGAGACCACCTCGCCCCGGTCCGGCCGGCGGGTGATGAGGTCCGACAGGTCGCCGTGCAGCTCGCGCTCGGCGAGGCCCTGATCCGCCAGCCAGGCGTCATTGTACACCTTGGACAGGTACTTGGCCCCGGTATCGCAGACGAAGGTGACGCAGCGCTTCGGCTCGGTCTGCTCGCGGCACCAGCGCAGGGCGGCCGCGATCAGCGTGCCCGACGAGGAGCCGGCGAGGATGCCCTCCTTCAGCAGCAGTTCGCGCACGGTCGCCACCGCCTCGGCGTCGGGGATCGAATAGGCCTTCTCGATCAGGCTCATGTCGGCGGTGTCCGGCACGAAGTTCTGGCCGATGCCCTCGACCGTGTAGCTGCCCTCGGGGCCCGGTACGCCGTCGTTGACGATGCCGGCCAGGGTCGAGCCGACCGGGTCGGCGAGGATGATCTCGGCGGTCGAGCCCTTGTCCTTCAGGAACCGGCCCACGCCGGTGATGGTCCCGCCTGACCCGATGCCCGCGACGAAGGCGTCGACCTGTCCGTCCATCTGCTCCCAGATCTCCGGGCCGGTGGTGCGCACATGCGCCTCGGAGTTGGCGGCGTTGGCGAACTGGTTGACGTAGAAGCCCCCCGGAATCTGCTGCGCCAGACGTTCGGCCATGTCGGTGTAATACTCGGGGTGCCCGTGCGGCACGTCCGAGCGGGTCAGGCGCACATCGGCGCCCATGGCCCGCAGGTGCTGGATCTTCTCGCGGGACATCTTGTCGGGGATGACCAGCAGCACCTTGTAGCCCTTGGCCTGCCCCACAAGCGTCAGCGCCAGCCCGGTGTTGCCCGCCGTGGCCTCGACGATGGTGCCGCCGGGCTTGAGCCAGCCCTCGCGCTCGGCCGCGTCGATCATCGACAGGGCGATGCGATCCTTGATGGAGCCGCCCGGGTTCTGCGCTTCCAGCTTCAGGAACAGTCGGCAGGGACCGGTGTCGATACGCGTCACCTCCACCATCGGCGTCTTGCCGATCAGGTCCAGCAGCGAGCCGCTGGGGCCGGTGAGAACGGGCGATGGGGCCAGCGACATGACGCACTCCGGAGGTCTGGTTCGGGCGGCAAGCTCGCCGTGCGCCTGCGTCAGGTCAAGCGACGCAACATTCGACCCCGTCGGGACGGCCTGCCGTGAGGATCGGCGGAGGGCCGGGCGTCGACGGGACCCGCAATCCGGCCGGGACGCAAAGTTCAACCCGTCGCCCGATTCTCGCGGTATCAGGGGGCATGTCCCGCCCGCCCCGCCGTCCCGCCGCCGGTCTGCCCGACCGGGAGACCCTGATCCGCTACCTCGCGGAGGCGGGGGAACAGGGCAAGGCGGACATCGCCCGCGCCTTCGGCCTGAAGGGCGTCGAGCGCCGCATGCTGCGCGAGATGCTCGCCGAGCTCGAGAGCGAGGGCCAGCTGGGCCGGCGCGGCCGCCGCGGCTTCGTCAAGGCCGGCGACCTGCCGCCGGTGGGCGTGGCCGACGTGGTCGATCGCGACGCCGACGGCGAGCTCTACGTCCAGCTGGCGAAGGGCGGCGAGGATGCGCCGAAGGCGGTGCTCGTGCCCGACCGCAAGGCCGACCGCGGCCCCGCTCCCGGCATCGGCGACCGGCTGCTGGTCAAGTTCACCCGGGCGGGCGAGGACTGGGAGGCGCGGCTGATCAAGCGTCTGGACAGCGGCGGCCCCGGCCGCGTGCTGGGCGTGGTGCGTAAGGCCGCCCGCGAAACCCGCATCGAACCGGTCGATCGCCGGTCAAAGGACGTCCTGATCATTCCGCAGGCCTTCGCCGAGACCTTGCGCGACGGCGATCTGGTGCTGGCGACCCCGGAGCGGGGCGAGCACCGCTATGGCCCGCAGCGCGGCAAGGTGCTGGAGACCATCGGGCGCGAGGACGACCCCCGCGCCGCCTCCCTCATCGCCATCCACACCCACGGCGTGCCGACCGGCTTCTCGGAGACCGTCGAGCGGGAGGCCGAGGACCAGGCCCTGCCGACCCTGAAGGGACGCGAGGACCTGCGGCAGGTGCCCTTCATCACCATCGACCCGGCCGACGCGCGCGACCACGACGACGCGGTCTACGCCGAGCGCGACGAGAGCGCCGACAACGCGGGGGGCTGGATCGTCTGGGTCGCCATCGCCGACGTCGCCGCCTACGTCCGCCCCGGCACGGCGCTGGACCGCGAGGCGCGGGCCAAGGGCAACTCGACCTACTTCCCCGACCGGGTCGAGCCGATGCTGCCCGAGGTGCTGTCCAACGGCCTGTGCAGCCTCAAGGCTGGCGAGAGCCGCGCCTGTCTGGCGGTGCGGATGGTGTTCAGCAAGGACGGCCGCAAGCTGTCGCACCGCTTCGTGCGCGGCCTCATGCGCAGCCACGCCAAGCTGGCCTACGAGCAGGCCCAGGCCGCCATCGACGGCCAGCCGGACGACGTCACCGGTCCGATCATGGACCGCATCCTGTACCCGCTGTGGAACGCCTACGCCGCCATGCTCAAGGGCCGCGAGCGCCGCGCCCCTCTGGCCATCGAGAGCATGGAGCGGCGGGTGCGCATGGACCCGGAAGGCGGCATCGCCTCCATCGAGCCGCGCGTCAGCCTCGAGGCCCACCGGCTGATCGAGGAGATGATGATCCAGGCCAATGTGGCCGCCGCCGAGACGCTGGAGCAGACGCGCACGCCGCTGATCTACCGGGTCCACGAGGCGCCCAGCCAGGAGAAGATCTTCAACCTCGCGGACTTCCTGCAGACCCTTGGCAAGCCTTGGACCAAGGGCGAGCCGGCGACGACGAAGCGCTTCAACCGGCTGCTCGAGGAGATGCGCGAAACGCCCCACGCCGAGGTGGTCAACGAGGTGGTGCTGCGCAGCCAGATGCAGGCCATCTACAGCCCCGAGAACGTCGGCCACTTCGGCCTGAACCTCGACCGCTACGCCCACTTCACCTCGCCGATCCGGCGCTACTCCGACCTGATCGTGCACCGCGGCCTGATACGGGCGCTGAAGCTCGGCTCGGACGGCCTGACCGACCGCGAGATCGCCGAGTTGCCGGCCATCGCCGAGAAGGTGACCGAGACCGAGCGCCGCTCCATGGCCGCCGAGCGCGACGCCATGGACCGCTACATGGCCGCCTTCCTGTCCGACCGCGTCGGCGGGGTCTTCCCGGGACGGATCACCGGCGTGACCCGCTTCGGCCTGTTCATCCGCCTGACCGAGACCGGCGCCGACGGCCTCGTGCCTGTGTCGAGTCTCGGCGACGAGTACTTCACCCACGACGACCGCGCCCACGCCCTGGTCGGCGAGCGCACCGGTCGCCGCTGGCCGCTGGGCAAGGCGGTGGAGGTGCGGCTGCGGGAGGCCACTCCGGTCACCGGCGGCCTGCTGTTCGAGATGCTGTCCGAGCCGGATCCGCGCGACCCCAACGCCCCGGGCCCGCGCCTCGGCATGCGCGGCCGCGGCGCCGGCCGTCCCGGCGGCCCCAAGCCGTCCTCGCGCAAGGGCGGCAAGCCGCTGGGCGGGCTGAAAGGCGTTCGCAAGGGCAAGCGGCGCTGACCTGCGACAAACGGCGCAGGACAGGCGCGACGGTCCGCCGTGCTTTCGCCGCCCTGAATGGCCAAGCTCGGGCGAAATCTGATCAAGGAGCGACCCCGATGCGACGCCTGCCCCTGTTCGCCGCCTGCGCCCTCGCCGCGACGACCCTGGCCGCCTGCGGCGAGGTCGACCTGGCCAAGGCCGGCCAGAACGCCGCCCTCGCCGCCCTCGAAGCGAGCAATCCCGAGATCGTCCAGGGCATCCGCGCGGCCCAGACCCTCAAGCAGGCGGCCCTGACCTGCGGCTGGCAGGACGTGGACGCCACCCGCCTGGCCCAGGCCGCGGTCAGCGGCATCGAGGAGGCGCCGGTCCGCGCCGCCGCCTCCAGCCTCGTCGAGGACCTGCTGGTGGCCAATGCGCCCGCCACCGGGGCAGCCCCTGCCGCGGCCGCCGCCAGCGACTGCTCGCCCGAGGCGCGCGCGGCGCTGGAAAGCCAGATCGCCGCCATCGCCGGCGGTGAGGCCGGTGAAGCCGGCGAGGCCGAAGGCGAGGCGGAGGGCGGTTGAACCCCCGCGTCCGTTCTGACGCCCGCCTGACATTGGAAAGGCCCGGTCGCTCGCGCGGCCGGGCCCTTCTTGTCAGAGCCCGAGCGTCGGGCTGTTCAGGTCCAGCCGGTCGGCGGGGATCACCTCCACCTGCGGGTGGGCGGCGCGCAGGGCGTCGATGAACTGCGACGCGTCGCCGACCACCACCACCCAGGCCTGTTCCGGCGGCAGGACAGACGCCGCCGCCCCCTGCAGACCGTCCGCCGTCGTGGCGCGGATGCGCTGCGGATAGGCTTCCACCTCCGACAGCGGCAGGCCCAGCTGGACGGTGTTGGCGAGGAAGCCCCCGAGGCCGGCGGTGGTCTCCAGGTTGCGCGAGAAGCCGCCGGTCAGGAAGGTCTCGCGCGCCTCGACGGCCGCCTCGGTGACGGGCTCGTCGATCACCCGGCGGAACTGGGCCAGCACGATGTCGACCACCTCGGCGGCGCTCTCGTGCTTGGTCTGGGTGCTGGCGGTCAGCAGGGCCCGCTCGCGCCGCTGGGCGAGGCTGGCGGAGGCGCCGTAGCTGAGGCCGCGCTTGGCCCGCACCTCCTGGAACAGATAGCCGTTCTGCCCCGCGCCCAGCACGGCCGTCGCCACCGACAGCGGATACCAGCTCGGGTCAGACCGGGCCGGCGCGGCGACGGCGGCCGTCACCGCCGACTGGCCGGCCCCGGGCATGTCGACGACGAGGATGCGGGGCGGCAGGGGCGCGCCGGCGCGGCCGGTCACCTCCGGGCGCGCGGCCGCCGGCGTCCGCCAGTCGCCCAGCGCCTGTTCGGCGAAGGCGAAGGCCTGGTCCGGCGTCATGCCGCCGGTGACCACCAGGGTGGCGTTGTCCGGCCGCCACCAGCGGGCGTGATACGCGACCACGTCGTCAGCAGTGATGGCCGACACACTCTCCGGCGTGCCGCCGCCCGGACGCCCGTAGGGCGCGTCGCCATAGGCGATGCGGTTCAGGACGGCCGAGGCCACCGGCCCCGGCTGGCGGTAATCGACGCGCAGGGCGTTGACCGTCCGGGTGCGGCTGCGGGCCAGTTCGGCCTCGGCGAAGGCGGGAGCCGTGACCACGTCGCCGAACACGTCCGCGACGACATCCGCAGAGACCAGCGGCATCGCCGCCGACAGCACGGTCCCGTCCGCCCCGGCGCCGCCGCCGATCTGGGCGCCGGCCGCTTCGAGGGTGCGGGCGATATCGAGCGCGCTCCGGCCCCCGGCCCCCTGGGTGGCGAGGTTGGCGGTGAACTCGGCCAGACCGGCGCGGTCCGCCGGGTCCGCCGAGGCGCCGCCGCCGATTACCAGCTGGACGCTGGCGATGGGCAGGTCGGTCGAGGTGGCGGCGATGACGCGCAGGCCGTTCGGCAAGGTGCGCTCGGCGATGGCCGGGGCCGCCATGACCCGCGGCGCGCCGGGCGCAGGCGCCGGATCGCGCTCGCCCTCGGGACGCAGGTCGTTGGGCTGAAGGATCGCGGCCGGCAGGGTCAGGAAGGTCGGCATCGGCGCCGGATTGCGCCAGCTGTCCTCCGGCGTGCCTTCCGGCCGCTGACGCTCGTCGAGATAGCGGATCGACACCCGCGCGCGATCGTCGAGATACTGGCGGGCCACCCGCTGCACGTCGGCCGCCGTGACCGCCTGCACCGCGGCCAGGGCGTCATCAGCCGCCCGGGGGTTGCCTTCGGATACCAGCCCCTGCCCGACCATGAAGGCGCGTCCCGACGCCGTCTCCCGCTGTCGCAGGTTGGCGGAGACGATCTCGATCTTCGCCTCGGCCAGCTCCGCCTCGGTGACGAGGGTGTCGCGAATCCGGGCCAGCTCCGCGTCGAGGGCTGCCTCGGCCGCATCCGGATCCTGCCCCTGGGCCACGATCACCGTGGCGGTCAGGGTCCCGGCTTCCTCGTTGGAGCCGACGCCAAGACTGGCGGAGGCGGCGAGCTGCCGGTCATAGACCAGCGCCTGGTACAGCCGGCTGCTCTGGCCGCGCGACAGGATCGCCTGCATGACGTCCAGCGCGGCGTTGTCAGGATGGCCGGCGGCTACCCCTGGCCAGATCGCCGCCACCGCCGGCAGCGGCACGTTCGGCGCATAGGCGACGACCCGGCGCGGCTCGGTGCGCGGCGTGGCCGCCGGCCGTTCGAACTGCGGCACCGGCCGGCCCGGGTTGCGGATATCGCCGAAGTAGTGGTCGACCCAGCGGTCCAGCTGGGCCGGATCGAAGGCGCCCGACACGATCAGGGTGGCGGTGGCCGGCCGATAGTAGGCCTCGTGGAACGCGCGGGCGTCTTCAATCCGGGCCGAGTCCAGCTCCTCGATCGAGCCGATCACCGAGCGGCGGTAGACCGACTCATCAAAGGCGTTGTCGCCGATGACGAAGCGCTGCAGGCGACCATAGGGCGGCGCATAGACCCGCTGGCGCAGCTCTTCCTTGACGATGTCGCGCTCGGCGTTGAACACCGCCTCGTCGACGACCGGCCGGGCCATGCGCTCGGCGTGGGTCCACAGCATCGTCTCCAGGTACTGGGGCGGCACCGTCTCGTAGTAGTTGGTGAAGTCCTGCCCTGTGGAGGCGTTGCGCGTCCCGCCGGCGTCCTCGACCATGGTCGAGATGCCGCCGTAGGGGATGTTGACCGTCTTGCGGCTGAGGATGTGCTCGAACAGGTGGGCGAAGCCCGAACGGCCCTCCGGGTCATCCTTGCCGCCGACGTCGTACCAGAGCTGCACCGTCACCGTGCCCGCTGCCGGGTCCGGCATGGCGTAGACGTCCAGGCCATTGGCCAGCTCCCGGTGGCTGAACTGCAGCGGCGGCGGCGTGATCTCCTGGCCGGCGGCAGGCGCAGTCAGCCCCCCCGCCCAGAGCAGCGCCGCCACACCCGCCGTCGCCAGAACCTTGCGTCCCATCCCGAACTCCCCCGGATTACTGAGGCGAGCACCTTGGCGAGCCCCGTCGCCCGGGAAAAGTTACGAGCCCGTAATGTGACCGCTATCGTGCATTTCGCGCTCCGGTTGGAGGACGACTTCGCCTTGCCATTCCAATGGTTCCCGGGTTTAAGCCGGGGATCGGAGGACTTATGGCGGCATCTGAAGAAGACATCGACGCGCTGGTGGGCCGGCGGGTGCGGGAGCTGAGGCTTCAACTCGGCCTGACCCAGACCCAGCTCGCGGACGCTATCGGCGTCACCTTCCAGCAGGTGCAGAAGTACGAGCGCGGCTCGAACCGGATTTCGGCCTCCAAGCTCTGGCTGATCGCTGACAGGCTCGGCGTTTCGCCTGCCAGCCTGCTGACCGGCCTGCCCTCGCCGTCCGGTGATGGCGTCAGCGACGGCCCCGAAGGCGAGGATGACGAACAGGCTCGCCTCCTGAACGCCTTCGGGCGGATCGCCGATCCCCGCCGCCGGCAGACCCTGATCGACGTGGCCGAGGGCCTGGGCGCTGCGCCGCTGCGCCGTCGTGCCGACCCGGCCTGACCTCACCCGTCTGACCCCGCGCGAGCGGGAGTGCCTCGACGCCGTCGCCCGGCTCGAGCGGTCCAAGGAGATCGCCCGTCGCCTCGGCATCGGCCCGCGAGCGGTCGACAAGCATATCGAGAACGCCCTGCGAAAGCTGGGCCTGTCGTCCCGGCTGGAGGCCGCGCGCCTGATCCGCGAAGACCTTCGTAGGGATTACGAAGGGGAGCCGCTCCCCGTCGCAGCGACGGTCCTCGCCGCGTCATCGTCCCCGCAACACGGAGACGATCATGCCCACCCCCTTCGACCCCCTCCCCCCGGCGACCTGGGACGACCTCGAGACCATCTTCGACGCCCTGGCGGAGACGTCCGAACAGCGCCAGGCCGTAGCCCATCTGCTGGAAGTCACCCGGGCGATGAGCCCCTATCTCTCGCGGCTCGATCTGCTGCGCGAAATCATCTGCATCGCGCTCGTGCTGCTGCCCGAGAACGATCGACCGCCGAGCGACTGGCCCTGGCTGCGGGGGACACGCCCCCGCGCTCCGGCCTTGATCAGCTGATCCGCGGACTCGCGCTGGCCTGTCTGATCGGCTTGCTGCTGGCCGGCGGCCTCGCCGCGGCGCTGCAGGTCGGACAGGTCGTGCAGACGATCGACGAGCGCCTGCGCGCCCGCTGACCCCTTCACCTGTAGCGTTCCCAAGAGCTCCGCCTGCGGGCGGAAAGGAGCCCCCATGCGCCGCAAGGACATCGCCCAGACCGTCGCCTCTCACCTCTTCCGCACCGAGGCCGCGCTTGATGCGGCCCTTGAGGAAGCCGCCCTGATGATCGCCCGCATCAGCCAGCTGCGCCGTGAGCACGGCTACTCGGCCGTACTGGGCCATGACGCCGTCGCCGCCATCAGCCGCAGTGTCGAGGCGCTCGGACAGGCGCGCAGTCACGCCATGGCGGCGCACGCCTCGCTGGCTCAGGAGGCCGCCAGTCTCGGCGTCAGTCCAACCCACCTCCAGGGCAACGGAACGAACAAGCCGCCGGAAACGAGGCCGACGGCGCCGACCGGACAGGATCTGTTGACGCTGGTCGCCTGAACAGCGATCACCCTACGGCAACCGCAGGTGGAGGCCGGATGTTCAATTCGCTGATCCAGAACGTCGGGCACATCCTGACGGTGATTGTGACGATCCTGATCTTCATGCGACCGGCGCCGGGGGCCCGCGCGGTCGCCGTGGCCAACATCGTGGCCTATCTGGCGACGCCGCTGGTGCAGAACAGGGTCGACTACGAAAGCCCCCAGTGGGCCATTCTGGCGGTCGATGTGACCCTGCTCGCCTTCATCACCTGGGTCCTGATGCGAGAACGCGACCTATGGCTCCAGATAACCTGGGGCGCCATGGCCCTGACTACGTTGCTGCACATCGCCAAGGCGCTGGACCCGACCCTGTTCGCCCGCGGCTACATAGGGTCGCTCTACGTCGTCTATTTTGCCTTCCTCGCGGGACTGGCCGCCAGCCTTCTGCCGGCGGCGCGCCGGCCGCGGCCCGCGCCTGACACCCTCCCCTGAGGCGGGTTTACCCCGGCTCGCGCACCCGTCCCATCAGCACGCCGGCGACCACCGCCAGGGCGGCCAGCACCAGCATCAGCCCGCGGTAGCCGCCGCCCGAAATCAGGACGAAGGCGAGGGCCGGCCCCGCAATCGACGGCAGGGTGTTGGTCAGGTTGAGGATGCCGAGGTCCCGACCGCGATGCTGCGGCGACGGCAGAAGCTGCATCACGTAGGTCTGCTGCAGCGCCAGGAAGACGGCCTGGGCGATGGCGAACAGCACATAGGCCGCGGCCGCCAGCGGCCAGACCGGCAAGAGGGCCAGCATCACGAGGGCCGTCGCCACCGCGAGGGTCAGCGCCTGCAGGATTGCGCGCCGGGCGGAGAGTCGATCGCTCAGCTGCCCGAGGAGGATGGAGACCGGCGCCGTCAGCAGGGCCGCCACGCCCATCAAAAGGGCCAGCCGACCGGCCGCTCCATCCGCTGTGAGCGCCTGCCCCTGCACCCGGACGGTCTCGAAATAGTAGAGGGCGAAGGCGAACATCACGCCGCCGGCCAGCTGGACCAGCAGTCGGGCGAACCAGACGGCGGCGAGATTGCGCCGCCCGTGCGGCCGGGGCTCCGGCTCCGTGGCGGCGGATCCCTGAGGGGCAGGCCGGAGGGCGAGAAAGGGCAGGATCGCGACCGCGGCGAGAATGAACGCCGCCGCGAGACGGCCGAGACTGTCAGGAACCGCCATGACGGCCACGCCGGAGAAGGCCCCGAGCGGATAGGCGGCGCCCATCAGCCCGCCGAGCGCACCCTTCTGCGCGTCGGGCACCTCATCGGCGGCGAGGGCCGCGAGCGGAGCGAGCAACAGGTTCAGGCCGATCTGGAAAGCCACGATGGCGATGAGCACGCCGGCCAGTCCCTCGCTCATCGCGACCGCCGCATAGCCCAGGGCCGTCGCGGCAAGACCGGCGGCGATCCACGGCCGCCGCCCCCATCGCCGCGACCGCCAACGGTCGCTCAGATCGCCGGCGACGACATTGGCGATGCTGGCGGTCAGCGCGCCCGCCATGGTGACGAGACTGAGTGTGGCCACCTTGTCGCCCGGGGACAGGCCCAGTTTTAGGGGCAGGAGCAAGGTCAGCAGAGGGGTGTAGGCGATCACCCCGCCGCCCCAGGCGAGGGCGAACAGGACGAGCCATAGCCCTGACCGACGACCCGCCGTCTGCGCGCCTCCGGCGCTCACCGGGGCGGCGGCGCCGAGGACCCGCGCACCGCCAGTCCAAACGGCACGACCACCGACGTCGGCAGATCCTTGACGCCGCTTTTGGCGCGGATCAGCAGATCGGCGGCGGCGCGGGTCATGTCCGCGATCGGCTGGACCACGGCGGTCAGGGGGGGATGGCTGAAGCGCACCACCGGTGTGTCGTCAAAGCTGACCACCGACAGGTCCCTTGGCGTCTGCAGGCCGCGGCGAGCTGCGACCGCAACCGCCGCCAGCGCCATCTGGTCATTGCTGGCCACGATGCCGGTCGGCGGGTCCGGCAGATCGAGCATCTGCGTCACGGCGCGTTCGCCCGACGCAAAGGTGAAGTCCCCGTCCCCCTCAAGCGCCGGATCCACAGGAAGACCGCGCTCGCGATGCGCCCGGCGCCAGCCTTCCAGACGGCTCGCGGACACGGCGTACTCGTCACTCCCTGTGATGAAGCCGATCCGGCGGTGTCCGAGGTCGAGCAGGTGTTCGGTGGCCACCTGCGCGGCCAGCGCCTCGTCCATGGAGATAGCGTAGCCGTCGCCAACCGCGTCGGAACACATGCGGGCGAACGGCAGGCCCAGCCGCACCAGCAACTCGGTGATCTGCGGATTGTCGGAGTGGGGCGGCGTCAGGATCACGCCGTCGGGACGCAAGGCGGAAATGGCCGACTGCACCTCGCGTTCGACCTGGGCGGCGTGGGTGTCGATCAGCTCGAAGATCATGTGATAGCCGGACTCGGCGCACCGCAGCATGCCGCCCATCAGCATCTGATCGACCCAGTCGCTGCCCTGCCCCGAGGTCCAGGCCTCGATCGTCCGGTCCCGATCGTTCAGCGCCATCAGCAGGAAGGACCGGGAGCCCCCCATGCCACGCGCCGCCACGCTGGGCACATAGCCCAGCTTGGCCACGGCGGCGCGCACACGCTCGGCGACCGCCGGCCGGACGTTCGGTCCGTTGTTGATGACCCGGGAGACGGTCTGCAGCGAGACGCCCGCCTCGGCGGCGACATGCTTGATGGTGACGGCGCGACGCAATGCAGATGGGCCCCTCTTCGGCCGACCATTGTGTCAGGCCGGGGGCGCGCCAGGCAAGCCGATCCGCCGGATCAGGCGGCGCGGGCCGGCGGTTCCGGCGGCGGCGCGGCGCAATGGCGGGCGATGAACTCCCCATGCCCGCCCAGCCCGCCAATGAAGGTCTCCAGCGTCTGGCGGGCGCGGTCGAACTCCGGTCCCACCCGCTCGAACGGCAGACGGTCCACGAGCGGATTCCAGGAGCGCGGCACAATCCCCATGCCGTCCAGAACGGACTGCCAGTTCACATCCCGGAACAGGGCGTCGAGCCCCTCCACCAGCGCGCCATTGACCTTGAACAGGTCGATCTTGCGCTGCAGCTCGGGCGGCAGCTCCATGGTCCGCACATAGCGCCAGAAGGCGGTGTCCTCCCGCCGGGTGGTGCAGTAGTGCAGGATGATGAAGTCGCGGATCTCCTCGTAATCCGCCCGCATGCGCCGGTTGTACTCTGCCGCCAGCGCCGGGTCGCAGTCGGC
Source organism: Brevundimonas sp. (assembly GCF_035998205.1). Lineage (GTDB taxonomy): Bacteria > Pseudomonadota > Alphaproteobacteria > Caulobacterales > Caulobacteraceae > Brevundimonas. Next base: position 139,339 of record NZ_DASYHT010000003.1, read on the forward strand.
GTCCGGCAGGTAGCGGAAGAAGAAGTCCATGCCGCGGTAGATCAGATGAATCGCGGTCGACTCCAGCGGCTCGATGAAGCCCGAGGCCAGACCGATCGCCAGCACATTGCGATGCCAGATCTGCTCGCGCATGCCGGTGCGGAACGGCACCACCATGGGCGGCGCGACGGGGGCCCCCTCGACTTGCCGAAGCAGCACCGCCGTCGCCTCGTCGTCCGAGAGGTGGGCGCTGGAGAAGACATAGCCATTGCCGGCCCGGTGCTGCAGCGGGATGCGCCAGCGCCAGCCGAAGTCCTGGGCCTGGGCGAGGGTGTAGGGCGGCGGCGGGCCGACATTCTGCGTCTGCACGGCGATGGCCCGGTCGCACGGCAGCCAGTGCGACCAGTCCTCGTAGCCGACGCCCAGGGTCTTGCCGATCAGCAGCGCCCGGAAGCCGGAGCAGTCGATGAAGAAGTCGGCGCTGACCTCGCGGCCGTCGCGCAGGCGCAAACGATCGACGAAGCCGTCCGCCCGGGTCTGCACCTCGTCGACGATCCCCTCGGTGCGGGTCACCCCACGCGTTTCGGCGAAGGCGCGCAGGAATGCGGCGACGCGCTTCGCATCCACATGCAGGGCGTAGCTGGCCGTGGCCACCGGCGTGCCCGGCATCTTGTGCGGCAGGGTGAACCGCCCTTCCCGCGCCATCACGCTGGCCGGGGCGAAGTCCTGGAACGGGTGCGGATAGCCGTGGGCGCGGGCCTTCAGCCAGGCCTGGTAGAAGTCCGTCAGCCCGACCGGGGCCCCGACCTCGCCGAACGGATGGAAGTAGCGCTCGCCCTTCTCCGACCAGTTCTGGAACTCGATGCCGAGCTTGAAGCTGGCCTGGGTCTCGCGGACGAAGTCCTGCTCGTTGATCCCCAGCTTGGCCAGCAGCTGCAGGAAGGGCGGCACGGTCGATTCGCCCACGCCGATCGTGCCGATGTCGTCGGACTCGACCAGCTCGATCTCGAACAGCTTGCCGCGGAAATGCTCGGCCATGACCGCCGCGGCGACCCAGCCGGCAGTGCCCCCGCCGACGATGCAGACTTTCTTGAGAGGGCGGCGTTCCATGGTCAGGCAGCGATCTCGCGGTCGAGGCGGCGGAGGAAGTCGGCGTGCGGGGGCGTGGCGGCGACGGCGCGCGCGACGGTCGCGCGCAGCGCTGTGAGGCTTTGCGACAGGCGGCTCGGGTCAACGGCGGCCACGGCGGGGTCGAGCATCCGCGGATAGCGGCCGAAGCCGTCGTAGATGGCCAGCCAGCTGGCGGGATGGAACATCTCCCAACGGTAGCGGACGAACTCGCCGCGGGCGTCCCAGACCGCCAGCTTGCGCACCAGGCTGTCCGGCGGCGTGACGGCGCGGGCGTCGCGCCAGAAGGGCGTGTCGCGGTCGCTGAGCAGATAGTGCAGCAGGATGAAGTCGCGGGTCCGCTCCATCTCCTCGGCGGTCTGCTCATTGAACTCGTCGCGCAGCGCCGGGTCGATGACGCGGCCCGGGAACAGCCCGAGAAGCCGCTCGATAGCCGTCTCGATCAGGGCGATGGAGGTCGATTCCAGCGGCTCGAGGAAGCCCGCCGAGAGCCCCACCGCCACGCAGTTGCCGACCCAGGCGCGACGCCGGCGACCGGGCCGGAAGCCGATCCGGCGCGGCTCCGCAAGCGGCGCGCCCGGCAGGGCCGCCATCAGCTCGTCGCGCGCGGCGGCGTCGTCCTGATGGGCGCTTGAGAAGACCAGGCCATTGCCGGCGCGATGGCGCAGGGGAATGCCCCACTGCCAGCCGGCGCTGCGGGCGGTGACGCGAGTGAAGGGCGGCGGCGCCTCGTCGGGCGCATTCTCCGTCGGCACGGCGAAGGCGGAGTCGCACAGGAGCCAGCGACCCCAGTCCTCATAGGGTTCGGCCAAGGCCTCGCCGAGAAGCAGGGCGCGGAAGCCGGAGCAGTCGATGAACAGGTCGCCCGCGATCTCTCGGCCATCGTCGAGCACCACGGCAGCGAGGTCGCCGGCCGGGTCGCGGCGCACGCCGTCGATGCGGGCGTCAATGCGCTGGCACCCGCCCCGCTCCGCATGAGCGCGCAGGAAGGCGGCGAAGCGGCTGGCGTCAAGATGCAGGGCCCAGTCGAACACTGACAGGCTGGAGGGCGGGTTCGGTGACGGCAAGGTGAAGCGGCCGGCCTCGGCCAGGCTGGCCCCGAGGCTGTAGGCGGCCAGCGGCGCCTCGGCGCCCCGGGCACGGTCCGCCAGCCAGTAGTGATGGAAGCCCACCCCGTCGAGGTCCTGCCCATAGAGGCCGAAGGGGTGAAGGAAGGCGCTGCCGGCGCCGGACCAGCCCTCGAAGCGGATGCCGAGCTTGCAGGTGGCCTCGGTGGCCCCCATCACCTCGGCGTCGGTCAGGCCGAGGCGGGCGTAGAAGCGGCGCAGCGTCGGAATGGTGGCTTCACCGACGCCGATCGTGCCGATGTCGGAGGACTCGATCAGGGTGACGCTGACCCCGGTCGGGCCAAGACGGCGTGTCAGGGCGGCCGCGGTCATCCAGCCGGCGGTGCCGCCGCCGGCAATCACCACGCGCCCGATCCGCTCCGGCTCCGTCATCACCCCACTCTGCCCTGTTCCGTCCTTCTGAAAAAGTCGGCCGGCGGAGACTTGCCCCGCCGGCCAGTTGCTCAGGAAGAGGTCTCAGAACCGGGCGCGGATGCCCAGCGAGTAGCGGGGCTCGAACTGGTTGCGCGAGTGGAACTGCTCCGCCCCCGGCTCGAACTCCAGATAGTATTCCTCGATCTCGCCAAGGACGTTCGAGCCGTTGAAGTAGACGGCGATGTCCTCGTTCACGTCGTAGGTGACGTTCACGTCGAGGTACTGCGCGGTGTCCTGATATATCGGGATCGCCCCGAACGTTCCGGACAGGCGCGGCGTGCGATAGTTGTAGGCGGCGCGCACCTGCAGCCGCTCGTCCTGGTACCAGACGGCCGCATTGTACGAGTACTTCGAGTTGTCGGGGAACGGCAGGTCCTCGCCCGAGATGCTCTGGGCATTCTGCGAGCTGTCCGAGTAGGTGAAACTGCCGTCGAAACCGAAGTTCGACCACACGCCGGCGTCGGGCAGGATGTCGCTCAGCGCCAGCTTGGCCCCGATCTCGACGCCCTGCAGCTCGCCGCCGTCACCCTGCACCGGACGGTTCACCGGCACGGTCCGGCGGATCACGCCGTCCTGGTCGGGGAAGCGGCCGTCCAGCACCGTGGCGCGCGTGACGAAGCTGTCGATGTTGAGCCGGAACAGGGCGATGTTGAACAGCGTCCCGCGACCCAGATAGTACTCGAGGCTGAGGTCGTAGTTGTCCGACCGCCAAGGATCGAGGTCCGGGTTGCCGTTGGCCGAGGCCCCGGTCACCTGGCGCACCCCGACCGGCGGCGCCGTCGGATTGTCGGGCGTCGGGCCGACCGAGTCCGCCGTCTGGATGGTGACGCCGCCGCCATAGTTGCCGAGATCCAGCGGGATCATGGTCTTGGCGTAACCGAAGCGCAGCCGCAGCCGGTCGCTGAAGTCATAGGCCAGGTTCACCGACGGCAGGTAGTCGTAGTAGGCGCGGGTGGCGAAGGTGTCGCCCACGTCCTGGTTGGTGTCGCCGTAGTTGCGGGTCTCCCCGGTCAGGTTCTGGCGCACGTCCAGCTCGGTGCGGACAACCTTGACGCCGACGTCGCCGCTCAGCGCGCCGAAGCCGATGTTGGAGTTCAGGTAGAAGCTGCTCTCCTGCAGGCCGACGCCGTAGGTGTTGCCCGGGATGATGACCCGGTAGGCGCTGCCGAACACGCGCTCGTGGAAGGCCACCACATCGTCGAAGTCGCGCGGATCGACGACCCAGACCCCCGGCAGCCCCTGGGTGATGGAGCCGTAGTTGTCGAGGAAGAAGACGTTGTTGTGGGTGTTCAGCTTGGTCGGACGGTTGACCGTATAGCCCTGGAAGCAGGTCGGGGTGTTCGGAGCGTTGCCGTCGCCGCAGTTGCCGGGCGTCGTGCCGAGAGCCAGCGCCGGATTGTAGGCCGGGTTGGAGACGAACTCGCCGGCGCGGCACTGGTTCTGGTTCATCACCACGTCGATGGCCTTCCACTGCACCGAGCAGCCGTTGGCGTCGGACGCCCCGTTGCCGCCGTAGAAGTCCGAGAACAGGTGGAAGTTCTCGATCTCCACTTCACGGTTCGAGTAGCGGCCGCCGACGTCGATGCGGTTGATGAAGCCCAGCAGCGGCGTGTCGAACTCATAGGCGCCGTCGAGACGGGCCACGTCGAGGGTCGACTCGTTGGCCTGGTTGCCTTCGGACGAGAAGGCCGCGACCGCATAGCTGTCGAGGTTCGACATGTAGTCGGTCAGGGTGCGGCCGGCGCCGAGTCCGCCGCCGATCTGCTGGTCGAAGCGGCTCCAGACCGTCTTCGAGCCGCCGATGTTCAGGCCGACCAGCGGGTCACCGGCATAGCCCAGCGGGTTCGGATTGATGTAGCGCCCGCCGTTCGAGCCGACCACGCTGTTGGAGAACTGGCCCGGATACTGGGCCGCGATGCTGGCCGGATAGAAGGGCCCGCGGGTGCGGTCATTGGCGTCGCGGAACAGGGTGAACTGACGGTCCGGCGAGTACTGCCAGTTGGACAGGTCGCCCTGAACCTGGCCGTTCATGCTGAGCAGCGAGGCGTCGGCATGGATGGCGCGGAAGCTGAAGCTGAACGGCCCGCCCTTGTCGTAGTCCAGCTCCAGATTGAAGTTGGTCGACTCGTTCTCGGTGGCCCGGTTGACGGTGAAGGAGTTCATCCACCAGACGTCGAGGTCGTACTCGGTGACGTCATACCAGGGCTGGCCGTTGCTGCCGTTCACCCCGGTCGGGGTGAAGGCGGTCGGCGTGGTCCAGTTCAGCGCGCTCCAGCGGTTCGAAATGTTGAGACCAGCGGCCCGGTTGTACTCTTCCTGCTTCGTGTAGAAGACCTCGGCCGTCAGGGTCAGGCCGTCCTCGATGTCCCACTGGAAAGCGCCGTTCAGGCCGATGCGCTGGCGCTCCACCGTGCGGCTGAAGCTCTCGTAGCCGTGCGGCGCGATCCAGTTCGGGCCCGCCCCGCCCCAGTCATTGTTGCCGAACACCCCGCCGCCGACGCCGGAATAGTTGTTTCCGAGGTTGGACTCGCTGATCACCCCGGCGGCCATCACGCCGAAGCGGTCGCCACGCCAGTTGACCAGGCCGTTGAACAGATAGTCGTCCTGCCGCGTGCGCTCGCCGGTGGCGTACTCCGCGGTGGTGGCGATGGTCGTCCCGGGGCTGAAGTCGAACGGCCGGCGTGTGCGCAGGTCGATGGTGCCCGAGATGCCCGACAGGGCGTTGCGCGGATCCATCGACTTGAACACGACCAGCGAGCTCATCAGCTGCGACGGCACGTCGTTCAGGTTCGGCTGGGCCGAGCCGAGGTTGCCGGGGCTCAGGTACTGCTCGCCGTTCAGCAGGGTCACGACCTGCGGCAGGCTGCGGATGTTGACGGTCGCGCCCTCGCCGGCGTTGCGCTGGACCTGGATGCCGGCGATGCGCTGCAGCGCATCGGCGACGGTCACGTCCGGCAGCTTGCCGATATCCTCGGCGGAGATGGCGTCGACGATCGCGACCGTGTCGCGCTTGATGTCGATCGACTGCTCCTGCGAGGCGCGGATGCCGGTGATGACGATTTCCTCGACCTCGGACACCGGGTCCTGAGCCAGGGCCGGCGCCGCGAGGACGACCGGGGCAAGGGCCGAGGTCGCCAGCAAGGCGCCCAGCCGCGTGATCTTCATGGGTCTCATATTGCTCTCCTCCCCTCCGCCGTGGCTCGGCGGTATCCCGAACGCGGAACGATCAGGATGGAGAGGTCGCGCCGGCGCGAAGACGCACCTGCGACGCCGCGAAAGATCGCGGTCGGCTCAAGCGACTCCCCTGAAGAGAAGGCGCTTCCCGGACTCCTACCCTGAAGGTCTTTGCGCCTCCTGACATGGAGCAAAACACGATTTGTGAGCGTTCACAACCATGTTTTGGCCCCATTTGGCCCGCCGGGCGGCGCCCGGCGAACACGCTGTGTTTCAACTTCCCGGACAGTCCCGCGGCCCCGCGCCCGGATACAGCCGCACCTCGGACAGGGAGACGGTGACCGGCCCGTCCACGGCGAGGCTGAACGGCGTCTCGACAGCCTGCGACGGCTCTGCCGCAAAGCAGCTCAGACGCACCCGGTACTCGCGCCACACCCCGGCCTCGTCCGCGGTCAGGTCGGCGGTGACATCCACGCGCCCCTGGCCGTAGCCGAGGGTCAGCCGGCCCGCGGGCGCCGCATCGATCCGGTAGCGGAAGCCGAGCGCCATATCGCCGTTGACCTCGCGCCGCAGGTCCACCGCCGGCCCCCAGATCGAGACCGTCGCCGGGCTGCGGAAGGTGAACTGGCGCGCGCTCTCCTGGGCGCGGTCGTCGACCGGCGCCACCGCCACGCCGTTGCGCGGGCTGACGCCGCGCGAGACATCCTCGCCGAGCCGCTGCTGGCCGCCCTCGTCGGCGAGGATCAGCGACCACGGCGACGGGATCCGGCCGCCCACGAGGTAGGCGTCGGCGCCCCCGGCGGCCGAGGTCACGCCGCTGTCCTCGCTCAGCGTCCCGACCGCGCCGGGCGCGGCGTAGCTCAGCCCGTAGCCATAGGCGAACAGCGGGTCATAGCCCGGGTCGCCGCGGTTCAGGGGAGCTCCGCTGGCGTCCTTCGGCCAGCTGAACGACAGGGTTCCGCGGAAGTCATGGCGCGGCGCGCCGCCGGCGGCGCCCACCAGCACATCGGCCACCCCTGCCCCCTCGGTGCCCGGCAGCCAGGCGGCGACGAAGGCGTTGGAGGCGTTGATCTCCGGGTTGGTCCACATCGGCCGCCCGGACAGGAACACCGACACCGTCGGGATCCCCGCCGCCTGAAGCCGGCGCAGGGTCTCCAGCGGCTCTTCCGGCACGAAGTCGACCGTGCGCAGGTCGCCGAGGAACTCGGCGTAGGGCTGCTCGCCGAAGACGACGATGGCGACGTCCGGGCGGGTCTCGAAGGTCCCGTCAGGGCTCAGAACAGCCTCCCCGCCCCCGGCGGCGACCGCCTCGGCGACGCCGGCCCAGATCGACTGGCCGTTGGGGAAGTCGGCGTTGGTGTTTCCGGTGCCCTGCCAGCTGAGCGTCCAGCCGCCGGAGGCCTGGCCGATGTCGTCGGCGGCCGCGCCGGCCACCAGCACCCGGGCCGAGCTGCGGATCGGCAGCACCCCGTCATTCTTCAGCAGCACCAGCGACTCGCGCACCGCCTGGCGGGCCAGGGCGCGGTGCTCCGGCGCGCCGAGCAGGTCCATCCGGCCCTCGTAGGGCCGCTCGGTGCGGAACACCCCGGCCTTGACCTTGGCCCGGAGAATGCGGCGCACCGCCTCGTCGAGCCGGGCCATGGAGATCTCGCCCGACCGCACCTGGGCCAGGGTGTTCTCGTACAGGGGCCGCCAGCTGTCGGGGGCCATGAACATGTCGATGCCGGCGTTGAAGGCCAGGGCACAGCTCTCGTTGGTGCAGCCCGGCAACTGGCCGTGGGCGTTCCAGTCCGACACCACGAAGCCGTCGAAGCCCAGCGGCCCATGCAGCACGTCGCGCAGCAGGGTCGGGTTGCCCGAGTGCTTGACTCCGTTCCAGCTGGAGAAACTGGCCATGACCGACAGCACCCCGGCGTCGATCGACTGGACGTAGCCACCCAGATGAATGTCGATCAGTCCCTGCTCGTCGCCGACATAGTCGCCCTGGTCGCGGCCGCCCTCGGTGCCGCCGTCGGCCAGATAGTGTTTCGCCGAACCGGCGATGCGGCCCGGGGCGATGGCCCCCTCCGCCGGCAGTTCGCCCTGCAGCCCCAGGGTGATCGGCCCGGCGTACAGGCGCTGGATCTCCGGATCCTCGGAATAGCCCTCATAGGTCCGACCCCAGCGGTCGTCGCGCGGCACCGCCAGGGTCGGGCCGAAGGTCCAGTCGGCCCCCGTGGCGGCGACTTCCAGCGCCGTCACCTCGGCGATGCGGCGGATCAGCTCGGGATTGCGCGCCGCGCCCAGGCCGATGTTGTGCGGAAAGATGGTCGCGCCGACCACGTTATTGTGGCCGTGCACCGCGTCGATGCCGAAGATCAGCGGCACCTGCGCCCCGGGCCGGGCCGCCACGGCGGCGCGGAACTCGCGCGCCAGATGGACCCAGCCCATCGGATCGCCCCGCTCCTCGCCCCCGGGCCCGGAGTTGCCCCCGGCCAGAATGGAGCCGAGCGGATAGGTCAGCAGGTCCTGCGGCGTGATCGAGCCGATGTCCGCCTGGATGGTCTGGCCGACCTTCTCCTCGACCGTCATCCGGCTCATCAGTTCGGTGACGAAGGCTTCCGTGGCCGCATCGCTCATGGCGTCCGGCGAGCTGGCCTGCGGCCAGTTGGCCGGGTTGGCCCGGGCCGCCGCCGGCATCTCAGGCACGGCCTGGGCGGCAGCGACGGGGGCGACGGCGGCGGACGCCATGCCGAGGGCGGCCGCCAGGCTCAGGGCGAGGGTCGAGGTCGAAGCGCGCATGCAGGGTCTCCCCGGGGGTTCACCATGACGCGATCGCGCACGAGGAAGCGCCGCGGCCTGCGGGGCCGATAGCGGGCCGGGTCCCTTACGGGCCGGGGTTTCCTCCACGAGATCTGCGTCTCCTGAGCGCAGACAAGCATGTCTTGAGAGCGTTCACAATGGCAAATGGAGCCGGCCCCGACGGGCGGCGCAGATCCCCTTTCGGCCGGTCAAAGCGCGCCCCGGCTCCCGTCTCGCCGCCAGCCCGATGGCCGCACGTGCGGGATTTCGCCTTTTGCACCAGCGGTCGCCTCGGCTAGGACTGGATGATCGTGGCGAAGACCGCGAGACGACGTCAGGCGTGAGGCGGGGGCCAATGCCAGAGGGAACCGGGGAGATCATGGCCGGCCGGGGCACGCCGGCAGGCGGCCTGTCGCGAGGGCGTGATCGCCGCTTTGGCGCGCCACGCGCGGCGGCCTATCCCGTGGATCTGCTGCGCCGGAGCGGCGGTCGTCACCGCAAGGCCCAACTGCATGGGGAACACCTGGGCTGGACCGTTGACGCGGCCGGCCATCCCGAGGCCGTCGACCACAGCGGCCGCTGGCGCCTGCAGGCGCGTTTCGGTCTGGTCTGGGCCCGGCCCGCAGACAGCGATCCGGAGCTTCCAGCCCTGCCGCCCGCGCCCGGCGACACCCTCTTCCCCATCGCCTATTCCGAGGTGCCCGCCACGGCCGACTACGACCAGGCGGTGCTCGGCCTCGTCGACCCGGCCCATGTGCCGATGATCCACCGGTCGTGGTGGTGGCGCTCCGACCGGCGCCGCGAGAAGACCAAGGCCTACGCCCCCTCCCCCTTCGGCTTCACCGCCATGGCCGCGGACGACTTCGCCTCCACCGCGGTCTACGACCTGGTGAAGCAGGAGCGGCGGGTCACGATCGAGTTCCGCCTGCCCTCGATCCGGCTGGAGCGGGTCACGGCCAGGGGCTTCGAGCTGATCAACCTGACCACCATCACCCCGGTGCGCGAGGGCCATGTGGTGCTGCGCAACCTGATCCTGTGCAGCGACCGGCGGCTGACCCTGCTGCACCCCTTCCTGTCGGCCACGGGGCGGGTGTTCCTGCGCCAGGACGTGGGCATCCTCGAGCGGCTGGAGGGGCGCTCGCCGCACCTGCCGCTGGTGTTCGTCGGCGACGCGGACAAGCCCGCGGCCTTCTACTTCGCCGCCAAGGCCGCCCTGGCCCGCGCCGAGCGCGACGGCGTCCCCTTCGTCAATCCGGTGGAAGCCCAGACCCTGAAATGGCGCACCTGACGCGCGCGGCGGCGGCGGGGAAGGTCTGGCGGAGACGGAACAAGGCCATGTGTGCCGAACTTATTGGCCCTCGAGCAGTGAGCTCGACGAGCAAATTCAAGGCTTGGATCAGCGCGAGCGGGCCTCCGTCCAATGGCCGAACGCCAGTAGGCTACGTCGCCTGAAGCTGGTCCCAAGCATCTCGGTATCGCTCGAGCCAACCCGGGCCAAAGGCGTCGCCCAAACCCAGGTGAGCGTAGCTCGGCAAGAACCGCCTCATCTCTCCATCCTTATGAGCCTGTCCATTCCGGCCCGGCTTCGCGAGCCAGGTCTGATGCGACAGGCGCAACACATCAGCAACCGTGGCGCTCGGCACGACAAAGGCGTCGGGCAGTCGGTCCGCCTCATTCGGAAACGAAAGGAAGACGTAGAACAGACTCTCGCCGCGAATGAGCTCGTGCTTCGCCTTCATGTGCCAGCCACCATCGGCCCCGATTTCGCGCCGGGTCTTCACCTGAATGGCGCTTGCCCGCTCGCCCATATCGTCGGTGACAACAATATCGGCCGTCGGCACACCCACGGGAGCGAGAGCAGCGATGAAACCACGTCGGAGGAGCTGTGACATGGCATAGTGTTCGCCTGCCGCTCCGAGAAGAGAAGATGGGGACATGATTTGCGCCTCCTCGATGCGAATGTTCTGGCTGGGTCATCAAATTGCTCTTCTGAATACGAGGCATCGGCAATCAACGTACACTTGCAACGCGCCATACGGCCTCCTCGCACCAGATGGCGGACGAGAGCGATAGCTGAAATCACGGGAAGGGCGATGGCCCGTGCAACGCGCCCGGCCGCGACCGACACTGAGAGGCATTGACGGAGATGGACGCGAGGTTTCGCCAACGCGCTAGGTATCGCAGAATCCGGACGCCGGTATGGGCGTGCATGGCGTGCGTTGTCGGAGATCAGACCAGACCCTAACGTAGCTCATCCACCGACGTACCAAGGGAACGCCTCATGATGCTGTTAGCCCAAGCTGCCGCACTGCTCCTTGCTTGCGATGGGGTCGGTGAAGTCCCAACCACTGACACGGCTAACGTGACGGGTTTCCAGAACGGCGAGTTTCGCACCGGGCGCGTTACAGTGCATTCTTCGACCACCAAGGACCTTCGAGTGATGGTCGAAATCCTCGGGGATACCGGGCGCATTCGCCTTCCTGAGGAGCTTGTCCCCTACATGCGCTCTCGCAGCGATGAAGGCTGGCGTCCGCTGAACGACCTCAGGCTGACGCGGGAACAGATGGAGGGCTCCTTCGTCCTTGGCTTGGGCAACCGCCCCCATGTCGTGATTGACCGACTCACCGGCGAGCTTCGTATTCGAGGCACAAGCCTCCTCACGGGTACCACCTCGTTTGATGGCGTATGCCGCCCGGTCGAGGCTCCCACCGAGCCACTTTTCTGAAGACGGGCCGATCTAAAGGCACGGACTTCACCGTTGTCCGCCGTTAAGTCGGGGGGCACGTTAGGGACGCAGCCCGCCAGCCCAAAATTTATCAAAGAAAATCAACGCCATAGGGCGTAAATCTGGCGGAGACGGAGGGATTCGAACCCTCGGTACCCCTTACAGGGTACGACGATTTAGCAAACCGTTGCCTTCAGCCACTCGGCCACGTCTCCGGCAGGCGGTGTCGATAGCGAACCCGACGCCCCGGCGCAACGCACTTTCGCGCGCCAGGCCCGTCAGCCGGGCGGAAGCGGAAAGCGGAGCACGCTGTGCGTCGTGGTCAGATACACGACCCCGTCACCGACAGCGAAGTTGGCGCCGCCCGGCGCGCCCGGATCGATCGTCCAGTCAAGGCTCCAGTCAGAGATGCGATAGCCCCTCAGCTCTCCGCCTACCAGCCGGACCAGCAGATGGGTCGATGTCCATCCCAGTTGCGCCACCCGTTCACGCGACGGGTGGAACTCAAGCGTCGCCACAGTGGGTTCCCAGGGGGTGGCCAGCCGGATCACATGCACCAGTCCGGTTCGCCCACGGGCATGATCCTCCGGCGCGGGCGGCGTTTCGATCGCGATCAATCCCCCCTGCCCGACCGCCTGCGAAGGCCGCCGGCCGAACGGGAGCAGCACGGGGGCCTCCGCCCCGGGGCCCAGCAATGCCACCCGGCCTGACGCTTCGAAGAGACGCCACTCTGCGCCATCGACCACGGCGAGGACGGCGAGACGCGGCAGCGCCGGCGGTCGGGTGAGACGCCCGATACGATCAACATGCCGCCGCTCGCCAAACAGGGAGACGAGCGCGTAGCCATTCTGCCAGACCAACAGATCGACCCCCGGCGGCATCGGCAACTCAACATCGTATTCCCGGACCTGGCGCATGGCGATGTCGAGAATCCGCAGCACGCCCCGGTCATTGGTCCGTTCAACCCAGGCCAGCTCTCGACCATCCGGAGAGAACAGCATCAAGCAGCTTCCCGCCCCGGGAGGGGAGACAAAGCCATTGCTCTGCCCCTGGACGCGAAACACCTCGCGATCGTCGATGAACAGAAGGATTTCGTTCCGGTAGGTGTCGGCGATGGCGACCTTGTCGGCAAAGGCCGCGATGGCGACAGGGAGACCGCCGTCCCAAAGGATCCGGGCCGGGTCCGAAGCCAGAGCGATCGCCGCAGGGCCCTGCAGGCCGAGAACGGCTACCGAAGCAGCAAGCCCGAACACGCCGCGGCGGCTCAGGAGTCGTCCGGCTTCATCCCTTCCCTGCCCCCCCAATGTCGGTCACCGCACCACGCCGGTCAGGCGCTGGCCGCGGCGCTCAATGGTGACCTCGGCGCCCGGCGGCACGGCGGCCAGCTGGTCCACGGCGGTCACCTGGCGGCCGTTCAGCAGCAGGATGATGTCGCCGCCGCGCAGGCCGGTGCGCTGGGCGTAGCCGCCGCGCTCGACGCCGGCGACGATCACGCCGGAGGCGAAGGGGTTGCCGCCGAGGCTGTCGGCCAGGGCCGGGTTGAGCGCCAGCACCCGCGCCCCGGCGAAGACGCCGCGGCTGAGGGTGACAGCGCGTTCGACATCGGCCTCGCCCGGCAGGCGCTCGACGCGGGCGCGCAGGGTGCGGGGCTGGCCGTCGCGCAGGACGGTGACCTCAACCGCACTGCCCGGCTCGCGGGTGCCGACGCGGAAGTTCAGGCCGCCCTGGTCATTGACCTCGGCGCCGTCGACGGCGGTGATGATGTCGCCGGTCTCGAGACCGGCCCGGTCGCCGGGCCCGCCGCTGTAGACGTCGGTGATCACCAGCCCCTGCGGCCGCTCGAGACCGAGGCTGCGGGCGGCGTCGGCGGACAGGCTCTCGCCCCGCACCCCCAGCCACGGCCGGATCACGGCGCTGGCCCCGCCGACGGCGGAGTCAACCACCCGCTTGACCATGGTGGCCGGCACGGCGAAGCCGACGCCCGACGAGGTGCCGGTGCGCGAGAAGATGGCGGTGTTGATGCCGATCAGGTCGCCGTCCATGTCGACCAGCGCCCCGCCCGAGTTGCCCGGGTTGATCGCGGCGTCGGTCTGGATGAAGGAGCCGGAGTCCGAGATGCCGGTCTCGGTGCGGTTGAGCGCCGAGATGATGCCGTTGGTCACCGTCTGGCCAACCCCGAACGGGTTGCCGATGGCCAGCACCAGATCGCCGACCTGCTGCTCCTCCTGATCGTCGATGCGCAGCACCGGCAGGGCTTCGTCCACCCCCTGCAGCTGCAGCACGGCGATGTCCGAGCGCTCGTCGGCCAGCACCACCCGGGCCGGGAACTCGCGCCGGTCGTTGAGGATGACGCGGATCTCGCTCATGCCCTGGATGACGTGGTTGTTGGTCACCACCACGCCGTTGGGCCGGACGATGACGCCGGAGCCGACCGAGCCGGTCTGGCGCTGGCCGGCGGGCAGGCCCCAGAAGGGGTCGCGCACGCGCTGCACCCCGCGCGCCGAGATGTTGACCACGGCCGGGGCCGCCTCGCGAACCACGGGGGCGAAGCTGGCCTTCATCGACAGGGCGTCGCCCGGCACGACGCGCTCGGCCCCGGCGAAGACCCCGTCCTGGGCGCTGGTCTCCCCGGCCTGGCCGCAGGCGGCCACCGACAGGGCGAGCAGGAGCGCGACGGAGCTGGTCTTCATGACGGACATCATCCTCGGGTGGGCGATCATGCCAGACTATCTGCGCCGCTTTCCGGCGTCTTCAAGGCCCGCACCTTACGGAATCATGGCCGGCAGGGTGTCTTCGGGGCGACCGTCGCCGGCCGGCACAGCGATCCCGAGCAGGCGACCAAGCAAAGGGTGCACGTCGACGCTATCGAGGTTTTCCAGCACCGTCCCGGGCCGGATGGCGGGCCCATGGACGATGAACAGGGCCGCCATCTCCGGGGCGGCGGGATCATAGCCGTGGGCCCCGCCGGCGCGTGTCACCGGGCGGGCGCGGGTGGCGAGCAGCCAGCCCGGCTCCGCCGCGCAGACGATGGACGAGACGCGCGGGTTGCGGCCCAGCGCCAGCCGCGCGGGGATGGTGGCGCGGGTCCAGCACTCGGCGTGCGAATGACGCCGGACCAGCGCCGCCTCAACCTCGGCCTCGCGTCCCGCGACCGGCTCAAGGAAAGCCGCAGCGCCGGCGTAGATGATCTCCAGCGCCGCCGGATCGACGAGGTGGTCCAGCCAGACCACGCGTGACGGGTCGGTCGCGGCCATGCCGTGGTCGGCGACAACGACCAGATGCGTCCGCGCGTCCAGGCCACGCGCCTCCAGCCCCTGCAGCAGCCGGGCCATCGCCGCATCGACCTCGGCCGCCGCGGCGGTGGTCTCCGGCGCATCGGGGCCGTGACGGTGACCGGCGGAGTCGACGATGTCGAAATAGAGGGTGGCGAAGGCCGGGGGCTGCGGCCCGTCCAGCCAGGCGAGGATCTGGTCCACGCGCGCTTCGCCCGACAGATCCTGATCGAACTCGCGCCAGTGCGTGGGGCGCACGCCGCGGATCTCGGTCTCGGACCCTGGCCAGAACATGGTGCCAGTGGTCAGCCCGGCCTTCTCGGCGGTGACCCAGAGGGGTTCAGCCTGGTCCCACCATGGCGTCTCCTTGCGGGCCATGCTGAAGCGACCGAGCTCCGCATCGATGAAGGCGTTGCCGACGATGCCGTGGCGGTCCGGGTGGAGCCCGGTGACGAGGGTGTAGTGGTTGGGGAAGGTGACGCTCGGGAACGACGGCCGCATGGCGGCGCGGGCCCCGCCCTCCGCCAGGGCCGACAGGGTCGGGGTGGCCCCCCGCTGCAGGTAGTCCGGCCGGAAGCCATCGATCGAGACCAGGATCGTCAGCGGCGCCAGCGGCCGGAGATCGGACACCGCAACCGCCTGCCCCCGCGGTTCCGCTTCACCGGCGGAGGCGGCTGTGACGGGCAGCCACGCGAGGGCGACGGCGAGCACGGGGAGGAGCGAGGCGAACAGGATACGGGACATGCAGGGCGACTCCGGAACAGGTGAGGTTGCCTATTCTTAATCTGCGACGCCCCCGCGACGGCTTGACCCGCGGGGTCGAAGCGGGGCCCGATACGCGCGAAACGGGAGGGGCGCCCATGACAGCGGTGATCGCGACACGCGGACTGACCAAGACCTTCGGCGATGTGAAGGCGCTGGACGGGCTGGACCTGACCATTCCGAAGGGCGGCATCTACGGCGTGCTCGGGCCCAACGGCGCGGGCAAGTCGACCCTGTTCCGCATCCTTCTGGGGCTGATCCGGCCGACCGCGGGCGAGGCCGAGGTGCTGGGCGGGCCGATCGCCGCCCCGGGGGCCCTGCGCCGCACCGGCTCGATGATCGAGACGCCGCGCTTTCCCCCCTTCCTCACCGCCCGCCAGGTGCTGGGCTGGATGGCCCGGGCCCAGGGCCTGTCGCCGGACGCGGCGGAGATCGCCCGCTGGCTGGACCGGGTCGGCCTCGCCGCCGCCGCCGACCGGCGGGTGCGGGGCTTCTCGGTCGGCATGATGCAGCGCCTCGGCGTCGCCGCCGCCCTGCTCCACCGCCCCGACCTCGTGATCCTCGACGAGCCGACCAGCGGCATGGACCCGCCGGGCATCCAGGAGATGCGCGCCCTGATCCGCTCGCTCGCCGCCGACGACGGGGTGACGGTGATCCTCGCCAGCCACCAGCTGCTGGAGGTGCAGCGGGTGTGCGACCGGGTGGCGATCCTCAACAAGGGCCGGCTGGTGCGCGAAGGGGCGGTGTCGGAGCTGACCGCCGTGGGCGAACGGCTGCGGCTGCAGGCCACGCCGCTGGCGCGCATCCTCGACACCCTCGGGGCGAAGGGCGCGCGTGAGGGCGACGCGGTGCTGGCCGACATCCCCCGCGACGAGGCCCCGGCCCTGATCCGGGCCCTGGTCGAGGCCGGGGTCGAGATCAGCGAGGCCCGCTGGGTCGGCGCCGACCTCGAGGGTGTGTTCTTCAGCGAAACCGGCGTCGAACGGGCGCCCGAACCGATCCAGGGGGTGTCCCATGTGGGCTGACGCAACCCGCGCCGAGGCGTTTCGCCTGATTCACAGCCGCACCACCTGGTTCTGGAGCGTGGTCTTCCTGCCGATCCTGACCCTCGTGTTCGGAGTGCTGGCGGCCTGGGTGATGAAGTCCAACATGGAGCGCCTCGCCGCCGACACGGACGCGCCGCCGGAGCTCAAGGCCATGCTGGTCTCGGGCCCGATGAACCTCGGCGAGTCCCTGCTGCAGTCGGCCGGCAACCTGGCCGGGCCGGGCCTGCTGCTGTTCACCCTGATCGGGGCCGCCACCGTCTACGCCGGCGACTATCGCTGGGAGACCTGGCGGCTGCTGCGCCCCCGTAACGGCCGCATCCCGCTGGTCATCGGCAAGGTGCTGGTGGTGACCGGCCTCAGCCTGATCGCCATGGTCGTGCTGACCGCCGCCACCATGAGCTCCGAAGTGATCCGCGGCGTCATCTTCAACCGCACCCTCGGCTTCAGCCTCGACGGGAGCGAGGTCGGGACCCTGTTTGCCCTGTGGGGTCTGGCCGCCCTGCGGGTCAGCCAGTTCCTGATGCTGGGGCTGCTGGCCGCCGTCGCCACCCGCTCGCTGATGGCCGCCCTGTTCGTGCCGCTGGCGGTGGGGGTGGCCCAGTTCCTCGCCCCTAACCTGCTGGGGGCTATGGGGCAGGCCCCGGACAGCTGGATCGTGCTGCTGGCCAGCCCGGGCGCGGCCCTCGCGGCGCTGCAAGGGCTGCTGGACCCGACCGCCGTGGCCCTCGCCGACCCCGGCCTGCTGCCGCTCAAGGCCTGGCTCAGCCTGATCGGCTGGACTGTACTGCCACTGGCGGGCGCGCTGGCCCTGTTCCAGCGTCAGGACCTGTCGAAGGAATAAGCGGCGATGGCCAGGGCCGCAGCTTGGGCCATCCTCCTCCTGACGCTCCCGGGCGCAACTGCGGCGCAGACTGCCGCGCCGCAGGCCCCGCCGACCCAGGTCGACGAAGTTGTGGTTACGGGGGTGCGCACGCAGAGCCAGGTCGAGACGTTTGTCGACAGCATTACGGCGCCCCCGCCGGGCCGGGGACCGGCGCGCTGGGAAGCGCGTTCAGGGGTCTGCGTCGGGGCGGTCAACTTCCGGTCCGACATCGCGCAGGCCCTGATCGACCGCGTCTCCGCCGTGGCGACCGAGGTCGGGCTCAGGGTGGGCGAGCCGGGATGTGCGTCGAACATCACCATCATCGGCGCTTCTGACGCCCCGGCGCTGGCGGCCGCCCTGGTCGCGCAAAGCCCGAACGCCTTCCGGCCCGACTATGCGGGCAGCGCGGGCTCGCGGGCGGCGCTTGACCGCTTTGTTTCGAGCAACCGTCCGGTGCGGTGGTGGCATGTGGCCATGCCCGTGGATGCGGAGACCGGCGCCGTCGCCGTGCGTCTGCCGGGAGAGGAACAGGCCCCGTACGTCAGGGGCGAAGGTCTGCTGCGGACCAATGTTCGCAACGATCTGCGCCGGGCCCACATCATCGTCGACATCGAGCGCGCGGCTGGCGTCTCCCTGCCCCAGCTGGCCGACTACATTGCCCTCGTGGCGCTGGTCCAGATCACGCCGGAACCGGGGCCGTTCGGCGTGCCGACCATTCTGGACCTGTTCGACGTCTCCGATCCGCCGGGCGGCCTCACCGATTGGGACCGGAGCTATCTGGCTGCCCTCTATGACGCGGACCTGCGGCAGCGGAACCCGGCGAGCCAGGCCGGCGAGATCGCCGACCGGATGCTGGGCAAGGTGCAGGCGGGCACGGAAGCCCCGACGGACTGACCTCGGAACGATCGCCAAGAAAAAGGGCCGGCTGGAGCACTCCAGCCGGCCCGAAATCCCAACCCGATCACCCGATCAGGCGGCGGCGTCATCCTCGAAGCCGTTGTCCTGCACCGGACCGGAGTCCTGGCCCTTGGCCGAGACGTCGCGGTCGACGAACTCGATCACCGCCATCGGGGCGTTGTCGCCGCGACGGAAGCCGGCCTTCATGATGCGGATGTAGCCGCCGTTGCGCTCGGCGTAACGCGGGCCGAGCGTCTCGAACAGCTTGCCGACCTGCGGCACGTCGCGGACGGCGCTGATGGCCTGACGGCGGGCATGCAGGTCGCCCCGCTTGGCCAGCGTCACCAGCTTCTCGACGAAGGGCCGCAGCTCCTTCGCCTTGGGCAGGGTCGTGGTGATCTGCTCATGCTTGATCAGGCTGGCCGCCATGTTGGCGAACATGGCCTGGCGATGGCTGACCGTACGGCCGAGCTTGCGATGGGCGGCGCCGTGGCGCATCGGGGTCTCTCCTACTCAACCCTGGTTTCCGGGCGATGCCGGACCTGGGGCCTATCTCATTCTAACCGCCCCTGCCGCGAACCCGAAGGTCCGCAGGGCGGAGGGGTTGAACTCAGATCTGGTCTTCGAACTTCTTGGCGAGGTCTTCGATGTTCTCCGGCGGCCAGTTCGGCACGTCCATGCCGAGGCTGAGGCCCATGGTCGCCAGCACTTCCTTGATCTCGTTCAGCGACTTGCGGCCGAAGTTCGGGGTGCGAAGCATCTCGCCCTCGGTCTTCTGAATCAGGTCGCCGATGTAGACGATGTTGTCGTTCTTCAGGCAGTTGGCCGAACGGACCGACAGCTCCAGCTCGTCGACCTTCTTCAGCAGCGCCGGGTTGAACGGCAGGTCGGGCTTGCCGTCCTGCGCCTCGACCGCGGCCTTCGGCTCCTCGAAGGTGATGAAGATCTGCAGCTGGTCCTGGAGGATGCGCGAGGCGTAGGCCACGGCGTCCACCGGCGACACGGCGCCGTTGGTCTCAACTTCCATGATCAGCTTGTCGTAGTCGAGCGACTGGCCCTGACGGGTCGGCTCGACGCGATAGGCGACGCGCTTGACCGGCGAGTAGAGGGCGTCGACCGCGATCAGGCCGATCGGGGCGTCTTCCGGACGGTTGAACTCGGCGGCGACATAGCCCTTGCCGGTCTGGACCGTCAGTTCCATGCGCACCGAAGCGCCCTCGTCGAGGGTGCAGATGACGTGATCGGGGTTCAGCACCTCGATGTCGGCCGGGACGTCGATCTGGCCGGCGGTCACCGGGCCGGGGCCCGTGGCGCGCAGGGTCATGCGCTTCGGCCCTTCGGCGTGCATGCGCAGGGCCAGCTGCTTGATGTTCAGGACGATGTCGACGACGTCCTCGCGCACGCCTTCCAGCGACGAGAACTCGTGAACCACGCCGTCGATCTGGATGGCGGTGACAGCGGCGCCCTGGAGCGACGACAGCAGCACCCGACGCAGGGCGTTGCCGAGCGTCACGCCGAAGCCGCGCTCGAGCGGCTCGGCGACCAGGCGCGCCTTGCGCAGCGGGTCGGAACCGGCGTCGATCTGCGGCTTCTCGGGACGGATCAGCTCTTGCCAGTTACGTTCGATCATGGATGTCCCTCGAAACGGGTTTCGCCGGCTCCGGGCCTGGGCTCAGGCGCGCGGAACCGGCGGGAATAGGGGTGACGCGAGACGCTTAGACGCGACGGCGCTTCGGCGGACGGCAGCCATTGTGCGGCATCGGCGTCACGTCGCGGATCGTCGTGATGGTCATGCCGACGGCCTGCAGCGCGCGCAGGGCCGACTCGCGGCCCGAACCGGGGCCCGAGACGTTCACTTCCAGGGTCTTCACGCCGTGTTCGGCGGCCTTCCGGCCGGCGTCCTCGGCCGCCATCTGGGCGGCGTACGGCGTCGACTTGCGCGAGCCCTTGAAGCCCATGTGTCCGGCCGAGGACCAGGAGATGGCGTTCCCCTGGGCGTCGGTGATGGTCACCATGGTGTTGTTGAAGCTGGCGTTCACGTGCGCCACGCCCGAGGTGATGTTCTTGCGTTCGCGGCGCTTAACGCGACCCGGTTCCTTGGCCATCGGTCAGGTCTTTCTCTTACTTCTTCTTGCCGGCGATCGGCTTGGCCGGACCCTTGCGGGTGCGGGCGTTGGTGTGGGTGCGCTGACCGCGCACCGGCAGGCCCTTGCGGTGACGCAGGCCGCGGTAGCAGGCCAGGTCCATCAGCCGCTTGATGTTCATCGAGGTCTCGCGACGCAGGTCGCCCTCGACCGTGTGGTCGCGGTCGATGGTCTCACGGATCTGCAGGATCTCGGCGTCGGTCAGCTGGTTCACGCGACGCGCCGCCTCGATGCCCACCTTCTCGGTGATCGACTTGGCGGCCGCCGGGCCGATGCCGTGGATGTACTGCAGCGCGATCTCAACGCGCTTGTTGGTCGGGATGTTGACGCCAGCGATACGGGCCACGAATGTCTCCAGATGCGCGTGTTCAGACGCATAAAACGCTCCGGTCGACAGACCTGGAGCGTGACGCGCCCTTCGCGGAAGCGGGCGTTATACAGGGGATTCACCGGGCGTCAACGGGTCGCGGCCCGACAGGCTCATTGATCAGTCACCGCGCGGGCGGGGCGCGTTGCGGCCGAAGGCCAGCTCGATCACCGCCCGCACCGAATCGACCGGCCGACCGTCCTCCAGCGCCGGCCGGAAACGGTACAGCTCGGTCGCCACCCGCACCCCGGCGGCGCCAAAGCCCTGACCGGCGGGCGCCTCCTCCAGCACGCGGCAGTCGTCGAGCCGGGTATCGGCGCGGATCCGGCAGCTGACGACGGCGAGGCCGGAGACGTTGCGGCGCAGCGCCTCCGGCGGATGGAAGGCGCGCAGTTCACGCAGGGCGGGCTGGCGCAGGTTGCGCGGCGGCGTGCGGACGCCGGCGCCCGGTCCGTCACCGGGACCGGTCCCCTCCCCTCGCCCCTGACCTTCTCCGCCGAGGCCGAAGCCGGGCTCGGCCGCCGCCGCCGGGGCGACGCCGACGGTCAGGGCCGGCGCCGGGGCCTGGGCCACGGGCGGCGGGATCTCGGGCGTCACCGGCGTCGGCTGCGGCTCCGGCGTGCGCAGGCGGCTCGGGGCCGCGGGCGCGCCACCGCCGCTCTCGCGCGCCGGGGCAGCCTCCACCGGCGGCGGCGGCACGGGGGGCGTCAGGATCAGGTCGATGACCGGCGGCGGGATCAGCGGCGCGGCGGGCTCGCGAATGGAAACGGCGGCAAGCACGAGCGCGTGGAGGCCGACGACGACCGTCGCCAGCAGAGCCCGGCGTCGGGCGCCGGGCGGGTCACGGAGGGTTCCGGGCCATGGCCGCATGACATCATTCCAGCACGCAGCGGATGAACGTCGGCCAACCGATCCGGCTCCAGCGCAGCCCGCCGGAGCTCGCGATCAGTCCGCGAGGGCGGCGTCGATGCCCGCGGCGACGGTCTCGATCGAGCCCATGCCGTCGAGCTCCACCAGCTTCCCCTGGGCCTCGTAGTAGGGCAGCAGCGGCGCGGTGTTGCGGTTGTAGGCGTCGAGACGGACGCCGAAGCTGTCGGGGTTGTCGTCGGGCCGCCCCTGCTCGGCGAAGCGCTTGGCGATGCGCTCGGTCAGGGCGGCGTCATCGACCTTGAGACGCACGACCTTGTCGATCTGGCGGCCGCGACCGGCCAGCATCCGGTCCAGCGCCTCGGCCTGGGCCACGGTGCGGGGGAAGCCGTCGAAGATGGCCCCGCCGGCGGCCTCGGCCTCCGGCAGACGCTCCTCGATCAGGGCGATGACGATCTCGTCCGACACCAGATCGCCGCGGGCCATGATGCCCTTGACCCGCTCGCCCAGCTCGGAGCCGGAGGCGATGGCCGCGCGCAGCATGTCACCGGTCGACAGCTGGACCATGCCGCGCTGCTCGACCAGCCGCTTGGCCTGGGTGCCCTTGCCGGCCGCCGGCGGCCCGAACAGGATCAGGTTCATCGTCCCCCTCCGTCGCTCAGGGCGTCAGCGCCGCACGGGCGTCGGTGCGCCGCGACCGCCACGACCGCGCAGCTTGGCCTTCTTGATCAGCCCCTCGTACTGGTGCGCCAGCAGGTGAGACTGGATCTGGGCCACCGTATCCATCGTCACCGACACCACGATCAGGATCGAGGTGCCGCCGAAGTAGAGGCTGTTGCCCATCTGGGCGACCATGAACTCGGGCAGCAGGCAGACCAGGGTGATGTAGGCCGCGCCGATCACCGTCAGGCGGGTCAGCACATAGTCGAGGTACTCGGCCGTGCGCTTGCCCGGACGGATACCCGGCAGGAAGCCGCCGTACTTCCGCAGATTCTCCGCCGTGTCCTCCGGATTGAAGGTGATCGACGTGTAGAAGAAGCAGAAGAAGATGATCAGGGCCGCATACAGCGCCATGAACAGCGGCTGGCCGTGGTTCAGCTGACCGGTCAGGGCCGGCAGCCAGCCCATCCAGGCCGGCAGGTCGGCGTTGGCGGTCATCTGCGCCACCGTGGCCGGCAGCAGCAGCAGCGACGAGGCGAAGATCGGCGGGATGACGCCCGCGGTGTTGACCTTCAGCGGCAGGAACGAGCGCTCTCCGCCGGCCATGCGGTTGCCTTCCTGGCGCTTCGGATACTGGATCAGCAGCCGGCGCTGGGCGCGCTCCATGAAGACGATGAAGACGATCGTGGCCACCGCCAGGATGGCGATGAACAGCAGGGCGAAGGCCGACATCTGGCCTTCCTGCGCCAGGCCCAGCAGACGGGCGATCGTGCCCGGCAACACGGCCACGATGCCGGCGAAGATGATCAGGCTGATGCCGTTGCCGACGCCGCGGCTGGTGACCTGCTCACCCAGCCACATCAGGAACATGGTGCCCCCGGTCAGGGTCACGACGGTCGTGGCGATGAAGAACAGGCCAGGCGAGTCCACCAGCCCCTGGCTGGCGTTCAGGCCGACGGCGATGCCGAACGACTGCGCCACCGCCAGCAGGACGGTGAGGTAGCGGGTGTACTGGTTCAGCTGCTTGCGGCCAGCCTCGCCGCCTTCCTTACGCAGCTTTTCCCACGGCGGATACACCGCGCCCATGAGCTGCACGATGATCGACGCCGAGATGTAGGGCATCACGTTCAGGGCGAACACGGCCATCCGTTCGACGGCGCCGCCCGAGAACATGTTGAACATGTCGAGGATGCCGCGCTGGCCGTCCGGGTTCTGGAAGAACTGCAGGAAGGCCTCGGAGTTGATCCCCGGGATCGGGACGTAGGTCCCGATGCGGTAGACCAGCAGCGCGCCCAGCGTGAACAGCAGGCGCTTGTGCAGCTCGGTCGCACGCGCGAACGAGCCGATGTTCATATTGGCGGCGAGTTGTTCAGCGGCCGAAGCCATTACGCGTCCCCACGACTCTGGAGGTCGTCAGATAGGTGAAAAGCGGCCCTCATGCGAGAGCCGCCCTCACGTTTCATCCGCAGGCGGCCAGCGTCAGGCCTTGGCGGCCGTGCGGCGGGCGCGGGCGGAGATCTTGTTGGCGTCGCCCTTCGGCGCCTTGGGGGCCGGAGCCTTGCCCTTGGCGGCGTTGCGCTTCTCGACGCGGGCGGCCGCAGCGGCCTCGGCGGCGATGCGCTGCTGGACGACCGAACCGCCGGCGGCCTCGATCGCCTTGATGGCGCCCGACGACGCCGACCAGACGACCAGGTTCAGCTTGGCCTTCAGTTCGCCCGAGCCGAGGACGCGCACGCCGTCCTTGACGCGGCGGATCACGCCGGCGGCCACCAGGGCCTCGCCGTTGATCTCGGCCTTGGCGTCCAGCTTGCCGGCGTCCACGGCGTCCTGCAGACGCCACAGGTTCACCTCGGCCAGCTTCAGCGCGCCCGGATTGTTGAAGCCGCGCTTCGGCATGCGCATGTAGAGCGGCATCTGGCCGCCCTCGAAGCCGCCGATGGCGACGCCCGAGCGCGACTTCTGACCCTTGACGCCGCGCCCCGAGGTCTTGCCCTTGCCCGAGCCCGGGCCACGGCCGACGCGCAGCCGCTTCTTGTGGGCGCCTTCGTTGTCGCGGATTTCATTGAGCTTCATGTGCCTGATCCTTTCGGGTGCTAACGCCCGGCGCGGTGGCCGGACTCGGCTGTTGAGCGGGCGGTGCTAGTGAAAAGTGCCAGTGAGCGCAAGAGACACGTCCCCCGGGCTCACTAGCACTGACACTCTTCACCATGGACGACCGCCATCGGCGGTCGCCGGGATTACTTCTCGACCACTTCCACCATGTGGGCGACCTTGGCGATCATCCCGCGAACGGCGGGAGTGTCTTCAAGGGTCGCCTCACGGCCGAGGCGGTTCAGGCCAAGGCCTTGCAGGGTGGCGCGCTGATCCGACTTGCGGCGGATCGGGCTGCCGGTCTGGCGGACGGTGACGGTCTTCTTCTCGGCCATCTATCAGCCCTCGATCGCTTCGGGCGCCGAGGCGCCGTCGTTACGCCGGCCGAGCAGGTCGGAGACCTTCTTGCCGCGCTTGGAAGCGACCTGACGCGGCGAGGACTGGGCCTTCAGCGCCTCGAAGGTCGCGCGGATCATGTTGTACGGGTTCGACGAGCCGGTCGACTTGCCGACGACGTCCTGGACGCCGAGGGTTTCGAGGACCGCGCGCATCGGACCGCCGGCGATGACGCCGGTGCCCGGAGGGGCCGCACGCATCATGATCTTGCCGGCGCCCCAACGGCCGTTGCCGTCGTGGTGCAGGGTGCGGTTCTCGCGGAGCGGAACGCGGATCATGGTCTTCTTGGCTTCTTCGGTCGCCTTGCGGATGGCTTCCGGCACTTCACGGGCCTTGCCGTGACCGAAGCCCACCCGGCCCTTGCCGTCGCCGACGACCATCAGGGCCGCGAACGAGAACCGGCGGCCGCCCTTCACGGTGGCGGCGACGCGGTTGATGTGGACCAGCTTCTCGACCAGTTCGGAGTCGGCGCCAGCTTCGGGAGCCGAGCGGTTGTCACGACGGTCGCGACGCTCGCCGCCGCCGCCGCGTTGGGGTTCACGCGCCATGCTTCTCGTCCCTTAGAAGTTCAGGCCGGCTTCGCGCGCGGCCTCCGCCAGGGCCTTGACCCGGCCATGATAGATGTAGCCGCCGCGGTCGAAGACGACGTCCTTGACGCCCTTCTCGATCGCACGCTCGGCGATGAGCTTGCCGATGCGGCTGGCCGCAGCGACGTCCGAACCCTTCGAACCCTTGCCGCCTTCCAGCGACGAGGCCGAGGCGACGGTCACGCCATTGGCGTCGTCGATGACCTGGGCCGAGATGTTCTTGTCCGAGCGGTAGACCGACAGACGCAGACGGCCGTTGGCGACGGCCTTCAGGCGGCGGCGCGTGCGCTCGGCGCGACGCTTGGCGTTTTGCTTGAGAGTCGTGGCCATGGCTTACTTCTTCTTGCCTTCCTTGCGCCGCACGGTCTCGCCGGCATAGCGCACGCCCTTGCCCTTGTAGGGTTCCGGCGGACGGAGCTTGCGGATGACCGCCGCGATCTGACCCACGGCCTGCTTGTCAGAGCCCGAGATCTTGATCTCGGTCTGCTTC
The DNA here is from genome assembly GCF_035998205.1 of Brevundimonas sp. Lineage (GTDB taxonomy): Bacteria > Pseudomonadota > Alphaproteobacteria > Caulobacterales > Caulobacteraceae > Brevundimonas. The sequence continues at coordinate 165,108 of NZ_DASYHT010000003.1, forward strand.
GGCACGGCGAAGGTGATGCCTTCCGGGGCCTTGATGTCGACGTCGTGGCTGAAGCCGAGCTGCAGCGACAGGTCCTTGCCCTTCAGGGCGGCGCGGTAACCCACGCCGACCAGCTCGAGGCTGCGCTCGAAGCCCTCGGTCACGCCGGTCACCATGTTGGCGACCAGGGTGCGCGACAGGCCCCACATGGCGCGGGCGCGCTGGGTGTCAGACCGCGGGGTCAGCGACAGCTCGTCGCCGGCCTGGGTCACCTCGATCTCCTCGGCGACGGTCCAGGTGCGTTCGCCCTTGGGGCCCTTCACCGAGACGGTCTGGCCGTTGAGCGTGACGGTCACGCCCTTCGGGATGGCGATGGTCTTCTTACCGATACGGGACATCTTAGTAGACCCTGCAGAGGACTTCGCCGCCCACGTTGGCCTCGCGGGCCGCCGTGTCGGACATCACGCCCTTGGACGTCGAAAGGATCGAGATGCCGAGGCCGTTCTTGACGGGCTTCAGGTCGCCGATCGCGGAGTAGACCCGACGGCCCGGCTTGGACACGCGCGAGATCTCGGCGATGACGGGCTGGCCGTCGAAGTACTTCAGCTCGATCTCGAACTGCGGGAACTCGCCCGGGTTCTGCACCAGGCTGTAGCCGCGGATGTAGCCCTCGTCCTGCAGCACGTCGAGGACGCGCTGGCGCAGACGGGACGCCGGGGTCAGCACCTTCGAACGCTTGCGGGTGGCCGCGTTCTTGATGCGAGCGATCATGTCGCTCAGGGGATCATTGATCATCATGTCGTGTCGCTCCCCTTACCAGCTCGACTTCGTCAGGCCGGGGATCTGGCCCAGGTTGCCCAGCTGACGCAGGGCGATCCGGCTCATCTTCAGCTTGCGGTAGTAGCCACGCGGACGACCCGTCACCTCACAGCGGTTACGGATGCGGTTCGGCGCGGAGTTCCGCGGCAGGGCGGCCAGCTTCAGGCGCGCTTCGAAGCGCTCCTCCAGCGGCAGGCTCTCGTCGTTGGCCTTCGCCTTGAGGTCGGCGCGCTTGGCGGCGTACTGGGCCACCAGCTTCTTGACCCGCTCGTTGCGATTGACGGCGCTCTTCTTAGCCATGGTGCTCTTTCCTTCCCGTCAGTTCACGAACGGGAACTTGAACTCGGCGAGGAGCGCCTTGGCTTCCTCGTCGGTCTTGGCCGTGGTGCAGACGACGATGTCCATGCCCCACATCTGGTCGATCTGGTCGTAGTTGATCTCCGGGAACACGATGTGCTCCTTCAGACCGGTGGCGTAGTTGCCACGACCGTCGAACGACGTGCCCTTGAGGCCCCGGAAGTCCTTCACCCGCGGCAGCGCGATGGTGATGAAGCGGTCCAGGAACTCGTACATGCGGTCGCCGCGCAGGGTGACCTTGCCGCCAATGACCATGCCCTCGCGCAGCTTGAAGCCGGCGATGGAGTTGCGGGCCTTGGTCGGCACAGCCTTCTGACCGGCGATGGCGGTCAGGTCCTTGAGGGCCGCCTGGGCCTTCTTGGAGTCCGCCACAGCCTCGCCGACGCCCATGTTCAGGACGATCTTGTCCAGCTTGGGCACCTGCATCTCGTTGGTGTAGCCGAACTTGTCCTTCATCACGGCGCGGATGCGGGACTCGTATTCCGACTTCAGCCGGGGGGTGTACTTCTCGGTAGCCATCAGATGACGTCTCCGGTCGTCTTGGCGAAGCGGACCTTCTTGCCGTCTTCCGTACGGAAGCCGACGCGGGCGGCCTTGCCGTTCGCATCCGCGATCGCGACGTTCGAGACGTGGATCGACGCTTCCTTGTTCTTGATGCCGCCCTGGGGGTCGAGCTGGCTCGGGCGGGTGTGGCGCTGGACCACGTTGATGCCCTCGACCACGACGCGCTGCTCGGTCGGCAGGACGCGGAGCACCTTGCCGGCGCGGCCCTTGTCCTTGCCCGTCAGAACGACGACGCGGTCACCCTTCTTGATCTTCGCGGCCATGGTTACAGCACCTCCGGAGCCAGCGAGATGATCTTCATGTGGTTCCGGGCGCGCAGCTCGCGCGGCACCGGGCCGAAGATACGGGTGCCGACCGGCTCGTTCTGCTTGTTGACGATCACGGCGGCCGACTTGTCGAAACGGATCACCGACCCGTCCTTGCGCTGGATGTCCTTGGCGGTGCGCACGACGATGGCGCGCACGACGTCGCCCTTCTTCACGCGGCCGCGGGGGATAGCTTCCTTCACCGAAGCGACAATGGTGTCGCCGATCGAGGCGTAGCGGCGCTTCGAGCCGCCCAGCACCTTGATGCACATGACCCGGCGAGCGCCCGAATTGTCGGCCACCTCCAGGTTAGTTTGCATCTGGATCATGGGATCCGATCCTTCTCAGATTACGAAGCCGGAGCGGCGAGGACTTCCCACCGCTTCAGCTTGGACTTCGGGGCGCACTCGACGATGCGGGCCACGTCGCCGACCTTCAGCGCGTTGGCCTCGTCGTGGGCGTGGTACTTCTTGGACAGACGCACGGTCTTCTTCAGAACCGGGTGCAGCAGGGTGCGCTCGACCTTGACGACGACGGTCTTGTCGCCCTTGTCGGAGACGACGACGCCTTCGAGAATTCGCTTCGGCATGTTCGTTCCTTACGCGGCCGGCTGCTTCTGGCGCAGCAGGGTCTGGAGACGGGCGATGTCCTTGCGGACTTCCCCGACGCGGTGGGTCTTCTCGAGCTGGCCGGTGGCCGCCTGGAAGCGCAGGTTGAACTGCTCCTTCTTGAGCTTCAGCAGCTCATCGGACAGCTGGTCCGGGGTCATGACCCGGAAGTCGGCGATCTTGGTCATGCCGCTTGCTCCGAATGGGCGATACCGGCGTCGATACGCGTCACCACCTTGGTGCGCACCGGCAGCTTGGCGGCGCCGAGGCGCAGCGCCTCGCGGGCGATGTCGTCCGGCACGCCGTCGATTTCGAACATGATGCGACCCGGGGCCACGCGGGCGGCCCAGTGGTCCACCGCGCCCTTGCCCGAGCCCATCCGCACTTCGGCCGGCTTGCCGGAGACCGGCACGTCCGGGAAGATGCGGATCCAAACCCGGCCCTGACGCTTCATCTGGCGGGTGATCGCGCGGCGGGCCGCCTCGATCTGACGCGCCGTGATGCGTTCCGGCTCCAGCGACTTCAGGCCGTAGGAGCCGAAGTTCAGCGAGAAGCCCCCCTTGGCCGAGCCATGGATGCGGCCCTTGAAGGCCTTGCGGTACTTGGTCTTCTTCGGTTGCAGCATGACTTAGCCCTCACGTCCGCGGTCGCGACGCGGACCGCGGTCGCCGCGGGGGCCGCCACGCTCGCGGCCTTCGTTCGACGACGGGCCCGAGGCTTCCTGGGCCCAGCGCTTGTCCTGGGCCATCGGGTCGTGCTCGAGCACCTCACCCTTGAAGACCCAGACCTTGATGCCGATGATGCCGTAGGTCGTCTTGGCTTCGTAGAAGCCGTAGTCGATGTCGGCGCGCAGGGTGTGCAGCGGCACGCGACCTTCGCGGTACCACTCCATCCGGGCGATTTCCGCACCGCCCAGACGGCCCGAGACGTTCATCCGGATGCCCTTGGCGCCGAGACGCATGGCCGACTGGATCGAACGCTTCATGGCGCGACGGAAGGCCACGCGGCGCTCCAGCTGCTGCGCGATGTTCTCGGCGATCAGCTGGGCGTCGGTCTCGGGCTTGCGCACCTCGACGATGTTGAGGTGGACCTCGCCGTCCGTGCGGGCGGAGATGTCCTTGCGCAGCTTCTCGATGTCCGCGCCCTTCTTGCCGATCACGACGCCCGGACGGGCGGCGTAGATCGTCACGCGGCACTTCTTGTGCGGACGCTCGATGATGATGCGCGACACGCCGGCGCCCGACAGGCGCTCCTTCAGCCACGTGCGCAGCTTCAGGTCCTGGTGCAGCAGACGGGCGTAGTCGGCCCCGCCGGCGAACCAGCGGCTGTCCCAGGTGCGGTTGACGCCGAGCCGCAGCCCGACCGGATTGACTTTCTGACCCATCAGGCGGCCTCGCCGGCTTCGCGGACCACGATGGTGATCTCGCTGAACGGTTTCAGGATGCGCGAGGAGCGACCGCGAGCGCGGCTCGCGAAGCGCTTCATCACCAGGTTCTTGCCCACGAAGGCCTCAGCGACGACCAGGTTGTCGATGTCGAGGTTGTGGTTGTTCTCGGCGTTCGAGATGGCCGAGTACAGCACCTTGCGGACGTCGCCGGCGATGCGCTTGCGGCTGAACTCGAGCTCGTTGAGCGCCTTCTGCACCGGCAGGCCGCGGATGGACTGGGCCACCAGGTTCAGCTTCTGCGGGCTGATGCGGACGTTGACCAGCTTGGCGCGGGCCTCGGTCGCACCGACGCGACGGGGATTCTTGGTCTGGGCCATGGATTACTTCCTCTTGGCCTTCTTGTCCGCCGCGTGGCCCGGGAAGTTCCGGGTCGGGGCGAACTCGCCGAACTTCATGCCGACCATGTCTTCCGACACCAGCACCGGCACGTGCTTCTGGCCATTGTGGACGCCGAACGTCAGGCCGACGAACTGCGGCAGGATGGTGGACCGGCGCGACCAGGTCTTGATCACGTCCTTGCGGCCCGAGGCCTGCGCCACGTCGGCCTTCTTGAGCAGGTACCCGTCAACGAACGGGCCTTTCCAGGAGGAGCGGGCCATGTCTTAGCGAGCCTTCTTCACGTGACGGCTACGGATGATGAACTTGTCCGTGGCCTTGTTCTTGCGGGTGCGGGTGCCCTTGGTGTCCTTGCCCCACGGCGTGACCGGGGTCCGGCCGCCCGAGGTGCGACCCTCACCACCACCGTGCGGGTGGTCGATCGGGTTCATGGCGACGCCGCGGACGTGCGGACGCCAGCCCATGTGACGCTTGCGGCCCGCCTTGCCGAGGTTCTGGTTCATGTGGTCCGGGTTGGACACCGCACCGACCGTGGCCATGCAGGTGTCGAGCACCATGCGCAGCTCACCCGAGCCGAGACGGATCTGGGCGTAGCCCTGATCGCGGCCGACCAGCTGGGCGTAGGCGCCGGCCGCGCGGGCCAGCTGGGCGCCCTTGCCCGGCTTCATCTCGATGTTGTGGATGATCGTCCCGACCGGCATCGAGCGCAGCGGCATGGCGTTGCCCGGCTTCACGTCGACCTTCTCGCCGGCCACCACCTGGTCGCCGGCCTTCAGGCGCTGCGGGGCGATGATGTAGGTCTTCTCGCCGTCGGCGTAGGTGACGAGGGCGATGAAGGCCGACCGGTTCGGGTCGTACTCCAGACGCTCGACCGTGCCGACCGCGTCGAACTTGCGACGCTTGAAGTCGATCTTGCGGTACAGGGTCTTGGCCCCGCCGCCACGGAAGCGAACGGCCACGCGACCGCCCTGCCCGCGACCGCCCGACTTGGTCAGGCCCTCGACGAGCGACTTTTCCGGACGGCCCTTGTGGAGCTCGGAGCGGTCGACCAGCACCAGGGCGCGACGGCCCGGGGAGGTCGGGTTGAAAGTCTTCAGAGCCATCGGATCAGAGCCCCGTGGTGACGTCGATCGACTGGCCCTCGGCCAGCGTCACGATCGCTTTCTTGATGTCGGTCCGGCGGCCCTGGATGCCCCGGAAGCGCTTGGTCTTGCCCTTCTGGACGAGGGTGTTGACCTTCAGGACATTGACCTTGAACAGGCTCTCGACCGCCGCGGCGATCTCGTCCTTGGTCGCCGTGTCGGCGACGCGGAAGACGACCTTGTTCTGCTCGGACAGGATCGTCGACTTCTCGGTGATCACCGGAGCCAGGATCGTGTCGTAGTGCTTGGCGGTGGGTTGGGCGCCGGCCATTACGCGGCCTCCTTCTCAGAGAAGCGCGCCTCGATCGCCTCGACGGCGGCCTTGGTCAGCACCAGCTTGTCCGCCCGCAGGATGTCATAGACGTTCAGGCCGGCGTTCGGCAGCACGTCCACATGCGGGATGTTGCGCGCGGCGAGACCGAAGTTGGTCTCGACCTCGGGCCCGGCGATGATCAGGGCCTTGGTCCAGCCCAGCTTGCCGAAGGTCTCGCGCAGGGCGGCGGTCTTGGCTCCCTTGACGGCCAGGCTGTCGACGACGACGAGGTCGCCCGACTTCACCTTGGACGACAGGGCGTGCTTCAGGGCCAGGGCGCGGATCTTCTTCGGCAGCGAGAAGCCGTGGTCGCGGACGACCGGGCCGAAGGCGCGCGAGCCGCCGACGAACTGCGGCGCACGGCGCGAACCGTGACGGGCGCCGCCGGTGCCCTTCTGCTTGTACATCTTCTTGCCGGTACGAGAGTTCTCGTTCCGGGTCTGCACCTTGTGCGTACCGGCGCGGCGCTTGGCCAGCTGCCAGTTGACGGTCCGGGCCAGCAGGTCGCCGCGGATGGCGTCGATGCCGAAGACGGCGTCCGACACCTCGACGTCGCCGGCGGCCTTGCCGTCGAGCTTGATCACCGAGAGTTTCATTGGGCTTCACCGCCTTCGGTCGCTTCCGCCGCCGGAGCCTCTTCGGCCGGGGTTTCCGCGGGTTGAGCAGCAGCGGCCTTGGCCGACTTCACGGCGCCCGGGTACGGGGCCTCGGCCGGACGGGCCTTCTTGATGGAGTCGCGAACCTTGACGTAGCTGCCGTCGTGGCCCGGGACAGCGCCCTTGACCAGGATCAGGCCGCGCTCGGCGTCGATGCGCACGATCGTCAGGTTCTGCTGGGTCACGACTTCCTGACCCAGGTGACCGGCCATCTTCTTGCCGGGGAAGGTGCGGCCCGGGTCCTGACGGTTACCCGTCGAACCGTGCGAGCGGTGCGACACCGACACGCCGTGGGTCGCACGCAGGCCGCCGAAGTTCCAGCGCTTCATGGCGCCGGCAAAGCCCTTGCCGATGGTCTCGCCCTGGATGTCGACCTTCTGGCCGGCCACGAAGTGGTCAGCGGTCAGTTCCGCGCCGACGTCCAGCAGGGCGTCGTCCGACACCCGGAACTCGGTCACATAGGCCTTCGGCGACACCTCGGCCCTGGCGAAGGACTCGCGCAGGGGCTTGGGGGTGTTCTTGGCCTTGCGGCTGCCGGCGCCCAGCTGCAGCGCAACGTAGCCGTCGCGCTCCAGGGTCCGCTGGCCCACCACCTGACAGTTGTCGAGCTGGAGCACGGTGACCGGCACGTGGGCGCCGTCTTCGGCGAACACGCGGGTCATGCCCAGCTTCTTGGCGATCACGCCCGTTCGTAGCGCTGTGTCGCGCATCGGATCCCGCCTCTCCTCGATTAAATCTTGATCTCGACGTCCACGCCGGCGGACAGGTCGAGCTTCATGAGCGCGTCCACGGTCTGCGGGGTGGGGTCGACGATGTCGAGCACGCGCTTGTGCGTGCGGATTTCGAACTGCTCACGCGACTTCTTGTCGACGTGCGGCGAGCGGTTCACGGTGAACTTTTCGATCAGGGTCGGCAGCGGAATCGGGCCGCGCACCTGCGCGCCCGTACGCTTGGCCGTGTTGACGATCTCGCGCGTGGAATGGTCCAGGACGCGGTGATCGAAGGCCTTCAGCCTGATGCGGATGCTCTGATCCATATCTCTAGCTATTCCCAAGCAGGTCGGAACCTGCGTCCCTGTGAACCATTTCAAAGACCGAAGCCTCGGGGCATCGCCCCCAGGTACGCACATCCGCAAAAACGATCGGCCCACGCGGTAGCCCGCGAAGGCCGCAAATCCCTGAAGCGCTGCAAAGAACAGGTAATCAGGTCGTTCCTGCGGACCGCGTCTGCGCCCGAAAGCGCACAGCCGGTCCAACAAGAGGCGCGCTTATGCCGCTCGATTCCGGCGGCGTCAAGCGCGGAGATGGTGAAGGCCCGGGGGTCCCGTCCCGGGCCTTCCGCACGCGCGGGACTGGCGGCCCGCGCGCGTGTTCAGCGGCCGATGCGCAGCTCGCCCGACCCGAGCACCCGGCGGCGCACCTCGCCGCTGGCCCGGCCGACGGCGACGTCGCCGGATCCCACGATATTGACCTCGACCCTGCCGACCTCGCCGCCGTGGCGGACGTCGCCGCTGCCAACGATGTTGGCGGCCAGGCGGCCCGAGCGGCCGCCGGCGACGAGGATGCTGCCGCTGCCGACGATGTTCGCCTCGAGGTCGCCGCCGACGGCGGCGAGACGGACGTCGCCCGACCCCGGCACGGCGATCACCGCGTCCCCCGTGACCGCGCCGAGCCGGGCCCCGCCCGAGCCGGGCGTGGCCACGCGGACCCGGGTGCTGGTCCCGATGACTGCGTCGCCGGAGCCGGCGAGCGCGAGATCGACGTCGCCTGCCTGTCCCGCCCGGACATCGCCGGAGCCGGCCAGCGCCACCTTCAGCTCGCCCGCCACGTCCGCCACGGTCCAGTCGCCGCAGCCGGCGTTGCCAAGATGGACGGAGCGGGCGCCCCGGCCGATCGCGCCATGGACGCCGCCCTCGGCGGAGACGCGCACCTCGCGCGGCGTGCGCACGACGATCAGCGGCGCGTCGGACAACGCCACCCGGCCGCGGTCCCGGAGGGTGACAAAGGCCCCCTCCCCCGGCTGCACGCCGGCCGGACCCTCGCGCTGGCAGCTTCTGAGATCGCGGTCGCGGACATCGCCGCGCAGGATGACGTCGCGGCCGCGGCGCTCCAGCCGCACCGGGACCGGCGTCCCCGCCGGCGTCTCGATCTCCACGCCGATGTCGGCGCGATCCTCGACGATGACGACGACGCGGGCCACCGCATCCTCGATCTTCACCTCCTGGGCGACGGCCAGGCCCGGGACGAGCCCGGCGAGGGCCGTGGCGGCGGTAACGGCGGCGGCGGTTCTGGCGTGGCGCATGGCGTCCTCCCTGTCGCCAGGAAGGTGCGGCGCGACCCGCCTCAGGTCACTTTAAATCGAGGTCATGACGCCGATGTAAGCTTCCGGGCGTTCAGGCGCCGGCGTCGAGCGCCCGCACGCCGTTGACGCCGTCCGGGGCCGGGGTGAAGTCGCGCTGGAAGGCGGTCAGCCGGTCCGGCAGGACGCCCGCCCGCTTCAGCGCCAGCGAGGCCGCCCAGCGCGCCGCCAGCTCGGGCCGGCGCATCCGGTCGGTCGAGCGGGGGGCCCGCCCCTGCGCGCGCAGGACGGCGTTGGTGTAGAGCGCGCCGTTGCGCAGGCGGCTGTCCCAGGTCTGGAAGTCCATCGACAGGGAGACGCAGAAGGCGTCGAGGTTGCGCACCCGGTGCGGCGCATACAGCGGCCATGTCAGGGCCTGACCCGGCTCGAGGTCGATTACCGTCGCGTCGGCCTCGAAGTCGGTCGTGTAGGGGATTTCCTCGGTCGTCTGGCGCGCCACCACCAGCTCCATCGACCGCTCCGGCAGATGGGCCTCGTCGCCGGGATAGACGAACACGCGCTTGCGGCCGCGCAGGTGGAACAGGACCACGCCTGCGGCGTCGAAATGGTAGGGCGCGCCCGAGCGGGGCGAAGACAGGATCAGCTGCCCGGCGCGCATGACCGGACGCAGGCCCGGATAGGCGGCGCATACGCGCTCGAAGTCTTCCGAGGCCGCCGCCCACAGGTCCGGGCAGGCCGTCTCGACCGCGCGCAGGTTGACCCAGAGATGGCCGGCCTTGATGGCCGTCAGCAGGTCCGCGCCGGACAGGTCGCCGCGCGCGCCGGTGCGCAGCGAATGGCTGCCGTCCTCGGCGAAGTCATAGAGGTTGATGTCGAACAGATCCGCCGGATACCGCTCCAGCAACCCGGCCAGCCAGGCGTCCTCGGCGAAGCCACGCCGGACAAGGTCGTGGCTGTGCACGGCGGGGCCAGGGATCGGGCCGGTGTGGCGGGGCGTGGGGGACATGCTCAGGCGCTCGCGACATAGGGCGGCAGAAGGCGGGCGGCGGCGGCGCGGGCGGCGAGCGCCACGCCGCGCAGACGGGCGGCCGGGGTGGTCTCGCAGGCCTCGATGGCGGCCCAGCGGTGGCGCAGGCTGTCGCGGAAGCGCGCCCCGCGTCCCGGGCCGGTCAGATCAAGCATGCCGGCCGCGGCCGCGGTCATGGCGGACGCGACTCCGGGGCGGGCGACGACAGCCTCCACCACGGAGCGTTCCGCATTGCAGAAGTACTTCTTGTAGCCCTCGCCCGCGAAGCCGTAGTCGAACACGCGCCAGCCGTCCGCGGAGGCCAGGCGCATGGTGTCCATGCTCAACAGGATACCCGGCGAACACCGCGCCCAGCGCGGGTCGTAGGCCGGAAACCAGAAGTGGTACTCGTCGCCGCCATGCAGCGACGCCTCGATGGCCGCCAGCCGGTCGCCGGCCCACAGCACGCCCAGCGACACGCCGAAGCGGGGATCCTGACCCGCCGGCGCGGGGGCCATGAGGGCATGCAGCAGGTCCCGGGTCCAGCCACAGGCGAAGACGTCGTGACGGCCCGTCCGGCGATACTGCTCGCGCTTCAGGCCGATGAGGTGATCCAGCTGCGCCCGGTCGCGCAGACCCGCCTCGGTGCGGATCGGGCCAAGCTCGGTCTCAAGGCTGCGGCGGGCCCGCTCCTTGTCCTTGAAATACTTGCCGAAGGCGGCGCGCCGCTCGGCGTACCAGACCTCATAGCCGTCCGGCAGCGCGGCCTGGACGGTCGTGCGGGTGTGACCGGTCGCCACCGGACCGACCCAGCCCCCTACGGCCAGCCGCGGCGCGCGCAGCAGGCGCGCCAGTTCGCCGAGGTCCGGCGCCTGCCCCGGCGCGGCGATGACGCCGTGGTAGTCATTCATCGGCGCGCCGAGCGGCAGCACCGCGCCGCCACGGCGCTGGTGCGGAAAGATCCCGACCACGTCCCCGCCGCGCTGCAACACCGCCACGGCGGCGCCCGGCACCGCCGGCCCGCCCCTCAGGGTGAATTCCGGCAGGAAGTAGGGCGAGGTCAGCGCGGGGTTGACGGCGAGCAACGCCCGCCAGCGCGCGACGAGGCCCGCATCAAGCGCATCGGGGGCCAGGATGTCGACGGTCAGGGCGGCGGGCATGCAGCCATCCTGCCGCACCGCCGCTTGCGACGCGGTTTAGCGGCATGGTGAACGAAACCTGCCCGTCCGGCCGGCGTTGCGGTAGCGCGCCGACCGCGTTCGACCGCGGCCGCCCTGAAAGGAAATGTCATGTCCACGCCCCGCGCCCCCGGCCGTCAGAACGAGTACGAAGAGGAACAGCCCGTCCGCGACGGCGAACCGCCCCATCCGGCCCAGCAACCCCGGCCGGACGACGGCAGCAGCAACAGCGGCGAGACCCTGACCGACCCTGCCACCGGAGAACCCAACCCTTGATCAGACGCTCCGTCGCCATCGCCGCCGCCCTCATGCTGGGGCTGCCGACCCTGACCGCCGGCCAGGCCTCCGCCCGGACGGCCGCCTGCCCGGTCAGCGCCGAATGGCTCGATAACAACGGCGGACTCGAGCGTTCGCGGGCCGCGGTGCGCAGCGGCGCCGTACGCGTTCTCGCCGTCGGCTCCTCCTCGATCGAGGGCATCGGCGCCAGCCGGCCCGAGCTGGGGTTCGTGCCGCGCCTCGAGGCCGACCTGCGCGCCCGTCTCCCGGGCGTCGAGGTCACCGTGATCAACCGCGGCATCGGCGGCGAGACGGCGGCCGACACGGCGAACCGGCTGGCGCAGGAGATCACCGCGGCGCGACCGGATCTCGTCCTCTGGCAGCTCGGCACCAACGACGTCCTGCGCGACCGCAGCCTCGACGCGCTCTTCGACGACTACCGGCGAGGGCAGGCGATCCTCGACTCCGCCGGCGTGGATGTGATGGTGATCGATCCCCAACGGCTGCCGGAGGGCGCGCGCAATCCCAACTTCGCCGGCCGCAATCCGGCCCTGGCCGAGGTGTCCCGCCTGATCGCGCTGGAAGCCGGCCGGGTCGGCTACGCCGCCTTCCGCCGCTTTGACGCGATGCAGGGCTGGAGCGCCCTGCCCGGCGGCGGGGTGGGCCCGGACGAGCTGCACCTGAACGACGCCGGCTACGCCTGCTGGGCCGCCGTCACCGCCGAGGGGCTGGCCGCCGCGCTGCGCTGAGGCGGGGCTTGTCCCTGAACAGCAAAAGGGCCTCCCGGGGTATCCCGGGAGGCCCTGATCGTTTGCGGTCAGATCAGCGCGATCAGGCGATGATCTTGGCCACGACGCCGGCGCCAACCGTGCGGCCGCCTTCACGGATGGCGAAGCGGAGCTTCTCTTCCATGGCGATCGGGGTGATCAGCT
>NZ_DASYHT010000005.1:0-560618 GCF_035998205.1 Brevundimonas sp.
GGACGCCGCCCGGCTGACCCCGCCCCGCCGCCTCGAGATCCCGCTGCCGGAGCGTGAGCCCGACGGCGTGATGACGGCGCTCGAGCTCGGCCCGACCGACCGGCCCGTCGACCTGCTGTTCCTGCACGCCAACGGCTTTCACGGCGGCGTCTATCGCCAGCTGCTGACGCCGCTGGGCGGGGCCCTGCGCGTCCTGGCCCCGGACCAGCGCGGCCACGGCCACAGCCGGCTCACCGCGGCCCCCGAGGGACGGCGCAGCTGGGCCGACCTGCGCGACGACATCGTCGCCCTGCTGGACCGGCTCGACGGCCCGCCGCTGGTGCTGGCCGGCCACTCCATGGGCGGCACGGTCGCCCTGCTGGCCGCCGCCGCCCGCCCGGAGCGGGTGTCCAGCCTGGTGCTGCTCGATCCGGTGATCTGGCCGCGCGCCGCCACCCTGATGCTCAACCTGCCGCTGGCCGGCCGGCTGGCGGGGAAGATCCCGCTGGTGCAGGGGGCCCTGCGCCGCCGCCGCGCCTTCCCCGACCGCCTCGCCGCCGTCGCCGCCTATCGCGGCCGCGGCGCCTTCCGCGGCTGGCCCGATGCGGTGCTGGCCGACTATGTCGCCGACGGCTTCGTCGAGGCCGGGGACGAGGTGCGCCTTGCCTGCGCCGCCGAATGGGAGGCCTCCAACTACGCCGCCCAGGCCCATGACCCGTGGGGCGCCCTGGCCCGCGTCGGCCGGCCGGTGCGGGTGCTGCGCGCGGCGCAGGACAGCACCTGCCATGTCCTGCGCCCGACGCGCCCGGGGGTCACGGTCGAGACCGTCGACGCCGGCCACTTCTTCCCCATGACTGACGCCGGCCTCGCCCGCGACGCCCTGTTCGACGCCGCGGTCTGAGCCGCGTCACGCTATGTCAGAGGGTGGGGCCCGTCAGGGCTGGCCGGACGCCGTGTCCCGGGCCGCATCGCGGGCCGCGTCACGGGCCGCAGTGTAGATGAAGCCATAGGTCGGATAGACCGTGGTGCCGAGGTCGCGGATCGGGCCGTACCAGACCCGCACGGCGCTCCAGTCGCCGGCCTCGGAGACGTCGACCACGGTGACGTCCTCCTCGACCCGGCCGCGGCTGCCGCCCCAGTTGGCGTGGGTCACCTTGATGGCCCGGTCGGTCAGGACGCTGGAGACCACGGCGACGTGGCCGCGGGACATGCGGCCGTGCGGGCGGAACACCAGCACCGAGCCGGTCTCCGGGCTGCGGCCGGTGCGGAAGCGGTCCACCGCCTGGTTCCACCAGGTCCAGGCGTCGCCGAAGATCTGGATGCCCGAGATCATCCGGGCGAAGGTCACGCACTGCCAGTAGGGCTCGTCCGCACGCACCTGAAGCGGGGTCGCCGCCACCAGAACGCCGAGGGTCGCCGCAACCGCGGCGGCTTTGAGCCGTTGAAGCATGTCGGAACTGTTCGCCGTTTCGGGGAAAATTAGGCTTAACCGATCTCCGCGCGGGAGAGAACCCCCCGGCGCGGACGACGCGGCCTCAGGTCGCGCCGGCCGCCGTCGCCGGGCCGGACCGGGCCGCGCCAAGGCCGCGCAGCCAGCGCCGCGCCGGGTGCTCGACCAGGTGGTAGGACACCGCCGCCGCCGCCGGCAGGGCGGCGATCACCGCCAGCCACAGCCACAGCGGCAGGACCTTGTCCTCGGCCCCGACCAGCCGCGCGGCCAGATTGACCGCCAGGATCTGCCAGGGCGCGGCGATCATGTAGACCGAATAGCTGATCTCCCCGAGGTAGACCCCGGCGCGCGACGACATCAGGCCGGCGCGGGCGTTCTCCAGCCCGGCCAGGCCGAGGATCAGCGGCGCGAACAGCAGCACGATCAGCCCGTCCCACAGGGCCGGAAGCGGGATCAGCCCCGGCGGCAGGCTGGCGGCGGCGACCACGCCGAGCCCGGCCAGACCCGCCATCAGCCCGGGTGCCGGAACCGGCCCGCGGCGGTGGATCAGATACAGGGCGCAGCCGAGGGCGAAGCACGGGACGATGCGCAGCGCGCCCCAGCGGATCGTCGCCTCGGTCAGCAGGAAGCCGGCCAGCTGCGCGAACACGACATAGAGGGCCAGCAGCCCCGCGGCCGCGGCGAGGGTCGCCAGCACCGGCCGCGTCCGCAGCCGCCAGGCGACGAAGGCAAAGCCCGGGAACAGCAGATAGGCGAACCACTCCGCCGAGATCGACCAGGACGGATGGTTCCAGCCGGCCTCGGGCGCGAAGCCCCAGGCGTGCAGCAGCAGCAGGTTGGCCGGCAGCGACTCCCAGCTCAGCAGGCTGCCGTCCACGGCGATGCCGGCCAGCCCGGCCACCACCGCCAGCGCCCCGACCCCGACGAGGGTGAACAGGTGCAGCGGATAGACCCGGGCCAGCCGCGCCCACAGGAAGCCGCGATAGCGGAAGCCGCCGGTTCCGGCCGCCTCCAGATAGACGTGGCTGAGGATGAAGCCCGACAGCACGAAGAACAGCTCGACCCCGAGGTAGCCCTTGGTCGCCAGCGTCGGGACGAAATCGACGTCGAGGTTCTTCCAGAAGGTGAACATCACCACCCACATGGCCGCGATGAAGCGCAGGCTGGTGAGGGCGCGCAGGTCAGCGGGGGGCGCGACGGGGGTCATGCCCCCTGCATAGCGACGTCCGCTTCAGGAAAGGTTACGCGCCCGGGCCTTCCATGAGCCGGGCGGTGGCCTCGGCGCAGCCGGCCAGTTCGGTCTCGCCTGCCTCGAACCGCGCCGTCAGGGGATAGACCCGATCGCTCATGCCGTCCGAGCATTCGGTGGCGATCAGGGTCAGGGTGGCCGTGGCGCCGTCCGCCGCCTCGCCCCGCCAGACCGCCGTGGTGCCGACCAGTTCGGGGCCCTCGGCGGCGAACCGCTGCTCCGGCCGGTCGACCCCGGTCAGGGTCAGGGCGCCCTCGCCGATGTCGACGCCCCAGAAGGGCTCCGTGCCCAGCGCCCGCACCGGCTGGCCCAGATCGACGCCGCCCAGCACCACCGGCGCCGTGGGCTCCGGCGGACGCTCCCCTTCCCACGCGCCATCGCCCGCAGGCTCGCAGCCGGCCAGGGCGAGGCCGGCGCACAGGTTCAGGACGGCGAGGGACGGGCGCAGGACGGCGGACATGGATCGCTCCGGACAGGGGACCGGATCAGGCCCCGCGCCCGCGCCCCGGTCAAGCGTCGCCGCAGCGGCTCAGCGCTCGTGGTCGGGCGGCCGTCCGGGGTCGAGGGTGTTGTTGACCCGGTCGTCCCAACCCTCGCGGTGCGAGCGGAAGGCCAGGGCCATCAGCCCCCAGGCCAGACCGAAGGTGCCGAGGATGCCCAGCGCCAGGGCGATCCAGCCGTGCACCGACATCTCGCCGCCGCCGATCGCCTCCCAGGTCGCCCCCAGCAGCCAGGTCGAGAACCCGGCCACCATCAGCGAGAGCAGCAGCAGCAGGGCAAAGCGCATGACCCGCTCGGCGAGGGGCGGGCGCTCCGGCGTCACCGCTGCACCCACTGGCCCTGGGCGTTGCGGTACCACTCACCCGTGGCGATGCGCGGCAGCAGGTTCAGCTCGAACATGCGCGCCCCGGCCACCGCGGCGGTGGTGCCCGCCGCCTCGGCGCTGCGGGCGTAGACCTGGGCCCGGGCGGCGTTGGTCGAGCGCACCGCCTCGCGCAGGGGCGCGTCGTTGCTCTCGAGGCGGAAGCCGACGAAGCCGTCGGCCTGCTCGCCGACCACGCCGGCGGCCTTGGCGGCGTCGATGCGGGCCTTCTCGGCGGCGGTCTGGGCCAGGACCGGGGCGGCCGCCACGGCGGCCACGGCGGCGACGGCCATGAACACATGCGGGGGACGGAACATCACAGCTCTCCGGTCAGAACAGATTGGGGTTTTCGCGCAGCAGCTGCTGCAGCTCCTGGTCCAGACGCACGCGCACATCGGCGTCCAGCCGGGCGTAGATCTGGATCGGATCGACCTGCAGCCGCACCGTCGGGGTGCAGGCCGCGCCGGCGAGGGCGGCCGTCGCCGCGACAAGGGCCAGCGCCGGCCGGACAGGAACGCGCAGGGTCATGGGCGAAATCCGGAAGAAGGAGACGGGGCGTCACACGGAAGACTGAAGGGCCGGACCAGACAACGCGCCAGCGCCTGAACCGGTTCTGAACGAGCCTTCTGATGCTGTCGAGGCGTCACGGCGTCGCCGCCCCGCGCCGCGCCTGATCCAGCGCGATCAGGTCGGCGAACAGCTCGTCGGCGTTGAAGTCCACGTCCAGCGTCAGGTCGATCTCCGTACCCGAGGGCAGCGGCAGCGGCTTGTCGGCGAAGCGCCGGCGGATCACGTCCATCCAGCTCAGCCGGATCTCCTGCCGTTGCGGCGGGTCGTGGCGGCCGTCGACGTTGAAGCGCAGCCGCATCCGGCCGTCGTCGACGCTGTCGATGCTGGCGGTCAGGCTGTCGTAGGCGAGGTTCTCCATGGCCTGGTAGGCCAGGTCCTCGACCATGTTCGGCGGCGCGCCCGGGGCCGCCTCCGCCGGGACCCCGCCGCCTGCCGTCACCTGGCTCAGGGCCGAGCGCGGGATCGACAGCCGCCCGGGCTCCACCGCCGCCAGCTGGCCGCCGGAGATGCGCAGCCGGCCGTCCGCCAGCCGGGTGAACGGCAGGCGGCCGGAGACGCGGGCGTCGATGCGGATGTCCTCGCCCAGCCCGAGGGTGCGCAGGATCTCGCCCAGCTCCACCCCTTCGAAGGTCAGGGCCCCGCTCAGCTCCGCCCCGGGCGCCAGGGGCGCGTCGAACGGTTCGACCCGGATCAGGCCGCCGGCGGCGGTGGCCCGCCCGCCCTCGATGTGCACCCGATCCTCGGCGAGGGTGAAGGTCAGGGCCAGATCATTCAGCGGCGCGAAGGCCGCCACCGCCTCGGCGGTGAGCCGCTGCCCCGGATCGGTGGTCAGCGGCGCCAGGCTGTCGAAGGCCAGGGCGCTGTTCAGCCCCTCGACCCGACCCAGCGGGCTGTCGAAGGCCAGGCCCCGCGCCTCGGCCACGCCGCGGCTGGTCGCCCCCGCCGGCGTCCAGTCGAAGCGCCCGGCGAAGCGCGCCTCGCCCTCGACCGCCCCCGTGATGAAGTCGGCGCCCAGCGGGGTCAGATCGACGGGCTGCAGCCCGCGCGGCGCGAAGGTCAGCGCCGGCGTGTCCAGCGTCAGGGCCCCGACGCCGCTACGCCCGTCGTGGCGCAGCAGGGCCGTGGCCACCGGTCCGGGGGCGCGCGTCGCCGCCGCCGCAGGGACAAGATCGAACCGGCCCTCCCAGATCTCGTCCGTCAGCGCCGCCGCGCCGGTCGCCGCCAAGGTCTCGAAGCGACGCGGCCCGGCCAGATCGACCAGCCGCCCGCTCAGCGCCGGGGCCGACAGGCTCAGCGCCCGCCCGCCGCGCACCGTCAGCGGCCCGCGCGCGTCCTCGACCGCGGCGACGAAGCCGGGCAGGCGCGCCGCCCCGTCCTGCACCGTCGCCTGCAGCCGCCAGCCGCCGTCGCTCACCTGCAGGAACGGCCCGGCGCCGCGGCCCAACACAGGGCACAGGGCCCCGCGCGCCGCCTCGGCGTCGTTCTCCCCCAGCTCCAGCCGCGCCGCCGCCACCGCGACACAGCCGTCCGGCCGGAAGGTCAGGCCGGCGGCGCCGGTCGTCAGGGTTCCCGCCGCCGTCAGGGTCAGGTCCTCGGCCGGGGCGAAGTCCAGCGCCGCCCGGCCCTGCACCCCGGCGACCAGGCCCTCGCCCTGCAGCCGCCAGCGCGCCACCGTCGCCCCCAGCGCCGGCAGCGGCCCCCCCGCCGCCGAGGTCAGGGCCAGGGCCCCGCCGCCCTCGGTCGAGGCGAACAGCGGCCGCCCCGGCAGGGCCGCTACGGTCAGCCGTCCGCCCGCCGCCGGGATCGCCGTCACGACCTGGCCGAGGTCGAGGCGCACCGCCCCCTCCGCCACGCTCAGCCGCACGTCCGGGGCCGTCACCGCCATGTCGGCCAGCGCCCGCTTCATCCCGGCGATCTCGGGCGCGTCGCCGGCGGCCGGGGCCCCCAGCAGCGGCCAGGCCGCCCGCCCGCCGAGGCCGCCCTCGAAGCCGGCGATCAGCGTCTCCCCGGCGCGCAGGTCCAGCCGGCCGCGCCCGCCCACGTCCGACAGGGTCAGGGCGCCGCTCTCCACGCGCCGCGCCGCCAGACTCGCGGGCCCGGTGCTCTCGACGGCCGTTCCCGCCCCGCCGAGTCCCAGCCGGGCGGAGCTGAGCGCCACCGCCTCCAGCGTCAGGCCGGGCCCGACTGCCCGCTCGGCCGCCAGCCGCGCCGGCCCGTCGAGGCGCCAGACAAGACCCTCGTCCCCCTGCGCCGCCCGCCCCGCCCCGGACAGGGTCGCCGACGGCCGCGCCAGCCGCGTCTCGCCCGCCTGACCCGCGGCCGCGGTCAGGCTCGCCGCCACGGTTCCGGCGAAGGCGGGCGCCTCGACGGCGAGACCCGTCAGCCGGCCCTCGGCCGTGATCTCCGCACGCCCCTCGTCAAGGCTCAGCCCGCCCAGCGTCAGCCGCGCCGCCGCCAGCGACAGCGCCAGCTGCGCCGGGCCCTCGCCCGGGCCGATCCCCTCGGCCGCCGCCGGGGCGTCCAGCGCCAGCGTCAGCGTCGCCGCCTCGCCCGCCAGCCCCTCCGCGGCGCCGGTCAGGCCCTCGACCCGGCCGCGCACCGCCAGCCGGCTCCCGACCGTCGCCGCCCCGAGCCGCACCCGCGCGATCGTCGCCGGCCCCTCCGGCCCGTCCAGCCGGATCTGTCTCGCGTCGAGACTCGCCCGGCGCAGCCGTCCGTCCTGCAACAGGGCGTCGATCCCGGCCTCCACCGGTCCCCACGGGGTCGTCAGCACGACCGTCCCGTCGCGCACCTCGATCTCCGGCGACGGGGCGTCGGGGTCAGGCGGCGTCTCGGCCAGCCGCTGCGCCAGCCGGTCCAGCGCGCCCAGATCCAGCCGCCCGTCGGTCCAGCGCGCCCGCAGCCGCGGCTCGGTCAGCACGATGCGCGATGGCCTGAGCGACAGCCCCCCGGCCCAGGGCGCGATCAGGCCGTAGTCGACCTCGATCCGCGCCACGGTCAGGTCCGGGGCCGCCTCGGTCCCCAGCCGCACCCGCCCGGCCGCCCCGTCGACGCCGACCCGGTCAAAGGCCACGTCGGCGGCCACGCCCTGCCCGGCCAGCCAGCGCTCCAGCGCCGCCTCGGCCAGCGGGCCGCGGCCCAGCCAGGCGGCCCCGAGGCCGGCGGCCAGCAGCAGCGCGGCGGCCGATGCGGTCGCCAGCGCCCGGCGGCGACGGACAGGTTTCAGATCAGGACCGGTCAAGGCTGTGTGTTTCCCGGGTCACAAGGGCGTGTCTTGCGGGCCACTTTGAATAGTACAGGCCCCAACATCTGGCACAATGGCGGCGCATCATGTCAGCACCTCGTCGGCATGGCGTGCACATCTTGGCCACAGACTCCGAAGCCGCGGATTTTCCACGGTCACGCCGGTTAACCGTTTGTAACCACCGTCTTCCCAAGATGGTTCGGGCAGGCTATACGCCATCCCCTCGGATGCCGGGGGGACCTTGGCGCCGATCCTGCACCAGTTCGCGTACCGTACCCAGGCGCTGCCCGCGCCGTCGAATGCCGGGGACCGATGGCTCAGTTTGATCCGCGCCGCCAGCCGATGCGTCTGGCCCCCCACGTCTTCACCGCGGTGGCGGCCGTCAGCGTGGCCCTGCTCGCGGGCCGGGTCTACCAGCCCACCGAGGCGGCGGCCGACGAGGCCGGGGTCATGCGGCTCACCGACGACCAGGTGGCGGCGCTGGAAGCCCGGGCCTTCGTGGCGGCCGGCGCGCCGGAGGGCCTCGGCGCCCCCGAGGCGATTCCGGTCGAGGTGCGGCGCGGCGAGAGCTTCGAGGATGCGGTGATGCGCACCGGCGTGGAGGCGGACGACGCCCGCGCCCTGGTGGCCACCGTCGCCAACGCCTTTGACGTGTCGCGCATCGAGGCCGGCCTGCGCTTCGAGACCGCCGTGGCCAAGCCGCGCTCGGGCCGCGGCTCCGCCCGTCTGGTCGGCATGACCATGCGCACCGGCCCGGCCAGCCAGCTGACCGTGTCGCGCAGCTTCGACGGCGCCCTGAAGGTGCGCGCCCTCGAGGAGAAGGTCACCCGCGAGACCCTCGTCGCCACCGGCGAGATTTCCGGCTCGCTCTCCGCCTCGGCCCGTCGCGTCGGCGCGACCACGCCGATCGTGCGCAAGATCTCGCAGATCTTCGCCCACAAGTTCGACTTCGACCGCGACATCCGCCGCGGCGACGACTTCACCCTGGTGTTCGACCGCGCCGTCACCGAGAACGGCCGCACCATCGAGACCGGCGAGCTGCTCTACGCCCAGCTCAAGGGCCAGGTCTTCTATCGCTTCCAGCCGGCCGGCGCGCGCGAGGCGCAGTATTTCGACGCCACCGGCAAGAACACCCGCTCGGCCTTCATGCGCACCCCGATCGACCGGGCCCGCGTCAGTTCAAATTATGGCATGCGCCGCCACCCGATCGCCGGCTACCGCCGCATGCACCAGGGCATCGACTTCGCCGCCCCGACCGGCACCCCGATCGTGGCCCCAGCCGACGGCGTGGTGGTCGAGGCCCGGCGCTGGGGCGGCTACGGTAACTGGTTGCGCATCCGCCACTCCAACGGCCTGGAGACCGGCTACGCCCACCTGTCGCGCTACGCCTCGGGCATGCGCGCCGGCCAGCGCGTGCGCCAGGGCCAGGTGATCGCCTACGTCGGCTCGACCGGCGCCTCGACCGGCCCGCACCTGCACTACGAAGTCTGGCGCCGCGGCCAGCGCATCAATCCGGCCAGCATCCGGGTCGAGGAAGGCACCGTCCTCGCCGGCGCCGACCTGGCCGCCTTCCGCGCCGAGAAGGCCCGCATCGACCGGATCATCGCCGCCGGCGGCGAGCGCCGTCCCGAGGTCGTCCAGGCCACCGTGCGCGGCCTGCGCCCGGTCGAGGCTCCCACCCGGGGCTGATCGAAACCGGGACCGGCGGCCGGCGGTAAACAGCCGCTTAACCCTGACGCGCGCAGATAGGGCTCCGTTCCACGTCGGCCGGAGATTCCGTTCGCCATGACCGCCGTCGACCTCGGCCTGCGCACCGTCGCCCAGGCGAACGCCGTCTGGCGCGCCCCGGTCGTCGCCCGCTTCCGCAGCGCCCTTCTGGCCCTGCTGGCGGCGCTCGCGCTCGTCGCCCTCGCCTCCTGGAATCCGGCGGACCCGAGCCTCAACGCCGCCTCGGGCCTGGCCCCGTCGAACTGGCTCGGGGCGCACGGTGCGACGCTCGCCGACCTGTTCATGCAGACCCTCGGCCTCGCCGCCTGGCCCGCCGCCCTGCTGCTGCTGGCGTTCGGCAGCGCCCGGGCCCTCGCCGGCGCCGTGTCCAGCCGGCTGAACGCCGGGCCGGCGCGGGTCTGGGCCGCCGCCGGCGGCGTCGTGGCGCTCGCTGCGGGCCTGTCGGCCCTCGCCGCCCCCGCCGCCTGGCCGATCGCCGCCGGCCTCGGCGGGCTCGCCGGCGACGTGCTGGTCTGGGCCGTCAGCGCCGCCGTCGACGGCCTCGGCCTGCCCGGCGGCCGGCTGGTCGCCGGCCTGATCGCCGCTCCCCTGGCCCTGGGCCTGCTGGCCTTCGCCCTCGGCCTGACCGGGCGCGACGTCCGCGACGCCGTCGCCTGGCTGCGCCGCGGCGCAGCCCCCCGTCCGGCCGCGCCGCCCGCGCCCGCCGCCGCGAAGCGCCCGGGCCGCAGCCGCGCCCGGGCCGCCGACGCCGATACCGCCCCCCGCGCCCGGGCCGCCGCCCCCGCGCCGGGCCGGCCCCTCGACCGCGCCTTCGCTGACGACGCCCCGGAGGTCGAGGACGACGACGCCCCGCCGTGGGATGCGCCCGCGCCGCGCCCCGGCGCCGGCCGCGCCGCCCCCGCGCCGGCGTCCGAGCCCCGCGTCGCCGCCATCAAGGCCCCGAAGCCGGCCCGCAAGGACGTGGACGACGCCCAGCAGGCCTTCGACTTCGCCCGCCCCTCGACCGGCTTCGACCTGCCGCCCCTGGCCATGCTGGCCAAGCCGACCCGGCGCGTCGGTTCCGTCGACGAGGCCGCGCTCAAGGCCAACGCCCAGATGCTCGAGGGCGTGCTGCAGGAGTTCGGCGTCCGCGGCGTGATCGACCAGATCCGCCCGGGCCCGGTCGTCACCCTCTACGAGCTGGTCCCCGCCCCGGGCATCAAGCACGGCCGGGTTGTCGCCCTGGCCGACGATATCGCCCGCTCCATGTCGGCGCGGGCCTGCCGCATCTCGGTGGTCCAGGGCCGCAACGCCATCGGCATCGAACTACCGAACGCGAAGCGCGAAACCGTCTATCTGCGCGACCTGCTGGCCTCGTCGGAGTATGCCAAGCCCGGCCACCTGCTGCCGCTGGCGCTGGGCGAGACCATCGGCGGCGAGCCCTATGTCGCCGACCTGGCGCGCATGCCCCACCTGCTGATCGCCGGCACCACCGGCTCGGGCAAGTCGGTCGGGGTCAACGCCATGATCCTGTCGATCCTCTACCGGCACAGCCCGGCGGAGTGCCGCTTCATCATGATCGACCCGAAGATGCTGGAGCTCAGCGTCTACGACGGCATCCCGCACCTGCTGGCCCCGGTCGTCACCGACCCGAAGAAGGCGGTGGTGGCCCTGAAGTGGACCGTGCGCGAGATGGAGGACCGCTATCGCCGCATGTCCAAGCTCGGCGTGCGCAACATCGCTTCGTACAATGAGCGCGCCCGCGAGGCGGTGGCCAAGGGCGAGCACTTCGAGCGCACCGTCCAGACGGGCTTCGACGAGCAGGGCCGGCCGGTCTACGAGTCCGAGAAGATCCGCCCCGAGCCCATGCCCTATCTGGTCGTGGTGATGGACGAGATGGCCGACCTGATGCTGGTCGCCGGCAAGGACGTCGAGGGTGCGGTGCAACGTCTGGCCCAGATGGCCCGCGCCGCCGGCATCCATCTGGTGATGGCCACCCAGCGCCCGTCGGTCGACGTCATCACCGGCACCATCAAGGCCAACTTCCCGACCCGGATCAGCTTCCAGGTCACCTCCAAGATCGACAGCCGCACCATCCTCGGCGAACAGGGCGGCGAGCAGCTGCTGGGCCAGGGCGACATGCTCTACATGGCCGGCGGCGGCCGCATCACCCGCCTGCACGGCCCCTTCGTCACCGACCAGGAGGTCGAGGAAGTCTGCAAGCACCTGCGCAGCCAGGGCGAGCCGGAGTATCTCGAGGCCATCACCGACGGCGGCGATGAAGAGGACGGCGGCGGGGCCGGCGAGTTCGGCGGCGGCGGCGACGGCTCCGAGGACCTCTACGACCGCGCCGTGGCGGTGGTCACCCGCGACCGCAAGGCCTCGACCTCCTACGTCCAGCGCCGCCTGCAGATCGGCTACAACCGCGCCGCCTCCCTGATCGAGCGCATGGAGCAGGAAGGCGTCGTCAGCCCCGCCAACCACGCCGGCAAGCGCGACGTCCTCGTCGGCCCGCCGCCGTAGGGCGGCCGAGCCCCTCCGTCTCGCCAGCCGCTCTCCTCCCCCGCGTGCGGGGGAGGGGGACCGCCGAAGGTGGTGGAGGGGGCGACCACATGCGCCGCGCTTGATCGCGCCCCCTCCACCATGCTGCGCATGGTCCCCCTCCCCCATACGCTCCGCTATGGGGGAGGAGATCTCCCCCCCCATGAACGCCCGCTCATCCGGCGGCCGGAATATGGTCAAGGCGGCGCCGCGCCCTTGCCGTCGGTCGCGCGTTATGTGCACTCGGACACAGCCGCCAGGAGGTTCCAGACCCCATGACCGCCCACCTCACCGACCGCCGCACCCTGACCCTGTCGGGCCTCGCCCTGCTGTTCGCCGGCCCGGCGCTGGCGCAGTCCGCCAGCCTGTCGGCCGAGGACCGCGCCGTGGTGGCCGAGGCCCAGGCCTACTTCCAGACCCTGTCGGCGGCGCGCGGCCGCTTCACCGAGACCGGTCCCGGCGGCCAGCAACGCGCCGGCCAGTTCTGGCTGCAGCGGCCCGGCCGCATGCGCTTCGAATACACCGACCCGGCCGGCCTGCTGGTCGTGTCGGACGGCTACAACGTCAAGCGCTACGACCCGCGGCTGGAGACCTTCCAGCAGGTGCCGCTGGGCCAGACCCCCCTGTCGACCTTCCTCGCCCGCAACGTCCGGCTCGACGAGGGGGTGCGCATCGACCGCGTCACCCGGACGCCGTCGGGCGCCTTCGCCATCGTCGCCCGCGACGCGCGCCGCCCCAACGAGGGCGCGGTCGTGCTGGCCTTCGCCGGCAGCCCCGTGCGTCTGCAGGAGTGGACCATCATCGACGGCCAGGGCCAGCGCACCCGCACCCGGCTGACCGAGCTGGAGCCGGCGTCGGGCCTGCCGGGCAGCCTGTTCCAGCTGCGCGATCCGACCCGCCGCCCCGGCCGCAACTGACGACGATCACGGATATGTGACAGAATGGACACGCCGCCGCACCCATTCGAATTCTCTTGAACTTTGGACTTGGCCGTGACATATCAACAACAGGACGGCGGCGGTCGTCCTTTGCCCGACTCGGTCAATCCCCTCCCGACGACGGCGTGAGAGAGAGACGGACTGGAAGGCGTCCGGGGCGACCCGGGCGCCTTCTTTTTTTGGCCCAGCCGTCATCCTCGGGCTTGGCCCGAGGATGACGACGGAGCAACGGGGATGAGCCCGGCGCCCTCTCCCTTCCCCCTCGATGGGGGAAGGGTCGGGGATGGGGGTGGGAACACCGGGCGGCGAAAGACATGGCGCAGGAGGCGGGCGCGTCTCCGTCGTTCGCCCGTCAATGATGCGGTCTCACCCCCACCCAAACCCTCCCCCATAGAGGGGGAGGGCTTTCGCTCTGGGCCCCGCCCCCCGCCCCCGAATCTGCTACCCCTGCCCCATGCTTCGCGTCGCCACCTGGAACATCAATTCCGTCCGGCTGAGGATCGACCAGGTCGCCCGCTTCGTCGCCGAGGCCCGGCCCGACGTCCTGTGCCTGCAGGAGATCAAGTGCCGCGAGGGCGAGTTCCCGGTCGAGGCCTTCCGCGCCATGGGCCTGCCTTACCTGCGCATCGCCGGCCAGAAGGGCTGGCACGGGGTGGCCATCGCCAGCGCCCGGCCGATCCGCGACGCGCCCCGCCTCGACGTCTGCCGCGAGGGCCACGCCCGCTGCGTCGGCGCCGTGGTCGAGGGCGTCGAGATCCAGAACTTCTACGTCCCGGCCGGCGGCGACCTGCCGGACCGGACGCTGAACCCCAAGTTCGACCACAAGCTGGACTTCTACGCGCGCCTCACCGCCGACGTGACCCGCCGCGACCGCGCCGCGCCGCTGGTCATCGCCGGCGACCTCAACATCGCCCCCGGCGAGAACGACGTCTGGAACCACCGCTACATGTCGAAGGTGGTCAGCCACACGCCGGTGGAGGTCGAGACCCTGACCCGGCTGCAGGCCGCCGGCGGCTTCGCCGACGTCGTGCGCGACGCCTTCCCCGACCCGCAGAAGCTGGCCAGCTGGTGGAGCTATCGCGCCGCCGACTTCCGCAAGAGCGCGCGCGGCCTGCGGCTGGACCACCTCTGGACGTCGCCCGGCCTGACCCCGGCCGTCGTCCCCGCCTCGGCCCGCATCCACGAGGAGGTGCGCGCCTGGGAGCGGCCCAGCGACCACGCCCCGGTCACCGTCGATCTGGCCCTCTGAGCCGTTTGCGCCTATGGCGCGGGCCCATGCCCTTCACCGCCACCGTCCTGACCATGTTCCCCGAGGCCTTTCCCGGGCCGCTCGGCGTCAGCCTGATCGGTACGGCCTGGCGCGAGCGCGGCCTGTGGGCGCTCGAAACTGTGGACATCCGGGCCTTTTCCGACGATAAGCGCGGCTTCCTGGACGACACCCCTGCGGGTGGCGGCCCCGGACAGGTTCTAAAAGCGGACGTGGTGGCCCGGGCTCTCGACAGCCTGACAGGGCCGCCCCGGCCGCTTTTGTACATGAGCGCGCGGGGTCGGCCCCTCACCCAGGCGCGCGTTCAGGACTGGGCGAACCAGGACGGCGTCGTCGTCCTGTGCGGCCGGTTCGAGGGGGTGGACCAGCGGGTGCTCGACGCCCGGGGGTTCGAGGAGGTCGCCGTCGGCGACGCGGTCCTCGCCGGCGGCGAGGCGGCGGCGATGGTGGTGATCGAGGCGTGCGTACGACTGCTCCCCGGAGTGCTCGGCCAGGCGGACAGCCTGTCCTCCGAGAGCTTCGAGGACGGGCTTCTGGAGCATCCGCAGTACACGCGACCGCGGACGTTCGAGGGGCTCGACATCCCGGAGGTCCTGCTCTCCGGCGACCATCAGAAGGTCGCCCGGTGGCGTCAGGAGCAACGGGAGATGACCACGCGGGAACGGCGCCCGGACCTCTGGGCGGCGCATCTCGCCAAATCACAGCTAAAGGGCGACAAAGCCCGAGGAGAATGAAGATGAATATCGTTCAGCAGCTCGCTGCCGAGGAAAAGGCCCGCCTGCTCGAGGGCAAGACCATCCCCGAGTTCCAGCCGGGCGACACCCTGCGCGTCAACGTCAAGATCAAGGAAGGCGAGCGCGAGCGCGTCCAGGCCTTTGAAGGCGTCTGCATCGCCCGCGCCGGCGGCGGCATCAACGAGACCTTCACCGTCCGCAAGATTTCGTTCGGCGAAGGCGTCGAGCGCAAGTTCCCGATCCTGTCGCCGTCGATCGAGTCGATCGAGGTGAAGCGTCGCGGCGTCGTGCGGCGCGCCAAGCTCTATTACCTGCGCGATCGTCGCGGCAAGTCGGCGCGGATCGCCGAGCGCCAGATGCAGCGCAAGGAGGTCGCGGTCCCGACCGAAGGCGCCGCCGAGACCCCGTCGGCCGAGAGCTGATCCGCTCCGGCCGGCTGACGGGCCGCCGATGACCGGTCCCGCCACGGCTTCAAGTCCCGACCCCGCCCGGCCGCGCCGGGTGGTGGTCGTGGGCGCCGGCCCCGCCGGCCTGACCGCCGCCGCGCGCCTCGCCGCCGGCGGCGTTTCCGTATCCGTGCTGGAGGCCATGCCCTCCCCGGCGCGCAAGTTTCTGATGGCCGGCCGCGGCGGTCTCAACCTGACCCACAGCGAGCCGCTCGACCGGTTCCGCAGCCGCTACGGCCCCGCCCGCGCCCGCATCGACGCCTGGCTCGACCGCTTCGGCCCCGCCGACCTCGTGGCCTGGGCCGAGGGGCTGGGCCAGCCGACCTTCACCGGCGTCTCCGGCCGCATCTTCCCGAAAGCCATGAAGGCCTCCCCCCTGCTGCGCGCCTGGCTGGCGCAGCTGCAGGCGCTGGGGGTGGAGATCCACCTGCGCCGCCGCTGGACCGGCCGGGACGACGACGGCGTCACCGCCGACGGGCCCGACGGACCGGAACGCTACCCCGCCGACGCCGTGGTGCTGGCCATGGGCGGCGCCAGCTGGCCGCGGCTGGGCTCGGACGGCGGCTGGACCGGCCCACTGGCCGCCCTCGGGGTGGAAATTGCGCCCTTCCGGCCGGCCAACATGGGGGTGAACGTCCCCTGGAGCCCGGCCATCTCCACCCGCTGGGCCGGGGCGCCGCTGAAGAACCTGCGCCTGACCGTCGGCGACCACACCGCCCGCGGCGAGGCGGTGATCACCCGCTACGGCCTCGAGGGCGGCGTCGTCTACGCCCTGTCCGCCCCCCTGCGCACCGCGTCGTCCCTGACGCTGGACCTCAAGCCCGACGTGCCGCTGGACCGGCTGGCGGCGAAGCTGGCCGCCGCCGCCCCCGGCGACAGCCTCGCCAACCGGCTGCGCAAGGCCGCCGGCCTGACCGGCCCCGCCGCCGCCCTGCTGCGCGAGGCCGGCCCGCTCCCCGCCGACCCGGCCGCCCTCGCCGCCCGGATCAAGGGCCTGACCCTGCCGGTCACCGGCGTGCAGGGGCTGGAGCGGGCCATCTCCAGCGCCGGCGGCGTGGCGCTCGACGAGGTCGACGACCGGCTCATGCTGCGCCGCCTGCCCGGGGTGTTCGTGGCCGGCGAGATGCTGGACTGGGAGGCCCCGACCGGGGGCTATCTGCTGCAGGCCTGTTTCGCCTCCGGCACGGTGGCCGCCGACGGCGTGATGGCCTATCTGGCGCAGCGAGAGGGGATCAGCCGATGACCGACACGCCCGAGATCCACGGCGTCTGCCCGCCGCGCTTCGCCGCCGTGCGCGACGCCTTCGCCCGCAATTTCACCGGCGCCCCCGAGGGGCTGAACGAACAGGCCGCGCGCTTCGCCGTCTGCCTCGAGGGCGAGCCGGTCATCGACCTGTGGGCCGGCCGCGCCGACGCCGCCGGGACCACCCCGTTCGGCCCGCAAACCCTCACCCCGGTCTTCTCCACCGGCAAGGCGGTGATGGCCCTGCTGATCGCCTGGGCCGTCGAGCGCGGCAAGCTGGCCTATGAGGAGAAAATCGCCGACCTCTGGCCCGAGTTCGGCGACGCCGGGAAGGACCGCATCACCGTCGGCCAGCTGCTGTCGCACCAGGCCGGCCTGCCCGGCTTCGACAGCCCGGCCGAGCCGGACATCTGGTTCCAGCCGCAGGCGGTGCTCGACCGCCTCGCCGCCCAGGCGCCCATGTGGCCGACCGGCGAGGGCTCCGGCTACCACCCGATCACGGTCGGCTTCCTCGCCAACGAGGTGTTCCGCCGCGCCGACGGCCGCACCATGGGTCAGGCCCTGCGCCAGGACTTCGCCGAGCCCTTCGGCCTCGACCTGTGGATCGGCCTGCCCGAGGCCGAGCACGGCCGCGTCGCCCAGCTGAAGAAGCCCTCCGCCGCCCCCGACCTCGGCGAGATCGACGCCATCAAGCGCGCCGCCTTCCTCGACCGCGGCTCGGCGCCCGGCGGGCGCGGCTCGACCGAGTGGCGCCTGGCCGAGATCCCGTCCGCCAACCTGCACGGCACGGCGCCGGCCCTCGCCCGCCTCATGGCGGTCCTGGCCAATGGCGGCCGGCTGGGCGAGCGCCAGATCCTGTCCGCCCCGGTCCTGACCCAGGCCATGCGCGAGCGCGTCTGGGGCCGCGACCGGGTGCTGCCGTTCGACATCAGCTGGGGCGCCGGCCTGATGCGCAACAAGCGGCTGAACGTGCTGGGCCCGAACCCGGACGCCGTCGGCCACTACGGCTGGGGCGGCTCCTGCGCCTTCGCCGACCCGGCCGCCCGGGTCTCGGGGGCCTATGTCATGACGCGCCAGAGCCCCCACCTGATCGGCGACCCCCGCGCCCTGGCCCTGATCGAGGCGCTTTACGGGGCCCTCTGAAACGCAAAGGGCGGGGCGACCCTTCGGCCGCCCCGCCCCTCAGGTCCTGCCCGGACCGCGGCGTCAGCCGCGCGCCAGGTTCCGCAGCACGAACGGCATGACGCCGCCGGCCTTGAAGTATTCCATCTCGGTCTCGGTATCGATGCGGCAGCGCACCGGGAAGCGGGCCATCTTGCCGTCCGCCGGACGGAACAGCTCGACGAACAGCTCCTGACGCGGCTTCAGCTTGCCGATGTTGGCGTCCGACAGGCCGCGGATGGTGACGATCTCGTCGCCGGTCAGGCCCAGCTTCGTCCAGCCGTCCGCCTTGAACTGCAGCGGCACCACGCCCATGCCGACCAGGTTGGAGCGGTGGATGCGCTCGTAGCTCTCGGCGATGACCGCGCGCACGCCCAGCAGGCGCGTGCCCTTGGCCGCCCAGTCGCGCGACGAGCCGGTGCCGTACTCCTTGCCCGCGAACACGACCAGCGGCCGGCCCTCGGACTGGTAGCGCATGGCCGCGTCATAGATCGACATCACCTCGCCCGAGGGGAAGTGCTTGGTCACCCCGCCCTCGATCTCCGGCGTGATCCGGTTGCGGATGCGGATGTTGGCGAAGGTGCCGCGCATCATCACTTCGTGGTTCCCGCGGCGGGCGCCGTAGGAGTTGAAGTCCAGCGGATCGACGCCGTGGCCGGTCAGGTACTTGCCGGCCGGCGAGGCGGTCTTGATCGAGCCGGCCGGGCTGATGTGGTCGGTGGTGATCGAGTCGCCGAAGATGCCGAGGATGCGGGCCTCGACGATGTCGGCGATCGGCGCCGGCTCCATCGACATGCCCTCGAAGTACGGCGGGTTGCGCACATAGGTCGAGGCGTCGTCCCAGGCGTAGGTCTGGCCGCCGGTGACGTCGATCGCCTGCCAGTGGCTGTCGCCCTTGAACACGTCGGCGTAGCGCTTGGCGAACATCTTCGGGGTGACGGACTTCTTCTGGATCGCGGCGATCTCCGCCGAGGTCGGCCAGATGTCCTTGAGGAAGACGTCCTTGCCCTTCTTGTCCTGGCCGATCGGCTGGGTGGCCAGGTCGAGGCGCATGGTGCCGGCCAGGGCGTAGGCCACCACCAGCGGCGGGCTGGCCAGGTAGTTGGCGCGCACGTCCGGGTTCACCCGGCCCTCGAAGTTGCGGTTGCCCGAGAGCACGCTGACGGCGACGAGGTCGTTCTCGTTGACCGCCTTCGAGATGTTCTCCGGCAGCGGGCCCGAGTTGCCGATGCAGGTGGTGCAGCCGTAGCCGACCAGGTTGAAGCCGAGGGCGTCGAGGTCCTTCTGCAGGCCGGCGTCGGTCAGATAGTCGGTGACCACCTGCGAGCCCGGGGCCAGCGAGGTCTTGACCCACGGCTTGACCTTCAGGCCCAGGGCGTGGGCCTTGCGGGCCACCAGACCGGCGGCGATCAGCACCGACGGGTTGGAGGTGTTGGTGCAGCTGGTGATGGCGGCGATCACCACATCGCCGTCGCCGACGGTGAAGTCCTCACCGGCCACCGCGGCGCGCGGCGCGTCGGCCGGGCGGGCGAAGGTCTCGGTCAGATGGCCCTCGAACTCGGCGGCGGCGCCGGTCAGCAGCACGCGGTCCTGCGGCCGCTTCGGCCCGGCCAGCGACGGCACCACCGTCGAGACGTCCAGCTCGAGCACGTCGGTGAACACCGGGTCCTCGGAGCTCTCGTCGATCCACAGGCCCTGCGCCTTGGCATAGGCCTCGACCAGCTGCACCCGCGCCTTGTCGCGGCCGGTGGCGGTCAGATAGTCGAGCGTCGCCTGCGACACCGGGAAGAAGCCGCAGGTGGCGCCGTATTCCGGGGCCATGTTGGCGATGGTGGCCTGGTCCTCGATGGTCAGGGCCGAGACGCCCGGGCCGAAGAACTCGACGAACTTGCCGACCACGCCCTTCTTGCGCAGCATCTGGGTGACGGTCAGCACCAGGTCGGTGGCGGTCGCGCCTTCCGGCAGCTTGCCGGTCAGGCGGAAGCCGATGACCTCGGGGATCAGCATCGGGATCGGCTGGCCCAGCATGGCCGCCTCGGCCTCGATGCCGCCGACGCCCCAGCCCAGCACGGCCAGGCCGTTGATCATGGTGGTGTGGCTGTCGGTGCCGACGACCGTGTCCGGATAGGCCACGGTGGCCTTGCCCTCGGCGGCGGTCCAGACGGTCTGGGCCAGGTTCTCGAGGTTCACCTGGTGGCAGATGCCGGTGCCCGGGGGCACCACGCGGAAGTTGTTGAAGGCCGACGAGCCCCAGCGCAGGAAGCGGTAGCGCTCGATGTTGCGCTCGTACTCGCGCTCGACGTTCTGCTGGAAGGCGCCGGCGGTGCCGAAGTGGTCGACCATCACCGAGTGGTCGATGACCAGGTCGACCGGGTTCAGCGGGTTGATCTTGGCCGGATCGCCGCCCAGCGCCGTCATGGCGTCGCGCATGGCGGCCAGGTCGACCACCGCCGGCACGCCGGTGAAGTCCTGCATCAGCACCCGGGCCGGGCGGAAGGCGATCTCGTGCTCGACCGCACCCTTGTTGTCGATCCAGGCGGCCACGGCCCTGAGGTCGGCGTCAGTGACAGACACCCCGTCCTCGTTGCGCAGCAGGTTCTCCAGCAGCACCTTCATCGAGCGCGGCAGGCGGGCGATACCGGTCAGGCCGGCTTCCTCGGCGGCGGGAAGGCTGTAATAGGCGTACTTCTTGCGCCCGACGGTGAGATCGCGCCGGGTGGAGAGGCTGTCGACTGACGGCATGGGAGGGTTCCTCTGGTCATCGCCGCCCGACAATTCGGTTGCGCCCCCGCGCGCTCGGCGACGGGGCGCACAGGACCTCGTCGCGCGCGGCGGAGACCCGCTGCGGCGAAGGGTCTCTTAGTCCCGCCGAACGTCGGCGTCCATGCGCGCGCGAACATGAGAAACGCTCGCAAGATCAGCCCTCTCCTCCCCATGCAATGGGGAGGTGGCGCGGCGCGAAGCGCCGTGACGGAGGGGCGGCTTCAGCGTGGCGCGACCTGACATGATCACCGCCC
Organism: Brevundimonas sp.; assembly: GCF_035998205.1. Classification (GTDB taxonomy): domain Bacteria; phylum Pseudomonadota; class Alphaproteobacteria; order Caulobacterales; family Caulobacteraceae; genus Brevundimonas. The sequence continues at coordinate 20,408 of NZ_DASYHT010000005.1, forward strand.
TGTCCCTTCGCAGCCTCGCCCTGTCGCGCGGCGAGCGGCCGCTGTTCCGCGACCTCGACCTCGACCTGAACGCCGGCGAGGCCGTGGCCCTGACCGGGGCCAATGGCGCCGGCAAGACCTCCCTGCTGCGCGCCGTCGCCGGGCTGCTGCGCCCCGACGCCGGGACCGTGGGCTTTGCCGGCGCCGGCGGCCTGCTGGACCCGGACGAAGCCCGCGCCGGCCTGCATCTCGTCGGCCACCTCGACGGCCTCAAGGGGGCGCGCACCGTGGCCGAGGAGCTGGCCTTCCAGAGCCGCTGGCTGGGCGGCCGCAACCCGTCGGACGCGATCGCCGCCCTCGGCCTTCAACGGTTGACCGGGCTGGAGGTGCGCCGCCTCTCCGCCGGTCAGCGCCGCCGCGTCGCGCTGGCCCGGCTGATCGCCGCGCCCCGGCCCCTGTGGCTGCTGGACGAGCCCCTGACCCCGCTGGATGCGACCTGGCGCGCCGCCTTCGGGGAGTTGATGACCGCCCACCTCGCCGGCGGCGGCCTGATCCTCGCCGCCGTGCACGATCCCCTGCCGGTCCCGGCCCGCGAGATCGTCGTCGGAGCCCGCCCATGAGCGCCGCCCTCCTGCTGCTGCGGCGCGAGCTGGCGCTGGCCTGGTCCGGGGGCGGCGGGCCGCTGCTGGCGCTCGCCTTCCTCGCCGGCCTGACCACCCTGATCCCGCTGGCCGTGGGCTCCGACCCGCGCGTGCTGGCGACCCTCGCCGGCGGCGTCGCCTGGATCGCCCTGACGCTGGCCACCCTGCTCTCCCTCGAGCGCCTGTTCGAGCGCGACCTCGAGGACGGGGCGCTGGACCTGCTGACGCTCGGGCCGCTGCCGCTGGAGGCGGTGGTGGCGCTCAAGGCCCTGGCCCAGTGGCTGGCGCTGGGCCTGCCGCTGGCGGTCGCCGCCCCGGTCGCGGCCCTGGCGCTGGGCCTGCCCGCCGCCGCCGTCCCGACCGCCGTCGCCGCCGGGCTGATCGGCGGGCTGGGGCTGGCCTTCACCGGAGCGCTGGGCGCGGCGGTGGCGCTGGGCGCGCGCCGCGGCGGGGTGCTGATCGCCGTCGTCGCCCTGCCCCTGTTCATCCCGCCGGTGATCTTCGGGGCCGGCGCGGTGCTGCGCGCGGCGGAGGGAGCCTCGCCGGTCTCCGCCCTCGCCTTCCTCGGCGCCTACAGCCTGTTCGCCGCCGCCCTCACCCCCCTGTTCGGCGCCGCCGCCCTCCGCAACGCGCAGGGTTAGGCGCCCGCCCCGATCAACCGGCGTTCCGCCGCCGGCCTTAAATCCGCGCCGATCCGTGCTATAGGCCGCCGCTCCCGCCGCCCCTTCAGGATCCGCCCGTGAGCGTCACGCTCGACCTCAGCCGCGCCGCCGCCCCCGCCGCGACGACGCCCGCCGCCCCCGTCAACCTCACCGGTCTGACGCGCGAGGGCCTGCGCGAGGCCCTGATCGCCGCCGCCATCTGCCCGCCGGAGAAGGCGAAGATGCGCGCGTCGCAGGTCTGGCGCTGGATCCACCACTACGGCGTCACCGATTTCGCCCTGATGAGCGACGTGGCCAAGGAGACCCGGGCGAAGCTGGCCGAGGCCTTCACCCTCGCCCGGCCCGAGATCGTCGAGCGCCAGGTGTCGAAGGACGGCACCCGCAAGTGGCTGATCCGCACCGCCCCGGGCATCGAGATCGAGACGGTCTTCATCCCCGACGTCGGCCGCGCCGGGGCCCTGTGCGTGTCCAGCCAGGTCGGCTGCACCCTGAACTGCACCTTCTGCCACACCGGCACCCAGAAGCTGGTGCGCAACCTGACCGCCGCCGAGATCGTGGCCCAGGTCCAGGTCGCCCGCGACGACCTCGGCGAATGGCCCTCGCCGAAGGAAGACCGCCGCCTGTCGAACATCGTGTTCATGGGCATGGGCGAGCCGCTCTACAATCTCGACCACGTCGCCGACGCCATCGACATCATCGCCGACGGCGAGGGCATCGCCATCTCGCGCCGCCGCATCACCGTCTCGACCTCGGGCGTGGTGCCGATGATCCCCGAGCTGGGCGAGCGCACCGGGACCATGCTGGCGATCAGCCTGCACGCCACCAACGACCCCCTGCGCGACGTGCTGGTGCCGCTCAACAAGAAGTATCCGCTGGACCAGCTGATGGCCGCCATCCGCGCCTATCCGGGGCTCGGCAACGCCAAGCGGGTGACGTTCGAGTACGTCATGCTCAAGGGCGTCAACGACAGCCCGGACGAGGCCCGCGCCCTGGTGAAGCTGATCCAGGGCATCCCGGCCAAGGTCAATCTGATCCCGTTCAACCCCTGGCCGGGCACGGACTACCAGTGCTCCGACTGGAAGACGATCGAGGCCTTCGCCGCCATCCTCAACCGCGCCGGCTACGCCAGCCCCATCCGCACCCCCCGCGGCCGCGACATCCTCGCCGCCTGCGGCCAGCTCAAGTCCGAGAGCGAGAAGATCCGCGCCTCCGCCCTCAGGAAGGCCGGCCAGGACGCGGCCTGACCGGCAGGATCACCACGCGCCGGAACATCAGGGCTCCCGCGCCGCCGGCGAGAAGCGCCGGAGCGGCCATCAGAAGTCCGTCCGCCTTGTCCGCCAGCGGCACGAGAAACATAGCCGCGGCGGAAAACGCCGCGACGCTGCCAGTGAGCGCGGCGATAAGCCGCCCCGTCTGACGGGACAGCAAGGCGAAGCCCCACATGGGAAGCCCGACCACCAATGCGCCGAAGAAGTAGAACGGCGCCAGCAAGGGGATTCCGACCAAGGCGAGGATTGCGACCCCCGTCGGCGTGCGAAATGTCTCCAGCGGAATGACGGGAAGCAAGGCGACGAGCCCCACGCCGTGGATCGTCGCGGCGAGGGCTGCAGAGAGCGAGGCGGCTTTGGCCGCAGTCGAAATCCGCCGGGCCGCCGCCGAACCCCTGAAGTCCTCGAATGCACTGGTCATGGCGGCGCCCGTGGAGTGGGGGTCAAGCTTCTGTCACCGAAGCCATGCTCCTGCATCCTTCAGCCCCTCCGCAAGGGCGGCGATACTGCCGCCCCGACCCCGCCTGAACCGGGGTGTCGCACCCCTGCCGATTTCCCTTGTAAGCGTGGCCGCGGCACCGCACCGTCGCAGGGCAGCGAGGGAGGCGGCGTGACGCGGGATCTCAAGGTCGGTCTGGGCATCGCCGCCGGCGCGGCCGGTCTGGTGATCGGCTTCCTGATCCTGTTCCGCGGCCTCGTGCCCATGATCCTGTCGGCGCGCATCAGCGGCAGCCTGCCGCTGGCCATCGTCGCCGGCGTGGCCGGGGCCCTGCTGCTCGCCGCCCTCGCGGTCCTGTTGTGGAAATGGGTGGCGCGCGCCGCCCGGGGAGAAACGAAATGAACGGGTTCGGAAACCTGCAGACGCCCTTCGGCAATGGCGGTAACGGCGGCGGCGGCGGCCTGGGCCCGACCGAGGCGCGGCGCATCACCGCCGTGGCGGTGGCCGCCATCGCCGTGATGATCGTCGGCGGCCTCAGCGTGAACTCGTGCAGCGTCACGGTCGAGAGCGGCTACATGGGCATCAAGACCACCAAGTTCGGGGCCAACCCGGGGGTGCAGCCCAACGAACTCGGCCCCGGCTTCCACTGGGAAGGCATCGGCGAGAAGATCCGCACCTATCCGACCCTGCAGCGCACCTACAGCTACACCCGCGAGCCCAACGCCGACGGCGGCGAGAACGAGGAGATCGCCTTCTCCGACGTGCTGGGCCTGCCGATGACCGCTGACGTGGCCCTGACCTTCAAGGTGCGCGAGGACAAGGCCGCCGACCTGTTCGCCACCTGGCGTCAGGAGTTCGACGTCTTCATCGACGGGCCGCTGCGCACCTCGGTGCGGGCCGCCATCGCCCGCGAGACCGAGAAGCTGCCGGTCGCCTGCAACGCCGAACAGGCCGAGGCCCCGGTCCCGCTCCCGGCCGGCGCCCCGGCCCAGCCAGGCGTGCCCGACGCCGCCGACTGCCCCGGCCAGCTGATCGGCCCCGGCCGCCAGATCGTGCTGGCCCAGGCCATGCAGGCCCTGCAGCGCGAATGGGGCCCGCAGGGGCTCGACATCATCCGCATGGAGTGGGTCGGCTCGATCCGCTACCCGGAGGCCGTGGTCGCGGCGATCCAGTCGCGCACCACCGCCGAACAGAACACCCGGGCGGCGCTGGAGCGGGTCAACCTCGAGCGCGCCAACGCCGAGGCCCGCATCGCCCAGGCCCGCGGCGCGGCCGAGGCCAACCGCCTGCTGGCCGAGTCGATCCGCTCCAATCCGGAAGTGGTGCGCCTGCGCGAGGTCGAGCGCACCCTCGGCATCTGCCCGCTCGACGCCGAGACCTGCGTGGTCGGCTCCGACGTCAACATCTCGGCCCTCGTGGCGTCGCGCGACGGGGCGGCCAACTGAGCCGGCGGGCGGGGTCGCGTAACGATTCGTCACAGACTGTGCCCGGGCCGCGCTTGCGGTTCCGGGCGGGAATGAGGCAAGCGTCAGTCCCCGGCCCCGCATCCCCGACGTTGTGATGGACCCCCTCTCGCTGCCCAGCCTGTCGTCGCCGGAAGTCCAGGCCTTCGCCGCGGGCTTCCCCACCACCCTGCTGCACGCGGCGGTGACTTCGGTCCTGCTGTTCGTGGGGGCGACGGTCTACGCCCTGCTGACGCCGTGGAAGGAAATCGAGCTGATTCGCCAGGGCAACTCGGCGGCGGCCGTGGCCTTCGGCGGGGTGCTGATCGGGCTGGCGGTGCCGCTGGCCGTGTCCATGTCGGCCTCGACCTCGCTGCTGGAGATCACCCTGTGGGGCCTCGCCGCCTTGGTCATCCAGCTGCTGGTGTTCCGCATCGTCGACGCCGTGCTGAGCGGCCTGCCCCAGCGCATCCAGGAGGGGGAGGTGTCGGCGGCGGTGCTGCTGGTGTCCGCCAAGCTGGCCAGCGCCGTCATCCTCGCCGCCGCCTTCAGCGGCTGAGGCGCCGCGGTGCGCCTGCCCGACTGGCTGATCTACACCCTGGTCGCCCTGGCGGTGCTCGGGGCCTCGCTCAGCCGTGAACGCGCCGCCGCCCCGCCCGCGCCCCCGCCGCCGGACGAGCTGGAAGGGGCCCTGCTGGGCCCGATCACCCCGTTCGACCCGACGGTCATCGTCGACGCCCCGGACACGCCGTTCCAGCCGTCGTCCGGCACCGCCTTCTCCATCGCCTCGGACGGCCGCTGGCTGACCGCCCGCCATGTGGTCGAGGGCTGCCGCCAGCCGGCGCTGGTGGTCGGCGGCGGCCGCGCCATCGCCGCCGACGTGCGCCTCGCCCCGCGCGCCGACATCGCCCTGCTGATCACCCAGGGCGGCCCGCCGGCCCTGCCGGTCGCCGCCAGCATTCCCCTGCGCGAGGGCCAGCGCGGCTTCCACCCGGGCTATCCGCAGGGCCGGCCGGGCGAGGTGACGACCCGCCTGCTCGGGCGCGAGACGCTGAAGGTGCGCGGCCGCGGGGCGCGCGACGAGCCGGTGCTGGCCTGGGCCGAGGTCGGCCGCACGGAGGGCCTGCGCGGCACCCTCGGCGGTCTGTCCGGCGCCCCGACGCTGGACCGCCAGGGCCGGATGGTGGCCATCACCCTGGCCGAGGCCCCGCGCCGCGGCCGGGTCTACACCACCGCCCCCGACACCCTCGTGCCCGCCATCCGCGGCGAGCAGCGCCCCGACGAGCCGGTCACCGGCCGCGCCGTCACCATCGACAACTACGGCCTCGTCGCCGACGACCTCCGCCGCGAGCTGCGCGTCGCCCAGGTGGTGTGCCTTTCGGCCTAGGGCTTAGGGCTTAGGGCTTAGGGCTTGGGGAAGTAGCAGAGGTTGCGACGGTCAGTACCGGGAAACGCTCCCTAAGCCCTACTCCCTAAGCCCTAAGCCCTAAGCCCTACCCCTCGAACACCTTCACCGACACCTCCCCGTCCGCCGACAGCCAGGCGCGCTTCATGCCCTGGCTGTTGAACGGCTCGGCGAGGGCGCCGTCGCGGTCGAGCGCGATCAGACCCCCGTCGCCGCCCAGGGCGCCGATGCGGTCGATCACCCCGCGCGCGGCCTCGGCCAGCGGCCGGCCGGCCTCGACCTCGAAGCCGAGGCGGGCCGCGGCGGCGGTGCGGATGAAATACTCGCCCTGGCCGGTGCAGGAGACGGCGACGCGGCCGTCGGCCCAGGTCCCGGCGGCCACCAGCGGCGTGTCGCCGACCCGGCCCGGCAGCTTGCCGAACACCCCGCCGGTGGAGGTCGCCGCCGCCAGCCGGCCGTCGCGGTCCAGCACGCAGCAGCCGACCGTGCCGTGCTGCAGCGCCCCGCCCATGCCCGGCGGATGGTTGTCCTCGCCCTGGCCGGCGCGGGTGAACCAGGCCTCCGGATCGCCGACCGGCTCCAGCCCGGCGTCGGCGGCGAAGCGCGCCGCCCCCGCCCCGGCCAGCAGCACGTGCGGCGTGCGGTCCATCACCGCCCGGGCGGCGCGGATCGGGCTCCTGAAGCCCACCAGGGCCGCCACCGCCCCGGCGCGGCCGCTGGCCCCGTCCATCAGGGCGGCGTCCAGCTCATAGACCCCGGCGGTGTTGGGCGAGGCCCCGCGCCCGGCTACATAGAGCCCCGAGGCCTCCAGCCGTTCGACCGCCTCGACCGCCACGTCCAGCGCCGCCGCGCCGTCGGCCAGTCTGGGCCGCACCGCCTCCACCACCTCGCGCATGTGCACGATCTCGGCGGCGTAGTCGCGGCTGCGGCGCGCGCCGGCGCCGCCGTGCAGAATGAGGGCGAAACGGGACATCCTGGCTCCTGGGCGTTTGACCGGGCCTCTTTTCACGGGCCCTGCCGCTGATTAGCGTCGCGACGACCCGGGCGCCATCGCCCGGCCCCGAAACCTCCGAAGCGAGACCCCATGCGCGCAGTCCTGTCCAAGACCCCCGGCGGCCCCGAAACCCTGGTCGTCGAGGAGGTGCTGGACCCGACGCCGGGCCCCGGCCAGGTGGTGATCGACGTCCGCGCCGTGGGCATCAACTTCCCCGACACCCTGATCATCGAGGACAAATACCAGTTCCGGCCCGAGCGCCCCTTCTCGCCGGGCGGCGAGGCGGCCGGGGTGATCGAGGCCGTGGGCGAAGGGGTCAAGGGCCTGTTCAAGGGCGACCGCGTCATCGCCGTGCCCGGCTGGGGCGCCCTGGCCGAACGCCTCGCCGTCCCCGCCGCCAGCGTGCTCAAGATCCCCGAGGCCATGAGCTTCGAGGAGGCCGCCGCCTTCGTCATGACCTATGGCACCAGCTACTACGCCCTCAAGCGCCGGGCGCAGCTGCAGCCGGGCGAGCGGCTGCTGGTGCTGGGCGCCGCCGGGGGCGTGGGCGCCGCCGCGGTCGAGCTGGGCAAGGCCATGGGGGCCCATGTGGTGGCCGCCGCCTCGACCAACGCCAAGGTCGAGTTCGCGCTGGAGCTGGGGGCCGACAACGGCCTGATCTACCCCACCGGGCCGATGGACAAGGCGGCCCAGAAGGCCCTGTCCGGCGAGCTCAAGCTGGCTTGCGGCCGCGACGGCGCCGATGTCGTTTATGACGCCGTCGGCGGCGACTATGCCGACCCGGCCCTGCGCGCCATGGACTGGAACGGCCGCTATCTGGTGGTCGGCTTCCCGGCCGGTATTCCCTCGCTGCCGCTCAACCTGACCCTGCTCAAGTCGGTCAGCGTCATCGGCGTCTTCTGGGGCGCGGCGGTGATGCGCGACCCGGCCGCCCACGCCGAGGACATGGCCGAGCTGTTCGCCCTCTACGCCGAAGGCAGGATCCGCCCGCGCATCAGCCGCACCTACCCGCTGGAGCAGGCGGGGGAGGCCATCGCCGCCCTGTCCGCCCGCGACGTCATGGGCAAGGTCGTGGTCCGGATCGAGCCGTGACCCCGCCCGCCGCCGCCATCGACCGCCTGGCTCGCACCGGCCGCACCCGGGTGGCGGACCTGCTGCCGGCGGCGGAGGCCGGGGCCCTGCACGCCCTGCTCGACCACGGCCCGGTCGACTGGCAGCGCGCCATCGAGACGCCCGGCGACATGGAGGTGCCGGTCGCTGTGTTCGAGGCCCAGCAGATCGAGGAGCAGATTCGCATCCTGTCCAAGGTGCACGGCGAGGCCCGCGACGGCTTCCAGTTCCTCTTCGACCGCTGGCGCATCGACGTCGGCGGCCAGCCCTCGCCGCTCGCCCCGGACCTGCTGGCCGACCTGCACCGGCGCTTCAACAGCCCGGACTTTCTGGCCTTCGCCCGGGCCCTGACCGGCGACGACCGCATCGCCTATGTCGACGCCCAGGCCACCCGCTTCCTGCCCGGCCACTTCCTCAACCGGCACAGCGACCAGCTGGACCGCGCCGGGCGGCTCTACGCCTATGTGCTCAACCTGTGTCCGCGCTGGCGCATCGAGTGGGGCGGGCTGCTGCAGTTCCTCGACGACGACGGCGACGTCACCGAAACCCTGACCCCGGGCTTCAACACCCTCAACCTGTTCCGCGTGCCCCGGCCGCACGCGGTCAGCATGGTGGCGCCCTTCGCCGGGGCCCCGCGCCTGTCGATCACCGGCTGGTGGCGCGCCTTCCCGCCCGAGCCGGTCGCCTGAGGCAGGCAGGCTGAGGCAAGCAGGCTGAGACTGGCAGGCTGAGACAGGGGGGGGCGCCTTGCGGCCGGGCCGGGCCGGGGGCATCTGTGGCCCATGTTCATCCAGACCGAACCGACGCCGAACCCGAACGTCCTGAAGTTCCTGCCCGGCCGCGCCGTGGCGGTGGACGGTCCGCTCGAGTACCGCGACATCGAGGCGGCGACCGCCTCGCCCCTGGCCGAGGCCCTGTTCGAGGTCGAGGGGGTGGCGTCCGTCTTCTTCGGGACCGACCACGTCTCGGTCACCCGCGCCGCCGACGGCCCGGACTGGACCGCCATGAAGGCCCCGCTGCTGGCGGCGCTGATGGACCATTTCGTGTCAGGCGCGCCGCTCACCCGCGACAGCGCCAGAACCGGCGCCGGGGCCGAGGGCCACGCCGAGGACGACAGCGAGATCGTGGCCGAGATCAAGGCCCTGCTCGACAGCCGCGTGCGCCCGGCGGTGGCCCAGGACGGCGGCGACATCCTGTTCGACCGTTTCGACGAGGCCGAGGGCGTGCTCTATCTGCGCATGCGGGGGGCCTGCGCCGGCTGCCCCTCCTCCTCGGCCACCCTCAAGGCCGGGGTCGAGCAGATGATGCGCCACTATGTGCCCGAGGTGCAGCGGGTCGAGCAGACGCTTTAGGGTTTCATTGACAACCTTTTTGCTGGCGGGCGCCCGAAGGCTTTGCCATTGTGCCCGCCATGCCGCGGTTTGACCGGGAAAAGGCGAGTGAAATCATGCGTCTGGCCAATGCCCTGGCGACGCTGCGGCGCAGCCGTGGGCTGAGCCAGGCCGACGCCGGCGACGCCATCGGCATGACCAGCCAGGCCTGGGGCCTGTACGAGGCCGGCCGCCGTCCGGGCCTGTTCCGGCCCGATGTGCAGGACCGCATGACCGGGGCCCTCGGCCTGAGCCGCGAGGACCTGCTGCTGACCGCCGCCCGTCAGGGGCCCGGCCCGGTCGGGCGCGGACCCGGGGTCGAATCCCCGGCCCGCCCCTTCGTCGGGGCCGAGGACGCGGAGGCCCGCCGGCTGCAGCTCGACGACGACCGGCTGGCCCCCTGGGCCCTGTCGGGGGTCATTGTCGAATATGTGCCGGGCCGCTGGCCGCGCCGCGATCAGGGCTGTGTGGTCGAGACCGAGGACGGCGAGACCTGGGTGCGCCTTTACGACGGCGGCGACGCCGAGGCGGTGTGGCTGCGCGGCGCGACCGGGCTTGATGCGGTGGAGCGCCTGCCGCGCGCCCGTCTGCGCGGGCTGCATGCGGTCGTGGCCCGGATCGAGCCGTGAACCCGGTCGCGGCCCGGCGCGCCGATGAAACGCGCATGAAATCTTTTTGTTGCCAAGCCGCGCATGCCGGGGCAGTCTGGCGACATGACCCGTCCTGTCCCGCGCTCCCCGCGTCCCCGGCAGGCCGACCCGGCCCTCGACGCCGCGGTCGGGGCGCGGATCGCCGCCCGCCGGCAGGGCCTGGGCCTGTCCCAGGCGGCCCTCGCCGGGCGCATCGGCGTCAGCTTCCAGCAGCTGCAGAAGTACGAGAGCGGGACCAACCGCATCTCCGCCTCGCGCCTGCACCATCTGGCGCAGGCGCTGGGCGCGCCGGTCGGCGCCTTCTTCCCGGACGGGGAGCCGCCGCTCGCGCCGCCGGCCGCCCTCACCCTGCTGGACACCCCCGAGGGCCGGCGACTGGCCTCCGGCTTCAGCCGCATCCGGGCCCGGGCCACCCGCCGCGCCCTGGCCCATCTGGTCGAGGCCTTGGCCGCCGCCGACCCGCCCCCCTCCCGCGCCTGAGGTCCCGCTGATGCGCGGTCTGGTCATCGACACCGCCCTGGGCGGCCTGTCCGTCGTCCTGTTCGAGGACGCGCACATCCTCGTCTTTCGCCACGAACTCATGGCCAAAGGGCACCAGGAGCGGCTCGGCGGTCTGGTGCGCGACGTGGCGGCGGAGGCCGGCGGCTTCGCCGGTCTGGACCGCATCGCCGTCACCGTCGGCCCCGGCTCCTTCACCGGCCTGCGCGTGGGCCTCGCCTTCGCCCTCGGCCTCGGGGCCGCCCTGGACCGGCCCGTGCTGGGCGTCACCACGCTGGAGGCCCTCGCCCTCGGCGTCGACGTCGCGGACGGCCTTCCCGTGCTGGCGGCCATCGACGCCCGTCGCGGCGAGGTCTACGCCCAGGCCTTCGCTGGCGACCGGCCGTCCGGCGAGCCGGAGGCCCTGACCCTCGCCGCCGCCCGCGATCTCGCCCGCGCCCTCGGCCCCGCCCGCCTCGTCGGCTCCGGCGCCCCGTTGCTGGCCGAGGCCTGCCCCGCCGCCGCGGTCGAAGCCCTCGCCGCCCCCTCGCCCGAAGGCCTGGTCGCCGCCGCCCGGCGCGCCGACCGGCCGGCCCGGCCGCTCTATCTGCGCGCCCCGGACGCCACCCCGCCGACCCGGCTGCCCGGCCAGCCGCGCCCCGCCCGGGAGCCCTCATGACCGACCCGGCCGCCGACCCGACGCCGGAGCTGGCGACCGCCCTCGCCGCCCTGCACGCCATGGCCTTCGCCGATCCGTGGCCGGCCAGCGCCTTCGCCGCCCTGCTGTCCCTGCCGGAGACCCGGCTGGACGCGGTCGCTGACGGCTTCATCCTGACCCGCCTCGCCGCCGACGAGGCCGAGATCCTGACGCTGGCCGTCTGTCCCCTCGGCCGGCGTCGCGGCGTCGGCCGGCGTCTCGTCGACACCGCCTCGGCCGCCCTCGCGGCGGAAGGCGCGACCCGGCTGTTCCTCGAGGTGGCCGAGGACAACGCCGCGGCCCGGGCCCTTTACGCCGGGGCCGGATTCGCCGAGGTCGGCCGCCGTCCGGGCTACTACGGCCGCCCCTCCGGGACCGTCGACGCCCTCGTGCTGGCGCGGGATCTCGCGTCACTCGCCTGAACGGCGATCCGGCGCTTCCCTGACGCGCCGCGAGCGCCTATTTTCCGCCGCATGGAACGGATCGAAAAACTCTGCGTCGAACGCGGCATGCGCATGACCGAGCAGCGGCGGGTCATCGCCCGGGTGCTGTCGCAGGCCCAGGACCACCCGGACGTGGAGGAGCTGTACCGCCGCGCCTCCGCCATCGACCCGCACATCTCGATCGCCACCGTCTACCGCACCGTGCGCCTGTTCGAGGAAGCCGGCGTGGTCGAGAAGCACGACTTCGGCGACGGCCGCAGCCGCTATGAAGAGGCCGGCGACGACCACCACGACCACCTGATCGACACCCGCAGCGGCGACGTCATCGAGTTCTTCGACGCCGAGATCGAGAAGCTGAAGTCCGAGATCGCCCGCCGCCTCGGCTTCGAGCTGGTCGGCCACAAGCTCGAGCTCTACGGCAAGCCCATCCCCGGCGCCTCGCCCGAGGACCGCGAGGGGCTGGTCTACAAGCGCCACCACCAGCGCGATTCCACCGCGTCCTGACCGGTGGCCGACGAGCCCGCTTTCGGGCTATGAGGCCTCTATGACCGACACGCCCCCGACGGCCACGGGAACCGGCGCGCCGAAGCGCCTGTTCATCAAGACCTATGGCTGTCAGATGAACGTCTATGACTCCGAGCGCATGGCCGATGTCCTGCGCCCGCTCGGCTACGCCCCGACCGAGGCGGTCGAGGACGCGGACTTCGTCATCCTCAACACCTGCCACATCCGCGAGAAGGCGGCCGAGAAGGTCTATTCCGAGCTCGGCAAGCTGCGGCAGCTCAAGGAGGCGAAGGACGGCGGCCTGACCATCGCCGTGGCCGGCTGCGTCGCCCAGGCCGAGGGCGAGGAGATCATGCGCCGCCAGCCGGCGGTGGATCTGGTGGTCGGGCCCCAGGCCTATCACCAGCTGCCGGAGCTGCTGACCCGCACCGCCCGCGCCCGCGGCGAGCGCATCGGCGCCGACTTCGCCCCGGTCGACAAGTTCGACGCCCTGCCCGCCGCCCGCACCGTCGAGGGCGTCACCGCCTTCCTCACGGTGCAGGAGGGCTGCGACAAGTTCTGCACCTTCTGCGTCGTGCCCTACACCCGCGGGGCCGAGTGGTCGCGCCCGGTGGCGGCGGTGCTGGCCGAGGCCCGCGACCTCGCCGCCCGCGGCGTGCGCGAGATCACCCTGCTGGGCCAGAACGTCAACGCCTACAACGGCGAGGGCCCGGACGGGGCCCCCTCCAGCCTGGCGCGCCTCGCCGCGGCCCTGGCGGAGATCCCCGGCCTGGACCGCATCCGCTACACCACCAGCCACCCCAATGACTTCAGCGACGACCTGATCGCCGCCCACCGCGACCTGCCGCAGCTGATGCCGTATCTGCACCTGCCGGTGCAGTCCGGCTCGGACCGCATCCTGCGGCTGATGAACCGCAAGCACGGCCGGCAGACGTATTTCGACCTGATCGACCGCATCCGCGAGGCGCGGCCGGACCTGGCCCTGTCCAGCGACTTCATCGTCGGCTTCCCCGGCGAGACCGACCGCGACTTCGAGGACACCCTCGATCTGGTGCGCCGCGTCGGCTACGCCTCGGCCTTCTCCTTCCTCTATTCGCCGCGCCCCGGCACCCCCGCCGCGACCATGGCCGCCCCGGTGCCCGACGAGGTCGCCCGCACCCGCCTGCACGCCCTGCAGGCCCTGCTGACCGAACAGCAGGTGGCCTTCAACGCCGCCCAGGCCGGGCAGGTGCTGCCGGTGCTGTTCGAGAAGCGCGGCCGCCACGGCCGGCAGGCCATCGGCCGCTCGCCCTTCCTGCAGTCGGTCCACGTCGACGACGCCGACCACCTGATCGGCGAGATCGTCGAGGTCGAGATCGTCTCCGGCCAGCAGAACAGCCTGACCGGGCGGTTGCCCGCCACCGCCGCGGACGGCCCTCCCCCGCCCCTCGAGCAGCGAGCGACCGCGTCGCGAGCGGTAGGGGCGACCCCGGCATAATGGCGCGTAGTTCCGAGTTCCTGCCTCTCGACGACGCCGCCCTCCGGGCCGTGATCGGCCCCGGCAGCCGTCACGTCGCCCTCATCGAGGACGCCTTCAAGGTGCTGATCGAGGCCCCCGGCGGCGGCGTGGCCATCAATGGCTCCGCCCGCGACCGGGCCCAGGCGCGCCGCGTGGTCGAGGACCTGGCCGAGCGGGCCGCCACCGGCGCCGAACTGGGCGAGGCCGATGTGCGCGCGGCGGTCGCCGCGGCGATCGGCGGCGGCGAGGCCGGGCCCCGCGCGGGCGTCGCCCTGCCGGTCGGCCGGCGCGGGCCGATCGCGCCCAGGACCCCGGCCCAGGCCCGCTATCTCGAGGCCCTGGCCAACTGCGAGCTGACCTTCGGCGTCGGTCCGGCCGGCACCGGCAAGACCTTCCTCGCCGCCGCCTATGGCGCCTCCCTGCTGCGCCGCGGGCAGGTCGACCGGCTGGTCATCACCCGCCCGGCGGTCGAGGCCGGCGAGCGGCTCGGCTTCCTGCCCGGCGATCTGAACGAAAAGGTCGATCCCTATCTGGCGCCGATCTGGGAGGCGCTGAACGACATCCTCGGCCCCGACGACGTGCGCCGCCGCCGCGACAAGGGCGAGATCGAGGCCGCCCCGATCGCCTTCATGCGCGGCCGCACCCTCAGCCATGCCTTCATCATCGCCGACGAGGCCCAGAACCTGACCCGGCTGCAGATGAAGATGGTGCTGACCCGCCTCGGCGAGGGGGCGCGCATGGTCGTCACCGGCGACCCCAGCCAGGTCGATCTGGTCAACGCCCGCGACTCCGGCCTGGCCCACGCCCTGGGTCTGCTGAAGGACGTGAAGGGCGTCGGCATCATGACCTTCGAGGCCCGCGACGTGGTGCGCCACGCCCTCGTCGAGCGCATCGTGCGCGCCTACGACAGCGACGCCGCCCGCGGCCGCGGCGAGGGCGGCGCATGAGCGCGCCCGGCGGGATCTCGGTGGAGATCGAGGCCGAGGCCTGGTCCGACGACCTGCCGGACGTGGAGGCCGTCGTCGCGCGCGCCGCGGTGGCGGCCCTGGCCGCCGCCGGGGTGGCCGGCGAGGTGGTGGTGCTACTGACCGACGACGACGCCCAGGCCGGGCTCAACGCCCGCTTTCGCCAGCGTGAGGGCTCGACCAACGTCCTGTCCTTCCCGGCCGCGCCCGGCTTTGTCCCGCCGGGGGCGCCCGTCCCGCTCGGCGACCTGTCGCTGGCCCATGGCGTCTGCGCCGCCGAGGCCGCGGCCCAGGGTAAGACCCTGGCCGACCACCTGACCCACCTCGTCGTCCATGGCGTCCTGCACCTGCTCGGCCGCGACCATCTGGAGGAGGCCGAGGCCGAGGCCATGGAGGCCGAGGAGCGCGCCATTCTGGCCGGCCTCGGCGTCGCCGACCCCTATGCCGCGGAGCGCGCCGCATGAGCCCTGCCCGTCGCCCCCGTCTGCCGGACCCGCATGCCCTGGCCCGCGGCGCCGCGGCGCTGGGCTGCGGGGCCCTCGCCGCCCTCGCCCATCCGCCCTTCAGCGTGCTGCCGGGCCTGCTCGGCTACGCCGCCCTCGTCCTGCTGGCCGACCGCGCGCCCTCGGCCGGGAGCGCCTTCCGCCTCGGCTGGCTGGCCGGGTTCAGCTACTTCCTGATCAGCTGCTGGTGGGTGGCCGAGGCCTTCCTCGTCAATCCGGCCCAGGCCTGGATGGCCCCCTTCGCGGCCGCCCTGCTGCCCGCCGGGGTGGCCCTGTTCTGGGCCGCGCCCCTGGCGCTGTACCGCCGGTTCGCCCCCGCCGGCCTCGGCCGGGTGCTGGTCTTCCCGGGCCTGTTCGTCCTGTTCGAGTGGCTGCGCGGCCATGTGCTGACCGGCTTCCCCTGGAATCCGGTCGGGGCCAGCTGGGCCGCCGGCTCGCCCATGTCCCAGACCGCCGCCGTGGTCGGGGTCTATGGCCTGTCCCTGCTGACCCTGATCGGCCTGTGCGCCCCGCTGGCGCTCGTGCGACCCGGGCCGCGCAAGGCCCGCGCCGGCATCGCCCTCGCCGGGATCGCCCTGCTCGCAGGCCTGTGGCTGGCCGGGGCCTGGCGGCTCAACCACGCCGTGGTCCAGCCCGGCGATACCCTGCTGCGCATCGTCCAGGCCGACGTCCAGCAGGAGACCAAATGGACGCCCGAGGCCTATGCCGGCATCGTCCGGCGCTACATCAACCTGACCGCCCGGCCCGGCGCCGCCACCCCCGACGTGGTGATCTGGCCCGAGGGCGCGCTGCCGGCCCTGGCCAATGACGTCTTCGCCCCCGGCGCGCCGGAGGCCGAGGCCATGGCCCGCGCCCTGCAACCCGGCCAGACCCTGCTGCTCGGCCTCGGCCGCGGCGCCCCCGGCCCTGATGGCGAGATGCGCTACCACAACGCCCTGTTCGCCCTGCAGGACGAGGGCGAGGCCGGCCTGCGCATCGCCGCCGTCTATGACAAGCACCGGCTGGTGCCGTTCGGCGAGTATCTGCCGCTGGGCGATCTGATGAGCCGGCTGGGCGTGCGCAGCCTCGTGCATGTGCCGGCCGACTTCACCCCCGGACCGAAGCCTGCCCCCATCACGGTCCCGGGCCTCGCGCCGGTGCAGCCGCTGATCTGCTACGAGAGCCTCTATCCCGGCTTCACCCCCGGCGGCGGGGCCCGCCCGGCCTGGATCGTCAATGTCTCCAACGACGCCTGGTTCGGCCGCTCCTCGGGCCCGCTGCAGCACCTCAACCTCGCCAGCTTCCGGGCCATCGAGACCGGCCTGCCGGTCGTCCGGTCCACGCCCACCGGCGTCTCGGCCGTGATCGACCCCTGGGGCCGCGTGGTCCCGGGCGCCCGCCTCGACTCCGGCGAGAGCGGCGTCATCGACGCCCGCCTGCCCCGGCCGGCGGCGGCCACCCCCTATGGCCGCTTCGGCGACGGGCTGTGGCTGCCGCTGCTGCTGGCGGCGCTCGCGCCGCTCGCCGGCGGCGCGGCGGGGCGCGCCGCGGTCGCCCGGGTGCGCGCGCCCCTGCGCGACCTTGTCGCGCGGCGCCCGGACCGAAGCCCTCCGGACGCCTGATTTCAGGCCGGATCGCCGCCCACACGCCGGGTGGCATAGGGGATACCCCGGAGTTGCGCCGCCCGGACCCTGAGGCGTAAGCCGGTCATGGCCCGCGAAGAACAGCCGTTCACGGACAGCCCGGACCACCGGGCGGCCGGGCCATGGCTCAGGACGCATCAAGGAGTGGCAGACATGGCGAGATCCGAGGACGAAGGCCCCCACCCGGTTGACCGGCACGTGGGCCGCCGCGTCGCCGAGAAACGCATCGCCCTCGGCTACAACCAGACCGACCTCGGCCGGGCCCTGGGCGTGACCTTCCAGCAGGTGCAGAAGTACGAGAAGGGCTCCAACCGCATCTCGGCCTCCAAGCTGTGGCAGGTGGCGCAGTTCTTCCGCGTCGACCCGGGCTATTTCTTCGAGGGTCTGGCCGACACCCGCGCCGGCGTCGCCGAGGGCGAGGGCGAGGCCTACGCCCACGACTATCCGTCGACCCGCCACACCATCGAGATCGGCCGCCTGGCCCCCCGCCTGTCGACGGCGCGCCAGCGCCTCGTCGCCGAGCTGGTGCGCGAGCTGGCCGACACCCCGGAGTAGGGGGCCCGGGCGACGCGCTACCTGTAGCCGTCACCCCCGGGCTTGTCCCGGGGGCCCATGGCGGGGTCAGGCGCCGTCGCGCGCAGCTTTAGCGGGCCCGCCAGCGACACCCAAGGATCGCGCCTCGCGGAACGAGGGGCCCCCGGGACAAGCCCGGGGGTGACGATGCTTTCTGCACCGGCTGCGACGCCCGCGGGCTACAGGATCGCGGCCTAGCCGCCCCCGGACCGCTGGCCGAAGGTCGGGGCGCGGGCCTTCTGCTCCGCCCAGTAGGCCGGCCCGTCGTCGGGCTTGAACATGGTGCGCGGCACCCCGTCGGCGTCGACCACGGCGAAGGTGTTGCTCGAGGCCTGGTACAGCAGCACGTCGCCGTTGGGCCGCGTCACCCGCTCCACATCCGCCGGCGGCCGCCGGGTGAAGGCCTCGACCTGCGCCAGATAGGCCTCCGGCGTCGCCGCCCCGAACGCCGCGCCGTTGCGTTCGAACAGCCGGCGCGTCTTCTCGTCCACGCTCTCGCGCCGGTTGGCGGTCAGGACCGGCGCCGCCGCCGCCCCGGCCGCCGCGACCGCCGGGGTCGCCGCCGTATCGACCCCGGCCGTCGCCGCCTCGACCGCCTCGCGCGGTCGGGTCTCCACCGCCGAGGGCGCGGCGTCACAGCCCGCCGCACCGGCCAGCGCCGCGACACAGGCTGTCGCCGCGACACAGGCTGTCGCCGCCAGACGCCTCAGGGTTCCCATGACCCAACCTGTCGTCCAGCCCGTTGTCCAGCGCATGGCCGGCCTCCTTCCTCCACAACCGGGCCGATACTGCCACACTCCCGATGTTCGCGCAATGTTCCATATCGTCGTTCGCCGAATCGCCCGGCGCTCGACGGCGGGAGCCCGTGCCGCTAGAGCGGAGGCCATGGACATGGGCCTCACCGGACGCCGCCTGCTGCTCGTCATCGGCGGCGGCATCGCCGCCTACAAGACGCTGGAGCTGATCCGCCTGCTGCACCGGGCGGGCGCCGAGACGCGCGTCGTCCTGACCGAGGCCGGGTCGCGCTTCGTCACCCCCCTCTCGCTCGCCGCCCTGACCGGCCATCCGCCCCGCACCGGCCTGTTCCAGCCGGACGAGGAGACGGCCATGGGCCATATCGAGCTGTCGCGCTGGGCCGATCTGGTGGTGGTCGCCCCGGCCACCGCCGGCCTCATCGCCAAGGCCGCCCAGGGCCTCGCCGACGACCTCGCCTCCACCACCCTGATCGCCACCGACAAGCGCGTCCTGATGGCCCCGGCCATGAACGTGCGCATGTGGCTGCACCCGGCGGTGCAGGCCAATGTCGCCCGTCTGGCGGCCTTCCCCGGCCCCGGCGTGGCCTTCGTCGGCCCCGACGAGGGCGACATGGCCTGCGGCGAGTTCGGCCCCGGCCGCATGGTCGAGCCCCCGGCCATCCTCGCCGCCATCGCCGCCGAGCTGGCCGGTCCCGCCGCCCGCCCTCTGGCCGGTCGCCGGGCGCTGGTCACCGCCGGCCCCACCTTCGAGCCGATCGATCCGGTGCGCGGCCTGACCAACCGCTCCTCCGGCAAGCAGGGCTACGCCATCGCCGCCGCCCTCGCCGCGCGCGGGGCCGAGGTGACGCTGGTGTCCGGACCGGTGGCGCTGGACGCCCCGCCGGGCGTGACCCGCGTCTGGGTCGAGACCGCGCGGGAGATGCAGGCCGCCTGCGACGCCGCCCTGCCCGCCGACCTCGCCGTCATGACCGCCGCCGTGGCCGACTGGCGCCCCGACCAGGTCGCCACCGGCAAGATCAAGAAGGCCCCCGGCGGTCCCCCGGCCCTGGCCCTGACCGAGAACCCCGACATCCTCGCCGGCCTGTCCGCCGCCGGTCCGCGCCGCCCGGCCCTGGTGGTCGGCTTCGCCGCCGAGACCGACGACCTGATCGCCAACGCCCGGCGCAAGCTCAGCCGCAAGGGCTGCGACTGGATCGTCGCCAATGACGTCAGCGCCGACGTGTTCGGGGCCGACGGCAACGCCGCCACCCTGATCACCGGCGACGGCGAGGAAAGCTGGCCGCGCCAGTCCAAGACCGCCCTCGCCGCCGCCCTCGCCGACCGCATCGCCCGCCATTTCACCGGAACGCCCGCATGATCGCCGTCCGCCTGCAGCGCCTGCCCCATGGCGCCGACCTGCCCCTGCCGGCCTATGAGACCGCGGGCTCGGCGGGCATGGACCTGCGCGCGGCGGTGCCGGAGGACGCGCCGGTGACGCTGGCGCCCGGGGCCCGGGCCCTGGTGCCGACCGGGCTGAAGATCGCCCTGCCGCCGGGCCATGAGGCCCAGGTGCGGCCGCGCTCGGGCCTGGCCCTCAAGCACGGCGTCACCTGCCTCAACAGCCCGGGCACCATCGACGCCGACTATCGCGGCGAGGTCGGGGTGATCCTCATCAACCATGGATCGGACCCGTTCGTGGTCCGGCGCGGCGAGCGCATCGCCCAGATGGTGGTGGCCCCGGTGCTGCAGGTGGCCCTGGTCGAGGCCGAGGCGCTGGACGAGACCGCCCGCGGCGCCGGCGGCTTCGGCTCGACGGGGCGCTGAGCCTCCGTCAACCGCCTCAGGCCTGACGGAAGCCCAGCACGTCCTGCATGTCGTAGAGGCCCGGGCGGCGGTTGCGCACCCAGGCGGCGGCCACCACCGCGCCCTTGGCGAACAGGGAGCGGTCGATGGCGCTGTGCGACAGGGTCAGCACCTCGTCGTCCGAGGCGAACATGACGGTGTGCTCGCCGACGATGCCGCCGGCGCGGATGGCCGAGAAGCCGATCGAGCCGGCGACCCGCTCCGCCAGCCCCTCGCGGGCCGGGGTGCGCAGCGCCGCCAGGTCCTCGCCGCGCCCGGCGGCGGCGGCCTCGCCCAGCATCAGGGCCGTGCCCGAGGGGGCGTCGACCTTGCGCCGGTGATGCGCCTCCTGGATCTCGATGTCCCAGGCCTCGGCCGGCAGCCGCAGGGCGGCGTGCTCGACCAGACCGATCAGGATGTTGACGCCCAGCGAGAAGTTGCCGCTGCGCACGATGGCGACGCGGGTCGCCGCCGCCTCGATGGCCGCCTCCTGGGTCGCGTCGAAGCCGGTCGAGCCGATCACCAGCGCCGGGCCGCCGCGGTCGGCGCAGGCCGCCGCCAGCTCGGCCGAGGCCTCCGCCGTCGAGAAGTCGATGACCACGTCGCACAGCGACAGGTCCGGCTGGTCGCCGCGGTCGAAGCGGGCCGCCACCACCACGTCGCCGCGGGCGTCCAGCACCTGGCTCAGGGCCCGGCCCATGCGGCCGCGGGCGCCGGAAATGCCGACATGGAACAGGCCGGTCACGCGGCGGTGTCTTTCGAAGCGTCGTCGCCGCCCATGATCTCGGCCCAGAAGCGCTTGGCCTTGCCGGCGAAGCTGGTGTTGCGCGGACTCTGGGCCTCGCCGCAGGTCTCGGCAAGCTCGCGCAGCAGCTCTTTCTGCCGGGCGCTGAGGTTGGTCGGGGTCTCGACGAACAGCTCGACCACCAGATCGCCGCGCTGGCGGCCGTTCAGATGCGGCATGCCCTTGCCCTTGATGCGCACGGTGCGGCCGGTCTGGGCCCCCTCGGGCACCTGCACCTCGGCGCGGCACTGGCCGTCGCAGGCCTCGGAGACCAGACAGGGCGCCTCGATCATCCCGCCCAGCGCCGCCGTGGTCATCGGCACCGGCACGGTCACCAGCAGGTCGAGGTTGTCGCGCTCGAACAGCTCGTGCGGCCGCACCGAGACGAAGACATAGAGGTCGCCGCGCGGCCCGCCGCGCATGCCGGCGTCGCCCTCGCCCGACAGGCGGATGCGCGACCCGTCGTCGACGCCCGCCGGCACCTTCAGCGCCAGCTTGCGCGTCTTGCGCACCTGGCCGTGACCATGACAGGCCTCGCAGGGGTCGGCGATCATCTGACCGGCCCCGCCGCAGCGCGGGCAGGTGCGCTCGACCTGGAAGAAGCCGTTGGCGGTGCGGATCCGGCCGGCCCCGCCGCAGGTGGTGCAGGTCACCGGCCGCGTCCCCGGCTTCGCGCCCGAGCCGTCGCACACGTCGCAGGCGGCGGTGACCGGGAAGCTGATCTCCACCTCGTCGCCGCGATAGGCCTGCTCCAGCGTGACCTCGAGGTCGTAGCGCAGGTCCGAGCCGCGCCGCGGCCCGCCGCGGGTCTGGCCGCGCGCCCCGCCGAACACGTCGCCGAAGGCGTCGCCGAACACCTGGGAGAAGATGTCGTTGATGTCGTTGAAGGCCGCGCCGCCGCCGGGGCCGCCCCCGCCGCCGCCCACCCCGGCATGGCCGAAGCGGTCATAGGCGGCGCGCTTCTGGGCGTCCGACAGCACCGAATAGGCCTCGGAGATCTCCTTGAAGCGCGCCATCGACTCTTCCGAACCGCCGTTGCGGTCCGGGTGATGCTGCATCGCCAGCTTGCGATAGGCGGATTTCAGCCCGGCCTCGTCGACCGAGCGATCGACGCCCAGGATCTCGTAATAGTCTCGCTGCGCCATCGGGCGTTACGACCTCATGACCCCCACCCGCGCGCCCGCCGTACCGGCGCGGGACGTGCGACGCCCCTCACATGGGGCCCGCCGGCGGGGATGCAAGAATGGTGACAGGGGGGCCGCCCCTCCGTCCGGTCGCTTCGCGCCCGGCCACCTCCCCATTCCATGGGGAGGAGAGGCGCCTTTCCTCCCCACGAAGTGGGGAGGGGGACCGCGAAGCGGTGGAGGGGCGGCCGGGTTCAGGCGCTCTTCTTCTGGTCGTCGTCGGAGACGACTTCCTCGAACTCGGCGTCGACCACGCCGTCATCGGCCGGGCGAGCCTCGCCGGCGTCGCCGCCGTCGCCCTGCTGCGCCTTGTACATGGCCTCGCCGAGCTTCATCGACGCCTGGGCGAGGGTCGAGGTCTTTGCCCGGATGTCTTCCGGGTCGGTCCCGTCGCGGGCGGCCTTGAGATCGCTGATGGCGGTCTCGATCGCCGCCTTCTCGTCAGCGGAGACCTTGTCGCCGTGCTCGGCCAGGGCCTTTTCGGTCGAGTGGATCAGGCTGTCGGCCCCGTTCTGGGCCTCGACCAGCTCCTTGCGGGCCTTGTCCGCCGCGGCGTTGGCCTCGGCTTCCTTGACCATGCGCTCGATGTCCGCGTCCGACAGGCCGCCGTTGGCCTGGATGCGGATCGACTGCTCCTTGTTGGTCGCCTTGTCCTTGGCCGAGACATTGACGATGCCGTTGGCGTCGATGTCGAAGGCGACCTCGATCTGCGGCATGCCGCGCGGCGCCGGCGGGATGCCCATCAGGTCGAACTGGCCCAGCAGCTTGTTGTCCGCCGCCATCGGCCGCTCACCCTGGAAGACCCGGATGGTCACGGCCGACTGGTTGTCGTCGGCGGTGGAGAACACCTGGCTCTTCTTGGTCGGGATGGTGGTGTTGCGCTCGATCAGCGGGGTGAATACCCCGCCCAGGGTCTCGATGCCCAGGGTCAGCGGCGTCACGTCCAGCAGCAGCACGTCCTTGACGTCGCCCTGCAGCACCCCGGCCTGGACCGCGGCGCCCAGCGCCACGACCTCGTCCGGGTTGACGCCCTTGTGCGGCTCCTTGCCGAAGAAGGCCTTCACCGCTTCCTGCACCTTGGGCATCCGGGTCATGCCGCCGACCAGCACCACCTCGTCGATGTCCGAGGCCTTCAGACCGGCGTCCTTCAGGGCCTTCTGGCACGGCTCGATGGTGCGCTGGATCAGGTCGTCGACCAGGGCCTCCAGCTTGGCGCGCGACAGCTTGATGTTCAGGTGCAGCGGGCCCGAGGCGTTCATCGAGATGAACGGCAGATTGACCTCGTACTGGCTCGTCGAGGACAGCTCCTTCTTGGCCTTCTCGGCCTCTTCCTTCAGGCGCTGCAGGGCCAGCTTGTCCTGGCGCAGGTCGACGCCCTGCTCCTTCTTGAACTCGTCGGCCAGGTAGTCGACCAGACGCAGGTCGAAGTCCTCGCCGCCGAGGAAGGTGTCGCCGTTGGTCGACTTCACCTCGAACACGCCGTCGCCGATCTCGAGGATCGAGACGTCGAAGGTGCCGCCGCCGAGGTCATAGACGGCGATCTTCTGGCCGTCGTTCTTCTCGAGGCCATAGGCCAGCGCCGCCGCGGTCGGCTCGTTGATGATGCGCAGCACCTCCAGCCCGGCGATCTTGCCGGCGTCCTTGGTGGCCTGACGCTGGGCGTCGTTGAAATAGGCCGGGACGGTGATCACCGCCTGGGTGACCTTGTCGCCGAGGTAGGCCTCCGCGGCCTCCTTCATCTTCATCAGGGTGAAGGCCGAGATCTGCTGCGGCGAGTAGTCCTTGCCGTGGGCGCGCACCCAGGCGTCGCCGTTCGGGCCCTTGACGATCTCGTAGGGCACCATGCCCTTGTCCTTGGCCACCACCGGATCGTCGAAGTTGCGGCCGATCAGGCGCTTGATGGCGAAGAAGGTGTTCGACGGATTGGTCACCGCCTGGCGCTTGGCCGGCTGGCCGACCAGGGTGTCGCCGCCGTCCTGGATGGCGACCACCGACGGGGTGGTGCGCGCGCCCTCGGCGTTCTCGATGACCTTGGGGGTCTTGCCGTCCATCACGGCCACGCACGAGTTGGTCGTGCCGAGGTCGATGCCGATGATCTTGCTCATGGCGGGCTTTCCGTCTCCTTGCGGCGGGCGATGCGGCGGCCTCCGGGTCGAGCGCCGCGCCTGATCGCCCCCATGGTGAAAATACAGCGCCGCGCCTTGGGGTTCGCCAGAACCGGCGGACGCGACAGGGGTTGATGTGGTCGTTCCGGGATCAGGTGTCTGCGACACCGGAACGCTTGGCCCCGCATATGGGGAAGGCCACATGGCCCGCAAGGGTTTGTCGGGCCGGGAGGGCGGCGATGCGTGATTCTCCGGCCGGACCGGCGCTGGAGCCCCTGCCGGGCCTGAAGCTCTGGCCCGGACGGCTGGACCTCTCGGCCCAGACCGCCCTGCGCGATGCGGTGCTGGCGGCGCTCGAAGCCGCGCCGCCCTATCGCCCCGTCACCCCCGGCGGCCGGCCGATGTCGGTGCGGATGAGCAATCTCGGCCCGCTCGGCTGGGTCACCGACGCCGCCGGCGGCTACCGCTACCAGCCGACCCACCCGCAGACCGGCCGGCCGTGGCCGCCGATCCCGCTGGCCCTGCTGGACCTGTGGGCGCAGCACGCCGACCCGGACCGGCCGCCGGACGCCTGCCTCGTCAACCTCTACGACGGCGACGCCCGCATGGGGCTGCACCAGGACCGGGACGAGGCCGACCTGACCGCGCCGGTGCTGTCGGTCTCGCTCGGCGACACCGCCGTGTTCCGCTTCGGCCCGGCCGGGGGCGGGCCGACCCGGTCGCTTCGGCTGGCGTCCGGCGACGTCCTGGTCTTGTCCGGCCCGGCCCGCCTGTGCCGGCACGGCGTCGACCGCCTCCTGCCCGGCTCCTCGCGTCTGCTGCCCGGCGGCGGACGGCTGAACCTGACCCTGAGGCGGGCAGGCTGACGCATCACGGCAATGGGAGTCGACGGCTCCCGGACAGCCTGCGATGGTCCGGACAGCTGCATTCCCGGGGGATCGCCATGACCATGCTTCACCGTCCCGAGGGCCCCGCCCCCGAAGACGCCGTCCTCAGCCGCCGCGGCCTCGCCGGGGCCCTGGTCGGGGCCGCCGCCTTCGCCGGCTACGCCCCGGCCGCCCTGGCCCAGGCCGCGCAGCCGATCGTCACCGACGCCGACGGCCTGGTGATCAGCGAGGTGACCTACCCGGCGCCGGACAGCTTCGACCTGCCGGCCTATGTGGCCCGGCCCGAAGGCGACGGCCCCTTCCCGGTGGTGATCGTCGTCTCCGAGATCTTCGGCCTGCACGCCTGGATCATGGACATCTGCCGCCGGCTGGCGAAGGCCGGCTACGCCGCCGTGGCCCCGGCCTTCTTCGTCCGCGTCGCCGATCCGGCCCCCCTGACCGACTTCGCCGAGATCCAGCGCATCGTCGCCGCCGCCGGCTACGAGCAGGTCATGGGCGATATCGCCGCGACCCTCGCCTGGACCGACCAGCAGCTGTGGGCCGACAGCGCCCGGGTGGGCATCACCGGCTATTGCTGGGGCGGCAAGGTGGTGTGGCAGGCCATGGCCCGCTTCGCCGCGCTGGACGCCGGGGTCGCCTGGTACGGCCGGCTGGCTCCGGCCGACAACGCCTCCCCCGAACAGCGGGCCGCCGGCGCCCCCTGGCCGGTCGACGTCGCCGCCGACCTCAAGGGGCCGGTGCTCGGCCTCTACGGCGGCCAGGACCGCGGCATCCCGCTGGACACGGTCGAGGCCATGCGCGCGGCGCTGGGCCGCGCCGGGGCCGCCGACAGCGACATCGTCGTCTATCCGGACTCGCAGCACGGCTTCCTCGCCGACTACCGGGCGGCGTACGACCCGGTGGCCGGTCCCGACGCCTGGGCCCGGCTGCTCGCCCATTTCACCGCCCACCTCAATCGTTGAGTAAGGACACCGGACCGATCCTTGGAAGGGCGGATCGGCCGGAGGAGCGTCTCACATGAAATCCCTGCGCACCCTCGCCGTGCACGCCCTTCTCCTCGCGGTCCTCGCCGCGCCGCTCGCCGCCTGTGGCGGCGGGGGCGGCGGGGGAACCGGGGGGGGCGTGGTCACCCCGCCGCCCCCGCCCCCGCCTCCGCCGCCGCCTCCCCCACCACCGCCGCCGCCGCCGCCGCCGCCGCCCGCGCCGTCCCCGACGTCGGCCGAGGTCACGCGCAGCTATGGCATCGGCAACAGCCGGGCGGTCGCGGCCTGGAACCGCGGGGCCACCGGGGCCGGGATCACCGTCGCCGTGGTCGACACCGGCATCGACCTCGACCAGACCGACCTCGACGCCAACATCTCGCCGCGCTCCACCGACATCGTCGTCGGCCGCAATACGCCCGAGGGCGAGAGCCGGCACGGCACCCGCGTCGCCGGGGTCATCGGCGCCGAGTTCAACGGCTTCGGCACCATCGGCGTGGCCTACAACTCGACCATCCTGTCGATCCGCGCCGACATCAGCGACTGCACCGACCCGGACGACACTGAATGCTTCCGCTCCGGCGACCTGGCCCGCGCCCTCGACTACGCCGTGGCCAACGGGGCGAAGGTGATCAACCTGTCGCTCGGCGGCGACGGGCCGCTGGGCGGGACCTTCGAGGCCGCCCTGCTGCGCGCGGTCCAGGCCGGCGTGGTGATCGCCGCCGCCTCGGGCAATGACGCCGAGGCCAATCCCTCCTGGCCCGGCCGCTACGCCTCGGATCCGCGCTTCCTCGGCGGGATCATCGTCGTCGGCTCGCACGACGCGGCCAACGTCATTTCCGACTTCACCAGCCGCGCCGGGGTGAGCGCCGACCGCTTCATCTCCGCCCCCGGCGACGAGGTCATCACCGACTGCGACGGCACCAGCTGCTGGCGCGTCAGCGGCACCTCCTTCGCCGCCCCCCATGTGGCCGGAGCCCTGGCCCTGCTGCTGCAGGCCTTCCCCAACCTGTCAGGCCGGGACGCCATCAACATCCTGCTGGATACGGCCCGCGACGCCGGCGACGCCGGCACCGACACCACCTACGGCCGCGGCCTGCTCGACATCGAGCGCGCGTTCCAGCCGGTCGGGACCACCGCCACGCCCACCGCCGCCGGAACCGCCGTGCGCATCGCCGAGGTCCCGGGCAGCCATATCGGTTCCGCCTTCGGCGGGGCCCTGTCGCGCGAGGGCCTGACCACCATCGCCTACGACAGCTACGAGCGCCTGTTCACGGTGGACCTGGGCGGCCTGCTGCGCCCGGCGCCGCGCCGCAGTTTCCAGCCCGAGACGCCCGAGCCGGTGCAGACCGCCACCGTGTCAGGCGAGACCGCCTTCGGCACGCGTCTGGCCCTGACCGCCGCCGTGCCGGTCCCCGAGGACCGCGAGGCCCTGCGCCGCGACACCCCCTTCCGCGCCCCCTGGCTGGGCTCGGAGACGCGCCGCGAGGCCCTGGCCACCATCGAGGGCGGCCGCCTCGGCTTCGCCGCCTGGCAGGGCGAGGGCGGGGCCCGCGCCCCCTTCGCCACCGGGGCCGGCGACGGCTTCGCCGCCCTGGCCCAGGCCGACCACGCCCTGCGCGGGGCGCTCGACCTCGGCCGCTTCAGCCTGACCGCCGAGACCGGCGGCGGCGACCGCCCCGTGCCCCTGCGCCGCGCCGAGGAGGACGCCGCCCGCTACAGCCGCGCCGGTCTCGCCTGGCGCGTCGACGAGGTCCTGACCCTCAACCTGTCCGCCGGCCGTCTGGACGAGCGCCTCGGCCCGCTCGGCGGCTACTTCCCCTCGACCTCCGACTTCGCCATGCCGGCCTCGACCGACTTCGGCGCCGTCGGCTGGCGTCTCGACGCCGGCCGCGGCCTGACCCTCGACGGCGAGCTGGGCGCCTCGCGCACCCGGATCCGCGACGGCCTGCTGACCCTGGCCGAGCCGGCCCTCGGCTCGACCTGGCAGATCGGCCTCGCCGGCGCCTGTCCGGCCTGGCTGCCGGCCTGCGATACCCTGAGGCTGGAGCTGTCCCAGCCACTGCGCATCGAGGACGGGACCTTCGAGGTCGAGCTGGCCGATGTGCCGCTGGAGTATTTCGACCCGGTCACCTTCTCGGTGCGCCGCCTCTCGGCCGCGCCGGACGGGCGCCAGATCGACCTGTCGCTCTCGACCCTGCACCGCACCGGCCCGGACTCGGCCCTGTCGCTGCGCGCCGTGCTGATCCGCGACGAGGGCCACCGCCGTGACGCCGGCGCCAGCCTCGCCCTGCTCGCCAGCTGGCGCCGGGGGTTCTGAAACAGCGGCGCCGCCGCGCCTTTCCTCCCCACGCCAGTGGGGAGGGGGACCGCGAAGCGGTGGAGGGGCCCGGTCGCCAGGGCGACCGGCGGGCGGTGGAGGGGCTGCGTCGCGCCACGCTGGCGCGCCCCTCCGTCACGGCGCTGCGCGCCGCGCCACCTCCCCATTTCATGGGGAGGAGAGACGTTCCCTACCCCTGCGTGCGCGCGCCGGCGGCGGCGTAGGCGGCGTTGGCGGCGGCCTGGGCCCCGGCGTCCGGGGCCGGGCCGGAGCCCTTGGCGGCGACCACCACCATGGCCGGGCGCACGGTGCGGCCGAACAGGACGTAGCCGGGCTGCAGGGTCTGGATCACCTGGCCTGCGGCCACGGTCTCCGAGGGCTGCTCCATCATGGCCTGGTGCTGGTGCGGGTCGAAGGCGGTCCCGGCCTCGGGCGCCACCCGGGTCAGGCCATTGCCCTCGAACGCCGTCAGCAGCGCCTTGTGGGTCATCTCCAGCCCGGTGACGAGGCCGGCGGCCGGGCCCTCGGCGTCCTGGGGCGCCGCCTGCAGGGCGCGCTCGAGGTTGTCGGCCACGCCCAGCAGGTCCTTCGCGAACCGCTGGATGGCGTAGGCCCGGGCGTCGTTCATCTGGGTCTCGGTGCGCTTGCGCACATTCTCGGCCTCGGCCGCGGCGCGCAGGGCCCGGTCGCGCCAGGCGTCGCGCTCGGCGATGACCTGGTCCAGCGGGGCCAGGTCGCTGTCCGCCGGGGGCAGGGCGGCGTCGCCGTCCTCCTCAAGGCCGGTCAGGGTCTCGTCGTCTCGGGGCGTGTCGCTCACGTGTCGTTTCCGTCCAGCATCCGGCCCAGCACCCGGGCGGTATAGTCCACCAGCGGGATGATCCGGGCATAGTTGAGTCTTGCGGGGCCGATCACGCCGATGGCGCCCAGCACCCGCTGCCGGCCGCTCATATAGGGCGCCGCGACCACGGCGGAACCCGACAGCGAGAAAAGCCGCGTCTCGGCGCCGATGAAGATGCGCACGCCCTCGGCCTCGGCCACCCCGTCGAGCAGGCCGATCAGCTGGGCCTTCTGCTCCAGGTCCTCCATCAGGCCGCGCACCCGCTCGAGATCCTCCAGCGCCTCGCGGTCCTGCAGCAGATTGGCCCGGCCGCGCACGATCAGGGCCCGCTCGCGCTCGGCCCCGCCGGCCCAGGCGGCCAGTCCGTCCTCGACCAGCCGCGCCGCCGCCGTGTCCAGCTCGCGCCGCGCCCGCTCCAGCTCGACGGTCATCTCCGCCCGGGCCTCGGCCAGCGGCCGGCCCTTGAGGCGGGCGTTGAGGAAGTTGGAGGCCTCGCGCAGGGTCGCCGGCGTGACCCCGGCCGACAGCCGCATCAGCCGGTTCTCCACCGTGCCGTCCTCGGCCACCAGCACCGCCAGGGCCTCGTCGGCGGCCAGCGGCACGAACTCCACATGCTTGACCCCGGACGCCCGCACCGGCGCGGCGACGATGCCGGCCCCGCCGGCCAGGCCCGAAAGCAGCACCGAGGCCTCGTCCAGCGCCTCCTCGAACGACCGTCCGCGCCCGGCCAGCCGGCCGTCGATCTCGCGCCGCTCCTCCTCGCTGAGGTCGCCGATCTCCAGCAGGCCATCGACGAACAGCCGCAGCCCGGCATGGGTCGGCACCCGCCCCGCCGAGGTGTGCGGCGAGGCCAGCAGGCCCGCCATGGTCAGGTCCTGCATGGTGTTGCGGATCGAGGCCGGCGACAGGGCCAGGCCGCCGCGCGACACGGTGCGCGAGCCGACCGGCTCGCCGGTCTCCAGATAGGTTTCGACAATGCGCCGCAGGATATCCCGCGCCCGCGCGTCCAGATCGGTCAGGGAGGCGCCGCCGGAGAGCAGCATGGTCACGCCTCCGCCGGCGCGGAACGCCGGGGCCGGAGACGGCGGGAGAGCGGCGAATCGGTGTGGGCCATGTGGACGCGTCCTTCGGCTTTAGGATAAGCCCCTCGCCTCGCCCTTCAAGGAGTCCGCATGCGCCCTTCCCACCGCGCCCCCGACCAGCTGCGCGCCGTGACGCTGGAGACCGGCGTCAACCGCTACGCCGAGGGCTCCTGCCTCGTCAGCTTCGGCCACACGAAGGTTCTGGTCACCGCCACGGTCGAGGAGAGCCTGCCGGGCTGGCTGCGCGGCAAGGGCCAGGGCTGGGTCACGGCCGAATACGGCATGCTGCCGCGCGCCACCCACACCCGCGGCCGGCGCGAGGCCGCCGCCGGCAAGCAGTCGGGCCGCACCCAGGAGATCCAGCGCCTGATCGGCCGCTCCCTGCGCGCCGTGGTCGACCTCAAGGCCCTCGGCGAGCGCCAGGTGGTGCTGGACTGCGACGTCATCCAGGCCGACGGCGGCACCCGCACGGCGGCCATCACCGGCGCCTGGGTGGCGCTGGCCTCGGCCCTGCAGCATCTGCGCGATGAGGGGGTGATGACCGTCGATCCGATTCTCGACCAGGTCGCCGCCGTCTCCTGCGGCGTCTGCGCCGACGTGCCGGTGCTGGACCTCGACTACGAGGAGGACTCCTCCGCCGAGGCGGACTCCAACTTCGTCCTGACCGGGGCCGGCGACATCGTCGAGATCCAGGCCACCGGCGAGAAGCGCGGCTTCACCCGCCCCGAGTTCGACCGCCTGTTCCAGCTGGCCGAGACCGGCTGCGCCGAGCTGTTCGCCCTGCAGCGCGCGGCCCTGGGGCGGTAGGTTTCGCCTGCCCCATCGCGAAGCGGATGGGCGCGACGTCGCCCCTCCGTCTCACCGGCTTCGCCGGCGATCCACCTCCCCATTTCATGGGGAGGAGAGGCGCCTTTCCTCCCCACGCAGTGGGGAGGGGGACCGCCGAAGGCGGTGGAGGGGCCCGACCCCGCCCCCCCTAAAGCCCCGGGTCGTACGCCCCTTCCCGCGCGCAGCGGCTTTCCAGGGCGGTCTGCTTGCGGCCGCGCAGTTCGTCGGCCATGGCGCAGACCTGGTCCGAGGCGGCGGTCTTCAGGGTCCCGGGCATGAGGGCGTGGGCGAAGGCCGCGCCGGCCGCCCCGAGCAGCCGCACCCCGTAGGCCGATGCCGCGAGGAAGTGGCGGCCATAGCTCTCGCCCACCTCGCGGGGGTGCTCCAGAAACAGGCGGTCCAGCAGCTTCAGCATGAGGCGCAGCATAGCCATGCGGCGCGGCGCAGCCTACCCGCCGGCGGCGAAAGGGCCTAAAGCGGGGCCCGAAGATACGGGAGACACGACATGGCCGACGGCGCCGCGCAGATGACCGCCAAGGGGTTCCGCTGGGACGATCCGCTGGATCTGGACGGCCGGCTGACCGACGACGAGCGCATGATCCGCGACGCGGCCCGGGCCTATGCCCGCGAGAAGCTGCTGCCGCGGGTGGTCGCCGCCTTCCGTGACGAGACCTTCGACCGGGCCATCATGACGGAGCTGGGGGCGATGGGCTTCCTCGGCGCCACCCTGCCGGAACAGTACGGCGGGGCCGGCGCCAGCCACGTCGCCTATGGCCTGATCGCCCGCGAGATCGAGGCGGTCGACAGCGGCTACCGCTCGGCCATGTCGGTGCAGAGCTCGCTGGCCATGTATCCGATCTACGCCTTCGGCTCGGAAGAGCAGCGCATGCGCTTTCTGCCGCGCATGGCGGCGGGCGAGCTGGTCGGCTGTTTCGGCCTGACCGAGGCCGACGGCGGCTCCGACCCGGCCTCGATGAAGACGAAGGCGGATAAGGTCGACGGCGGCTATCGCCTCAACGGGGCCAAGTACTGGATCACCAACAGCCCGATCGCCGACCTGGCGGTGGTCTGGGCCAAGCTGGACGGCGAGATCCGCGGCTTCATCGTCGAACGCGGCATGGACGGCTTCACCACGGACAAGATCGGCGACAAGCTGTCCCTGCGCGCCTCGATCACCGGCGACATCGGCCTGAATGACGTCCTCGTGCCGGAAGCGAACCTGCTGCCCGGCGTGAAGGGGCTGCGCGGTCCGTTCAGCTGCCTCAACAAGGCCCGCTACGGCATCTCGTGGGGGGCGATGGGCGCGGCCGAGTTCTGCTTCCACGCCACGCGCGACTATGTGGCCGAACGCAAGCTGTTCGGCCGGCCGCTGTCGGCGCGCCAGCTGGTGCAGAAGAAGCTGGCCGACATGCAGACCGAGATCTTCCTCGGGCTGGAGGGGGCGCTGGCGCTGGGCCGCCGCCTCGACAACGGCGACTGGTGCCCCGAGGCCATCTCGATGATGAAGCGCAACAACTGCGGCAAGGCCCTGGCCATCGCCCGCGAGGCCCGCGACATGCACGGCGGCGCCGGCATCACCGGCGAGATGCACGTCATGCGCCACGCCATGAACCTCGAGACGGTCAACACCTACGAGGGCGCCCACGACGTCCACGCCCTGATCCTCGGCCGCGCCATCACCGGTGAAAGCGCCTTCTAGGGCTTAGGGCTTAGGGAGTAGGGCTTAGAGCTTAGGGTGCTCTGCTGCACCGCAGCGTCAACCCTACTCCCTAAGCCCTACTCCCTACTCCCTAAGCCCTCGACAATCGCCGTCGCCCGGCGTCTGATCTGCGTCGCCGCCCGCTGCGCCCGAGGAGTCCCGATGCGCCTGAAGTCCGCCCGCCGTCCCGCCTCGCGCGTCGCCGTCGCCGCCCTCGCCCTGGCGCTCGTCGCCGGCGCCCCCCTGACCGCAGCGGCCCAGGATGCCCTGCCCCTGCCCTATGATGCGAGCCGCGGCGTGTTCAGCTTCGCCGCCGGGCTGGAGCGCAGCCTGCCGGCGGTGGTCCAGGTCACGACCCTGGGCGGCGGCGAGGGCCCGACCACCGGCGAGGGCGAGGCCATGCCCCTGTCCGGCGGCTCCGGCGTGATCATCGACGCCGCCGCCGGCATCATCGTCACCAACCACCACGTCATCGAGGGCGGCGAGAAGTTCACCGTCGACCTGACCGACGGCCGGCTGTTCGAGGCCGAGCTGGTCGGGGCCGACAAGGCCACCGACCTGGCCGTGCTGCGCATCAGCGCCCCGGACCTGGCCCAGGTCGAGGTGGTGGATTCCGACACCCTGCGCACCGGCGATCTGGCCTTCGCGGTGGGCTATCCGCTGGGGCTGGACCAGACCCTGACCATGGGCGTCATCTCCGGCCTCAACCGCTCCGGCCTCGGCGACGCGGTCGAGGACTACATCCAGACCGACGCGGCGGTGAACTCGGGCAATTCCGGCGGTCCTCTGCTGGACAGCCGCGGCCGGCTGATCGGCATCAACACCTCGATCCTGTCCGGCGGCGGCGACTTCCTGGGTCTGGGCGGCGGCAACGACGGCATCGCCTTCGCCGTGCCCACCCGCATCATGATGTTCGTGGTCGAGCGCCTGCGCGCCGAGGGCGAGGTTCGCCGCGGCCGGATCGGGGCCACCCTCGGCTCGCTCAACGCCCAGCGGGCGCGCGAACTCGGGCTCGCCTTCGTGCGCGGCGCCGTGGTCGAGGACGTGGCGCCCGGCTCGCCGGCCGATCGCGCCGGCCTGCAGCGCGGCGACATCATCACCCGCATCCAGAACCGCCCGGTGGCCAACGCCGGCTCGGTCCAGGCGGTGATCGGCGTCGCCGAGATCGGCGCCGGGATCACCCTGAGCTGGCTGCGCGACGGCCGCACCCTGACGGGCGAGGTGTCCGCGCGCGAGCCGGTGGCCGACCGGGTCCAGGCCGGCAGCCGCGAGGTCGCCGCCCTCGGCGCCGTGTTCGCGGCGGCGACCGATGGGGAGGGGGTGGTGGTCATGTCGGTGCAGGGCGGGCCGGTCGAGGGCCTGGTCGCCGGCGACCGGGTGCTGGAGGTCGAGGGCCGCGAGGTCACCGGCCTGGCCGGTCTGGCCCAGCGCCTGCGCGATGCGCGCAGCCCGATCCGGCTGCTCGTCGCCCGCGGCGGCGAGACCCTGACGGTCACTCTGGAGGGCTGAATGCGGTGCGCCCGCCCGGCCTGGAGGGGGAGGAGGTGGCCGGACGGGCGCGTCGCTTGGAGGAAGCATCGGCCCGCCTGCGCCCCTGAGGGAGTGATCCCGGGGGGCTGGGGGGGCTGTTCAGGTTCCGGAACCGCTCCGGGCGCTGGCGAGCCGACGCTCACCTTTTCCCCTGCTCACAAGGCTGCGTCAGGACCGAATCGGGGCCATTTCATGTCGCAGAACGCCAGAATGTCGCAGCCGGACGCCCGCATCATGGGCGGCGTCGCATGAGCGCCGAGGGGCTTCCCGCCGGCCCGGTCTTCTTCGACCGGCGCGAGCTGGACCAGATCCTGCGCGTCTACGGCCGCATGGTGGCCCAGGGCGAGTGGCGCGACTACGCCATCGCCGGCCATCGCGACCTGGCCGAGTTCGCCGTCTTCCGCCGCGCCGGCGACGCCCCGGCCTACAGGATCGAGAAGCGCCCGGCGCTGCAGGCGCGTCAGGGCCAGTGGGCGGTGATCGGCGAGGGCGGCCAGGTGCTCAAGCGCGGCCGCGACCTGGCCCAGACCCTGCGCGTGTTCGACAGCCGGCGCTTCACCGTCATCGACTGACGGCAAGGGCGTGGCGCCCCACGAAAAAGGCCCCGGCGTCGCCGCCGGGGCCTGGTCGTGTCAGCGGTCAGGCCGCGCCTATTCCCGGTTGCCGAGGAAGGCCAGCAGGAACTGGAACAGGTTGATGAAGTTGATGAACAGGCTGAGCGCGCCGAACCCGGTCATCACCGCCATGGCGTTCGGATCGCCGCCCAGACGGTAATAGTCCATCTTCAGCCGCTGGGTGTCGTAGGCGATCAGGCCCGAGAACAGCAGCACGCCCACCGCATTGATGGCGTAGTAGAACACCGGGTTCTGGGCCGCCGGCAGGAACATGAACACCAGGCTGGCGATGACCAGGCCGATGACGCCCATGATCAGGAAGGTGCCGAGCGGGCCGAGGTCGCGCTTGGTGGTGTAGCCGAACAGGCTCAGGCCGCCGAAGGCCGCCGCCGTGACGAAGAAGGTCGAGGCGATCGACGCGTCCGTGTAGCGCAGGAAGACGATGCCGAGGCCGGCGCCGATCGAGCCGACCACCGCCCAGTAGAGCAGGTTGACGCCGCCCGCGGTCGGGTTGCGCATGAAGAACATCGAGCCGAACAGCAGCACCAGCGGCAGGAACTGGATGATCATGCCCAGGGGCGTCAGGGCGACGCGGCCGTCGGCGGTCAGGCCGAACAGCAGCTGCTGCACCGCCGGCACATTGCCGGTGACGTAGGCCAGCACCCCGGCCACCACCAGGCCGATCGCCAGCTTGTTGTAGACGCCGAGCATGAAGGCCCTGAGGCCGGCGTCCACCGCCATGTCGGCCATGGCCGGCGTGGCGCGCGTGTAGCCGTTACGGAAATCGCTCATCGCGAAAGGGTCTCCCAGAAAAGCGAGTGACCGGCGGGACGCCGACCGCTCCAGCTGGCAAATATCGGGTCAAGCCGGCAGGGCTTCAAGCGAAACCGGACTGGCCGGGTTCCCGCGGGGGCGCTACCAAAGGCCGCATGCTCCGTCTGTTCGCCGCCATTGCCTTGCCCGAGGACGTCGCCGGAGCCCTGAGTCGGCGGCAGTCCGGCCTGCCCGGCGCGCGCTGGCGGCCGGCGGACCATCTGCACATCACCCTGGCCTTCTATGGCGAGGTCGCCCCGCGCATGGCCGACGATCTGGCCGTCGAGCTGACCCGCGCGGCGGTGGCCCCGTTCCCCCTGGAGCTGGCCGGGACCGGCGCCTTCGGCGACGCCCACCAGACCGACGCCATCTGGGCCGGGGTGGCCCCGTCCGAGCCGCTGACCGTGCTGGCCGGCCGTTGCCGCGCCGCCGGCGAGCGGGCCGGAATCAACATTGAGAAGCGCGTCTATCGCCCGCACGTCACCCTCGCCTATCTGCGCGGCGCCCAGCCGGACCGCATCGGGGCGTGGATGAGCGGCCACAACCTGCTGGCCTCGCCGCCGTTCCGGGTGGATCGCTTCGGCCTGTATTCCAGCGTCCTGACCCACGAGGGCAGCCGCTACACCCTCGAGCGGGAGTATCTGCTGTGAGCACGCCCCTGATGGGTCCCGGCCCGGTGCTGGAGACGCCGCGGCTGATCCTGCGCCCGCCGCGGCTGGAGGACTTCCCGCGATGGGCCGAGGCCATGGCCCATGAGAGCGCCCGCTTCATCGGCGGACCGCTCGACACCCCGGCCGCGGCCTGGCGCCCCTTCATGACGATGGTCGGGGCGTGGGCCCTGACCGGCATCGGCATGTTCTCCCTGATCGAGAAGGACACGGGCCTGTGGATGGGCCGGATCGGCCCGTGGCGGCCGCTGGACTGGCCGGGCAACGAGGTCGGCTGGGGCGTGCACCCGGAAGCGGCCGGCCGCGGCCTGGCCCTGGAGGCGGCCGAGGCGAGCATGGACTACGCCTTCGACGTGCTGGGCTGGGACGACGTCATCCACTGCATCGACCCGGACAACCTTCCCTCGCAGCGGCTGGCGATGAAGCTGGGCTCGCGCAACCAGGGCCCGACCCGGATCCCCCCGCCGTTTCACGAGGTCAAGGTCGACAAATGGGGCCAGTCCCGCGCCGACTGGGCCGTCAACCGGCTCAAGCCCCCGGCGCAGCGGGGGTAGGGGGTGCTTCTCCTCCCCCGCGCGCGGGGGAGGGGGACCACGCGGAGTGTGGTGGAGGGGGCGAGGGTCGTCTGCGACGACTCCTGACCACGCCGCCACGCATTGACTTCGCAGCCCCCGGGACGGAGGGTGATGGCGAGCTGGCCATGAGCAACCCGACCTTCTTCGTCAGAGCCAACTGGGACGCCGAGGCCGCGGTCTGGGTCTCGGACACCGACATCCCCGGCCTGGTGATCGAGGCCGACAGCCTGGCCGAGTTCGAGCAGCTGATCTTCGCCCTCGCGCCGGACCTGTTGAATGACAATCTCGGCCTCCCGGCCGGACAGGTCACGATCGACTTCCAGGCGACCGCCCGACGCCATCTGGACGTCGCCTAGAAGGCCTTAGGCAGCCCCGCCTGTTTCAGCACCTCATTGGCGGTGTGGCGACTTTTCGAGCGCGGCACGATGAAGGTGCGGCCGTTGATCGGACTGCGCCACTTCTCGTGACTGCCCTTGCCGCCGTCCACGCGCCAGCACCCTGCCTCGCGCAGCAGGCGGGTCAGGTCCGCATGGAAATCGTGGCCCATGTCAGGAGCGTGCGGGCGATCCCCCCCCGACGCAACGCTTGACCGACGCGGAACAGACGCGGAACATGAGCCATGGCCGCCGCCCTGCTGCAGATCGAGCTCGTCACCCGCCGGCCGGAGACGACCCTGGCCGTGACCCGCGGCGCGGCGCGGCTGATGCGCGACCTCGGCCACGCCCCCCTGCTCGAGGTCGGCCTGCCGAACGGGCGCCGCGCCGACGTCATGGCGCTGGGCCCGCGCGGCGAGATCGTCATCTGCGAGGTCAAATCCGGCGTCGAGGACTTCCGCTGCGATCAGAAGTGGCGCGAGTACGGACCGTTCTGCGACGCCTTCTACTTCGCTGTGGCCCCGGACTTCCCGCAACCATTGATCGACGAGGCCTGCGGCCTGATCGTCGCCGACGGCTTCGGCGGGGCCATCCTGCGCGAGGCCGCCCCGACGCCCCTGGCCCCCGCCCGCCGCAAGGCGCTCACCCTCGCCTTCGCCCGCCTGGCGGCGCTCCGGGCGGGGCAGGGGTAGGCGGTAGGGGTAGGCGGTAGGGAAGGGGTCGGGAGATGGGCGGTTACAGGGACCTGGAGGTCTGGCGCCGGTCTATGGATCTCGCCGAAGCGGTCTATCTGCTGACCCGCTCGTTCCCGGCGGATGAGCGGTTCGGCCTGACGTCGCAGGCGCGACGCGCCGCCGTTTCTGTTCCCGCGAACATTGCCGAAGGCCATGGACGGGGCACGCGGCCGGCCTACGTCAGCTTCGTCCGGATCGCGCAGGGATCGCTGAAGGAGCTGGAAACCCATCTCCTGCTGGCAGCCCGGGTCGGCGCCTGCCAGTCGCCGGACATCGACAGCCTTCTCGACGAAGCTGACCAGCTCGGCCGCATGCTGCGCCGTCTGGCCGACAGTCTCTCGGACGGCGGCAGGGCCTGACGCCCCTACCGCCTACCCCTAACGCCTAACCCTCACCTACCGCGGCGCGCGCTTGGCGAGGATGCGCTGGAGGGTGCGGCGGTGCATGCCGAGGCGGCGGGCGGTCTCGGAGACATTGTGGTCGCACAGCTCGTAGACGCGCTGGATATGCTCCCAGCGCACCCGGTCGGCGCTCATCGGATTGTCCGGCGGCTCCGGGGCCTCGCCGGCGTCGGTCAGCAGGGCCTTGACCACATCGTCGGCGTCGGCGGGCTTGGACAGATAGTCCACCGCCCCGGCCTTGACCGCCGCCACCGCCGTGGCGATGGCGCCGTAGCCGGTCAGCATGACGATGCGCGAATCCTCGCGGCGCTCGCGGATCAGCTCCACGACCTTCAGGCCGTTGCCGTCCTCCAGCCGCATGTCCAGCACGGCGAAGGCCGGCGGGGTCTGGCGCAGGGCGGCCTGGGCCTCGGCCACCGAGGCGGCCGTGGTCACGGCGAAGCCCCGGGACTCCAGCGCCCGGCCGAGCCGGTTGCGCAGGGCGTTGTCGTCGTCGAGCAACAGCAACGACTTGTCGGGCAGGGCGGCGACGCGGGCGTCGAGATCGGTCATCCGGGTTCTCCTTCGGCCCTCGGCGGGTGCCGGGGCGGCGCGGTCAGGCCGCGCAGGACGTTCTAGCTACGGTCCATGTTGGACCCGTGGCGCGGCGCGTCAATGGATGCGGCGATCCGCCGCCAGATCGACCGGCTGATCGAGATCCGGCTCCAGCCGCGCCCGCGGCCAGCGCACCGCCACCCGGGCCCCGCGGTTGTCGCCCGGGCCGCCGTCCCCGGCCCCGACCGTGACCTCGCCGCCGGTCCGCTCCATCAGGGTGCGGGCGATGAAGAAGCCGAGGCCCATGCCGCCCTGGCTGGGGGCCACCTCGGCCGGGGGCGGCGCGCTCCCGCGGCGGCCGCGGGTGGCCGAGCGCAGCTGTTCCGCCAGGGCCCGGCGCGCCTTGGCCTGGGGCCGGCTGGTGACATAGGGCTCGCCGAGGCGCGGCAGGATGTCAGGCGAGATGCCCGGGCCGTCGTCGACGATCTCGATGACGATCCAGCCGGCGTCGACGATGGCGCTGACCCGCACCCGCGAGGCGGCGAAGTCGGCGGCGTTCTCGACGAAGGCCGACAGGCCGTGGATGATCTCCGGCAGGCGGCGCACCCGCGGCGTCTCCTGCCCCGGCGGGGTGCGCACGAGGATCTCGAAGTCGAGATCGAAGCCGCGGTGCGGCTCGACGATCTCGTTGAGCAGGGCCTTCAGCGACACATCGGCATAAAGGCGGTCGCCGGTGTCCGGCGCCTGGGACAGCTGCTTGAGGATGTCGCGGCAGCGCTCGGCCTGCTGCAGCAGCAGCCGCGCGTCCTCGGCGATCGGTCCCTCGGACCGGCTCTCGCGCAGCAGCTCCTTGGCCACCACCTGGATGGTCGCCAGCGGCGTGCCCAGCTCGTGCGCCGCCGCCGCCGCCAGACCGCCCAGCGCCGCCAGCTTCTGCTCGCGCTGCAGCACGTCCTGGGTGGTGGCCAGGGCCAGCTCCAGCTTCTCGGCGTCGGCCGCCACCCGCCAGGCGTAGGTGGCGGTGAACACCACCCCGGTGACCAGCGCCAGCCAGATGCCGAGCAGATAGAGGTACGGCAGCTCCAGCGGCTGGCCCTTCACCCACGGCAGGGGCATGGCCCACAGGAACAGGCCCGCCGAGGCGATCAGGGCCATCAGCCCCAGCAGCATGGCCTGCCGCGCCGGCAGGGAGGCCGCGGCCACCGTCACTGGCGCCACCAGCAGCAGGCAGAACGGGTTCTGCAGCCCGCCGGTGAGCCCCAGCAGCAGGCTGAGCTGAAGGATGTCGAAGCCGAGGTGCAGCGCCGTCTGCGGCCCGTCGGCGAGGTTGCCCTCCTGCCGGTTCAGGCGGGTCATGGCGGCGAAATTGACCAGGGCCCCGGCCGCCACCACCGTCATGCAGGCGGTGACCGGCAGGTCGAAGTGCAGCCAGACCTGGGCCAGGGTGATGGTCGCCGTCTGGCCGGCCAGCGCCGCCCAGCGCAGGATCACCAGGGTGCGCAGCGACAGGCCGCGGCCGCGCCGGATGCCGCCAACATCGCGCGTATGCGACAGGGCGGGCCCCGCGGCGGCGGGACGGAACTGCGACGACGACAGGGCTTCTTTGAACGGCACGTTCTTCCTATAGACGGCCCGCGCCGGATTGTCGGCGCGGCTTTCGGACCTGCCCATGCCGCGTGGTCGCATTTTCCTGTTCGCCGCCGCCTGCCTGGGCGTCGCCCTGGCCCTGGCGCTCGTCACCGTGATCGTCGTCGGCGGCCGTGACGCCGCCGAGCCGCGGGTCATCTCGACCGGCCAGCCGGACGTCGGCGGGCCGTTCCAGCTGGTCGACCAGACCGGCCAGCCCTTCACCGAGGCGAAGCTGGAGGGCCGCTGGAGCCTGGTGTTCTTCGGCTTCACCTACTGCCCGGACTACTGCCCGGCGACCCTTGCGGCGATCGAGGCCACCGTCGACCGGCTCGGCCCGGCGGGCGAGGCGCTGCAGGTGGTGCTGATCTCCATCGACCCGGCCCGCGACACGCCCCAGGCCCTGTCGGACTATCTGTCGAACGAGGCCTTCCCGGCCGGCACGATCGGCCTGACCGGCACGGAGGCCCAGGTGGCCGAGGCCGCCCGCGTCTACCGCGCCGTCTACGAGAAGGTCGGGGAGGGCGAGTACTACACCATGAACCACACCCTCACGATCTACCTGATGGGCCCCGACGGCCAGTTCCGCTCGGCCCTCGCCCACGACCTCGGCCCCGACCGCATGGCCGAGGTCATCCGCCGCGCGATGGACCGGGGGTAGGGCTTGGGACTCAGAGCTTAGGGCTTAGGGCTTAGGGCTTAGGGCTTAGGGAGTAGAATGTAGCCGCCATGACACGTGGAGGCTGCAATGGACGGTTACAGGGATCTGGTGGTTTGGCAGCGCGGCATGAGCCTCGCAGAGGCCACCTACAGGGTGACACAGGCGTTTCCGCGGGAAGAGCAGTTTGGTCTGACGTCGCAGGCCCGGCGGGCCGCGGTCTCGATCCCGGCAAACATCGCCGAGGGTTACGGCCGGGGAACGAGGCCGGCCTACATCAGCTTCGTCCGCATCGCGCAGGGCTCGCTGAAGGAACTCGAGACTCACCTGCTCCTTGCCGGCCGATTGGGGCTCTGCCGCAAGGAAGCGATCCAGCCGCTGCTGGCCGAGGCCGACGAGCTCGGCCGAATGATCCGGGCGCTTCTGACGCGGCTCCGCCCTAAGCCCTAAGCCCTACTCACTACCCCCTCCCCCGCTAATCCTTTCTCAGCCCCCGCGCGGTAACCTCCCTTGACCGCCATCGTGCGGGGGCAGACAACGGACGCGTATGCTGTACGCCCTACATGAGCTCGCCTATCACTCGGCGACGCCGTTCCGGATCGGGGCCCAGTGGGCCCGCGACTTCTGGACCCATCCGTTCAATCCCGCGTCGGACACCGCGCTGGGCCGCACGGCCTACGCCTCGGCCGAGCTGTTCGAGAGCCTGACCCGGCGCTACGGCAAGCCGGCCTGGCGGCTGGAGACCATCCCCGTCGGCGACCGCACCGTACGCACCACCGAACAGGTGATCTGGGCCTCGCCCTGGTGCCGCCTGGTCCGCTTCGCCCGTCACATCGGCGACCTCAAGCGCGCCGGCAAGCCGGCCAACGCCCCGGCGGTGCTGATCGTGGCGCCCCTGTCGGGCCACTACGCCACC
Organism: Brevundimonas sp.; assembly: GCF_035998205.1. Taxonomy (GTDB): domain Bacteria; phylum Pseudomonadota; class Alphaproteobacteria; order Caulobacterales; family Caulobacteraceae; genus Brevundimonas. Next base: position 62,376 of record NZ_DASYHT010000005.1, read on the forward strand.
CTGCTGCGCGGCACGGTCGAGACCTTCCTGCAGGACCACGACGTCTATGTCACCGACTGGGTCAACGCCCGCCAGGTGCCGATGCTCGAGGGCCGCTTCGACTTCTTCGACTACATTGACCACGTCCGCACCATGCTGGCCGAGATCGGTCCGCGCGCCCACGTCGTCGGGGTCTGCCAGCCGGGCCCGCCGGTGCTGGCCGCCGCCGCCCTGATGGCCATGGACGAGGACCCCAACCGGCCGGCCTCCATGACCTTCATGGGCTCGCCCATCGACGCCCGCCTGTCGCCGACGGTGACCAACCAGCTGGCCGAGGCCAAGCCCTTCACCTGGTTCCGGTCGAACATGATCCACACCGTGCCCCTGCCCTATCCGGGCGTCGGGCGGCGGGTCTATCCGGGCTTCGTCCAGCTCTACAGCTTCATGTCGATGAACGAGGCGCGCCACGTCGACGCCCACCGCCGCTATTTCGAGGACCTGGTGAAGGGCGACGGCGACGGGGTCGAGAAGCACGAGGGCTTCTATGACGAGTATCTGTCGGTGCTGGACCTGACCGAGGAATTCTACCTCCAGACCATCGACATCGTGTTCCAGCAGCACCTGCTGGCGCGCGGCCTGCTCAGCCACCGCGGCCGCCACGTCGACCTGTCCGCCATCACCGACATCGGGCTGATGACCGTCGAGGGGGCCGAGGACGACATCTCCGGCGTCGGCCAGACCCAGGCCGCCCACGTCATCTGCCCCAACATCCCCGACGCGCGCCGCGTGCTGTACGTCCAGCCTGAAGTGGGCCACTACGGGGTCTTCAACGGCCGCCGCTTCCGCGAGGAGATCTACCCGCGGGTCACGGCCTTCATCGCCGACAACGAGCGTCTGAGTGCGGTTCCGGGACGGTCAGCGACTGCAGCTTGAGCATCCGGCGCGCGGCGGCCGCGCGCCCCTGACCCTGCGCCTGTCGGTCAACCGGCGGGCGCGGCGCATCTCCGTGCGCATCGACGCCCGCGCCGGCGAGGCCGTGGTCATCGCCCCGCACGAGCGCGGCCTCGAGCAGGCGGTGGCCTTCGCCGGCAGCCGCAGCCTGTGGATCGCCGAGCGGCTCACCGCCCGGGCCCCGGGCGTGGCCATCGCCCCCGGCGCCACCCTGACGGTGCTGGGCGAGCCCGCCCGGCTGGAGGCCGTCGGCGGCGCCGGCGCGGCCCGCTTCGCCCGCGACGGCGCTCAACTGTTGATCCGGGCCGGCGGCGAGGGCGAGGCCTTCACCCGCCGGGTGCTGAACCTGCTGCGGGCCGAGGCGCGGCGCCGCCTGGCCGACCGCACCGCGGTGCATCTGCAGACCCTCGGCCTGCCCCCCGTCACCCTGTCGATCGGCGATCCGAAGAGCCGCTGGGGCTCCTGTACGCCGCAGCGGCGGGCCATCCGCTACTCCTGGCGCATCGTCATGGCCCCGCCGGCGGTGCTCGACTATCTCGCCGCCCACGAGGTCGCCCACCTGATCCGCGCCGATCACAGCCCGGCCTTCTGGGCCGTGGTCGCCGAGCTGATCGGCGACCCCGCCCCCCACCGCCGCTGGCTCCGCGACCACGGCGCGACCCTGCACGCCGTGGGCTGAGGGCCGGGCGGCGCCACACCGCCCCTCCACCGCCTTCGGCGGTCCCCCTCCCCACTGCGTGGGGAGGAAAGGCGCCTCTCCTCCCCATGCAATGGGGAGGTGGCCGGGCGCGTAGCGACCGGACGGAGGGGCGGCGGCTGGCGCCCTGTGAAGGGGGGGGCGATGTCGCGCCCTGCTAACTCCCGCCGTCACGATCCCCCTTCCCCCTCGAGGGGGGAAGGGCCGGGGATGGGGGTGGGACCGCAACGCCGCATGGGGCGGCGCCGGAGGCGGTCCGGCCTCTCGCGCCCCTTCCGGAGACGGAAGCGAACCCACCCCCACCCAAACCCTCCCCCCTCGAGGGGGAGGGCTTCGGTCCCGGATGCCCCCTCAGAAAAACAGCGGCTCGGGCCGTTTCTCGGGCGGGGGGGCCTCGCCGCGCAGGTCGGGGCCGGCCGGCGGCGTCGAGGGCTGGGGCGCGGTCGGGCGCACCACCGGCCGGTCGGTGGCGGGCGGGGTCGAGGGCTCCGGCGCGGCGTCAGGGGCCTTGACGCCGTCGTCGCCGCCCAGCTGGCCGAGCAGGTCGCCGATCGGATCGGGCGGCGTCCAGCCCTCGGGCATGGCCGGGCCGGACGGGATCGGCTGCACGTTCAGGCGCGGCAGGGCGGCGTCCATGAAGCCCTTCCAGATCGCCGCCGGGGCCTGACCTCCGGTGACGCCGCGCATCGGCGAATTGTCGTCCTTGCCGACCCAGACCGCGACGGTGAAGCCGCCGGTGTAGCCGACGAACCAGGCGTCCTTGTAGTCCGAGGTGGTGCCGGTCTTGCCGGCCACGTCGCGGCCCGGGACATTGACCGCCCGCGCCGTGCCGCGCTGGACCACGCCGCGCAGCATCTCGTTCAGATAGTAGAGGTGCGGGTTGTTGATGGCCTGGCCGCCGGCCTCGCCGCGCGCCGCGCGCTGGTAGATGACCCGGCCGGCCGGCGTGCGGATGCGGGTGATGCCGTGCGCCTCGACGCGGCGGCCGCCGTTGGCGAAGGCGTCATAGGCCTGGGCCATCTCCAGCGGACTGACCTCGACGGCGCCCAGGGCCATGGCCGGCTCCAGCCCGACCCGGCTGGTGATGCCCAGACGGCGAGCGGCGCGGGCCACGGAATCGCGGCCGATCTGGTCGGCGATCGAGGCCGCCACAGTGTTGGTCGACTGGGCCACGGCCTCGGACAGGGTCATCGGCCCGGCGAAGGTGCCCGAATAGTTGCGCGGCTCCCAGGCGCCGATGCGGATCGGCTCGTCCACCACCGGCGTGTCGGGGGTGTAGCCGGCCTCAAGCGCCGCCAGATAGACGAACGGCTTGAAGGCCGAGCCGGCCTGGCGGCGGGCGTCAATGGCGCGGTTGAACTGGCTGTCGGCGTAGGAGGCGCCGCCGATCAGGGCGCGCACCCGGCCCTCCCCGTCCAGCGCCACCAGCGCCGCCTGCTCCACGCCGCGGCCCCCGTCGCGCTCGAGGATCCGCCGCACCGAGCGTTCGGCGGCGGTCTGCAGGGTCAGGTCGAGGGTGGTCTCCACCACCAGATCCTCGGTCGGCTCGCCGACCAGGCCGCGGATCTCCCGGTCCAGCCAGTCGATGAAGTACTGGGCGTGCTGGCTCGCCAGGGTGCGCGACACCCGCACCGGCTCGGCGGCGGCGGCGCGGCGCTGCTCGGCGGAGATCACCCCCGCCTGCTCCATCTCGTCCAGCACCACCGTGGCCCGGGCCGCGGCGCGCGCGCTCTCGGAGACCGGCGAATAGCGCGACGGGGCCTTCAGCAGCCCGGCCAGCAGGGCCGCCTCGCCAACCGTCAGGTCCTTGGCGGACTTGTCGAAATAGCGCTGCGAGGCCGCCTCGATGCCATAGGCCCCGGCGCCGAAATAGACGCGGTTCAGATAGAGGGCGAGGATCTCCTCCTTGGAGAACTTCATCTCCAGCCACACCGCCAGCATCAGCTCCTGGGTCTTGCGCCGCAGGTTCTGATCCGGGGTCAGGAACAGGTTCTTGGCCAGCTGCTGGGTGATGGTCGAGCCGCCCTCGACCACCCGGCCGGCGCGGACATTGCGCACCGCGGCCCGGCTCATGCCGATCGGGTCGAAGCCCGGGTGCCAGTAGAAGCGCCGGTCTTCGATGGCGATGAAGGCGGCCGGCACATAGTCGGGCAGCTGGCTCAGGTCCGCCGGCGGCGCCTGCTGCGAGCCGCGCGTGGCGATCAGGGCCCCGTTGCGGTCCAGATAGGTGATCGAAGGCTGGCGATCGACGTCATAGAGGGCCGAGGTGTCCGGCAGGCCGCGCGCGAACACGGCGAAGAACACCACCAGGAAGATGACCACCCAGACGGCCGCCACCCCGCCCCAGTAGAGCGCCTTCTGCAGGGGCGTCCGTCCGCCCGCGCCGCCTGTCGCCGTCCGACCCGCCATCGTCGCCCTCAGAACCCTGTTCGCCCGGTCTTAGCCTGTCCGCGCGCAGGCGAAAACGCCCCGTCATCATCGATGACGGGGCTTTCGGCCGTTTTCGCGGCGTCAGTCTAAAAAGGCGTTCACCTCGGCGGCGAAGACCTCGGGCTGGTCCAGCATGATGAAGTGGGCGCTGTCGTCGATGCGCGTCAGCTGCGCCGACGGCAGGGTCTGGAACGAGGCGCGATAGATGCCGTCGGTGACCTCGGCGCCCATGCCGGGTGCGTTGAAGGCCACGTACAGGACCTCGACCGGCGCGGTGATGTTCGGCAGCTCGGGGCGCAGATCGGTGACGATCAGCTCGCGATAGGCGTTGGCGCTGACCGTGCGGTCGCTGCGCAGGGCCTGGTCCAGCGGCCCGGCGCGCTCGGACTCGGTGTTGATCATGCCGTTGATGGTGCCGACCAGCTGGGCGTTATAGGCCTCGACCGGCGCGGCCAGCATGCCGGCGCGCACCTGGTCGGCGATCGGCGCCACGCTCTCCGGCGTCGCCGTCGGCCCGCCGAACATCGGCCCCATGAAGGGGATCATGTCGACCACCATCAGCTTGCCGACGCTGTCCGGGTGGCGGGCCGCCAGCATCATGCCGATGGTGCCGCCCATGGAGTGGCCGATCACCACCGGCTTCTGCAGGCCCTGTTCGGCGATGTAGCGGGCCAGCTCGGCGGCCACCGGCGCGGCCACCGGGCCCTCGGCATTGGCCTCGGCCGGGGCGCCGGAGAAACCGGCCACGTGCACGGCGTGGATGCGCCAGCCGGGCTCCAGCCGCGAGATCAGGCCGTTGAACACGTCCGGATGCGACGACAGGCCGGGGATCAGGATCAGGTCGCGGCCGGGCGCCGAGGCCTCGCCCTCGACCCGCACATGGAAGCGGCCCGACTCGAAGTCGGCGTGCTGATGCCCGTGCGCGGCCGGCGACTGGGCGAGGGCGGCCGTCGGCACGGCGAGCGCCGGAGCGGTCGCGGCCAGCAGCAGGGCGAAGGCGGAAGCGGCGGTGCGGATCATCTTGAGGTCTCCCCTTGGTGTGAGGGAGAAATGGCACAACGACTTTGCGATGTAAAGTGCTTTATCGGCCCCGCTCGCCGACCGCGTCCGGCCGGTGTAGACAGGCCCCATGAGCGCCGCTGACTCCTCCGCCCCCCGGTCCTCCTCCGATCCCGCGACCGCCGCCCCGACCCGTTTCGGCCAGGGTTTCGTGCGCGACGCCTGGTACTTCGCCGTGCTGGGCCGCGACGTGGCCCCGGGGTCGTTGAAGCGCCACGAGCTGCTGGGCGAGCCGGTGCTGATCGGACGCACCCGCGCCGGCGAGGTCTACGCCATGCGCGACATCTGCCCTCACCGCGCCGCGCCCCTCTCCGCCGGCCGGCTGGTGCAGCACCCGGGCGAGGGCGAGACGGTCGAGTGCCCCTATCACGGCTGGCGCTTCCGCACCGACGGCGTCTGCGCCGCCATCCCCTCGCTGGTCGAGGGCCAGGGCCCGGAGGCGGAGCGCATCCGCGTGCGGTCCTATCCGGTGCGCGAGAGCCAGGGGCTGGTGTTCGTCTGGATGACCGCCGACGCCCGCGCCCCGGCCGAGCCCGACCACGCGCCCCCGGTCTTCCCCGGCGTCGTTGGCGGCGGCCCCCGTCTGGTCGAGGCCATGGACTTCGACAGCCACGTCGACCACGCCGTGGTCGGACTGATGGACCCGGCCCACGGCCCCTATGTGCACCAGCAGTGGTGGTGGCGCTCGACCCGGTCGATGCACGCCAAGGCCAAGGCCTTCGAGCCGCGCGAGTACGGCTTCGCCATGGCCCGGCACGCCCCCTCGTCCAACTCGCGCGCCTACCGCATCCTCGGCGGGGCCCCGGCGACCGAGATCACCTTCCGCCTGCCCGGCTACCGCTGGGAGCATATCGAGGTCGGCTCCCGCCAGGTGCTGGCCCTGACCTGCCTGACCCCGGTGCACGAGACGAAGACCCGCATCACCCAGATGTTCTGGTCCGATCACTGGGTGTTCGGCCTCGCCCGGCCGTTCCTGCGGCAGGGCGTGCGCGCCTTCCTGAAGCAGGACGGCGGCATGGTGAACCTGCAGAACGAGGGGCTGCGCTACGACCCGGCGCTGATCTGGATCGACGACGCCGACACCCAGGCCAAATGGTACCAGCAGCTCAAGCGCGAATGGAGCCGGGCGCGGGCCGAGGACCGGCCGTTCCGCAATCCGGTAAGCCCGACCACCCTGCGCTGGCGCAGCTGACCGGCGACGTCGGCCCCCTCTCCTAGCGGGCCAGGGCCCCGGCGAGGATCGCCTTGATCTGCAGGCCCAGGTGGGCGCTCATCCGCGCCGCGTCCCAGCCGTCATAGGCGGCGCGGCGATAGTTGGCGACGAAGCCTTCCCAGATCAGCGAGGCCAGCAGCGGCACGTCCGCGCCCTTCTGCAGCTCGCCGGAGGCCACGCCGTCCGCCAGCGTCGCCGCCACCGCCCCGGTCAGCGGGGCCAGGGCCTCGCGCGAACGCTTCTCGGCCGCGGCCGGCTGGAACCAGGCGCGGGCCACCACGGCCTGCACGAGCGGCAGCTGGTCGTAGGAGGCGTGATAGGCGGCCGACAGGCCGGCCTCGAGCCGGGTCGCCGTATCGCCGGGCCGGGCCAGCGCCTCGGTCAGGGCCGCCGACACCCGCTCCAGATCCTCGGCCAGCACCGCGTCGAACAGCTCGGCCTTGTCCTGGAAATTGGCGAACACGGCCCCGGTGGACATGCCGGCGCCCTTGGCGATGTCGCGGATGGTGGCCGGCTCGTAGCCGCGCTCGGCGAACAGGGCGCGGGCCGCAGCCATGACCTTGTGGCGCGTCCGGACCTTGGCGGCCTGACGCCGGTTCAGGCGCGGCGCCTCGGCGGCGGCAGCCTCGGCGGGACGGGTCTCAAGGGCGCTCTGGGGCATGACGGCAAGCACTCGAACTGGGCGCGGGCGGGGAGGCGCGCGGGACAGGCGACAGCAACTCCGGAACACCGTTCCGAAGGGGCGAAGGGGCCAGCCTTGAGCACCGAACCGTGACGAAAATGGGGAGAAACTGGCTTAACGGCCCGCCGGCGGGGCATTCCGGCGGGTCGAGCGCAGGGCCCGGGCCGGCCGGTCGCCGCGGCCCTCCGGCGCCGCCGCCTGGAACAGCTGGCGGTACTGGTCGCGGCGCTCGTGGATCGAGGCCAGCACCAGCCCCATGGGCACGCCCAGATCGACCAGGGTGTTCTCCGCCAGCTGCAGGCTGGCCTCGGTGGTCTCCGGCACCGCGTCCGTCACCCCCATGGCGTAGAGCCGCGCGGCATGGCGGTCATCCCGCGCCCGGGCGATCAGGATCAGGTCCGAGCGCGCGGCCCGGGCGGCTGCGGCCACCTCGTCGATCTTGGCCGGGCTGTCCATGGTGATCACCAGCGCCCGGGCCCCGGCCACCCCCAGCCGGCGCAGCAGGTCGGGCCGGGCCGCGTCGCCATAGACTACCGGCAGGCCCTCGCGCCGCGCCGCCGTCACCGCCGCGGCGTCGGCGTCGACCGCCAGCCAGGGCTGGCCGTGCTCGCTGAGCAGCTCGGACACCAGCCGCCCGACCCGGCCGAAGCCTACGATCAGGGTGCGGGCCTCGTCCGCCTCCGCCTCCGCCTCGGGTCCGGGCGCCGTCTCTTCCTCCGTCGGGCGCTGCGGCAGCCGCTGCGCCAGGCGCTGGCCGACCGCGGCCAGCAGCGGGATGCTGAACAGGCTCAGCGTCGCCGAGACCATCAGCGCCTGGGTGAAGGCCGGGGTGGCCAGCCCCTCGACCAGACCGGTGTTGAGAATGACGAAGGCGAACTCCCCCGCCGGGCCCAGCACCAGACCGATCTCCAGCGCCGCGCGCCAGCCCAGGCCCCAGGCCCGCGCCAGCCCGGCGATCAGCACCGCCTTGGTCAGGGTCAGCAGCGCCGCCAGGCCGAACACCGTGACCGGGTCCGCGGCCACGGCGTCGAGATCGAGCCCGATCCCGACCCCGACGAAGAAGACGCCGAGCAGCAGGCCCTTGAACGGCTCGATATGGCTCTCGACCGCCCGGCGGTACTCGGTCTCGGCCAGCAGCAGCCCGGCCACAAGCGCGCCGAGGCTCATCGACAGCCCGGCCGCCTGGGCCGCCGTCCCGGCCCCGACCACCACCAGCATGGCGGCGGCGACGAATAGCTCGGAGCCGTCGGCCCGGGCCACCAGCCGGAACAGGGGGCGCACGACGAGGCGGCCCAGCAGCACCAGCAGGCCCAGCCCGATCGCCGCCGGCACGAGCGACAGCAGGGCGGTTCCGACCGCGCCGGCGTCCGGGCCGGCCGCCGCTCCGGCCCCGACCACGGCGGCGATCACGGCCACGGTGATGAGGATCGGCGCCACCGACACATCCTGGGCCAGCAGGACGGCGAAGGTGGCGCGGCCGACCCCGCTCTTGAGCCGGCCGCTCTCGGCCAGGGTCGGCATCACCACGGCGGTCGACGACAGGGCCAGGGCCAGGCCGGCCACCGCCGCCGCCCCGAGGCTCTGGCCGGCCAGCAGGAAGCCGCCCGCCAGCACGAGGCTGCACAGCACGACCTGGGTCAGGCCGAAGCCGAACACCAGCCGGCGCAAGGCCTTGAGCCGCTCCCACGACAACTCCAGCCCGATCATGAACAGCAGGAAGGCGACGCCCAGCTCGGACAGCACCGCCACCTGCTCGCGGTCGGTGATGGTCAGCCAGGCCAGCCACGGCGCCTGATCGGCGAACCGGCCCAGCCCGTGCGGCCCCAGCAGCACCCCGGCGGCGAGGAATCCCAGCACCGGGCTGAGCTTCAGCCGGCTGAACAGGGGCGCCACCACGCCGGCCGCGGCGAGAAACAGCAGCAGGTCCTTGTAGTCTTCCCCGCCGTGTCCCGGCATGCCCCCTCCAATGTCCCCGTGCGACAGCTGGCCGCCGAATCATGAACGATTTTTTAGGCGGCGTCGCCGGGCCTGCCCGATAGGGTCCGGCCACGCTCTTTTCGCGTGAGGAAATGCTTATGAAGCGACTGCTGACGGGAGCCGCCGTGGCGGCCCTGCTGTGCGCCGGATCGGCCAACGCCCATGACGGGCCGGACCATGACGTCTGTCTCGACGAGGCCTGCGAGATGGTTTCCCTGTTCCGCCAGGTCACCCCGGCCCTGGCCGAGACCGGCTTCGTCGGCACGGTGGCGCCGCGCTACGGGACCTGGGGCTTCGACCTCGAGGGCCGCGACCTGTCGGTGGCCCCGGGCGACGACTTCTTCCGGCACGCCAACGGCGCCTACATGGACGCCCTGGTGATCCCGGCCGACCGCACCCGCTTCGGCTCCTTCGACATCCTGCGCCAGCTCTCGGACAACCGGCTCGAGGCCATGATGGCCGAACTGGTCGCCGACACCGCCGCCGATCCGGCCAGCGACGAAGGCAAGCTGGCCAATCTCTACCGCAGCTACATGGACGAGGCCCGGCTCGAGGCGCTCGACGCCCAGCCGCTGCAGCCGCTGCTGGCCGACATCCGCGCCGCCGGCGACCACGCCGCCCTCGCCCGCCTGATGGGCGCCCGCCAGGGCGGGTTCGGCTCGTCCTTCTTCGGCTTCGGGGTCTCGGACGACGCCCGCAACCCGGACCGTTACGCCGTCTACGTCAGCCAGGCCGGCCTCGGCCTGCCGAACCGCGACTACTATCTGACCGAGCGTTACGCCGACAAGAAGGTGGCCTACCAGGCCTATGTCGGGACCCTGCTCGGCATGATCGGCTGGGACCAGCCCGAGGCCATGGCCCAGGCCATCCTCGACCTCGAGACCCGCATCGCCCAGGCCCACTGGACCCCGGTCGAGAGCCGCAACCGCGACCGCACCTACAACCCCCTGACCCCGGCCCAGCTGATCGAGTCCGCCCCGGGCTTCGACTTCGCCGGCTTCATGGGCGCCGCCGGCCTGACCGACGTCGACCGGCTGGTGATCCGTCAGGACAGCGCCATGCCGCGCCTCGCCGCCATCTTCGGCGAGACCCCGGTCGAGGTGCTGCAGGCCTGGCAGGCCTTCCACACCGCCGATGACGCCGCCCCCTATCTGTCGAAGCGTTTCGTCGACGCCCACTTCAACTTCCGCTCGCGCGAGCTGGCCGGCCAGCCGGAGCAGCGCAGCCGCCAGCAGCGCGGCGTCAGCTTCGCCGAGGGCGTGATGGGCGAGGCCATGGGCCGGCTCTATGTCGAGGAATACTTCCCGCCCGAGTCCAAGGCCCAGATGGAGCAGCTGGTCGCCAACCTGAAGGTGGCCATGGCCAACCGCATCCGCGGCCTGCAGTGGATGAGCGAGGCGACCAAGGTCGAGGCCCTGGCCAAGCTCGACAAGTTCGGCGTCAAGATCGGCTACCCCTCGACCTGGGAGGACTACAGCGCCCTCGAGGTGCGTCCGGACGACCTGTTCGGCAACCAGGCCCGCGCCGGCGCCTTCCGCTGGCAGGACCAGCTCAGCCGCATCAACAGCCCGGTCGATGACGAGGAATGGGGCATGACGCCCCAGACGGTGAACGCCTACTACAGCCCGGTGAAGAACGAGATCGTCTTCCCGGCGGCGATCCTGCAGCCGCCCTTCTTCGACCCCTCGGCCGACCCGGCGGTCAACTACGGCGCCATCGGCGGGGTGATCGGCCACGAGATCGGCCACGGCTTCGACGACCAGGGCCGCAAGTCGGACGGCGACGGCGTGCTGCGCGACTGGTGGACCCCGGCCGACGCCGCCGCCTTCGAGGCCCAGGCCGCCCGCCTCGGCGCCCAGTACGACCAGTACGCCCCCCTGCCGGGCTTCAACCTGCAGGGCGCCTTGGGCATGGGCGAGAACATCGGCGACCTCGCCGGCGTGACCCTCGCCCTGGAGGCCTACAACCTGTCGCTCAACGGCCAGCCGGCCCCGGTGCTGGACGGCGTCACCGGCGAGCAGCGGGTGTTCTACGGCTGGGCCCAGGTGTGGCGCGGCGCCCTGCGCGACGAGGCGATGAAGAACCAGGTCGCCACCGGCCCGCACTCGCCGCCGCAGTTCCGGGTGATCGGCCCGCTGCGCAACATCGACGCCTGGTACGAGGCCTTCGGGGTCCAGCCGGGATCGACCTACTACCTGCCCCCGGAAGAGCGCGTCCGCCTCTGGTAGGGCGGATCGTTTGACCGCGGATCAGGCCGGGTTCCGAAAGGGGCCCGGCCTTTTTCGTGCGCGTGAAGCCCCCCTCTCCTCCCCCGCGCGCGGGGGAGGGGGACCCCGCGCAGCGGGGTGGAGGGGGCGACCGCAGGCGCGGCCCCCGAAAGCCCCGCGCTCCGTCCCTCCCCGCCCCAACCCCGTCATCCTCGGGCTTGACCCGAGGATCGGGGGTAACCGCAGCGCAAGGCCGGCCAACGATCCACCGCGGACAGCCCGACCCTCGGGTCAAGCCCGAGGGTGACGGCAAGGCTGTGAGGAACATGCGGCGCCCCCCCTCTCCTCCCCCGCGCGCGGGGGAGGGGGACCACGCGGAGCGTGGTGGTGGGGGCGAGGGACGGAGCGCCAGGGGTCGCCCCCTCCACCGCCTTCGGCGGTCCCCCTCCCCCATACGCTCCGCTATGGGGGAGGAGAGGGCGTCGCCACTTCACCCCGTCATCCTCGCGACTGACCCGAGGATCGGGGGTAACCGCGGCGAAAGGCCGGCCGACGATCCGCCGCGGACGGCCCGACCCTCGGGTCAAGCCCGAGGGTGACGGCAAGGCTGTGAGGAACATGCGGCGCCTCTGAACCCGCGCGGCAAGCCAGGCTCCGGACACGAAAAAACCCGCCGCGGGGGATACATCGCGGCGGGTCTTCTCGCTCACTGGGAGCGGACGTTTCCTCCCCGAAACGTCTTCGGCGCGGCTGCTTTCCAGCGGCGTCACCGAGTGACCCCACATGACCCGGGGTCATATCGCAAGTCAATCAACTCGCAGGGGAAATCCGCGATTTTCTTGACTGATCGTTGATAAGACCCCGGCGGGTCCCCGCGTTTCTCGAAGGTTATTCGAGAATACGTCGAACGGCCGCTGTCAGCTCGCTCCGCGCCACCGTCACCTGCCCCGGCCGGGCGGCCTTCCAGGCGTCGTGGTCGGCGATCCCGGCGGCCGCGGCGCGCCCGGCGTCGAGGTCCTTGAGCGTGACCTGGCCGGCCGCCAGCTCGTCGCCGCCGAGGATCACCACCGCCGGCGCCCCGCGCCGGTCGGCGTATTTCATCTGCGCCTTCATCCCGGCCCGGCCGAGATAGACCTCGGCGGCGATGCCGGCGCCGCGCAGCTCGGCGGCGGCGGCCAGATAGGCCGGCATGTCCGCATCGGAGAAGCAGATCACCACCACCGGCCCGCGCGCCTCGGCGGTCCGGTCCAGCCCGGCGGCGCGCAGGGCGGCGGCCAGGCGCGACACCCCGAACGAGGCGCCCGTGGCCGGCACGTCCTGGCCGGTGAAGCGGGCCACCAGCCCGTCATAGCGGCCGCCGCCGACGATCGAGCCGAAGCGCACCGGACGGCCCTTGTCGTCGCGGGTGTCGGCCAGCAGCTCGGACTCGAACACCGCCCCCGTATAGTACTCCAGCCCGCGCACCACGGCCGGATCGAAGCGCGCCTCGGCCCCGACCCCGAAGGCCTTCAGCGCCGCGTCGATGCGGGCCAGGTCGGCCAGCCCCTCGGCCCCGGCCGGCGTCGCCCCGACGATCGGGTCCAGCGCATCCAGCACCCCGGAGCGCGGCCCCTCGGCCGGCACGGCGAGGAAGGCCAGCACCGCGTCGATGCCCGCTTTCGACAGCCCGGCGCCCCGGGTGAAGTCGCCGGACTCGTCCAGCCGCCCCTCGCCCAGCAGCAGGGTCACGCCCTGCGCCCCCAGCCGGTCCAGCTTGTCGATGGCGCGCAGCACCGTCAGCGTCTGGGCCTGCCCCTCGACCCCGGCCGCCTGCAGCACGCCGTTGACCAGCTTGCGGCTGGCGATCTTGACCACCGCCTGCCCCTCGCCGAGGCCCAGCGCCGCCAGCCCCTCCAGCGCCATGGCGACGATCTCGGCGTCGGCCTCGGGCCGGTCCGACCCGACCGTGTCGGCGTCGCACTGCCAGAACTCGCGGAACCGCCCCGGCCCCGGCTTCTCGTTGCGCCACACGGGGCCATAGGCATAGCGGCGGTAGGGCTTGGGCAGGGTCTCCCAGTGCTGGGCCGCGAACCGCGCCAGCGGCGCGGTCAGATCGTAGCGCAGCGCCATCCACTGGTCGTCGTCGTCCTGCAGGGCGAACACCCCCTCGTTGGGGCGGTCGGCGTCGGGCAGGAACTTGCCGAGGGCGTCGGCGTATTCGAACGCCCCCGTCTCCAGCGGCTCGAAGCCCCAGCGGGCGTAGACCGGAGCCAGGGTCTGGACGATGCGACGCTCGGCCATGGCCTCGGCCCCGCGACGATCGGAAAAGCCCCGGGGGGCGCGGGCTTCGGGACGGGGCGCAGCGGGCATGTCGGACATGCGCGCCGCTTAAGCCATCCCCCGCCCCGCTTCAATGCGACGGGGGCGACGCGCCCGCTCTCCTCCCCCGTGAAACGGGGGAGGGGGACCGCCGAAGGCGGTGGAGGGGGCGACCGCAAGCGCGACGCCTGACCTCGCCCCCTCCACCCCGCTGCGCGGGGTCCCCCTCCCCCATACGCTTCGCTATGGGGGAGGAGAGGGCCGCTACCGCCGCAGCAGCGGCGGCAGGCGGCCGTAGGTCAGGCCGCGCCACAGCCATTCCAGCGGGCCCATCTCGAACCGGCTGAGCCACAGGGGCGACCAGATCAGCTGGACGACCCAGATCCCGCCGACCAGCATCCACAGGCCGGCCGGGCCCCAGGCCAGATCGCCGAAGGTCAGCGGGGCCCACGGCAGGTAGAACAGGCTGGCCATGATCAGGCTCTGGGTCAGGTAGTTGGTGAAGGCCATCTGCCCGACCGGGGCCAGCCGCCGGGTGATCACCCCGAGGCCGAAGCGGGTCATCAGGATCAGCACGCTGGCGTAGCCCAGGGTGATGACCCAGGCGAAGCTGGCGCCGACCCCGGACATCCCGGCCGAAGGGGTCTCGCCCGCCGGCGCATTGGCGTCCATCCAGGCGTTCGGGGCGAAGAAGGCCAGGTTGCCCGCCGCCAGCGCCGCCAGCAGCAGATAGACCCACACCGGGGCCCGGCCGGTGAAGAAGCCGGTCTTGAACAGCCCCAGACCCAGCCACATCAGGGCGATGGTCACGGGCGCGAGGAACAGGCTGAAGGTGGCCAGCAGCAGCCAGCTCCTGAAGTTCTCGATCTGCGCCGCCGGCCAGCCCGACTGGTAGGTGGCGATGGCCGCCTGGATGTCCTCGGGCGTCATGGCGAAGGGGTTGCCGCCAGCGCCCGCCCCGGCCTGACCGGCCATGGCCGCGGTGGCCCAGAGGGCCAGCGCCGAGAGCAGGGCGAACAGCAGGCTCAGCCCGCCGCCGACGAGGACCAGCCGCCGGCCCGACCAGGACCGCGCCAGCATGGCGATCAGGCCGCAGTAGGCGTAGTGCAGCAGGATGTCGCCCATCCAGATGGCGGCCCCGTGGATGGCCCCGAACAGGCCCAGCCACATCAGGCGCCGGTGCAGCACCGGCCCCTTCGCCTCGTCATGCCGCTCGCCGCCGATCAGGAAGATCGACACCCCGAACAGCATGGAGAACAGGCTGCGGAACTTGTCGCCGAAGAAGACGTCGACCACCCACTGGCCGGTGACGTCCGCCGGGCTGCCGGCCCACGGCCGCGCGAGGGTCGGGTCGAACTCGAGCGCCGACGGCCAGGCGAAGGTGGCGGCGTTGACCGCCAGGATCCCCAGCACGGCCCAGCCGCGCAGGATGTCGAGATAGATGATCCGGTCCTCGCGCCGGATCGGCGCCGGCGCGGCGGTGGTCGTGGCGGTCATGACGGCAAGCCCCCTTGTCACGATGACAAGTCAGCTTGACGCATTTCCGGTCCGGGGAAAACTGAATTCGCCGTAAGGCGGGGCCGCAAGCCCCTTGGCGTCAGCCGCGCTCGCCCATCAGCCCCAGACGGTCGCGCACCTCGGGCTGGGCCTCGAAGGCGATGAAGGCGCAGCACAGCCCGGCCCACAGGGCGTAGCTGACGCCGACGATCATCGCCACCGGCAGGCCGCCGACGCCATAGATCAGGATGGTGGTCTCGCTGGCCCCGGCCGCCTGGGCCACTCCCCCGGCCTCGAACCAGCCGAGCACGGTGACGACAAGGGTCATGCCCACCTGCAGGATCGCTGCGGCGGCCCCGCCGTACAGCAGGAAGCGCCAGACGATGCCGAGCCGGCTGTCCGGCCGGCCGCGGCCGTCCCGCTCGCGCGCCACCAGATACAGGGCCACCGGCGTGGCCACGAGGCCGGCCGCCAGGGCGATCAGCCGCCAGTCCATCTCCGGGCCCAGCGCCCAGGTCTCCGGCGGCCAGACCGGCAGGGTCAGGACCAGCGGCGGCCAGGCCGCCCCGGCCAGACAGGCCAGCACCACGAACACCGGCGCCGAGCCGCGCCAGCGCACCCGCGAGCGGCCGGGCAGGTCGGCGAAGCGCTCGGGCGGCTTCATCGGGTCGGCTCCGGAACCTCGCCGGAATAGTCGTAGAAGCCGCGGCCGGACTTGCGGCCCAGCCAGCCCGCCTCGACATACTTCACCAGCAGCGGGCAGGGGCGGTACTTGGTGTCGGCCAGCCCGTCGTGGAGCACGTTCATGATGGCCAGCACCACGTCCAGCCCCATGAAGTCGGCCAGCTCCAGCGGCCCCATCGGATGGTTGGCCCCGAGGCGCAGGGCCTTGTCGATCGAGGCCACATTCCCCACCCCCTCGTACAGGGTGTAGATCGCCTCGTTGATCATCGGCACGAGGATGCGGTTGACGATGAAGGCCGGGAAGTCCTCGGCCTCGGTGGTCGTCTTGCCCAGCGACTCGGCGAAGCTCACCGCCGTCTCGTAGGTGGCCTTGGACGTGGCGATGCCGCGCACGATCTCGACCAGCTTCATCACCGTCGCCGGCTTCATGAAGTGCAGGCCGATGAACCGCTCGGGCCGGTCCGTGGCCGAGGCCAGACGGGTGATGGAGATCGACGAGGTGTTGGACGACAGCAGGGTGTCGGCCCCGAGATGCGGCGTCAGGGCGGCGAACACCGCCTTCTTGACCGCCTCGTCCTCGGTCGCCGCCTCGATCACCAGATCGGCCCCGGCCGCCTCGGCCAGGGTCTCGACCGGACGGATGCGCGCCAGGGCGGCGTCGGCGTCGGCCACGGCCAGGCTGCCGCGGGCGACATTGCGCGCCAGGCTGGCGGCCACGGCGGCGATCGCCTGCGGCGGCCGCGCCGGGTCGGCGTCATAGAGGCCGACCTCATAGCCGCCCAGGGCCACGACCTGGGAGATCCCCAGGCCCATCTGGCCCGCGCCGATGACGGCCACTCGCCTGATCGCGCTCATCCGGACTGTCGTCCTCGCCTCGTGAAGAAGGACGGCCTTCTTACGCCATCCGCTCGCAGGCGCGAAAGACCCTTATCCGAGGGCGGACATGAGTTCCGGCACGGCGGTCTTGTAGTCCGCCACCCAGCCGAAGTCGGCAACCTGGAAGATCGGCGCGTCCGGGTCCTTGTTGATGGCCACGATGACCTTGGAGTCCTTCATCCCCGCGAGGTGCTGGATGGCGCCCGAGATGCCCACCGCCACATACAGGGCCGGGGCCACCACCTTGCCGGTCTGGCCGACCTGGTAGTCGTTCGGGGCGTAGCCGGCGTCGACCGCGGCGCGCGAGGCGCCCACGGCGGCGCCCAGCTTGTCCGCCAGCGGCTCGATCACGGCGCGGAACTCCTCGGCCGAGCCGAGCGCGCGGCCGCCGGACACGACGATCTTCGCCGCGCCCAGCTCCGGGCGATCCGACTTGACCATCTCGGCGCTGACGAAGCTGGCCTTGCCGGCGTCGACCGCGGCCACGGTCTCGACCGCCGCCGAGCCGCCCTCGCCCGCCGCCTTGAAGGCGGTGGCGCGCACGGTAATGACCTTCTTCGCATCCGACGACTGGATCGTCTCCAGCGCGTTGCCGGCGTAGATCGGGCGGGTGAAGGTGTCGGCCGAGACCACCTCGATGATGTCCGAGATCGGGGCCACATCCAGCCTGGCGGCGATCCGCGGGGCGTAGTTCTTGCCCTCGGTGGTGGCCGGGGCCAGCACCGCCTCATAGTCGCCCATCAGCGGCAGGACGGTGGCGGCGACCGCCTCGGCCAGGCCGTGGCCGACCTCGGCGCCGTCGGCGACGCGCACCTTGCGCACGCCCTCGATCTTCGCGGCGGCCTCGCCGACCGCCTTGGGGCCCAGCACCAGCACATCGACGTCGCCCGACAGGGCGCGCGCGGCGGTGACGGTCTTGTGGGTGGTGTCGCGGACGGCGACGCCGTCGTGATCGGCGATGACGAGCACGGCCATGGTTACAGCACTCCCGCTTCGTTCTTCAGCTTGCCCACCAGATCGGCGGCGCTCTCGACCTTGACGCCCGCCGAGCGCTTCGGCGGTTCGACCACCTTCAGCGTCTTCAGGCGCGGGGCGACGTCGACCCCGTAGTCGGCGACCGCCTTCATGGCGATCTCCTTCTTCTTGGCCTTCATGATGTTCGGCAGCGAGGCGTAGCGCGGCGTGTTCAGGCGCAGGTCGACGGTGACCACCGCCGGCAGCGGCGCCGCCACGGTCTGCAGCCCGCCGTCGACCTCACGGGTCACGGTGGCCTTGCCGCCGCCGATCTCCAGTTTCGAGGCGAAGGTCGCCTGCGGCCAGTCCAGCAGGGCCGCCAGCATCTGGCCCACAGCGTTGTTGTCGCCGTCGATGGCCTGCTTGCCCATCAGGACCAGCTCGGGCTTTTCCTCATCGACCACCGCCTTGAGCAGCTTGGCCACCGCCAGCGGCTCCAGGTCGGCGTCGGACTGGATCAGGATGCCGCGGTCGGCGCCCATGGCCAGGGCGGTGCGGATCGTCTCCTGCGCCTGGCTCGGCCCGATCGAGACCACCACGATCTCCGAGGCCGTGCCTGCGGCGTGATGCTCCTTGCCTTCCTTGAGCCGGACCGCTTCCTCGACGGCGATTTCGTCGAAGGGGTTCATGCTCATCTTGACGTTGGCCAGGTCGACGCCCGACTGGTCCGCCTTGACGCGCGCCTTGACGTTGTAATCGATCACCCGCTTGACCGGGACGAGAACCTTCATGAGCCTGTCCATAGGATCGCCGAAATGTTGAGGGAGGGAATGGGGACATCGCCCGCGCCTGTCAACGTGACGCGAGGTCAAGGGGCGGGCCGTCGGGGCCGCCTCGCACGGAGTTTTCGATGAGCCGCTACCTCAGCCTCAAGCGCCTGGGCATCCTGTTCTTCGGCCTGTTCGCCCTGTCGGTGACGGCGACCCTGGTGTTCCAGAGCTACTGGGTCGACCCGGGCGAGCGCTGCGAGGCCGGAGGCGGCTGGTGGGACATCGAGAGCCGCACCTGCGCCCGGCCGATCTACATTCCCGACATCACCGGCCGGCCTGCCGGCGTGACCCGCGCCGAGGCCTCGGACGCCGGCAACCGCGAGCTGCTGTCGCTGGAGCGCCAGGTGCGGGCCCAGCAGCAGGCCCAGACAGCGGCCCAGGCGGCGGCTCCGGCCGAAACCCCCGCGCCGTAACCGTCAGCGCGTCGCGCCGGGGACCCACTTCACGTCGTGCGCGCCGTCGTCATTGGCGCGGCGCCCGGCGCAGAACAGGTGGTCCGACAGCCGGTTGAGGTAGCGCAGGGCCTCGGGATTGAAGGCCACCCCGGCGCCTTGCGCCCGCACGCTGTCGCGCTCGGCCCGCCGCGCCACGGTGCGGGCCAGGTGCAGATGCGCCGCCAGCGCCGAGCCGCCGGGCAGGATGAAGCTGTCCAGAGGCGCCAGCCGCGCGTTCATGGCGTCGATCTCGGCCTCGAGCCGCGCGACCTGGCCGGCGACGATGCGCAGCGGCGTCCATTCCGGAGCCGGCTCCAGCGGCGTGGCCAGATCGGCCCCGAGGTCGAACAGCTCGTTCTGTATCCGCCCCAGCATGGCGTCGAGCTCGGGGTCCGCCGCCGTGTGCAGCCGCGCCAGCCCCAGCGTCGCGTTGAGCTCGTCGACGGCCCCATAGGCTTCGACCCGCGGGTCGGCCTTGGACACGCGCGCGCCCCCGACCAGGCCGGTCTGGCCGTCGTCGCCGGTGCGGGTGTAGATGCGGTTCAGCCGGACCATGCCGTCAGCCGCCCTGGGTGGACTTCCACCACATGCCGGCGACCAGCAGCAGCACCGCCAGCGCCTGCAGCCCGACCCGCAGCCGCATCAGCTTGTTGGACTGGCTGCGCGCCTCCGCCCCCGGGGTGAACAGGGCCTTGAGCCCGAAGCCCAGGGTCACCGCCACCGCGCCGATGGCCAGCAGGATCAGGATGTCGAACACGGTCATGGCTGCAACCTAGGCCTCCGGGGCCCGCCGCGCCAGCGACGAGACGCCGCGTTAACCCCCGGTCCACCCTGTCGGCTGACGGCCCTGCAACCTTTCCCGCGCAGGGTGTGCCCCGCCGTCGAGGGGGACTGATGCGCGACCGGACCATACGAAACCTGGCCCACCTGCAGACGTCGGGGTCCAGCGCGCGCCTGCTCAACCTGCACCGGGTCCACCGCGAGCATGGCCGCACGCCCGAGTGGGCGGCCGAGCCCCTGTTCCGCGACCGGCTCCTGAACCGCGCCCTGATCGTCAAGCACCGCCTGCGCCGCGACGAGCTGCAGCGCTTCCGCGGCCGCCGCTTCGTGGCCACCAAGATCATCCTGCCGATCGACCCTGACGACCTCAGCGCCGGCGGCCGCTACATGTTCGTCGGCCAGGCCGAGTATCCGCGCACCCTGGCCCAGAACTTCGGCCTGCGGCTGGAGGACGAGGACGCGCGCCGGCTCGAGCTGCTGGACCGGCTGCCGGCGCTGGATCCCTTCCTGCTGCGCGAGTATCTGCGCGGCCACGGCGTCGAGGCGGCGGGCTGCTACTTCGACCTCAGCCCCGGCGACGCCGAACGCATGAAGGCCTTCGTCAACCGCGAGATCGCGCCGCTGGTCGACCTCAGCCTCGGCGACGAGTTCGACCTGGCCATCGAGAACCCGGTCGGCCGCCTGACCGCCCGCATCCTGTCCAGCGAGTCCGACCGCGACCTGGCCCTGCTGGGCCGCACCTTCCGCATGGCCCCGGCGCAGTACCGCGAGGGCGTCTTCTGCTGGAAGGGCTTCCTCTACTACAAATGGATGCTCAGCCGCATCGTCGCCGAGGTGGCCGAAGTGGCCGAGGCGGTGCGCACCGTGCGGCCCCAGGGCCGTCTCGACGCGGCCGTGTCCGCCGGGCTGGACCGCAGCCGCACCCAGATCCGCGACCGCATCATCGAGGCCTGCGAGGCCTCGACCCTGATGCTGGCCACCTATGACCGGGCCTATGAGGCGCTGGTGGTGGGCGGGCGGCCCGAGGGCTTCCGCGACTTCCTGCTGCGCGCGCCCGGCCTGTTCGCCCGGCTCGGCGAGCGGCTCGGGGCCATCGAGCACATCATCAGCTTCTGGCGCTACCGCTTCCAGCGCGGCAAGACCCAGCCCGACGCCGGCGAACTGATGGAGCTGTTCGCCGACTTCGAGATCAGCCTGGGCGGCGGGGCCGGCGCCAGCCGGCCCGCCCTGCTCCCGGCGCCGCGGCTGTTGCCGGCGCCGGGCCTGGCCGCCTGATCAGTAGCGGTAGTGCTCGGGCTTGAACGGCCCGGACACCGGCACGTTGATGTAGCTGGCCTGCTCGGCCTTCAGCACCGTCAGCTTGGCCCCCAGCTTGCCCAGGTGCAGCGCCGCGACCTTCTCGTCGAGGTGCTTGGGCAGGGTGTAGACCGCCTTGTCGTAGGCCGACTTGTTGGTCCACAGCTCGATCTGGGCCAGCGTCTGGTTGGTGAAGGACGCCGACATCACGAAGCTCGGGTGGCCCGTGGCGTTGCCGAGGTTCACCAGACGGCCTTCCGACAGCAGGATGATCTTCTTGCCGTCCGGGAATTCCACGTGGTGGACCTGCGGCTTGATCTCGTCCCACTTGAAGTTCTTCAGCCCGGCGACCTGGATCTCCGAGTCGAAGTGGCCGATGTTGCAGACGATGGCGTTGTTGCGCATCGCCCGCATGTGATCGACGGTGATGACGTCCTTGTTGCCCGTGGCGGTGACGAAGATGTCGGCCTTGTCGGCCACGTCCTCGAGGGTCTGGACCTCATAGCCTTCCATCGCCGCCTGCAGGGCGCAGATCGGGTCGATCTCGGTGACGATCACCCGGGCCCCGCCCTGGCGCAGGGAGGCGGCCGAGCCCTTGCCCACGTCGCCGTAGCCGCACACCACCGCGACCTTGCCCGACAGCATCACGTCGGTGCCGCGGCGGATGGCGTCCACCAGGCTCTCGCGGCAGCCGTACAGGTTGTCGAACTTCGACTTGGTCACGCTGTCGTTGACGTTGATCGCCGGGAACGGCAGCTCGCCGCGCTCGGCCATCTGGTAGAGGCGGTGCACGCCGGTGGTGGTCTCTTCCGACACCCCGCCGATGGCGTCGCGGATGGCCGAATAGAAGCCCGGCTTCTCCTTCAGGTACCGCTTCATCACCTTGAAGAGGGCTTCCTCCTCCTCGTTCTGCGGATTGTCGAGCACCGAGGCGTCCTGCTCGGCCTTCGGGCCCAGCACGCACAGCAGGGTGGCGTCGCCGCCGTCGTCGAGGATCAGGTTGGGATAGCCGCCGTCGGCCCACTCGAAGATCTTGTGGGCGTAGTCCCAGTACTCCTCCAGCGTCTCGCCCTTGACGGCGAACACCGGGGTGCCGGCCCGGGCCACCGCCGCGGCGGCGTGGTCCTGGGTCGAGAAGATGTTGCACGAGGCCCAGCGCACCTCGGCGCCCAGCGCTTCCAGCGTCTGGATCAGCACCGCCGTCTGGATGGTCATGTGCAGCGAGCCGGCGATGCGCGCGCCCTTCAGCGGCTGCGCCTTGCCGAACTCGTCGCGCAGCGCCATCAGGCCGGGCATTTCGGTCTCGGCGATGGCGATTTCCTTGTCGCCCCAGTCGGCCAGGCTGATGTCGCGGACGATGTAGTCGGGCATGGGAGCTCCTGTTCGGGGGGCGTCGCCGGGGCGCGCCGGGCATGGGCGCGCCTATAGACGCTGGCGGCCACAGGAGCAACAAACCCATAAGGATGTCTTTATATGTCCCTCCGGACGCCTCCGCGGCGCGCTGGCGTCCCGCCTCGTTCTGCGCTCTAGTCCGGGCTTCGACGGGGGGACTGACGATGCGGACATGGACAGCGCGCCTGGGGGCGGGTCTGGCGAGCGCGGCGGCGCTCTTGGCCGGGGCGGCGGCGGCGCAGGAGACGCCGGCCGTGGAGGGCCCGGTCACCCTCGTGCACGCCGGCCGGCTGCTGGACCGGCCCGGACAGGCCCCGCGCGGCCCCTCGACCCTGGTGATCCGCGACGGCCGCGTCGTCGAGGTGCGCGACGGCCACGCCGACCCCGCCGCCTTCCCGGGCGCCACGGTGGTCGACCAGTCGGACCGCTTCGTCCTGCCCGGCCTGATCGATAGCCATGTGCACCTGACCTCGGACCTCGGCGGTCAGGCGCGCTTCCTCGCCGGGATCACCGACAACCTGCCGGCCCACGCCTTCCGCGCCGCCGAGAATGCGCAGAAGACCCTGATGGCCGGCTTCACCACCGTGCGGAACCTCGGCGACAGCGGCGGCGTCACCCTGGCCCTGCGCGACGCCACCGCCGGGCATCGCCTGCCGGGCCCGCGCATCGTCGACGCCGGGGAGAGCATCTCGACCACCTCCGGCCACATGGACGGCCGGCTGGGCTTCAACGACGACTTCCGCGAGCACATCGACCACGACAACGTCTGCAACGGGCCGGAGAGCTGCCGCGAGGCGGTGCGGCTGCAGGTCGGCCGCGGCGCCAATGTCATCAAGATCGCCACCACCGGCGGGGTCAACAGCCGCATTGGCGCCGGCCTCGGGGCCCAGATGTTCGAGGACGAGGCCCGCGCCCTGATCGAAACCGCCCACCTCTACGGCCTGCGCGTGGCCGTCCACGCCCACGGCGCCGACGGGATCAACCTGGCCCTGCGGCTCGGCGCCGACTCGATCGAGCACGGCACCATCTTCGACGACGAGACCCTGCGCCTGTTCCGCCAGAGCGGGGCCTACTACGTCCCGACCCTGTCGACGGTGAACGGCTATCTCGAGCGGCTGGCGGCCGACCCCAACGCCTATCCGCCCGAGGTCATGCCCAAGATCCGGTGGCGCATCGAGATCACCGGCCAGTCGCTGGCCCGGGCCGTCCCGGCCGGGGTGCGCATCGCCTTCGGCACCGACGCCGGGGTGTCGAAGCACGGCCGCAACGCCGACGAGTTCGGCCTGATGGTGCGCTACGGCATGACGCCGATGCAGGCGCTGGAGGCGGCCACGGTCAACGCCGCCGACCTGCTCGGCCTCGCCGACGAGATCGGCTCGCTGGAGCCCGGCAAGCGCGCCGACCTGATCGCCGTCGACGGCGACCCGCTGCAGGACGTGACGGTCCTGACCGACGTCGACTTCGTCATGCGCGACGGCCGCATCTATCGCGACGACGCCCGCGACTGAACGCGCCGCATCGACAGGCGGGGGCGGACCGTGGCATCGGGCCGCCATGATCCGTTCGTCCGCCGCCGTCGCCGCCGTCGCTGTCCTGCTCGCCGCCTGCGCCGGCGCCCCGGTCGCCGCCACAGGGCCCGCAGCCGGCGAGGCGCTGACGTCGCGCTTCGACTGCCTGCGCCAGGATGAGGCCCTGCTGGTCTCGGCCCACCGCGCCGTGTGGGACGCCTCGACGCCGGAGAACTCGCTGGCCGCCATCCGCCGCACCGGGCGCGAGATCCCCGGCGTCATGCTGGAGATCGACGTCGCCCTGACCGCCGACGGGGCGCTGGTGCTGATGCATGACGACGACCTCGACCGGACCACCGACGCTTCAGGAGATGTCGCCGATCTGACCCTCGCCGAGATCCGCCGCGCCCGCCTGACCGACGCCACGGGCCGGGTCACGGACGAGGCCCCGCCGACCCTGGCCGAGGCCCTCGCCGCCGTGCGCGAAGTCGGGGGCGTGGCCTCGATCGACTTCAAGATCGAGGACGACGCCGACCGCCTGTTCCGCGCCGTGGTCGCCGCCGTGCGCGAGGCCGGGATGCAGCAGGCGGCGGTGCTGATCGCCCCCTCGCGCGACGCCGCCACGACCCTGCACCGGCTGGCCCCGGAGCTGACCCTGTCGGTCCCGCTGCGCGCCGCCGGGGACCTCGACGGCCTCGACCCGGCCCGGGTGCTGGCCTGGACCGGCACGTCCGAGCCGCGGCCCGAGCTGTGGACCGCGCTGGCCGCCCGCGGCGTCGAGCCCATGTTCGGCACCCTCGGCCGCGCCGGCCGCCGGCTCGACGACCGCTACGCCGCCGACGGCGACCCGTCCGAGTACGCCGGTCTGGCGGCGCAAGGCGTGGCCATCCTCGCCACCGACACCCCCGGCGCCGTGCGTCAGGGGGCCCCGGACGCCGTCGCCCGCGCCTCGGCCTGCCTCGTCCGCTGATACGACCCCGTGAGCGGCTTGGCGGGGCCCGCCCCCGCTGCTAGGCCCCGGGCCATGACCCGTGACCCCGCCCTGCCCCGCCACGACTGGACCCTCGACGAGGTCGAGGCCCTGTTCGCCCGCCCCTTCATGGAGCTGGTGTTCGAGGCGGCGGCGGTGCACCGCCGCACCTTCGACCCGTCCGAGATCCAGGCCTCGCGCCTGCTGTCGATCAAGACCGGCGGCTGCGCCGAGAACTGCGGCTACTGCAGCCAGTCGGCCCATTTCGACACCGGCCTGAAGGCCGAAAAGCTGATGGACGCCCGGGCCGTCCTCGCCGAGGCCATGGCCGCCAAGGCCGGCGGGGCCAGCCGCTTCTGCATGGGGGCCGCCTGGCGCGAGCTGAAGGACCGCGACACCCCGAAGCTGGCGGCCATGATCGCCGGGGTGAAGGCGCTCGGGCTGGAGACCTGCGCCACCCTTGGCATGCTCACCGCCGACCAGGCGAAGCAGCTCAAGGCGGCCGGTCTCGACTACTACAACCACAACCTCGACACCGGGCCGGAGTACTATGCCGAGGTGGTCACCACCCGGACCTACCAGGACCGGCTCGACACCCTGCAGCACGTGCGCGACGCCGGCATGGCCACCTGCTGCGGCGGCATCGTCGGCATGGGCGAGACGCGCCGCGACCGCGCCGGCCTGCTGCACGCCCTGGCGACCCTGCCGGCCCATCCCGACAGCCTGCCGGTCAACGCCCTGGTGCCGATCACCGGCACCCCGCTGGGCGACCGGGTCAAGGCCGAGGGGACGATCGACGGCATCGAGTTCGTGCGCACCATCGCCGTGGCGCGGCTGGTCTGCCCCCGGTCGATCGTGCGCCTGTCCGCCGGGCGCGAGACCATGTCGGCCGAGCTGCAGGCCCTGTGCTTCCTCGCCGGGGCCAATTCCATCTTCGTCGGCGGCCGCCTCCTGACCACGCCCAACCCCGGCGAGGACGCCGACGCCGACCTGTTCGCCCGCCTCGACCTCAAGCCCATGGGGGCCGATCCGGCCGTGGCCGTGGAAAATCGTCCGGCCGCGTAACCGCTTCTTCAGTCTGCGGCGCCAGACTGCAGACATGGATCGTCGCGCCCTCCTCGGCCTCGCCGCCCTCACCGCCGCCACCCTGCCCGCCCCGGCCAAGGCCGGGGGCGGCGGAGGCGGCAATGCGCCCGCGGCCGCCTATGTGCGCCTGCCGGTCACCACCGCCTCGATCACCCGCAGCTCGGGCAGCCGCGGCGTGCTCACCATCGAGGCCGGCATCGACGCCCCCGCCAATCTGGCCCTGCGCACCACCCAGTCGGTGCCGCGCCTGCGCGCCGCCTTCGCCGAGGTGGCGCAGCGCCTCGCCAACGAGACCCGCGCCGGGTCGCCGCCGGATGTGTTGCGGCTGTCGCGGGACCTGCAGGCCGAGGTCGACCGCGTGCTGCGCGGCCCCGGGGCCCATGTGCTGCTGGGCACCGTGATGCTGAACTAGGCGCGTTCCCGAACCTGACGAGATCTCGCGTCGGACGATTCCCAAAGCGTCGTCATCCCCGGGCTTGTCCCGGGGGCCCATCGCTCCGCGAGGCGCGGTCAGTGGATCAGGGCTGGCGGACCGTAGAAAGCTGCCCGGGGCTGCGCGTGACCCTGCCATGGGCCCCCGGGACAAGCCCGGGGGTGACGATCTGGAGGATCATCGGGCGCCCCGGCCTCAGGCCGCGTCGGGCTCCGGCGCGGCCTTGATCTTGTCCGGCCTGGCCTTGTCGCCCTTGCGCCTGGCGCCCTTGCCCTTCGCCTTGGCCGCCTTGCGCTCCAGCGCCTCGGCCGCCTTGCGCGCCGCCTTCTCGGCCTTGCGGGCCTCCTTCTCGGCCTTGCGCGCCGCCTTGGCCGCCGCCTCGGCCTCGGCCGGCGCGCTTTCGGCCGCCGCGGCCAGCTCGCCGAGCACCTCGAGGAAGGCCTCGCGCCGCCCCTTGGGCAGCAGCGCCAGGATGCGCCGGTCCGCCGCCTCCACCCGCGGCCGGGCCGCCTCCAGCGCGGCGCGGCCCTCCGGCGACAGGCTGACGGCGTTGGCCCGGGCGTCGATGACCGAGCGCTCGCGCACCAGCAGCCCCTTGGTGGTCATCCGCGCCACCAGATCGGCCAGGGTCGAGCGGTCGATGCCCGTGGCCTTGACCAGATCGGTCTGGGTCAGACCGTCCTTGAGGGCGCACGCCTCCAGCACGGCGAACTGCCGCTGGGTCGGGGCGTCCGGACCGGTCTCCTCCGCATAGATATCCAGCGCCAGCTGCAGCACCCGGTGCAACTGATGGCTCGGCGATCGCGCCAGCGCGCCGAGCGTCGCCTCGGCCTTCTTGCCCTTCACCATGCCGGAATCCCCGTTTCGGTCGGGGGATGGCTAGCAGGCCGCCTTGACGGTTTCGAGACAGGCGGTCCGTGGACGGACCCGGCGGCTCACAAGCCGGCGTCGGGCGAGGTCGGGGCCGGCGACTCCTCCGGCTCATCCTTGATCATGTGCTTCATGATGTAGATCACCTGCCAGATGCCGAAGGCCGCCGAGGCCAGCCACAGACCGCCGCGGAAGCTGACCCAGACGTCGTCCGACTGGGTCCGCCAGATCACTTCGTTGACGATGGCCACCGCCGCGAAGAACAGGCCGTAGCGCAGGGTCAGGCCGCGCCAGCCGGTCTCGGTCAGGCGGAAGGCGCTCTCCAGCAGGTATTTGAACGGATAGCGGCGGAACGGCAGCGAGCCGAGCAGCACCGTGGCCAGCAGCCCGTTCTGGATGGTCAGCTTGAGCTTCAGCAGGGTCGGGTCGTTGAACAGCAGGGTCAGCCCGCCGAAGATCAGGGCGAACCCCCCGGCCAGCAGCGGCAACGGCGCCAGCCGGCGCTCCACCAGCCAGCCGACGATCAGGGCCAGGGCCGAGGCCCCGACCAGCACCCAGGTCGCCTCCACCAGCGCCTGCTGCCCGTCCAGCCCGCGCACGAACCGGTGCACCAGATAAGCCCCGAGAAAGGCCACCAGCGCCCCGAAGTCGACGGCCTGGCGGATGCCGCGGCGGGTGTCGGTCGTCGCGCTCATGCCTCATCCTCCGCGGGCAGCCCCATAAGCGACCGGGCGAAGGCCCGGGCGTCGAACGGCTGCAGGTCGTCGATCCCCTCGCCGACCCCGATCAGCTTGATCGGCGCGTCCGAGGCCTGGGCCACCGGCACCAGCACCCCGCCGCGCGCGGTGCCGTCCAGCTTGGTCATGACGAGGCCGGACACATAGGCCGTCCGACCGAAGATCTTCTCCTGCTCCAGCGCATTGCGCCCCACCGTGGCGTCCAGCACCAGCAGGGTCTCGTGCGGCGCCTCCGGATCGACCTTCTTCAGCACCCGCACGATCTTCAGCAGCTCGTCCATCAGGGCCGACTTGTTCTGCAGCCGCCCGGCGGTGTCGATCAGCACCACGTCGAAGCCTTCCGCCCTGGCCTTGACGAAGGCGTCATAGGCCAGCCCCGCGGCGTCGGCCCCGTCGCGCCGGCTCTCGAAATGGGCCCCGGCCCGCTCGGCCCAGACCTTCAGCTGCTCGCGCGCGGCGGCGCGGAAGGTGTCGCCGGCGACGATCATCACCTTCGCCCCGCGCCCGGTCAGGTCGGCGGCGATCTTGCCGAGCGTCGTGGTCTTGCCCGAGCCATTGACCCCGACGAACAGGGTCACGAACGGCTTCGGCCCGGCCAGCGGCTCATAGCGCGCCTGATGCCCCGACAGCTCGTCGGCCACGGCCGCGGCCAGCGCCGTCTTGACCTCGACCTCCGACGGATTGGGTCCGAAGCGCAGCTCTCGGAAGCGGGCGACGATGCGATCCGTGGCCGCCGGCCCCAGATCGCTCTCGAGCAGATGTTCCTCCAGCCCTTCCAGCGCCGCCTCGCCCAGCGGCTCCTTCACAAAGGCCGAGACGACCTGGTCGGTCATCTGCTTCGAGGAGCGGCTCAGGCCCTCGGTCAGCCGCGAGAGCCAGCCCTTCTTGGGTGCGTCGGTCATACGCCCTGCCTAGACTACCGCTCATCCCCGCGAAAGCGGGGACCCGGTTCTTTGGCGCGGCCCTCCGCCGTCATCCCCGGGCTTGACCCGGGGATCGAGTTGTCGGCAGGCATGCGGCCGGCGGGTCGCCTCCCGGCCGGCGAGCGGCTGCGCCCTTGATCCCCGGGTCAGGCCCGGGGATGACGGAGCCCATGATGAGCCACCCCTTCCACAGCCCGCACACCCACGGCTTCGTCCGCGTCGGGGCGGCCACGCCGGTGGTGCATCTGGCCGATCCGGCCGCCAACGCCGAGGAGCATCGCCTGTGGATCGCCGCGGCCCAGGCCGAGGGCGTCGAGCTGCTGGTGTTCCCCGAGCTGTCCCTGAGCGGCTATTCGATCGACGACCTGCACCTGCAGGGGGCCATGACCGCGGCGGTCGAGGCGGCCCTGCTGGACCTGGCCGCGGCGGCGAAGGATCTGGTGGTGGTGGTGGGCGCCCCGCTGCGGCTCGGCGACCGGCTCTACAACACCGCCGTGGTGCTGGCCGGCGGGCAGGTGCGCGGGATCGTGCCCAAGACCTATCTGCCCAACTACCGCGAATACTACGAGAAGCGCTGGTTCGCCCCGGCCGGCGGCGACGATCCGGCCGAGGTGCGGCTGGGCGAGACCTGGGTGCCGTTCGGGACCGACCTGCTGTTCGAGGTCGAGGACCGCGACGGCTTCGTCTTCGGCGCCGAGCTGTGCGAGGACTACTGGGCCCCGCTGCCGCCCTCCACCCGCCAGGCGCTGGGCGGCGCCCGCATCCTGCTCAACCTGTCGGCCTCCAACGTCCTGATCGGCAAGGCGGAGGACCGCGCCGTCCTGTGCGCCAGCCAGTCGGCCCGGGCCGTGGCCGCGTATGTCTTCACCGCCTCGGGCTGGGGCGAGTCGACCACCGACCTGGCCTGGGACGGCCAGGCCACGATCCACGAGCTGGGCGCGCGCCTGGCCGAAAGCCCCCGCTTCGCCCTCGACGGGGCCCTGACCGTGGCGGACGTCGATGTCGACCGCATCGGCCTGGAGCGGCTGCGCAGCGGCACCTTCGCCGACTGCGCCCGGCGCGAGCTGGAGGCCGACAGCTTCCGCCGCATCGCCGTGCCGGCCCCGAGCGTGGCCGTCGCCGGCCCCCTGCGCCGGCCGCTGGACCGCTTCCCCTTCGTGCCCGACGACCCGGCCCGGCTCGACCAGGACTGTTTCGAGGCCTTCAACATCCAGGTCCAGGGCCTGATGCGCCGCCTCAAGGCCACCGGCGGGCGCAAGGTGGTGATCGGCGTCTCCGGCGGGCTGGACTCGACCCAGGCCCTGCTGGTCGCGTGCCGCGCCTTCGACCGGCTGGAGCTGCCGCGCACCGGCATCCTCGCCTTCACCCTGCCCGGCTTCGCCACCTCGGACGGGACGAAGGCCAACGCCTGGGCCCTGATGCAGGCGCTGGGCGTCACCGCCGCCGAGATCGACATCCGCCCGACGGCCATGACCATGCTGGAGGCGATCGGCCACCCCTTCGCCGGCGGCGAGCCAGTCCACGACATCACCTTCGAGAACGTCCAGGCCGGGCTGCGCACCGACTATCTGTTCCGGCTGGCCAACCAGCACGGGGCCTTCGTGGTCGGCACCGGCGACCTGTCCGAGCTGGCGCTGGGCTGGTGCACCTATGGCGTCGGCGACCACATGAGCCACTACAACGTCAACGCCGGGGTGGCGAAGACGCTGATCCGCCACCTGATCCGCTGGGTGGCGGCGCGCGAACTGGTCGGGGCGGCGGCGACCCCGACCCTGCACGCCATCCTCGACACCGAGATCTCGCCCGAGCTGGTGCCGGCGACCGACGGGGCGATCCAGTCGACCGAGGCGACCGTCGGCCCCTACGCCCTGAACGACTTCTTCCTGTTCTACCTGTCCCGCTTCGGGCTGAAGCCGTCGAAGGTGGCCTGGCTGGCGCTGCAGGCCTGGGGCGACCCGGCCCGCGGCGACTGGCCGGCGGGCACGCCGCAGGACGAGCGGGTCGCGTACGACCTGCCGACCGTCCGCCACTGGCTGGAGAAGTTCCTCGTGCGCTTCTTCCAGACCAGCCAGTTCAAGCGCTCGGCCCTGCCCAACGGGCCCAAGGTCATCAGCGGCGGCTCCCTGTCACCGCGCGGCGACTGGCGCGCCCCCTCGGACGCCCCCGCCGCGGTCTGGCTGGCCGAGCTGCGCGCCCATGTGCCGGACGCCTGAGACGGGTCCCGAAGCGGTTCCCGAGGCGGTTCCGGCCGCCGCAAGGCTTGCCCCGTCCCCGGCATCCGCCTAATCCCCGGGCATGGTCCAGCCCCTGATCTGTCCCTCCATCCTCGCCAGCGACTTCGCCCGGCTGGGCGAGGAGGTCGCCGCGCTCGAGGCCGCCGGCGCCGACTGGGTCCATGTCGACGTCATGGACGGCCACTTCGTGCCCAACCTGACGATGGGCCCGGACATCGTGAAGGCCCTGCGGCCGCACACCTCCCTGCCGTTCGACGTGCACCTGATGGTCGCCCCGGTCGACCCCTGGCTGGAAGCCTATCGCGCCGCCGGGGCCGAGGTGCTGAGCGTGCACCCGGAAAGCGGCCCGCACCTGCACCGCACCCTCGGCCGCATCCGCCAGCTGGGCGCCCGCGCCGGCGTCGTGCTCAACCCCGGCACCCCCGTGGCCGTGGTCGAGGAGGTCATCGACATGGTCGATCTGGTGCTGATCATGTCGGTCAACCCGGGCTTCGGCGGCCAGAGCTTCATCGACAGCGCCCTGCGCAAGATCGCCCGGGTGCGCGCCCTGCTCGACGCGGCCGGCTCGCCGGCGGTGCTGCAGGTCGACGGCGGGGTCACCGCCGCCAACGCCGCCGCCTGCGTCGACGCGGGGGCCACGGCCCTGGTCGCCGGCACAGCGGTGTTCCGCGGCGGCCCGTCGGCCTACGCCGCCAATATCGCCGCCCTCAAGGGCGCGGCCTGACCGTGGTCCAGCCGGTCGCGGACGTCCCCCCCGGCCTGCCCGGCGCCCCGGTCCGCACCCCGGTGCGGGCCACAGGCGCGGCCACCGGCCCGGCCCTGTGGCCGGCCATCGCCAGCCGGATGCTGTCGCGCCAGCTGTGGGTCGAGCTCTATGGCCTGCCCGGCTACGCCCTGACCCTGAAGGGGGCCGGCAAGACCGCCGCCTTCGCCGCCAGCCCGCGCGATCCCCGACCGCACGAGCCGACCCTCGGCAAGCTGATGCTGGGCGGCCGCCTGACCCTCGCCGGGGCCAGCCTCGACCTCGCCCCCGGCGCCGACCCCTTCAACCGCATCTGCCCGACCAAGGCCTTCGCCATCGAGCTGCACGAGTTCGCCTGGCTGCCCTCGCTGATGCTCAACGGCGAGCGCGGCGCGCGCGAGGCGGTGCGCCTGACCCAGCTGTGGCAGACCGGCTTCAGCCGCTGGTCGCCCTTCGCCTGGGCCCCGGAGATCCTCGCCCGCCGGGTCTTCAACCTCGCCGCCGCCGCCCGCCGCATGGGCCAGGTCTGCGCCGAGGCCGACCGGCTGGCCCTCGCCGACCTGCTGGCCCGTCAGGCGCGCCAGCTGCTGCGCCCGCCCGGAGCCCTGGCCGACCGCGCGCCGCGCCTGACCGCCGCCGCCGTCGCCGGCTGTGTCATCAGCGGCCCCGTCGGCGCCCGGCTGCGCCGCCGCGCCCTGGCCCGGCTCGGCCCGGCCCTCGCCCAGACCGTCGCCGGCGACGGCGGCCACGCCGCCCGCAGCCCCGAGGCGGCGCTGGAGCTGCGCCTCGACCTGCTGACGCTCGAGGACGCCCTGGCCCAGGTCGGCGAGACCGCCCCCGAGCCGGTGCTGGCCGCGCTGGAGCGACTGGCCCGCGGCCTGATACGGCTGACCCTGCCCGACGGCCGGCTGGTGGCGTTGCAAGGCGGCGGACCGGCCAGCGCCGCGCGCGTCGCCGCCGCGCTCGCCGACCGCGAGGCCGCCCCCGAGGCCCCCGGCCCGGGCGCCACCGCCGGCTTCCGCCGCATCGCCAGCCCGCTGCTGACCCTGATCGCCGACGCCGCGCCGCCGCCCCGCGGCCCCTGGGGCGGGACCGCCTGCGCCCAGCCGCTGGCGCTGGAGATCGTCTGCGGCCGCGACCGGCTGGTCAGCGGCTCGGCCTGGACCCCGCGCGCCGTCGAGCGCCAGGCCCTGCGCCTGACCCCGGCGGCCTCGACCCTGACCCTCGGCGACGGCTCGCTGGGCGAGCCGCTCGGCGGCTGGCGCGCCGACCTGCTGGGGCCGCGCCTGATCGGGGCCGACCTCAAGGTCACCGAGCAACACCGCGAGGCCGAGGGCGCCGTCTGGCTCGAGCTGGAGCACGACGGCTGGGTCAAGCCCTACGGCCTGCTGCACCAGCGCCGGCTCTATCTCGACCAGCGCCTCGACGAGCTGCGCGCCGAGGAGCGGCTGCATCCGGCCCCCGGTTACGGGCGCGGCGAGTCCCATGCTGTGCGCGTCATCGCCGCCCCCTACGCCGTACGCTTCCATCTCGAGCCGGGCGTCCAGGCCTCGCTGGCGCGCGACCGCCGCTCGATCCTGCTGCGCGGCCATTCCGGGCGAGGCTGGTGGTTCCGCACCGACGGCCCCGATGTGGCGATCGAGCCCTCGGTCCATGTCGAGGACGGCCTGACGCGCCGCGCCTTGCAGATCGTGGTGCGCGGCTCGGCCCGCACCGACGCGGAGACGCGCATCCGCTGGAAGCTCAACCCCGCGGGCGGAGCCGGCGACCCCACCTGAATCCCGCCGGTTGGCGAACGCCGCGTTTGCGCCGATAGTTGGAGCCGGAGGGGACATGCTGGCCATCGCCTTGACGCTGTTCGCCCTGACGCCGGCCGCGGCGCCCCAGGAGCCCCCCGCCGGGGCGGCCGCGGGCGCGCGCGCCACGCTCGAATCCTGCCTGTTCGAGGACGGACGCTGGGTCTGCCGCTACCGGATGCCCGACATCGCCGTGGTGCCCGCGAGCGGCGCGGCCGCCCCCGCGCCTGCTGCGGCCCCGGCCCCCGCCTCGCCGGCGACGGACGAGGCGCCGGTCCTGACCGCGGCCGAGGCGGACCTGGTCCTGCGCTGCGCCGAGGCGACCTGGCTGTCCCTGTGCACCCCGACCCAGCGCCGCACCGCCCGCGCCCTGCGCGACCGGGCCGAGGCCGACGCCGCCCTGCGCCGCGAGGTGGGGGCCCGGCTGGCGACCGGCGACTGCGCCGCCGCCGAACGGCTGGCGCTTGAGGCCGGACGGCTCGGCCTCGCCGCCCGGGTCCGCCCCCTGTGCCCGGCCCCGGCCACGCCCTGACACGCCCCTGAACGCAGAAAGGGCGGGGCCCCCCGACCCCGCCCTCTCCTCACCCCCTCGGGCGCCGGCGATCCCTATGGACGGCCGGGCGGACAGCTGCTGCCGGCCGGGCAGCCCTCGAAGCTGACCACCGGCGGCGCGATGATCACCTCGGACGGCCGCACCCGGATGTCCGGGCGGGCGATGCGGATGTCGGCCGGGCCGACGTGCACCGGCGGCGCATCGACATAGATCGTCGGGCCGGCCACATGCACCACCGGGCCCGGCACATGGACCGGCGCCCCGCGCACCCGCACCGCCGGCGCATGCACATGGACCGGCGGCCCCGGCGGCCGCGGCGTGTAGAACACCACGTCATAGACGCACTCGCAGCCGTCGCCGGGCGTGTGCGGATGCGGATGACAGTCGTCGGTCGCCGGACCGGACATCAGGGCGGCGATCAGAAGCGAACCCAGCATGAAACATCCCCCTCAGGCATCGTCCTCGAACGACGATACGCAAGGGGTAGATTAACCCTGAGGATCGGGCAACCGCGACTCGCCCGAAAGGCGAAGTCAGTCGAGGGTCGGCCGCCCTCGCCCCGCCTTGACCTCGGCGCGGCGGCCCTTGGCCTCGAGCCGGCGCGTCTTCGAGCCCAGCGTCGGCCGGGTGGCGATGCGCTTCACCGGGGCGATCATGGCCTTGTCCAGCAGGCCGTTGAGCCGCTCGACGGCGTCGGCGCGGTTGCGCTCCTGGGTGCGGAAACGCACGGCGGTGATCAGGATCTCCCCGGCCTGGGTGGCGCGCGCCCCGGCCAGCTTCAGGAGGCGTTCGCGCACGGGATCGCTCAGGGACGGGGAATTGCGCGCGTCGAAGCGCAGCTGCACCGCGGTCGAGGTCTTGTTGACGTTCTGCCCGCCCGGACCGCCGGCGCGGAAGAAACGGAACTCGAGCTCGTCCTCGGGGATGGGCATGCGGTCCTGTAGCCCCTCCCGTCCCCGCGGGGGAAGGGAGGGGCCCCGGACTCAGCGGCTGTAGGCCGGGGGCAGGGCCCCCTCGCCGCCGTCGCGGTAGCGGTCGCGCAGCATCAGGCCGCGGCTGGTCAGGGGCTGTTCGGCCCCGGCGATGAACATCGCCTCCGGCTGGCTCAGCGGCTCCAGCGGATCGCCGGACCAGACCACCACATCGGCCTCGGCCCCGGGGGCGAGGACGCCGTAGCGGCCCTCGTCGCCGAAGATGCGCGCCGGATTGACGGTCAGGGCCGCCAGCGCCGCCGCGTGCGGCAGGCCGTGGGCCACCGCATTGCCGGCGTTGTAGCGGGCCTCGCGGGCGCGGTGCACGCCCACGCCCTTGATGGCGATGGTCACCCCGGCGGCGTTGAGCGCCGCCGCGTTGCCCAGATGGGCGGCGCGGGTCTCGAAGTTGCCCGGCAGGTTGGCGGTGGCGCTGAGCAGCACCGGCACCCGCGCGGCGGCGATCTGGTCGGCCACCAGCCAGCCCTCCTCGGCCCCGTCGAGAATGACCCTCAGGCCCTCCTCGCGGGCGAGACGCAGCACCTGCAGGATGTCGGCGGCGCGGTGCGCGCTGATGATCAGCGGCATGCGCCCCTCGGCCACCGGCACGAGCGCCTCG
Source organism: Brevundimonas sp. (assembly GCF_035998205.1). Taxonomy (GTDB): domain Bacteria; phylum Pseudomonadota; class Alphaproteobacteria; order Caulobacterales; family Caulobacteraceae; genus Brevundimonas. The sequence goes on from NZ_DASYHT010000005.1 coordinate 98,054, forward strand.
AGGTCGGCCCGCGACAGCATCAGGTCGCGCAGCCCGGCCCGCTCATAGGCCTGGCGGTTGCGGGCGTAGAGCCGCACCTCGGCCAGGGTCTCCTTGAACAGCACATAGGCGGCGCCGCGCGCGCCCCCGGCGACGCCGGCCCCGGCCTCGCCGAACGGCGCGACCATGGCCACCCGCGGGCGCACCAGGATGTCGGCGCCCTGGGCCAGGTGGATCACCGCCGCCTGGCCGCCGAACAGGCCCGGATCATGGTAGCCGCCCTCGCCCGCGCCCGCCGCGTCATGCTCGTGGATGTCGGTGTTGGACGAGCCGGCGTGGGTCGGCACCACCACCGCCCGCGTCAGGCCGCCCAGCCGGGCCACCGGCAGGGTGAAGGACCAGGGGTCGAGCCCGTAGGAGACGTCGAAGGCGGCGCTCAGGGTGTTCGACCGGTTGCCCATGTCGTCCGAGCCGGGCACCGACGACACCTCGCTGCCGCCGAGGCCGGAGTCGACCGCGACGAAGCCCGGGGTGACGATCTTGCCGCGGGCGTCAATGATCCGCGCCCCGGCCGGGGCCGGACCGGTCCCGACCGAGACGATGCGGCCGTTGCGGAACACCACGGTGCCGTTCTCGATCACCGAGGCCCCGGTGTGCACCTGGCCGCCGGTGACCGCCACGGTCCCGGACTGGGCCGTCGCCGCGCCGGGCAGGGCCAGGGCGACGAGGGCGGCGGCGGCGGTCAGGCCGCTGAAAAGGCTGCGCGCGCGCATCAGCGGGCTCCTCCGATGGCGGGGGTCAGGCCGTAGCCGGGCTGGCCCAGTTCAAAGTCCGACGCCGGCTGGCGGCGCGGATCGGTGCGGTCGAAGGCGATGGCCCCGTCGATGAACACCTGGTCGGCCCGGGCGTAGATGCTGAACGGATTGGCGCTCCAGATCACCACATCGGCGCGCTTGCCCGGCTCCAGCGAGCCGGTCTCGTCGGCGATGCCGATGGCCCGGGCGGCGTTGGAGGTGATCCAGCTGATGGCGTGCTCCTCGGCGATGTCCATGCCGGCGCGACGGCCGGCGGCCAGGGCCGCGGCGGTCTCCTGGTTGAGCCGCTGGGTCAGGATGGCGTCATCCGAATGGATCACGGCGCAGGAGCCTTCCGGCGCGTCCACCAGGGCGGCGTTCTCCTCGATGCCGTCGAGGCTCTCCATCTTGAAGCCCCACCAGCCCGTCCAGGTCAGGGCGCAGACCCCCTCGCGGGCCAGCCGCGGCGCGATCTTGTAGGCCTCCGAGGCGTGGTGGAAGGCGGTGATGCGGAAGCCGAACTCCTCGGCCAGGTCCAGCATCAGCGCCATCTCGTCGGCGCGGTAGCAGTGGTTCTGCACCAGGATGGTGCCGTCCAGCACCCCGGTCAGGGTCTCGAGCTGCAGGTTGCGGGTCGGCGGGTTGCCCTCGCCGCTTTCGCGCCAGGCGTCCCAGCGGGCCTTGTACTCGCGGGCGGCGATGAAGGCGGCGCGATAGCCGGCCATGTTGCCCATGCCGGTGGCCGGGCTCTGGTTGCGCGAGCCATAGACCCGCGACGGGTTCTCGCCGCAGGCCATCTTCACGCCGTAGGGCGCGCCGGGGAACTTCATCCCCTGCATGGTCACCGCCGGCACATTGCGCACGGTGACCGCGCGGCCGCCGACCAGATTGGCCGAGCCGGGCAGGATCTGCAGCGTCGTGACGCCGCCCTCGCGGGCCCGGTTGAAGCCGGGGTCCTGCGGCCAGATGGCATGCTCGGCCCAGACCTGGGCGGTGTTCGGGCTGGTCGCCTCGTTGCCGTCGCTCATCCCCTGCACGCCCGGCGAGGGATAGACGCCGAGGTGGCTGTGGGTGTCGATGATGCCCGGGGTGACGAAGCGGCCGCGGGCGTCGATGACGCGGTGGCCGGCCGGGACCGGGGTCTGGGCCCCGCCGACGGCGGCGATGCGGCCCCCGGTCAGCACCACCACCCCGTTCTCGATGCGCTGGCCCGTGGCGGTGAACACCGTGGCCCCGACGATGGCGACGTCCTCGGCCGGCAGGGGCTGGTAGGTCGACGGATAGGGATCCGGATTGGCGGCGACGTCGAGGCCGCGGGCCAGCGGCTCACGCTCGGCGGTCGCGGCCGGGGCGGCGGGATCGGCCCCGGCCCCGGTCGTGGCGCAGCCGGCGAGGCCGGCGAGGCTGAGGCCCAGGGCGGCGGCCCCGAGCAGACGGGCGCGCAGACCTGCGCGACGGTGGACAGACATAACGGAAAGCTCCCCCATGGCTCGGGCGCAAGGCGACGCCGAGGGAGGCATCCAAGCGCGTCACGGCGCCGTCGTAAAGCGTCAATCCCGACCGGCCGGCGGCGCGACGGCCCCCAGCCGGGCCTGCACCGCGGCGGCGTCCAGCCCCTCCAGCCGCAGCCGCTTGATCCGCGCCTGGTCGCCGGCCTCCAGCGTCACCCGCGACCGCGGCACGCCCAGCAGCTTCGCCAGCAGCGCCACCAGGGCGGCGTTGGCCTGGCCCTCCACCGGCCGGGCCCGCACCCGCACGCGCAGCAGCGGCCGGCCGGCGGCGTCCTCGCCCCAGCCCTCGACGGCGTCGGCCCGGGCCCCGGGCGTCAGCCGCACGGTCAGATGGGTCGCCGGACCGGAGGTCAGAAGCCGCCGAACAGCTGGCGCAGGGCGATGCAGAACGGCGGCAGCAGGTAGCCCTGGATGCCCGAGATGATCAGCAGGGCGATGATCGGGGTGATGTCCAGCCCGCCCAGCGACGGGATGAAGCGGCGCAGCGGCGCCAGCACCGGGGTGACGACGGCGTCCAGCGTCTGCGCCACCTGGGCGACGAAGCGGTTGCGGTAGTTGATCACCTCGAAGGCGAACAGCCAGCTCAGGATGGCGTTGATGATGATCGCCAGCCACAGCAGCTGGAACAGCGAGCCGATCAGAAAACAGATGAAGCCTGCAAGTCCGCCGCCGAATCCCACGTGATGCTCCTGTCGTGCCTGCCGCCGCTTCTAGAGCCTGATCGGTCGAGATGGAATCGCTTTGCGATTCCGTCGAGGCCGTGAATCAGGCTCCCGGTTTAAAGCGGACCGAAATCTGAGCCGAGCTGGACGGCGTCCACCTCGACCGATTTCGGTCTAGCCGCCGAACCCCGCCCCGCCAAGCGGGGGGCCGGGGGCGCAGGGGCGGGCCGCGAGGATTCGGTTGACGCCGCCCCGCGCCGCTTCTATGTCGCGCCCTCGCCTTCCCGGGTTCGGGGCCGTAGCTCAGTTGGTAGAGCGCGTCGTTCGCAATGACGAGGTCAGGGGTTCGACTCCCCTCGGCTCCACCAGGCGATTTCCCGCGTTTTGACGGTCCACCCGTTGCCGGCAGCGGCGGCGCGGCGGGTTTGCGGCAACCTCCGGCGGCCTCAGGGATTATCTCCGGCACACGCAAATCCGGAGATTTCGATGACCGACAGGACGCCTGACGCCCCGACCGATGCGACGCCCCAGACCGAGCTCTCGGAGGCGGCGCTGCGGTTGAAGGAGTCCGCCCCGCCGCCGGCGCATCCGGATCCCGGCCGCACGGCGCGCGACGGCATGGCCGATACGCCCAACCCGCGCATCGCCCCCTCGGGCGCCCTCGAGGCCGAGGGCCACCGCCCGGTGCTCGAGCGTTCGCGCAAGGTGCGCTGAGAGGAAGGCGCCCATGGACATCCAGATCAACACGGCCAACACCCTCGACGGCCGCGAGGCCATGATCGCCCGGCTTGAAGGCCTCGTGCGGGAGCGGCTAGCGCGCTTCGACGGCCGGCTGACCCGGATCGAGCTGCACCTGAGCGACATCAACGGCCCGCGCACCGAGGGCGACGACATCCGCTGCCAGCTGGAGGCCCGGCTGGCCGGCGCCGAGCCGCTGTCGGTGACCGACCAGGCCGCCACCGCGGACCAGGCGGCGGCCGGCGCCCTGACCAAGGCCGCCACCGCGCTGGACCGCGCCATCGGTCGGACCACCAGCCGGAAGGGCCATTGAGGCGACACGGGTGGGGGCGCCCCGCTTGATTGTGCGCCGCGGGTTGTGACTCTATGTCGCGCTGACCGCCCCCTGCGGCGGTCGATTCGGGACAGGACCCATGCCGGCGCTTGAGCAGATCGCCTATGTCAGCCGGGCGCGGGTGGAGATGAACTCCCTGCTCGCCGTGGCCGAGCTCCTCGCCGCCTCCCAGCGCAACAACTGGCGCGACGAGATCACCGGCGCCCTGGCCTACAGCGACGGCCGCTTCTTCCAGGTGGTCGAGGGCAGGGCCGAGGCGGTCGATCGGCTGATGCGCCGGGTCGAGGCCGATCCGCGCCACGCCGGGCTCAAGGTGGTCCTGCGCCGGCCCATCGACGAGCGCGCCTTCCCCGACTGGGCCATGGCCGTGCCGCGGGTCAGCCCCGAGACCGCGCCCCTGATGGCCGAGACCCTCAGCCTCGCCGAGGACGACCCCGCCGGCGCCATCGCCACCCTGCGCCGCCTCACCGAGATCGACGCCATCCATTCGTGAGTGAGGCGGGCGGCGGTGGCCCCTCCGTCCGGTCGTTGCGCGCCCGGCCACCTCCCCATTGCATGGGGAGGAGAGGCGCTTTTCCTCCCCACGCAGTGGGGAGGGGGACCGCCGAAGGCGGTGGAGGGGCCCGGTCGCCAGGGCGACCGGCGGGCGGTGGAGGGGCCCTTGCAGCCCCCCCGCCTACTCCCCTTCGTCGAAGCGGCGGTCGACGAGGGCGACGAGGGCGGCCACGGCGGCGTCCGCGTCCGGGCCCTCGGCGGCGATCTCGATGTCGCAGCCCAGCCCGGCGCCCAGCATCAGCAGGCCCATGATCGAGCGGGCGTCGACGGTCGTCCCGTCGCGCGTCACCTTCACCTCGGACTCGAAGCCCGAGGCCGTCTTGACGAACTTGGCCGAGGCCCGGGCGTGCAGGCCGCGGGCGTTGCAGATGTTGACGGTGGCCGAGGCGGTCGCGCTCATTTCTCGCCCGCGAGCACCCACGACGCCACGGAGATGTACTTGCGCCCGGCGTCCTGGGCGTGGGCCACGCAGGCCTCCAGCGGCTCGCGCCCGCGCACGCTGGCCAGCTTGATCAGCATCGGCAGGTTGAGCCCGGCGATGACCTCGGCCCCGGTCTGCTCCATCACCGAGATGGCCAGGTTCGAGGGCGTGCCGCCGAACATGTCGGTCAGCAGGATCACCCCGGCCCCGGCGTCCACCGCCGCGGCGGCGTCGATGATGTCCCGGCGGCGCCGGTCCATGTCGTCCTCGGGGCCGATGCAGATGGCCGCGACGCCGCGCTGCGGCCCGACCACATGCTCCATGGCGGCGAGGAATTCCGAGGCGAGGCCGCCATGGGTGACAATCACAAGCCCGATCATTCGCCCGCGCTTCCGCGTCCCTGGCTTCCGGGTCTCGGGGTTCCGGGTCTCGGGGTTCCGATGTGTCGGGTTCCGCTCATGCCGCCTTCACTGGCTCCGCGCCCCCCGGGCTCGCGCACAGGCGGGCTGTCTTAGGGCAAGACCGGGTCACAAGGAAGGCGTCTCAACGCGCGGGCGACCAGCCCGGCCGTCATCGGGGCGTCAAGCCGCAGGGCCAGCTGCGGAATCTCCAACCCGCACAGGGCCCTGACGCGGGGCTCGGGCAGGCGCTCCGGGGCCGGGTCGGCGATCACCGCCAGGGCCAGCGGGACCAGGGGCAGGGGCGGCGCCTCGACCAGGCCGAGGCCGCGCGCCTCGATCCGCCCGCGGATCCGGTCCGGCCCGCGGGCGTGCAGGCGCCCGCCGGAGGCCCAGACCTGCACATAGTCGTCCCCGACCAGTCGCCAGCCCATGGCCATCAGCTGCAGGGCCAGGCTGCTCTTGCCCGCGCCGGACGGGCCCTCGATCAGCACCCCGCGCCAGCCCGTCGAGGTCCAGGCGGCGACGACCGAGGCATGCACCAGGGTCGGGCCGGCCGCCCCGCTCATCGCAGCCGGCGCGGCTGGCCCGGGCGCACCGCCGGCAGCCGCACCACGAACACCGCGCCGCCGCCCGCGCCGTTCTCGGCATGGATGCGCCCGCCGTGGGCCTCGACGATCTGGCGGGCGATCGACAGGCCGAGGCCGGAGTTGGCCCCGAAGGCCGTGCCCTTGGGCCGCGAGGTGTAGAAGCGCTCGAACACCGTCTCCAGATTGTCCGGCGGCACGCCGGGGCCCTGGTCGCTGACCCGCACCCGCAGCGGCAGATCCGGATCCTCGCCGTCCTGTTCGAGACGGACGTCGACCACCCCGCCCGGCGGGCTGAACGAGCGGGCATTGTCGATCAGGTTGCGGAACACCTGCCCCAGCGGACCGTCGCGCCCCATCACCAGGGCGCTGTCCAGCGCGCCGGCGCCAAAGCGCACCTCCGGCTCCCCGGGCCGCGCCGAGGTGACGTAGACATTGACGATCTCGGCCAGCAGACGGCCCAGATCCACCGGCCGGGGCCGGTCGCGCGACAGTTCGGCGTCCAGCCGCGAGGCGTTGGAGATGTCGGTGATCAGCCGGTCCAGCCGCCGCACATCGGCCTGCAGCAAGGCCGTCAGCTTCTCGCGCTGGGCCTCGGCCTTGACCAGCGGCAGGGTCTCCAGCGCCGAGCGGATCGAGGTCAGGGGGTTCTTGATCTCGTGGGCCACGTCGGCGGCGAAGCGCTCGATCGCGTCCATCCGGTCCGACAGGGTGCGGGTCATGGTTTCCAGCGCCCGCGCCAGGTCGCCGATCTCGTCCTTGCGGCCCTCCAGGTCGGGCAGGGAGATGGCCCGGGCGCGCTGCAGTCGCACGGCGTCGGCGGCCGTCGACAGGCGCGTCATCGGCCGCACCACGAACAGATGCATCATCAGCGAGGACAGCAGGGACACCAGCACCGCCACCACGGCGAAGGGCATCAGCGCCCGGCGCTGGGCGTTGACGGTCTCGTCGACGTCCCCGGCCTCGAGCGTCAGCACCCCCAGCACCTGGCGCACATGGCGCACCGGGATCGACACCGAGACCACCCGGTCGCCACTCTCGGACAGGCGCAGGCCGGCGCGGGCCTCCCCCGCCAGGGCGGCCGTCACCTCGGCCTCCAGCTCGGTCCGGGCCTGGGCCAGCTCGCGGGCGTCCGCCTCACGGTCGCGCGGCGGCGGCGGCGCCTCGCCGGCGGGGGCGGCGGGCGGCAGGGCGGCGCCGGGGATCTCCTCGGACACGGCGTAGCTGTCGGTGACGAGGAAGCCCTGGTCGTCGAACAGACGGGCGCGCTGACCGACCGGAATGAAGTTGTCGCGCAGCAGCAGGGCCGCATCGACCGGATTAAGCGTGGGATAGGGCTCGCCCCGGGTCGCCCCGGCCTCGCCCAGCAGATTGGCGAGCAGCTCGGCCTGGGCCGTCAGCGAATCCAGCCGGGCGTCGATCAGGTTGCGCCGCCACTCGTTGAGCAGCAGCGCCCCGACCAGCAGGATCAGCAGGCTGAACAGGTTGAGGGCGAGGATCAGCCCGCCGAGCCGCGATCCGGCCAGCCGCAGCGGCCGCCGGACGGGATCGCCGTCGTCCCCGGGCTCAGCTCTCGCGGTATCTGTAGCCGACGCCATACAGGGTCTCGATCGCGTCGAACTCGGGGTCGACGACCCGGAACTTCTTGCGCATGCGCTTGACGTGGCTGTCGATGGTGCGGTCGTCGACATAGACCTGGTCGTCGTAGGCGGCGTCCATCAGGCTGTCGCGGCTCTTCACGAAGCCGGGGCGCTGGGCCAGGGCCTGCAGCAGCAGGAACTCGGTGACCGTCAGCTTCACCGCCAGGCCGTCCCAGGTGCACTCGTGGCGCGCCGGGTCCATCACCAGCTTGCCGCGGCGGATGGCCCGGCCGGCGACCTCGGCGCTCGCCTCGGGCTCGTCGCCCGGCTGGCCGGTGCGGCGCAGGATGGCCTTGACCCGCTCGATCAGCAGCCGCTGGCTGAACGGCTTGTGGATGTAGTCGTCGGCGCCGAGGTTGAAGCCGAGGATCTCGTCGATCTCCTCGTCCTTGGAGGTCAGCATGACCACCGGCACGCTGGAGCTCTGACGCAGGCGGCGCAGCACCTCCATCCCGTCCATGCGGGGCATCTTGACGTCGAGGATGGCCAGGTCGGGCGGGCTGGCCTCCAGCGCCTCCAGGCCGCTGGCCCCGTCGTGGTAGGCGGTGACCGTATGGCCATGGCTCTCCAGCGCCAGCGACACGGAGGCCACGATGTTCTCGTCGTCGTCGACCAGGGTGATGTTGGCCAAGGCGAATATCTCCTCGTTGCGGCGTGCGCCGGGCCCGCCGGGCGGTGAAACGCGTGGCAAGCGTTACCGTTTCGCCGCCGATCGGGTTCAGATTAGGGCGTTCCGCCGGCCTTTTCCAAGCGCTGGACACCGGAACTTAAGGCGCGGCGCCTATCTTCGGGGTCGAGATGGCGTTCGAACGGGTGGGGGCGATGTCCGGTCAGGTTCATTACGAGGTCTATTCGCGCAAGACCGCCCTGTCGGGCTGGGCGCTGGTGCAGGCCTGCGAGAACCGGCAGCAGGCGGTCGACACGGCCGAGGACCTGCTGGCCGACAAGCGCGCCATCGGGGTCAAGGTGACCAAGGAGATCCTCGACCCGGGAACGATGCGCTTCGAGAGCATCGTGGTCATGACCCGCGGCGACACCGAGATCCCGAAGCGCCGGCCGGTGACGGAGGAGGAGGTGGCCCCGCGCTGCCTCGCCCCGGACGACCTCTACGCGCCCCACGCCCGCGACCTGTTGGCCCAGATCCTCGAGGACTGGCTGCGCCGCCAGTCGGTCACCGCCTTCGAACTGCTGCACCGCCCCGATCTGGCTGAACGGCTCGAGGCCTCGGGCGTCGAGCTGCAGCATGCCATCCAGCGCATCGCCGTGCCCGACAGCCAGGCCAGCGGCCAGCCGATCCACGAGGTCGTGCGCCACTACCAGAAGCTGGCCGACCAGACGCTGGAGCGCGTCATCGAGGCCGGCCGCAAGGGCCTGTTCCCCGATCTCGCCAACCGCTCCCTGGCCGAGCTGGCCGACCGCCTCGCCGGCGCCCCCGAGCGGGCCTTCGTCATGGGCGGGACCCTGTCCGGCGCCCTCGTCGGCCTGCGCCTGCACAGCGAGCGGCTGGACCGGCTGATGGACCTCGCCGACCTGGCCCCGGCCGCCGGCCCGGGCCGGGCGCTGGTCATGGGCGCGATCGAGCAGATCCTGCGCGAGATGCTGGCCTCGCGGGCCGTCCTGTCGCAGATCCTAGGCCCCGAGCTCGACCTCGGCGCCAGCCTCGCCGCCGCCGTGCGCATGGTCGCCCCGCGCGAGATCGAGATGCTGCTCAAGGCCGACCCGCGCTTCGCCGGCCAGATGCCGGAGATCAGCGGCCCGGCCAGCCGGCTCGGGGCCCGTCTCGCCGCCGGCGAGTTCCCGCAGCTGTCCACCGCCCTGGTGCGGATGGTGGTGCGCGAGCTGACCGGATCGCGCCGGCTGCGCCCCTCCAGCGCCCGCGGCGAGATCGACGTGCTGCGCGCCCTGGCCATGGGCCTGACCGCCACCGCCGGCCGGCTGATGACGCTGGAGGAGGTGCAGATCGCCTTCACCGAACGCTCCAAGACCCTGGTGGCCGCCGACTTCGTCGCCGCCTTCGTGTCCCAGTGCGACACCGCCCTGTGCGAGGCCGAGCACCTGACCCGCCTGTGCGAGAACGTCACCGGCGGGGCCAACAAGCGCGCCGCCGCCCGCTGGCTGTCGGCCTGCGTCACCTCGCTGAAGTTCGAGACCGAGATGCGTACGGGCCTGTCGGCGGGCACGGCCATGCAGCGCCTCGCCATCCTGGCGAAACTGGCCCGCAGCGTCGCCGCCGCCGCCCTGGGCGAGGCCGACCAGGCCGCCATCACCACCGCCATCGGCACGGTCGCCGCCGGGCTGGAGGCCGAAACGAAGCTGGTCGCCCAGCTGGGCCGCTCGCCGGCGCCCCTGCCGCACAAGCTGTCGGCTCTGCTCAAGCTGGCCGCCGGCGAGGCCGGCCCCCCCGGCGTGGTGGCCGACCGGGCGAAGACCGAGGTGATGCGCCTCTACAAGGCGCCGGAAACCCGCGCCGCCCTCGCCGCCGATCCGGCCGCCCTGCCCATGCTGCAGCCCATGCTGCGCGCCGTCGGCATCGCCGCCTGAGGTCATCCCTCGGCCCTCGGATCGCCTGACCGGCGAGCCTGCGATCGTTCCGACACAGTTCGGCTATAAGCCCGGCCCCAGGGGAAACCGGTCGGGGGGGCGACCGATGGAGACGCTGCAGGAGCGCTGGGCGCGGCTGGCGCCTCATGCCGAGCTGGTCACGCCGGCCGGTCGCGGGCCGTTTCCGACCGTCATCCTGTTCCACGGCTGCGGCGGCGTGCGGGGCCATATTCACGCCTATGCGCGGGCGGCCGCCGCCGCCGGCTGGGCGGCGCTGGTAATCGACTCCTTCGCCGCCCGGGGCTGGAGCCGACGGGTCGCGCAGCTTCTGGTCTGCACCGGCCTGATCTTCCGCGGCCGCCGGCGCGCCGGCGACGTGCTGGCGGCCCTGCACGGCGCGCGGCGCATGCCGATCGTGGCGGCCGACCGGCTGGCGGTGGCCGGCTGGAGCCACGGCGCCTGGGCCATCATGGACCTGTGGGCCCAGCCCCTGACCCGTCGCGGCGAGGTGCGCCTCGCCGACGCCGACGCGGGGTCGCTGGCGGGGGTGACCGGCGGCTTCCTGGCCTATCCCTATGTCGGGATCGCCTCCGCCAGCGGCGCCGGCCAGCCCTGGCCGCGGCCCCTGCGGCTGCTGTCGATCGTGCCGCGACGCGACCACCTGGCCAGCGTGCGCCGGCACATGCGGGCCCTCTCGGCCGCGGTCGCCGCGGGCTCCGAAGTGTCGATCTGGAGCGTCGACGCCACCCACGCCTTCGACGAGCCCGGCCTCGCCCACCGCCTGTTCACCTATGACGAGGACCTCGGGGCCGAGGCGATCCGGCGCTTCCAGGCGTATCTCCGGTCGCTCTGACGGCGCGCGCCGTCAGCCCTCGACCACCACCTCGCCGCGAATCGAATTGGCGATGTAGCAGAGCCGGTGCGCCTGCTCATGGAACCCGGCGAGGGTTCCGGCGTCCGGCGCCGGTCCGCTCCAGACGATCTGCGGGCGCAGCGTCACCCGCGTCACCGACATGCGGCCGCGGTCGTCCCGCTCCAGCAGGGCTTCGGCCCGGTCGTCGTAGCGGTCGATGACGCACCCCGCCTTCGCCGCCAGCGCCAGGAAGAACAGCATGTGGCAGCTGGCCACGGCGGCGGCCAGCGCCTCCTCTGGATCAACAGCGGACGGGTCCGACAGCGGCGGCGCCACGCTGGTCGGGGCCGAGGAGGCCGGGACCTCCGCCCCGCCGTCGAAGCGCCAGACATGGGCGCGGCTGTAGCCGTGATCGAGGAAGGCGGCGTCGCCGCGGCTCCAGCTGACCTCGGCCGTGTGCAGGCTCACGGCTTGCGCCAGAAGCCGACGAGGTCCTTGACCTCGGCCACGGTGGCCTCGGCGATTTCCGCCGCCTGTTCCGCGCCGCGGGCCAGGGCCCGGTCGATCTCGGCCGGGTCGGCCATCAGCCGGCGCATCTCGGCGGTGACCGGGGCCAGGGACTCCACCGCCAGCTCGGCCAGGGCCGGCTTGAAGGCCCCGAAACCCTGGCCGCCGAAGCGGGCCAGCACCTCGGCCGGGGTCTGGTCGGCGAGGGCCGCATAGATCGACACCAGGTTGCGCGCCTCGGGCCGGCCCTCCAGCCCCTCGACCGTCTCCGGCAGGGCCTCCGGGTCGGTGCGCGCCTTCTTGATCTTGGCGGTGATGGCGTCGGCGTCGTCGGTCAGGTTGATGCGGCTCTGGTCCGACGGGTCCGACTTGGACATCTTGGCCTGGCCGTCGCGCAGGCTCATCACCCGGGTGGCCGGCCCCTGGATGACCGGCTCGGGCAGGGGGAAGAAGCCCGGCGCATTGAAGTCGGTGTTGAACTTGGCGGCGATGTCGCGGGTCAGCTCGAGGTGCTGCTTCTGGTCATCGCCGACCGGCACCTCGGTGGCCTTGTAGAGCAGGATGTCCGCCGCCTGCAGCACCGGATAGGTGTAGAGGCCGACCGAGGCCCGCTCCTTGTGCTTGCCCGACTTCTCCTTGAACTGGGTCATCCGGTCCAGCCAGCCGAGCCGGGCGACGCAGTTGAAGATCCACGCCAGCTCGGCATGGGCCGGCACCGCCGACTGCGGGAAGATCACCGACCGGGCCGGGTCCAGCCCCGAGGCCAGATAGGCCGCGGCGATCTCGCGCGTCTGGGCCTGCAGCTTCTCCGGCTCCTGCCAGACGGTGATGGCGTGCAGGTCGGCGACGAACACGAACACCGGCGCGCCCTCGCCCTGCAGGGCCACGAAGCGCTTCAGGGCGCCGAGATAGTTGCCCAGATGCAGGGCGCCGGAGGCCTGGATGCCGGACAGGATGCGGCGCGGGCCCTGATACGCGGGCGGCGGGGAGGTCGGTTCAGTCATCAGTCCAGTCCGGAAGTCGGGGGGCCGCCGGGCTCACGGCGCAGGGCCGACTTGAGCTCGGAGAGGGTGGCGGCCCGGAAAAGCACGACCGCCAGCGCATAGACAAGCCCGCCGGCCGCGACCGTGGCGACAACCGCCACCTCCTTGGTCAGCAGGGCCGACAGGGCGGCGTAGTTGACGCTGGCCGCGAACAGCACCGCGCCCATGGCCGCGACCGCCAGCCCGACCCGGGCCAGCCGCGCCACCAGCGCCGGCGAGGGCCGCCACACCGCCTCGCGCACGAGCGTCGCCGCCAGCAGGCCGACGTTGAGCCAGGCCGCGGCGCTGGTGGCGATGGCCAGGCCGATCACCCCGTCCGCGCCCAGCGCCTTGAGGCCGAAGAACAGGGCCGCGCCGAGGGCGATGTTGGCGACCACCGAGATGACCGCGTAGCGCATCGGCCGGCGCGTATCCTGGCGGGCGAAGAAGGGCGGGGTCAGCACCTTGGCCAGCACGAAGGCCGGCACCCCCCAGGCGAACTGGCGCAGCACCTCGGCGGTGCGCGCCGCGTCCCCGGAGGTGAAGGCCCCTCGGGTGGTGGTGGCGTCGATCAGCACGAAGGGGATGACGAACAGGGCCGCCGCCGCCGGCAGGGTGAAGGCCATGGCCAGGGCCACGCCGTCGTCGAGGGTGCGCTGGCCGCCGGCCTCGTCGCCCGTGACGAAGGCCCGCGTCAGCCGCGGCACCAGCGCCAGACCGATGGCCACGCCGATCAGGCCCAGCGGCAGCTGGTAGAGGCGGTCGGCGTTGTAGAGCACCGAGCGGGCCCCCTCGTCCGAGCCCGACAGGATCTGGCTGACCACGCTGTTCAGCTGCATGGCGCCGCCGGCCAGGGCGCCCGGGATGGCGATCTTCAGGGTCTTGCGCACCGCCGGGGTCAGACGCGGCAGATGCAGCCGCAGCCGCACGCCGAGCCGGCGCACGCCCCACCACAGCAGCCCCGCCTGCAGCACGCCCGAGACGGTGACCGCCGCGCTGGTCAGCAGCAGGATCGTCTCCGGCCGCCAGTCGAGACCGAACATCGGCGCCGCCAGCGGGATCAGGGTGCACAGGTTGAGCAGCACCGGCACCCCCGCCGACAGGGCGAAACGGCCGGCGGTGTTGAGCACCCCCGACAGCAGCGAGGCCAGCGACATGCAGGCGAGGTAGGGCATGGCCAGCTGGGTGGCGATCACCGCCAGCCGGAGGGTCTCCGGGTCGTCGCGATAGGCCGACAACAGCAGGGGCATCAGCCACGGCATCAGGATCTGCAGCAGCAGACAGAAGGCCGCGACGAAGGCCATCAGGAAGGCCGCCGTCTCCGACGCCATGCGCGCCGCCGCGGCCTCGCCGTCGCGCTCGCGCGCCTCGCCATACAGGGGCACGAAGGCCTGGGCGAAGGCCCCCTCGGCGAACAGCCGCCGGAACAGGTTGGGCAGCATCAGCGCCGTGGTGAAGGCGTCCATCAGCGGGCCCTGGCCGAAGCGGGCGGCGAGGAACAGGTCGCGCACGAAGCCGAGCAGGCGACTGCCCAGGATCAGGGTCGACTGGACGAGGGTGTTGCGGGCGAGGCTCATCGGGGCGTCCAGCGGAGTGGAATGCCCTTACCCCGCTTCGGCGACGCTGGATACGGCCGGGCGGCGGCGGCGGCGGCGCTTCAGGTCGGACATGTCGCGGGCGCTGGCCCGGGCCCGGATCAACGGTGGACCGGCCGGCAGGGTCGGGCCGTCCTCCAGCACCGCCTCCAGCGCCGTCTGCAACCGGTCCAGGGTGGCCTCGGAGGTCAGCTTCCGCCCCTCGGCGTCGGTGACATAGAAGCTGTCCACGGCCCGCTCGCCATAGCCGGCGATATGGGCCGAGCGGATCGACACCTCGTGCCCGGTCAGGGTTCGCGCCAGATCCGCCAGCAGCCCCGGCCGGTCGGCCCCGGACACCTCGATCACCGTGGCGCGCGGGCTGGTCTCGGTGTCGATCATCACCACCGGCCGCACCTCGAAGGCGGCCCGGCGGCGGCTGAGCGGCGTCGTTTCCGCCGCGCGGGCCGGGCGCCGGCCCAGCGCCGCCGCCTGCAGCGCCGCCTTCAGCCCCGGCAGGCGCCGCGTCTCGGCCTGGCCCCACGGCGCCCCCGCCCCGTCCTGGATCAGGAACACGTCCAGCGCCCAGCCGTCATCGGTGGTCGCCACCCGCGCTCCGGCGACATCGGCCCCGGCCGCGGCCAGGGCCTCGGCCAGGTCGGCGAACAGCCCCGGCCGGTCGCGCGCCGCCACCGCCACCTCGGTGACGTGGGCGCTCTCGTCGGCGTCCGCGGGGCCGCGCGGCCGGGCGCCGGGGGCGCGCACCTCGACCGCCGCCCCCGTCGCCTGCGCCGCTTCAAGCAGGCCGGGATGCTCGGCGAGGGGATCGGCCCGGGCCACGGACTCGCCGCGGAACAGGGCCTCGACCTGGGCGTAGAGGTCGCGCATCAGCCGGCCCTTCCAGCTGTTCCACACCCCCGGCCCGACGGCGCGGATGTCCGCCACTGTCAGCACCAGCAGCAGCCGCAGCCGCTCCGGGTCCCCGACCAGCTCGGCGAAGGCCCGCACCGTGGCCGGGTCGGACACGTCGCGCTTCTGGGCGTAGTCGGACAGGGCCAGGTGATGGCGCACCAGCCACACCACCTGCTCGATGCGCCGGGCGTCGACCCCCAGCCGCTCGCAGGCGCGCCGGGCGGCGATGGCCCCGTCCTCCAGCTGGCCGCGCTCGCCGCCCTTGCCCACGTCGTGCAGCAGCATGGCCAGGAACAGGGCCTCACGGTCGGCGATGCGGTGGACGATCTCGGAGGCCAGCGGATGGTCGTCGTTCAGCCGCCCGGCGGCGATGTCGGCGATCACCCGGATGGCCTGCAGCGTGTGCTCGTCGACCGTATAGGCGTGGTACATGTTGAACTGGGTCTGGCCGACGATGCGGCCCCACTCGGGCAGGAAGCGTCCCAGCAGCCCGGTCTCGTTCATCAGGGTCAGCACCCGGTAGGGATTCTGCCCGTGCGCCAGCACGTGCAGGAAGGCCGCCGCCGCGCGCGGATCGCGCCGCAGGGCCGGGCTCACCCGCGGCAGGGCCCGGATCACCGCCGCATAGGCGTCCGGATGCAGGTCCAGGTCCTCGGCGTCGGCGGTGACGAACAGCTCCAGCAGTCGCACCGGATCGGCCTCGAACACCTCCGGCCCGGTCACAGACAGGCGGCCGGCCTCGGCCACGAAGCCCTCCCCCCCCAGCCGGCGGGCGCGTTTCGGCAGCAGCCGCGACAGCCCCAGCGCCGGCTTCTGCTGGCGCGCCTCCAGCTTGGCGCTGATCGCCCGGGTCAGGGCGCCGACGTCGCGCGCCACAAGGAAGTAGCGGCGCATGAAGCGCTCCACGGCCGGCTCGTCGCCGCGGCCGCGCCAGCCCATGCGCCGCGCCACCTCGGGCTGCAGGTCGAAGCTGAGCGTCTCCGCCGCCCGGCCGGCCGCCAGATGCAGGTGGGCCCGCACCCGCCACAGGAAGTCGAAGGCGAAGGCGAAGGTGCGCCGCTCGCGCGGGGTCAGCAGCCCCTCCAGCACCCGGTCGCCGGACTCGTCACGGCTGTCGTCCCCGGCCGTCTCGAAGTCGTGGCCGCGTTCGGGGGCCACGCCGCGGGCGATCCAGAACAGGGTGTTGAGGTCGCGCAGCCCGCCCTTGCCGTCCTTGACGTTGGGCTCGACCTTGTAGCGCACCGCCCCGGCCTTCTGGTGGCGCTGGTCGCGCTCGGCCAGCTTGGCGGCGATGAAGGGGCGCGGATCGCTGCGGGCCACCTCCTGCCGGAACCGGTCCAGCAGGGTCGCCGCCAGGGCGGCGTCGCCGACCAGCGGCCGCGCCTCCAGCAGCGTCGTACGGATGGTCATGTCCTGCCGCGCCAGCGACAGGCTCTCGTCCACCGAGCGCACCGCCGAGCCGACCTTCAGCCCCAGGTCCCACAGGACATAGAGCATGAACTCGACCACCGACTCGGTGCGCGCCGTGGTCTTCCACGGGCGCAGGAACAGCAGGTCGAGGTCGGAGAAGGGGGCCAGGACGCCGCGGCCGTAGCCGCCGACCGCCAGCACGGCCAGCCGCTCGGCCTCGGTCGGGTTCGGGGCCGGGAACAGCACCCCGGTGGTGAAGGCCCACAGCTGGCCGATCATCTCGTCGGCGGCCGCCGACAGGCCCCGGGCCACCTCGACCCCGCCGGCCCCGGCCTCCAGCCGGCGGAACACCCGCGCCCGCGCCGCCTGGTGCCGCGCCGCCAGCAGGGCGGCCACAGCCTCGCGCGGATTGGCCGCCGTCGCGGCGGCGGCCAGGTCGTCATCCGGCCCGGGGAGGGAAGCGGTCATCGGCCCAGCATAGCGCAAAACGGCCGGCGAATGCGCCGTCCCGCCGTCGCGTCCGGGATCAGGCGGCCTCGGCGGTCATCCCGGCGCGCCCGCCGGGGCGGTCGAGACGGAAGCGCGACACCAGCTGGGCCAGACGGTCGGCCTCGTCGCTGAGCGCCTGCGTCGCCGCCGTGGTCTCCTCCACCATGGCCGCGTTCTGCTGGGTCGTCTGGTCCATGTGGTTCACGGCGGTGTTGATCTCCGCCAGACCCAGGGCCTGCTCCTGCGAGGAGGCGGCGATCTCGGCCGCCAGGGTGTTGATCTCGGCCACCTGGCCCAGCAGCCCCTTCAGGGTGTCGCCGGTCTGGGCCACCAGCCGGGCCCCGGCCTCGACGTTCTGGGTCGAGGCCGAAATCAGCGCCCCGATCTCGCGCGCCGCCTCGGCCGAGCGCTGGGCCAGGCCGCGGACCTCGGTGGCCACGACGGCAAAGCCGCGACCGGCCTCGCCGGCCCGGGCCGCCTCGACCCCGGCGTTGAGGGCCAGCAGATTGGTCTGGAAGGCGATTTCGTCGATCACCCCGATGATCTGGCCGATCTTGGAGGAGGAGGATTCGATCTCCTCCATGGCCCGGCGGGTTTCCTCCAGCGTGGCGTTGCGGGCCTCGCTGCCCTCCCGGGCGGCGGCGGTGATGTCGGCTGCGGTGCGCGCGCCTTCAGCCGCGCGGCGCACGGTGGCGGTGATCTCGTCCAGCGCCGCGGCGGTCTCTTCCAGACTGGCGGCCTGACGCTCGGTGCGGCGCGACAGGTCGTCGGCGGCGCCGGACACCTCCATGGCGCCCGACCGCATGGTGGCGATGCGCTCCACCACCTCGCGCAGGGTCTCGCCCATGGCGGTGACGGCGGCGTTGTAGTCGGTCTTGAGCTGGCGGCTGCGCGGCGCGAACTCGACCTCGATGCGGTGCGTCAGGTCGCCCGCGGCGAGGGCCGCCAGACCCTTGCCCAGCGCGGCCACCACGGTGGCGTCCTCCTCGGCGAGGCGACGCCGTTCGGCCTCGGTCGCGGCGCGCTCGGACTCGGCGCCCGAGCGCGCGGCCTGGGCCTCCGCCTCGATCTGGGCCCGCTCGGCGGCGGCGTCGCGGAAGGCCAGCAGCGCCCGGCTGATCTGGCCGATGTCGTCCTTGCGCCCGGCCCAGGGGGCGTCGATGTCGGTCTGGCCGGCGCGCAGCCGCTCCATCCGGTCGCACAGCCCCTGCAGCGGCGAGAACATCCGGCGCGACAGCCACAGCACGGCGCCGACGATGAGCAGCGCCACCACCGTGGCGGCGATCCACAGGGAGACCAGCAGCTGGTTCACCGATGACATGAAGTCGGCCTTGGGAATGCCGACATAGAGCACGCCGATGACCTCGCCGCCGGCATTCTTGATCGGATCATAGGCGACGAAGAACGGGCGGCCGAGGATGTCGGCCTGGCCACGGTAGGGCTCGCCGCGGCCCAGCACGGCGTCATGGACCGGCCCCCGCGCCAGCGGCGTGCCGACGGCGCGGTTCCCGTCCGGCTTCATCACGTTGGTGGTGACCCGCATGTCGCCCATGAAGACGGTGGCGGTGCCGCCGACCAGGCCCTTGATCCTGTCGACCGGCGCGAAATTGTTGTTCAGGGGCGTGTCGCCGACCAGCAGCACGCCGTTCTCGACACGATAGCCGTCGCCATAGTCGTTCAGCACGTCCCAGGCGACGCGCATGTTGGCTTCCTGCCGCTCCTCGGCCCGGGCCTCGGCGTCACGCTGCACCAGGGTGGCGGTGACGCCCATCATCGCCAGGGCGAGGACGCCCAGCGAGAGGACCACCATCAGGGCGGTCTTGGTGGACAGGGACATCGACGTCAGCGACATGAGAGACCCCGGATTCGGACCAATACGCTCCGGGGTAGGCGTTTGCGTATTAAGGTTACCCCACCGAAGGCATACGTAGTTTTACGTAGTCGTCAGTCGCTTCAGCCGATAGATCAGCTCCAGCGCCTCGCGCGGGGTCAGGTCGTCGGGCTGCACCTCCTGCAGCGCCCGCTCCACCGGCGAGGGGCCGGCGGAGACCGCTGCGGGGGCCGCGGCGGCGGCGCCGGCGAACAGCGGCAGGTCGTCCAGCCGCGCCTGCGCCCGGGCCTCGCCCTCCAGCCGCGCCAGCACCTCGCGCGCCCGCTCGACCACCGCCGGCGGCACCCCGGCCAGCCGCGCCACCTGCACCCCGTAGGAGCGGTCCGCCGCCCCCGGTCGCGCCTCGTGCAGGAACACCAGCTCGCCGTTCCACTCCCGCGCCTGCATCGACAGGTTGCCGACATGGGCCAGCCGCGCCTCCAGCTCGGCCAGCTCGTGATAGTGGGTGGCGAACAGGGTGCGGGCGCGGGTCATCTCGTGCAGGCTCTCGGCCACCGCCCAGGCGATGGCCAGGCCGTCATAGGTCGCCGTGCCCCGGCCGATCTCGTCCAGCACGATGAAGCTGCGGGCCGTGGCCTGGCTGAGGATGGCCGCGGTCTCGACCATCTCGGTCATGAAGGTCGAGCGGCCCCGGGCCAGATCGTCCCCGGCCCCGACGCGGCTGAACAGCCGGTCCACCACCCCCAGCCGCAGCGACGCCGCCGGCACGAAGGCCCCGGCCTGGGCGAGGATCACCAGCAGGGCGTTCTGGCGCAGGAAGGTCGACTTGCCGGCCATGTTCGGCCCGGTCACCACCGCCAGCCGGTGACCCAGCGCCCCGGCCCCGTCCAGCCGACAGGGGTTGGGGGTGTAGGGCAGGCCCTCGGCCTTGACCGCCGCCTCGACCACCGGGTGGCGCCCGGCATCGACCTCGAAGGCCAGGCTGTCGTCGACGACAGGGCGCACCGCCCCGGTCTCCTCGGCCCATTCCGCCAGCGCCGCATGGGCGTCCAGCGCCGCCAGCGCCTCGGCCGCCGCCCCCAGCGCCGGCCCCAGCGCCTCGACCCGGCCGCGCCAGCCCTCGAAGGCCTCCAGCTCCAGCGCCAGCGCCCGGTGCCCGGCCTGGGTGATGCGGGCGTCCAGCTCGGACAGCTCCACCGTGGTGAAGCGCACCTGGTTGGCCAGGGTCTGGCGGTGGATGAAGGGGCTGTCCGGGTCGCGCGACCCGTCCGGCCGCAGCAGCGGCTCGGCCGCCTTCGCCGTGGCCTCGAGGAAATAGCCCAGCACGGCGTTGTGGCGCACCTTGAAGGGCACGCCGGAGGCCTGCACCGCCCGCGCCTCCAGCTCGGCCACCACCTTGCGGCTGTCGTCGCGCAGGGTCCGGGCCTCGTCCAGCGCGGGCCGATGGCCCGGCAGGACAAAGCCGCCGTCGCGGGCCAGATGCGGCGGCCCCTCGACCAGACCGGCGCGCAGCTCGGCCAGCAGGGCCCCGGTCTCCGCCGTCGGCGTCAGGGCGTCCAGCGCCGCGGCGATCTCCGCCGGGGCGGCGGCCAGCGGCCCGGCCCCCTCCAGCATCCGCGCCGCCAGCGCCTCGCCGGCGGTCAGGGCGGCGCGCACGGCGGCCAGGTCGCGCGGCCCGCCGCGGCCCAGCGCCAGCCGGGTCGTGGCCCGCGCCAGATCTCCCGCCCCGCCAAGCAGCGCCCGCACGTCGCGGCGCAGGTCGCGGCGCGCGACGAACCAGTCCACCGCGTCCAGCCGGGCGGCGATGCGCGCCGGATCGGTCAGCGGCCGGGCCAGCCGCTCGGCCAGCGCCCGGGCCCCGCCGGCGGTCACGGTGCGGTCGATACAGGCCAGCAGCGACCCCTCGCGCGTCCCGCGCTGGGTGCGGTCGATCTCGAGGCTGGCGCGGGTGGCCGGGTCGATGGCGAGGAAGCCCGCCTCCCCGGCCCGGCGCGGCGGCTTCAGCGGCGGCAGGCGCCCGGCCTGGGTGCTCTCCAGATAGGCCGCCAGCAGCCCCAGGGCGACCACCTCGGCCGGGGCGAAGGCCCCGAAGCCGTCCAGCGCCCGCACGCCATACAGCCGCTCGGCCCGGGCCTGGGCCCCCGACGGCTCGGCCAGGGCCTGGGCGAGCGCCTGCACCGCCCCGCCGCTGGCGTCCAGCGCCGCCCGCGCCAGCGGATCGGCGAACAGCCGCTCGGGCGCCAGCACCTCGCTGGGCCGGAAGGCGGCCAGCACCGAGGCCAGGGCCTCCGGCGCGCAGGCCACGGTCTCGACCTCGGCGGAGGACAGCTCCACCACCGCCACCGCCGCCGCGCCGCGCACCAGCGCCACCGCCGCCAGCCGGTTGGCCCCGCGCGCGTCCAGCAGGGACTCCTCGGTCAGGGTGCCGGGCGTCACCACCCGCACCACCTCGCGCCGCACCACCGCCTTGGAGCCGCGCTTCTTCGCCTCGGCCGGGTCCTCGGTCTGCTCGCAGATGGCGACCTTGAAGCCCTGCCGGATCAGACGGGCGAGATAGCCCTCCATGGCGTGCACCGGCACCCCGGCCATGGCGATGTCCTCGCCCAGGTGCTTGCCGCGCCTGGTCAGGGTCAGGCCCAGCGCCGCCGCCGCCACCTCGGCGTCCCTGAAGAACAGCTCGTAGAAGTCGCCCATGCGGAAGAACAGCAGGCTGTCCGCATGCGCCGCCTTGGCCTCCAGAAACTGGGCCATCATCGGCGAGACGGCCTCGGCGGCCGCGGGGAGGGCAGGGCTGACAGGGGCGTTCATGAGAGCGCCGGAAGGTGACGGATACCGTCGCCCCGCTCAAGCGGCTTGCGGGCCGGGCGAGTTCGGACAATCATGAGGCGAGAAAGGCGGAGGGGGCTATCCGGATGGCGACGTCAGGCGGTCAGAGAACGACCCGAGGCCTCTGGGGCGCGCTGCAGACGTTTGCCGTGCTGTTCATGGCCGCCGGTCTTGTAGTCGCCACCCTTCACGGCTGGCGGCTCTGGGCCTTGCAGGGCCTTTCGCCGGACGCGACCGTCAACGGAGGGGGCGGGTTAGAGGAGTTCCTGCCCGTGGAGTGGGTCCCCGTCTACGCCATCGCCCTGCTCGTTCTGCTGGCGACCTACGTCGTCGCCGCGATCCTGACCCTGATCTGGTATCAGCGGTCGGTCCGCAACGCGCGAAGCCTCGTCCGCGGAGTCCGGACGACGCCGGCCTGGGCCGTGGCCTTTTTCTTCATTCCCGTCCTCTCCCTGATCAAACCCTATGCCGTGACCAGTGAGTTGTGGCGCTCCAGCAAATCGCCGGACCGCTGGCTCGGGCAGCCGGACCCCGCAGCACTGCGCTGGTGGTGGGGGCTGGTGCTGATCGGCGGGCTCGCCAGCGCGACAGCCCGCTATCTGGAAGTTCCAGGCGCCACCGTCGCCTCGCTGATTATGGCCGACGCGACCATGATCCTCAGCCTCGCCTTGCATATCCTCGCCGGCGTGCTGTTCCTGCAGATCGGCGGGGCCATCACCCGGGCCCAGAACGGTCTGATCGACTCCGGCTACGCGCCGCCGCCCTCCGACCTGCCGCGCTGGGCGGCCTGATCGTCCTGCCCCCCGCCCGCTTGCCCCGCCCCCCGACGCCTGCCACAAGGCCGGCAGGCGGTTAAGGGAACGCGGTCGAACACCGCGGCTGTGCCCGCAACTGTAGGCGGCGAGACCGCCGTCCGCCCCGCGCCGCCTTCGGGCGATGCGGCGTCACTGGAAGGCCGACCGGGTGCGCCCGGCCGGACGACCGGGAAGGCGAGGACGACCGGTCGATGACCCGCAAGCCAGGAGACCTGGCCGCCGACGTCGCTCGTCGCCTGTCCGGGACCAGACAGTGACACGGGATCGATCCGTCGAAGCGACCCGACCTTCGCGACGTCCGCTGGAGCCCCGCTCCGGGGGGCGGGTCGGCGCGCGCTTCAACCTGCCCGGACCCGCGCGAGTCCGGGCCCTGAACGAGGATCGTCCATGAGACGCCTTCTGCTTGTCAGCGCCGCCCTGTCGGCGCTCGCCTCCCCCTGCCTGGCGTTCGGCCAGGACCCTGACCCCGCCGACGACGCCACCGAAGTGGCCGAGGTGGTGGTCACCGCCACCCGCCTGCCGGCCCTGCAGCTGCAGACCCCCGGCGCCCGGGTGGTCGACCGCCGCGAGATCGAGCGGCGCGGCGCGGTGCTGGCCACCGACCTGTTCGCCGCCATCCCCGGCCTGACCGTGACCCGCGCCGGCCCGTTCGGCGGCGTCGCCCAGGTGCGGATCCGCGGCGCCGCCCCGGGCAAGACCCTGGTGCTGATCGACGGCGCCCCGGTCAACGACCCGGCCGAGGTCAACGGCGCCTATGACTTCGGCGGGCTCGACCTGGCCGGCGTGGCGCGGGTCGAGACCCTGTCCGGGCCGCAGTCCTCCCTGTGGGGCTCGGACGCCATCGGCGGGGTCATCGCCCTGATCACCGCCGAGGTCGACGGCATCGACCTCGAGGCCGAGGCCGGCAGCCTCGGCACGCGCCGCGGCCGCCTCGCCGCCGGCCGCTACGGCGAGACGGGCGGCCTGTCGGCCTATGTCTCGCGGGTCGAGACCGACGGCGTCTCCGCCGCCGACGCCCGCGACGGCAATGTCGAGACCGACGGCATGGTCAGCGTCACCGCCGGGCTCAAGGCGCGCCGCGACCTCGGGCCGGTGCAGCTGGACGGCAGTCTGCGCTACAGCGACCTGGACGCCGACATCGACGGCTTCCCGGCCCCGCGCTTCGTGCTGGCCGACACCGCTGACCGCATCGCCAGCCGCAGCTGGTCGGGCGTCGCCGGGGTCAGCTTCGCCGCCGCCGGGCTGCAGCACCGCCTCAGCGTCTCCGGCCTCGATCTGGAGCGCGACACGGTCTCGGCCTTCCCCAGCCGTTTCGTCGCCGACCGCACGATCTGGCGCTGGCAGGCGGAAGGGCAGCTCGGCGACCGTCTCGCCGTGGTCGGCGGGGTCGAGCACGACGCCTCGACCGGCTCGATCTCGACCGGCGCGGACGAGACCCTGACCACCACCTCGGCCTTCGTCACCGGCCGCTGGGCCGTGCTGACCGGGCTGAACCTGACCGCGGCCCTGCGCCACGACGCCACCGACGACTTCGGCGAGGAGACCACCGGACGCCTCTCGGCGGCCTGGAGCCTGCCCGCCGGCCTGATCCTGTCGGGCGCCTGGGGCACGGGCTTCAAGGCCCCGAGCCTCAGCCAGGCCCTTTGTGACTATTGCTTCTCGGCCAATCCGTTCCCGCGCCTGCGCGCCGAGACGGCCGAGGGCGGCGAGGTGGCGCTGGGCTGGCGCTCCGGCGACGGCCGGCTGGAAGGCCGGATCACGGCGTACCGGCTCGAAGTCGAGGACCAGATCACCTACGTCTTCGATCCGGTTATCTTCGACAGCGTCTACGTCAACCTCGCCCGCACCGAGAGCGAGGGGATCGAGCTGGAAGGCCGCGCGGTGCTGCCGGCCGGCTTCGACCTGACGCTGGCGTACGCCGCGACCGATGCGGTCAACGCCGTCACCGGGGCCCGGCTGGCGCGCGTGCCGGAGCACACCGGCTCGGCCCGCCTCGGCTGGACCGGGGCGCGCGGCGGGCTCGACCTGATCGTGCGCGGCGAGAGCGAGGCGGTCGATCCGGCCGGGCCGCGCGACGGCTTCGTCGTCGCCGACCTGACCGGCCGGCTGCGGCTGACCGACGAGATCGAGCTGACCGCCCGGGTCATCAACCTGACCGACGAGGCGTACCAGCAGGTGCGCGGCTACGGCGAACCGGGCCGGTCGGCCTATCTCGGGGTGCGGCTGAGCTTCTAGGGACGCTCAGGCCGCAAAGGCGGTCGCCGGGTCCGTCAGGGCCTCGGCGGCCGCCGGCTCCAGCGCGAACTCGGCCCAGTCGGGGCCGGGACCGCGGCCGCCGGCGTGCACCGCCGCCAGCATGGCGCGCAGCTCCGCCGCCGAGGCGCAGGACACCACCAGCACCGGGGCGCCCGGCAGACTGAGCGCAAAGCCCAGCGCCGCCTGCATCGGGTCCATGCGGGCCTCCGCCAGCCGCCGGCGCGTGCGCGACAGGCCGGGGGTGTGGCCGGCCGCGGCGTCGCCGCCGGAGAACAGCTGGCCGTGGGCGAAGACAGCCGACACCTGCACCTCGATGCCGGCGTCGACGAGACTCTCGATCCCGCCGCTGCGCAGGGCGCGCTGGTCCAGCAGATTGCACGGCAGCCGCACCACGTCCGGGGCGAAGCGGCGGCTCAGCAGTTCGGGCGCATCTTCAGGCCCGGCGCACAGGCCGATGCGGCGGTACAGGCCCTGGGCCTTCAGCTTCTCAAGCCGGTCCCACAGGGCGCGACCCTCGGCTCCGGCCAGGTCGGCGGCGCGGCTGACCAGCAGGGTCTCGCCGCGCGGCAGGCCCATGCGTTCAAGCGAGCGGCGGGCGCGGGCCTCGACCCGGTCCAGCCCCTCGGCCAGCGGCGCGGTGCAGGCGTCCACCTTGAAGGGACTGGGAAACGGCCAGGCCTGGCCCAGCGCGCGCTCGACGTCGCCGAGCGGGCGCGAGGTCACCCGGCGAACCCCGGCGGCGGCGGCCGTCTCCAGCAGCGGCCGCGCCACATCCTCGGTCAGGGCGGCGCCGGCGCGACCTCCTGTCGACGCCAGGGCGACGCACAGGCGTTCAGCGGGATTCGGGCGTGCGGGCTTGGTCACCCCCGCACCGTGCACGGCAAAGTTTAAGGGGAGGCTTCCGAGACCCTGACGAGAAGTTACCGAACGCCGGTTCTTCCGGCGTCCCCGCGCGGCTTCAGGCCGCCGGACCGGCGTCCGGCTGGCGGTCCGGATGGGCGGCGGCGAAGGCCGGATGGCCCTCGGCCCGGGCGACGATCGCCGCCAGCCGCGGCCAGGCGTCCATCGCCACCCCGAAGCGCGCCGCCGAATAGGCCTGCGGAATCAGATAGCAGTCGGCCAGGGTCGGGGCGTCGCCGAAGCACCAGTCGCCGCCGTCGCGCGCCACCAGCGCCTCCAGCGCCGTGAAGCCCGGCGCGATCCAGCTGGCCGCCCAGGCGTCGACCGCGGCCTGGTCGGCCCCGAAGGTCGTGCGCAGGGCGGTCAGGACGCGCAGGTTGTTGAGCGGATGGATGTCGCAGCCGATCACCGCCGCCATGGCCCGCACCCGGGCCCGGTCCGCCGGCGCGGCGGGCAGCAGCGGCGGGGTCGGGAAGGCCTCCTCCAGCCATTCGAGAATGGCCGGGCTCTGGGTCAGGACGACGGGCCCGCCCTGCTCGGGCCCGACCTCCAGCGCCGGCACCAGCCCCTGCGGATTCAGCGCCCGGAAGGCGTCCGAGCGCTGGGCCCCCGTGCGCAGGTCGACCCCCGCCTGCGCATAGGTCAGCCCCTTGAGATTGAGGGCGATGCGGGTGCGATAGCTGGTGCCCGAGCGCCAGTAGCCGTGCAGGATCACGCCGCCGCCTCCGTGATCTCGAGGTCCAGCGGGGCCAGGCCGGCGATGCGGCACTCGACCCGGTCGCCCGGGCGCACCGGGCCGACGCCCTCCGGCGTGCCGGTGAAGATCAGGTCGCCGGGCGCCAGCCGCCACAGCCGCCCGGCCTCGCGCACGATCTCCTCGGGGCTCCACACCATGTCCGACAGCCGCCCGGCCTGGCGCGTCTCGCCATTGACCGTCAGCCGGATCTCGCCGTCCGGATCGGGCAGGGCGCCGAGGGTCAGGGCCCCGCACGGGGCCGAGTGGTCGAAGCCCTTGGCCGCGTCCCACGGCCGGCCCGCCGTCTTGGCCGCCGCCTGCAGGTCGCGCCGGGTCAGGTCGCAGCCGACCGCCCAGCCGGCGATGGTCCCGCCCGGGCCGATGGCCGCCACCAGCTCCACCTCATGGTGCAGGTTGGCCGTCGCCGACGCATAGGGCACGGCCCCGCCGCCGGGCACGAGGGCGTCGCCCGGCTTGGCGAAGAAGAAGGGCTCGGCCCGCGCCGCGCCCATCTCGCGCGCATGGGCGGCGTAGTTCTGGCCGACGCACAGGATGCGGCGCACCGGGAAGCGGCGGGTCTCGCCGACGATCGGCAGGGCGGGGACGGGGGCGGGATCGAACAGCCAGGCGCTCATGTCCCAAGGCTTAGAGCCTGATCGGCTGAGATGGAATCGCCTTGCGAGTCCATCGATGCCGTGAATCAGGCTCTCGCTTGAAACTGGACCGAAATCTGAGCCGAGTTGGACGGCGTCCAACTCGGCCGGTTTCGGTCCGGCGCTGGCCTGTCCGGCTGTCGATCAGCCGCGACGGGGCGGAACAAGCGGCCACCGTCTGGCGTTCGGCCACGGGGTCCCCTAGATCAGGGATCGCACAGCTTTCTGCAGGAGCGCACCATGCCCACGTCCAAGGCCCGGGAAGACGTCAAGACCGACCTGAACGCCCTCAAGGAGGACCTCAAGAGCGTCGGCCGCGAGGAGAGCGCCCGTCTGCGCGCCAGGGCCGCCGAAGCCGAGGCCGCCCTGCGCGAGAAGGCCGAGGTCGCCCGCGAAAAGGCCCGCGTCTACTACGACGACGCCCGCGTGCGCGGCCGCGAATACTATGACGAGGCGGCCGAGCGCCTCGACGAGGCCCAGCGCTATCTGGTCGAGCGGGTGCAGGAGCGCCCGATGCAATCGACCGCCATTGCGCTTGGCGTCGGCGTCGTCATCGGCCTGCTGCTCGCGGGCCGGCGTCACTGATGGTCGGCAAGGGGCTGGTGAAGCGTCTGGCGGCGGCGCTGGCCGTCGCCGGCTGCGCCTTCGTCGTCATCGTCAGCCTCGGGGCGACCGTTTTCTACGCCCTGCAGCTGGTGGTGACCCCGCTCGCCGCCGCGGCCCTGACCGCCCTGACCTTCGCCGCCCTGGCGGGGATCATCGGCGCGGTCTTCCTCGGCAAGGCCGGGGGTTACGATGATCCGGAAGAGGACGACGAGCCGCTCGGCCTCGGCGCCCGGGCCGTGCAGCTGTTCCGTCAGCGCCCGATCCTGGGTGTCGCCGCCGCCCTCGCCGGCGGCTTCATCTTCCTGCGAAACCCGGCGCTGGCCACCATGGTCGCCGCCGCCTTCACCGAGCAGAGCGGGCCCCGTCGGCGCCGTTAAGCCGCACCGCGACGGAACCCTCGGCAAGCGGAACCGTTGTTATCGGCAAGGTCGGCAAGTCTTCGCCGCCTTGCTGATCAACAACGGAGGGCTCCCATGCTTCGCTGGGCCATTATCTTTCTTGTCGTCGCGCTCGTCGCCGCCGTGCTCGGCTTCGGCGGCATCGCCAACTTCTCTTTCGAGATCGCCAAGTTCGTGGCGGTGATCGCCCTGATCCTGTTCGTCGTGTCGATCGTGGCCGGCGGTCTGCGCGGCCGGGGCAGCCCGCGGGTCTAGCCCAACGGTCGTGACCCCCGCATGGCTTCACACAGCCGCCGTCTCCTCAGACGGCGGCTGTTGTCATGGCGGCGTCGACGTCGGGCGTGGCCGGACGGGTTTCGGCGTGGCGGGTGTCCTGCCGGCGCGGCAGCCGCCACGTCTCATGATCGACGAACCGGCCGTCGATCCAGGCCACCGCCGTCACCGTGATGGCGTGCGCGTCCCACTCCACCCGGTTGAAGCTGGGCGGCGTTCCCCGCTCCC
Organism: Brevundimonas sp.; assembly: GCF_035998205.1. Classification (GTDB taxonomy): domain Bacteria; phylum Pseudomonadota; class Alphaproteobacteria; order Caulobacterales; family Caulobacteraceae; genus Brevundimonas. The sequence goes on from NZ_DASYHT010000005.1 coordinate 126,503, forward strand.
GCCGCGAGAGGGTGCCGCAGCCGACGGCATAGGAGCAGCCGTCGCCGCGCCGGATCGGCAGGGCGAAGGGCACATGCACATGGCCGGTCATGACCAGATCGACCCCGGCCTCGGCGAAGATGCGCGCCGCCCGGTCGCCGCGCCGCACGTCCCCGGTCATCGGGGCCCCGGCCATCTCGATCAGGGGATGGTGGCAGGCCAGGATGCGCAGGTCCCCGGTCGGGGCGGCCGCGAGCGCCGCGGCGGCGCGCCGGGTCTGCTCCAGGTCGATCACCCCCTTGGACCAGTTGAGCCGGGCCTGCCAGCCGCGGGCGGTGGTCACCCCGCGCACCATGACCCCCTCGCCGCGGTGCTCGTGGTCGTGCGCCGGATGGCCGATCACGGTCTCGAACGCCCGCCACGGCCAGAACAGCCGCGCCATCAGGTCGTAGTAGGGCACGTCGTGGTTGCCGACGGTGACGAACACCGGCGCCGGCAGGGCGGCGATCCAGCGGGCCGCGGCGGCGAACTCCGCCGGCAGACCCTTCTGGGTGACATCGCCGGTGACCAGCACCAGGTCGGGCGTCGCCGTGCGGGCGTAGTCCAGGGCCGCGGCGCAGGCGTCCGCATGCTCGACCCCGAAGTGCACGTCGGAAAACTGCAGCAGCCGGCGCATCAGACCTGCGTCTCATCCGCCGACGGGCGCGGGGCGAGGGCGCGGAAGGCCCGCGGCGTGAAGCGCACCCGGGCGCGCGGCGCCAGCAGCACGGACTCCCCGTCCAGCACCGCCGGGATGCGCGAGCGCGCCTCGACGCGGGCGCTGCGCACCTTGGCGGTCAGCACCGAAGGGTCGTGGCGCCAGTCGCTGGTCAGGGCGTGATAGGCCAGCCGGAAGGCCTCGGCGGCGTCGGTCGGGCTCAGGGCTGCCGCCTCCAGCCCGTCCTCCGCCTCGTGCAGGGCGCGGGAGATCAGCGGGCAGAGCAGGGCCAGCGCCTCGGCCCGCCGCACCGGGCCGCCATCCAGCCGGTAGCGCACCCGCCCGCCGAAGGCGCGCCTCAGCGCCTTGCGCGCGTGGGACCAGGCCAGGTCCAGCCGCCCCTTGCGCACCGCCTCCCGCGCCGGGGCCCACAGGGCCGGCGAGCCGAGGATGGCGGCGCAATAGAAGGTGTGGCCGTCGATGTCGCCGCCGCTGACGTCCTGTGGCGCCCCCGACTCGAGCGTCCGCGTCAGGGCCTCGACCCAGTCGGTCGTGCCGTACAGGGCCTTGGGCAGCATGTTCATGGTGCCGCCGGGCAGGGGGGCGATCAGCGGCCCGTCCGGCCCGGCCAGCCCGGCCGCAGCCCGGGCCGTGCCATCCCCCGCCAGCACCGCGAGCAGGTCCGGCCTCTCGGCCAGGGCCGCGCCGATCTGCGCTTCCAGGTTCTCGCCCTCAAGGGCGATGACGCGAGACTCCAGCGGCCAGGCCGCCAGCAGGGCGGTGGCGCGCTCGACCGCCCCGGGCCCGGTCGAGCCGGACAGGGGGTTGACCAGCAGGGTCACGGACCGCAGCGCCACGTGGGGCGTCAGGGGTCGGGTCGCCGCCGGATCGAGGATCGGGGCTTCGGGGTCGGCGGCAGGGCTCATCCGGACGGCAACGCTTGGACGCCCGCCGCGTTCCCCCCGGTCGTCACGGCGTGGTGGTCAGCTCGTCGCGGGCCGCCTCGGCCCCGGCCGACGCCGCCGCGGCGGCCTTCTCGGCGGCGGCTTCGGCGGCTTGCGCCGTCTCGTCGGCGGCCTCGGTCGCCTCCTCGCCGGCCTGGCCGACCAGACCGCGGCCGAAGTCGATCACCGCGGCCAGGGCCCCGTCGAGGGTCGCGCCGGCCCCGGCGAACGACCGCTCCTTGATCGCCAGACCGGCCGTCGCCGCGCCGAGCAGGGCCAGGGCCCCGACGATCAGGCCCACCACAGGCACGCCGCCGCCCTTGTGCCGCTTGGCCCGGGTCCAGACCGGACCGCCGCTGTCGTCCGCCATTCGAACAGGTTGAAGGAATCGCATGTCGAGGCCCTCCCGCGCTCGTGATCGCCCCGTCCTCCCCGACGGGGTCCGGTGATGATACACCACCGTTGTGGCGCAACCCTGCCCCGGAACCGCCACGCTGGTCCAGCGTTCTCACCATGGGGGCGAAACGCAGGGATGAGGATTCTCACATGAAAAAGGCGATCATCGCCGTTGCAGGCGCCGGGCTGCTGGCTTCGGCCTGCGCCAGTGATCCGTACGGCTACGGCGGCGGCCCGAACGAGACCGTGCGCCAGGGCGCCATCGGCGCCGGCATCGGCGCGGTGGCAGGCGCCATCATCGGCAACAACGTCGGCGACGGCAACGCCGGCACGGGCGCGGCCATCGGCGCCGCGGTCGGCGGCGTGGCCGGGGCCGTGCGCGGCTCGCGTCAGGATCGCGCAAACCAGCAGCGCTACTACGACAACCAGCGCCGGGCCTACTACTACTGCTACGACGGCCGTCAGGTGGAGTGCTACTGGGAAGACGGCTCGCGCCGCTACTGAGGCGCGCCGCACGTCGGACGATATCCAGGGGCGGCGCCGCGGGCGTCGCCCCTTTTTCGAGGGGGCTCTCATGACACCGATGGATTTCCGCCGCCGCGCCCTGGCCGGGGCCGGCCTCATCGCCGCCAGCGCCGGGCTGGCCGCCTGCGCCGGCGACCCGTTCGTCCGCGCCGGGCTGGTGACGCCGGCCGCCGCCTGCCGCACCCACACCTTCGAGGTCTATTTCCGCGAGGGCGAGGCGCGGCTGACCGATCCGGCGCGCGAAGCCGTGCGGCTGCACGCGCGGCTTGTCGCGCCCTGCCGCGTGCAGGCGGTCGAGGTGCTGGGTCTGGCCAGCGCCACCGGCTCGGCGGCCCGCAACCTGACCCTGTCCGAGCGCCGCGCCGTCACCGTGGCCGAGGCCCTGGTCGAGGCCGGCCTGCCGGCCCCGCGCTTCGAACTGCTCGCCGCCGGGGACCAGGGCGCCGTCACCCACGCCGGGACCGCCGAGCCCCTGCGCCGCCGGGTCGAGGTGCGCATCGACGCCGGGACCCGATAGCGCAGCCGCCGAGGCTGGCGGGCGCCCTCGGCGGTCGCTAGATCAGCGCCATGTTCCCGCGCGCCCGCCGCCTGTCGGCGTTCCTGCCGTCGCTGTCGCCCGCCCTGCTGGCGTTCGTGCTGGCGTTCGGGCTGGCCGCTCTGCCGGCGCTCGCCGCGGCTCCGACCGCCCCGGTCGCGCGCAGCTTGCCGGCCGCCACGTCGGCGGCCCCCGTCGCCCCCGGCCCGCGCGAGGCCCCCAACCTGACCGCCGAGCTGGTGGCCATGAACCGCTGGGCCACGCCCGGGGCCACCGCCGTGGTCGCCCTGCGCCAGCAGATCGCCCCGGGCTGGCACACCTACTGGCGCAATCCCGGCGATTCCGGCGGCCCGACCAGCCTCGCCTGGACCCTGCCGCCCGGGGTGGTCGCCTCGGACATCGTCTGGCCCCTGCCCGAGCGCCAGAGCCTCGGGCCGCTGGTCAACTACGGCTATTCGGGAGAGGTCTGGCTGCCGGTGCTGGTGGAGATCCCCGCCGACGCCGTCCCGGGCCGCCCGATCGCCCTGAGGGCCCGCGCCGACCTGTTCGTGTGCAGTGACGAGCTGTGCATCCCGGTCAGCCTCGATCTCGCGCTCGACCTGCCCGTGGCCGAGGGCGCCGCGCCCGAGGCCCGGCCGCACGGCCCGCGTCTCGCCCGGGTGCTGGCCGACGCCCCCCGGCCCGGACCGCTGGAAGCTCGGCTCACCCGGACCGGCGAGACCCTGACCCTGAGCGTCGCCGGCGCCCCGCTGGCCGGGGCGAAGACCGTCTGGTTCTACCCCTTCGTCCAGGGCGCGCTGGACCATGCCGCGCCGCAGCCGGCGGTGGCCGGGCCGGACGGCCTCAGCCTGACCCTGACCCCCGGCCGCCGCTTCGATCCCGCCGCGCCGCTCGAGGGCGTGCTGGCCACCGAGGCCGGGGCCTGGCAGATCCGCGCCGAGCCCGGGCCGGCCCTCGCCGGCGCCGCCGGCGGCGCAACCCTGCGCCCGCAGGAGACTGCTGCGACCGCCCCGGCCTCCGCCGGCCTGATCCTGCAGGCGGCCCTGTTCGCCCTGCTGGGCGGGCTGATCCTCAACCTCATGCCCTGCGTCTTCCCGGTGCTGGCGATGAAGGCCGCGGCCCTCGCCGGCGGGGCCCACGCCCCGGCGGAAGCCCGGCGCGACGGCCTCGCCTACAGCCTCGGCGTGCTGGTCAGCTTCCTCGCCCTCGCCGGGGCCCTGCTGGCCCTGCGCGCCGGGGGCGCCGCCGTCGGCTGGGGCTTCCAGCTGCAGGTCCCGGCCGTCACCGCCGCCCTGGCCCTCGTCATGCTGGCGGTCGGGCTGAACCTGTCGGGCCTCTATCACGCCGGCGGCGGGCTGCAGGCGCTCGGCGGCCGGGTGCGCGGCGGCGGGGCCTTTCTGACCGGCGTGCTGGCGGTGATCGTCGCCGCCCCCTGCACCGCCCCCTTCATGGCTTTCGCGCTCGGCGCCGCCCTGACCCTGCCGGCGGCGGCGGCGCTGGCGGTGTTCGCGGCGCTCGGCCTCGGCTTCGCCCTGCCCTTCCTCGCCATCAGCCTGAGCCCGGCCCTGATGCGCCGTCTGCCGCGCCCGGGTCCGTGGATGACCACCCTGCGCCGGGTGCTGGCCCTGCCGATGTACGCCGCCGCCCTGTGGCTGGCCTGGGTGTTCAGCCGCCAGACGGCCCTGGCCGGCGTCGGCCTGCTGGCCCTCGCCGCCCTCGCCCTGACCGTCGCCCTCGCCCTGTGGGGCCGCCGCCAGACGTCGGGTCAGGGACAGGGCTCCCGCCCCATCCCCCTCGCCGCCCCGCTGGTGGCCGCCCTGTCGGCGCTGGTGCTGACCGGCCTCGCCGCCCGCATCGCCCCGCCCGAGACCGCCGCCGCCGAGCTCGACGCCCGCGCCTGGTCCCCCGCCGCGGTCGAGGCGGCGCTGGCCGAGGGCCGGCCGGTGCTGGTCAATCTGACCGCCGACTGGTGCGTCACCTGCAAGTTCAACGAGGCCACGGCGCTGGAGACCGCGCCGGTGAAGGACGCCCTCGAGCGCACCGGCGCCGCCTATCTGGTCGGCGACTGGACCCGGCGCGACGCGGCCATCGCCGCCGAGCTGGAGCGCCACGGCCGCTCGGGCGTGCCGCTGTATCTGGTCTATACGCCCGGCCGGGCCGAGCCGGAGCTGCTGCCGCAACTGTTGACGCCGGCGATCGTCGCCCGCGCCCTCGACCGCGCCGCTTCAGAGACGGTTTCAGGGACCGCTGCACAGACCGTTTCTGGCCGGTGACGGCCCGTCGCCCCGCCCCTATGCTGGCCCCATGACCGACGCGACTCCCGCCCCCGACGCTCCCGCCCCGCTGCGGCTGTGGATGATCGACGCCTCGGCCTACATCTTCCGCGCCTACCACGCCCTGCCGCCCCTCACCCGCAAGTCCGACGGCCTGCCCGTCGGGGCGGTGCAGGGCTACTGCAACATGCTGTGGAAGCTGCTGCGCGACATGAAGGGCGAGGACGGCCCGACCCACCTCGTGGCCATCTTCGACCATTCGGAGAAGACGTTCCGCAACGCCCTCTACGACGGCTACAAGGCCCACCGCCCGCCGCCGCCCGAGGATCTGGTGCCCCAGTTCGCCCTGGTGCGGCAGGCCACGGCCGCCTTCGGGGTGCACGGCGTCGAACTGGCCGGCTACGAGGCCGACGACCTGATCGCCACCTACGCCTGTCAGGCCCGAGACGCCGGCGGCCGCGCCGTGATCGTCAGCTCCGACAAGGACCTGATGCAGCTGATCGGCCCGTCGGTGGTCATGTACGACCCGATGAAGGACCGGGTGCTGGCCGAGGACGCGGTGATGGAGAAGTTCGGGGTCACCCCGGACAAGATGGTCGATCTGCAGGCCCTGATCGGCGACAGCGTCGACAATGTCCCGGGCGCCCCGGGCATCGGCCCCAAGACCGCCGCCCAGCTGCTGGACGAGTACGGCGACCTCGACACCCTGCTGGCCCGGGCCGGGGAGATCAAACAGCCGAAGCGGCGCGAGACCCTGATCGCCTTCGCCGACCAGATCCGCCTGTCGCGCGAGCTGGTGCGCCTGACCTGCGACGCCCCGGCGCCCGAGCCGCTGGCCGACTTCGCCGTGCGCGATCCGGACCCGGAGGCCCTGTCGGCCTTCCTCGAGCAGATGGAGTTCCGCTCGCTGGCTCGCCGCGTCGGCGACGGCAAGGCGCCGGAACGTGACGGGCCAGCCATGGCCCGGGCCCCTTCGATGTCGGCGCCGGTGGCGACGCCGCGCTACGCCCCCGCCGCCCCGGTCACCCCCGGCGACGAGACCTTCGACCTCGACGCCTACGCCTGTGTGCAGACGCTGGAAGAGCTCGACGCCTGGATCGCCCGGGCCCGCGAGGCCGGGGTAATCGGCTTCGACACCGAGACCGACGCCCTGTCGGCCACCCACGCCGGCCTGTGCGGCGTGTCGCTGGCGGTCGGGCCCAACGCCGCCTGCTACATCCCCCTGGCCCACGAACATGCCCCGGTCGAGGGCGCCGGCGGCCTGGATTTCGGCGGCGAGGGCGACAGCCGCGCCCCCCTGACCCAGATCGACGCCGACACGGCCATCGCCCGGCTGAAGGCCCTGCTGGAGGACCCGGCGGTGCTCAAGGTCGGCCAGAACATCAAGTACGACCTGGCCGTCATGGCCCGGCGCGGCGTCCGCGTGGCCCCGATCGAGGACACCCTGCTGCTGTCCTATGTCGTCGACGGCGGCCTGCACGGCCACGGCATGGACGAGCTGTCGCGCCGCCACCTCGGCCACGAGCCGATCGCCTTCAAGGCCGTGGCCGGGACGGGCAAGAGCCAGATCAGCTTCAAACACGTCGAGCTGAAGACGGCGACCCGCTACGCCGCCGAGGACGCCGACGTCACCCTGCGCCTGTGGCGGGTGCTGAAGCCGCGCCTCGTCGAGGACCGGCTGATGACCGTCTACGAGACGCTGGAGCGCGGCATGCCGCCGGTGCTGGCGGACATGGAGCTGGCCGGCATCCGCATCGACCCGGACCGGCTGCGGCGGCTGTCGTCGGAGTTCGGCCTGCGCATGGCCGAGCTGGAGGAAAAGGCCCACGGCCTCGCCGGCCGGCCCTTCAACCTCGGCAGCCCGAAGCAGATCGGCGACATCCTGTTCGGCGAGATGAACCTGCCCGGCGGCAAGAAGACCGCCACGGGCCAGTGGGGCACCGACGCCAGCGTGCTGGAAGAGCTGGCCCTGACCCACGACCTGCCCGCCACCCTGCTGGAGTGGCGCCAGCTGTCCAAGCTCAAGGGCACCTATACCGACGCCCTGGTCGCCGCCGCGGATCCGGCCACCGACCGGGTGCACACCTCCTACCAGCTCGGCGCCGCCACCACCGGCCGGCTGGCCAGCTCCGACCCGAACCTGCAGAACATCCCGATCCGCACCGAGGTCGGCCGCCAGATCCGCCAGGCCTTCATCGCCGCGCCCGGCCATGTCCTGATCTCGGCCGACTATTCGCAGATCGAGCTGCGCCTGCTGGCCCATATCGGCGACATCGCCGAGCTGAAGCGGGCGTTCAGGGCCGGTCTGGACATCCACGCCGCCACCGCCAGCGAGATGTTCGGCGTGCCGGTCGAGGGCATGCCGGCCGAGACCCGCCGTCGGGCCAAGGCCATCAACTTCGGCATCGTCTACGGCATCTCCGCCTTCGGCCTGGCCAACCAGCTGGGCATCGACCAGGGCGAGGCCGCCGCCTACATCAAGACCTACTTCGAGCGCTTCCCCGGCATCCGCGCCTATATGGACCGGACCAGGGCCGAGGTGCGCGAGGCCGGCTTCGTCTCGACCCTGTTCGGCCGCCGCATCCACATCCCGGCGATCCATTCGAAATCCAACGCCGAGCGTCAGTTCGGCGAGCGGGCGGCCATCAACGCCCCGATCCAGGGCGCCGCCGCCGACATCATCCGCCGCGCCATGATGCGCATGCCGGGGGCCCTGACCGACGCCGGGCTGAAGACCCGCATGCTGCTGCAGGTGCACGACGAACTGGTGTTCGAGGCCCCCGAGGCCGAGGTCGACCGGGCCCTGCCGCTGATCCGCCGGGTGATGGAGACCGCCGCCGAGCCGGCCGTGGCCATGACCGTGCCGCTGGTGGTCGAGGCCAAGGCGGCGGCGAACTGGGACGACGCCCACTGAGCCCGGCTGCCCCCGGCCCCGGCGCCACCCTGATCCTCCACGGACCGGTGGGCAGCGGCAAGACCACCCGCGCGAGCGATCTGGCCCGCACCGCCGCCCTGTCCGGGCGCCGCGTCGGCGGCCTGCTGGCGCTGAAATCCCCGGCCGGGCGGCGCTTCCATGACCTGTGGACCGGCGAGGAGATGGCCAAGGAACCCGCAGCCGGGGGCGAGCCGGTGATCGAGGTCGGGCGCTTCCGCTTCCGGACCGCCGCCTTCGTCTGGGCCGGGCAGCGCCTCGCCGCGGCGGTCGCCGCCGGGGCCGACCTGCTGGTCATCGACGAGGTCGGCCCGCTGGAGCTGCGCGGCGAGGGGCTGGCGGGCGCGCTGGACACCCTGCCGCCGGGGCCTGGCCGCGTCCTGCTGGTCCGCACCGGGCTGGAGGCCGCCGTCGCCGCCCGCTTCGCCGTCGGCCCCATCGCCTTCGATCGGCCGCGCGATTGATCCGCGCCCCCGCCCGTGACAGGCTCCGGCCCCGGGTCCGCCGCCGGGGCGGGATCCGGAGACGCCGATGACCGCCGTGCCCCTGCCAGAAGGTCTGCCCGAAGATCTCCCCGAGGGTCTGCCGCAGGACCGCCGCGCCGACCGCCCCCTGCCCGGCGGCCGCACCGACACCTGGCGCCATCCGCCGCTGGTGCGGATCACCCACTGGATCAACGTCACCGCCGTGGTGGTGCTGATCATGAGCGGGCTGAACATCCTCGCCGCCCATCCGCACCTCTACTGGGGCCTCGATTCCCGCTTCGACGCGCCGTGGATGAGCTTCGACCACATCCCGCGCTGGGCCATGATCCCGCCGGCCCGCAATCTGGCCGAGGCGCGCGACTGGCACTTCTTCTTCGCCTGGGTGTTCGTCCTCAACGGCCTGATCTACCTCGCCTGGGTGCTGTGGAGCGGCCGGCTGAAGCGGCGCCTGTGGCCGAGCCGCGGCGACCTGGCCCACCTCGGCCCGTCCATCGTCGAGCACGCCCGCCTGCGCTTCCCGAAGGACGAGCAGGCCCGGGCCTACAACGTCCTGCAGAAGCTGGCCTATCTGGCCATGATCCTGGTCATCCTGCCGATGATGCTGGTCACCGGCCTGTCCATGTCGCCGGGCTTCAACGCCATCGGCGGCATCCTGCTGGAGCTGATGGGCGGGCGGCAGTCGGCCCGCACCCTGCATTTCCTCTCCGCCGCCCTGATCGTCGGCTTCATCGTCGTCCACGTCGGACTGGTGATCTGGACCGGCCTGTTCAATAACCTGCGCGCCATGATCACCGGCTGGTTCATCCTCGAGCCCTCGCGCCCCGACCCGGAGGAGCCCCGGTGAGCGGGCCCAGCCGCCGCCGCTGGCTGGCCGGGGCCCTGGCCGCCGCCGGCGCCGGCCTGCTGGCCGCCTGCGACCGCGTCGCCGCCAACCCGGTGGTGCAGCAGACCCTGCGCATGGCCCACGGCCTGACCTACCGGGCGCAGCGGCTGATCGTGCCGCGCGAGGCCCTGGCTCCGGAGTACAGCGAGGCCGACATCTCGCCGGACTTCCGCGCCAACGGCTCCACCAACCCCGCCGCCGCCGACTATGTCGCCCTGCGCCGCGGCGACTTCGCCGACTACCGGCTGGTGGTCGACGGCCTCGTCGAGCGGCCGCTCAGCCTGTCGCTGGCCGACCTGCGCGCCCGCCCGTCGCGCACCCAGATCACCAAGCACGACTGCGTCGAGGGCTGGACCTCGATCGGCAAGTGGAAGGGCACGCCCCTGTCGGTGATCCTCGAGGAGGCCGGGCTGAAGCCCGAGGCGCGCTACATCGTCTTCTACTGCTTCGACGCCCTCGATCAGCGCGAGGACGGCGACCGCTATTACGAGAGCATCGACCTGGTTGACGCCTACCACCCGCAGACCATCCTGGCCTACGAGATGAACGACCGGGTCCTGCCGGTGCCGCACGGGGCCCCGCTGCGCCTGCGGGTCGAGCGCCAGATCGGCTACAAGCACGCCAAATACATCCGCCGCATCGAGGCCGTGGACAGCTTCGCCCACATCGGCCGCGGCGAGGGCGGCTACTGGCCCGACCGCGGCTACCAGTGGTACGCGGGGATCTAGGGGTCGCGTCGCGGGATCAAGGGATCACAGCGGGCACAGCGAGGTCTCGACGGGCACATCGGCGTGGCGGGGCTGCGCACGTCTCCCTTCCCCCTCGAGGGGGGAAGGGCCGGGGATGGGGGTGCGCACGCCGTCAGCACAAGGGGCCCGCGAGAGGCGGCGCCGCCTCCTGCGCCTGTCCGGACGCGTCGCACGGTTCACCCCCACCCAAACCCTCCCCCCTCGAGGGGGAGGGCTTCGGTCGCGCGCGCCGCCGCACAGGTCCCGTTGTGGTCGCTGTGCCCGATGTGATCCCTTGAGACCCCCCGCCCCTACCCCTCGAACCCGTCGACCCACGCCCGCAGCAGGGTGTGGGCGATGGCGAAGGGCGGGGGGGCGAGGATCGTCGGGTGGGTCCCGTCCAGCGTCGCCCGGGCCTCGGCGCGGGTCAGCCAGGCCACCGCCTCCAGCTCGGTCTGGTCCGGCCGGGCGTCGTTGCCGGCCACCTCGGCGATCAGGCCGATCATCAGCTGCGACGGGAAGGGCCAGGCCTGGCTGGAGTGGTAGCGCACCCGGGTCACCTCGAGCCCCGCCTCCTCGGCGATCTCGCGGGCGCAGGCCTCCTCGATGGTCTCGCCGGGCTCGAGGAAGCCGGCCAGGGCCGACATGCGCCCGACAGGCCAGGCCGCCTGCCGGCCCAGCAGGCACAGGGGCTCAGCTCCGCCGCGCCACACCGGCAGCATGATGGTGACCGGATCGACGCGCGGGAAATGCTCCGCCCCGCAGGCCGGGCAGAGGCGCTTCCAGCCGCCCGCCGCGTCCTCCGTGGCGTGGCCGCAGACGCCGCAGAAGCCGTGCCGGCGGCGCCAGTCAAACAGGCTGCGCCCGACCCCGGCCATGGCCAGGTCCTGCGGCGGCAGCACGGCGGCGGCGGCGCGCAGCTCCTCGAAGCTGCCCAGCCCGGCCAGCGGCCCGGTCGCCGGGTCGTCCGCCCCCTCGACCTCGACGGCGAACACCGGCGCAGCCTTCCACAGGCCCAGAAAGGCCCGCCGGTCCGGCGCCACGTCGCGCGCGTGCCCATAGGAAAGCCAGGCCAGCCGCGGCCCGGCGGGCCCCGCCTCGACCAGCACCCGCCCCTGCCAGACCACCGCCGCCAGCGCCTCGGGATTGGCCTCCTGCCCCGCCAGCCAGGCGGGATCGTTGCGCCGGTCCCCCGCCCGATCGAGCGGATTGCCGGAAAAGGCGGTCTGGGCGAGGCCGAGCATCCCGCCCCATAGCGCGCCCGGGCGTGTGGCGGGAGGGGGCGGGGCGGGCTTCAAGGGATCACAGCGGCCACAACGAAGGCACGACGGGCACAGCGACGTGGCGGGGCTGCGCCCCCTCTCCCTTCCCCCTCGAGGGGGGAAGGGCCGGGGATGGGGGTGGGAGCGCCAGGGTCGACGGAAGGAACGCCCGAGGCGGTGGCGTCTCCCGCGCGTTTCCACATGCCCCTGAGTGTTCACCCCCACCCAAACCCTCCCCCCTCGAGGGGGAGGGCTTCGGTCGCGCGCGCCGCCGCACAGGTCCCGTTGTGGTCGCTGTGACCTCGCCGTGTCCGCTGTGATCCCTTGCCCGCCCCCGCCCCGCTTGATTCCCGCGCCCGGGCGGGCCATATCCCAACCCGGAGATCGCGGGCGAAGGCTTCGCCAACCTGGTCAGGGCCGGAAGGCAGCAGCCACAACGAATTCCCCTTCGGGTCGCGGTCTCCACCTTCCCCTTTATTCTGGCCCTACCGCTCGGCGCGCGGCGCCTCGCTGCTTGAGGGCGTTTATTCTGGCCCTACCGCTCGGCGCGCGGCGCCTCGCTGCTTGAGGGCGTTTGTTCCGGCCCTACCGCTCGCGCCGCGGGCGCGCGCTGCTTGAGGGCGTTAGCAGCTCTCCTCCCCCGCGTGCGGGGGAGGGGGACCGCGAAGCGGTGGAGGGGGCGAGGGACGGAGCGCGGCGCTTGAGGTCGCCCCCTCCACCCTGCTGCGCAGGGTCCCCCTCCCCCATGCGCTTCGCTATGGGGGAGGAGAGCGCCGTGGAAGGTTCATCACAGAGAGCACGGAGAATGGCACGGAGGGCACGGCGGCCCTGTGCATCGGCGCGCGCAGCGCCTTCTCCTGCTGGTCGCAAGACAAGGCGCCTTCAGCGCAGAGCCGCGACCCCGCCGTGTCCTCTGTGTCTCTCTGTGCTCTCTGTGATGAACCTTCGACGGTCGCCAGATCAGCAGAGCATCGGCGCTGGCGCCTGACGCCGGCGGGGCCGGGCAATTCCTCCCCCACAGGGGGAGGTGGATCGCCGCGCCGCGGCGAGACGGAGGGGGCATAAGGTGCGCCGTCGGGAACGACCCCCCTCCACCCTCCTTCGCCCTTCGGGCTCCGGACGGTCCCCCTCCCCCATACGCTCCGCTATGAGGGAGGAGAGGGCCGCCGGAGGTTCATCACAGAGAACACGGAGAAAGGCACGGAGATCACGGCGGCGTGGCGGCGCTGCGCCGCAGGCGCCTCTCCTTCCGACCTCTCAGGAGAAAGCGCTTCGCGCGCCGCGGCGCAGGGCCCGTTGTGCCCTCTGTGACCCCTCCGTGCGCTCCGTGATGAACCGGCGACGTCGCTCCCAGTGGCGCCGCCCGCCCCCTTCGCTATAGGGTCCCGGGATGAGCCACGTCGATGCCGAGTCCGGCGCGCCCCCCTGGGACGAGGACCTCCCCGCGGAGGAGGTCGTCGAGCGCGATCCCAACACCGACGACATGTTCGGCGCCCCCGCGCCTGCCCCCGCGCCCGCAGCCGCGGCGGAACCGTCCCCCCCGCTCACCCCCGCGGACGCGGGGGCCCCTGCCCCTACCCCTACCCCTACCCCTACCCCTACAGACGCCGCCGCCTACCAGGTGCTCGCCCGCAAGTACCGGCCGCGGACCTTCGAGGACCTGATCGGCCAGGAGGCCATGGTCCGGACCCTGACCAACGCCTTCGCCACCGGCCGCATCGCCCACGCCTTCATGCTCACCGGGGTGCGGGGGGTGGGCAAGACCACCACGGCGCGCCTGCTGGCCCGGGCGCTCAACAACGAGACCGACGCCATCGACCGGCCGTCCCTGGCCCTCAGCCCCGACGGGCGGCACGACGCCGCCATCATGGCCGGCCAGCACATGGACGTGATGGAGATGGACGCCGCCAGCCACACCGGCGTCGGCGACATCCGCGAGATCCTGGACAGCGTCCGCTACGCCCCGGTCGAGGCCCGCTACAAGGTCTATGTGCTGGACGAGGTGCACATGCTGTCGACGCAGGCGTTCAACGCCCTGCTGAAGACGCTGGAGGAGCCCCCGCCCCACGCCAAGTTCATCTTCGCCACCACCGAGATCCGCAAGGTGCCGGTGACCATCCTGTCGCGCTGCCAGCGTTTCGACCTGCGCCGCGTCGAGCCGGACGTGCTGTCGCAGCACCTCGGCCGGGTGGCCGAACGCGAGGGGCTGCGCATCGAGGCCGAGGCCCTGGCCCTGATCGCCCGCGCCGCCGAGGGCTCGGTGCGCGACGGCCTGTCGCTGCTCGACCAGGCCCTGGTCCAGGCCGAGCGCGGCGAGACGGTCAGGGCCGAGGTGGTGCGCGACATGCTGGGGCTGGCCGACCGGGCCCAGACCATCGCCCTGTTCGAGGCGGTCATGGCCGGCCGCACCCCCGAGGCGCTGGAGGGCTTCCGCCAGCTCTACGGCTACGGCGCCGACCCGGTGCAGGTGGTCAATGACCTGCTGGAGCACTGCCACGCCGCCTCGGTGGCCAAGATGCTGGGCCCCCAGGCCACCCGCCTGCCCAACGACCAGGCCCGGGCCCTGGCGGCCCTCGGCGCCGCCCTGTCGGCCGCCACCCTGTCGCGGGCCTGGCAGATGCTGCTCAAGGGCCTCGACGAGGCCCGCCGCGCCCCCAACCCGGCCGAGGCGGTGGAGATGCTGCTGATCCGGCTGGCCTATGCCGCCGACCTGCCCGGGCCGGAGGAGGCGCTGAAGGCCCTGAAGGACGGCCGGCCCCTGCCCGGCGGCTCCGGCGCCCCCGCGCGCGGCCCGTCAGGCGGCGGCGGCGGTGGCGGCGGAGCCGTGGCCCGCGCCCCGCAGGCCATGCCGGCCGCGGACGCCCCGCCCCAGAGCGCTTCAGCCCTGCCCGACCCGCAGAGCTTCGAGGCCGCCGTGGCCCTGATCGGCGAGCGCCGCGACATCTCCCTGCAGCTGGACGTGCAGCGCTACGTCCGGCCGGTGTCGTTCAAGCCCGGCGCCATCGTCTTCGAGCCCGCCCCCGGCGCCCCCGCCGACCTGGCCCGGCGCCTGTCGTCGCGGCTGAAGGAGTGGACCGGCCGCACCTGGCTGATCGCCGCCAACGGCGCCGGCGGCGGCGAGACCCTGATCGAGCAGGAAAAGAAGGCCCGCGCCGCCGAACGCGCCGCCATCGAGGCCGACCCCTTCGTCCAGGCCGTCCTGACGGCGTTTCCGGGCGCCCAGATCGGCGAGGTCCGCGTCACCGCCCCGGTGGTCGAGCTGCCGGCCATCCCGGACGAGGTGGAGGAGGAGGAGGACTGAGGGGATTGTCAGCGGACCTTGTCGTCTCGGTGAGAACATGACCCTCTAATCGACCCCGGGAGATTATCAGCTTCCTGGTCGCCCAACGCATCTGCCGCGCATGCCTCGAATGCTGTTGCTTTCTATCCGGCGCTATTTCCCCTTGCTCATGATCACGACATAGCTCCAGAGACATCTTCGGGCTGCTCCCCGAAGTAGTCGAAGGCGTCGGACGGCATATCGACAAGCCCAATCGTGTCATCGAAATGCTTGAGGGTTTTGGTCAGATACTTAGCGGCCAAGAACAGCCAATTCAGGTCAGGCGGAGTCGGCACCATTGCGGGGACCCGGTGGCCACGGTGAGCCGGGTTCTCACAAAACAACGTATTGAACATGCTGACGTGCGCCCAGTTGGAGTGAGCTACGCCACTGAACGGCTGGTAGACATAGTTGTAAAAGTCGAGGAACCCAGCTTCCTCGGCCATCTTCCGGGTGTTGAGGCCGGACCAGCTGCCGAGGTTAACCTCCACGAACTGCTCCATTCTCTGCATCGTCAACCACTCACGCCAAACCTCGATCATAATCTTTATTTCGGCTACGTCCTCTGGCGCGGCGGTTTCCAGTGCGCGTTCTTGATGCGCGATCTGGAGCTTGATCGCGCCCAGTCCGTCTTCGACGAACTTGGTCGCCCGGGGTCCCGGGTCTTTCAGGATCCAGGCTGTAGTGATGAAGACATCCGCCATTGCGCGCAGCGTCACGGGACCCGAATGCGGCGTCCACATTGAAGGCGCGGCGGCGAACTCGATGGCGAGCGTAGCCTGACGGCTCAGAAGCGCGGCGATGACCTCGAAGGCTTCGATCTCATTCAGACTAAGATGCCACTCGTTAAGGCGGGCGCGCAAATCGGTCCTGACCGCATTTCGAAAGCCTCGAACGAACGCTTCAACGCTGTCGTCGTCTTCGCCATCCTCGTTTTTAAAGGTGTCCTCGAATAAACATGGTCCTAAGCCGGCGACCCCATCCCAGAAGAGGCCCACCCAGCTGTCGTCTTCGCGGAATCCACTTCCGTCCTCCAACGGCACCATCAAAAGCATCGGCGCGGCCGCTCGGAACCGGCCAGCCGCATCTTCGGATGCCTCCGTTGTCGGATAGTCGCCAATCACCGCGAACGCATGATTGAGCCCGTCAATCAGGTGCGGGGCGACATGGACCTTGCCCTGGGCAAGCCCCAGCTCATAGGCGAGAGCAAGAGACAAAACGGCGAGTCGGCTATTTCGATCATAGAACGCCGGCACGATCGCGGGCAGCCGTTCCGCATCTTCGGATTCCAGCGCAGCCCCGTCGTCAAGAAAAGCCAGCGGATGGTCCACGGACACTCGCCTAAGCGGTCGCAGCGCCGTCTGGATACGCACTAAAGTCGGCTCTTCCAGCTTGGAGATGATCGTCGCTTTGGCCTTTTCGTCGAGCGAACCGTATGCGCTCGCCTTCACAAAAAGCGGACTCGGTTCTTCTTGGAAGGCTCCTTGAGCCGCTAGAACGAGGGATCGACAGATTTCGCGGGCCGAATCATAGCCGAACCTATCGATTATGAGCCCGAGCCAGAGCGCCTCTGGGACGAGTTGCCGGGTCCAAGAGTACAGAGACAACTTGCCTCCCAACGCACTCACGAACGGCGGAATGAGCTTGCGTTTCAACGGGACGTGATCGCCGAGTACTGGATTTCGGGGTTCTTTACTCATTCCATCATCCCATCTCGGCGCGAGTCGCGCAGTTTAAGGCCCTACCGGGTCACAAACCGCACTATGTATTTCCTAAGTGAACTCGTAAAACCCGTAGCGCTTGGGTCGCCTTCGTCCTGATCGGGCTGGGGATGTTCCGCCTGTTCGGGGCGGTGGAGCGGCGCTACCGGGCCTGCATCGCCAGCCGGGTCAGATAGGCCCGCGCGTCGCGGGGTTTCACGGGATCATGCCGAGCGGGACCCACGCCGCCGCCGCGACCAGCAGCCCGATATTCACCGCCCCGATGAGACCCAGGGTGAGGGCCACGACCGCCCGCTTGCGGCGGCGATACACGACCACGGCGGCCACGGCGCTCCACGCCCCGACGGCGAGGACAGCGAACGCGTAGCCCTCCAGCAGCCAGAGCGTCGGGACGAACCACAGCGCCACGCCTGAGACGTAGAGGGCCGCCAGCAGAGACGGACGGTCCCGACCCCCTTCGCGCATCGCCGCCATGGCCGCAGCCCTCCGCCCCTACGTCACCCACCGCCACAGGACGTAGCCGAACAGCAGCGTGGCCACGAGGGCGAAGCTCCACAGCTGGGCGGGGGTGATCCGGGGCGTCGGTTCGGACGTCAGGGCGGTCCCGGGGGCGGGCTCGCCCGCGGCAGCGGCGGGATGAAGGACAAGTCCCCCGCCCCCCATGGCAATGAGGGCTACCGCCTCGCCGGCAAGGCGGAAGCGCCCCTCCCAGCCTTCGTAGCCGGAAGAGTTGTTCAGCAGATCGAGGTGGAGGCCATTCGAGAGCCGCAGCTGGAAGTCCGCGGTCACGCGATCGACGGCGGCAGAGGCCACCGTGGCCCCGGCGAAGCTGGCGTTCGCCCTCGCCTCGGCATCCACAGGCGCCGGGAGGCCGAAGCGGTGCCCGTCATCCCCGTCGGTCAGGACGATGCCCTCGGCCGAGACGATCCGCCAGTGACAACCCACGGCGAGGCTGACCGCCTCCCCGAGATGGAACACCCAGTCGGCCGCTCGGCGTTCGAGCCGGCAGGTCCGGCCGACAACCGCGGCTTCAAGCAGCGGGACGGGGTCGGTCATGGCGCATCTCCCGATCGGGCCGGCGGGCAGGGCAGGGCATCCGCGCCCCCACAATAGCGCAGGTTGACCCATTCACGTCAGCCTTGCGGCGGCTCCCCGTTTCGCCGGACCAGCTCGGACCAGAAGGGAATCTCCCGCACCGGCGGCCAGGGGCGGTCGTCCCAGCCGTCGTCCTCGCGCGCCTGCCAGTCGGCCAGATCGGCGCCGTAGAGGATCACGTCGGACTGCCAGACCGAGAACACCGGATTGCCCGCGGCGGCCGGGGTTTCCGGCAGGTAGCGGTGGCCGAAGACCGGGATCAGGCGGGGCGCGGCGGCCACGACCTGCCGCAGGACCTCGGCGCGACCCTCCGCCGTCGCGGGGCGCTCGCCCCACTCGGGCCACTACAGGACGTTGTGCTCGACGTCGAACAGCAGCCCCTCATAGGGCCAGGCCAGACGTTCGCGGATGTCGGCCTCGTTCGTCCAGTCCGGCCCGCGCGCCGGGCGGCGCTCCAGCAGCAGGTCGACCAGGTCCGGCGGGAAGGTCAGGCCGAACCGCTCTTGCGCCCGCTCCAGCGCGGCGCGGCCATAGCCCCGGGTCCAGACGAGCGCGGTCATGGCGCAAGGCTAGGGCCGCAATCACGGCCCGCCAAGGCCGCCGCCGGCCCTCGGCCACGGCCCGGCTTAACGACAAGGCGCTAGGCCCTGCTCACCCCTTGCTCACCAGCACTGTTCACTCACCACTCACCACTCACCACTCGCCACTCGCCACTCCCCCCTCACAAAATCTCCGCCGCCTCCTCGAACCCCAGCCGCGGCGCGCGCGGATACAGGTTCTCGTCGCTCCCGTAGCCGAGGTTGACGATGAAGTTGGGCTCGATGGCCGTGCCGGCGAAGAACTCCGCCTTGACCCCCGCGGCGTCGAAGCCGGACATGGGGCCGACGTCGAGGCCGAGGGCGCGGGCGGCCAAGAGGAAGTAGCCGCCCTGCAGCGAGCTGTTGCGGAAGGCGGCCTCGCGGCGGGCGGCGGGGTCGGCGAACCAGTCCTTCGCGCCCGGGGCGTGCGGGAACAGGGTCGGCAGGGTCTCGGGGAAGTCCAGGTCCATGCCGACGATGAGGGTGACCGGGGCCGCGGCGGTCTTGGCCCGGTTGCCCTCGCTCATCAGCGGCAGCAGGCGCGCCTTCGCCGCCTCGGAGGTGACGAAGACGAACCGGGCCGGGGTGCTGTTGGCCGCGGTCGGGCCGAACTTCGTCAGGTCGTACAGCCGGCGCAGCAGGGCCTCCGGCACCGGCCGGTCGGTCCAGCCGTTGCGGGTGCGGGCCTCGGTGAACAGCTGCGCCAGGGCGGCGTCGGCCAGCGGAACATCACGGGCGGGAGGGGTGTCGTAAGCCATGGCGGCGCCTTTCCGGGGCAGAACAGCAACAGGTGGCGTTCCAGATAGGCGCCCCCGCGCCCGGCGCCATTGCCCTGCCGCCGGACGGATCGTCGCGCCACGCCCGGCTCACCCCTTGCTCACCAGCACTGTTCACTCGCCACTCACCACTCGCTACTCGCCACTACCCCCTCGCCGCCGAACCCCCTATCTAACCCCCCATGAAAGACCTCAACGCCCTGATGCAGCAGGCCCAGGCGATGCAGCAGAAGCTGCAGGACGCCCAGGCGAAGATGGCCGAGACCACCGCGGAGGGCACCTCCGGCGGCGGTCTGGTGACGGTGACCCTGAAGGGGCCCGGCGAGATCACCCGCGTGGCGATCGACGACAGTCTGATGGTCCCCGGCGAGGGCGAGATCCTCGCCGACCTGATCGTCGCGGCCCACGCCGACGCCAAGCGCAAGCTGGACGACGAGAACGGCCGGCTGATGCGCGAGGTGGCCGGGCCGCTGGGCGGGATGAACATCCCGGGCATGCCGAAACTGTTCTGACCGTTCCGCATTTATGGCCGCCACCGCCGGACCCGAGATCGAGCGCCTGATCGGCCTCCTGGCCAAGCTGCCCGGCATGGGGCCGCGCTCGGCCCGGCGCGCCGCCCTGGCCCTGCTGAAGCGGCGCGAACAGCTGCTGGAGCCGCTGGCCCAGGCCATGCGCGACACCGCCGACCGGGTGGTGTCCTGTTCCGTCTGCGGCGCCCCGGACACGCGCGACCCCTGTTCGGTCTGCGCCGACGAGACCCGCGACAACGGGCTGGTGTGCGTGGTCGAGGAGGCCGGCGCCCTGTGGGCCATGGAGCGGTCGGGCGCCTTCCGCGGCAAGTACCATGTGCTGGGCGGGCTGCTGTCGGCGCTGGACGGGATCGGGCCCGAGGCCTTGCGCATCGGCGAGCTGGTCGGCCGGGCCCGCTCCGGCGCGGTGCGCGAGGTGGTGCTGGCCCTGCCCGCCACCGTCGATGGCCAGACCACCGCCCACTACCTGGCCGAGCGGCTGAAGGACAGCGGGGTGGAGATCACCTCCCTGGCCCGCGGCGTGCCGGTGGGCGGCGAGCTGGACTGGCTCGACGACGGGACGATCGTCCAGGCCCTGAGGGCCCGCCGGCCGGCGGGGTAAGGCCCCCAAAGAAGCCCTCCCCCTCGAGGGGGGAGGGTTTGGGTGGGGGTGAACCGTGCGACGCGTCCGGACAGGCGCAGGAGGCGGCGCCGCCTCTCGCGGGCCCCTTGTGCTGACGGCGTGCGCACCCCCATCCCGGCCCTTCCCCCCTCGAGGGGGAAGGGAGAAGGGCGCAGCTCCGCCACGCCGCTGTGCCCGTCGTGCCTTCGCTGCGGCCGCTGTGATCCCTTGAGGCCGACGCGCCGCCGCCCTTTCGCCCCTGCCGGACTCACGCTAGGAACGGAGCATGAACACCCTCGTCGTCGCCCTCGCCCTGCTGTCGCTCGTGCTGGCGGGGGGCCTCGTGTGGGCGTTTCTGGGCTGGCAGGCGGCGAAGGCGGCGCTGGCGGCGGCGGAGCAGCGCATCGTCCTGATCGAGGAGAGCCGGCGCGAGACCGCCGAGTTCATCAAGGCCCAGTCGGCCCAGTCGGCCCAGGCCGTGGCCGAGCAGCTGGTGGCCCGCGCCACCGAGACCTTCCAGGCCCAGGACCGGGTGGCGCGCGAGCGCATGGAGGCCCAGCTCAAGCCCGTGGCCGAGACCCTCAAGGCCTTCCAGGAGAAGGTCTCCCTGCTGGAGAAGGAGCGGGCCGAGCAGACCGGCGGGCTGAAGGAGCAGATCGGCCTGCTGATGGCGGCCTCCAGCGCCACACGGGACGAGGCGCGGCGCCTGACCGAGGCGCTCAAGGGCAACACCGGCCGCCGCGGCCGCTGGGGCGAACAGACCTGCCGCAACGTCCTTGAATCCGCAGGGATGGCCGGCCGGTTCGACTTCATCGAACAGACCTCGACCGATGACGAGGAGGGCCGGCGGCAACGCCCCGACTTTCTCGTACGGCTGGCCGGCGGCGGCTGTTTCGTCATCGACGCCAAGGTGCCGGTGGCCTTCGGCGACGAGACGGACGGCGATGAGGAGGCCCGGGCCCGCGAGATCGGCGCGCGGATCGCCCTCAGCCTGAAGACCCACGTCCGGCAGTTGGCGTCCAAGGGGTATCAGGACCAGTTCCGGCCCAGCCCCGACTTCGTCGCCCTGTTCGTCCCCAGCGAGGCCCTGCTGTCCTCGGCGCTGGATCACGAGCCGGACCTCCTGACCGAGGCGATGGGGTCCCGCGTCGTGATCGTCACCCCCTCCACCCTGTTCGCCCTGTGCAAGGCGGTCGCCTACGGCTGGCGCGCTGAGGAGCAGGCCCGCAACGCCGACGAGGTCGCGAAGCTGGGCCGCCAGCTCTATCAGCGCCTGTCGGTCATGGGCGGTCATGTCGAGGGGCTGCGGAAGGCGCTGGAGGGCGCTGTCGGCAAGTACAACCAGTTCGTCGGCTCGCTGGAGAGCCAGGTGATGGTGGCGGCCCGCCGCTTCGAGGACCTGCACGTCAATCACGAGGGCAAAACCCTCGAGGAACTGGGGCCCGTCGAGCAGACCCCGCGCACCGTGGCGCGCCCCGAGCTGACCGCCGCCGAGCCGCCGGAGCGGCCGCGCCTGATCTCCGGGGAGTGATCCCGGGGGCGTGACGCGGGACCCGTAGCCCGACATGGCGGGCGCGGGCATAAGCGCCGCCATGACCGACCTCCCCCCTGCGTCCTCCGCCCCCTCCCCCGCCGCCCAGCTGGTCGGGCGCATGATCGCCATGCCTGCCGACGCCAATCCCGAAGGCGACATCTTCGGCGGCTGGCTGCTGGCCCAGATGGACCTGCACGGCTCCAGCCCGGCCTTCGACCGCGCCGGCGGCCGCTGCGCCACCGTGGCCGTCGACGCCATGGTGTTCCACCAGCCGGTCTCGGTCGGCGACGAGATCAGCCTCTACGCCGAGATCCTGCACACCGGCCGCACCTCGGTCCGGGTGCGGGTCGAGGCCTTCAAGCGCGGCCGCGCCCGGGAGGACAGCGTCCGCGTCACCGAGGGGGTGTTCACCTATGTGGCCATCGACGCCGATCGTCGGCCGCGGCCCCTGCCGGACCTCGCCGATTAACCCAGCGCCGCGGTCGGAAATCTTGACCCGACGGCCCCCCGGCCTTACCTGCGGAGCATGACCGTGCGCCGCATCCTGACCATCGACACCCCCGCCGACCTGGCCGTGCTGAAGCAGGTCTCGGCCCCCGTGGAGACCGTCGACGACGGCGTCCGGGCGCTCATGCAGGACATGCTGGAGACCATGTACGACGCCCCGGGCATCGGCCTGGCGGCGGTGCAGATCGGCGAGCTGAAGCGCGTCGTGGTCATGGATCTCGGCGACGGCGAGCCGGACCCGGAAGCGAAGGACGGCGAGGACGCCCGCCGCCCGAACCCACGCTATTTCGTCAATCCCGAGGTGCTGTGGGCCTCCGACGAGCTCTATCCCTACGAGGAGGGCTGCCTGTCGATCCCGGAATACTTCGACGAGGTGAAGCGCCCGGCCCGGGTCCGCGTCGCCTATCTCGACCGCGAGGGCCGTCGCGTCGAGGAAGAGATCGAGGGCCTCTACGCCGTCTGCTTCCAGCACGAGCTGGATCACCTGAACGGGGTCCTGTTCATCGACCACCTGTCGCGCCTGCGCCGCGAGCGCGCCGTGGCCAAGGTCAAGAAGGTGGCGCGCGAGAGGGCGGCGGCATGACCCGGCGACGCGGCGGCAGGAGCCACATCATCGATCCGCGCGGCCGGCGCCGCCTGACCCGCTCCGAGCGCGTCGGTCTGGCGGGGGTCATCACCCTCGTCGGCGTGGCCGCCATCGGCGTGGTCGCCGGCCTGCTGCTGGACCGGCTGCTCGACTTCGACGACGCCCTCGACGCCGGCGGCGAATGGGACGAGGGCGGCGGGGTCTCCACCCGCTGGCAGTAGGGCGGGGACCGGACATGTGCTAGGCTCGGAGCATGTCCAGGTCCGCCAAGCCTGTCGCCGAGGACGAGGCCGCCCTGCGCGCCGAGGGCCTGCGGCCTGTGGAGATCTGGGTCCGGGACACCCGGGACCCGGCCTATCAGGCGCGCCTCGACCGGCAACTGGCCATCCTCAGACACAGTCCCGAAGAGGCGAAGCTCCTGAAGGAGCTCGACGAGTTCCTCGACTGGGATGACGGGGATTGAAACGCGGCGACGTGGTCATCGCCCTCGTCCGCGGCGACTACGGCAAGCCGCGGCCCGTGGTCGTCGTCCAGAATGATCGCTTCGCCGGCCATACCTCCGTCACCGTGGCTCTGATCACCAGCACCCTGACCGAGCTGGACGACGTCCGCCTGACCCTCGCCCCTACGCCCGAGAACGGCCTGCGGGCGACCTCACAGGTTCAGCTGGACCGCCTGCAGTCCATTCCCCGCAGCCGGCTGCGGGATGTCATTGGTCACCTGACCCCGGCGCAGATGACGCGGATCAACCGCGGTCTCGCCCTGTTCCTTGGGCTGGCCTGAGGCTAAACCCCCGCCATGCGTCTCGCCTTCATGGGCACACCCGCCTTCGCCGTTCCGTCGCTCGCCGAGCTCGTCGCCGCCGGCCACGAGATCGTGGCCGTCTATTCGCAGCCGCCGAAGCCGCGCGGCCGCGGCCAGAAGCTGACCCCGAGCCCGGTCCACGCCTTCGCCGAGACCCTCGGCCTCAGGGTCCTGACCCCGCCGTCGATGAAGGCGCCCGGAGCCATGGCGGCGTTCGCGGCGCTGGACCTCGATGTCGCCTGCGTCGTCGCCTATGGCCAGATCCTGAAGCCCGAGGTGCTGGACGCCCCCCGGCTGGGCTGTCTCAACCTGCACGGCTCGCTGCTGCCGCGCTGGCGCGGCGCGGCCCCGATCCAGCGGGCCATCATGGCCGGCGACCGCCAGACCGGCGTGCAGATCATGCAGATGAGCGCCGGCCTCGACGAGGGCCCGATCCTGCTGTCCGAAGTCGTGCCGATCGGGCCGGAGGACACGGCCGGGACGCTGGGCGAGCGCATGGCCGCGGTGGGCGCCGGCCTGTGGCCGCGGGCGCTGGCGGCGCTGGAGCGCGGCGGGCTGGAGCCGCAGCCCCAGGTCGGCGAGGTCACCTACGCCGCCAAGATCACCCCGGCCGAAGCCCGCCTGGACTGGACCCGGCCGGCGGCCGAGGTCGATGCCCGCATCCGCGGCCTCTCGCCGGCCCCGGGCGCCTGGTTCGAGGCCCCCGGCCCGGACGGCCCGGTCCGCATCAAGGCCCTGGCCTCGCGGCTGGAGGGCGACGCCGGCGGCGCGCCGGGCGAGGTGCGCGACGAGGCCCTGACCATCGCCTGCGGCGACGGGGCGGCCGTGCGGCTGCTGCGGGTCCAGCGCGAGGGCCGCGGGGCCCAGCCGGCGGAGGAGCTGCTGCGCGGCTTCCCCATCCCGGCCGGGACGAGGCTGGCCTGATGCCGCGCTACCGGCTGACGGTCGAGTACGACGGCGGCGCCTACAACGGCTTCCAGGTGCAGGACGGCCAGCCGACCGTGCAGGGGGCGCTGGAGCGGGCCATCCACGCCTTCAGCGGCGAGAGCGTGCGGATCGCCGCCGCCGGCCGCACCGACACCGGCGTGCACGCCACCGGCCAGGTGGTCAGTTTCGACCTGACGCGCGACTGGCCCGCCGCCACGGTGATGAACGCCCTCAACGCCCATCTGGTCGAGGAGGCGGTGGCGGTGATCGCGGCCGCCGTGGCCGATCCCGAGTTTCACGCCCGCTTCTCGGCCACGGGGCGGGCCTATCTCTACCGGGTGCTGAACCGGCCGGCGCGGCCGGCGCTGGACCGGGGCCGGGTCTGGCATGTGAAAGGGGAGCTGGACGTGGCCGCCATGGCCGCGGCGGCGCAGGCCCTGGTCGGCGAGCACGACTTCACCACCTTCCGCCATGTCGCCTGCCAGGCCGCCTCGCCGGTCAAGACGCTGGATGTGGCCACGGTCGCCCGCGCCGGCGACGAGGTGCATCTGGTGTTCGAGGCGCGCAGCTTCCTGCACCGCCAGGTGCGCTCCATGACCGGCAGCCTGGTGCAGGTCGGGCTGGGCCGCTGGCGCCCCGCCGACCTCGCCGACGCCCTCGCCGCCCGCGACCGCAAGGCCTGCGGCCCCGTGGCGCCCTCCGACGGGCTGTACCTGACCGGCGTGCGGTACTGAGCGGGCACCTTCCTTCTCCCCTTGTGGGAGAAGGTGTCATGCGGAGCATGACGGATGAGGGGTGTCAGCGCCGACGCCCTGCTGTGGTGTCGCCCGTCGCTGGTTCATCACAACGAGCACAGAGAAGGGCACAGAGGACACAGCGGTGTCGCGCGAGCTGCGCAGGAAGCGCCGCCTACGGCCAAGGTGCGGGAGGATTGCGCTTCGCGCCCGCCCCCCGTCTCCGTAAAGCGCTCCGTCACCCTCGGGCTTGACCCGAGGGTCGAGTCTTCCGTCGCAGATCACTGACAGGCCGGAGCGTCCGGTCAGACCCGCGATCCCCGGGTCAAGCCCGAGGATGACGGCCGTGAAACGGTGACGTCGCGATCCCTGAAAGGCCCCTCCGTCTCGCCGCTCCGCGGCGAGCCACCTCCCCATTTCATGGGGAGGAGAGGCGTTCTTTCCTCCCCATCGCAGATGGGGAGGGGGACCGCGAAGCGGTGGAGGGGCCCCACCAGACAGCCGTCAGTTCCGCGCCTCTTCGGCGGCGCCGGCGACGGCCTGACCGGCGGCGGAGACGTCGCGGCCGAGGCCGGCGACGGTGTTGCAGGCCGACACCGCCAGGGCGGCGGCGACGAGGCCGAGAGCGACGATCTTCTTCATGGGAATCCCCGTGTGCGGTTGAAGCCGAAGGCGTCAACGCCAAGCGTAGCCATTCGGTTGCACGCGCCCCGGCATGGCCAGATCGCGCCCGCCTCTGCTATCTCCCGCCCATGACGCGCCCCGCCCCCCAGGCCCCGAACACCGCCGCCCGCCGCCTTGTCGAGACCCTGATCATCAATGGCATCGACCGGGTCTTCTGCGTGCCGGGCGAGAGCTATCTGGCCGTGCTCGACGCCCTCGCCGACGTCCGCGACCGCATCCAGGTGATCACCTGCCGGCACGAGGCCGGGGCCGCCAACATGGCCGAGGCCTATGGCAAGCTGACCGGCAAGCCGGGCGTCTGCATGGTCACCCGCGGGCCGGGGGCGACCCACGCCGCCATCGGCGTGCACACGGCGCACCAGGACTCCACGCCGATGCTGCTGTTCGTCGGCCAGATCGCCCTCAAGGACCGCGGCCGCGGGGCCTTCCAGGAGGTCGACTACCGCGAGGTGTTCGGCGGCCTGGCCAAGTGGGCGACCGAGCTGGAGAGCCCGGAGCGCACCGTCGAGATCGTCGAGCGCAGCATCGCCACGGCCCTGCAGGGCCGGCGCGGCCCCGTGGTCATCGCCCTGCCCGAGGACCTGCTGGAGGAGGACGGCGGCCCGGCCCCGGTGCGGGCCGTGTCGCCCGCGCGCGCGGGGCTCGACCCGGCGGTGCTGGCCGAGATCGGGGCCCGTCTCGCCCGGGCCGAGCGGCCGCTGCTGGTGGTCGGGGGCTCGGGCTGGACGGTCGAGGCCGCCCACGCCCTGGCCGACTGGGCCGAGCGGCTGGGGATCCCGGTGTCCGGCTCGTTCCGGCGCAAGGACATCATCGCCAACGACCGGCCGACCTATGCCGGCGACCTGGGGCTGGGCTGCAATCCGAAGCTGATCGCCCGGGCCCGCGCCGCCGATCTGGTCATCGCCGTCGGCGCACGGCTGGGGGAGAACCCGACCCAGGGCTACACCCTGTTCGACCGCGAGCACACGGCGAAGGTGCTGGTCCATCTGCACCCCGGGCCGGAGGAGCTCGGCCGGGTCTGGCCGACCGCCCTCGCCGCCGTGGCCGACAACAGCCTCGCCGCCGAGGCCCTGACGACGCTTGAGCCCGGCCGCACCTGGGCCGAGGGGGCGGCGGCCCACGCCGACTATCTGGCCTTCTCGACGCCGCTGCCGGTGACCGGCCGGGTCAATCTGTCCGAGTGTATGGCGCATCTGAACACGGCCCTGCCCGCCGATGCGGTGATCACCAACGGCGCCGGCAACTTCGCCGCCTGGCTGCACCGCTTCTACCGGCACCGGGCCTGCCGCACCCAGCTGGCGCCGACCTCGGGGGCCATGGGCTACGGCTTCCCGGCGGCGATCGGGGCCAGGGCCGTCCATCCCGACCGCGAGGTCGTCTGCGTCGCCGGCGACGGCGACTTCCTGATGACGGCGCAGGAGCTGGCCACGGCCGTCCAGCACAGCCTGCCGGTGGTGGTGATCGTGGTGGACAACGGGACCTACGGCACCATCCGCATGCACCAGGAGACCCACTATCCCGGCGCGCCGCGGGTCATCGCCACCGACCTGAAGAACCCGGACTTCGTGAAGTATGCGGAGGCCTTCGGGGCCTTCGGGGTGCGCTGCGAGACCACCGGCGACTTCCCGGCGGCGCTGGCGGCCGCGCGGGCGGCGGCGAAGGGCGGGACCCCGGCGCTGGTGCATCTGATCGCCGACGCCGAGGACATCGCGCCGGGCCGGACGCTGACGGGGCTGCGGGGCGGGTAAGCGAACCCCTGAAGCTGAAGCGACATCGCTTTCGCATTCAAATGAACGTCACCCCCGGGCTTGTCCCGGGGGCCCATCGATCCGCTTGGCGCGATCGGTGGATCAGGCTGGCGCTACGTGAAAACCGCGCACGGCTGCGCGTGACCCCTCCATGGGCCCCCGGGACAAGCCCGGGGGTGACGGATTGAGGGGGTGGGGCAGATGCTTGCCACGCCCGCCCCCCGGCGCGAAGGTGCGGCCGAACGGCCGGCCACACGGCCGCACGGGGGAAGTGTCCATGCGTATCCAGTCTCTGCTCGTCGTCTCCACGCTGGCGCTGGGGGCGGCCCTGCCGGCCGCGCCGGTGCTGGCCCAGGCGCCCGCCGCCGCCGAGGCCCCGGCGGTCCAGGACGCCGAGCTCAACGCCTTCTTCGAACAGGCCTTCCAGGCGCGCATCGCCCTCAGCCCGCAGCAGATGACGGCGCTGGGCCTGAAGGTCGACTACGACCGGCTGGACGACGTGTCCGAGGCCGCCGCCGATCGGGCCCTGGCCCTGCAGGCGGCGCAGCTGGCCGAGATGCGGGCCCGCTTCAGCCCGGACCGGCTGAGCCCGCAGGCCCAGCTGTCGTACCGGCTGTTCGAATACGGGGTGGAGCAGGCCCGCGCCGCCGCCCGCTGGCGCAACCGCGGCTTCCAGTTCACGGCCAACGGCAATCCGACGACCGGCCTGCCGGTGTTCATGATCAACAACCACCGGGTCAGCTCGGTCAGCGACGCCGAGGCCTATGTGGCCCGCCTGACCGAGGTCGAGCGTTACATGGGCCAGGTGGTCGACACCCTGAACGCCCGCGCCGACGCCGGGGTGATCTCGCCGCGCTTCGTCTTCGCCCCCGCCCTGACCGCGACCCGGGCGGTGATCGCCGGGGCCCCGTTCGACGACGGGCCCGACAATCCGGTGTGGGCCGACTTCCAGCGCAAGGTGGCGGCGCTCGACGCCCCCGCGGCCGACAAGGCCCGGCTGCTGGCGGCCGGCCGTGAGGCCCTGACCGGCCCGTTCCGGCGCGGCTACGAGCAGGTGCTGACGGCGCTCGAGGCCGTCGGCCAGCGCGCCGATTCCGACGCCGGGGTGTGGCGCCTGCCGGACGGCGAGGCCTACTACAACGCCCGCCTGCGCTTCTCGACCACCACCGACCTGACCGCCGACCAGATCCACGACATCGGCCTGGCGGAGGTCGCGCGCATCCAGGCCGAGATGGAGGCGATCAAGGCCGAGGTCGGCTTCGAGGGCTCGCTGCAGGACTTCTTCACCTTCGTGAAGACCGACCCGCGCTTCCAGTATCCCAACACCGCCGAGGGCCGGGAGCAGTATCTGGCCGACGCCCGCGCCTTCGTCGCCCAGGTCATGGCCGTAGGCGACCAGTGGTTCCGCGACCTGCCGGAATCGGCGCTGGAAGTCCGCGCCGTCGAGGCCTGGCGCGAGGCGACCTCATCGATCGCCTTCTACAACGCCCCGGCCCCGGACGGCTCGCGCCCGGGCATCTACTACGTCAACCTGTCGGACATGACCCAGGTGCTGAAGCCCCAGATCGAGGGCATCAGCTACCACGAGGGGGCGCCGGGGCATCATTTCCAGATCGCCTACGCCCAGGAGATGGACAGCCTGCCGCGCTTCCGCCGCTTCGGCGGCTACGGCGCCTATGCCGAGGGCTGGGGCCTCTACGCCGAGCGGCTGGGCCGGGAGATGGGCTTCTACCAGGACCCGTACTCGAACTTCGGCCGGCTCTCGACCGAGCTGTGGCGCGCCGTGCGGCTGGTCACCGACACCGGCCTGCACGCCCGCCGCTGGACCCGCGAGGAGGCCATTGAATACTTCCGCGCCAATTCGCTGCTCAGCGAGCGCGACATCGTCAAGGAAGTCGAGCGCTACATCACCAACCCGGGCCAGGCGACCAGCTACAAGATCGGCGAGCTGAAGATCATGGAGCTGCGCGACCGCGCCCGCACGGCGCTGGGCGACCGCTTCGACATCCGCGACTTCCACGCCGTGGTGCTGGGCTCCGGCTCCATGCCGCTGGACGTTCTGGAGGACGTGGTCGACGCCTGGATCGCCGCCGGCGGGGGCGACCCGACGGCGGGGGCCTGACGAGGCCCCTCCGTCACGGCGCTGCGCGCCGCGCCACCTCCCCATTGCATGGGGAGGAGACTGACTTTCCTCCCCACGCAGTGGGGAGGGGGACCACGCGAAGCGTGGTGGAGGGGCGACGCCCCCCGCCTACGGCTGCAGCCGGTACCCGCCGGCGTCGGTGAGCAGCAGGCGGGCCTGGCCGGGCTCGGGCTCGATCTTCTGGCGCAGGCGGTAGATGTGGGTCTCGAGCGTGTGCGTCGTGACCCCGGCGTTGTAGCCCCACACCTCGGTCAACAGCTCCTCGCGCGACACCGCCTTGGGCCCGGCGCGATAGAGGTACTTGAGGATGTTGGTTTCCTTCTCGGTCAGCCGCACCTTCCGGCCCTTGCCGTCGACCAGCATCTTGGCCGCCGGACGGAACTCGTAGGGGCCGACGGCGAAGACCGCGTCCTCGGACTGCTCGTGGCTGCGCAGATGGGCGCGGATGCGCGCCAGCAGCACGGCGAAGCGGAACGGCTTGGTGACATAGTCATTGGCCCCGGCGTCGAGGCCGAGGATGGCGTCGGCGTCCGAGCTCTGGCCGGTCAGCATGATCACCGGGGTCGACACCCCGGCCTTGCGCAGCAGGCGGCAGGCCTCGCGCCCGTCCATGTCCGGCAGGTCGACGTCGAGCAGGATCAGGTCGGCGCGGGTCTCGCGGCCGAGCTTCAGCCCCTCGGCGGCCGTGGCCGCCTGCACCGGGCGGAATTCCTCGTGCAGGGCCAGCTGCTCGGCCAGGGCCTCGCGCAGGTCGTCGTCATCGTCGATGATCAGGAGGCTCTTGGGGCTGGGCATGGGGACAGAATGGCGACGCCGTGGGGCCACGCCAAGGCCGGACGTGGCGAAATCTCGTCGCGCCGGGCGGGACGGCCCGGTCGCCGGTCAGTTGCGCGGGCCGAACAGGGCCGAGCCGAGCCGCACATGGGTGGCCCCGAAACGCACCGCCGTCTCGTAATCGTCGCTCATCCCCATCGACAGCACCGGCAGGCCCTCGCGCGCCGCCAGCTTCGCCAGCAGGGCGAAGTGCGGCCCGGCGGCGGCCTCCACCGGCGGGATGCACATCAGCCCCTCGACCGCCAGATCCAGCGCCCGCGCGGCGGCGATCAGGGCCGGCGCCTCGCCCGGCAGGACCCCGGCCTTCTGCGGCTCGGCCCCGGTGTTGACCTGCACCAGCACCCGCGGCCGGCGCCCGAGCTTTTGGCCGGCGTCGGCCAGGGCCCGGGCCAGCTTCTCGCGGTCGAGGGTCTCGATGACGTCGAACAGCTCCAGCGCATCGGCGGCCTTGTTGGTCTGCAGCGGGCCAATCAGCCGCAGCTCCGGCGCGGTCCCGGCGGCGGCGTCCGGGCCCCAACGACCTTGCGCCTCCTGCACCCGGTTCTCGCCGAACACGGTCAGGCCCGCGGCGCGGGCGGCGGCGACGGCCTCCGGCGGCTGGGTCTTGGTCACGGCCACCAGGGTCACGGCGCCCTCGGGGCGGCCGGCGGCGCGGCAGGCCTTGAGGATCCGGCGCTGCGCCGTGGCGATGCGTTCCGCGATGCTGGACGCGGCGGGCGCGGCGGGCGAGAGATCGGCCATGATCCTGTCTCCTCAGGCCCGGGCGCTGTGGGACGCGGCCTGCGCCCTGTCGCCCGGTTCGGGGGCGGATGTAGGCGCGCCCGGCGCCCGCGTCAGCCCCGCCGTGCCGCCGCTGTGGTTCCTGACCGACCCGGAGCGCACCCCGGAGCCCTGGCGAACGGCCGCGCGCCTGCCGGCCGGGGCGGGGGTGATCCTGCGCCACTTCGGCCGGCCCGAGGCCCGCGACACGGCCCTGCGCCTGCGCGAGGCCACGGCGGGCAGGGGCGTGCTGTTCCTGATCGCCGCCGACCCGGCGCTGGTCGAGACGGTCGAGGCCGACGGGCTGCACCTGCCCCAGAGCTGGCTGGCGGGCGGGCTGGAGACGCCGCCCACGGTTCCCGCCGGCTGGCGGCTGACGGCGGCGTGCCGCTCGGTGGAGGCGCTGGCGCAGGCGGAGGCGATCGGGGTTGAGGCGGCCTTCGTCTCGCCGGTGTTCGCCCCCGGCGGCCGCTCCGCCGATCGGCCGGGCCAGACGCCGCTGGGGATCGAGGGGCTGACGGCGAGGGCTCAGGCCACGCGGCTGCCGGTCATCGCCCTCGGCGGCCTCGACGCGGCGCGGATCCGCACCCTGTCGGGAACCGGCGCGCGCGGGGCGGCGGCGGTGGAGGCGGTGCAGGCGGCCTTCGGGCCGACGACCTAGAAGCGGAAGATCGACTCGAGCCGCACGCGCGGCTGGGCCCGGCGGTCGCTCTCGGCGGCGCGGGCGGGGTCGGGCTCGGCGCGGCCGAGGCCGGCGGAGGCCCCGAGGCGCAGGCGCGGATTGACCCGGTAGTAGGCGCCGGCCTCGATGTCGCCCCACTCGGTCTCGCGACCGACGGGCTGACTGACGCCGAGGTCGAGACCCCAGCGGCCACCCTCGCGGAACTGCAGGACACGGCGCTGCGGCACGGAGCGCTGGGCCTCGGCGAGGCTGAGGGCCGGGCGCACGCTCTCACGACCGCTTGTGGCGGGCGACGTCGTCTGGGCGGCGGCCACGCCCGCGGTCAGACCCGCGGTCAGGCCGACCACGGCGACGGCGCAGATCCAGCCGGCGAGACGCATGACGCGAGCCCCTTCGAGGCGAGACGCCGGCCCCATGCCGTGTCTTCGGGCGAGTTAGACCCCCGGAGGGTGAACGGTCAATGAAGGCCGCAAGGCCCCTCGCGGTTCCCCTCGCGCGTGTGTCGCCGCCGTCACGGCCGGTCCGGCACCCGGTCGCGCGGGCTGCGCTTGTCAGGGCCCCTTTCGGGCATGCTATAGACCACGGTCTGGCGCGGGGTGGCGCTTCGCGGGCTTCCTGTCGCGCCTGATCGCGCGGTGCGACCCGCTGACGACGGAGAAGAGACGGATGGGCTTTGTTCGCGGCGCCTCGATCGCCCTCTCACTCGCCCTGGCGGCGACCGGCCTGTCGGCCTGTGGCGGCCTCGGCGGCGGCCGCGCCGCCGATGACGACGTCAGCGCCCGGCTGGGCATCGGCGTCAACGCCTTCCTGTGGCGCGCCTCGCTCGACACCCTGTCGTTCATGCCGCTGGCCAGCGCCGACCCCTGGGGCGGCGTCATCACCTATGACTGGTACGTCAATCCCCAGGCCCCGGACGAGCGCTTCAAGGCCACCGTCTTCATCCTCGACCGCCGCCTGCGCGCCGACGCCCTGAACGTCAGCGTCACCAAGGAGGTCCGCGGCGCCGACGGCCAGTGGACCACGACCCCGGTCGCGGCCCAGACCGAGTCGGACCTCGAGAACGCCATCCTGACCCGGGCGCGCCAGCTGAACCTCGCCGCCGGCGGCTGACCCGGGTCCGCCGCCCCCTTCCCGCCTTCCTTCAGGACCCGACGTGGCCCGCTACGACCCCAAGACCGCCGAGCCCCGCCAGCAGGCGCGCTGGCAGGCGGCCAACGCCTTCGCCGCGCCCGTCGCCGACGACGGCCGCCCGACCTACTATGTGCTGGAGATGTTCCCCTACCCCAGCGGGAACATCCACATGGGCCACGCCCGCAACTATGTGATGGGCGACGTGGTGGCGCGCTTCAAGCGGGCCCAGGGCTTCGCCGTTCTGCACCCGATGGGCTGGGACGCCTTCGGCATGCCGGCCGAGAACGCCGCCATGGAGCGGGGCGTCCATCCCAAGGCCTGGACGTACGACAACATCGCCAACATGCGGGCCCAGCTCAAGCTGCTCGGCCTGTCGCTGGACTGGAGCCGCGAGTTCGCCACCTGCGACCCGGCCTATTACGGCAAGCAGCAGGCCTGGTTCCTCAAGCTGTTCGAGCGCGGCCTGGTCTATCGCAAGGACGCGGTGGTCAACTGGGACCCGGTCGACAACACCGTGCTGGCCAATGAGCAGGTGATCGACGGCCGCGGCTGGCGCTCGGGCGCCCTGGTCGAGAAGCGCAAGCTGACCCAGTGGTTCCTGCGCATCACCGACTATGCCGACGAGCTGATCGACGGGCTCAAGACGCTGGACCGCTGGCCGGAGAAGGTCCGGCTGATGCAGGAGAACTGGATCGGCAAGAGCCGCGGGGCCACCCTGTGGTGGGACATCGCCGAGGCCCCGGCCTTCCTGCCGGCCTCGCCCGAAGGCGAGCCGAACCACGCCCGCGATCCGATCGAGGTCTACACCACCCGGCCGGACACCCTGTTCGGGGCCAGCTTCCTGGCCCTCGCCGCCGACCATCCCCTGACCCAGGCCATCGCCGCCCACCGGCCGGAGGTCGCCGCCTTCGTCGCCGACTGCGCCCGCTCGGGCACCAGCGAGGCCGATCTGGAGAAGGCCGAGAAGCTGGGCGTCGACCTCGGGGTGCGGGTGCGCCATCCGTTCGACCCCGAGCGCACCGTGCCGGTCTGGGCCGCCAACTTCGTGCTCTCGACCTATGGCTCGGGGGCCATCTTCGGCTGCCCGGCCCACGACCAGCGCGACCTCGACTTCGCCCGCAAGTACGGCCTGCCCGTCCTGCCCGTGGTGCGGCCCGACGGCGCCGGCGACGACTTCGCCGTGGCCGACGAGGCCTATGTCGGGCCCGGCAAGCTGTTCAACTCCGCCTTCCTCGACGGGCTGGAGGTCGAGGCCGCCAAGGCCGAGGCCATCGCCCGGGTCGAGGCCGCCGGCCAGGGCAAGGGCGCGACCGTCTATCGCCTCAGGGACTGGGGCGTCAGCCGCCAGCGCTACTGGGGCTGCCCGATCCCGATCATCCACTGCGACAGCTGCGGCGCGGTGCCCGTGCCCGACGACCAGCTGCCGGTCGAGCTGCCCGAGGACGTGACCTTCGACGTGCCCGGCAATCCGCTGGCGCGGCACCCGACGTGGAAGCACGTCAAATGCCCGTCGTGCGGCGCCGACGCCGTGCGCGAGACCGACACCCTCGACACCTTCGTCGATTCCAGCTGGTACTTCGCCCGCTTCGCCGACCCGACCGCCGCCGCGCCGATCGGGGCCGAGGCCGCCAACCGCTGGCTGCCGGTCGACCAGTACATCGGCGGGGTCGAGCACGCGGTCCTGCACCTGCTCTACGCCCGCTTCATCAGCCGCGCCCTCTCGGACGCCGGCCTGATGGACGTGCGCGAGCCCTTCGCCGGCCTGTTCACGCAAGGGATGGTGGTCCACGAGACCTACCGCCGCGCCGACGGGGCCTGGGTCGAGCCGACCGACGTCGAGATCCTGACCGAGGGCGGCGAGCGCCGCGCCCGGCAGCTGTCCACCGGCGAGGCGGTGACCATCGGCGACATCGAAAAGATGTCGAAGTCGAAGAAGAACGTGGTCGCCCCGGCCGAGATCCTCGACACCCACGGGGTCGACGCCGGCCGCCTGTTCGTCCTGTCCGACAGCCCGCCGGAGCGGGACGTGCAGTGGACCTCCGGCGGCCTCGAAGGCGCCGGCCGCTTCGTCCAGCGCGTCTGGACCCTGTTCGACGGCCACGATCCGGCCAAGGCCGGCGAGACCGCCGCCGACGAGTCCCTGCGGCGCGAGACGCACAAGGCCATCAAGGCCGTGACCGAGGGCGTCGACGGCTTCCGCTTCAACTCGGCCATCGCCAAGCTGTACGCCTTCGTCGCCACCGTGCGCGATCACGAGGCCGCCGGCGGCGCGACCCGGGCCGAGGCCCTGTCGGCCCTGGCCCGGCTGATCGCCCCCTTCACCCCGCACCTGGCCGAGGAAGGCTGGGCCCGGCTGGGGATGGAGGGCATGGTTCTCGACGCGCCCTGGCCGGTCTATGATCCGGCCCTGGCGGCGGACGACGAGGTGGTCCTGCCGATCCAGGTCAACGGCAAGCGGCGCGCCGAGATCCGCGTCGCCCGCGGCCTGGAGCCGTCCGAAGTGGAGGCGCTGGTGCTGGCTGACGAGACCATCAAGGCGAAGCTGGAAGGCCAGGCCATCCGCAAGGTGGTGGTGGTCAAGGACCGCATCGTCAATCTGGTGGTGGCCTGATGCGCCGGGCCGCCGCCGTCGCGGCCCTCGCCGTGGCCCTGCCGGCCCTGTCGGCCCTGGCCGGCTGCGGCTTCACGCCCCTCTATGCCGATCCGCAGCTGGGCGGCCTGTCGCGGGTGGCGGTCTCCGCCCCGGACGACCGGCTCGGCTTCCGCGTGCGCGAACAGGTCGAGGACGCCCTGGGCCGCACCCCGGGCGCCGCGCCCAGCCACCGGCTGGAGATCGCGCTGGACCCGCAGCGCCGCCCGCTGGGCCGGCGTATCGACGACACCGCGGTGCGCTACGAGCTGGTCGTCACCGCCGACTGGACCCTGACCCCCGCCGGCGGCGGGACGCCGGTGACCGGGCGCGAGATCGTCACCACCACCTACGCCGCCGCCGACCAGCCCTATGCCGCCATCGCCGCCCAGCAGGACGGCGAGGAACGCGCCGCCGCCGAGCTGGCCCGCCGCCTCCGCCTCGCCCTGATGCGGGCCCTGGCGGAATGAGGGGGCGGCATCAAGGGATCACAGCGGCCACAGCGAAGGCACGACGGGCACAGCGATGTGGCGGGGCTGCGCCGCAGGCGCCTTTCCTGTCGACGTCAGAAGGAAAGGCGCTTCGCGCACCGCAGCACAGGTCCCGTCGTGGTCGCTGTGACCTCGCCGTGCCCGCTGTGATCCCTTGATCCTGTTCTGCCAAAGGCAGACCCGCCCATGATCCTGTCCAGGCGCCCGGAGATCGACCGCTTCCTCGCCCGGCCCGACGCCGCGGTGCGGGCGGTGCTGCTGCACGGCAAGGACCGGTCCGGGGTGGCCGAGCGGGCGCAGGTGCTCGGTCGCACGGTGGTGGCCGATCTCAATGACCCGTTCAACGTCACCCTGCTGACCGAGGGCGACATCGACGCCGGCGACGGCCGGCTGGAGGACGCCCTCGCCGCCATGTCGATGATGGGCGGCCGCCGGCTGGTGCGGGTGCGGCTGGGCGGGTCGCTCAAGGCCGGCGTCGACAAGGCCCTGGCCGAGGCCCTGAAGCAGCATGCCGACGGGGCCTTCAACCCCGACAGCCTGCTGGTCATCGAGGCCGATGCGCTCGGCCGCGACTCCGCCCTGCGCAAGGCCGCCGAAGGCGCGACCGGCGCCGCCGCCATCGCCTGCTACGAGGACGAGACCGGCGACGTCGCGCGCATGACCCGCGAGGCCCTGGCCGCCGACAAGGTCGGGCTGACCTCGGATGCGCTGGAGCGGTTCGTCGCCCGGCTGCCCCGTGAGCGCGGCCTGATGCGGCAGGAGATCGAGCGGCTGGCCCTCTACATCGGCCCGGGGAGCGGCCGCACGCTGGATCTGGAAGGGCTGGAGGCCCACCTCGGGGTCGAGCCCGACGCCTCCCTGCAGGACGCGGCGCTGGACGCCTTCGGCGGCCGCGCGGACAAGGCCCAGTCCGCCCTGCGCCGGGCCTTTGCTGAGGGCGAGAGCGCCGTGTCGGCCCTGCGCCAGCTCAGCCTGCAGCTGCAGAAGCTGCGCCGCATCGCCGTGCTCACCGCCAACGGCGCCGGGGCCAAGGAGGCGGCCAAGGCCGCCGGGGTGTTCTGGAAGCAGGAGGCCGAGATGCTGCGCCAGGCCCGCTCATGGCGGCTGGAGCTGCTGGAGGAGGTGCACGAGGCCCTCTACGCCGCCGACGCCGCCGTCCGCTCCACCGGCTCCCCCGACCAGCTGCTCGCCGAACGCGCCGTGCTGGAGATCGCCGCGAAGGCCCGCCGGGCGGGGTTGTAGCAACTCCCCCTCTCCTCCCCCTTCATGGGGGAGGTGGCGCGGCGCGCAGCGCCGTGACGGAGGGGGCGGCGCTGGCTCCCCCTCCACCGCTTCGCGGTCCCCCTCCCCCATAAAGGGGGAGGAGAGGGAGGAAACCTGCCTGCGGCGCAGCCCGCGCGACGTCGCTGTGGCCGTTGTGACCTCGCTGTGGCCGCTGTGATCCCTTGAACCGCCTGCTAGGCGCCCGCTTTCCGCGCCAGCCAGATCGTCGCGTCGCCGGTGGAGGGGTCGTCGCGGATGTGGGCGGCGACCTCCAGACCGCCGGCGGCCAGCGCCGCGCGGTAGCCGTCGGCATCAAGGCTGGCGTGGTAGAGGGGCGCGCCGTTCCAGTCGCCGAGGGTCTCGCCCGCCGCGCCGCCGCTCGTGAACATGAGCACCCCGCCAGGGACCAGCCAGTCGCCGATCCGGGTCAGCAGGGCCGCCTGTTCGGGCGGGCGCAGGTGAAACAGGCTGTGCCAGGCGATCACCCCGGCGGCGGGCGTGGCCGGGCTCCACGTGCGCATGTCGGCGCAGACCCACGTCGGGTCCGGCAGGGCGCGCGCGGCCGCGGCCAGCAGGCCCTCCGAGGCGTCGACCCCCTCCACCGCCCGTCCCTGCCCGGCCACATAGGCGGCGATGGGCCGGCCAGCCCCGCAGCCGAGATCGATGATCCGGCCAGGCGGGGCGAGGGCCAGCATCCGGTCCAGCCAGGGCCGTTCGAACAGGCTGAGGCTGCGCCGGGCGATGAAGTCGTCGGCGCCATCGCGATAGAGGTCGACGACCGCCGCCGCGGCCGTGCTCAGCGCATCAGCCGGCGGCACAGGTCGTCGAGCTGTTCGAGCGTGCCGAATTTCAGGGTCAGGTCGCCGCGGCCGTCGCGGTAGGCCAGCTGCACCTTCAGCCCCAGCACATCGGCCAGGTCCTGCTCCAGCGCAGCGATGTCCGGCGAGGCGTCGCCGCCGCCGCTGCGCGCTTTCGGCGTCCGGGGGGCGCCGGGGCCCTGCACCGCCTGACGGGCCAGGGCCTCGGTCTGGCGCACGTTCAGCCCCTTGGCGAGCACCTCGTCGGCCAGGGCGCCCGGATCCGGCGCGGTGATCAGGGCCCGGGCGTGGCCGGCGCTGAGGCGGCCGTCGGCGACCATGCCGCGCACCTCTTCCGGCAGCTGCAGCAGGCGCAGGATGTTGGCCACATGGCTGCGGCTCTTGCCAACGACGCCGGCCAGCGCGTCCTGGGTGCGGCCGAACCGCTCCATCAGCTGGCGATAGGCCTCGGCCTCGTCGATCGGGTTGAGGTCGGCGCGCTGGACGTTCTCGATGATGGCGACCTCGAGCACCTCGATGTCGTCCATCTCGCGCTCGATCACCGGCACCTCGGTCAGGCGCGCCGCCTGGGCCGCGCGCCAGCGGCGTTCGCCGGCGATGATCTGGTACATCCCCGGTTCGCCCGGCCAGGCCCGCACGAGGATGGGCTGCAGCACGCCCTTGTCGCGGATCGAGGCGGCCAGCTCGTCCAGCTCGGTCTGGCCGAAGTGGCGGCGCGGCTGGTCGGGATTGGGCTTCAGGGTCTCGATCGGCGCGCGGCGCACCCCGCCGGGAGCCGGCTCGGCCGCGCCGGAGACCGGCGCCTCGACGGCGATGTCCTCGCCCAGCAGCGCCGACAGACCGCGCCCCAGACCCCGCTGGCGTTCACTCACCACTTTCCCTCACCCCTGTTCAGATCGTCTCGGGCTGCTCTTCAGGCCGCCGCCGCCTGGCGACGCTGGCGCTCGCGCGCCACCACCTCGCGGGCCAGCTTGAGATAGGCCTGGCTGCCGGCGCACTTGAGGTCATAGATCAGGGCCGGCTTGCCGAACGACGGCGCCTCCGAGACCCGCACATTGCGCGGGATCACCGCGTCATAGACCTTGTCGCCGAAGTGGGCCCGCACGTCGTTGGCCACCTGGCCCGACAGGGCGTTGCGGCGGTCGAACATGGTCAGGACCAGGCCCTGGATCTCCAGCGCCGGATTGAGGCTGCGCTTGACCATGTCGACGGTGCGCATCAGCTGGGTCAGGCCCTCCAGCGCGAAGAACTCGCACTGCAGCGGCACCAGCACGGCGTCGGCGGCGGCCATGGCGTTCAGCGTCAACAGGTTGAGCGACGGCGGGCAGTCGATCAACACATAGTCATACCGGGTCTGACCGGGCCCCTGCCCCTGCTTCGCCAGCCCGTCGCGCAGACGGAAGGAGCGGCGGTCGGCATTGGCCAGCTCGATCTCGATGCCGGACATGTCGGCGTCGGCCGGGATGATGTCGAGGCCGGGCACCGAGGTGCGCACCGCCGCCTCGTCCACGGCGCGGCCGTCGACGATCACGTCATAGATGGTCACCCGCCGCGTTTCACGTGGAACGCCCAGCCCCGTGGAGGCATTGCCCTGGGGGTCCATGTCGACGATCAACACCCGCTCGCCGATGGCGGCGAGGGCCGTGCCGAGGTTGATGGCGGTGGTCGTCTTGCCGACCCCGCCCTTCTGGTTGGAGACGGCGAGGACGCGGGTGGAACGCTCAACGGACACGGCGAAGTCTCCGGACGAGAACAAGCCGGCCGCGGGGATCGCTGGCCGACGGGAGAAGCTCGGCGTCGATCTGCCAGGATTTTCGGGCGTCGCGCAACTCGTCCTCCGCCCGCTGTCCCTTGAGGAACAGGCCTTGTCCACCGGCGACGATCCAGGGCTGTGCGTAACTGAGCAGTTTCTCCAGCGGGGCCACGGCGCGGGCGGTCACCACCTCGACCTTCAGGCGCTGGTCCTCGGCCCGGCCGTTGACGACCGTGGCCGGCAGGCCCAGCGCATCAACGATGGACTCCAGAAAGCGGCAGCGCTTGGCCAGGCTCTCGACCAGCCAGACGTGGGCGCCGGGCCGCCCCTTCAGAAGTATGGCCAGAACCACCCCGGGAAAGCCTGCCCCGGCCCCCAGGTCCGCCCAGGTCAGGGCGTCCGGTTTCACGTGAAACAGCTGGGCGCTGTCCCAGGCGTGACGGTTCCAGAAATCCGGCAGGGTGTCGGGCCCCACCAGATTCATCACCGCATTGCCCTCGGTCAGGCGCACGAGAAAGGCGTCGAGGTCGGCCATGGCCGCGTCGCTGGCGCCGGTGCGCGCCTGGAACTCATCGCGGGTCATCAGGGCGGCTCATCAGGCGGCCGCGTCGCGGTCGCGGCGGCGGACATGGGCGAGCAGGGCGGTCAGGGCGCCGGGGGTCAGCCCCTCGATACGGCCGGCCTGGCCCAGCGTCCGCGGCCGCACCCGGGCCAGCTTCTCCCGCGCCTCGGCCGACAGACCGCCGATGGCGGCATAGTCCAGATCCTCCGGCAGGCTCAGGGCTTCGTCGCGGCGCAGGGCCTCGGCCTCGACCGCCTGGCGGTCCAGATAGCCGGCGTAGGCGGCGTCGATCTCCACCTGCTCGCGCACGGCGGGGGTCCAGTCGGCGATGGCCGGGGCGGCGGGCCGGAACTGCTCCAGCGTCACGCCCGGATAGGCCAGAAGGTCGAGGATGGAGCGGCGCTGGCCGTCGGCGTTGACAGCGATGCCAAGGGCCCGGGCTTCGTTGGGGGTGAAGCGGGTCTCGCGCGCCAGAGCCTGGGCCGCCGCCAGCGCTGTCGCCTTGGCGGTGAAGCGGGCGGTGCGGTCCGCCCCGGCGAGGCCCAGCTCGACCGCCAGCGGCGTCAAGCGTTGATCGGCATTGTCGGCCCGCAGGGTCAGCCGGTACTCGGCCCGGCTGGTGAACATGCGGTAGGGCTCGGTCACACCGCGGGTGACCAGATCGTCGATCATCACCCCGATATAGGCCTGGTCGCGGCCGAGCACGACGGGATCGGCCCCGGCGGCGGCGCGGGCGGCGTTGAGCCCCGCCATCAACCCTTGAGCCCCGGCCTCCTCATAGCCGGTGGTGCCGTTGATCTGGCCGGCCAGATACAGGCCCGGCAGGGCCTTGACCTCCAGCGCCGGGGTCAGCTCGCGCGGGTCGACATAGTCGTATTCGATGGCGTAGCCGAAGCGGAACACCTCGACCGCCTCCAGCCCCGGAATGGTGCGCAGGAAGGCCAGCTGGGTGGCGTCCGACACCGAGGTGGAGATGCCGTTGGGGTAGACCGTCGGATCGTCCAGCCCCTCGGGCTCGAGGAAGATCTGGTGGCTGGTCTTGTCGGCGAAGCGCACCACCTTGTCCTCGATCGAGGGGCAGTAGCGCGGACCCCGACCCGACAGCCGGCCGCCATAGACTGCCGACTCGCCGAGGTTTTCGGCGATGATGCGGTGGGTCTCCCCGGTCGTGTGCGTCACGCCGCAGGCGATCTGCGGCACGGTGATCCGGTCGGTCAGGAAGCTGAACGGGACCGGAGCCTCGTCCGCCGCCTGCATCTCCAGCCGATCCCAGGCGATGGTGCGGCCGTCCAGCCGCGCCGGGGTGCCGGTCTTGAGGCGGCCCAGGGCCAGCCCAGCGGCGTGCAGGTCGGCGGCGAGGCCGGTGGAGGGATCCTCGCCGAAGCGCCCGGCCGGCAGGCGCAGCTCGCCGCGATGGATCACCCCGTTGAGGAAGGTGCCCGTCGTCAGGACCACCGCCCGCGCGGTCAGGGTGCGGCCGTCGCCGGTGACCACCCCGGCCACCCGCCCGTCGACCTTGTGCAGCCCCTCGGCCGTGCCCTCGACCAGCGTCAGGTTCGGCGTCGCCGCCAGCTCGGCCTGCATGGCCTCGCGGTACAGGCGCCGGTCGATCTGGCTGCGCGGCCCACGCACCGCCGCCCCCTTGGAGCGGTTGAGCAGGCGGAACTGGATGCCGGAGACATCGGCCAGCCGGCCCATCAGCCCGTCCAGCGCATCGATCTCGCGCACCAGATGGCCCTTGCCGAGCCCGCCGATCGCCGGGTTGCAGCTCATCTCGCCGATCGTGTCGAGGCGCTGGGTCAGCAGGGCCGTCCGGGCCCCCAGACGCGCCGCCGCCGCCGCCGCCTCACAGCCGGCGTGCCCGCCGCCGATGACGACGACGTCAAAGTCCAGGGTCGGGTCGGACAGAGAAATCATGGGGCCGGACACATAGGCGAAACGCGCCCGACTGGCGAGTCCGGCAAGGGGCGTGTTTCACGTGAAACGCTTGGGCAGGCTCTGGCCCCTCCACCGCCTTCGGCGGTCCCCCTCCCCACTCCGTGGGGAGGAAAAGCAGTCTCCTCCCCATGACATGGGGAGGTGGCGCGGTGCGCAGCGCCGTGACGGAGGGGCCCTCGCAATCCGCTCCTACTTGCCGATGCAGAAGCTGCTGAAGACCTCGCCCAGAATGTCTTCGACCCCCACCTCGCCGGTCACCGCGGCGAGGGCGTCGGCGGCGCGGCGCAGGTCGTCGCCGGCCAGCTCGGGGGCGTCGGCGAGGCGGGCGCGCGCGGCGGCGACGGCGGCGCGGGCGGCCTCCAGCCGGCGAAGGTGCCGCGCCCGGGTGACCGGCGGGAAGTCGGCTCCGGCCAGGTCCCGCGCCACCCGGTCGGCAAGGGCGGCCCTGAGCGCATCGAGCCCCTGCCCCGTCGCCGCGCTGACCGCCAGCCCCGGGCCCGCCGGCGCCGCCGCCAAGTCCGCCTTGCTGAACACCACCAGATCGTCCGGCCGGGCATAGGCCGCCGCGTCGCCCTCGAGGTCGCCCGGCCCGCGCACCCAAACCCTCAGGTCGGCGGCCTCGGCCCGGGCGCGGGCGCGACGCACCCCCTCGGCCTCGACCGGGTCGTCGCTGTCGCGCAGCCCCGCCGTATCCGACAGGCGCACGCGATAGCCGCCGATCTCCAGCTCGGCGTCGAGCACATCGCGCGTCGTGCCCGGAATGGCGGTGACGATGGCCGCCTCGCGCTCGACCAGGGCGTTGAACAGGGCGCTCTTGCCGGCGTTGGTCTCGCCGATCAGCACCACCCGATAGCCGTCGCGCACGCGCTCGCCGCGGCCGGCGTCGGCCAGGGCCGCGTCCAGCGCCGCGGTCAGGGCGTCCAGTTCGGGCCCGGCCTGCTGCGCCAGCTGGTCGGGCACGTCCTCGTCGGGGAAGTCGATCTCGGCCTCGACCAGGGCCAGGGCGCGCAGCAGACGGGCGCGGAAGCCGGCGTAGGTGCGGGCCAGGGCCCCGTCCAGCTGGCCCAGCGCCTGACGCGCCTGGGCCGCCGTCTCGGCGTCGATCAGATCGGCCACCGCCTCGGCCCGGGTCAGGTCCATGCGCCCGTTCTGGAAAGCGCGGCGGGTGAACTCCCCGGGCTCGGCCGGGCGCAGGCCGAGCTCGAGCAGGGCGGCGCTGACCGCCTCCACCACCGCCCGACCGCCGTGCAGGTGCAGCTCGGCGGCGTCCTCGCCGGTGTAGCTGTGCGGGGCGACGAAGCGCAGGATCAGCGCCTCGTCCAGAACCTCACCCCCATGGCGCAGGGTCCGCAGGCTCGCCCGGCGCGGCTCCGGCGTCCCGGCCCCCAGCCCCTCGAGCACGGCGACGACGCCTGGCCCCGACAGGCGGATCACGGCGATCGCCCCCCGACCGGGCGGCGTCGCAAGGGCGAACAGGGTGTCGGTCATGCGCTCCTTCCGGTCGGTTGGCGAGGTTCAGCCCCTCCACCACGCTACGCGTGGTCCCCCTCCCCACTGACGTGGGGAGGAAAAGCAGTCTCCTCCCCATGACATGGGGAGGTGGATCGGCGGCGAAGCCGGCGAGACGGAGGGGCTATTCCGCCGCCCGCCCCTACCCCTTCGCCCCGCCGGACACCGCGGCTTCCATCAGGCGGCGGAACTGGTCCTGGGCCTGGAGGCCGAAGCCGGCCCAGGTCTTCATCAGCTCCTCGGGCTGCAGGGCGGCGACATTGGCCTCCATGCGGCGCTGCATCTCGGCGACCAGGGCCTCGTTCAGCGGCGCCACGTCGGGCAGGCCCAGAAAGGCCCGGGCCTCAGCCGGGGTGCAGTCGATCTCGATGTTGAGCTTCA
Source organism: Brevundimonas sp. (assembly GCF_035998205.1). GTDB lineage: Bacteria > Pseudomonadota > Alphaproteobacteria > Caulobacterales > Caulobacteraceae > Brevundimonas. The sequence goes on from NZ_DASYHT010000005.1 coordinate 171,179, forward strand.
TCTCCGCCTCCACCGTTTCACGTGAAACATAGACCCCGGGGCCCCAAGCCGCGAGCGCTACGCTCCTGCTGGCCTCAAACAGCGAGCCCCCGCGGGGCGAGCGGTAGGCCAATGCAACATGCCGCCCGCGGCGCGAGCGGTAGGCCCCCCAGGATCAGGTATTCATGCTCTGGAAGAACTCGCCGTTCGACTTGGTCTGGCGCAGCTTGTCGAGCAGGAACTCGATGGCGTCCTGCGGCCCCATCGGGTTCAGGATGCGGCGCAGGACATAGGTCTTGGCCAGCTGGTCCTTCGGGGTGATGAGGTCTTCCTTGCGGGTGCCGGACTTGAGCACGTCGATGGCCGGGAAGATGCGCTTGTCCGCCACCTTGCGGTCCAGCACGATCTCCGAGTTGCCGGTGCCCTTGAACTCCTCGAAGATCACCTCGTCCATGCGGCTGCCCGTGTCGATCAGGGCCGTGGCGATGATGGTCAGGGAGCCGCCCTGCTCGACGTTCCGGGCCGCGCCGAAGAAGCGCTTGGGCCGCTGCAGGGCGTTGGCGTCGACGCCGCCGGTCAGCACCTTGCCCGACGACGGCACCGTGGCGTTGTAGGCCCGGCCCAGGCGGGTGATGGAGTCGAGCAGGATCACCACGTCCTTCCTGTGTTCGACCAGGCGCTTGGCCTTCTCGATCACCATCTCGGCCACGGCCACGTGACGGGTCGCCGGCTCGTCGAAGGTCGAGGCCACGACCTCGCCCTTCACCGTGCGCTGCATGTCGGTGACTTCCTCGGGCCGCTCGTCGATCAGCAGCACGATCAGGATCACTTCCGGGTGGTTGCGCTCGATCGACTTGGCGATGTTCTGCAGCATCACCGTCTTGCCGACCCGCGGCGGGGCGACGATCAGGCAGCGCTGGCCCTTGCCCAGCGGAGCGACGATGTCGATGACCCGGCCCGAGCGGTCCTTCAGGGTCGGGTCCTGGATCTCCATGTGCAGCCGCTCTTCCGGATAGAGCGGGGTCAGGTTGTCGAACAGGACCTTGGTCTTGACCGTCTCCGGGTCTTCCAGATTGATCGTGTCGACCTTGAGCAGGGCGAAGTAGCGCTCGCCCTCGCGCGGGCCGCGCACGGCGCCGTGCACCGTGTCGCCCGAGCGCAGGCCGAAGCGGCGGATCTGCGACGGCGAGACATAGATGTCGTCCGGACCGGGCAGGTAGTTGGCGTCGGGGCTGCGCAGGAAGCCGAAGCCGTCCGGCAGGATCTCCAGCACGCCGTCGGCGATGATCTCCACCTCCTCGTCGGCGAGGGCCTTGAGGATGGCGAACAGCAGGTCCTGACGGCGCAGGTTCGAGGCGTTCTCGATCTCCAGCTGCTCGGCGAAGGCGACCAGATCGGCCGGCGTCTTCTCGTTCAGCTCGGCCAGGGTGATGCGGCCGTTGGGGACGATCGGCTCGCCGTCCTCCTCGTCGTCCTCGACCGTGGTGTCGACGCCGGAATCGCCGTCGGCGGCGCCCGTGTCCAGGGTGTCGAGCTCCGTCTCGGGAGCGGTCGGATCGGTGTCGTGGACGTCGGACATGGTGAGGACTCTGGGTCAGGACTCTGGGCGCGCGCAGGTCCGCTCGCCGGAGCGAGGCGGGGCGGCTAGGGATGCGTGGCCTCGCGGCCGGGGGAGGGCGACGGGTCCCGGGTCACAAGACGCAGGGGTCGCCAGAGAAAGGACCCCAGCCGAACCACAGGGGCGCAGCGGCGTCAAGCGGGGCGGGGGCGGGTGGGGCCGGTCAGCCCCTCCACCGCTTCGCGGTCCCCCTCCCCACTCCGTGGGGAGGAAACGCGGTCTCCTCCCCATGAAATGGGGAGGTGGATCGGCGGCGAAGCCGGCGAGACGGAGGGGCGATCAAGGGATCACAGCGGGCACAGCGAGGTCACAGCGAGCACGACGGGACCTGTGCAGCGGCGCGCGCAGCGCCTTCCTTTGTAGCGTTGGCAGGAGAAGGCGCCTGCGGCGCAGCGGCCGCCACGCCGTTGTGTCCTCAGTGCCTTTCGCTGTGGTCGTTGTGATGAACCGGCTACGGTCGGGCCAGACGGGCGGCGTCGGCGCTGACACCCCTCATCCGGGCCGCTCCGCGGCCCACCTTCTCCCGCAAGGGGAGAAGGAAAGGCTCGTCTACGCTCCCCACTCCAGCGTCACGGACAGGACCATGACGATAGCGATGAGGAAGGGGATTTCGTTGGTCATGCGCCAGAAGCGGCCGGTGCGGACCGAGGTCCCGGCCTGGATGCGGCGGAACTCGGCGGACAGGTAGCCGTGCCAGCCGCTGAGGGCGAGCACGCCGGCCAGCTTGGCGATCATCCAGGGCTGGTGAGCGAAGCTCCAGTCGGCGCCGTCGCCGCTGCGGATCCACAGCAGCCACAGGCCCAGCCCCCACGAAACAACCATCGCCGGGTTGAGGATGATCTTCAGCAGACGCCGCTGCCAGGTGCGCAGCAGGTCGCGCATCTCGCCGCGCAGGGGCTCGGCCTTGTCGGCCTGCTCGGCGTCATAGGCATAGAGCCGCGGCAGGAACAGCAGCCCGGCCATCCAGGCGATCACCGCCAGGATGTGCAGGCCGCGGGCGAGGTCGTACAGGTTCACGCGGCGCGCTTCCCGAGCTGCTCAGCCTGGCAGGGGCAGGCTTTCCAGCGGCCCTGGCAGCCGGGGCCGAAGGGCGCCACGCCGGTGCGGCCCAGCGCCTCGCCCACGGCGTCGGCCAGGGCGCCGATGAAGCGCGGCGCGACGCTCACGGTCGGGGCCCGCAGATAGGGGCTGATGCCGTGCTCATGGGCCAGCTCGCCGTACTCGATGTCCAGCTCGACCAGGGTCTCGATATGCTCCGAGACGAAGGCGATGGGGACGAGGATGACCCCCTTGCCGTCGCGGCCGGCGGCCTCGATGGCGTCGGGCGTGGCCGGGCCCAGCCACTTCAGCGGCCCGACGCGGCTCTGGTAGCACAGGCTCCAGTCGACCGGCCCGAGGCGGGCGGCGACGGCGGCGCAGGTGGCCTCGACCTGTTCCTGGTAGGGATCGCCCTTCCCGGTCACCAGCATCTCCGGGATGCCGTGGGCCGAGAACAGAACGCGAACAGGACGGTCCCCGGCCTCATTCAGCCGTTCGCGGATCATCTCCGCCTGGGCCTCGAGCCAGCCCTCCGCCTGCGGATAGCAGCAGACGGTGCGGCTCTTGCCCGGCCCGCGATAGGTCTCGTTCCACAGCTTCAGCGACGACTGGGTCGTGGTGGTGGAGAACTGCGGATAGAGCGGCAGCAGGACAATTTCATCCGGCCCGAAGGCCGCCACCTCGGCCGCCGTCTGGGCCGTCATCGGGTGCCAGTAGCGCATGGCGATGAAGACCCCGACCTCGGCCCCCGGGTGGCGCGCCGCCAGCTCGGCCTTGAGGGCCTCGGCCTGGCGCCGGGTCTCCGGCAGCAGCGGCGAGCCGCCGCCCATGCGGGCGTAGTTCTCCTGCGCCTCGTGCTCGCGGCGGCTGGAGATCAGCCGGGCCACGAAGGTGCGCAGGATCCCGGGCAGGCCGATGATGGCCGGGTCGTTGAACAGGTTGAACAGGAACGGCTTGACGCTGGCCTGGTCGTCCGGGCCGCCCAGGTTGAACAGGACGACGGCGATGCGCCGGCCCGCAGCTGTGTCCGTCATTCCGCGCCGATCCTCTTCAGCACCTGTTCCACATGGGCGATCGGCGTGTCCGGAAGGATGCCGTGCCCGAGGTTGAAGACGTAGGGACCCTGTCCCCAGGCGTCCAGCAGCTGATCCACCCTGCGATCCAAGGCCGCGCCCCCGGCGCGCAGCAGCAGCGGGTCGAGGGCGCCCTGGATCGGCTTGATCGCCTGCACCCGGCGGCCGACCTCGAGCGGACAGGCGGTGTCCAGCGCCACGGCCTGGACGTCGCAGGCGGCGGCGTAGCGCTCGGCCAGGGCCGCCGAGCCGCGCGGGAAGCCGATCAGGGGCACGGTCACGCCCAGCGCGCGCACCCGGGCGACCAGCTTCTGATGCGGGGCCAGCACCAGCCGGTCGAACAGATCGTCGGACAGGCCCTCGGCCCAGCTCTCGAAGATCTTCAGCACCTGGGCCCCGGCGTCGGCCTGCATCTTCAGATAATGGGCGGTGGCCTCGACCAGCACGTCCAGCACCGCCTCCACATGGGCGGCGTCGCGATAGACGAAGTCGCGGGCCTGGGCGCGCTCGCCCTTGCCGATAGTGCGGTTGGCCCCGTCGAGCATGTAGGTGGCCACGGTCCAGGGCGCGCCGGCGAAGCCGATCAGGGTGCGCTGCGGATCCATCGCCGCCCGCACCCGGGACAGGGTCTCGCCCACCGGCGAAAGAGCCCGGCCGGCCCCCTCGGCCAGCCCGGCCATGGCCGCGACCGGCGGCAGCTCGCCCAGCACCGGCCCCTCGCCGGCCTCGAAGGCCACCTTCTGCCCCAGCGCCTGCGGGATCAGCAGGATGTCGGCGAAGACGATGGCGGCGCTGAACGGGAAGCGGCGCAGCGGCTGCAGCGTGGCCTCGGCGGCCTTCTCCGGGTCGAGGCAGAAGGCGACGAAGTCCGGCGCCGTGGCCCGGAGCGCGCGGTACTCGGGCAGGTAACGCCCCGCCTGACGCATGAACCAGACCGGCGGCGTCGCCAGGGTCTCGCCGTCAAGAACGCGAAGGAGGGCCGGGCGCGAAGAGCTCATGGGGCGGCTCTAGGGCGCCGGGCCCGACGGCTCAATCCCCGTCCCTTCTCCCTACCCTGTCTCTCTTTTGAAAAGAGATGGAGGAAGAAGGTGGCGGGGGCGAACACCGGGCGCCGTTGCGGCCTTGTCCCGCCGCGAAGCCGGGTTCTCCACGGCCCGGACGGGATCACCCGACTGTCCCCCGGGGGCCTGTCGATAACCGGGACAAATCCTAACGAAACCTTACCGGCCGGGGCCTGGGGAAGCGCGGATCGCCACGGTCACGCTGTGGGCCGTTAGGGATTGATTAACCTTTCCCCCGAAACCCGGCCGGGCGTCGTCCTCCGGGGGACAAACCCCCTGCCCGGCGCCCCGCTTCTCCCCGGTCATCCCCGCTCGCCGCCGGCGGAGGCCCGCGCTATAGGAAACGGCGCCCCGCGGCCCCGGCCGTGTCCGGGCGTCATCCACAGGACATCCAGAGTCCGACGCGAGATCACGCACGGGAATCCGCCGCTCATGCATAAGCCGCACGGCCGGCTCGCCACCTACTTCCACGTCCACCTGGTGTCGGACTCCACCGGCGAGACGCTCAACGCCATGGCCAAGGCGGTCGTGGCCCGCTTCGACGGGGTCATCCCAATCGAGCACATCTATGCGCTGGTGCGCTCGCGCAAGCAGATGGACCGGGTGCTGGAGGAGATCGCCGCCGCCCCCGGCGTGGTGCTGCACACCATCGTCGACAAGGAGCTGCGCGCGGCGCTGGAGGACGGCTGCCGGGCGCTGGACGTGCCGCAGATCGGGGCGCTGGACCCGCTGGTCGGGGCCCTGTCGCGCTATCTTGGCGCCGCCCTGTCGACCCGGGTCGGGGCCCAGCACGCGCTCGACCACGAATACTTCAACCGCATCAGCGCCCTCGATTTCGCCATGGCCCATGACGACGGCCAGGGCACGGCCGAGGAGCTGGAGCGCGCCGATGTGGTGCTGTGCGGGGTCAGCCGCACCTCCAAGACCCCGACCTGCATCTATCTGGCCCACCGCGGCATCCGCGCCGCCAATGTGCCGCTGATCCCGGGCCAGGAGGACGGCGAGCGGCTGGTCGGGCTGCGGAATCCGCTGGTGGTGGGGCTGACGGTGTCACCGGACCGGCTGGTGCAGATCCGCCGCAACCGGCTGGATGCGCTGAACGCCGACCGGGCCTCGGCCTATGTCGACCACGAGGCGGTGCGCGACGAGACGGTCAAGGCGCGCCGGGCCTTCGAGCGCCGCGGCTGGCCGGTGATTGACGTCACCCGCCGCTCGGTCGAGGAGACCGCCGCCGCCATCGTCAACCTGCTCAGCGAACGCCGCACCCGCCGGCTGGGAGCCAGCTGGTGAGCGCGCCGCCGTTCGTCCTCGCCTCGGCCAGCGCCGCCCGGCGCGCCCTGCTGACCGGAGCCGGCGTGCCCCACGCCGTCGAGCCGTCGCGGGTCGACGAGGCGGCGCTCAAGGCCGGCTGGCCCGACGCGACCCCCGCCGAGGTGGCGCAGCGGCTGGCCGAGGCCAAGGCGCTGGACGTCTCGGCCCGCCGGCCGGGCGCGCTGGTGCTCGGCTCGGACCAGACGCTGGATCTGGACGGCCGCACCCTCGACAAGGTCCCGGACCTGGCCGCCGCCCGCGACCGGCTGCTCGCCCTGCGCGGCCGCGCCCACCGGCTGCACAGCGGCGCGGCCCTGGCCCGCGACGGCGCGGTCCTGTGGACGACGCTGGACAGCGCGACCCTGAGCGTCCGCGATTTCTCCGACGCCTTCCTCGACGCCTATCTGGCCGAGGAGGGGCCGCAGGCGCTGGGCTCGGTGGCCTGCTACCGGCTGGAGGGGCCGGGCCTGCAGCTGATGGACCGGGTCGAGGGCGACCACGCGACCATCCTCGGCCTGCCCATGCTGCCGGTGCTGGCGGCCCTGCGCGACCACGGGGTCCTGGACGCATGAGCGGGCCGGTCACCGCCGGGGTCGCCGGCCGTCCGATCGGCCATTCGCTCAGCCCCCTGATCCATACCGCCTGGCTGCAGGCGGCCGGGATCGACGGCCGCTACCTCGCCTTCGAGCCCGCCGACGAGGCCGACTTCGCCCGGCTGGTCGAGCGCATCCGCGCCGGCGCGCTGGCCGGGATCAATGTCACCGCCCCGTTCAAGGAGGCGGCGCTGGCGCTGGCCGATGAGGCGACCGACACGGCCCGGGCGGCGGGCTCGGCCAACGGGCTGGTCCTCGTCGATGGCCGGCTGCTGGCCGACAGCACCGACGGGCTGGGCCTGCTGGAGGCGCTGGCGCATCAGGCCCCGGCGCTGGACCTGACCGCCCGGGCGGCGGTGATCCTCGGGGCCGGAGGCGCGGCGCGGGCCGCGGTCGAGGCGCTGCGGGCCGCGGGCGCGCCGGAGATCCGGCTGGTCAACCGCACCCGGGCCCGGGCCGAGGCGCTTGCCGAAATCTTCGGCCCGCCCGTGCGCGCCGCCGGGCCCGAGGCGCTGGATGGCGACGCCGGGCTGGTGGTCAACGCCGCGGTCGGCGGGGATCTGCCCGACCTGTCGCGCCTGCCGGCCGGCGCGGCGGTGATGGACATGACCTACAAGCCCTTGGAGACGCCCCTGCTGGCGGCGGCCCGGGCCCGCGGCCTGACCCCGGTGGACGGGCTGGGCATGCTGATCGGCCAGGCCCGACCGGCCTTCGCCCGCTTCTTCGGGGCGCCGGCGCCGGACCTCGACGTGCGCGCGCTGGCGCTGGCCGAGCTGGCCCGACGGGAGGCGCAGCCGTGATCGTGCTCGGCCTGACCGGCTCGATCGGCATGGGCAAGTCGACCACCGCCGGCCTGTTCGCCGAGGCCGGCTGCCCGGTGTGGGACGCGGATGCGGCGGTGCATCGCCTCTATGGTCCCGGCGGGGCGGCGGTGGCGCCGGTGGCGGCGGCCTTCCCCGGCGTCGAGGTCGAGGGGGCCATCGACCGGACCCGGCTGGCCGCCGCCCTCGCCGCCGACCCGGACGGTTTCGCCCGGCTGGAGCGGATCGTGCACCCGCTGGTCGCCGCCGACCGGGCCGCCGCCCTGACCAGCGCCGCGGCCATGGGCGCGACCGTGGCCGTGGCCGACATCCCCCTGCTGTTCGAGACCGGCGCCGAGGGCCAGGTCGACGCCGTCGTGGTGGTCACCGCCCCCGCCGGGGTGCAGGCGGCCCGCGTCCTGGCCCGGCCCGGCATGACGCCGGAGCGTTTCGCCGCGCTTCTGGCCCGGCAGACCCCGGACGCCGAGAAGCGCCGCCGCGCCGACTTCGTCATCGACACCAGCCAGGGCCTCGACGCCGCCCGCGCCGCGGTCGCCGACATCCTCGGGACCGTGCGCGATCCGGCGTGGATATCCCCGCGCCGGGGGATTTCCGCCGCCGGCGAACCGGGCCAGTAAAGGGCCATGGCCCGCGAGATCGTCCTCGACACCGAAACCACCGGCATCGACCCGCGTCAGGGGCACCGGCTGATCGAGGTCGGCTGTCTCGAGCTCGAGGACCTGATGCCGACGGGGCGGACCTTCCACCGCTTCATCAATCCCGAGCGGCTGATCGACCCGGACGCCATCCGGGTGCACGGCATCACCGACGACAAGGTGCGCGACGCCCCGGTGTTCCGGCTGGTGGCCGAGGAGCTGCTGGACTTCGTCGGCGACGCCCCGCTGATCGCCCACAACGCCGCCTTCGACCGCGGCTTCATCAATCACGAGCTGGGCCTGTGCGGCATGGGCGAGCTGCCCGAGCCGCGCTGGATCGACACCCTGAAGCTGGCCCAGGCCCGCTTCCCCGGCATGGCCAATTCGCTCGACGCCCTGTGCCGGCGCTTCAAGATCTCGCTGGTCGAGCGCACCCTGCACGGGGCGCTGATCGACGCCCGCCTGCTGGCCGACGTCTATCTGGAGCTGAAGGGCGGGCGCGAGCGGGCGCTGGATCTGGGGTCCGGCGCAGCCGGGCGCGGCCGGATCGCGGCGGGCGACGGCGCGGCGGCGGCCGGCCACGGCCCGCGGCCGCGGCCTCTGGCGGCCCGGGTCTCGGCGGAGGAGGCGGCGCGCCACCTCGCCTTCGTCCAGGCGCAGCTCAAGGACCTGTCGCTGTGGACGGCCAACGGGCTGGAGATCGAGATCAGGGCCGACGCCGATGCGTCGGCCTGATCAGACTGCGAGTCAGGCCTGGCCGGCGGCCGGAGCTTCCATCTGCGCCTGCTGTTGCTGGCGACGGGCCATGTAGATGGCGGCGAAGTCGATCGGCTCCAGCAGCAGCGGCGGATAGAAGCCGCCGTCCGAGGTCTGCTTCGACACGATCTCGCGGGCGAAGGGGAACAGGTAGCGCGGGCACTCGACCAGCAGCATCGGCTCGATGTCCTGCTCGCGCACGCCCTGCAGCTGGAACAGGCCGCCATAGACCAGCTCGACGTGGAACAGGGCCTGCTCGGCCTGGGACGCCTTGACCGACAGCTTGATGTCGACTTCGAACAGGCCGTCGGGACGGCCCTGGGCGCTCATTTCCACACCCATGTCGATGGCCGGCTTGCCCTCGACGCGCAGGCTTTCCGGGGCGCGCGGGTTCTCGAACGACAGGTCGCGCACGAACTGGGCCAGCACGCGATAGGCCGGGGCCGGCGGCGCGCCCGCTCCGGTCAGGGTGGTGTCGGCGGGCGGGGCGGAGGCGTCGGTCATGGGGAAAGGGACCCTGTTTCGGCTCGGAAGGCGTCGCAAAAGTTGCGCTGGCGAGGGGCGGCGACTAGCACGCCCGGTCCCGCCGGGGCAACGCTGCGCCCCCCGGCGGCGATTCGCCCGGGAGCGGACTCGCGCTTGCCTCCCTATCTAGGGCTGCTAGATCGAACCGACACCAGGGAAAACCCGTGCCGCAACAGTTCCAGATCGTGATCTTCGCCGCCATCGCGGCCGTCGTCCTGTTCAGCCTCTACAATGTGCTGGGCAAGAAGGTCGGCCGTCAGCCCGAGGACAATGCCGCCAAGACGCCGCCGGGCATTCCGCCGGGCGAGATCGTGCAGCAGCCCAAGGCCCCGCCGCTGGTCGATCCGGCGACGGCCGCCGCCGCCGCGTCGCTCAAGGCTCGCGATCCGGCCTTCGACCCGCTGCGCTTTCTCGAGGGCGCCCGCACCGCCTACGAGACCATCGTCCGGGCCTACGCCGCCGGCGACGCCGCCGCCCTGCGGCCGCTGCTGACCGCGCCGGTGATGGCCTCGTTCGAGGCCGCCATCGCCGCCCGCGAGGCCCGCGGCGACCGCGAGGAGGTCGAGCTGATCCAGGGGCCGCGCGCCGATCTCGACGCCACCACGGTCGACGGCGACCGCGCCTCGGCCCGGGTCCGCTTCCTCGCCGAGCTGCGCAGCCGCGTGACCCACGGCGAGAGCGAGCCGGTGGTCGAGGAGCGCCGCACCGCCGAGCACTGGACCTTCGAGCGCACTCTCGGCGCCTCGGACCCGAACTGGGTGCTGGCCCGGGTCGAGCCGGCCGAGGCGTGATCCACCGGGGGTCCGCTGTCGGGCTGACGCTCGGCCTGCTGGCCGCCAGTCTGGCGGCCTGCGCGCCGCGCGTGGCCGAGGCGCCCCGGCCCGGAGCTCTCCCCTCACCCGCGCCTGCGCCGGTTCCGCCGGCTCCGCGCCCGCCGATGTCCGACGGCACGGTCGCCGCCCTGCCCGGCTGGGCCGAAGAGGACCACCGCGCCGCCCTGGTCGCCTGGGCCGCCGCCTGCCGCGTGCATCCGGGCGCGCCGGAGCGGGCCGCCTGCGCCGCCGCCGCCGATCTGGCCCCGGTGGCCACCGACGACCTGGCCCGCGCCTTCTTCGAGACCCGCTTCACCGCCGTGCCGGCGACCACCGCCGACGGCGGTCCGGGCCTGCTGACCGCCTATTTCGCCCCGGAGTATCCGGCCCGCACCACGCCGTCAGCGGAGTTCGACGCCGCCGTGCTGGCCCGGCCGGCCGATCTGGTGCGCGAGGAGGGCCGGGTGCTGCGCCGCACCGCCGGCGGCCTCGTCCCCTATCCGGGCCGCACCGAGATCGAGGCCGGGGCGATCACCACCGAGATCCTCGGCTGGATGCGCACCGAGGACCTGTTCTTCATGCAGATCCAGGGCTCCGGCTACCTGACCTTCGAGGACGGACGCCGGGTGCGCGCCGCCTATGCCGCCGACAACGGCCAGCCCTTCGTCGGCATCGCCCGCCCCATGGCCGAGCGCGGCCTCCTGCCCCGCGACGGTACGTCCGGCGAGGCCATCCGCGCCTGGCTGGCCGCCCGCCGCGGCCCCGAGGCCCGGGCCGTGACGGCCCTGAACCCGCGCTACATCTTCTTCCGCATCGAGCCGGACGACGGGGAGCCGGCCGGGGCCGCGGGCGTGCCGCTGGCGCCGCGCCGGTCGATCGCGGTCGACCCGGCCTCGTGGCGCTATGGCGATCTGGTGTTTCTCGACGCCGACGCCGGCAATCTCCGGGGCGCGCGGCGCGGCTACCGCGGCCTCGTCACCGCGCTGGACACCGGCAGCGCCATCCGCGGCCCGGTCCGCGCCGACTTCTACATGGGCCGGGGCGACGCCGCCGGCGAGGAAGCCGGCACCGTCCGCCACCCCCTGCGCATGTGGCGGCTGGTTCCGCGGTAGTCAGGTCGCCGGGTCCCCGGGATTCTCGGCGGACTCCGGGTGTGCTACCTTTCGGGAGTATTCGAGGGGGGCTGGAATGGAAACGGCGGTCCTGACCGAGGAGATCAAGGCGTTCGACGACATGCTGCCGCGTCTGCGGCAGGAGTACGGGGGGGTCTGGGCCGTGCTGGTCGGTCAGGACTTCAAGGGCGCCTTTCAGGAGTTCAGGCAGGCGGCGGCTTTCGCGGTCGCCAACTTCGCGGATACGCCTTTCCTGATCCGGCACACCGAACAGCACACGGCGCAGATCCCCTTCGTCGCGATTGATCCCTGAATGCCGCAGTGGACCTTCGGCCCGGCGACGCCTGCATCTGGGGGGCTTGGTGCTGCGGTAGTCAGGTCGCCGGGCCGGCGCAAGGCAACAGGAGATCGCGCATCTGCTCCGCTGCCCGGTGGATCGCCCCTTCCTGACGATCCACCAGCGTCATCTCGACGTCCGAGCCGTCGAGGATGCCGTAGGCTGTATAGCGCGCCTCGGCGCCGTGCGGTCCCAGTCGCGGCCGCGTCGTCCGGATTTCTCCCGGCGGCGTGGGCTGCAGGGCCTCCCGCGGCAAGGCCGTCAGCGCCTCGCTGATGGCCGGACACGCGCGACTGTCGAGCCAGCGATCGATCGCGGGCGCGACGCCGGGGAGCTGGGCCGCGTAGCGCAGGCGGACCATCCAGAAGGCCGCCGCGCCGCCATCAGAGGGTCTTGAGACGCGGTAGACCCTGATGTCGGTCTGCTGCCGGACGCCGAATCCGGCGCTTCGGCTCTCGAGCGTGTACCAGCGGTAGACGGACTCGTCCGGCGCCAGGCCCGGTGGCCGTTCTGTATCTTGATGAGCCATCAGGGCCAGGGCCAAGGCGAGCGACCAGATCACCGCCGCCGCATCCCGCCCAGGACGCCGCGCAGGATTTCGCGGGTGATCGTCGAGCCGGCGGTGCGCAGGACCGACTTGGTCAGGGCCTCCATCGGCGTCTCGCGGCTCCGCGGCGCGGCGCGCGGCCGCGGCTCAGCCCTCGTCTCAGCCCTGGAGCGCTCGACCGGCGCGGTCTTCGGGACCGCCGCCTCCGCCGCGGCGCGCGTCTCGGCCTCGGCCCGGGCGGCCAGAACCTCGGCGGCGGACTCGCGGTTCAGGGCCGTGTCATAGACCCCGCGCACCGGGCTGTTCGCCATCACCGCCGCGCGCTCGTCGGCGGTGGCCGGGCCCAGCCGCGAGGCCGGCGGGCGGATGCGGGCGCGGGCGGCGACCGTCGGCGCCCCCTTCTCGTCCAGCACCGAGACCACCGCCTCGCCGACGCCCAGGGCCTGGATCGCCTCGGCCGTGTCGAAGGCCGGATTGGCGCGGAAGCTGTCGGACGCCGCCTTCAGCCCGCGCTGCTCGGACGGGGTGTAGGCGCGCAGGGCGTGCTGGATGCGGTTGCCCAGCTGGGCCAGCACCGTGTCGGGGATGTCGGCCGGGTTCTGGGTGACGAAATAGACCCCCACCCCCTTGGAGCGGATCAGCCGCACCACCTGCTCGATCTTCTCCAGCAGCGGTTTGGGCGCGTCGGTGAACAGCAGGTGCGCCTCGTCGAAGAAGAACACCAGCCGCGGCTTGTCCGGGTCGCCGATCTCCGGCATCCGCTCGAACAGCTCCGACAGCAGCCACAGCAGGAAGGCGGCATAGACCCGCGGGCTGTTCATCAGCCGCTCGGCCGCCAGCACATTGACCTGGCCGCGGCCCGACAGGTCGGTGCGGATCAGGTCCTCCAGCCGCAGCGCCGGCTCGCCGAAGAAGGCCTTGCCGCCCTGCGTCTCCAGCTGCAGCAGGGCGCGCTGGATGGCGGCGACCGAGGCCGGGGCGACATGGCCGTAGCGCTTGCCGATGGCCTCGGCGTTCTCGGCCACATGGGTCAGAAGGGCGCGCAGGTCATCGAGGTCGAGCAGCAGCAGCCCGTCCTGGTCGGCGACGTGGAAGGCGACCGTCAGCACCCCTTCCTGCACCTCGTTCAGGTCCAGCATGCGCGCCAGCAGCAGCGGGCCGATCTCGCTGACCGTGGCCCGGACCGGGTGGCCCTTCTCGCCATACAGGTCCCAGAACACCGTCGGGGCCGCCTGCGGCGTCAGGGTCAGACCCATCTCCGCCGCGCGGGCCAGCAGCTTGTCGTTGGGGCTGCCCGGCTGACTGATGCCTGACAGGTCGCCCTTGATGTCGGCGCAGACGACGGGGACCCCGGCGTCGGAGAAGCCCTGGGCGAGGATCTGCAGCGTCACCGTCTTGCCCGTGCCGGTGGCCCCGGCGACCACCCCGTGCCGGTTGGCGCGCCGGAACAGCAGGCTCAGCGCCGGGTCCGCACCCGTGTCGCCCGACGCCCCGAGGAACACACCCGCCGTCTGGTCCATTGATCCGGATCCCGTCCTGCCTGCCGACATCCCTCGATAGGGCAGGTCGCCACAGGGCTCCAGCCGAAAGACCGCCGATTGACGCCCCCCGCTGCGCCCCCGACAAGGAGACGGATGAAGAGCCCCGTCGCCCTGCCCGCCTCGACCGTGACCCGCAACGCCGTGGTGCTGCTCGCCGCCGTGGCGGTGGGCGCCGCCCTCTACTGGCTGCGCGACATCCTCACGCCCCTGGCCATGGCCATCTTCCTGCTGATCATGATCGACGGGGTGAAGCGGGCCATCGAGCGGCGTCTGAAGCTGCCGCCGCGCGCCGCGGGTCTGGCCGCCCTGCTGCTGGTCATCCTCGGCTTCTTCGCCTCGATCGGCATCCTCGTGAACGGCGCGGCGGGCTTCTTCACCGACGCCTCCGGGGTGTCGGCCAACCTCGGCCCGCGGCTGGACGCCATCCTGCGCGACGGGGCCGCCCTGTTCGGGCTCGGCGCGGCGCCGACGGCGGCGGAGCTGGTCGAGGGCGTCGACCTGCGCGGCTACCTGACGGATCTGGCGTTCCAGATGCAGGGCATCCTGTCCGGGGCCTTCTTCGTGCTGGTCTATCTCGGCTTCCTGCTCGCCGCCCAGGCCGGATTCCGCAAGAAGCTGGTGGCCATGTTCCCCAACCGGGAATCCCGCGGCGAGGCCCTGTCCGTTTTCGAGCGGGTGCGCTCGGGGGTCGAGGGCTATCTCTGGGTCCAGACCGTCACCGGGGCGCTGATCTGCGCCGTGGCCTGGGCCCTGATGCGCGCCGTCGGCCTGCAGAACGCCGAGTTCTGGACCTTCGTCATCTTCGTGGTCGGCTTCATCCCGGTGCTGGGCGGGGCCATCGCCGGCCTCGCCCCGCCCCTGTTCGCCCTGGTCCAGTTCGAGAGCTACTGGCCCGCCCTGATCCTGCTGATCGGGCTGCAGACCATCCTGTTCCTCGTCGGCAACCTGGTGCAGCCGCGCATGCAGGGCGACAACCAGAACATCGACCCGGTGGTGGTGCTGCTGTCGCTGGCCCTGTGGGGCAAGCTGTGGGGCGTGATCGGCATGTTCCTGTCGACGCCGCTGGCGGTCATGGCCATGGCCATCCTCGCCGAGTTCCGCGGATCGCGCTGGATCGCCGTGCTGCTGTCCGGCGACGGCGAGCCCGACGGACCGCCGCGCCCGGGTTCCGGGCCGGGCCAGGCGCATGCCCGCGACAAGCCGCCGCGCCGGTCAGCCCCCGCCGCGCCCCCCGCGGACCATTGACGAGCGGCCGCCGGCTTCCCACCTCGAGATCACCGGCGGGCCTCCTCCCTCCCCCCCTCCCGAAGGGGTCCGCCCGGACGACGACCGGTTCCTCCCTCCCCTCCCCCCGGGACCGGTTACGAAGACCGCCGGCTGCACCTGCGCCGGCGGTCTTTTCGTTTGGCCGTCGGGGATTGGCGCGGGTTTTCTTTTGTCCGGTTGATCGCCGCAGCCATCGGTCTAGTTTGCGCGCCAGAAGCGGCCGCAGGGCCGCCTGAAGTCCAGGATCCCGATGTCCGCCCCCACGCGCCCCGCCCTCTCTCCCGTTCCCCCGAGCGCGGAGGAGCTGACCCGCCTGTTCGCCGCGGCCCTCGGCCAGACCGCCGCCGATCTCGCCCCCGGGGCCCGGGACTATCTGGCCCAGGCCTGGGAAGACTATGTCGCCGACGAGACCCCCGAGGTCGATGTACCCGACCTCGCGGCCCTGCTGGCCGAGGCCTGGCAGGCGGCCGGCGAACGTGCGCCGGGCGAGGCCCCGCGCATCGGCGTCGGTCCGTTGCGCGGCGCCGACGACCGCCCCACCGGCTATGACCTGATCCGCATCTTCCAGGACGACGCCCCGTTCCTCGTCGACAGCGTCATGGGCGAGCTGGCCGACGCCGGGGCCTCGGTGCGCGCCCTGTTCCACCCGGTCGTCACCCTGCCCCGCGCCGGCGGAGCCGCGACGCGCGAATCGCTGATCCTGGTGATCATCGACCCGGTGCCGCAGGAGCGCCGCGACGCCCTTGGCGAGGGCCTCGCCGCGGCCCTGGCCGACGTCCACGCCGCGGTGGCCGATCACCAGGCCATGGCCGGGCTGATGGCGGAGTCCGTGCGCCAGCTGGAGACCGCCCAGGAAGGGCTGGACCCGGAGGTGGTGGCCGAGAACCTGGCCTTCCTGCGCTGGCTGAAGGCCGACCACTTCGTCTTCCTCGGGGCCCGCGACTACGCCTATCCGCGCACGCCGGACGGCGGCTACGAGGCCGAGGCGCCTCTGGACCAGTCGGGCGAAGGGCTCGGCGTCCTGCGCGATCCGGCCCGCACCGTGCTGCGCCGCGCCTCGGAGCCGGCGGTGCTGACCCGGCAGATGAAGCGCCAGCTGGACCTGTCCGAGCCGGTCACCGTGGCCAAGGCCAACCTGCGCTCGCGGGTCCATCGCCGGGCCTACATGGATTATGTCGGGGTCAAGCGGTACGGGGCCGACGGCCGGCCGGCCGGCGAGACCCGCTTCGTCGGCCTGTTCACCGCCGAAGCCTATGACCGCGCCGCGTCGGAGGTGCCGCTGGTACGCCGCAAGCTGGCCAACGCCCTGACCCGGGCCGGCAAGCTGCCGGGCAGCCACAACGAGAAGCGCCTCAAGAACATCCTCGAGAATTACCCGCGCGACGAGCTGTTCCAGATCAGCGAGGACGAGCTGCTCGACGCGGCCCTGGGGATCCTGCACCTGTACGACCGGCCCAAGGTCAAGCTGTTCACCCGCAAGGACCCGTTCGACCGCTTCGTCTCGGTGCTCGCCTTCATTCCGCGCGAGCGTTACGACGCCAGCGTCCGCGAGCGCATCGGCCGGCTGCTGGTGCAGGCCTGGGGCGGGCGGCTGTCGGCCTGGTATCCGCAGCTTTCCGACGCCCCGCTGGTGCGGATCCACTACATCATCGGCGTGACCCCGGGCGACCATCCGACCCCGGACCCGGCCCTGCTCGAGGCGGCGGTGGTCGAGACCTCGCGCAGCTGGACCGACCGGTTCGAGGCCGCCGCCCGCGCCGCCGACTTCGCCGAGGCCCAGATCGGGGCGGTCAGCGCCCGCTGGGCCGAGGCCTTCGGCGCGGCCTACCGCGCCCGCTACGACGCCTTCGAGGCGATCACCGACCTCGTTAGCATGGACAGCCTGAGCCCCGACGGGTCGGGGCCGGACGGCATCGCCGTGCGCGCCTTCCGCGGGGCCTCGGACACGCCGCTGCAGTTCCGCTTCAAGCTATACAAGCGCGGCGGGGCCGCGCCCCTGTCCGACGTGCTGCCGATCCTCGCCGACATGGGCCTCAAGACCCTCGAGGAGTTCGGCCACGAGGTGCGCCCGACCGGCGCCCCGGCCATCCACATCCACGAGTTCCTGCTCGAGGACCCGCGCGGCGAGGCGCTCAGCTTCAGTGACGTGAAGGCCCCGTTCGAGGCCGCCTTCCGCGCCGTCTGGGCCGGGCGCACCGAGAGCGACGGCTTCAACCGGCTGGTGCTGGAGCTGGGGGTGTCGTGGCGCGAGGCGGCCCTGATCCGCACCCTCGCCAAGTACCGCCAGCAGTCCGGGCTCGACCCCAGCCAGGCGGTGCAGGAAGAGGCGCTGATCCTCTATCCGGACGTGGCCCGGGCGCTGCTGGAGCTGTTCCACGCCCGCTTCGACCCGGCCGGCGGCCCGGTCGAGAGCCGCGAGGCGACGGTGGCCGCCCTGCGCGCCCGCATCGCCGAGGGCGTGCAGGCGGTGAAGAGCCTCGAGCACGATCGCGTGCTGCGCCGGCTGGCCGACCTGATCGAGGCCATCAAGCGCACCAACTACTACCAGACCGACGCCGACGGGGCGTCCAAGGCCTACATCTCGATCAAGATCGCCTCGCGCGAGCTCGAAGACCTGCCCCTGCCCAAGCCCTACCGCGAGATCTTCGTCTGGGCGCCGCACATCGAGGGGGTGCACCTGCGCTTCGGCCCGGTGGCCCGCGGCGGCCTGCGCTGGTCGGACCGGCGCGACGACTTCCGCACCGAGGTGCTGGGCCTGGTCAAGGCGCAGCAGGTCAAGAATGCGGTGATCGTGCCGGTCGGCTCCAAGGGCGGCTTCTATCCCAAGGGTCTCAGCGCCCTGACCCGGGCGGGCGCCGACCGTGACGCCATCCAGGCCGAGGCCATCCGCGCCTACCGCACCTTCCTGTCCGGCCTGCTGGACGTGACCGACAACATCGAGGCCGACGGCGGCGTGCGCCGGCCCGACGCGGTGGTGGCCTGGGAGGGGGACGACCCCTACCTCGTCGTCGCCGCCGACAAGGGCACGGCGACCTTCTCGGACATCGCCAACGGGGTCTCGGCCGACTATGGCTTCTGGCTGGGCGACGCCTTCGCCAGCGGCGGCTCGGCCGGCTACGACCACAAGGTCATGGGCATCACCGCCCGCGGGGCGTGGGAGGCGGTCAAGCGCCACTTCCGCGAGATGGGCAAGGACATCCAGACCGAGCCCTTCACCGTGGTCGGCGTCGGCGACATGTCCGGCGACGTGTTCGGCAACGGCATGCTGCTGTCGAAGGCCACGAAGCTGGTCGCCGCCTTCGACCACCGCGACATCTTCATCGACCCGACCCCGGATCCGGAGAGCAGCTGGATCGAGCGCAAGCGCATGTTCGAACTGCCGCGCTCGTCGTGGCAGGACTATGACGTCTCGAAGATCTCGAAGGGCGGCGGGGTGTTCTCGCGCGCGGCCAAGTCGATCGCCCTGTCGCCGGAAGCCCGGGAAGCCCTCGGCATCGAGGCCGAGGCGCTGGATCCGGCCGCGCTGATGAACGCCATCCTCAAGGCCCCGGCCGAGCTGCTCTACCTCGGCGGCATCGGCACCTATGTGAAGGGCCCCGGCGAGACCGACGCCCAGGTCGGCGACAAGGCCAATGACGCCCTGCGCGTCGAGGCCGGCGAACTACGGGTCAAGGTGGTGGGGGAGGGGGCCAACCTCGGCCTGACCCAGGCCGCGCGCATCGCCTTCGCCCTCAACGGCGGCCGCATCAACACCGACGCCATCGACAACTCGGCCGGGGTCGATTCCTCGGACCACGAGGTCAACATCAAGATCCTGACCGGCTCGGCCATCGTCTCGGGTGCGCTCAAGGCGGAGGATCGCAATCCGCTGCTCGCCTCGATGACCGAGGAGGTGGCGCAGAAGGTGCTGGCCCACAACATCGACCAGACCCTGGCCCTGACCCTGCGCGAGGCCCACGGCCTGGCGGAGCTGGATCACCAGCAGGCCTTCATGCGCCGTCTGGGCGAGGCCGGCCGGCTGGACCGCAAGGTCGAGGGTCTGCCCACCGACGCCCAGATCGCCGAGCGCCGCGACCACGGCAAGGCCCTGACCCGGCCGGAGCTGGCGGTGCTCCTGGCCTATTCCAAGCTGGAGCTGAGCGAGGCCATCGTCGCCTCGAAGGCCCCGGAAGACCCCTTCTTCGAGGAGACCCTGGTCCGCTACTTCCCCGGGCCGCTGGCCCGTTTCGAGGGGGAGATGAAGACCCACCGGCTGCGGCGCGAGATCGTCGCCACGGTGATGGCCAACGAGATCGTCAACATGGCCGGCTTCACCTTCCCGGCCCGGCTGACGGCGGCGGCGGAATGCGACACCACCGCCCTGGTGGTGGCCTTCGAGGCCGCCCGCCGCGTGTTCCGTCTCGACGAGGCGTGGGACGCGGTCTCGGCGCTGGACCTGAAGATCCCGGCCGAGGCCCAGACCGCCCTCTATACCGAGGTGGCCACGGCCCTGCGGCGCCAGACCCTGTGGCTGGCGCGCCGCGCCAACGGCGGCGGTCACGGCGTGGCCGGTCTGATCGCCACCTACCGGCCGACCGCCGATGCGCTGCGCGGCGCCGGGGCCGATGTGCTGTCGCGCTTCGCCCGGTCGCGCCTGGCCGAGCGGGTCGAGGCCCTGACGGCGCTCGGCGCGCCCGCGGACCTGGCCGCCGACCTGGCCATGCTGCAGCCGCTGGTGCCGGCCGCCGACATCGGCGACCTGGCCCGACGCGCCGGCTGGCCCGACCCGGCCATGGCCCGGCTGTATCACCAGGTCGGGGCCGCCTTCGACTTCGACCGGCTGCGCGTCGCCGCCCGTCAGGTGCCGTCCGAGGACCAGTATGACCGGCTGGCGGTGCGTCGCCTGATCGGCGAGCTGATGACGGCCCAGATGGAGCTGACGGCGGCGGTGGCGGCCGGAACCGACGCCTCGGTCGGCGACAGCGAGGCCGCCGCCGAAGGCGCGGTCGACGCCTGGATCGGCCCGCGTCTGGCCGAGGTCGAGGGCCTGCGCGCCAGCGTCGACGAGATCGAGCAGTCCGGCCGCGGCTGGTCCTTCGCCAAGCTGACGATCGCCCACGGCGCGATCCGCAGCTTCGCCCGGGCCCTCTAGGGTCCGGGGCGGGGGAGGGGGCCATGCCGCGCAAGTTCCTGGTCGTCGCCGACGATACGCCGGAGTTCCCGAGCGCCCTGGCCTTCGCCGCCCGGCGCGCCCGGGCCACCGGCGGCCGGGTGGCGCTGCTGCGCGTCATCTCCCCCACCCATGACGAGCACTGGTCCGGGGTGCGCGAGGAGATCGAGCGCCAGCTGCGTGAGGAGGCGGAGGCCCTGCTGCGGCGCTTCGCCGAGGAGGCGGAGACCCGCTCCGGGGCCCAGCCGGTGCTGCTGATCGAGACCGGCGACGTGCAGGGCGCGATCCGCAAGGCGGTCACCGACGACCCGGAGATCAAGATCCTCGTGCTGGCCGCCGGCGCCGGGGCCCGCGGGCCCGGCCCGCTGATCAGCGTCCTCCTCAAGCAGGGCGGCCTCGGCGGCCGGCGCCTGCCGGTCACCATCGTCCCCGGCGACCTGTCCGAGGCGGAGCTCGAGGATCTGGCCTGATCCCTGTCCCCGCCCCCTCCCGCCGGAGCCGGTTGACGCCTATGTGGCGGGGATGACGGACCTTTCCCCCCGCGAGATCGTCTCCGAGCTCGATCGCTTCATCGTCGGCCAGGCCGAGGCCAAGCGCGCCGTGGCCGTGGCCCTGCGCAACCGCTGGCGGCGCAAGCGCGTCCCCGAGGATCTGCGCGACGAGGTGACGCCCAAGAACATCCTGATGATCGGCCCCACCGGGGTCGGCAAGACCGAGATCGCCCGGCGGCTGGCGAAGCTGGCCGGGGCGCCCTTCCTCAAGGTCGAGGCCACCAAATTCACCGAGGTCGGCTATGTCGGCCGCGACGTCGACCAGATCGTGCGCGACCTGGTGGAGGCGGCGCTGGTCATGGTGCGCGACCGTCGCCGCGGCGAGGTGCGGGCCCGGGCCGAGGGCCAGGCCGAGGACCGGCTGCTGGAGGCCCTGGTCGGGCCCGGGGCCCAGCCGGCCACCCGCGACGCTTTCCGCCGCAAGCTGCGCGCCGGGGAGCTGGACGACCGCGAGATCGACCTGGCCCTGGCCGAGGCGGCGCCCGGCCTGCCCGGGCTGGACCTGCCCGGCGGCGGCCAGATGGGGATGATCAACCTGTCGGAGATGTTCGGCAAACTGGCCGGCGGACGGACCCGCACGGTGAAGATGGCCGTGCGCGACGCCTGGACCCCGCTGATCGCCGAGGAGAGCGACAAGCTGCTGGACACGGAGAGCCTGACCCGCGAGGCGGTGTCGCTGGCCGAGAACGAGGGCATCGTCTTCCTCGACGAGATCGACAAGGTGGCGGCCCGGTCCGAGGCGCGCGGCGCCGACGTCAGCCGCGAGGGGGTGCAGCGCGACCTGCTGCCCCTGATCGAGGGCACCACCGTGTCGACGAAGTACGGGCCGGTGAAGTCGGACCATGTGCTGTTCATCGCCTCGGGCGCCTTCCATGTGGCCAAGCCGTCGGACCTGCTGCCCGAGCTGCAGGGCCGGCTGCCGATCCGGGTCGAGCTCAAGGCCCTGACCCGCGACGATTTCGTGCGCATCCTGACCGAGCCGGAGGCCAATCTGATCCGCCAGAACCAGGCCCTGCTGGCCACCGAGGGGGTGACGCTGGAGGTCACGCCGGACGGGGTCGAGGCCCTCGCCGACGCCGCCGTGGCGGCCAATTCGGCGGTGGAGAACATCGGCGCCCGACGGCTGCAGACGGTGATCGAACGGGTGCTGGAGGAGACCAGCTTCCGCGCCTCGGACCTGTCGGGCCAGACGGTGACCGTCGACGCCGCCCTGGTGCGCGAGCGGGTCGGCGAGCTGGCCGGCGACGCCGATCTGAGCCGCTACATCCTCTAGGCCCCGTCAGCAGGCCTGGCCGGCGGCCCAGCCGGACGACCAGGCCCACTGGAAGTTATAGCCGCCCAGCCAGCCGGTGATGTCGACCGCCTCGCCGATGACGAACAGGCCGGGGCGGCGGCGCGCCTCCAGCGTCTTCTGGTTCAGCTCGTCGGTGGCCACGCCGCCCAGGGTCACCTCGGCGGTGCGATAGCCTTCCGACCCCACCGGCTTGACCCGCCAGCGGTTGACCGCCTCGCCCAGCGTCGCCAGCCGGGCGTCGGGCTGGTCAGCGAGGGTTCCGGTCGCGCCGGCCTCTTCCGCCACAAGCTCCGCCAGCCGCCGCGGCAGGGCCTCGGCCAGGGCGGTGACCACGCCCTGCCTGCCCGTCGCCCGCTTGCGCGCCTTCAGGACGGCGCCGAGGTCGAGGTCGGGGGCCAGATCCAGCTCGATCGCCTCGCCCTCGCGCCAGTAGCTGGAGACCTGCAGCACCGCCGGGCCGCTGAGGCCGCGGTGGGTGAACAGCACGCCCTCCCGGAACCTGCCGGCCCCGGCCTTCACCACCGCGTCCGGCTGGGCCACCCCGGCCAGCGGCTTCAGCCGCTCCAGCAGCCCCGTCTCGAAGGTCAGGGGCACCAGCGCGGGCCGGGTGTCGGTGACGCGCAGGCCGAAGCGCCGCGCCGTGTCATAAGCCCAGCCGGTGGCGCCCATCCTGGGGATCGACTTGCCGCCGGTGGCCAGCACCAGCGCGGCGACCGAAAGCCGACGGCCGTCCGACAGGGCGACGTCGAAGCCGCCGTCGGGGCCGTCCCCGACCGTCTCCACCGCGGTCCCGAGCGACAGGACCGCCCCGGCGGCCTTCAGCTCGCTCACCAGCAGGGCGACGATGGCCTTCGCGCTGTCGTCGCAGAACAGCTGGCCGAGCGTCTTCTCGTGCCACCCGATCCCGTAGCGGTTCACCAGGGCGATGAAGTCGTGCTGGGTGTAGCGGCCCAGCGCCGAGGCGGCGAAGCGCGGGTTCTCGCCCAGGAAGGCGTGGGGGCCGCAGCCGAGGTTGGTGAAGTTGCAGCGGCCGCCGCCGGAGATGCGGATCTTCTCGCCGGGGGCCCGGGCGTGATCGACGACCAGCACCGAGCGCCCGCGCTTGCCCGCCTCGGCGGCGCACATCATGCCGGCGGCGCCGGCGCCGACGATCAGCACGTCGAGGACTTCGCGTTTCATCCCGCCCCATACCGCGCCCGGCGACCCGCGTCAGGTCCGACCCGGCCGCGTTCACCGTGTCGCGGTTGCGCTTTTTCGCCGCCCATGAGAGCAGCGGGGCCATGGAAGGCGCCATTCTCACCTATTCGCTGCTGGCCCTCGGGCTGGTCCTGCTCACCGTCGGGGGCGACACCCTGGTTCGCGGGGCCTCGACCGCCGCCAGGAGCCTGGGCGTCTCGCCCCTGCTGATCGGCCTGACGCTCGTGGGCTTCGGCACCTCGACGCCGGAGCTGGTCACCAGCCTGACCGCGGCCTTCGCCGACAGCCCCGGCATCGCCGTGGGCAATGTGGTCGGCTCCAACAGCGCCAACATCCTGCTGATCCTCGGCCTGACGGTGCTGATCGCGCCCTTCGCCGTGGACCGGACGGCGTTCAAACGCGACGGGACCATGCTGGTCGTGGCCACCCTGATCTGCGTCGCCGCCGTGCTGGCGGGCGTGGTCGGGCGCATCTGGGGCGTGGCCATGGTGGCCATGCTGATCGCCTACATCGTGCTGGCCTATCTCGGCGAGCGGAACGTCCAGGACGCCGAGCGGGCCAAGTTCGAGCACATCGCCGAGGATGCCCCGGACGCCAAGGGCGGCATCTGGGCCGGTCTGGGGCTGGCCGTGCTGGGCATCGCCCTGACCATCGGCGGCGCCCGCCTGCTGGTCGACAACGCCATCGTCATCGCCCGCGACCTCGGCGTCTCCGACACCATCATCGGCCTGACCGTGGTGGCGATCGGCACCTCCCTGCCGGAACTGGTGACCTCGGTCGTGGCCGCGCTGCGCCGCCACGCCGACGTGGCGCTGGGCAACGTCATCGGCTCGAACCTCTACAACATCCTCGGCATCCTCGGGATCACGGCCATCGTCACGCCGATCCGGGTGCCGGTCGAGATCGCCCGCTTCGACATCTGGGTGATGCTGGCGGCCACGGCCCTGCTGATCGTGTTCGTGCGCACCGGCATGCGGCTGTCGCGCTGGGAGGGCTTCGCCCTGTTCGCCGCCTATGTCGTCTATGTCGGCTGGCTGGTGCGCGGCGCGCTCTGACGCCTGACCTCAGGGGCGGGTCGTCGCCGTCCGCGCCTCGGCCTCCAGCGCCAGACGGCCGACGCGGCAGCGCTCGGTCTCGCCGCGGCGGCAGGCCTCGCTGACCTCGCGCCACAGGGCCATGCGGCGCGCGTACTCGGCCTGCTGGCGGGCGACCATGTCCGCATGGGCGGCCAGCCGGGCCTGATGCGCCGCCTCGGCCTCGGCCACCGCCCGGGCGTGAGCCTCGGCCCGCGCCGCATTCTCCGCCTCGACCGCCTTGAGATCGGCGACCTCGGCCTGCTCGGCGAGGGCGTTCTGGGTCAGGATCTCGGCGTTGAGCGCCGCCGTCACCCGCTCCGCCTCCGGGTCCGGGGCGATCACCTTGCCGGGGGCCTCCGCCTCGCCGCGCAGCAGCTCGGCCACGGGGTCCTGGGCCCCATTCCCGGCGGCGGTCGGCGAGGCGGCGGCGGTGAGGGCGAGGGCGGCGAGAAGGGCGGTGGTGGCGCGCATGGCGAGCTCCCGGGTCTGAAGGCGGGTCAGTCGAGCGGACGGGCGTCCTCGGGCAACAGGATCGGCACCCCGTCGCGGATCGGATAGGCCAGCTTCGCGCCCTCGGAGACCAGCTCCTGGCGCTCGCGGTCATAGCTCAGCCGGCCGCGGGTGACCGGGCAGACCAGCACCTCCAGAAGGCGCGGATCGACCGAGGGCGGGGTGTGAAAGGCGTCGGACATGGTCTGGCTCTATTGCAGGCGCGGCTCGCCGTCACCGGGTTCGGCGGCGTCGATGCGCATCAGGGCGGTCAGGGCGCCGGCGCGGTCCTCGAGATCCGAAGCCTCCAGCAGGGCCTGTTTCTCGGCCGCCTCGAACGGCAGGGCCATGGCCAGGCTGTTGATCAGGGCCTCCGGCGGGGCGGACTCGGCGGTCTCCCAGTCCACGTCCAGCCCTCGCCGCTCCAGATAGAGCCGCAGGGCGTCGAAGAAGGCCGGCCGGTCAAAGGCCACCGGCTCCACGGCGGGGCTCAGGTCGGCCTCGAAGGCTCCAAACTCGGCGCGGACCTGGCGATAGGGCGTGGCCGCCTGCAGCTCCGTGGTCACGCGGAAGCGCGCCACCCCGGTCAGGGTGATGAGATAGCGCCCGTCCGAGGTCTCGGCGAAGTGGGTGATGCGCCCGGCGCAGCCGATCGGGGCCAGGGCCGGCCGCTCGCGCGGCCCGCCGGTGGTCTGGATCATGCCGATCAGCCGGTCCCCGGCCATGGCGTCATCGATCATGTTGAGATAGCGCGGCTCGAAGATGTTGAGCGGCAGCTGGCCGCGCGGCAGCAGCAGCGCCCCGTCCAGCGGGAACACCGGAAGGGCCTGCGGCAGGTCCGACGCCTTCAGATAGCTGTGGGCCATGCCGCGCTCCCGGGTCAGGCGAAGAGGATGGAGGACAGGCGACGGCGACCGTCGCGGGCGATGTCCGAGCCGCCGCCGGCGGCCTCGAAGATGGTCAGCAGCTCGCGCCGGGCGGCCTGCTCGTTCCACTCGCGGTCGGCCTGGACGATGGTCAGCAGCTCGTCCACCGCCGCCTTCAGCTCGCCGGTCGAGGCCAGGGCGCGGGCCAGCTCGAAGCGGGCGGCGTGGTCGGCCGGGTCGGCGGCGACCTTCGCCCGCAGCGCGGCGGTCTCGCCTGCGGCCCCGGCCCCGGCCTCGAGCAGGCGGATCTGGGCGCGGGCGCTCTGCACGTCCGGGTCCTGGCTGTCCCCGGCCATGGCCAGCGTCTGGCGCGCCTGGTCGGCGTCGCCGGTGGCCAGATAGACCTTGGCGAGGCCGGCGATGGCCTTGACGTTCTCCGGGTCCATCGAGAGGACCTCGGCATAGGCCTGGGCGGCGCCGCCCCAGTCCTGCAGGCTGAGGGACTCGGCGCCCAGCGACAGCAGCTGGGCCAGGTCGGCGTCGGCCGAGGACCCGCCGGTCAGCTTGTCGATGAAGGCCTTGATCTGGCTCTCCGGGATCGAGCCCTGGAAGCCGTCGACCGGCTGGCCGTTGACGAAGGCGTAGACGGTGGGGATCGACTGCACCCGCAGCTGGCCGGCGTAGGCCGGGTTCCTGTCGACGTCGATCTTGACCATCTTCACCGCCCCGCGGGCGGCGCGCACGGCCTTTTCCAGCGCCGGGCCCAGGGTGCGGCACGGGCCGCACCAGGGAGCCCAGAAGTCGACGATCACCGGCTGGCGGCGCGAGGCCTCGACCACGTCGGTCATGAAGGACGCGTCGGAGCCCTCCTTGATCAGGTCCTCGGGGGCGGCGGGATCGGCGAAGCTCATGGTCATCCTCGGAAGCGGAACGCTCGGGGTCTCAGATGGTCGCGCCGTCCATGACAGACAAGCGCGCGAAGTCGACGACAATCGGGCGGCGGCCCAGCGCCTTCAGCACGGCGCGGAAGGCGGGCTGCGCCAGCCCGGTGGTGGCGGTGTTGGTCAGGGGGTGGAAGTTGACGATGTCCGCCTCCCACAAGGCCCGGTCCAGCACGAAGGTGACGCGCTGGTCCGGGTCGTTGATCAGGCCCAGGGCCGTGACCGAGCCGGGGCGCACCCCCAGCGTCTCCCGCATCAGGGCCTCGTTGCCGAACGACAACCGGTCCGACCCGATCACCCGCGGCAGGGCCTTGAGGTCGATCTCCGTGTCCTGACGCGCCGAGACCAGCCACAGCCGGCCCTTCTTGTCCTTGAGGAACAGGTTCTTGGTGTGGGCGCCGGGCAGGGCGGCCTTGAGCTCCAGCCCCTCCTCGACCCGGAACACCGCCGGGTGGTCATGGGTGACGTGGGCGACGCCCTGGGCCGCCAGCCAGGCCAGCAGCCGCTCGCGATCGAAGGCGGGGATGACGTCCTGTTCGGGCGGGGCGGCGCTCATGCTCGGGCGGGTCCGGCTTTACGGCCCGCGGCGGGCCCGGCTAGAGCAACGGGTCTAGACGCCACGTGCGAAAGGGCCAAGGTCTTGGAACTGGAATGCTACCCGATGACCCAGCGGCCGCCGGACCTGGTGCCGGGGCGCCAGTCGCGGGCCTGGATGGACGCCTTCGCCGCGCGCCACCCCTACCGCTGCCTGCCGCTGAACATGGCCAACACCACCGGCTGGGAGATCCTCTGCCCGTTCGGCTTCACGGCCGAGTGGACCGGCGGGCCGTCGCAGGCGGACATCACCATCACCCCGGACCGGCCCAATCCCGAGCTGGATCACTTCGTCACCTCGCACTTCTCGCGCGGGGTGCTGACCATGCACCCGCAGTATCTGTTCCGCACCCCGCCGGGCTGGGGGATGATGTGCTCGGGCGCGCCCAATCACATCAAGGACGGCATCCAGCCCCTGACCGGGCTGATCGAGACCGACTGGCTGCCCTTCCCCTTCACCATGAACTGGCTGTTCACCCGGCCCGGCCGCGTCCGCTTCGACAAGGGCGAGCCCTTCTGCTTCATCAGCCTCGTCGAGCACCGCAAGATGGACCAGGTCGATCCGGTGATCCGCTCGCTGGAGTCCAATCCGGTGATGAAGGGCCAGTTCGAGGCCTGGAACCGCCAGCGCACCGACTTCAACAGCCGGCTGGCCAGCGGCGACCCGGACGCGGCGCGCGAGGCCTGGCAGCGCTTCTACTTCAAGGGCGAACTGCCCGAGGAGACCGGGCCGGCCCCCAAGGACCACGTCAACAAGCGCCGCCTGCGCACGCCGCGGGTCGGGCTGTAGGGCGCGGGTCGCCGGGTTTCAAGTTGCAATCACCCCCGGGACAAGCCCGGGGGTGACGAGGGTTGAGAGGGTCAGGTCCGCTGGCGAACCCCGGGCCCGCGCGCGTAGGTTACGGCCGGCGCGGCACGCGGCCGGACAGGTTGGACACCACCTCGCGGGCGTCGAAGGCGTTGGGATCGCCGGCCGGCTTGGGTCCGCGGCCCAGCACGATCTCGGCCGAGGCCTCGAACCGGTCGATCTGGCGATAGTCGAAATCGCGCGCCCACGGGTCGAACGGCCGCCAGGCGCCGCCGCCCCAGTACCGCCAGTAGGGCGACCAGAACGGGCTGTAGCGCGAGGACAGCGGGTCGGGCGTGGCCACCAGACGGCTGTCGCGGTCGGTGGCGCGGTTCACCGTGGCGAACCAGTCATAGCCGTCGGCCACGGTCAGCTCGGCGGCCCGCAGCAGCAGGGCCATCTCGACCTGTTCGCGCGAGGTCACCGAATTGCCGGCGAAGGTGACGCGGTAACGGTCGCGCTCGAGCCGGGTTTCGCTGTAGCCGCCGGCCCCGCGGGCGTCGGCCGGGCCGTAGGCGGTGGGGGTGGCGCAGGCGCCGACCGCGAGCGCGGCGGCGACGGCGGCCAGGGCGAGGGAACGCATGCGAAGACTCCTGGAAAGACCCCTGTCGTCAGAACCCTAGCATGGGCAACGCAACGCCGTCGCGCACCGTTCCGCGACGTCGCGCCCGGTCACAGACGCGTGAGGGGGGGGTGGCCTGTCTGCCCTTGTGGTCTTTGTGAGCGTCGCCGGTTCATCACGGAGAGCACGGAGAGACACAGAGGGCACGACGGCGTACTGCAAGCTGCGCCGAAGGCGCCTTTCTCCGCCGGGGCGGGGAGGAAAGCGCTTCGCGCGCCGGCGCGCATGGACCTTTGTGCCCTCCGTGATTCCTTCGTGCTCTCCGTGATGAACCGGCGACGAGAGCGAAGGGGCGTCCGCTACAGCCGCGACAGGATGAGCGCGGCGGCGAGGAGGAGCAGGACGCCGGTACCGGCGCCGAAGGCGCGGCGCACCCCGGGGCGGGTCATGGCCAGGGCGAGGGCGGCGCCGCCCAGCCCGTAGGCGCTCATGCTCAGCACATCGAGCCCGACCGTGGCGACGGCGAACAGGCCCAGCTGCGGCGCCGCCGGCCGGGCCGGATCGAGGAAGGGCGGCAGCACGGCGGTGAAGAACAGCACGGCCTTGGGGTTGAGGATCTGCACCATGAAGCCCTCGACGAAGGCCCCGCGTCCGGGCCGGGCCCCGGCCCCCTCGGCCAGCGCGGGCGCCGGGGCGTCAGCCACGGTCCGGGCCGCCCACAGGGCCTTCAGCCCCAGCCAGCCGACATAGACCGCCCCGGCCACGGCGATCAGGCGGAAGGCTTCGGGGAAGGCGGCGATCAGGGCGCTGAGGCCCAGGGCGGCGGCGGCGAACCACACCAGGGTCGCCATGTTCATGCCCGCCACCCCGGCGAGCGCGGCCGCCGGCCCGCGCGCCATGCCGGTGGCGACGGCGAACAGATTGGCCGGTCCCGGGGTGATCGCCATCACTCCCATGACCCCGAGGAAGGTCAGATAGAGGCCGGGATCGACAGGCAGGGCGGACATGCCGCCCTGTGCGGCCGGGGGTGCGGCGCGTCAAGCGGGGGCGGGGTCGGGCCCCTCCACCGCCCGCCGGTCGCCCTGGCGACCGGGCCCCTCCACCGCTTCGCGGTCCCCCTCCCCACGGCGTGGGGAGGAAAGGCGTTCTCCTCCCCATGAAATGGGGAGGTGGCGCGGCGCGTAGCGCCGTGACGGAGGGGCGAGCGCTCCCCACTACACCCCGTCATCCTCGGGCTTGACCCGAGGATTACGGAAGCGTGCGCGCCTCAAGCCGGCGGGGCGGCCGGGCGGACGGGCGGGGTGGGGACGGTGAGGGCGGCTTCGGCCTCGGCGGCGGCCAGGCCGGCCGCCATTTCCGCGGCGGCGGCGGCGAGGCCGGCGGACGCCTCGGCGAGGGCGGCGCGCACCTGGGCTTCCAGCTCCGGCCCGGCCACGCCGGCGACGGCGCTGGTCACGGTTTCGAGGTCCATGGTCGCCAGCATCGTGGCCGCCACCTGCACCCCGGTCTGGGCGGCGCCGAGGGCGAGGTCGGCCATGTGCGGCTGCAGCGTCTCGACCGCCGCCTGCAGGCGCTCGGCGCGGGTCTCCGGGTCGAGGTCCGGGTCGCTGACGATGGCCAGCAGGGCCGAGGTCAGGGCCGCGGCGCTCTCGGGACCGCCGGCGTCGATGGCCCGCTCCAGCGCGCTGGGCTGGTAGCCTGGCAGGGTGTGGCGGGTCTCGACCGGGCGTTCCTGGGCGACCGCCGGGGCGGCGGCGAGGACCAGGCCGAGGAGGGCGGGAACGGCGAGGACGGCGCGGCGCATGGCGGTCTCCGGGAAGGGCGATGTCTTGGCAGGGCGACCGGGACGGGCGTGCGGCCCCGTCCCGGCCGGACATCAGGGATCAGTTGGCCGGCGCAGCCGGGGCGGGGGCGGCCGCGGCCTGTTCGACCTGGGCGCGCACCATGGCCGGGACGCTGCGGATCTGGGTCAGGGCGGCGGCGATGCCGTTGCGTACGGCGGTCTGCTGGTCGGCCGGCATGGCGGCCAGCTGGCTGTCGACGAAGGTCTGCAGCTCCGCGGCGAAGGCGTCGGCCTCGGGCTGGTAGCGCGCCTGGATGACGTCCAGCGCGGCGCTGCGGCGGGCGGCGTCGGCCCCGGCGGCCTCGGCCGCGGCGCCCATCTCCTCGGCCATGCGCTCGATGCTGGCCTCGAAGGCCTCGGCGCGGGCCTCGAAGGCGGCTTCCGCGGCGGCTTCCGCGGCGGCTTCGGCGGCGGCCGGAGCCGCCGGGGCGTCCTGGGTGAGGGCGAAGGCCGGGGCGGCGGCCAGGGTGGCGGCGGCCGCGGCGGCGGCGATGAGGGTCAGGCGCATGGTCGAACTCCGTTCGTCTTTCGGAGCGAAACCTGCGCCCGACCTCCCGTCAGGCCAAGTGAATACGCCGTAAGGTCAGCCGCGGCGGTCGCGGCGGGCCAGCACCCTGAGACGGAGCGCGTTGAGCTTGATGAAGCCCTCGGCGTCGCGGTGGTCATAGGCCACGGCGCCCTCCTCGAAGGTCACCAGCTCCTGGTCGTACAGGCTCTGCGGGCTCTCGCGGCCGATCACCGTGACATTGCCCTTGTAGAGCTTGACCCGCACCGTGCCCTCGACCCGCTCCTGGCTCTTGTCGATGGCCGCCTGCAGCATCTCGCGCTCCGGCGAGAACCAGAAGCCGTTGTAGACCAGCTGGGCGTACTTCACCGCCAGCTCGTCCTTCAGGTGCATGGCCCCGCGGTCGAGGGTGATGGACTCCACGCCGCGGTGGGCGGCCAGCAGGATGGTCCCGCCGGGGGTCTCGTAGACGCCGCGCGACTTCATGCCGACGAAGCGGTTCTCGACCAGGTCGAGGCGGCCGACGCCGTTGTCGTGGCCCAGCTGGTTCAGCCGGGTCAGCAGCTCCGCCGGCGACAGGCGCTGGCCGTCGATCGACACCGCGTCGCCCTTCTCGAAGCCGATCGTGAGGACCGTGGCGGCGTCGGGCGCGTCCTCGGGGCTGATGGTGCGCTGGTGCACGAACTCGGGGGCCTCGACCGCCGGGTCCTCCAGCACCTTCCCCTCGGAGGAGGAGTGCAGCAGGTTGGCGTCGACGCTGAACGGGGCGTCGCCGCGCTTGTCCTTGGCGATCGGGATCTGGTGCTGCTCGGCGAAGGCCAGCAGGGCCTCGCGGCTGCGGAACTCCCACTCGCGCCAGGGGGCGATGACGCGGATGTCGGGCTCGAGCGCATAGTAGCCCAGCTCGAAGCGGACCTGGTCGTTGCCCTTGCCGGTGGCCCCGTGACAGACGGCGTCGGCGCCGACCTGGCGGGCGATCTCGATCTGGCGCTTGGCGATCAGCGGCCGGGCGATCGAGGTGCCGAGCAGGTACTGGCCCTCATAGAGGGTGTTGGCGCGGAACATCGGGAAGACGAAGTCCCGCACGAACTCCTCGCGCAGGTCGTCGATGAAGATGTTCTCCGGCTTGATGCCGAGCTTG
This sequence comes from Brevundimonas sp., assembly GCF_035998205.1. Taxonomy (GTDB): domain Bacteria; phylum Pseudomonadota; class Alphaproteobacteria; order Caulobacterales; family Caulobacteraceae; genus Brevundimonas. The sequence goes on from NZ_DASYHT010000005.1 coordinate 203,259, forward strand.
AGCGCCTTCTCGCGGGCCGGGGCAAGCTCCTCGCCCTGGCCGAGGTCGGCGGTGAAGGTGATGACCTCCGCGCCGTATTCGGTCTGCAGCCACTTGAGGATGATCGAGGTGTCCAGCCCGCCGGAATAGGCGAGCACGACCTTCTTCGGGGCGGGCAGGGTCATGGGCGGGGTCCTTGCAGCGATCGACGGGCGCGGGGAGGCGTCGCGCGCGCTTAAAGGGCCAACGCCCGCCGGATGCAAGTCCGCCGCGCGGCCGGCGTCAGCCCCAGGGGCCGCGCGACGCGCCGTTGGCCTGTTGCGGGCGCGCCGGGGCCTCGGTGACGGGAACGGCGCTGCGGGCGGGGCCGGCGGCGACGGTCGAGGGGGCGGTGCGCGCGGAGACGCCCATCTTCACCGCCAGGTCCATCAGGGCGCGGATGCGGTTGCCGGTGGCCGGGTGGGTCGAGAACAGGTTGTCGGCGCCGCGCCCGGCCAGCGGATTGATGATGAACAGCTGGCCCGAGGCGGGATTGCGCTCGGCGGTCGGGTTGAGGATGCGGCGCGAATAGGCGTCGATCTTCTCCAGCGCCGCGGCCAGGGCGTGCGGGTCCTGCGCGATCTCGGCGCCGACGCGGTCGGCCTCGTACTCGCGCGCCCGGCTGATGGCCATCTGCACCAGGGCGGCGGCCATGGGGGCGAGGATCATCAGGGCGATGGCGCCGATCATGCCGCCGGGCCGGTCGCGGTCGCCGCCGAAGAACAGGGCGAAGTTGGCCAGGGCCGAGATGGCGCCGGCGACCGTGGCGGTGACGGTCATCACCAGGGTGTCGCGGTTCTTCACATGAGCCAGTTCGTGCGCCATCACCCCGCGGATCTCCTCGCGGGTCAGCATGTCGAGCAGACCGGTGGTGGCGCAGACCGCGGCGTTCTCCGGGTTGCGGCCGGTGGCGAAGGCGTTGGGCTGGTCGTTGGGGATGATGGCGATGGTCGGGACCGGCATGCCGGCGCGGACCGCCATCTCGCGCACATCGGCGACATAGGTGCGCACGACCGCGTTGGGGTGGCTCTCGTCCACCGGCTGCGCCTTGTACATGCGCAGCACGATCTTGTCGGCGTTCCAGTAGCTGAACAGGTTCATGCCGCCGGCCAGGGCGATGGCGACCAGCATGCCCGTGGCCCCGCCGATCATGTAGCCGACGCCGGCGAACAGCGCCGTCAGCGCCGCCAGCAGGATGAAGGTTTTCAGATGGTTCATCGCAGGTTACTCGGCCGCATGGCCCCCAGCCTCTCGCCGGTCTATGTGCTGAAACGTTCCGGATTTCTCAAGAGCGCGCGCCTGTGACCGAACAGCCTACCGTTGAGCCTGACGTCGACGCCGCGGAGACTCCGCGGCACAACGCCGATGTGCCGCACGCCACGCCCGAGCGGCCGATCAGCGCCGTGGCCCGCCAGGCGCTGGAGGAGGCCGCCGCCCGCCGCGCCGCCGCCGCCGCGGCCGTTCTCCCGCCCGAGGACGGCGGCCCGCGCGGCCCCGAGCCGACCCGCTACGGCGACTGGGAGAAGAAGGGCCTGGCGATCGACTTCTGAGGCGTCGCGCCGACGCTGCGCTGCCGGGCCTAGACCTTCGGCCGACGGCCGCGTGTTTTCGGCAGCGCCGCGGCGGCGGCCTTGAGCGCGGCCAACTCGGCGTCGGCGGCCGCCTTGCGGGCTTCCCGCCGCCGCTGATCGAAGACCTCGTACTGGGCAAGGGCGTGAGCCTCGGCGTCCTGCCGAAGAACTGTGCCGCCATGGTCAAGCACGCGACGGCCCATGTGAAGGAGCGAGCTCTCCAGCTGTCCGCGCGCATGGGCCATGGTGGTGAGACGCCCCATCTCGAGCTGGTCCTCGAAGATGTCGAGAAGGAGCGAGGTCAGGCGGTTGAGCTCAGCGATCTCGCGGTCGTCGAGGTAGTTCTTCGACACCGTCACATCGGCCTTGCGCAGGGTGGACTTCGGCCAGGTCTGCAACCCCATCGCCTCGTGGGACGCATCCGATCGCTCCCGGAGAATCTCGGCCGGGGTTTGGCCGGTGACGGCGTAGAACAGCTTCGCCTGGGTTTCGCGATAGAAGGCCTGGGCCGTGTCGGACCTCAGATCGTAGTCCTGACAGAGCGCGCAGATCCGGCGCAGCTCGGCGTAGAGGTTCGCCTCCGAACTGCGGATGTCCCGGATGATGTCCCGGAGTTCGCGCACCCGGTCGTGTTCGGCCGGGGCCTTCAGCCGTTCGGAGTCGACGACGAAGCCGCGGGTGGCGAACCGGACGAGCACAGAGGTGGCCCAGCGCCGGAACAGCGTCGCCTGCGCCGAGCTGACCCGATAGCCGACCGAGATCACCATATCGAGGCTGTAGAGGGTCACGGGCTTCGCCGACCTGGCAATTTGCACAAAATGCAAATTGCCCTCCGAGGGCAGCTCTCCCTCCTCAAGCACCTTGGCGATGTGCCGCGAGATCACCGACACATCGCGCCCGAACAGGGTCGCGACCTGCGCCTGCGTCATCCAGAGGGCGTCCCCCTCGTAGCGGAGCTGGACGTTGACCCCCCGCGCATCGGTGTAGATCAGCACCAGGTCGCCCGTGCCGTCGAGCGCCTGCAAACGGATGGGGGCGTCGGGGGAAGGGGGATCGGCCATGCCGGGAACAATACCGGAACACCGTTCGAGGCGCCACACCCCGGCGTGGATCGAGGCTCTGCACTGGCCGCATGTGGCGCGCCTGCCCGGGCCTCGTCGTCTCGCCGGCTGCGAGAAAAGCGAACCGTCCGGCGCGGAAAGGGTTAACCTGCGTTAACGCCTGTCGCCGGAGGACCGCATGCGCCGCGCCCTGATCCGCCTGTTCGCCCCGCCTGCCGCCGCCGCTCTGGCGGCCCTGCTGCTCGCGGGATCGCCCGCGGCCGCCCAGCACGCCGGCCATGGCTACAGCTACGCCCCGCCGCCGCCCGCGCCGACCTATGCCCCGGCCCAGGGCTTCGGCCGGGCCGGGACCTATCTGTACGGCTATGGCGGGGTCGGGACCGCGCCGGCGCATGGTGCCGGGCATGGCTCAGGGCATGGCCCGGTCGCCGCATACGGCTACAGCTACGACTACCGGTACGATTACGGGCAGGCCCCGGGCTACAGCTACGGCCGGCCGGTCCCGGACTGCGGCGGGCGCTATGGCTACTCCCCCTGCGAGCGGCGCTACAGCTCAGCGCACAGCCATCACGGCTACCGGCAGGGCCACGCCCGCGGCGACTATGGCCGTCCGGCGCGCGGCTATCGCGACCGCGACGGCTATCATGACGACCGTCCGCCGGCCTACGGCCGCGTTGACGGCGGTTACGCCTGGATCGAGCGCGGCCGGCGCGACACCGGCCATGGCTGCGACTGCCCGCGCATCCCGCTCTACGACTGAACCGCCGCCATCTCGGCGACGATGGCCCGGGCGGCGGCGGCCGGGTCGGGGGCGCCGATGATCGGCCGGGCCACCACCAGATGGGTGGCGCCGGCGCTCAGGGCCGCCGCCGGGGTGGCGACGCGCTGCTGGTCGCCATGGTCGGCGCCTGCCGGGCGCACCCCGGGGGTGACGATCAGCAGGTCGGGACGGCCCAGCTCGACCGCGATCTCGCGCACCCGCGCCGCCTCCAGCGGGCTGGATACCACCCCGTCGACGCCGCAGGCGATCGCCTGACGCACGCGCTGCTCGACCAGGGCTGCGGCCGGGGCGCTGTAGCCGATCTCGACCAGATCGGCGTCGGACAGGCTGGTCATGACGGTGACGGCGAGGATGCGGGTCGGGCGATCGCCGCGGCCGGCCACGGCGGCGCGCATCACCTGTGGCTCGGCATGGACGGTGAGCAGGTCGCAGCCGCCCTCGGCCACCGAGCGGGCGGCGCCCTCCACCTGGGCTCCGATGTCGTGCAGCTTCCAGTCCTGGAACACCGCCTTGCCGGCGGCGCGCAGGGCGTGGGCCAGCGTGACCCCGCCGGGCCGGGCCAGCAGGGTCAGGCCGATCTTGTAGGCGCTGACCGTGTCGCCCAGCGTCGCCACCATGGCCTCGGCCGCCGCCACGGACGGCAGGTCCAGCCCCACGATCAGACGGGCGTCAGCGGTCATCGACGGGCTCCTCAACTCGCGATAGGGAAGGGGCGGGTGCAGCGGGACAGCGGGGGCGAGGCATGGACGCGGTCGATCTGGGGGTCAACCTGTTCGTGGCGCTGTTCGCGCTGGTCGATCCCATCGGCAATGTGCCGATCTTCGCGGCGGCCACGGCCGGGGCGACCCTGAGCCAGAGGCTCAACGTCTCGGCGATGATCTGCCTGTTCATCGTCGCCTTCCTCGCCTTCTTCTTCTTCACCGGCCTGTGGCTGCTGCAGTTCTTCGGCATTTCGCTGGCGGCCTTCCGCATCGCCGGCGGCATCCTGCTGCTGCTGCTGGGCCTCGACATGGCGCGCGAGGACTTCCTCAAGATCTTCGCCGACGCCGACGCGGCCAAGGACCTGGCCGATGTGCGCGGCTACGCCCGGCGGCGCTTCCAGCGGCTGATCGTGCCTTTCGCCATGCCGCTGCTGATCGGTCCGGGGGCCATCTCCACCGTCATCATCCAGGCCGGCGAGGCCCAGGCCATCGGCCCGGCGGGCACGGTGGCCGGTCTGGTCGCCATCGCCGCGGCGGGCGTCGCCACCTTCATCTGCTTCGGCCTGACCGGCCCGATCAGCCGCCTGCTGGGCGAGGTCGGCATGGCCATTGTCGTGCGGGTGCTGGGCCTGATCCTGTGCGCCCTGGCCATCCAGTTCATCCTCGCCGGCCTCGGCGAGGCCATCCCCGGCATGATCAGCGCCGGCGTCACCAGCCCCTACCCGACCGGCGGCCACTGACGGGGAGGGGGGGACCCGGGGTTCATCACGGAGAGCACGGAGCCTGAAGCCACAGAGGGCACGGGGGGACCTGCGGCACGGCGCGCGTAGCGCCTTCCTTCTCACGTCGACCGATGAACGCGCCTGCGGCGCAGCGTGCGCGTCGTCCCTGTGTCCTCCGTGCCTTTCTCAGTGCTCTTTGTGATGAACCTGCTCAGGCGGGGACATCCACGCGGCGTCGGCCCGGCCCCCCGCGACGGCGATGCGCTTGCGGGGCGGGCCGGGGGCGACTAAGCCGCGGCCATGTTCGGTCTGGCCAATCCCGAGCGCTTCATGCGCTTCACCCGCGGGCTGGTGATCCCGCTGTGGATCGCCGCCGCGGCGCTGCTGGCGGTCGGGACCTGGCTCGCCTTCACCGCGCCCGAGGACTACCAGCAGGGCGACACGGTGCGGATCATGTTCGTGCATGTGCCGGCCGCCTCGATCGGGCTGGGCATCTATGCGGCGCTGGGGGTGTCGAGCTTCTTCGCCCTGGTGTTCCGCCATCCGCTGGCCGATGCGGCCGCGCGGGCGGCGGCCCTGCCCGGGGCGGTCTACACGGGTCTGGCCCTGGTCACCGGCGCGGTCTGGGGCAAGCCGATGTGGGGCGCCTGGTGGGTGTGGGGCGACGCCCGGCTGATGTCCGTGCTGGTGCTGTTCCTGTTCTACCTCGGCTACATGGCCCTGCGCGCGGCCATCGAGGACGAGGCCCGGGCCGCCCGCGCCGCCGCCGTGCTGGGCCTCGTCGGCCTGATCAACCTGCCGATCGTGCGTTTCTCGGTCGACTGGTGGAACACCCTGCACCAGCCGGCGACCCTGCTGCGCGCCGACGGCCCGGCCCTGACGGCCGAGTTCCTGTGGCCGCTGCTGACCATGATGGCGGCCTATGCCGTGCTGTTCCTCGCCGTCTGGCTGACGGCCATCCGCACCGAGGTGACGCGCCGCCGGGCCGTGGCCCTGCGCGCCCGCGCCGCCTGGCGCGCCTGACGGGAGGCGAACGATGCTCGATCTCGATATGAGCCCCTACGGCCCCTACGTCTGGTCGGCCTGGGCGGTCAGCGCCGCCGCGCTGGCGGGCGTGGTCGCCGCCACCGTCGCGGCGGCGCGCCGCTGGCGCCGGGACCTCGAGGCGGCCGAGGCCGAGGCGGGCCGCGCGTCCCCGGAGGACGCGGCGTGAGCCGCTGGCTGTCGCTCATTCCGCTGGTGGTGCTGGCCCTCCTGGCCGCCCTGTTCGTCGGCTGGTCGCTGCAGCGGGATCCGGTCTACCGGCCCGACGCCCTGGTGGGGCAGCCGATCCCCGAGACGGTCCTGCCGCGGCTGGTCCCTGACGCCCCGGCCGGGGCGCCGCCGGAGGTGCTCGACCTCAAGACCGCGGGCCTCGGCAAGCCGATGATCCTCAACGTCTTCGCCAGCTGGTGCGCGCCGTGCCGGATCGAGCATCCGCGCCTGCTGGAGCTGCAGGCCCAGGGCATCCATGTGGTCGGCGTCGCCTACAAGGACGACCCGGCCGCGACCCGCGCCTTCCTCGAGGAGCTGGGCGACCCCTATGCGCTGGTGCTGGTCGACCGCGAGGGCGGGGCCGGGCTGGATCTCGGCATCTCCGGCGTGCCGGAGACCTACGCCGTGGATGCGCAGGGGATCATCGTCGCCAAGCACGCCGGGCCGCTGCTGACCGACGAGGAGGTCGAGCGCCTGACCTCGGCCCTGAGGTAGGGCGCCCCAGCCCACGCGTTAACCTTTCCTCGACACACCTGGTTAACCCTGTCGGCATGTCGCTGCCGCCGCTGTCCTCGCAGGTGTTCAACGGTCTGGGCCAAACCTCCGGCCAGACCAGCCAGCCGTCGCGCGCCGGACAGGCCGCCTTCTTCCGCGCCGCGCTCGGCGGGGCCGCGGCGCCGGCGGCTCCCGCCGCCGCCCCGGTCGCCGCTCCCGCGCGGCCCGTCCTCGCGCCCGTCGCGCCCGAGCCGGCCGCCGCCGCGAGCGATGCCGCCCCGCTGCGCCGGCCGGGCGCCCTGCTCGACATCCGGGTCTGACCCCGCGGGCGTCGACCGCCCCGCGCCGGCCGGAGGCCGCCCATGCTGTCCCTGCCGCCCGATGACGTCACCCCGGTCCTGATCCCGGCGCTGGAGGCGCTGAACTACGTCGGCATCGGCGTGTTCGCCGCCTCCGGGGCGGTGCTGGCGGCCGAGCGGCGCCAGACGCTGGTGACCTTCCTGTTCTTCGCGGTGGTGACGGCGGTCAGCGGCGGGACGGCGCGCGACCTGCTGATCGGGGCGCCGGTGTTCTGGGTGGCCGAGAATGTGACCCTGCTGGTCTGTTTCGCCGGGGCGCTGGTGGTGTGGACGGCCCCGCGCTGGCTGTGGGGCGGGGCGGCGCTGGCCTGGCTCGACGCCATCGGCCTGGCCGCCTACGCCGTCTACGGCGCCTCCAAGGCGCTGGCCTGGGGCGTGGCCCCGCTGCCGGCTTTCGCGCTCGGGGTGGTGACCGCCTGCCTCGGCGGCATCATCCGCGACGTGCTGGCGGGCCAGCCGTCGATCCTGATGCGGCCGGAGCTCTATGTCACCGCAGCGGCCCTGTCGTCGGGGCTGATGGTCGGGCTCAGCCTGCTGGACGTGCGCATCTGGGTGGCCTCGGTGATCGCCGCGGGGCTGGGGTTCGCCCTGAGGGCCGCGGCCATCATCTGGCGGCTGGGCCTGCCCGCCTACGGCCCGCGCGAGCCGGGCTGAGGCGCGTCAGTCCGCGGTCGGCGCCGGGCGGCTGGCGTCGCCGTAGGTCATGGCCACGAACACGTCCTCGAGGTCCGGATCCTCGGTGGTGATGTCGCGAATGCCGACCCCGGCGGCGCGCACCGCCGCCAGCACCTGCTCGACGCTGCCGTGGCCGACCCGGTAGGTGACGGCGAAGGCCCCATTCGACCGGCCCGCCACCTCGTAGCCGGGCAGGGCCGGCGGGGCGGGCAGGGGTTCGCTCGGGGTCACCACCACATTGCGGGTGTCCAGCCGGCGCAGCAGCTGGTCAGTCGGCTCGCAGGCCACCACCTCGCCGCGGTTGACGATGGCGATGGTGTCGCAGAGCTCCTGCGCCTCCTCGAGGTAGTGGGTGGTCAGCAGGATGGTCACACCCTCGGCGTTGATCTTGCGGACGTATTCCCAAAGCTGGCGGCGCAGCTCGACATCGACCCCGGCGGTCGGCTCGTCGAGGATCAGCACCGGCGGGTTGTGGACCAGCGCCTTGGCCACCATCAGCCGCCGCTTCATGCCGCCGGACAGGGCCCGGACATAGGCGTTGGCCTTGTCCGACAGGCCGAGCGCGGCCAGCAGCTCGTCCGAGCGGCGTTCGGCCTTTGGCACGCCGTAGAAGCCGGCCTGGACCTCCAGCGACTCGCGCGGGGTGAAGAAGACGTCGGCGACGATCTCCTGCGGTACGACCCCGAGGGCGGCGCGGGCGGCGCGCGGCTTCGCGTCGATGTCATGGCCCCAGATGCGGACCTCGCCCTCCGACTTGTTCACCACCCCGGCGAGGATGTTGATCAGGGTCGACTTGCCGGCGCCATTGGGGCCCAGCAGGCCGAACATGGAGCCGCGCGGCACCACCAGATCGACGCCGCGCAGGGCGGTCTTGGCCGGCGCCTTGCGCGAGCCGGCGTAGGTCTTCTTCAGCCCCCGGACCTCGATGGCGTGGTCGGGCAGGGCGTCGGTCTGGGGCATCGGGCTTCCGGGGCAGGGGGGCTGCGGCCGAGATAGGCGCGCCGGGCCCCGACGCCAAGCGGTGAGGCGGCCGGCGACAAGGACGCAGGACGTTTTGGAAAGGGTGCTTGACTCCACGCGTAGGCATGTCTAGGTTCCTTGACACAACGACAACCTCACTTGACGGAGAGACCTGAATGACCCGCATCCGCCTGTTCGGCTTCCTCGCCCTCGGCCTCTGTGTGGTCGGCTATGCCGGCATGGGCCTGGCCATCCTGCTCGGGGCGCTGGACGTGATCGGCGTGACCGCCACGGTGATCGCCGCCATGGCCCTGGGCGTGCTCGGCGAGATCGGGCTTTGGGCGGCGGCCGGCTGCCTCGGCCTCGGCCTGTTCCAGCGCCGCAAGGCCCTGTTCGCGCGGCTCTTCGGCCAGCGCGCCGAGGCCTGACGCCGCCCGGGATCGGGGGGGCGCTTCCCAAGCCGGGAGCGAGGCATTAGGAACGCCGCATCGTTCGACGCGCGTCGACCTGGCCTGCAGGAGCCGTCCATGCCGCCCCGCCATCCCGCCCTTCCGGTTCCGCCGCCCGAGGAGATCGTGGTCACCAGCAAGCGCGTGGCCTGCGACGGCGGCGGCGGGGCCCTGGGCCATCCGCTCGTCTACATGGACATGGGCGAGGACGACTTCGTCGAGTGCCCCTACTGCGACCGGCGCTTCGTGCTGGCCGCCGACGGCCACGCCGAACGCCCCTACCCCAGCCCCGCCGCCCGCGCCGACGAGGCGCACTGAAGGGGCTCTCTCAACCGAAGCCCTCCCCCTCGAGGGGGGAGGGTTGGGTGGGGGTGAGCCCTGATCGATATCCGGACGGGCGCACGAGGCGGCGCCGCCTCATGCGCCTCGGCCGTCATGCGCGGCGCCCGCACCCCCATCCCCGACCCTTCCCCCCTCGAGGGGGAAGGGGGAGACGCCAGCCTTCCGCGGGGTCCGCATGGTCGAGCCCGAGGGACCGCGTTGAGCCCCGCCATTCGCTTCGGGCGCGCAACGCGTTACACAGGGGCGCCTCCTCCCGTAAGAGTTCTCCCATGCGCTATCTGCACACCATGGTCCGGGTGACGGACCTCGACGCCTCGCTCCGTTTCTGGTGCGACCTGCTGGGCCTGCAGGAGGTCCGGCGCATGGACAACGAGGCCGGGCGCTTCACCCTGGTGTTTCTCGCCGCCCCGAAGGATCTGGCGCGCTCGGCGGCCGAGCGGTCGCCGGAGGTCGAGCTGACGTACAACTGGGATCCGGAGGTCTATACGGGCGGGCGCAACTTCGGCCACCTGGCCTACAAGGTCGACGACATCTACGCCGCCTGCCAGCGGTTGATGGACGGCGGGGTGACGATCAACCGCCCGCCGCGCGACGGGCGCATGGCCTTCGTCCGCTCGCCCGACGGCATCTCCATCGAGCTGCTGCAGGAGGGCGAGCCGCAGGCGCCCGCCGAGCCCTGGGCCTCGATGCCGAACACGGGGACCTGGTGATGCGCGTCGCAAGCCTGATGATCGCCGCGGCGGCCCTGCTGGCCGGCTGCGCCCAGGTGACCGAGTCCCACACCGGCCGCACCGCCACCGAACAGCTGCTGATCGCGCGCGCCGCGGACCGGGCGGTCGAGGGGCTGGAGCTGCCGGTGCCCAAGTCCTCGCGCATCTTCGTCGACAACGCCTTCTTCCAGGCCGAGGGCTCGGCCTATGCGGTCAGCGCCGTGCGCCAGGCCCTGTCCGAGGCCGGCCATCCGCTGGCCAATGACCGCAACTCGGCCGATGTCATCCTCGAGATGCGCGCCGGGACCCTGGCGCTGGAGCAGATGCGCCGCGTGGTCGGCCTGCCGCCGCTGCGGGTGCCGATCAACGAGAGCCTGAACGTCGTGTCCCTGCCTGAGCTGTCGGTCTACAGCCGGCGCGACCGCACCGGCGTGGCCGAGTTCTCGGCCTTCGTCTACGACGCCCGCACCGGCGCCCCGCTGGGCGTGGTGCAGCCGATGGTCGGCGAGTACCGCATCCGCAGCCACACGGTGCTGATGATCATCGCCTGGGGCCAGCAGTGGGCCGACCCGGGCGAGACTGACCCTGGCGACAGCTGGACGGCGTTCTAGGGCGCTCCCCCATAATCCCGTCACCCCCGGGCTTGTCCCGGGGGCCCACGGCGAGTTCAAGCGGAGCCGCGTGCAGCGTTGACGTTCCGCCAGAGACATCGACGGATCGCGCTGGCGGACCGATGGGCCCCCGGGACAAGCCCGGGGGTGACGACCCTTTCAAATCAGACGTGAGGTCTGGCCGGGCGCCTGAGGTCAGGTCGCGGGCTGCGGCGGGGCGAGGATCACCGCGGCGTTGTCGTCGAGCAGATGCGCCAGCTCGGCCAGGGCCTCGGCGCGAGCCGGCCCCTGGCTGGTCTCGACCGCGGCGAGCCGCACCGGCAGGTCCTCGGCGATGCCGCGCAGGATGCACTTGAGGTCGCCGTCGGCGTCGCGCGCGGCCAGCCAGTGATGGGCCTGCAGGTCCAGCGCCGCCAGCGCCTCGGCCTCGGCCTTGAGCGCCCGGAAGGCCTCGCCTTCGGGGAAGGCGGGGGCCAGGCCGGCGCCGTCGGCGGTCCAGGCCTCGACCCGGGCCTTCAGGGTCCCCGCGCGGGTGACGATGTCGCGGAACAGGGGCTCGGCGGCGAGGGCGGCGTCGAGGGTCGCCGGGGCGGCGACCGGCGCGGCGACGGGCGCTGCGATCGCGGCCGGGCCGGACAGGGTCAGCAGCAGGGTGGAGGCGAGGGCGGCGCCGCAGGCCATGGCGGACTCCAGTTGTGATGGCGGCGCAACCGAATCGCCGTTGATCCAGTCTGGACCCGCCCCGTAAACGAGGGGTTGCGCCTTCCTCCCCCGCCCCAGCTCTCGCGGAGCCCGCCATGCCGTCCGACGCCCGCCCTTCCGAAGCCGCCTGGACTGCCCTGACCGCCGCCGCGCAGGCGGCCGCGCAGACCCGGCTGGCGGATCTGTTCGCCACAGAGCCGGACCGGCTGGCGCGGCTGACGCTGGCGGCGGCGGGCCTGCATCTGGACCTGTCGAAGCAGGCCTGGGACGCGGCGACGGTCGATGCGGCGCTGGATCTGGCGCGAACCATGGATGTGGAGGGGGCGCGGGCGCGGCTGTTCGGCGGCGAGGCGGTCAATCTGACCGAGGGCCGGGCGGTGCTGCACCCGGCGTTGCGCGCCTCGGACGGGGCCGCGTATGCGGCGCTCGGCGAGCCGGTCTCGGCCGAGGTCGAGGCTACGCGCCGGGCCATGGCCGACTATGCCGACGCGGTGCGGTCCGGGCGCGAGACCGGGGCGACCGGCCGGCCGTTCCGGGCCGTGGTGCACATCGGCATCGGCGGCTCGGACCTGGGGCCGCGGCTGGTGTGGGATGCCCTGCGCCCGCTCGATCCGGAAATCGATGTGCGCTTCGTCGCCAACATCGACCCGCGCGAGATGGCCGAGGCCCTGACCGGGCTGGAGCCGGAGACGACGCTGGTGATCGTCGTGTCCAAGACCTTCACCACCCAGGAGACCCTGGCCAACGCGGATCTGGCCCGGGCCTGGCTGGCGGCGGGGCTGCCGGAGACGGGGCGCGAACGGCACATCGTCGGGGTGACGGCGGCGCCGGAGCGGGCCGGGGCCTGGGGCTGCGGCCGCACCTTCGGGTTCAGGGATTGGGTCGGCGGCCGCTACTCCCTGTGGTCGGCGGTGTCGCTGAGCTGCATCATCGGCCTGGGGCCGGAGGTGTTCGCCCGCTTCCTCAAGGGCGCCGAGGCCCTGGACCGACATTTCCTGGAGGCGCCGCTGGCGCGCAACGCCCCGGTGCTGCTGGCCCTGGCCCAGATCGTCAATGTCGATGCGCTGGACCGGCCGGCGCGCACGGTGGCGCCCTACGCCCATGGCCTGCGCCGGCTGCCGGCCTTCCTGCAGCAGCTGGAGATGGAGTCGAACGGCAAGCGGGTGACGCGCGACGGCCGCCCGGCCGGGCGCCAGACCTGTCCGGTGGTGTTCGGCGAGCCGGGCACCAACGGCCAGCACGCCTTCTTCCAGCAGATCCACCAGGGGCCGATGGTGGTCCCGGCCGAGGTGGTGGTGGTGCGCCAGACGCATGAGACGGCGACCGGGGCGCCCCTGTGGGCCAACGCCCTGGCCCAGGCCCAGGCGCTGATGATCGGCAAGTCGGAAGCCGAGGCCCATGCCGAGCTGCTGGCCGGCGGCGCCGCCGCGGCCGAGGCCGACCGGCTGGCCCCGCACAAGACCTTCCCCGGCGACCGGCCGTCGACGACCATCCTGCTGCCGGCCCTGACCCCGGAGGCGCTGGGGGCGCTGCTGGCGCTCTACGAGCACAAGACCTTCGTCGAGGGGGTGATCTGGGACATCAACAGCTTCGACCAGTGGGGGGTCGAGCTGGGCAAGGTGCTGGCGAAGGCGATCCTCAAGGATGTCGACGCCGGGGCCCCGTCGCCGGGGCTCGATCCCTCGACCGCCGACCTGCTCACCCGTCTTCTGTAGGGAGGCCGCGATGGCCGATCACGCCACGCCCAACCTGCCGGCCCGGGACTTTTCGGCGACGGCGGACTTCTATGCGCGGCTGGGATTTCAGGAGCGCTATCGCGACCGCGGCTGGATGATCCTCGAGCGCGGCGGGCTGACGCTGGAGTTCTTCCCGTATCCGGACCTCGACCCGGCGGCGAGCAGCTTCTCCTGCTGCCTGCGGCTGGACGATCTGGACGGGTTCTACGCGCTCTGCCGCGCCGCCGGCCTGCCGGAAACGACGGTCGGCTGGCCGCGCCTGCATCCGCCGCGCGACGAGCCGTCCGGGGTGCGCGTGGCCTACATGATCGACCCCGACGGGACGTTGCTGCGGCTGGTGGCGAACTGAGGGGGCGGCGACCCGCCACCGCTCCCCGGTCGCTTCGCGACCGGCCCCTCCACCGCTTCGCGGTCCCCCTCCCCACTGCGTGGGGAGGAAAGGCGCCTCTCCTCCCCATGGAATGGGGAGGTGGCCGGGCGCGCAGCGACCGGACGGAGGGGCGATCCAGAGGTCGCCCCCTCATCCGTCAGTCGTCCCTACCAGCGGCGGTCGTGGCGATAGTCGCGGCGTTCGCGGCGGTCGCTCTGGCGGTACTGGCGGCGTTCCCAGCGGTCGTAGCCGTCGCGGCTGTTGATGCCGTGCTCGCGCTCCCAGTGGCCCTGGTTGCGCCAGCAGCGGCCGTCGCGCCAGTAGCCACAGTCGCCGCGGCGGTAGCTGTTGTGGCCGTAGCTGTAGCCGCGGTCGTAGCGGTAGCTGCCGCGATAGTCGCGATAGTCGCTGGACGACGAGGCGCCGAGCGCCGCGCCGGCGAGGGCCCCGCCGGCGACATAGCGGCCGTCGCCGTCGCCGATGATGGCGCCGGCGATCGCGCCCACCGCGGCGCCCACCAGCACGTCCTCGGTGCGGTCGTCGTCGCGGTCGCGGCGGCGGTCATAACGGTCGTAGCGATCGTAGCGATCGTAGCGGTCATGGGTCTGGGCCGCGGCCGGGGCGGCGGCGACGAGGGCCGCGCCCATGACGGCCACGAAAGAGCCGCCGAGGGCGGCGATACGGAGCGGGGTCGGCCTCATGGCGATCTCCTGTCAGGTCAGGCCCCCACCCTGACCGCCGGTCGCTGAACGGACCCGCAGGCTCCGGTTCATCCGCGGTTCATTTTGGCCCGGGCGCGACGCGGCGGCGCTTGACGCCCGTCCGCCCCGACCCTATCTGCCCGGCCGTTAGCACTCCCGGTCGTCGGCTGCCAAAGCCGCCGGGAGCCCTTCTGACTTCGACCCCATTGGGAGAACCATAGATGGCGTTTCGTCCTCTCGGAGACCGCGTGCTGGTGAAGCGCGTGGAAGAAGAGTCCAAGACCAAGGGCGGGATCATCATCCCCGACACCGCCAAGGAAAAGCCGCAGGAAGGCGAAGTCGTCGCCGTCGGCCCCGGCGCCCGCGACGACAGCGGCAAGGTCAATGCCCTGGAGCTGAAGGCCGGCGACCGCATCCTGTTCGGCAAGTGGTCCGGCACCGAGGTCAAGATCGACGGTGAAGACCTGATCATCATGAAGGAATCGGACGTGCTGGGGGTGCTGAGCTAACGCTCAGCCGTGGCGAGTGACGAGTGGCGAGTGGCGAGGATGTCCTGCGTGACCCCGCCCGCAGCGCCGAAACTCCGACCACTCGCCACACGCCACTCACCACTCGTCACTCAAACGGAAGGAGCAGCCTGATGGCCGCCAAGATCGTACAGTTCAACACCGACGCCCGGGACAAGATGCTCCGCGGCGTCAACGTCCTCGCCAATGCGGTGAAGGTCACGCTGGGCCCCAAGGGCCGCAACGTCGTCATCCAGAAGTCCTTCGGCGCCCCGCGCTCGACCAAGGACGGCGTCTCGGTCGCGAAGGAGATCGAGCTGGAGGACGCCTTCGAGAACATGGGCGCCCAGATGATCCGCGAGGTGGCGTCCAAGACCAATGACAAGGCCGGCGACGGCACCACCACCGCGACCGTGCTGGCCCAGGCCATCGTCCAGGAAGGCCTGAAGGCCGTGGCCGCCGGCATGAACCCGATGGACCTGAAGCGCGGCATCGACAAGGCCGTCGGCGTGGTCATCGAGGAGGTCAAGTCGAACGCCCGCAAGGTCTCGGCCAACTCGGAAATCGCCCAGGTCGGCACCATCTCGGCCAACGGCGACCTCGAGGTCGGCGAGATGATCGCCAAGGCCATGGAAAAGGTCGGCAACGAGGGCGTGATCACGGTCGAGGAAGCCAAGACCGCCGAGACCGAGCTGGACGTCGTCGAGGGCATGCAGTTCGACCGCGGCTACCTGTCGCCCTACTTCATCACCAACGCCGACAAGATGGAGGCCGTCCTCGAGGAGCCGCTGATCCTGCTCCACGAGAAGAAGCTGTCCTCGCTGCAGACCATGCTGCCGGTGCTGGAAGCGGTGGTGCAGTCGGGCCGTCCGCTGCTGATCATCGCCGAGGACATCGAGGGCGAGGCCCTGGCCACCCTGGTGGTCAACAAGCTGCGCGGCGGCCTGCGCGTCGCCGCCGTCAAGGCCCCGGGCTTCGGAGACCGCCGCAAGGCCATGCTGGAGGACATCGCCGTCCTGACCGGCGGCCAGGTGATCTCGGAAGACCTCGGCATCAAGCTCGAGAACGTCACCCTCGACATGCTCGGCCGCGCCAAGAAGGTCTCGATCACCAAGGACGACACCACCATCGTGGACGGCGTCGGTGAGAAGGACGCGATCGAGGCCCGCATCGGCCAGATCAAGAAGCAGATCGAGGACACCACCTCGGACTACGACAAGGAGAAGCTGCAGGAGCGTCTGGCCAAGCTGGCCGGCGGCGTCGCGGTGATCCGCGTCGGCGGCTCGACCGAGGTCGAGGTCAAGGAGAAGAAGGACCGCGTCGACGACGCCCTCAACGCCACCCGCGCGGCGGTCGAGGAAGGCATCGTCCCGGGCGGCGGCATCGCCCTGCTGAAGGCCTCCAGGGCCCTTGAAGGCGTCACCGGCGCCAACGCCGACCAGAACGCCGGCGTGGCCATCATCCGCCGCGCCCTGCAGGCCCCGATCCGTCAGATCTCGGAGAACGCCGGGGTCGAGGGTTCGATCGTGGTCGGCAAGGTGCTGGAGAACAAGGACGCCAACTTCGGCTTCAACGCCCAGACCGAAGAGTATGGCGACCTGGTGAAGATGGGCGTGATCGACCCGGCCAAGGTCGTGCGCACCGCCCTGCAGGACGCCGCCTCCGTGGCCGGCATCCTGATCACCACCGAAGCGGCCGTGGCCGACGCCCCGAAGAAGGCTTCGGCCGGCGGCGCCGGCGGCATGCCGGGCGGCGGCATGGGCGGCATGGGCGATATGGACTTCTGAGGAAGTCCGTAGGGCTTAGGCCTTAGGGCTTGGGGTTAGGGAAGGGCGGGTCCGGCGACGGGCCCGCCCTTTTCGTTTGCGCTTTCCTCCCCATGCCAATGGGGAGGTGGCTCGACGCGGCGCGTCGAGACGGAGGGGCGGTCCAGCGGGGCGCGGCGTCGGGCCCCTCCACCGCCCCCCGGTCGCTTCGCGACCGGACCCCTCCACCGCCTTCGGCGGTCCCCCTCCCCACGGCGTGGGGAGGAAAGGCGGTCTCCTCCCCATGCCAATGGGGAGGTGGCTCGCCGCGCAGCGGCGAGACGGAGGGGCCGTCCCCTTAACCCTCCTCGCCCGCCCCCCGGCATGGACCGCGGGGCGGGGGGCGGGTAAGGCTCGGGCCTGATGTTCGAGGCGACGGCCGGATGATCTTCAAGCGCGGCGACGAGCGGCGGCGCGAGCCGCGGCGGCCGGTCAATCTGGACGGCGTGGTGCACGGGCCCGGCTATGAGGTGGCGTGCCGCATCCTCGACCTGTCCGAGCACGGCATGCGCGTGCGGCTGGACCGGCAGGCCCCGCCGCCGCCGCAGGTGGTGGTGATCGAGGTCGCCGGCGGGGTCGCCCACGAGGTGGAGACGCGCTGGCGCGAGGGCATGGAGGCGGGCTTCCGCATCCTGTCGAGCACCTCGCTGCGCGGCCTGACCCCGGCCCGGCTGACCGCCGCGCGCGAGGCCTGGCGGCGCGCCGGCGGGCGCTGAGACGCCCCGGAGACGGGTCAGCCGCCCTCGGGCATGACCCCGGCGTTGACGGCGATGCGGCCGATCAGGCCCTTGACGATCAGGTCCAGCGGCGAGCCTTCGCGATAGTCGGCGGCGGCGACGAAATTGACCCGGTCCTCGGAGATCAGGGAGTAGATCTTGTCCTGGTCGCGCTGGCTGTTGCGCGGGTCATAGACGGCGATCGAGAAGCCGCCCTTGGTATGCATCATCTTCATGGTCGGCACGTCGGTGTCGCCGTCGCCGAGGAAGATCATCCGCTCGAACGGGATCGGCCGCGCCTCGTCGGCGATGAAGCGGTTGATCTTCTCGTGCTCCCAGTGGTTCAGCACCCCCTTGTTGATGCGGAACAGATACTGGGTCTTGGTGGTGTAGTTGACGCCCACGGCGGGCCAGACGGCGACGCCGTGGTCGTCATAGGCGTAGTGGCTGGCGAAGACGTGGCGGAAGGCCTCGCGGATCGGGCAGCCGTCGATCATCTCCTCCAGCCCGGCGGAGACGATGTAGTGCTCGATGTCGAGGCCGTAGCGGGCGCCGAAGGCGTCGATGCGCTCGAACCAGCCCGGGCCGGTCAGGTCGCTCTTCAGCCCGTCGAACAGCTTCACGTCCTGGCCGTGCTCGCGCAGCTCCTGACGGGTGATGGGGCGGCCGTTCTCGCGCGCCCGGCGCAGCATCAGCTGCATGTACATCAGGATGTTGTCGCCGTCGGCCGCGCGGGTCAGGCGGTCAGCCTCGGCCCAGAAGTCGGCGATGTCCATGCCCACGGAGGGGATGAAGGTCACCTCCTGCATGTTGCCCCGGGCCAGGGTGCCGTCGAAGTCGTAGATCAGGGCGGTCTTGAGCGGGGGCTGCTGGGCCAAGGCGCGGCGTCTCCGGTGGCGTGACGCGGCGCTTATGTCCCCGCGGCGCGCCGGAGTCGATCCGTGGCGAAATCCCCCGCTTCGTCTCCGGCCTCGTCCTCGTCCGCGAGACGGACCTGGGGCGCGGAAGCGTCGGGGGCCGGCGCCCCGCGGGCGGCCGGAGGTTCCGGCGGCAGGGTCAGGGTAAAGGCCGCGCCGCGGCCCGGCTCGGAACGGACCTCGGCGACGCCGCCGTGCAGTTCGGCGATGGCCTTGACCAGGGCGAGGCCGACGCCGGGGCCGCCGCGGTCGCGGCGGGCGAACCGGTCAAAGACGTTGGGCTGCAGATGATAGGGGATGCCGCGGCCGGTGTCGGACACGGTCAGGGCCACGCCCTCGCCGCGCTTCTCGAGGGTGACGGTGATGGCCCCGCCCTCGCTGACCGCGCCGATGGCGTTCTCCAGCAGGTGGTCGATGGCCTGGGACAGGCGGTGCGGGTCGGCGACCAGTTCGCCGAGGCCGCGCTCGGCCCGCACCTTGAGCGAGGCGCCGCGGCCCTCGGTGCGCGGCCGGGCCCATTCCACCGCCGCCTTGACCAGGGCCGGCAGGGACACGGGCTCGAGGTTCAGCTCCATTTCGCCGGCGTCGATCTGGGCCATGTCGAGCACGTCGTCGATCGAGCGGGCCAGCTGGGCGGCGGCGATGCGGATGGCCCCGGCGTGCTGGCGGCTGCGCTCGGGCAGGTCGGGGCTGTGCTCCAGCAGCTCGGAATAGCCGACGATGGTCGTCAGGGGGGTGCGCAGCTCGTAGGAGACGCTGCCGACGAACTCGCGCTTGAGGGCCTGGGTCTCGGCCAGGGCGGTTTCGCGCTGGACCAGGGCGCGCTCCAGCTCGTGGCGGGCGGTGACGTCGGAGAAGGCGACCAGGGTGGCGCCGTCGGGCAGGGGCCGGGTCAGCCAGGCGGCGAGGCGGCCGTCGCGGGTGCGGCTCTCGCCGGCGATCGGCACCCGGCTCTCCGGATCCGGATCGGCGACGCGCGCCTTCAGGCCCAGCCACAGCGCCGGGTCCGGCAGGGCTTCGGTGCACAGGGCGGCCACGGCATCGAAGTCGGCGGCGTCCTGCAGGGCCTCGCCGGTCAGGCCCCAGAAGCGTTCGAAGGCCTCGTTATGCAGGCGCAGGCGGCCGTCCGAGCCGAACACGGCGACCGCGTCGTTGAGCTTGTCGAGCGTGGCGCGCTGCACCTGGATCTGGGCGTTGTAGCGGCTGCGCAGGTTCAGCTCGTCGGTCATGTCGCTGAAGATCAGCAGCAGGCCGCCCAGCGGGTGGGGCTGGCGCACCACGCGCAGGGTGCGGCCGTCGGGCAGGGACCAGCTGTCGTCGGGCGAGGCCTCGGCGGCGCCGTAGAACTCCAGCTCGGCCCCCTTGAAGGCGGCGTAGTCGGAGGTCTCCGGCAGCAGGCGGCGCTGGCGCAGCCGGTCCAGCAGCTCGGCGTGGGTCGGGCGCTCGTCCAGCCAGGCCGGGTCGAGTTTGAACAGCTGCTGGAAGGCGGTGTTGTGGAAGGCGAGCCGCTTGGACGGGCCGAAGATGGCGACGGCGTCGGCGAGGTGGTTGAGGGTCTCGTCGTGGGCCTCGACGTGGCGACGCAGGGTGTCGCGGGTCTCCTCCGCCTCGGTCGCCTCCAGCGCCCAGGCCAGGGCGCCGCCGCCGGCCTCCAGCGGCAGGGGCTCGGCGACGATGCGCCAGGCGCGACGGCGGCCGTCGCCGGCGGTCCAGCGGAAGCCGTCCTGGCGCACCCCGGTGCGGGCGGCCTCGGCGGCGAGGGCGTCGACGCCGCGGTCCAGCCCCTCGCCGCGGGCGCGGGCCTCGGCCAGGGAGGTCTGGCGCGTCTCGGCCAGCCAGGCGGCGTTGGCCCAGACCAGGCCGCCGGCGGAATCCACCGCCCACACGGGCAGGGGCGCGGCTTCGGCGGCGCGGCCGGCCACCGTGGGGGCGCCGGCGGCCGCGACGTCGGCGGGGGCCTCGGCGGCGGGTGCAGGGGCCAGCCGCAGCCAGGCGGCCCCGCCCTCGACCCGGCCCTCGACCAGAACCGCGCCGCCGGGGCCGGCGAGCCGGGCCTCGAACGGGGTTCCGGTGTCCGCCAGCTGGTCCAGACGCGGCCGGACGGCGCCGAGCCGGGCCAGCACCTCGGGCAGGTCAGCGTCGTCCGGGGCGCCCATGCGGCGGGCGATCAGGGCCAGGCCGAGGTCGCGCGCGGCGTTGGCCGGCAGGGCCTCGCCACGCTCCAGCGCCTCCAGTTCGGACAGGCGGACGCGCACCTCGGGGAAGGCGACGAGGGCGCCGCGGGTCTCGGCCAGGGCCAGTTCGGCGGCGTCGGCGCGGGCCTTCAGCCGGGCGAGGGACGCCGCCCCGCCGCGTTCCAGCCGCCAGGCCCAGGCGGCCACGGCCACGGCGAGGCCGCTCGCGCCCGCCGCCGCCACCCAGGCCAGCTCCGCTTCCGCCATCATGCTTCGTTCCGCCGAATCGCTTCTTTACCATACCGCAAACGCGGGTGATTGCGGCGAGGGGCCCCGCCGCCGATATGCCACCCCATGACCGACCGTCTCGCCGACAACGCCCCCGCCCCCTCGCTGGAGGATTTCGCGCGCCTGGCCCGCGCCGCCTTCGAGGCCCTGCCGGCCCCGTTCCGGGCGGCGGCCGGGGAGGTGGTGATCCGCATCGACGACTTCCCTGACGCGGAGACCCTGGCCGAGATGGGCATGGAGGATCCGTTCGAGCTGACCGGCCTCTACAGCGGCGTCGATCTGGCGCGGCGCGAGGGACTGGGGCCGGCGCCGGAGCCCTCCCGGGTGTTCCTGTACCGGCGGCCGATCCTCGACGAATGGGCCGAGCGCGGCGACGTCGGCCTGTCCGACCTGATCGCCCATGTGCTGATCCACGAGATCGGCCACCACCTCGGCCTGTCCGACGACGACATCGACCGCATCGAGGCCGACGACGACTGACCGGCGCGGCCGCTGGCGCTTCGTGAACGGTCGGGGGGCGCCGTTCACGAAGGGGCGGCGGCGGCCGGCGAAAGCGCGCTGGCGAGGGCCGGGCGGGGCGGCGAGGGTCGGGACATCGGAGCCCGGCGGTCGGGCTGCCGCCCTGTCCCGGAGCCCACGCCATGCGCCCCTTCCCCCGTTCCTCCGCCGCCGCCCTCGCCGCCGTTGCGGCCGGCCTGATGCTGACGGCCCCCGCCCTGTCGGCCTGCGCCGCCGTCGTCGAGACGGCGACCGCGGCGGCCGCCTCGGGGCGGCTGACCCTGACCCTCGATCTCGGCGCCGACACCGGCCGGGTGATGATCGCCCTGTTCGATTCCGAAGCGGCCTATGGCGGCGGCGACCCGGTGCGCCAGCTGATGGTCGAGGCCTCGGGGCCGCGCGTGGCGGTGTTCGACGACCTGCCGCCCGGCCGCTACGCCGCGCGCCTGTTTCATGACGTCAACGGCGACGGCCGGATGAACACCAACCCCTTCGGCCTGCCGGTCGAGCCCTACGCCTTCAGCAACAACGCCGTCGGCAACATGGGCCCGGCCAGCTGGGACCGCGCGGTCGTCGAGGTCGACGGCGAGGTCGAGCAGACCATCCGGCTGCGTTGATCTCTTTTTTGTTGGCCCTACCGCTCGCGACGCGGTCGCTCGCTGTTTGAGGGCCTGTCGCCACCTTTCTTGATGGAGTGTTCCTGATGACCCCGTCCCGTCGCGCCTTCCTGTCCGGCTGCGCCGCCCTGTCGGCGGCGGTGGCCACGCCCGAGATCGCCCGCGCCGCCCTGGCCCGGGAACTGGCAGGGCGTCAGCCCTGGGCCCTCGCCGTCGCCGACCTGCCGGGCGATGTGGGGGAGCACGCCCTGACCCGCCTTCACGGCCGCGCCCCGGCCGGGCTGGAGGGCGCCCTCTACCGCAACGGGCCGGGCCAGTTCCGGCGACCGGGCGGCTCGGCCACCCACTGGTTCGACGGCGACGGGCTGATGCGCCGCTTCCGCCTGGCGGACGGGCAGGCGACCCTGGCGGCGCGCTTCGCCGACACGCCCAAGCGCCGCCACGAGGCGGCGCTGGACGCGGTGGTGACGCCCGGGTTCGGCACCCGCGGCGACGCCCGGGCGCAGGTCGGCTCGCCCGACGACGCCAACAGCGCCAACACCGCCGTCATGGCCGCGGGCGGGGCGATCTGGGCCCTGTGGGAAGGCGGCTCGCCGCTGGCCATGGACCCGGAGACCCTGGCCACGCGCGACTTTGTCACCCTCCGCCCGGACCTGAAGGGCATGCCCTTCCAGGCCCATCCGCGGATCGATCCGAACGGCGATATCTGGAACATCGGCCTGGCCGGCGGGCGGGCCCTGGTCTGGCGGCTGGGGCCGGACGGGACGCTGGTCTCGGCCGAGGTCCTCGACCTGCCGCGGGCCAGCTACATGCACGACTTCACCGCCACCCGGCGGCATCTGGTTTTCGTGCTGCAGCCGTGGATCTTCGTCGGCGGCGGCCTGCCCTATGTGACGGCGCTGGACTGGCGGCCGGCGCTGGGGACGCAGGTGCTGGTGGTCGACAAGGACGACCTCAGCCGCCGGCGCATCTTCGAGCTGCCCGCCTTCGCCCATTTCCACCTCGGCGACGCGTGGGAGGAGGCGGACGGCACGATCCGCTTCGACACCGCGGCGATGGACGATGTGCGCTTCGCCACCGAGGGGGCGGTCGATCTGCTGCGCGGGGTGGCGCGGCCGGACATCGCCCCGGGACGGCTGGCGCACATCACCCTGCGGCCCGACGGTCGGGCGGAGCTGCTGGACACCGGCGTCGCCGCCGAGTTTCCGGAGGGCGATCCGCGCCGGGCCGGATCGCGCCGCGACCTGACCGCCCACGTCGCCGGGGAGCGGGGCGACCGGCCCCTGCCGACCGGGGTGGCGGTGCGCGACTGGTCGAGCGGCCGCGAGGACGTCTTCACCTTCGGCGACGACCAGGTGGTCGAGGAGATGGTGGTCGTGCCGAAGCCGGGAGCGACCGCCGAGCGCGACGCCTGGCTGGTAGGGCCGTCGATCAACCTGCGCGAGGGGAAGACCGAGCTGCATGTGTTCGACATCGCCCGGGTGGCCGACGGGCCGGTGGTCAGCTGGCGCGCCGATGTGGCCCTGCCGGCCGGCTTCCACGGGGCGTGGGCGGGCTGAGCGGGCTCAGTACCAGCCGGCCTCCCGCAGCACCCGCCCGTGGCGGCGGCTGACCGGGGCCTGCAGGTCGCCGTCGAGGGTCAGGGTGGCGCGGCCGTCGCCGCGCGCCACGTCGCGGACCGCGTCGCGGGCGACCCACCAGCTGCGGTGGGTCTGGGCCCCCTCCAGCCCCTCCAGCTCGCGCAGGGCGTCGGACAGGCGCATCAGGATCAGGTCCGAGCCGCGGTCGGTGTGCAGGCGCAGATAGTGGTCCTCGGCCTCGACGGCGATCAGCCGCGCCCCGCGCAGCCGCGGCGGCAGGCGGGCGAGGAAGGCGGCCGGGGCCGGGGTCGCGCCCGGGCCGGCGGGGGCGACATGGGTCTGCACCACCCGGCCGAGGAAGACGTTGATGGCGGACAGGGCCAGGGTGATGACGACGACGGGCCCGAGCAGCACCTCCAGGGCCCGCAGCGGATAGAGCTGGCCGGTGAAGACCAGGCCGGTGACGGCCCAGACGATCCCGGTCAGGGGGCCGGAGATGGCGGCGGTCAGCGCCGCCACCGCCAGCCACGGCCGGTCGTCCGGGTCGATGTGTCGCGCCAGCGCCAGCGAACAGACATGGGCCCACGCTGCGCCGGCCAGCATCAGGCCGACCCAGTAGCCGAGCCTCAGGCCGAAAGGGGCCTCGCCGGTCTCGAAGGCCCCGGTGTAGGCGAGGAACACCCCGGCGGCGGCGGCGACGGCGAGGCCGCGCACCGGCGCGTCCCCGAGCCTGAAGGACGGGCGGGGGCGGGCGGCTGGACCGACGGGCGGGGGCGTGGCACGGCTGGACATGCGGACAGGTATCGCCGGAACGGAGACGCAGATGAAGAGCCCGGGACATCGGATGGCGCTGGCCGTCGCGGTCATGGGTCTGGCGGCGGGCGTGGCCGGGGCGGCGTCCCCGCCGGCGTCGGCCGCGTCGGGCCCGGAGCTGACGGTGGAGCTGCGCTGCGCCGAGGCGCCGCGCTGCGCCAGCGGGCGCTTCGCCGTGGCCGTGTTCCGCGAGGGCGGCGGCTTTCCCCGTCAGGACGAGGCCATCGCCAGCCGCCTGGTAAGGTCGCAGGGGGCGGTGACGCAGACGGTGTTCGCCGACCTGCCGCCCGGCCGCTACGCCATCGCCGCCTATCATGACGCCGACGACGACGGTCGCCTGACGACCTGGGCGATGGGTCTGCCGCGCGAGGCCTACGGCTTTTCCAACAACGCCCGGGGGCGGTTCGGGCCGCCGTCGTTCGAGAGCGCCGCCTTCACCCTCGGGGCCGGGGGCGCGCGGCAGACGCTGACGTTGCGGTAGATGACCTCTTGGACCCGTCACCCCCGGGCTTGTCCCGGGGGCCCATGGCGGGGTCATGCGCAGCCGCGGGCGGCTTTTACGTTCCGCCAGCGACCTCCAGCGATCGCGCCCGGCGGATCGATGGGCCCCCGGGACAAGCCCGGGGGTGACGATTTGAAATCAGACGCGATTTCCCGGCGCGGTCAGGGGGTCGCGCCCTGACGGACGCGCTCGCCGCCGCAGACGGCGCGGAAGCCGGCGGCGGCGAAGCGCACCATGTAGTCGCCCGCCGCCTCCAGATCGCCGGAGCGGCACAGGCCGCCGGACAGGCGGTCGAGGCGGCCCGTCTCGCCCAGCGTCAGGGTCAGGGCCCCCGACAGGTTGTGCCAGGCCCAGTACAGGTCCTGGTCGCGGGCGTCGGGCAGGACCTGCCTGAGCAGCTCGATCAGCCGGCGGATGGCCGGGTCGAAGTAGCGGGCCATGGTCTCGCCGCCGAACACCGGCTGGGCGTTGGTCTGGGCCACCAGGGCGGCGTAGTGCTTCCAGCCCGGACCGCCCTTGAGCGACCATTCGAACGGCGGGCGCAGGAAGGCTTCCAGCAGGCCCTCGACAGTCATGGCCGGGCCGGCCTCGCGGGCGTAGCGCTCGATGGCGGCGACGCGCTCGCTGTTCCAGATCTCGGCGCGGCGCAGGAAGACCGCGTCGAACAGGCCGCGCTTGGCCCCGAAATAATAGTGCACCAGGGCGGTATCGACCCCGGCCTCGCGGGCCACCTCGCGGATCGTCACCCCATAGAAGCCGTGCTTGGAGAACAGGTCCTCGGCGGCGTCGAGGATGCTCTCGCGCGTCTCCACCGGGGCCGGGCCGCTGCCGGCGCGCGCCTTCGGGGGGCGGCCGCGGCGGGGCGGCGCCGGGACAGCCGGCGCGACAGGGGGGCGGGACGCAGGACTCATGGCCCCACTGCTAGACCCGGGGCCGTCCCCTTGCAAAGGCGCCACATCGGCGGCGGGAATGGGGTGACGCGGCGTCATCCGTTTGACAGGCCCCGAAAAGCGCGTAGCTTCCGGCAAAATCATTGAACGCTGAATAAATCGGCGTCCACCCCGAGGAATCGCTGGAGGAGAGGCTTGAACCCCATGCTGAAGACCGTCGTGAAGTCCGCGCTGCTGGCCGGCGCCGCCTGGGGCGCGTTCGCCGCCCCGACCAGTGCCCATGCGGCCGCCCAGGATCCGGCGGTGACCACGGTGGACGAGATCGTCGTCACCGCCCGTCGCCGCGAGGAAAACCTGCAGGACGTGCCGGTGGCCGTCTCGGCCTTTTCTTCCGAGCGCCTCGAGAACACCGGGGCCCAGGACATCACCGAGCTGACCCGCTACACCCCCAGCCTGACGCTGCAGGCGGCCCGCGGCTCCAACTCGACCCTGATCTCCTTCATCCGCGGCGTCGGCCAGCAGGACCCGCTGTGGGGCTTCGAGCCGGGCGTCGGCCTGTATGTCGATGACGTCTACATCGCCCGCCCGCAGGCGGCGGTGCTGGACATCTTCGACATCGAGCGCATCGAGGTGCTGCGCGGGCCGCAGGGCACGCTCTACGGCCGCAACACCATCGGCGGCGCGATCAAGTACGTCACCCGCCGCATCGGCGACGAGCCGGCGGGCCGCGTGCGCGCGTCGGTCGGCACCGACAACCAGCGTGACCTGGTGGTCTCGGGCGAGGTCCCGATGGGCGACCAGTGGGGCTTCTCGGTGGCCTACGCCCGCTATCTGCGCGACGGCTACGGCACCAACCTGAACACCGGCAACGACCACTACAACAAGGACGTCACCGCGGCCCGGGCCAGCCTCGAGTTCGCCCCGTCGGACAATGTCTTCTTCCGCCTGGCCGGCGATCTGGTGATCGACGACTCCAACGCCCGCCACGGCTACCGTGAGCTGGCTCCGCAGCCGGGCTCGATCTACGACACCAACGCCGGCGCCGGCGACGCCAACCGGGTCGAGACCGGCGGCCTGTCGCTGACCGGCGAGTGGAACGTCAACGACAGCCTGACGCTGAAGTCGATCACCGCCTACCGCAGCGGCCAGACCCGCGGGAACATCGACTTCGACAACCTGCCGCAGCCGATCCTCGACATCCCGGCGGCCTATGACGACAACCAGTTCAGCCAGGAATTCCAGGCCCTGATCGAGGGCGCGCGCTGGTCGGGCGTGTTCGGCGTCTACTACCTCGACGCCACCGCCTCGGGGGCGTTCGACACCGTCGTCGGCGCGGTCAACCTGACCACCCTGACGTCCGGTTCGGTGGACACCGAGAGCTTCGCCGTGTTCGGCGACGTCAGCTTCGACGTCACCGACGCCCTGTCGGTGTCGGTCGGCGGCCGCTGGACCCAGGACGAGAAGACCGGGAGCGTGTTCCGGCAGCAGTACCTCGGCATCCGCAGCCCGCGCTTCCTGAACAACGCCGCCATCCCGCTGGGCGCGCCGCGCACCAACTACACGGCGACGGAGGAGTTCGAGCAGTTCACCCCGCGCGTCAGCGTCGCCTATGAGTTCAGCCCGACGCTGAACGCCTATGCCTCGTGGAGCGAGGGCTTCAAGTCGGGCGGCTTCGACATGCGCGGCGACGCCGTGCTGTTCCCCGGCACGGTGGACGGCTACGACCCGGAGACGGTCGAGACCTTCGAGATCGGCCTGAAGGGTTCGCTGTTCGACCGTCGCCTGAACTTCGCCACGGCGATCTTCGACTCCTCCTACCAGGACCAGCAGATCACCACCCAGTACCCGGCCGGCGCGACGGTCGCCTCGGTGGTCGACAACGTCGGCTCCTCCTCGATCCGCGGCTGGGAGTTCGAGGGCACCCTGCGCGTCTCGGACTCGCTCGTGTTCAACACGGCGCTGAGCTACATCGACGCCAGCTTCGACGAGTTCCTCGCCTACATCCCGACCGGCCCGCTGAACCAGACCTGCACCACCCAGCCGGGCTGCTTCGTCGACGTCTCCTCGGCCCGCGCCTTCCAGAACACGCCGGAGTGGCAGGGCACCTTCGGGGCCAGCTACACCCACCTGTTCGGCGACGGCTCCAGCCTGGTGGTGACCCCCAGCGCCAGCTACCGCGGCGACTACCAGCTGTTCGAGACCCCCTCGCCGCTGCTCGACCAGGAGGCCTACTGGCTGGTCGACCTGAGCCTGGTGTGGACCTCGGCCAGCGACCGCTGGACCGTCGGGGTCTACGGCAAGAACCTGACCGACGAGGAATACCGCGTCGGCGGCTACTCCTTCCCGGGGGCGCTGCTGGGCGACTCGATCATCGGCTTCTACGGCCCGCCGCAGACGGTCACGGCCACGGTCGGCGTCAAGTTCTGACGTCAGCAGACACTTCGAAGGGCGGCGGCTTCCGGGTCGCCGCCCTTTTGTCTTGCCACGCTTCCCGGCCGGGATAGGGTCGGGAAAACACAATACGAGGAAATGCCATGAGCCAAGGCGAGGCCGCCCGGATCGAGCGCCCCGGATACCGCTACTATGTGCTGGCGGTCCTGATCCTCGTCTACATGCTGAACTTCCTGGACCGGCAGATCATCGGCATCCTCGCCGCGCCGCTGAAGGAAGAGTTCGGCATGTCCGACAGCCAGTTCGGGCTGCTGGGCGGCATCGCCTTCGCCTCGGTCTATTCGACCCTGGCCATTCCCCTGGCCTGGCTGGCCGACCGCATGAGCCGGGTGTGGATCATCACCGGGGCGCTGGCGGTCTGGTCCGGCTTCACCGCCCTGTGCGGCGTGGCCCAGTCCTATACCCAGCTGTTCCTGTTCCGGATGGGCGTCGGTGTCGGCGAGGCGGGCGGCGTCGCCCCGGCCTATTCGCTGATCGCCGACTATTTCCCGCCCGAGCAGCGGGCCCGGGCGCTGGCGGCCTTCGCCTTCGGCATTCCGTTGGGCACCGCCGCCGGCACCCTGGTCGGCGGGCTTCTGGCCGCCACCTACGGCTGGCGCACCGCCTTCATCGTCGTCGGCCTGATCGGCGTGCTGATCGCCCCGCTGCTGCGGCTGACGGTGCGCGACCCGAAGCGCGGCGGCACCGATGCGCCCAAGTCGGCCGAGGTGCTGGCGGCCCAGGCCGCGGCCGCCCCGGTCAGCGACCGGCTGGGCAAGACCATCGCCCTGGGCCTGATCGGCCTCGGCGCCGGCCTGTTCGTGCTGGCCGCGCTGGGCCAGTTCGCCGGCCTCGCCATCGGCCAGCCGCTGGTGCTGGTGTTCGCCGGCCTGCTGGCGCTGGTGGTCGGGGTCTCGGTGCTGATCGCCAAGGCGACCGCGTCGGTCGTCGCCCGCAAGAAGAGCTTCTGGCTGCTGGCCCTCGGCGCCGCCTCCTCGTCGGTCTGCGGCTATGGCGTGGCCGGCTGGCTGCCGCTGTTCTTCATGCGCAGCTTCGACCTGACCCTGACCCAGGTCAGCTGGTACTACGCCGGCATCGCCCTGATCGGCGGGGTGCTGGGCATCTGGCTGGGCGGCGTGATCGCCGACAAGACGGCCAAGCGCGGCAAGGGCGCCTATCCGCTGGTGCCGGCGGTGGCCTTCCTGATCTCGGCGCCCCTGTTCATTGCGGCGATGAACGCCCCGTGGCTGATCGGCCTGGTCCTGCCGGGCGGCGGCAGCCACATGCAGCAGCTGGTGCTGGCCTTCCTCATCTTCCTGATCCCGACCGGGCTGAACCTGGCCTGGCTGGGGCCGATCACCGCCTCGATCCAGCATCTGGTGCCGGCGCCGATGCGCTCGACCGCCTCGGCCCTGTTCCTGCTGATCAACAACCTGCTCGGGATCGCCGTCGGCTTCTACTACTTCGGCTGGATGAGCGACGTGCTGGCGCCGCAGTTCGGCGCGGAGAGCCTGCGCTGGGCCATCTACACCGGCATGGGCTTCTATGTGCTGGCGGCGCTGCTGCTGATCGGGGCCTCGCGCACCCTGAAGCGCGACTGGATCGACTGATGAGCAGGAGCGCTCCGTCTCCACGAACACTCTGACGTGAGGCCTAGATGAGACGCTGGGGGCTCGTCTTGCTGGTTCTGGGGGGCATGATGTTGGCCTTGCCTCTCATCCTGCTGATATGGGTCTCGTCGATGTACACGGTCGGGATCAGCGTCCATTCGGTCGCGTGGCTGGCGGCGTGGCTCATTTTCAGCCTCGCCACCATCACCTCGGGCATTTTGATCCTGGGCCGCGCTCGCAAGCCCGCTCGCGTCCCCTCGCTCCGATCCGAGGCGTGACCAGAGCCGCGCCCGGTTGCGCCGTTCGGCGACGCCCGCCTATAAGCGCGGCGATCCTTTCCTCCCCACGACCGGGCGACATCCATGAACATCCATGAATACCAGGCCAAGCAGGTCCTGAAGGGCTTCGGCGCGCCGGTGGCCGCGGGCGTGGCCATCACCGCCGTCGACCAGGCCGAGGCGGCCGCGCGGCAGCTGCCGGGCCCGCTCTATGTGGTGAAGTCGCAGATCCACGCCGGCGGCCGGGGCAAGGGCCACTTCAAGGAGCTGACCCCCGAGGCCAAGGGCGGCGTGCGCCTGGCCCGCTCGATCGAGGAGGTCGTGCACCACGCCCGCGAGATGCTGGGCAACACCCTGGTGACGGCCCAGACCGGCGAGGCCGGCAAGCAGGTCAACCGCCTGTACATCGAGGACGGCGCCGACATCGCCCGGGAACTGTACTGCTCGCTGCTGGTGGACCGCTCGGTCGGCCGCGTCGCCTTCGTCATCTCGACCGAGGGCGGCATGGACATCGAGGCCGTGGCCCACGACACGCCGGAGAAGATCATCACCCTGGCGATCGACCCGGAGACCGGCGTCACCGCCGCCGATGTGGCGAAGATCGTCGCCACCTACGGCCTGACCGGCCCGGCCGCCGAGGACGCCAACACCCTGTTCCCGGCGCTCTACCAGGCCTTCGTCGAGAAGGACATGAGCCTGCTCGAGGTCAATCCGCTGATCGTCATGACCGACGGCCACCTGCGGGTGCTGGACGCCAAGGTCAGCTTCGACGGCAACGCCCTGTTCCGCCACGACGACATGCGCGCCCTGCGTGACGAGACCGAAGAGGACGCCAAGGAGATCGAGGCCTCCAAGTGGGACCTCGCCTATGTGGCGCTGGACGGCAACATCGGCTGCATGGTCAACGGCGCCGGCCTGGCCATGGCGACGATGGACATCATCAAGCTGTACGGCAAGGAGCCGGCCAACTTCTGCGACGTCGGCGGCGGCGCCAGCAAGGAGAAGGTCGCCGCGGCCTTCAAGATCATCACCGCCGACCCGCGCGTCGAGGGCATCCTGGTCAACATCTTCGGCGGCATCATGCGCTGCGACGTGATCGCCGAGGGCGTGGTCGCCGCGGTCAAGGAAGTGGGCCTGAAGGTGCCGCTGGTGGTCCGCCTCGAGGGCACCAACGCCGAGCTGGGCAAGAAGATTCTCAACGAATCCGGCCTGCGCATCACCGCCGCCGACGACCTCGACGACGCCGCCCAGAAGATCGTCAAGGCGGTGGCCTGAGACTTATGGCCCAGAGCCTCAAAGCGATAGTTGTGGAGGTGACGGGCGGGAACGTCCGGAACTCGCACATCTATCTCAAGGAGGCGCTCGGCTTTTTCCCGGCAGACTCAGTGGGCGGTTCGAACGCCGCCGAATCCGGAAAGCCCATAGTCTTCAGAATGGGCGGAGAAGAAGTCGAAACGGACCTTGATGGGGCGAAGGCCATCATTCGCGACCGCGGTGCAATGAAACGCTTCTTCGAAAGAGAGCACGTCGCTGCTGGCGACCTGATCCTGATCGAGCGCCTCGGGAAGCGGCTCTACGAAATCTCCAAGGCGTCGAAGCGCGCCTTCAAATACCATCTTTAAGCGAGCGACCGCATGTCCATTCTCGTCGACAAGAACACCAAGGTCCTGGTCCAGGGCCTGACCGGCAAGACCGGCACCTTCCACACCGAACAGGCGCTGGCCTACTACGGCACCCAGATGGTCGGGGGCATCCACCCGGCCAAGGGCGGCGAGAGCTGGAGCTCGGGCGTCGACGGCACGGCGCTGCCGATCTTCGCCTCGGTGGCCGAGGGCCGCGAGAAGACCGGCGCCGACGCGACGGTCATCTATGTGCCGCCGGCGGGCGCCGCGGCGGCCATCATCGAGGCCATCGACGCCGAGATCCCCTTCATCGTCTGCATCACCGAGGGCATCCCGGTGCTGGACATGGTGCGGGTCAAGGCCCGGCTGGACCGCTCGAAGTCGCGCCTGCTCGGCCCGAACTGCCCGGGCATCCTGACCCCGGAAGAGTGCAAGATCGGCATCATGCCGGGCAGCATCTTCCGCAAGGGTTCGGTCGGCATCGTCTCGCGTTCGGGCACCCTGACCTATGAGGCCGTGTTCCAGACCTCGAACGAGGGCCTGGGCCAGACCACCGCGGTCGGCATCGGCGGCGACCCGGTCAAGGGCACCGAGTTCATCGACGTGCTGGAGATGTTCCTCGCCGACGAGGCCACCCAGTCGATCATCATGATCGGCGAGATCGGCGGCTCGGCCGAGGAAGAGGCCGCCCAGTTCCTGATCGACGAGGCCAAGAAGGGCCGCAGCAAGCCGATGGCCGGCTTCATCGCCGGGCGCACCGCGCCGAAGGGCCGCACCATGGGTCACGCCGGGGCGGTGGTCTCTGGCGGCAAGGGCGACGCGGAGTCCAAGATCGCGGCGATGGAGTCGGCCGGCATCAAGGTCTCGCCCTCGCCGGCGCGCCTGGGCAAGACCCTGGTCGAGGTCCTGAAGGGCTGATCCGCCGCCCGGGCGGGCTGGCCAGACAGGGTCATCACGGAGACCACGGAGGGATCACAGAGGGCACGGAGGGGGTGGCGGCGCGGCGGCGCGCAGCGCCTTTCGATCCGGGGGAAAAGAACCGCGGCCTGCGGCCGTGGACCCTCGCCCTCCGTGCCCTCCGTGGAATCTTCGTGCCCGCCGTGACGAAACGGGCGCCGGACGCGGCGATTTTCCGCGTTTTTCGCCCTTGTTCGGTCATGACCCATAAGGAAACAGCCCTTATATGAGCCGGTCGCCTCCGCGCGGACGGGCGCGCGCGACCCCAAGGGACTGACGAACGAGATGGCTGACGACGCCGGCCGGCTGAACCAGGTCTTCGCCGAGACCTCCTTCCTCTATGGCGCGAACGCCGCCTTCATCGAGGAGCTGCACGCCAAATGGGCCGATAACCCGGCCTCCGTGTCCGCGGAGTGGCGCGC
Organism: Brevundimonas sp.; assembly: GCF_035998205.1. Classification (GTDB taxonomy): domain Bacteria; phylum Pseudomonadota; class Alphaproteobacteria; order Caulobacterales; family Caulobacteraceae; genus Brevundimonas. Next base: position 236,102 of record NZ_DASYHT010000005.1, read on the forward strand.
CTTCTTCGACCAGCTGCGCGACCAGGCCGATGTGGTGCGCCAGAACGCCCGCGCCGGGGCCTGGGGCCGCTCCACCGCCACCGAGCCGACCGAGGCCACCGCCGTGTTCGACGGCCGCTGGCCGGAGCCGGCGCCGGCCCCCGCCTCTGGCAAGGGGGCCAGGGCCCCGGCCGGCAAGCCCGCCGCCGCGCCGGCTGCGGCCGCGCCGGCCGCCAGCGCGGTCGATGTCCGCGCCGCCGCCCACGACTCCATTCGCGCCCTGATGCTGATCCGGGCCTACCGCATCCGCGGCCACCTGCAGGCCAACCTCGACCCGCTGGGCATCGAGCCGCCGGTGCAGAACGCCGAGCTGACCCCGGAGCACTGGGGCTTCACCGCCGCCGACATGGACCGTCCGATCTATCTGGACGGCGTGCTGGGTCTGGAAACCGGCACCCTGCGCGAGGTGCTGGAGATCCTGCGCCGCACCTACTGCGGCAACCTCGGCATCCAGTACATGCATATCGCCGAGCCCGAGGAGAAGTCGTGGCTGCAGCAGCGGGTCGAGGGCCCGGACAAGCTGCAGGAGAACGCCTTCACCCGCGAGGGCAAGCTGGCGATCCTGAACAAGCTGATCGAGGCCGAGACCTTCGAGCGCTTCCTGCACAAGCGCTTCCCCGGCACCAAGCGCTTCGGCCTGGACGGCGGCGAGGCCATGGTCCCGGCGCTGGAGCAGGTGATCAAGCGCGGCGGCGCCCTGGGCGTCGACGAGGTGGTGCTGGGCATGGCCCACCGCGGCCGCCTGAACGTGCTGGCGGCGGTGATGGGCAAGCCCTACCGCGCCATCTTCCACGAGTTCCAGGGCGGCTCGACCGTGCCGAGCGACATCGAGGGCTCGGGCGACGTCAAGTATCACATGGGCGCCAGCTCGGACCGCACCTTCGACGACAACAAGGTGCACCTGTCGCTGACCGCCAACCCGTCCCACCTGGAGATCGTCAACCCGGTGGTGCTGGGCAAGGCGCGCGCCAAGCAGGCCTTCGACATCCGCGAGGCCAACGCCGGCAAGCCGGAGGCCGAGTGGGCGCTGGACCGTTCGCACGTGCTGCCGCTGCTGATCCACGGCGACGCGGCGTTCGCCGGCCAGGGCGTGGTGGCGGAGTGCTTCGCCCTGATGGGGCTGAAGGGCTACCGTACCGGCGGCACCCTGCACTTCGTCATCAACAACCAGATCGGCTTCACCACCAGCCCGCGCAACTCGCGCTCGTCGCCCTATCCGTCGGACGTGGCCCTGATGGTCCAGGCGCCGATCTTCCACGTCAACGGCGATGACCCGGAGGCCGTGGTGTTCGCCGCCAAGGTGGCCACCGAGTACCGCCAGAAGTTCAACAAGGACGCGGTGGTGGACATGTTCTGCTACCGCCGCTTCGGCCACAACGAGGGCGACGACCCCACGTTCACCCAGCCGATCATGTACGCCAGGATCAAGGCGCAGCCGTCGACGCGCGAGATCTACGCCCAACGTCTGATCGCCGAGGGGGTGATCACGGCCGAGGAGGTCGAGGCCGAGGTGGCGCGCTTCGAGGCTTTCCTCGACGCCGAGTTCGACGGCGGCAAGAGCTTCAAGGCCGACAAGGCCGACTGGCTGGACGGCAAGTGGCAGGGCCTCGGCCTGCCGGACAGCGACGAGCGCCGGGGCGAGACCGCCGTGCCGCTGGCGAAGCTCAAGGACTACGGCCAGCGCCTGACCACGGTCCCCAACGACATCGACATCCACAAGACCCTGAAGCGCGTGCTCGAGGGCCGTCGCGAGGCGATCGAGACCGGCGAGGGGCTGGACTGGGCCACGGCAGAGAGCCTGGCCTTCGCCAGCCTCGTCGACGAGGGCTTCCCGGTGCGCCTGTCGGGCCAGGACTCGGTGCGCGGCACCTTCAGCCAGCGCCACTCGGCCATCGTCGACCAGACGACCGAGGCCCGCTACATGCCCCTCAACAACCTGCGCGAGGGGCAGGCCCAGTTCGAGGTGATCGACTCGGCCCTGTCGGAAGAGGCGGTGCTCGGCTTCGAGTACGGCTACGCCCTGGCCGACCCCAACAGCCTGGTGCTGTGGGAGGCCCAGTTCGGCGACTTCGTGAACGGCGCCCAGGTGGTGATCGACCAGTTCATCAGCTCGGGCGAGCGCAAGTGGCTGCGCATGTGCGGCCTGACCATGCTGCTGCCGCACGGCTACGAGGGGCAGGGGCCGGAGCACTCCTCGGCCCGCCTCGAGCGGTTCCTGCAGGCCTGCGCCGAGGACAACATGCAGGTCGCCAACTGCACCACCCCGGCCAACTACTTCCACATCCTGCGCCGCCAGGTGCACCGGCCGTTCCGCAAGCCGCTGATCCTGATGACGCCCAAGTCGCTGCTGCGGCACAAGAAGGCGGTGTCCAGCCTGGCCGACCTGGCCGAGGGCAGCTCGTTCCACCGCGTGCTGCACGACGACGCCCAGACGCGGCCGGCGCTGGCGGGGATCAAGATCCGCGCCGACAAGGACATCCGCCGGGTCATCCTGTGCTCGGGCAAGGTCTATTACGACCTGCTGGAAGCGCGCGAGAAGGCGGGCGTGGACGACATCTACATCCTGCGCCTCGAGCAGTTCTATCCGTGGCCGATGAAGTCGCTGATGACCGAGCTGGCCCGCTTCCCCAAGGCCGAGCTGGTGTGGTGCCAGGAAGAGCCGAAGAACATGGGCGGCTGGACCTTCGTCGACCCTTGGCTGGAGCTGACGCTGGAGAAGCTCGACGTGAAGGCCAAGCGCGCCCGCTACGTCGGCCGCCCGGCCTCGGCCTCGACCGCCGCCGGCCTGATGAGCCGCCACCTCAAGGAACTCGAGACCTTCCTCGGCGAGGCCCTGGCTCCCGCGTGAGCCAGGCCCGCCTCCCGGGCTTGACGTAACCGACACACCCGCCGACTAGACCTGCCGAACACCAGAGCTGAACCGGACCGCGACATGGCCGACATCCTGACCCCCACCCTGGGCGAATCCGTCACCGAGGCGACCATCGCCAAGTGGACCAAGAAGGTGGGCGATCCGGTCCGCAAGGACGAGATCCTGGTCGAGCTGGAGACCGACAAGGTGTCGCTGGAGGTGGCCGCGCCCGCCGACGGCGTCCTGTCCGCCATCCACGCCGAGGCCGGCGCCACGGTGACCCCGGGCACGGTGCTGGGCGCTGTGGCCGAGGGCGCCGCCGCCGCCCCGGCCGCCGCTGCGCCAGCCCCGAAGGCTGCGGCTCCGGCCCCCGCCGCCGGCGGCGGCAGCGTCACCCTGACCGTGCCGACCATGGGCGAGAGCGTCGCCGAGGGCACGATCGGCAAGTGGCTCAAGACGGCCGGCGAGGCGGTGAAGAAGGACGAACTGCTGGTCGAGATCGAGACCGACAAGGTGGCCGTCGAGGTCGCCTCGCCCGCCGACGGCGTGCTGAGCGAGATCCTCGCCGACGCCGGCGCCACCGTGACCCCGGGCCAGGAGATCGGCCGCGTCAGCGCCTCGGGCGCCGCCGCTGCGGCTCCGGCTGCGGCCCCGGCCCCCGCCCCCGCCGCCGCGCCGGCCAACACCGGCTCGGCCCAAGTTTCTGGCCAGATTCCGCTGTCGCCGTCGGTGCAGCGCATCGTCGCCGAGAACAACCTCGACCCGGCCGCCATCCAGGGCTCGGGCAAGGACGGCCGCATCCTCAAGGGCGACGCCCTGGCCGCCGCCGCCGCTCCGCCGGCCCCGCGCGCCGCTGCGGCTCCGGCCCCCGCCGCGGCCTCGGCTGCGCCGCGTGAGGTCGGTCCGCGCGAGGAACGGGTGAAGATGACCCGCCTGCGCCAGACCATCGCGCGCCGGCTGAAGGAGTCGCAGAACACCGCGGCCCAGCTGACCACCTTCAACGAGGCCGACATGACGGCCGTGATGGCGGTGCGGGCCCAGTACAAGGACCTGTTCGAGAAGCGCCACGGGGTGAAGCTGGGCTTCATGTCCTTCTTCGTGAAGGCCGTGGTCTCGGCCCTGAAGGAGATCCCGGCGGTCAATGCCGAGATCGACGGCACCGACATCATCTACAAGAACCACTACGACATCGGCGTGGCCGTCGGCACCGACAAGGGGCTGGTCGTGCCGGTGCTGCGCGACGCCGACACCCTGTCGCTGGCCCAGATCGAGAAGGGCATCGCCGACCTCGGCAAGGCCGCGCGCGACGGGGCCCTGACGCTGGAGCAGCTGCAGGGCGGCACCTTCACCATCACCAATGGCGGCATCTACGGTTCGCTGATGTCGACGCCGATCCTGAACATGCCGCAGTCCGGCATCCTGGGCATGCACAACATCGTGCAGCGCCCGGTGGCGGTGAACGGCCAGGTGGTGATCCGGCCGATGATGTATCTGGCGCTGAGCTACGATCACCGCATCGTCGACGGCAAGGAAGCGGTGACCTTCCTCGTCCGCATCAAGGAATTCCTCGAGGACCCGCAACGGGCCCTGCTGGACCTGTAAGCGGCCGGGACGGTGCGCGGCGAGCTGGAGGTCGCGCGCTTCTCCACCCTGCCCGAGGGCGAGCTGGCGGTGGCGCTGTTGCGCCGGCACGGGATCGCCGCCCGCCTGCCTGACCGGGACATGGCGACCATGTATCCGGGCCTGATCATCGCCCTAGGCGGCGTGCGCGTGGTCGCGCCGGCCGACCAGATCGCGGCGGCGCGCGCGCTGGTGGCGCAGGCGCGGGCCGGCGACTTCATCGACGACAGCGACGACTGGGCCATCGACGCGGTCCCCGGCAAGGTCGGGGAGCTGGACGAGGCCCAGGTCAGCGGCGTCATGGCCGGGGCCAAGCGCGCCGGCGTGGTCGTGATCGTGCTGGCCTGCGTGGTCTTTCCGGTGGCCAGTTGCGTGTTCGACCTGGCGCGGTACTGAGGGTGCCGGCGCGCGCGATTGCCGCCCGCCGGGCCCGGGTGTAGGCTTGCAACCGTCAGGCATGTTGCGGAGGCCCGAGATGGCCGATCCCCGCCCCGGCGTTTCCGACACCGCGAGGGTGTTCACCCACGGCGACGGCCAGGCCGTGCGCCTGCCGGACGGCTACCGCTTCGACACCGACGAGGTGTTGATCTGGCGAGATGGCGAACGCGTTGTGCTCGAACCACTCCCCCAGCGGGTGCGGTCCCGCGAGGACCTTGAAGCCATGTGGGCCCGGATCGATGCACTTGGCGACCCTGACGATCCGTTTCCCGAGCCGCCGCCGCAGACCATCTCGCCCATCAAGACATGGGACGACTGACCAGGTGTCCAGTCAACGCGATGCCCGGCCCACGCGCGTTGCCGGTGCCCAATCAGTCGGCGCCTGAGCCGCCCAGCACCTCGTCCGTATCCGCCCCCAGCGCCGGCGGGGGGCGGTGGTAGGCGACGGGGGTGCGGGACAGGCGGATGGGGCTGGCGACGGTGCGGACCGGGGCGGCGAGGTCGGGGCGGGTCTGTTCCACCTCCAGCCCGCGGGCCCGGGCCTGGGGCTCGGCGAACACCTGATCGACCGTATTGACCGGGCCGCAGGGCACGCCGGCGGCCTCCAGCAGGGCCATCAGCCCGGCCATGTCGTGGCCGGCGGTCAGCGCCGACAGTTCGGCGGTGAGGACCGCGCGATGGGCGATGCGGTCGGCGTTGCGGGCGAAGCGCGGGTCGGTCCCCATGTCGGCCGCGCCCAGCGCCGCGCACAGCTGGCGGAACTGGCCGTCGTTGCCCACGGCGATGACCACGGCGCCATCCGTGCACGGGAAGGGCTGGTAGGGGGCGAGGTTGGGGTGGGCGTTGCCCATGCGCGTGGGGGCGACGCCGGAGACGAAGAAGTTGGTCGCCTGGTTGGCCAGCATGGCGGCCTGGACGTCGAACAGGGCGATGTCGATGTGCTGGCCTTCCCCCGTGGCCCGGGCGTGCAGCAGGGCGGCGAGGATGGCGTTCGCGGCGTACAGGCCGGTGAACAGGTCGACCACGGCGACCCCGACCTTCATCGGCTCGGCCCCGGGGGCGCCGTCCGGCTGGCCGGTGATCGACATCAGCCCGCCCATGGCCTGGATCATGTAGTCATAGCCGGCCTGGGGCGCGCGCGGGCCGTCCTGGCCGAAGCCGGTGATCGAGCAGTAGACCAGCCGCGGATTGACGGCCGACAGGCTGGCATGGTCGAGGCCGTACTTCTTCAGCCCGCCGACCTTGAAGTTCTCGACCACGACGTCGCAGTCGGCCGCCAGCCGGCGCACGGCGGCGGCGCCCTCGGGGCTGGCGATGTCGAGTTCGACCGACTTCTTGCCGCGGTTGGCGCAGAGGAAATAGGCGGCGTCGCCCGGTCCGCCGTCGGCGCGGACGGTGAAGGGCGGGCCCCACTGGCGGGTGTCGTCGCCGACGCCGGGCCGCTCGATCTTGATCACCTCGGCGCCCAGGTCGGCGAGGGTCTGGGTCGCCCACGGCCCGGCGAGGACGCGGGACAGGTCGAGCACGCGTACGCCGGCGAGAGGGCCCTGGGTCATGCGCCTCGCCTAGCGCGGCCGGACGAGCTCGGGAAGGGGCGCGCGCCGACGCCGCTTTGACATCGCCTGTCCGGCGAGTCAGCGTGCGACCGGGAGGTGGTGATGAACTCGGACGTCGAGCACGATCTCACCGGTGCGCGGCTGCTGGAGTCCATCCTCGGCAGCCCGATCGCCTCGGTGATCAGCGACCCGCGCCTGCCCGACAACCCCCTGGTGGCGGTGAACGACGCCTTCTGCGCCCTGACCGGCTATGACCGGGACGAGATCATCGGCCGCAACTGCCGCTTCCTGGCGGGGCCGGCGACCGAGCCGTGGCTGACCGACCGCATCCGCGAGGGCACCCGGGCGCACCGGCCGGTGCTGGTGGAGATCCTCAACTACAAGAAGGACGGCACACCGTTCCGCAACGCCGTGCTGGTGGCCCCGCTGTTCGATGCGGAGGGCGATCTGGAGTTCTTCGTCGGCACCCAGGTGGAGCTGATGGACGGCGATCCGGCCCCGGACTCGAACCGCCGCCACGAGGCGGTGGAGCTGGTCAAGCAGTTGTCACCGCGGCAGCGCGAGGTGCTGCAACAGATCGCCGCAGGTCTTCGCAGCAAGCAGATCTCGTATCGCCTGAATCTGAGCGAGAAGACGGTCAAGATGCACCGCTCGCTGATCCTCAGCAAACTGGGCACATCCAACGTCGCCGACGCCATCCGCGTGGCGGTGCAGGCCGGACTCTGAGCCGATACGTGCGGCGTCCGACCACGGCCTAAAGGCCGTATGGTGAACACTCGGTGACGGGTCCTTAATCCGCGCCCCGGCGACGACCGCCGCCGGGCCAAAGCTTGAGGAGCCCAGGACATGACCATTGCCAGCGAGGCCGTCTCGGGGGCGGCCGCCGCCGTCGTCGAGTCAGGCCAGGAAGCGACGCTCAGCGTCTTCCAGTACCTGCTCGTCTACAACGCCTTCTCGTTCACCTTCGCCACCATGGCGGCTGCGACCCTGTTCCTGTGGTTCGGCCGCTCGCAGGTGGCCCCGGCCTACAGGACGGCCCTGACCATCTCGGGTCTGGTGACCTTCATCGCCGCCTACCACTACTGGCGCATCTTCGAGAGCTGGGAGAACGCCTACTCCCTGCAGGACGGGGTGCTGACCGTCACCGGCTACGCCTTCAACAACGCCTATCGCTACGTCGACTGGCTGCTGACCGTGCCCCTGCTGCTGATCGAGCTGGTGCTGGTGATGCGGCTGTCGCAGAAGGAGACCACGTCCAAGGCCCTGACGCTGGGCTTCGCCGCGGCCCTGATGATCGTGCTCGGCTATCCGGGCGAGATCGCCGAGGACAACGCCACCCGCGCCCTGTGGGGCACCCTGTCGACGATCCCGTTCCTGTACATCGTCTGGCAGCTGTTCGTCGGTCTGGGCAAGTCGATCGAGAGCCAGCCGGAGAATGTGCGCGGTCTGATCAAGCAGGCGCGCCTGCTGACCTTCGCCTCCTGGGGCTTCTACCCGATCGTCTACATGATCCCGTACACCAACCTGAGCGGCGGCGCCGTCCAGACCGGGATCGAGGTCGGCTACACCATCGCCGACATCGTGGCCAAGGCGGGCCTCGGCATCCTGATCTACCTGATCGCGGTGCGGAAGTCGCAGGCCGAGTACGGCGAGCCGGCGCGGGCCTGACCCTCCCGTGCGCGCGCGGATGACGCCACCCCCCGCTTCGTCCGCCCCGGCGGCCGCCCTGGTCCTCGCGACCGGGGCGGCCTTCGCCGCGTCCGCCGCCGGCCTGCCGCTGGACGGCGGGGCGGCGACCCTGGCGGCCTGCGCCGCCATCCTGCTGTTCGGCCTGCCGCACGGGGCGCTGGACCTGCGCCTGCTGATGGCGAAGGCCCCGGTGGCGCGACTGGCCCTCTACCTCGGCCTCGCCGCCGCCATGCTGGCCCTGTGGCGGGCGGCGCCGGTGGCGGCCCTCGTCGCCTTCCTCGTCATGGCCGTGATCCATTTCGCCGAGGACTGGGCAACGCTGGACGAGCCCTTCCTCGCCCATGGCGCGGCCGCCGGGCTGCTGGCGGCCCCGGGCCTGCTGCACATGGAGACCCTGCACGGCCTGTTCACCGCCCTGACCGGCGAGGCCGGGGCGGCGGTGCTGGGCGATGTGCTGCGGCTGGGCGCGCCGGTGGGGGTGATGCTGGCGCTCGTGACCATCCTCGCCCTGATCCGCAAGGGCCAGACCGCGCTGGGCGTGGCCACGGCGGCGGCGCTGGCGGGGCTGGTGCTGCTGCCCCCGGCGGTCGGCTTCGCCCTCTATTTCGCCCTGCTGCACTCGCCGCAGCATCTGGCGGCCGAGCTGCCCGACGACGCGGCGGCGCGGCGGCGGCTGTGGTCGCGGGTGATCCTGCCGATGACCGGGCTGTCGCTGGCGATCGCGGCCGGGCTGGCGCTGCTGGAGAGCCGGCCGACGCCCGCCGCGACGGCGGTGGCGGCGACCTTCATGGTGCTGTCGATCCTGACCACGCCGCACATGCTGGCCCCGCGCCTGATCGGCTGGCTGGAGACGCCGCGCGGCCTGAAGTCGCCGGCCTGACCCCCTCGCCTGACCGACCGGCCATGAAAAACCCCCGGAGCGTCGCCGCCCCGGGGGTCTCTCAACTCAGCCGATGATCCGCGGATCAGTCGCGGCGACGACGGCCGCGGTCGCGGCCCCCGCCGTCGCCGTCCCGCTTCGGACGGCCGCCGGTGTCGTCCGACAGGGGCGGCTCGCCCCGCTCGGCGCGCTCGGCGTTGATCTTGTCGGTCAGGTCCTCGCCGGTGGCCTGGTCCACGACCTTCATCGACAGCTTGGTCTTGCCGCGGTCGTCGAGGCCGAGGAACTTGACCTTCACTTCCTGGCCTTCGGAGACGACGTCGGCCGGGTTGGCGACGCGCTCGAGGGCCATCTGCGACACGTGCACGAGGCCGTCACGCGCGCCGAAGAAGTTCACGAAGGCGCCGAAGTCGACCACCTTCACCACCTTGCCGGTGTAGATCGTGCCCACTTCCGGCTCGGCGGCGATGGAGTTGATCCAGTTCTTCGCGGCGTCGATCTTCTCCTGGTCGTTGGCGGCGATCTTGATCGTGCCGTCGTCCTGGATGTCGATCTTGGCGCCGGTCTTCTCGACGATCTCGCGGATCACCTTGCCGCCCGAGCCGATCACTTCGCGGATCTTGTCGACCGGGATCTTGATGGCCTCGATCTTCGGCGCGAACTCGCCCAGCTCGGTGCGCGGGGCGTCCATGGCCTTCGACATTTCGCCGAGGATGTGCAGGCGACCGGCGCTGGCCTGGGTCAGGGCCTTGCGCATGATCTCCTCGGTGATGCCGGGGACCTTGATGTCCATCTGCAGCGAGGTGATGCCCAGCTCGGTGCCGGCCACCTTGAAGTCCATGTCGCCGAGGTGGTCCTCGTCGCCGAGGATGTCCGACAGGATGGCGAACTCGCCCGAGGGCTCGAGGATCAGGCCCATGGCGATGCCCGAGACCGGACGGGCCAGCGGCACGCCGGCGTCCATCAGGGCCAGCGACGAACCGCACACGGTGGCCATCGACGACGAGCCGTTGGACTCGGTGATCTCCGACACCAGACGGATGGTGTAGGGGAACTCTTCCTTCGACGGCAGCATCGGACGGATGGCGCGCCAGGCCAGCTTGCCGTGGCCGATCTCGCGACGGCCCGGGCTGCCCATGCGGCCGGCTTCACCCACCGAATAGGGGGGGAAGTTGTAGTGCAGCAGGAAGCTTTCCTTGTACGTCCCTTGCAGGGCGTCGACGTACTGCTCGTCCTCGCCGGTGCCCAGCGTGGCCACGACCAGGGCCTGGGTCTCGCCGCGGGTGAACAGGGCCGAGCCGTGGGTGCGCGGCAGGACGCCGACTTCCGAGACGATCTGGCGGACCTTGTCGAGGGCGCGGCCGTCGACGCGGTGGCTGTTCTCGATGATGTCGCGACGCAGGACGTCGGCCTCGCACTCCTTGAAGGCGGTGCCGAACTTGGTGGCGTCGAAGCCGGTCGGGTTGGCCTCGGAAGCGACCAGCTTCTCGGCGGCCTTCTTCTTGGCGGCCGAGACGGCGTCACGACGGTCGTGCTTGCCGGTCAGGGCGTAGGCGGCCTTGATGTCCTCGCCGACGAGGGCCTTGATGGCGGCCACGGCGTCCGAGACGTCTTCCGGCTGGAAGTCGAACGGCTCCTTGGCGGCGTGCTCGGCCAGCTCGACGATGGCGTCGATGACCGGCTGCATGCCCTTGTGGGCGAACATCAGGGCGCCGAGCATCTTCTCTTCCGAGAGCTCCTTCGCCTCGGACTCGACCATCATCAGGGCGTCCTGGGTGCCGGCGACCACGAGGTCGAGCTCGGACTCCTCCATCTGCGCCACGGTCGGGTTCAGGACGTACTCGCCGTCGATCAGGGCGACGCGGGCGCCGCCGATCGGACCCATGAAGGGCACGCCCGACAGGGTCAGGGCGGCCGAGGCGCCGACCATGGCGACCACGTCCGGGTCGTTCTCCATGTCGTGCTGCAGCACGGTGCAGACGACCTGGACCTCGTTCTTGAAGCCCTTGACGAACAGCGGGCGGATCGGACGGTCGATCAGGCGGCTGACCAGCGTCTCCTTCTCGGAGGGGCGGCCTTCACGCTTGAAGTAGCCGCCCGGGATCTTGCCGGCGGCGAAGGTCTTTTCCTGGTAGTTGACCGTCAGCGGGAAGAAGTCCTGACCCGGCTTCGGCTGACGGGCGTAGACGACGGTGGCCAGCACCACGGTCTCGCCGTAGGTGGCGACGACGGAGCCGTCGGCCTGGCGGGCCATGCGGCCGGTCTCGAGCGTCAGCGGCCGTCCGGCCCACTCGATCGTCTTTCTCTTGATGTCGAACATGATGTCTCTCTCTCGTCCCGCGGCCGGATTGCCTGCGGGGGTGGGCGGTCAGGGGGTCTTACGTCCTTCGGTCCCGGATAGGCGGCGCGTCCGGATGACGGCCGCCGGCGTGTGAGGACCGGTTTCGGCCCCCGTGTGGTCGCGTCGTGAAAGGCCCGGACGCGGACGGGTCGATAGAGGAAAGGGCCCCCTCTCGGAGGCCCCTTCCGGAAGCTTGCGGCGCTTAGCGGCGCAGGCCCAGCTTTTCGATGAGCGCGGCGTAGCGCGGCTCGTCGGACTTCTTCAGGTGATCCAGAAGGCTCCGGCGCTGCGACACCAGCTTGAGCAGGCCGCGGCGGGAGTGGTTGTCCTTCTTGTGGGTCTTGAAGTGCTCGGTGAGGTTGGAGATGCGTTCCGACAGGATCGCGACCTGGACCTCGGCCGAACCGGTGTCGCCCTCGGAACGGGCGTTGTCGGCGATGACCTGAGCCTTGCGCTCGGCAGTGATCGACATCGTAAGTCCTTTCTTGCCCTATCGCTCGCCTCGCGGAGGCTCGCTGTTTGAGGGCGCCAGGTACTCCCTTGACGGCCCTTGGACCGGGTCAGGAGAGGTTGAAAACGCGGTCGGGTTCGAGTCGACCGGCCCGCAACTGACAGAGGGCGACCAGCGTCCCGTCCTGAAAGACCGAAACGGTTCGCGAGCCCTCCCGAAGGCGGGCCTTGAGCGTTTCGACCTGTCGGGGAAGCAGAACGATCGGCCGTCCCTGCCGAAGCGAGAGGGCGTCCTGGTCCGTCACGGCCTGGTCCGGGATGTCGTCCAGAGCGGTCGCGACGGGCAGCAAGCCCTCCGAGGCGCGGTCGCTATGCACCAGATCGGCCAGAAAATCCAGTGTCACCGCCGTATCGAGGCTGAACGGGCCCACCCGCTCGCGGCGCAAGGCCGAAACATGCCCCTCGGCCCCGAGGTCGGCGGCGAGGTCGCGGGCCAGCGAGCGGATATAGACGCCCTTGCCGGTGCGCACGGTGATCTCGACGTGATCGGGGTCGGGCGCGGCGGTCACCGCCGCCTCGTGGATCATCACCGGCCGGGCCTTGAGCTCCACGGCCTCGCCGTCGCGGGCCAGGTCATAGGCGCGGCGGCCGTCGACGCGGATGGCCGAGAAGATCGGCGGGACCTGCGCGATCCGGCCGGTGAAGGCGGTCAGGGCCCGGGCCACGGCCTCGGGCGACGGGCGCACGTCGGAGCGGGCGACAACCTCGCCCTCGGCGTCCTGGGTGGTGGTCGACACGCCCCAGCGGATGGAGAAGCGGTAGACCTTTTCCGCATCCATCATGAAGGGGACCGTCTTGGTGGCCTCGCCCAGGGCGATGGGCAGGATGCCGGTGGCGAGCGGGTCGAGCGTGCCGGCGTGGCCGGCCTTGGCGGCGTCGAACAGCCGGCGGACCTTGCTGACCGCTTCGGTCGAGCCGACCTCATAGCCCTTGTCGAGACAGACCCAGCCGTGAACCGGCTGGCCGCGACGGCGGCGGGTCATGCGAAACGCCTCCCTTCCCCTTCGAGGGGGGAAGGGTCGGGGATGGGGGTGCTCGCGCGGCGCTCGACGGCCGAGACGCGGGCGGCGGACCGCCTCTCGCGCGTCTCCGGATGGGGCGGCGGGTTCACCCCCACCCAACCCTCCCCTCTCGAGGGGGAGGGCTTCGCGTCAGTTCTCCTCATCATCCCGCTCCAGGTCGGCGCGGACGCGGGGGTCGTTGAACAGCCGGTCCATGCGGGTGGCGGCGTCGAAGCTCTCGTCGTGGCGGAAGCGCAGGTCCGGGGTGAACTTCATGTCGATGTGCCGGCCCAGCTGGCCGCGCAGGAAGCGGGCGTGCTCGTTCAGGGCGCGGACGATCTCGCCCTCGTGGCCGGCGGTAGGGGCCGCGGCGACGCCGGCGCCGAGCGGTTCGACGAAGCAGGTGGCGTGCTTGAGATCGGGGCTGAGGCGGACCTCGGTGATCGTCACCGAGACGCCCTGCAGCGCGGGATCGTGGATCTCCTCCTCGCGCAGGATCTCCACCAGGGCGTGGCGGATCAGCTCGCCCGCGCGCAGCTGGCGCTGGGACGGGCCCTGACCGGAGGGACGGGACGGTTTGCGGGAGCTCATGGCGGCGGCCTCTGTCTGGCGGACCGGCGGGCGGCGGCGGGGCCCCGACAGCGCCTCGGTCCGGCGCGCCGGGATCGGACCGGCGTTACGGCGAAGGGCGGGCGGTCTAGTCCCTGCGGGCCCGGCTGTCCAGTGCGGCGGCGGCCATGACCTGGCCGGAGAAGGCCGAGGCGGCGGGGCGGGTGGTCACCCCGGCGGCGTTCAGCACCGCCGCGGTCCAGTGGTTGCACAGGCGCAGGATGGAGAAGGTCTCGCGCCCGGCGAGGAAGCGGGCGTCGTCTCCGGCGCGGACCAGGACGGTGCGGGCGGCCCCCGCCTCCAGCGCCAGGGCGGCCTCGATGCGGGCGGCGAGGGCGGCGGCGGCCGGGGCCCCGAGGTCCAGCACCACGGTACGGCCGCCGCGCGGCGGGGCCGGCTCCGGGTCGAGCATGACGACCGAGGCGTTGCCGGGGGCGAAGAAGGCGCGGGCCCCGTCCGGCAGGCGCTGCTGGATGGGGCGCAGGTCGGGGAAGAAGCGGGCGTCGCCCCAGCCGACGCGGACCCAGTCGCCGGGGGGCAGGGCGGCGACCGCGTCGGCCAGCGGCCCGGGCCGGGCGCTCAGGGCGGCGCGGGGCACGATCAGGTCGGTGTGGAAGCCGTTGTCGACGAGGTGGACGGGGACGCTGGCAGGGCCGTCGGCCATCGGAGCCTCAGCGATCGGGGCGCCGGGCCTGGTCCAGCTCCACAGGCCGGCGACGAGGCCGAGCGCGGCGGCGGCCAGCAGGACGATCAGCCCCCGCATGGCGCTCAGGGGCCTGTCGGGCCGGGGGCCGGCAGGGCCGACCACTCGCCGCGGAAGGTCCAGCTCAGCTGCGCGCACTCGCGGAACACGCCGTCGCTCCAGCGGCCGACGGCGCGGGCGCGGGCCGGACGCGCGGCGCGCACCGGAGCGAAGGCCAGCCAGGCCTCGTCGGCGCCCGGGCACAGGGCGCGGGTCAGCGGTCGCCCCTGGCCGGTGGGGGCGATGCCATAGACCGTGCCCTCGACGGCGTCGCGGCCCAGCAGCTGGCGCACCCCGGCCGGGCCGCCGACGGTCAGGTCGGCCTGGCCGGTGCGGGCGTTGGAGTAGAGGCGGCGCAGGGTGGTGCGGCCGAACAGGCCCAGCTCGACCTCGAAGGTCAGGGGGCCGGTCAGGGCCCGGGTCAGGCGATCGGCCGGATCATAGGCGAAGAAGCGCGTCTCGGCCCGCGCCGGGGCGGCGAGGGCCAGGCAGAGGCTCAGCAGGGCGAGAGCGAGGCGCATGGGCTCCTTCGTCGCCGCGCAAGCGGGCGAAAACGGGGCGGGGGCTTCAAGGGAGCACAACGGACACCGCGCGGCCACAGCGAACACGACGGGAGCGGCGGGGCAGGCGCGACGTCGCCCCTCCACCGCTTCGCGGTCCCCCTCCCCACTGCGTGGGGAGGAAAGGCGTTCTCCTCCCCATGAAATGGGGAGGTGGATCGACGCGGAGCGTCGAGACGGAGGGGCGATCCAGCGGGCTCGACGCCGCCTCTGTCACCGCCGTCATCCTCGGGCTTGACCCGAGGATCGGGGGAGGCGGCAGGCGCTTCGGGCGGCCGGCGGTGTGCGACGGGGGGCGCGATCCTCGGGTCAAGCCCGAGGATGACGGCTCGGGTCAAGCCCGAGGATGACGGGGAGAGTGAGGTTCGGGGTGAAGTCCGCAAGGTGTCGGGAAGGGCGCAGGGGGCGGAACCGCCTCAGGCGCCCCGGCCTTCAAGCGCAGCGCGCCCACCCCCATCCCCGACCCTTCCCCCCTCGAGGGGGAAGGGAGAGGGACGTGAAGGGGGAGCCTGCGCCGCGGCGCTCAAGCAGCGAGCGACCGCGTCGCGAGCGGTAGCGCCACGCTTAAAGCGTGCGCTTGACCTCTTCGACGGTGAAGCACTCGATGTAGTCGCCTTCCTTGATGTCCTGGAAGCCCTGGAACTGCATGCCGCATTCCTGGCCCGAGGGCACCTCGTTGACCTCGTCCTTGAAGCGCTTGAGCGTGTTGAGCACGCCCAGTTCCAGCACCACCACATCGTCGCGGACGATGCGGACCCGGGCGCCCTTGCGCACCACGCCTTCGGAGACGCGGCAGCCGGCGACCTTGCCCACCTTGGTGATGTCGAACACCTGCAGGACCTTGGCGTTGCCGAGGAAGGTCTCGCGCTGGATCGGGGCGAGCATGCCCGAGAGCACGCCCTTCATGTCGTCCAGCAGATCGTAGATGATCGAGTAGTAGCGGATCTCCACGCCCTCGCGCTCGGCGAGATCGCGGGCCTGCTTCGAGGCGCGGACGTTGAAGCCGAGGATCGGCGCCCCGGCCGACTTGGCCAGGTTGACGTCGCTCTCGGTGATGCCGCCGGCGCCCTGCATGACGACGCGGGCGCGCACTTCCTCGTTGCCCATCTTCTCGAGCGAGGTGGCGATGGCTTCGCCGGACCCCTGCACGTCGGCCTTGATGACCACGGGCAGTTCGCTGACCTTCTTGCTCTGCAGCTTGGCCATCATGTCGGCCAGCGACACGGCGCCGCCCGAGGCCTGGGCCTTCTCGCGCTTCACGCGCTGGCGGTACTCGGTCAGCTCGCGGGCGCGGGCCTCGCTGTCGACCACGGCGAAGACGTCGCCGGGCGAGGGCGTCTCGTCGAGGCCGAGGATCTCCACCGGGGCGGAGGGGCCGGCCTCGGCCAGCTGGGCGTTGCGCTCGTCGAGCAGGGCGCGGACGCGGCCCCAGGCGGAGCCGGCCACGACGATGTCGCCGCGCTTCAGGGTGCCGCGCTTGACCAGCACGGTGCCGACCGGGCCGCGGCCCTTGTCGAGCTTGGCCTCGATCACCACGCCCTCGGCGGTGCGGTCGGGGTTGGCGCGCAGGTCCATGACCTCGGCCTGCAGCAGGATGGCGTCGAGCAGGCCGTCGAGGTTGGTCTTCGCCTTGGCGGAGACCTCGATGATCTGGGTGTCGCCGCCGAGGCTCTCGGCGATGACCTCGTGCTGCAGCAGCTCGTTGACGACCTTCTGCGGATTGGCGTCGGGCTTGTCGATCTTGTTGACGGCCACGATCAGCGGCGCACCGGCGGCCCGGGCGTGCTGGATGGCCTCGATCGTCTGCGGCATGACCCCGTCATCCGCCGCCACCACGAGGATGACGATGTCGGTGACATTGGCGCCGCGGGCGCGCATGGCGCTGAAGGCCGCGTGACCCGGGGTGTCGAGGAAGGTGACGCGCTGGCCGTCCTTCATCCGCACCTGGTAGGCGCCGATGTGCTGGGTGATGCCGCCGGCCTCGCCCGAGGCGGTGTCGGTGGTGCGCAGGGCGTCCAGCAGGCTGGTCTTGCCGTGGTCGACGTGGCCCATGACGGCCACGACCGGCGGACGGCTCGTGGAGGCGTCGGCGTCGTCGGCCTCGGCGAGGAAGCCCTCCTCGATGTCCGACTCCGAAACGCGCTTGACGGTCATGCCGTATTCGTCGGCGACCAGCTCGGCAGTGTCGGAATCGATCACGTCGTTGATCTTCATCATCAGGCCCTGACGCATCAGGAACTTGATGATGTCGACGCCGCGCACGGCCATCCGGTTGGCCAGTTCGCCGACCGTGATGACGTCGGGGATGACCACTTCACGCGGACGGTTGGGGGTCTCGGTCGAGCCGCCCTTGCGCTTTTCCTTCTCGCGTTCGCGGGCCCGGCGCACCGAGGCCAGGGAGCGCATCCGCTCGGCGGCGTCCTCATCCCCGCCGGCGACGGCCTGGATGGTCAGGCGGCCTTCGCGCCGCTTGGGCTCGCCGCGGGTGCGGCTGACGGCCTTGCCCGGACCGGCGTCCGAGAAGCGACGATCGCGATCGTCCTCCGGCTTGCCGACGGGACGGCCGAAGCCGGCGCGGGCGGGACGGGCCACCTCGGGCTGGGCCGGGGGCTGGTTCGGCGCCGGACGGGCGCCCGGGCCGGTGCGCGGGCCGCCGGGGCGGGCGGCGCCGGGAGCCGGACGCGGGGCCAGGGCGGAATAGCGCACGGTCTCGCCCGGACGGGTCGGACGCGGACGGTCGCCCATAGGACGGTCACCCTGCGGACGGTCACCCTGGGGGCGCTCGCTGCGCGCCGGCCCCTCAAGAGCCTGTTCGCGGGCGGAGCGGCCGCCGAAGGCCGGGCGCTCGATCGGGGCGCGGCCGGACGGCTGGCGCGGGGCGCGCTGGCCGAAGTTGACCTGGGGCCGGGCCGGGGCGGCCGGGCGGGGCGGCGCGGCCGGAGCGGGCGTCGGCGTCGGGGCAGGCGTCGGGGCAGGCGCCTCGACGGGGGCGGCGGCCTTGACGGGCTCAGCCTTCGCCGGCGCATCCTTGGCCGGTTCGGCCGCAGCGGGCTTCGCCGGAGCGGCGCCCATCTGGGCGGCCTGCTCGCGCGCGGCGGCGGCGGCGGCGCGGGCGGCGGCGGCTTCGGCCTCGGCGGCCCTGGCGGCCTCCGCGGCGCGGGCGGCCTGTTCGCGCTGGGCGGCCTCGCGGCGGGCGCGCTCCTCGGCGGCCTGGGCCTCGCGTTCAGCCTGCTGGCGCGTGGCCAGTTCGATGGCGCGACGACGGGCTTCCTGCTCCTCGGCCGACAGACCGCCGGCGGGGCGCGGGCCGGACGGACGGGCCGGGGCGGCGGGCGCGGCCTCGGGGCGCGGCCGGGCGACGTCGAAGCCCTGCGGCCGCTGGTGGCCGGCGGCCGGGGCGCCGAGACGGCGCTTGGTCTCCACCACGACCGTCTTGGACCGACCGTGGCTGAAGCTCTGGCGCACGGTGCCGGTCGGGACCGATCCGGTCTGGCGCGGCTTCAGGCTCAGCGGTGCGCGCGGACCCGTCGTCGAGGGGGTCGCGCCGCCGGCGTTCTGGCCGTCCTTGGTCTTGTCGTTCTCGTCGGTCATCCGGTCGCTTTACTGCTCCGGCGGGCCCATCCCGCCGGGTCGTCGTCAAACACAAAAAGCCGCGCGCGGCCCCGTTTCCCTTCAGGAAACAGGCCCCCGCCCGTCGGCCTCTGCCGTAGGTTCCCGGTCTTCCCGGGCGGTCGGGGCCAGGGCCCAGTCCGCAGGGACGATCGGTCGAAATCCCGCCAGCCGATGGAGCTCCACGCCCCAGCGCCCGGCACGCCCGCCCTTGAGCAGGACGGCGTGTATCGCATTTTCCAGCCCCAGGGCCAAACCCAAATCTCGCGCGTCGAAGGCGCCGCAGACCTCGGGGGGCGGGGTTTGATGCCGGGCCAGCCGCAGCAGCTTGTCGCGTCCGTCGCGGGCCCCGTCGCTGGCCTCGATCATCCAGGCCACGCGACCGCCGCGCAGCGCCTGGGCGCAACTGTCGAAGCCGGAGATAAGCACGCCCTCGCGCCGGGCAAGCCCCAACTGCTCCAGCACGCGCCGGATCAGCAGGGCCTCGACCTGGTCGGCGAGGTCGGGGGCGGGCTTCAGCGGGGCCTTCGCCGCCCGGGCGAACAGGTTCTTCGCCGCCGCTTCGGCCACGGCGGCCCGCTCGGCCGCGACCCACAGGCCACGGCCCGGCAGGCGCCGCGCCAGGTCGGGAACGACCGAACCGTCCGGGCCCGCGACGAAGCGGATCAGGCGCGCCTCTTCCATGACCTGGCGGCTGACCAGGTCCCGGCGCTCCCTATCCGCGGCCGCGAAGGCTCCCATGGACGGTCCGGTCCTCCATCACCGTTCGGACGAGGCGTCGTCGGCCCCGTCAGTGTCAGCGTCGGCTTCACCGTCGGCGGCCTCGTCCGTCGTCTCGCCGCCGCCGTCGAACAGCTGCTCGGCCTCGGACATGTAGTCCTCGCCGAAGCCTTCCTCGAACTCGGGCTCCGGCTCGGGCTGGGGCAGTTCCGAGGCGTCGATCCAGCCGGCTGCGACCCGGGCCTGAAGGATCAGCATCTCGGCGTCCTCCTGGCTCAGGTTGAAGCTTTCGAGGGCGCCCGGCACGCGCACGCGCTCGCCGTTCTTCACCTCGAAGCCGCCGCGCACCTCGTCGGTGGCCAGGTCGGCCAGGTCCTCGACGGTGCGGATCTCGCGCTCGCCCAGGGCCACGGCCATCGGCAGGGTCACGCCCGGCACCTGCAGCACGGCGTCATCGACGCCCAGTTCCTTGCGGCGCGCGTCCTGCTCGGCGGCCTGACGGTCGAGGAAGTCGCGGGCGCGGGCCTGCAGCTCCTCGGCGGTCTCCTCGTCGAAGCCCTCGATCTCGGAGATCTCGTAGGGCTCGACGAAGGCCAGGTCCTCGACCGTGGCGAAGCCTTCGGTGACCAGCAGCTGGGCGATGACCTCGTCCACGTCCAGGGCTTCCTGGAACAGGGCGGTGCGCTCGGCGAACTCGCGCTGGCGACGCTCGGAATCCTGGCTCTCGGTGATGATGTCGATCTGCCAGCCGGTCAGCTGCGAGGCGAGGCGGACGTTCTGGCCGCGGCGGCCGATGGCCAGCGACAGCTGCTCGTCCGGCACCACCACCTCGACGCGGTCGGCCTCTTCATCGAGCACCACCTTGGACACTTCCGCCGGGGCCAGGGCGTTGACGATGAAGGTGGGCTCGTCCGGGCTCCACTGGATGATGTCGATCTTCTCGCCCTGCAGCTCGGCCACGACCGCCTGCACGCGCGAGCCGCGCATGCCGACGCAGGCGCCGACCGGATCGATCGAGGAGTCGTTGGACAGCACGGCCATCTTGGCGCGCGAGCCGGCGTCGCGGGCGGCGGCGCGGATCTCGATCACGCCGTCGTAGACCTCGGGCACTTCCTGGGCGAACAGCTTGGCCATGAAGCCCGGGTGGGCGCGCGACAGCATGACCTGCGGGCCCTTGGCCTCGGGGCGCACGTCATAGATGTAGGTGCGGATGCGGTCGCCGATGTTGAAGATCTCGCGCGGGATCGACTGGTCGCGGCGCATGATGCCCTCGCCGCGGCCGAGATCGACGATGACGTTGCCGTACTCGACGCGCTTGACCGTGCCGTTGACGATCTCGCCGACGCGGTCCTTGAACTCCTCGAACTGACGCTCGCGCTCGGCCTCGCGCACCTTCCCCATGACCACCTGGCGGGCCATCTGGGTCTGCACCCGGCCGAACTCGAACGGCGGCAGATGCTCGATGTACTCCTTGCCGACGAAGGCTTCCGGGTCGCGCTTGGAGGCGTCGCGCAGACGCACCAGGGCGCTGTCGTTGAACTCCTCCAGCTCGTCTTCCGGGGTCCAGTCGTCCTCGACCACGGTGACGTGGCGGGTCAGGGCCAGCTCGCCGGTCTTCGGGTCGATGCGGGCGCGGATGTCGTGATGGGCGCCATAGCGCGACTTGGCGCCCTTCTGGATCGCCTCCTCGATCGCCTCGATGACGATTTCCTTCTCGATGTTCTTCTCGCGCGCGACGGCGTCGGCGATCTGGAGCAGCTCGAGGCGGTTGGCGGAAACGCCGGTCACGGCCATGGCGGGGTCCTCAGTCGTTGGGATCTTGTTCGGCCGGAAGGCCGTCGTCGGAAGGTTCGCCGCGTTGCGCACGCAGCTCCGCGCCCCGCTTCAGCAGGGCGTCGGTCAGGACCAGCTTGGCGTCCACCAGCCAGTCGAAGGGGATCAGGGCGGTGTCCTCCTCGCCCTCGAGGTCGATGCAGACATGGCCCTCGTCGAGCCCGGCCAGCACGCCGCGGAAACGCTTGCGGCCCTCGACCAGCCGGTCGGTCTCCAGCCGGGCCTCGAAGCCCTCGAACAGGGCGAAGTCCTCAAGCCGGGTCAGGGGCCGGTCGATGCCGGGGGAGGAGACCTCCAGCAGATATTCGCCGGCGATCGGGTCGGCGGCGTCGAACACCTCGGACACGGCGCGCGACAGCCGGGCGCACTCCTCGACCGAGATGTCGTGGTCGGCGATCCGCTCGGCCATGATCTGCAGCCGGCGGCGCTGGGTCCCGCCCATCAGGCGCAGGCGCACGACCGCGAGGCCCAGGCTTTCGGCCACGGGGTCCACGAGCTCGAGCAGCTGACGATCCTCGGCGGTTCTGGCCCGCAACGGGAAACTCCGGAAAAGACAAAGGCGGCGGGCCTGCCGGCCGCCGCCTCTCCGAGGCGCCGTCCGACGCCCCGTCGATAACGATGTGGGAGGCTCTATAGGCCAGCCGGAGCCGCCTGTCAGCCCCCCGCAGACATGGGGCGTCAGAACTCCTCCCAGCCGTCCTCGCTGACCGCCGTCTGGGGCTTGAGGGCGGCGCCGCCGTGGCCGGTGGCGCGCATCTGCGGGATGGCGGCCGGGCGGGGCGCGGGGCGCGGGGCGGCGGGGGCCGCCGCCGTCCGCGCTGCGGGGGCGGCGGTCTGACCGCTGACGTTGAAGCGGCCGACCGACTGGGCCAGGGCGTCGGCCTCGCGCGCCAGGCTGTGGCTGGCGGCGGTGGTCTGCTCGACCATGGCCGCGTTCTGCTGGGTCACCTGGTCCATCTGGTTGACCGCCGTATTGACCTCGGCGAGGCCGATGGCCTGTTCCTGGGCCGAGGCGGCGATCTCGGACACGAGGGTGTCGATCTCGGCGACGCGGTCGACGATGCGCTGCAGGGCCTCGCCGGTCTGGCCGACCAGGGTCACGCCGTTGCCGACCTGGGCGGTGGAGGTGGTGATGAGGGCCTTGATCTCCTTGGCCGCCTCGGCCGAGCGCTGGGCCAGGCCGCGCACCTCGGTGGCGACCACGGCGAAGCCGCGACCGGCCTCGCCGGCCCGGGCCGCCTCGACCCCGGCGTTGAGGGCGAGAAGGTTGGTCTGGAAGGCGATCTCGTCGATGACGCCGATGATCTGGCTGATCTCGTTGGCCGACTTCTCGATGGCGCCCATGGCGGTGACCGCGTCGCGCACGACCACGCCGGAGGACTCCGCGTCGCCGCGGGCGGCCTGGACCACGTCCGAGGCCTGACGGGCGCCGGAGGCGGTGCGGTTCACGGTGGCGGTGATCTCGTCCAGCGCCGCGGCGGTCTGCTCGAGGCTGGCCGCCTGCTGCTCGGTGCGGCGGGACAGGTCGTCCGCCGCCTGGCTGATCTCGCCGGCGCCGTTGCGGATGGTCGAGGCGTTGCTGACGACCACCGACAGGGCCTCCTCGAGCTGGCCGATGGCGGCGTTGAAGTCGGTCTTCAGCTGGGCCGCCTTGGCCGGGAAGTCGCGCTCGATACGATAGCCGAGGTTGCCGTGGGCCATGGCGCTGAGACCCTCGCCGAGGGCGGCCATGGTGGCGCGGTCGGCCTCGGCCTCGGCGGCCTTCTCCGCCTCGCGCGCGGCGCGTTCGCGTTCGGTCTCGGCGCGCTGGGCCTGGGTTTCGCCGGCCAGCCGGGCCTTTTCCACCACGGCCTCGCGGAACACCTCGACCGCCGCGGCCATGCCGCCGATCTCGTCGCGACGGCCAAGGCCGGGGATGGGCGCGGCGTGGTCGCCGTCGGCGAGGGCGCGCATGCGGCCGGCGAGGGCCGTGACCGGGCGCGCCACCGAGCGGCCGACCCACCAGCCGGCGCCGCCGACCAGCAGCGCCACCAGCAGGGCCATGCCGCCCAGGGCCAGGGCCGCCCGGCCCACAGCCGCGGCGATCTGGTCGGTATAGACGCCCGAGCCGATGACCCAGCCCCACGGCTGGAAGCCCATAACGTAGGAAATCTTCGGCGACGGCTCCTCGGCGTTCGGCTTGGGCCAGTCATAGGCGACGAAGCCGGCCCCGTCGGCGCGCACCACATCGACCATCTCCTGGAACATGAGCACGCCGTTGGCGTCCTTGCTCTGGCTGATGTCGGTGCCGTTCAGTTCGGGCTTGAACGGATGCATCAGCATGTTCGGATGCATGTCGTTGACCCAGAAATAGTCGTCGGCCCCGTAGCGCAGGGCGGCGAGGTTCTGCAGGGCGCGGGCCTTGGCTTCCTCCTCGGTCAGCCGGCCGGCCTGGGCCTCGGCGTGATAGTGCTCCACCAGACTGTGGGCGATCTCGACCGTTTCCTTGGTCGCCCGGGCGATGTCGGCGCGCATCACGGCGTCGAGACGCAGCAGCGCCAGGCCGGTGATCAGCAGCAGGCCGGCCAGGGTGATCACCGCCAGCAGGTTGATCCGGAAGCCGATCGACAGTCGGGACATGGAGGGGCCTCGCGTTCGGGAGGCCATCAGACTTAAGGAAACCGGTTAACCGCGGGTCAAGCGCCACCGTTTGTGGGGGTGGTGCGACGCCCTGTCACACCTTGCGCGTGAACTCGAGGAAGACCGGGGCGGTGTCGCCCAGGCGCTTGCTCTCGTAGCGGGTGGTGACGTGGTCAGCGGGGGCGACCTGCCAGTCGTCGGCGGCCTCGGCCTGCCAGACCAGCTCCGGCGTCGCCAGGAAGCGCTCCAGCGCCCAGTCGGCGTAGTCCTTCCAGTCCGTGACGAAGCGCAGGGTCCCGCCGGGCTTGAGCAGGCGGGCGAATTCCGCCGCCGTATCGGCCTGGACGAGGCGGCGCTTGGCGTGGCGGGCCTTGGGCCAGGGGTCGGGGAACAGGATCATGATCCGGTCGAGACAGGCGCCCGGCAGGGCGGCCATGACCTCGCGGGCGTCGCCGGCGTGCAGGCGGACGTTCTTCAGGCCGCGCTCCTCGATGTGGCGCAGGGCCGAGCCGACGCCGTTGAGGAACGGCTCGCAGCCGAGCATCAGCGCCTGTGGTCGGCGCGCCGCCTGTTCGGCCAGGTGCTCGCCGCCGCCGAAGCCGATCTCCAGCCACACCTCGGTCGCGCCGGGCATCAGGGCGGCCGGGTCGATCGGACCGGCCGCCGGATCCGGCACGGCGATGGCCGGCAGCAGGGTGTCGAACAGGGCGGCCTGGCGCGGCTTGAGGGTGCGCGAGCGGATGCGCCCGAAGCTGCGCATCGGGCCCCAGGTCGGGGGCGGGGGGGCGTCGGTCATGGCGCCCTCTAGCCCGTCACGCGGCCGGCGTCAGCCCGCCAGATGGCGGAAGGCGGCGATCACCTCGGCATAGGCGGCGCGCTTGAACGGCACCACGACCTCCAGCGCCTCGTCGAGCGTGGCCCAGCGCCAGGCGCTGAACTCGACCTCGCCGTGGGCCTCCAGGTCGATCTCGGCCTCGTCGCCGGTGAAGCGGAAGGCGAACCAGGTCTGGCGCTGGCCAAGCCAGCCGGCGCGGCCGCGCGCGGCGTCGGCGGCCAGCACCTCGGGCGGGAAGTCGTAGACGACGGGGTCGGTCGTCCGGCCCAGCGGCACGATCGAGACCACCCCGGTCTCCTCGTACAGCTCGCGCCGGGCGGCGGCCTCGAGGTCCTCGCCCGGATCGACGCCGCCCTGGGGGAACTGCCAGACGAAGGGTTCGGCGGCGTTCGCGCGCCGGCCCAGCCAGACGCGGCCGTCCGGGTGGAACAGCACCACGCCGACGTTGGGACGGTACAGGCTCAGGTCACGCTCGCTCATGGGCGCGGGGTAGCATGGGGCGGGGGCGGTGTGCAGCGGGGGCGGAGCCCCTCTCCTCCCCCGCCTGCGGGGGAGGGGGACCGCGAAGCGGTGGAGGGGGCGAGAGACGAAGCGCGACTTTCGTGAGGCCGGCGCCAGCGGTCGCCCCCTCCACCACGCTGCGCGTGGTCCCCCTCCCCCATACGCTGCGCTATGGGGGAGGAGATGTAGGTCGCGCTACCGGCCCGGGCGGCGGGTCATGGCGGAGGCCGGGGCCAGCTGGACGCCGCGGGCGTTGAGGCCGGCGGTCCAGCGGGCGGCGATCTCGACGGTGACCGGGTAGGAGAAGCCGGCGCCGAGCGCCTGGCCGCGGGTCTTGGCGGCGGCCTCCAGGGCGTTGAGCCGGCCCATGATGGCCGCCGGGGTCTGGGTCTCGTCGATCACCGTGGTGGCGGTGGCGCGGGCGAAGGCGCCCGGACGCCGGGCCAGGACACCGTCGTCGATGAAGGCCAGGCCACGCTCGCGCAGGGCCGCCATCAGGTCGGCGGCGGCCACGTCGGAGGCGGCGAAGCGGTCGCCGAGATAGTTGGTCAGGCCGAAATAGCCCTGGGCGCGGGACAGGATCCAGTTGAGCTTGGCTTCCTGCGCCTCGGGGCCCTCATGGGCCAGCAGGGTGTACGGGCCGGGGTCGTTGTCGGGATAGCCGGTCGGCTCCAGCGGAACCTCGATC
The DNA here is from genome assembly GCF_035998205.1 of Brevundimonas sp. GTDB lineage: Bacteria > Pseudomonadota > Alphaproteobacteria > Caulobacterales > Caulobacteraceae > Brevundimonas. Next base: position 261,743 of record NZ_DASYHT010000005.1, read on the forward strand.
AGCACCTCGTGGCCCTGGGCCCGGGCGAGGTCGATCCAGCCCTGCAGGCCCTCGGCGTGGGGTACGAAGCTGAGGGTGACCTCGGCCGGCAGGCGCTCGATGGCGGCGCGGGTGGTGGCGGCGTTGAGGCCCAGCCCGCCGACGATCAGGGCCACGCGCGGGCGGCCGTCAGGCTGGAACGGCCGGGCGTAGGCGGTGGCCGGGGTGCGGCCGTCGGCGGCGATGATCGGCAGGGGACCGTCCGGACCGGGACGGCTGAGGCCGGCGATCGGGGCCGGCGGCAGGGGGCGGGCGGGCAGCACCGGCGCGGTGACCCCGCCCCCGGCGGCGGCCTGGGTCCCGTCCGGCAGGGTGATGATGGCGGCGTCGGCGGCCATGCCCTCGGGCAGGGCCGAGGGGTCCTGGTAGAGGCCGAAGACGTCGGCGGCGAACACCTCATAGGCGGGCGGGGGCGCGGCGGGGGGCGGGGCCTCCCGGGTCAGGGCCACCCGGGCCGAGGGCGTGCCGGCGCGCGGGTCGCCCAGCACCACCAGAAACAGGGCGGCGGCCCCGAGGGCGAACAGGCCGGCGGCGCCGACGGCGACCACCGGGCGCTTGAGGAAACGCAGGACGGCGCCGGCGCCGTCCCGGGACCCTCCGGTCCTCGGGGCCTGGCCGGCGGCGGCGGCGAGCGCGGACTGGCGTTTGGCGAACATGCGGACGAACGGACGCTGCGGAGCCCCGGACGGACTCCCTCAGGCCCAGCTTCGCGCACCCCGGTTAAGAAAGCCTAACGGGGCGTTAGCCATGGCGGATACTCTGCCCCCGAACCCGACGAGACATCGCGCATGTCTCAAGAGGATCGTCACCCCCGGGCTTGTCCCGGGGGCCCATCGATCCGCCTGGCGCGATCCGTGGAGGTTGCTGGCGGAACGCGAAAGTCGTGCGGGTCTTCGCCTGAACTCACCATGGGCCCCCGGGACAAGCCCGGGGGTGACGGGTTCAGGGGGTCACGACCTCTTCCGCCGCCGCCACCTCGGTCTCGCGCGGGGTGATGACGATGCCCTCGGGGGCCGCGGCCAGCCGGGTCAGGTCGCCGCCGGCGCGCAGCACGTCGAAGGCCCGCTGCAGCTGGTAGTCGGCGCTGCTGTCGTAGCTCTCGCCCGGGGCTTCCAGCGGCGGATGGGCGCCGCGCCGTTCGGCCCCGATCGAGGCGTCCAGCGCCGTGGCGTAGGCGGCCTCGGAATAGATGAAGCTGGAGCGCGAGACGATGCGGGCCTCGGCGGCCGAACGGGCCACCTCAAGGTCCGGCTCGACGCCGATCTTCTGGATCGAGCGGCCGGACGGCGTGTAGTAGCGCGCCGTGGTGATCGACAGGGCCCCGTCCTCGCCGCCGCGCAGGGGGATGACGGTCTGCACCGAGCCCTTGCCGAAGGTGGTCAGGCCCAGCAGCGTGGCGCGCTCGTGATCCTTCAGCGCCCCGGCGACGATCTCCGAGGCCGAGGCCGAGCCGTAGTTGATCAGCACCACCAGCGGCAGGCCGCCGGTCAGGTCGCCCGGCCGGGCGGCGTAGCGCTCGATCTGGTCGGGCCGCCGGCCGCGCTGGCTGACGATCTCGCCGCGCTCGAGGAAGGCGTCGGAAACCTCGATGGCTGCGGTCAGCAGCCCGCCGCCATTGTTGCGCAGGTCGATGACGAAGCCCCGCAGGTCGGGCTTCTCCGTCTTCAGCCGCTCGATGGTCTGGCGCAGCTCGCGGCCGGTGTTCTCGTTGAAGGTGGAGATGCGCAGATAGCCGAAGTCGCCCTCCAGCCGGCCGGTCACGGCCTCGATGCGGATGACCTCGCGGGTCAGCACCACCTCGCGGGGCTCCTCGCCGTCGCGCAGGAAGGTCACCGTCACCGAGGTGCCGACGGCGCCGCGCAGGCGCTCGGACACGTCCGAGACGGTCATGCCGGCGGTGCTCAGCCCCTCGATGGCCGAGATGACGTCGCCGGCCTGGACGTCGGCGCGGGCGGCCGGGCCGCCGTCCATGGGCGAGATCACCTTGATTAGCCCGCCCTCGGCGGTGATGGTCAGGCCGACGCCGGAATACTGGCCTTCGGTGCGCTCCTGCAGCTCGCCGAAGTCGTCCGGGGCCAGATAGTTGGAGTGCGGGTCCAGCGCCGTCATCATGCCGTCCAGCGCGGCCTCGATGAGCTTCTGGTTGTCGGTCGGCACCACATAGGCCTGCTCGACGATCGACAGGACGTCGCCGAACAGCTCCAGCATGCGGAAGGTTTCGTCGCGCGGGGTCTGGCCCGCCACTACCGTGGCGCCGCCGGCGCCGATCACCAGGGCCGCGATCCCCACCGCAGCCAGCTTGCGAATGCCCGTCACCGAAAGTCCTCTTCAGGGCGCCTGACGCGCCCGCTCCGCCAATGGGCCACGGCCCGGCGCCGAAACCAAGGCCGTTCCCGCCCCCGGCGACGATATGCGCCCGCCCGGGCGGTTCAGTCCAGCCACGGGGCCGGATCGATCGGCCGCTCCTCGCGGCGCAGCTCGAAATAGACCTCCTCGCCGGCGCGGCCGAGGGTCTGGCCGCCCTCGACCCGCTGGCCCTCGCGCACCGCCGGGGCGTCGACGCCGCCGATCACGGCGCGCCAGCCGGGGCCGAGGTCGAGGATCATGACCGGGCCGAAACCGTCGATGCGGCCGATATGGGCCACGGTGGCGTTGGCGGGCGCGCGCACCTCGCCGCCCCGGCTCCAGCGCCAGCCGCCCGAGCCGTCGCCGAAGCGGGCTCCCGGCGCGCCCTCGACCGGCGGCTCCAGCCGGGTGCGGCCGGCCGGCAGGCGCTGCACCGTCGTGGCGCTCTCGCCCTCGGGCGGCGGCAGGGGGCTGGCCCCCAGCGCCCGCAGCCGCGCCTGCAGCGCCCGGGCGACGCGCTCGGCCTCAACCGCCTCGGCCTCCAGCACCGCCGCCAGCTGCAGGCGGCGGGCGCTCATGGCGTCGACCTCGGCGCGGCGGTCCAGCCGGCGGCTCTCGAGGGTGAACAGCTCGGCGCTGGACAGGGCCGCCAGCCGCCGCACCCGGGCCAGATCGGCCTGGCGGGCGCGGATCAGGGCCACGCGCCGCTCCAGCTCGGGCGCCACGGCCTTCATCAGGATGGCGGCGCGGGTGGCGTCGACCGCCTGCTCCGCCGGAATTAGCAGGGCCGGCGGCGGGTCGCGGCTCAGCCGGGCCAGGCTGGACAGGACCCGCGCCTGCCCGCCGCGCGCGGCCACCAGCTGGGCCGCCAGCCGCGCCTCGCGGGCGTTCAGCTCGGCCAGCCGGGCGCGCTGGGCGACGATGCGGGCGTCTTCCTCCTCGGCCTCGGCGCGCAGGGTCGCCATGCGGGCGCGCAGCTGCTCCAGCTCGGCCCGGGCCTGGGCCGCGTCGGCGCGCAGCCGCCGGGCGCGCACCTGGGCGTCGCGCTCCTCGCCCTGCAGCCGGGCCACTTCCGGGCGCGGCGGGTCCTGCCGGCCCGCGGCGGGGCCGGCGGCGAGCAGCAGGGCCACAGGCAGGGCTGCGAGGACGGAAGACCGGGACATCAGTCGCGATGGTAGGGTGATCCGGCCAGGATCGTCACGGCCCGATAGAGCTGTTCGGCCAGCATGGCGCGGGCCAGGGCGTGCGGCCAGGTCTGGGGCCCGAAGGCGAGGGTGGCGCGGGCGGCGGCGCGCACCTGCGGGGCATGGCCGTCGGCCCCGCCGATGGCGAACACCAGCCGGCGCTCGCCCTGGTCGCGCAGGGTCCCGATCCAGTCGGCGAAGTCGCGCGAGCGCCAGGCCTTGCCGCGCTCGTCGCAGGCGATCAGGTACGCCCCCTCCGCCGCCTCGAGCAGCAGCGCCCCCTCGGCCGCGGCCCCCGGCTTGCGCGGCTCCAGATCCAGCAGCTCCAGCGGCCCCAGCCCCAGCGGCCGGCCGGCCAGGGTGGCGCGGCGGGCGTAGTCCTCGGCCAGCTGGGCCTCGGGCCCGCGCCCGGGCTTGCCGATGGCCGCGAGAGTCAGACGCATGAGATCAGACCGATGGGATCAGGCGCATGGGGTCCGCGCCCGCCCGGATCAGTGGGTCGCGGCGCGGTGGCCGCCGGACTCGACCGACCAGATCTTCTCGATGTTGTAGAAGGCGCGCACCTCGGGCCGGAACAGGTGGACGATCACGTCCCCGGCGTCGATCAGCACCCAGTCGCAGTGCGGCAGGCCCTCGACCCGCGCCTTGCCCAGACCCAGGTCCTTGAGGGTGCGCAGCAGGTGGTCGGCGATGGCGCCCACATGGCGGTGCGAGCGGCCCGAGGCGATGATCATGGCGTCGGCCATGGCGCTCTTGCCGCGCAGGTCGATCAGGACGATGTCCTGGGCCTTGTCGTCGTCCAGCTTCGCCAGCAGGGCGTCCTCGACCGGGGTGGCGCCGGTCGGCAGCGGGGCGGGGTCGGCGGCAGGCGAGCGGTCGAAGTCGTCGTCGAAGGTCGCGTCGGACGCGGGCGGGGGGGTCAGCGGAACACTCCAGGAAACCGTCTATGGCCTGTCCCTGTAGCAGATCAGGGCCCCGCCGTCACGCGGGCCGCGCCGGCGGCAGTGGTCCCTTTTGATTTTGAGGATTGACGATAAGGGCGAGTTGGCCCCTCTGACCGTAGGTCAGAGGCGACCCCGCCAGAAGTTCCGCTCGTGGAAGCAGTCGCGGCACAGGGTGAAATTGCCGGGGGTGGCCTGCTCGCCATAGACCCTCGCCTCATCGAGCGTCTTGAACGGCAACCAGATTCCACTGGTGCCCATGTAGCCCTTCACCCCCGCCCCTTGGTTGCACCAGCGACAGTCGGGGTGGTGCGCCTTGGACGCCTTCTGCTGGAGTGAATGATAGAGCCAGATCAGGTTGGGATCATCGATCTCGATCTCGGGGATGTCGAAGTTCAGAAGGACGGGGTCAATCTCGTCGAGAGCGTCAGAGAACTCTTCACGATAGATTTCCGCCGCCCGTATCAAGTCGGGCGCCTGCCAAAGCCGCTGATCGACACCGGCCGCCATCGCGGGAGTCTGTTTCCTGCGTTCCTGGACGTATGCGTAATTGTAGCCCCACGCCCACAGTGAAAATTGGTCGCAGTGCTGAGCGAAGCGCTTCGATCCTGCCTTGGACTCCTTATGGACCCGCATGTTCCTGGCCCGCGCAGAACTGTTAACGGCCTCGTTCATCTGGGTGTTGAAACCGTCAGGGTCGCGAAGCGTGCCCTGGACGATTTCTCTACGGATACCCCCGAACATGCGCTTCTTCAGTGTGCGTCCGTCTTTCGTCTCGTAGGTCGATTCCTTGATGAACTTTCCGTAGTTGTAGGGGTAGCCGTCATCCTTGATCACCGAGCCGTAGCTGCCGTGACCATCCGTGATCAGTTCCGGCACATGCACGTATGATCCGTCGGGGTTGCGGGCTAGGCGTGCATCGAAATCTTGGATGAATCGTCGTGTGTCTTCGACCCCATTGGACGGCGCGACCATGTGCGAAACGATGAAACCGGTATCGCTTTCGACCGCCAGGAAGTGCAGAAACCGACCGGCAAGGACGACGGGACTTTTGATGTCGGCGGCGTTGTGCGCCTTGGCGAGGACGTAGCTGTAGAACTCGTCCATCTGGAAATATCGCAAGGTGAGTGCGGTCTGCTGCATCAGCAGGTGGCGAGCGGTTCGACCGAGCCAACGGGCATGTCTAGCCACCGTCTTTCGGTCGATGTCTTCGTCTTCGGCAATCGTTCGTTGAGGTCGCCCGCGCATCAACGCGCGGGCGAGACGCTCTTGCCGATCCTTCGTAAGAAAGTTCGCCACTTCGGCGCTCCCTGGCACGGGGAGCCTCAGTAGCAACCAATCACAGATATTGCAACATAATATCGGAACAAGCCGATATGTCATGAATGTTGACATAGACGGCATTCGATGTCAGGAATCTTGACATAATGGCGTTTGACTTCTCTCGATAATTCGATAGAGTCCGCTTATCATTATATCGGCGGAGTCCGACATATGGATCAAGATGCAGCCATTACGGCGTTCGGTGCGTTGGCCACTCCTTCCCGCGTGGACATTCTTCGCCTCCTAGCCACTCAAGCCCCGCCCGAGGGTCTCAAGTCGGGCGAGATCGCACGTCGGCTAAATGTTCAGCAGAACACGCTTTCAACCCAACTGATGATGCTCTCCCATGCGCGGCTGGTGCTCCATCGTCGAGAAGGCCGCTCGATCTTCTACCGGCTGGATAGAGAAAACCTGCGCGCGCTGGCGGACTTCATCCTGGTGGATTGTGGTGGCGGAAGCGTCGAGGCCAAGCGGAAACGAGCCGCTTAACACGCGCGGAAACCATAGGCATGACGCCGAGCGGGCCACCCGGAAACTGCTTGCTGGTCCGAGTCGTAATGAATCCACCGGGTCGACAGCGTAGTTCTCCAGTTGTGGGCGTCGCTCGTGCGAAAGTCATTGGACGTCCCCTTCCTCAGTCAGGTTGGACTTGCGGGCATCTCGCAGAATCTCGACGCCGCCCTTCACGGCGATCACGGCGACCAGAACGCCGACGACCAGATCAGGCCACGCCTGGTCCAGCCACATGACCAGGGCGCCCGCGACCAAGATGCCGCCGTTGGCGGCGAAGTCGTTCAAGCTAAAGGTTTCGGCGGCCTTCATGTTCACATCCTGGCTGCGCTGACGGCGAATGAGTTCCAGGCAGATGAGGTTGATGACGGCGGCCACCAAAGCGAGGCTCATCATTGTCCAACCGATGGGCTCAGTGCCAAACCACCAGCGCCGACCCGCGTCGATCAGAACCCCGGCGGCGAAGACGAGCAGCATGACGCCGGAGAAACGGGCGGCCCCCTGCTTCCAAACCAAAGCGCGGCCGATGGCGACGAAGCTGATGAGGTAGACGGCGGCATCCGACGCATTGTCCAAAGCATTGGCGATCAAGGCGCTGGAATCGGCGGTCACGCCGCCGATTCCGAGCACCACGAACAGCAGGGCGTTCAGGGCGAAGACGATCAGAAGCGTGCGCTTCTGGATTTTCTGAGACCCGTGCGATCCGCTCATGCCTGTTCCTCCCGGACACGCGGTCGCATGACCCGTGCAGCGAAAGTGGGCACCACCAGCAGGGTCAGGACCGTAGCGGTCATCAGACCGCCGATGACCACGGTGGCGAGCGGCTTCTGCACCTCCGCGCCGGCCCCGTGCGCCAGCGCCATGGGGATGAAGCCGACGATGGCGACCAGGGCCGTGGTCAGCACCGCACGCAGGCGGCTCGCGGCTCCCTGGATCGCAGCCTCGTAAGGCGGCAGACCCGAATCCAGCCGTTCTCGGATCGCCTGCATAAGCACCAGACCATTGAGGGTGGCGACCCCCGACACGGCGATAAAGCCGACGGCCGCCGAGACCGAGAAAGGCATCCCCCTCAGGAATAGAGAGAGCGCGCCGCCGACCAGGGCGAGAGGAACACAGGCGAACACCAGTCCGGCCTCCTTGAAGGAGCCGAGGGCCATGAACAACAACGCCCCGATCATCAGGAAAACCAAGGGAACCACCAGCCCAAGGCGCTGCTCGGCCCGTTGCAGGTTCTCGAACTGACCCCCCCAATCGAGTCTGACGCCGGTCGGCAAGGCGATGGTTTCGACCTGCCGCTGGGCGTCGGCGACGAAGCCGCCCAGGTCGCGCCCCCGCACGTTGGCCTGCACCACCACGCGACGACTGCCGTCGTTGCGGCTGATCTGGTTCGGTCCTTCGGAGACTTGAATGCTGGCTACCGAAGAGAGGGGCACGGTGACGCCTGTCGACGAGACGATGGGGAGAGCCGCCAGTGTGGCCGGGTCGTCTCGCATCGCCTGGGGAAGGCGGACCACCACATCGAAGCGGCGGTCTCCTTCGAACACCTGACCGGCCTCGGCGCCGCCGATAGCGGCCGAGACCGCTTCGGACACGTCCGCAGCGGCCAGGCCGTAATTGGCGGCAGCGAAGCGGTCGACGCTGACTGTAAGCGTCGGCAGGCCCGTGGTCTGCTCCACCCGAACGTCAGCGGAGCCTTCGGTCTGGCGTAAGGCGTTCGCCACCTGGTCGGCGACTTGGTTCAACTGCGCGAAGTCCTCGCCATACACCATGACCGCCAGGTCCGTGCGGACGCCCGAGATCAGTTCGTTGAAACGCAACTCGATCGGCTGACTGAACTCGAAGGCGTTGCCGATCTGGAGAGAGGCGATCTCCTCAATGCGTTCGATCAAGGCCTCCTTGGTCAGGTTCGGGTCAGGCCAAGCGCTCCGGTCCTTCAGGATGATCACGGCGTCGGAGATGTTCGGCGGCATCGGATCGACCGCTGCCTCGGCGGTCCCGGTGCGCGAGAACATGGTCTCGACTTCCGGCTGGGCGGTGATCGCCCGTTCCAGCGCCATCTGCATGGCCAAGGACTGCTCCAGAGAAGCAGAAGGCACGCGCAACGCCTGCATGGCGATGTCGCCTTCGTCGAGCGTCGGCACGAACTCGCGCCCAAGGGTGGAGAAGGCCAGCAGACCTACCAACAGGGCCGCAACCGCTGAGACCATCACCGTGCGAGGTCGAGCCACCGCGCGGCGGATAATCGGCTCCACGCGCTGCCTCACCCAGCGGATGATGCGGGTCTCATGCTCCAGGGCCTGACCCCCGGCGTCCAGATGAATGGTTTTGGGTTCGCGCACCAAAAGCGCCGCCATGGCGGGCACGAAGGTGAAGGAGAAGATGAAGGCCCCAGCGAGTGCCAGCATGACCGTGGCGGCCATGGGGATGAAGGTCTTGCCTTCGACGCCCTCCAGTAGCAGCAGCGGTGTGAACACCAAAAGGATGATGAGTTGCCCGAAGGCGGCGGGACGAACCATTTTCCTCGCCGCCGCAGCGGCGACTTGTAGCCGCTCGATACGCGACAGCGCCCGTCCCAATTCCACCCGCTTCTGGGACAGCATCAGAAGGGTGCTCTCGATGACGATGACCGCGCCATCGACCAGCAGGCCGAAGTCGAGCGCGCCCAGGCTCATCAGATTGCCGCTGATGCCGAACCGGTTCATGCCGATGACCGCGAACAGGAAGCTGATGGGGATCATCAGGGCCGTGATCGCCGCCGCACGGATGTTGCCGAGCAGCAGGAACAGCACCGCGATCACCAGCAGGGCGCCTTCGGTGAGGTTGGTTGCCACCGTCTTGATGGTGGCGTTCACCAGGGCGCTGCGGTCCAGCACCGTCACCGCCTCGATCCCCGGCGGCAGGGTCGGCCTGATCTGCTCCAGCCGTTCGCCGGCCGCCTGCGCCACCGTGCGGCTGTTGCCACCGGCGATCATCAGGGCCGTGCCCAACACCGCCTCATGACCGTCGCGGGTGGCGCCGCCCATGCGCGGGGCTTGGCCGATTTCCACCGTGGCCACGTCTGCGACGCGCACCACCAGACCGCCGCGATTGACCACGGGCGCCTGGGCCAGGTCCTCGATGGTCGAGGCCAGGGCGTCGGTGCGAACCGTCAACGCCTCTCCCGAACGCTGAACATACCCCGCGCCGGCCTGGGTGTTGGCTCGGTCGAGCGCCTGGATCAGATCACCCAGACTCAATCCATAGGCCGACAGTCGCGACGGGTCGGGACGGACGGCGTATTCCTTCACATAGCCGCCCACCGTATCCACGCCCGCAAGCCCCAACGCAGTGCGCATCTGGGGCGCGATAATCCAGTCCTGGACGGTGCGCAGATAGGTGGCCCGCGCTTCCGGGGTGGTCAGCAGTTCGCCTTCGGGCGTCAGATAGGCGCCGCCTGCCTGCCAGCCCGGCTGACCCTGTCGGGAGAGGTTGTCACTGTTGAACGGCACATAATCGACCGTCCACATCAGCACTTCGCCGAGACCCGTGGTGATCGGGGCCATTGCGGGCTCTACGCCTTCGGGCATGGTTTCGCGCGCGGCAGCCAGCCGTTCGGCCACCTGCTGGCGGGCGAAGTAGATGTCGGTGCGGTCGGTGAAGATGACCGTCACCTGGCTGAAGCCGTTGCGGCTCAAAGACCGGGTCGAGGTCAGGCCGGGGATGCCGGCCATGGCGGTCTCGATCGGATAGGTCACCTGCCGTTCGATCTGCTCTGGCGCGAGCGCCGGAGCGACCGTGGTGACCTGCACCTGCCGGTTGGTGATGTCCGGCACGGCGTCGATGGGCAGTTGCGTCAGGTTATAGAGACCGACAGCGGCGACCAGGGCGGTGACGAGGACGACGGTCCAGCGGAAGCGGACGGACGCCTCGATGATGAGTTTGAACATGGTCCCGGATTCCCTCAGTGCCCGTGCTCGGCTTCGCCCTTGGCCAGTTCGGCCTTGAGCAGGAAGGCTCCGGTTCCGGCGACGCGCTCGCCGCCATTCAGACCGCGCAGGATTTCGGTGCGCCCGCCCGCCTGCCGCCCGACAAGGACGGGCGTGGCCTGGAAGCCCCCCGTGACCTGGACGAAGACCACGGTGGCGCCTTCGACCGTCTGGATGGCTTCCGTCGGCACGGTGAGGCCGCCTGGCATCTCGCCGGTGACGATGGCGCCGGAGACAGCGGAACCCGCCGGAGGCAGGCCGCCGCCTGAGGGCCGAGCACGGATAACGGTGGCTCCGCTCTCGCCGCCGGCTCCGGCGGCCACGCCCGTGACCACGGCGTCGAACTCGCCTGACGGGCCGACGACCCGCAGTGACGCGCCCACGCGGACGCTGGCGGCCAGGGTCGGAGGCGCGTTGAACACCAGTTCCACTCGCGCAGGGTTGGTGACCTCGGCGACCACGCCGCCCTGAGGCACGAAGCCGCCCGGGCCGACCTGGACCGAAGTGACCACACCGGAGATCGGGCTCGTGACGCTGAGCCGACCCGAAGCGCTGGGCGCCCCGGCGGCGGCGGCCCGAGCGCGCGCGGCGCCAGCGGCCGCCTGTGCGCTCAGAGCCTCCGCGTGCGACACCTCGGCCTCGCGCCGGGCTACCACGCCCAGGTCGGCCAATTCCTCATCGCGGCCGTGGGCCTGTTCCGCCGCGATGTAGGCGGCCTGCGCCGCGTCGGCTTCGGCCCTTAGGGTGGCGGCGTCGCCGCTGACCAGGCTGACCAGCGGCTGGCCGGCGCGAACGGACTGGCCCGGCGCCACCAGGACCCGCTCGACCCGGCCGCCGACGACGGCGGCCACCGTCGCGCGGGAATCGACCATGGGCTCGACCCGTCCGGACAACCGGGTTTCGCCACCGCCGCCACCCCCTATGGCCACTATTTGAATGCCTGCGGCTTCGATCTGCTGGGCGGTCAGGGCCACAAAGCCTTCACGCTCGACGCCCTCGGCCTCATCGCCGTGGTCATCGTGACCGTCGGCCTCCTGTCCCGGCTGGCTCTGCGTCTCCCGAGGTGGAGAAGGATTCAGGGCGAGGAAGACGCCCGCGCTGCCGATCAGCACGACAGCGGCGGCTCCCGCGATCAACACGGACTTGTTCACTGTGGGCTTGCGCATCATTGGGCTCCTTGGAAGGGCAGGCGGCCCTCTAGACGTGCGAGGTCGATCTCGGCGCGAACACGCGCCAGGCGCGCGTCGATGGCGGTGGATCGGGCGCTGATGAGGGCGGTTCGAGTCGCCCGGAGCTCCAGTTGGGAAATCCGACCTGCGTCGAAGCCAAGACGGGCCAATCGGTAGGCTTCTTCAGCGGCGGATACGCCGGCATCAGCGGCCCGGACGCGACTTGCCGACGACGCAAGGCGCGCCTCGGCGGCGGCACGGTCCGCCTGCGCATCCTGGCGCGCGCTGACCAAGCGCGCATCGGCTGCCCGGACCTCAGCCTGCGCCGCATCGACGTTTCCTCGGTTCCGATCGAAGAAGGGCAGCGGCATGCTTATGCCGAAGGTCAGCGCGGTGGCGTCCTCAACTTCGTAGCGGCGGAAGCCGACGCTCACACTGACGTCGGGACGCGTTCTGGCGCGCTCAACGCCGACACGACGCTCTGCCGCCTGCCGCTCAGCCTCGGCTACGCGCACGGTCGGCGCGACATCCCCAGATGGGATTGAACGCGGTTCCAGGTCCAGCAGGCTGATGGTGATCTCGGTGACCGGCGCCGCCAGCATCGCCACGGCGGTCAGTCGAGCGAATGCGGCGTCTCGTTCGGCGATCGCTTCATCATATGTCGCGCGCGCGGCGGCCACTTCGGCTTCGCCCTGTATGCCACGGAACAAGGGCTCACGCCCCGCCTCCACGAGCGTCAGCGCCGCGCGGGCGTCCGCGAGTGCGAGGTCGAGCCCTTCTTCCGCCAGTTCGGCACGGCGTTGCGCCGCTTCCGCTTCGGCGTAGGCGAGCGCCAGGCGCCCGGCGGCGTCGATCACGGCAAGGTCGCGCTGGAGCACGGCTGTGCCGGCTTCCGCGCGGGCGACATCGACTCGGGCTTGACGGCGCCCCCAGAGTTCAAGGTCTTGCGTGACGGCAAAGGTGCTCTCGGCGTTGCTGAACCCTGAAAAGGGTCCCGAACCGAAGGCGTTCTCGACATCCAGAGAGACCGTGGGATTGGGGCGCACACCTGCTTGGCGGACACGCGCATCGGCTGCCTCGACCAGCGCGCCGGCCTCCACGGCCGCCGGGGATTGGTCAAGTCGGGCGAGCAGTTCGAAGTAGGAAGGAGCGGGGTCAGCCCAGGCAGGGCTGGAAAAGGCCGCCAGCAAGGCGGCGCAACTGGCCGTCAAAGACGGCCGCCGGCGATGGGAAGCAGGCATGAGTCATCATCCAAGGGTCTGAACAAGCAAGTGCGCCCGCGACGGCGCGATCTCGCAGTCAGCCCCTTGGAGGGCGCTTCAAACCTTCGGAAGCGTAGGAGACCAGGCTGTCATCGACCAGGGGCGCTCTCGCCCCTGTCACAACTATGGTGACAGGCTCGGGATTGGAATCGATGCGCCCGAAGCCGCCGTGGTGACAATGGCCGTGCGAGCAAAGCCCATGACTGCCGCCACGCTCGCCCGCGTCATCGTCGCCGTTTTCATCCTGGGTCGCATGATCGTCCGCCATATGGGCCGCAGCGACGGGGGCCTCGATAGCGCAGACGGCAGCGTCGACCGACGGGGCCACGAACACCGCGATCAACAGGGCGATCACGGCGTAAAGCGGCAGCCAGGACGATCTTTTCGCGGCCATGGCGGTCAAATAGTCTCGTCCCGCCCCTCACGCAATGTGTTATAAGTTACGGTTCACTAAAGCCGTAAATACTGTCGGGCGATCACGAACGACTTGTGACAGTCCTCACCATGAGGCGATCCGTATCAACATTGCGCACGCGCCATGCGGAACATGCCCCACCAAGCGACCGGGGCGAGCAGCACGACCGAGGCCATGCCGGGAAAATAGCCGAGGCGACCGTCAACCACGAACGGGAAGACGAAATGGGCCAACTCCGTGACGCCCATGGCTGCGAAGAAGGTCCACGCGAGATAGGCGCCAAAGGCCGAGCCGCGCTTCAGTAGCGGCAACACCAGGAGCCAGGCCCCGACCGAGGCCAGGACGAGAAGGATGACCGGCCAGGACAAGATCGGCGGGGTGGGCGCCCCTGTCAGATTGCTCAGGGCCGCGAAGAACCCGCTGAACCGCTCCTCGACTCGGTGGACGAGGAAGAGCGCGAGCGTGATCCAATAAGGTGTGCGCACCTCAGCCAAGGCCGGCGGGCCTGGAAATAGCCACCAGAGGAGTAGGCCTCCGAGGAAGCCGGAGGAGAAGATCAGGGAGGTCCAGGCGCCGAAGGCGACATAGCCGAGCCACAGGATCAAGGCGCTGAAACCAGTGGCTATCGCCAATGTTCCCGCACCGCCCAGGGCTTCCAGTCTGGCATGTATGCGCATTATTCAATGCTCAAAAGAACTGTCGCCTCGCGCGTCCGTGCCGACCCGCACGAATTTCTGAAGTGCGACGACCGCGCAGAGTTTTTCCTCGTTGGACGCGAACGACTAGGCGCCCGAAATGCGCTTCTTGCCCTTAACGGCCTCCTTGATCTCCTCGTCTGACGGGCGTGGAAACTGCGCCAGGATTTCAGGATCAGTGACGAAGTCATCTGCTCCGCTCGCTCGGCCGTCTATCAGTTCTCCGAACTCGTCGTTCAGTTCGAAAAACCGCTCAGTCAGCAGGTCCCGCTTGGGCGTAGCGCGGGGGCGGGGTGTGCGCTGCTTCCGGCTTGCTGCTTTCGGCACATCGTTGCTCCCTAGGCTTGGGAAGGAAGTGGCCATAGCTGTTCCTCTGTCAACACTCTCAATCATCAAGTTTGCACCCGACCGCTGTTGAGGACTGCTGCGGGCTACAGCCCGCGCCGGATGATCCTGGACACGACCTCGTTCAGCTTGGGTCCCTCACCGACACATTGGCCATCACGGTAGACCACATAGGTGATATGAGGATCGACGCCGCCGCCCCTCGTCGGAGCGGAACCGCTCCAAGGAGCGCGAATGGTGCGGGTCGTTTCGCGCACCACCCGGTAGGAATGTCGACCTCGCGTGAATCGGATCACCTCCTTTGCCAGTCGGCGCTGGCGCATTCCGCGCGGGCTCAATGGATGGTCTCCAAGGCCAACCGGCGGAGCAGAGTTTGCATGGCGGCTTCGCGGGTGGGCGCCACGGCGACGGCGCGGCCATCGACTTCAGCGATGAAGGTCAGCTTTCCATGACGGATGTCGTGGCGAATGAAGAGCGCCCGTTCCGGCAGGCGGCTGATGATGTCGGTGCGGTGGCGCATGGCCTACCCTCCTGTCCAAAAGAACAAGAGGGGTGCCGAGGTAGCGCCCGCTACTCAATGGCCGTAAACGTCCGCTTCTCAAAAGGGACCACTACCGCGCCGGCCCCGCCTCGCGGGCCCGGGCGCGCAGGGCGGTGGAGCTCTGCGGGTGCAGCGGGCCGCCCAGCCAGGTCCAGGCCGGGGTCGGGGCGCCGGGCAGGCGGCGCGCGGCCGCGTCCGGCAGGCGGAAGCCGGCGAAACGGGCCGCCGCCGGCGCGGTGCGGCTCTCCAGCAAAGCCCCCGGCCGGGCCACCACGGCGATGGGCATGAGCCGGAAGATGTCGGTCCAGCCGCGCCAGCGGTGAAAGCCGGCCAGATTGTCCGAGCCCATCAGCCAGACGAACTCGACCCCCGGGTGGCGCGCGGTCAGGGCCCTCAGGGTGTCGATGGTCCAGCGCGTGCCGATGCGCGTCTCGAGGTCCGAGACGATCATCGACGGCCCGCGGGCGAGGCTCCGGGCGCTGGCCATGCGCGCCGCCAGCGGCGCGGTCTCGTCGGCGCGCTTCAGCGGGTTCTGCGGCGACACCAGCCACACCACCCGGTCCAGATCGAGCCGCCGCAGGGCGGTCTCGGCCACATGGCGATGGCCCTCGTGGGCCGGATTGAACGAGCCGCCGAACAGGCCGACGCGCATCCCCGGAGCCAGCGGCAGGCCGGTCAGGCCGCCGCGGCGGGGCCCCGTCAGGCGGGGCGCGGGGCCGGCGTGGAACAGGGGCAAGCGGGCTCTCCGGACCGGCCGCGGACTTATGCTCAGCCCGGCCCTAACACGCGGGGGTCAGGGCGCCCAGCCGCCGGGGGTGGTCTCGATCGGGCCGAGGTCGTCGTCGTCCGAAGGGGGCGCCTCGCCGCGGCGCTTCAGCACCTCGGCCCAGGCGGCGCGCAGCACGGCGGTGACGCCCTCGCCGGACACGCCGGAGACGAGGAAGGGGGCGCGGCCGGCCACGGCCTCCAGCTCGGCGGCCTTTTCGGCGCGCAGCTCGGGGGTCAGGGCGTCGACCTTGTTGAGGGCCAGGATCTCCGGCTTGTCGCCGAGGCCCTGGCCGTAGGCCTCCAGCTCGCCGCGGATGATGCGCCAGGCCTCGACCACATCGTCCTGGGTGGCGTCGATGAGGTGGATCAGGCAGCCGGTGCGCTCGACGTGGCCGAGGAAGCGGGTGCCGAGCCCGGCGCCCTCGTGCGCCCCCTCGATCAGGCCGGGGATGTCGGCGATGACGAAGCGCTCGGTGGCGCTCAGATCGACCACGCCCAGGTTGGGGGTCAGGGTGGTGAAGGGATAGTCCGCCACCTTCGGCCGCGCGGCGGAGACGGCGGCGAGGAAGGTCGACTTGCCGGCGTTGGGCAGGCCGGCCAGGCCGACGTCGGCGATCAGCTTGAGGCGCAGCCAGATCCAGCGCTCCTCGCCCTCCTGGCCGGGGTTGGCGTGGGTCGGGGCGCGGTTGACCGGGCCCTTGAAGCGGGTGTTGCCCCAGCCGCCGTTGCCGCCGGCCAGCAGCCGCACGCGCTTGCCGGCGTGGTCCATGTCGACCAGCACCGTCTCCTTGTCCTCGTCGAGCACCTGGGTGCCGACCGGCACCTTGAGCACCACGTCGTCGCCCTTGGCTCCGTGCATCTGCCGGCCCTGGCCGTGGTGGCCGGTCTGGGCCCGGAAGTGCTGCTGGTAGCGGTAGTCGATCAGGGTGTTGAGCCCCTCGACCGCCTCGATCCAGACGTCGCCGCCGCGACCGCCGTCGCCGCCGTCGGGCCCGCCCTCGGGAATGAACTTCTCGCGCCGGAACGAGACGGAGCCGCCGCCGCCGTTGCCGGAGCGGATGTAGATCTTGGCCTGGTCGAGAAACTTCATCGCGCGCTTATACGCCGGGCGGGCGTCAGGGACAGGGGGGTGGCGCCGTCAGAAGCCCTCCCCCTCGATGGGGGAGGGTTTGGGTGGGGGTGGGTCCGCCCCGGTCCCGGAAGAGCGGATGAGGCGGGACCGCCTCCCGCGCCAGCCTGTCGTGCGTCGGGTTCCCACCCCCATCCCCGACCCTTCCCCCATCGAGGGGGAAGGGAGATGAGACGTCGGGGCGCCCCGCCCTCACTCCACCGTGACGGACTTGGCGAGGTTGCGGGGCTGGTCGACGTCGGTGCCCTTCTGGACGGCGGTGTAATAGGCCAGCAGCTGCATCGGCACGGCGTAGACCAGCGGCGCCACCAGCGGGTCGCAGTCGGGGGCGGCGACGCGGGTCATCTCGGCGCCGTGCGGGGTCTCGGCGGCCTCGGGGGCGATCATGATGACCGGCCCGCCGCGGGCGGCGACCTCCTGCAGGTTGGAGGCGGTCTTCTCGAACACCTCGTCGAGCGGGGCCAGGGCGACCACCGGGGTGGCCTCGTCGATCAGGGCGATCGGCCCGTGCTTGAGCTCGCCGGCGGCATAGCCCTCGGCGTGGATGTAGCTGATCTCCTTCAGCTTCAGCGCGCCCTCGAGGGCCAGGGGGAACATCGCCCCGCGGCCGAGGAACAGCACGTCGCGGGCCTTCGACAGCTCCTGGGCCACCGCCTGGATGGCCTGGCCCAGGGTCAGGGCCTCGGCGATCAGGCGCGGGGCCTCGAACAGGGCCTTGACCAGCCGCGCCTCCTCGGCCGCGTCGATGCGGCCGCGCTGCACTCCGGCGGTGACCGCCAGCGCCAGCAGGGCGGCGACCTGGGCGGTGAAGGCCTTGGTCGAGGCGACGCCGATCTCCGGGCCCGCGTGGGTCGGCCACAGGTGGTCGGCCTCGCGCGCCATGGAGGAGGAGTGGACATTGACCAGGGCGGCGGTGCGGAAGCCCCGGGCCTTGCACCACTTGAGGCTGGCGAGGGTGTCGGCGGTCTCGCCCGACTGGCTGACGGCCACGGCCAGGGTCCCGTCCATCAGGGCCGGATGGCGGTAGCGGAACTCCGAGGCGATCTCGACGTCGCACGGCAGGCCGGCCAGCCGCTCGAAGGCGTAGCGGCCGATCATGCCGGCGTAGAAGGCGGTGCCGCAGGCGACGATCTGCAGCCGCGAGACGGCGGCGAAGTCCAGCCCCTCGGGCGGGCGCACCTTCGCGTTCACCAGATCGAGGTAGGCCGACAGGGTGTGCTGCACGCTGTCCGGCTGCTCGTGGATCTCCTTCTCCATGAAGTGGCGGTGCTCGCCCTTCTCGACCAGGGCGGTGGAGGCGGAGACCTGCACCACCGACCGGTTGGCGCGGGCGCCGGAGGCATCGAAGACCGTGGCCCCGGTGCGGTCGAGGCGGACGTAGTCGCCGTCCTCGAGGTAGGTGATCTTCTGGGTGAAGGGGCCGACGGCGAGGGCGTCCGAGCCGAGATACATCTCGCCGTCGCCCCAGCCGACCACCAGCGGGCTGCCGTGGCGGGCGCCGAGGATGACGCCGTCCTCGCCCTCGATCAGCACGGCCAGGGCGTAGGCCCCGCGCAACCGGTCCAGCACCGCCTTGAAGGCGTCCAGCGGGTCGCGGCCGGCCTGAAGCCCCTGGTCGATCAGATGGGCCACCACCTCGGTGTCGGTCTGGCTCTCGAACACATGGCCGGCGGCCTTCAGCTCGGCCTTCAGCTCGGCGAAGTTCTCGATGATGCCGTTGTGCACCAGGGTGACGCGGCCGGCCTGGTGCGGGTGGGCGTTCTCGGTGTTGGGCGCGCCGTGGGTGGCCCAGCGGGTGTGGCCGATGCCGACGGTCGGGACGCCGGCGACGCCGGTCAGGGGGTCGGCGGCCAGCACCGCCTCCAGCCCGGTGATCTTGCCCTTGGCGCGACGGCGCTCGGTGCGGCCGTCGACCACCGCGGCGACCCCGGCGGAGTCATAGCCGCGGTACTCCAGCCGCTTGAGGCTGTCGATCAGGCGGGGAACCGCCGGGCCCTGGCCGGTGATGCCGATGATCCCGCACATGATGGAAAGCTCCCGCTTTTGCGCGCGCCCGCGTTCGGGGCTAAGCCGAGCGGGCGCTGTAGGGGATGTTTTCACCCGCAGCAGCTAAAAAGGCGTTTCGCCGCGTTTCAGGGCGATCGTCCCTATACGGAGGAATGACGGGCATGGCGGGCAAGGGCGACGCCGCACGACGCTATTTCGGCACCGACGGCATCCGCGGCCGGGCCAATACGAAGCCGATGACGGCGGAGGTCGCCCTGCGCGTCGGGCTGGCGGCCGGGCGCTTCTTCATGTCGGCCGACGACCGCCGCCATCTGGTGGTGATCGGCAAGGACACCCGGCTGTCGGGCTACATGATCGAGCCGGCGCTGGTGGCGGGCTTCGCCTCGGTGGGCATGGACGTGCGCACCTTCGGCCCGATCCCGACGCCGGGCGTGGCCATGATGACCCGCTCGATGCGCGCCGACCTCGGGGTGATGATCTCCGCCTCGCACAACGACTTCGCCGACAACGGCATCAAGCTGTTCGGCCCGGACGGCTACAAGCTGTCGGACGAGATCGAGCTCAAGATCGAGGCGCTGATGGACCAGGACCTGTCCGAGGGGCTGGCGGCGCCGGACCGGCTGGGCCGGGTCAAGCGCATCGACGACGCCCAGGCCCGCTACGTCGAGATCGCCAAGAAGGCCTTCCCCAAGCGGCTGAGCCTGAAGGGGCTGCGCATCGCCGTCGATTGCGCCAACGGCGCCGCCTACAAGGTGGCCCCGACGACCCTGTACGAGCTGGGGGCCGAGGTCTTCTCCGTCGGCGTCGCCCCCAACGGCATGAACATCAACCAGGCCTGCGGCTCGACCCATCCGCAGACCCTGATCGAGGCGGTGAAGACCTATCGCGCCGATATCGGCATCGCCCTGGACGGCGACGCCGACCGGCTGATCGTGGTCGACGAGACCGGCCAGATCGTCGACGGCGACCAGATCATGGCCCTGATCGCCCTGGACTGGGCGGCGCACGGCCTGCTGGCGGGCGGCGGGGTGGTGGCCACGGTCATGTCCAACCTCGGGCTGGAGCGGCGGCTGGCGGCCGAGGGGCTGAGCCTCGAACGGACGAAGGTCGGCGACCGCTATGTCATGGAGCGGATGCGCGAGGGCGGCTTCAACCTCGGCGGCGAGCAGTCCGGCCACCTGATCCTGCACGACCACGCCACCACCGGCGACGGGCTGATGGCGGCGCTGCAGGTGCTGGCGGTGCTGGTCGATTCCGGCAAGCCGATGAGCGAGCTGGCGCGCCAGTTCGAGCCCGTGCCGCAGCGGCTGGAGAACGTCCGCTACAGCGCCGGCAAGCCGCTGGAGAGCGACCGGGTCAAGGCCGCCATCGCCGCCGGCGAGGCGGCCCTGAACGGCTCGGGCCGGGTGCTGGTGCGGCCTTCGGGGACGGAAAAGCTGATCCGCGTCATGGCCGAGGGCGACGACGCCGGGCTGGTCCGGCAGGTGGTGTCGGACATCGCCGAGGCGGTCAGGACGGCGGGTTAGTACGTCGGCCTTGGGCCGTGCGCTCCGCTATCTCGGACGTCGCCACACAAATGGGAATGTTGCCTGGCTCCGTACAGGCTTGTCCGCAATCGTCCGGGGCGTCAGACGCAGATCCCGGCTGAGGACGAGCGCTGCGTCGCCGAAACCGTAGCCCGGTGGAGACTCCCGCGTCACCTCGCAGTCTGTCAGCAGACCGGTGATCTCGATGACGCAAAGCAGGACCGCCTCGCCGCCGATGTTGGCGTCACGCGCCGCTGCCGGAAAGACCTCATTCAGCCGCTGCTGGTTGGGCCGAACGCGCCAGTCAGCGTTCACGACCCACTCGGGCCGTCCCTCAGGGTTCGGGATCGGGACATCACAGTCTCGCATGACCGCCGCAAGTGGCCCCGGATCCACTGGCAGATCCAGCTCGAAACGCACTCTTGGCGGCGACCCGTCATCGAGGACAAACTGCATCGTCCTGCGCCGAACAAGTTCCCGGGCCGTCGTCTCGGGCAGCAGGTCAAAAATGGCCGATCGGTCCACGGTCGCCGTCCAGCGCCGGGTCGTCAGCTCATCTCCGTCAAAGCCGAGGCTGGCCGAGATACGCGCCCCCTCCAGCTGGGCCGGCAATCCCGCCACGAGGTC
Organism: Brevundimonas sp.; assembly: GCF_035998205.1. Lineage (GTDB taxonomy): Bacteria > Pseudomonadota > Alphaproteobacteria > Caulobacterales > Caulobacteraceae > Brevundimonas. The sequence continues at coordinate 282,535 of NZ_DASYHT010000005.1, forward strand.
GAAGCGGCCCTCGCGACATCGCGCGATCAGAGTCGCCCCTGCGCCCCAGTCCGCGGTCACTGCGGAGCCGCCGGGGAAGGGGGCAGCCCGCCATTCCACCGCGTCCTGCGCACGAGCCGACAGCCCTCCCGAAGCTGCCAGCATGGCCAGGGACAGGAGCCAGAATCTTTGCATGGCGCTTTTTCCGCAGGGCCGAACCGTTCGTCACAATGATCTCACGGCGGCGCCGCAATCAACCTCCGCGTTAGTGCGGCGCAAGCGTCCCCGCCAGCGCCGCGATGCGGTCGCGGATGTCGGGGACGGCGATGGTCTCCCAGAAGGCGGCGCGGGCCGGGGGCCCGAGCACGAACAGGCCCGGCTGCGGCCGGCCGTCGGCGGCGAGGATGCGGCCGTCCGGGGCGAGGTCGAGGCCGAGGCCGTTGGGGTGCAGGCGCGCCGCGCCCGCGGCCAGCAGCGGGCCGGTCAGGGGGTCGTCCTGCGGCGCGTGGCCGGGACCGGAACAGTCGATCAGCCGGTCGCCGACGAGGCGGCCCTCGCCGGTCTGGCCGCGCGGGCGCCAGCTCAGCTCCAGCCGGCCGGCGGCCGGACGGGGGCGGCCGATGCGGCCCGCGAGGATCTGCAGCCGGTCGGCGGCGACGAGGGCGTCGATGCGGGCGGCGACCTCGGGCGCCAGGCGGTGCCGGTGCACGTCCCACCACGGCCGCAGGTGCCGCAGCAGCCGCCGCTGGCCTTCCGGATCCAGCGTCGCCCAGAGATCGGCCGTGACCGGACGATAGAGCTCCATCAGCGACCGCCAGCCGCCGTCGCCCGCGGCGGCGCGGGCGGCGGCGAGGCGCTGCGACAGGCGCGGGTGATCCGGCAGGGGGGCGTCAAGCTTCGGGTCCGGGCGCGGGCCGTGGGCGCGCGGGCGCAGGCCGCGGCGCGAGACGGCGACGGCCCGGCCGATCCAGCCGCGCCGCTCCAGCGTCATCAGCACATCGACCATGGTCAGGCCCGTGCCGACCAGCAGGATGTCGTCCTGCGGCCGGATGCCGTCGAGGGCCCCGGGGGCCCAGGCGTCGGGGATGACGCCGGCGGCGCTCCCCGTGTCTCCGGGGGCGGCGGTGCGCGGCGGCGGGTTGCCGGTGGCCAGCACCACGGCCCGGCCGGACAGGCGCCGCCCGTCGGCGAGGGTGACGGCGCCGGCCGGATCGAGGCCGACGACCTCGCCGGTCAGGGTCTCCAGCCGGTCGGCGGCGGCGGCGCGGGCGGCGGCGAGGCGGTCCTGAACATAGCGGCCATAGACGGCGCGCGGGGCGAAGCCTTCGGGGTCGGCGTGCCCGGGGGCGTGGGCCTCAAGCCAGCGGACGAAGTCGTCGGGCCGGTCGGCGACGGCGCTCATCCGCGCCGAGCGCACATTCAGCAGATGCCAGGGCTCGGCCGCGCCATAGGCGACGCCGAGGCCGAAGCGGTCATCGCGGTTGATCAGGCTGACGGCTGTCCCGGCTTCGGCCAGCCGGGCAGCCAGCATGGCCCCGGAAAAGCCTCCGCCGACGATCAGGATCCGGTCCGACACATACGCCCCCGCGGCGACGGCCGCGGCGTCTTATTCGCCGGTCGCGGGATTTCGTCAAACTGTGCGGAACCGGACTCAGATCTCCTGGTTGTAGCCGCCGACCTCGGGGTGGGCGGCGAGGCGGGGCTTCACCTCCTCGCGGAACAGGGCGCGCATGTCGGCCTCGGACACCTGGCTCTCGACCACCACCACCAGCTCGGGCTTGTTGGACGAGGCGCGCACCAGCACCCAGGAGCCGTCCTCCAGATGCACCCGGGCGCCGTTGACGGTGATCACCTCGACGATCTTCCGCCCGAGGATCGATCCTCCCGAGGCGGCCAGGTCCTCATACTCCTTCACCACCTTCGCCAGCACGTCGTACTTGAGCTCGTCGTCGCAGTGCGGGCTCATGGTCAGGCTGGTGAAGGCCTGGGGCAGGGCCGCCTTGAGCTGTGACAGGGACTTGCCGGGGTTGCGGTCCAGCATGGCCAGCACCGCGCCGGCGGCGACGAGGCCGTCGTCGTAGCCGCGGCCGATCGGGGCGTTGAAGAAGAAGTGGCCCGACTTCTCGAAGCCGGCCAGCGCGCCCAGTTCGGCGGTCTTGCGCTTGATGTAGCTGTGGCCGGTCTTCCAGTAGACCACCGAGGCGCCGTTGGCCTTCAGCACCTCGTCGGTCTTGTAGAGACCCGTGGACTTCACATCGACGACGAAGGTGGCGTCGGGGTGCAGGACCGACAGGTCGCGGGCCAGCATCAGGCCGATCTTGTCGGCGAAGATCTCCTCGCCGGTCTCGTCGACCACGCCGCAGCGGTCGCCGTCGCCGTCGAAACCGAGCGCCAGGTCGGCCCCGGTCTCCTTCACCCGCGCCGCCATCTGGCTGAGCATGGCGTGGTCTTCCGGGTTCGGATTGTACTTCGGGAAGGTGAAGTCGAGCTCGGCGTCCATCTCGATCACCTCGGCCCCCATGCGGCGCAGGGCCTCCGGCGCAAAGGCCCCGGCGGTGCCGTTGCCGGTGGCGCAGACCACCTTCAGCGGGCGGCTCAGCTTCACCCCGGCGGTGACCTCTTCCAGATAGCGCTCGCGGAAGCCGTCGACGCGCTCCAGCCGGCCGCCCGGGCGGGCCACGCCGAGGCCGCCGAGGACGATCTCCTTGAGCCGGCCCATCTCGTCCGGGCCGAAGGTGAGGGGGGCCTGGGCCCCCATCTTGACCCCGGTCCAGCCATTCTCGTTGTGGCTGGCGGTGACCATGGCCACGCACGGGGCGTCCAGCGCGAACTGGCCGAAATAGGCCATGGGCGACAGGGCCAGACCGATGTCCAGCACCTCCATGCCGCCCTCGAGCAGGCCGAGGATCAGGGCCTGTTTGACGCTGAGGGAGTAGGACCGGAAGTCGTGGCCGGTGACGATCCGGGGACGGACGCCGGTCTCGTGGACATAGGTGGCCAGGGCCAGACCGAGGGCCTGGATGCCGAGCAGGTTGATCTCCTTCTCCAGCACCCAGCGGGCGTCGTACTCGCGGAAGCCGGTCGGCTTCACCAGCGGCACGGTCTCGTATTCGGGCGTGTTCGGACGAAGGTCCTGGCGGGGCTTCAGCATTCAGACCTCTCCTGCAGGGGCGCGCCGGCTATAATCGCAGCACAAGGGGCGGGCAACAACGCGCGAGCCGTGCTAGGGGTGCAACATCGCGCGGGGAAGTTGAACATGCGGATCGGGGTCGGCTGGATTGCGGCGCTGGCGATGGCGGTGGCCGCGCCCGCAATGGCCGATCCGGTGAGGGAGGTCGCGGAGGTCGCGGGCTTCTCGGGCCTGATCGGCGTGCAGGCGGATGGCCAGCTGCAGACGGTGCGGGCCTTCAGACCGGCGGAACAGCCTGGCCCCGGGCCGGCAGACGTGGTCCGTTGGGCCTCGGTGACCAAGATGGTCACCGCCATCCTCGTGCTGCAGGAGGTGGACGCAGGTCGGCTCGCGCTCGACGCGCCGCTGTCGCGCTACCTGCCTGACTGGCCGGTCAATGGCGAGACGAGCCTGGCGCAGCTGTTGCGGCACCGGTCGGGGCTGGCGAATCCGGACGACCTGCCGGACGGCGACGGGGACGGCATGCCGGACGTGTACCAGGACGGCGCCGTGGACTGGCGGACCGTCTGCGCCGCCGCCCCGAAGGCGGCCGCCGACGCGGCCTTCAGCTACAACAATTGCGACTATCTGGTGCTGGCCGGGCTTCTTGAGGCCATCACGGGCCAGGCCTACGGCGAGCTTGTCCGGACACGGATCAGCGAACCGCTGGGACTGGCGTCGCTGAGGCTGCCGGCCGGGCCGCGTCAGGAAGGGCGCGATGGCGAGGCGCCCGAGCCCCGGGTGGATCCGGCCGCCTACGGTCCTGCGGGCGGTCTCTACGGGACCGTTGCGGACATGCTGAAGCTCGACCAGGCGCTGATGGACGGCCGGCTGGTGTCGCCGGCGTCGCGCGCGGCCATGTTCGCGGCTGACCCGGCCAGCAACTTTTCCGGCCTGTCGGTCTGGGTCTATCCCGTCGCGCTGCCGCGCTGCGCGGGGGAGACGGTGACCCTCGTGGAGCGGCGCGGCGCGATCTCGGGGGTGCAGGTGCGTAACCTCATGCTGGTGGAGCGCAACACGGCGCTTGTGGCCTGGACCGATCAGGCCCGCACGGACTTCGGCGAGCCCTGGAGCGGCGCGGGCCTGACCGTCGACCTGCTGTCGGCCCTGGTCTGCGGCGCCGCCCCGGCCGCTTGACCCCCGCCCATACGGGTCCTAGGCGGAAGGCCTGTCATCGGAGCTTCGTATGCCGCGCCTGATCCTGCTGCGCCACGGCCAGAGCCAGTGGAACCTCGAGAACCGCTTCACCGGCTGGGTCGATGTCGACCTGACCGACCGGGGCGAGGCCGAGGCGACCAAGGCGGGGACGCTGCTGGCCGCGGCCGGTTTCCGCCCGGCGGTGATGTTCACCTCGGTGCTGAAGCGGGCGCAGAAGACCGGGTCGGCGGCGCTGGCCGCGGCGGGGCTGGGCGACACGCCGGTGATCGCCGACTGGCGGCTGAACGAGCGCCACTACGGCGGCCTGACCGGGCTCAACAAGGCCGAGACGGCGGCCAAGCACGGCGAGGACCAGGTGCACATCTGGCGCCGCAGCTATGATGTGCCGCCGCCGCCGCTGGCCCCGGGCGGGGAGTACGACTTCACCGCCGATCCGCGCTACGCCGGCCAGCCGATCCCGGACACCGAGAGCCTGAAGACCACGCTGGACCGGGTCGCGCCCTACTGGGACGCCGAGATCGCGCCGCGGCTGAAGGCCGGCGAGGACGTGCTGATCGCCGCGCATGGCAATTCGCTGCGGGCGATCGTCAAGCTGCTGTTCGCCGTGCCGGACGACCGGATCGTCGGGGTCGAGATCCCGACCGGCAATCCGCTGGAGATCACCCTCGACGCCGGCCTGAAGCCGACGGCGGCGCGCTATCTGGACGCCGACCGCGCCGAAGCCCTGCCGGTCCTGCCGTGACGGACGACGCCCGCCATATGGGCCGCGCCATCGCTCTGGCGCTGGCGGCCATGGGGCGGACCTGGCCCAATCCGGCGGTGGCCTGCGTCATCGCCCGCGGCGACGAGGTGCTGGCCGAGGCGGCCACGGCCTCCGGCGGCCGGCCCCATGCGGAGGAGCAGGCCGTGCCCGCCGCCGGCGAGGCGGCGCGGGGCGCCACGGCCTATGTCACCCTCGAGCCCTGCGGCGCGCGCTCGTCGGGGCGCAAGTCGTGCTCGCATTTCCTCGTCGAGGCGGGGATCCAGCGGGTGGTGATCGCCGCCCTGGACCCCTCGCCCTTCGCCTCGGGCCGCGGCGTCGAGCGGCTGCGCAAGGCCGGGCTGGAGGTCGAGACCGGCCTGCTCGCGGAGGATGCGCGGGTGCTCTACGAGGGCTATCTGCACCGGCTGGAGACCGGCCGGCCGATGGTGCGGACGGCGCGGGACGGGGCGGGTTTCGACGCCCAGTTCGCGGCCGCGCCGCGCGCTGATCTGAAGGCCGAGCTGACCCGGCTGGGCGAGGCGGGCTACACCCGGCTGTGGGTGCCCGAGGGCGACCTGGCGGAGGCCCTGCGCGCCCAGGGGCTTCTCACCGGCTAAAGCCGCGTGATTGCAGAACTTCGTTAAGGCTCGAGCGGGCAGGATCAGGCGTCATGACCGCCGTTCCGGCCCCTGCTCCGTCATCCCCGTCGCCTGTCGCCGGCGAAGCGCTGACGTCTGCGCCCGTCGGCGGGGTCACGGCGCGCGACGGCACCGCGACCCGGCGCCGCCTGACCCAGGCCGAGGTCGACCTGATCTGCGCCCGCCACGACCGGCTGTTCCGCTGCAAGAGCGGCGGGGCCCGGGCGGTGTTCGCCTGGTGCGACCTGAGCGGCCTGTCGCTGCGCGGGCGGCATCTGGCCGACGCCGACTTCGCCGGGGCCTGGCTGACCGACTGCGACCTGTCCGGCGCGAAGCTGGACAACGCCACCCTGTTCGGGGCCGACCTGGCTAACGCCACCCTCGAGGAGGCCAGTCTGCGGCGCGCCGACCTGCGCGGGGCCTGCCTGAAGGGCGCCAATCTGATCGGGGCGGACCTGTTCGAGGCCGACCTGCGCGAAGGCACCCTGGCCGCGGCGGACGCCAAGGCCGGCTTCCGCATCCTCGAGCCGCGCGCCAGCTACGATACGCGCGCCAACGGCGTGAACCTGTCCGGGGCCAATCTGCAGCGGTCGCGCCTGTCCGGCGTGATCGCCATCTCGGCCGACTTCTCCGACGCCGTGATGAAGGACTGCAAGCTGGTCCGGGCCAATCTGAAGCAGGCCAATTTCCGCGGCGCGGACCTGGCCGGCGCCGACCTGTCGGGGGCCGACCTGACCGGGGCCGATCTGCGCGATGCGGTGCTGGTGGGGGCGCGCACGACGATGTGGCGCGCCGACAAGGCGGACATGGAAGGGGCCCTGACCGACGACCACTCGCCCGGGGCGGCGCTGGACGCCCTGCCGGCGGCGGAGATGCTGCGCGAGCATGCCCGCTGGTGCGAGACCGGCGGGGCCGAGGGCAGTCCGTCGGTGTTCGACGGCGTGGATCTGCGGCCGCTGAAGTCGATCGTCGGCCTGAACCTGACCGCCCTGTCGGCGCGCAACGCCGTCTTCTACGGGCTGGACATGGAAGGGGTGCAGCTGCAGGGCGCGCGGCTGGAGGGCGCCGACCTGCGGTCGTGCCGGCTGCGCCGGGCCGACCTGCGCGGGGCGCGGCTGGTCGGGGCGCGGCTGGGCGGCTCGGACCTGCGCGAGGCCCAGCTGGGCCCGCTGCTGATCGGGCCGGACCGGCTGCTGCCGGCGGACCTGTCGGGGGCGAAGCTGCGCGGCGCGGACCTGTCGGGCGCCGACCTGAGCCGGGCGGTGCTGACCGGGGCGGACCTGAGCCGGGCGCGGCTGCACGGGGCCCAGGTGCGCAACGCCGACCTGGGCGGCGCCATCCTCACGGCCGCCATCGGGCTGGAGCGGCGCGAGCCCTGAGGCGGCGGCCATGAAAAAGGGGCGACGCCGCCGCGCCGCCCCTTCGGAAGTCTGTCGATACAGGGGCCTTACGATACAGGGGCCTTAAGCCGCCCGGCCCTCGATCAGGGCCGGGGTGGCGATCTCGATGCGCCGGGGCTTGAGCGCCTCGGGCAGCTCGCGCTTCAGGTCGATCGACAGCAGGCCGTTCTCCAGCTTCGCCGAGGTCACCACGACATAGTCGGCCAGCTGGAAGCGGCGCTCGAAGTCGCGCTCGGCGAGGCCGCGATGCAGGAAGGTGCGCTGGCCGTCGTCATTGGCGGTCTTGCGGCCGGTGACGGTCAGGAGATTTTCCTTGACCTCGACGGTCAGCTCGTCGGGGCCGAAGCCGGCCACGGCCACCTCGACGCGGTAGGCGTTCTCGCCGGTGGTCTCGATGTTGTAGGGGGGCCAGCCGCTGCCGTCGCCGGTGCGCGCGGCGCTCTCGAGCAGGGTGGCGAGGCGATCGAAGCCCACGGCCGAACGGTACAGGGGCGAGAAGTCGATGGTACGCATGTGTCAATCCTCCTGACATCAGCAAGGTCAACCCGCCCCGAAGAAGCCCGGGACGGATGGCGGAGAACGTCCGGTCCGCAAGGGCCCCGGTCGTCCGTGAGACGCCCTGTCGGCGCGTCCCGGGAAACAGATTGGAAGCCGGCCCCGAAGCGTCAAGGGGCGGCCGGGGCGGCGTCGGGGGCGGGCCGGCTGCGCCCATCGGTCGCCCTGCCGGCGCGGTGATCGCGGGCCGCGGCGCCTTGCCTCGGGGCGGCGGCATGGGCCAGATGCCGCGCGCCCGCTCCAGACGGGCGACTCCAGGGAGACCCCGACCATGCGCCCGACGCTTCTCGCCGCCGCCCTTCTCGCCCTCGCCGTTCCCGCCGGGACCGCTGCCCTGCTGGCGCCGACCGCCGCGGTCGCCGAGGACGCCGCCCTGCGCGCCGCCGTGGCCTCCGAGGCCCGCCCGGCCGCTGACCGGGCCCGCGACGCCTTCCGCCGCCCCTATGAGAGCCTGACCTTCTGGGGCCTGACCCCGGGCATGACGGTGGTCGAGATCCAGCCGGGCGCCGCCGGCTGGTGGAGCAACATCCTGCAGCCCTATCTGGCCGCCACCGGCGGGACCTGGGTCGGCGCCAACAACGCCCAGCAGCTGGCCGCCGTGGCCGACGGCTCGGCCGACATGGTGCTGGTGGCCCGCTCGATCCATGGCTGGCACCGCGCCGGGGCCACCGACGCCCGCATGGCCGAGTTCGCCCGCATCCTGAAGCCCGGCGGCATCCTCGCGGTCGAACAGCATCGCGCCGCCGAGGGGACCGATCCGGACGCCACCGCCCCGACCGGCTATGTCTCCGAGGCCTATGTCATCGCCGCGGCCGGCCGCGCCGGCCTGGTGCTGGACGAGCGCTCCGAGCTCAACGCCAACACCGCCGATGACCGCGACCATCCGTTCGGGGTCTGGACGCTGCCGCCGGTGCGCACCTCGCAGCAGGGCGAACGCACCCTGACGGCCGAGGAGCGGGCCGCGTTCGACGCCATCGGCGAGAGCGACCGCATGACCCTGCGGCTGCGCAAGCCGGCCGGCTGAGCGGTCGCGCCGATCCGGGGCCGGTCAGGCTTTGACGCCCGGCGGGAACGCCGTTAATCCCGGACGCGCCGAGGCGGCCGCGCAGGCGGACGCGGGACGGGGAGTGTCGATGTCAGACCGGTCGCCGGAGCCTAGCGTGTTCGTCGCCCGCCGGCGGCTGCTGGCGGGTGCGGCGGCCCTGGCGCTGCTGCCGCTGGCCGCCTGCGGACGGGCCGAGCCGGCCGCCGAGGCGCCGGCCGAGACCGCCGAGACGGTCGGTCCGCCGGAGGGGTCTCTGGAGTGGGCCGTCGAGGGGGCGTGGCGGGAGCGCGACCGGGCCCGGGACGAGTGGCGCCACCCGGTGGAGACGCTGCGCTTCTTCGGCCTGCGCCCGAACATGCGGGTCATCGAGGTGTGGCCCGGCAGCGGCTGGTACACCGAGATCCTTGCGCCCTATCTGGCCAAGGGCGGCGGCAAGCTCTACGCCGCCGGCTTCCCTGTCGGCCCCGGGGCGGACCCGACCCAGGCGGCGCTGAACGCCGCCTTCCAGGCGCGCTTCAGCGAGGACCGCAGCCTCTACGGCGAGATCGAGTTCACCACCTTCGGCCCCACCAGCGAGGCGCTGGCGCCGGCCGGGACGGTCGACATGGTGCTGTTCATGCGCACCCTGCACGTCTGGATGGCCTCGGGCCTGGCCGAGAAGGCCTTCGCCGACGCCTTCGCCGCCCTGCGGCCCGGCGGGGTGCTGGGCATCGAGCAGCACCGGCTCGCCCCCGACGCCGACCAGGACCCGGCCGCGGCCAACGGCTACGTCCAGGAAGCCTTCGTGCGCCAGCTGGCGGCCGAGGCCGGCTTCGCCTTCGTCGCCGCCTCGGACGTCAACGCCAATCCGCGCGACACCAAGAACCATCCGTTCGGCGTCGACACCCTGCCGCCGATCCGGCTGACCGCCCCGCCGGGCGATCCGCCGGACCCGACCTTTGACCGCTCCCGTTTCGAGGAAATCGGCGAGAGCGACCGCATGACCCTCAAGTTCAGGAAGCCCGAGTGAACCGCGCCGCCGCCTTCGCCGCCCAGGCCCCGCTGATGGGGGTGCCCGGCGCCGCCGCCCCGCCCGGAGGCGTCGGCGAGTGGTTCCGCGGCGCCGGAGGCCTGCGCCTGCGCAGCGCCTTCTGGACCCCGTCGAGCCTGGTCGCCGCCGCGCCGCGCGGCACGGTGATCGTCAGCCCGGGCCGGACCGAGCCGATCGAGAAGTATTTCGAGGTGATCGGCAACTTCCTGGCGCGCGGCTTCTGCGTGCTGGCCCACGACTGGCGCGGCCAGGGCCTGTCGGCGCGGCTGCTGCCGGACCGGCTGAAGGGCCACGCCCGGGCGGCCGAGGAGTTCCTCGACGACTACAGCCGCCTGCTCGACGCCTATGAGGGCCGGGCCCCGCGGCCGTGGATCGCCGTCGGCCACTCCATGGGCGGGGCGCTGAACCTGATGAGTCTGCAGGCCGGCGAGGCCCGGCTGTCCGGGGCCCTGCTGTCCAGCCCCATGCTGCGCATCCGCACCGGCAAGCGCTCCATGTGGTCGGTCAAGCTGGCGGTGCGCTGGAACCTGCGCCACGGCCGGGCCGCCGACTATGTGCTGGGCGACATGGACGATCCGTTCGAGCACACCTTCGAGGAGGACGCCCTGACCTCCGACGAGACCCGCTACGAGCTGTGGCGGCAGCAGCTGTTCGCCTGTCCGCACCTGGCCATCGGCGGGCCCACCTGGGGCTGGCTGGGCGTGGCGCTGGAGATCGGCGAGCGCTGCCTGAAGCCCAAGGCGCTGAAGGCGGTGACCGTGCCGGTGTCGATCGTCCAGTCCGGCGACGACGACCGGGTGTGGAAGCAGACCGCCCGCTGGGCCGCCAAGCGGCTGGGCCGCGGCCGCTATGTCGAGGTGGCCGGGGCGCGCCACGAGATCATCATGGAGACGGACGAGCGCCGCGCCGCCTTCCTCGAGGAGTTCGACGCCCTCGCCGACTATCTGGCCCCGGCGGGCGCGGCGGCGGTGATCCCCGAACCGGCGGCGGCGGCGGAGCCTGCGCCGTAGGGGCCAGGAGTCAGGCGCGGCGGCGCGCGGCTTTCACGTCCCGCCAGAGACGTCCGCGGATCGCACCCGGCGGACCGATGGGCCCCCGGGACAAGCCCGGGGGTGACGACACTCTGGATTTCAGAGCTACCCCTACAGAGCCGAGCGGCGCAGGGTGACGAGGGCCTGGTCGATGAGGGCGGCGTCGCCCACGGCCAGCACCTGGCCGCCGGCGTCGGGGGCCTGGCCGCGCCAGTTGACGAGGGCGCCGCCGGCGGCGCGCACCACCGGGGCCAGGGCGGTCCAGTCCCACGGCTTGAGGCCGGACTCGACGACGATGTCGATGCGGCCGGCGGCGACCATGGCGTAGGCGTAGGCGTCGCAGCCCAGCCGGGTCAGGCGCGCCGTCGCCCGCACCTGGGTGAAGGCGCCCAGTTCGGCGCCGGTGAAGATGTCCGGATCGGTGGTGGCCAGCACCGCCTCGGTCAGTTTCGGGCAGGGCCGGGCGCGCAGGGGGGTCTCGCCGTCGCGGTTGACCAGCCGCGCGCCCGAGGGCCCGCCGGCGAAGACCTCGCCCAGATAGGGCTGGCCGATGGCTCCGACGACCGGGGCGCCCGCCTCGGTCAGGCCGACCAGACAGGTCCACAGGGGCAGGCCGGCGACGAAGGCGCGGGTGCCGTCAATCGGGTCGAGCACCCAGACATGCTCCGCGTCCGGACGGTCCTCGCCATACTCCTCGCCGATCACCCCGTGATGCGGGTAGCGGGCGGCGATGGCCTGGCGCATGGCGGCCTCGGCGGCGCGGTCGGCCTCGGTGACCGGGTCATAGCCGCCGCCGGCCGCCTTGTTCTCGATCCCCACCTCGCCCCGGAACCACGGCAGGGCGGCGGCGCCGCCGATGCGGGCGAGGTCGACGGCGAAGGCTTCAAGGTCGGTCATGGAGGCCAGGGCTTGGTGAGTAGGGCTTAGGGCTTGGGGGCCGGATCGTTACGGCCCCTATAGCCGACACTGAGTATTGCCCTAAGCCCTAAGCCCTACTCACCAAGCCCTACGCGCTCACTTCAGACCGGATCGCCCTCGGCGTGCAGCGACTTGGCCAGGTCGAGCAGGCGGCGGCGGGGCCGCTCGCCGAGCTGGTAGTAGGCCTGGATCAGGTCCATCGTCTCCTTGCGGGAGAAGACCTCGCCCGAGCCCGAGCCGGAGTCGCGGCGGTCCAGCGCCTCGGTCAGGCCGTCGTAGAAATAGCTCACCGGCGTCTCCAGCGCCTCGGCCAGCTGCCACAGGCGGGCGGCGGAGATGCGGTTGGCGCCGCACTCGTACTTCTGGATCTGCTGGAAGCGGATGCCGACCTGCACGGCCAGCTGCTGTTGCGTCAGGCCCAGCAGCCGGCGGCGGCGGCGCAGGCGGCGACCCAGGTGAAGATCGATGTCGGAGGCCATGGCCTTCTCGTCCCCTTAGCTCAGGACCGTCCCGAAACGGCACGGTTCGCCTCGATCGTCGCAAGCTCCATGCCTGTCTCCCGTGACGAGCGAACGACGGCGACAAAGCGGCGGGTCGCGCCCTTGCCCCGGGCGGCCCCGGTGGTAGCGTCCCGGCCGAACCGTTTCGGGGATGTCCACATGTCGTTTCGCAAGCTGCTTCTCGCCGGCGCCGCCGGCCTCGCCCTCGCCGCCGGGACCGGCGGGATCGCTGTCGGCCAGACGGCGGATCCTGCCGCGGCGACGGCGATCGCCCCGCCGGTCGAGGTGCGGCGCACCGAAGGGCTGATCCCGACGCAGGAGTACCGGCTGGCCAACGGGCTGCGGGTGATCCTGCACATCGACCGCTCCGACCCGGTGGCGGCGGTGGTGCTGGCGGCGCGGGTGGGCTCGGCGCGCGAGGAGCCGGGCCGGACCGGCTTCGCCCACCTGTTCGAGCATCTGTTCTTCCTCGATTCCGAGAACCTCGGGCCGGGCGGGCTGGACCGGATGAGCGCGCGGATCGGCGGCTCCGGGGCCAATGGCTCCACCAGCTTCGACATCACCGACTATCTGCAGACGGTCCCGAACGACGCGCTGGAGAAGATGATCTGGGCCGAGGCGGACAAGCTCGGCTACTTCATCAACACCGTGACCGACGCCGTGCTCGCCAAGGAGAAGCAGGTCGTCAAGAACGAGAAGCGCCAGTCGGTCGACAACCGGCCCTATGGCCACACCTATGGCGTCATCCTCGAGAACCTGTTCCCCGAGGGTCACCCCTACAGCTGGCCGGTGATCGGCTCGCTGGCCGACCTCGACGCGGCCACGCTGGAGGATGTGCAGACCTTCTACCGGCGCTGGTACACCCCCAACAACTCGACGCTGGTGATCGCCGGCGACATCGATCCGGACCAGACGATCGCCTGGGTGCAGCGCTATTTCGGCGAGATCCCGCAAGGGGCCGAGGCCGGCGGGCCGGCGGCGCAGCCGGCGCGGCTGACGGCGACCCGGCGGCTGATGCACGAGGACAACTACGCCACCCTGCCGCAGCTGACCCTGGCCTTCCCGACGGTCGAGCGCGGGCACCCGGACGAGGCGGCGCTGGACGTGCTGTTCACCCTGCTGACCGACGGCCGCGACGCTCCCCTGACCCAGGTGCTGGTCGACGAGCTGCAGCTGACCGACGAGGTGTCGGGCTTCCACCAGGCGCAGCAGATCGCCGGCTTCGCCCTGCTGCAGACCACGGCCTTCGACGGCGTCGATCTGGACCGGGTCGAGGCGGGCATCCGCGAGGCCCTGGCGCGGTTCGAGGCCGAGGGCGTCGATCCGGCGGCGCTGGCGCGGGCGCAGACCCAGGCCGAGGCCGGCTTCTACACCAGTCTCGGCAGCGTGCTGGGCAAGGGCGCGGCCCTGGCCCGCTATGACCTGTACGGGACCACGGCGGACGCCGATCTGGCGGCGCTGCGGGCCCTGACGGCGGACGACATCCTCAGGGTCTACCGCACCTATGTGAAGGACCGGCCGCATGTGGCCACCAGCTTCACCCCGCGCGGCCAGACGGCGCTCGCGCTGGAGGGCTCGACGGTGGCCGAGGTGGTGATCGAGCCGATCGTCCAGGGCGCCGAGGCGCCGGTCGACGCCGGGGCGGAGCAGGCCAGTTACGAGCGCACCCCGTCGTCCTTCGACCGCACGGTGGAGCCGCCCTACGGCGCGGCGCCGGTGATCACCCCGCCGGAGATCTGGACCGCCGAGCTGGGCAATGGGCTGGACGTCTCGGGCATCGAGAACCACGAACTGCCGGTGGTCAGCTTCGAGCTGTCGGTCGACGGCGGCCGCCTGTTCGACGACCCGGAGCGCCCGGGTGCGGCCAATCTGCTGGCGCGGATGATGAGCCGCGGCACCCGCAACCGCACCGCCGCCGAGCTGGAGAACGCCTTCAAGGCGCTGGGCGCCCAGGTGACGGTGCAGGCCGGCGACGAGCGCTTCCTCGTGCGCGGCACGACCCTGTCGCGCAACCTGACCCCGACGCTGGATCTGGTCGAGGAGATGCTGTTCGAGCCGCGCTGGGACGCGGCCGAACTGGCCCTGGCCAAGGCGGCGGTGACGGCGCAGATCCAGGCCCAGCGGGCCCAGCCGACCGCCGTGGCGGCGCGGCTTTACGACGTGCTGGCCTATGGCGAGGACCACATCCTGTCGCGCTCGCCGCTGGGCGATGCGGCGGCGGTGGAGGCCCTGACCATGGCCGACCTGCAGGCCATGCTGGGCAACTGGACCCCGTCCAACGCCCGCTTCCGCGTGGTCGGCGACGTCGACCGGGTGGCGGCGGTGGCGGCGCTGGATGGCCTCGCCACCCGCTGGCCCGACCGCGAGGTGGAGGTACCGGCCTGGCCGCAGCCGCAGCGGCCGGATCAGGCGCGGGTCTATCTGTTCGACGTGCCCGGCGCGGCCCAGTCGGTGCTCAACTTCGGTTCCCCGTCCCTGACGCGGAATGACCCGGACTTCTACGCCGCCACGGTGATGAACTACCGGCTGGGCGGCGGCGGCTTCGCCTCGCGCCTGACCCAGCAGCTGCGCGAGGGCCAGGGCTACACCTATGGCGTCGGCACCAGCTTCTCGGCCGGCCGCACCTTCGGCGACTTCAACCTGCAGACCTCGGTGCGTTCCAACGTGACGCTGGAGGCGGCGACCCTGGCCCGCGACATCCTGCGCGACTACGCCGCCACCTTCACCGAGGAGGATCTGGAGGTGACCCGCAGCGCCCTGTCCAAGAGCCGGGCGCGGGCGTTCGAGACCGCCGGGGCCAAGCTGGGCGTGCTGCAGGCGATCGGCGACTTCGGCCTGCCGGTCGACTATCTGGCGCGCGAGTCGGCCATCATCGACGGGCTGACGGTCGAGCAGGTGCGGCGCATGGCCGAGGCGCGGCTGGACACCGACGCCCTGATCTATGTGGTGGTCGGCGACGCGGCGACCCAGGGGCCGCGGCTCGAGGCCCTGGGCTACGGCGCCCCGGTCCCGGCCAATGATCTGCTGGAGTAGCGTCGACTTTTCGGGGGTTTTCGGCTAAAGTGAACCCACTCCCGCGATCCGAACCCACTACCCCGGTAGTGGGCCCGTCCCAGACGGCGGCTTCGGCCTAGGATCGCGGGACGCCTCTCATCTGAGCTGTCGATACCAGATGGTGAACTTTCCCGACATGGCCGTGTCGCGCATCGCGTCTCTCACCCCAGCGCGCGCAAGGATATGGCTGGACAGCTCCCGCTTGGCGGGTGACGCGGCCTCCGCCAGGTCGTGGCCGTTGAGGCGGTAGGCGAGGCCGCCCAGCAGGACATCGAGTAGCTGCATGATCTGGCAGTCTGCGCTGCTCCTGAAGTGGAGCCTTCGGAACGGCCAGGGACGTCTGTCGCCGCTTCGGGCGCGGTCGCGGTTCAGGATCAGCCGGAGCTCCTCCGTGCTGCTCTTCGTGTTCCGGCTGTCGAGGTAGACGTGCAGGAGGCGACGCGGATGCAGGCGCGCGGCCTTTTTGCAGATCTGGAAGACTTCCTTGTTGAACCCGATCTCCCGGGAGCCGCTGTTGTAGAGGGCGTCCTTGAACTGCCGGGTGTCGAGAACGAGGGCGTGAAACTCCAGGGGAGCGTAGCCTGACGGGTTGTCGAAAAAGGCATCGACGACCCGCCGATAGGCTTCCAGCTTGGTCCGGGACACCTTGGTCCAGCCCAACTCGCCGCTGGGAAGCTGCGGTAGCCGCGCCGTCAGCAACTCTGCGGCCAGCGCGCCCTCATGCTCGGTATTCAGGATCAGGCTGCCGAGGACGAGATAGCGGTGTTTCGTCTGGCTCGACTCGTCGACATAGACGGTCTGGAACGCCGAAGGATCGAACCGGGCTCGCACCATCTCTACAGGGAAGCCGATGTGCCGGGCTGTCACAAGACGGGGGCGTCCGGGCCAAAGCAAAAGGGCCCGGCGTTTCCGCCGGGCCCTTCGAAACTGGTGGAGCTAAGCGGAGTCGAACCGCTGACCTCTTGAATGCCATTCAAGCGCTCTACCAACTGAGCTATAGCCCCGAGCCTTTCGGCCGGTCCGCGCCCGGCCCGTAGGCCTGTCGCGAGGCGGCGGAACCTATGTCAGGCCCGACCGCCGATCAAGCGGGCGCCGAAGATTTTTTCGGCCGCCCGCCAAACCCTTGATCCGGATCAGTCTTCGTCCTTTTCCGGGGTCAGGATTTCGTCCTCGAAGTCGTCCTCGTCCTCATCCTCGATGAAGGGCACGGAGTCGTCATCGTCGTCGGCGAGAGCTTCGTCGTCGTCGCCCGCGGCGCCGATGCCGGCGTCGTCGGCGGTGGTGTCATCGTCCTCGTCGTCCGGCGTCAGGATCGGCTCATGGCCTTCTTCGTCGATCTCCGGGGCGGTGACCTCCTCTTCCTCGTCCTCGTCGCCGGCCGCCTTGGCCTTGACCTGGTCTTCGGCCTCCTCGTCCTCTTCCGGCGCATAGCCGGCGCCGACGCGACCGCGCACGCGGCGGTTCTTCAGCGCGTCCTCGGGGTCGAAGTCGGTCCCGCACTTGGGGCAGTGGGCGGGGCGGCGGTTCAGGTCGTAGAATTTGGCCTGACAGTTCGGGCAGATCTGCTTGGCGCCCAGTTCGGGATTGGCCACGGTCGTCTCGCCTTGCGCGTGGGAGGGGGAAATCGGGCGGCTCCCTTGCCACCGCGGAAGGCCGCTGTCAAAAACCATCGGTGCGGACCTCCCGGTCGCGCCCTCTCCCCGAGCAGATCCCCGAGCGCAAGGAGGCCCCGCGGGTGACCACGTCCGCCGCCCGTCCCGCGCCCGACGCGGTGTTCACCGCGCGCCCCTCCGGGCCGCTGCAAGGGCGTGTGCGCGCCCCCGGCGACAAGTCGATGTCGCACCGGGCCATGATCCTGGGCGCCATGGCGACGGGCGAGACCCGGGTCGAGGGCCTGCTGGAGGGCGACGACGTTCTGGCCACGGCCCGCGCCGCCGCCGCCTTCGGGGCGACGGTCGAGCGGCTGGGCGAGGGCCGCTGGCGGGTCGAGGGCGGCGGCGGCTTGACGTCGCCGGAGACGGTGATCGACTGCGGCAACGCCGGCACCGGGGTGCGGCTGCTGATGGGCGCGGCCGCCGGCTATCCCCTGAGCGCCACCTTCGACGGCGACGCCTCCCTGCGGAAGCGGCCGATGAAGCGCGTCACCGGGCCGCTGGCCGGGATGGGCGCGCGCTTCGCCTGGGCGGCGGCCGAGGACCGGCTGCCGGTGACCCTGAGCGGCGGGGCGCTGCGCGGCATCGACTATCGCCAGACGGTGGCCTCGGCCCAGGTCAAGTCGGCCATCCTGCTGGCCGGGCTCAACGCCGCCGGCGAGACGGTGGTGCGCGAACCGGAAAAGAGCCGCGACCACACCGAGCGCATGCTGCGCGCCTTCGGGGCCGAGGTGGGGGTCGAGGATGACGGCGAGGGCTGGATCATCCGGCTGCGCGGCGGCCAGCCGCTGACCGGCGCCGACGTGTCGGTGCCGGGCGACCCGTCGTCGGCGGCCTTCCCGCTGGCGGCGGGGCTGATCACGCCCGGCTCGGCGGTGACGGTGGAGGGCGTCATGCTCAATCCGCTGCGCACCGGCCTGTTCGACACCTGGCGCGAGATGGGCGCGGATCTGGAGATCACCAACCGGCGCGAGAGCGGCGGGGAGGCGATCGGCGACATCACGGCCCGCCATTCGCGGCTCAGGGGCGTGGTCGTGCCCGAGGCGCGCGCCGCCGCCATGATCGACGAATATCCGGTGCTGGCCGCCACCGCCGCCTTTGCCGATGGCGTCACGGTGATGCGCGGCGTCGGCGAGATGCGGGTCAAGGAGAGCGATCGCATCCGGCTGATGGTCGACGGCCTGCGCGCCTGCGGCGTGGCGGTGGAGGAGGAGCCCGAGGGCTTCCTCGTCACCGGCGGGCCCGTGCCCGGCGGAGCCACGGTGCACACCGCCCATGACCACCGCATCGCCATGAGCCATCTGGTGCTGGGACTGGCGGCGCAGGCCCCCGTGGCCGTGCGCGACCCGGAGATGATCGCCACCAGCTTCCCCGGCTTCGTCGGCCTGATGACCGGGCTGGGCGCGGAGATCGCCGCGTGACCCCGCTGGTCATCGCCGTCGACGGGCCCGCGGCCTCGGGCAAGGGCACCATCGCCGCCCGCCTCGCCGCCCACTTCGGCCTGCCCTATCTCGACACCGGCCTGCTGTACCGGGCGGTCGGCCGCGGCGTCATCGCCGCGCGCGGCTCGCTGGAGGACGCCGGCCTGGCGGAGGAGGTGGCGCGCGACCTGAACGTCGAGGCGGTGGCGGCGACCGACGAGCTGACCGGGCGCGGGGCCGGCGAGGCGGCCAGCCGGGTGGCGGGCCACCCCGGCGTGCGCGCGGCCCTGCTGGAGCTGCAGCGCGCCTTCGCGGCCCAGCCGGGCGGGGCGGTGCTGGACGGGCGCGACATCGGCACGGTGATCGCCCCGGACGCGCCGGCCAAGCTGTTCGTCACCGCCACGCCGGAGGTGCGGGCGCGTCGCCGCTGGCTGCAGCTGACCGGTCGCGGCGAGGCCATCGCCTTCGAGGAGATGCTGGAGGACATCCAGCGCCGCGACGCCCGCGACGCCGGACGCGGGGCCGCGCCGATGGTGCAGGCGCCCGACGCCGTCTTGCTGGACACCACCGATCTGGATATAGAGGCGGCCTTCGATGCGGCCCGCCGCATCGTCGAGGCGGCGTGCGTCCGGACCGGAGCCTAGCTCCCCAGGGACAAATCCCACGCGCCGCGCTCGGCCGCCGCGGGCTTTCAGGATCACCGGTCCCGCGTCGTCACGACTCCATCCCCTGACAACCTGACGGCGCGCCGCGCCGGGTTCGCCCGGTCGCGCGCCCTCCCAAGCAAAGACTGTTCATGACCGATACCCAGACCCTCAACCCCACGCGCGACGACTTCGCCGCGCTGCTCGACGAGAAGCTGTCGGGCCGCGATCTCGGCGAAGGCCAGGTCGTCCACGGCCGCGTCGTCGGCATCGAGAAGGACATCGTCATCGTCGACGTGGGCCTGAAGACCGAAGGGCGCATCGCCATGCGCGAATTCGGCCAGGGCGAGGGCGCGGTGCTGCCGAAGCTCGGCGACACCGTCGAGGTCTATCTGGAGCGCGTCGAGAACGCCCTGGGCGAGGCCGTCATCAGCCGTGACAAGGCCCGCCGCGAGGAAGCCTGGACCCGTCTGGAAGGCGTGTTCGCCGAAGGTCACCCGGTCAACGGCGTCATCGTCGGCCGCGTCAAGGGCGGCTTCACCGTCGATCTGGGCGGCGCCTCGGCCTTCCTGCCGGGCTCGCAGGTCGACATCCGTCCGGTCCGCGACGTCGGCCCGCTGATGGGCAAGGAGCAGCCGTTCGCCATCCTCAAGATGGACCGTCCGCGCGGCAACATCGTCGTCTCGCGCCGCGCCATCCTGGAAGAGGCCCGCGCCGAGCAGCGCACCGAACTGGTCGGCCAGCTGCAGGAAGGCGAAGTCCGCGAGGGCGTCGTCAAGAACATCACCGACTACGGCGCGTTCGTGGACCTGGGCGGCATCGACGGCCTGCTGCACGTCACCGACATGAGCTGGAAGCGCGTCTCGCACCCGTCGCAGGTGCTGGCCGTCGGCGACACGGTCAAGGTGCAGATCGTCAAGATCAACCCGGACACCCAGCGCATCAGCCTCGGCATGAAGCAGCTGCAGGCCGACCCGTGGGACGGCGTCGAGGCCAAGTATCCGGTCGGCGCCAAGTACACCGGCCGCATCACCAACATCACCGACTACGGCGCCTTCGTGGAGCTGGAAGCCGGGGTCGAGGGCCTGGTGCACGTCTCGGAAATGTCCTGGACCAAGAAGAACGTCCACCCGGGCAAGATCGTCTCGACCTCGCAGGAAGTCGACGTGGTCGTGCTGGACGTGGATTCGGCCAAGCGCCGCATCTCGCTGGGCCTGAAGCAGGCCCAGGCCAATCCGTGGGACGCCTTCCTAGAGGCCCACCCGATCGGCTCGACCGTCGAGGGCGAGGTCAAGAACGCCACCGAGTTCGGCCTGTTCATCGGCCTGGACAGCGACATCGACGGCATGGTGCACCTGTCGGACCTCGACTGGAGCGTCTCGGGCGAGGAAGCCATCCAGCGCTACCGCAAGGGCGACATGGTCAAGGCCAAGGTGCTGGACGTCGACGTCGAGAAGGAGCGCATCTCGCTGGGCATCAAGCAGCTCGGCGGCGACCCGATCGGCGAGGGCGACACCTACCGCAAGGGCCAGCAGATCACGGTCACCGTCTCGGCGGTGGAATCCGGCGGCATCGAGGTCAAGTTCGGTGAGGACGACGCGCCGGTCAGCAGCTTCATCCGCAAGTCGGACCTGAGCCGCGACCGCAACGAGCAGCGTCCGGAACGCTTCGCCGTCGGCGACCGTATCGACGCCATGGTCACCAACGTCGACAAGGCCAGCCGCCGCATCTCGGTGTCGGTCAAGGCGCTGGAGATGAAGGACGAGCAGGAGGCCATCGAGCAGTTCGGCTCGTCGGACTCCGGCGCCTCGCTGGGCGACATCCTCGGCGCGGCCCTGCGCGAGCGCTCGGGCAAGGAGTGATCGCGGCGGCCCCCGCTCGCGGGGGCCCCGTCATCGCCGTTAAGAACGAAAAGCCCCGGTCGGCGACGACCGGGGCTTTTTCCCGTGCCGCGCGAGGTCTAGGGTGGCGGCGGATCAACGCTCAGGGAGGGGCCGGTGATCAAGTCCGAGCTGATCGACAGGCTGGCGACCGAGAATCCGCACCTGACCCACGGTGAGGTCGAGCGGGTGGTCAACATCGTGCTGGGCCGCATGACCGACGCCCTGTCCGGGGGCGGCCGGGTCGAGCTGCGCGGCTTCGGCGCCTTTTCGGTGCGGTCGCGACCGGCGCGTTCGGGGCGTAACCCGCGCACCGGCGAGACCGTCGAGGTGCCGGCCAAGTCGGTGCCCTTCTTCAAGAGCGGCAAGGAGCTGCGCGAGCGGCTGAACGCCTCGGGCGACGCCTGAGGCCGTGGCGGCGGAGGCCGTGACGCCGGGCGGCGGGGCGCGGATCGTCGCCGCGGATTTCGACGACGCCCGGGTGCGCGACCTGCTGGCGCTGCATTTCGCCGCCATGCGCGGCCAATCGCCGGCCGACGCCTGTCATGTGCTGGACCTCGGCGGGCTGCAGCGCCCCGACATCGCCCTCTACGCCCTGTGGGAGGACGACCGGCTGCTTGGCCTCGGCGCGCTGAAGGCGCTGGACGCGACGACCGGCGAGATCAAGTCGATGCGCACGGCGCCTGAGGCCCTGGGGCAGGGCGTCGGGGCGCGGCTGCTGGAGCATCTGATCGGCGAGGCGGCGGCGCGCGGCTATCGCCGCCTGAGCCTCGAGACCGGGTCCGGGCCGGACTTCGCCGCGGCCCTGGCCCTCTACCGCCGGCGCGGCTTCGTCGAGGGCCCGCCGTTCGGCGGCTATGCCCCGACCCCCTTCACCACCTTCCTTCATCTGGACCTGCCCGCCTGACCCGGCCGGCGCAACACGGGAGCCCGCCATGGGACTGTTTCAGGAGTTCAAGGAGTTCGCCGCCCGCGGCAACGTCATCGACCTGGCGGTCGGGGTCATCATCGGCGCCGCCTTCGGCAAGATCGTCACCAGCCTCGTGGAGCAGGTGGTGATGCCGCCGATCGGCCTGCTGCTCGGCCGGGTCGACTTCTCGAACCTGGAGTGGGTGCTGGCCCCCGAGGATCCGGCCACCGAGGCGGTGGAGAAGGTGGCGATCCAGTACGGCGCCTTCGTCAACACGGTGATCCAGTTCCTGATCGTGGCCTTCGTGGTGTTCCTGATGGTCAAGGGCATCAACCGGCTGCGGCGACAGCAGGCGCAGGACCCGGCCCCGCCGGCGGCCCCGACCCCGACCGAGGCCCTGCTGGCCGAGATCCGCGACGAGCTCCGCGCTCGCCCGAAGGGCTGAGGCTGGCGGGGTCAGGGGTTCGTCACGGAGTTCACGGAGAGAGGCACGGAGAGCACGAAGGCCGCGGTGTTGGCCTCAGCGCGAAGCGCCTTCCGTCCGCCTCCCGCAAGGCGCCTGCGGCGCAGTGGGCGCGACCCCTCCGTGCCCTCTGTGCGCCCTTCGTGCTCTCTGTGATGAACTTGCGACCGCGCCTCACGTCAGGCGGTCGGCCTTGCGCAGGCCGGGGAAGGCGCGGGCCCAGAGGCCGGTGGCGGCGAGGGCGCCGAGGCCGCCGAACACCGCCGCCCCGACCGGGCCGAGCAGGCGCACCATGACGCCGGAACAGGCCTCGCCGAGCTCGTTCGAGGCGCCGATGAACAGCATCGACACCGAGCTGACCCGGCCGCGCATCTCGTCCGGGGTGGCGATCTGGATCAGGGTCTGACGGATGTTGACGCTGACCATGTCGGCGGCGCCGCCGATGAACAGGGCCAGGGCCGAGATCCACACCACCTGCGACAGGCCGAAGATCAGGGTGCAGACGCCGAAGACCGCCACCGCCGAGAACATCCACAGGCCGCCGCGGCGCAGGATCGGGAAGCGGGCCAGATACAGGGCCATGACCAGGGCCCCGACCCCGAAGGCGGCGCGCAGCAGGCCGAAGCCCTGGGGGCCGACGTCCAGCACGCTGGAGGCGAACACCGGCACCAGCAGGGCCACCCCGGCCAGCAGCACCACCACCAGATCCAGCGAGATGGCGCCAATCACCACCCTGGTGCGCCAGACATAGGCCAGACCCTCCTTCACCGCGGCCCAGCGGCCGTGGACGGGCGGGGTGCGCGGCCGGCCGTCGGTGCGGATCAGCAGGAAGCAGCCCAGCCCGACGAGGAACATGAGGGTGGCGGCGGCGTAGGCGAAGGGCGTCGAGACCGCCAGCAGGAGGCCGCCGAGGGTCGGGCCGGCGATGGCGCCGGTCTGGAAGGCGAGGCTCTGGGCGACGATGGCGCGCGGCAGAGCCTTCATGCCGACCACCATGGGCAGCAGGGCCTGGCTGGCCGGGGCGAGGAAGGCGCGGCAGGCCCCGAACAGGGCGGCGACGCCCAGCAGCCCCCACAGGGGCGGCTCGCCCGACAGCGCGAGGCCGAGGAAGGCGAGGGCGCAGACCAGCTCGCCGCCGATGCAGGCCGAGACGGTCAGCTTGCGGTCGCGG
This sequence comes from Brevundimonas sp., assembly GCF_035998205.1. Taxonomy (GTDB): domain Bacteria; phylum Pseudomonadota; class Alphaproteobacteria; order Caulobacterales; family Caulobacteraceae; genus Brevundimonas. The sequence goes on from NZ_DASYHT010000005.1 coordinate 305,895, forward strand.
CGGTCGGCCATCTCCCCGGCGGGCAGGGTCAGCAGCAGCAGGGGGATGAACTGCACCAGCCCGACCATGCCGGCGTAGAGGCTGGCCTGTTCGATCGGGTGGTCGCGCCGGGCGATCTCCAGCACCTGCCAGATCACCGCGGTGGACTGGATCTGGATGGCCAGCACCGCCGTCAGCCGGCCCAGCCAGAGCAGGCGGAAGTCGCGGATCTTCCACGGGTTCTCGCCATGATCCGCGAGCGCGGCCGTAGCGGCCGGCGGGGTCACGGGCGGCGGCGCCTCGGGGGAGTCCGTCACTTCACCCGTCCCGGGCCGGGGTAGGGGGTTCCGTCGCGGTGGCGGTAGCCGGGCTCGCCGCCGACGTAGAGCAGGTCGATGTCCGGATAGGTGACGGTGTCGTGGTCCGGGTCGCGGCCGCCGACCTCAAGCACCACGGCGAGCCGGTCCGAGCGGTTGACCAGGTGGTGGCCGTTGGCGACGCCCTTCGGGAAGCCGGCGCAGTCGCCGGCGCGCAGGACCGTCTCGCCCGCGTCCTCGACCAGCACCACCTCGCCTTCCAGCACCCAGAGGAACTCGTCCTCGGCGGTGTGCCAGTGGCGCTGGGACGACCAGGTTCCGGGCTCCAGCTCCAGCCGGTTGACGCCGAACTGGGTCAGGCCGACGGCGTTGCCGAGGCGCTGGCGGCGGCGGGCGCGGCAGGGGGCGTCATGGGGCGCCGGATAGGCCGTGCCGTCGCGACGGGGGGCCGCGGCGATATCGATCGGGGGCATGGGCTTCTCCGCGACTGCGCCTGCCCCTAAAGCACGAGTCCATGAGCCCCGTGAATGACGCCGTGATCGATCCTGTCGAGCTGACCCGCGCCCTGGTGGCCCGGCCGTCGGTGACGCCCGCCGACGAGGGGGCGATGGACCTGCTGGAGCGGCGGCTGACCGCCCTGGGCTTCACCTGCCGGCGCATGGCCTTCGAGGGGCCGGGCGGGACCGGGGTGCACGCCCGCATCGAGAACCTCTACGCCCGGCGCGGGACGGCGGGTCCGAACCTGTGCTTCGCCGGCCATACGGATGTGGTGCCGGTGGGGCAGGCCGAGGCCTGGTCGGCCGGGCCGTTCGACGGCGAGGTGCGCGACGGGGTGCTGTACGGCCGCGGCACGGTCGACATGAAGGGCGGCATCGGGGCCTGGGTCGCCGCCGTGTCGCGGGTGCTGGCCGAGGGGGAGCCGAACGGCTCGCTCAGCTTCCTGATCACCGGCGACGAGGAAGGCCCGGCCCTGCACGGGACGAAGCGGGTGGTCGAGGCGCTGCAGGCCGAGGGCGAGGTGATCGACGCCTGCGTCGTCGGCGAACCCTCCTCGGCCACGGTGCTGGGCGACACGATCAAGGTCGGGCGGCGCGGCTCGCTGAACACCTGGATCACCGTGCACGGCAAGCAGGGGCATGTGGCCTATCCGGAGCGGGCGGCCAATCCGGCCCCGGTGCTGGCGCGGCTGCTGGCGCGGCTGGACGCCGAGGTGCTGGACGAGGGCTATCCGGCCTTCCCGCCCTCGAACCTCGAGATCACCACCATCGACATCGGCAATCCGGCGGCCAACGTCATTCCGGCCGAGGCGAAGGCGCGGCTGAACATCCGGTTCAACCCGGCCCATACCGGCGACGGGCTGATGGCCTGGCTGAACCGGCTGGCGGGCGAGGCCCAGGCGGAGAGCGGGCTGCAGATCACCCTGGAGCACCTGTGCTCGGGCGAGGCCTTCCTGACCGAGCCGGGGCCGTTCGTGGCGGCGGTGCAGGACGCGGTCGAGGCGGTGACCGGGCGGCGGCCCGAGCCCTCGACCACCGGCGGCACCTCCGACGCCCGCTTCATCCGCGCCCTGTGCCCGGTGCTGGAGCTGGGGCTGGTGGGCCAGACCATGCACCAGGTCGACGAGCGGGTGCCGGTGGCCGAGCTGGAGGCCCTGACCGACGTTTACGCCGAGGTGATCCGGCGGGTGCTGGGCTAGAACAGCATCCCCGCGGCCCACCAGGCGAGGGTGAACAGGCCGGCGACGAGGCAGATCAGGCCGAACAGACTGCCCCCGCGCTCATGGCGGGGCCCTTCCGGCGGCAGCTCGACGGGCAGACGGCGCATCGGAACACCTGCGGGGCTCGCAAAACGCCTCAGCCTCCGCCTGTCAGGCTTTCGGCCCCGTTCACGAACGTGGTTGCTCGAGAAAGCGCAGGGCCGTCAGCACATGGGCGCGGACGCCGACCGGCAGCACCGCCTCGTTGACGTCAAACTCCGGCGAGTGGTTCGGCGGCGAGGTGGCCGGGTCGACCCCGTCGGCCGAGGCCCCGAGGTGCCAGAAGACCCCGGGAATCCGCTGCTGGAAGTAGCTGAAGTCCTCCGCCACCGTGGTCGGGGGCGTGGCCGGGTTGACGTTGTCCGCCCCCGCCGCCTCGCCCAGCACCGGGGCAAGCCAGGCCGACAGGCCGGGGTCGTTGAAGACCAGGGCCGCGTTCTGGCGGACCGAGAATTCGGCCCCGGCCCCGTGAGCCGCGGCGACGTGGTCGATGGCGGTTTCGGCCCGGGCCACCAGGGCGTCGCGCTGGGCCACGTCGAAGGTGCGCAGGGTGCCTGACAACGTCGCCTCGGCCGGGATGATGTTGTAGCGCACCCCGGCGTCGAGGGTGGCGATGGTGAAGACGGTCGGCGTGGTGGTCGGGTCGATGGTCCGCGCCGTCAGGGTGTTGACCGTCTGCACCACGGCGGCGGCGGCGGCGATGACATCGACGCCCCGCCATGGCCAGGCGCCGTGAGTCTGGCGGCCGGTCAGGCGGATGTCGACCCGGTCCGAGGCGGCCATGAAGCCCTGCGGCCGGTAGAAGATCGTGCCCGGACGGCCGGGCACCACATGCAGGCCGAAGATGGCCTCGGGCGCCGGGTCGTCGAGCGCGCCTTCGGCCAGCATCAGCGCGGCTCCGCCCAGCGGCTCGCCCGGAGGCGCGCCCTCCTCGGCCGGCTGGAAGACGAAGACGATCGTGCCGCTGATCTGGTCGCGCATGCCCGCCAGCACCTCGGCGGCGCCCATCAGCATGGCCACATGGGCGTCGTGGCCGCAGGCGTGGGCCACCGGCACGGTCTGGTCCATGTAGGTTCCGGTGGCGGTCGAGGCGAAGGGCAGACCTGTGGCCTCCAGCACCGGCAGGGCGTCCATGTCGGCGCGCAGGGCCACGACCCGGCCCGGCCGGGCGCCGCGCAGCACGCCGATCACCCCGGTCTTCGCCACCCCCTCGCGCACCTCCAGCCCCAGCCCGCGCAGATGGGCGGCGACGACGCCGGCGGTGCGGGTCTCGGCGAAACCCAGCTCGGGGTGGCGGTGCAGGTCGCGGCGCCAGTCGACCACCTTCGGGGTGATCGCCTCGACCGCCTCGGCCACCGTTGCGGCCGGGACCTGGGCGGCCGCGGGGCTGGCCGCGAGGCCCGACAGGACGGCGACGGCGGCGGCGAGGGGGATGAGGGATCGGCGCATGGCGGGGGCTCCTGAACAGCGACGCCAGCATGGGCGCAGGGGGCGGACCGACGCAACCGCTTGCGGCTGTCACAGACCGTCCGCATCTGAAGGCCATGCCGAAGACCCCGCCCGCGCCCGACAGGACCGCCCGCACCCGCTGGCGCGAGGTCATCCTCGTCTGCCGCAAGTGCCAGAAGAAGCTGGACAAAAAGACCGACGGCGGGTTCGGCCCGGACGGCGACCAGACCCTGAGGAAGGCGCTGAAACGCTACCTCAAGCCGGAGTTCCGGGTCGGCAAGGGGCGCAAGGCCGAGATCGCAGTGATCGAGACCGGCTGTCTCGACATCTGCCCGAAGGGCGCGGTGGCGGCGGTCAATGCGGCCCGGCCCGAGGCGGTGCAGATCCTCGCGCCGGGGGTCGACCTGCTGACCCTGCGCCGGCGGCTGGGTCTGCCCGAGCGGCGGCCGCCGGCGGAGGGCGTCGACCTGACGGAGCGGCCGGTGGACGAGGCCGCCCCGAAGGCCTAACCGGGACAGGTGACGCTGCGCTCGCCCGCCTTTCTGCTGCTGTTCTCGGTCAGCCTGATCGCCGCCGCCGGCAATATGGCGCTGCAGGCGGTGCTGCCGCTGATCGGGCGCGCCTTCGCCCTGTCGGACACCCTGGTGTCGGCGGCCTTCGCCATCTCGGCCCTGCTGTGGACCCTGAGTTCGCCGACCTGGGCGCGGCTGTCGGACCGGCTGGGGCGCAAGCGGGTGATCCTGATCGGGCTCGGCGGCTTCGTCGCCTCCATGGCCGCCTTCGGTCTGGCGGCGACCAGCGGGCTGGAGGGCTGGCTGGCGGCGGGCGTGGCCTTCGTGCTGATGGCGGTGGCGCGGGCCATCTACGGCCTGTTCGGCTCGGCTGCGCCGATCGCCTCCCAGGCCTATGTCGCCGATCGCACCAGCCGGGCGGCGCGCACCCGGGCCCTGTCGGCCCTCGCCTCGGCCCAGGGGCTGGGCACGGTGCTGGGCCCGGCGCTGGCCCCGGTGTTCATCCTGCCCTTCGTCGGCCTGGCCGGGCCGCTCTACGCCTTCGCCGCCCTCGGCGCGATCGTGCTGGTGCTGGTGTGGCGCTTCCTCCCCTCGGGCGGGGTCGAGCGCCAGCCTTCGACCGGCGCGACGCACAAGGGCTTGTGGAAGGACCCGCGGCTGCGCGACTTCCTGCTGTACGGCCTGCTGCTGACCGGGGCCCAGGCGGTCAACATCGGCGTCATCGGCTTCCATGTCATCGACGAGCTGGCCGCCGAGGGGCTGGGGCTGGACGCGGCCCAGCCCTTCATCGGCCTGGCCCTGTTCGCCGGGGCGGCCATGACCCTGATGGTGCAGTGGGGGCTGATCCCCCTGCTGCGGCTGGAGCCGCGGGCCATGATGCGCTGGGGCGCCGGGCTGGCGCTGGTCGGCAACGGCGTCAGCGCCGTGGCGACCGACTACCACGGGGTCGTGGTCGGCTACGCCCTGCTGTCGATGGGCATGGGGTTCGCCCGGCCGGGCTTCACCGCCGGCGCCTCGCTGGCCACCCGGCCGGACGAGCAGGGCACGGTGGCGGGCCTGATCATGGCCCTGGCCGGGCTCAGCTTCCTGGCCCCGCCGGTGATCGGGGTGGCGCTGTACGAATGGACCGCCCCGGCCCCGTTCGGCCTCAACCTCGTGCTGATCGGGGCGGCCCTCGCCCTGTGTTTCCTCAGCGCGGCCCTGAAGGGCGGCGGCGGCGACCCGGGGCGGGCCACGCCCCAGCCGGCCTCGACGCCGGGGCCCGAAGGCGCGACCGTCCGCCCGCCTTCCCCGGGCCGGAAAGCCGTGTGAAAAGCGCGCCATGAGCACCCTCCTCAAAGTCGAGCACCGGGTCGGGGTGAAGGCCCCGGCCGAGCAGTTGTGGGAACGGCTGGCGGACTTCGCCGCCTGGTCGCACTGGAACGCCTATGAGGCCGAGGTCGAGGGCGCCCTGGGCTTCGGCGCCCCCCTGAGCCTGACCGAGCGTCTGCCCGGCCACCCGGAGCGGCGCGCCACCGTGCGGCTGGGCGACTGGACGCCCCATGCCCAGCTGATCTGGCACGAGCGGCGCGGCTGGCAGTTCCGCGCCACGCGCTATTTCGAGATCGAGGAGCTGGTCCCGGGCAGCTGCATCCTCGCCAACGGTCTGATCGTCGGCGGCCTGCGCGGCGAGTTCTGGTTCGACCGCCATCGCCGCGGCCTGCGCGAGGCCTATGCCGAGATCGGCGAGGGCCTGCGGCGGCTGGTCGAGGGGTGAGCCCCGCCGCGCCCGCATGGCGCCGTGCCGACCGCGCGCCTGGATGCCGGCCATGATCGACGACCTGTACAGCGCGCGCATCCTGGCTCTGGCCGCCAACATGCCGCGCAGCGGGCGGCTGGCCGCGCCGCACGGCACCGGCGAGGCGACCGCCCGCCTGTGCGGCTCGCGCGCCGTGGTCGACGTCGTGCTCGACGCCGACGGCCGCATCGCCGACTTCGCCCAGAGCGTGAAGGCCTGCGCCCTCGGCCAGGCCGCCGCCGGGGTGCTGGGCGAGGCGGTGGTCGGGGCCTCGGCGGCCGAGGTGGTCGCCGCCCGCGACGCCCTGTCGGCCATGCTCAAGGCCGGGGGCGAGGGGCCGGAGGGCCGCTTCGAGGGCCTGCGCGCCCTGCGCCAGGTGGCCGACTACCCCGCCCGCCACGCCTCGACCCTGGTCGCGCTGGAGGCCACGGTGAAGGCGCTGGCGGCGGCGGGGGTCTCTCCTCCCCTATAGCGCAGCGTATGGGGGAGGGGGCGAGGTCAGGCGCGGCGCTCTTTCCCTCGCCCCTCCACCGCGAAGCCTGTCCTCGGGCTCGCCTTCGGCGAGACCCGGGGGCGGTCCCCCTCCCCACTGCGTGGGGAGGAAAGCGCTTCTCCTCCCCATGGAATGGGGAGGTGGCTCGACGGCGAAGCCGGCGAGACGGAGGGGCCCCGCCGCGGTTGCTCCCGGAACCCGGGCGGGGGATAAGCCCGGCATGCCTTCCGGCGAGACCCTGTATGAACGCGGCGTGCGGCTGGCCCATCGCGGCTACAAGCTGACGCTCAGCCCGCTGATCGGGCAGTCGTGCCGCTTCCTGCCGACCTGTTCGGACTATGCGCGCGACGCGCTGATCGAACACGGACCGGTGGCGGGGGGATGGCTCGCCGTGCGTCGCCTGTGTAAGTGCCATCCCTTCGGGGGCTGGGGCTACGACCCCGTCCCGCCCCGCGCCGCCCTCCCGGCGGACCCCGCGCCAGACCGATCGAAGACCGACCATGATTGAACTGAAATTCCCCGACGGCGCCGTGCGCGAGTATCCGGCCGGCACCACCGCCCATCAGGTCGCGGCCTCGATCTCCCCGTCGCTGGCCAAGAAGGCCGTGCTGGCCGAGCTGAACGGCGAGCAGCGCGACCTGCACCGGACGCTGGAAAGCGGCGGGGCCTTCCGGCTGATCCTGCGTGACGATCCCGAAGCGCTCTACACCATCCGCCACGACACGGCGCACGTGCTTGCCGAGGCGGTGCAGACCCTGTTCCCGGGCACCCAGGTGACCATCGGCCCGGCCATCGAGGACGGCTTCTATTACGACTTCTACCGGGACGAGCCGTTCTCGACCGACGACTTCGCCGCCATTGAGAAGGAGATGGCGAAGATCATCGACCGCGACGCGAAGTTCGAGCGCGAGGTCTGGGACCGAGACGAGGCGATCGTCTTCTTCGAGGCGCGCGGCGAGAAGTTCAAGGCGGAGCTGATCCGCGACCTGCCGGCCGACGAGACCATCACCGTCTATCGCCAGGGCGACTGGCTGGACCTGTGCCGCGGGCCGCACTTCCCCTCGACGCGCCATGTCGGCAAGGCCTTCAAGCTGACCAAGCTGGCCGGCGCCTACTGGCGCGGGGATTCAAAGCGCGAGCAGCTGCAGCGCATCTACGGCACGGCCTGGGCCTCGAAGGAGGACCTCGACGCCTATCTGCAGCGGCTGGAGGAGGCGGAGAAGCGCGACCACCGCCGCCTTGGCCGGCAGATGGAGCTCTTCCACATGCAGGAAGAGGGCCGCGGCATGGTGTTCTGGCACCCCAAGGGCTGGGTGCTGTGGCAGGTCATCGAGGCCTATATGCGCCGCCGCCTGACCGCGGCCGGCTATGTCGAGGTCAAGACGCCCCAGGTGCTGGACCGCAAGTTCTGGGAGGCCTCGGGCCACTGGGACAAGTACCGGCCGAACATGTTCGTGTGCGAGACGGTCGAGGGCGAGACCCTCAGCCTCAAGCCGATGAACTGCCCGGGGCATGTGCAGATCTTCGACCAGGGCCAGCGCTCGTACCGCGAACTGCCGCTGCGCATGGCCGAGTTCGGCGCCTGCCACCGTTACGAGCCGTCGGGCTCGCTGCACGGGCTGATGCGGGTGCGCGGCTTCGTCCAGGACGACGCCCACATCTTCTGCCGCGAGGACCAGATCGTCGAGGAGACGGCGGCCTTCATCGAGCTGGCGCGCAGCGTCCACGCCGACCTCGGCATGCAGACCGCCTACATCAGCCTCGGCACCCGGCCGGAGCAGCGCGCCGGCACGGACGAATTCTGGGACAAGGCCGAGGCGCAGATGCTGGAGGCCGCCCGCGCCGCCGGCTCGGAGCCGGTGGTGACGCCGGGCGACGGGGCCTTCTACGCGCCGAAGCTGGACTTCATCGTCAAGGACGCCATCGGCCGCGAGTGGACCTGCGGCACCATCCAGCTCGACTATGTGCTGCCGGAGCGGCTGGGCGCGACCTACATCGGCGAGGACGGCCAGAAGCATCGCCCCGTCATGCTGCACCGGGCCATCCTCGGCAGCTTCGAGCGCTTCATCGGCATCATGATCGAGAACTACGCCGGGGCCTTTCCGCTGTGGCTCGCGCCGGTGCAGGCGGTGGTGGCGACCATCACCTCGGACGCCGACCCCTATGCCGAACAGGTGGCGGCGAAGCTGCGCGCCGCCGGCCTGCGGGTCGAGACCGACCTGCGCAACGAGAAGGTCGGCTACAAGGTGCGCGAGCACTCGGTCGGCAAGGTGCCGGTGATCGCCGTGGTCGGCCGCAAGGAGGCCGAGGAAGGCAAGGTCGCCCTGCGCCGTCTCGGCAGCCAGGAGCAGACAGTGGTGACGCTGGAGGAGGCCATCGCCCTGCTCACCGCGGAGGCGACGCCGCCGGATCTGAGATGAGGCTCACGGTCCCGGATATCGGCTATACTGCGTCCGGCGCTGCGCGGATCTGATCGTCATCCTTCCGGGTGGCGACAAGGACCATCAGCCGCGTGACATCAGGCGAGCCAAGGCGCTCGCGGAGCAGTTGGACTGACGATGCCCGTGGAAACGACGCCGTTCGATGCCGTCGACTTCCTCCGCGACGATGAGGACATCGCCGGCTACCTGGCCGAGATGCTGGAGGCGGATGATCTGTCCGTGACGGCCCTCGCGGTTGAGACGATCGAACGTGCGAAGTCCCTCCCAGCCGACCCCGCGCTCGATCTGGCCGCGCGGCTGTACCGCGCCGCCCATGCTGTCGGGCTGCGGCTGACCACGGCGCCCCGGGCGGCCTGAGGGCCTCGGGAGGACGATCGGGAACAGGCGGCCGGGGTGGCCGGTTGTGGGGGCTCAATCCCGCAAGGAGACCTCCCATGGCCGACAAGACGCTCGAGACCCTGTTCCACGACACCCTGAAGGACATCTACTACGCCGAGCGCAAGATCCTGAAGTCGCTGCCGAAGATGCAGCGGGCGGCGCAGGCGCCGGAGCTCAAGGCGGCGTTCGAGAAACACCGCGAGGAGACCGAGGGGCAGATCGAGCGCCTGCAGCAGGTGTTCGAGCTGATCGGCAAGCCGGCCCGCGGCAAGACCTGCGACGCGATCGAGGGCATCCTCGCCGAGGGCGAGGAGATCATGGACGAGTACAAGGGCAAGGCGGCGCTCGACGCCGGCCTGCTGGCCGCCGCCCAGGCGGTGGAGCACTACGAGATCACCCGCTACGGCACCCTGAAGCGCTGGGCCCAGGTGCTGGGGATGGACGAGGCGGTGCGCCTGCTGGACGAGACCCTGCAGCAGGAATCGCAGACCGACGAGGACCTGACCGCCCTCGCCGACGCGGCGGTCAATGAGGAGGCGCTGCGGCCGGCGGCCGAGTAAGCCCTCAGGGCCGGAACGGTCCCGCGCGGCCCAGCGCCGACGGGACCGGCTTGCCCAGCTTGTCGCCGATCCAGCGGCCGGCGGCGATCAGGGCGTCGAGGTCATGGCCGGTCTCGAAGCCGGCGCGGTGCAGCATGTGCACGAGGTCTTCGGTGGCGATGTTGCCGGTGGCGCCCGGCGCGAACGGACAGCCGCCGATGCCGCCGACCGAGGCGTCCAGCACGTCCACCCCGGCCTCGATCCCGGCGTAGGCGTTGGCCAAGCCGGTGTTGCGCGTGTCGTGGAAGTGCAGGCGCAGGACCGCCCGCGGGGCGGCGGCGCGCACGGCCTCCACGACCCGGGTCACGGCCCAGGGATCGCCGGCGCCGATGGTGTCGGCGAGGCCGATCTCGGTGACGCCCTGCGCGGCCAGCCGGCCGGCGATGTCGGCCACCTGCGCCGCGCTGACCTCGCCGTCGAAAGGGCAGCCCCAGCAGCACGACAGGGTGACCGAAAGGTCGGGTCCGCCCCCGGCGGCGCGGCGGGCCTCGAGCACCGCCTCGACCATGGTCCCCTGCGCGGCGCGGTCCATGCCCTGGTTCTTCAGGCCGAAGCCGTCAGTGGCGGCGATCGAGAGGTTGACCTCGTCGACCCCGGCGGCGACGGCGCGCTCATAGCCCTTGAGATTGAGCGCCAGGCCGATGCGCCGGCGGTCGGGCGCGGGCGGCAGGGCGGCCATGACCTCTTCCGCGCCGGCCATCTGCGGCACCAGACGGGGGTGGACGAAGCTGACCGCCTCGATGCGCCGGGCCCCGGCGGCCTCCAGCTTCTGCACGAACACCGCCCGGGTGGAGGGATCGAGCACCGCGGCCTCGTTCTGCAGGCCGTCGCGCGGACCGACCTCGACGATCGTGATGCGGCGGCTCATCGCGCGCCTCCCGCGGCCGGCCCCGGGATCGGGCGGGCGGCTTCGGGCGCGTAGAGCGTCAGCACCAGGTCGTCGCCCTTGGAGTAGTTGTGGCCGGTGACCACGGCCACGGCGCGGGGCGGCGGGGCGCGGCGGGCGGCGAGGGCGGCGGCGAAGGCGTCGGCGTCGGCGGCCTCGACAATGGCGGGGCGGCCGGCGATGAGGGCCTCGGCGGCGCCCTCGGCGTCGGTCAGGCGCGTCGGCGTGCCGGTCAGGAACACGAAGCTGGGCTCGTGGAAGGTGGTGATGGCCACCGGCGCGCCGACCCGGCCCTGACGCGGGTGCAGGCCGGCCTCCATCAGCGCCGCGTCGAGCCGGGGGGCGATGGCCAGCGGGCGCAGCTGGCGGATCTCGCCGGCCAGGGCGGCGTGGGCGAGGATGCCGAAGGCCATGGCCGCCAGCAGGCCGCTGGTCGAGGCGCCGTTGAGCAGCAGGAAGCCGCCGACCGCCGCCGCGGCGAGGGCGAAGGCCAGGGTCATGGTGGCCCAGGTCTGGGCCGTGGAGGTGCCGAACTCGGTCAGGCCGTAGACGGCCGCGGCCGAGATGACGAGGGCGGCGAACAGCATCAGCCCGGCCCCGAGCCGGCGCGACAGGGTCCCGATCGGCCGGGTCATGGCGGCGGCGGCCAGCAGGGCGATCGCGCCGAAGGTGGGCAGGGTGTAGTGCGGCAGCTTGGTCGGGGTCAGCTCGAAGATGATCCAGGTCGGGATCAGCCAGCACAGGGCGAAGCGCACGCCCGGCTCGGCGCGGCGGGCCCAGCCGGTGGACAGGGCCGCCGGCAGCAGCAGGGTAGCCGGGAACAGCAGCACCGGGGCCAGCAGCAGATAGTAGCCGGGGAAGCCGCCGTGGCTCTCGTCGACGCCGACGACCTTCTGGCCGAGGTCGCCGCCGACCGCGTCGCGCCAGAAGGCGCCGTCGCTGGCGATGGTGATGGCGATGGCCCAGGGGCCGACCATCAGGGCCAGCAGCGGCAGGCCCCAGCCCCAGCCGAGCCGCGTCAGCCAGCGGGCGTTGCGGTCCCACACGGTCAGCATGACGAGGGCCGAGATCACCACCATCGGGCCGATCGGGCCCTTGATCAGGATCGACAGGCCCAGCCCGAGCCAGAACAGCAGCTTGTGCAGGCGCGCCGGGGCCCGCCCCTCGCGGGCCGCCAGATAGAGCCGGGCCAGGGCGGCCATGGCCAGGGTCACCGAGCCGGCCAGCATGGCGTCGGTCTTGGCGATGCCGGCTTCGGTCGAGAGCAGGAAGGTGGCGCCGAGCATGGCCCCGGCGAGGAAGCCGGCGCGCTGGCCGAACAGGGCCCCGCCGGCCCAGGCGCAGGCGGCGGCGGCCAGCATGGCCCCGAGCAGCGACGGGATGCGATAGGCGCGGATGTCGCGCGCCTCGGCGTCGGACACGAGGGACACCGCGGCGGCCTGCAGCCAGTAGATGCCGACCGGCTTCTTGTAGCGCGGGTCGTCCTGGAAGCGGATGTCGACGAGGTCGCCGGTCTCCAGCATCTGGGCCGTGGCCTGGGCGTAGCGGCTCTCGTCGCGGTCCAGCGGCGGCAGCAGCATCAGACTGGGCAGGGCGGCGATGAGGGCGACGAGCGCCGCCAGCACGGGGCCGCGCCAGTCGGCGATCATGCGGTCGAAATCCGGTCGGATCATGCGGCTTCCTATCACGCGCCCGGCGCAGGCGTCATCGGTCTCGCGCGGACCGGGACCGGCGGCCCTCCCCCCGGGGCGGGAAAGCGGCTATGGGGCGCCATGAGCCAAGCCATGCCGCAGATCTCGGTGGTCGTCCCGGTGCACGACGAGGAAGGGGCCGCCGGGGACCTCGCGCGCGAGATCGCCGGGGCGCTGCAGGGGCGGGCGTTCGAGATGATTTTCGTCGACGACGCCAGCCGTGACGGCACCCGGGCCGAGCTGGCGGCGGCGCGGGCGGCCCTGCCGCAGCTGCGGGTGCTGGCCCACGGGGCCAACGCCGGCCAGAGCCGGGCGGTGCGCACCGGGGTGCTGGCGGCGCGCGGCGAAATCATCCTGACGCTGGACGGCGACGGGCAAAATCCGCCGGGTGACGGGCCGGCCCTGATCGATCTGCTGCTGGCCTCGCCGCCCGAGGTGGCGCTGGTCGGCGGCCGCCGGGCGAAGCGGCAGGACTCGCAGGCCAAGCTGTGGGCCTCGCGCTGGGCCAACCGCATCCGCAAGCGGCTGCTGGGCGACGACGCCGACGACACGGGCTGCGGGCTCAAGGCCTTCCGGCGCGAGGCCTATCTGCGCCTGCCCTACTTCGATCACATGCACCGCTACCTGCCGGCGCTGATGATCCGCGAGGGCTATCGCAACCTCTATCTCGACGTCAGCCACCGCCCGCGCGGCGTGGGGCGGTCGAAATACACCAACTGGAGCCGGCTGAAGGCTTCGGTCTCGGACCTGCTGGGCGTCATCTGGCTCAAGTCGCGGGCGCGCCGGCCGGGTCAGGTCGTCGAGCTCTGAGCGGTCCCGCCCCGCGATGGCGGGCCGCGGCGATCCGCGTTATGCAATAGTCGCCGGCGGGCCTGCGGGCCCCGTCCGCGCCGAGGAGAGAGCCCCATGCTGGTCGCCGTTCCCCTGCTGCTGATCCCCGTCGTCCTCTACAATGTCGTGGTCCTGTTCAGCCTCGGCGACGGGGCGCGGGTCGGCGCCGCCGACGCCATGCTGCGCGACCCGGTGTTCTCCATTCCCATGACGTCCGGCGCCAGCTGGGACGTCGGAACCGGCGACCTGATCCTGTTCGTGTCGCTGATCTGCCTGTTCTTCGAGCTGCTCAAGTCGACCTCGAGCCAGAAGGTGGCGATCGTCAATCACGCCCTGTCAATGGTGCTGTTCGTGGTCTGCCTGGTGCAGTTCCTGCTGCTGCGCGGCTTCGCCACCTCCACCTTCTTCCTGGTGACGGTGATGGTCATGCTGGACGTGCTGGCGGGCTTCATCGTCACCATCATCGCGGCGCGCCGCGATCTGGACCTCAGCCAGCCGCAGTAGGCCCTGCCTCCCAATAACCGTCACGCCCGGGCTTGTCCCGGGGGCCCACGCCTGGGTCATGCGCAGTCGTATCCGGCCTTCACGTGCCGCCAGAGACATCCACAGTTCGCGCCTCGCGGACCGATGGGCCCCCGGGACAAGCCCGGGGGTGACGACACTCGGGATGACGGCGTGCGGTCAGGTTGAGCGTCACACACCGCGACAGGAAGCCCCCCGGCGACGCGCGCCTTCAGGCCAGCAGGGCGAAGATCAGCGCCACCACGGTGACGTCGAAGGCGCGGGCGGCGAAGCTGGCGAAGGCGGCCATGGGACTCTCCGGAACAGGTTCCGGAATGCCTGCAAGGATGGCGCCAGCCGCGCCCCCGATCCTGCCGCGTCAGACCTCGGTCTTGCCGCGGGTCCCGGCCGGGGGGCGGCGGTCGGCGGGGCCGGCGTACTGGGCGTTGAGATAGGTCGAGCGGGCGGCGCCGAGCACCGGCGGGCCGCCGCGCAGCCCCTTGCGGGCGCCGGTCTGGCCCAGCAGCTGGGCGGCGACGGCCGGATCGGGACCCGGCGCCGGCCTCGGTGCGGGATGAGGCGGCGGGGGCGCGGCGACATCCGGCGCCGGGCCGGCCTCGGCCGCGACGGCCGGATCGACCGGCACGAGGGCGCGGCGGGCGGCGCGGCGGTCGCGCGCGCGGCGGTCAGCCTCACGCCGGTCGTCGACCGGCGGCGTCGGTCCGACGGGAGGCGTGGGACCGACGGGTCGGGTCACTGGCCGGTGTCCCGGCTCAGCCGGTCCAGACGATCGCGCATCTCGTCCATCTGGCGGCGCATCTCGGCGAGGGTCTCGTCGTCGCGCGGGGCGGCGGGCGCGGCCGCTTCGGCCGGACCGGCTTCACCGGCGGCGCGGGCGTAGCCGAAGGGGGTGAACATGCGCATCGCCTCCTGGAACATGGCGGCGTTGCGCTTGGCCGCCTCCTCCAGCAGGGCCCCGCCGGGGGCGGCGGCGAAGGCGCGGGTCATCTGCGACTGGAACTGCTCCTGCTGACGAGAGAAGGCGTCCAGCGACATCTCCAGGTAGCTGGGCAGCACGCCCTGCATCTTGCCGCCGTAGAAGCCGATCAGCTGGCGCAGGAACTGCACCGGCAGCAGGGCCTCGCCGCGCGTCTCCTCCTCGAAGATGATCTGCGTCAGCACCTGGCGGGTCAGCTCCTCGTTCGACTTGGCGTCGAACACCTGGAACTCGATCCCCTCGCGCACCATGCGGGCCAGATCATCGAGGGTGACATAGGCCGAGGTGGCCGTGTTGTAGAGCCGCCGGTTGGCGTACTTCTTGATGATCACCGTGTCGCCGCCGCGGCTGCGGGGGGTGTCGGAAGAGCTGTCGGCCACGCGGGAACCTCGATCCATGGGGGCGTCTGCGTTCTTATCCCGCACTGCGAGAGGTTTCACCAGTCTGTCATGCGCGCCGCGCGCCACGGTCGCGGGACCTCAGCCGGCGAGGCCGGGCGCCAGCACCACCCCGATCAGCACGGCGGCCCAGTGGGTCGAGGCCCCGGCGACGACGAAGCCGTGCCAGATGGCCCGGCGGAACGGCGCCTTCTCGCTGATGAAGATGAACACCCCGGCGGTGTAGATCAGGCCGCCGGCGACCAGCAGGCCCAGCGCCACCGGGTGGACCGTCTCCAGCATCGGCTGCAGGGCCAGCACGGCGATCCAGCCGAACAGGACGTAGACGGCGCTCCAGAAGCGGTCGTTGAGGCGCGGGGCGAACAGCTTGGCCAGCACCCCGGCGAGGGCCATGGCCCAGACCAGCAGGGTGAAGCCGGTCGACCAGGCGCCCTCGAAGCGCTGGGTGGTGAAGGGGGTGTAGCTGCCGGCGATCATCAGGAAAATGGCGGCCTCGTCGAGGCGGCGCAGCACCGGCCGGGCGGCGCAGGGGTGGGTCAGGTTGTAGACGGTGGAGGCGGTCAGCATGGCCACCAGACACAGGGCGTAGACGGCCGTGGCCAGGGCCATGCCGGCCCCGCCGTAGAGGGCCGACAGCACCGCCAGGACGATGCCGCCGATCCCCGCCAGGACGAGGCCGGCGACGTGGACCCAAAGGTCCGCCAGCCGCTCGGCCCGGGTGCGGTAGTGCTCCGCCATGTCGAGGGCGTCGGGCGTCACCACCCGGCGGAACAGCTTCATCACCATCATGCGCATGACCCTTCCAATGAGGGGGCGTCCCGATCGTTCCCGCCATCCTGCCGCGACGGGATGACCATGGGCTGAATCTTCGGGCTGCGGGTGACGAAAGGCGGTCGTTGCGGCTAAAGGGCAACAGTCCATCTCGCAGGAGCGAAAGCCATGGCCCATCCCGACGTCGTCATCGTTTCGGCCGCGCGCACCCCGGTCGGGTCCTTCCTCGGCGCCCTGTCGAGCCTCAGCGGGGCCCAGCTGGGGACCGTGGCCATCCGCGCCGCGCTGGAGCGCGCCGGGGTGGCGGGCGAGGAGGTCGACGAGGTCATCCTCGGCCAGGTGCTGCAGGCGGCGGCCGGTCAGGGGCCGGCGCGTCAGGCCGCGATGGGCGCGGGCGTGCCGAAGGAAACCCCGGCCTGGAGCCTGAACCAGATCTGCGGCTCGGGCCTGCGCGCCGTGGCGCTGGGCTACCAGCAGGTGGCGCTGGGCGACGCCCGCATCGTCGTCGCCGGCGGCCAGGAGAGCATGAGCCAGGCGCCCCACGCCCAGACCCTGCGCACCGGCCAGAAGATGGGCGCTGTGGAGCTGGTCGACACCATGATCCGCGACGGCCTGTGGGACGCCTTCCACGGCTATCACATGGGGCAGACGGCCGAGAACATCGCCGCCCGCTGGGAGATCGACCGGGCCGCCCAGGACCGCTTCGCCGTGACCAGCCAGAACCGCGCCGAGGCGGCGCAGAAGGCCGGGCGCTTCGCCGCCGAGATCACGCCGGTGACGATCGCCTCGAAGAAGGGCGACGTGATCGTCGACCAGGACGAGTACATCCGCCACGGGGCCACGATCGAGGCCATGGAGAAGCTGCGCCCGGCCTTCATCAAGGACGGCACGGTGACCGCCGCCAACGCCTCGGGGCTGAACGACGGGGCCGCGGCCCTGGTGCTGATGACCGCCGAGGAGGCGGCGCGGCGCGGGCTGGAGCCGCTGGCGCGGATCGCCTCCTGGGCCACCGCGGGCGTCGATCCGGCGGTGATGGGCACCGGCCCGATCCCGGCCTCGCAGAAGGCGCTGGCGAAGGCCGGCTGGTCGGTCGGCGACCTGGATCGGGTGGAGTCCAACGAGGCCTTCGCCGCCCAGGCCCTGTGCGTGGTGAAGGAACTCGGCCTCGACCCCGACAAGGTCAACGTCAACGGCGGCGCCATCGCCATCGGTCACCCGATCGGGGCCTCCGGCGCGCGCATCCTGACGACGCTGCTGCACGAGCTGAAGCGCTCCGGCGGCCGCAAGGGGCTGGCCACCCTGTGCATCGGCGGCGGCATGGGCGTGGCGCTGTGCGTGGAGCGCGGCTGAGGCCGGCCACGGACTGTTACCGCTTGTAAACCCTGCGGGCCGGTGCTGGTATCCGCGCTCGCCAGGGGTGGCGGGGTGCGTTCGTGTGCAGAGGGGTCAGAGCCCCCGCCGGTCGCGCGCAGGACAGTCTAAAGGGCAGGCATGAATATCGTCATTATACTGGGGTTGATTATCACCCTCGTCACGGGCTTGCCCGTGCTTCTGCAGATCCTCAAGAACCATCCGAGAGGTCTGATCATCCTGTTCTTCGCCGAGATGTGGGAGCGCTTCTCCTACTACGGCATGAGGGGCATCCTGATCTTCTACCTGACGCAGCACTTCCTGTTCGATGACGCGATGGCGTCCTCGACCTATGGCTCCTACACTTCGCTCGTCTACCTGTTGCCGCTGGTGGGCGGCATCCTCGCCGACCGCTACATCGGCACGCGCAAGGCCATCGCCTTCGGCGCGCTGCTGCTCGTCGCGGGGCATGGCCTCATGGCCTATGAGGGCCGACCGGCGACCGAAACCCTGACCTACGCCGGGGCGACCTATGAGGTCGTCAGCGAAGGCCGCGGGGCCGACCGCGAGGTCGGGCTGATGGTCGACGGGCAGCGCTACGCCTTCGGCCCGGCCGAGGGCGGCGGTCTGGCGCTCGAGGGGCTGCCGGCCACGGCGTCCCTCCCCGCCGTGCTGCCAACCGGCGAGTACACGATGACCGCCACCCGCGACATGAGCGGCGTCAACGTCTTCTATCTGGCGCTGTCGCTGATCATCATGGGGGTCGGCTTCCTGAAGCCGAACATCTCGACCATCGTCGGCCAGCTTTACCCGCAGGGCGATCCGCGCCGGGATTCCGGCTTCACCCTCTACTATTACGGCATCAACCTCGGCGCCTTCTGGGCGGCGGTGCTCTGCGGCTACCTGGGCCAGACCGTGGGCTGGTGGGCCGGCTTCGGCCTCGCCGGCGTGGGCATGGCGCTGGGCTTCGTGGTGTTCGTGCTCGGCAAGCCGCTGCTGCAGGGCAATGGCGAGCCGCCCAATCCCGAGCTGCTCAAGCGGCCGCTGGTCGGTCCGGTCAACCGCGAGGGGCTGATCTATGTCCTCGCCGTGCTCGGCGTCGCCATCGTGTGGTTCATGGTCCAGCGCAACGCCCTCGTGGGGACGGTTCTGGGCATCTCGACCCTGCTGTCGCTCGCCGCGATCGCCTGGATCATCGCCTTCGTCTGCAAGACCTGGGTGCAGCGCCAGCGGATGATGCTGGCCGTCGTGCTGATCTTCGGGGCCGTGGTCTTCTTCACCCTGTTCGAGCAGGCCGGCACCTCGCTGAACCTGTTCGCCGACCGCAACGTGGACCTGACCCTGACGCCGGTGGCCACCCAGTTCCTCGGCATCACCATCGGCACCCCGGCCCAGCTCGAGGCGGCCGGGATCACCCCGACCGGCTTCTGGATCGACGCCACCATCACCGCCGCCCAGGTGCAGTCGTTCAACGCCGGCTTCATCCTGATCTTCGCGCCGATCTTCGCCGCGATGTGGGCCTGGCTGGCGTCGCGCAACCTCGACCCGAACCCGACCATGAAGTTCGGTCTGGGGCTGGTGCAGGTCGGCCTCGGCTTCCTCGTGATCGTCTGGGCTGCCGGCTCGGGCATGGTCGACAGCGCCTTCCAGATGCCGCTGATCTTCCTCGCCCTGCTCTACATGCTGCACACCACAGGTGAGCTGTTCCTGTCGCCGGTCGGGCTGTCCGAGATCACCAAGCTGTCGCTGGCCTCGGTGGTCAGCTTCATGATGGCCGTGTGGTTCCTCGCCAGCTCGATCGCCCAGTATGTCGGCGGCTACATCGCCGGCCTGATGGGCACGGAGACCGTCGGCGGCCAGGTGCTGGACCCCGCCGGTGCGCTGCAGACCTCGCTGGCGGGCTTCGACTCGCTCGGCAAGTGGGGCGTCGGCATCGGCGTGGCCTTCATCCTGATCAGCTTCCTGATCAAGGGCTGGTCGCACACCGGCGACAATGGCGAGGCGGCGCCGTCGAAGACCTGACCCCGCGCCAGCGGGCCTGAGGCCTGACGAGGGCGGCGTCTCCGAAAGGGGGCGCCGCCCTTTTCGTATCCGGGCCGGCTCAGTTCGGGCGGGCGCGGGCGGCCGGGGTGTCGAGGCTGAAGGCCGGGATGGCGGCCTCGAAGGGGGCGCCGTCGCCATCGACGAAGGTATAGCTCCCGACCATCATGCCCGTCGGCGTCGGCAGGGGGCAGCCGGAGGCGTAGCTGTGGCGCGCGCCGGGCTCCAGCACCGGCTGCTCGCCGATCACGCCGGGGCCGCGCACCTCCTCGACCCGGCCGTGGCCGTCGGTGATGATCCAGTGGCGGGCCATCAGCTGCACCGTGTCGGGGCGGCGGTTCTCGATCTCCACCTGGTAGGCCCAGACCCAGCGCCCCGCGGCCGGGTCCGACTGGCCGGCGAGGAAGGCCGGGCGCACGCGCACGACGACGCCAAGGGTCTCGGCCTCATAGGGCGGGTCGTCGTGCATGCGAATCTCCTTGCCCGCCCGCTTTGACGAGGCGCTTGCCGCGTGGCAAGCGGGACCGCCGTCCTGCTTGTGATCGGATCCCATGACGACACTCCCCGGCATCCTCCCCCGCCAGGCCATCCAGGCCCTGCTCGACGCGGGCGCCATCCGGTCCGAGACGCCGTTCGACATCGACCAGGTGCAGCCGGCCAGCCTCGACCTGCGGCTGTCGGACACGGCCTGGCGGGTGCGCGCCTCCTTCCTGCCCGGGGCCCGGACGGTGGAGACGCGGATCGCCGACGTGGCGATGCACAAACTCGACCTGACCGGCGGGGCGGTGCTGGAGAAGGGCTGCGTCTACATCGTCAGGCTGCAGGAGCGGCTGACCCTGCCGAAGGGCCTGCTGGCGCGGGCCAATCCGAAGAGCTCGACCGGTCGGGTCGACGTCTTCGTGCGCCTGCTGACCGACGCCGGGGCGGCCTTCGACGACGTGGCCGAGGGCTATGACGGGCCGCTGTATCTGGAGGTGGCGCCGCAGACCTTCTCGATCCTGGTGCGGCCGGGCACGCGGCTGAACCAGCTGCGGCTCAAGACCGGCGAGCCGCAGAAGCTGGAGACCCGCAGCGTCGGCGTCGACCTGGCCGGCGGGCCGGGGGCCATCGTCGGCTATCGCGGCCGCCGCCACGCCGGGGTGGTCGACATGGACCATATCGAGGGCCACGACCCGCGCCTGTTCTGGGAGCCGCTGTACGCCCCGGAGGGCGAGCTGCTGCTGGACCCCGGCGAGTTCTACATCCTGGCCTCGCGCGAGGCGGTGGAGATCCCCGTCGACCAGGCGGCGGAAATGACGCCGATCGATCCGTCGGTGGGCGAGTTCCGGGTTCACTACGCCGGCTTCTTCGACCCCGGCTTCGGCGTCGACGAGGCGCACGGGGCCGGCTCGAAGGGGGTGCTGGAGGTGCGCACCCACGACACGCCCTTCCTGCTGGAGCACGGCCAGACGGTGGCCCGGCTGGTCTATGAGCCGCTGACGGCGCGGCCGGACCGGCTCTATGGCGAGGGCGGCAGCCACTACCAGCGCCAGGGCCTGAAGCTGTCCAAGCACTTCCGCGACTGGAACGGCTGAGGACGGTTCCCGCCGCGCCCGGGGAAGGCTAACGTGCCGTCCGAGCCCCGCAGCAGCCGGGGCCGGACAGGGACGGAGACGGGCATGACCAGAGTGGCGTTGGTGACCGGCGGGACGCGCGGCATCGGCAAGGCGATCGTGCAGCGCCTCAAGGAGGACGGCATGGCCGTGGCGGCCGGCTACTCCGGCAACGCCGAGGCGGCCGAGGCCACGGCGCGCGAGCTGGGCGTCATGGTGGTCAGGGGCAATGTCGGCAGCTTCGAGGACTGCGCCCGGGCGGTGCAGGAGGTCGAGGCGGCGCTGGGGCCCGTCGACGTTCTGATCAACAACGCCGGCATCACCCGCGACGGCTTCTTCCACAAGATGAGCCACGACCAGTGGTCCGACGTGATCCGGGTCAACATGGACTCGGTGTTCAACATGACCCGCCAGGTGATCGTCGGCATGCGCGACCGCGGCTGGGGCCGGATCATCAACATCTCCTCGATCAACGGCCAGAAGGGCCAGGTCGGCCAGACCAACTATTCCGCCGCCAAGGCCGGGATGATCGGCTTCACCAAGGCGCTGGCGCTGGAGAATGCGCGCAAGGGCATCACCGTGAACTGCATCGCGCCGGGCTATATCGACACCGAGATGGTCGGAGCCATGGACCCCAAGGTGCTGGAAGGCATCATCGCCCAGGTGCCGGTGGGCCGCCTCGGCAAGGGCGAGGAGATCGCCGACATGGTGTCATGGCTGGCGGGCGAGCGTGCCGGATATGTCACAGGGTGCACGCTTTCCCTGAACGGCGGTCAATATCTGGTCGGCTAGGGTCCGGTCCGCCCAAAATCCGCCGCCGCCGCCCCTGAAGAGCAACCCATGGGTGCTGAAGCACAGAGCCGGACGGTCCGGTTGCGGGGCCGGATGAGACGCGCCTGCGCGCGTCCGACGGCCCTTGTCCCCATGGCCATCATGGCGCTCGCGCTCGGTCTTGCCGCGCCGGTCGCCGTTGCGGCACAGGACGGCGGCGGCAACCAGCTGCGCGACCGGGTGTTCGGTCGCAACCTGCCGCCGATCGGTCGCTATGTCTCCGAGCAGGGCGTCAGCTTCGTGCTGGACCGCAGCGCCGGCCGCCGGCCGCTGCTGCGCTTCGACGGCCGCACCGAGACCTGGGCCCTGCGTCCGTCGCCCGCGCCGCGCGGCGACATCATCTATCGCACCGACGCCGGCGACGAGGTGCTGCGCATCACCCCGGACGGGGGCATCACCCTCTATACGGTGCAGAATCCGCGCGGCACGCCGGTCTCCGCCGTGGGGCCGGCCGAGGCCCTGCAGCCCGATCCGATCACCCCGGTCGAGCTGAGCCGCGCCCTGATCCGCCAGAGCGGCCTGGCCACCCGGGCGCTGGGCCGCACCGTCCTGCTCGAGGCCCCCGACGTCATCCCCGGCAGCGAGGCGCTGGTGGCCGACACCGCCGCGGTCGCCGTCGACGCCGTGGCCCGCGTGTCCCGGGCCGAGAGCCTGCGCGGCCGCGCCACCCGGCTGCGCCGCATCCTCATCGTCAATGGCGAGCGCCCGGACGTGCGGCTGGTCGCCGGCACCCTGCGCATCTCGGTGCAGCCGTCGATGGGCCCGGCCGGCCGCCCCTCCTCGGCCCTGATCCTGCAGGCGGTCGCCAGCGGCGACTAGGCGGCCGTGGCGATGGCTCCGGCCTCGTCCATCACCAGCGACCTGTGGGCGGCGACGCCCGCCATGACCCCCGCCGCGGCGGCGAGGGTGGCGTTGTACATCTGCATGGCGGCGTCGCCGGCGGCGAAGACCCCGGGGACGCTGGTCTGCTGCAGGGCGTCAACCGCGATGACGGGCCCGGTCGCCCCCTCCACGACGCTGCAGCCCAGCTGCTCCGGCAGGGCGCTCGCCATGCGCGTCCGCGGCGCGGTGAAGACCGCCCCGACCTCGACGAGGCGGCCGTCCGCGAGGCGCAGGGCCTCCAGATGCGGCGACGTGCCGAGCAGCTCGACCACCGGCACGGGGTCGATCCTGACCCCGCGCGCGGCCAGCAGCGCCGCCTCCTCGTCGGAGGGGGTGAACCGCCCCTGGCTGAAATAGGTGGTCGGCCCCCAGTCGGGCAGGATCAGGGCCTGGTGGATGGCCGCCGGGGCGTTGGCGATGACCGCCAGCGGCCGGTCGCGAACCTCGTAGCCGTGGCAGTAGGGGCAGTGCAGGACGCTGACGCCCCAGCGGGGGATCATCGACTCCAGCGGCAGCTCGTCGGCGACGCCCGTCGCGAGGATGAGCTTTCGGGCGGCGACCGCCGCGCCGCCCGCCAGCTCCAGACGCAGCAGGGGCCCGTCGCGCGCCGCCGCAAGCGCCTCGTCGTGAATGAAGTCCACGCTCGGGTAGCGCGCCAGCTGCGACAGTCCCTCGCGCATGATGCGCGCGGGCGGGACGCCGTCCTGGCCCAGAAAGCCGTGCGACGTGGCCGCGAAGCGGTTGCGGGGCTTTCCGGCGTCGATGAGCAGGAGGCGGCGGCGCGCGCGCGCCAGCTGGAGCGCGGCCGACAGGCCGGCGAAGCTGCCGCCGACAATGATGACATCGTGGGCGCCGTCGCGCGGAGACATGTAACTTTGCATGTTGCGTGATGTGGCATGGGCGGCCGCCTCACGCAACTGGCGTTGTTGCGTGACCGAAACGCTCTAGGATGCGGCATGCCCTCGGACAGCCGCCTTTCCCGCATGCTCCATGTGCTGATCCACATGGATCAGATCGGCCAGCCCGTGACCTCGGAGACGATCGCGCGGATGCTGAGCACCAACCCCGTGGTGGTGCGCCGGACCCTGGGGGGGCTGCGGGCGGCCGGCTACCTGAGTTCCGTCAAGGGCCACGGCGGCGGATGGGCCCTCGCCCGCTCGCTGGACGAGATCACGCTCAGGGACGTTCACGATGCGCTGGGGAGCCCCCGGCTGCTCGCCATCGGTCTGGCGGACGACAATCCCGACTGTCTGGTCGAGCGCGCGGTCAACGCCGCCCTCGGGGAGGTCATGGCCGAGGCGGAGGCGCGCCTGCTGCAACGCTTCGGCGAGGTCACGATCGGGGCGCTCTCGCGTCAGATCGAGCTGCCAAAGGCCTGGCTGGACGCCCATGGCAGAACGCTGGCTTCGGACTGACGCGGGCGCGCCAGGAGCGCGCGGCCTCAGCGAAACCCGTTGCGGCCCTCGCGGCGGGCGGTGAAGGTCTCGACGTCGGCGGCGGTCAGGAACGGGTTGAAGCGGCGCTCGACGGCCAGCGAGGTCGGCACCGTGGGCTCGTCCCGCGCCCGGGCGGCGAAGATCGTCTCCGCATGGGCCGCCAGCGCCGGGCTGTCGTCCAGCGTCAGGGCGAAGCGGGCGTTCGTTTCGGTATACTCATGGGCGCACCAGACGGTGGTGGCGTCGGGCAGGGCGGCGAGGCGCTGCAGGCTGGCGAACATCTGCGCCGGCGTCCCCTCGAACAGCCGGCCGCAGCCGAGGGCGAACAGCACGTCGCCGCTGAACAGGTTGGCCCCGGCGGCGTCGTGAAAGGCGATGTGGCCGAGGGTGTGGCCCGGCAGCGCCAGCACCTCGAGGTCGGTGTCGCCCAGCTGCACCCGGTCGCCCTCGCCGACGATGCGGTCAGGGGACAGGACCTTCTCCACCTCGGCCGGGCCGACGATCTCCGCCCCCCAGCGGGCCTTGAGCTCCGCCGCGCCGCCGGTGTGGTCCGGGTGCCAGTGGGTCAGCAGCACCAGATCCAGCCGGTCCCAGTCGGCGGCCTGGACCTCCAGCGAAATGCGCGCGGCGTCGGGGGCGTCGACGGCGGCGACGAGGCCGCTGGCCGGGTCGCGCAGCAGGAAGCCGTAGTTGTCGGACAGGCAGGGGAACTGGCGGATCTCGAGCGACATGCGGCCACCATACCGGCCGGCCCCCGATTGGCCTATGCTGGAGGCCATGCGGCGAAGCGTCGACGATCTGCGCGCCTTCTACGGCGAACCGGCCGGCCAGCTGGCGCGACGGCTGCTGGCCGGGCGTCTGGAGGAGGCGTGGGGCGAGGCGTCCGGCTGCGACGTGCTGGGGCTCGGCTACGCCGCGCCGTGGCTGGACCAGTTCGTCGGGGCGCGGCGGCAGATCGCGGCCATGCCGGGCGGGCAGGGCGCCGAGGCCTGGCCGGCGACCGGCCGCAACCGGGCCGTGCTGGTGGACGAGGCGCGGCTGCCGTTCGCCGCCGGGACCTTCGACCGGGTGCTGCTGGTGCATGCGCTGGAGGAGGCGGCCAACCCGGCGGCGATGCTGGTCGAGGCGGCGCGGGCGATGAGCCCGGCCGGACGGCTGATCGTGGTGGCGGCGGCGCGCGGCGGGCTGTGGGCGCGCGCGGAATCGACCCCGTTCGGCCATGGCCGGCCCTTCACCCGACGCCAGCTGGAGGCGCTGGTGCGCGAGGCCGGGCTGGAGCCGACGGCCTGGTCCCAGACCCTTTACGCCCCGCCGTGGCGGCCGCTGCTGGCCTGGGCGGACGGGCTGGAGCAGCTGGGCCGGCGCGTGGCCCCCGGCGCGGCCGGGCTGATCCTGCTGGAGGCCTCGCGCCAGGCCTACGCCCGGGTGCGGGCGCGCGGCGCGGTGCGGGTCGAGCGGCCGGAAGCCGGGCTGGCGCCGCAGCCGGTCGGCCGCACCCGCGCCGGCTTGGACCTTCCCCGCGAAGCGCCTTAAGGACCGCCGACATGCGCCGTCTGATCCTGATGCGTCACGCCAAGGCCGAGCGCCTGTCCGACAGCGGGCAGGACCACGACCGTCCCCTGTGCCCGCGCGGGGTCGCCGATGCGCAGCTGATGGCGCGCGAGCTGGCGGCGCGGGGCCTGCGCCCCGATCTGGCGCTGGTTTCCGACGCGGCGCGCACGCGTGAGACCTGGGCGGCCATGGCCACGGTCTTCGCCGAGGTTCCGGCGCGCTTTGACGCCGGGCTGTACAACGCCACCGCCGAGCGGCTGCGGTCGGCGGTCGAGGCGGTGGAGGACGAGGCCGACACCCTGCTGCTGATCGCCCATAATCCGGGCATCCAGCTGCTGGCCTACGACTATCTGGTCGAGGCGGCGGCCTCGCCGGCGGTGCTGGCGCGGGTCGAGGGCTTCCCGACCGGGACGGCGGCGGTGTTCGCCGTCGATGCGGCGGGGCGCCCGACGTACGACGGGGTCTTCACCCCCAAGAGCCTCGGCGGCGGAGCCGGCGGGTGAGCGACATCGCCTTCAAGATCCTGTCCGTCGAGGACTGGGCCGCGTGGCGCGCGCGCGGGGCCTGGGGCGGGTCGGCTGTCGATCGCGCCGACGGCTTCATCCACATGTCGACCCCGGATCAGCTGGGCGAGACGGCGCGCCGCCACTATGCCGGCCGCGACGATCTGGTGCTGGCCGAGGTGGCGCTGGCCGACCTGCCGGGGCTGGTCTGGGAGCCCTCGCGCGGCGGGGCCCTGTTCCCGCACGTCTATGGCGACCTCGACCTGGCGCATGTGCGCGCCGCCCGGGCCCTGGCGGTGACAGCGGACGGGGCGATGCAGCCGGGCGAAGCGCTGGCGGTCGGGCCGGAGACGACGGCGTGAGCGGGGTCGGCGACCTGGCCACGGCGGCCCTGCGGCGGCTCGACGCCGAGACCGCCCACGACCTGGCGCTGGCGGCGCTGCGCCACGGGCTCGTGCCGGCCGCCGGGGCCGACGATCCGCGGCTGGCGACGACGGTGGCCGGACTGGCCCTGCCCAACCCGATCGGTCTGGCCGCGGGACTGGACAAGAACGCCGCGGCCCTGCGCGGGCTGGCGCGGCTGGGCTTCGGCTTCGTCGAGTGCGGCTCGGTGACGCCGCGGCCGCAGCCGGGCAATCCGAAGCCGCGCCTGTTCCGGCTGACCGAGGATCGCGCCGTCATCAACCGCATGGGCTTCAACAACGCCGGGCTGGAGGCGTTCGCCGCCAACCTCGGGCGCCGGCCGCGCGGACTGGTGACCGGGGCCAACCTCGGGGCCAACAAGGACAGCGAGGACCGCGCCGCGGACTATGTCGCCGGGCTGCAGCGGCTGAAGGGCCTGAGCGACTACTTCACCATCAACATCTCCTCGCCCAATACGCCGGGTTTGCGGGCGCTGCAGGGGCGGGATCAACTGGACGACCTGCTGGGCCGCGCCGCCGCCGCGCGAGGCCCGGAGCCGGTCCCCCTGTTCCTGAAGATTGCCCCGGACCTGTCGCCGGACGAGATCGGCGAGATCGTCGAGGCGGCGGCGGCGCACGGGCTCGACGGGGTGATCGTGTCCAACACCACCCTCGACCGGCCGGCGAGCCTGCGTTCCCCGCACGCCGGGGAGAGCGGCGGCCTGTCGGGCCGGCCGCTGAAGGCGCGGGCGCAGGGCGCGCTGGAGGCGGCGGCGGCGGCCAACGCCGGGCGGCTGGCGCTGATCGCCGCCGGCGGGATCGAGAGCGGCCGGGACGTGCTGGACCGGCTGAAGGCCGGGGCTTCGGCGGTGCAGGTCTATTCGGCGCTCGTCTACGGCGGGCCCGGACTGGTCACGCGGCTCAAGCGGGAGCTGCTGGAGGCCCTCGCGGCGGAGGACTTCGCCGATGTCCGCGCGGCGATCGGGGCCGCGTTGACGGCCCGTTAGCACCGCAGACCCATACTGTCGGCTTCGGGCGGAGTCTCCGGACCCGCGCCCGGGTGATGGTGAAGAGGGTCCATGGCGACCACTGACACGCTTTCCGAGACCGCCTGGCCCGGCGCTGTCCGCGAGCGCCGGCGTGCGCTGCTGCAGCGCGTCGGCATGGGCGGCGCCTGCGCCCTCATCCAGGTGATGGAGGTGTCGCTGTTCTGGCCCGTCACCCGGCGCGGCGAGAACAGCCTGCCGGCGTGGCGTCTGGCGCTCGGCGGGGTGGCCATTTCGCTCAATGCGGCGACCTTCTCGGCCCTGTCGATTCCGCTGTGGATCCACGGCGGGGCGCTCGGTGGCATCTGCGCCGCCATCATCATCTGCTCGGGCGCGGTCTATGCCATCATCAACTCGCCGCGCTCGCCGCTGGTGCTGGCCTGCGCCCTGATCCCGCAGCTCGGCTACATGATGATGATCCCGCCGGCGATGATGCTGCTCGGCGCGGATGCGCCCTTCGTGCTGGCCACCAGCATCGCCCTGTGCATCTACGCCGCCTATTGTCTGCACACCTGGTCGCGCATCAAGCGGGCCAGCGCCGCCGAGGCCCAGGCGCGCCTCGAGGCCGACTGCCGCCGGCGCGAGGCCGAGCGGGCGGTGGCGGCGCGGACCGCCTTCCTCGCCGCGGTCGGCCATGACCTGCGCACGCCGCTGTCGGCCATCCTCACCGGCGCGATCGAGCTGGAGCGCACCGCCGCCACCGGCGCGGCGCGCAGTCACGCCGCCCTGATCGGCCAGGCCGGCCAGATGATGAAGGCGCTGCTGGACGACCTGCTCGACCACGCCAAGCTCGACGCCGGGCGGATGAACATCGTCGTCGAGGACTTCAACTTCCGCGCGGCCCTGGCCCAGACCCTGCGGCTCTGGCAGGGGCCGGCGGCGGCCAAGGGCCTGCGGTTGCGGATCGAGGGCGCGCGCGACGTACCGGCCTGGGTGCGCGGCGACGAGACCCGCCTGCGCCAGATCCTCAACAACCTCCTGTCCAATGCGGTCAAGTTCACCCCGGCAGGGTCCGTCACGGTGCGGATCAACGCCTGGGCCGAGGAGCCGCGGGGCCACGCCATGGTGCTGGAGGTGGTCGACACGGGTCCCGGCATGAGCCCGGGTCAGTTGGCGCGGCTGTTCGAGCCGTTCGACCAGACCGATGATGGCATCTCGGCGCGCCATGGCGGCACGGGGCTGGGCCTGGCCATCAGCCGCCACCTCGCCGAGCTGATGGGCGGTCGCCTGACCGTGCGCAGCCGCAAGGGCGAGGGCGCGACCTTCGTGCTGTCGCTGCATCTGGACGCCGGGGCGGACCCGGCGGCCGGAGCCACGCCGGCCCGGGTTGACGACAGCGGCCGGGCCGGCGTGGCGCGTCCGCTCGCGGCCCCGCCGGCGCTCAAGCTGGTCAGCGCGCCCGAGCCGCCACCCGCCTCCCTCACGGCGCCCCTGCCCGCGCCCTTGGCGGCGCCGGTGGCGGCGCCCGCCCCGGCCCCGATCCCCGAACCGGTCGCCGCGGCGACGGACGGACCGACGGAGGTCGAAGCGACGCCGCCGCTGCGGGTGCTGGTGGTCGACGACCACGACATCAATCGCCGGGCGCTGCAGCTGATCCTGCAGACCCTCGACTGCCATATCGAGATGGCGGCGGACGGGCTGGCGGCGCTGGAGGCCTGCGATCGCGCGCGGTTCGACGTCATCTTCATGGACGTGCGCATGCCGGAGCTGGACGGGCGCGAGACCACGCGCCGGATCCGCGCCGGGACCAGCCCGAACCGCAGCAGCCCCGTGGTGGCGGTGACCGCCGACACGGCGCCCGAGGATGTCGAGGCCTGTCTCGAGGCCGGGATGACCTATTTCGTGTCCAAGCCGGTGACCCCGGCGGCCCTGCTCACCGCGCTGGAGCAGGTGCTGGCCGACGCCGAGGCGCGCGCGGACGGGGATGCGGCGACGGCGCCCGACACGGCCGTGGCCTGAGGCGCCAGCCGGGCTGTCAGCAGGCCGGCGAGGTCGCCGCGCAGCTCGCACTCCCATATGACGACCGCGCGCCAGCCCAGCGCTTCAAGCGCGGCCACGGCGTCCGCGTCGCGGGCGCGGTTGCGGCGGATCTTGCCGGTCCAGTAGGCGGTGTTGCTCTTCGGGATGCGGGCGCCGCGGGGGCAGTCGTGGCCGTGCCAGAAACAGCCGTGCACAAACAGGGCGAGGCGGCGGCCCTTCATCACGATATCCGGTCGCCCGGGCAGGGCGGAGCCGTCGAGGCGGTAGCCGATGCCGAGCGCCCGCAGGGCGCGGCGCACGGCCAGCTCCGGCCCCGTGTCCCGGCCGCGCACGCGGCGCATCACCGCGCTGCGCTGCCGGGGGGAGAAGACGTCTGTGGTCAGAGCTGGGTCAGCAGGTGGTCGGCGGACGACACCTTGAACTCGCCGCCGGCCTCGATGTTGAGTTGCTCGACGACGCCGTCGCGCACCAGGGCTGAGTAGCGCTGCGAGCGCTCGCCCATGCCGAAGCCGCTGGCGTCCATCGACAGGCCCAGCTTGCGGGTGAAGTCGCCGTTGCCGTCGGCCAGCATCAGGATGTCGTCAGCCGAGACGCCTTCCTTCTGCGCCCAGGCGCCCATGACGAAGGCGTCGTTGACCGAGACGCAGGCGATGGCGTCGACGCCCTTGCCCTTCAGCTCGGCGGCCTTGTCGCGGAAGCCCGGCAGGTGGCGCGCCGAGCAGGTCGGGGTGAAGGCGCCGGGCACGGCGAACAGGGCGACGGTGCGGCCCTTGAACACCTCGTCGGCGGTGACGGGCTTCGGGCCCTCGCCGGTCGGGGTGGTGAACACGGCCGAGGGCAGGCGGTCGCCGATCTTGAGGGTCATGGGATCTCCTTGGTCTGCGGGGTCAACCCGCCCGCTGCGGCGGGGTTGCCGGGCAGATAGGGTTTTTGCGCGCGGGGGCCAAGGCGTCGCTTGCGCCGGCGGGGCGAAGCGGGGATCATTCCGCCATGAGCGCCTTCTCCTCCCTGGCCGGGCGACTGCTGGTGGCGATGCCGGGCATCGGCGATCCCCGCTTCGAGAACGCCGTCATCCTGCTGTGCGCGCACGGGCCGGACCATGGCATGGGGCTGCGCATCGACCGGCCCGCCCCCGGCGTCGATCTGGCCCAGGTGCTGCGCAAGCTGGAGCTGATCGCGGATGTCGAGGCGGCCGAGGGCCGGCCGGTGCTGGTCGGCGGCCCGGTCGAGCGCGAGCGCGGCTTCGTCCTGCACACCGACGACTGGCTGGTCGAGGACGCCAGCGTGCCCTTCGGCGAAGGGCTGGCGATCACCGGCACGCGCGAGGCGCTGGCGGCCATGGTCGATCCGGCCCGCGGGCCGCGGCGGGCGGTGCTGGCGCTCGGCTACGCCGGCTGGGGCGACGGCCAGATCGAGGAGGAACTGGCCGAGAACGTGTGGCTGGTGGCCGACGCCGACCTCGACCTGATCTTCGACGACGACCACGACGGCAAATGGGCCCGGGCGCTGGCGCGGATCGGGGTCGACGCGGCCTGGCTGTCCAGCGACGCCGGCCACGCCTGAGCGGGGCTCAGGCGGAACGGGCCTTGATCGGGGCGGCGCCGTCGGCGAGCGACTCGTTGAGATAGACCTCGGCCTCCTGGGCCGGCAGCGCCGGGGCGTAGCCGAAGCCCTGGCCGTAGTGGCAGCTGGCCTCCAGCAGCCGGCGGGCCAGGTCTGCGTTCTCGACGCCCTCGGCCACCACCTCGAGCGACAGGTCGCGGCCCAGATTGACGACCGAGCGGACGATCTTCTCGGACCCGGCGTCCTTGTCCATGGTCAGCACGAAGTAGCGGTCGATCTTCAGCGTGTCGAAGGGCAGGCGCGCCAGATAGGACAGGGACGAGAAGCCGGTGCCGAAGTCATCGAGCGCCAGCGAGGCGCCGATGGCCTTGAGGCGGCCCAGCACCTCGGCGGCGCGGTCGGTGTCGCGCATGATGTCGCCCTCGGTGACCTCGAGCTTGAGGGCGCCGGGCGGCAGCTGGGCTTCGCGGATGATCTCGGCCACATCCTCGACCAGATGGGCCCGTTCGATCTCCCCGACCGACAGGTTGACGCTGCAGAACAGCCGGCCGGCGTCCGGATGGCGCTTGAGCCACTCGGACAGCTGGCGGGCCGAGCGCCGCATCATGTGCAGGCCGAGGTCGTTCATCAGGCCCATCTCGGCCGTCAGGGTCAGGAACTCGTCCGGCGGCACCAGGCCGCGCCGCGGGTGACGCCAGCGGGCGAGGGCCTCGAAGCCGGCCACGGCCCCGGTGTGGAGGTTCACGATCGGCTGGTAGTAGGGTTCGATCTCGCCGCGCATGAAGGCGTTGCGCAGGTCGGCTTCCAGCGCCAGACGCGACAGGCTGTCGGACTCCAGCGCCCGGCCGTAGGCGGCGACGCCGCCGCGCCCGGTGCGCTTGGCCTGCTCCACGGCCAGTTCGGCGCGACGCAGCAGCTCGGCCGGATCGGGGGCGTCGGGCCCGCCCTCGGCGCGCACGGCGCCGATCGAGACGGTCGGATAGATGTCGAAGCCCGCCACCGACAGGGGCTGTTCCAGCGCCTCGCGCAGCCGGTGAAGCGCGCCGGAGCCGCCGTCGGGGATGAGCAGGGCGAACTCGTCCTCGCCGACCCGCGCCGGCACCGTGTCGCCGGAGAAGGCGGCGGACAGGCGCGAGCCCAGCGCCGACAGCACCAGATCGGCGCGGGCGTGGCCCAGCGCCTCGTTGAGGCGGCGCATGCGGTCGACGTCAGCGACAACGAGGTCGTAAACGCCGGGTTGGGTGAGGCGCTCGCTGACCCGGCCGAGGAAGCTGCGGCGGTCATAGAGGCCGGTCAGGGGGTCGCGGTCGACCGGGGCGAAGCTGGACTCCAGCGACACCACCCCGGCGGCGCGCAGCCCGTCCTCGAGCCAGACGCCGCGCCAGACCCCGGCCTCGGCCCCGCGCATGCGGATGCGCAGGCTGACCGGCGTACCCTCGGCCTGGGGCTTGAGCAGCGCCTCGGCGGCGGCGCGGTCCTGGGGCAGGGTGACGGCGATGAAGGCGGCGGCGGAGCACTCCGGCGCCAGGGGGCTGAGACCGAGGGGCCGTGAGGCGCCGCTGAACTTCAGGCGATCGCGGGCCGGGTCCCAGATCCACAGGGCGGTATCGGCGGCCGCCAGGGCCTCGATGGCGCTGGCCGCGTCCCACATCGAGGCTCTCGAACCGCCCGTCACGTCACTCCACGCCCCTTTCGGACAGACGCGTCAGGGCGTCCGCGTGCTCGTCCTCCACAAGGCCGAACAGCAGATGATCTGCCCAAGCGCCGTTAATTTTAAGATAAGCGCGGGCCCGGCCCTCCAGCCGGAAGCCGGACTTCTCCAGCACCCGGCGCGACCGGCCGTTGGAGGGCAGGCAGGCCGCCTCGACCCGGTGCAGGCGCAGCTGGCCGAAGGCGAAGCCGCACAGGGCCCGCACCGCGGCGGTGGCGAGCCCCTGCCCGGCCCAGCGCTCGCCGATCCAGTAACCGATCTGGCCGGTCTCGGCGACGCCGCGGCGGATGTTGGACAGGGTCACGGCCCCGGCCAGCGGCCCTTCACGGCTCTCGGGGCTCATGGCGAAGATGAAGAAGGGAAAGGCGTTCTGCAGCTCCAGCTCGCGGGCGTAGACGCCGAGGCGGCGGCGGAAGGCGGCGCGGGACAGATCGTCCTCGGGCCAGCTCGGCTCCCACGGCTGCAGGTAGTCGCGCGAGGCGGCGCGCAGCTCGGCCCAGGCGGCATGGTCGGCCAGTTTCGGCGGGCGCAGCAGCACGCCCGCGCCGCGCACCACGGGTCCGGCAGGCTCCGGCGTCCAGTCCAGAAGGGCCATGGGGCGCGAGCCTAGAGCCTGATCGGTTGAGATGGAATCGCTTTGCGATTCCGCCGATGCCGTGAATCAGGCTCCCGGTCCACTCGCCTCAGGCGGCGGCGAACAGGGTGGCGGCGAAGACCGGGCCGGCGGGGGCGGCGCGGCGGGGGCCGAGCACGGCGGCGGCGGCGCGTCCGGGGGCCAGCAGGCGGCGGCCGGCGGCGGCCACCTCGGCGGCGGAGGGGGCGCGCAGGCGGGCCTCGGCCGAAGCGGTAGGGACCGGCGCCCCATAGATCAGGGTCTGGGCCGCCAGCCGGCCGGCGCGGGCCGCGGGGCTCTCGTCCGCCATGTGCAGGCCGGCGGCGAGCACCGCCTTCGCCCGGGACAGCTCGGCGTCCGTCGGCCCGCGTTCGGCGAGGGCGGCGATCTCGGCGGCGCACAGCTGCGCCAGCTCTTCCGCCCGCTCGGCGGCGGCGCCGGCGTAGACGCCCAGCAGGCCGACGTCCTCATAGGTCTCGCCATAGGCGTCGATGGCGTAGGCCAGCCCGCGGCTCTCGCGGGCGCTCTGGAACAGGCGCGAGGCCATGCCGCCGCCGAGGATCTCGACGAACAGGCGCTGGGCCGGCAGGTCCGGATCGTGGGCCCCGGCGGCGGGCAGCTGCAGCACGAGATTGGCCTGCTCGATACGCCGCGACAGGGCGGCGGCCCCGCCGTCGAAGCGGGCCGGGGCGGCGGTGGCGGCGGGGCGCCGGGCGGCGTCGCCGAAGGCCGTCTCGGCCAGACGCAGCAGGCTGGCCTCGTCCACGGCGCCCGATACCGCCAGCACCATGCGGTCCGGGGAGTAGAGCTGACCGGCCCAGTCGCGCAGGCCGGCGGCGTCGACCGGGGCCAGGCTCTCGACCGTGCCGAGGATCGGCCGGCCCAGCGACTGGCCGGCGAAGGCCCGGGCCTGGGCCATCTCGAACACATGGTCGTCGGGGGTGTCGAAGGCCTCGGCGATCTCCTGGGCCACCACGTCCTTCTCGCGGGCGATCTCGGCGGCATCGAGGGTCGGCCGGCGGACAAGATCGGCCACCACCTCGACGGCGAGAGCGAGGCAGGCGGCGGGGGCGCGCACCTCGAAGCTGGTGCGCTCATAGCCGGTGGCGGCGTTGATCATGCCGCCCTCGGCCTCGATGCGCTCGACGATGTCGCGCGCGGACATGGCGCCGGCGCCCTTGAACACCAGGTGCTCGAGGAAATGCGACCAGCCGGAGCGGGCCGGGTCCTCGAAGCGCGCCCCGCCGGCGACCGCGAGGGTCAGGGCGAAGGTGCGCAGGCCGGGCATGGGGTCGGCGACGACCCGCAGGCCGTTGCTCAGGGTGTGGACGGTGGCGGTCAGGAGCGGGCCTTCAGGCGACGACGGAGGAGGGCGATGTAGAAACCGGCGAGCACCAGCGCCAGCCCGTACCAGGTCAGGGCGTAGCCGAGGTGGTTGTTGGAGAAGGCCGGGGGCGGGGCCGAGGGCTGCAGCGCGGGCCAGTCGGGACGCACGCTCGAGGTGGCGAACAGGGTCAGGGGCTGGACCGGGCCGGTGTGCCCGAGGGCCGCGGCCATGGCCGGGACGTCGCGCCCGTAGAACAGGCCGTCGGCGGGCGGCGGGGTCAGGGCCCCCGGCCGGCCGCCGTCGCGCAGCACGCCCTCGACCCGGACCGGGGCCGGCGAGGGCGGGGCCAGCGGCGGCGGCGGGGCATCCTGGGCGACGAAGCCGAGATCGACGAGGATCGGCGGGGCGCCGGGCAGGGGGCACAGGGCCTGGCGGCGCACGCCGGGGGTCCCGTCCTGGATCGAGCGCAGGCCGAGGGTCGGGGCGGCGGCGAGGCCGGGGCAGTCGACGATGACGCGGCGGAACTCGGGGGCGGGGGCGGCCAGGACCTCGGCCAGCGGCGCGGGCGGGGCGTCGGCGGCGGCCTCGGCCGCGTCGATCAGGGCCGTCTTCCAGGTCAGGCGCTGCAGCTGCCAGGTCCCGAGGCTCAGCAGCAGCGCGAGCGCGGCCAGGCTCAGAAGGGTCAGGATCCAGGGAAAGCGCTTCATCGGGCGGCCCGGTACTGCAGGGCGATCATCAGGCCGCGGCCCGGGCGCATCAGCGCCAGCGACAGCAGGGCCACGAGGGGCAGCCAGACGACCAGATGCATCCACATGGGCGGGTGATAGCGGATTTCAACGGCGAGGGCCGAGAAGCCGACGGCGAAGCCGGCGATCTGCATGATGAAGGTGGTGGGACCGTCGCCGGTCTGGATGGCGGACAGGTCGAGGCCGCAGGCGTCGCAGGCGGGCCGGACCTTGAGGAAGCCGGCGAACAGCCGCCCCTCGCCGCAGCGCGGGCAGCGGCCGGCGAGGCCGGCGCGCACCGCCGAAACGGCGACGGCGGGAGGCGATCCCTCGCCCCCCGCCGCCGGGATGGTATCGCTGGTGTCCGGGATCACCCGAAGACGACGTAGACGAAGGCGAACAGGAACAGCCACACCACGTCGACGAAGTGCCAGTACCAGGCGGCGGCCTCGAAGCCGAAGTGCTTCTCCGGCGAGAAGTGGCCGGCCAGCAGGCGGAACAGGCAGACGGTCAGGAACAGGGTGCCGACCAGCACGTGGAAGCCGTGGAAGCCCGTCGCCATGAAGAAGATCGAGCCATACAGGCCCGAGTTCATGGCTTCGTCGTTGAAGAACAGGTTCTCGTGCAGGATGTGGTTGTACTCGTAGATCTGCACGGCGGTGAAGAAGATGCCGAGGCCCACGGTGGTGATCAGGCCCCAGCGGGCGCCCTTGCGATCGCCCACCTGCAGGGCGTGGTGGGCCCAGGTCACGGTGGTGCCCGACAGCAGCAGGATGATGGTGTTGAGCAGGGGCAGCTGCCACGGGTTCAGGGTCTCGATGCCCTGCGGCGGCCAGGTCGACCAGGCCGAGGCCGTGTCCGCCCAGTTGCCGATTTCCGGGATCAGGGCCCGGGCCTCGGTGAACAGGGCCATCTCGAAGAAGATCCAGAAGAAGGCGGCGAAGAACATCACCTCCGAGGCGATGAACAGCACCATGCCGTAGCGCAGGCCCAGCGACACGACCGGGGTGTGGTCGCCGCGGCGGCTTTCCTTCACCACGTCCGACCACCAGCCGAACATGGAGTAGAGGACCCCGGCCAGGCCGGCGGCGAACACGCCCGGGCCCGACAGGCCGAACAGGCCCTTCATCCACACCACGGCCCCGACCATCATCACCGTCACCGCGATCGACGAGACGAGCGGCCAGGGCGAGGGATCGACGAGGTGGTAATCGTGCTTCGGGGCGGCGTGGGCCATCGTGCGGGGTCTCTCGACGTCTGGAACCTGATGGAACGGCCTATAGCGCCGGGCGTCAGCCCGCGCCAGAGGTCTGCAGCGCAGGCGCGACCGGGGCGCGGCTGGCAGCCGTGGCGGTGACCGAGGCGGCCGGGTCGGCGGGGTTGAAGCCCTGGGTCGGGTAGAAGGTGTAGCTCAGGGTGATCTCGCGGATGCCCTGGCCTTCCCGGTCCGTGGCCATTTCCGGGGCGACGAAATACTGCACCGGGAAGGCGCGCGTCTCGCCGGGGGCGATGACCTGGCCCTCGAAGCAGAAGCACTGCAGCTTCTGGAAATAGGGGCCGGCCTTCTCGGGCACGACGTTGTAGGCGGCGGTGGCGCCGATCGGCTGGTCCGAGGTGTTGGTGACGTCGAAATAGGCGATGCCGGTCTCGCCGATTCGCACCCGCTGCAGGGTCTGCTCGGCGCGGAAGGCCATGGGCAGGCCGCCGCGGACATTGGTGTCGAAGCGGACCAGCACCTCCTCGTCGAGGATGACGTCCGAGGGCCTGTCGGCGCGCATGGTCGTGCCGTCGAAGCCGGTGATCTGGCAGAACAGCTGGTAGAGCGGCACGGCGGCGAAGGCGGCCCCGGTCATCAGCATGACCAGACCGGCGCAGGCGATGGCGATGACGTTCTTGTTGGCCATGACGCTCAGCCCCCCACGTTGGCCTGCAGCCGCAGGACCGTGATGGTGAACATCAGCACCATGAAGACCACGAGGCCCAGGGCGATGGCGACGTTGCGGCGCTTGCGGGCCGTGAGTTCTTCGGGGGTCAGGCGCATGAGGCACACACGATCGGCGAGGCGGGCAGGGTTTCGACCAGCAGGGTGGCGAACAGGACCATCAGATACAGGATGGAATAGGCGAAGAGGTCACGCGCCGGTTTCGCCTCTGCGCGCACGTCATACAATGCGGCCTCGCGTCCCACGGCCTCGGCCTTGTCCGGGCTGTCGCCGGCGCGCGAGCGCCACAGGCGCAGGGCCAGCAGCAGGAACAGGGCGCCGCCGGCCACGGCCACGGCCAGATAGGCCAGGCCGCCGGGGCCGATCAGGCCGGGCAGGATGGCGACCGGCACGAACACCAGGCTGTAGAGCCAGATCTGCAGGCGGGTGTGGGCGGCGCCGCGGGCCACCGGCATCATCGGGATGCCGGCGCGGGCGTAGTCGCCGGCCGAGTAGAGGGCCAGGGCCCAGCTGTGCGGCGGGGTCCACAGGAAGATGATCAGGAACAGCAGCCAGGCCTGCCACGGGGCCTCGCCGGTGGCGGCGGCCCAGCCGATCACGGGCGGGAAGGCGCCGGCGGCCCCGCCGATGACGATGTTCTGCGGCGTGCGGCGCTTCAGCACCACGGTGTAGAGGCCGGCGTAATAGACGATGGTCAGGGCCAGCAGGCCGCCGGCGACCCAGTTGGTCGCCATGCCCAGCAGCATGACCGAGAACACCGACAGCAGGACGCCGAAGGCGAGGGCGTCGCCGGAGCGGACGCGGCCGGCGGCCACCGGGCGGCCGCGGGTGCGGCGCATCAGGGCGTCGGTGCGGCCCTCCAGCGCCATGTTGAGCGCGCCGGCCGCGCCAGCTCCCATGGCGATGCACAGCACGGCGAGCGCGGCGTTGAGGGGATGGATGTCCCCGCCGGCGGCGATCAGGCCCGTGGCCGCGGTGAAGACGACCAGGGACATGACCCGCGGCTTGAGCAGCTGCAGGAAGTCCTCGGGCTGGGCGAGACTCGGAGCGGGCAGGGCGGCGTCGGGCATGGCGGCAGCCGATATCACAGCTGGATGAAAAAGGGGCCGCCCTTCCGAAGAAGGGCGGCCCCCGGTCGCAGTTTCGTGTCCGTCACACGGTCCGGCCAGGCCGGACCGCGGCGGCTCAGTGGTGGTCGCCCTTGACCACCGGCAGTTCGTTGAACTGGTGGTGCGGCGGCGGCGAGCTGAGGGTCCACTCCAGCGTGGTGGCGCCTTCGCCCCAGGGGTTGGCGACGCCGGCGCGACGGCGGACGGCCGCCTCGACCAGCATGACCATGAAGATCACCACGCCCACCACGGTGATGGCGTAGCCCCAGGTCGAGACCTGGTTCCACAGGGTGTAGGCCTCCGGATAGTCGATGTACCGGCGCGGCATGCCCTGCAGGCCGAGGAAGTGCTGCGGGAAGAAGATGATGTTCACGCCGATGAACATCACCCAGAAGTGCGCGGCGCCGAGGAACTCGTTGTACTTCACGCCGAACATCTTCTCGAACCAGTAGTAGAACCCGGCGAAGATGGCGAACACGGCGCCCAGCGACAGCACGTAGTGGAAGTGGGCCACGACGTAATAGGTGTCGTGGAGGCTGTAGTCGATGCCGGCGTTGGACAGGACCACGCCGGTCACGCCACCGACGGTGAACAGGAAGATGAAGCCAATGGCCCAGAGCATGGGCGTCTTGAAGTCGATGGAGCCGCCCCACATGGTGGCGATCCAGCTGAAGATCTTCACCCCTGTCGGCACCGCGATGATCATGGTCGCGGCGACGAAGTAGGCGCGCAGATTGATCGGCATGCCCACGGTGTACATGTGGTGGGCCCAGACGATGAAGCCGATGAAGCCGATGGCGACCATGGCGTAGGCCATCGCCAGATAGCCGAACACGGGCTTCTTCGAGAAGGTCGAGACGATGTGGCTGATGATGCCGAAGCCCGGCAGGATCAGGATGTACACCTCGGGGTGACCGAAGAACCAGAACAGGTGCTGGAACATCACCGGGTCGCCGCCGCCGGCCGGGTCGAAGAACGAGGTGCCGAAGTTACGGTCGGTCAGCAGCATGGTGATGGCGCCGGCCAGGACGGGCAGCGACAGCAGCAGCAGGAAGGCGGTGATCAGCACCGACCAGGCGAACAGCGGCATCCGGTGCAGGGTCATGCCCGGAGCGCGCATGTTGAAGATGGTGGTGATGAAGTTGATCGCGCCGAGGATCGAGCTGGCGCCCGCCACGTGCAGCGACAGGATGGCCAGGTCCATGGCCGGGCCGGTGTGGCCCGAGGTCGAGAGCGGCGGATAGATGGTCCAGCCGCCGCCGAAGCCCTGACCGGGGCCGCCGTCCACGAACATCGACAGCAGCAGCAGCACCCAGGCGGCCACCAGCAGCCAGAACGAGATGTTGTTCATGCGCGGGAAGGCCATGTCCGGCGCGCCGATCATGATCGGCACGAACCAGTTGCCGAAGCCGCCGATCATGGCCGGCATGACCATGAAGAAGATCATGATCAGGGCGTGGGCCGTGACGGTGACGTTGTAGCCGTGCTTGGACGCCTCGACGAGGCCGAGGTGCTGGATGACCGAGCCCTCGCGGAAGATCTGGATGCCCGGCTCGGCCAGTTCCCAGCGGATCAGGCCGGACAGGGCCCCGCCCACGATCCCCGCCATGATGGCGAAGATCAGGTACAGGGTGCCGATGTCCTTGTGGTTGGTCGACAGGAACCAGCGGGTGAAGAAGCCGGGCTTGTGATCGTGTCCGGCGTCGTGGGCTGTGGCGGATGCGGTGGCCATGGGTGTCTTTCGGCTCTCGCGAAGGGAACTTAGCGGGCGGGGGCGGCGGCGGGAGCCGTCGCGGCAGGAGCGGCGGGGGCCGGGGCGGCAGCCGGGGCGGCGGCCGGAGCCGCGGCGCCGTCAGCTGCGGGAACCTCGGCGGCGACCGGGGTGGCGGCCTCGGCGGCGGCCGGGGCTTCGGCGCCCGGCAGCGTGCCGCCGCGCTCGGCGACCCAGGCGTTGAACTCGGCCTCGGTCACGACGCGGATCTCGATCGGCATGAAGGCGTGGTCGACGCCGCACAGCTCCGAGCACTGGCCGTAGTAGGTGCCGACGCGCTCGGCGCGGAACCAGGTCTCGTTGACCCGGCCCGGGATGGCGTCGACCTTGATGCCGAAGGCCGGCAGGGCGAAGGCGTGGATCACGTCCGAAGCGGTGACCAGCACCTGCACGGTCTTGCCGACCGGCACGACCATCGCCTCGTCGGCGGCCAGGCGGTAGGGCACGTTGCGGGCCTGGGCCTCGTCCTCCGGCAGCATGTTCGAGATGTACTCGGAGATGCCGTGGTCGGGGTACTCGTAGCCCCAGTTCCACTGGTTGCCGACGGCCTTAACCGTCACGTCCGGCTCCGGCATGTTGTCGTAGGTGAACAGCAGGCGGAACGAGAACAGGGAGATGAAGACCAGGATCAGCACCGGGACGACGGTCCAGATGACCTCGACGGCGGTGTTGTGGCTCCAGCGGGCCGGGGTCGGGTTGGAGCGCTTGTTGTAGCGCACCACCACCCAGATCAGCAGGCCCAGCACCAGCAGGCAGATGCCGGTGATGATCGGCATCAGGATGACGTTGTGGAACCACGTCGCCTCATGCTTCAGCGGCGACATGCTGGTCTGCAGGCCGATCCCCCCGGGGGTCGGTTGGCCGACCAGCGCCCAGGCCGGCGCGGCGGCGAAGGCGGTGAAACCCGCCAGGGCGGCCGAGGCGACCATCGCCTTCGCTCGCGTCCCCATGCCCATCGAAATCCTCATCAAGTCCTGTCAGCCCCAGACGGCGGGGCGGCCGCAAAAAACATGGCGGGAGTCGAAAGACCCCACGTCTGGCGGGTCCATATCGGCTTGCCCCCCGCTTGCCAAGCGACGCGGGCGCCCCGCGACGACGCACCGCCGTGCGACAGGGTTCGTGAATTCGACGTCATGTTTCGACAGGTACCTTGTGGTGCAAGATACCTTGCGGTACCGAATGGTCATCGCAAAGGAGGGCCCCGTGCCTGACGTCAT
The DNA here is from genome assembly GCF_035998205.1 of Brevundimonas sp. Lineage (GTDB taxonomy): Bacteria > Pseudomonadota > Alphaproteobacteria > Caulobacterales > Caulobacteraceae > Brevundimonas. Next base: position 347,261 of record NZ_DASYHT010000005.1, read on the forward strand.
TGAAATCCAGCTGAAGAAGGGCGTGCTGAATCTGTGCGTGCTGGCCTTGCTGGCCCGCGGCGACAGCTACGCCTACGAGATCGCCAGCCGCCTCGCCCAGGCCATCGATATGGGCGAGGGCACCATCTATCCGTTGATGCGGCGCCTGCAGAGCGACGGCCTGGTCGAGACCTATCTGGTCGAATCGCCCGCCGGCCCGTCGCGCAAATACTACCGGCTGACGCCGGCCGGTCAGGCCAGCCTCGACAGCCAGTCGCGCGACTGGACCCGCTTCGCCCGCGCCGTCGACGACATCCTCGCCGGCCAGGGCCGCGCGGAGTTCGCCGACGCCCCTGTCACTTCCGCCCCGGACGCGCCCGAAGGAGACGCCCGATGACCCGCTCCGACTTCATGAACCGTCTCCGCGCCGGGCTCGCCGGACTGCCGGCGGCGGCGATCAACGACCTCGCCGCCGACTATGAGGCGCACTTCGAGGACGGCGTCGCCGCCGGCCGCACCGAGGCCGAGGTGGCCGCGGCCCTGGGCGATCCCGCCCGCCTCGCCCGCGAGCTGCGTGCCGAGGCCGGGCTGAAGCGCTGGGAGACCGAGAAGAACCCCTCGGCCGCCGCCGCCGCCGTGTTTGCGGTATTGGGCCTCGGGGCCATCGACATCCTGATCTTGCTGCCGATCCTGATGACGGTGCTGGGGATCATGTTCGGGGTCTTCTTCGCCGTGGTCGGGACCTTCATCGCCGGCGGAGCCATCTTCGCCGTCGGCCCGTTCGTCGGCGCCCCCGGCGGCCCGTTCGCCGCCCTGCTGGCCGGGCTCGGCCTGATGGCCGGGGCCACCGCGGCCGGCGCCCTGCTGGCCATCGCGTCCATCTGGCTGGTGAACGGCCTCGTCTGGTTCGCCCGCCTGCACTACCGCCTGCTGAAGCCGGCCATCGAGCCGCAAGCCCAAGGGAGGGCCTGAGCCATGATCCGCACCCTGTTCCTCATCTCCGCCGGCGCGGCCGTGGTGGCCGCGGGCAGCCTCGCCGGGGCGGCGGCCCTGGGCGGCGCCGACATCGCCCGCAACGGCAATGTCTGGACCTTCACCGAAGCGGGCGGCCCCGGCGGTGTCACCATCTCCCGGCGCACGGAGGTCTCGACCACCGTGGATCCCGGCCCGCAGGTGACGCGCACCGAGGCCTTCACCGGCGGTGACCGGCTGATCCTCGACGCGGCCCTTGACGTCACCTACGTCCAGGGGGCGGCCGCCACCGTGCGGCTGGAAGGGCCCCAGGCGGCGATCGACCGCGTCCGCATCGATGGCGCGCGCATCGGCTTCGACGACGAGGAGCCGGGGTCCGTGACGGTCCGCTTCGGGCCCGGCGGCATCACCGGCTGGAGTGACCTCGACGGCGTGCGGGTGGTGGTCACGGCCCCGTCGGTGCGCAACTTCGAGATCAACGGGTCGGGCGACCTCGACGTCCAGGGCTATGACCAGCCGGAGTTCCGCCTGCGCATCGCCGGCTCGGGCGACGCCCGCGCCACCGGCCGGACCGACCGGCTGGACGTGGACATCGCCGGGTCGGGCGAGGCGGACCTCGAGGCGCTGGAGGCTGGCGACGCCACGTTCGACATCGCCGGCTCCGGCGAGATCGACGCCCGGCCGACCGGACGGGTCGAGGCGGCGGTCTCGGGCTCGGGCGATATCCGCCTGCGCCGCCAGCCGGCGAGCCTGAACTCGAACATCGCCGGCTCGGGCGAGGTCCGCGTCGACGGGTGAGGGTGACGTGGGCGGGCAGGGCGCCTAGATTTGATGCATGACCCTGCCCGCCGCCCTGCCTGACCTGCTGTCCCGCGCCGACGTCCCCGAGACCGGGGCGCTGGAGATCCTCAAGACCGCCCTGCACGGGGCCGATGACGGGGAACTGTTCCTCGAGCGGACCGAGAGCGAGGCGCTGGTGTTCGACGACGGCCGGCTCAAGTCGGCCGCCTACGATTCCGGCGAAGGCTTCGGCCTCAGGGTGGTGGCCGGCGAGACCGCCGGCTACGCCCACGCCAACGAGATCAGCCTCGCCGCCCTCGGCCGCGCCGCCGACAGCGCCGCCCTGGCCAAGGCCGGCCACGCCGGGGTGGCCGCCGAGGCCCCCCGGGCCACCAACCAGAGCCTCTATGCGCCGGTCGATCCGCTGGCCTCGCCCGGCTTCGGCGACAAGATCGCCCTGCTGCAGGAGATCGACGCCTGGGCCCGGGCCCGCGACCCGCGGGTGGTGCAGGTGTCGGCCGCCCTGGCCGGCGAGCGCCGCGAGGTGGAGATCCTGCGCGCCGACGGCCGCCGCGCCCGCGACGTACGCCCGCTGGTGCGGCTGAACGTGTCGGTCACGGTCGAGCGGGACGGCCGCCGCGAGAGCGCCGGCTCCGGCGCCGGGGGCCGCTCGGGCTTCGAGACCTGGATCACGCCGGAGCGCTGGCAGGCCCAGGTCGACGAGGCCCTGCGCCAGGCCGTGGTCAATCTCGACGCCATCGACTGCCCGGGCGGAGAAATGGACGTGGTGCTGGGGCCGGGCTGGCCGGGCGTGCTGCTGCACGAGGCCATCGGTCACGGCTTCGAGGGCGACTTCCACCGCAAGGGCTCGTCGGTGTTCAGCGGCAAGCTGGGCCAGCGCGTCGCCGCCCCGGGCGTGACCGTGGTGGACGACGGGACGGTGCCGGGCCGACGCGGCTCGCTGAACGTCGATGACGAGGGCACCCCGACCTCGCGCACCGTGCTGATCGAGGACGGCATCATGGTCGGGCTGATGCACGACCGGCTGAGCGCCCGGCAGCTGGGCAAGGCGGCCACCGGCAACGGCCGGCGCCAGTCCTACGCCCACCAGCCCATGCCGCGCATGACCAACACCTTCATGGAGGGCGGCACGGCGAAGCTGGACGACATGATCGCGGCGACGAAGCGCGGGCTCTACGCCGTCAATTTCGGCGGCGGCCAGGTCGACATCGTCTCGGGCAAGTTCGTGTTCCAGTGCACCGAGGCGTATCTGATCGAGGACGGGCGCATCACCGCCCCGGTCAAGGGCGCGACCCTGATCGGCGACGGGGCCACGGCCCTGCTCGGCATCGACATGATCGGCGACGACTTCGCCTTCGATCCGGGCATCGGCGTGTGCGGCAAGGCCGGTCAGGGCGTGCCGGTGGGCATCGGTCAGCCCAGCCTGCGCATCCGCGGCCTGACGGTGGGCGGCGCCGCGGTCTGACGTCCGCTTGAGCCGCGCCGCGGCCTCGGGCATGGACGCGGGATGAGCGCGTCCCTGACCCATCTGCAGCGGCTGGAGGCCGAGAGCCTCCACATCCTGCGCGAGGTCGTGGCCGAGGCCGAGCGGCCGGTGATGCTGTACTCGATCGGCAAGGACTCGGCCGTGATGCTGCATCTGGCGCGCAAGGCCTTCTATCCGGCCCCGCCGCCCTTCCCGCTGCTGCACATCGACACGACCTGGAAGTTCCGGGACATGTACGCCATGCGCCAGCGCATGGCCGACGAGATGGGCATGCCCCTGCTGGTGCACCGCAATCCCGAGGCGGAGGCGCGGGGCATCAACCCGTTCGACCACGGCTCGGCCCTGCACACGACGCTGTGGAAGACCGAGGGGCTGAAGCAGGCCCTGACCCTGCACGGCTTCGACGCGGCCTTCGGCGGGGCGCGCCGCGACGAGGAGAAGAGCCGGGCCAAGGAGCGCATCTTCTCGTTCCGCACCGCCGACCACCGCTGGGACCCGAAGGACCAGCGGCCGGAGCTGTGGCGGCTCTACAATACGCGCAAGCGGCCGGGGGAGAGCCTGCGCGTCTTCCCCATCTCCAACTGGACCGAGCTGGACGTCTGGCAATACATCCAGCTGGAGAATATCCCGATCGTGCCCCTGTACCTCGCGGCGCCGCGGCCGGTGGTCGAGCGCGACGGGACCCTGATCATGGTCGATGACGAGCGCTTCCCGCTGAGGCCCGGCGAGGTCCCGCAGATGCGGTCGGTGCGCTTCCGCACCCTCGGCTGCTATCCCCTGACCGGGGCGGTGGAGAGCACGGCGGCGACCCTGACCGACGTCATCCGCGAGATGCTGCTGACCACCACCTCCGAGCGCCAGGGGCGGGTCATCGATCACGACCAGGCCGCCTCGATGGAGAAGAAGAAGCAGGAGGGCTATTTCTGATGGCCCTGGCGGAAGGCAGCAACGCCGGCGTCGCGGCGGATGTGCAAGGCTGGCTGGAGGCGCACCGGCGCAAGGCCCTGCTGCGGGTGCTGACCTGCGGCAGCGTCGACGACGGCAAGTCGACCCTGATCGGCCGGCTGCTGTACGACGCCCGCGCCATCTTCGACGACCAGCTGACGACGCTGGAGGCCGACAGCCGCCGCGTCGGCACCCAGGGCGGCGAGATCGACTTCGCCCTGCTGGTCGACGGGCTGGCGGCCGAGCGCGAGCAGGGCATCACCATCGACGTCGCCTATCGCTTCTTCACCACGGCGAAGCGCAAGTTCATTCTCGCCGACTGCCCGGGCCACGAGCAGTACACCCGCAACATGGTCACGGGGGCCTCGACCGCGGATGCGGCGGTGATCCTGGTGGACGCCCGCAAGGGGGTGCTGACCCAGACGCGCCGGCACGCCTATCTGGTCAGCCTGCTCGGGGTCCGGCACCTGATCCTGGCGGTCAACAAGATGGATCTGGTTGACGGGTCGCAGGCGGTGTTCGACGCCATCGTCGCCGAGTTCGGCGCCTTCGCGCAGAAGCTGGGTCGGACGGAGGTGCACGCCGTGCCGCTGTCGGCCCTGCGCGGCGACAATGTGCTGACCGCCGGGACGCTGACGCCCTGGTACGACGGTCCGCCGCTGATGGCGCTGCTGGAGCAGCTGCCGGTCGGCGACGATCTGGCCGCGGGGCCGTTCCGCATGCCGGTGCAGTGGGTCAACCGGCCGGACCCGGAGTTCCGCGGCTTCGCCGGGCTGATCGCCGCCGGGCGGGTCGCGCCGGGCGATGCGGTCAGGGTGCTGCCGGGCGGGACCGCCAGCCGGGTGGCGCGCATCGTCACCGCCGACGGCGACCTCGACGCCGCCATGGCGGGCCAGTCGGTGACCCTGACCCTGAGCGACGAGGTCGATGTCTCGCGCGGCGCCGTACTGGCGGCGGCCGACGCGCCGCCGGAGGTCGCCGACCAGTTCGAGGCCACCCTGGTGTGGATGGACGAGGAGCCGCTGCTGCCCGGCCGGCCCTATCTGCTCAAGCTGGGGACGCGGGTGACCGGGGTGCAGGTCACCGACCTGAAGCATCGGGTCAACGTCAACACCCTGGAGCCGCAGCCGGCGACGCGGCTGGCGCTGAACGAGATCGCTGTGGCCAATCTGGCGCTCGACGCGCCGGTGGCCTTCACCCCCTATGCCGAGAGCCGCGACCTCGGCGGCTTCATCCTGATCGATCGTCTCTCCAACCGCACGGTGGGAGCGGGGATGATCCGCTTCGCCCTGCGCCGGGCGCACAACATCCACTGGCAGGCCCTGTCGGTGGACAAGGCGGCGCGCGCGGCGCTGAAGCGCCAGACGGGACGCGTCATCTGGTTCACCGGCCTGTCGGGGGCGGGCAAGTCGACCATCGCCGACCTGGTGGAGAAGCGGCTGCATGCGCTGGGCCGCCACACCTATCTGCTGGACGGGGACAATGTCCGGCACGGGCTCAACCGCGACCTCGGCTTCACCGACGAGGACCGGGTCGAGAACATCCGCCGGGTGGCCGAGGTGGCGCGGCTGATGGTCGACGCCGGGCTGATCGTCATGGTCAGCTTCATCTCGCCGTTCCGGGCCGAGCGGCGCATGGCGCGCGACCTGATGGGGCCGGGCGAGTTCGTCGAGGTGCATGTCGACACCCCGCTGGCGGTGGCCGAGCAACGCGACGTCAAGGGCCTGTACCGCAAGGCGCGGGCGGGCCAGCTGGCCAACTTCACCGGCATCGACAGCCCCTATGAGCCGCCCGAGGCGGCGGAGCTGGTGATCGACACCACGGCGGAGACCCCCGAGGCGGCGGCGGAGCGGATCGTCGCCTGGCTGGAGGCCCGCGATGGGCGCTGACGCATCTGACGCTGACGACGCCGCGCTCGCGGTCCGGCTGGCGGAGACCGCCGGGCGGCTGCTGCTGACCCTGCGCGCCGGCGGGCAGCTGGAGGGGCGGGCGCTGGGCGACGCCGGCGACGCCATCGCCCACCAGTTCCTGACCCGAGCCCTGGCGCAGCTGCGCCCCGACGATGCGGTCCTGTCCGAGGAGGGTGCGGCCGATCCGGCGCGGCTGGGCCGGGCCCGGGTGTGGATCATCGATCCGCTGGACGGCACCCGCGAATACGCCGAGGGGCGGCCGGACTGGGCCGTGCACGTCGGTCTGGCGATCGATGGCGTGGCGCGCGCCGGGGCGGTCTCCCAGCCCGACCTCGACCTGACTGTCGCCGCGCCGGGCGCGGTCTGCGCCCCCTGTCCGGGGGCGCTGCGGATCATGGTCAGCCGCTCGCGCCCGCCGGAGGCGGCGCAGCGGGCGGCGGCGGCGCTGGGGGGCGAGCTGCTGCCCATGGGCTCGGCGGGGGCCAAGACCCTGGCGGTGCTGCGCGGCGAGGCCCACGCCTATGTCCACGCCGGCGGCCAGTACGAATGGGACAGCTGCGCCCCGGTGGCGGTGGCGGCGGCGGCGGGGCTGCATGTGTCGCGGCTGGACGGGACGCCGCTGGTCTACAACCGGCAGGATCCGTGGCTGCCGGATCTGGTGGTGTGCCGGCCGGAGCTGCGCGAGGCGCTGCTGGCGGCGCTGGCCTGACATGCCGTCCTGACCCCGTGCGCGGGGCGCGATCGTCCGGACAAAGTTGCCGAGCCGACACAAAAAAGGGTAGAAATGTGGCGAACGGCGCGGGGGCGCGCTGTCGCCTCCGGATCGGCGCCGCGGCCGCGGGGCGCAATCGTGCGGCGCCGGGGAGGTTCCGCGGGCCGATGTTCATCCTCACGGGCGAGCAGATCAAGGCGGGGCGCGCGCTCTGCCGGGTCAACCAGACCGAGCTGGCGCGGCGCGCCGGGGTGAGTCTGGAGACCGTCAAACGCCTCGAGGCGATCCGCGGCGAGGTGGACGCCAATGTGCGCACGCTGAACGCCATCCTCTCGGCCTTCGAGGCCCTTGGCGTCAGTTTCGAGTGCGAGGACGGCCGCGCCGGCCTCGGGGTCTGGGCCCGTCCCGACCGGGCGCGCGAGCGCGCCGGCGGCGCGACCGCCTGATCCGGCCGGCGGCGTGGCGGGGGTCGGGCGACTCGGCTAGGCTCGAGGCCCGTCCGACCCGGAGCTGACAGGGTGTCCGTGACCGCAACCTCCACCGCCCCGTCGAGCCCGCCGCCGGTCGCGCCCTGGCCCAGCTACACCCCGGCCGAGGTCGAGGCCGTGGCCGCCGTGCTGGCCTCCAACAAGGTCAACTACTGGACCGGCGACCGCACCCGCGCGTTCGAGCGCCGCTTCGCCGACTGGGTGGGAACACGCCATGCGATCGCCCTGGCCAATGGCACGGTGGCGCTGGAGCTGGCGCTCAAGGCGGTCGGCGTCGGCCCCGGCGACGAGGTGGTGACCACGCCGCGCACCTTCATCGCCTCGGCCTCCTCGGCGGTGACGATCGGGGCGCGGCCGGTGTTCGCCGACATCGATCCGGACAGCCAGAACCTGACGGCGGAGACGATCGCCGCGGTGCTGACCCCGCGCACCCGGGCCATCGTCTGCGTCCATCTGGCCGGCCAGCCCTGTGACATGGACCCGATCCTCGCCCTCGCCCGCGAGCGTGGGATCAAGGTCATCGAGGACTGCGCCCAGGCCCATGGCGCGCGCTATCGCGGCCGCAGCGTCGGGGCGCTGGGGGACATCGCCGCCTGGTCCTTCTGTCAGGACAAGATCATGACCACCGGCGGCGAGGGCGGCATGGTCACCACCGACGATCCCGACCTGTGGGCTCACGTCTGGTCGGCCAAGGACCATGGCAAGAGCTGGGAGGGGATGTACGCGCGCGTCCACCCGCCCGGCCCGCGGCTGGTGCATGACGGCTTCGGCGGCAATGGCCGGATGATCGAGATGCAGGCGGTGATCGGTTTGATCCAGCTGGAGCTGATGCCGCAATGGACGGCCCGGCGCACGGCCATTGCGGACCGGCTGCGGGCGGCGCTGGCGGCCTGTCCGGGGGTGCGGGTCCCGCCCGTCCCGGAGGAGGTCACGCACGGCTGGTACCGGGTCTACGGCTTCGTCCGTCCCGAGCGTCTGGCGCCGGGCTGGACCCGCGACCGGCTGATCGAGACCCTCGCCGCGCGGGGCGTCCCGTGCCTGCATGGCTCGGCCCCGGAGGTCTATCTGGAACGGGCCTTCGACGGGACGGGGTGGCGGCCGGCGGAGCGCCTGCCCGTGGCGCGGGCGCTGGGCGAGACCGGCTTCGCCTTCCTCTGCCACCCGACCCTGGACGACGCTCTGGTCGAGCACGCCTGCGCCGTCTTCGCCGAGGTGGCGGCGGAGGCGTTCGTCTAGGCCCCTCCGTCTCGCCGGCTTCGCCGTCGATCCACCTCCCCATGGCATGGGGAGGAGAGGCGCTTTCCTCCCCACGCAGTGGGGAGGGGGACCGCGAAGCGGTGGAGGGGTCCGGTCGCCAGGGCGACCGGGGGGCGGTGGAGGGGCGCGTCTGCCCCCTGCGGCGGCGGCCCCGCTGGTCATGGGGCGGGCGCGCGGCTAAACCCCGCGCCAAACAACAAGACCCGGGAGCCAGGACCATGCGCGACATTCATCACTTCATCGGCGGCAAGAGCCTCGTCGGGGCCTCGGGCCGGTTCGGCGACGTCATGGATCCCAACACCGGCCAGGTTCAGGCGCGGGTGCAGCTGGCCACCACCGACGAGGTGGATCGCGCGGTGCAGGCTGCCCAGGCGGCGTTCGAGGGCTGGGCCGCGACCAATCCGCAGCGCCGGGCGCGGGTCATGTTCGAGTTCAAGCGCCTGGTCGAGGCGCGCATGGACGAGCTGGCGCATCTGCTGTCGTCGGAACACGGCAAGGTCATCGCCGACTCGAAGGGCGACCTCCAGCGCGGGCTGGAAGTGATCGAGTTCGCCTGCGGCATCCCCCACGCGCTGAAGGGCGAATACACCCAGGGCGCCGGGCCGGGCATCGACGTCTATTCCATGCGCCAGCCGCTGGGCGTGGTGGCCGGCATCACCCCGTTCAACTTCCCGGGCATGATCCCGATGTGGATGTTCGGGGTGGCCATCGCCGTCGGCAACACCTTCGTGCTGAAGCCGTCGGAGCGGGATCCGTCCGTGCCGGTGCGCCTCGCCGAGCTGATGCTGGAGGCCGGGGCCCCCGAGGGCGTGCTGAACGTGGTGCACGGCGACAAGGTCGCGGTCGACGCCCTGCTGACCCACCCGCAGGTGCACGCCGTCAGCTTCGTCGGCTCGTCCGACATCGCCCATTATGTGTACCGGCTGGGGGCCGAGCACGGGAAGCGCGTCCAGGCCATGGGCGGGGCCAAGAACCACGGTATCGTCCTGCCCGACGCCGACATGGACCAGGTGATCAAGGATCTGACCGGCGCCGCCTATGGCTCGGCCGGCGAGCGCTGCATGGCCCTGCCGGTGGTCGTGCCGGTCGGCCAGAAGACGGCCGATGCGCTGCGCGAGCGGCTGGTGGCGGAGATCCCGTCGCTCAAGCTCGGGGTCTCGACCGATCCGGACGCCCACTACGGTCCGGTGGTCACCGCGGCCCACAAGGCGCGGGTCGAGGGCTGGATCGCCAAGGGGGTCGAGGAAGGCGCCGAGCTGGTCGTCGACGGCCGCGGTTTCAGCCTGCAGGGCCACGAGCAGGGCTATTTCATCGGCCCGTCGCTGTTCGACCAGGTCAAGCCGACCATGGAGTCGTACCGCGAGGAGATCTTCGGTCCGGTGCTGCAGATCGTGCGCGCCGAGAGCTTCGAGGAGGCCCTGGCCCTGCCGTCGCAGCATCAGTACGGCAACGGGGTGGCCATCTTCACCCAGAACGGCCGCGCGGCGCGGGACTTCGCCGCCCGGGTCAATGTGGGGATGGTGGGCATCAATGTGCCGATCCCGGTGCCGGTGGCCTATCACACCTTCGGCGGCTGGAAGCGCTCGGCCTTCGGCGACATCAACCAGCACGGCATGGAAGGCGTCCGCTTCTGGACCAAGACCAAGACCGTGACCGCGCGCTGGCCCGACAGCGCGCTGGAACACGCGGACTCGTCGTTCGTCATTCCGACGATGCGTTGAGGCCGGGCCCGCCCTGCGGGGCGGGCGTCCGGTCAGGCGGCGAGTCTCAGGCGGGCCGCCGCCCGCTCCAGCAGGACCTGGGCCTCTTCGGCCGCGAGGCCGTCGAGGGCGCGCCCCGCCGCCAGCGCCGGCTCGCTGGCCACATCGACCCGCGCCATGGCCCATTGCGGAAAGGCGCGGGCGGAGATGGCCCCGAAGGCCAGCAGGCGCAGGTCGCGGTGCCGCGGGTCGCGCCGCAGCCGCTCCAGCAGACGGTCGATATCGGCGCGCGCGCCCTCGACCGCCTGCAGGAAGCATCCGTCATGACGGGCGATCACGCCGCTGAGCTGGTCGCGCCGGTTATTCCGCTCCGCCTGGCCCAGAATCTCGGCGAGCGACGCCAGCGACCGGCCGGCCTCGCCCACGGCGACGCTCACATAGAGGGCGCGCATCAACACAGCAGCGGTTCCAAAAGAAAGGAGTTGCCAGAAATCTGGAGGCGTTTAGGATGAAAGTGCACCGTAAACGTTTACCGTGGCAAAAGTGTGGCGTTACGCCAGTGGCGCGAGCGCCGGGCTTGCGGCGGTCCCTTCCCCGCGCCATCTGCCGGACATGACGACGAGCGGATTTCCCGACTGGCACGGCACCACCATCCTCGCGGTGCGCAAGGACGGCCGGACCGTCATCGCCGGCGACGGCCAGGTCTCGATGGGCCCGACGGTGGTCAAGGGCGCGGCGCGCAAGGTGCGGCGGCTGGCCGGCGGCAAGGTGATCGCCGGCTTCGCCGGGGCCACCGCCGACGCCTTCACCCTGATCGAACGGCTGGAAGCCAAGCTGGAGCAGTATCCGGACCAGCTGGCCCGGGCCTGCGTCGACCTGGCCAAGGACTGGCGCACCGATCGTTACCTGCGCCGGCTGGAAGCCATGCTGCTGGTGGCGGACCGGTCGAGCATCTTCACCGTCACCGGCGTCGGCGACGTGCTGGAGCCCGAGCATGGGGTGGCGGCGGTCGGGTCCGGCGGCAACTTCGCCCTGGCCGCGGCGCGCGCCCTGGTCGACCATACGGAGCTGGACGCCGAGTCGGTGGCGCGCAGGGCCATGGCCATCGCCGCCGACATCTGCGTCTATACCAACGGCAACCTGACGGTGGAGACCCTCGGCGACTGAGCCGGGGTCAGTCTCTCCGGACGAGGCGCGCCAGGGTGTCGCGGGCCAGCGCCCGGTGGCGCTCGCGCACATGGCCGCCGAGGGTGGCCAGCACCGCCGCGATCACCGCCGCATCGTCGCTGAAGCCGATGCCGGCGAACAGGTCCGGGATCAGGTCCGTGGGCAGGACGAAATAGGCGAGGGCCGCGAGCAGCAGCCCCTTGGCCGCCGTCGGGGTCTCCGGGTCGCGCGTGGCGTAGTACGCCCCCAGCAGCTGGTCGGCGAAGGGGATGCGCGCGGCGACGCGGGTGAACTTGGGCCAGAAGCCCTCGCGCACGCGCCGGGCGTTGACCTGCTGCACGGCGGGCAGCAGGGCCCGGGCGGGATCGATCACGTCCTCCGGGGCCTCGGGCTCCGGACGGGGTTTGGCGTTCGACGGCATGGCGGCTAAATCCGCGTCCACGGACCTCGGTTCAACACAACAGACAACATAGGGGCTCAGGACATGAAACTCGACAGCTCGATCGCGGCGGTGGTCACCGGGGGGGCTTCGGGCCTCGGCGAGGGCACGGCGCGGGCGCTGGCCGCCCGGGGCGTGAAGGTGGCCCTGTTCGACCTCAACGCCGAGCGCGGCGAGGCGGTGGCGGCCGAGATCGGCGGCGTCTTCTGCCAGGTCGACGTCACCGACGACGCCAGCGTCGCCGCCGGCTTCGACAAGGCCCGCGCGGCCCACGGTCAGGAGCGCCTGACGGTCAACTGCGCCGGCATCGCCACGGGCCAGAAGACGGTCAGCCGCTCGAAGACCGACGGCTCGGTGCGGGCTCACGACATGGCCAGCTTCGAGCGCACCGTGCGGATCAACCTGTTCGGCACCTACCGGGTGCTGAGCCAGTCGGCCCTGGGCATGGTCGAGCTGGAGCCGATGGCCGACGGCGAGCGCGGCCTGATCGTCAACACCGCCTCGGTCGCCGCCCAGGACGGCCAGATCGGCCAGGCCGCCTATTCGGCCTCCAAGGGCGGGGTCTACGCCCTGACCCTGCCGGTCGCGCGCGACCTGATGAACGACGGGGTGCGGGTCAACACCGTGCTGCCGGGCATCATGTGGACGCCGATGATGGCCGGCATGGACCAGAAGGTGCAGGACGCCCTGGCCGCGCAGATCCCCTTCCCCAAGCGCCTCGGCACGCCGGCGGACTACGCCGCCCTGGTGCTGCACCTGGCCGAGAACGTCTACATCAACGGCGAGTGCATCCGTCTGGACGGCGCGATCCGCATGGCGCCGCGGTAAGGAGTCTTTTTTGTGCGCTACCGCTCGCGACGCGGTCGCTCGCTGCTTGAGCGCATTTTTGGTGCGCTACCGCTCGGCGCGCGGCGCCTCGCTGTCTGAGCGCGAGAATCCTTCAAATACCCCCTTGCGGGGGCGGCGGGGCGTCCGCTATACGCCCCGTCCTCGACTGAGAGCGCGGGCGTAGCTCAGGGGTAGAGCATCACCTTGCCAAGGTGAGGGTCGGGCGTTCGAATCGCCTCGCCCGCTCCAGTCGAAACGCAGAAGGGCCCCGCCTCGGCGGGGCCCTTTCGCGTTTCCGGGTGCGCGCCGAGCCGCTCAGGCGGCGTTGGCTGCCGGCTCCGACATGTCGTCCGTCTTGAGATAGCGATGGTTCTCGGCCCGGATCTTCGCGTGGGCTGTGTCGTAGAAGAAAGGCAGATAGGCGTAGCGGCGGCCGCGCGTGACCGGGGTGGCCTCGTGCAGCAGGGCGCAGGAGAAAATCACCGCGCCTCCCGTCGGCGGCCGGTAGGTCTGCGGGCCGAACTCCGGGAAGCGCAGGTCGCCGCCCTCGAACTCTTCCGCATTGAGATTGATCGAGCAGGCGAACTGCCGGTGCGCGGTGGCCAGGGTCGTGTTGTCGCGATGCGCCTTGAAGTAGCCGCCGTCGCCCGCGTCGTAGCAGGCGACGATGTAGCGTTCGACGTGGGTGACCTCAAACATCAGCGCCTTCCTGATCATCGGCAGCAGGCGGTTGGACAGGCGCGAGCGGATCTCGGCCTTGAGCGCGTCGTCCTCGACGGTGGCGTCGCGCCGGCGCTTGAAGCCGTCCACCACGGGCACGGTCATGCCATCGATGTCGCGCATCACGCCGGACACATGGCCGCCGTCACGCTCGTAGACCTCGATCAGACGCCGGCAGAAGGCGGGCTCGAACACACGCGGCACGATCAGGACCGGGGCCGCCACTGGCGTTCCGGCGTGGTCGGCGGGCGGCGGCAGGCGGCGCAGCCGCTCGAACAGGGCCGGGCCCTCCTCGAGGCGGGCGCGGTCAGCGACGCGCATCATCGGATCGATCAGGGTCCAGTAGCCGAAGGTCCCGCCGTCCTCGCGCCGCAGATGGTGCCGGTCGGCGATCTCGCCGGCGACGTCATGGAAGACGCGGCGACCGGGGATGTGCTCCGGGGTGCGGGTGAACACCTCAGACTCGCGCACGACGGTGAAGGCCATCAGGCGGTGGTCGTCGAAAAGGTCAGCATGGCGATCGAGCAGCTGCTGCGCCCCGGCGTCGGCCGCGGCGTCGCCGGACAGGAACAGCAGGAGCACCCAGGTTCCCCCGAGGCTGCCGAACGAGAAGTCCGGCCGGCTCCGGGTCGGGGCCGTGAACAGGGGCGCAAGGGCGCCGGCCATCAGGGGCATCGGGGGAACCTTCGGGCTGTGGTCACCGGCCCCTCATGACCCGGCCGCGCCGCCCGGGCGACGATAAGAACCGCATAAGAAACCCGGAATTGCGCGGCGCGGCTGGCCCGGTGCAGGTAGGGCCATGCGCCCGAGCCTGCTGTCCCTGTCGTCCGGCCCTTCCCACCAGCCGCACCGCACGGCGGCCTACCTCGCCGCGCTCGGCGTCGTGGCGGCGGCGACGGCCGTGGCGGAGGTCATTTTCCGCGTCTTCGGCACCGACCGGCTGACGGTGGTGTTCCTGACCGCCGTGGTCATCGTCGGGGCCCGGTTCGGGGCCGGGCCGGCCTATCTGGCGGGGCTCGCCTCCGTCGCGATCAACAACGTCTATCTGACGGAGCCGCGGTTCCGCTTCAGCACCTTCACCCACGAGGACTACCTCGTCCTCTGTCTGTTCGCCCTGGTGGCCATGCTCAGCGGCCGGCTGACAGGGCGGCTGCATTCGGCGCTCGCCCAAAGCCGCGCCGAGAGCCGCGACCGGGCCCGGCTGCTGGAGGCGTCGCGCGCCTTCTTCGCCGCCGCCTCGGAAACGGCGCTGCTGGCGGACCTGTCGCGCCGTCTCGAGGTCGTGGCCGGGGCCCCGGTGGCCGTGGCCGCGCCCGGGCCGGCGGAGAGCGCCTTCACCGTCGAGGCCGACCGTCTGCCTGACGGGAGCCGCGAGGTCGTCGACCTGATGCTGGAGCTGGCCGGCGGGGCGCTGTCTCGCATCCGCGCCGCCGAACAGCGCCTTGAGCTGCGCACCCTGGAGCGCACCGCCGAGTTCCGCCAGGCGGTGCTGTCCTCCGTCTCACACGACCTGCGCACGCCGCTGGCGACGATCCTGACCTCGGCCTCGACCCTGAAGGCCTTCGGCGACACCCTGCCGGAGGAGACGGTGGCGCGGGCCTATGCCGACATCGAGGGCGAGGCGCTGCGCATGAACCGGTTCATCGCCGGCCTGCTGGACATGATCCGCGTCGACGGCGGCGGGCTGGAGCCGGATCTCCACGCGCTGGACGTTCTGGAGGTGCTGGATCGGTGTCTGGGGCGGCCGGACCTGCAGGCGCTGCAGGTGGTGCGCAGCTGGCCGGCGGAACCGGTGATGGTCGAGGCGGATCCTGTCCTGCTGGAGCGCGCGCTCGACAATGTGCTGGACAACGCCCTGCGCTACGCCGGCGAGGCGGGCCCGGTCGAGGTGGCGGTGACGACAGCCGACGGCGTCGCGACGGTTGCCGTGACGGACCGGGGGCCGGGGCTGCCGGCCGATGAGCTGGCCCAGATGTTCGACAAGTTCTACCGCGGCGCGGCCGGCCTGCGGCGAGGCGGCGGGGCCGGGCTCGGCCTGTCGATCACCCGTGGCTTTGTCGAGGCCATGGCCGGGCGGGTCGAGGCGGTGTCCGGAGGCGGCCGGGGCCTCTCTCTCCGTCTCATCCTCCCGGTGTCGGAGGCGGCGGCATGAGCGGCGGCGTTTCGGGACACATCCTGCTGGTCGAGGACGACGACGCCCTTCGCCGGACGCTGGCGGCGGCGCTCGGGGCGGCAGGCTATGTGGTCTCCACCGCCGGGTCGGGCAGCGAGGCCCTGCGGCTGGCCGGAGAGGAGCCGGCGGACGTGATTCTGCTCGACCTCGGCCTGCCGGACATGGATGGCAAGGAGGTGCTGCGCACCCTGCGCCGCCTGTCCGAGACGCCGGTCATCATCCTGTCGGCGCGCGGGCTGGAGGCGGAGAAGATCGCGGCGCTGGACCTCGGCGCCGACGACTATGTGGAGAAGCCGGTGGGTGTCGGGGAGCTGCTGGCGCGGCTGCGGGCGGCCCAGCGCGGGCTGGAGCGGCGCTTCAACCAGCAGACGACGTTCGTGGCCGGGCCGCTGCGGGTCAGCTTCGCCGAACGGCGCGTCTGGGTGCTGGAGGAGGAGATGCGCATGACGCCGCGGGAGTTCGAGCTGCTGCGCATCCTCGCCCGGCATGTCGGGCGGCCGGTGACGCACCGGCAGATCAAGACCGCCATCTGGGGCGGCGAGGCCGAGACCGACGCCCAGACGATCCGCGTCCTCGTGGCCCAGCTGCGGCTCAAGGTGGAGGAGAACCCCTCCTCGCCACGCCTGATCCTGACCGAGCCCGGGGTCGGCTACCGGCTGGTGGCCGAGGTGTCGGCGGCCGGTTGACCTGCACGACCCTTCCGCGGCCTAATCCGGCGGACGCACCCGGGGAGGGGACCATGGGGCCTGCAGATCGCCGTCCGCCGCCGGAGACGCAGCGGCTCGACGCCTTTGTCGACGCGGCCTTCGCCTTTGCGGTGACCCTGTTCATCATCGGCGGCAACACGCCGCCGACGGGGCTGGCGGATCTGCAGCAGGCGCTGCTGCGTGTGCCGGCCTTCGCCGCCGGCTTCGCCCTGGTGGCGGTGTTCTGGCTGGGCCACCGACGTTTCGGCCAGCTGGCGCCGGTGCGCGATGGCCTGTCGGTGTTCCTGAGCCTCGCCATCGTCTTCGTCATTCTGGTGCTGGTCTATCCGATGCGGCTGCTGACCGAGTCCGGGGCGCACTGGCTGTCGGGGCGGGTGCTGCCGGGCGGCGATCTGATCGCCACGCCGCAGGACCTGCAGGCGGTCTATGTCGTCTACGGCCTGGGGTTCGCCGGGCTGGCGGCGCTCTACACCCTGCTGTTCCATCGCGTGGGCCGACGGCCGGCGGCGGCCGGGGCGGACGCGGACGGCGCGGCGCAGGCGCGGACGGCGGCGCGCATCTGGGCGGTGATCACCCTTGCCGGGCTGCTGTCGGCGGCGACCGCGATGATCGCACCGATCGCCCGCTACCCCTATGCCCCGGGTCTGGCCTACTGGGTCATCCCGATAGGCGTCGCCCTGCTGGGCTTCGCCGGACGCCTCCGCGCGCCGGCCGCGGAGCTGCCCCCCGCATGAGCTTCGCCCCGGATCCCGCCTTCGCCGCCGGGTCGATCGCGGCGGCCGAGTGGCCGCTGTGTCATGTGCGGCTGCAGGACGATGCGCGGTTTCCGTGGCTGGTGCTGATCCCCCGGCGTCCGGGGCTGGTGGAGCTGGAGGACCTCGATCCGGCGACGCGGGCGGCGCTGATGGAGGAGGTGGTGCGGGCCGGGGCGCTGGTGCGCCGGCTGGCCCCTGAGCCGGTCGACAAGCTGAATGTGGCGGCGCTGGGCAATGTCACGGCCCAGCTGCATGTGCATGTGGTCGGGCGGCGGCGCGACGACGGCCTGTGGCCCGATCCGGTGTGGGGACGGCCCGGCGCGCGCCCGCTGGAGGCGGAGGAGCGCGCCCGGCGGCTGGCGCTGATCGGGGCGGAGGCCGGGGCGCTGGTCAGGGACGGCGCAGGCTGACGGGGATCGCCCCGTCGTCGCTGATCAGCTGGCCGCGCCAGACCTCGCCGCGCAGGGTCAGCCGCAGGGTCCCCGCGCCGGTCGCCAGCCGCACCTCGTCCGGGCCCCGCACCTCGCCGCCCAGGGCGCCGTCGTCGACGGCCGGGGGCGCGCCCGGGATCATCCAGGCGCCCTGCACCGGGGCCTCGCCGCCGGGGTCGACGATGGCCAGCAGCACACGGGTGCGCCCCTCGCGGTCAACCACACGCCAGAGGCCGTCCAGCGGTCCCATGCCGGCGTCGACCCGGCTTTCCGCCGCCCGCACGCCGGCGGCGTAGGCCAGGTCGGTGGCGGTGTCGGCCGCCTCATAATCGCCGGCGTAGGCCTCGACGGTCACGGCACGGTCCAGCGCCCGCGGACCGGCGGCCGGGACGGGCGCATCGGCCGGGGCGGCGAAGTCCGGCGGGGGCTCGAACGGCCGGATACGGGGCGGCTGGTAGAGGTCGGCGGCCGGAACCTCTGCGGCCGGCGCGGCGTCGGGGGCCGTCGTGACAGCGGCCGGCGCGTCGGCCGGGGCGGGCGCAGGGCCGGGGTCCTGCAGCAGCAGCGCGACGGCGAGGATCAGGACGGGCGACATGCCGGCAGAATGCCAAAGCCGGGGGGGCTCTGACCAGCGCCGGACGCGCCGTCATCCTCGCCGCACGCATGTGTGACCCACGGTCGCTGTTCGTTGACACTTTGCGGGCACGGTCACTAAAGCCTGTGTGCGCCGCACCGGCCCTTGAAATTCTTTCTCTTTTTGAGAACGGTTCGCATGAACAAGCCCTATTCGCCCGGCGAGGCGGCGGAGGACCAGACGGGTCGCTTCGTGGTCCAGCCGAACGGCCGTGTCCGGCCCCTGTCGCCGCACCTGCAGGTGTGGCGCTGGCACGTCACCATGCTGGCGTCGATCCTGAACCGGATGACCGGCGGCGCGCTGTACGCCGGCGCCCTGGTGGTGGCGGCCTGGCTGCTGGCCCTCGCCTTCGGTCCCGAAGCCTATGCGGGCTTCGTCGCCGTGGCGGCCTCGCCGTTCGGCCTGCTGGTCTGGATCGGGCTGAGCTTCTCGCTGTTCTATCACCTGGCGGGCGGGGTCCGGCACCTGATCTGGGACGCCGGCGCGGGCCTGACGCCCCCGGCCGCCAACCTGCTGTCGTGGCTGTCGATCGGCGGCAGCGTCGCGGCCACGGTGCTGTTCTGGGCCGCGCTGTTCCTGACCGGGAGGGTCGCGCTGTGAGCGGTCATCGCAAGGCGTTCCGCAATCATGTGAAGATCTCCGAGCGCCACGGCGCCGGGGAGTGGACGGCCGAGCGGCTGTCGTCGCTGGCGCTCGTGCCCCTGTGCCTGTGGGGCGTGTGGGCGGCGTTCCAGCTGGCCGGCGGCGGCTATGACGGGGCGCTGGCGTGGCTGGCGCAGCCGGTCAATGCGACGTTGCTGGCCCTGACGCTGCTGATCAGCTTCTGGCACATGAACATGGGCTTCAAGGTGATCGTCGAGGACTACATCCATCGGCCGTCGACCAAGGGGCTGCTGCTGGGCCTGTCGGGGCTGCTCTGCCTCGCCCTCTCGGCGGCGAGTGTGTTCTTCATCGTGCGGCTGGCGCTGGGATCCGCGCCGCTGCCGGCCGGTTTCGGAGCCTGATCGCGCATGGCGACCTACGAATTTGTCGATCACGAGTACGACGTCGTGGTGGTGGGCGCAGGCGGTTCGGGCCTGCGCGCCGCGCTCGGCGCCGCCCAGCAGGGGCTGAAGGTCGCCTGCGTCACCAAGGTGTTCCCGACCCGCAGCCACACGGTGGCGGCCCAGGGCGGCATCTCCGCCTCGCTCGGCAACATGGGCGAGGACCGCTGGCAGTGGCACATGTACGACACCGTCAAGGGGTCGGACTGGCTCGGCGACCAGGACGCCATCGAGTATCTGGTGCGCGAGGCCCCCAAGGCCGTCTACGAGCTGGAGCACTGGGGCGTGCCGTTCAGCCGGACCGAGGACGGCAAGATCTACCAGCGCGCCTTCGGCGGCATGACGAAGAACTTCGGCGAGGGCCCGGTGCAGCGCACCTGCGCCGCCGCCGACCGCACCGGCCACGCCATCCTGCACACCCTGTACGGCCAGTCGGTGCGCCGCGAGGTGAAGTTCTTCATCGAGTTCTTCGCCCTGGACCTGATCATGCAGGACGGCGCCTGCACCGGCGTCACCGCCTGGAAGCTGGATGACGGCACTCTGCACCGGTTCCGCGCCAAGCTGGTGATCCTGGCCACCGGCGGCTACGGCCGCGCCTATTTCTCGGCCACCAGCGCCCACACCTGCACCGGCGACGGCAACGCCATGGTGCTGCGCGCCGGCCTGCCGCTGCAGGACATGGAGTTCGTGCAGTTCCACCCGACCGGCATCTATGGCGCCGGCTGCCTGATCACCGAGGGCGCCCGCGGCGAGGGCGGCTATCTGACCAACTCCGAGGGCGAGCGCTTCATGGAGCGCTACGCCCCCTCGGCCAAGGACCTGGCCAGCCGCGACGTGGTCAGCCGCTCCATGACCATCGAGATCCGCGAGGGCCGCGGCGTCGGTCCGAACAAGGACCACATCTTCCTGCACCTGGATCACCTCGACCCCAAGGTGCTGCACGAGCGCCTGCCGGGCATCTCGGAGTCGGCCAAGATCTTCGCCGGCGTCGATGTCACCAAGGCGCCGATCCCGGTGCTGCCGACGGTGCACTACAACATGGGCGGCATCCCCACGAACTATCACGGCGAGGTGCTGACCAAGCGCGGCGGCGACGCCGACTCGGTGGTGCCGGGCCTGATGGCGGTGGGCGAGGCGGCCTGCGTTTCGGTGCACGGGGCCAACCGCCTCGGCTCCAACTCGCTGATCGACCTAGTGGTGTTCGGTCGCGCCGCCGGCCTGCGCGCCGGCGAGATCGTCAACAAGGCCTCGGCCGTGCCGGACGCTCCGGCGGCGGCCACCGAGGCGCACCTGGCGCGTCTGGACCGCTTCCGCAACGCCTCGGGCTCGACCCCGACCGCCGAGCTGCGCCTGAAGATGCAGCGCGCCATGCAGGAGGACGCGGCGGTGTTCCGCACCGGCGAGACCCTGACCAGCGGGGTGCGCCGCCTGAAGGAGATCCACGCCGGCGGGGCCGACATCAAGACGACCGACCGCGGCCTGATCTGGAACACCGACCTGGTCGAGACGCTCGAGTACGACAATATGATCGGCCAGGCGCTGGTCACGGTCGAGGGCGCCCTGAACCGCAAGGAAAGCCGCGGGGCCCATGCCCGCGAGGACTATCCGGACCGCGACGACGCCAACTGGATGAAGCACACCCTGACCTGGTTCGACGACGCCACGGGCGAAACCCGCATCGACGACCGGCCGGTGCACACCTACACCCTGACCGACGAGATCGAGTACATCGCGCCCAAGGCGCGGGTGTACTGAGGACGACGAGAGATGGTTCAGCTCACCCTGCCGCGCGGTTCCAAGCCCACCAAGGGCAAGGTCCACAAGGCCCCCAAGGGGGCGAAGAACGTCAAGACCTACAAGGTCTACCGCTATGACCCCGAGGTTGACGCGGCGCCGCGCTGGGACGTCTACGAGGTCTCGGCCGACGACCACGGGCCGATGCTGCTGGACGCCCTGATCCACATCAAGAACACTATCGACCCGAGCCTGACCTTCCGGCGCTCGTGCCGCGAGGGCATCTGCGGCTCGTGCTCGATGAACATCGACGGGCGCAACACCCTGGCCTGCACCAAGGGCTGGGACGAGTGCGCCAGCTCGACCATCTCGGTGGCGCCCCTGCCGCACCAGCCGGTGGTCAAGGACCTGGTGACCGACCTGTCGCTGTTCTACGCCCAGTACGACTCGATCCAGCCCTATCTGCAGTCCGATGAGCCGGACCCGGAGAAGGAGCGGCTGCAGACCCCGGAGGACCGCGAGAAGCTGGATGGCCTCTACGAGTGCATCCTGTGCGCCTGCTGCTCGACCTCGTGCCCCAGCTACTGGTGGAACCAGACCGAGTACCTCGGCCCGGCGGCGCTGCTGCAGGCCTATCGCTGGATCGCCGACAGCCGCGACGACGCCACGGACAAGCGGCTCGACGATCTCGAGGATCCGTTCAAGCTCTACCGCTGCCACACCATCATGAACTGCGCCCAGGTGTGTCCGAAGGGGCTGAACCCGGCCAAGGCCATCGCCGAGACCAAGAAGCTGATGGTCTCGCCGCGCCGCAAGAAGACCCCGGCCGCGGCCTGATCCGCGCGCTCCGGCCGGGCCGTCCGCCTCAGGCGGCGGCTGCGGGCCTGACGTTCGGGGCGAGATCCTCCAGCAGCCGGCCGAAGCGCGTCAGGGCCTCGGCCGCCAGCGCCTCGTCGTAGCGCATCGGCGGGGCGTTCATCGGCTCGTCGAAGCTGTGGGTGCCCTCGGCGATCCAAGTCTCCACCTCGACGCCGCAGCCACGCACCATGTCGAGGATGCCCTCGGCGTTGCGTACGGTGGTCAGGTGATCGCGCCGGGCGACGACGGCGAGGGTGCGCGGACAGTGCCGCCACGGCCGCCGTCGGTTCAGCGCGGCGAACCCGACATAGGGATAGGCGAGGAAGGCGCCCTTCACGCCGTCCAGCGCCGCCTCGCCCGGGTTGGCCAGCCCCAGCGTCCCGGGCCGGCGGTCGGCGCTCATGGCCTCCATGATGCCCCAGCCGCCGTGGCTCCAGCCGGCCACCAGCAGGGTCTCGGCGTCCACGTCCGGGCGGGCCGAGACGCCGGCGATGCTGGCCAGCACGTCACCGGCGCGGCGGTCGCCGTGGAAGGTCAGGCCGGTGCAGACCATGGCCATGGCCAGCTGCCGGCTCCAGCCGCGGGGGGCGTAGGAATCGACGATCACCGCCCGCCAGCCGGCCGCCCGCGCCGCCTCGGCGTAGCGCGGCAGGTGCGGGCGCAGGCCGCCGCAGCCGTGGAACAGCAGGGCGGTCGGGCGCGGCCGGTCGTCCTCCGGGCCGACGAAGGCGGCGTGGGGCGCGAGCCGGGCCCAGCGGTCTGCGAGGGTGTCCATGGGGCGAGCCTAGCCCGGTTTGGCGACAAACCCGATGGGGGTGTCGCGGGGCGGCGTCTTCGCCCCCGCGCGTCATCCTCGGGCTTGACCCGAGGATCGGGGGGGTCCGCTGCAGGCGGGTGGAGAGGGACCGCCGGCGCCCCCTGGCGTCATGCGTCGCGCGCGCCTCCACGCTCGACCCTCGGGTCAAGCCCGAGGGTGACGGAGAGGGGCGGGGGCGGCCGTCCGTTGCGCCCGGTCGCGCCCCCTCCACCGCTTCGGGGTCCCCCTTCCCCGCAGGCGGGGGAGGAGGGGGTCATGTCAGCAGGCGGGCGAGAAGGGCGTCGAGGACGGGGCGGCCGCGGGCGGTGGCGGCGAGGCGGCCGTCCGCGAGGGTCAGGAAGCCGTCGGCGATGAGGTCGGCCAGCGGCCCGGCGCCGGGCGACAGGCCCAGCCCGGCCAGCACGGGCAGGCCGACGCCCTCGACCGTGCGTAGGCCCAGCAGGACGCGCTCCTCCAGCGCCTCGCAGGGCGCGAGCGGCTCGATGGTGGCGGACGGCGCGCCGGCGGCGACCCCGGCGATGTAGTCGGCGACGCGGCGGTGGGCGACCGTGCCCCGGCGCGTCCCGTCGAGGGTCAGCCGGCCGTGGGCGCCGGGGCCGAGGCCCAGATAGTCGCCGCCGCGCCAGACATGCAGGTTGTGGCGCGAGCGGTCGGCCACGGTGCGGGCGTGGTTGGACACCTCATAGGCCTCGAACCCGGCGGCCTCGAGCACCGCTTGCGTGACCTCGTAGAGGTCGGCGGCGCGCTCGTCGTCGGGCGGGACGAGGCGGCCGCGGGCGTGGGCCCGGCCGAAGGCGGTCCCGGGCTCGACCGTCAGCTGGTAGGGCGAGATGTGGCCGGCCCCGAGGTCGACGGCGCGGGCCAGCTCGTCGCGCCAGCCGGCGGGGGTCTGGTCCGGGCGGGCGTAGATCAGGTCCAGCGACACCCGCGGGAACAGGGTCAGGGCGTCGGCCAGGGCGCGGCGCCCGGCGGCGGCGTCATGGTCGCGGCCGAGGAAGGCGAGGGCGTCGTCCTGCAGCGCCTGCAGCCCCAGCGACAGGCGCTCGATCCCGGCCTCGGCCAGGGCCGCCAGCTGCTGGCGCGAGGCCTCGTCAGGATTGGCCTCCAGCGCCGCCTCGACCGGGTCATCGGTCGGGAAGCGGGTGCGGGCGGCGGCGAGGATGCGGGCCACGGCCTGCGGCGGCATGCGCGAGGGGGTGCCGCCGCCGAAGAAGATCGCCGCCAGCGGCCGCGGGCCCAGCCGGTCGGCCTGAAGGTGCAGGTCGTCGAGGATCGCCTCGACCAGATCGGCCTGCTCGGCCTGGGCCCGGTCGCGCACGACATTGAAGTCGCAATAGGGGCAGATGCGCCGGCAGTAGGGCCAGTGGACATAGACGGCGACGCCGGCCGGGCGGTCATCGCCCCGGGCGAGGGGCCGGGCCGGAAGGGACTCAGGCAAACAGCGCCGCCTTGAGCTGTTCGAAGGCGCGGGCGCGGTGGCTCATGGCGTCCTTGGCCGCCGGGTCCATCTCGCCGAAGGTCTGGCTGTGGCCGGTCGGGACGAAGATCGGGTCGTAGCCGAAGCCGCGGTCGCCGCGCGGGGGGAAGGCCAGCTGGCCGTGCACCTCGCCCTGCACCACCACCGCCGGGCCGTCGGGCCAGGCCACCGCCAGCGCCGAGGTGAACCAGGCGGAAAAGTCGGTCGCGCCGATCTCCTCCAGCCGGGTCTCGACCTTGCGCATGGCCAGGGCGAAGTCACGATCGGGCCCGGCCCAGCGGGCGGAGAAGATGCCGGGCGCGCCGTCCAGCGCCGTCACCGACAGGCCGCTGTCGTCGGCCAGGGCGGGCAGGCCCGAGCGCTGCGCCGCGTGGCGCGCCTTGAGCAGGGCGTTGCCGGTGAAGGTGCTCTCGGTCTCGTCCGGCTCGGGCACGCCGGCCTCGGCGGCGCTCAGCACCTCGAAGCGGCCGTCGAGCAGGGCGGCGATTTCGCGCGCCTTGCCGGCGTTGTGGGTGGCGGCGACGAGGCGGGTTCCGGCGGCGAGGATCAGGGGCATGGCGGCGACCCTAGAGCGGGCCGGGCGGCGGGGAAACCGCCTTGCCGGGGCGGGCGGCTGCGGCGACGCGCCACGTGCTGCATTGCGAAAGATTCATCCCGTTAAACGATATGTAACGTGCATTGCAAGATAGGGCGGCGTATTGCTTTGGACATGGAGAAGGGCGCTGCACCCACCCACATCGGAGCCGGAAACGGCAAGGATGACCCCGCAGACAACCAGAACCGGGCGAAAATCGCCCAATCAACGGAGACCAAGATCATGCAAGCCCTCAACACCACCTACCTGATCGAGCGCGTCGGCCACGGCATCCTCAACGCCTTCCTGCTGGCCGCCATCCCGGCCGCGCTGGTCGCGACCCTGATCCAGGCGCTGTGATCCGCCGCCTTTGACGTGTCATATGAAGATCGCGAAAACAGTCGCCGCGCGCGGGCCGGCCGGACCCGCCGCGGCGACCCCGCCGATCTTCCCGGCCTGAGGCCGACCCCGTGCGCCTGCCGCGCTTTCCGTTCCGGCTGACCGTCCGCCCGCTCGACGCCCCCGCCCTGCGCACGCTGGGCCCCGGCTCGGTGTCCAGCCTGCTGAAGATCGGTCTCGACGTGGCCTATGTGCTGCTGTGGGTGATCCTGGTGATCCTGCTGCTGGCCTTTGTCGCCGCTATCTTCGTGCCCCTGACCGACCTTTCCGTGACGCTGGACAATCCCGCCGGTGGCCGCGAGATCCCGCTCGAACGCCCTCTGCTGCTGTTCGCGGTCGGCTCCTTCTGCGCCTATTTCGGCGCCTTCGCCCTGATCGTCGGTCGCCTGCGCGCCATCTTCCGCACCCTGACCGAGGGGGATCCCTTCCACCCCGAAAACACCAGCCGCCTGCGCCAGATCGGGCTGATCCTCGCGGTTGTCACCGGCGGCGTCTGGCTGTGGCAGACCTGGGCCGCGCGCCTGTCGGCCGGCGCCATGGAGCCCCAGGGGCTGGGCGAGCTGCTGACCCCGGTGTTTTCCGTGCTCGTGGTCTTCGTGCTAGCGGAAGTCTTCCGCGAGGGCGCACGCCTGCGCCGCGAAGCCGAACTGACGATCTGACGCCATGGCCATCCGCGTGAACCTCGATCGAATGCTGGTGGCGCGACGCATGTCGCTGTCGGAGCTCGCCGACCGCGTCGGCGTGACCGCCGCCAATCTGTCGATCCTCAAGAACGGCCGGGCCCGCGCCATCCGTTTCACCACCCTCGACGCCCTGTGCCGCGAGCTGGACTGTCAGCCCGGCGACCTGCTGTCCCACAGCCCGGGGCCGATGGCGCTCGACGACGGGGACGACGACGAGATCCGGGACGCCGGATGAGCCGGCCGCCGCGCGGCCCGGGACTTAGCGCCGAGGACCGCCGCCTGTGGGCCCGGGTGGCCCGCACCCTGACCCCGGCGCCGGGCCGCGCCGTCCCGCCCGTCGAGGAGGCGCCGGCCGCGGCCGCCCCTCGCAAGGGCGTCGGCAAGCCGGCTCTGCCCGCCACGGCGCCGAAGCCGTCCGTCCCGCCCGAGCTGCGGCCTGCCCCGGTCCCCCTGCCGTCGCGCGCCGCGCCGGACGTGCTGGAGCCGCGCCGCCAGCGCCGGCTGGCGCGCGAGCGCGATCCGATCGAGGGGCGCTTCGACCTGCACGGCTTCGGCCGCTTCCAGGCCGAGGACGAACTGGTCGGCTTCCTGACCCGGGCCCAGGCGCGCGGCCTGACCGCCGTGCTGGTCATCACCGGACAGGGGCGGCGCGGCGGCGGGGTGATCCGCGCCTCGGCCGCCGAATGGCTGCAGGGGCCGCGCCTGCGCGGCGTGGTCTCGGGCTTCTCCAGCGCCCACCGTCGCCACGGCGGCGAGGGGGCCCTCTATGTGACGCTGAAGAAGCGGTAGGCCGTGGCCCCATGGACCCGTTACCCCCGGGCTTGTCCCGGCGGCCCACGGCGGGTCTAAGCGTAGCCGTGAGCCGCATCCACGTTCCGCCAGCACCATGCGGCGATCGCGCCTCGCGGAACGATGGGCCCCCGGGACAAGCCCGGGGGTGACGATAACTGGAAATCCTGCCCGGCGCCTCCTCGGGGTCAGGCCAGCCTCAGGCCCCGCGCCTCGGCCAGGGCCTTGAGCGAGGTCATGGGGCGCGGGCCCCAGTGGGCGATGACCTCGGCGGCGGCCAGCGAGCCCAGCCTGCCGGCGTCCTCCAGCGACAGGCCGCGGGCCAGGCCCAGCAGCAGGCCGGCGGCGTACTGGTCGCCGGCGCCGGTGGTGTCGACCACCCTGGCCACCGGATCGGCGGCGACGACGGCGCGTTCGCTCCCGCGGATCACGACCGAGCCGTGGGCGCCGCGGGTGATCCCCGCCACCTCGACCCGCTCCGCCAGCAGGGCGGCGGCGTGGTCGAAGTCCTCGTGCTCGAACAGGGCCGCCAGCTCGGCCTCGTTGGCCAGGACGATGTCGGCGGAGCGCGCGATGAAGTCGAGCAGCTCGGCGCGCCAGCGGGCCACGACGAAGGTGTCCGACAGGGTGATGGCGACCTTGCGCCCGGCGGCGTGGGCCGCGGCGGCGGCGGCCTCGAAGGCGGCGCGGGCCGGGGCCGGGTCGAACAGATAGCCCTCGAGATAGACGATGGCCGAGGCGCCGATCAGGGCCGGGTCGATGTCCGCGACGGTCAGCTGGTTGGCGGCGCCCAGGAAGGTGCACATGGTGCGCTGGCCGTCCGGGGTGACATTGATCATGCAGCGGCCGGTGCCGAGGCCCTGATCGGCGCCCCCGACCAGCGGCGGGGTGTCGAAGGCCACGCCGGCGGCGCGGATGTCGTGGGTGAAGACCTGGCCGAGGGTGTCGTCCGCGACCTTGCCGATATAGGCGGCGCGGCCGCCCAGCGAGCCGACCCCGGCGACGGTGTTGCCGGCCGAGCCGCCCGAGGCCTCCACCCCCGCGGCCATGGCGGCGTAGAGGGCGGCGCTGCGCTCCGCATCGACCAGCTGCATCGAGCCGGGGGGCAGGCCCTGGGCCTCGAGGAAGGCGGGGTCGCAGGGGGCGAGGACGTCGACGATGGCGTTGCCGACGGCGCAGATGTCGTGGGTGGCGGGCTGGGTCATGGCGCCGACTTAGCCGTCCCGGCGTCGCAGGGCCAGCGTCGGCGGCGACAGCGGGCGACAGAGTCGCTAGAGGGCGGGGCATGACCGAGATCGCCGTCCTTACGCCCGACCCCGCCGACCTGTCCTACGCCTCGCACTGGCCCGGGGTGCTGGCGCGGCTGGAAGCGGCGCTGGAGGGGGCCGGGGTGCGGCTGGTCCCGCTGCCGTGGACGGAACAGATCGCCGATGCGTCGCGGCTGACCGGCTTCCCGCTGGTGCTGCCGGTGGTGGTGTGGGGCTATCACCGCGACCACGGCCGCTGGCTGGAGGCCTGCGCCGCCTGGACCGCCGCCGGGGCACCTTTGGCCAATCCGGCGTCGGTGCTGGCCTGGAATTCGGACAAGACCTATCTGCGCCGGCTCGGCGAGCGCGGCGTGCCAATCCCCGAGACGCTCTGGCTGGATCGTCCGTCGACGGAGGAGGTGGCCGCGGCCGCCGCCCGCTTCGGCGAGATCGTGGTCAAGCCGGTGGTCTCCGGCGGGGCCTGGCGGACGCAGCGGCTGAAGGCCGGCGAGCCCGTCGCCGACCTGCCCGACGCCCCGGCCATGGTGCAGCCCTTCCTGCCGGCGATCGAGGGCGAGGGGGAGCTGTCGCTGCTGCACTTCGGCGGGCGCTTCAGCCATGCGGTGCGCAAGACCGCGGCGCCGGGCGACTTCCGCATCCAGGTGCAGTTCGGCGGCCGCTACGATCCCGAGCCGGCGCCCCCCGCGGCTGCGCTGGAGGTCGCCGCCGCGGCCCTGGCGGCGGTCGAGGAGCCGCTGCTCTACGCCCGCGTCGACCTGGTGCGCGACCCGGCCGGCCAGTACCGGCTGATGGAGCTGGAGCTGATCGAGCCGGACTTCTACCTGTCCTGCGACCCCCGCGCCGGGGCGGGCTTCGCCGAGGCGGTGCGGGACAGGCTGGGGTAGGGGCGGCCGGGCCCCTCCACCGCCCCCCGGTCGCCCTGGCGACCGGGCCCCTCCACGGCCTTCGGCGGTCCCCCTCCCCACTGCGTGGGGAGGAAAGACGTTCTCCTCCCCATGAAATGGGGAGGTGGATCGACGCGGAGCGTCGAGACGGAGGGGCCTGTTCGGCGCGGCGCGACGTCGCTGTGCCCGCTGCGCCTTCGCTGTGCCCGCTGTGATCCCTTGATCGGGTCGGGACATCCGCCCGGCGTTGGCGCTGACACCCCTCATCCGTCATGCTCCGCATGACACCTTCTCCCGCAAGGGGAGAAGGAAGAGCGCGCCTACCCCGCCAGCTCCACGCGGGACGGGCAGAGGTCGGCGATGACGCAGGCGGCGCACTTCGGCTTGCGGGCGACACAGGTGTAGCGGCCGTGCAGGATCAGCCAGTGGTGGGCCTTGGGCAGCCAGGCGGCGGGCACGACCTGGTGCAGCTGGTCCTCGACCTTGTCCGGCGTATTGCCGGTGACGAGCTTCAGCCGGTGCGAGACGCGGAACACATGGGTGTCGACGGCGATGGCAGGCTCGATGCCCAGCTCGTTCAGCACGACGCTGGCGGTCTTGCGGCCGACGCCGGGCAGGGCCTGCAGGTCGGCGCGGTTCAGCGGCACCTCGCCGCCGTGCTTCTCGAGCACCAGTCGCGACAGGGCGATGACGTTCTTCGCCTTGTTCCGGTAGAGGCCGATCGAGCTGATGTAGGGGATCAGCCCCGCCTCGCCGAGCGCCAGCATCTTCGCCGGGGTGTCGGCGACCTTGAACAGCCTGTCCGTCGCCTTGTTGACCGAGACGTCCGTGGCCTGGGCCGACAGGGCGACGGCGACCACCAGGGTGTAGGGATCCTGGAAGGTCAGCTCGGTCTTCGGTTCGGGCATGACCCCGGCCAGCCGGGCGAAGATGGCCTCGACCCGGTCCGGATCG
Organism: Brevundimonas sp.; assembly: GCF_035998205.1. Taxonomy (GTDB): domain Bacteria; phylum Pseudomonadota; class Alphaproteobacteria; order Caulobacterales; family Caulobacteraceae; genus Brevundimonas. The sequence goes on from NZ_DASYHT010000005.1 coordinate 376,845, forward strand.
GGCGGAAAGCCGGGGATGCGGCGGGGGCGCTTCGCCGGGGCCTTGCGGGCCGTCTTCACGGGCGGGCGGCTCATGCGGCGATCGCCTCCAGCGCCAGACCAGCGGCGCGCTCCCCCTCCAGCCAGGCCCCGTGCGCGGTGCCGTAGAAGCGGGCGCAGGTGGCCTCGCCGGCGATGAACAGCCGGTCCTCGACCGGGGTGCGCAGGCGGGCGCGGTCGCCGGCGCGGCCGGGCCGGGCGTAGGAGAAGGCCCCGCGCGACCAGGGGTCTGCGCCCCAGGCGGAGGTCGACAGCGGCCGCAGCCGCCGGCGCATGGCCGAACCCAGCAGCGACACCAGCTCCTCCTCGGCGAAGGCGTGGGCTGCGGCGGGCCCCTCGACCTCGAGCTGGCGGGCGATGTCGCCGCCGAAATAGGCCTCGATCAGCGCGCGGCCGAAGGGGCGCAGGTGATAGCCGCCGGTGTCGGCGCTGTCGGCGCGGCCCCGGATGTGGCTCTCCGGCGGGAAGTCCTCCGCCCCGGTCACGGCCATGTGGTGCTTGAGGGCGAGGCCCAGGGGCAGGCCCTCGGCCGCCTCCAGCAGGGCCTCGGGAGCCGGGTCGAGGCGCAGGGTCCCGTCGGCGATCAGGGCGGGGGGGACGGTGACGATCACCGCCCGGGCGGTGAGGTTCCCGGCCGGGGTCTGCAGCGTCAGCCGCGCGCCGGACCGGTCGATGCGGCGGACGGGTCGGTCGAAGGCCACGGGCAGCCCGGCCCCGAGGCCCGCGATCAGGGCGCCGAGACCCTGAACGGCGCGCCAGTCCAAGCCGGTGTCGACATAGCCGGCGTAGTCGCGGGCCGAGACCTCGGCGAAGCGTACACCGTTGAGCGCCCCGGACACGGCGTCCATGCGCGCGTTCCAGTAGCAGTCGGCGTCGAACAGGTCGGCGGCCGGCCGGTCGCCCGGTTCGGCGGCAGCGGCCTCGACGCGGGCCTCGAAGGCGGCGAAGGCGGCGCGGAAGTCGGCGCGCTCGGCCCGGCTCAGGTCGACCTCCAGCATCGGCCGGTCACGGGCGGCGGCCGACCATGGCGGCGGGGTGCGGTCGAGGGCGACGCCGGCCGCCTCGGCCAGCGCGGGCAGGGGGCTCTCGTCGGCCGAATGCAGCCAGCCGGCCCCGACGTCGAGGGCATGGTCCTCGCGGCTGACCGTCAGGGTCCGGCCGCCGACCCGGTCGCGCGCCTCGAGGATCAGGAAGGAGGCCCCCGCCGCGGCCAGACGGCGGCCGGCGGCGATGCCCGCCGGGCCGGCCCCGACCACGGCGATGTCGACCTCGTGCGTCATGCGCCGCTTGAAGCGTGGCGCCGCCGCTTCCGCAAGGCTTTCCACGCCCGGGCTCAAGGCTCCAGACCGAAATCGGTCGAGTTGGACGCCGTCCAACTCGGCTCAGATTTCGGTCCGGTTTCAAGCGAGAGCCTGATCCACGGCATCGACGGAATCGCACGGCGATTCCATCTCAACCGATCAGGCTCTATGGACGCAGGACTGTCCCGGAGTTCCCCATGCTGATCCATCTGTCGTCCTGGCCCGAGATCGAGGCGCAACTGGCCGCCGATCATCCGCTCGCCCGCACCGCGGTGGTGCCGATCGGTTCGAACGAGCAGCACGGGCCGACCGGCCTGCTCGGCACCGACTGGATGTGCCCCGAGATCATCGCCCACGCGGCCGAGAGGACCGAGCCCGGTCTGACCGTGACGCCGACCTTCAACATCGGCATGGCCCAGCATCACCTGGCCTTCCCGGGGACCATCACCCTGCGGCCCTCGACCTTCATGGCGGCGATCTCGGACTGGATCTCGTCCCTGTCGCGGCACGGCTTCGAGCGGATCTATTTCCTCAACGGCCACGGCGGCAATGTCGCCTCGATCGAGGCCGCCTTCGCCGAGGTCTGGGCCGAGTGGTCGTACGCGGAGACCCCGCCGCCGATGACCCTGAAGCTGCGCAACTGGTGGGACCTGCCGGGGGTGACGGCCCTGTGCAACCGCCTGTTCCCGACCGGCCACGGCATGCATGCGACGCCGTCGGAGATCGCCGTGACCCAGGCGGCGTACCCGGGCCACATCAAGGCCGCGGCCTACAGCCCGCAGATCGCGCCGACCGGGCCGATCCGCGACGCCCTCGACTACCGCGCCCGCTTCCCGGACGGCCGCATCGGCTCGGACCCGGCCCAGGCCAGTCCGGCCAAGGGGCAGCAGATCATCGATCTCGCCGCCCCGGCCCTGATCGAGGACGTCCGCGCCTTCGCCGGCGAAGCCTTGCCGCAGGGCTGAAAGCGGCCCATCGTCCGGCCCATGACGAACGGGGACAGGCGGCGCGTGCGCCAGGCCGCCAGCAGGGCGGCGGATACGGCCGCCGCCACGGCGGTGGCGCAGGGCGAAATGATGCGGGCCGCCGGCGACGTGGTCGCGGCGCGGCTGGAGATCCTCGTCGCCGGCCTGACCGATCCGTCGAAGGCTGATCCCGCCGAGATGGCCCGGATGGGGCTGGAGAAGGTCGAGGCCGGGGCGCTCGCCGCGGCCGGCGCTTCCGGCAAGCTGGGCGAGGCCGCGGCGCGGGTCGGGGCCTCGGCCCTGACCGAGGCCGGGCTGGCCGGGCGCGCCTTCAGCGCCGCGGCCACGGCGCGCTCGCCGGTCGAGGCCGGCTGGGTGATGATGAGCTACGGCATGGGCTGGTGGGGCCGCGCGGCGGGCGAGGCCGTGCGCCTCAACGCCGCCCTGCTCGACGCCCAGGCCGAGGCGCTGAAGCCCATCCACCGCGCCGCTACGGACAATGCGAAGCGGCTGAAGCGGTAGGCGCTCCGCGGGTGCGGTGAGCGTCGCAAGTTCATCACAGAGAGCACAGCGAAGGCCACAGAGGACACAACGACGTCGCGCGCGGCGGCGCCGGACGCGCCCTTCCCGGTCGATGGCAGATAGGACTGCGCTTCGCGCGCCGCTCTTCCTGCCGTCATCCTCGGGCTTGACCCGGGAGCCGCCCCTCCATCTCGCCGGCTTCGCCGTCGATCCACCTCCCCATTGCATGGGGAGGAGAGGCGCCTTTCCTCCCCACGCAGTGGGGAGGGGGACCGCGAAGCGGTGGAGGGGTCCGGTCGCGAAGCGACCGGGGGGCGGTGGAGGGGCCTACTCCTCCCGCACGAACGCGGCGACGAAGAAGCCGTCGAGGCCGCCCTCGGCCGTCCACAGGGACGGGAGCAGGCGCAGCCAGCCCTCCTTCGTCAGGGCCTCGGCCGGGGCGCCGACGGCGGCGGGGTCGATCGGGGCGGTGCGGAAGGCGGGGGTGCGGCGCAGGAAGGCGATGGCCTGGGTCTCGCCCTCCTCGCGCTCCAGCGAGCAGACGCAATAGACCAGCCGGCCGCCGGGCTTCACGCGGGCGGCGGCGGCGTCGAGCAGCCGGTGCTGCACATCGGCCAGCTTGGCCACGTCGGCCGGTTTCGTCGCGCGCAGCACCTCGGGATTGCGGCGATAGGTGCCGGTCGCGGTGCAGGGGGCGTCCAGCAGCACGGCGTCGAAGGTGCGGGGGTCGTCCCAGTCCTCGGCAGGGACGGCGATGACCTCGGCGGCCAGGCCGGTGCGGGCGAGGTTCTCCGACAGGCGCTTCAGCCGCGGGGCCGAGCGGTCCAGCGCCGTGACGGCCGCGCCCGTGGCGGCCAGCTGCAGGGTCTTGCCGCCGGGGGCGGCGCACAGGTCCAGCGCCGTTTCCCCGGGCCGGGGCGCCAGCACGCGGGCGGGGATGGCGGCGGCGGCGTCCTGGACCCACCAGTCGCCGGCCTCGAAGCCGGGCCAGCCGGCCACGTCGCCCTTGCGGCCCACGCGCACGGTCCCGCCGGGCAGGACCGCGCCCTCCATGGCGGCGGCGAGGGCGGCGGCGTCGACGCCGGGTTTGGCCGACAGGTCGGTCGCCGGTTCGATCCGGCTGGCCTCGGCCAGACCGGCGAAGTCGGCCTCGCCATAGGCGGCCTTCCAGCGGGCGGCGATCCAGTCCGGCAGGTTGCGCTCCGGCGAGGTCTTGCCGGGACCGTCGCGGCCGACGCCGCGCAGCACGGCGTTGACCAGCGCCTTGTAGGGCCGGGTCTTCGCATCCCGCTCGGCCAGCTTCACCGCGGTGGAGACGGCGGCGAAGTCCGGGGTGTCGAGATAGAGCATCTGCGCCAGGCCGATGCGCAGCAGGGTGCGCACCGCCAGCGGCGGGGCGGTCTTGAGCCGGCGGTCGAGGATCTGGTCCAGCTCGCCGAGCCGGCGCAGGGCGACCATGGCCAGGGCCCGGGCGAAGGCGCGGTCGGCCGGGGACAGGCCGGCGACCTCGCGGAACTTCAGCGCCTCGTCGAGGCCGCCGCGCTTCTCCAGCGCCGCATTGAGCAGCACGCCCGCGGCGATGCGGGCCTCCACGCCGGGATCAGTGGCGAGTGGCGAGTGGTGAGTGGCGAGTGGTCGCTTGTCCCCACGCGGGCGCGACGAGGCCCCCGGTCGTGCGGCCCGTTGCCCGCCTCCCGCCTTTCCTCGCCACTGATCACTCGCCACTCGTCACTCCTGTCAGACCGACACCTGCGTCCCGAGCTCGACGACGCGGCCGGGCGGGATGCGGAAGAAGTCGGTGGGGTTGGCGGCGTTGCGCATCAGGAAGATGAACAGCCGGTCCTGCCACAGGGGCATGCCCTGCTGCGCCGAGGCCACCACCGAGCGGCGGCCGAGGAAGAAGCTGGTGGCCATGATGTCGAACTTCAGCCCCTGCTTGCGGCACAGGCCGAGCGCGCGCGGCACGTTGGGCGTCTCCATGAAGCCGTAGGAGATGGTCAGGCGCTTGAAGTCCTCGTTGATCGGCTCGATCACCACCCGCTCGCCCTCGCGCACGCGCGGCTGGTCGAGGGTGCGCACCGTCAGGATCACGTTCTTCTCGTGCAGCACCTTGTTGTGCTTGAGATTGTGCATCAGGGCGACCGGGGCGACGTCCGGATCCGAGGTCAGGAAGATGGCCGTGCCCGGGGCCCGGTGCGGCGGCCGCGCCCGCAGCATCTCGATCAGGTCGGTCAGCGGCAGGCTGTCCTTGCGGGTCTTGTCGGTGAGGATCTGGGTGCCGCGCACCCAGGTCCACATCAGCAGCAGCAGGCCGATGCCGAGCACCAGCGGGAACCACGCCCCCTGCGGGATCTTCAGCAGGTTCGAGGTCATGAACACCAGGTCGATGATGACGAACGGGGTCATGGCCAGGATGGCGACCGGCGTCTTCCACTTCCACAGGTGGCGGATGACGAACCAGGCCAGCAGGCTGTCGACGAACATCGCGCCCGTGACGGCGATGCCGTAGGCGGCGGCGAGGTTCGAGGAGGTCTGGAACAGGGCCAGCAGGAACAGCACCCCGACCAGCAGGGCCGAGTTGACCGCCGGGACATAGATCTGGCCGGCCTGGCTCTCGGAGGTGTTGCGGATGTCGAGGCGCGGCAGCAGGCCCAGCTGCACCGCCTGCTGGGTCACCGAGAAGGCGCCGGTGATCACGGCCTGCGAGGCGATCACCGTGGCCAGGGTGGCGAGGATCAGCACCGGCCAGTAGGCGATCTCGGGGATCATCTCCCAGAACGGATTGAGGCGGGTCTCGGGCTGGTCCAGCACCATGGCGCCCTGGCCGAAGTAGTTCAGCGTCAGGCAGGGCAGGACGATGAACAGCCAGCCGGCGCGGATCGGCGCCTTTCCGAAGTGGCCCATGTCGGCATAGAGGGCCTCGGCCCCGGTGACGGCGAGGAAGACGCTGCCGAGGATGACGAAGCCGAGGAAGCCGTTGTCGATCAGGAAGGCGATCCCGTACCAGGGCGACAGGGCCCGGAGGATCGAGAGATCGTCGAAGATGTGGTAGAGCCCCAGCGCCGCCAGGGTCAGGAACCACAGGGTGGTCAGGGGCCCGAACAGCCGGGCCATGCTGCCGGTGCCGCGGGCCTGGACGAGGAACAGGCCGATCAGGATCCCGGCCGCGATCGGCAGGATGAAGGGATCCACCGCCGGGCCGACGCCGGGCGCCTTGCCCAGTCCCTCGATGGCCGAGAGCACCGACACGGCCGGGGTGATGATGCCGTCGCCGTAGAACAGGGCCGCGCCGCAGACGCCGAGCAGGAAGATCACCGCCGAGCGTCGGCCGGTGGCGTGCTGGGCCAGGGCCATCAGCGCCAGGGTGCCGCCCTCGCCCTTGTTGTCGGCGCGCATCAGGAAGGTGACGTACTTGATCGTCACCACCAGGATCAGGGCCCAGAACACCAGCGAAACCACGCCCAGCACCGCCAGCTCGGCCGTGCCGCCGGAGCGGGAGTGGGCCAGGGCCTCGCGCATGGCGTAGAGGGGGCTGGTGCCGATATCGCCGAAGACGACGCCGATGGCGCCGATCATCAGCGCCCAGAAACCGCTGCGGCCGTGCCCGCCGTCGCCGGCGGCGGCGGGGTGGGGACGCTCGGGCGCGATCTCGGGACCGGCCCGCGGATCGGGTTGAGACGAGGCGGCGGCGCTGCTCTGGCCGTCGCGGGGGGGAGCCCCGACCATGCACTTCCTCCGGGCCCGGGGGAGGCAGGGGCCCAAAACAGCGGCGAGCCTTTAGGCGCTTTCCCCGGGCGCTTCAATCGCGCCCGCGCCGAATCCGTCGCCTCCGATTTGGCGGCGGCGCGCGGGACGCCTATGTTTCCGCATACATTATGTCCGACAGCCAGAGATTTCCCGTCGCCGCCCACGCCCTGGCCTATCTGGCCCACAAGGGCGCCTTTGCGCCTGCGGCGGCGGTGCCCAGCGCGGTGCTGGCGGCCTCGGTGCCGACCAATCCGGTGGTGATCCGCCGCGTCACCGCCATGCTGGCCCGCGCCGGGCTGATCGGCACCCGCGCCGGGGCCAGCGGCGGGGCCTGGCTGCTGCGCGACGCCGCCGACATCCGGCTCGACGAAGTGCTGCGCGCGGTCAACGGCTGCGCCCATCTGGGCTCGCCCCCGGCGGGGGCGGCCGGCTGCCCGGTCGGCCAGCACATCCCGCGTCAGGTGGCGAAGGCGCTGGTCGCCGCCGACGCCGCCGCCGCCGAGGCCCTGTCGCGCATCAGCGTCGCCGACCTGCTGGCGGACGATGCGGAGTCCCTGCGCGGGATCCCCCTGCCCCGACCGCTGCCTGTGGTCGCGTGAGCGCCGCGCCGCGCCGGCTGGCGCTGGTCACCGGGGCTTCGGCCGGGCTGGGGGCGGCCTTCGCCCGCGCCCTCGCCGCCCGCGGCCATGATCTGGTGCTGACCGCCCGCCGTCGCGAGCGCCTGACGGCCCTGGCGGCGGAGCTGGCCAGTCCGGCGGTCACCGTCCATGTGCTGCCGGCGGATCTCGGCGCGCCGGACGGGGTCGCCACCCTGCTGCACGGGCTGGAGGGGCGGGGCCTGTCGCCCGACCTGCTGGTCAACAACGCGGGCTACAGCCGCACCGCCGGGTTCCTCGAGTCCGACTGGCCGGCGCTGGCGGCCGAGCTGGAGGTGCTGGTGCAGGCGCCGCTGCGGCTGGCCCACGCCCTCGCCCCGGCCATGGTCCGGCGCGGCCACGGCCGCATCGTCAATGTCGCTTCGGTGGCGGGCCTGCTGCCGGCGACGGGCGGCGACACCCTCTACGGCCCGGCCAAGGGCTTTCTGATCCAGCAGAGCCGCGGCCTGCACCTGCAGCTGAAGGGGACCGGGGTCCACGTCAGCGCCCTGTGCCCCGGCTACACCCTGACTGAGTTCCACGACGCCAACGGCACCCGCGCGGCGGTCAGCACGGCCTATCCCCGCGCGATGTGGATGACGGCCGGGGCGGTGGTGGAGGCGGGGCTGTCCGGGGTCGAGGCCAACCGCCCCGTGGTGATCCCGGGCGCGCTCAACCGGGTCCTCGCCCTCGTCGCCCGCCTGACGCCGCCCGGCCTGGCCCTGCGCGCGGTGGCCGGCCATGCCCGCAAGCTGGATGTCGCCAATCCCTAGATGTGCGGATCCATTGCCGCGGCCGGCCGTCGCCGCCGCAGCATGTTGAGGCTCTCGACGAGGGCCGAGAAGGCCATGGCGGCGTAGATGTAGCCCTTGGGCACATGCACGCCGAAGCCGTCGGCGATCAGCACCATGCCGATCATCAGCAGGAAGCCGAGGGCCAGCATCACCACGCTCGGGTTCTTCGCGATGAAGTTGGCCAGGGGATCGGCGGCCAGCAGCATCACGGTGACCGCCACGATCACGGCGATGACCATGATCGGCAGGTGGGTGGTCATGCCGATCGCCGTCAGGATCGAGTCGATCGAGAACACCAGGTCCAGAAGGATGATCTGGACGATCGCGGCGCCGGCGTTGCTGATCACCACGCTCTTCTTGTCGAGCAGGTCGTGGCTGGGGGTCGGATCCACCGCGTGGTGGATCTCCTTGGTCGCCTTCCAGACGAGAAACAGGCCGCCGGCGATGAGGATCAGGTCCTTCCAGCTGAAGGCCGTCTCGAACGCCGGCGCGCCATGCTCGCCGATGGCCCCGGTGACGCCGAGATCGAAGACGGTTGCGGTCAGGCCGACCAGCCAGGCGATGATCGACAGCAGGGCGAGGCGCATGACCAGGGCCAGGCCGATGCCGATGCGGCGCACGCGCTGGCGCTGATGCTCCGGCAGCTTGTTCGACAGGATCGAGATGAAGATCAGGTTGTCCACCCCCAGCACCACCTCCATCACTACGAGGGTGACGAGGGCGGCCCAGGCGGCGGGGTCGGTGAGCAGGGCGGCGATGGCGTCCATGGCGGATCCGTAGGGCTGGGGGCTGTGCAGGTCGCGAAACGCGCGAGCGGCGATCAGGCGCCGTCGGCGGCGACGTCGACGACGACGGGATAGTGGTCCGAGATCACCTTGCCGCCGATCGTGTCGGTGAGAACAGCCGAGCGGATCGGCTGCAGGCCGGGGCCGGTGAAGATGTGGTCGATCGGCGCGAGCCCGGGGCCCCGGGTCGCATCGAAGCCGTTGAAGGTCCCCTCGGGGCCGAAGCGGACCGGGGCCGCCTGGCGGGCGTCGCTCAGCCCGGCGGCGATGAGGGTGCGGTAGGGATCGCTGTCCGGGCCGGTGTTCAGATCGCCCATGACGATCCGCAGGGCCGGTCGTCCGTCGACCACCGCGGCCGGCTGCGCGGCGATCCATGCGGCGCAGCGGGCGCGCGCCTCGACCCCGACGTGGTCGAAGTGGGCATTGCGCACATCCAGCACGGTCCGGCTGCGCCGGTCGCGCAGAACCACCCGGGTGACGGTGCGCGGCAGGGCGGCGTCCCAGCCCGGGGAGGGCCGGTCCGGGGTCGGCGAGCACCAGGCCGTCTCGCGCGCCAGCACCTCGAAGCGGTCGCGGCGCCAGAAGATCGTCGTGGTCTCGCCGGCGCCGGCCCCGTCGTCGCGCCCGACGCCGTAGTGGTCATGGCCGCCCCAGGCGGCGGCGAGGGTCGCCACCATGGGCGGCAGGGCCTCCTGCAGGCCGATGACGTCCGCGTCGAGGAAGGCGGTCTGGGCGGCCAGATGCGGGGCCCGCACCGGCCAGGGCGGGTCGTCCGCCGGATTGTCGTAGCGGATGTTGTAGCTGACGAGGCGGAAGGTCGGGGGCGCGTCGGCCACGGCCAGGGCGGGTGGCGGATCGCCCGCGGCGGCCGACAGGGCGATGCCGAGTGAGAGCGCGAGGGCGCACATGAGGGCGGGGGAGGGGCGCATGGGGGCTCCGGGACAGCGGCGGCCACCCCTTATCCTCCCCGTGCGACACTGCGTCGAGGCCGGGGCAGGCCCCGGGGGCCGGGCCGTGTTGCGGGGGGCGGGTACAAGTGCTATCAGGCGCCCGGCTTGCAAGGGCGGGGCTGAAAGGCCGCGCCCCCGGCGTGCTTTCTTCAAGCATAATCAAGCCTTTGGCTGGAGCGAGGGGACTCGCCCCCGGCCTCGTCGCAAACGCATTGGCGGAATGGATCAGGTGGCGGACGAGTTCAGGACGAGCGAAGTCGGCGAACGGTACGCCCGGGCGCTGTTCGATCTGGCGCTGGAGACCGGCGCCCTGGAGGCCGTCCGGGCCGACCTGACGTCGCTGGCGGCGGCGTACCGCGACAGCGCCGACCTGCGTCGTCTGCTGGCCTCGCCGCTGCTGGCCTCGGCCGACCAGGCCCGCGGCCTGACCGCGGTCGCCAAGGCGGCGAAGTTTCACGCCACCACCTGCAACTTCCTCGGCCTGATGGCCCAGGGCGGCCGCGCCCGGGACATCACTGCCGCGATCGCCGCCTTCAACGCCCTCTACGCCCGCCACACCGGCGTCGTCGCCGCCGAGGTGGTGTCCGCCGCGCCGCTGGCCCCCGCCCAGCTGAAGGCGGTCAAGGCCGGCCTGCGCGAGGCGCTGGGCAAGGACCCCGAGCTGACCGCCCGCGTCGACCCGTCCCTGCTGGGCGGGCTGAAGGTGAAGGTCGGTTCGCGGCTGTTCGACGCCTCGCTGAAGACCCGCCTCGACCAGATGAAGTTCGCCCTCAAGCGGGCCTGACCCGCACCCGACCCCGACTGCCGCGCGCCCCGGCGGCGCGACCCGAAGACGAAGAAACAGAGAGCCCGACATGGACATCCGCGCCGCTGAAATCTCGGCCATCCTGAAGTCGCAGATCGCCAACTTCGGCGTTGAGGCCGACGTCTCGGACGTCGGCACCGTGCTGTCGGTCGGCGACGGCATCGCCCGCATCCACGGTCTGGACAAGGTCCAGGCCGGCGAGATGATCGAATTCCCCAAGGCCGGGGTGAAGGGCATGGCCCTGAACCTCGAGCGCGACAACGTCGGCGCGGTGATCTTCGGCGCCGACGCCGCCATCGCCGAGGGCGATGAGGTCCGCCGTCTCGGCGAGATCGTGGACGTGCCGGTCGGCAAGGGCCTGCTGGGCCGCGTCGTCAACCCGCTGGGCGAGCCGATCGACGGCAAGGGCCCGATCCAGTTCACCGAGCGTCGCCGCGTCGACGTCAAGGCCCCGGGCATCATCCCCCGCAAGTCGGTGCACGAGCCGATGCAGACCGGCCTGAAGGCGATCGACACCCTGATCCCGATCGGCCGCGGCCAGCGCGAGCTGATCATCGGCGACCGTCAGGTCGGCAAGACCGCCGTGGCCGTCGACGCCATCCTGAACCAGAAGTCGGTCAACGCGACCGGCGACGAGTCGGCCAAGCTGTACTGCATCTACGTCGCCATCGGTCAGAAGCGCTCGACCGTGGCCCAGATCGTCAAGACCCTCGAGGAGTCGGGCGCGCTGGAATACACCATCGTCGTCGCCGCGACCGCCTCGGAGCCGGCCCCGCTGCAGTTCCTGGCCCCGTTCGCCGGCTGCGCCATGGGCGAGTGGTTCCGCGACAACGGCATGCACGGCCTGATCATCTATGACGACCTGTCGAAGCAGGCCGTGGCCTACCGCCAGATGTCGCTGCTGCTGCGCCGTCCGCCGGGCCGCGAAGCCTATCCGGGCGACGTCTTCTACCTGCACTCGCGCCTGCTGGAGCGCGCCGCCAAGCTGAACGGCGACTACGGCTCGGGCTCGCTGACCGCCCTGCCGATCATCGAGACCCAGGCCAACGACGTGTCGGCCTACATCCCGACCAACGTGATCTCGATCACCGACGGCCAGATCTTCCTCGAGTCCGACCTGTTCTACCAGGGCATCCGCCCGGCGGTGAACGTCGGCATCTCGGTGTCGCGCGTGGGCTCCTCGGCCCAGACCAAGGCGATGAAGAAGGTGGCCGGCACCATCAAGGGCGAGCTGGCCCAGTACCGGGAGATGGCGGCCTTCGCCAAGTTCGGCTCGGACCTGGACGCCACCACCCAGAAGCTGCTGGCCCGCGGCGAGCGCCTGACCGAGCTGCTGAAGCAGCCGCAGTACGCCCCGCTGGCGATGGAAGAGCAGGTCGTGTCGGTCTACGCCGGCACCCGCGGCTACCTCGACGCCATCCCGGTCTCGGCCGTCGGCCGCTTCGAGCGCGAGCTGCTGGCCCGTATCAAGTCCACCAAGGCCGCGCTGCTGGACGGCATCCGCGCCAAGAAGGACCTGACGCCGGAGCTGGAAGCCGAGCTCAAGGCCGTGCTCGACGACTTCGCCAAGACCTTCGCCTGATGATGTCTGTTCACCCCGTCATGGCCGGGCTTGTCCCGGCCACCCATAAGCCCGAGCGGTCGGCGTTCGTCCTCGACCGTCGGCGCGTATGGGTCCCCGGCACAGGGCCGGGGATGACGATCTTCATTTCTGACCTCGGAGCCTGACCCTTGGCCAGCCTCAAGGAAATGCGCAATCGGATCGGAAGCGTGAAAGCCACGCAGAAGATCACGAAGGCCATGCAGATGGTCGCCGCGGCCAAGCTGCGGCGGGCCCAGGACCAGGCCCTGGCCGCGCGCCCGTACGCCGAGCGCATGGCCGCGGTCATCGCCAACCTGGCCGCCGGCGTCTCGGGCGCCGACGCCCCGAAGCTGCTCGCCGGCACGGGCGCGGACAAGAAGCACCTGATCGTGGTGGCCACGGCGGACAAGGGTCTGGCCGGCGGCTTCTCGACCAACGTCGTCCGCGCCGCGCGCGAGCGCATCAACAGCCTGATCGCCAACGGCAAGGACGTCCGCATCGTCGCGGTCGGCCGCAAGTCGCGCGACCAGCTGAAGCGCTTCTACGGCGAGCGGGTGATCCACACCTTCGAGCTGAGCGCGCACAAGACCATCGGCCTGCACGCCGCCCAGCCGATCGCCGAGATGATCGCCGACGAGTTCGAGAGCGGGCGGGCGGATGTCGTCACCCTGTTCTACAGCCGCTTCAAGTCGGTCATCAGCCAGGTGCCGACGCCGAAGCAGCTGGCCCCGACCGCGGTCGAGGCGGACGCCGCCCCGATCGACCTGAACGGCGCGGTCTATGAGTATGAGCCCTCGGAAGAGGCCATCCTCGAGACCCTGCTGCCGCGCAACCTGACGACCCAGGTGCTGGCTGCCCTGTACGAGAACCAGGCTGGCTTCTTCGGCTCGCAGATGGCGGCGATGGACAACGCCACGCGCAACGCCGGCGAACTGATCAACGCCCTGACGCTGCAGTACAACCGCTCCCGCCAGGCCCAGATCACCAAGGAGCTGATCGAGATCATCTCCGGCGCCGAAGCCCTCTGATCCGACCTTACGCCCGACACGATTTTCCGAACGGAAGACCCCGATGACCGACACCGTCGCCCCGAAGAAGACCCCGACCCGCAAGCCCGCCGCCAGGAAGGCCGCGCCCGCCGCCGCCGCGAAGACGACCGCCCCGGCGGCCGCCGTCGCCAACGGCCGCATCGCCCAGGTCATCGGCGCCGTCGTCGACGTCGAGTTCGAGGGCCACCTGCCGGCCATCCTCAACGCGCTCGAGACCGAGAACGTCGACCAGCGCACCGGCCAGCCCTTCCGTCTGGTGCTCGAGGTCGCCCAGCACCTCGGCGAGAACATGGTCCGCACCATCGCCATGGACACCACCGAAGGCCTGGTGCGCGGCCAGCCGGTGACCGACACCGGCAAGTCGATCCTGGCGCCGGTCGGCCCGGGCACGCTCGGCCGCATCATGAACGTGGTCGGCGACCCGATCGACGAGGCCGGCCCGATCCAGACCTCGCTGTTCCGCCCGATCCACAAGGAAGCCCCGAGCTTCGAGGAGCAGTCGACCTCGGCCGAGATCCTCGTCACCGGCATCAAGGTCATCGACCTGATGTGCCCCTACACCAAGGGCGGCAAGATCGGCCTGTTCGGCGGCGCCGGCGTGGGCAAGACCGTGACCATGCAGGAGCTCATCAACAACATCGCCAAGGCCTACGGCGGCTACTCCGTGCTGGCCGGCGTCGGTGAGCGCACCCGTGAGGGCAACGACCTCTATCACGAGATGATCGAGTCCAACGTGAACGTGGACCCGGCCAAGAACAACGGCTCGACCGAGGGCTCCAAGTGCGCCCTGGTGTACGGCCAGATGAACGAGCCGCCGGGCGCCCGCGCCCGCGTCGCCCTGACCGGCCTGTCGATCGCGGAATACTTCCGTGACGAGGAAGGCAAGGACGTGCTGCTGTTCGTCGACAACATCTTCCGCTTCACCCAGGCCGGCTCGGAAGTGTCGGCGCTGCTGGGCCGCATCCCGTCGGCGGTGGGCTATCAGCCGACCCTGGCCACCGAGATGGGCAACCTGCAGGAGCGGATCACCTCGACCAAGAAGGGCTCGATCACCTCGGTGCAGGCCATCTACGTGCCCGCCGACGACCTGACCGACCCGGCCCCGGCCACCTCCTTCGCCCACCTCGACGCCACCACCGTGCTGTCGCGGGACATCGCCGCCCAGGCCATCTTCCCGGCCGTGGACCCGCTGGACTCGACCAGCCGGATCATGGACCCGCTGGTGATCGGCGAGGAGCACTACGCCGTGGCCCGCCGCGTGCAGGAGATCCTGCAGCAGTACAAGGCGCTGAAGGACATCATCGCCATCCTCGGCATGGATGAGCTGTCGGAAGACGACAAGCTGGTCGTGGCCCGCGCCCGCAAGATCCAGCGCTTCCTGTCGCAGCCCTTCTTCGTGGCCGAGCAGTTCACCAACCAGCCCGGCAAGTTCGTCGAGCTGAAGGACACCATCCGCTCGTTCAAGGCCATCTGCGACGGCGAGTACGACCACCTGCCGGAAGCGGCCTTCTACATGGTCGGCGCCATCGAGGAAGCGGTCGAGAAGGCCCAGAAGCTGGCCGAGGCGGCGTAAGTGGCCGGCAAGCTCTCCTTCTCCCTGGTCGCCCCGGAACGCGAGGTCTTCGCCGGCCTCGTGGACCAGGTCGACGCGCCCGGCGTCGAGGGCGACTTCGGCGTCCTGCCGGCCCATGCGCCCTTCATGACCGCCCTGCGCGAGGGCGCGGTCACCGTGTTCGACGGCGGCAAGCGCCGGGTGTTCGAGGTCAAGGGCGGTTTCGCCGACGTCAACGCCCAGGGGCTGACCATCCTGGCCGAGGAGGCGACCGAGGTCAGCGCGTAAGGCGCGGCTTCGGCGGACAGATCAGGGCGCGGGCTGCGGAAACGCGGTCCGCGCCTTTTCTGCGTTTGGGGATGGTCTTCAAGAGATCACAGCGAGCACAGCGGCGTGGCGGCGCTGTAGCGGCTTTGGCTTGATGGAGACGACTCTCCTCCCCCTCGCAGAGGGGGAGGGGGACCACGCGCAGCGTGGTGGAGGGGGCGAGGGACAGAGCGCGAGTTCAAGGGGCCGTCGCGCCGACCCAAAGCCCTCCCCCTCGAGGGGGGAGGGTTGGGGTGGGGGTGAACCTACGGCGCGTCAGGATGTGCACTGGAGGCGGGACCGCCTCAGGCGCACGATCCCGTACAGGCGGCGCACTCACCCCCATCCCCGGCCCTTCCCCCCTCGAGGGGGAAGGGAGAGATGAGCTTAGGCCCGACGCCGTCCGCCCTCAGGCCAGGGCCTTGAGGGCGTCCACCAGGTCGGTGCGTTCCCAGCTGAAGCCGCCGTCGGCGTCGGGGGCGCGGCCGAAGTGGCCGTAGGCGGTGGTGCGGGCGTAGATCGGCTTGTTGAGGCCCAGGTGCTTGCGGATGGCGCGCGGGGTGGCGCCGCCGATCAGCTTCGGCAGCTCGACCTCGAGCACCGCCTCGTCGATCTTGCCGGTGCCGTGCAGGTCGACGTGCACCGACTGGGGTTCCGCCACGCCGATAGCGTAGCTGAGCTGGATGGTGCAGCGGTCGGCGAGGCCGGCGGCGACGACGTTCTTGGCCAGGTAGCGGGCGGCGTAGGCGGCCGAGCGGTCGACCTTGGTCGGGTCCTTGCCGGAGAAGGCGCCGCCGCCATGCGGGGCGGCCCCGCCGTAGGTGTCGACGATGATCTTGCGGCCGGTCAGGCCGGAGTCGCCGTCCGGGCCGCCGATCTCGAACACGCCGGTCGGGTTGATGTGCCAGACGGTCTCGTCGGTGATGAAGCCCGGCGGCAGCACGCGCTCGACCACCGGCATGACCACCGCCGCGACCTGGCGCTGGGTCGCGCCCTTCGCGTGCTGGGTCGAGACCACGATCGAGGTGGCCCGCACCGGCCGGCCGTGCTCATAGGCCAGCGACACCTGGCTCTTGGCGTCCGGCTCGAGGATCGAGCCGCCGGCGTGGCGCAGGGCGGCGAGCTCCTTCAGGATGTTGTGGCTGTACTGCAGGGTGGCCGGCATCAGCTCCGGCGTCTCGTTCGAGGCGTAGCCGAACATGATGCCCTGGTCGCCGGCGCCCTCGTCCTTGGTCTCGGTGGCGTCGACGCCGACGGCGATGTCCGCTGACTGGCCGTGCAGGAAGTTGGAGAAGGCGAAGGTCTCCCAGTGGAAGCCGTCCTGCTCGTAGCCGATGTCCTTCACGGCGGCGCGGACGAGGCGCTCGATCTCGGCCTCCACGCCCGGGGCCCAGCCGTCATTCTCCCAGATGCCCTTGCCGCGGATCTCGCCGGCCAGCACCACCCGGTTGGTGGTGGTCAGGGTCTCGCACGCCACCCGCGCCTCGGGATCGCGGCCGAGGAAGAAGTCCACCACCGTGTCGGAGATGCGGTCGGCGACCTTGTCGGGGTGCCCCTCGGACACGCTCTCGGAGGTGAAGACGAAGGAGGAACGGCTCACGGATAGCTCCAGCGCTGCGATGGCGACCGCCATGTGTGGTCCGGACATATAAAGATATACTTATATGTTCAAGCGAGCAGGGGCGGCGCGGGCCCGATGAGGGGCGCCGGCAGGGTCGCGGGCAGGTGGCGGCCGGAGGCGGCGACCAGCGCCTGCACCACCGCCCGGGCCTGCGCCGGGGCGTCGCCGAGGGCGGCCAGGGCCTCGGCCCGGCGGCGCTGACGCTGCGTCTCGTCGAAGGCCGCGGCCGGATTCTTGGCGTAGCTGCGGAACAGGGGCCCGGCGACCACGGCGGCGATGTCGGCGGGGTCCAGCGGCAGGCCGAACAGGGCCGCGGCGGCGGTCAGGGCCCCGGCCGGATCGGCGAACAGGGTGTCGGCGTCGAGGCTGCGGCGCGGGCCGCCCGCCGCCAGCAGCCGGGCGTAGACGCGCATCTGGCCCAGCCACAGCCAGGCGGCGCGGCTGACCGGATCGGGGGCGGGCAGGGGGCCGGCCTCGGCGGTCAGGGGGCCGGCCAGCTCCTGCGTCACCGCCGTCACCCAGCCGCGATGGTTGTCGCTCCGCAGCACGGCGGCCAGATAGGCCTCCAGCGGGAAGTAGAGGCAGATCACCGGCGCCTGCGGCTGGCCGGCCAGCAGGGCCTCGGCGGCGAAGTTGACCGGCACATTGGCCTTGACCACCGTCGGCGCGGCGGGGGCATAGCGGCGGCCCAGGGTCAGGGCCGCCAGCCGCAGGGGCTCGATCTGGCCCGCCGCCGCCGCCACCGCCGCCTGGCGCAGGGCCAGCGGCTCGCGGATCACCAGCGGGGCGCTCGCCGCCCCCGGCGTCGGCCCCTCCAGACCGCGCGCCAGCAGGGTCGAGCCGCAGTGGGCCACGTGCAGGATCCAGGCGCAGGGGGTCGGGGCGTGGCCGGCGGTGGCCGCCGCCAGCGGGCCGAGCGGGACCGTCCGCGCCTCGCGGCTGCGCGGCTGGATGCGGCCGTCGCAGAAGATCGAGCGGGCGTAGGCGGCCCGGTCCATCGGCAGGAACACCGCCCGGTCCGCCTCGAAGGCGAACAGCAGGTGATCGGGCGAGCGCAGCAGGTCGGCGAGGGCGAGCGCGGGCGCGGGCGTTGGGGCGGCGGCCATGGGGCGATGTTGGCACGCCCGCGGCGCCGCCGCTATGGTGCCCGCCACGACCGGAGGACAGACGTTTGACCACCCTTCTGGCGCCGGCGCCGGACCGGCCCTGGGCGCAGCTCGAGGCCGCTCCGGGCGAGACGGTCGACGGGCTCGACGACGCGGCGCTGATGACGACCTATCGCGCCCACGGGGCCGTGCTGCTGCGCGGCTTCGACGTCGACCTCCCCGCCTTCGGGCGGCTGGTGCAGCGGCTGTGCAGCGGCTCGGTGTTCAACGAGAGCCCGGACCGGCAGCTGCTCGACCCGGCGGCCAACATCCAGTCGGTCAACGGCGGCGCCGACGCCTTTCCGCTGCACCCGGAGCTGTCGCGCGAGCCGTGGAAGCCGGACCTCTGCGCCTTCGGCTGTCTGCAGGCCCCGGTCGAGGGCGGCGAGACCACGGTCTGCGACGGCGTCGCCCTGGCCGCGGCCTTGCCGGCCGAGGTGCGCGCGGGCCTCGCCCGGGAGCGGCTGCTGTATGTCCAGCCGGCCACGCCGGAGGCGCTGCGCTTCTGGCTGGGGACGGAGACCCCCACGGACGCCCAGCTGGCCCGGCCGCCGGCGGGCTGTCCCTACCGCTTCGTGCGCGCCGGGGCGCGGATCATGCGCGCCTTCACCCGGCCGGCCCTGCACCGGCCGATGTTCCATGAGGGCCCGGCCTTCGGCAATTTCCTGCTGTTCGCGCGCGACTATCTGGGGCGGCAGGGCTTCCCCGCCCTGTCGACCGGCAAGCCCGTGCCGGAGGCCTGGCTGGACGCGGTGCGCGCCGCGGCCGAGCCCCTGACCGTGCCGGTGGCCTGGCGCCGCGGCGACCTGCTGCTGCTCGACAACACCCGCTTCATGCACGGCCGCCGCGCCATCGCCGACGTTCACGGCCGGCTGATCGCCTCCTTCTTCGGCTATCTGAGGGACGCCCTGCCGGACCCGGAAGAGCCCGCCGCCGCGCCCTGGCGCACCGGCCGCTTCATCCCGCCGCATCGGGCGGCCGCGGACGGCGGACGGAGCGCGCCGGACGTGTGAGGGGGGCGCTGATCTGCGCCGAGCTGGGCGCGCCCCCGTTCGCGCTCTTCTTCGATGGAGCGGGGCTCTCCCCCCGGGCGCGGGGTAAGCAGGGGCCAGGTCGCCTCACCATCGGCCCGTTCCGGGATGTTGAACCGCTGCAGCCTGCCCAAAGGCCCGGCTACGATCCGCGCTTTGGTGTGTTGGCGGTCCCGTCAGTCGGAAAATGTTCCCGGCGGTGCGAGTTCCAGCACCTGGGCGATTGGGCCCGACAGGGCCTCCCGTGTCGGGTTGGGTGCGCCCGTCGCGGTTTCGACAGCAGCGATCGCCACGGCAAGCCGGGCGTCCGCGGTCTTGACGGCATGGTGTTTCAGGACGTCAGTCTGCGCCCGGATGGACCGCAGGGCCTGATGCGGATCGCTGTCGAACTGCTTCAGGGATGACGCCAGAATGCGCATCGCCTGATCCCGCACCATGGCTGGTGTGGTTCGGGCCGAGACGTCGGATCGGCGCTTAAGCGGGCCTGAGTAGGCATCCGCGTTGAAGCGGCGCCGATCCGGGCCGATGTAACCCACCGCCTCGATCCAGTCCCGATTTCGGGTTGCGACCATCTCGATGCGCTTCAGCACATCTCCCGAGCTGAAGGGCTTGCGGACAAACTCGTGGACACCCGCATCTCGCGCGCCCGTGATGGCGCTCGCCGTCGCCTCTCCGGTCGCCATTATGATCGGAGCGCGCCGACACTCCAGATTGGACCGCCGCAGCCGACGCGTGAATGATTCTCCGCTCAACCGCGGTCCGGCGTGCTCCACAAAAATGAGGCCGGGTTCAAGGTCGAAGCAGACTTCCAGCGCCCGCTTCTCGTCGGGCTCGACCACGATCTCCTTGCCGCCCAGGCCACGCAGGAGGTCGACAATCAGCCGGGCAGAGGCGGCATTCGGATCAACGACGAGCGCCCTGCGCACCATTGCCGCGATCTTCGCCGCGCTCTTCAACGCACTTCCAGACGCCATATCCCTCCACCCCTGCCGCATCCCCCGACGGGCGGCGCGCAGATGTCCAAAAGCCGTCATTACGTCAAGGGGGCGGTGACGCTGCTCTTGGGGGTGTGACAGCGACGCATGAGGGGCTGACGAAGACTCAGCCAGGCGCGTCCATAAGGCGCTTCGATAAGAAGTATAAGTCGCCCTGATGATGGGCGGAATCATGGCAACCGAAGCACGCGGAGCGGGAAGGGGGCGATTTTCTGGCGCAGCCAGAATTAGAAACGACTAAATGTCTGACCTTTCGTGGCGCGACATCTTGCCTTTTGCTGGGCGGCTGGCGGCAAACTCGTGGCTCAACGTGTCAAAGCACGGTCTTCACGAAGTCTGGCAACGGCTGATTAACCGGCTCTCGCCTACGCGTAACGCTGTTTCGGAGAAGGCGAATATGTTTGGAAAGCCGAGCAGGGACTGCGCTGCCACTCTGGAGGCGCTGGAGCGTTCCCTCGCCGTCATCGAGTTCGACCCGAGCGGCAAAATCCTGCGGGCCAACGCCAACTTCTGCGAGGCCATGGGCTACCGGATCGAGGAGATCGTCGGACGGCGCCATCGCATGTTCGTCGATCCTCAGGAGGCTTCCGGCCCAGACTACGCCGATTTCTGGGCCAGGCTCGGCCGCGGGGAGTTCGATCGGCGGGAGTACAAACGGCTCGCAAAGGACGGTTCAGTCGTGTGGATCGAGGCGTCCTACAATCCCGTCCTCGGAACGCACGCACGGGTGAAGAAGGTCGTCAAGGTCGCGACCGTCCGGACAGCTGAAAAGGAACGCGAACTCGAAACCGCGGCGCGCATGGCGGCCATTGATCGGGTCCAGGCTGTCATCGAGTTCACGCCCGACGGCCGCATCCTCGGGGCGAATCATAACTTCCTCAGCGTCATGGGCTATCGGCTGGACGAGATCGTCGGCCAGCACCACAGCATGTTTGTCGAGCCCGAGTTCGTCAGGTCGGCCGAATATGGGGCTTTCTGGCAGAGACTGGCGGCCGGAGAGTTCTTTGCCGCCGAGTTCCAGCGGCGGGGCAAGGGTGGGAAGCTGGTCGAGATCCAGGCGTCCTACAATCCGATCTTCGACTCGGCGGGCAAGGTCGTAAAGGTCGTCAAGTTCGCGACCGAAACCGGCCGCATGCGGGCGGCGCGGCAAATCGCGGACGGCCTGTCGAAGCTCGCCTCCAAGGAGTTGACGGTCCGCATCGATGGCGAAATCGACCCCTCATTCGAGCAGGTCCGGAACGACTTCAACGCCGCCCTGACCACGCTTGAAACGACCCTTGCCGCGATCCGGTCGTCTGCAGGCCAGGTTGAGGGGGCGTCGGCGGAGATCGCCAGAGCCGCCGAGGACCTCGGTCGGCGTACCGAGCAGCAGGCCGCGAGCCTTGAGCAGAGCGCGGCCGCCCTCGATGAGATCACCGCCACGGTGCAACGCTCGGCTGAAGGGGCTTCCCAAGCGGCCAATGCGGCTTCCGAGGCCAGAAAGAAGGCCGAGGTCTCCGGGCAGGTCATGCGCAACGCCGTGGCTGCGATGTCGGAAATCCAGGCGTCGTCGGCGAAGATCGGCGACATCATCGGGGTGATCGACGAGATCGCCTTCCAGACCAACCTGCTGGCGCTCAATGCCGGGGTCGAGGCGGCTCGGGCGGGCGAGGCGGGTCGCGGCTTCGCCGTGGTGGCCTCCGAGGTGCGCGCGTTGGCCCAACGCTCGGCAGAGGCGGCCAAGGAGATCAAGACGCTCATCACCACGTCGGGTGATCAGGTGAAGAGAGGTTCGCATCTGGTCAGCGAGACCGGCGAGGCCCTGGGCGCAATCGTCGCCGCCATCGCCCACATCGATACGCTGGTGGGGGAGATCGCGGCGTCGACCAAGGAACAGGCCAGCGGCATGTCCGAGGTCAATGCCGCCGTGAATCAGATGGATCAGGTCACTCAGCAGAACGCAGCCATGGTGGAGCAGGCGACCGCCGCCGCCGCGAACCTGAGAATGGAGGCGGCCAACGTATCGAGCCTGGTGGCGCAGTTCGCGCTGCGGGAAGCCGCCGCCAGTATGCCGCGCGGGATGCCGGACGCCGCCAGCCCATCAGAAAGCCGCGCCGCGAATCCTGTCCATCGCGCACAGGCTCGCGTGGCCGCCTACGCCCAGGGCGGTGGTCGCTCGGCAGCCCCGCAGTGGGAAGAGTTCTGACCGGGTTCCACGTCAGAGGCTGTCGAAGCTGTCCTTCCACGCGCCCGGCGACGACGGCGAGCCTTTCAGGCGGCCCCGGCGAACATCTGAATTTTCCTGGAAAAATGGTGCCGCTTGCGTGACTCGAACACGCGACCCCCTCATTACGAATGAGGTGCTCTACCGGCTGAGCTAAAGCGGCCCGGTGGGAAGGCCGGTTCCCTACACCGGCGGGGCGGGCTTGCCAAGCGCGCCGCGCAGGGCGTCTCCCAGCGCGGTCCGCAGCGCCGCCGCGTCCGGGCGGGCGGCGACGGCGAGAACCTCGCCGGGCCAGACGGCGGCGACGGCGGGGGACAGGGCCACGGCCGGGGGCGGGGCGAGGCCGGCGGCCTGAAGCGCCTCGGCGGCGGCGCGGGCCCCGCGCGGCGAGTGCAGCAGGACGGCGGCGATGTCTCCTGCGGCGACGGCGGCGAGGGCGGCGTCCGGCGTGCGCGGCTGGGCGGCGTAGACGATCACAGGGCGGACCTCGACCCGGCCGGGGGCGAGGGCGAAGGCGAGGGCGGCCAGGTCGGCGGCGACCTCGCGCCCGCGCGGCCACAGCACCGGCCAGGGGGCGCGGTCGCCGGGGGCGGCGCGGACGAGGCGGGCGGCGAGGGCCCGGGCGTCGCCCCCGCCGGCGTCCTTGTCGGTTTCGTCGCCGGCGTCGACCTCTTCGAAGCCGGCGGCGCGGGCGGCGGCGGCGGTGGCGGCGCCGACGGCGAACAGCGGCCGGTCGCGGCGCGGGGTCAGGGCGGCGAGGGCGCGCACGGCGGCGGCGCTGGTCACGGCGAGGGCGGCCACGGGCTCCAGATCGAGCGCGGCCGGGACCGGGACGATCTCCAGCACCGGATCGATCAGGGGGTCATGGCCGAGGGCCTGAAGGGCGGCGGCGTCGGCCTCGGCCCCGGGCCGGCTGCGCGTCAGCCAGATCCGGCCGGGCCCGGCCATGTCAGACCGCGATCGCCTGGTCGCCGGCGGCGGCGCGCACCTGCTCGCCCAGCGCCGCGCCGAATGCGTCAGGGTCGGCGCCCGGGACGAGGTCCATGGTCCCCTGCCGGCGCCAGCGGGCCGAGCCGTCGGGGGCGAGGATCTCGGCGGTCAGGGTCAGGCGGCTGTCGGTCAGGACGGCGTGGGCCCCGACGGCGGTGCGGCAGGAGCCCTCCAGCGCCCGCATGGCGCCGCGCTCGGCGGCCACGGCGACGGCGGTGTCGGGGTGGTTCAGGGCTTGGGCCCAGTCGGCGCCGACGTCGCCCGCGCGGGTCTGCAGGGCCAGGGCGCCCTGGCCGGGGGCGGGCAGGAAGGCGTCGGTGTCGAGGCGTTCGCTGATCCGCGCGCTGAAGCCCAGCCGGTTGAGGCCGGACACGGCCAGCAGGATGGCGTCGAAGTCGCCGGCGTCGAGCCGGCCCAGCCGGGTGTCGACATTGCCGCGCAGCATCTCGACCGTCAGGTCCGGGCGCAGGGCCAGGGCCTGGGCCTGACGGCGCAGGCTGGCGGTGCCCAGCCGGGCGCCCTGCGGCAGGGCGTCGAAGCCGGCGGCGCCGCGGCTGAGGAAGGCGTCGCGCGGGTCCTCGCGCTGCGGGATGGCGGCGATGGCCAAGCCGGGCGGCATCTCGGCCGGCACGTCCTTCATCGAATGCACCGCCAGATCGACCTCGCCGGCCAGCAGGGCCGCCTCGATCTCCTTGGTGAACAGGGCCTTGCCCCCGACCTCGAGCAGGCGGCGGTCCTGGATGCGGTCGCCGGTGGTGACGATCTCGACCAGCGGGATCTCGTGGACGATGTCGGCCTCGGGCACGCCGAGGGCGCGGCCGATGGCGCGCTGCATCATGCCGGACTGGGCCAGGGCCAGACGGGAGCGGCGGGTTCCAAGGCGGAGAAGCGGCATGGGCGGCGGGAACCGGGCTGGAGCGGGAGGGGGTCGGGCGGGGGCCGCCGCGATTGCGCCGGACCGCGACGGGGGCTACCTGACGCCCCATGAGTTCGCACGCGGACTATCGCACGGCCGGGCCCGCGGCAACCACGGGCGACCTCGTCGTCCTGGGGATCGAGACGAGCTGCGACGAGACCGCCGCGGCGGTGGTGCGGCTCGACGCGGCCGGAGCGGCCACGGTGCTGTCCTCGGTGGTGCACAGCCAGACCGACGACCACGCCCCCTATGGCGGGGTGGTGCCCGAGATCGCGGCCCGCAGCCATGTGGAGACCATCGCCCCGACGGTGCAGCGGGCGCTGGCCGAGGCCGGGGTCGACTGGGACGGGCTGACCGGGGTGGCGGCCACCGCCGGACCGGGCCTGGTCGGCGGGGTCATGGTGGGGCTGAGCTTCGGCAAGGCGGCGGCGCTGGCGCGCGGCCTGCCGCTGATCGCGGTCAACCATCTTGAGGGCCATGCGGTGTCGGCGCGGCTGGGGGCCGAGGCGCCCTATCCGTTCCTGCTGCTGCTGGTGTCCGGCGGCCACTGCCAGCTGCTGGAGGTGCGCGGCGTGGGCGAGGTGGCGCGGCTGGGGGCGACCATCGACGACGCGGCCGGCGAGGCCTTCGACAAGATCGCCAAGGCGCTGGGCCTCGGCTACCCGGGCGGGCCGGCGCTGGAGCGGCTGGCGGCAAGCGGGGACGGGGCGCGCTTCGCCCTGCCGCGGGCGCGGGTGGGCGAGAAGGACTGCGACTTCTCCTTCTCGGGGCTGAAGACCGCCGCCTTCCGTCAGGCCCAGGCCTGCGAGACCGATCAGGACCGGGCCGATCTGGCCGAGGCGGTGCAGACCGCCATCGCCCGCCAGCTGGCCGAGCGCTCGGAACGCGCCATGCAGGCCTGGCCGCACGACAGCCGGCTGTTCGTGGTCGCCGGCGGGGTGGCCGCCAACCGCACGGTGCGGGCGCGGCTGGAAGAGGCCGCGGCGCGCCACGGCTTCCGCTTCGTCGCGCCGCCGCTGGCCTATTGCACCGACAACGCCGCCATGATCGCCCTGGCCGGGGCCGAGCGGCTGGCGCGCGGCGAGCGCTCGGACATCGACGCCGTCGCCCGCCCGCGCTGGCCACTGGACGAGGCCGCGGCGCTGGCCCGGCCCAGCTCGGGCGCGGGGCGCAAGGGGGCCAAGGCATGAGCCTCGCCGGGGAGGGACGATGAGCGACATTCAAGGCACGTGGCGGAGCGCCGGGGTGATCGGCGCCGGGGCCTGGGGCACGGCCCTGGCCCAGGTGTGCGCCGCCGCCGGGCTGGACGTGGTGCTGCAGGCGCGCGAGCCGGAGGTGGTGGAGTCGATCACGGCGCGGCGGGTCAATGACGCCTTCCTGCCCGACGTGCCGCTGAGCGCGCGCATCCGGCCGACCGGGGACCTGGCCGATCTGGCCGGGTGCGACCTGATCCTGGCGGTGCCGCCGGCGCAGCACCTGCGCGCCAGCCTGACCGCCTTCGCCCCTCACGCCCGCCCGGGTGCGCCGGTGGTGCTGTGCTCCAAGGGCATCGAGCGCGGCTCGCTGAAGCTGATGACCGAGGTGCTGGCCGAGACCCTGCCGGCGGCGCCGGCGGCGGTGCTGTCGGGGCCCAGCTTCGCCGGCGAGGTGGCGCGCGGCCTGCCCGGGGCCGTGACCCTGGCCTGCGCCGACGAGGCCCTGGGCCAGACCCTGATGGAGACCCTCTCGGCCCCCGGCTTCCGGCCCTATCTGGTCGACGACCTGATCGGGGCCGAGGCCGGCGGGGCGGTCAAGAATGTGCTGGCCATCGCCTGCGGCATCGTCGAGGGCCGGAAGCTGGGGCGCAGCGCCCATGCCGCCCTGATCACCCGCGGCTTCGCCGAGATGACCCGGCTGGGGGTGGCGCTGGGCGGCCGGGCCGAGACCATCGCCGGCCTGTGCGGCCTCGGCGATCTGGTGCTGACCTGCTCCAGCCCGCAGTCGCGCAACATGAGCCTGGGCCTGGCGCTGGGGCAGGGGCAGACGGTGGCCGAGGCCCTGGCCGGCAAGCGCTCGGTGGCCGAGGGCTACGAGAGCGCCCCGGCGGTGCGCGACCTGGCGGCGCGGCTGGGGGTCGACATGCCGATCTGCCAGATGGTGGCCGCGGTGCTGGCGGGCGAGACCACGGTCGACGCCGGCATCGAGGCCCTGCTCAACCGGCCGCTCAAGAGCGAGCGGGCATGAGCGAGGCGATCCCCGCCGACCGGCCGCGGGTGTGGAGCACCCCGGCCGGGGTGCGGCTGTGCGCCGAGACCGATCTGGCTGACCCCGGCGCGCGCGGCTTCGTGCTGCAGATCGGCGACAAGTGGTTCCACGGCTTCGTGGTGCGCAAGGACGGGGCGGTGGCCGGCTGGGTCGATCGCTGTCCGCACGCCGGCCTGCCGCTGGCCATGGAGCTGGACCGCTATCTGACCGCCGACGGGGCGCTGATCCTGTGCGGCTGGCACGGGGCGGCGTTCGAGCCGATCAGCGGGGCCTGCGTCGCCGGACCCTGCGCCGGCGGGCGGCTGACGCCCTGGCCGGTCGAGGTGCGCGACGGGGCGATCCGCACGGCCTGAAGCCGTCAGGGCAGGTCGGCGAGGAAGGCGAAGATGGCGGCGCGGGGCTCGGGCTCGTCCAGCATGGGGGCGTGGCCGACGCCGGGGACCTCGACATAGCCCATCTTCGGCGCAGCCCGGCGCATGCGCGCGGCGATGTCGGCGCTCAGCAGGTCCGAGGTGGCGCCGCGCACCAGCAGGGTCGGCCGCCCGCGGGCCAGCCGCCGGAAGAACGGCCACAGCTTCGGGACCAGCGCCTTTTTCCCGGCGGCGCGGATCGGCACGGCGATGTCCGGGTCATAGTCCAGCACCGGCGCTCCGTCCGGCCCCTCGCGGAAGGTGCGGCGGGCGAAGGCGTCCCACTGCGCCTGATCGTAGTGGGGGAAGGCGACGCCGTTGATCTCGCGCATGTAGGCGGCGGCGGCGGCCCAGTCCGGCGTGTCGACCGGCTTGCCGGAATAGGCGGCGATGCGCGCGAGGCCCTCGCGCGCCACCTCCGGGCCGATGTCGTTGAGGATGGCCGCGGCCACGGCGCGCGAGCGCACGGCGGTCAGGGCCATGGTGATCAGCCCGCCCATGGAGGTGCCGAGGAAGACGGCGCGCTCGATGCCGGTCTGCTGCATCAGGGCCAGCACGTCGCGGGCGTAGACCGGCGGCTGGTAGGTCATGGGGTCGGGGGCCCGGTCCGAGCGGCCGCGGCCGCGCACATCGACGGCCAGCACGCGCCGGCCGCTCTGGGCGATCAGGGGGGCGATGGCCTCGAAGTCGGCGCTGTTGCGGGTCAGGCCGTGGATGGCGATGACCGGCAGCCGCGCCGGGCCGGGCCCGGGGGCGTAGTCGCGGGCGTACAGGCTCAGGCCGTCCGGCGAGGTCCAGCTACGATCGGCGAAGGTCATGGGCGTCTCCGGGGGCGGGCCCCCATGGCGGGTGGCGGGCGAAAAGCCACAGTAATTCAGCAGGCGGGGAATTCCAGCGTGGCCGCGCCGGATACGCAAGCCCTTGCCAAAGCCTTCGCAAACGCGTCACAGTTCGCACCCGCAACATCATGCCGCCGGGAGCGGCCCAGGGGGATTGGACATGCGGGGATCGACACAGGCGGGCCGTAGTCTGGCACGCGCCGTGCCGTTGGGGGTGCTGGCGGCCATGATGACGGGGGTCGCTCATGCTGCGGCGCCCGCAGCCGCGCCGGCGCTGCTGGCCCATCAGGCGGCGCTGGAGCTGGACCCGGCCGCCTCGGCCTGGATCCTGACCTCGACCGCCCTGGTGCTGCTGATGACCGTGCCGGGGCTGGCGCTGTTCTACGGCGGCATGGTGCGCAAGAAGAATGTGCTGGCCACCCTCGCCCAGGCGCTGGCGGCGGCGCTGCTGGTGACCATCCTGTGGTTCGTGGCCGGCTATTCGCTGGCGTTCGGGACCAATGCCGACCCGGGCCTGAACCGCTTCATCGGCTCGTTCGATTCCCTGTTCCTCAACGGCGTGGGGGCCAACACCGCCTGGGCCGGGGCGCCGGGCCTGCCGGAGACCCTGTGGGTCGCCTACCAGCTGACCTTCGCCATCATCACCCCGGCCCTGATCGCCGGGGCCTTCGCCGAACGCATCAAGTTCTCGGGCTTCCTGCTGTTCATCGGCCTGTGGCACCTGATCGTCTATGCCCCGGTCTGCCACTGGGTGTGGTCGGGCGGCTTCCTCGGCGGCATGGGGGTGCTGGACTTCGCCGGCGGGGCGGTGGTGCACGTCAACTCCGGCGTGGCCGGTCTGGTGGCGGCCCTGTTCCTGGGGCGGCGCGTCGGCCTCGGCCGGGACAACATGGCCCCGCACAACCTGACCCTGACGATGATCGGCGCCTCGCTGCTGTGGGTCGGCTGGATCGGCTTCAACGCCGGCTCGGCCTGGGCCCCGGACGCCATCGCCGCCCAGGCCCTGCTGGGCACCATCGTCGCCACCGCCGGGGCGGGCGCCGCCTGGGCCGCCGCCGAATGGATCGAGCGGCGCAAGCCGACCCTGCTGGGCATGGTCTCGGGCGCGGTCTCCGGCCTGGTGGCGATCACCCCGGCGGCGGGCTTCGTCAACAGCCAGGGGGCCTTCTTCATCGGCGTCGCCGGCGGTCTGGTGTGCTGGTTCGCGGTGGTCTGGGTGAAGCGCTGGCTGCGCTATGACGACACCCTCGACGTGTTCGGCATCCACGGCGTCGGCGGTCTGGTCGGCGCCCTGCTGACCGGCGTCTTCGCCGACGCGGCGGTCAATGGCGTGGGCGAGGGCGCGACGGTCTGGAACCAGGCCCTCGGCCTCGTCGCCGTCATCGCCTGGTCGGGCGTCGCCACCTGGGGCATCCTGTGGATCTGCAAGCTGACGACGGGCCTGCGCGTGAGCGAGGAAGAGGAACGCCAGGGCCTCGACCTGACCCAGCACGGCGAGGCGGTCCACGACGCGTAGGGCGTAGTCCTCCCCCGCAGGGGGAGGGGGACCACGCGCAGCGTGGTGGAGGGGGGCTGTCCGCAACCGCGCCGTCTCTCCTCCCTCCGTCTCGCCGGCTCCGCCGGCGATCCACCTCCCCCTGTGGGGGAGGAATGCGAGGTCAAGGGCGGCGCAAGCGGTCGCCCCTCCACCGCCCGCCGGTCGCCCTGGCGACCGGGCCCCTCCACCGCTTCGCGGTCCCCCTCCCCACTCCGTGGGGAGGAAAAGCGCCTCTCCTCCCCATGCAATGGGGAGGTGGCCGGGCGCGAAGCGACCGGACGGAGGGGCCGGGCCCCCGCCGTCACCCCCCCAGCAGTTCGCGGGTGAAGACGTCGAGGTTCTGGCCCTCGAACAGGAAGCCGGGGATGCCGGCGCGGCGGGCGGCCTCGAGGTCGCTGGCGCGGTCGCCGATCAGGAAGGAGCGCGACAGGGCGATGTCGTGCTCGGCGGCGGCGCGCAGGATCATGCCGGGATTGGGCTTCCGGTCGGGGTGATCCGGGTGGTGATAAGCCGGGTTGCGGGCCTCGTCGTGGAACGGGCAGGCATAGACGGCGGCGATGCGCGCCCCGCGGGCGGCGAGGGTGCGCACCATCAGGGCGTTGAAGTCGTGCATGCGCTGTTCGCTGAACATCCCGCGGGCCACGCCGGACTGGTTGGTGACGACGATGGCGAGGAAGCCGGCCTTGTTCAGCCGCGCCACCGCCTCGGCCGCGCCGGGCACGAACACCAGATGCTCGTCGAGGTGCGGATAGCCGCAGTCCTCGATCAGGACTCCGTCCCGGTCCAGAAACACCGCCGGAAACCGGCCTTCGGTCGACTCAGTCACGCGCTACACCCCCGAGGCTCCGGGCATATGGGGCGGCGCGGATCGTTGCAACTCGCAACGCGAAGTGACGGCGAAGTGAAGGGCCCGGTTTGGCGCCGGTCGCCGCGATTTGCTAGACGCGCGGCTCATCCTCGGGGGCCCCTGCGCCCCGCCGTGCGGACCACCCTCCATGACCGCTGCCGCCTCTCCGGCCGTTCCCATGCTGCCCTTCATCGACCTGCAGGCCCAGCGTCGCCGCCTCGGCGGGGCGATCGAGGCTGCGGTGATGGCCGCCGTCGAGGGCGGCGCCTGGGTGATGGGCCCGCAGGTGCGCGAGTTCGAGGCGAGCCTCGCCGCCTTCGGCCGGGCGAAGCACGCCCTGGGCTGCGCCAACGGCACCGACGCCCTGATCCTGCCGCTGATCGCCTGGGGCCTCCGGCCCGGCGACGCGGTGTTCGTGCCCAGCTTCACCTTCACCGCCACCGCCGAGATCGTGCCCTGGCTGGGGGCGGCGCCGGTGTTCGTCGACATCGACCCGGTCACCTTCAACATGGATCCGGCGCGGCTCGAGGCGGCCATCGAGGGCGTCAAGGCCGAGGGCCGGCTGACCCCCAGGGTGGTCATCGCCGTCGACCTGTTCGGCCAGCCGGCCGACTATCCGGCGATCCGCGCCATCTGCGACCGCCACGGGCTGAAGCTGATCGCCGACTCGGCCCAGGGCTTCGGCTGCACCCTGAACGGCGAGCATCCGATCCGCTGGGCCGATGTGACCACCACCAGCTTCTTCCCGGCCAAGCCGCTGGGCTGCTACGGCGACGGCGGGGCGGTGCTGACCGACGACGCCGACCTGGCCCAGGAGATGGACTCCCTGCGGGTGCACGGGAAGGTCGTGGCCAAGGACCTGAAGGACGGGGCCAGCTTCGCCCACGATCCCAAGTACCTGGCCATGCGCATCGGCATGAACAGCCGGCTCGACACGATCCAGGCCGCGGTGCTGATCGAGAAGCTGAAGGTGTTCGGCGACGAGATCGCCTGGCGCAACCGCATCGCCGCCCGCTACAATGACCTGCTGGCGCCGCATGTGACGGCCGTGCCGGGCGTGATCGCCGGCGGCGTCTCGACCTGGGCCCAGTACACCATCACCCACCCCGAACGGGACCGGCTGGCGGCGCATCTGCGCGACCAGGGCGTGCCCACGGCGGTCTACTATCCGGTGCCCATGCACCTGCAGCCGGCCTATGCCCGCTTCCCGCAGGGGGCCGGCGGCCTGCCGGTCACCGAACGGGTCAAGGACGAGGTGCTGAGCCTGCCGATGCACGCCGATCTGGACGAGGCCACCCAGGACCGCATTGTCGCGGCGGTGGCCAGCTTCGCGGGAGCCGGGGCATGACCGTGGCGCAGCCGGGCCTGAAGATCGGCGTCGCCGGCGTCGGCGTGATGGGGCGCAACCACGCCCGCGTGCTGGCCGAGATGCGCGACGTGGAGCTGACCCACATCCTCGACGCCGACCCGGTGGTCGCCGAGGGGGTGGCGGGGCTGTATGGCGCCACGGGCGTCTCCAGCGTCGAGGCCTTCGTCGAGGCCGGGCTGGACGCGGCGATCGTGGCCACGCCGAACCGCACCCACGGCGACCTGGCCGTGGCCCTGCTGGAGCGGGGCGCGCATGTGCTGGTGGAGAAGCCGATCGCCGCGACGGTGGAGGACGCCCGCCGCATCATCGACGCCGCGAAGGCCAACGACCGGGTGCTGATGGTCGGCCAGGTCGAGCGCTTCAACCCGGCGATCGAGACGGTGCGCCGCGCCATCGCCGAGGAGAAGGTGATCTCCATCCAGATCACCCGCGTCGGCCCCTTCCCGCCGCGCATGGGCGAGGTCGGGGTGGTGATCGATCTGGCGGTGCACGATATCGACATCATCCGCCACCTGACCGGCTCGGAGATCGTCGAGGTGCAGCCGCAGCTGGCCCGCACCCGCGCCGAGCGCGAGGACACGGCGCTGCTGCAGTTCCGCACCGAGAGCGGGGTGATCGCCCACATCACCACCAACTGGGTGACGCCCTACAAGACCCGCACCCTGCAGGTGGCGACCGAGGGCAAGTTCGTGGTGGCCGACCTGATCACCCGCCAGGTGACGGAATACTTCGGCCAGCAGGCCGACGGCAGCTACCAGACCCGGGCGCTGAACAGCTGGCCGGCCGAGCCCCTGCGCAAGGAGCTGGAGGCCTTCGTCCACGCCATCCGCACCGGCGAGACCCCGGCGGTGACCGGCGAGGACGGCCTCAAGAACCTCGAGGTCGCCCTGCGCTGCCTGGGGGAGTGACGGCCCTATTGGGCCGCCCTTCCTGATTTTCGACGGCGCTACTGCGCCGTCCTTGTCCGGTTTTGACGGCCCTATTGGGCCGTCATGCCGCCGTCGATCTTGAACTCGGAGCCGGTGACGAACTTCGACTCGTCCGAGGCCAGATAGATCACCAGATAG
This sequence comes from Brevundimonas sp., assembly GCF_035998205.1. GTDB lineage: Bacteria > Pseudomonadota > Alphaproteobacteria > Caulobacterales > Caulobacteraceae > Brevundimonas. Next base: position 409,090 of record NZ_DASYHT010000005.1, read on the forward strand.
GCCACGTCGTCCGGCTCGCCGATGCGCTTCAGCGGGATGCCGCGGGCCAGCTTTTCGTGGGCCAGGGCCTCGTCGCCGCCCGCCCTGGCCACGAACGGGTCGAGGATCGGCGTCTTGATGAACACCGGGTGCACCGAATTGGCGCGCACGGCGCCGCCGGCCTTGGCCCCCTCCAGCGCCACCGTCTTGGTGTAGAGCCAGACGGCCGCCTTGGTGGCGTTGTAGGCGCCCATGCCCGGGGCCGCCGACAGGCCGGCGATCGACGAGATGTTGATGATCGAGCCGGCCCCCGAGGCGCGCAGGTGCGGCATGGCGTGCTTGCAGCCCAGCATGACCGACTCGAGGTTGACCGCCTGGACCTTGCGCCAGTTCTCCAGCGTGTCCTGCTCGGCGAAGACCATCTCGCCGCCGATGCCGGCGTTGTTGACCAGCACCGACAGGCCGCCCATGGCGGCGACCGCCGCGGCCACGACGCGCTCCCAGTCGGCCTCGTCGGTGACGTCGTGGCGGAAGGCGAAGGCCTGGCCGGGATGGTCGGCGTTGATCGCCGCGGCCAGGGCCTCGGCGCCGGCGAGGTCGAGGTCGGTGACCGCCACCTTCGCCCCCTCGCGCGCCAGCATGCGCGCCATGGCCTGGCCCAGCCCGCCGGCGGCGCCGGTGATCAGCGCCGTCTTGCCCGCAACCCGTCCGCTCATGCCGTCGCTCCCGTCGTGTCGGCCGCGTCATCGATGAAGCGCGCCAGGGTCAGATCCTTGTCGGTCAGGCCGCCCGCATCGTGGGTGGTCAGCACGACGGTGACGCGGTTGTAGACGTTGGACCACTCCGGATGATGGTCCAGCTTGTCGGCCATCAGGGCGACCCGGGTCATGAAGCCGAAGGCGGCGTTGAAGTCGGCGAAGCGCAGCTCGCGCACGATGGCCGGCCGCGGATCGTCGGCGGCGCGCCAGCGGGGCAGGGCGGCCAGCACATCGGCTGGCGGCAGAACGGCGGCCATGGCCACTTCCTCCGTTGTTGATTGCAACGGGCCTATCGCGCGGGCCGGGCGCGGGCAAGCGCCCGGACGACGCGGCGGGGCATGGGGAGAGGGGCTGTGTCTCCTCCCCCATAGCGGAGCGTATGGGGGAGGAGAGAAAGGGTCGCTTCGGGGCCGGGAGGCGATCTGGCCGGGGACCATGATCGAACATCTGAACCGGCCGGATGGCGAGAGCCTCGCGTTCAGGCGTGTCGCCGGGGCTCGGCGGAACCTTGGCCGTGTCGCCGGCGTTGCGAGCGTGGCCGTGCGGCCGCGACGACCTGAGGAGGGTGAGATGGACAATCTGTGGCTCCGGCAACTGCCGTCCGGCGACCGCGCCCGGCTGTCGCGCGCCGCCGAGCTGCGCCCCTTCGCGCGGGGCGAGGTGCTGTGCGAGGCCGGCGAGAGCGCCGACGCCGTCTGGCTGCCGCTGGAGGGGGTGGTCGGACTGGCCGTGGTGCTGGACGACGGCCGCACCGTCGATAGCGCCCTGATCGGCCGCGAGGGGCTGGTCGGAGTGACCTGCGGCCCGATGAACGGGCGCGCCGCCAGCCGGGCGGTGGCCCGCGCCGACGGGGCGGCCGCCTGCATTCCGGCTGCGGCCTTCGGCGAGGCGCTGGAGCGGAGCGTGCGCCTGCGCGAGGCCCTGGCCCGGTTCACCGAGGGCCTGTTCGCCCAGGTGCAGCAGACCGCCGCCTGCAACGCCCAGCACAGTCTGGAGGCGCGGCTGGCGCGGCGGATTCTCGAGCTTCAGGACCGGGTCGAGGCCGACCGGCTGGAGCTGGCCCAGCACGATCTGGCGACCATGCTCGGGGTGCGCCGCTCCGGCGTCAGCGAGGCGGCCGCCCTGATCGAGCGACGTGGCCTGATCCGGCGCGGCCGGGGCTGGGTCGCCGTGGCTGACCGCAAGGGACTCGAGGGCCTGGCCTGCGGCTGCTACGCCATGCTGCGGCGGGTCGAGGGCGAGCTCGGCTTTGCCGCCTGAGGCGTGCTTCCGGCCCGCGGCGCTTGCGGCGGATCGCCGGGTGACGCGGGCCCCGCGAGCCGCTAGACCGGCCCCATGACCGAGGCCGCCTCCTCCTCCGCATCGGGCGCCACGTCGCCCTTCGGTTTCCGCGACGTCGACGCGACCGAGAAGGTCCGTCTGGTGCGCGGCGTGTTCGACAGCGTGGCCTCGCGCTACGACCTGATGAACGACCTGATGAGCGCGGGCGTGCACCGGCTGTGGAAGGACGCGGCGGCGGCCCGGCTGAACCCGCGGCCGGGCGAGACCATCCTCGACGTGGCCGGCGGCACCGGCGACATGGCGCGGCGCTACGCTCGCATGGCGCGCCGGGCGCAGGAGCGGCTGGGCGGCGCCGACGCCCGGGTCATCGTGCTGGACTACAACGCCGAGATGATCGCCGCCGGGGTCGAGAAGGGCGGCGAGCCGGAGATGGTCTGGACCGTCGGCGACGCCATGGCCCTGCCCCTGCCGGACGCCAGCGTCGACGCCTATTCGATCAGCTTCGGCATCCGCAATGTGCGCGACGTGCAGGCGGCGCTGGTCGAGGCGCGCCGGGTGCTGAAGCCGGGCGGTCGGTTCCTGTGCCTGGAGTTCTCGCGGCCGGTCGCGGCGCCCCTGCGCGCCGCCTATGACGCCTGGTCGTTCCACGCCATCCCGCGCATCGGCGACTGGGTCGCCGGCGATCGCGACAGCTACCAGTATCTGGTCGAGTCGATCCGGCGCTTCCCGGACCAGCAGACCTTCCGGGGCATGATCGAGCGGGCCGGCTTCCGCAGCGTGACGGTGACCAACCTGACCGGCGGCGTCGCGGCCCTGCACCACGGGTGGGCGATCTGATCCCGCCCCGCTTCCGCGTCGGCCCGCCGGAGTCGCCGCGCCCGCAGCCGGTGCGCGACCCGGTCGGGGCCAGCCTGCGCCTGATCGGCTGGGGCTGGGTGCTGCTGCGCCATGACGCCCTGGTGCCGCGCGAGCTGGAGCCGTGGCTGCCGGGCTGGGCCCGGGTCGTGGCCCGCATCCTGCGGCTGGCGGCCAGCCGCGCCGGCCGCGAGGGCCGTCCCGGCGAGCGCGTCGGCCGGGCCTTCGAGCATCTGGGGCCGGTGGCGGTGAAGCTGGGCCAGGTGCTGGCCACCCGCGCGGACATCTTCGGCCTGCAGTTCGCCCGCGACCTCGGCCGGCTCAAGGACAAGCTGCCGCCCTTCCCCACGGCCCTGGCCCGGGCCGAGGTCGAGCGTTCGGTCGGGCGGCCGGTCGAGGCCCTGTTCACCGACTTCGGCGACGCGGTCGGGGCCGCTTCGATCGCCCAGGCCCACCCGGCGCACCTGCCCGACGGGCGCAAGGTGGCGGTCAAGGTGCTGCGCCCGGGCGTCGAGCGGCGCGTGGCCCACGGCCTCGACGCCCTCAGGCTGGCGGCCGGGCTGGCCCAGCGGCTGGTCCCGCCGGCGCGGCGGCTGGAGCCGGAGGCCTTCGTCGAGACCCTGGCCCGCTCGCTGGAGCTGGAGCTGGACATGCGGCTGGAGGCGGCGGCCGCCTCGGAGCTGGGCCAGATCATGGACGACGGGGGGCACATGCGCGCCCCGACGGTGATCTGGGACGGGGTCGGCAAGCGGGTGCTGACCCTGACCTGGGCCGACGGCCTGCCGATGACCGACCCGGCCGCGGCGGAGCAGCCCGGGCTGGACAGGAACGCCCTGGCCGACAATGTCGTGCGCGCCTTCCTGACCCAGGCGCTGGACCACGGCGCGTTCCACGCCGACCTGCACGAGGGCAACCTGTTCTGCCGCGCCCCGGCCGAGCTGACGGCCATCGACTTCGGCATCGTCGGCCGGCTGGGCAAGGGCGAGCGGCGGTACTTGGCCGAGATCCTGTGGGGCTTCCTGACCCGCGACTATGACCGCATCGCCCGGGTGCATTTCGAGGCCGGCTATGTGCCGCCGCACCATTCGGTCGACGCCTTCGCCCAGGCCCTGCGTGCGGTCGGCGAGCCGGTCATCGGCAAACAGGCCAGCCAGGTGTCGATGGGCCGGCTGCTGGGCCAGCTGTTCGAGATCACCGACCTGTTCGACATGCACCTGCGGCCCGAGCTGATCCTGCTGCAGAAGACCATGGTCTCGGTCGAGGGGGTGGCCCGGCGGCTCAATCCCGACCACGACCTGTGGGCCGCGGCCAAGCCGGTGGTCGAGCGCTGGATCCGCCGCGAGCTTGGGCCCCAGGCGCAGGTGCGGGACGCGCTGGAGGAGACGGTGGAGACGCTGCGGGCCCTGTCGCGCCTGATCCAGTCGCCGCCGGTGTCCGAGCCGGTGGTGGCCGAGCTGCGCCTGCCGGTCTGGCTGCAGGCGTGGATCGCCGTCGTCACCCTGGCCAGCGCCGCCGCCCTTGTTCTGTCGCTTTGGGGCGCGATGGTCCCTGTCTGACCTTCCGCCGGAGACTGCCCCGTGACCCGTCTGACCGCCCGCTGCGCCCTCGTCCTCGGCCTTCTGGCCCTGCCGGCCGCCGCCCTCGCCCAGGCTGCGCCGCAGGAGCCGGCCGCCGCGGCGCGCCTGCCCGACGCTTTCAGCGACGAGACGCCGCCGGCGGTGCTCGAGGCCGAACAGGCCCGCATCGCCCGCGCCGAGACCGCGCTGCGCGCCCAGATCGCCGCCCTGCAGGCCGGGACCCCGGCCTATGACGGCATGACGCCGGGGCTCGCCGAGGCGGTGCGGCCGCAAGAGGCGCAGGTGGTGCAGATCATCGCCGGCCTCGGCGCCCTGCAGTCGATCCAGCACGCCGGCGTCGAGAACGGGGCCGAGCTGTTTCTCGTCACCTTTGCGGCGGCGCCGACCCAGTGGATCATCGGCCTCGACGAGGAGGGCCGCGTCGGCGCCCTGCTGTTCCGCCCGGCCGCGTGACCCGACCCCCTGACCCGGCCCCTTGGCGGCGGTGATTGCGTCCCGGCGCCGGGGCTGTAGAAGGGGGCCATGCAAGCGCCCCCGCCCCGCCTGATCGACCTGCGCCTCGGCGTGCTGCTGGCCATCATCGTGGTCGCGGCCCTGACCCGGCTGATCCCGCATCCGCCGAACTTCACCCCGATCGCGGCCATCGGCCTGTTCGGCGGGGCCTATCTGACGCGGCGCTGGATGGCCTTCGCGGCGCCGCTGGCGGCCCTGTTCCTCAGCGACCTGGTCCTCGGCCTGCACAGCGGCATGTGGGTGGTCTATGGGGCCATGGCGATCGCCGTCGGCCTCGGCTTCCTGCTGCGCGAGAACCGCTCCGCCGGGCGCGTGCTGGGCGCGACCCTCGCCGGCACCTTCAGCTTCTTCGTCCTGACCAATCTGGCGGTCTGGGCCTTCAGCGGCATGTATCCGCGCAGCCTCGAGGGGCTGGTCGCCTGCTATGTCGCGGCCCTGCCATTCCTGCAGAACTCGCTGGCCGGCGACCTGACCTTCGCGCTCGCCCTGTTCGGCGGCTTCCATCTGGCGCAGCAGCGCTTCGCCTGGCTGCGCGCCCCGGTTCCCGCCGCCGCCTGAGTCACGGCCGGGCCGGCTCAGGCCCCGGCGAACAGGGCCGCGCGGGCCGCGGGAATGTCGAACAGCTGCGCCGCGCGACCGGCGTCCAGCTCGTCCCCCGCGATCTCGCCGACGATCCGCCCGGCGCGCAGCAGCGCCACCCGGTCGGCATAGGCCCGGGCCAGCCGCAGGTCGTGCAGCACGGCGATGACGCCGCCGCCCTCGCCGGCGAAGCGGCGCGCGGCCTCCAGCGCCGTCAGCTGGTGCGCCGGGTCCAGCGAGGCGGTCGGCTCGTCCAGCAGCAGGAAGCGCGAGGCTCCGTCGGCGGGCGCATCCCACACCTGGGCCAGGGCGCGGGCCAGATGGGCGCGCTGGCGCTCGCCCCCCGACAGGGTGGTGACGTCGCGCTCGGCCAGATGGCCGATGTCGAAGCGGGCGAGGGCCTGGTCGATGATCCAGCCGTCGCGCGTCCCCTCAGCCCCGCCGTGAGGGGCGCGGCCCAGGGCCACGATCTCGTGCACGCGGAAGGGAAAGGCGATGTGCACGCTCTGCAGCATCAGGGCGCGGCGTCGGGCCAGGGCCTGAGGCGACAGGGCCGACAGCGGCGCCCCGTCCAGCCGCACCTGACCGCTGTCCGGCGCGATCAGGCCGGCGAGGGCGTGCAGCAGGGTCGACTTGCCGGCGCCGTTGGGGCCGACGATGGCCAGCACCTCGCCCGGTCGGGCGGTCAGGCTGACATGATCCAGCAACGGCCGCCGACCGCGGATGACCACCAGATCGCGAGCCTCAAGAACGGCGGTGCTCACGTCAGGCGCCTCATGCCAGGCTCCGGCGCTTGTCGCGCAGCAGCAGCCAGAAGAAGAACGGCCCGCCGATCAGGGCGGTGACGACGCCGAGCGGCAGCTCGGTCGGGGCGACCACGACCCGGGCGAGGGTGTCGGCGGCGACCAGCAGCCCGCCCCCCAGCAGGGCCGAGGCGGGCAGCAGCACGCGGTGGTCGGGGCCCAGCACCAGCCGCACCAGATGCGGGGCGACGAGGCCGACGAAGCCGATGATGCCGCAGGCGGCGGTGGCGGCGGCCACGGCGAGGGCGGCGAAGGCGGCGGTGGTCCGCGTCACCCGGGTCGGGTCGACGCCCAGCGCCCGCGCCTCGGTCTCGCCAAGGGCCATGGCGTTGAGCGCCGGGCCGAGGCGGACGAGGGCGGCCACGCTGAGACCGGTCAGGGCGAGGGTCGGCAGGGCCGTCAGCCAGGTGGCCGAGCCGGCGCTGCCGAGGGTCCAGAAGGCCAGCATGCGCAGCTGCTGCTCGTCGGACAGGAAGGTCAGCCAGCCGATGCCGGCCCCGGCGAGGGCGCCCGTGGCGACCCCGGTCAGCAGCATGGTCGAGAGCACCAGCCGGCCCTCGCTGCGGGCGGCCAGATAGACGATGGCGGTGGCGGCGAGGCCGCCGAGGAAGGCGGCGACGGGCAGGGCGGCGGCGCGGATCGCCGGCGACAGCTCGCCGAACAGCTGCGGCCCCAGCACGATCACGGCCACGGCGGCGAGGGCCGCGCCGGAGGAGACGCCGATCAGGCCCGGATCGGCCAGCGGGTTGCGGAACACGCCCTGCGCCGCCGCGCCGCTGACCGCGAGGGCGGCCCCGGCGGCGAAGGCCAGCATGACGCGCGGGGCGCGCACCTGTTCGAACACGGCCTGGGCCAGGGGGTCGGCCGCCACCGGCAGGCCCAGCCGCTTCAGCAGCAGGGCGCCGATCTCCAGCGGCGGGATGGCGACCGCCCCCTGGCCGAGGGCCAGGACCAGCACCACGAGCACGGCGAGGCCCAGCCCCGCCAGCACCCGGCGCACGCGCCGGCGATGGCGGGTGACGAGGACGCCGGTCTCGAGGGCGGCGCTGGTCACGCCGGCGTCCGGATCAGCTGCGCCAGCTCGCGGGCGGCCTGCGGGAGGCGCGGGCCGAAGCCGAGATGCAGCAGCGGGTCGACGCCGATGATGCGGCCCTCCCGGCCCGCCGGAGTCAGGGCGATCGCCGGAAGGGCCGCCACCCGCGCCGCCCCCCCGGCGGCGTCGAGGGCGTGGGACATCATGAGAATGACCTCGGGCGCGCCGGCGACGAGGGCCTCGGTCGAGATCGGCTTGTAGCCCTCATGGTCCGCCCCGGTATTGGCCCCGCCGGCGAGGCCGATGATGGCGTCGGCGGCGGTGTCGCGCCCGCCGGCCATCGGGCTGCCGGCCCCGGCGGTGAGCAGGAACAGGACGCGCGGCCGGCCCGGCAGGGCCGTGACCTCGGCTTGCGCCGCCGCCCAGTCGCGCTCCAGCGTGGCCACGGCGGCCTCGGCCTCGGTCTGGCGGCCGAAGGCCTCGCCGACCTGGCGCAGGTTGGCGGCGACGTCGGCGACGCCGCGCGCCGGCGGCACGGTGACGACGCGCACGCCCGCCTGTTCGATCTGGGTCAGGGCCGCGGCCGGGCCGGCGTCGCCGCCGGCGACCAGCGTGGTCGGGCCGAGGGACAGGATGCCTTCGGCGGCCAGCTGGCGGAAGTAGCCGACGTGGGGCAGGGCCTCCGCCGCCGCCGGGTAGCTGCTGGTGTCATCCACCGCGATCAGCTGCGGCCCGAGACCGAGGGCGTAGACGATTTCCGTGACGTCGCCGCTGACGGCGATGATCCGCTCCCCGGACGCCGCCTCGGGCCGGGGGCTGCAGGCGGCGGCGAGCAGGCCCGCCCCGGCCGACAGTAGAAGGCCCCGCCGGCCGATCACGCGAGCGTCTCCAGCTCGGCGCACAGGGCGCGCCAGGTTTCCAGCTCGGCCTGCTTCGGCTTGCGCTCGCCGAACACCATGGCGAAGTTCCGCCCCTCGGCGTCGAACAGCTCCAGCGAGGTGACCCAGCCGTCGCGGGTCGGCTTGCGCACGACCCAGCTGGCGGCGATGGCGTCCTCGCGCAGATGCAGGTTGAAGCCCTTGTCGAGCACGTTCAGCCACGGGCCCATGACCTTGATGGTCTCGACCGGGCCGGTGTGGATCTGGATGCAGCCGCGGTTGCCGACGAACACCATGATCGGCAGGGCGCGTTCGGCGGCCCGCTCCAGCAGGACGCGCATGGCGGTGTTCGAAACCGTCTGCGCGAAGGGCTCGCCGACGAGGCGGAAGGCCTGCTGCCGGCCGACGTGGAAGTCCTTGAGCAGGCCGAAGAAGTCGTGGGTGTCCTGCAGCGCCTCCCAGTTGGCGCGCAGGCCGGCGACGTCGATCTCGGCGTCGGGCCGGTCCACGGGGGCGTCAGGATAGGCGGTCGGGGTGAAGCCGTCGGTCTGGTCCGCCGCGGTGAAGGCGGCGACGAGCGCGTCCCAGGCGGCGAGGTCTGTGGTCTCGCGGGCGAACACCTTGTGCACCGCCTCGCCCTCGCCGTCGAAGACCTGCAGGCTGCGCCGCACGGCGCCGTCGGCGAGGGTGTCCTTGACGGCGAAGGCGTGCCGCCAGTGCTGCATGAACAGGCGCAGGTCGATGTCGTGGTTCAGCACCATGCCGGCGCCGGGAAAGATCTCGACGTGGTCGAAGCGGCCGACCTTCTCGTGAACGCAGGACTCGTTGCGGGTCAGCACCATGACCTCGCCCACGGCCGGCAGGCCGCGGACCAGGTCGGCGAGGTCGCCGTCCAGACGGACAGCGTCCTCGCCCACGCGGCTGGCGATCAGGGCCGCTTCCGACACGCCGAGCTGGCGGGCGGCGTCGCGAGCCCGCAGGCCGGGCTGGTCATGCCGCGCCCGGGCCCAGCGGGCGCGGAGGTCGGCGGCGGGATCGGAAACCACGTGAGCGAGGGTCATGGATATCTCTTGAGAACGAGTCTGCGACGTAGTCGCATTCTTAGATCGAAATACCTAGTAGCGGAACACCAGCGAGGCGCTGAAATTCCGGCCCGGCTGGGTCCAGGCGTCGAGCACGGTCGAGCTGGCGCCGAGGCCGCGCACGTCGCTCCACCAGGCGTAGGTCTCGTCGGTCAGGTTGAAGGCGCCGACGCGCAGGGTCGCCTGCCCGGTCAGGTCGATCCAGGCGGTGGCGTCCAGCACGGTGAAGGCGTCCGGGCGCCAGCAGGCCGCGCGGGTCCCGCCCGGGGTGCAGGTTCCGCCCACGTCGCGGGCGTCCTTCTGCGCCGAATGGGTGGCCGACAGCTGGCCGCCGAACCGGCCCGACGGGGCGCGGTAGCGCAGGCCGGCGACCAGCTTGGGCGGATCAACGCTGTCCAGCGGCAGGCTGACGCCGTTGCGCACCTGCTCGCCCTCGGCGCTCGACACGGCGGCGGTGAAACCGAGACCGCTGTCCCAGTCGGCGTCGATGCGGCCCTCGAAGCCGCGGATCTCGACCTCGGCGAGGTTCACATACTGGAAGCACAGGGCGAAGGTCCCGCAGGCGGTCGGGAAGGGCCGGCTGAGCATCACCTGCTCGATGAAGTTCTCGTACTCGCCCGAAAAGACCGTGGCGCTGCCGCGGACCCGGGCGCCGCCCAGCTGCAGGTCGCGCAGACGGACCCCGGCCTCCCAGGTCCGGCTGGTCTCCGGCTCGAGGTTCGGGTTGGAGACCGAGATGTAGCCCGAGGAGGGGTTGGAGAAGCCGTTGTTGACCTCCGACGGGGCCGGCGCGCGGAAGCCTTCGCCATAGTTGGCGAACAGGCCCAGCACCGGGGTGGCCCAGTACACCGCGCCGATGCGCGGGGTCAGGCGGCTGTCGCGGGTGGACTCGGTGGCCCCGACATAGAGGGCGTCCGCCTTCGGCTCGACCTCGAAGGCGTCGTAGCGCAGGGCTGGATAGAGGGTCAGGCGGCCGTCGAGCAGACGGATCTCGTCCTGGATGAAGACCCCCGCGAGGCGGTAGTCGGTGAGCGGGAAGGGCCGGCCGGGGAAGGTCTCGCCGAACGGCGGCACGGTCCCGTCGCGGATGCCCTCCTGGGTCGTCTCGGAGGCGTCGACCCCGATGGTGATGCGGTGGCGCACGCCCAGCGCGTCGAAGCCCAGGCGGGCCTGGCCGCTGAAGCCCACGACCTCGCTGTGGAAGGTGTTCAGCCGGGTGCGGTCGGCGGCGCCGTTGCGGTCCTCGGCGGCGAACTGCACCACCTCGGCGTCCTGGTGATAGACGGTCAGATGGGTCTCCTCGACCGGGCCCGAAGCCGGGCGCCACTGGTGGTCGAGGGCGAGGCGGGTGCGTTCGGTGGTGTCGCGGGCGTCGAGGTCGATCACCGCCGTGGTCGGCAACACCGCCGGGGCGGCGACCGGGGCGGCGCGGCCGCTGAACACCTCGGTGAGAACCTCGCGGTCCTGCTGTTCGGCGGTGAGGCGGAAGCGGTGGGCGGCGCTGGGCTGGAACACCAGCTTGCCCAGCCAGCTGTCGGCGCTGACCGCCTGCGGGTTGGCGGCGGTGCGGCGGGCGTCCTCCGACTCGTCGGTCCCTTGCGTCTCCTGCTCCGAGCCATCGCGGCCGGTCCAGGCCAGCATGGCCGACCAGGCGCCGGCGCGGCCGGCCAGGGTCAGGCCGGTGGAGGTGCTCTCGTCGGCCGAGGCGTAGCCGACCCGGGCGCGGGCCCCGATGGCCTGGTCGCCGCTCAACAGGTCGGCCGGGTCCTGGGTGATGAAGCTGACCGCGCCGGCGACGCCGTCGCTGCCGTACAGGGCCGAGGCCGGGCCGCGCAGGATCTCCACCGACTTCAGCAGGCCGAGGTCGACATAGTCGCCGCGGCCCACGGCCTGGGGCCCGAACAGGAAGGCGTCAGGCAGGCGCACCCCGTCGACCTGGATCAGCACCCGGTTGCCCTCGAGGCCGCGGATGTTGAAGCCGGCGTTGCCGTCGCGGCCGGTCGAGCCCGAGGCGGCGCCGAAGCGCGCCGGCGAGCTGCGCACCGAGACGCCCGGCTCGTAACGGACCAGATCCTTGATGTCGGTGAACAGCCCGTCCTCGATCTCCTGCTGCGTCGTCACGCTGACCGTCGCCGGCGCCTCGATCGGGTCCTGCGCGGTGCGGGTGGCGGTGACCACCACCTCGCGCACCGTGACCGGGTCCGACGCGGACGGGTCAACGCCCGGCTCGCCGGCGAAGGCCATGCCAGGCAGGGCGAGGGCGGGCAGGACGAGAGCGGACGCGGCGACGGCGCCGAGGCGGAGGTGACGCATGGGGATCCCCTGACTGACTGAGGTGGCCGCTTATATGCGAACGACTCGCAGAGTCAATCGCGATAAAGGGCCGGCGTCACCGTTCCGGGGCAGAGGGGCTCAGTAGGGGACGGGGTCGCTCTTGCGGGCCGCGGCGGCGGCGCGGCACCACCATTCGAACTCGTCGGCGAAGCGGGGGAAGCTCTTGTCCAGCGCCGCGCCGCCCTCGCCCTGCGGCTGGCCGTCGGCGTCGAGGGCGCCGGCGATGCCGCCGACGGTCACGGCGCTCGGGGCGGTGACCATGCCCATCTCGTTGAGGATGCCGCGCCAGGCGAGGTTGGCGCGGGCCCCGCCCAGCCGGCCGGCGGAGTAGCTGAGCACGCCGGCGGGTCGCCAGAACCACTCCTCGAGAAAGTGGTCGGTCAGGTTCTTCAGGCCCGGCTGGACGCCCCAGTTGTACTCCCCGACCACGAACAGGAAGCCGTCCGCGGTGCGCAGGGTTTCGGCCAGGGCCTCCATCGCCGGCGGGGCCTCGCCCGGGGCGTGCTCCTTGTACATGCGGTCGAGCATGGGCAGGCCGACCGCGCGGGCGTCGATCAGTTCGCTGTCATGGCCGCGCGCCCGCATCTGGCGGACGGTGTAGTCGGCCAGGCGGATGCCGAGGCGGTCGCGGCGGTAGGAGCCGTAGAAGACGGGCAGGCGCAGGGTCATGGCGGGTCTCCGGGACAGGGGAAGTCCGGAGACTAACGCACGGCGCGGGCGGTCAGTCGCGCGGCGTCTCCGGCCAGCGGTAGTCGACCTGGGCCCAGCGGCCGGCGGCGGTCAGCTCATTGCCGCGGCGCCAGTCGAAGAAGGTGGCGTTCTCCCAGTGGGAGCCCTGGCCCCAGCGGGTGCTGCAGCCGGTCGAGACCCAGGCCGGCTCCCAGTAGACGACCCCCACGCCGCCGGCGTCGATGACCAGCTGGGTGATGTCGGTCATGTAGCGCAGCTGGCCCTCCTCCGTGGCCGGATACTCCGGCAGCAGGGTGTCCTCGCCGAGCAGGTTCAGGGCGGCGTCGGCGCTGTCGGTGGTGAAGGGATAGGAGGTCTCGACCACGATCACCTCGGCCTCGTAGGCGGCGTCGAGGCGGCGCAGGGTGGCCTCCAGCCCGGCGAGATCCTGGCTCGACCACTTGCGGTAATAGCTGATGCCGATCAGGTCGAAGTCGGTCAGGCCGGCCTCGGCCGCCGCGGCGAACCAGGGCTCGACGTTCTCCGGCTGGGCGATGTGCAGCATGATGCGGGGGTTGATGGCGCTGGCCGCGCCGGCCTCGCGCACGGCCCGGATGCCGGCGTTGAGCAGGGCGGCGTTGCGGGCCCAGTCGATGCCGCCGCGGGTTTCCTTCCAGTCCAGCTCGCCCATGACCTCGAGATTGGTCTCGTTGCCGACCTGGACCATCTCGGGCATCAGCCCCTCGGCCTCGAGCTCGGCCAGCACGGCGCGGGTGTAGTCGTAGACGGCCTGCGACAGGGCCGGGACGTCGTCGCGGAGGTGACGCCAGGCCCTGGGCACGATCTGCTTGTCGCCGTCGGCCCACTCGTCGGAATAGTGGAAGTCGAGCAGCACCTGCATGCCCGCCGCCCGGGCCCGGCGGATCGTCGCCTTGACGTCGGGCAGGTCGGAGTAGTCCGTCCACTCCGCGTCGTGCCACAGCCGCACACGGACCAGATTGTGGCCCGTCTCTGCGAAGATCTCGTAGGGGTCGCGCGCCTGGCCGTTCAGCCGGTAGCCGGCCCCGCAGGCCTCCATCTCGTTCACGTAAGACAGGTCCGCGCCGAAGTAGAAGCGCGGGACCTCCTGCGCCTGGCCGGGGGTCGCGACGAGCAGGGCGGCGGTGAGGGCGGCGGCGGTCAGGGAACGGAGCATCGTCAGGTCTCGGCGGTGGACTGCAGGGTGAGGCGGCCGGGGCGCAGGCCCGGGGCCGTGGCGACCACGCGGATCGGGCCCGCATCGGTTGTGGTCTGGAGGATGGCCTGGCACAGGCCGTTGAAGGTCAGGCGCCGGCTGGCGCGGTCGGGCTCGTGGCTGGTCGGATCGCCGTTGCCGACGCCGAGGATGCGGCCGGGACCCTCGACCTCGAAGGTGACGGGGACGGCGGCGCGCGGGACCGGGCGGCCGCGGGCGTCGAACACCTCGACCTTGAGCATGGCCAGGTCGCGGCGATCGGCGGTCAGGCGGGTGCGGTCGGCGGTGAGGGCCAGCCGCGCCGCCGGCCCGGCGGTCTCGCGCCGCACCGGCGGCAGGGCGCGGCCGTTCAGCGTGCCGCGCGCCTCGATCACGCCGGGCTCCCAGACCACGTCCCAGGCCAGATGGCGGTTGCGCACCACGTCCTTCGCCCCGAGGGAGCGGCCGTTCAGGAACAGCTCGACCCGGTCGACATTGGCGTGGACCCAGACCGGGATAGTCTCGCCGGCGCGGTCCTCCCAGTTCCAGTGCGGGAACAGGTGCACCAGCGGCTCGGGCCGCCACCAGGCGCGGTAGTACCAGTAGTTGTCCTTGGGAAAGCCGCAGGAATCCATGGCGCCGAAGTAGGAGGCGACGCTGGGCCAGCGGTTGAACGGCGTCGGCTCGCCCCGGTAGTCGAAGCCGGTCCAGATGAAGCCGCCGGCGATGTAGGGGCGCTCGGCCGCGAGGGTCCACCAGGCCTCCGCGGTGGAGGCCCACCAGGGGTGCTCCGTGTCATAGGCCGGCACGATGTGGCGGGCGTCGTCGCGGATGTACTCGCCGCGGGTCTGCACCGTGCTGCCGGTCTCGCTGCCGTAGATCGGCTGGGTCGGGACCCGGGCGTGATAGCCCTCCATCAGATGGGTGCGGTAGTTGAAGCCCAGCAGGTCGACCACGGGGGAGACGCCGTCGCCGAAGCTCTGGTCCAGCGCCGCCGTGGTCGGCCGGGTCGGGTCAAGGCGGCGCACCAGACGCACCATGGTACGGGCGATGCGGGCCCCGCGGGCGTTGCCCTGGATGGCCTGCTCCTCGTTGCCGATCGACCAGGCGATGACCGAGGGGTGGTTGCGGTCGCGCCGCACCAGGGTCTCCAGCTCGGCGAGGGCCGCGCGGTCCGAGGACATGCGCCGGGTCTCGTCGATGACGAGGATGCCCATGGCGTCGCAGGCGTCGAGCAGCTCCGGCGTCGGCGGATTGTGGGAGGCCCGATAGGCGTTGCAGCCCATCTCCTTGAGCTGCTCCAGCCGCCAGACCTGCAGCCGGTCGGGGATGGCGGCGCCGACCCCGGCGTGGTCCTGGTGGCAGCAGGCCCCGAGCAGCTTCAGCGGCTGGCCGTTGAGGAAGAAGCCGCGGGCCGCGTCGAACACGGCGGTGCGCACCCCGAAGGGCTGTTCGTAGCGGTCCGTCAGCCGGTCGCCGACGCGCACCTCGGCCACCAGCCGGTAGAGGTGCGGCGCGGTGGTCGACCACAGGCGGGCGCGGTCCCAGGCGAGGGTGGCGGCGACCGTCGCCTCGCCCCAGCCGGGCAGGCGCGTCGCGACCTCGCCCGCGGCCACCGTGGCCCCGTCTGCGTCGATCACCGACAGGGCGACGCGGCCGTCAACGTCAGGGTCGGCCTGGTTGGCGAGGGTCACCTCGACCGGGGCGCGGGCTCCCTCGCCCTCGGGGGCGGCGCGCACCACCACCCCCCACTGCGGGATGTGCACCGGGTCGGTGGCTGTCAGCCAGACGTGGCGATAGAGGCCGGCGCCCTCGTAGAACCAGCCCTCGCCGAGGCTGGCGTCGACCCGCACGGTCAGGACGTTGGGGCCCGGCTGGGCGACATCGGTGATGTCGACGCGGAAGGGGGTGTAGCCGCCCTCGTGCTCGTGGACGATGAAGCCGTTGAGCAGCACCACCACGTCGCGGAAGGCGCCGTCGAACTCCAGCGACAGGCGGCGGCCGGCGAGGGCCTCGGGCAGGTCGAGGGTGCGGCGGTACCAGCCGACGCTGGTGGCCGGATGCTCGCGGCCCAGCGGCTTGAACCCGTGCGCCGCCTTGGGGTCGTCCTCGCCGGGGGGCGGGGGCGCCGGATTGGGCACGAACGGCAGGTCGATGGCCCAGTCGTGCGGCAGCTGCACGGCGGTCCAGCCGCTGTCGTCGAAGTCGGCGGCGGCGGCCGTCGCCACTCGCATCCCGGCCTTGGCGTAGGTGCGCTGGTCGGCGCCGAAGTCGAAGTCACGGGCCGGGTCCTGGGCGTGGCCGAGGGCGAAGCGCCAGCCGGCGTCGAGCCGGGCGCGCAGGCGCGGGGCGGGGCCCGCCGTCTCCGCCGCGACGGCGGCGGCGGGCAGGGCCGACAGGGCGGCCCCGGCGGCGGACAGGCGGAACAGGCCGCGGCGCGACGGCCTCATGAGCGGCGCTCCCGTCGGGCGTTCCCTGGCATCTTCGGCTCCCTGTGACGCGTCCCGGCGGTCGGCCGCCGGAGGCTGGCCGTCTGTCGCTGCGGCCCTGGGTCAAGGAGGCCCGCGCCGCCCCCGAGAGTCAAGCGCGCCCTTGCAATAGATAAAAGAGATTTCACTTATGAACCGTCCGTGGCGGGGCGTCCGGCTCAGTGGAAGTCCCGCGATCCGGGCAGGATGCGCAGGTTGCGCGGGTGCTGCGGCTTGACGAATTCGTCGGCTCCCGAGAGCTGGATCACCGGGGCGTGGGCCTCGGACAGGCGGGCCAGCTCGGCGGTGCGGTCCTCCAGCCGGTCGGCCATCAGGTGCACCACCCCTTCGGGACTCTTCTCCACCACCCCCTCGACCCCCAGCAGCCGGGCGGCCATGACCTCGCGGCGCCAGGCCTCGAAGGTGCGCACCCACAGGACCAGGTTGGTGACCCCGGTCTCGTCCTCGAGGGTGACGAAGATGGCGTTGCCGTTCCCGGGGCGCTGGCGCACCAGCACCACTCCGGCGGTGCGCACCCGGGCGCCGGAGCGGCGCGCCTCGACCTCGGCGCAGGTCAGCCGGCCCTCGGCCCGGAACAGGGGGCGCAGCAGGGCCATGGGGTGGGCCTTCAGCGACAGCCGGGTGGTCTGGTAGTCGGCCGCCACATGCTCGCCCAGCCCCATGCGCGGCAGCTCGGCGTCGGGCTCCTCGCCCAGCTCGCGGGCGCGGGCGGCGGCGAACAGCGGCAGGGGGTCGTCGTCGGGCAGGCGGCGCACCGCCCACAGGGCCTCGCGCCGGTCCAGCCCCAGCGAGCGGAAGGCGTCGGCGTCGGCCAGCTTGCGCAGGGCCGCCACCGGCAGCTGCGCGCGGCGCCTCAGGCCCTCGACCGAGCCGAACGGCGCCGCCCCGCGGGCCGCGACCAGGGCCTCGGCCCAGTCCTGACGGAAGCCGTCGATCTGGCGCAGGCCCAGCCGCAGGGCCGGGGCGGCGCCGGGGCCTTCCAGCGTATTGTCCCAGGCCGAGGCGCCGACATCGATCGGCCGCACCTCGACCCCGTGGTCGCGGGCGTCGCGGACGATCTGGGCCGGGGCGTAGAAGCCCATCGGCTGGCTGTTGAGCAGGGCGCAGGCGAAGGCCGCCGGGTGGCGACACTTGATGTAGCTGGAGACATAGACCAGCCGGGCGAAGCTGGCGGCGTGGCTCTCGGGGAAGCCATAGGAGCCGAAACCCTTGATCTGGTCGAAGCAGCGGCGGGCGAAGTCCGGGTCGTAGCCGCGGGCGATCATGCGCCCGACCATGCGGTCCTCGTAGGTGTGCAGGGCGCCGTCGCCGCGGAAGGTGCCCATGGCCTTGCGCAGGCCGTTGGCCTCCTTCTCGCTGAACTCGGCGGCGACCATGGCCACCTTCATGGCCTGCTCCTGGAACAGGGGCACGCCGAGGGTGCGCGACAGCACCTTCTTCAGCTCGTCCGGGTCGTGCGGCGGGCCGGGGGCGGCGTAGACGACGGGCTCCTTGCCGCCGCGCCGGCGCAGATAGGGGTGGACCATGTCGCCCTGGATCGGCCCGGGGCGGACGATCGCCACCTGGATCACCAGGTCGTAGAACTCGCGCGGGCGCAGCCGCGGCAGCATGTTGATCTGGGCCCGGCTCTCGACCTGGAAGACGCCCAGCGAGTCGCCCCGGCACAGCATGTCATAGACGTCGGGCTGCTCGGCCGGGACGGTATGCAGCTCAAGGTCGACGCCCTGGTGATCCCGCATCAGGTCCAGAGCCTTGCGGATGCAGGTCAGCATGCCGAGCGCGAGGATATCGACCTTCATCAGGCCGAGTTCGTCGATGTCGTCCTTGTCCCACTCGATGAAGGTGCGGTCCGGCATGGCGGCGTTGCCGATGGGGACCAGCTCGTCCAGCCGGCCGCGGGTCAGGATGAAGCCGCCGACGTGCTGTGACAGGTGGCGCGGAAAGCCGAGCAGGCGCGAGGCCATGTCGAGGGCGCGGCGGATCACCGGATTGGCCGGGTCCATGCCGGCCTGCTCGACCAGGCTGTCCGGCAGGGCCGAGCCCCAGCTGCCCCACTGGGTCGAGGCCAGCCGGGCGGTGACGTCCTCGGTCAGGCCCAGCGCCTTGCCGACCTCGCGGATGGCGCTGCGCGGGCGGTAGCGGATCACGGTGGCGGCGATGCCGGCCCGGTTGCGGCCGTAGCGGCCGTAGATGTACTGGATGATCTCCTCGCGCCGCTCGTGCTCGAAGTCGACGTCGATGTCCGGCGGCTCGTTGCGGTCGGCCGACAGGAAGCGCTCGAACAGCAGGTCGTGCGACGCCGGGTCGACGCTGGTGATGCCCAGCACGTAGCAGACCGCCGAATTGGCCGCCGAGCCGCGCCCCTGACACAGGATGCCGCGGTTGTCGGCTTCGCGCACGATGTCGTGGATGGTCAGGAAATAGGGCGCCAGCGCCCGCTCGCCGATGAAGGCCAGCTCCTTCTGCAGGATCGTCGCCACCTTGTCCGGAACCCCGTCCGGATAGCGACGCGCGGCGTGGCGCGCGACCAGGGTCTCCAGCCAGCCCTGCGGCGTCTGGCCGGGCGGGACCGGCTCGTCCGGATAGGCGTAGCGCAGCTCGCCCAGGTCGAAGCGGGCGCGGGCCAGCAGGCTCTGCGTCTCGGCCAGGGCGTCCGGCGCATCGGCGAACAGGCGCGCCATCTCCGCCGGGGCCTTGAGGTGGCGCTCGGCGTTGACCAGCAGCCGGCGGCCGGCGGTCTCGATCGTCACCCCCTCGCGGATGCAGGTCAGCACATCCTGCAGGTCGCGCTCGGCCGGGTCGTGATAGAGGGCGTCGTTCATGGCCAGCAGGGGCGCGCCGGTCGCCTGCGCCAGCCCGGCCAGCCGGTCGAGCCGGCGCCGGTCGTCGCCGCGGCGGTGCATGGCGGCGCCCAGCCAGACCGCCCCGGGCCGCACCGCCTGCAGCCGGTCGAGCGTGGCCTCCAGCCCCTCCGGTCGCCGCGGCGGCACAACGATCAGCAGCAGGTCGTCGGCGTGGGCCTCGAGATCGGCGAGGGTGAGATGGCACTCGCCCTTGCGGGCCCGGCGCGAGCCCAGGGTCAGCAGCCGCGTCAGCCGGCCCCAGCCGGCCCGGTCCTCGGCATAGGCCACGACGTCGGGTGTCTGGTCCGCGAACACCAGCCGCGCCCCGGTCAGCAGACGGAAGCGTTCGGCCCGCTGCTGCACCAGGGCGCTGAGGGCGGCGTCGTTGATCGGGTCCTCGCGCCAGGCGATCTCGCCCGGGCCGCCGCCGATCCGCAGCGCTTCGGGCGGGGTCCAGCCGTCGGCGCGCAGGGCCTTCAGCGCGCTCCAGGCGCGCACCACCCCGGCCACGGTGTTGCGGTCCGCCAGCCCCAGGCCGGTATGGCCGCGCAGCAGGGCGGTCAGCACCATCCGGCCCGGCGAGGAGGCCCCGCGCAGGAAGGAGAAGTGACTGGCCGCCACCAGCTCGGCATAGGCAGGGGGCTCAGGGGGAGGGGGCTGGCCGCCGTTCATGCGAACAGGCCGTGCACATACCAGCGCGGCGGCGGGGTGCCGCCATAGGCCCCGGCCCGGAACAGCCAGAAGCGGCGGCCCTCCTCGTCCTCGACGCGGTAGTAGTCGCGCGCCCGGGCCCGCGGCGTGCGCCACCACTCGGGGGCGATGCGCTCCGGCCCCTCGGCGCGGACGATGCGATGGGTCACCCGGCGCCAGCGGAAGGCGGCCGGCGGGCCGTCAGGGGCCAGGGCGGTGGCCTCGACCGGCTGGGGCGGGTCGAACAGCTGCAGCGGCCGGCCGGGCGGATTCTCGGGCGCGTCGTCCCCCTCTTCGTCCTCCGCGGCCGGGTCGGCCGCAGGGCCGGCGGGGGCCAGGGCCGGACGCAGCCGCACCGCCCGCTCGGGCAGATGGGCCGACACCGGCTCCAGCCGCAGCACCGCCCCGGGCCCCAGCCGGGCGCTGAGCCGGTCGACGAGGGCGGCGAGGGCGGCCGGGTCGGCGGCCGGCGCCTCGAGGCCCAGTCCGGCCTCGGCCTGGGTCGGCGCCAGCGGCGCGGTCGCCTCCGCCGCGAGGCTCAGCTGCTCGAAGCCGAAACCGGCCTCCAGCGGCGTGGCCAGGGCCGCCAGCCGCTCGCGGAACAGGCGCAGCAGGGCGGTCGGGTCGCGCCCGGGCCGGGCCGTGGCCAGCCGCACCGTGCGGGTCGCGCCGTCGACCCGGTAGAGGGTCAGGGCGACCCGCCGCGCCCCCTCGCCGCGGGCCTCCAGCGCCCGGGCCGCGTCGCCCAGCAGGTCGGCCAGCACCGCCAGCACCTGGTCCTCGCCGGTGATCGGTTCGGCCAGCACCCGGTCGACCCGCACCGGCGGCGGCGGCCGGTGCGGCGTCAGGCGCACGTCAATGCGGCCGGCCAGCTGGTCCAGGCGTACCGGCAGGCCGGGGCCGAAGCGGGCGGCGAGGGCGGCGCGCGGGCGCCGGTCGACGGCGCCGACGGTGGTCAGGCCGGCGCGGCGCAGGGCCTGCAGGTCGCGCGGGTCCAGCTCCAGCGCCGCCGCCGGCAGGGCGGCGACCGCGGCGGCGTCCCCGCCCGGGGCGACGATGCCGCCGGGGCCGAAGCGGGCCAGGGCGCGGGCGGTCTGCGGCGTGCGGGCCAGGGCGGTGCGCGCGGTCAGCCGCCAGCGCGCGCTGCGCGCGGCCACGGCGGCGACCAGCCCCGCCTCGCCGCCGAACAGATGGGCGCAGCCGGTCACGTCCAGCGCCAGGCCGTGCGGCGGGTCGAGGGCGACCATCGGGCTGAAGCGGCCGAAGTCGGCGAGGATCCGGTCGAGGGCGGCGGCGTCGCCGGCCGGGTCATGGTCGGCGACGCGCAGGCCGGGGGCGCGGGCCCGGGCGTCGGCCAGGGTCAGGCCGGGGGTCAGGCCCTGGGCCAGGGTCTCGGCGGTCACCGCCGCCAGCCGCAGGGCCCCGCCGACCCGGGCGACCAGCGCCTCGGGCGGGGTCTCCGGCGCCGTTTCAGGCGACGCGGCGACGCTCCGGGCCCCGCTCCGGACGACGGGCCAGGCCTGCCGGTCGGTCGGCAGGAAGGGAAACCAGACCGCCAGATGGCGTCGGGGCGACGAAGGCGCGCGCGGCACGATCCCACTCCATGATCCATTCCGCCGGGGCGACGCCGGCGCGGCTGCGAAACAGGGCCGCGCGGAAGGCGGGGCGGCCCGGGACCCGCTCGGCCAGCCCCAGCGGCGGGGGCGGGCCCGGGGTTGGCGGGGCGGTCGAGGGCGCGGGCCGGAGGCGCCAGCGGCTCTCGGCGGCGCTGGTCCCGTCGGGGGCGTCCGCCGCCAGCCCGGCCCGCACCAGCAGGCCGGCGCTTCCGCCCGCCGCCGCCGCCAGCGCCAGCCGTCGGCTGGCGGTCAGGCTGAAGGCGCGGCTGTCGCCCCAGGCCGTCATCAGCACCGCCCCGGCCGCGCCGCTGCGCAGCGCCTCCTCCCCGGCGGCGAGCAGGGCCTCGGGCCGGGGCGCCCGCACCAGCAGGACCTCGGCCGGGTCCAGCCCCCAGGCCTGCAGCCCGGGGCCGTACAAGGCCCCGATCTCGGCCTCGGCCCGGGTCTCCAGCACCCAGACCAGCGGCCCGGGCGTGTGTCCCCGCGCCAGACAGGCCAGCCCCAGGCCGAAGCCGGCCGCCGCCACCGCATGGCGCGGCTCGGCCGCCCGCACCTCGTGCAGGGCGTCGCGCCGCAGCCGGCCCAGCCGCGGGTCCAGCCCCGGCCAGGCCGGGCCGAAGCCGTCGCCGGGCGACTGCGCCCGCGGCTCCAGCCCCGCCAGCCGGGCGCGCAGTCCGGCCAGATCCGGGGCGGGGACCGGCGTCGGGGCGTCCGGGGCGGGGACGAGGAACGGGGCGGGGGCGGGCACAGCGGGTCCTTGTGTTCATCTTTTGTTCTCATATATGCCGCCGGGGAGACGGCGGGAGTCAAGCGGAGTCTCCGCCGCGGGCGCCGCGCACGTCCGCGGCTGACGTCGCCGGCGCCCCCGGTCGTGGACCTCCAGTCCCGGAGCAAGCTGTTGGAAGGGCCGGAGAAAGTGGAATCTTGACGGCGAAGTAATCCACCTGTCCGGCTTGTAACTGGCCTGCGGCGTCGGAGCCCGTCACCTGTCCCGCCCAGGAGAGGGAGACGCCTGATGCCGCCACGTTCGTCCACGAGGACCGTCCTGTTCGCCAGCGTGGCCGTCGTGGGCCTGCTGGCCGCCGCGGCAGGCCCCGCCCTGGCCCAGGAGGCGACCCCCGTCGCCGCGACCGACGCCGGCCAGGGCGTGCTGGTCTTCACCCCGGACTTCTTCGCCGCCCAGCAACCGAACACCGCCCTGGACATGGTCGAGCGCATCCCCGGCTTCTCGGTGGAGGACGGCGACGGCAGTCGCGGTTTCGAGGGCGCGGTCGGCAATGTGCTGGTCAACGGCGCCCGCCCGGCCTCCAAGAACGACAGCGGCTCGGCGGTGCTGAACCGCACCCTGGCCCGTCAGGTCGAGCGCATCGAGCTGATCCGCGGCGGCGCCCCGGGCATCGACATGCAGGGCTATGCGGTGGTGGTGAACGTCGTCCTCCGGGACGAGGCCAGCCGCCAGCATGTGCTCGAGGTCACCCCCTTCCTGTTCGAGGGCGAGGCCCGGGACATGGTGGCGGCGCGCTACCAGTTCACGGCGCGCAACGGCGAGCGCAGCTGGGGCGTGACCCTGTCCGACGGGGTCAGCACCAGCGACGCCAATGGCGCGGGCGTCTCGACCCGGCGCAATGCCGCGGGCGCGGTGCTGCGCCGGGAAGCCGTCTGGAACGACGAGTACGGCGGCGGAACCTCGGTGCGCGGCAACTACGCCGGGCCGCTGCTGGGCGGGCGCATCGACCTGACCGCCCGCCTCGGCGTCAACGACTACCACGAGGAGACCCGGCTGACCGGGGACGACGTCCTGCGCGCCAGCCGCTTCGACTGGGAGGGCGACTCCGGCGAGATCGGCGCCGTCTACACCCGGGACCTGCGGCCGGGCCTGACCAGCGAGACCCGCTTCATCCACGAGTTCGGGACGTCCGAGAGCGTCGCCATCGGGACCAGCCGCGTGGCGGGGGTGGCGGGCCCGGAGCAGCGCTTTGCCGCCACGGACGAGTCCGGCGAGACCATCCTGCGCTCGCTGCTGCAGATCGAGCGCAGCCCGACCCTCAGCTACGAGACCGGGGCCGAGGTCGCCTACAACATGCTGGAGGTCGACCAGGCCTTCACCGTCGGCGGGGTGGCGGTGCCCCTGCCGTCGGACCAGATCAAGGTCGAGGAAACCCGCGGCGAGGTGTTCGCCCGCGCCACCTGGCGGCCGCGCACGGACCTGACGCTGGAGGGCGGGCTGCGGCTGGAAGCCTCGACCATCCGCCAGTCTGGCGACGCCGACGCCGAGAAGACCCTCTACTACGCCAAGCCCCGGGTGCTGGCGACCTGGACGCCCATGGCCCGCACCCAGGTGCGGCTGCGGCTGGAGCGCGAGGTCGGCCAGCTGGACTTCGACGACTTCGCCGCCTCGGCCGAGCTGGAGGACGACACCGTGTTCGGCGGCAATGTCGACCTCGAGCCGGAGCAGCGCTGGGTGGCCGAGCTGGCGCTGGAGCGGCGCTTCCTCGAGGACGGCATCGTCGCCATCACCCTGCGGCGGGACGAGATCCGTGACGTCATCGACGGCCTGCCGCTGGACGGCGGCCTGTCGGCGGTGGGCAACATCGGCGACGGGACCCTCGACCAGCTGACCGTCAACCTGGTCGTGCCGCTGGACCGGATCGGCTTCAGCGGCGGCCAGTTCGGCTTCCGCAACACCTGGAACCACTCGGAGGTCACCGACCCGACCACGGGGGAGATCCGGCCGATCTCGGGCCTGCGCCGCAGCCAGGCGGTGATCTCGGTGCAGCAGGACATCGAGCGCTGGCGGCTGCAGTGGGGCGCCGCCTGGATCCCGCTGCTGGGCAACACCTCGTACGACCCGGACCAGACCTCGGGCTTCCGCGGCCGCGACTATGTCGAGCTGTGGGCCGAGTACAAGCCGGCGGCGGCCTGGGCGATCCGGGCCCAGCTGAACCTGTGGGACGACTTCGTCACCTTCCGCGAGGTCTATGCCGACCGCACCTCGCGCCGGATCGACTTCGTCGAGACCCGCGAGATCGACCCGCGCACCTTCGTGCAGGTGCGGGTGCGTCGGACCTTCTGACGGCGGAGGGGGGGGGAGGCAGGGGCTGCGTCAACCCGGAGAACCGCAGCCCCGCCCGGACGCCGCCCGGACCGGGGTCGGGGCGGCGTGGCGGTCAGCCCTCTACAGGGCGTTCATGACAGGCGCGCCACAGCCGGGTGAGACCGGCCGGGCGCGCCCGCTTCCAGATGTAGCGACCTCAGATGTAGCGACGGAGCGAGCGGGCCAGCTCGGAGCCGCCGTCCTTGCCCTTGCGGGCCTGCGGTTGATAGGCGACCCGCGCGTGCTCGACGCAGTAGACGCCCTCGGCGGCGCGCCGGCCGCAGAAGCTGAAGCCGTCCGAGCCCGGGTCGCCGATCGGCCACTTGCACATGTGGGCGCCGAGGGTCAGCACCGTGGCGGTGCCGGGCAGGTCGGGCGCGACCACCGGGGTCGGCTGGACCGGGGCCGCCACGCGCGGCTGGGCCGCCTCGATGCGACGGGGCGCGCTGGGCTGGACCGTCGGCTGGGGCCGCGGGCGCGGGGCGCGGAAGGTGGTGCGGACCGGCTGCGACGGGGCCGCGCGGCCCGACAGGCCGAGGCGGTGCACCTTGCCGATCACGGCGTTGCGCGTCACGCCGCCGCCGAGCGCCTTGGCGATCTGGCTCGCCGACTGCCCTTCGAGCCAGAGCTTCTTCAGCGCTCCGACCCGCTCCTCGGTCCATCCTTGAGACATGCCGCCCTCCGCCGCAGGGATTCAAGATATTGATGTTCTCGGACGGCGCCGCCGCCCTGAGCCACAACTAATCGTAAACCAGACGTAAACGGGCGCAACATGTGGCGCCAGTCCTGTCCACAGAAACCAGATGTAGACGGCGCTTTGGCGGGCGCCGGCTCGGACCGCCCCCCGGCGCCTTGCGCCCCCGCCCTTGCGCCCGCGCGCGCCAGGGCGCATCTGCGCGGCCATGACCGACCTCGCCTCGCTCAAGGATCAGGGCCCGCCGCAGCCGCGGACCTACACCGGCGTCAACTGGATCGGGGTGCGCACCCTGTACCTGCGCGAGGTGCGGCGCTTCTGGAAGGTCGGGGCCCAGACCGTCGCCGCGCCGGTCGTGACGACCCTGCTCTACATGATGGTCTTCGTGGTCGCCCTGCAGGGGGCGCGGCCGCCGCTGCACGGCACGCCCTTCGCCGAGTTCGTGGCCCCCGGCCTGATCATGATGGCCATGCTCAACAACGCCTTCGCCAACGCCTCGTCCAGCCTGATCCAGGCCAAGATCATGGGCACGGCGACCGACTTTCTGACGCCGCCGCTGAGCCCGCTGGAGCTGGCCGTCGGCTTCTCGCTGGGCGCCGCCACGCGCGGGCTGGTGGTCGGGCTGGTGACGGCGGTGTGCGTGCTGCCCTTCGCCCGGCTGGGCGTCGCCAATGTGGCGGCCCTCGTCTACTTCGCCGTCATCGCCTCGCTGCTGATGGGGCTGATCGGCGTGGTGGCCGGCCTGTGGTCGGAGAAGTTCGACCACCTGGCGGCGGTGCAGAACTTCGTGGTCATGCCCATGACCTTCCTGTCCGGGGCCTTCTACCTGGTCGAGAACCTGCCCGAGCCGTTCGCCACCATCAGCCACTTCAACCCGATGTTCTACCTGATCGACGGCTTCCGCTACGGCTTCATCGGCCAGGCCGAGGGTAGCCTCGCGGTCGGGGTGGCGCTGAGCCTCGGGCTGACGGTGGTCATGGCCGGCGTCTGCTGGACCCTGTTCCGCACTGGCTGGCGTCTGAAGAGCTGACGGCGGGGTGGGGCGCGTTCGCCCCTCCACCGCCCGCCGGTCGCCCTGGCGACCGGGCCCCTCCACCGCTTCGCGGTCCCCCTCCCCACTCACGTGGGGAGGAAAGGCGCCTCTCCTCCCCATGCAATGGGGAGGTGGCCGGGCGCGCAGCGACCGGACGGAGGGGCCTTCAGGCGGACGCCCGCTTGACGGCGGGGCGCCGTCCGCCCGACATGCGGCCTCCGGAGGAGGACCCCATGACCCGTACCCTGTTCGGCGCCGCGCTCGCCGTCGCCCTGCTGGCCGCCACGCCGAGCCTGGCGCAATCGCCCGTCGGCGACCCGGCCGCGCTGGAGACCGCCGCGGCCGCCTGGGTGCAGCCGTCCAATGCCGCGCGCTTCGAGGTGCTGACCGCCCAGCTGACCGCCGCGGGCCTGCCGTTCGAGGTCCAGACCTTCGACGGCGGCACGGCCCGCACCGGGCCGATGGCCGGGCGCAACGTCATCGTCACCCTCGGCGCGGGGCCGCGCGACATCGTCCTGACCGCCCACTATGACGCCGTACCGCTGAACGGCGGGGCCTTCTCCCAGGGCATCGTCGACAACGCCGGCGGGGTGCTGGCCATGATCACGGCGGCCGGGGCGCTGCAGGAGGGGCTGGCCGGCCAGCCGACCTCGCACCGCTTCGTCTTCGTCCTGACCGACCAGGAGGAGCTGGGCCTGATCGGCGCGCGCAAGTGGCTGGAGGCCGCCGACCGGTCGCGCATCGCCGCGGTCATCAACGCCGACGTCGCCGCCTATGGCGAGACCATCATGTACGGCGAGAACAACGGGCCGCAGTCGACCGGCGTGCTGCGCGCCCTGCGGCTGCAGTGCGCCGAGCGGGCCGTGACCTGCGTCGGCTTCCCGGTCTATCCGCCCAGCGACGACCGGGTCTTCTCGGCCGCCGGCCTGCCGGTGCTGTCGCTGGGGACCCAGGACGCCGTCGGGGCCCACCAGATGTGGCTGGCGTTCAACGGCGGCGAGACGCCGGGCCTGCGCGAGGGCTTCGTGCCGCCGGTGTTCCAGCGCATCCACTCGCCCGGCGACGACCTCGCCCTGTTCGACGGCGAGGCGGTGCAGCGCTTCGGCGGCTTCATCGCCGATCTGGCCTTGCGCATCGCCCGCGAGGAGTGACGCCGGGCGGTGTTGACTAAGACCGGGCGCGGTTCGACAACGCCAGGCCTCTGACGCGCCCCTTCCGGGCGCGCGCCCCTGCCACGAGGAGCCTGCCGTGTCCGGTCACATCATGGGTGTCTACAATCGCGCGCCGCTGGAGGTGGAGCGCGGCGAGGGCGCCCGCCTCTACGCCACGGACGGCACGGCCTATCTCGACTGCGTGGCGGGCATCGCCACCAACGCCCTGGGCCACGCCCATCCGCGGCTGGTCGAGGCGGTCAAGGCCCAGGCCGAGAAGCTGTGGCACGTGTCCAACATCTTCCGCATCCCCGGGCAGGAGGAGCTGGCCGACCGGCTGTGCGCCGACAGCTTCGCCGACGCGGTGTTCTTCACCAACTCGGGCACCGAGGCGGTCGAGTGCGCCCTGAAGACGGCGCGCAAGTATCACACCGCCAACGGTCAGCCGGAGCGGGTCGAGATCTACGGCTTCGACGGCTCGTTCCACGGCCGGTCGTATGCGGCGATCAACGCCGCCGGGAACCCGGGCTATGTCGAGGGCTTCGGCCCGCGCCTGCCGGGCTACACCCAGCTGACCTTCGGCGACCATGACGCCCTCAAGGCGGCCATCGCCACCCCGACCACGGCGGCGATCATCGTCGAGCCGGTGCAGGGCGAGGGCGGGGCCCGGGCCATCCCCGAGAGCTGCCTGCGGGGCCTGCGCGAGCTGTGCGACCAGCACGGCGTGCTGATCATCTTCGACGAGGTTCAGTGCGGCATGGGCCGCACCGGCAAGCTGTGGGCCCATGAGTGGGCCGGCATGGCGCCGGACATCATGGCCGTGGCCAAGGCCCTGGGCGGCGGCTTCCCCGTCGGGGCCTGCCTCGCCAGCGCCGAGGCGGCCAAGGGCATGACGGTCGGGGTGCACGGCTCGACCTTCGGCGGAAATCCGCTGGCCATGGCCGTCGGGCTGGCCGCCTATGACGAGATCTCCAAGCCGGAGACCCTGGCCCACGTCAACGAGGTGGCGGGCTATCTCAAGCAGCAGCTGCACGGGCTGAAGGAACGCTTCCCGGACATCATCGTCGACATCCGCGGCAAGGGGCTGCTGATCGGGGTCAAGCTGGTCCCGAACAATCGCGAGTTCATGGCCTGGGCCCGCGACGGGCAGCAGCTGCTGGTCGCCGGCGGCGGCGACAACTGCGTGCGCCTGCTGCCGCCCCTGACCCTGACGCTGGACGAGGCCCGCGAGGTCATCAGCAAGCTGGAACGCACCTGCGAGGCGGCCCGGACCAAGGCGGCGGCTTAGCGCCCTTCAAGGGGCAGGTTCATCACAGAGAGCACCGAGGGATGCACGGAGAACACGGAGGTCGTGAGCCGCTTCCCGAGGAGACAGACCGGCTTGGCAGGGCGGCGATCGATGCCGCGTTCGCCGTGCATACCGCGCTGGGACCGGGGCTTCTGGAATCCGTCTATGAAGCCTGCCTGTTCGAAGAGCTAACGGCGCGAGGCATGGCGGCGGAGCGCCAGGTCGGGATCCCGCTGAGTTATCGCAACGCCCGGCTCGACGTCGGCTTTCGCCTGGATTTGCTCGTCGAACGCGCCGTGATCATCGAAATCAAGGCGATCGACGCCCTGGCGTCGATCCATACGGCTCAGGTCCTGACCTATCTCAGGTTCAGCGGCCTGAGGCTCGGCTATCTGGTGAACTTCAATGTGAGCCGACTGAAGGATGGCCTGCGGCGCCTGGTGTTGTGACGGCGCGCGTCCGCGCTCTCGACAACCTCCGTGTCCTCTGTGACATCTCCGTGCTCTCCGTGATGAACCCTCTTTCTTGTGAGCCGCGCCCCCAGATGACCCGCCACTTCCTCGACATTCATCGGCTCGACGGGTCGGAGCTCCGCGCCATTCTGGATGACGCCCATGCGCGCAAGGCGGCGCGGAAGGGCTGGCCGAAGGGGCGGCCGGACGCGGATGCGCCGGCGCGGGACCATGTGCTGGCGATGATCTTCGAGAAGAACTCGACCCGCACCCGCTTCAGCTTCGACGCCGCCATCCGCCAGCTGGGCGGGGCCTCGATCATCGCCACCGCCTCGGACATGCAGCTGGGCCGCGGCGAGCCGGTCGAGGATACGGCGCGGGTGCTGTCGCGTATGGTCGATGCGGTGATGATCCGCGCCAACCGGCACGAGGACGTGGAGAACTTCGCCCGCATCTCGACCGTGCCGGTGATCAACGGCCTGACCGACCGCAGCCACCCGTGCCAGATCCTCGCCGACCTGCAGACCATCGAGGAGCATCGCGGGCCGGTGGCCGGCAAGACCATCGCCTGGGTCGGCGACGGCAACAATGTCTGCGCCAGCTTCATCCATGCGGCGCCGAAGTTCGGCTTCACCCTGAACGTCGCCTGCCCGGCCGAATACCATCCGGACCTGTTCGACCTGCAGAAGGGCGGGGCGGCGGTGCACCTGACCGGCGACCCGCGCGAGGCCGTGGCCGGCGCCGATGTGGTGGTCACTGACACCTGGGTGTCGATGGGCGACCAGGACTATGAAGAGCGGCTGGAGGCGTTCGAGGGCTACACCGTCGACGACGCCCTGATGGACCTGGCCGCGCCGGACGCCCTGTTCCTGCACTGCCTGCCCGCCCACCGCGGCGAGGAGGTCACCGACGCGGTCATCGACGGCCCGCGCTCGGTGGTCTGGGACGAGGCCGAGAACCGCATCCACGCCCAGAAGGCCGTGCTGGCCTGGTGCCTGGCGGGGGGGTGACGGTCGCGCCAGGGCTGGCGGATCGTCCGACTCCCTTCCCCCTCGAGGGGGGAAGGGTCGGGGATGGGGGTGCGCGCGCTGCGCTCGACGGAAGAAGCGCGGGCGGCGGTCCCGCCTCCCGGGCCAGCCAGGAGGCGTCGCGAACTCACCCCCACCCAACCCTCCCCCCTTGAGGGGGAGGGCTTTCATCTGATCCCTTGACCGGCCCCTCCGTCTTCCCCGGGCCTGAACCGGTTCGTCATCCTCGGGCTTGACCCGAGGATCGCGCCGACCGTCGCACATCGCCGGCCAGGCTCGCGCCGCCCCGACCCCCGATCTTCGGATCGGGTCCGAGGATGACGGCGGTAGAGGGGGCGAGTTCAGGCGCAGCGCTTACGGTCGCCCCCTCCCCCATACGCTTTGCTATGGGGGAGGAGAGAGACTCAGTGCGCGGCGGCGCCGGGCAGATGCTCCTTGTCGTGGCGGCCGGTGCGGGTGACGAGGGTCTGCGCTGCCGCATTCATGCCGCGCACGGCGACCTTCGCCCCCTGCCGGCGATAGCGGAACACCACCTTGTCGACGGCGGCGACGCCGGTGACGTCCCACAGGTGGGCGTCGGACATGTCGATCTCGACGTGGGTCGGGTGGCCGTGATGCTCGAAGCTGGCGGCGAAGACGTCGGCCGAGGCGAAGAACAGATTGCCCGACACCCGGTAGCGCAGATGACCGGGCTCCGGCGTTTCGACGCTCTCCACCACGATGGTCTTGCCGACCTTGCGCATGAAGAAGATCGCCGAGAGCAGCACCCCCAGCACAACCCCCTTGGACAGGTCGTGGGTCAGCACCACGGTGACGGTGGTGGCGATCATGACGATGGCGGACTGCGGCGGCGTGGATCGCAGTTTCAGCACCGAGCCCCAGTCGAAGGTGCCGATCGAGACCATGATCATCACGGCCACCAGCGCCGCCATGGGGATCTGCGCCACCCAGGTCTGCAGGCCGAGGATCAGGATCAGCAGCAGCACCCCGGCCCACAGGGTCGACAGACGCCCGCGCGCGCCGGAGGTGACGTTGATGATCGACTGGCCGATCATGGCGCAGCCGGCCATGCCGCCGAAGAAGCCCGCGGCGATGTTGGCGATGCCCTGGCCGCGGGTTTCGCGGTCCTTGTCCGAGGGGGTGTCGGTGATGTCGTCCAGCAGGTTGGCGGTGAGCAGGCTCTCCAGCAGGCCGACGAACGCCAGGGTCGCCGCCACCGGGGCGATGATGGCGAGGGTCTCCCAGGTCAGGGGCACCATGGGAATGTGGAACATCGGCAGGGTGGTGGGCAGTTCGCCCATGTCGCCGACGGTGCGCACGTCCAGCCCGGTCCAGATGACCAGGGCGCTGATGGCGATGATGGCGACCAGGGCCGAGGGCACGGCCTTCGTCAGGCGCGGCAGGCCGTAGATGATGGCCAGGCCGCCGGCGACGAGGGCGTAAGTGGTCCAGCCGGCCCCGACCAGCTCGGGCAGCTGGGCCAGGAAGATCAGGATGGCCAGCGAGTTGACGAAGCCGGTCATCACCGACTTCGAGACAAAGCGGATGTAGCGGCCGAGCTTCAGCAGGCCGACGCCGATCTGGAACACCCCGGTCAGGATCGAGGCGGCGAACAGGTATTCCAGCCCGTGGTCGCGCACGAGGGTGACCATCAGCAGGGCCATGGCCCCGGTGGCGGCGGAGATCATCGCCGGCCGGCCGCCGGTGAAGGCGATGGTCACGGCGATGATGACGCTGGCGTAGAGGCCGACGGCGGGATCGACCCCGGCGATGATGGAGAAGGCGATCGCCTCGGGGATCAGGGCGAGCGCCACGACGGTCCCGGCCAGCAGGTCGCGGCGCGGATGGGCCAGCCACTGCTGGCGGGCGGACTGAAGAACGGACATGAAGGGGTCCACACAGGGCGCGCGCGACCCTGGCTCCCGGCGGGGCGGGGCGTCAGCGGATCGGGCGTGTCAGTTTCCCGGGGGATCGGCGCCCGGGGTAGCCACCCGGTCGCGGCCGGGTCCAGGTTGCAACCCCGTTGTGCGGTGCGGCGCCCGGAAAGGCAAGGCCGGTCAGGATTTGCCGGTGCTCTCCCACTCGGCCTCGGCGGCCTTGCGGACGTATTGCTCGGCGACCATCCAGCCCTTGAGCGGGGGCAGGACGGCGAGGCAGGCGACGATCAGCAGGGGGAAGGTCACCACCATGTGCACCCAGATCGGCGGCTGCACGGTGAACTCGAAGGCCATGAAGGCGATCATGCCGAACAGGCCGACGAGGCTCATGCCGAAGAAGGCCGGGCCGTCGGCCGGGTCGGCGAAACTGTAGTCCAGCCCGCACGCCGGGCAGGCCTCGCGCACCTTGAGGAAGCCGCGCAGCACCGGGCCCTTGCCGCAGCGCGGGCAGCGGCAGCGCAGGCCGGTGACGAGGGTGTTCAGGGGCGGGGCGGCGGGCGCAGGCGTCTCGGACATGCGCCCGAGGTGCGCCCGATCCCGCCCCAGCGCAAGATTCAGTGCCGGAAAACCCGCACGCCGGTGAAGGCCATGGCCACGCCCTTCTCGTCGGCGGCGGCGATGACCTCGGCGTCGCGGATCGACCCGCCCGGCTGGATCACCGCCGTGGCCCCGGCGGCGACCGCCTCCAGCAGGCCGTCGGCGAACGGGAAGAAGGCCTCCGACGCGCAGGCCGAGCCCTCGGCCAGCGAGCGGCCCAGCCCGGCGGCCTCGCCCGCCTCGGCGGCGCGCAGGGCGGCGATGCGGGCGGAGTCGCGGCGGTTCATCTGGCCGGCGCCGATGCCCGCCGTCTGGCCGTTGCGGGCGTAGACGATGGCGTTCGACTTGACGTGCTTGGCCACCACGAAGGCGAACAGCATGTCCTGGATCTCGGTCGGGGTCGGCTGGCGCTTCGTGACGATCTTCAGGTCCGCGGCGGTGATGCGGGCGGTGTCGCGCGCCTGCACCAGCAGGCCGCCGCCG
This sequence comes from Brevundimonas sp., assembly GCF_035998205.1. Classification (GTDB taxonomy): domain Bacteria; phylum Pseudomonadota; class Alphaproteobacteria; order Caulobacterales; family Caulobacteraceae; genus Brevundimonas. The sequence continues at coordinate 441,979 of NZ_DASYHT010000005.1, forward strand.
ACGGAGCGGAACACCTCGCCGGGGGCCAGCGGATCGGGCAGGCCGTCGGTCAGCAGCAGGCGCAGGTTCTTCTTCGCCGCGAACACCTCGCGCGCGCCGGCGTCGGCTCCGGGGGCGATCACCACCTCGGTGAAGATGTCGGTGATGGCGCGGGCGTCGGCGGCGGTCAGGGGCCGGTTGACGGCGATGACGCCGCCGAAGGCCGAGACCGGATCGCAGGCGAGGGCGCGGGCGTAGGCCTCGCCGAGGTCGGCGCCGAGGGCCACGCCGCACGGGTTGGCGTGCTTGACGATGACGCAGGCCGGGCGGTCGAACTCGGCCACCAGCTCCCAGGCCGCGTCGGCGTCGGCGATGTTGTTGTAGCCCAGCTCCTTGCCCTGGATCTGTTCGGCCGAGGCCACGCCGGGGCGACGCTCCCCGGTGCGGTAGAAGGCGCCGGTCTGGTGCGGGTTCTCGCCGTAGCGCAGGGTCTGGGCGAGGCTGCCGGCGAGGGTCTTGCGGGCGGGGGCGGCGTCGCCGATCTGGCCGGCGAACCAGCCGGACACGGCGGCGTCATAGGCGGCGGTGCGGGCGAAGGCGCGGGCCGCCAGCTGCTTGCGCAGGGCCAGCGAGGTGGCGCCGTCGGCCGCCAGCGCGGCGAGAATGCGGTCCATGCCCTCGGCGTCGACGGCGACGGCGACATAGCCGTGGTTCTTGGAGCCCGAGCGGATCATGGCCGGGCCGCCGATGTCGATGTTCTCGATGGCCGCCTCGAAGCCGCCGCCGGCGGCCACGGTCTGCTCGAACGGATAGAGGTCGATCCAGACGATATCGATGGCGCCGATGCCGTGGGCCTCCATCGCCGCCTTGTGCTCCGCGGCGTCGCGCACGCCCAGAAGGCCGCCGTGGACGACGGGGTGCAGGGTCTTGACCCGGCCGTCCATCATCTCCGGGAAGCCGGTCAGCTCGGCCACGTCCTTCACCGGCAGGCCGAAGCCGGCGATCGCCGCCCGGGTGCCGCCGGTCGAGACCAGCTCCACGCCGCGGGCGTGCAGGGCGCGGGCCGCCGCCTCGAGGCCGCTCTTGTCGGACAGGGAGATCAGCGCCCGGCGCGGGGCGATGTGATCGGGAGCGGGCGGAAAGTCGGGCGCGGCGGGCATGAGGGGTCGGTCCGTCGGAGGGGGGGGGGGACGGGCGCCGCTCTAGACCATTTTCGTCCGGGATCGAACCCTTGGCCGGATCAGTTGGCCGCGCGCCAGGCGGAAACGAAGGCGGCGGCGCGTTCCCCGACCTCGGCGGCGCTGCGGCCGGGGGTGAACAGGGCCGAGCCCAGCCCCGCGCCCGAGGCGCCGGCGGCGCGCCAGGCGGGGATGGTCTCCGGGCTCACCCCGCCGACGGCATAGACCCGGGTTCCCGCGGGCAGCACCGCGCGCAGGGCCTTCAGCCCCGCCGGCCCGGCGATCTCGGCCGGGAACAGCTTGAGCGCGTCGGCCCCGGCGGCGAGGGCGGCGAAGGCCTCGGTGGCGGTGAACACCCCGGGCAGGGCCAGCATGTTGCGGTCCCGCGCCGCGGCGATGACGGCGGCGTCGGTATTGGGCGAGACCATCAGCCGGCCGCCGGCGTCGGCCACCGCATGGGCCTCGGCCGGGGTCAGCACCGTGCCGGCCCCGACGATGGCCCGGTCGCCCAGGGCCTCGGCCAGGCGGGCGATACTCTCCAGCGGCCGCGGCGAGTTGAGCGGCACCTCCAGCGTGCGGAAGCCGGCGGCGACCAGAGCCTCGCCGACCTCGACCGCCTCCTCCGGGACCAGCCGGCGCAGGATCGCCACCAGCGGCAGCTCGTCCAGAATCCCGATCATGCGGTCTCCGCCTCGTGAATGCGCCACAGGCCGCGCGCGGCGGCGGCCTGCCCGTCCACCGCCGTCACATCGCTGAAGCCGGCGATGCCCAGGGCGGTGGTGTAGGCCGCGACCAGCGGGCCGGCCCCGACGAGGGTGACGGGGGTGGCCAGGTCGCCGCGCGCCGCCGCCGCCTCGGCCCCGATCAGCAGGCCGGACAGGAAGTCGGCGGCGCCGCGCAGCTCGAGCCGGCCGGCCAGCTGCTCGACGCGCAGGGCGAACAGGGCGGCGGTCAGGTCGGGCTCGTCGAGGGCCCGGCGCACCCCGGCGGCGAAGGCGTCGGCGTCGACCCCCGGATCGCCGAGGCCGGCCCCCAGCACGGCGCCCCAGCGCACCGCCTGGAACAGCTCGCCGGTGACGAAGGTGCGCAGGTTCAGGATGCGGCCGTCCTCGACGGTGATCCACTTGCCGTGGGTGCCGGGGGCGACGACGCGGCGACGGCCGGGCGGCAGGTCGAGGCCCAGCACCTGGGTCTCCTCGCCGCGCATCACATCGGCCAGCTTGCCGTCGCGCCAGACCGAGACGCCGGGGACCAGCCGGGCCGCATCGAGCCCGGGCGCGGGGGAGGGCGCGACGAGGGCGGCGGCGAGCTCGGCGGCCCCCGCCGGGGCGACGGCGTAAGGGGCCTCGGTCCAGCCGCCGCGGGCCCCGGCCATGCCGCAGATGCGCACCGGCAGGTCGCCTTCCAGCCAGTCCCCGGCGAGCTCCCGCAGGGTCGGGGCGAAGGCCTCGGGGGCCCGGCCGGCGGCCCCGCGGGCGTCCTCGCGCACGGCGAGGATGTCGCCGCCGGGCGCGATGCGGAAGACGCGCAGATTGCTGCCGCCCCAGTCGACCCCGATCAGGGCGGCCCCGTCCGTCATCTCACCACCAGAGGGCATAGACGCCGATCAGGAAGGCGATGACCCCGGCCGCGGCGAGGTTGAACGCCGCCGAGGTGCGGTAGCTGATGCCGTCGAAGGCGATGCGCAGCGAGCCCTCGCGCGGCGGGACCAGCAGCGACACGATCACCGCCGCCAGCAGCGAGACGACGAAGACGATGCTGACCCGGTTCATGAAGGGCAGCAGGAACTGCCCCGTGCTCTGCAGCCACCAGAAGCCGGCTGACAGCAGGACCGACAGGATGGCCGCGGTCAGGGCGCCGGCCTCCGACGCCCGCTTCCAGAACAGGCCGAGCAGGAAGATGACGACGATGCCCGGGGTGAAGAAGCCGGTGAACTCCTGGATGAACTGGAAGGCCTGATCGAAGGCCCCGAGCAGCGGCTGGGCCGTCAGGGCGCCGACGGTCATGGCCACGACGGCGGCCAGCCGGCCGACGAACACCAGATGCTTCTGGTCCTGGTTCGGCCGCACCTTGGCGTAGAGGTCGAGGGTGAAGATGGTCGAGATCGAGTTCACCAGCGAGCCGAGGGTGCCGATGATGGCGGCCACGAGGGCGGCGAAGACGAGGCCCTTCAGACCGGCCGGCAGCAGGGCCATCATGGTCGGATAGGCCTGGTCGGGCCGGGCCAGATCGGGGGCCAGCACCAGCGCCGCCAGACCCGGCAGCACCACGATCAGCGGCATCAGCAGCTTGAGCCAGGCGGCGAAGGCGATGCCCTTCTGCGCCTCGTCGAGGCTGGTCGCCGCCAGCGCCCGCTGGATGATGTACTGGTTGAAGCCCCAGTAGCTGAGGTTCATCACCCACAGGCCGCCGACCAGCACGGCGATCCCCGGCAGGGCCGCGTAGTGCGGGCTGTCGGGCGACAGGATCATGTCGAACTTTTCGGGGAACTCGGTGACCAGCCGGGTGAAGCCGCCGGTCACCCCGGCGTCGCCGCCGATCTGGCCGAGCATGACCCAGGCGATGATCAGGCCGCCGACCACGAGGATCGTCACCTGCACCGCGTCGGTCAGGGCCACGGCCTTGAGCCCGCCCCACAGCTGGTAGGCCAGGCCGAACACGGCCAGGGCGATCAGGGCGAGGGTCTGGTCGACGCCCGAGACGGTGGTGATGGCCAGGGCCCCGAGCCACAGGATCGAGGTGATGTTCACGAAGACGTAGAGCACCAGCCAGAACACGGCCATGACCGAGCGGATGCGCGGGCCGTACCGCTGCTCCAGGAACTGGGGCATGGTGACGATCTGGTTGCGCAGGAAGATCGGCAGGAAGAACTTGCCGACGATCAGCAGGGTCAGGGCCGCCATCCATTCGTAGGAGGCGATGGCCAGGCCGATGACATAGCCCGAGCCGGACATGCCGATGATCTGTTCGGCCGAGATGTTGGCGGCGATCAGCGAGGCGCCGATGGCCCACCACGGCAGGCTCTTGGACGCGAGGAAATAGTCGGTGGTGGTCTTGGCGTGACCGGGCCGTTCGCGCGACACCCACTGGGCCAGCGCGAAGATCGATACGGCGTAGACGCCGAGGATCGCCAGATCCAGCGGTTCGAGCGACATGGGACCTCCCCTCCCGACAGCCCCTGTTCCGGGGCCTGGCGCGACGCTAGGCGCTGGCGGCGGCCCCCGCAACGTCTATTTCATGGGCGCTGGGCGATTTCACTGGCGGCAACTCGGCGGACTGCCTAGGCTGCCCCTGCAGGAGGATGGCTGATGAGCGAAGACCACCTTGAGGCCGAGCGCAAGTACCGCGCCCCGGCGCTTGAGAAGGGGCTGGATGTTCTGGAGCTGCTGGCGGCGCGCGGCGAGCCCATGACGCCCTCGCAGATGTCCGTCGCGCTCGGCCGTTCGGTCAGCGAGCTGTTCCGCATGATCCAGGTGCTGGAGTTCCGCGGCTACATCGAACAGTCCGGCGGGACCTACAGCCTGAGCAACCGGCTGTTCACCCTGGGCCTGGCGCGGGCTCCGACCCGCAACCTGACGGAGCTGGCGCTGCCCCAGATGAAGGCGCTGGCGGAGGACGTCACCCAGTCCTGCCATCTGGTGGTGCCCACAGACGACCAGATCGTGGTCATCGCCCGGGTCGAGGCGCCCGGCGACCTCGGCTACTCGGTCCGGGTCGGCTACCGCCGCAATCTCATCGAGGCGACCTCGGGCCTGCTGTTCTATGGCCTCGCCGGACCGGTCGCCCGCGCGGCGCTGCATGCGCGGCTCGAGGCGGCTTTCGGCGTTCAGCGGGTCCGCCGGTTCGTGGCCGCGGCCTCTGCGGCCGGCGCGGCCGGGCATGCGGTGCGCCCGAGCGATTTCGTGCGCGGGGTGACCGATCTGGCCGCGCCGATCCTCGGTCCTGACGGCATCGAGGCCACCCTGATCATCCCCTACATCGACCGGACCCCGCCGACGCCGCCGGCCGAGGCGGTGCTGCAGCGGATGCTGGAGGTGACCGCCGCCCTGTCGGACGACCTCGGCGCCCCGCCGGTCGCGCCGCGCCCCCGGAGCCAGCCCGCATGAGCGCCATCTATTCCGATCTGAATGATCGCACCGTGCTGGTCACCGGCGGGGCCGGGGGCATCGGCGAGGCCATCGCCCGCGCCTTCCACGCCCAGGGCTGCCGCGTCGGGGTGCTGGACCTCGACGTCGCCCGCGGCGAGGCCCTGGCCGCCGAGCTGGGGCCGCGGCTGACCTTCGTCGCCTGCGACCTGACCGATGTGCCGGCGCTCAAGGCGGCGGTCGCCGCGGTGCGCGCGGCGCAGGGGCCGATCCAGGTGCTGGTCAACAACGCCGCCCATGACGAGCGCCACGCCACGCTGGAGGTCACCGAGGCCTACTGGGACCAGCGGGTGGCGGTGAACCTCAAGCACCAGTTCTTCGCCGCCCAGGCGGTGCTGCCGGACATGATCGCCGGCGGCGGCGGGGCCATCGTCAATCTCGGCTCGACCTCGTGGATGATCGGCCAGGGCGGCATGGCGGCCTACACCGCCTGCAAGTCGGCGGTGCTGGGCCTGACCCGGTCGCTGGCCCGCGACTTCGGCGAGCACGGGGTGCGGGTCAACGCCGTCGCCCCGGGCTGGATCATGACCGAGCGCCAGCTGGCCCTGTGGGTCACGCCCGAGACCGAGCAGGAGATCTACCGCAACCAGTGCCTGAAGCGCCGGCTGGTCCCGGACGACGTGGCCCGGGTGGTGGTCTTCCTCGCCTCGGAAGCGGCCGGGGCGATCACCAACCAGCACTATGTGGTGGACGGCGGCTGGACCTGAGCCCGCCGCCGTCCGGTCCATGCCTCAGAGGGCGGCGGCGATGCCGCCGAGGGTCTCGCCCAGCGCCGTCAGACGCCGCTGCGCCGCCGCGTCGCCGCTCGCCGGCAGGCGGCCGGCCAGGGCCCGCAGCTCGCCGGCCACGGCGGCGTCGCGCCCGCCTGCCTGCATCCGCGCCTCGGCCCGGGCCAGGGCCGCGGTCAGCTCGCCGGCCAGGGCCGCGTCGAGGCTGGAAGTGCGGGCCAGCTGGTCCATGTAGGCGCGGGCGATGACCGGGTGGGCCGGCCAGCGCACCGGGAACTGCTGCTGCGGGTTGAAGGTCCCGCCCTGGTCGGCCATGGCCGCCGCGGCGATCTCGTTGGCGGTGAGGTGTTCGCTGGGCGTCAGCTCCAGCACGTCGAGGCCGCGCACGATCTCGGTGCCGTAGATGCGGCCGTCATACCAGTAGGTCGACCAGTAGCCGCCGACGATGGAGTGGCGGGCGTCGATCGGACCGCGGTCGAAGAAGGCGATCTCGAAGGGGTTGGTGGAGTCGGTGAAGTCCAGCACCGAGACGCCGCCCTGGTACCAGGCCTGGACGAACACGTCGCGGCCCGGCACCGGCACGATCGAGCCGTTGTGGGCGACGCAGTTCTCCACGTCCGATTGCGGAGCCGGGATCTTGTAGTAGCCGCGGCGTTCCAGCTTGCCGTCGACGATGTCGTAGATGGCGTTGGCGCCCCAGGTCACCGGGTCCTGCACGCGGCAGCGCGGCCGCACCCCGCCGCCCCACTCGTCGGTGAAGATCACCTTGGTCCCGTCGTTGCTGAAGGTGGCCGAGTGCCAGTAGGCGAAGCCGGGGTCGTTCACCGCATCGATCCGGCGCGGGGCGCGCGGGTCGGAGATGTCGAGGATGATGCCGTTGCCCGAGCAGGCGCCGGCCGCGAGGTTGGCGCTCGGGAAGACGGTGATGTCGTGGCACTGGTCGGTGCGGCTGGTGGTCTGGGTGCCCTCGCCGTGGTCGCCGCCCTGCCACAGGCCGGAGATGCGGCCGGTGGCGTCATCGGCGAAGACGCGCGGGCTGTCGACGATGCGCGCGGCGGCCGGGTTGGCCACTGGGATCTCGATCACGTCGATGCTGAACAGGGCGGTGCGGTCGTCGCCGAGCAGGGCCCCGACGCAGCCGGGCAGCTCGCGTTCGTCGCGCACCCCGGCGGTGCCGGAGTTGTAGACGACGATGCTGCGTTCATCGGCCGAGACCACCGAGTGGGTGTGCGAGCCGCGGCAGGTCTGGACCTGGCCGACCTGGGCCGGGGCGACCGGGTTGGAGATGTCGAAGATGCGCAGGCCGCGGAAGCGCTCGGGGCTGACCCGCTCGGTCACGCCCTGGCGGCCGCAGTCGACCCGGCCGCTGGTCTGTTCGACCGACATGATCAGCAGGTCGCCGACGATGGAGACGTCGCCCTGGCCGCCGGGACAGACCACCGAGCTGACCAGCGCCGGGGCCTGGCCGTCGGCCAGACGGTACAGGCTGAAGCCGTGGTAGTTGCCGACCGCCATCAGGTTGCCGGAGAAGGCCAGGTCGGTGTTGGCGAAGTTGAGGAACGGCCCGCGCTGGCCGAAGCGGCCCTCGCCCGGGTCATTGCTGCCGCGGGCGTCGCCGCCGCGGGCTTCCTCGGCCGGAATGGCCGGCGGCAGGCCGGCCGGGTTGGTGGCGTCGTAGAAGCCGACCGGCTTGGGCAGGGTGTGGGCCAGACGCAGGTTCGAGGCCGCCTCGCCGGCGTCGCGGAAGCCCGCCGCCAGGGTCGAGCGCGGATCGTCGGACAGGCCCCGCAGCAGGGTGGTCATGCGCCGGATCTCGGCCTGCTGCTCGTTGGTGATGTCGTTGGCGAAGTCGTACAGCACCGGGTCGTAGGCCGAGCCGGACCGCGAGAACAGGTCGGAGACCATCTCCACCGCCCCCTCGTGGTGGGCGATCATCAGGCGCAGGAACAGGCGGTCGAAGGCGACGCCCTCGGCGGCGGCCAGCTCGGCCATCTGCGCCGGGGTGGCCATGCCGGCCATGGCCATCACGGCCGGCGCGCCATGGCTCGCGTGACCGGCATGGTCCGCATGGCCGGCGTGGGCGTCATGACCGCCGTGAGCCGCGTGGGCGCCGTGATCCGCGGTCGGATCGGGGGCGTGCTCGCCGCGCTCGGTCAGCCAGCTGCGCATGAAGGCGATCTCGTCGCCCTGCGAGGCGTCGATGCGGCCGGCGATGTCGACCAGCTCCGGCCGGTTGGTGCGGCCGCGCACCAGCGCCGCCATCTCCACCGCCTGCTGGTGGTGGTGGATCATGCCCTGCATGAAGGCCACGTCGTCGGCCGAGTAGCGGTTGTCGGCGATGCGCGTCGCCTCCTCCGCCGTGATCGCCCGCACCGGCTGGCCGGGGGCCCCGGGCTGGACGATCGGGGCCTGCTGGGCCGAGGCCGAGCCTGCGGCGGCGGTCAGGCTGAGCAGCGAGACCCCGAGGACAAGACGAAGACGGGCGGCGGCGGAACGGGCCATGCGTGAACTCCCCATACGTTGGCGGGCCGGACCGTAGCACGGTGAGGCCCGGCGCCTAGCGGGCCGGGGGCGACGCGTCGCCACCCCCCTTTGCCTCCCTCCCGGGGTCTGCGAAGACAGGCGCATGAGCTTCAAGCCGCTGTTTTCCCGCGCCCTCGCCCTCAACCCCGGCCGGCTGCACTTCGCCGCGCACAGCCACCATCTGTGGCCCGACGCCAGCTTCGAGGGACAGATGCAGGCGTGGGAGGACGCCAACCGTCACGCCGACCGCAAGTGGGACCTGCTGTTCGGCGAGGTCTGGCCGGAGGCCCAGGCGCATGTGGCGCGCGAGCTGGCCCTGCCGGACCCCTCGACCGTGGCCTTCGCCGGATCGACCCACGACTTTCTGGTGCGGCTGGTGTCCGGTCTGGACCGGCGCCCGGCGCGCATCCTCACCACCGACGGCGAGTTCCACGCCTTCCGGCGCCAGGCCGCGCGCTGGGAGGAGGCGGGCGAGGCGGTGGTCACCCGCGTGCCGACCGCGCCGGTCGAGACCCTGGCCGAACGCTTTCTCGCCGCGGCGCGCGACGGCGCCTTCGACCTGATCGTGGTCAGCCAGGTGTTCTTCCGCAGCGGCTGGAGCTTCGACGGGATCGCCGGGCTGGCGGACCTCGCCCGGCCGGAGGGGCCGTGGGTGGTGGTCGACGGCTATCACGGTTTCATGGCCGTCCCCACCGACCTGTCGGCGGTGGCGGACCGCATCTTCTACGTCTCCGGCGGCTACAAATACGCCATGAGCGGCGAGGGGGCCGGGCTGCTGCACGCGCCGCCGGGCTTCTGCGAGCGTCCGGTGATCACCGGCTGGTTCGCGGAGTTCGGCAATCTGCAGGGTCCGCCGGACGGGGTGCAGTACCGCGCCGACGCCGGGCGTTTCCTCGGCGCCACCTATGACTTCACGCCCCTGTACCGCTTCAACTTCGTGCGGCGGAGGCTGGACGCCGAGGGGCTGACCACGGCGGCGATCAGCGAGCACGCCCTGGCGCTGCAGACGCGCTTCCAGGCGGCCATCGCCGCGGGCGCGGCCGGCCGGCTGGCCGGGGCGGAGATCGTCAATCCGGTGGTCGGGGACGGGCCGCGCGCGCGCTTCCTCGCCGTCCGCCATCCGGAGGCCCAGGCCTGGCGCGCGAAGCTGCTGGAGGCCAATGTCGTCACCGACGTGCGCGAGGACATCCTGCGCTTCGGCTTCGGCGTCTACCAGGACCCGGAGGATGTCGACCGGCTGGTCGAGGTCTGCGCCCGGGTGCTGTGACTCAGATCATCTGACCGGCGGCGCGGGCGAGGATCAGGCCCGCGGCGGTGACGATCGCCGCCGCGGTCGCGATCGTCACGAGGGTCCGGGAAGACAGCCGCCCCTCGCGCCAGCCCTGCCGGAAGCCCCGGGCGAGGGCCTTCATGGCGTCGATGGCTTTCGATGTCATGCGGGGGCCTCTCAGAAGAACGTCGTCTCGGCGTCCTGGCGCGCCTCGGGCGGGGCCGGGGCGGGGGTCGTGCCCTCGGGCGGCGGGCTGGCCTCGGCCGGCAGCTCGGGCAGGGGCCCGGTCAGTTCGGGATAGGGCGGGGTCGCGGCCGCGGCGTCCGTCGGGCCGATGTCCGGCAGGTCGGCGGGCGGGACCGTCTCGCGCACCGCGTCCGGCGCGCCGAGATCATCGCGGATGAAGACCCAGGAGCGGCTGTCGGCGCAGGCGCAGGCCTTGAGGAAGCCCTCCCGGTCGCGCCACAGCACGATCGGATAGCCGGACGGCACGCCGTTGTCCTGCAGCAGGGCGCCCAGCCGGTCGACGAACTCGCGCCCGGCCAGCACCACCGCCGAGCGTGCGAGGTTGCCGTCGGCGGCGGGCACGCCCGTAGCGGTCCAGTCGCGCGACGGGGTGGCGGTCCAGCGGGCGTAGAGGTCCCAGTCGCGGCTCAGCCACAGCTCGGCCACGGTGGCGCGCTCGGCGGCGGTCGACTGGGCCAGGCCCTCGCGGTCGGCGCGGGCGAAGACGATCACGCGCGGCTCGGCCCCGGCGGCGCGCAGCTTGGGGAATTCCTCGGCCTCGTAGCGCTGGCCGGCGGTGTTGTCGCGGAAGGTGATGACGTACAGCGGCTCGCCGCCGCCGCCCGGCGACAGCCACGAGGCCTCGTCGAGCAGGCGCTGGATCTCGGCCTGGCCACGGGTGATCGTGACCGGCTGGAAGCGGGCATGGAAGTTCCAGTAAGCCCAGTAGCCGCCGACGGCGAGGACCAGGCCGACCAGCGCGGCCAGGGCGGACCAGACGAGGAAACGGCGCAAAACGGCTCTCCAGCTTGACGCTATCCGTTAACGCCTACCACCGAATTGCGCTGCCTCGAAGACAGCGGGCCCGTCGTCGGCGTCGAAGACCTCAGAGCATGGCCGGAATGACGCGGTCCGGCGGGCGGTGCCCGTTCTGGAAGGTCATGAGGTTGAGGATGACCCGGTCGCCCATGTCCTGGCGCGCTTCCTGGGTGGCCGAGCCGAGGTGGGGCAGCAGCACCACATTGGCCCGGTCGCGCAGGCCGGGATGGACCTCCGGCTCATGCTCGAACACGTCCAGCCCGACCCCCGACAGCCGCCCGGCGGCGACCGCCTCCGCCAGCGCCGCCTCGTCGATCAGCTCGCCGCGGGCGGTGTTGATGAGGATCGCATGCGGCTGCAGCCGGGCCAGCCGCGCCGCCGACATCAGGTGGTGGGTCTCGCGCGTCGCCGGGCAGTTCAGCGAGATGACGTCCATGCGCGACAGCATCTGGTCGAGATCGTCCCACCAGGTGGCCGACAGCTCCTCCTCGACCGCCGCCGAGACGCGCTTGCGGTTGTGGTAGTGAACCTGCAGCCCGAAGGCGCGGGCGCGCCGGGCGAGGGCCTGGCCGATGCGGCCCATGCCGACGATGCCCAGCCGCTTGCCCCACAGCTTGCGGCCGCACATCCAGGTCGGGGTCCAGCCCTGGAACTCGCCGCGGGCCATCACCGCCGCGCCCTCGACGATGCGCCGGCTGACGGCGAGGATCAGGCTCATGGCCAGATCGGCGGTGTCCTCGGTCAGGACGCCGGGGGTGTTGGTGACGATCAGGCCGCGGCCGACGGCGGCCTCGACGTCGATGTGATCCACCCCGGCGCCGAAGTTGGCGATCATCTTCAGCTGGTCGCCGGCCCCGGCGATGAGGTCCGCGTCGAGGCGGTCGGTGATGGTCGGCACCAGCACCTCGGCCCGCTGCAGGGCGTCGGCCAGGGCGGCGCGGTCGAACGGCCGGTCGGCGAGGTTCAGCTCGGCGTCGAACAGCTCGCGCATGCGGGTCTCGACCGCGTCGGGCAGGCGGCGGGTTAAGACGACCTTAAGCTTGCGGGCGGACATCTGGGCTGTTCCCTCGAGGCCCGCGCTCACGGCGGGTTACAGGGTCTCTAGCAAAGCCGCCGCCGCCGTCCAAAGCCCGATGCGTCGCTTCCTCATCCTGTTGCCGCTCGCGCCCCTCGTCCTCGGCCTCGCCGGGGCCGCGACCATGCCCGACGGCCGGCCCACGCCCACCGGCCTGCCGGTGCCGCGCTGGCTCAGCCTCAAGTCGGACGAGGTGCGGGCCCGCGCCGGCCCGGGGCTGGATCACCGTATCCTGTGGGAGTACCGCGCCGCCCGCCTGCCGGTGCAGGTGGTGGCCGAGACCCGCGAATGGCGCAAGATCTGCGACCCTGACGGGGCCGTCGCCTGGGTCCACCGCAGCGTCGTCTCCAGCCGGCGCAGCGCCTTCAATCCGGCGATGCGGCCCGTCGACCTGCATGCCCGCCCGGACAGCGAAACGCGGGTCGTGGCCCGGCTGTCGGCGCGGGCCCTGATCGCCATGGATGACTGCGAGGACGGCTGGTGCCGGGTCGCCGCAGGTCGCCTGAAGGGCTGGATTCCGCAGGACGCGGTGTGGGGCGCGGCGGAGCCGGCCCTGTGCGACGCCCTGGCCCCGGTCGGACCTCCGGGCACTCCGAGGCGTTGAGCCGGCGGCCTGCGTCGTATAGGCACGGCCCCAGACGACTGGAGGCCGATGCGTGATCACTTCCCCCTATCCCGGCGCGTTTGACCGCGACGCCCTGCTGGCTTCGGGCCGCGGCGAGCTGTTCGGCGCGGGCAACGCCCAGCTGCCGGCCCCGCCGATGCTGATGTTCGACCGCATCACCACCATCACCGGCGACGGCGGCGAGCACGGCAAGGGCTATGTCGAGGCCGAGCTGGATATCCATCCGGACCTCTGGTTCTTCCAGTGCCACTTCATCAACGACCCGGTGATGCCGGGCTGCCTTGGCCTGGACGCCATGTGGCAGCTGGTCGGCTTCTTCCTCGGCTGGACCGGGGCCCCGGGCCGCGGCCGGGCGCTGGGCGTCGGCGAGGTCAAGTTCACCGGCCAGGTGACGCCGGACATCCGCAAGGTGGTCTACAAGGTCCACCTCAAGCGCGTCATCAACCGTCGCCTCGTCATGGGCATCGCCGACGGCGTGCTCGAGGCCGACGGCGAGGTCATCTACACCTGCCAGGACATGCGCGTCGGCCTGTTCCAGGCGAAAGACGGCGACGACGCGTCCGCCGGCTGAGTTGACTTGAGGGGCGGCGCCAGATCGCCCATCTGCAAGATCTGATAGGGAAGGTTCATCCGCATGCGGCGTGTCGTCGTCACCGGTCTCGGCATCGTCTCCTCCATCGGCGGTAACGCCCGCGAGGTGACCGATAGCCTGCGCCAGGCGCGCTCGGGCGTGGTCGCCGCGCCGGAGTACGCCGAGCTAGGTTTCCGCTGCCAGGTGCACGCCCCGCCGGCCATCGGCGACTGGAGCGAGAAGGTCGACCGCCGCGCCGCCCGCTTCCTCGCCGCCGGCACCGCCTGGGCCCACATCGCCTTCGAGGAGGCGCTGGCCTCGTCCGGCCTGACGCCGGAGGAGATCAAGGATCCGCGCATCGGCCTGATCGTCGGCGAGGGCGGCCCCTCGACCCGCGTCATCCTCGAGGCGGCCCAGATCACCCGCGAGAAGGGCCCCAAGCGCATCGGCCCGTTCGCCGTGCCCAAGGCCATGGCCTCGGGCCCCTCGGCGGTGCTGGCGACCTGGTTCGAGCTCAAGGGCGTGAACTATTCGATCAGCTCGGCCTGCGCCACCAGCGCCCACTGCATCGGCGCCGCCGCCGACCAGATCGCCTGGGGCCGCCAGGACGTGGTCTTCGCCGGGGGCTGCGAGGACCTCGACTGGTCCATGTCCAACCTGTTCGACGCCATGGGCGCCATGTCGTCGAAGTTCAACGACACCCCGGCCGTGGCCAGCCGCGCCTATGACGTCGACCGCGACGGCTTCGTCATCGCCGGCGGCGCCGGCATCGTCGTGCTGGAAGAGTACGAGCGCGCGAAGGCGCGCGGCGCCAGCATCATCGCCGAGGTGGTCGGCCACGCCGCCAACTCGGACGGCTACGACATGGTCGCCCCGTCGGGTGAGGGCGCCGAGCGCTGCATGCGGCTGGCCATGGAGATGGCCGGCAACCGGCGCATCGACTACCTCAACCCGCACGGCACCTCGACCCCGGTGGGCGACAGCAAGGAGATGGGCGCGGTGCGCAACGTCTTCGGCGACGCCGCGCCGATGATCTCCTCGACCAAGTCCCTGACCGGCCACAGCCTCGGCGCCGCCGGGGCCCAGGAGGCGATCTACAGCCTGCTGATGCTGCAGAACGGCTTCGCCGCCGAGAGCGCCCACATCCAGACCCTCGACCCCGAGTTCGACGGCATGCCGATCCTGCGCGCCCGCCACGACGGCGAGCTGACCACGGTGATGTCCAACAGCTTCGGCTTCGGCGGCACCAACGCGACGCTGATCCTGTCGAAGGCGGACCTCTAGGGTGTTCGAGGCCGGGGCCCTGACGCCGGACCCCTACATCCTGTTCCTGCTCGGGCTGGGCGCGCTGGTGATCCTGGTCAGCTGGGGGCCTGCGGGTCTGAAGCGTCTGCCCGTGTCGCTGGCGATCCTCTGCGTGGCCATCGGCTACGGCGTGTTCAGCCTCGGCTGGCTGGCGTTCAACCCGGACCCGCGCACCTTCGACACCGTGACCGAGCGGATGGCCGAGCTGGTGGTCATCGTCTCGCTGATGGGGGCGGGGCTGAAGCTGGACCGGCGGCTGGGCTGGAAGGCCTGGGGCGCGACCTGGCGACTTCTGGCCATCGCCATGCCGCTCACCATCGCTCTGGTCGCCTGGCTGGGCGTGGGCGCGCTGGGCTTCAGCCTGCCGATGGCGCTGCTGCTCGGGGCGTCGCTGGCCCCGACCGATCCGGTGCTGGCCGCCGATGTCCAGACGGGCCCGCCGGGCTCGGGCGAGAACAGCGAGGTGCGCTTTCACCTGACCGCCGAGGCCGGACTGAATGACGCCCTGGCCTTTCCCTTCGTCAACCTGGCCATCGTCGCGGCGGCGGGCGGCCTCGCCCTCGGCCCGCAGCTGGCGGAATGGGCCCTCGTCGACGTGGTCTGGAAGCTGGCGGCCGGGCTCGGCATGGGGGTTCTGGTCGGCCGGGGGCTCGGCTGGCTGATGTTCAGCGGCCGGCCGAACGCCCTGGCGGGCGTCGCCGACGGTCTGGTGGCGCTGGGCGCCACCCTGCTGGCCTATGCCCTGACCGAGGTGGTGCACGGCTACGGCTTCCTCGCCGTGTTCGTCGCCGCCCTGACCATCCGCAACGCCGAGCGGGAGCATGACTATCACCGGGAGCTCCACGACTTCGCCGAACAGGTCGAGAAGCTGCTCATGCTGTTGCTGCTGGTGCTGTTCGGCGGGGCCATCGCCAACGGCCTGTTCGACGCCCTGACCTGGACCGACGGGCTCGTGGCCCTGGCCATCCTGCTGCTGGTGCGGCCCCTGGCGGGCTACGCCTCCCTGTTCGGCACCGGGCTGAAGCGGCGCGAGAAGGCGGCCATCGCCTTCTTCGGCATCCGCGGCATCGGCACGGTCTACTACGTCGCCTATGGGCTGAACCACGGCGACTTCGGCTCCAGCGAGCGGCTCTGGGCGGTGGTCGGGCTGGTCATCCTCGGCTCGATCGTGCTGCACGGGGTCTCGTCCACCCCCCTGCTGCGGCTGGCCGAACGCCGCTGAGCGCCTTGGCAGGGCGCGTCCGCCCCTGCTAACCCTCGCCGCCTCATTGCGAAGGGAGATCCCCATGGCCGAGTCCGGCTGGAACATGCCCAAGGGCGAGCTGATGAAGGGCAAGAAGGGCCTGGTGCTCGGGGTGGCCAACGCCAACTCGATCGCCTGGGGCATCGCCTCGCAGCTGGCCGCCCAGGGCGCCGAGCTGGCCTTCACCTACCTCGGCGAGGGGCTGGAGCGCCGGGTGCGCCCGCTGGCCGAGAGCGTCGGGGCGAAGCTGATCCTGCCCGCCGACGTCACCGACGACGCCTCGATGGACGCCCTGTTCGCCGAGGTCGAGAAGACCTTCGGCAAGCTCGACTTCGTGGTCCATTCGGTGGCCTTCGCCAACAAGAACGAGCTGCAGGGCAGCTTCGTCGACAACACCACCCGCGACAGCTTCCTGCTGGCCATGAACATCTCGGTGTTCAGCTTCGTCGATGTGGCCAAGCGGGCGGCGAAGCTGATGCCGGATGGCGGGTCGATGATCACCCTGACCTACCTCGGGTCCGAGCGCGCCATCCCCAACTACAACACCATGGGCGTGGCCAAGGCCGGGCTGGAAGCCGCCACCCGCTACATCGCCCGCGACCTCGGGCCGAAGAACATCCGCGTCAACGCCATCTCGGCCGGGGCCATGCGCACCCTGTCGCTGGCGGGCATCTCCGGCGGTCGCGGCATGCTGTCGAAGGGCCGCGAGATGTCGGCGATGAAGCAGGACACCTCGATGGAAGGCGTGGCCGGCTGCGCCCTGTGGCTGCTGTCCGACCTCGGCCTGTCGACCACCGGCGAGGTCGTCCACGTCGACGCCGGCTTCCACATGATGGGCCTGTCCGACGGGGACGAGTGACCGTCACGCCCTCGTGACTGGCCCCTTCAGGGGGGGGTGTCATGCTGCCTCCGGTTGCAAGCGGAGGCGAAACAGATGAGCGACGTGACGACGGTCGAGGGCATCACGGTGGTCGGCCAGCGCCGGGTCGCCAGCGGTCTGGGCTTCCCCATCCGCCCCAGCGGCGGTGGCGGCGGCGGCGGCGGGACAAGCGGCGGCGAGGAAGAGAACACCCTTCCGGACGACCCGAACTGGGGCCAGCCCGAGCTGCTGGTTCAGGACCCCTGCGCCAACCCGGCCTCGGCGCTGGCGTGGAACGCGGATGCGGCCGGGGCTGGTGCTGTTGCGAAGTTTCTTCTTAAGGCGGCAGAGATCGGATTCGCGGACGCTCCCAATGGCGTCCCAACCTTGCTGAATCGCGAGTTCGGGAGCTTCCTTGTCAGGGGCTCCGGGCACTCTGTGGGTACAAATCAGGTCACGCCAGGAGAGCCCCGCGACCAAACAAATCCGAACTGGGTCTCGACGATCACGATCGATCCTGCTGGCGTAACGACGGCGAATTATCAAGGGTGGGTTCACAGTCATCCCAATGGGAATGAGTTGCCGAGCGAGGCAGACTGGGGCGGCTTCATGAGGAACAATCGTTTAGCGCGCGAGAGTGGCCGTTCGGACGAGACGTTCTACATGTACATAATCGCTGTTGATCAGGATGGCGGCCCTCCGACGATCCGTGTCTATCAAGACGGCCCTCGGGCCGCGAACAGTCCGGATCCAGTGAGGCCGATCGAAGAAGGGGCCGAGGTGAACCCAGATGCTCAACCTTGTTCGCAGTAGCGGAACGCGTCGACTGTACGCGAGCGCCGGTCTGGCCTTCTTCCTGTCCAGCTGTGCGAGCTCAAATGCTGCCAGTATAGCCCGCACTCAGGATGCCGACCCGGACCCTTGGCCCTTCATGGAGCTGGTCGCCGAGAATTCACTGGGCCATCGGTTGGAGATCGCTACCGAGGCAGGTGTTCCCAACCATGCCACCGCGACGCTGATTATCGGCCGCCAGACCTGGCGCGTCAGCGATCAGGATTGCCCCCGGTTTCGGGCGGCGCTGGACGTCTTTCAGACCCTTCCGCCCCTCCGGCCGGGACCCGCCCTGCTGCAGCCGGGAGCTGCCCGCGAGCGCCCAATGCCGCCATTCCGGCCTCATGGGGAGCTCTGGACGATCAGGACCCAGGTTTACGCCCCCGACTGGTCATCCATGGATGTGGAACTGCGCGGCAGCCAGGGGCCATATGCCTTCTGGCTGACAGATACCGTAGCCGCCATTCAACGCTGCAACCCCCCGGTCGCTCCGGCGGCGCCGCTCCCATAGGGCCTGATGCTGGTGCCGTCGCCTCGTCCGCAACAGGCATCTACCCCGTCCCCGACCGGGGCCGCATTCATGACCTCCGGGTCCGGTCGGATCGTCAGTCATGAGGCGTTAGACCCGGAGGGCGTCGCGGCGTGCTAGCCGGCGGTATTTCGCGGCGCAAGGTCTTCCTGCTGGGGACGCCTGACCGTCACGCTCTCGTGACTCGCCCCGTCAGGGGGCGTGTCATGCTGCCTCCGGTTGCAACCGGAGGCGAAGATCATGAGCGACGTGACGACGGTCGAGGGCATCACGGTGGTCGGCCAGCGCCGGGTCGCCAGCGGTCTGGGCTTCCCCATCCGCCCCAGCGGCGGTGGCGGTGGCGGCGGCGGCGGCGGCGGCGAGGAAGAGAACACCCTCCCGGACGACCCGAACTGGGGCCAGCCCGAGTTGCTGGTTCAGGACCCCTGCGCCAGCCCGGCCTCGGCGCTGGCGTGGAACGCGGATGCGGCGGCGGCGAAAACGACGCGCGACATCGAAGCGTTTGCCACGTCGAACTTTCCATCAGAACAGGGAATTAATGATAGAGAATACGGTGCCGCGTTATGGGAAATGCCGGACGGCTCTATAATTGCAGGGGCTGTCAGAGCTTCCGAGTTCACCTTTTTCGAGGCCGCTCAAATCCTCAGAGAGGATCAGAATGCTCGGGTAAGCGTCGAGCTTGATTGGAGTCCGCCAAGCCCGGGGGCTGTTCATTGGGGTACGATTCATACACACAACATGGACGCGTTTCTCCCATCTGGAAACTCGTACAGTGATGGGGACCAAGGTGTTTTGACCTACAGCCAGAATCTTCGAGAGGCGCAGAAACCCGGCGCTGGCTCGCAAGCATCTCTCTATGTTGTGGCAAGGAAGCCGGGGTCTTATGAAGCCTTGGGGCCCACAAAGATCGTGCACTATGATCAACGGAATCGTGACGACGCGATATCCGGCCAAGAGGGATCAGAAGTTAACCCCGAGGCCCAGACATGTCCGTGAGAACCCTTACGACGATAGCGGTCGGTACCTTGTCGTGGCTCGGCGCCGTGTCACTGTCCGTCGCGCAGGACGTCGAGGACAGCTCCCGCCATGTGGGGGGGCGTGGCCACTTTCTCGTTGGATATGAAACGCAGGGCCGCGGTAACCGGGTCGTCGAAATCTATTCTCCCGCCAGACATGATCCCGGCGCGGAACCGACGCTGGCCGCGGTCAGATCGCTGCGCACTTCAAGCGGCCGAGAGCGGGCGATCTGGATCGACGCGTTGAGCTGTTCGGCGCTGCCGAACGTCGCGCAATTGCTTGACGATCTCAACATGCCGCAGCTGCGGCTTCGGCCGGGCATGCCGGCTGGGCCTGCCCCAGCTCCGCCTCGATTTGATGGTCCCAACTACCTTGTGTGGGGTCGGGCGCAGCAACCGGACGGCGCCTTCGCGGAAGTTCGGCTGTCGGCGAACGCGGGCGAGCTGGCTGAGCGCATAGGTGCCGCCGACGATGCGTTGCGCCCGTGCTGGGCGGATGCGGCTGCGTCTGGGGCGTCTCGGCAGTGAACTCGCGAGGCGCAATGCCAAGGTTAGCCAGCCTTGTCCTGACCGCCGCCCTGCTGGCGGCCGGGGGCGTTGCGGCGCAGGCTCCGCCGACGCGGGACGCGGCCCCGGTGGCGGGCGGCCATCTCATCCCCGCCATGGTCAGGGGAGAGCAGCTGAAGCCGCCTGGCAGCTTCTATGTCGGCGGCTACGCGAGCGCACACGGCGGCGTCGCCGCCACGGTGCATCTGTACGAGCACCGGCAAGGCGCGGAAACGGAGGTCCCGGTCTGGCGCCCCTGGGCGTTGCGCGAGGTCGGGCGGGGGACCGCGCTGCGGGTCGAGTGGGCCGACGGAGACACCTGTCCGGCGGTCCATGGCGTCCGGCAGATGCTGGCCGACCGCTTCGCGCCGCGCTTCCGTCCGTCGCGCTCCGCCGGGCAGCTGCCTGCCGGAGGCCGCACCCCGCCGGGGCCGCCGATCGTCCTCGACGGGGGTTCAACCGTGGCGGTGTGGGGATATGCGGTGCATCCGGACGGGGCCATGGGGGCCATGATCTTCACCGGGCGCGAGGGCGCGCTGCTGGACTGGGCGGCTTTCGCCAATGCTCAGCTGGACGGGTGCTGGTCGGCGACGCCCCCGCCCTTCGTCCAGCCCGTCGCGGCGGCTGGTGCGTCGAACGGGGACGAGTGACGGCGATTTAACTTGCCCGGCGCGGCGGGCCCGATCAGCTTCCGGTTGTCGTTGCGCCCGCGGGGGCGCGCTGTCGGGGAGCCCGCCGCATGGCCCTGCGTCCGTCCGTCGTCGCCGCCGCCCTCGCCCTGACCCTCGCGTGCGGCGGCGCCGGCATCGCCGCCGCCCAGACACCGGGCCAGACACCGGGCCAGACACCGGACCAGACGCCCGCGGCGACGCCCGATCCCGCGGAGGCCGTCACCACGGTCGACGAGATCATCGTCGAGGCGCGGCTGTCCGGGGCGCCGATCTGGGAGATCTCCGACGGCGCCGCGACCCTGATCCTCGTCGGCGACCTGCGCGCCCCGCCGGAGGAGACGCCGTGGGATCCGGCGCCGCTGCAGGCGGCGGTGGGGCGTGTCGATGCGGTGCTGTTCGGCACCCGGGTGCAGGGCTCCTTCTCCGACATCCTGCGCCTGATGTGGCGCATCCGCACCCTGACCCGCCTGCCGGAGGGACGGACCACGGCGGACTATCTGTCGCCGGAGATGCAGGCGCGACTGGACGCCCTGGAGGCGCAGTATCGCCAGAATTACGACCGCGACGGCCTGCTGGTGACCGGCATCGACCTGCTGCGCGACCGGCTCCGCTTCGATCGTGACGCGGGGCCGAGCGCCGGGACGGTTGTCGAGCGCACCGCCCGGCGGGCGCGCATCCCGGTGCGGCCGGTCATCGCCGGGCGCGGCGACGAGCTGGTCGACAACCTGCTGACCTCGCCGCCCGAGACCCACCGCCCCTGTCTGGAGGCGGCCATCGCCGCCACCGAGGCCGGCCGCGAGGGGATGATCCAGCGCGGTCGCGACTGGACCCGGCTGCGCGTGCCGGAGGTGCGGCAGAGCGCGCTGGAGCAGGCGCTGGAGCAGTGCTGGCCGTGGGGCGACCCGCGCACCGGGGCCGAGTTCCGCGCCGCCTGGCTGGCCGAGATCGAGGCCGCCCTGACCGGCGAGGCGGTGGTCATGGGGGTCGGGCCGCTGGGCCTGCTGGCCGAGCCCGACGGCCTGCTCGACCGGCTGGAGGCCCGCGGCTACGTCATCGACGGCCCGATGTGGCGGGAGTGACGGCCGGCTTGACCGTGGGGCGCCCGCGGACAAGTCTGGCCTGGCCGGCCGCGAGGGCCGGACGGGGAGGCCGCCATGGCGCACAGGTTCGAAGTCTACAAGGACAAGGCCGGGGAGTTCCGCGTCCGCTTCAAGTACAATGCCGAGATCATCTTCTCGACCGAGGGCTATTCGGACCGGTCGGGGGCGAAGCGGGCGATCGAGTCGATCCGCAAGCATGTGGGCGACGCCGAGGTGGTCGACCTCGACTGAACCGGCTCGCGCCGGGCGGCTCAGCCCTCGCCCGGTTCGGGGTCGCCGATCTCCGCCGGGCGCAGGGCGCGCAGCCAGCCGTCGACGACACGGACCTCCGGGACGGCGTCGCGGGTGAAGGGCAGATACCAGGTGGCGCCGCCGCTTGCCGGGGCGATCTCCAGCATGTCCGAGGCGCCGAAGTTCTGCACCGCCTTGACCCGGCCCAGCACGAGGTCGTCGGCGTCGCGCGCCTCCAGCCCGATCAGGTCGGTGAGGTAGAATTCGTCCTCGTCCTCGACGGCCGGCAGCCGGTCGCGCGGGACGTACAGCTTCAGCCCGCGCAGGGCGTCGGCCTGTTCCTTCGTGGTGATCTCCTTCACCCGGGCGACGACGCCCGCCTTGTCCGGCCGGGCGGAGACCAGGGTCAGCCCGACCGAGCCGTCGGCCCGCAGCAGCGGGCTGTAGCCGAGCAGGGCCATGGGGTCGGCGGTATGGGCGGTGATCCGCACCTCGCCCCGGACCCCGAACGCCCCGCCCACCTGGGCCACGAAGATGAGTTTGGACATCCTGCTCTCTCCCTCGGGGACGCCGGCGCCGGGGCCGGGGCGGCAGGTCCTCCCCCACAGGGGGAGGTGGCTCGCCGCGTAGCGGCGAGACGGAGGGGGGCGGGCGGCGCCGTCGAGGACATCCCCCTCCACCCTCCTTCGCCCTGCGAGCTCCGGACGGTCCCCCTCCCCCTGCGGGGGAGGAATGGGCGCGCGGCCGCCGCATGACACCTTCTCCCGCAAGGGGAGAAGGGTCATCGTTGGGCGGTCAGCCTCAGCCTTCGGCCTTTTCTTCGGTCGCGTCTTCAGCGGCCGGAGCCTCTTCAGCGGCCGGAGCTTCCTCGGCGGCCGGGGCTTCCGGCTCAGGCGCCGGGGCGGCGGCGGCGGCCGCAGCGGCTTCGGCTTCCGCCTTGGCGGCGGCTTCGGCGTCAGCCTTGGCCTGGGCCTCGGCTTCCAGACGGTCGGCCTCGCGCTGGGCGCGCTCGGCGGCGCGCTCCTGGGCCTTCTTGCCCGGCGCGCCCTTGTTCGGGTTGTTGCCCTGGGTCCACTTGACCTTCTGGCCGAGGGTCTCGTCCTGGCTCAGGAAGCGGGCCACGCGGTCGGTCGGCTGGGCGCCCTTGCCGAGCCACTCGGCGATGCGCTCGACCTTCAGGGCGACGCGCGGGGTGGCGCCGTCCTTGGGCAGCATCGGGTTGTAGCTGCCGACCTTCTCGATGAACTTGCCGTCGCGCGGGGCGTGCGAGTCGGCGACGACGATGTGGTAGTAGGGGCGCTTCTTGGCGCCGCCGCGGGCCAGACGGATCTTCAGCATTTTCAGTCTCTTCTCAGGTTAGGTCTTCTTGGTGGGCAGGCCGGGCAGGCCCGGAAGGCCTCCCGGAATGGAACCGCCGCCGAGGCCGGCGAGCCGGTCCTGCAGGGCTTTCATCTCGTCGCCGGAGGGCTCGGGCAGCTTGCCGCCGCCCATCGCCTTCAGCCGGGCCATGTCGGCGCCGCCGGGGCCGCCCATGCCGGGCAGACCCATGGCCTGGGCCATGCGGGCGAGGTTCTTGCCCCCGCCCTTCGTCATCATCTTCACCGCGTCCTGCATCTGCCGGTGCTGCTTGAGCAGGCGGTTGATGTCCTGCACCTCCACCCCGGCCCCGGCGGCGATGCGCCGCTTGCGGCTGGCGTTGAGCAGGTCGGGCTTCTTGCGCTCGGCCTTGGTCATCGAGCGGATGATCGCCTGCTGGCGATTGATCATCCGGTCGTCGACGCCGGTCTCGGCCATCTGCGCCTTCATCTTGGCCACGCCGGGCAGCAGGCCCATGATGCCCTGCAGCCCGCCCATGCGCTTCATCTGCTCGAGCTGGCCGGCGAGGTCGTCGAGGTCAAACTGGCCCTTGGCCAGCTTGCGCGCCATCTTCTCGGCCTTGGCCTGGTCCAGCTCCTGGCTGGCCTTCTCCACCAGGGCCACGATGTCGCCCTGGCCGAGGATGCGGCCGGCGACGCGGCGGGCGTCGAACACGTCCAGCGCATCGACCTTCTCGCCGGCGCCGAGGAACTTGATCGGCAGGCCGGTGACGGCCCGCATCGACAGCATGGCGCCGCCGCGGCCGTCGCCGTCGGCCCGGGTCAGCACCAGGCCGGTGAGGGGCAGGCGCTCGTGGAAGGCGCGGGCGGTGCGCACGGCGTCCTGGCCGGTCAGGCTGTCGGCCACCAGCAGGGTCTCGACCGGCCTGGCGATGGCGGCGACCTCGGCCACCTCGGCCATCAGCGCCTCGTCGAGGGTGATGCGGCCGGCGGTGTCGAGGATCAGGACGTCGAAGCCCTGCAGCCGCGCCGAGGACAGGGCCCGGCGGGTGATGTCGACGGCGGTCTCCCCGGCCACGATCGGCAGGGTGGCGACCTCGATCTGCTTGCCGAGGGTGGCCAGCTGCTCCATCGCCGCCGGGCGGCGGGTGTCGAGCGAGGCCATCATGACCTTCTTGCGCTCGAACTTCGTCAGGCGCAGCGCCAGCTTGGCCGAGGTGGTCGTCTTGCCCGAGCCCTGCAGGCCGGCCATCAGGAAGACCGCCGGCGGCGTGGCGTTCAGGTTGAGCGGGACCGGCTCCTCGCCGCCCAGCATCTCGACCAGGCCGTCGTAGACGATCTTGATCACCTGGTCGGCGGGCTTGACCGAGCGGATCACCTCCTCGCCGGTGGCGCGCTCGGTGGCGAAGGCGATGAAGTCCTTGACCACGGGCAGGGCGACGTCGGCCTCGAGCAGGGCCACGCGCACCTCGCGCATCGCCTCCTGAACGTCCTTTTCGGACAGGGCGCCGCGACCGGTGATCCGGTCGAAAACCCCTGTCAGCCGCTCGTTCAGAGCCTCGAACATCAACTACCTCATGTGCGCAGGTGAGGCGGCTCCATACGACAACGGCCTCTGGCGACGATCACGTCGGCAGAGGGTTCTCGCCTGCCTCGTCCGCTCGAAAACGGGGTCGTGCAGGTGGAGACGCGAGGTTCACTTGCGTCGGAAGCCGCGGCTTATGGCCGAAAACCCGCGCGCAGGCAAGGCGAGGGGGCGGGCTCTCCTCCCCCATGGCGCAGCGTATGGGGGAGGGGGACCATGCGCAGCATGGTGGAGGGGGCGGGCTCAGGCGCATCGCTGGCGGTCGCCCCCACCACCGCCTTCGGCGGTCCCCCTCCCCCGCACGCGGGGGAGGAGACGTGTGGACCTGCCCGGCGCCAGCCCGCGCCCACCGGGTTTCGAGAGGCGTCCCCGCCCGGGCTCAGGCGGCTGTGCGGAGCAGGCGCTCGGGGGCGTCGGCCCCGGTTGCGGAGGCGCCGGCTTCGGCGGCGAGCGGCTGCACCCGGCGCGGCATCACGGCGGCGGCGAGGAAGTAGCCGACGATGGCGCTGCCGCCATAGGCGACGAGGGGCGTCGGATAGTTCCCGAGAACGGCGGAGGCGATGACCGACCCCCACATGGCGACGAAGGCGGCATGTCCGGCGCGGTTCGCCGGATCCCGGACCAGACCGACGAGGCCGGGAACCAGCAGCAGCGCGGCGCCCGTCCACACGGCGACCCCGGCGACGGGATGGGTGGCGAAGGCGGTCAGGAAGACGCGGTCGACGAACGGCGTCGCCGGCAGCAGGTCCGGCTGGGCGAAGGCGGCGAGCGTCGCCGCCGCGCTGGCCAGCAGCGCCAGAAGAACGGGACGTTCCCGATGGACGACGGCGATCGCGGCCACGCTCGCGGTCAGGGCGGCGGCCATGGCGCGGTCGGGCTGAAGGGCCAGCGCAAGGCCGGCGATCGCCACACCCGTGGCGGCCAGCGGCGTCCGCGCGCCCGCGAACAGCAGCACCATGACCGGCAGGACGATCAGGCTGGGCTGAAAGGCGACCCCGGCGAGCACGAGCCAGCGCGCGGCCCCGTCCGCCGCTGTGCCTCCGGCGGCGACAAGGGCGAGGATGATGGCGAGCCCGGCCACGATCGCGCCGCGCCCCCTCAGGCCGATGTCGCCGTCGATCCGGCTGGCGAGCGCGGTGGCGAGCAGACCCAGCGCCAGGGCGCCCGCGTTCATCAGCAGGAGGCGCGGCGGCGCACCCGCGAGGGTCAGATACAGGAAGCCGAGCGCCGTGGCGGCGACGCCGCACAGCAAGGCGAGGAGGCGAGGGCTGAGGGCGGCGGGCATGGGAAGATCCTCGGAGGGGTCATTGGCGGGGGAGGTGAGGCCGGTGACGGCGCGGGCGAGCCGGCCGAGGCCGTCGACCGCTGTGGTCCGCAGCGCCCCGACAAGACAGCCGGCGGCGAAGGCCATGGCAGCGCTGTCGTCGAGCGCCTCAACCTCCTGCCGCATGGCGCGGCCCCAGTCGGCCAGGCGCGGCGGCAGGCACAGGGCGGCGAGGGCCGTGAGCCGCCGCGCCATTGACCGGGTGAGGCGGCTCATGTCGCCGCGCGCCCGGGGAGCATGTTCGGGGCGCCCGCGGGCTCCTGCGCCGCCAGCGCCTGCCGGCGGCCTTCGGCGGTCAGCCGGTAGACGTGTCGGGGCGGTCGGCCCGGCTCCGGCGAGGGGCGCCACTCGGCCGTGAGCCAGCCCTGGGCCTCCCAGCGGATCAGCAGCGGATACAGGGTGCCGGACTTGATGCCGGCGCGGCGGCACAGGTCGTAGCCGTGCACGGCATCGCCCTGCTCGAGCAGGGCCGCGAGCACAGCGCGAGCGACCGGGGACAGGGCGCGAAAGCGAGGCATGCAACAAGTCTACATATGTAGAGTTATTGGTCAACACTCGCCCCCGCGCACATTGCGTTTCGCTGTTCGCCGGGGCGGTAGGCAGGGCGGCGGGGGCGCTCTAGGGTCGGTGTCCTGCCTCCCCGCAGCGAGACGCTTCCATGATCCAGGCCGCCGAGCCCCTGTCCGACGACCACCTGCGCGAGGAGGTGCGCGCCCTCGGCGCCCTGCTCGGCGAGGTCATCCGCGCCGAGAGCGGCGAGGCCCTGTACGACCGCATCGAGGCGGTGCGGCAGGCCTCGGTGGCCTATCACCGCCACCCCGGGGCCAATGGCGCGGCGCGGCTGGAGGCGCTGCTCAGCGACCTGCCGCTCGACCAGGCGGTCGGGCTGGCGCATGGCTTCGCCGCCTTCTCCCTGCTGGCCAACATCGCCGAGGACCGGTCGGGCAAGCGCCACGCCCGCGACCGCGGCGCCGCCGGCGAGCGGCCGGACACGCCCGAGGGCGCCCTGCGCCGGCTGGCCGACGAGGGCCGCGGCCCGGCCGAGGCGCGCGACCTGCTGGCCGGCGGCCTGATCTCGCCGGTGCTGACGGCGCACCCGTCCGAGGTGCGGCGCAAGAGCGTGATCGACCGGCTGGCGGCGATCTCGGACCTGATCGACCGGTCCGGCGAGACGCTGCAGGTGACGCCGGAGCTGCGCCGCCAGATCATCATCCTGTGGTGCACCCGGCTGGTGCGCGCCTCGGGCCTGGTGGTGCAGGACGAGATCGACACCGTCACCTCCTTCCTCGAGCGGGTGTTCATGCGCGCGGCGCCGGACCGGCTGCTGGAGTGGCGGCGGCGGCTCGACGCCCCTGACCTGCCCGCCTTCCTGCGCGTCGGCAGCTGGGTCGGCGGCGACCGCGACGGCAACCCCAACGTCGACGCCGGCACCCTGAGGGCCGCCTTCGCCACCCAGGCCCGCGCCGCCCTGCGCTTCTATCTGGAGGCGGTGCACGGCCTCGGGGCCGAGCTCAGCCTGTCCTCCAGCCTCGCCGGGGTGTCGCCCCAGCTGGCGGCGCTGGCGGAGTCCTCCGGCGATCCCTCGCCGCACCGGGCGCTGGAGCCCTACCGCAAGGCCCTGACCCACATCTACGCCCGGCTGGCGGCGACCCATCTGGCGCTCGGCGGCGAGCCGGCCCCGCGGGCGCCGGGCTTCGCCGCCCCCGCCTATGAGACCCCCGAGGCCTTCCACGCCGATCTCGGCGTGCTGCAGGACAGTCTCGTGACCCACCACGGTGCGGTCTTCTCCGAGGGGCCCCTGCCGACCCTGATCGCGGCGGTGGAGGTGTTCGGCTTCCACCTCGCCACCCTCGACCTGCGCCAGAACTCCGACGTGCACGAGCGGGTGGTGGCCGAGCTGCTGCGCGTCGCCGGGGTCTGCCCCGACTACAGCGCGCTGGACGAGGCCGGCCGGCTGGCGGTGCTGGAGGCCGAGCTGGCCTCCCCCCGTCCCCTGTTCAGCCCCTATGCGACCTATGGCGCCGAGACGCTGAAGGAGCGGGCCATCCTGCAGGCGGCGGCGGAAGCCGTGGCGCGCTTCGGCCCGCACGCCATCCGCACCCACATCGTCTCCAAGACCGACGCAGCCTCGGACCTGCTGGAGGTCTATCTGCTGCTCAAGGAGGTCGGGCTGTTCCGGCCGGAGGATCCGGGCGCCTGTCCGATCCAGGCCGCGCCCCTGTTCGAGACCATCGACGACCTGCGCGCCGCCCGCGCCACCCTGGAACGGCTGCTGGCCAGCCCGGCCGCCGCGGCGGTGGCCCGCGCCCGCGGCGTGCAGGAGGTGATGATCGGCTATTCCGACTCCAACAAGGACGGCTCCTACCTGACCTCGGGCTGGGAGCTGAACGAGGCCTCGCGCGGCCTGCTGGAGGTGGCCGCCGGGTTCGGCGTGCGGCTGCAGCTGTTCCACGGCCGCGGGGGCGCGGTCGGGCGCGGCGGCGGCTCCAGCTTCGCCGGGGTGGTGGCCCAGCCGCGCGGCACGGTGCAGGGCCGCATCCGCGTCACCGAACAGGGCGAGGTCATCGCCAACAAGTACGGCGACCCGGACATCGCCCGGCGCAACCTCGACGCCCTGACCTGCGGCGTTCTGCTCAGCTCGCTGCGGCCCGAGGGCGACGACACGTTCGGCGCCCGCCATGGCGCGACCATGGGCCGGCTGTCCGACGCCTCGATGCAGGCCTACCGGGCGCTGGTCTACGAAACCGAGGGCTTCGTCGACTACTTCCGCGCCGCCACCCCGATCGCCGAGATCGCCGACCTGAAGATCGGCTCGCGCCCGGCCTCGCGCACCGCCTCCTCGCGCATCGAGGACCTGCGCGCCATTCCCTGGGTATTCAGCTGGTCGCAGAGCCGGGTGATGCTGCCGGGCTGGTTCGGCTTCGGCTCGGCGGTGCGCGACACGGGGGCAGACCTCGACGAGCTGCGCGCCATGGCCCGCGACTGGCCCTTCTTCACCACCCTGCTGCAGAACATGGAGATGGTCATGGCCAAGGCCGACATGACCATCGCCCGCCGCTACGCCGCCCTCGTGCCCGACCAGACGCTGGCGGCCCGCATCCACGGGGCGCTGCAGGCCGAGTACGACCTGACCCGTCAGACCCTGCTCGACATCACCGGCCAGGACGAGCTGCTCGCGCGCCAGCCCGGGCTGGACCGGCTGATCCGGCTGCGTATGCCCTATGTGGAGCCGCTGAACCATGTGCAGATCGAGCTGATCCGTCGCCGCCGCGCGGGGGACGACGATCCGCGCGTGCGCGCCGGCATCCTGCTGGCCATCAACGGCATCGCCGCCGGCCTGCGCAACAGCGGCTGACGAGGTCAGGAAGGCGGCGAGACGAATACTGGATTACAGAGTATTCATGAATCCAGAGTCATGATGTCGATTTAATTCAGGGCCATAACTACGCCATCGGGTCTGACTATAGCTGTCTGGCGGTCGCGATCAACCTGCGGCTGCCGCCCCACAGGGGTGAAACAGCTGTCAGGAGAGGCCCCATGAAGACCGTTTACGTCGCCGTCGCGGCGGTCGCCGCCCTCGCCGCCGCCGTCCCGGCGGCCGCCCAGGATCACCGCGTCGCCTATGGCGACCTGACCCTGTCCAACCCCGCCCATGCCGCCGAGTTCGAGTCCCGGGTCCGGCGCGAGGCCCGCCGCGCCTGCGTGGGCGGCACTCCGGTCCAGCAGCTCGACTGCACGGTGCGTTTCCGCGCCGCGGCCGTCGCCCAGCTCCCCGCATCCGCCCGTCAGGCCTATGCGGCCGCGCGCGACGAGGGCCCGGTGATTCTGGCCCGCGCCCCCGCCGGCTTCGGCGGACTCTGACGCCCCCGGATCTGGAGGTCCGGCGCGACGTTCGCGCCGGACCCGTCCGGACCGGGAGGATCGGCCATCAAGCCGCCACACGAGCGGCGGGGTGTGGTCATGCAGATTTCGTTCGGGAGTCGCAAAAGTTCGGTCTTCCTGTCGACGAAGCGGGGCAGAAAGCGCCCCGTCGCCTCCCCGCGACGTCGCCAAAAGGATCGACCCCATGCGTGCTTTCGTGACCGCGCTCACCGCCGCCCTTCTGGTCGCCGCCGGCGCCCAGACCTCCGCCGAGGCCCAGGATCGTGATTACCGGATCGTCATCGGCGATCTGTCCCTGTCCAACCCGACCGACGCCGCCGCCTTTGACGCCCGCGTCCGCCGCGAAGCCCGCCGCGCCTGCCCCGGCGGCACGCCGGTGGAGCAAGGCGTCTGCCGCGACCGTTTCCGCGCTGAAGCCGTCGCCCGCCTGCCCGCGCCGGCCCGTCAGGCCTATGCCGAAGCGCGCGGCGAGCGTCCGGTGATCATGGCCCGCGCCGCCGACGTCGCCGGCATGGTCTGAGCCGGCGTCATCCGGACACAGAGAAAAGGGCCGGAGGGGTCGCCCCCTCCGGCCCTTGCCGTTTCAGGATGTCGCCGGTCTCAGCTGACCGGGAAGCCGCGCACGCGCAGCAGGGCGGCCACATCCGGGTCGCGGCCGCGGAAGCGGCGGTAGGCCTCGGCCCGGTCGGACGAATTGCCCTCGGCCAGGATGATGGCCTTGTAGCGGGCGCCGATGTCCGGATTGAAGACGTCCCCGGACTCCTCGAAGTAGGCCCAGGTGTCCGCGTCCATCACCTCGGACCACAGGTAGCTGTAGTAGCCGGCCGAGTAGGCGTCCGAGGTGAAGAGGTGATTGAACTGCGGCAGGCGGTGCCGCATCACGATCTCCCGCGGCATGCCGTAGCGCGCCAGGCTCTCGCGCTCGAAGGCGTCGATGTCGGTCGGCGGCGTCGCCCGGGTGTGCAGGTCCATGTCGACCAGGGCCGAGGACAGGTAGCTGACCGTGGCATAGCCCTGGTTGAAGGTGGCCGCCGCCTCGATCTTGTCGACCAGGGCCTGGGGCATGGGCTCGCCGGTCTCGTAGTGGCGCATGAAGCCGTCGAGGATCGGCCGGCTCAGCACCCAGTGCTCGTGGACCTGCGACGGGTACTCGACGTAGTCGCGCGGCGTGCCGCCCAGCGCCGGGTAGGTGTAGTTGGCCAGCAGCGAGTGCAGGGCGTGGCCGAACTCGTGGAACAGGGTCTCGGCGTCGTCCAGCGAGATCAGCAGCGGCTGGCCCTCGGGGGCCTTGATGAAGTTGTTGTTGTTCGACGACAGCACGTTCTTGACGCCGTCGTAGGTCGAGTAGCTGCGGTAGGTCGTGGCCCAGGCGCCCGAGCGCTTGCCGGTGCGCGCGAAGTCGTCCGAGTAGAAGACGCCGACGTGGCGGCCGCTGGCCTTGTCCTTGACCTCGAACACCTCGACGTCCGGGTGGAACACAGGGACCGTGCCGGCGGCGAGGGGCGTGAATTCCAGCCCGTACAGGCGCTCGGCCATGTAGAAGGCGCCGCGCTTGACCGCGTTGAGGTCGAAGTAGGCCTTCATCTCGTTCTGGTCGAGGTCGTACTTCGCCTTCCGCACCTTCTCGGCGTAGTAGAGGTAGTCCCACGGCTCGATGTCGTGGCCGGCGAGGGCGCGCATGTCGGCAACCTCCTCGACCACCCGGGCCTTGGCCGGGGCCCAGACCCGCTCCATCAGCGCCATCGCCGCCGCCGGCGTCTTCGCCATGGTGTCCTGCATGCGCCACTCGGCGTGGTTGGCGAAGCCGAGCAGCTGCGCCCGCTCGTGCCGCAGCCGGACGATCTCGGCGATCACCGCATTGGTGTCATTGGCGTCGCCGTTGTCGCCGCGGTTGACGAACTTGCGCCACACCACCTCGCGCATGGCCCGGTCGTCGCCGAAGCTCAGGAACGGATCGACGCTGGAGCGGGTGTTGACGATGGCCCAGCCGGTCAGGCCGCGGGCGCTGGCGGCGGCCGCCGCGGCGGCCTTGTTTGAGTCCGGCAGGCCGGCGACCCCGGCCTCGGTCGGGATGTGGGTCCAGGTCTTTTCGTCCTCGACCACCTTCTGGCCGAAGCTGGTGAAGGCGCGCGACAGGGCGGTGTTGATGCGGCCCAGCTCGGCCTTCTGGGCCTCGTTCAGCGCGGCGCCGTTGCGGATGAAGGAGTCGCGGCTGCGCTCGACCAGACGGGTCTGTTCGGCGGTCAGGCCGCGCGCCGCGGCGGTGTCGGCCACGGTGCGGATGCGCTCGAACAGGCGGGTGTTGAAGGTGATCTCGTCTCCCGCCGCCGACAGCAGTGGCGACACCTCGCGCTGCACTGCCTGGTAGTCGGCCGAGCCGATATTGGAGGTCATCACGCCGAACAGGGACAGCGCCCGGCCCAGCGGCTCGCCGGCCATCTGCAGCGCCACCGAGGTGTTGGCGAAGCTGGCCGGCTCGGGGTTGTTGGCGATGGCCTCGATCTCGGCGCGGCGCAGGGCGATGCCCTCGATGATGGCCTCGCGCAGCTTGTCGGCGGTGACGCGATCCCACGGCGGCACCCCCTCGAACGGGCCGGTCCAGGGCTGCAGCAGCTCGGCGCGCGGCGCGGTCGTCGGCAGCACGGCGCGGGCGATGCGGGCGTCCGCCTCGAGGCTGGCGGCGGCGGCCGGCGTCAGCGCGGCGCCGGCCGGGCCCGAGGCGCAGCCGGCCACGGCGAACAGGCTGGCGCCGCCGATAAGAAGGTGTCGTCTGTGCATGGGGACTCCCTGAACGTCACTTTTTCGGTTGGCGGCACCCTAGAGCCGTGACAGCCGGGTGTCACGGGCTGGACGACACGGGCCGGACCACACGGGGTTGGACGCGACGCCCGGTCGCAGCTAGAGCGGGGGCCATGGCCATCGGCGTCTTCGATTCCGGGGTGGGCGGCCTCACCGTCCACCGTGAACTGACCACGCGCTTCGCGGCGTGCGACCTCGTCTATCTGGCCGATCAGGCCCACGCCCCCTACGGCGGGCGCGGCGGCGAGGACATCGTCGAGCTGACCCGCGACGGCTGCGCCCGGCTGTTCGACGCCGGCGCCTCGGTGGTCGTGCTGGCCTGCAACACCGCCAGCGCCATCGCCCTGCGCCGGCTGCAGCAGACCTGGCTGCCGCAGGAGCGCGCGCGCCGCGGCCGGCCGGTCAATGTGCTGGGCATCATCGTGCCGACCATCGAGGCCGCCACCGGCCAGCCGTGGAGCCACGAGATCGATCCCCTGGCCGAGCGCAAGTCGGCCATCGACGTGCTGGGCGTGTTCTGCACCGCCGCCACGGCCATGAGCCGGGTCTACGAGATCGAGATCGACAAGCGCAGCGAGGACCTGGCGGTCTTCTCCGAGGCCTGCCCCGGCCTGGCCGGGCTGATCGAGCTGGGCGCGCCGGAGGAGGAGCTGCGGGTCGTGGTGCGTGACCACGTCGACGCCCTGCGCCGCCGCATCGGCCGCCATCCCGACCGCGCCGTGCTGGGCTGCACCCACTACGAGATCATCGCCGACCTGTTCGCCGAGGCCCTGCCGCCGGGCACGCCGGTGATCCACCAGCCGCAGGCGGTGGCCGATGCGCTGGAGCGCTATTTCGCCCGCCACCCCGAGTTCGACCTCGGCCAGTCCGGACGGCGCGACTTCCTCACCACCGGCCAGCCCGGGCCCCAGTCCGCCCTGATCGCCCGCTTCTGGGGCGCGCCCCTGACCTTCACGGCGGCTTGACCCCGGAGCCCGGGCGCGGCTCGATAGCGCGGGCTGCGGAGGGCGAAGGGATGCGCAGGGTCGGCAGGATGGCGTTCGGACGTGGGGTGGCGGGCCTTGTCCTCGCGGGCGGGCTTGCGGGAACCCCGGCGGCGGCCGAGGTGGTCGAGCGCCGCGATGACGGCTTCGTACTGGCTTTCCAGACGACGACCCGGGCGACCCCGGAGACGATCCTCGACACCTTTGGCCGGCCCGCCGACTGGTGGAGTCCCGATCACACCTGGTCCGGCTCGGCCGCCAACCTGCGGCTCGATCTTCGTCCCGGCGGCTGCTGGTGCGAGGACCTGCCCGGCGGCGGCGGGGTCCGACACGGCGAGGTGGTGATGGTCTGGCCCGAACGCGGCATCGTGCGTCTGGAAGCGCCGCTCGGGCCCCTGCAGACCCTGGGCGTCGCCGCGGTGCTGACGGTCAGCTGGGCCCCGGAATCCGATGGTCCCGGGGGAAGCCGCTCCCTGAGCTGGAACTTCCGGGTCAACGGGCCCGGAGCAGGGGCCTTGGCGGACCCGGTGCACGGGGTCATGCAGATGCAGTTCGAGCGGCTGGCCGCGCGGCTCGAGGTCGTGTCCACCCAATAAGATTCATCTATTGGTCAGGGACATTTGATAGGGCATATCTTTCAAATGCTTCCGACCCTGCGCCAGCTGCAGTATCTGAAACTGCTCGCCGAGCACGGCTCCTTCAGCCGGGCGGCCGAGGCCGCGCACGTCAGTCAGCCGGCCCTGTCGTCCGGGGTGCAGGAACTCGAGAAGATCCTTGGCGGGCCGGTGGTCGAGCGCACCCGCGGCCAGGTGCAGCTGACGCCGATCGGCCAGGAGGCGGTGCGCCGCGCCGAGGATGTGCTGGCCCGGGCCGAGGATCTGGTCGAGGCGGCGCGCAACGCCGGCCGGCCTTTGAGCGGCCGCTTCCGGCTGGGCGTCATTCCGACCGTCGCCCCCTTCCTGCTGCCGGCGCGGCTGCCCGGGCTGCAGGCGACCCACCCGGCCCTGCGCCTGTTCATCCGCGAGGACCTGACCTCGCGGCTGGTGGCCGAGCTCAAGGTCGGGCGCCTCGACGCCGTGGTCATCGCCCTGCCCTACGCCACCTCCGGCCTCGAGCATGCGGTGATCGGCGATGACGAGATCCTCGCCGTGGCCCCCGAGGGGCACCCTCTGGCGGCGCCCGGCGCCCTGCCGGTCGGGGCCCTGTCCGCCGACGACCTGATCCTGCTTGAGGACGGCCACTGCCTGCGCGACCAGGCCCTGGCCGCGCTCGATCTCGAAGCCCCGCGCGGCGAGGACGTGTTCGCCGCCACCAGCCTGCCGACCCTGGTGCAGATGATCGGCGCCGGTCTGGGCGTGTCCTTCCTGCCGGCCATGGCCATCAAGGCCGGGCTGGCGGACCGGCCCGGCGTGGTGGTGCGCAGCCTGGCCGAGCCGGGGCGCCCGGGGCCGCGCCGCGAGATCGTGGTGGCCTGGCGGGCCGGCTCCAGCCGGGCCGAGGAGGCGCGGCTTCTGGCCCGGGCCCTGCGGCTGGACTGAGGCCGCGTCTCAGAGGCCGTCGTCGGGGATGCACAGCACCTCGCCGCAGGCCTTGCAGTGCACCGCGTCGAGATCGTGCCGGCGCAGGCCGCAGGTCGGGCAGGGGTGGAACACCTTGTGCGGCCGGCTCAGGCTCTGGATCAGGTTGAAAAACAGGCCGACCCCGCCGAGCATGATCAGGATCGACAGGGTGCGGCCCCACAGCCCCGGCAGGGTGATGTCGCCGAAACCCGTCGTCGTCAGGCTGGTGATGGTGAAATAGAGGGCGTCGACATAGCCCAGGATGCCGTCATGGCGGCCGATGAAGCTGGTGTAGACGAAGCCGGTGGCGATGAAGACAAAGACCACGAGGGCGACCGCCGAGCGCGTCACCTCCTCGACCCGGGTGTCGTCGAAGCGATGGCCAACGGTCTTCCAGAAGAACTCGCTGTTCACGAGGGTCCACAGCCGCAGGACCCGCAGGAAGCCGAGGTTGTAGAGCCAGGCCGGGAACAGCAGGGTGGCGAGGATGAACAGGTCGACCCAGACGATCGGCTTCTTCAGCCAGTCGCGCAGGTTGGTGTGGGCGAGGGCCCTTGCGGCAAGATCGGTCGCGAGCACCGCGGCGATGGCGTAGTCCAGCAGATAGAAGACCCAGCCGCCGCTCTTCAGGAACGGGGCGGCGATGAAGAAGGCGACGATCAGCAGGTCTACCGCCAGCACGGTGATGCGGAACCGCACGGCCGTGGGCGAGGTGCCGTGATACAGGGCGCGGAGCCGCGCCCGCAGTCGCCAGCGGGTCAGAAGGTCGGTCTTCGCGGGCGGGTCGGGATGCGTCGGGCTGTCAGCCATGGCCCAGCCATAGGCCACACCCTGCCGCGGGCCAAGCGGACGGGCTATATGCAGCCGTATGAGCGCTTCCCTCCCGGCCGCCGGCCTCGCCTTCGTGAAGATGAACGGCCTCGGCAACGACTTCGCCGTGGTCCGGGCCCCGCTCGACTGGAGCCCGGCCGAGGCGCAGGTGCGCGCCTGGGGCGACCGTCAGGCCGGGATCGGCTTCGACCAGCTGGTGGTCCTGTCCGAGAGCGGCGAGGGCCCGTGGGTGCGCTTCTGGAACCAGGACGGGGGCGAGGTGTCGGCCTGCGGCAACGGCTCGCGCGCCGTGGCCTGGCTGATGATGGAGGCGGCCGGGGCCGATGCGGCGCGCTTCCGCACCCGGGCCGGGCCGCTGGCCGCCGCCCGCGCCGGGGATCACCGGGTCACCGTCGACATGGGCCCGCCGCGCCTGCGCTGGGACGAGATCCCGCTCGCCGAGGAGATGGACACCCGGGGCATCGAGCTGCAGGTCGGGCCGATCGATGCGCCGCTGGTGCATACGCCCGGCGCCGTCTCCATGGGCAATCCGCATGTGGTCTTCTTCACTGACCGCCAGGACGACGCCTTCGTGCGGGGCACGGGCTCGCTGATCGAGCATCACCCGCTGTTCCCCGAGGGGGTCAATGTCGGCTTCGCCAATGTGCTGGCGCCGGACCGTATCCGGCTGAGGGTGTGGGAGCGCGGCGCCGGGCTGACCAAGGCCTGCGGCACCGGCGCCTGCGCCGCCCTGGTCGCCGCCCATCGTCGCGGCCTGACCGGGCGCGCGGCGACGCTGGAGCTGGACGGCGGCGAACTGCAGATCGTCTGGGACGCCGACACCGATCATGTGCACATGACCGGCGCCGTGGCGGTGGAGGGGACCGGGGTGCTGCCGGCGTGAGCCTTGAGGTCGTCACCTTCGGCTGCCGGCTCAATGCGCTGGAGAGCGAGGCCATGCGCGACGCCGCCGGGGCGGCGGGGCTTGAGGACGCCGTGCTGGTCAACACCTGCGCCGTCACCGCCGAGGCGGTGCGTCAGGCGCGTCAGGCCATCCGCCGCGCGGCGCGGGACCGGCCCGGCCGGCCCATCGTCGTGTCCGGCTGCGCCGCCCAGATCGACCCGGACGCCTTTCGCGACCTGCCGGGCGTGGTGCGCGTCGTCGGCAATGGCGAGAAGGGCCAGGCCGCCGCCTACGCCGGTCCGGGCCGGCCCGTGCCGGACATCTTCGCCGCCGCCCCGGCCCCCGTCGCCGCCCGGCCCCTGAGTGACCGGGTGCGGGCCCATCTGGCGGTGCAGACCGGCTGTGATCACCGCTGCACCTTCTGCATCATTCCGTACGGCCGCGGGGCCAGCCGCTCGGTCCCGGCGGGGGAGGTGGTGCGCCAGGTGCAGAGCCTCGTCGCCGCCGGGGTGCAGGAGGTGGTGCTGACCGGCGTCGACCTGACCAGCTGGGGGCAGGACCTGCCGGGAACGCCGCCGCTGGGCCGGCTGGTGCGCCGCATCCTGAAGGGCGCGCCTGAGCTGCCGCGCCTGCGCCTGTCCTCGATCGACGCGGCCGAGATCGACCCCGAGCTGCTGGCCGTCTTCGCCGACGAGCCCCGCCTGATGCCCTGGCTGCACCTGTCACTGCAGCACGGCGACGACCTGATCCTCAAGCGGATGAAGCGCCGCCACCGCCGCGCCGACGCCGAGGCGCTGGTGGCCCAGGTGCGGGCGGTGCGGCCGGACGTGGCCTTCGGGGCCGATCTGATCGCCGGCTTTCCGACCGAGAGCGAGGCCGCCTTCGCCACCCTGCTGGACCATGTCGCGGCGCTGGACCTCGCCGTCGTCCACGCCTTCCCCTTCAGCCCGCGCCCGGGCACGCCGGCGGCGCGCATGCCGCAGGTCACGGGCGAGGTGATCCGGGCCCGCGCCGCCGCCCTGCGCGCCGCCGGGGACCGCGCCCGCGTCCGCCATCTGGAGCGCCAGACTGGCCGCACCGTCATGGCCCTGGTCGAGCACGGCGGCCGGGCCCGCGCGCCGGACCATACGGAGATCCACTGGGACGGCGCGCCGGGGACGCTGGTCGCCCTGACCCTGACCGGCCACGACGGCTGCCGGGCCCATGCGGTCGCGGCCAACGCGAACCGGCTTGCGGTTCCTTAAGGGACGCCGCAGTAGTCAGGCATCATGCCCGACCAGACCGACAAGCAGACCTTCTCCGACGACGAGGCCCTCGAGTTCCACCGGCGGCCGACGCCGGGCAAGATCTCCATGGCCCCGACCAAGCCGATGGCGACCCAGCGCGACCTGTCGCTGGCCTATTCGCCGGGCGTGGCCGTGCCCGTCCGGGCCATCGCCGCGGACCCGGACCTGGCCTACGAATATACGTCGAAGGGCAATCTGGTCGCCGTCATCTCCAACGGCTCGGCCATCCTCGGCCTCGGCGCGCTGGGGCACATGGCCTCCAAGCCGGTGATGGAGGGCAAGTCGGTCCTGTTCAAGCGCTTCGCCGACATCGACAGCTTCGACGTCGAGGTGAAGACCACCGATCCGGACGAGTTCATCACCGTCGTCAAGAACATCGGCGACACCTGGGGCGGCATCAATCTGGAGGACATCAAGTCCCCGGAATGCTTCATCATCGAGAGCCAGCTGCAGGACGAGCTGGACATCCCGGTGTTCCACGACGACCAGCACGGCACGGCGATCATCTCGACCGCCGCCCTGATCAACGCCTGCGAGATCACCGGTCGCCGCATCGAGGACGTCAAGCTGGTGCTGGTCGGCGCCGGCGCCGCCGGCCTGTCCTCGATCGGCCTGATGAAGGCCATGGGGGTGAAGGCCGAGAACACCACCGTCGTCGACCTCGCCGGGGTGGTCTGGCGCGGCCGGCCCAATGACATGGACCAGTGGAAGGCCGTCCACGCCACCGACACCGACAAGCGCACCCTGAAGGAGGCCATGGTCGGCGCCGATGTGGTGCTGGGCCTGTCGGCCAAGGGCGCCATCACCGCGGAGATGGTCGCCTCCATGGCGCCGCGGCCGATCATCTTCGCCATGGCCAATCCGGACCCGGAGATCACGCCGGAAGAGGTCCACGCGGTGCGCCCGGACGCCATCGTCGCCACTGGCCGGTCGGACTATCCGAACCAGGTCAACAATGTGCTGGGCTTCCCCTACATCTTCCGCGGCGCCCTCGACGTGCGCGCCCGGCGGGTCAATCACGAGATGAAGATCGCCGCCGCCCGGGCCCTGGCCGCCCTGGCGCGCGAGGACGTGCCGGACGAGGTGGCCATGGCCTACCGCGGCCGCCGGCTGAAGTTCGGCCCGGACTACATCATCCCGACCCCGTTCGACCCGCGCCTGATCTGGTACGTGCCGCCGTTCGTGGCCCAGGCGGCCATGGACACGGGCGTGGCCCGCACCCCGATCGAGGACATGGACGCCTATCGCGCTCGCCTGCGCCAGCGGCTCGATCCGTCCGCCGCCCTGATGCAGAAGATCGCCTCGGCTGTCCGCGCCGCGCCGAACAAGCGCATCGTCTTCGCCGAGGGCGAGGAGCCGGCGGTGATCCGCGCCGCCTGGGCCTTCAAGCAGTCCGAGCTGGGCACGCCCGTGCTGGTCGGGCGCGAGGACCTGATCCGCCAGAACGCCGTCGAGGCCGGCCTGCGCTTCGAGGAGCTGGGCATCGAGATCGTCAACGCCCGCGTCTCGCCGAACAATACGACGTACACGGACAGCCTCTACGAGCGGCTGCAGCGGCGCGGCTATCTGCGCCGCGACGTGCAGCGCATGATCAACCAGGACCGCAACTACTTCGCCGCCGCCATGCTGGCGCACGGCCACGCCGACGCCATGGTCACCGGCGTGACCCGCAACTTCAACATGGTGCTGAAGGAGGTCCGCCGCGTCCTCGACGTGAAGGAGCGGCTGATCGGCCTGTCGGTGCTGCTGGCCAAGGGGCGGACCCTGTTCGTGGCCGACACCTCGATCCACGAGCTGCCGGACGCCGAGGAGCTGGCCGAGATCGCCATCCAGGCTGCGGCCACCGTGCGCAAGCTGGGCCGCAACCCGCGGGTGGCCTTCCTCAGCTACTCGACCTTCGGCAACCCGCCGGGCGACCGGGGCGAGAAGGTGCGCGAGGCCATCCGCATCCTCGACGCCCGCGGCGTCGACTTCGAGTACGAGGGCGAGATGCCGCCCGAGATCGCGCTCGATCCGGACGCCCGCGCCGCCTATCCCTTCATGCGCCTGTCGAAGGAAGCCAATGTGCTGGTCATGCCGGCCATCCATTCGGCCTCGATCTCGACCCGGCTGGTGCAGGCCCTCGGCGGCGCGACGGTGATCGGCCCGCTGCTGGTGGGGCTGGAGAAGTCGGTGCAGATCGTGTCGCTGGGCGCCTCGGTCAGCGAGATCCTGACCGCCGCCACCTTCGCCGCCTATGAGGAGGGCGCCCTCGACGACGAGGCGCCCGAGGCCGCCCCGACGCCGCCGCCCGCGCCGGTTCCCGAGCCGCCGGCGCGTCCGGCCACCGCGGTGCCGCCGACGGCGTGAGGGGTTAGCCGGCGGCGTCCGCCCGGGCCTGCGTCTCCGCCGTCTGGCGCCGCGCCACCATGAAGGCCAGCACCACGGCCGCCGTCCCGATCACCACCGAATAGGTGAAGAAGGCGGCGTAGCCGGCGCCAAGCGACACCGGGGTGACGCCGGCGATCTCGGCGCCCTTGGCCAGCGATCCCTCAGGCAGGCCGGCGAACATCGGCCGGAACACGGCGGTGAAGCCTCCGTCCTCGGCCAGCCGCGCCGAGCCCTCGATGATCCGGCCCGACTGCGAGGCGAAGATCTTGCCGATGATGGCGTAGAGCGAGCTGAACAGGGCGTACTGGGTCGCGGTGAAGCCCGACGCCGTCAGGCTCGACATGTAGACGATCAGCGCCGTACCGGCGATGCCGGTGGCGAAGTTGTCGATGGTGATGGCGGCATAGAGCGCCGGTACGCTGGCGCCCTGGGTGGCGAGCCAGATGAACACCAGGTTGGACACCGGGCTGGCGAACACGCCGACCACCATGGTGCGGATGATGCCGAGGCGGCTGACCAGCCAGGCGCCGGCGGCGATCCCGGCCATGGAGGCGACCACGCCATAGACTTTCCGCACCTCGGCGATCTGGGTCAGGGTAAAGCCCAGGTCCTGATAGAACGGGTTCATGATGTTCAGGACGAAGTCCGACAGGCGGTAGAGGCAGATCAGGGCCAGGATCAGCAGCCCGAGCTGTCCGCCGAAGCGGCCGAAGAAGTCGCCCAGCGGCGCGCCATAGGCCTGGCGCAGATAGGCCCCGGGGCGTGTGGGGGCGCCCGGCAGGGGCACGCAGGCGAGCGCCAGCAGGCCGAGGCCAGTCACCACCGCCGGGAACTGCAGGAAGATCCCGGTCTCGCGCGATTCCCAGATCGCCTTGAAGGCCTCGGCCTGGGCCGCGCTCTGGCCGAAGACGCCAGCCAGCAGGTTGAGGAAGGTGGCGTTGCTCGACAGGCCCGAGCCGGCCAGCAGGGCGCCGCCGAGGATCAGCAGGCCGCGCCCGGTCCACTCGATGACCTCCAGTGCCGGTCGGGCGACCATGCCCTCGGCGAAGCGCATCGGCGGGCGATTGTAACCCTCGCGCGGGGCCAGCACGGTGGCCCCGAGGGCGATCACCATACAGGCGGCCATTACGGCATAGGACAGGTTCCAGCCATAGGCGTCGGCCAGCACCAGCGGCAGGGCCCCGGCCACGATCATGGCGAGGCGGAAGCCCCACTGATAGGCGGCGGCCATGGTGCCGTAGAAGGTCTCGTCGACCACCTCGATGCGCCAGGCGTCGATGGCGATGTCCTGGGTCGCGCCGCAGAAGCCGACCAGCACGGCCAGCAGCGCCACCATGCCGAGGTTGGCGCCGGGGTCTGACGCCGAGATGGCCCAGAGGCCGAGCATGATCAGCCCCTGCATCAGGAACATCCATGACCGGCGCTGGCCCAGCAGCCCGTGGAGCCCCGGCAGCTTGAGCCGGTCCACCAGCGGGGCCCAGACGAACTTCAGCGAATAGGACAGGGTGGCCAGGGCGAAGGCGCTGATCGAGGTCAGCGACAGTTCGGATTCGCGCAGCCACGCCGACAGGGTGTCGAAGATCAGGAAATAGGGCAGGCCCGCGGCCAGCCCGAGCAACAGCATGACGGCGACGCGCCGGTCGCGCAGCGACTTGACGAATTCCCACGTCGTCAAGCGCTTGGCGTCTTCACTCATCGGCAGGCGTCCCTCGCGTGACGCCCCCCGGCGTCTATCCGGCGGCGACCTTGGCGCGGATGTCGCCGCTCGTCCAGCGGGCGAGGGCGGCGCGCAGGGCGTCGACGTCCAGCGGCTTGGCCAGATGGTCGTCCATGCCGGCCTCGAGGCAGGCCTTGCGGTCCTCGGCGAAGGCGTTGGCGGTCAGGGCCACGATCGGGGTGCGGTCGCCGCGCGCCCTGAGCGCCCGGGCCGCGGCCACCCCGTCCATGCCGGGCATGCGCATGTCCATCAGCACCAGATCGTAGCGGGCCTGGGACAGGGCCGAGAGCACCTCGTGGCCGGTGCCGGCGGTCTCGACCACGCAGCCCTCGCGGCGCAGCAGGGTCTTGGCCAGCAGGGCCCCGACCGGATTGTCCTCGGCCAGCAGCACGCGCAGGCCGCAGAAGCGCACCGGGGTGACGCGGTCGTCCTCGGCCGGGGGCGGCGGCGGCGGACCCGGGCGCATCGCGCCGGGGACGGCCCCGCGGGCGGCCAGCACCCGCTCGACCAGCGACTGCGGCCGCAGCGGCTTGATCAGATAGCCATGGTAGCCCAGCGCCCGGTAGCGGGGGATCAGGTCGCGGTCCTCGGGGCGCAGCAGGATCAGGCTGGGGGTGGTCCCGGCCCGGGGGCGCAGGCCGCCAGAGGGGCCGACCCCGTGCTCCACCAGCCGCACCTCGGCCTCGGGCCCGGTGCGGGCGCCCTCGCCGCGCACCATGGCCTCGGCGGCGGCGCGCAGCAGCGGATTGTCGCTCTCTACGGCGACGGTGATCCCGGCCAGCGGCTTCGACCGCTTGCCCGCGTCCGGGGCGGCGGCGAACGGCGCGGTGAAGCGGAAGCGCGAGCCGCCGGCGGGCACGCCGCGCTGGGTCGGCCGGGCCTCGACCGTGGCCTCGCCGTCCATGGCGAGGGCGAGGCGACGCACCACGGCGAGGCCGAGGCCGGCGCCGTCCTGGCGCACCGCGTCGCCGCCCTGGGCGTGGCCGAACTCCTCGAAGATGCGGGTGCGCGCCTCGGCCGGCACGCCGGGCCCGGTGTCGTCGACGAGGAAGGCCAGCTGCGGCTGCTCCGGCGACCCGCCGACGCGCTCGACATGCAGGCGCACGCCGCCCCGTTCGGTGAACTTGACCGCATTGCCCGCGAGGTTGAACAGCACCTGGCGCAACCGGCCCTCGTCGGCGAGGATCGGCGGCACGTCGGGGGCGACGGTCCAGACCAGCTCCAGCCCCTTCTCGTGGGCGCGCGGGGCCAGCAGCTCGGCCACCCCCTGCACGAGGGCGGGGACATCGACCCGGCACAGGTCGAACTCCAGCCGGCCGGCGTCGAGGCGGGCGTAGTCGAGCAGGTCGTTGACGAGGCCCAGCAGGTGCTCGGCCGAGCCGCGGGCGGCGTCGAGATAGGCGCGCTGGGCGCCGTCGAGGCGGGTGCGGGCCAGCAGGCCCAGCATGCCGATGACGCCGTTCAGGGGGGTGCGCATCTCGTGCGACATGAGCCGCAGGAACTGCTCCGGACCGTCGCCGGCCGGGCCCGCGCCCGTCTGCGCCGCCACCCGGGATTCGGGAGTCGCCGGGGGCATCTGCATCACCGCCGCCGTCCGTCCTCGCGCCATACGCCCCTCCTCAACCTGACCTGAGGTTAGGCGCAAAGGGTTAAGACCCGCTCAAGCGGGACGGCGGGCGGACTCCGCCGCCGCGGGCGTGGCCAGGGCGTTGCCCTCCGAGGCCATCATCCCGGCCCGGCGATAGATCAGGGCCTCGGCGATATGCCGGCGCAGCACCCCGTCGGCGCCGTCGAGGTCGGCGATGGTGCGCGCCAGCCGCAGGGTGCGGACCCAGCCGCGCGCGGTCAGGGCCCCG
The DNA here is from genome assembly GCF_035998205.1 of Brevundimonas sp. GTDB lineage: Bacteria > Pseudomonadota > Alphaproteobacteria > Caulobacterales > Caulobacteraceae > Brevundimonas. Next base: position 485,839 of record NZ_DASYHT010000005.1, read on the forward strand.
GCCTCCCCGGCCCGCATCAGCAGGGCCCGGCCCGCGGCGTCGGGGGCGGTGATCGCCTCCTGCGCCTCCCCGGTCAGGCGGGCGTTGAGGCTGTCGGGTTCCGACAGGCCGAAGGCGCGGCCGCGCTCGACCTGCATGGCGCGGGCGGCGGCCACCCGCGCGGCGGCCTCGGCCGTGCCCTCGGCCGGGGGCGGCAGGGCCATGTCGGCGGGCGTCACCGGCGGCGTCTCGACGGTCAGGTCGATGCGGTCGAACAGCGGGCCGGAGATGCGGTTCTGGTAGTCGCGCTGGCACCGCGGGGCCTTGCCGCAGGCCCCGCGCCCGGCCCCGCCGAGGCCGCAGCGGCACGGGTTCATCGCCGCCACCAGCTGGAACCGGGCCGGATAGCGGACGTGGGCGTTGGCCCGGGCCACCACCACCTCGCCGGTCTCGAGGGGTTGTCGAAGGGAGTCGAGCGCCTGGGGCGCGTATTCGGGCAGTTCGTCAAGGAAGAGCACGCCGTTGTGGGCCAGCGAGGCCTCGCCCGGCCGGGCCCGGTGGCCGCCGCCGGTCAGGGCCGCCATCGAGGCCGAGTGGTGGGGGCTGCGGAACGGCCGGTCGCGGGTCAGGGCCCCGCGCTCGATCAGCCCGGCCACCGACCAGACCATGGAGGTCTCCAGCAGCTCGGCCGGGGTCAGGGGCGGCAGCAGGCCCGGCAGCCGCTGGGCCAGCATCGACTTGCCGGACCCCGGAGGCCCCAGGAACAGGAGATTGTGGCCGCCGGCGGCGGCGATCTCCAGCGCCCGCTTGGCCCCCTCCTGGCCCTTGACCTCGCGCAGGTCGGGGCCGCCGTCACCACCCTGCATCGGCCCCGGCGCGGGCGGGGCCAGCACCTGCAGCCCCTTGAAGTGGTTGATCAGGCCGATCAGGGAGCGCGGGGCCAGCAGCCGCACCTCGCCGGCCCAGGCCGCCTCGGCCCCGTTGGCCTCGGGACAGATCAACCCCAGCCCCAGGGCCCCGGCCGCCACCGCCGCCGGCAGGCTCCCGCCGACCGGGGCGATGCGCCCGTCCAGCCCCAGCTCGCCGATCGCCGCCCAGCCGTCCAGCGCGTCCGGCCCGATCACCCCCATGGAGGCCAGCAGGGCCAGGGCGATCGGCAGGTCGAAATGGCTGCCCTCCTTGGGCAGGTCAGCCGGCTGCAGGTTGGCGATGATGCGCCGCGGCGGCAGGGACAGGCCGATGCCGGCGAAAGCCCCGCGCACCCGCTCGCGGCTCTCGGCCACGGCCTTGTCCGGCAGGCCGACGATGCCGAAGTGGCCCTCGCCGCCGCCGATCTGCTGCACCTGCACCTCGACGCGGCGCGCCTCGACTCCCTCGAACGCCACCGTCGCGATACTGGCCAGCATGACGCCCTCCGTTCCCGCGATCTGGAACAGAACACGAACATGACGGCTTGGCAAGCGCCGTTATGCGAACGCGGCGCGCTTCCGCTCGATCGCGTCCCACAGGGCGGCGGCGGCGTCGACGCCGCTGAACCGCTTCAGCTGCTGCGCCCCGGTCGGGCTGGTGACGTTGATCTCGGTCAGCCAGTCCCCGATCACATCGATGCCGACGAACATCAGGCCGCGGCGGCGCAGCTCCGGGCCGATGGCGGCGCAGATCTCGAGATCGCGGTCGGTCAGCTCGACCGGCTCGGCCACCCCGCCGACGCGCAGGTTGGAGCGCACCGCGCCCTTGGCCGGCACCCGGTTGATGGCCCCGACCGGCTCGCCCTCGACGAGGATGATGCGCTTGTCGCCGGCCTCGACCGCCGGCAGGAACTTCTGGATCACCAGCGGGTCGCGCGAGGCGGCGGCGTGGATCTCGATCAGGGCCCCGAGGTTGGGATCGCCGGCCTTGAGCCGCACCACGCCCGAGCCCGCCGCCCCGTGCAGGGGCTTCAGCACCACATCGCCGTGGCGGGCGTGGAAGTCGGCCAGGGCGACCGGATCGGACGAGATCAGGGTCGGCGGCTGCAGCCCGGCGAAGCGGGTCGCGAACAGCTTCTCCGGCGCCGAGCGCACCTCGCCCGGATCGTTCACCACCAGGGTCCGGGGATGCACCGTCTCCAGCAGATAGGTGGCGGTGACATAGGCCATGTCGAACGGCGGGTCCTGACGCATCAGGATGACATCGACGTCGGCGCCGAGGTCCAGCTTCGCCTCCGGCCCGAAGGTCACATGCGCGCCCTGCACCGGCGTCAGCGTCACCGGCCGGGCGCGGCAGGACAGGCGGCCGTCCTCCAGCGCCAGGGTCGCGACGTCATAGACCCACAGCGGATGGCCGCGCGCCTGGGCCTCCAGCATCAGCAGGAAGGTGGTGTCGGACTCGACGTTGACCGTCTCGATGGGGTCCATCTGGACCGCGACCTTCAGCATGGCGCTCCCTTTCGGCTCCGGCTTGAATGGCGACGCCGGGGGGCGGGCGCAAGGGCCGGCGCGCCGGTTCAGTCCCGTGCGTGCAGGCCGCGGAGGTGGCGCGGCCAGCGGCCCGGGGCCAGGGCCACCACGTCGAGCCGCAGCTCCAGCCCCGCCAGTCCCGGCCGACTGCGGGCCACGGCGCGCCCGGCGGCCAGCAGCCGCGCCTGCTGCGCCGGCTTGAGGGCGAGGAGGGCGGCGTCGAGGGTCGCGCGGCGCTTGACCTCGACCACCGCCAGCACCCGGCCGCGCCGGGCCAGCAGGTCGATCTCCCCGCCGCCCGCCTTCAGCCGGAAGGCGAGGATGCGATAGCCCCGGCTCATCAGGAACAGGGCCGCCAGCCACTCGGCGGCGCGGCCGTCGCGCCGGACGCGGGCCCCGAGGCCCACCCGCCAGGGGCGTGCGGGCCGGCCGGGCTTCATCCCGCCTTCAGCTCCAGCGCCCGGCGGTAGAGCGTCTTGCGCGACTGGCCCAGGGCCCGGGCCACCTCCGCCGCCGCCTCGCCGGGGGGCAGCCGCCCGAGGGCCTCGGTCAGGGCCCGGTCGACGTCGTCGGGGCTGGCCGCCTCAGCCTCCCCGGGGCCGATGACCACGACGATCTCGCCCTTGGGCGCGTCCAGCGCCGGGTCGGCCGCCAGCTCGGTCAGGGCGCCGCGCACGCAGGTCTCGTAGAGCTTGGTCAGCTCGCGCGCGACCGCGGCCGGGCGCGGCCCCAGCACCGCCGCCATGTCCTTCAGCGACTCGCGCAGGCGCGGCCCGGTCTCGAACAGCACGAGGGTGGCCTTCTCCGCCGCCAGCCCCTCCAGAAAGGTGCGCCGCGCGGCGGACTTCGGCGGGGCGAAGCCGGCGAACAGCACCCGGTCTGCGGGCAGGCCGGCGACGCTGAGGGCCGCCAGAAGGCTGGACGGGCCGGGGATGGGATGCACAGGCAGGCCGGCGGCGATCACCGCGCGCGCCACCACATAGCCGGGGTCGGACACCAGCGGGGTGCCGGCGTCGCTGACCAGCGCCACCACCTGGCCTGCGGCCACGGCCTCGACCGCCAGCTCAGCCGCCCGGCCGCCGGCGTGGTCGTCGGCGCGCTCGAGCTTCGCCTTCAGCCCGTAGGCGGTGAGCAGCCGGGCGGTGACGCGGGTGTCCTCGGCCAGCACCAGATCGGCGGCGCCCAGCACGTCGAGCGCCCTGAGGGTGATGTCGCGAAGGTTCCCGATCGGCGTCGCCACCAGATACAGGCCCGGCGCCACGGGCCGCGGCGGCGGCTCCACGCGGGGGCGGGCGGGGGCAGGGGCGGGGACGTCGCTCATGCCCTCAGGGTGACAGGCGCCGCCCCGCGCCTCAACCGGGGCGGCCCTTGCCCGCGCAGGCTCAGTCGAGGCGTACGTCGGCGCGGCCGCCGGTGTCCGGGAGCTCGCCCGTCACATTGGCTTTCAGCACCTCCAGCCCGAAGCGGATCGGTCCCTTGGCCGATAGCCAGACGCGGCCGTCCCCGCCGTCGAGCCGCAGCAGGGCCAGATGCGGGTCGTCCTGGCCGTCGGGGTACCAGGCGGCGACCACCGGGTTCCACCAGCGACGGATGCGCTCCGGATCGTTCTGCAGGGTCAGCCGTCCGTGGATCGAGGCCCACAGATCCTGGTCCTTCGAGGTGAAGGCGAAGATGGCGTCGGCGTCGCCCATGGCCACGGCCCGCGCCAGATCGGTGTCGTCCCGGGTGAAGAACCAGATCGAGCCCGTTTCCTCCTCGCGGAAGGCGGTCATGGGCTGGAGGTGCTCGCCGGGCCGGTCGAGGCCCAGCATGCCGGTGCTGGAGGACTTCAGATGACGCCAGAAGGCGCGTTCGGCCTCTTGCGGGCTCAGGGGATCGGACATGGGCTCCTCCGGGGACGGGGGTGAACGGGTCCGGGAAGGAGCGTCCGGGGAGGCGGGCGGTTCCGACCTGCGCTAGCGGACGGGCGCTCCGAACAGGGCGCCGAGATGGATCACGGCGAAGAAGACCACGGCGCCCGACACCAGCATGACGAAGCGCCACGGCACAATCCGCACGCCCCGCCTCGGGTCGGGCGGCAGGGCCCCGCGCCACCCGGCGAAGACCGCCAGGGCGAGGCTGGCGACCAGCAGGACGAGGGTGGCGGTCAGGGACATGCGGCAGGCCCGGCAGACTGGCGACGGGGCCGCATCTGGGGCGGTGCGCGTCTCCGGGCAAGGTTCTGTTAAGGATTAACCTGCCGTTAACCCTGTCCGGGCGATCTGGGTCGGCCGGTGCGAGGGCTGTCCACAGGAACATCGGTCGCCACCACATGTTGCGGTTAACCCTGCGTTTACACCCTTCATCTGGCCGCATAGCGTCTCAGGACGAGGTTGGGAGACGAATCAGGTGAGCGCAGCCGCGCCGTGGAGCGTGAAGGGGATCGACCCCAAGGCGCGCGAGATCGCCAAGGATCTGGCGCGGCGCTCCGGCATGACTCTCGGCGAGTGGCTCAACACCATGATCCTCGACGAGGAGGACGACGAGGGCGTGGTCCCGCTCGCCCGTCGCCCGCACGTCGCCGACATGTATGAGCGCCGCGGCCGGTCGCGCCGGCTGGACGACGCCTATCCGGGCGAGGACGACACCCTGCAGCGGGTCGCCGCCTCCGTGGAGGCCATCGCCGCCCGCCTTGAGGCCTCCGAGCGTCGCGCCACCATCGCCATCCAGGGTGTCGACCAGGCCGTGGCCGGACTGGTCCGCCGGCTGGACGCCCAGGACGGAAACCTGTCGACCCACGGCCGTCGCATCGACGACATCGCCGAGGAGCTGCGCGAGGGCCATCGCCGCCTGCGCCGCTTCGAGCAGGAGGTCGGACCGCAGACGGCGGAGTCGTTCAAGCGCACCGAGACCTCGGTCGCCGCCCTCGCCTCGCGCCTCTATGACATCGAGGAACGCCAGCGCACCGGCATGAACGAGCTGCGCGGGCAGCTCGAGGCGACCCAGGCGCGGCTGGAGCTGCGCGGGACCGGAACCATGGGCGCCGAAGAGGTGGAGCGCCTGCGCGCCCGCCTCGACCAGGCCCAGGAGAAGACCGGCGACGCCCTGCGCGCGCTGGAGGCGTCGTTCGCCCGGCTGGACCAGCGGCTCAGCGCCGCCGAGACCCGCGTCGAGCCCGAGGGCGCGCGCGAGGCGGCCCGCTTCGAGAAGCTGGCCGAGACCCTGTCGCGCCAGGTCGCCGACAGCCGCGAGGAGATGCTGCGCCGGCTGGAGACGGTCCAGCACGAGGGCCGGCTGGACCGCATCGAGCGCGCCGTCGAACAGGTCGGCGAACAGGCCCGGGCCGCCGAGGCGCGCAGCGCCGGGGCGGTCGAGGCGATGGGCCGCGAGCTGCTCAACATCGCCCGCAACCTCAACGGCCGCATGGAGCAGGTCGAGCGGACCGGCGGCGACGCGCTGAAATCCCTCCAGGCCGAGCTGGGCAGCCGTCTGGAGCGTGACAGCCGCCGTCTGGCCGAGACGCTCGAGCGTCGCCTGACCATCGCCGACGACCGCCACGCCCTGGCCATCGAGAAGCTGGGCGGCGAGATCAGCCGCATCTCGGAGCAGCTGTCCGAGCGCATCAGCGTGTCCGAGCGCCGCGCGGCCCAGTCGCTGGACGAGATCGGCGAGCGGCTGGCCCGCGCCACCGACAAGATCGAGCAGCGCTACGACCGCGCCTCGGGCGAGCTGGCCGAGCGCATGCGCCTGTCCGAGGAGCGCACCGCGCGTCTGCTGGCGGAGGCCAAACAGGCGATCGAGAGCCGTGACGAGGACCGTCGCGGCGACACCCCCGTCGCGCCGGTGCTGCTGTCGCCGGAATCGCTGGGGCCGCCGCCGATCCCGGCCGCCGCCGCGACGGCCCCGGACGGCGACTGGCGCGCCGCCGCCTTCCCCGAGACCTTCGAGGGCGAGGACAGCTGGGCCGCCGGGACCCAGCCCTTCCCCGCCGCGGCCGATCTCGCCGACGAGGCCCCGGCCGCGCCGGCGATGCGTCCGGTCAGCGGCTTCGGCCGCACCGACGAGGCGCCTCCGCCGGTGTTCGTGGCCCCGCCGTCGCCCGAGGCGGTCGAGGCGCCGGGCCTGCGCGACGAGGTTGTCGACGAGGCTCCGGTCGCGCCCGTGTTCGGCGGCTTCGGCGGCGCTGATGTGCGCGATGCGCTGGAGGCGACCGGCGCGGCGGTGCGCGATCCGGACAGTGACCCGGCCGAGCCCTTCGCCGCCGAGACCGAGTTCGTCGATCCGCGCCAGGTGCGCCGGGCCGGCAGCGCCCGCGAGGCGCTGGACGCCGCCCGCGCCGCCATGACCGCGGCCGACGCCAAACCGGCCCGCGCCGGCTTCGGCCTCAAGCGGGGCGGCAAGTCGCGGCTGCAGGAGCGGCTGGACAAGCAGGCCCGCAATGACGGCTCGACCGTGGGCAAGACCCTGATGGCCTCGGTCACGGCGGTGGCGGTCACCGGCAGCATCATCTGGGGCTACAACCATCTGAGCGGCCGGTTCGGCGCGCCCGTCCCGGCGGCGGACGGCGAGGAGGCCGCCCCGGTGGCCCTGACCCTGACGCCCGCCCCCGCGGTCCCGGCCGAGGTCGAGCGGCTCTACGACGAGGCTGTCGCGGCCTTGGACGCCGGTGATGCCGGGGCTGTCGCCGACATCACCGAGGCGGCCGAGGCCGGCAGCCGGCGCGCCCAGATGCACCTGGCCCAGCTGTACGAGACCGGCCAGGGCGGGCTGACCGCCGATCCGGCCCTGGCGCGCCAGTGGACGCGCCGCGCGGCCGAGGCCGGCGAGGCCCAGGCCCAGCACAGCCTGGCCATGTATCTGTTCGACGGCGTCGGCGGCGAGCGCGACCAGGCCGAGGCGGTGGACTGGTTCACCCGCGCTGCGCGGGCCGGCCTGACCGACAGTCAGTACAACCTCGCCCGGGTGTTCGAGACCGGGGCTGAAGGCGTGCCGGCCAACGCCAGCCAGGCCTACCTCTGGTACCTGATCGCCGCGCGCAACGGCGACGCCGAGGCCCAGGCCGCCGCCGACCGCATCGGTCTGGGGCTGTCCGAGGCCGCCCGTCGCGGCGCCCGTACGGCGGCGGATCGCTTCCAGGCCGAGCCGGTCGACGCCGTCGCCGAGGGCTGACGCCGTCCGGTCCGCCCGCGCCGGAGAGGCGAGGGCGGTGGCGTCGCCGCCGGGCTCGCGCTAGACCGCCCCGGTCGCCGTTTCGCCCCTGTCGCCGTCCGGCGCGTCGAGTTCCTCCAGCCGAAGGCGCGTCCTTTGGATATCTACCTGCCGATCGCCGAGGTTTCGGTGAACGCGCCCCTGCTGGTCCTGCTGGGGGCGGTGGTCGGGTTCGTGTCCGGCCTGTTCGGCATCGGCGGCGGTTTCCTCATGGCCCCGGTGCTGGTGTTTCTCGGCATTCCGCCGTCGGTGGCGGTGGCCAGCCAGGCCAGCCACGTGGTCGCCTCCTCCACCTCCGGCGTCATCACCTACACCCTGCGCCAGGGCGTCGACTTCCGCATGGGGGGGATCATGGCCCTAGGCGGCGCGCTCGGGGCGCTCGGCGGGGTCGAGCTGTTCCGCTATCTGCGCCTGCTCGGCCAGGCCGATCTGGTGGTGGCGGTCTCCTACCTCGTCTTCCTCGGGGCCATCGGCATCCTGATGCTGAAGGAGAGCCTGACCGAGATCCTCAACCGGCGACGCGGCCGGACGACGCCGCGCCCGGCGCGCCGGCGCCCGCTGTGGCTCTACGGCCTGCCCTGGCGCATGCGCTTCCCGCGCTCGGGCCTGTACATCAGCGCCCTGCCGCCGCTCGGCCTCGGCGTGTTCGCCGGAGTGCTGTCGGCCATCATGGGCGTCGGCGGCGGCTTCATCCTCGTGCCGGCCATGCTCTACATCCTGCGGATGCGGGCCCAGGTGGTGGTCGGCACCAGCCTGTTCCAGATCATCATCACCACCGCCATCACCACCGTGCTGCAGGCCGGGCGCAACCAGACGGTCGATGTGGTGCTGGCCACCCTGCTGCTGGTCGGCGGGGTGGTCGGGGCCCAGTACGGCGCCCGCCTGTCCAGCCGCTTCCGCGCCGAGGAGCTGCGCGCCGCCCTCGGGCTGATCGTGCTCATCGTCGGCCTGCAGATGGGTCTGGAGCTGTTCGTCCGGCCGGATGACATGTTCGCCTTCGCGCCTGGGGTGGCGCGATGATCCCCCCGGTCGTCATTCCCCCGCCGCCGGCCGAGAGCGTCGCCACCCTGAGCGAACCGGCCGTGGCCGCCGGCCTGACCGACGCCCGCATCCATGTCGACGCCGGCTTCACCGGGGCCTCGGTGACCCTGTTCGGGGCGGTGTTCAATCCGACCGACACGCCGGCGGATGTGATCGTCGTGGTGCGCGGCCCCGACGCCTCGCTGCGCCTCGTGCGCAAGCACCAGGTCGCCGGCCTGTGGCTCAACAGCCGGCCGGTGCTGTTCGAGGGCGCGCCCAGCTACTACGCCACCGCCTCGACCCGGCCGCTGGCCGAGATCGCCGACTTCGGCCAGCTGCGGCGGCTGGCCATCGGGCTGGATCACCTGCGCATCGACGCGCCGGAGGAGAGCCGGGTGGTGACCCGCTACGGGGTCCGCGACGTGGTCGTCAGCCGGCTGGGCGACGACTATCTCGACTGGCGCCGCGCCGTGATCCGGCTGAAGACCGAGGGCGGCCTCTACGCCAGCGACCCGGACGGGGTGCGCTTCGTCGACCGGGGCCTGTTCCGCGCCGACCTGACCCTGCCGGCCACGGCCCCGACCGGCCAGTACAACGCCCAGGTCTGGCTGTTCCAGGACGGGGCCCCGGTGTCGGTCACCAACCTGACCCTGACGGTGGAGAAGGTGGGGCTGGAGCGCGATGTCTACACCTTCGCCATGCGCCGCCCGTGGCTCTACGGCCTGTTCAGCGTGCTGCTCGCGGCCGGCGCCGGCTGGCTCGCCTCCCGCCTGTTCCGCGCGCGGTAGGGGAGGAGCGCGAGGCCCCTCCGTCTCGACGGCTTTGCCGTCGATCCACCTCCCCATTGCATGGGGAGGAGAACGCCTTTCCTCCCCACGGAGTGGGGAGGGGAACCGCATTTCCTCCCCATCGCAGATGGGGAGGGGGACCGCCGAAGGCGGTGGAGGGGTCCGGTCGCGAAGCGACCGGGGGCGGTGGAGGGGCGACGGCGCGCCCCCCCGCCGCCGCCTCAGCCCGCCGGGGCGAGGCGGACCAGCTGGCCGTCGTCCTCGTCGGTGATGACGTAGAGGGCGCCGTCGGCGCCGACCGCCACGTCGCGCAGGCGCTGGTTCAGATCCGTCAGCAGGCGCTCCTCGCCGACCACCCGGTCGCCGTTCATCACCAGCCGCGCCAGGTGCTTGCCGTTCAGCGCCGTGACGAACAGGTCGCCGCGCCAGGCCGGCACGAGGGCGGCGTCATAGAAGGTCATGCCGCCCGGGGCGATCGACGGGTCCCAGTAGTAGTCGGGCTGCACCACGCCGTCGCGGGCGGTGATCCCTTCCGAAATGGTCTGGCCGTTGTACTCGATGCCGTAGGTCACGTCCGGCCAGCCGTAGTTGGCCCCGGCGACCTCGAGGTTCAGCTCGTCGCCGCCGCGGGCGCCGTGCTCGATCGACCAGACCTGGCCGGTCGCGGGGCGCAGGGCGATGCCCTGGGCGTTGCGGTGGCCGAGGCTGAAGATCTCCGGCAGGGCCCCGGCGCGGCCGACAAAGGGGTTGTCGGCGGGCACGCTGCCGTCGGCGTTGATGCGCACCGTCTTGCCGTAGTGGCTGTCCAGCGCCTGGGCCTGGGGCCGGGTGGCGCGGTCCGAGCGCTCGCCCAGCGTCACATAGAGCCGGCCCTGGGCGTCGAAGGTCAGGGCCGAGCCATAGTGCATGCCGTTGCCGTAGGGCGGGATGGCGCGGAAGATGACCTGCACGTTGTCGACGCGGGCCCCGTCCGCAGACAGCTGGGCGCGGGCCACGGCGGTGCCGTTGCCGCTCTCGCCGCGCGGCTCGGAATAGCTCCAGTAGATCAGCCGGTCCTGCGCGAAGGTCGGGCTGATGATGACGTCCAGCAGGCCGCCCTGGCGCTGGGCGAACACCTCGGGCAGGCCGGCCACCGGGGCGCCGACGGTCCCGTCGGTCCCGATCACCCGCAGCCGCCCGGGCCGCTCGGTGACCAGCCAGCGCCCGTCGGGCAGCTGGGCCAGGCCCCACGGATGCTCAAGCCCGCGCGCCACCACCGTGTGCGCCAGCGCCACCGGCGTGACCACCGCCGGGGCGCGGGTCTGGCCGGCGAAGGCCGGGGCCTGGGTCGGGGCGTTGGCGGGCCGGGTCTCGACCGGGGTCCCCGGCGCGGCCGGCCCTGTGGCCTCCTGGGCCGAGCAGGCGGTGGCGACGGCGGCGAGGGCGGCGGCGGCGAGCCAGACGTGGCGCATCAGGGGTCTCCCGGACAAATCAGATGGCGTTGATCTAGCCTAGCGCGCCCGCGGCCGTCGCGCGACTTGCCGACGCGCCCCGGCGAGGCTATAGGCCCCGTCTCTCGACGCCGGGGTCCTCGACCGACCCGGCCGGGGCTGGGTAGCTCAGCTGGTTAGAGCGGTGGATTCATAACCCACAGGTCGGCGGTTCGAGCCCGCCCCCAGCCACCACTATTTGCCTTTATGTTCAAAGGGTTGAATCTGGCGGCGCCGGCGTTCGCCTATGAGGCTCAGGGCGACTCGTCCGGCGCGGCGTCGGCCTCCAGCGCCCGGCGCATGGCGTCGGCGACGGCGGCGAGATTGGCCCGTCCCCCGGCCCGCGACTGGTCGGCGCGGTAAAGACCGCGAAGAAAGGCCCGATCCCAGCGCGTCAGACCGTCGGCCGCTTCGTCCCCGGCCTCGAACAGGTTCAGGACTGACGGGTATTCCGGGGTTGCGCCCGCCTCGATCCGGGCGAGCGCCGGCAGGACCATGTAGTCCGCCACCTGCGCGAAGCTGGCGGCGTCCAGCGCCTTGACGTCCAGAACGATGACCACCTGCAGCAGGTCGTCCCGCTCCTGGGCCGAGATGAGCGACGGGGGCGTCGTGCGGACATTGCCGGTGAAGCTGTTCGGCGTTGTCAGGTTCTGGCCGTCCCATGTGGGCGGGGCCTGTCCAGGCAAGCGGTTCAAGGGCGTCCCGGTGTTGCTGTCGACCGGCAGGCTCACGTGCCACCAGCGCACGGGCGCGCCGGAGGTCTCGAAGCTCCGTAGCGCCGCCGCGCCCGCGTCGGCGCCGCGGACGCCGATGCGGAAGTCGCGCGGGCGACGCCGGACCAGTTCGCGGGCGGTGGCGTCGCCATCGTCGCTCGCCACGATAAGGATATTGGGCCGGCACCCGGGTTCGCCGACGCGAAGCTCAAGGCGCGACGCCCATCCCGAGATGTGGTCCGCCAGCATCCGCGCGGGTTCCGGCTGCAGCCCGCCGACACCGACGCAGACGGGCTGGCCCCAGAGCGCCATTTCACGCCCGGGGCCGGGGGCCGCCACCGTTCGCACAAATGACAGTGAGGCGGCGCCGTTCGGCAGGGCGGCGATGACCACCTCATCCACCTCGGTGACGTCCGGATCCTGCGGCGGGAACGGACCGGACGCCGCCTGGGGGCCGCCCGCCGGCGAGCTTGCGGTCAGGAGCAAGGCGCTGAAGGCGAGGGCGGCGGTCACGAGGCCCCCGTGTGGAGCATCCGCGGCGCTTCGGGCCCCCCCGTCCGCCGTGCCGACGGTGCGCCAGCGTTCACGGACGCGGCGCCTCTTGCGGGGCCGGCGTGCGCTGCCGGGCGGCCTCGACCAGCAGGACGGTCAGGAGGGTCATCAGGGCGGCCACCGCGGTGAAGCCGCCGCCGGTCAGCGCGAACGGCGCCGTCACGATCACCGTCGCCAACGTCGCGACCAGGATGACGCCGAACCAGGCCAGGAAGCGCAGGGGCGGCCCCTCGCGCCCCATGGCGCGACGGATCGGGGGCCTGTCCAGCGCCGAGACGGTCGGAACTGTCCCGGCGGCGACGAGCGCGCCGGTCGAAAGCGAGAGCAGACGCGACAGGCCTTCCCCGACCGCGAAGGTCAGCCCGAGGCCGACGGCGACGATGAGTACGGCGGTGATGCGCATGGCCGACGCCTCCTGTGCTTCCCTGAACGCTGCCGCAAACGGCGAGATCGGTCAACCACGGCGGGTATCGCGGCAGGCCCCTCCGTCTCGCCGGCTTCGCCGTCGATCCCCCTCCCCATTGCATGGGGAGGAGAGGCGTCTTTCATCCCCGCTGGCGCGCCGAGTCGGGCTGGGCCGCCTGTTCGGCGTCCAGCCGGTCCAGCAGGGCGTGGGCCGCCGCGGCGGTGGGGGCGGCCAGGTGGCGGCGGTTGTCGAAGTGCATGTCGATGACGCGGCCCCAGTCCGGGAAGAACGGATCGGTCGTCACCACCACGGTGAAGGTGCGCGGGGCGGGGGTGGAGCCCAGCCGGCGGTAGAGGGCGGCGATGCGGCCGAGGCCCGGGATGTCGAGGTCGGAGAACGGGGCGTCCTCGTGCAGCACCCAGTTCCAGTCGGCCGTCTCCGGGTGCGCCTCCAGGAACGCCGTCACGGTCGCCTCGAAGGTCGCCCAGCGCGCCCCGGCCGGGATCCTGACAGTGACCCGCCGGCGTGGCGGGTCCGGTTCGGTAGTGACCTGCACGTCCTGCCCCTGGCCTCGCGTTGCGTTTCCCGGTCACGGCGCCGGTCTTTCGCCCGCGTCCGTCACGTTACTGTAACGAAACGAATGCGTTGGCCCAACCGCTTCGGGGGCGACTTGTGGTCACGTTCCGGGGAGCGGGTCCGGTCGCCCCTCCGTCTCGCCACCCGCTCGCCTGGCGGCCGGGCCCCTCCACCGCCCCCCGGTCGCTTCTCGACCGGACCCCTCCACCGCCTTCGGCGGTCCCCCTCCCCACTGCGTGGGGAAGAAAACGACTCTCCTCCCCATGCAATGGGGAGGTGGATGGACGGCGAAGCCGGCGAGACGGAGGGGCCCTCAGTCCCCGTCCCTCTTGAGGGCGGCGATGAAGGCGTCCTGCGGAATCTCGACCCTGCCGACCTGGCGCATCCGCGTCTTGCCTTCCTTCCGGTCACGCCGCCGCGGGCTCAGGCTGCGCCGCGGCTCCCTTCACCCGATCAGCCCTCCGCCCGCATTCAGATAGAAGTACCAAACGATCAGCAGGACGAGCCGGGGCGCGGTGGCGGAGCGGGTCAGGGCGCCGAGGGTGATCGCGGCGGCGGCAGAGGCGGCGCCCACGGCGCCCGCTTCCAGGAGGATGCGCGTGTCGCCCGTCGCCAGTCCCGGCGCGGCCGCCGGCGCCGTCATCACCAGTGCGAGAACCATGCCCGCCAGCACAAAAGCGATCCGGCGCGCGGTCGGGGCGAGGGCGGCGGTCCGGGTCAGCGCCAGCAGACCCTTCTGCTCGCTGCGGCCCGCATGAGCCGTGGCCGCAAACACCAGCACCAGCATCGCCGTCGGCCCGGCTATCGACCAGGGCGCGAAAAGGCTGACGGCGGCCGCTACGGCCATGGCCAGCAGGCCTTTCCGGTTCCCGGCCATCAGCCGCGCCTCGGCCATCACCAGCGCCACGCCCGGCAGCATGCCGAAGCGGGCGGGCCGGGCGCGCGGATCGGCGGGACGCGCCTGAGCCGGCTCCAGAATCTTCAGCCAGCCCGCCGTCTTGCGGGTCTTGCCGGCCACATGGGGCGTGTAGATCAGGCCCGCCAGCAGGGGGATCAGGGCGGCCACGGCCAGCCAGCTCAGGCGGGCCGCCAGATAGCCGTCGGCCATGACGCCGCTCATGACGTCAAGGTGGATCGGCGCGCCGTCCGGGGGAATTCTCGCTCCGCCGATGACGAAGGCGTCCGTGCCGCCCTGGCCGTAGGTGATCGGGGACATGAAGCCGGGCAGGTCCGTCATGTTGGCGGCGTATCCCCCGGTTTGTCCGCCGACCATGACGAACACCAGCGAGCCCAGCCAGAAGACGAAGAACAGGACCTCGCCCAGCGGGCCGCGGGTCCAGGGGCGGGCGTCGAACATCACGCGCAGCGCGGCGACCATGGCCAGAGGCGGGGCGGCGATGACCCACAGGGTCAGGATGATGCTGGCGGGGTCAACCTCGTTCAGGGGCAGCAACAGCAGGGCCAGGAGACAACCCGCCGCCGTCGTCGCCGCGAGCACGGCGGCGAGGACGGCGACGTCCGCCAGCCAGCGGCCGTAGGCGATCGAGGCGCGGCCGGCGGGGCTGACCTCCTCGACCTGCCACGGCTGGCGACGGGTGACATTGGCGCGGAGATAGATGAAGGCCACGGGCAGCAGCAGGGTGGCGATGACCACCCCGAGCGTGACGCCAAGTACGGGCGAGGTCAGCCAGGGAATGCGGTTGTCCACGGCGATCAGGGTCGAGTCCGCCCCCCGCGCCGCGATCATGAAGCGCGCCCCGACGGGCGCCACCAGCAGCAGGATCCACAGGCCCGCGCTGCGCCCGTAGCGGGTCAGCGAGGTGGCCATGGACGATCGGACGACGGCCAGGCTCATGCAGCGTGTCCTGCGACGGGCGTCAGCGCGCCCCCCTCGACCCGGAGCACGGCCATGCCGCCGCTGATGGAGTCGGTCAGATGGGAGGTCATGATGACCACGGCGGTCTGCGCGGCGCGGCTTATCAGGGCGCCGACCTGCTCGCGCGATTCCGCGTCCAGTTCAGCCGTGGGTTCGTCCAGCGCCAGCAGTCGGGGGGATCCCAGCAGGGCCTGGGCGAACACCAGCCGCCGCCGCATGCCGCCCGAAAAGGTCGAGATCCTGCCGTTGGCGTCGGCGCCCAGGCCCAGGGCCTCCAGCAGCAGGCGGAACTGGGCGTCGGCGTCCCGGGTGTTCAGGCCCTTCAGGGCCGCCATGTGCAGCCCGAACTCGCGGGCCGTCAGGTCTTCCGGCAGGTCAACGGCCTGCGGAGCGTAGCCCAGTCCGCGCCGCAGCCGGCGCCGCGCGCCCGGCAGGGCCTTGCCCTCCCAGAACAGGGCGCCGCTGCCGGGCTTCTCGGCGGTGGCGCAGAGGCGCAGCAGGGTCGACTTGCCCGCGCCGCTGGGCCCCGTCAGCAGGGTCAGGCCCCGGGGAAAGGTGTGGCTCACGGCCTCCAGCACCGGCTTGCGGCCGTAACGGCGCGAGACCTTTTCAAGCCGAAGGCACGGGGATGCGTCGCTCATGGCGGACCCGGACATCTACGGGATCCCTCTGATCCCGTAGATGTTCTAGGAGCCGCGCCGACGTCTCGACCAGTTAATTGCGGGACATGACTTTCCGGCAAGGTTCGGCGTGTTTCGCCCCCTGCAGATCAGTCCCCGTCCATCTTGAGGGCGGCGATGAAGGCTTCCTGCGGAATCTCGACCTTGCCGAACTGGCGCATCCGCTTCTTGCCTTCCTTCTGCTTCTCCAGAAGCTTCTTCTTGCGGGTGGCGTCGCCGCCGTAGCACTTGGCGGTGACGTCCTTGCGCAGGGCGCGGACGGTCTCGCGGGCGATGATCTTGCCGCCGATCGCCGCCTGGATCGGGATCTGGAACAGGTGCGGCGGGATCAGCTCCTTCATCTTCTCGACCATGCTGCGGCCGCGCGCCTCGGCGCGTGAACGGTGCACCAGCATCGACAGGGCGTCGACCGGCTCGGCGTTGACCAGGATCGACATCTTCACCAGGTCGCCGGGGCGGTAGTCGCTGAGCTCGTAGTCGAAGCTGGCGTAGCCCTTGGAGATGGACTTCAGCCGGTCATAGAAGTCGAACACCACCTCGTTCAGCGGCAGGTCGTAGACGACCATGGCGCGGGTCCCGACGTAGGACAGCTCCTTCTGCTCGCCACGACGGTCCTGGCACAGCTTGATGACGCCGCCGAGGTATTCGTCCGGGGTGAAGATGGTGGCCTTGATCCAGGGCTCGGCGATCTCGAGGATCTGCATCACGTCCGGCATGTCGGCCGGGTTGTGCAGCTCGATCTCCGAGCCGTCGCGCAGCTTCATCTTGTAGACCACCGACGGGGCGGTCGCGATCAGGTCGAGGTTGAACTCGCGGCTCAGGCGCTCCTGGATGATCTCCAGGTGCAGCAGGCCGAGGAAGCCGCAGCGGAAGCCGAAGCCCAGCGCCGCCGAGGACTCCATCTCGTAGTTGAAGCTGGCGTCGTTGAGGCGCAGCCGGGCGATGGCGGCGCGCAGGTCCTCGAAGTCGGCGGCGTCGGTCGGGAACAGGCCGCAGAACACCACCGACTGGACGTCCTTGAAGCCCTTGAGCGGCTCGGCGGTCGGCTTCTTCTCGTCGGTGATGGTGTCGCCGACGGCGGCGTGGGCCACTTCCTTGATCTGGGCGGTGATGAAGCCGACCTCGCCGGGCCCGAGGCTCTCGACCGGGGTGTTCTTGGGCAGGAAGACGCCGACCCGGTCGACCAGGTGGGTGGTGCCGTTCTGCATGAACTTGACGCGCTGACCGGCCTTCAGCGTGCCGTCGAACACGCGCACCAGCAGCACGACGCCGAGGTAGGGGTCGTACCAGGCGTCGACCAGCATGGCCTTCAGCGGCGCGCTGGCGTCGCCCTTCGGCGGCGGCAGGCGGGTGACGATGGCCTCCAGCACGTCCTCGATGCCGAGGCCGGACTTGGCGCTGCATTCGATGGCGTCGGAGGCGTCGAGGCCGATGACTTCCTCGATCTGGGCCTTGACCCGCTCCGGCTCGGCGGCGGGCAGGTCTATCTTGTTCAGGACCGGGACGATCTCGTGGTTGTTGTCGATGGCCTGGTAGACGTTGGCCAGGGTCTGGGCCTCGACCCCCTGCGACGCGTCCACGACCAGAAGCGAGCCCTCGCAGGCGGCCAGCGACCGGCTGACCTCATAGGCGAAGTCGACGTGGCCCGGCGTGTCCATCAGGTTCAGGACGTAGGTCTCGCCGTCCTTCGCCGTGTAGTTCAGGCGCACGGTCTGCGCCTTGATGGTGATGCCGCGCTCCTGTTCGATCTCCATGTTGTCGAGCACCTGCTCGCGCATCTCGCGCGCGGTCAGGCCGCCGGTGAACTGGATCAGCCGGTCCGACAGGGTCGACTTGCCGTGGTCGATGTGGGCGACCACGGAGAAATTGCGGATCCGCGAAATCGGGGGAGTCGTCATGCGGCGCCCGCTACCACGGCTGGCCGGGCGCGCCAATGCGACCGGGCGGCGGGTTCGGGCATTACAAGCGCGTAATGCGGCGAAGGCGCGGTTTGTAGCCTCGACGGTTCAGTTTATATGCAGAGCCTCCTCCCGAACCTCTTCCATGGGGAATTCCGCGTGACCGACTGGAGCCGGGCCCTGGGCCTGATCGCCGTATCCACGCTGGTGCTGGCCGGCTGCGGCGAGGGGAGCGGGGGCGAGACGGCCCAGGCGGCCGCCGGGCAGACCGTGACCGCCGCCACCGTGAGCCAGGTCAGCCTGTCGCGCACCGTGACCGCTTCCGGCACCATTTCGCCCTGGGAGGATGTGCCGGTCGGCGCCGAGGTCGGCGGGCTGGTGGCCACCCAGGTGCTGGTCGATGAAGGCCAGTATGTCCGTCAGGGCCAGGTGCTGGTGCAGCTGAACGACGCCCTGTTGCAGGCGGATCTGCGCGCCCAGGAGGCCTCCGTGGCCCAGGCCGAGGCCAATCTGGCGCGCGAGACAGCCGAGCTCGGCCGGGCCGGTGAGCTGCGCGAGCGCGGGTTCCTGTCCCAGGCCTCTCTCGACCAGGCCATCTCCGAGGAGCGCTCGGCGCGCGCCACGCTGGAGCAGGCACGGGCCCAGCTGTCGGCCACGCGCACCCGGCTGGACCAGACGCGCGTGCGCGCGCCTGTGGCCGGGCTGGTGTCGGCCCGCAACGTCACCCGCGGCCAGATCGTCGAGGCCGGGACCCAGCTGTTCCGGCTGGTCCGCGACGGCCGTCTGGAGCTGGACGCCCAGGTGCCCGAGGCCGAGCTGGCGCTGGTGCGGCCGGGGCAGGGGGCAAGCCTGACCTCCGACCAGGCCGGGTCGACCACCGGTACGGTCCGCATCGTCACGCCGCAGGTGGATCCGCAGACCCGGCTCGGGGTCGCCCGCATCGCCATTCCCTCGGGCTCCGGCCTGCGCCCGGGCATGTTCGCCCGCGCCGAGATCGACGTGGGGACCCAGCCGGTGCTGGCCATCCCGTCCTCGGCCATCGTCTATCGCGAGGGCCAGCCGGGGGCCTATGTCATCGGCCGCGGCGACACTGTGACCTTCACCCGGGTCAACCCGGGCGTGCGCCAGGGCGATCTGGTGGCCATCGGCGACGGCCTCGCCGCCGGTCAGCGGGTGGTGGTCCAGGGCGCCGGCTTCCTCGGCGAGGGCGACCGCGTCCGGGTGGCGCCTGCGGTGGCGACCGGCCCCGCCGCGCCGGCCGCGCCCCCGGCCACGAACTGAGCCTGACCGGTCAGAGCCATGAACTTCAACAACATCTCCTCCTGGTCGATCCGGAACCCGATTCCGATCGTCCTGCTGTTCGTGGTCCTGACCCTCGCCGGGCTGATCAGCTACCAGCGGCTGGCCATCAACAACTTCCCCAACGTCGACCTGCCGGTGGTGGCGGTCACGGTGGTGCAGTCGGGGGCCGCCCCGACCGAGCTGGAGACCCAGGTCACCCGTCTCGTCGAGGACGC
This sequence comes from Brevundimonas sp., assembly GCF_035998205.1. Taxonomy (GTDB): domain Bacteria; phylum Pseudomonadota; class Alphaproteobacteria; order Caulobacterales; family Caulobacteraceae; genus Brevundimonas. The sequence goes on from NZ_DASYHT010000005.1 coordinate 504,938, forward strand.
TGTGGCCGGTCTCGGCGACGTCGACGAGATCACCTCGGTGGTCAATGACTCGGTCTCCACCACCTCGATCACCTTCGAGCTGGGCGTCGACCTGGAGAAGGCCACCAACGACGTCCGCAACGCCATCGCCGGCATCCGCCAGAACCTGCCGGCCGATGTGCAGGAGCCGGTGATCCAGCGCATCGAGTTCACCCAGTTCCCGATCGCCACCTATGTGGTGCGCGCACCCGGCATGAATCCGGAAGAGCTCAGCTGGTTCGTCGACAATACGGTGGCCAAGCGCCTGCTCTCGGTCGAGGGCGTCAGCCAGGTCAGCCGCGATGGCGGCGTGGCCCGGGAGATCCGCATCAAGCTGGATCCGGCGCGGCTGGCGGCCCAGGGCGTCACGGCGGCGGCGGTGTCGAACCAGCTGCGGGCCCAGAACATCAACCTCCCCGGCGGCCGCGGCGAGATCGGCGGCGAGGAGCAGGCCATCCGCACCCTCGGCTCGGCGCCCTCGGTCGAGGCCCTGCGCGAGACCCTGATCCCGGTCGGCGGCCGCTCCGTGCGTCTCGGCGACCTCGGCGAGGTCACGGACGAATGGGCCGAGCCTCGCGGCCGCGCCCGCTTCAACGGCCAGGAGGTGGTGGGTTTCTCCATCAGCCGCTCCAAGGGCTCGTCGGAACTGGCGGTCTACGAGACCACCAAGGCCGAGATCGAACGCCTCGACGCCGAGCTGGACACGCTCAGCATCGAGGAGGTGACCAACACCACCCAGGACGTGATCAACAACTTCCACGCCTCGGTCGAGGCGCTGGTGCTCGGCGCCGGCCTCGCGGTGCTGGTGGTGTTCGTGTTCCTGCGCGACTGGCGGGCGACCTTCATCGCCGCCGTGGCCATGCCGCTCAGCCTGATCCCGACCTTCCTGATCATGGACCTGACGGACCAGTCGCTGAACGTCGTGACGCTGCTGGCCCTGTCGCTGACCATCGGCATTCTCGTGGACGACGCCATCGTCGAGATCGAGAACATCGTCCGGCACATACGCGACGGAAAGGCGCCCTATCCGGCGGCGATCGAGGCGGCGGACGAGATCGGCCTGGCGGTGATCGCCACCACAGCGACCCTGATCGCCGTGTTCGCCCCGACCGGCTTCATGCCCGGCGTGGTCGGCCAGTTCTTCAAGAGCTTCGCCATCGCCGCCTGCGTCAGCGTCTTCTTCTCGCTGGTGGTGGCGCGGACCCTGACCCCGCTGATGGGGGCCTATATGCTCAAGGCCAATCAGGGCGAGGAGCACGCCGACCCGCGCTGGATGTCCGGCTATCTGCGCCTGCTCGACTGGGCGCTGGGGGACTCAGGGCGCGACCCCAACGCGCCGAAGCCGCGCCGCAGCCTCGGCGCCCGTGTGATGGGCCGGGTGCGGGATCATCGCATGTGGGTGATGGGCGGCGGCGCCCTGTTCTTCGCCGGCTCGCTCGGCCTGGCGGCGATGCTGCCGTTCGAGTTCATCCCGCCCGAGGACCTGTCGCGCTCCAACATCACCATCCAGCTGCCGCCCGGGTCGACGCTGCAGGAGACGGACGCCGTGGTGCGGCGGGTCAGCGACGAGCTGACGGCGAGGCCCGAGGTGCGGTCGGTCTATGCCTCGATCGGTTCGGCCACCACCAGCTTCGGTCCCGGCGGCGGCTCCAGCGCCGGCGAGGTGCGTCGAGCCTCCATCACCGTGAACCTGGTCAAGAAGAGCGAGCGGTCGATCCGCCAGCAGGCCTTCGAGCAGGAGATGGGCGCGCAGTTGCGCGAGATCCCCGGCGCCCGGGTGCAATTCGGCCAGGAAGGCGGCGGCGGCGGCATCGTCTCCATCGCCCTGGTGGGCGACGACCCGGAACAGCTGCAGGCGGCGGCCGCGGCGGTCGAGCGCGAGATGCGCGGCGTGCCGGGCCTCACCAACGTCATCTCCTCGGCCGCCCTGGTGCGGCCGGAGATCCTGATCACCCCCAAGGCCGACATCGGCGCCCTGCAGGGGGTATCGGCGGCGGACATCAGCAGCGTCGCCCGCGTCGCCACCCTCGGCGACGCCGACCAGCTGCTGCCCAAGTTCAACCTCGGCGACCGGCAGATCCCGATCCGGGTCATGCTGCAGGAATCCGCCCGCTCGGATCTGGCCCTGCTGGAGAACCTGCAGGTGCCGACGGCCTCGGGCCAGGCGGTGCCGCTCAGCTCCGTCGCCGACATCAGCTTCGGGGCGGGTCCGAACCAGATCGATCGTCTGGATCGCCAGCGGGTGGCCCGCCTGACCGCCGAGCTGAACGGCATCACCCTGGGCCAGGCGTCCGAGCGGGTGAACGCCCTGCCGTCGATGGAGAACCTGCCCGCCGGCGTCCGTCAGGCGGTGTCGGGCGAGCTGGAAAACCTGCAGGAGACCGGCTCGGGCTTCATGTTCGCCATCATCACCGGCATCCTGCTGATGTACGTCGTGCTGGTGTTGCTGTTCCGCAGCTTCTTCCACCCGATCACCATCCTGGCGGCGCTGCCCGTGTCGTTCGGCGGGGCCTTCTTCCTGCTGCTGGTGACCGGCAAGGCCCTGTCGATGCCGGCCCTGATCGGCATCATCATGCTGACCGGCATCGCTGCGAAGAACTCCATCCTGCTGGTCGACTACGCCATCATCGCCATGCAGCGGGGCATGGCGCGGCGCGAGGCCATCATCGACGCCGCCCACAAGCGGGCCCGGCCGATCATCATGACCACCATGGCCATGGGGCTGGGCATGCTGCCGATCGCCGTGGCTTTCGGCGAGGGCACGGAGTTCCGCAGCCCCATGGCCATCGCCGTGATCGGCGGCCTGATCACCTCGACGGCCCTGTCGCTGGTGTTCGTGCCCGCCGCCTTCAGCCTGATCGACGGGCTCAAGGTGCGGCTGGAGCGGCGGCTGTACCGGCTGACCCACCGGCAGCACGGCGAGGCCCCGACCCCGGCGGAGTGACGCCGGGGTCGCAACCGCCCCTTAAGCATTAACCGTCATGGTCCGGGCTCTCTGCCTCGGGGCCCGGACGTTTCATGTTCCAGATCATCGGCATCGTGCTGCTCTTCGCCATGGTGTTCGGCGGCTACACCATCGCCGGCGGCAAGATGTACGTCATCCTCAAGTCGCTGCCGTACGAGATGATGATGATCGGCGGCGCGGCGGTGGCCGCGCTGGTCATGTCCAATTCCGCCGCGACGCTGAAGGGCACCGCCGGCGGCCTCGGCAAGGTGTTCGCCGGGCCGAAGTGGAAGAAGCAGGATTACAAGGACCTGCTGTCGCTGCTGTTCCAGCTGACCAAGACGATGAAGTCCAAGGGCGTCATCGCGCTGGAAAGCCACATCGAGAAGCCCGGCGAGAGCACCATCTTCCAGAAGTACCCCAAGGTGCTGAAGGACCACTTCGCCACCGACTTCATCTGCGACACCCTGCGGATGATGACCATGAACCTCGAGGATCCGCACCAGATCGAGGACGCCATGGAGAAGCAGCTGGAGAAGCATCACCACGAGGCGCTCGGGCCGGCCCACGCCCTGCAGAACATGGCCGACGCCCTGCCGGCGCTGGGCATCGTCGCGGCGGTGCTGGGGGTGATCAAGACCATGTCCGCCATCACTGAGCCGCCGGAAGTGCTGGGCGGCATGATCGGCGGCGCCCTGGTCGGCACCTTCCTCGGCGTGTTCCTGGCCTATGGCCTGGTCGGCCCGCTGGCCGCCCGCCTGAAGGAAATCGTCGACGAGGAAGCCGCCTACTACAAGATCATCCGGTCGGTGCTGGTGGCCCACCTGCACGGCAACGCCGCCCAGATCTCGGTCGAGATCGGCCGCGGCGACATTCCGTCGGTGGCCCAGCCCAGCTTCGCCGAGATGGAAGAGGCGCTGCAGAACGCGCCGGCGGACGCCTGATCGCACAAGACTTCACATTCCCGTGAGGTTTTCGCTTGCGGGAGCGCTCACGGTTCCGTTATCAGGACGGTGCGGGGATTCATGACCTCGCTCACCCTTCTGAAGGATACACCCATGCGCATCGTCGCCCTGATCGCCGCCTCGGCCGCCGCCCTGGCCGTCGCCGCCTGCCAGCCGGCCGCCGAAGAAGCCCCGGCCGCCGAAGCCGAAGCCGCCGCTGAAGTGGCTGCCGACGCCGCCGCCACCGCCGAAGAAGCCGCCACCGACGCCACCGCCGCCGCCGGCGAAGCTGCCGTGGCCGCCGAAGGCGCGATGGCTCCGGAAGCCGCTCCGGCTGCCGAAGCCGCTGCTCCGGCCGCTCAGTAATCGCTTTTGCGATGGGCGGTCCCTCGGGATCGCCTGCGGGAAGGGGGTCGTCATCGACGGCCCCCTTTTTCGTGCCCGCAATCTCCCCCTGCCGGGCGAAGTCGGACGCCGATTTTCGCCTCTCGCTTGCCGAGGGGCTCACGTTTCCGTTATCACGGGGGCGCGGGGCCTCATGATCCCGCTCACCCTTCTGAAGGATACACCCATGCGCATCGTCGCCCTGATCGCCGCCTCGGCTGCCGCCCTGGCCGTCGCCGCCTGCCAGCCGGCTGCTGAAGAAGCCCCGGCCGCCGAAGCCGAAGCCGCCGCTGACACGGCTGCTGACGCCGCCGCCACCGCCGAAGAAGCCGCCACCGACGCCGCCGCCGCCGCTGGCGAAGCCGCCGTGGCCGCCGAAGGCGCGATGGCTCCGGAAGCCGCTCCGGCTGCCGAAGCCGCCGGCGAGGCCCACTCGCAGTAATCGCTTTTGCGATGGGCGGTCCTTCGGGATCGCCTGCGGAAGGGGGTCGTCATCGACGGCCCCCTTTTTCGTGCGCGCGATCCGGCGCATGAGGCGGCCATGAGCGATGCCGCCGATCTCGACTGGACGCCCGAGGGGGCCCCCGTCTCGCGCCAGTTCGGCGACGTCTACTTCTCGCGCGAGGACGGCCTGGCCGAGACCCGCGCCGTCTTCCTCGCCGGCTGCGGCCTGCCGGAGGCCTGGGCCGGGCGCCCGCACTTCACCGTGGCCGAGCTCGGCTTCGGCACCGGGCTGAACATCGTCGCCCTGCTGGATCTGTGGATGCGCCATCGCCCGGCCGGCGGGCGACTGTCGATCTTCACCGTCGAAGCCCATCCCCTGTCGCGGGAAAGCGCCGCCCGGGCGCTCTCGGCCTGGCCCGAGCTGGCCGGACCGGCGCAGCGCCTGCTCGAGGTCTGGCCGCGCGCCACGCCGGGCTTCCATCGCGCCGCGCTGGAGGACCTCGGGGTGACGCTGGACCTCGCCGTCGGCGACGCCGCCGAGGTTCTCGGCCGCTGGTCGGGTCAGGCCGACGCCTGGTTCCTCGACGGCTTCGCCCCCTCCGCCAACCCCGGCATGTGGTCCGACGCCGTGCTGGACGCGGTGGCCGCGCGCTCGGCCCCGGGGGCGCGGGCGGCCACCTTCACCGTCGCCGGCGCGGTGCGCCGCGGCCTGCAGGCGCGTGGCTTCCAGGTCGACAAGCGGCCCGGCCACGGGCGCAAGCGCGAGCGGCTGGAGGCGGTCGCCCCGGCCGGGACGCGGGCCCCGACGCCAGGCCGCATCGTCATCGTCGGCGGCGGCATCGCCGGCCAGGCCGTCGCCCGGGCGCTGGCGGCGCTGGGGGTCAGGCCGCTGCTGCTCGAGGCGGACCAGCCGGGGGCCGGCGCCTCGGGCTTTCCGGCCGCGCTCGTCACCCCGCGCCTCGACGCCGGCGACGTGGCCGTGGCGGCCCTGTACGCCCAGGCGCTGGAACGGGCCGGGGACCTGTATCGCGCTGTCCCGGGGGCGGTGCTGGCCGAGGGGGTGCTGCAGCTGGCCGGCCAGGCCCGGGACGCGGCGCGCTTCGACAAGGTGGCGGTTCAGCCCTGGTGGGGCGGGGCGATGACGCCCCTGACGCCGGAGGCGGCCGCCGCGCGGCTGGGGGCGCCGGCGGAGGTCGCCGGACTGTGGATGGGCCCGGCCCTCGCCCTGGCCCCCGCCCCGGTGCGCGACGCCTGGCTCACGGACATCGAGGTCCGGCGCGGGCGGGTGGTCGGCGTGACGGCGGCGGAGGACGGCTGGCGACTGGCGCTGGAGGGCGGCGACGAGGTCGGGGCCGACGCCATGGTGGTCACGGCCGGCTGGGGCGCAGCCGGGCTGCTGCCGCGGCTCGGTCTGGCCCCGGTGGCCGGTCAGGCCGACTGGAGCGCGGGCGAGGCGCCGCCGGTCGCCGCCGCCTGGGGCGGCTATGCCGTGCCGACGGGCGCGGGCCTGCTGTGGGGCGCCACCCACGACCGGGGCGAGACCGCGCCGGTCCCGTCGGAGGCCGCCTCGGCCCGCAACCTGGCGACGCTCGAGGCACGGCTGCCGGGGCTGGCGGCGGCGGTGCGCGACCGGCCGGTGCAGCGGCGGGCGGCCGTACGCGCCACCACGCCCGACCGTCTGCCCCTGTGCGGCGAAATCCCGGGCGCGCCGGGGCTGTGGGTGCTGGGGGGGCTGGGGTCGCGCGGCTATTGCGCCGCCCCCTTGCTGGGCGAGCACATCGCGTGCAGGTTGATGTCGGTCCCCTCGCCCCTGCCGGCCGATCTGGCGGCTCGGGTGGCGCTGGACCGCCTCGTCCAGGGAACCGCGGCGTTCAGCAAGGGTTCATCCGGCGAGGTTGACCTTCGCCGTTCCTGATCCGGAGACTGATGATGCGCATCCTGACTCCTGCCGGCCTCGCCCTGGCGACAGTTATCGCCGCCTGCGCCCCGGTGAACGCGCCGACGCCCGGCGAGACGGACACGGCGGCCGAAGCCGCCTCGGCCAGCCCCTGCTTCTACGGCAGCCAGATCCGAAACTTCCGCACCGAGCGGAACCAGAAGATCTATGTCCGGACCAGCCGCGATGACGTCTATGAACTGGTGACCAGCGGGGCTTGTCTCGATCTGGACGGAGCGATCGGCCTCGCCTTGGTGTCGCGTTTCGGCGGTGCGTCCGATCGTCTGTGTCCATCCGACCAAGTCGAGGTGGTCGCTGGCCGCGCCGGCGGCGTCGACCGCAGCCCCTGCTATGCCCGGATCGAGCGGCGTCTGACGGCCGAGGAACTGGCGGCCCTGCCGAGTCGCTCGCGACCCTGAAGCGGACGCACGTTGACGGCGAACCCTGACGGCGCGATTGTCGGGAAGGTTGAAGGGCGCGCGGGATTTGTCCTGCGGAACAGGCCCTCGCCGAGGGAGAGACGACATGCGCCCAATCCTCGCCGTGACCCTCGCCGCCGGTCTGACCGGTGTTCTGGCCGCCAGTTGCGCCCCGGCGGTCCAGACGCCGCTTGAGCGGGCGGAGTTGAGGCCGAACGCCATCCGCCACTGTGTCTATCCCGGTCAGGTCCGGGCGTTCCGCGCGGCAGGCGATGGCGCACTGATCGTCCGGGCCGGTGAAGGGGCGGTCTATCGCGTGCGGGCCCCCGGGCTCTGTCCGGATCTGGAGCGGGCGGTGACGCTGTCGCTGCGGCCGCTGCCGGCGTCGTCCACGCGTCTGTGCCGTGGCCAGGACGTCGAGATCTTCATCGAGCAGCCGCGGCCGACCATGGCGGCGCCCTGCCAGGCGCGCGTCGAGGCCGTGCTGACGGCGGAACAGATCGCGGCCCTGCCGCCGGAGCTGCGGCCCTGATTGACGCTCACCCCTTCTGGGCGTAGCCGCGGCGCAGGTTCAGCTTTTCGATCAGGTCGATGGCGGTCTCGGCCACGACCGAGCCGGGCGGATAGACCGCCGCCACCCCGGCGTCGAGCAGGGGCTGGACGTCGGCCGGCGGGATGACGCCGCCGACCACCACCATGATGTCCTCGCGGCCCAGCTTCTTCAGCTCGGCGATGAGCTGCGGGGCCAGGGTCAGGTGCCCGGCGGCCAGCGACGAGGCTCCGACCACATGCACGCCGCGCGCCACGGCGTCGCGGGCGGCTTCGGCCGGGGTCTGGAACAGGGGGCCGGCGATGGCCTCCAGCCCGAGGTCGCCATAGGCGGTGGCCACCACCTTCTGGCCGCGGTCGTGGCCGTCCTGGCCCAGCTTGGCGATGAGGATGCGCGGCGGACCGCCATCATTCTCGACGAAGGCGGCGACCATCTCGCGGGCCCGGGAGACGCGGGCGTCGGCGCCGGCCTCGCGGCCATAGACGCCGGAGACGGTCTTCACCTCGGCCACATGGCGGCCGAAGGCGGCCTCCAGCGCGTCGGAGATCTCGCCGACGGTGGCCTGGGCGCGGGCGGCGCGCACCGCCAGCTCCATCAGGTTGGCGTCGCCGCGGGCCCCGGCGGTCAGGGCGTCGAGGGCGGCGCGGGTCGCCGTCTCGTCGCGGCCGGCGCGCAGACGTTTCAGCTTGTCGATCTGGGCCGCCAGCACCGCGGCGTTGTCGACCTTGAGCACCGGGATGTCGTCGACGGCGTCGGACAGGTAGCGGTTCACGCCCACGACCGTCTGCTGGCCCGTGTCGATGCGGGCCTGGGTGCGGGCCGCCGCCTCCTCGATGCGCAGCTTGGGCACCCCGGCCTCGATCGCCTTGGCCATGCCGCCCAGGGCCTCGACCTCGGCCATGTGGGCGCGGGCGCGATCGGCCAGCTCGTGGGTCAGGCGCTCGACGTAGAAGCTGCCGCCCCAGGGGTCGATCACCCCGGTCAGGCCGGTCTCCAGCTGCAGCAGCAGCTGGGTGTTGCGGGCGATGCGGGCCGAGAAGTCGGTCGGCAGGGCCAGGGCCTCGTCGAGGCTGTTGGTGTGCAGGCTCTGGGTCTGACCCCCGGCGGCGGCCATGGCCTCGACCATGGTGCGGCTGACGTTGTTGAACACGTCCTGGGCCGCCAGCGACCAACCGGAGGTCTGGCAGTGCGCCCGCAGCGACAGGGAGCGCGGGTCCTTCGGGGCGAACTCGCGCTGCACCGCCTCGGCCCACAGCAGGCGGCTGGCGCGCAGCTTGGCCACCTCCATGAAGTAGTTCATGCCGATGGCCCAGAAGAACGACAGGCGCGGCGCGAACGCGTCGACATCGAGCCCCGAGGCGACCCCGGCGCGGATGTACTCGATGCCGTCGGCGAGGGTGTAGGCCAGCTCCAGATCAGCCGAGGCCCCGGCCTCCTGCATGTGGTAGCCGCTGATCGAGATGGAGTTGAAGCGCGGCGTCTCCTGCGCGGTCCAGGCGAAGATGTCCGCGATGATCCGCATGCTGGGCGCCGGCGGATAGATGTAGGTGTTGCGGACCATGAACTCCTTGAGGATGTCGTTCTGGATGGTCCCGGTCAGGGCGGCGTGGGGCACGCCCTGCTCCTCGGCCGCGACGACATAGAGGGCCAGCACCGGCAGGACGGCCCCGTTCATGGTCATCGACACCGACATCTGGTCCAGCGGGATGCCGTCGAACAGGGTGCGCATGTCGAGGATGGAATCGATCGCCACCCCGGCCATGCCGACGTCGCCGGCGACGCGCGGGTGGTCGGAATCGTAGCCCCGGTGGGTGGCCAGGTCGAAGGCGATCGACAGGCCCTTCTGCCCCGCCGCGAGGTTGCGGCGGTAGAAGGCGTTGGACTCCTCGGCGGTGGAGAAGCCGGCGTACTGGCGGATGGTCCAGGGGGCGCCGGCGTACATGGTCGGATAGGGGCCGCGGCCATAGGGAGCCAGGCCCGGCAGGCCGTGGATGCCGTCCAGTCCGGCGAGGGCGTCTGGCCCGTAGGCGGGGGCGACCTCGATCCCTTCCGGCGTGCGCCAGGGGGCGCGGGCGGGGCCGGTCGGGAGGGCGCCGGGCAGGTCGAGCGGCAGGCCAATGTCGAGGGCGGCGTAGTCAGGGAAGCGGACGCTCATCGGGCGGCCTCCGGCTCGAGGGCGGCGGCGAGGGGCAGGGGGCTGAGCGGCGCGATCTGGCCCAGCGCGGCGGGGGGCGGCGGCAGGGGCGCCGCCGGGGCCGGGCGCGGCTCGGGGTCGACGAAGCGGGTGACGCCGACGAGGGCCTTGCCGCCCCCGGCATGGGCTGCCTCCAGCGCCGCGCGGGCCTCGGCCACACGCGCCTGGAACGCCCCGGCCAGCAGGCTGGCGGCCAGCCCGCCCTCGGCCTCGAGGCGCTGGAACTCGGCCCAGCCGGCGGCGGCGAGGTCGCGGGTGCGGGCGTCGAGGAACCAGGAGCCGGCGGCGGGATCGTCGACCCGGCCGAGGTGGGCCTCCTCCATCAGCACCAGCTGGGTGTTGCGCGCCTGGCGCCGGGCGAAGGCGTCGGGGCGGCCGGCGGCGCGGGTGAAGCCGTCCAGCACGATCGCCTCGGCCCCGCCCACGGCCCCGGCGAAACCCGCGGCGGTCAGTCTGAGCAGATTGGGCCAGGGGTCGCGCGCGGCCAGCATGCGCCGCGACGAACGCACCTCGATGCGCGTCGGCAGGTCGAGCCCGAGCGGCGCGGTCAGCCCCGCCCAGATCAGCCGCAGGGCGCGGACGGTCGCCAGGGCGTCGAAGTATTCGGCGTCGACCGTCAGCCCCAGCCACAGGCCGCGCGCGGCGCGATCCAGCGGCAGGCCGGCCTCGATCCCGGCCTTGAGCAGGGCCAGGGCGCTGGCGGCAGCGAAGCCCAGCGCCTGGGCGTTCGTGCCGCCGGCCTCGTGCACGACCCGGCCCGAGGCGAGGAAGAAGTCCGCCTCCGGATAGGCTCCGGCGTGGCGCGCGGCGGTGTTGGCCGCCAGCGTCAGGTGTTCGGCGATCGGCCGCGGCGCTCCGCCGGCGGCGGCGAAGGCCGACAGCGGGTCCATGTGGAACATCAGCCGGGCGCGCGGCGCGCCCTTGGCGGCGACGGCCAGGGCGTTGGCGGCGTCGGGCCCGTCAATGCCGGCGTCCAGCCCGACCGGCGCCAGCTCCAGCGCAACATCTTTCAGGGCGGCGCCCAGCGGGTCGGGGTCGGCCAGCACCGCTCCGGACAGGAGCAGCGAGGCGGCCCCGTTCTGCAGGTCGGTCAGGGCCTCCGCATTGGCCTCGGCCGGGCTGTCGGCCTCGACCGCCATGCGCAGGTCCCAGGCGCGGCCGTCGGCGTCGGCGGCGCGCGGCGCGCTGACCGGCGCGATCCCGTCGTCGGCCGTGTAGAGCGGCGCGATGGCCAGCCCGTCGCGGTCGCGCCGGGTCAGGTCCTCCAGCGGCCGGTCCTTCAGCGCCTTGCGCGCTGCAGCTTCCCAGGCCTCCCGCGTCGGCGTTCTGAACGCGCCCATCGCTGTCTCCCTTTTCGGCGCCCCCTATGGCCCATCCCGGCGCCGGGCGCCAAGCCGGGGGTGGCCGCCCCGGCCGGGGACTGCTACCCCGGGTCGCATGGACACCGGCGTTCTCATCTCCCTGTCGATCTACTTCGCCCTGATGCTCGGCATCGGCGTCTATGCCTGGCGCGCCTCCACCGGCGACGTCTCCGGTTACATGCTGGGCGGGCGCAGGATCGGCCCGGCGGTGACGGCCCTGTCGGCGGGCGCCTCGGACATGAGCGGCTGGATCATGCTGGGTCTGCCGGGCGCCGCCTTCGCCTCGGGCCTGTCGGCCGGCTGGATCGCCATCGGGCTGTTTTTCGGGGCCCTGGCCAACTACCTCGTCGTCGCCCCGCGCCTGCGGGTCCATACCGAGCTGGCCGACGACGCCATCACCATTCCGGACTTCCTGGAGAAGCGCTTCGGCGACCGCTCGCGCCTGCTGCGGGTGCTGTCGGCCCTGGTCATCGTCGTCTTCTTCACCCTCTACACCTCGGCCGGTCTGGTGGCCGGGGGCAAGCTGTTCGACAGCGCCTTCGGGGTCGACTACGCCTGGGGCCTGTGGGTCACGGCCGGGGCCGTACTGGCCTATGTGCTGTTCGGCGGCTTCCTCGCTGTCAGCCTGACCGACTTCGTCCAGGGCACGATCATGTTCCTCGCCCTCATCGTCATCCCGGTGGTGGCGATCAGCGGCTCCGGCGGCGTCGGGGCGGTCGAGACGGCGCTGCTGGCCAAGGACCCGGAGATGCTCAACCCGCTGCGCGACGCCTCCTTCCTCGGCCTCGTCTCGCTGCTGGCCTGGGGGCTGGGCTATTTCGGCCAGCCGCATATCATCGTGCGCTTCATGGCCATCCGCTCGGTCGAGGACGTGCCCGCCGCCACCGCCATCGGCATGGGCTGGATGGCGGTCACCGTGACCGGGGCCATGGCCGTCGGCCTGACCGGGGTGGCGTACGCCGCCGCCAACGGCCTGGAGGTCACCGACCCGGAGACCATCTTCATCCTGCTGTCGGACGTGCTGTTCGACCCGCTGGTCACCGGCTTCCTGTTCGCCGCCATCCTCGCCGCGATCATGAGCACCATCTCGTCGCAGCTGCTGGTCTCGTCGAGCTCGCTGGTGGAGGACGCCTACGGCCTGTTCCTGCGCCGCGACGCCGGCCAGGCCGAGCGGGTGCTGGTGGGGCGCCTGGCGGTGCTGGCGGTGGCCCTGGCCGCCATCGGCCTGGCCTGGAACCCCGAGAGCAATGTGCTGGGTCTCGTCGCCAACGCCTGGGCGGGCTTCGGGGCCGCCTTCGGCCCGCTGATCATCCTCGCCCTGACGTGGCGGCGCATGACCCGCAACGGGGCGCTGGCCGGGATGCTGGTGGGCGCCGTCACCGTGCTGGTGTGGATCTACGCCCCGCTCGGCCCGGACGGCGGCCCGCTGAGCGGCGTGGTCTACGAGATCGTGCCCGGCTTCCTGCTGTCCGGCCTGGCCATCGTTCTCGTCAGCCTGCTGGACCGGGCCCCGCCCGCCGCGGTCACCGGGGTGTTCGACGCGGTGCGGGCGCGCCTGTCGCAGCCGGCGGAAAGGGCCCGTTAACCGGCGCGGCGCACCCTCCGGTCACGGGGCCTCCTCCCGGTCCCGCCGGAGGACTGCGTGATGTCGACCAGCGTGACGTCCAGCTATCGACGGCCTCGGGATCATTTCGAGCCGACCGACCTCGATCCGCATGAGCAGCGCCGCCTGCGCGGCCAGCTGGAGCAGATCGACTACACCGCCTTCATCTCCAACCGCGAGGTGATCCCCCAGGTCCTCGGCCTCGGGACCAGGCATGCCGATCCCTCGGCCTTCCAGAAGCTGGCGGTGGCCTCGGCCACGGCGCGGGCGCGCTGGCTGGCGGAGGCGCTGCGCATGACCCAGACCGGCCACACCATCCGTCCGGACGAGGCGCGTCGCCTGCAGGAGCTGCGGCTGGCCTTCGACGAGCTGACCGAGGCTTATGAGGGCCTGCGCCGGGTGGTCGAGCGCGGCTACCTGCCCTACCGCCACACCGAATAGGCGCGGCTCAGCCGACCTGGACGCCGCGCCAGAAGGCGACGCGGTCGCGGATCTCCTCGGCCGCCGATTTCGGCTCGGGATAGTACCAGGCGGCGTTGGGGTTCTCGGCCCCGTCGACCAGCAGGCTGAAATAGTGGGCCGTGCCCTTCCACGGGCACAGGGAGGTGTGCGGGCTGTCGCGCAGCCAGGTCGGGTCGACGGCGCTGCGCGGGAAGTAGTGGTTGCCCTCGACCACCACCGTGTCGTCCGAGCGGGCGATCACCGCCCCGTTCCACGTCGCCGTCACCATCGCGCGTCTCCTTTCGGGAGGTCAGGTCTTGAGACGATAGCCCGTGCGGAAGATCCAGGCGACCACCGCGAGGCAGACCAGCAGGAAGGCCAGGGTGGCCCCGAGGCTGATCCCCGGATGCACGTCGCCGACGCCGAAGAAGGCCCAGCGGAAGCCGGAGATCAGATAGACCACCGGGTTGAACAGGCTCACCGTGCGCCAGATCCCCGGCAGCATGTCGATCGAATAGAAGGCCCCGCCGAGGAAGGTCAGGGGCGTCACGATCAGCATGGGGATGAAGTTCAGCTGCTCGAAGTTCTGGGCCCAGATGCCGATGATGAAGCCGAACAGGCTGAAGGCGGTGGAGATCAGCACGAGGAAGGCCAGCATCCACAGCGGGTGGAGGATCTGCAGCGGCACGAACAGGGCGGCGGTGGCGAGGATCACCAGCCCGAGGATGACCGACTTGGTGGCGGCGGCGCCGACATAGCCCAGCACCGTCTCCAGCGGCGATACCGGGGCCGACAGGATCTCGTAGATGGTGCCGGTGAACTTGGGGAAGTAGATGCCGAACGAGGCGTTGAAGATCGAGTTGGTGAACAGGCTGAGCATGATCAGCCCGGGCACGATGAAGGCGCCGTAGGGCACCTCGGACACCCCGCCCATGCGGCTGCCGATGGCGGCGCCGAACACCACGAAATAGAGCGAGGTGGTGATCACCGGGGTGATGATCGACTGCCAGACGGTGCGCAGGGCGCGCGCCATCTCGAAGCGGTAGATGGCCCAGACGCCATGACCATTGAAGCCCATCACGCCGCCTCCCGCCCGTTGTGGACCAGGCCCACGAAGATGTCCTCCAGCGAGCTCTGGCGCGTCGACAGGTCCTTGAAGCCGATGCCGAGGTCGGTCAGCCGCCGCAGCAGCGACGGCACCCCGGTGCGCTCGGCGTTGGCGTCGAAGGCATACTCCAGCTCATGGCCGTCCGCCTTCAGCGTCAGCGTCCACTCGTCGAGTTCTGGCGGCAGGGCCGTCAGCGGCGTCTGCAGCTGCAGGGTCAGGGTCTTGTGGCCGAGGCGGGTCATCAGGGCGGTCTTGGTGTCGACGAGGATCAGCTCGCCCTTGAGGATCACCCCGATGCGGTCGGCCATCTCCTCGGCCTCCTCGAGGTAGTGGGTGGTCAGGATGATGGTCACGCCCTGGTCGCGCAGGCGGCGCACGAGGGCCCACATGTCGCGGCGCAGCTCGACGTCGACCCCGGCGGTCGGCTCGTCGAGAAACAGGATGTCCGGCTCGTGCGACAGGGCCTTGGCGATCATCACCCGGCGCTTCATGCCCCCGGACAGGGTCATGATCTTCGCATCCTTCTTGTCCCACAGGCTGAGGTCGCGCAGCACCCGCTCGATATGCGCCGGGTCCGGCGCCTTGCCGAACAGGCCGCGGCTGAAGCGGACGGTGGACCAGACGGTCTCGAAGGCGTCGGTGGTCAGCTCCTGCGGCACCAGGCCGATGGCCATCCGCGCCTTGCGCCAGTCCCTGACGATGTCGTGCCCGTCAGCCCGCACCCGGCCCGAGGTGGCGGTTACGAGACCGCAGATGATCGAGATCAGGGTGGTCTTGCCGGCCCCGTTCGGCCCCAGCAGGGCGAAGATCTCGCCCTTGCCGATGGTCAGGTCGACGCCCTTCAGGGCCTGCTGGCCCGAAGGCCAGGTCTTGGTCAGGCCCTCGACCTCGATCACTGCTGTCATGGGCCGCCCCTCCTGCGTCGTCCGGTCGCAGATAGGGGGTGCGAGGCCCCGGCTCAAGCGGCCGCGGCGCCGTGACGGCATCCGCGAGCCCCGGGGCGGCGTATAGGGAAGGTCAGTCCCTGCGGAGATCGCCCGTGAGCCCTCGTCGCCTCAACGCCGCCGCCGTCCGCGCCGCCGCGGTCGCCGTCCTTCTCGCCGCCGGCCTCGCGGCCTGCGTCACCGCCCCGCCGGAGTCCGCCTGGCGGGCCCCGGTCCCGACGAAGCCGGTCGACGCCGAGCGGCTCTGGTCGGGCCGCTGGCTGGAGATCGGCCGCCTGCCCATGAGCATCACCGACGGCTGCGTCGCCGGGGCGTCCAACTATGTCTTCACCGCGCCCGACCGGGTGGCGGTGCGCGACACCTGCCAGCGCGGCACGCCGCAGGGGCGCGAGGTGGCGGTGACCGGCAGCGGCCGCATCCTCGACCCGGGGACCAACGCCCGGCTGCGGGTGCGCTACTTCGGCGGCTTCGTCACCTGGGACTACTGGATCCTCGACCGGGCCGACGACTACAGCTGGTTCATCGCCTCGGACCCGACCTTCGACAAGCTGTTCATCTACACCCGCGAGCTGCCCACCGAGGCCCAGCGGCAGGCGCTGGTGCAGCGCGGCGCGGCGCTGGGCTATGATGTCTCGCGGCTGGAGTTCCCGGCCTTCTGAGCCCGCCCCCGGAGGCGTCATGACCCGTCTGTCCCTCGTCGCCGCGGCGGCCGTCCTGTCGCTGGGCGCCGTCGCGCTCGCCGCCTGCTCCAGCGGGCCGCTGGCGCCGGAGGCGGAGCGCTTCGGGCCGGCCCCGGCCCTGCCGGAGCCCACATCGCGCTGGCTGCCGCTGGTGAAGATCGCGCCGGCCCGGGGCTGGCCGGACGGGCAGCTGCCGACGGCGGCGGCGGGGCTTGAGGTCCAGCCTTTCGCGCGCGGGCTGGAGCATCCGCGCTGGCTCTATGTCCTGCCCAATGGCGACGTGCTGGTGGCCGAGAGCAACGCGCCGGCGCGCGCCGGCGAGGGCGGAGGCGGCCTGCGCGAGCGGGTGGCGCGCTGGATCATGGCCCGGGCCGGGGCGGGGACGCCCAGTCCCGACCGCATCACCCTGCTGCGCGACGCCGACGGGGACGGTGTGGCCGAAGAGCGCCACCTGTTCGCCGACAACCTGACCTCGCCGTTCGGCATGGCCCTGGTCGGGGACCGGCTCTACATCGCCAACGCCGACGCCCTGGTGGTCGCGCCCTACACCCCGGGCCAGACGCGCCTCGTCGCGCCGCCGCAAAAGGTCGCCGACCTGCCCGCCGGCCGCAATCACCACTGGACCAAAAGTCTGGTGGCCGGCCCGGACGGGACGCGCCTCTATGTCGGGGTCGGCTCCAACTCCAACATCGCCGAGTTCGGGCTGGAGGAGGAGGTCAACCGCGCCGCCATCCTCGAGATCGATCCGGCGACGGGGACGGTCGGGGTCTATGCCTCGGGCCTGCGCAACCCGGTCGGCCTGGACTGGAACCCGGTCACCGGCGAGCTGTGGACCGCGGTCAACGAGCGCGACGAACTCGGCAACGACCTGCCGCCGGACTACATGACCTCGGTGCGGCGCGGCGAGTTCTTCGGCTGGCCGTGGAGCTACTGGGGCCGGACCGTGGACACGCGGGTGCAGCCGGAGAACCCGGCCGCCGTGGCCCGGGCGCGCACGCCGGACTATGCCCTGGGAGCCCACACCGCCTCGCTCGGCCTGACCTTCGCCGACGGGGCGCGGCTGGGGCCCGACTTCGCTGACGGGGTGTTCGTCGGCCAGCACGGCTCGTGGAACCGCACGCCCCGCAGCGGCTACAAGGTGATCTTCGTGCCCTTCGCCGACGGCCGCCCGGCCGGTCCGCCGCGCGATGTCCTGACCGGCTTCCTCAGCGACCGGGGCGAGGCGCTTGGCCGCCCCGTCGGCGTCATCGTCGACGCCCGGGGCGGCCTGCTGGTCGCCGATGACGTCGGCGACGCCGTGTGGCGGGTCAGGGCGGGGCGGCGACCGCGCCGCCTCAGGCGGACGGCGGGGCGATCACGACCTGCGGCGCGGGCTACGGCGTAGCCGCGGGTGTGGCGCTCTCCGGATAGGGCCGCGGTCCGACCGGTTCCGCCGGGGCCGGTGCGGCCGGTTCAGCCGCGATCGGCGCCGCAGCCCGGGCCGGAGCCGGGCGGGGCGCAGGGCGCGGCGCCACGGCGGGCGGCTCGGCCGCCGCGGGCGGGCTGACCGGGGCCGGGGGCGCAGGCGGCGTCACGGAGGTCTCCAGCCCCGCTGCCTCCAGCGGAGCGGCGGCGACCTCCGGGGCCGGTTCGGCGATCAGGGGCGCCGAGGCGGGCTCGGTGGCGTATTCGGCGCCGCCGATCGGCTCGACCGGCTCGGCGGTCATGGCCACCACGCCGATGCCCGTCAGGCTCAGGGCGGCCACGGGGAGCATCACCATCCAGGCGCGCACGCCGCGCTGGCGGGGCCGCCGGGCATAGACCGGCGTATAGGTCTCGGCCTGGGCCTGGGCCGGCGTCGCGGCCGTCGGATCGGTGGGGCGGTAGTCCTGCATCGTCATCTTGACCTCCTCAGGTGTGGTCAAGGAACGAGGTCCGCCGAGTGCGGGTTGCCGGCGCCGCGAAAGCATACCGATTGCGCCACAGCTGTGGCCTTACCGCAGCCACTCCGGGACGTGGTCGCGGGCCAGCATCTCGGCCCAGGTGGGGCGCGGGCGGACCACGGCGTGGCGGGGGCCGTCGACCAGCACCTCGGGCACCAGCGGGCGGGTGTTGTACTCGCTGGACATCACCGCCCCGTAGGCGCCGGCGCCGGTGAACACCACCAGATCCCCGGCGGCCAGCGGCGGCAGCGGCCGGCCGCGGGCGAAGGTGTCGCCGGTCTCGCACACCGGCCCGACGATGTCGTAGGGGCGCGGGTCGCCGTCGCGGGCGACCACCGGCTTCACCTCGTGGAAGGCGTCGTACATGGCCGGGCGGACGAGGTCGTTCATGGCCGCGTCCAGCACCAGGAAGCGGCGGCCGTCGGCGCGTTCGGTGATCTGGATCACCCGGCTGAGCAGCACCCCGGCGTTGGCGGCCAGCAGGCGGCCGGGCTCGAACGCCGCCTCCACCTCCAGCCCGTCCAGCACCCGCGCGGTCATGGCCGCGTAGTCGGCCGGGGAGGCGGTCTGCGCCCCGCCGGAATAGGGCACGCCCAGCCCGCCGCCGAGGTCCAGCCGCGTCACCTCCAGCCCCTGGCTGCGCAGGGTGCGGGTCATGTCGGCCAGCAGGCGGAAGGCGGCCTCCAGCGGGGCCAGGTCGGTGATCTGGCTGCCGATGTGGCAGGCGAGGCCGACCGGGACGACATGCGGGCTGGCGGCGGCGCGGGCGTAGAGGGCCAGGGCCTCGTCCGCCGGCACGCCGAACTTGTCGCCCTCGCCGCCGGTGGTGATCTTGGCGTGGCCGCCGGCGCCGACCTTGGGATTGACCCGCAGCGCCACGGCCGGGGCGGCGCCCGCCGCGGCGGCGACGGCGATCAGCCGGTCCAGCTCGGCGGCGCTCTCGACATTGATCTGGCGCACGCCCGCGGCGATGGCGAAGGCCAGCTCGCCGTCGGTCTTGCCCACGCCGGAGAAGATGATGCGGTCCGCCGGCACCCCCGCCGCCAGCGCCCGGCGGATCTCGCCCTCGGACACCGTGTCCGCGCCCGAGCCCTCACGGGCCAGGGTGGCGAGGACGGCGAGGTTGGAGTTGGCCTTGACCGCGAAGGCGACCAGCGCCCCCTTCAGGCAGGCGTGGGCCTCCAGCGCGTCGCGCAGCACCCGGTAGTGCCGCGTCAGGGTGGCGGTGGAATAGACATAGGCCGGCGTGCCGACCGTGGCCGCCAGCGTCTCCAGCGGGACGTCCTCGGCGTGGAGGGCGCCGTCGCGATACTGGAAGTGGTCCAAGGCCTACTGCGGCTCCCGGCCCGCGGCGCTGCCGCCGAAGGGGTTGGACGGGCCGCCGTCGATCGGCTGCTGGCTGGAGGGGCGGTTGACGGTGCCCGGCTCGACCGGGCCCGGCTCGTTGAGGTCGCCCATGCGGCCGCAGCCGGCCAAAGCCGCCGCGGCGGCCAGGATGAGAAGAACGCCCTTCTTTGCGGTCATGACAGACGCGACCTCCATTCCGCGATGCGCGCGCGGACCCCGTCCGGCGCGGTCCCCCCGTAACTCAGGCGACTGGCGCACGAAGCCCCAGCCGACAGCACGTTGTAAACCGCCTCGGTGACGCGCGGCTCCAGCGCGGTCAGTTCGGCCAGCGGCAGTTGCGCCAGATCCACGCCCAGCGCCTCGGCGCGCTTCACCGCCGCGCCGGTGACATGGTGCGCCTGGCGGAACGGCAGGTTCAGCTCGCGCACCAGCCAGTCGGCCAGGTCGGTGGCGGTGGAATAGCCCGAGCCCGCCGCCGCGGCCATGCGCTCGACGTTGGGCCGCAGGGCCGCGACCATGGCGGTCATGGCGTCCAGCGCCAGATCGAGCGCGTCGAAGGCCTCGAACACCGGCGGCTTGTCCTCCTGCATGTCCTTGGAATAGGCCAGCGGCAGGCCCTTCATCACCGTGGTCAGGGCGACCAGCGCCCCGGTGATGCGCCCGGTCTTGGCCCGCACCAGCTCGGCCGCGTCCGGATTGCGCTTCTGCGGCATGATCGAGGAGCCGGTGGTCAGGTGGTCCGGCAGGGTGACGAAGCCGAACTGCGGCGTCATCCAAACCACGATCTCCTCGGCCAGCCGCGACAGGTGGCCGGCGCAGATCGAGGCCGCCGCCAGGCTCTCCAGGGCGAAGTCCCGGTCCGACACCGCGTCCAGCGAATTGGCCATCGGCCGGTCGAAGCCGAGCTCGGCGGCGGTCATGTGCCGGTCGATGGGGAAGGGCGAGCCGGCCAGGGCCGCGGCCCCCAGCGGGCTCTCGTTCAGCCGCGCCCGGGCGTCGGCGAAGCGGCCGTGATCGCGCCCGAACATCTCCACATAGGCCATCAGATGGTGGCCGAAGGTCACCGGCTGGGCCGGCTGCAGGTGCGTGAAGCCCGGCATCAGGTCGGCCGCATGCTGCTCCGCCCGGTCCAGCAGCGCGCCCTGCAGCCCCCTCAGCCGCTCCAGCGTACGGTCGCAGGCGTCGCGCACCCACAGGCGGAAGTCGGTGGCCACCTGGTCGTTGCGGCTGCGCGCCGTGTGCAGCCGGCCCGACGGCGCGCCGATCAGCTCGGCCAGCCGGGCCTCCACATTCATGTGGATGTCCTCGTATTCGTCGCGGAACGGGAAGGTCCCGTCGCGCATCTCGCCCTCGATGCGGTCCAGCCCGCCGAGGATCGCCGCCCCGTCCTCCGCCGTCAGGATCCCCTGCGCCATCAGCATGCGGCAATGGGCCCGCGAGCCCCTGAGGTCCTGTTCCCACAGGCGCTGGTCGACGCCGATCGAGACGTTGATCGCCTGCATGATCTCGGCGGGCTTGGCGTTGAAGCGCCCGCCCCATAGTGTCTGGCCCGCGCCGGTCGCGCCCTCGGGCTTCCCGGCGGCGGTCGACGCGTTGGAATCAGAAGTCATGGCGGTCTCGGGCAAATTCGGCTGGGCGGTGGCGGGGCTCGGCGCGCTGGTGCTGGTCGGCGGCGGCGCGCTGGCGACCCTATACGCGACAAAGAGCGGCCCTTTCAAAGCCGATGACGGCCCGGCCCCGCAAAGCGCGCTGGCCCGCTTCGCCGTCGGCCCCCTGTCGCGGCTCGAGGCTCCGGCCGACACCCCGATCGCGCCGGACCATGTGTTCTACGACCGTGAGGGCGCCGAGGTCCGCCTCGCCGACTTCCGCGGCAAGGTGGTGGTGGTGAACCTGTGGGCCATGTGGTGCGCCCCGTGCCGCACCGAGATGCCCACCCTGCAGCGTCTGGCCGAGGCCTACGCCGCCGACGACCGGCTGGTGGTGCTGCCGATCAATGTCGACACCGGCGAGGACGCCATCGCGGACGCGAAGAGCTTCATCGACGTGCACGCGCCCCTGCCGATGTATTCGGACCCCAGCTTCCAGCTGCCCTTCCTGTTCGTCGATCCGGGCAAGATGCCCCAGACCCTCCTGATCGACCGCCAGGGCCGCGTCCGCGCCGCCTTCTCCGGCGAGGCCGACTGGGCCGGCCCCGAAGCCCGCGCCCTGGTCGACGCCCTGCTGGCGGAAGAGGGGTAGGGGGCGGGCGGTAGGGAGGCCCCTCCGTCTCGCCGGCTTCGCCGCCGATCCACCTCCCCATTGCATGGGGAGGAGAACGCCTTTCCTCCCCACGTCAGTGGGGAGGGGGACCGCGAAGCGGTGGAGGGGCCGTCGAGCCCCCCGCCTCAGTTCCCGCGCTCGGCCTCGGCCCGGGCGTCGAGTTCGGCGCGGGTCTCGGTAGCCTCCTCGGCCATGGCGTCGGTGGCCTGGTCGATCTCCTGACCGGCCTCGCGGGCGCCGGCCTCGATGGCCGCGCCGACCTGGGCGGCCTCCTCGCCGACCGCCGCCCCGAAGCGCTCGGCCCCGGTCTCCAGCTCCTGGCCGGTCTCGGCCGCCTCGGCCTCGGCGCGCTCTTCCTCGGCGGGCGTACAGGCGGCGGCCCCGAGCGCCAGCAGGGCGGCGGCGGTGACGATGGCGATGCGGGTCATGGGAACTCCCTCCGGTGACGTTGAACCGTCGCCGTAACGCCGGGGGCGGTATGAGGGTTGCGGCGCTACCGTTCCTCCCCCGCAGGGGGAGGGGGACCGTCCGGAGGACGGCGGAGGGGGCCGATCCCCCACGGCGGCGTGCGGCCCCCCTCCGTCTCGCCGGCTGCGCCGGCGATCCACCTCCCCCTGTGGGGGAGGAATGAACAGGCGCAGCCCCGCCACGTCGCCGTGCCCGTCGTGCCTTCGCTGTGGCCGCTGTGATCCCTTGAAGGCCCGAAGCCCCCCTCAGCGCCGCTTCAGCCCGGTCGCCAGCCCGGCGATCTCGGCGCGCAGGGCGGCGATTTCGCCACGGAGGGCGGCGAGGTCGGCGGTCTCCTCGGCGTGGATGCGGCGCCGCTCGGCGTCCGCGGCCTCCAGCTCGGCGGCCAGACCCTCGCGTTCCGCCTTCGCCTCCTCCTCGTGCCCGCTCTGCATGGCGTTGACGACGATGCCGATGAACAGGTTCAGCATGGTGAAGGTCGTGCACAGGATGAAGGGCACGAAGAACAGCCAGGCCCAGCCGTACACCTCCATCACCGGCCGCACGATGCCCATGGACCAGCTCTCCAGCGTCATCACCTGGAACAGGGTGTAGGCCGAGGCCGGGATCGAGCCGAACCACTCCGGGAAGCTGGCTCCGAACAGCTTGGTCGCCATCACCGAGGCGACATAGAAGATCAGCGTCAGCAGCAGCACGATCGAGCCCATCCCCGGCAGGGCGGTGATCAGCGCCCCCACCACCCGCCGCAGCGACGGCACCAGGGTGATGACCCGCAGCACCCGCAGGATGCGCAGCGCCCGCAGCACGGAGAAGGCCCCCGCCGACGGGACCAGCGCCACCGCCACCACCGCCAGGTCGAACAGGCTCCACGGGTCGCGGAAGAAGGCCAGCCGGTGCACGATCACCCGCGCCACGATCTCGACGACGAAGATCGCCAGCAGCAGGCTGTCGAGCGTCACCAGCAGCCCCCCGGCCCGGGCCATCACCCACGGGCTGGTCTCCAGCCCGAGGATCACGGCGTTGAGCACGATCAGGGCGAGGATGATGCGCTCGGTGCGCGGCGAGAGAACCAGCGACCTCAGACGGTCCACGACGAGCCTCCGTTCAGGAACGGCGCCTCATGCCGTGGCGGAGGGGCGGGGGCAAGGTGGGGGGTGACGGCGCGCCGCGTGTGTTCCCGCCTTGTTCTCCTGGCTGAATCTCCCCAGTCTGTCAGACTCATCAAAGCGCGGGAATCAGCCGTGTCGGAGTACGCCCTCATGGTGAAGCAGGCTGGCCAGGCCGTCGCAGATCGCGCCGTCGCCTTGGGCTATATTGACGGCCCGGAACGGGCGTCCGGGCCGCAGCCGAGGCTGAAGCTTGTGCGCGGGGGCGGCGATGACGCCGCCGACTTCACCTTCATCGATCTGTTCGCCGGAATCGGCGGGCTGCGTCGGGGCTTTGAGGCGATCGGCGGACGCTGCGTCTTCACCTCGGAGTGGGACAAGTACAGCCAGAAGACCTACCGGGCGAACTTCCCGAACGACGATCACGAGATAAACGGCGACATCACCAAGGTCGATGTGGCGGACATCCCGACGCATGACGTGCTGTTGGCCGGCTTCCCTTGCCAGCCCTTTTCCATCGCCGGCGTGTCGAAGAAGAACGCCCTCGGGCGCGCCCACGGCTTTGCCGATGCGACCCAGGGCACCCTCTTCTTTGATGTGGCCCGCATCATCGCCCATCACCGGCCGGCGGCGTTCCTGCTGGAGAACGTCCGCAATCTTGTGAGCCACGATAAGGGGCGGACGTTCGAGACGATCCGGCAGGTGCTGACCGAGGAGCTGGGCTACACCATCGACTTCCGCATCATCGACGGCCGGCACTGGACGCCCCAGCACCGGGAGCGGATCTTCATCGTCGGCTTTCGCGAGGACCAGGGGTTCCGCTTCGCCGACATGAACGTGCCGGACGCTGCCCCGAAACTCGGCGATATCCTCCACCCGGGTGACGGGTCGGAGGCGCCGGACCAGCGATTCACCGTCGGCAACTCCGGACGCGTCGCGGACAAGTACACCCTGACAGATCATCTCTGGGGCTACCTCCGGCGATACAAGGAGAAGCACCAGGCTGCCGGGAACGGCTTCGGGTTTGGTCTTGTTGGACCCAACGATGTGGCCCGCACCCTGTCAGCCCGCTACTACAAGGACGGCTCGGAAATCCTCGTCGCGCAGGAAGATGGACGGCCGCCGCGCCGGCTGACGCCGCGCGAGTGCGCCCGCCTGATGGGCTTTGATGCGCCACGCGGCGCGGACTTCATCATCCCGGTGTCGGACACCCAGGCCTATCGCCAGTTCGGCAACTCGGTGGTGGTGCCGGCCGTGACCGCCATCGCGGAACATATGAAGCCGCACCTGACGAAGGCGCTGGCGGGACGACGGTCCGCGGATGGCTGACGTCGTCGATCCGGCGACGCGGAGCCGGATGATGTCGGGCATCCGGGGCAAGAATACCCGGCCGGAGATGCTCATCCGCCGGGCCCTCCACGCCCGGGGCTTTCGTTATCGACTCCACTGCAAGGACCTGCCCGGCAAGCCCGACCTCTGCCTGCCGAAGTATCGCGCCGTGATCTTCGTTCATGGCTGCTTCTGGCACGGCCATGACTGCCACCTGTTCAAATGGCCGAAGACGCGACCGGACTTCTGGGAAGCCAAGGTGCGGCGGAACCGGGAAGTGGGCGCGGCCGCTGTGGAACGTCTGACAGCAGAGGGTTGGCGCGTGGCGACGGTGTGGGAGTGTGCGCTGAAGGGCAAAGAGAGGTTGCCCTTTGACGAGGTGATCGACACCCTCGCGTTGTGGCTGACAGGGACCTCGTCGGCGCTGGATGTTCGGGGGAACGATGTCCTCAGCGACGAATTTGGCCGACTGGATCGCGCGGTTCGCCCAGCCTGAGCATATCTGGTTCGCAAAAAGACTTTCCGCCAACGACACGGGTCAGACAAAGGGGCATCAGGCTGGCCCTTATGTGCCCAAGGATCTGCTTTTCAGCGTCTTGCCGACCCTGCGGGACGAGGCGGTCGAGAACCCGCGCATCGTGCTTGAGGCCCGTACGGACTCCCATGGCGACATCCGGCCTGTAACGGCGATCTGGTACAACGGACGTCTGTTTGGGAAGACCCGAAACGAGGCCAGGGTTACGGGCTGGGGCGGTCATCGTTCGCCCCTCCTCGACCCTCGTGCAACGGGCGCTCTCGCAATCTTCGTTTTCGCTGACGGAGCGGTCGGCGCGGCGACTGCCTTGCATATCTGGCTCGCAGATGGGGCCAATAACGCCGACGATCTACTTGAGGATTTGATCGGTCCGGTAGAGCCGGGCACCCACGTGATCTGGCAGCCGGGCACGCCTGCGAGAATCGTCGGGCGGGCGAGAGTCGCATCTTGCCAGCTGGCTGCGTCGCAGCTTCCCTCGGCTTGGCTGGATGCCTTTCCTTCGGCTTCCGAGATCGTACGGAAGTCGGTCGATCTTCGCCCGCTTGGCCGGGAAACGGCAGATGTCCGCCTACTACGTCGGCGGGACTGCGAGTTCGAGATTTTCAAGGCTGTCGAACAGGCGCTCGTCGGGCCGCGGGTTTCTCAAGGCTTCAACGGGCTCGATGACTTCCTCGCGCTCGCGCAGACGGTTCTTCAGCGTCGCAAGTCCCGGTCGGGCCGGTCTCTGGAGTTGCACGCTCGGGAGATCTTCATCGAGGAAGGTCTGGAGGAGGGCGTCGACTTCAGCCACGGAGGCCAAACAGAGGGCGGCAAGAAGCCGGACTTCCTGTTCCCGGCCTCCGCCGCCTATCACGACCCCTCCTGGCCGGCGGACCGGCTCCGGATGCTCGGGGCCAAGACGACGGCGCGGGACCGCTGGCGTCAGATCCTCAACGAGGCGGACCGCATTCCGGTCAAGCACCTGCTGACCCTGCAGGAGGGGGTGTCCGTCCCGCAGTTCGCCGAGATGACGGCGGCCGGGGTCAAGCTGGTCGTGCCTGAGCCGCTGTTGAAGGCGTATCCGGCGGCGGTCCGGCCCGAACTGGTCAGCCTGCGCAGCTTCGTCGCCGAGGTCCGGGGGTTGCGGCGCTAGCGACAGCCGCGTGTCGGTCACACAGTCACGCGCCCCCTCCCCGCCGTTACCGAAACATCCCCGCCCGTGTTACATCCCCCTGTCCGCGCAACCGGGCGGGCGGGGCGACGGTGCGGGCATGCAGGTGACGGTCGAGATCGCGGCGGCGCGGGAGCGGGTGATCTTCCGCGTGCCGGCGGGGGCGCGCTGGGCCACCTTCGAGGCGGCGGCGACGGCGACGCTGGAGGGGCGGCCCGAGACCGCCGACTGGAGCTGGCTGATCGATGACGAGGGGCCGATCGAGGATGTCGAGGCCGACGGTATGATGCGGCTGGCGGCCCTGTTCCGCCGCTTGAGCCGGTTCCCCGAGCGGCGCCGCTGGACGGTGATCGTCACCTCCGACCCGCACTTTCCCGAATGGGCGCGGGTGATGGACCTGCACCACGGCGCGCGGCGCCACCTGGCGGCCCCGACCGCCGCCGCGGCCGGGGCCTTGCTGGACCGGCTGGAGGGGCCGGAACCGATCCCCTAGTTCACCCCCCGCACATTGTCGTCCGAGTTGCGGTCGATCCATTTGTTGTAGGGGTCGACGCCGACGTGGGTGGGGCGCGTGGCGGTGGTGAAGCGCAGGGTCTGGGTTCCGCTGCGGATCGGGCGGCGCTCCAGCACCAGGACGTCTTCCGCGTCGAAGGCGGCGCGGCCGGGCTCGGCGGTGAACAGGCCGACGTCGAAGGTCTCGTTCAGCGGGGCCTCGGTCTCGACGCCCTGGCCGTCGGCGTAGAGCTTGCGCGCCTCGACCGTCAGGACGACGTCGAAACGGCCGTCCGGGCGGTCGGTGACGGCCACGTCCGCGACCTTCACATCATACAGGGTGATGCGCTGGAACAGGTCGGTGATCAGGGCCTGTTTGTCGGCCGGGGCCTCGGCGCGCAGGGCGGCGATGAGGTCCAGCGAGCGCGGGTAGGGGGCGGAGCGGAAGGCGTGGTCGGCGATGACGCGGCGCAGGGCGGCGTTGACCGCGGCCTCGCCGATCTGGTCGCGCAGCAGGTACATGACCAGCCCGCCCTTCTGGTAGTGGATGTAGCCCTGGTTCTCGACCCGGTAGAGGGGCAGCTCTTCCAGGACCTCGGAGCCGCGGGCGCCCAGGTAGTTGTCCAGCTCGTACTTGAGGAAGCGGCGGATCTGGTCGGGGCCGTAGAGCTGCTCCATCACCATCAGGGCGCCGTACTGGGCCAGGGTCTCGCTGAGGACCGTGGAGCCCTGCATGTCGGCCCCGACCACCTGGTGGGCCCACCACTGGTGCGCCAGCTCGTGCGCCGTGACGTACGAGACGTAGTCGATCTTCTCCCCGGACTCGTCGAGCTTGGCGATGAAGCCGATGCTCTCGGAGTAGGGCATGGTGTTGGCGAAGGCCTGGGCGAAGCTGGCGTAGGCCGGGAACTCGAGGATGCGGGCCTGGCGGAACTGGTAGCGGCTGAAATTGGCCTGGAAGTAGTCCAGTCCGGCCGCCAGGGCGTTCTGCATGCGCTCGACGTTCCAGGGGTGCTGGCGGTCGTAATAGATGGCCAGCTCGACCCCGTCGTGCATGCGCCGGGCGATCTCGTAGTCCGCCGACTGCACCGAGAAGAAGTGCAGGATCGGGGCCTCGGAGACGAAGCGCGCGGTGCGGCGGTCGCCCTGGGTGACGTCGGACACCTTGTAGCCGGGGGCGATCGGGGTCTGGCCGGCGACGGTGGTGATGGTGATGTCCGAGCGGACCCAGTCGGCGTTGGCGACGTAGTTGCGGGCCTGGGCCGAGACATCCTCCAGCTTCGCCATCCGCACCTCTTCCGGCAGGCCGTTGCGGCGGCGGACATTGCGGTCGCGCAGCAGGCCCGAGCGGCTCATGCCGAGGCTGGGCGCGAAGGTGAAGTTGTTGATAAATGTGCCGTTTCCGACGATCTCGGTCAGGTTGCCCGAGGCCCGGAAGCCGCGCTGCGCCACCTCGGTGACGAAGCTCAGGGTGCGGCGCTCGCCGGGGGCCAGCGGCCGGTCCAGCGTCAGGATGCGGTAGTTGAAGCGGTCGTAGAGGCGGCCGGGGCGTGAGCCGTCCAGCGCCACGTCGATGACGCGGGTGTCGCGGTCGAAGCGCAGGTGCACCTCGGTCATCGGCGTGTCGGAGCGGTTCTCCAGCACATATTCGCCGCGGGTCTCGAGGCGCGGGCCGTAGGGGTCGAGATCCAGCACCAGCCTGACCTCGGCGATGTTCGGCTGCGGCGTGGCCTCATAGGCCAGCAGGGCCTTCTCGTAGTCGGCCAGCCAGCGCTCGCCCTCGCGCCCGTTGCGGTACTCGTTCCAGACATTGGTGTTGACGAAGATGAAGGCGCCCATGGCCACGAAGGCCACGGCGGCGACCCCCGCGGTCACGCCCGCCGGGCCCTTCAGCCGGGCCGGGGCGCGGCGCAGGCGCGGCAGCAGCCGGGTCTCGGTCCCGCGCCGCCACAGGGCGTAGGCGATGACCACCAGGATGACGGCGAAGGCGCTCCAGTAGGCGTCCAGCCAGGTGCGACCGATCCAGAAGGTCCCCATGCCGTTCATGTCGGACAGGGGCACGCCGATCCCGGCGCCGTAGTTGTACAGCGGGTGATCGAAGCCGAGGCTGGAGGTGACGATACGGCTGATCAGATAGACCAGCATGACGCCCCAGCCGATGAACTTGTGCGGCACCAGGGCCTGGATGAACACCGCCAGCACGGCGAGGTGCACGACGCCGATCGTCTCCGGCAGGACGTACCAGAGCAGGTACTTGTCGAGCTCGAAGTCGGTCACGCCCTTGATCAGCTGGGCGGCCATGCCGGCGACGACGCTGGCCAGCAGAAGGGCAAGAAGGACCAGCGAAATGGCGAGCGTCTTGGGCAGGACGAAGGCCCAGTCCGGCACCGCCGTGGCGTCGACGATCTCGTGGGTGCGGCGCTCGCGCTCGCGCCAGACCAGCTCGCCGGCGTAATAGATGGCGACGATGATCGGGATGAAGGTGAAGGCGCCCTGCAGGGTCTGGACCACCAGCCGGGTCACCAGCCAGGTCTCGGCCCCGTAGAGCGAGCCGGCGAACAGCAGCGAGCCGACGCTGTTGAACAGGCCCAGCGCGAGCAGGACGAAGAAGGCCGGGCTCTTGAACACCTGGCCCATCTCGAAGCGGGTGCGGGCGATCAGCTGGACGCGGGCGGCGGCGCCGTCGAAGCGGGGCGCGGGCAGGGGGCCGGCGGCGACGGGGGCCCCGGCGGCGGCGTCGGCCACGGCCTTCAGCTTCTCGGCCTTCTGCAGCTTCGCGCCGCGGGTCTCGAAGCGGAACAGGACAAAGCCGGCGACGAGGGCGGCCAGCGCCACGCCCAGCACCAGCACGCGGTTCCACAGGAACAGGCCCTCGAGGCCCAGCAGGCGCGTGTTGCGCTCGGCGGCGGTCCAGTACTCGGTGGCCAGGCCGTAGGCCGAGCCGCCGAACGGCTCCAGCAGGGCGACCGTGTCCTCCAGCTCCGGCCGGCTGCCGAGGCTGCCGAGGGTCAGATAGGCGATCAGGAAGCCGACGACGCCGACATAGGTCCACATCATCGACCGCGTGACGGTGGCGACGGCGAAGAACAGGGCCCCGGTCAGCAGCAGGTTGGGCAGGGCCAGGGTCAGCAGCGGCTGGACGTAGTGCCACAGCACGTTCGGCCCCAGCGTCTCCGGATCCACCCACGGCATCAGGGTGCCGATGAACGTCCCGAGCGGTACGGTCAGGAAGCACAGGCAGGCGGCGGCCATGGCCCCGGTGAAGCGGCCGATCAGATAGTCGAACTTGCCGACCCGGGTGGCGCGGATGATCGGGCCGTAGCCGGTCTCGGCGTCGCGCACGACCACATTGGCGACGAAGGCCGTGGTCACGAACATGAAGAACAGCGACCAGATCATGGTCGAGAAGCTCAGCGCATAGGGGCTGTTCTCCTTGACGTTGCCGAGGCCGCCAAGGCTGATCTGGTCGCTGGCGACCACCCCGAAGCTCAGCAGCAGGAACAGGATGCCCACCACCCAGAACACCGGCTGGCGGGTCTGGTAGCGGAATTCAAAGGCCGCGACGGCGCCGAACATGGGCTTTCCCTCCGGCTCAGGCGGCGCGGCGCGAGGCGGCGAGGGTCGAGAAGTAGACGTCCTCAAGCCCGCCATCGACGCGTTCGAAGCCTTCGCCCGGATCGGCGTCGGCCAGCACATGGATCACCGTCTTCCCGGCGAACAGGCGGGTCGAGATGACCTCGTAGCGGGCGCGGTGCTCCTCCAGCGCCGCCTTGTCGATGGTCTTCTTCCAGACCCGCCCGGCCAGGGCCTGCATCAGCTCCGCCGGGGCGCCCTCCAGCTGGATGCGGCCGCCGGCCAGCACCGCCATCTTCGGGCACAGGTCGGCCACGTCCTCGACGATGTGGGTCGACAGGATGACCACCACGTTCTCGCCGATCTCGGCCAGCAGGTTGAGGAAGCGGTTGCGCTCCTCCGGATCGAGGCCGGCGGTCGGCTCGTCGACGATGATCAGCTGCGGCTGGCCGATCAGGGCCTGGGCGATGCCGAAGCGCTGGCGCATGCCGCCGGAAAAGCCGGCCACGGCCTTCTTGCGCACGGCCCAGAGGTTGACCTGGTTGAGCAGGCTCTCGACCGTTTCCTTGCGCGCCTTGCCGTCGGTCACCCCCTTGAGGATGGCCATGTGGTCCAGCAGCTCGTACGCCGAGACCCGCGGATAGACGCCGAAGTCCTGGGGCAGGTAGCCGAGGGTGCGGCGCAGCTGGTCCGGCTGCGCGATGACGTCGATGTCGCCGAAGCGGATGGTCCCGGAGGTCGGGGTCTGCAGGGTGGCGATCGAGCGCATCAGGGTCGACTTGCCCGCCCCGTTGGGGCCCAGCAGGCCGAACATGCCCTTGGGCACCTGCAGCGACACGCCGTCGAGCGCGCGCGTGCCATTGCCATAGACGTGAACGAGATCGGTGACGGTGAGCAACGCCGGCCCCCCCTTGGCGTGGATGTTCGGGCGGAACAGTGAGCCCGGGGGAGGGGGCGGGGCAAGTTACGGATTGGACAGGGGGGCGCTGGTGTGGCCGGCGGGGCGCGGGAGGCGGGTGCGCCGCTCGCGCGCAGCCGTTGCCTGTCGTGGGCCCACCCCCACCCAACCCTCCCCCATCGAGGGGGAGGGCTTTGGCGGGACTACGGGCGAGAGTTCCTCCCCCGCAGGGGGAGGTGGCTCGGCGGCGAAGCCGACGAGACGGAGGGGGCGGAGCCTCCCCGTGGCGGGCATCCCCCCCCCAACCACGCTGCGCGTGGTCCCCCTCCCCCTGTGGGGGAGGAAGGGAGGGCTTTGGGCCTCAGACCGCCTCCACCACCTGCTCGATGGCGCCGAAGATGGAGTGGTGCTTCTCGTCCAGCATCTCGATGCGGACGACGTCGCCGGGCTTGAGGAAGGGCGTCTCGGGCTTGCCGCGCAGGATCGTCTCGACGGTGCGGACCTCGGCGATGCAGGAGTAGCCCAGCCCGCCCTCGGCGACGGGGCGGCCGGGGCCGCCGTCGGCGTCGCGGTTGGAGACGGTGCCCGAGCCGAGGATCGACCCGGCCCCGAGGGCGCGGGTCTTCGCCAGATGCGCGATCAGGGTCCCGAAGTCGAAGGTCATGTCGACGCCGGCGTCGGCGCGGCCGAACGGGGCGCCGTTCAGGTCCACCGACAGGGCCCCGCGCAGCTTGCCGTCGGTCCAGCGGTCGCCGAGGGCGTCCGGGGTGACAAACACCGGCGACAGGGCGCTGGCCGGCTTGGACTGGACGAAGCCGAAGCCCTTGGCCAGCTCGGCCGGGATCAGATTGCGCAGGGACACGTCGTTGACCAGGCCGACGAGGCGGACGGCGGCGAGGGCCTCCTCGCGCGAGGCGCCCAGCGGCACGTCGCCGGTGACCACCACCACCTCGGCCTCGAGGTCGCAGCCCCAGGCCTCGTCCTTCAGCGGGATCGGGTCGCGCGGGGCGAGGAAGCCGTCGGAGCCGCCCTGGTACATCAGCGGGTCGGTCCAGAAGCTCTCGGGCATCTCGGCGCCGCGGGCCTGCCGCACCAGCTGGACGTGGTTCACATAGGCCGAGCCGTCGGCCCACTGATAGGCGCGCGGCAGGGGGGCGTCGGCGTCGCGCTCGTGGAAGCGCCCGCGCGGCACGGCGCCGTGCTCCAGGCTCTCGGCCAGGGCGCGCAGCTGGGGCTCGCAGCGGTCCCAGTCATCGAGCGCCGCCTGCAGCGTCGGGGCGATCAGGAAGGCGTCGGTGAACCAGGCGAGGTCCTGCGAGACGACCACGAGGCGGCCGTCGCGGCCGTGCTTGAGCGAGGCGAGTTTCATGCCCTCAGGCTTAGGAGCTTTCGCCGGGCTTGGGAACGGGGCGCGTCAGTGGCCGTGGCCATGACCGTGGCCGTGACCATCGTGGGCATGGGGGGCGGGGCGTGGCGGCGGGGTGGTGAGGGCCTTGAGGACGTCGCGCAGCTCGGCCTTGCGTGGGGCGGCGTCCGCCCACCAGCCGTGGAACTGGCGCACCGCGAGGGCGAGGGCCTCGACCTGCTGGCGATGGGTCATCTGCTCCGTCCGCCGATCCGGCGGCGGCGGCGGAGGTGGTGGCGGCGGGGGCGGCGGAGGCGGAGGCGGGGGCACGGTCCCGCCGTCACCGCCGCCGCCCGGCGGGACGTTGCCGGAGGTCAGTCCGCCGCCGACGACATTGACGATCACGGGCGCGGACGTGGCGGCGGCCGCGGCGGCGGCCGCGGCGGCGGCGCCGCAGGTGCAGGCGGGCCCGCAGCGGCAGGGCGGCGGCGGCGGCGGAGGTGGTGGAGGCGGCGGCGGCGTGACGACGTCCCGCTGGCCGGCGATGGCCTGGTCGAGCGCCTTGACCGGCCCCCCGGCCCCCTTGGCCACCAGGAGGAGCGGGCCGAGATGGGTGTCGATCTTCCGCCGCAGGAGCTGGGCCCGCGCGAGCAGCTCGCTGTCGCCGGCGCTCATCGCCAGGATGGCGGCCTGCAGGATCTCACGGTGGATGGCGTCGATCACGTCGGCCGGCTTGCGCCCGCCGCCCCAGGTCCGCCCGGCCAGCCAGGCGGCCGCAATGGCGGCGACCCCCACCACGCCCAGCAGCAGGGTCAGCAGCGGGTCGACCCCCATGACGAGCTCGGGCGAGACCGGCTCCAGGCCGTATCCGGCGTCCGGGAAGTCTGTCGGATAGGCCGTCATCTCGCTCCTCCGCCCGCCGGGGCGCCCCGGTGCGGGCATGATGCCGCCTGCCGCCCGGGGTGCAACGGAAAAGGTTAATGGTGACCCGTGACGGTGCCGCTACGGCGTCAGGATGGCGCGCGCCTCGGCCCCGGCGCGGCCCGCACCCGGCAGGTCGCGCACCTCGACCTCGACCAGCACCTCGCCGCCGGGGGCGCCGGCCCAGAGATAGCGGCGCAGCACCTCGACCTCCCGGCCCGAGGGGGCGAAGCCGACGAAGCTGTCGCCCCAGGGAGTGATGCGGCGCACCTCGGCGAAGCTCAGGGCGCAGGCGGCGTCCAGCTCCTCCTGCGCCATCACGGCCAGTTCGTCGTCGGGGCTCACAGCCATCGCCGCACCGACCGCGCGTAGGCCGCATAGGCGTCGCCGAACTTCGAGGCGAGGTACCTTTCCTCGCGGGCGATGACGAAGCGGTCGACCACGATCAGGCAGGGGAACAGGAAGGCCAAGGCCATCGGGCTGTCGATGCCGAGGGCGAAGCCGGTGTAGGCGAGGCCGAAGCCGAGATAGATCGGGTTGCGACTGAAGCGATAGGGCCCGGCGGCGACGATCGCCGTGGAGGGCTTCCACGGCTCCACCGCCGTGCCGGCGCGACGGAAGGTGAAGGCGGCGGCGCCGTCCAGCATCAGGCCGGCGGCGATCAGCGCCACGGCGCCAATGCGACGGATCTGGTCCGGCAGGCCCAGCGACGGCTCGCCGATCAGCCAGCCCAGCCCGGCCCCGGCCGCGAGAAAGCCGAGATAGATGAGCGGCGGCGGGGCGATGACGCCGGGGATGTCCTTCGCGCTGGCCATCACTCCTCGTCCGCGTAGATGGCGACGCGCGGCGCGCCGCCGGCGACGACCGCGCCGCGGTACATGCCGGAGGTGTTCATGGCGAAGGCGATGTCGCCGTCGGGGCCGAGCACGATGACGCCACCGCTGCCGCCGAGGGACGCAACGTCATCAATCTCCCAGCTGGCGGCGGTCTGGGTGATCCGAAGGCGGTGCCGGCAACCGGCTTCATCCGGCTCGCCGGCACAGGCCATGGCGGCTCCGGCGTCGTTGGCGGCGTGATCTCCGGGCGACATGCGTTGATGCGCGCCGATCGCCGCGCAGATGTCCCGCGCGACCGTGGCGCGGATGAAGTACTCGCCGTCGCCGGTGGCCGAAACGGCGCAGCCGTCGGCGTTGGAGGCGTAGGTGCCGGCGCCGATGACCGGCACGTCGCCGACCCGACCCCAGCGCTTGGCGGTCATGCCGCCGGTCGAGGTGCCGGCGGCGAGGCGGCCCTCGCGGTCCAGCGCCACGGCGCCGACGGTGCCGAACTTGCGCTCGTCCAGCGGGGGCTGGGGTAGAGCGGCCATGGCCCCCGGACTCTGCGCGCCGGCGGGGCGCTCCGGGACCGGCTCGCCGCGCTCGCGCAGGGTGCGCTCGAGCGCTCGCCAGCGGCTCTCGGTGAAGAAGAAGGCCGGATCGACCTGCTCCAGACCCCGGGCCGCGGCGAAGGTCTCGGCCCCCTCGCCGATCAGCATGACGTGGGGGGACTGTTCCATCACCGCCCGGGCGGCGGCGATCGGATGGCGGGTGCGGGTCAGGCCGGCCACGGCCCCGGCGTTGCGGGTCGGTCCGTCCATGACCGCGGCGTCCAGCTCGTTGCGGCCGGCGCCGGTGAAGACCGCGCCCCGCCCGGCGTTGAACAGGGGATCGTCCTCCATCAGCTGGACCGCCGCCTGCACGGCATCGAGGGCCGAGCCGCCGGCCTCCAGCACCGCGGCCCCGGCGTCGAGGGCCCGCTGCAGCGACGCGCGGTAGGCCGCGTCCTGCTCCGGCGACAGGTTCTGGCGCTCGATCACCCCGGCGCCGCCGTGGATGGCCAGGGCCCAGGCGGGCCGCTCCGGCGCGGCGTTCTGGGCCGCCGCCGGGGCGGCGAGCAGGAGGGTGGCGGCGAGGGCGAGTCTGGCCAGCATGGCGTGTTCCTGCTACGTTCCGGACATGTCAGAGGAGGCGACCATCGTCGGTCCGGCGCTGGAGAAAATCCAGACGCAACTGACGCGGCTGGCAGAAGATGTGGCCAGTCTGCGGGAAGAGGTCCGGCACGTCAGGACGCGTCTCTCTGCGGTTGAGGAGACCGTCGTGTCCCTGAACCGCCGGATGGACGGGTTTGACGTCCGTCTCGAGCGCATCGAGCGTCGGCTGGACATCGTCGAGGTCTGAGCCGGCGGCGCTATTCCGGCCGGCGGTGGTGCCAGCGCTTCCACAGACGATAGCCGATGATCGGCAGGAAGCCGACCGCCGTGGCCACGAGGATCAGCAGCCAGACATTGGGCTCGGACCGCCCCAGCACGCCGGCGGTGACGCCGGCGACCGGGGGGCCGAGGAAGGGCAGCCAGGAGGGCGGGCGCACGCGGCCGGGCCTCAGGCCTCGACCTTGATGACGCCGCGCCGGATCTGGTCCAGCTCGATGGAGTCGAACAGCGCCTGGAAGTTGCCCTCGCCGAAGGCCTGGTTGCCCTTGCGCTGGATGATCTCGAAGAAGATCGGGCCGAAGGTGTCCTGGGTGAAGATCTGCAGCAGGATGCCGTCCTGGTCCGAGCCGTCGATCAGGATGCGGTTCCTGCGCATGCGCTCGACGTCCTCGCCGTGGTTCGGCAGGCGCTTGTCGATCAGCTCGAAGTAGGTCTCGATCGTGTCCTGGAAGGCGATGCCGCGGCGGCGCAGTTCCTCGACGGTCTCGAAGATGTTGTCGGTGGCCAGGGCGATGTGCTGGATGCCCTCGCCGTTGTAGCGGCGCAGGAATTCCTCGATCTGGCTGTTCTCGTCCTGGCTCTCGTTGAGCGGGATGCGGATGGCCTTGTCGGGGGCGATCATGGCCTGGCTGAACAGGCCGGTCGCCTTGCCCTTGATGTCGAAGTACTTCTGTTCCTGGAAGTTGAACACGCCGCCGTAGAAGCCCGACCAGGCCCGCATCTGGCCGCGGCGGACGTTGTGGGTCAGGTGGTCCAGCAGATAGAGGCCCACGCCGTTCTTGCGTTCGGCCTCTTCCCAGCCCTCGATCTCGTTCCAGCCGTCATAGAGCGAGCCGGCCTCGCCATAGGCGTCGACCAGATAGAGCAGCGAGCCGCCGATGCCCTGCAGCACATAGGGGTAGTCGCCGCCGAGGGCCCCGCCGGCGTGGGCCTCGGCCGGGCGGGCGCCGCGCGCCACCGCGCCTTCCCAGGCCGCCTTGGCGTCGGCGACGCGGAAGGCCATGCCGTTGGCCGAGGGGCCGTGGTCGTGGGCGAACTCACCGGCCTGACCCGCGGGCGAGCGGTTCACGAGCATGGTGATGTCGCCCTGCTTCAGGCGCACCACGTCATTGGCCGGGTTCACATGGGTCTGGACGAAGCCCATCAGCTCCAGCCGTTCGACCATGGCCTGCGGCTCGGGGCCGGTGAACTCGACGAACTCGAAGCCGTCGACGCCGAGCGGATTGTCCGCGTCGAGGCGCTGGGCGGGGGTCAGGTCGTCAGCCATCGGGCGTCTCCCTTGAAATCAAACAGGCGGCCTGGCGCCGCGATTGGCGCGCAACCTAGTCATCGACCGCCGCCGCGCCAAGGGACCGGCACGGCCTCGTGATGGCGTCGCTGTCCGCTCGTCAGCGCAGGACGACGTCGCTGCTGACCAGGTTCACGTCGTGCATCTGATGCAGATACGCCTCGTAGTAACCCTTGTGCGACGCCCCCACGATCGCCAGCATCCGGGTTCCGGGATGCTGCCCGATCACGTCGCGGACGTTGGCGACCATGCGCAGGTTCCGCGTTTCCCAATAGCCGAGGTACTGACGGCCGAAGCCCTCCGGCGAGGGCTCGACAAGCGTGGCGCCGAAGTCCGACTCAAACGCGAGCTGCTGGGCTTCGGCTGTGTTGAAGGCGCGGTAGAGGGTCATAACACCGTCGGGTTCGGAAAGGCTCGCTGCCAGCGCCTGGAGCGACGCTATGCGCTGTTGGGTTGCGGGGTTGTTCCACGCCCGATTGATGGCGGCTGCGGAGGCTTCCTGCTCGGCCGGATCGGTGTCGGGGGGGCTGTCGGCGGAATGGTCATCGACGCTCCAGAGGCGTTCGAGCCCCAGCCGGGCCGCCAGCGCTGCGGCGAT
Source organism: Brevundimonas sp. (assembly GCF_035998205.1). GTDB lineage: Bacteria > Pseudomonadota > Alphaproteobacteria > Caulobacterales > Caulobacteraceae > Brevundimonas. The sequence continues at coordinate 542,387 of NZ_DASYHT010000005.1, forward strand.
CAGGGAGGTCTCGTTCCGCTGGACCCGCGAGCGCTCCAGCAGCGCCACGAGCTCATCCGTCAGGCCATCGCCGGCCACCCGCTCCGTCGAGGGCAGTCGAAGCCACTGGACAAGGGCGGACGGACGTTCACCGGCCGCCATGAAGACGGCTGCGAGCTGGCGCCTCTGGGCAGGCGAGGGCGAGGCGGGCCAGGCGGCCAGCAGTCGCTCCGCCTCGGCGTTGGCCGCAGGCACGTCGAGCCCGGTCGCCGCGGTGGCCACCGCCGGGTTCCAGCAGTAGCCGGCGACGCTCTCGGCGTAGCGGGTCGGATAGCGGCGCAGGCTGTCGCACTGCAGGCCGGAGAGGTTCTCGGTGGCGATTGCGGTCGGTTCCCAGGCCGCCAGACGATCGAGCAGGGGGTCCAGCACCTCCGGCCGGAAGTCGTTGCCGAAGTCGGACAGATGCGGCGTCCCAAGGACGAGAACCTCGTTCCTGGCGCCTGCCGGGGCGGGCTTAAGCCGGTCCGGCTGGAAGGTCGGGCGATAGTCCTGGGCGGCCGCCGCGCTCCCCAAGCCGGCGGCCGCGATCAGGGCCGCGGCGGCGGCTGCAAGGTGTCGGGTCGAACGGCTCATTGGTGCATCCTGGGTTGCGTCACTTCGGGCCCTGCGCCCCCGGGCGGGGGCTGCAGCCTTGCCCCACCATGTGCGGGGCAAGGCAGTCGGGGCCAGTGAATTCAGTGTAAGACACAGTCCCGCGCCCCGTCCGTCGACCCCGTCCGTCGACCCCGCCCGCCGCCCCGGCTCTCGCCAGCGCGCGTCGCATCGGATATCGGGCCCGCATGACCCAGCCGGACCTTTATCGCGACACCGCCGACCAGGGCTTCATCGGCCTGATCGCCGGCCTGGCGGACCGGGCCGGGCCGGACGGGCTGACCATCGGCGAGATCGTCGACCGGCTGGATGAGCGCAGCTTCGGCGTCCTGATCCTGATCCTCGCCGTGCCCTGTCTGGTGCCGGCGCTGTACGGCGTGCCGCAGATCGTCGGCATCCCGATCCTGCTGCTGGCCGGGCAGATGCTGGTGGGCCGCGAGGAGCCCTGGCTGCCGCGGGCCATCCTCGCGCGCCGGGTGTCGAAAGCCTGGCTCGACCGCATGGCCGACTTCGCCGTCAAGCGCATGGGCTGGTTCGAGCGCCTGAGCCGGCCGCGCCTGAAGGTGTTCGCCGAGGGCTGGGCCGAGCGCGCGGCGGCGGCCTTCATGATCCTCGCCACCCTGACCATCGTGCTGCCGATGACCAATACGGTGCCGTCGGTGGCCCTGACCCTGATGGCGGTCGGGCTGATCCAGCGCGACGGCCTGTTCGTCGCCGGCGGGGCGGCGGTGGCGGTCGGCTGGGCCGGCGCCATCCTGACGGTGGCCCTGGCATTCTGGCTCGGCGCCGGCTGGGCCGTGGCCCTGACGCAGCGCTTCGTCGGGGGCTGATCGACGCGCGTCCCGCGCAGCGCTATGAGAACGCCATGGGCCTCTATCGCCTCCTCACCCGCTGGTGGACCGGCTTCGCGCTCGCAGCCTCGCTGGGCCTGCTGGCGGCCGCTCACGCCTTCGAGCGTTTCGGGGGGCTGGCCCCCTGCAACCTCTGTCTCAAGCAGCGCGAGGTCTACTGGGCCGCCGTCGTGGTGGCGGGCATCGCCACCGCCTGGGCGCTGTTCAGCCGCGCCAGCCGCGGCACGCCGCGCATCGCCGCCTTCCTGCTGGCCTGCATCTTCATCACCGGCGCCGTCACCGCGGGCTTCCATGCCGGCGGAGAGCTGGACTGGTGGGCCCTGCCGGCGGCCTGCGCCGGGGGCGGGGCGGCGGACCTCGAAAGCCTGACGGCGCTGGCGCTCGGCGTCGGGGCCGAGTCGCGGCCGGTCATGTGCGACGCCGTGGCGTGGAGCTTCCTGGGCGTCAGCATGGCAGGCTGGAACACCCTGATCAGCGCGGCGTTGGCCCTGTTCAGCCTGCTCGCCGCCCAGCGACCGAAGGACGCCCGTGCCCCCCGCAAGTGACGCCGCCCGCATTCCCCTGGCCCGGCCCGGCGCCGGCCAGACCCGCGCGCGCCTGGCCGAAATCCTGCGCGTCGACCATGCCGGCGAGTATGGCGCGGTCGAGATCTACCGCGCCCAGCGGGCGGTGTTCCGCGGCCGCAAGGGCCATGAGGGCATCACCGAGGACCTGACCGAGATGAAGGGGCACGAGGAGGTGCACCTCGCCCGCTTCCAGGCGCTGCTCACCGAGCACCGGGTGCGGCCGACGGCGCTGCTGCCGTTCTGGCGCATGGCGGCCCATGCCCTCGGGGCGGGCACCGCCCTGATGGGCGAGAAGGCGGCGCACGCCTGCACCGAGGCGGTCGAAACGGTGATCGGCGACCACTACAACGCCCAGATCGAGGAGCTGCGCGAGCGCGATCCCGAGCTGGCCGCGGAGCTGACGAAGTTCCGCGACGAGGAGCTGGCGCACAAGGACCACGCCATCGAGCACGGCGCGCACGAGGCCCCCGCCTACCGCCTGCTCAGCGCCGTGATCCAGACCGGGTGCCGCGTGGCCATCAAGGTCGCCGAGCGGGTGTGAGCCGGCGTTCGCGCCCATGCCGAAGCCCTGGCGCTGAAATCAGGTCGGCTATGCTACAATTGAGGGCATGAAGCCCGAGCGCATCCTGTCCACCCTCGCGGCCAACCGCGCCGCGCTGAACGCCCGTCACGTCCGGCGGGCGGCCCTGTTCGGGTCAGTGGCCCGGGGCGAGGCCAGACCTGACAGCGACATCGACGTGCTCGTGGAGTTCGAGGCCGGGGCGCCTGTGACCGTGTACGACTATGCGGCGGTGAAGCGCTTCGTGTCGGACCTGCTGGGCGGCGGTGTCGATGTGGTCGATCGGGCCAATCTGGATGATCGCATGCGCGCCGCGGTTGATCGGGACGCCGTCTATGCCTTCTGAGCGGCCACCGGGCGTCAGTCGCAGAGCTGCAGGGTGCGGGTGCGGCCGCCGGCGTCGGCGAGCTGCACCTCGGCGGGGCTGAGGGCGAGGACGCGATAGACCTGTTCCGTCGCCGCGCCGGCGTTGGGGCGGTAGGCGATGCGGATGCGATCGCCCTCGGCCTGCCATTCGCCGGTCCCCCCGGCGTCGCGGAAGGTGGAGCCCTCGAAGGCGAGCCCGCGACCGGCGGCGCAGTCCGCGGCGGTCTCCGCCCAGGTCCCGTTCAGCATGTCGACGCCGCGGGCGTCCTCCGACAGGGCCGCGTTCAGGTCGAGGCCCGGCGTGCCGGCGGCGGCCGCGACGGCCTGGGGCGCAGCCTCTGCAGCGGCTTCCGGGCCGGCCTCGATCGAGGCGGCCTCGGGCGCGGCCGGCGCAGTCTCGCCGCAGGCGGTCAGCAGGACGGCGGCGAGAGTGACAACGGGGGCGAGCGACTTCATCGGCGACTCCTTCAGGCGGCGCGGCGGCCGCGGGTGCGGGGGGCGGCGTCCTGTTCGAACAGTTCGGCCAGCTTCTCGGTCATGGCCCCGCCCAGCTGTTCGACGTCGACCAGGGTCAGGGCCTTGCGGTACCAGCGGGTGACGTCGTGGCCGATGCCGATGGCCAGCAGCTCGACCGGGCTGCGGGTCTCGATCTCGGCGATGACCTGGCGCAGGTGGCGGTCGAGATAGAGGGCGGCGTTGGCCGACTGGGTCGAGTCGTCGACCGGCGAGCCGTCGGAGATGACCATCAGGATGCGGCGCTGCTCGGGCCGGGCCAGCAGCCGGTCGTGGGCCCAGGCCAGGGCCTCGCCGTCGATGTTCTCCTTGAGCAGCCCCTCGCGCATCATCAGCCCGAGGTTCTTCTTGGCCCGGCGCCAGGGGGCGTCGGCGGCCTTGTAGATGATGTGGCGCAGGTCGTTCAGGCGCCCCGGCATGGGCGGCTTGCCGGCGCTGATCCACGCCTCGCGGCTCTGGCCGCCCTTCCAGGCGCGGGTGGTGAAGCCGAGGATCTCGACCTTGACGCCGCAGCGCTCCAGCGTGCGCGCCAGCACGTCGGCGCAGACCGCGGCGACCATGATCGGCCGCCCGCGCATCGAGCCGGAGTTGTCGAGCAGCAGGGTCACGACCGTGTCCCGGAACGGGCTGTCGCTCTCCATCTTGAAGGACAGGGGGCTGGTCGGGTCGGTGATGACGCGGGTCAGCCGGGCGGTGTCCAGCACCCCCTCCTCGAGGTCGAAGGCCCAGCTGCGGTTCTGCTGGGCCATCAGGCGGCGCTGCAGCCGGTTGGCCAGCCGGGTGACGACGCTGGAGAGGCTGGTCAGCTGCTGGTCCAGCAGGGCGCGCAGCCGGGCCAGCTCGCCGGGGTCGCACAGGTCCTCGGCCCCGACCGTCTCGTCGAAGCGGGTCGTGAAGACGCGATAGGCGTCGACGGCGCGGCCGTCGTCGGCGGTCTCGACGCGGTTGGGCCGGGGGCCGTCGTCCAGCTCGGGTCCGTCGTCGGACGGCTCGCCGTCGGGATCGGCCGGGGCGCCGTCGGGCCGGGTCTCGCGCTCCTCGGCGTCGGCGGCGTCGGTCTGGCCCTCCATGCCCTGCGCGCCCTCGCCGCCGTCGGGCTGCTCCTCGTCCTCGGAGTCCTCCTCGGGCGGCGGCTCCTGGGCCTCGGGCTCGTCCTCTCCCGGCTGGTCGTCGGCCTCGTCGCCGCGGCCGTCGCCCGGGTCGAGGTCGAGGGCCACCAGCAGGTCCTTGAGCCGGTCTGCGAACAGGGCCTGGTCGCCGGCGGCCTCGGCGAGGCGATCAAACTGCCGGCCGGCCTTCGCTTCCAGCTCGCCGCGGACGAGGTCCAGCAGGCGGCGGGCGCCCTCGGGCGCGCCCTCGCCGGTCAGGCGCTCGCGGGTCATCAGCGCCGCAGCCTCGGCCAGCGGCACCCGGCCGGCGTCGACGATGCGGGTGGCGCCGGTCTTCTCCAGCCGGGCCATCAGGGCGGCGTCCATGTTGGCGCGCACCCCGGGCAGGGCGACCGAGCCGATGGCCTCGACGCGGGCCTGCTCGACCGCCTCAAACACCTCGGCGGCGTCCCGGTCCGGCGGGGCGAGGCGGGCGTGGACCGCTTCGTCGTGATTGGCGAGGCGCAGGGCCAGCCGGTCGGCCTGGCCGCGCAGGGCGGCGCTCTCGGGCCCGGACAGGTCGCGCGGGGGCTGCGGCAGGGTCAGCACGCCGTTGTTGAGGCGCGGGCCGTCCGCGGCGAAGGCCACCTCCAGCTCCGCCTGCTCGGCCAGGGCCCGGGCGGCGGTCGACAGCGCGCGCTTGAAGCGCTCCTGGGGGGTCTCGGCGGCGGCCATGGGGATCACATAGCGGGTCGGGCGCCAGAAGAAAGGCCTGCGCGACCTTGTCCCGCGTCCGGGAAGGGGCAGGCGGTGGGGTTAGGCGGTAGAGCGTGTCCCTTCTCCCCTTGCGGGAGAAGGTGTCATGCGGAGCATGACGGATGAGGGGTGTGAGCGCCGTCCTGTCATCGTTGATGATGAGGACGTTCCGGCTCTCCTCCCCCTCGCAAGAGGGGGAGGGGGACCACGCGGAGCGTGGTGGAGGGGGCGAGGGACGGGGTGCGAGGCGGGGGGCGTGTCCAAGGGCGCGGCGACAGCGGTCGCCCCCTCCACCCTCCTTCGCCCTGCGGGCTCAGGACGGTCCCCCTCCCCCGCACGCGGGGGAGGAGAGGGGTTGAAGCGCCTGTATCTGCCGGCGCTGACACCCCTCATCCGTCGGCCTTCGGCCGCCACCTTCTCCCGCAAGGGGAGAAGGGAGGCGTTGAGGGCTTCAGGCCGCGTTGGCCTTGAGCTTGTCCTGGTGGGCGCGGATGCCGGCCGAGATCAGCTCGGCGGCTTCGCCAGCGTCGGCCCAGCGGGTCACCTTGCTCATCTTGCCCTTCTCCAGGTCCTTGTAGCGGCTGAAGAAGTGCTCGATCTGCTCGATCAGGATCGGCGGCAGCTGACGGTAGCTGGCGATGTCCGAATAGAAGGGGTTCAGCTTGTCGACGGGGACGGCGAGGATCTTCTCGTCGCGGCCGGCCTCGTCTTCCATCAGCAGGGCCCCGATCGGGCGGGCGCGGATGACGCAGCCCGGCACCACCGGGGTCGGGTTGATCACCACCACGTCGCAGGGGTCGCCGTCGTCGGCCAGGGTGTGCGGCACGAAGCCGTAGTTGCCCGGATAGTACATGGCCGTGTGCAGGAAGCGGTCGACGAACAGGGCGCCCGAATCCTTGTCCATCTCGTACTTCACCGGCAGCCCGCCCTGCGGGATTTCGATGACCACGTTCAGGTCCCACGGCGGGTTGGGGCCGACGGGAACGGCGTCGAGGTTCATGACGGAGCCTTTTGTGCGGATGCGAAAAACTGTCGCGCGTGATAGGCGTCGGCGCGGCGCGAGGCAAGCGCCGGCGCGGGTGTCAGGAGGCGAGGGTGACGGGTCTGGACTGGGCGGCGCTGGGGCTCTTCCTGCTGTGCTGGCTGTTCTACGAACCGCTGCTGGCGCTCGTGTCGCGCCGGAGCGGGTCGCTCAACTCGGACATGAAGGTGGTGCGCGAGGTGTGGATGCGCGCCATGGCAGGGCGGGAGATCCGGCTCGTCGACAGCCAGCTGATGGGCCACACCATCAACTCGGCCTCCTTCTTCGCCTCGGCCAACCTGCTGCTGATCGCCGCCGTGGCCGGGGTGCTGTTCGGGGGCGAGAGCGCCCTCGCGGGGGTCGCGGGGGTGGCGGCCGAGACCGGGTCGCTGCCGCAGCTGGAGGCCAAGCTGGGCCTGGTGCTGGCCGCCCTGGCCCGGGGCCTGCTCGACTTCATCTGGTCGATCCGCCAGCTCAACTACACCCTGGCCCTGATCGGGGCGGCGCCGGCCGCGGACGACCCGACTGCGGCGGAGAGTCGCGCCGCCTTCGCCGAGGCCGCCGGGGCGGCCCTGAATCCGGCGATGCAGGCCTTCAGCCAGGGGGTGCGGACCTACTATTTCGCCCTCGCCGCGGCGGCCTGGCTGTTCGGTCCGTTGTGGCTGGGCGGCGGCGCGCTGGCGGTTCTGGCCCTGCTGATCTGGCGTCAGGCGGATTCGCCGGCGGCGCGGGCCGTGCGCGGGGCGCGTCGGCTGCTCGGCTGAACCACCTATCTCGCACCTGCGAGATGATCGGCGATCACGTCGCGTTTCGGCGTGTGTGAAACCGGTTTCAGCGCTTGACGTCTTGTGCATTGCACCCTAACTTCACTTTCGACGCTTCCGGGCGTCTTGCCCTTCCTGGGCGTTTCCTCCCTATAGACTTTCATGCCGCGCCTTCGGGCGCGGCTTTTTTTTGGTCCCGGCCGGCCCGCCGCCGGACAGGGCCTCGGCCAGGGCGGCGGCCAGCGCCAGCGCCACCGCGGCGACCCGGCCGAACCCCGGGCCCGGCCCCAGGTCCGGCGCCAGATAGAGGTCGCGGTTGATCTCGATCTGCAGGGCGTGGAACCCCTCGTCCGGCCGCCCCCAGCGCTCGGTCGACCAGCCGCCGGCGTAGGGGCGATTGAGACCAACGCGCCAGCCGGCCCGCTCCAGCGCCGCGCGGGCCCGGCGCACCAGGGCGGGATCGCAGGCGCGCCCGTGGCGGTCGCCCAGCACCACATCCAGCGGCCGCACGCCCGATCCGCTGGCCACGGCGCGTCCGGGCATGGAGTGCCAGTCGATCAGCACGGCGCGGCCGAAGCGCTGGTGCGTCGCGGTCATCAGTCGGGTCAGCTCGGCGTGATAGGCGGCGTGCGGGCCGTCCAGCCGGGCCCGGGCGACGGCGAGCGGCAGGGGTGTGGTCCGCAGCGGCCGGCCGTCGCCGGTCAGACGGGGGATGACGCCATACCCCGCCCGGGCCCTTGCGCCGGGCTCGAAGCCCTCAAGGCCGGCGATGGCCAGCGGGTCCAGATCGTCGGGGGCCCGGTTCAGGTCGACATAGGCGCGGCCGTACAGGCCGCAGAGCAGGGGCGCCCCGATCCGCTCGGCAGCCGGGGCGGCGATGCGGTCGATCAGGGCGTCCTCGGCGCTGCGCAGGGAGGCGGACGGCAGGGCCGGATCGGCGCCCAGGTCATCGGGGTAGATGTCCCCGGAATGGGGCGAGGCGAACACCAGCGGGGTGGCTCCGACGGCCGGACCCAGCCGCCGCACGCCCGGTGCGTCAGTCCCGTCGGTCGGGTCGCCTGGGAAGTCGCGCGGGCTCATGGTTTCCGCTTAGCCCAAATCGGCCCCCGAGGAAGCCGCTTGCGTCCCGCCGCCGACGGCGCGACGTTCATGGCCGGTTTACGGGGGCGGGCGTAAGGCTGCCGGTCTCAGTAGCTCGGGGCGACAAGACCAGATGGCGCGTATCCTGCTTGCCGAAGACGACAACTCCCTGCGCGGGTTCCTGGCCCGGGCGCTGGTCAAGGCCGGCCACGAGGTCGTCGACTGCGAGAACGGGGATGACGCCATCGTCGCCCTCGACGACGGCCCCTATGACCTGCTGCTGACGGACATCGTCATGCCCGGGGCCGACGGCATCGAGGTGGCGCGCGTCGCCGCCCAGCGCCAGCCGGGCCTGCGCATCATGTTCATCACCGGCTTCGCCGCGGTGGCCCTGTCGGCCGCCCAGGCCTCGCCCCAGGCCAAGGTGCTGTCCAAGCCGGTGCACCTGCGCGACCTCGTCGGCGAGGTCGAGCGCATGATCGCCGCCTGACGAGGGGGCTTTGCCGGCCCCTCAGGCCGGCCGGGCGAAGGCCCAGCGCACCACCCCGCCCAACGCCATGGTCGCCGCCCGGCCGCCCGGCCGCGTCAGCGCCGGCGGCGGCAGGCCGTGCATCCGCCGCGCCCAGTCCGGCAGCAGGTCGACGCCGGCGTCGAGGGTCAGCCGCTGGAACGGCCGCAGCGCCGGGGCCAGCGGCGGCGGGTTGAGGATCAGGCCGGCCACCTCGCGGGTGCGGGCGTCGACGCGCAGCTGCGGGCGCATCGCCGCCAGCAGGGCCCGCGCCTCGCCGAGAGACCCCGGCACGGGATCCGCCCCGAGGCGGCGGCCGATCTCCGCCATCTCCGCGACGTAGCGATCCTGGTCGGCCCGGGGCAGGCGCGGCTCCACCAGCCGGCGCCAGGCTTCGAGGAAGCTGAGCGTCTCGGTGACATGGACCCAGGCCAGCAGCTCCGGGTCGTCGGCCGCATAGGGCGTCCCGTCGGGCAGGGTCCCGTGCACATGGCCATGGATGGCGCGCACCCGGGCGAGGGCGGCCTCCGCCTCCTCGCGCCCGCCATAGGTGGTGAGAGCGATGAAGCGGGCGGTGCGGCGCAGACGGCCGGCCAGGTCGTTGCGGAAGTCGGAATGGTCCCAGACGCCGGCCAGCACCCGCGGGTGCAGCATCTGCAGCAACAGGCCCGAGACGCCGCCGGCCATCATCGACACCACGTCCCCGTGCACCCGCCAGGCGACCGAGTCCGGCCCGAACAGGCCGTCCGGCCGGCGCGTCACCGGCCGTTCGCCCCGCGCCGGGTCGTTGAACAGGGCGACGATCTCGCCGGCCAGCTTCCGGCGCAGGGGATCCAGCATGGGCGGCAGTCTAGCGGCCGCCGGGACGCTTGGCCGCAGCGCCGTCGCCGCAGCGCCGGCGTCGGCTCCCGCGCTCACGCGATCGTGACCTCCAGCGGGCCGGTACGGCGGCCGCGCGTCGCGCCAGCGTCACGGCCTGTCCACAGGGTCATCCCCCGTCACGCGACTGATTCGCCGGGAAAAGCCGCGTCAAGCCGTTGACCTCCTGTTCACCATCTGCGCCCCATATGTGGGCTCGGGGTGCGCTTCGGCCACTAGATGATGTGGTCGAGGCGTGGGGATCGGTTCACCGAAGCGTTCAGGAATCAGGACGAACATGGCTGGCGTCGAAGCTTTGAAATCGGAAGTGGCGGCGGGACCGGAGGTCTCGATCACGCCTGAACGGCCGCAGCTGGCGGTGGTGCGGTCGATCCAGATCGACCGCTCGCGCGACGCCCTGCTGACGGATTTCGGCAAGAAGACCCTCGAGGATCGCTACCTGCTGCCGGGCGAGAGCTACCAGGACATGTTCGCCCGGGTGGCCACGGCCTTCTCGGACGACGCCGACCACGCCCAGCGCATCTATGACTATATCTCGCGCCTGTGGTTCATGCCGGCCACGCCGGTGCTGTCCAACGGCGGCGCCAACCGCGGCCTGCCGATCAGCTGCTTCCTCAACTCGGTCGGCGACAGCCTCGACGGCATCCAGAGCGTCTGGAACGAGAACGTGGCGCTGGCCTCGAACGGCGGCGGCATCGGCACCTACTGGGGCGGCGTCCGCTCGATCGGCGAGAAGGTCAAGGGCGCGGGCCAGACCTCGGGCATCATCCCCTTCATCCGGGTCATGGATTCCCTGACCCTGGCCATTTCCCAGGGCTCGCTGCGCCGCGGCTCGGCGGCGGTCTATCTGGACATCCACCACCCGGAGATCGAGGAGTTCCTCGAGATCCGCAAGCCGTCGGGCGACTTCAACCGCAAGTCCCTGAACCTGCACCACGGCATCAACATCACCGACGCCTTCATGGAGGCGGTGCGCGACGGCCGGCCGTTCGATCTGGTCTCGCCGAAGACCGGCGAGGTGCGCAAGACGGTGGACGCCCGCACCCTGTGGCAGAAGATCCTCGAGATCCGCCTGCAGACCGGCGAGCCCTATCTGATCTTCTCCGACACGGTGAACCGCCAGATGCCGGCGCACCAGCGCGAGCTGGGCCTGTCGGTGAAGCAGTCCAACCTGTGCTCCGAGATCATGCTGCACACCGGCAAGGACCACCTCGGCATCGACCGCACCGCGGTCTGCTGCCTGTCGTCGGTCAATGCCGAGACCTTCCTCGAATGGCGCGAGGAACCGCGCTTCATCGAGGACGTGATGCGCTTCCTCGACAATGTGCTGGAGGACTTCATCCGCCGCGCGCCGCCGGAGATGCGCGCCGCGGTCTATTCGGCCCAGCGCGAGCGTTCGGTAGGCCTCGGCCTGATGGGCTTCCATTCCTTCCTGCAGCAGCAGGGCGTGGCCTTCGAAAGCGCCATGGCCAAGAGCTGGAACATGCGCCTGTTCAAGCACCTGCGCCGCGAGGCCGACAAGGCCAGCCGCCTGCTGGCCGAGGAAAAGGGGCCGTGCCTGGACGCCAAGGAGCGCGGCATGATGGAGCGCTTCAGCCACAAGCTGGCGATCGCCCCGACCGCCTCGATCTCGATCATCTGCGGCGGCACCTCGGCGGGCATCGAGCCGATCCCGGCCAACATCTACACCCACAAGACCCTGTCGGGCTCGTTTGCGGTGAAGAACCCCTATCTGGAGCGCCTGCTCGACGAGAAGGGCCAGAACACCGAGGCGGTGTGGTCCTCGATCCTCGAGCAGGAAGGCTCGGTGCAGCACCTGACCTTCCTCGACGAGGAGGAGAAGGCCCTGTTCAAGACCGCCTTCGAGCTGGACCAGCGCTGGGTGGTCGAACTGGCCGCCGACCGGACGCCGGAAATCTGCCAGGCCCAGTCGATCAACGTCTTCCTGCCCGGCGACGTCGACAAGTGGGACCTGCACATGCTGCACTGGTCGGCGTGGGAGAAGGGCGTGAAATCGCTCTACTATCTGCGCTCCAAGTCGGTGCAGCGGGCCGCCTTCGCCGGCGCCGAGGACAAGGACGAGGCCGAGACGGTCGATCCCAACCAGCCGGATCTCTTCGCCGTGGCGCGGACCGACTACGACGAATGCCTCGCCTGCCAGTGAGGTGAAAGGCCGGTGCGCGGGAACCTCCCCTCACGCGCGCCGTTCCACCGGTCGTTGAAATGTGTCGCGAAAGCGTCAGATGACGGGCGCGCCCTTTCGGGTTAGTCTGGTCTGACGCTGACGGACGGGGAGACCGAATGCGCGCCGTGATTGCGGCACTTGTGGGAGGTGGAGCGGCCCTGATGGCGGCTCCGGCGACGACGGCCCAGGAGGCCGACGGCGCCCGTCCCTACTTCTCCGGCGCCGCGCGACTTCCGAACCTGTTCGATGATCCCCGGGCCGACGCGGCGGGCGCCCTGCGCCGCAGCGATGATCCGATCGCCGACCTGATCGTCCGGGTCGACCTCGAAACCACCTACGCCGTGCGCATGGATGCGCCGTTCGGGTCGCCCCTCGAGCCGCTGGAGCCCCTCGACTTCAGCCCCGACGGGCGGGTCGAGGCCGTGCGCCTGCGCGAGGCCTATCTGGTCGGCGACGGGTTCGTCGACCGGCTGCGTCTGACCAGCCGCGGCGACTGGCGCCGCGCCGACGGCGCCCCCCTGCCGCCCACTGGCGCGTTTGCGGGCGCGCTGCAGGACGAGCAGCTGTCCTTCAACTACCGCCGCGGCTGGGCCGGGGCGCGGGGCGAAACCGCCTCGGGCCTTGAGGTAGCGCTGATCCCGCATGCCGGCATCAACCTCGCCGAGGGGCGCGGGGCGCTGGAGGCCGGCGCCACCCTGCGGATCGGCGAAGGCCTGGACGACATGGTCCGCGACGGGAGCGAGGCCTTTGGCGAGCGGTCCCGCTGGTATCTGTTCGCCGCCGGCTCCGGCCGGGCGGTGGGGTACAACTGGGCGCGGACCCGGGATGGCGACTTCGCCGGGTCCGGCGTCAGCCATGACTCCGGCGCCTTCATCGGCGATGCTTCCGTCGGCGTGGCGTGGCGGCGCGGTCATCTGCAGAGCTCGGTCGGCCTGGTCTATCGCGAGATCGACGCCAGCGAGCTGCGCGGCGATAGCTTCGACAAGGACGTGAGCGAGGGCCTGCTGGCCTTCCAGCTGTCGATCAAGCCCGAGTAGGGCCCAGCCGCTTGTGCGTCCTGCACGGGCGCGTCAAAGCTTGGCCATGAGCGCCGCCGACCCTATCCCGGACGCCCCGCCGCCACCCGCTCGCCGCCGTGGCGGGCGGCTGGTCCTCGCTGTCCTGCTGGTGCTGGCGACGCTGCCGCTCGGCGGCGTACTGATGCACCGGTTCGTGCCGCCGCTGACCACGACGCTGATGGTGCAGCAGACCTTCAAGGGCCACCCCCAGACCTATCGCTGGCGGTCGCTGGACGAGATCTCGCCGCGTCTGGTGCGCGCCGCCATCGCCGCCGAGGACGCCAACTTCTGCCGCCACCATGGCTTCGACCTGGAGGCCATCCGCAAGGCGCTGGACGCCAACGCCCGCGGCGGCCGGATGCGCGGCGGCTCGACCATCAGCCAGCAGACCGCCAAGAATCTGTTCCTCTGGCCGGGGCGGGACTGGGTCCGCAAGGGGTTGGAGGCCGGCTACACGGTGCTGATCGAGACCTTCTGGCCCAAGCGCCGGATCATGGAGGTCTATCTCAACATCGCCGAGTTCGCGCCGGGGGTTTACGGCGCCGAGGCGGCGGCCCAGCACTGGTTCGGCAAGTCGGCGGACGAGCTGACCGCCCGGGAGGCCGCCCGTCTGGCGGCGGTCCTGCCCAGCCCGCGCCGCTACAATGCGGCCCAGCCCGGCCCCTATGTCCGGCGGCGCACCGCCCGCATCCAGGCCGCGGCCGGGACCGTCCGGCGCGATGGCCTCGACGCCTGCGTGCTCAGCCGCGGTTAACCAGCCGGGCTGGCGATTCCTTAAGCCTGTCGGAGCCAGGATCACGCTGCGGAGACGCGCGCGCCCGATGGTGCGCGCCGCCCGCGGTCAGACGGGTGGACGAGCGATGGGCGAGCGCAGGGACAGGACGCGGCGGCACGGGATCTGGCGCCGGCTGGCGCGCGCCCGGGACGGCGGCGTGGCCCTGGTGTTCGGCCTCGCCCTGCCGCCGCTGATGATGATGACGGTGGCCGGGGTCGACCTGCACCGCGCCGCCACGGTCCGCTCCAGCCTGCAGGATGCGCTCGACGCCGCCGCGCTGGCGGCGGCCCGGTCCCAGTATGTCGACGAGGCCAGCGTCAACCGCATCGGCATGGCCTCGCTGCGCGCCAACATGCAGAACTTCACCGGGGTGACGCTGGACACGAGCGCGACCTCCTTCACCCTCTCGCGCGAGGGGGTCGTCACGGCGGTGGCCAAGGCCGATGTGGACGCCATCATCGCCGACATCATCCTGCCGCCGTATGGCCAGGTCCTCGACGACGAACTGCCGGTTACGGCGCGCTCGGAGGTGATGCGCTCGAACAACCGGGTCGAGGTGGCCCTGGTGCTCGACAACACCGGCTCCATGGCCGGGACCAAGCTGACCAACACCAAGGCGGCGGCGATCGACCTGATCGACCGGCTGGCGGCGGCGGACGCGCGCAGCGTCGAGCCGGACGCGGTGCGGATCTCGCTGGTGCCCTTCTCCATGACAGTGCGGGTGCCGACCAACAACGGCCAGCGTCCGACGTGGATGACCAATGACGGCGGGCATACCGGCGGGACCGGATCCACGGGCCTGTTCGACGCCTCGGTCGGGCGCTTCACCCTGTTTCAGGAGCTGGGGACCACCTGGGGCGGCTGCGTCGAGGCGCGGCCGCAGCCCTACGACATTCGCGACACCTCGCCGACCACGACGAACCTCGCCACAATGTTCGTGCCCTACTTCGCGCCGGACATCCCCGACAACGACTTCAACAACAACACCTGGCGCAACTGGCGCAACACCGAGCCCAACGACTATGTCGAGGACGGCTCGGGCTTCCGCTCCAGCATCAGCAGCTCGAACCGGACGGACGAATGGTTCGACCGGTTGAAGAGCCGGAGCAAGTACCGCAACAGCCGGAACGGGACCCTGAACTCTGGCTTCGGCCCCAACCGCGGCTGTGACCTGCAGCCCCTGATCCGGCTGACCAATGATTATGACGCCCTGCGCACGGCCGTGAACAACATGGGCGCCTCGGGCAATACCCAGGTGCCGCTCGGGGCCATGTGGGGCTGGCACACCCTGTCGCCCAACGGGCCGTTCGGGGACGGTCGCCCCTACGGCCAGGAGCGGCTGCTCAAGATCATGATCCTGATGACCGACGGCGAGAACGTGCTGAGCAGCACCTCAAGCCCGAACGCCTCGACCTACAATGCGCAGGGTTACATCTGGCAGAACCGGCTGGGCATCACGAGCGGCAGCGACTCCCAGCGCCGCACCGCCCTGGACAACCGGCTCGATCATCCGACGCCGGGCCAGGAAGACCTGTGCGGCAACATGAAGGCCCAGGGCGTCATCATCTATACGGTGGCGGTGCAGGTCGACAGCCAGGCCCAGGCGCTGATGCAGCGCTGCGCCACCTCGTCGGACCACTACTTCAACGTCACCAGCGCCTCGGCCATCGGCGCCGCCTTCGACCGTATCGCCGGCTCGATCGAGAACCTGCGCATCACCCGCTGATTACAGCAGCCGGATCTCGCGCAGGCGCTGCAGCAGATAGTCCTGCGCCGTGATCGGCTCGGGGTAGCGGTCCGGCCGGTCGGCGCTGACGCACGACGGCAGGGTGGCGATCTCGAAATCCGGGTTGAAGTGCAGGAAGAAGGGCGTCGAGTAGCGGGCGAAGCCGCGCCGCTCCGGGGCTGGATTGACCACGCGGTGGGTTGTCGACGGCAGCACATGGTTGGTCAGGCGCTGCATCATGTCGCCGATGTTGACCACCAGGGCGCCCGGTGGCGGGGCGATGTCCAGCCACTGGCCGTCCCTGTCCTTCAGCTGCAGCCCGGCCTCCTCGGCGCCGAGCAGCAGGGTGATGACGTTGATGTCCTCGTGGGCCCCGGCGCGCACACCCGGCGCATCGGCCGGGATCGGCGGATAGTGCAGCAGGCGCAGCACGCTGTTGCCCATGTCGACCTTGTCGGCGAACCAGTCCTGCGGCAGGTCGAGATAGCGGGCGATGGCCTGCAGCAGCACGGCGCCGAGATCGTCCATGGCGCGGAACATGGCCTGGACATTGGGCTTGAAGGTCGGGACCTCGGCCGGCCACAGGTTGTCGCGCATCATGGCGCGGTAGGGATGGCCCTCCGGCAGGTCGCGGCCGGTGTGCCAGAACTCCTTGAGGTCGACGACGTCGGCGTCCTTGGCCGCCTCCTTTCCGAACGGCGTGTAGCCGCGCGCCCCGCCCGTGCCGGGCTCGTGGTAGGCCATCTTGGTCTCGGCCGGCAGGGCGAAGAAGGCCCTGGCGTCGTCGATGGCGGCCTCGATCGCCGACATGTCCAGCCCGTGATCGGACACCACGGCGAAGCCGTAGCGGGCGAACGAGGCGCCGAGGGCCTCGGCCAGGCCGGGCAGGTCGCCGGCCCAGGCGGCCATGGACACCGGCGCGATGGCGCTGCGCGGGGCGGCGGAGGAGAGGGGCTCGGCGGTCATGGCGGGGCTCCGGGAGGACGTTTGCGCGACCACATAGTCCTGTCGCTCCCCTGTGGCCAGATCAGCGGGCCGTCGGCGCGGTCGCAGCGGCGGGACGCTGCGCGCTGCGCGCCGCCTCTGGGCGGACGGGAACCTTGGCCGTAAGGTCGACGTTATGGCCCGCAACTGGACCAGGGAGACCAAGATGCGTCTGAAGATTCTGACCGTGAGCGTGGCGGTCGCCAGCCTGCTGGCCGCCTGCACCACCACCGACCCCTACAGCTCGACGCCCCAGCGCAACAATACGGCCACCGGCGCTCTGGCCGGGGCGGGCATCGGCGCCCTGCTGGGCTATCTGACCAACACCTCGGACGGCGAGCAGGGCCGCAAGAACGCCCTGATCGGGGCCGGGGTCGGCGCCCTCGCCGGAGCCGGGGTCGGGGCCTATATGGACCGCCAGCAGCGGGCGCTCGAGGCCGAGCTGTCCGGGACCGGCGTCGGCGTGGCCCGCCAGGGCGACAACCTCATCCTGCGCATGCCGTCGGACGTGACCTTCGCGGTCAATTCCGCGGCCATCGATCCGCGCTTCGACGCCACCCTGCGCGACGTCGCCGGGGTGCTGCAGGAATACGACCGGTCGCTGGTCGACGTGATCGGCCATACGGACTCCACCGGCGGCGATCGCATCAACCAGCCCCTGTCGGAGCGCCGCGCGGCGGCCGTGGCGGGAGCCCTGATCAACGCCGGCGTGCTGCGTGAACGCCTCTATGTGGCGGGCGCCAGCGCGCGCAATCCGGTCGCCTCGAACGACACGGCCGAGGGGCGGCAGATGAACCGTCGCGTCGAGATCCTGATCCGCCCGTTCACGGGCTGATCCCCGTTGCCACACCGCGGGTCGGCGTGGTCTTCTCCCGTCAGGAGAGGGCGATATGCACGACGACTCGCGGGAGTGGCTGGAAGGCCTGAGGCTGGTGGGCATCGCCCTCGTGTCCGCGCTTCTGACCGCCAGCGTCGTCATCGCCACGGCGGAGGCCCTGCGGCCCGCCATGGCGGCTGCGCCGCTGGCGACCGGGCGCTGATGCGCTGTCGGCAGCGCCGCCGTTGACCGCCACCGTCGCCACGCCTGATCTGCTCATCTTCGGGGCCGGAGGGCACGCCCGTGTCGTCGCCGAAGCCTGGCGCGCCGGAGGCGGGGGACCTGCGCTGTTCGTGGCCCCGGCCTGCCCCGGCGAAGCGCCCCTGCCGGGCGCCTGGGCCGCCGAGGCTCCGCCCGGGGCTTTCTCCGCGCATGTCGCCGTGGGCGATAACGGCCTGCGTCGCCGCCTCGTGGCGGAGGCAGGCGAGCGCGCCTGGCTCAGCGTCCGGCACCCGGCTGCGGTGGTTGCGCCGGACGCCCGGATCGGCGTCGGGGTCCTGGTGGGGGCGCTGGCGGTGGTCCAGCCCGTGGTCCGGATCGGCGACCATGTCATCCTCAATACCCGCGCCGTGGTCGAGCATGAGGTCGTTGTCGACGACTATGTCCATGTGGCCCCGGGCGCGGTCCTGCTCGGCGGGGTGTCGGTCGGGGCCGGGACCCTGATCGGGGCGGGGGCCGTGGTTCTGCCCGGGCGCCGCATCGGCGCGGGGGCTGTGATCGGGGCAGGCGCCGTCGTCGCCCGGGATGTGCCGGACGGGATCGTCGTCAGGGGCGTGCCGGCCCGCTAGGTCCTGCAGGCTGCGCCATCCGTCCCGCCGTCGTGTTTCGCGCAAAACAAAACCGCCTCCCGGACAGGTCCGGGAGGCGGTCAGGTCTCACAGCTCGCTGACCGGGAGCCCGAAGGCTCCCGGGGCCGTGGTCATCAGAAGTTGATGTCGACGGTGGCGCGACGGTTGAGGGGCTCGCGGACGCCGTCGGCGGTGGCGCGGGCCAGCTGGGTTTCGCCACGGCCGTCGAGCGAGATGACGCCGCCGTTGACGCCGGCG
>NZ_DASYHT010000002.1:0-360291 GCF_035998205.1 Brevundimonas sp.
CGCCGGCGTCAACGGCGGCGTCATCTCGCTCGACGGCCGTGGCGAAACCCAGCTGGCCCGCGCCACCGCCGACGGCGTCCGCGAGCCCCTCAACCGTCGCGCCACCGTCGACATCAACTTCTGATGACCACGGCCCCGGGAAGGTTCGCCTTTCCCGGGGCTTTGTCGCCACAGTTCCGCGCGCCCGAACATCGTTCGGGCGCCCGGGGTTGATGCCGCCCGCGTCGCCCGTCTAGGGTCACGATGCGGGGAACGCGACGACGCCGGAGGGGATTCGGGCGTCGTCGGGTCGCAGGAGTCGGTCTCTAAATGCTCACCCGATCGGATCTCGGCCGGGACACGTCGGCCGGCCCGGCCCAGGGCTGGACCGCGCGCGTCGTGCCGTCACAGGCTCCGGATGTTCCGGAGACGGACATCGACCTGACCGGTCGCAGCTTCCTCATCGTCACCGCCCCGTTCGGGCGCTTCTCGCGCACCCTGGCGCGCGTCCTGCGGGCGCGCGGGGCCGAGGTGTCGCGCATGATCTTCAACGCCGGCGACCTGTTCGACTGGCGCGACCGGGATCGTATCCCGTTCAACCTGCCCGCCGCCGCCTGGCCCGGGCGTCTGCGCCGGCTGGCCGAGCGCTATACGGACATCCTCGTGTTCGGCGAGGGCGGGCCCTACAATCAGGGGGTCCTGTCCCAGGCCGAGTCCCTCGATGCCCGCGTCTGGGTGCTGGAGAACGGCTACTTCCGCCCGGACTGGATCACGGTCGAGCAGAACGGGGTCAACGCCCGCAGCGGCCTGCCGCGGGCGCCGGGCGGCTACAGGACGCCGATGGCCCCGCCCGAGCCGCGCCACAAGGTCGGCCGCGCCCTGCCGCACCATGTGCGCAACATCGTCACCTACCACCTGCTGCAGATGCTCGGGCGGCCGGCCTGGCGGCACTATTCGCGCCCCTATACCCAGCCGGCGCTGGCCCAGGCGCTGGGCCACATCCGGCGGTTCATCGGCCTGAGGTTCGCGTCCCCGGCCGACGTCGACGCCGACGTGCTGGCGGCGAAGGGGCCCTTCTTCCTCGCCTGTCTGCAGCGCGAGGGCGACGTCCAGCTGATCCGCTATTCGCGCTTCGCCGACAATACCGCCTTCCTCGCCGAGGTGATGTCGAGCTTCGCCCGCTCTGCCCCGCCGGACGCGCGCCTGGTGGTCAAGAATCACCCGCTCGACCCGGGCCTGATCAACCAGGCCAAGGTGGTCCGCTTCCTCGCCATCGAGCACGGCGTGGAGTCGCGCGTCGATTTCATCGACGGCGGCAACCTCGCCCAGCTCTGCCGGGCGTCACGCGGCATGGTGGTCAACAACTCCAGCGCCGCCCTGTCGGCGCTCGGCTTCGGCACCCCGGTCAAGGTGCTGGGCAACGCCTTCTTCGACTTCCCCGGCCTGACCGATCCGCAGCCGCTGGACGGTTTCTGGCGCGCGCCGACGGCCGCCGACGCAAAGCTGTTCCAGCGCTTCCGCGCCCATGTGATCGGCCAGGCGCAGGTCAACGGCAGCTTTCATGATCCGGCCCTGGTCCGGGTCACGGCGGAAGGGCTGGCGGAGGTGTTCGCCACCCGCCGCGCCGCGCCGGCGCAGCTCAAGGTCGTCGCCACGGGCGGCTGAAACCGGAGCCGGACCGCCGCCGTATCTTCAGCGATGATGTTTCCGGCGGGGTGCAGACCATGACAGCAGCGATCGAGGCTTCCGGCGGGGCAGCGGGCCTGGGCCGCCGCCGACTCGTCCTGACGCTGGCGCTCACCGCCGTGGCCGCCTGTTCGCCCGGTCAGCCGGAGGCGGCCCCGCAGGCGGCGGGTCCCGGGGACCGTGACAGCGGCCGGCGCGAGACCGCCGTCTTCGCCGGGGGCTGCTTCTGGTCGGTTGAGGCCCATTTCGAGCGCATCCCCGGCGTGGTCTCGGCCGTGTCCGGCTTCACCGGCGGCCGCACGACCAACCCGACCTACTATCAGGTGGTGCGGGGCGGCACGGGCCACGTCGAGGCGGTCGAGGTGACCTTCGACCCGGCGCGAGTCTCCTATCGCCAGCTGGTCGACGGCTTCTGGCGCACCATCGATCCGACCGACCCGGACGGCCAGTTCTGTGACCGCGGCGCCCCTTACGCCACGGCGGTGTTCGTGACCCCGGCCCAGCGCCCGCTCGCCGAGGCCTCGCAGCGCGCCGCCCGGGCGGCGCTGGCCGGGCGGCCGTTCGTCACGCCGGTGCGCGATGCGGCGCGCTTCTGGCCGGCCGAGGCCGAGCACCAGAACTTCGCCCGCCGCAATCCGGTCCGCTATGGCGGCTACAGCCGCTTCTGCGGGCGCGACGCCCGGTTGCGCGAGGTGTGGGGGCGCTGACCTTGGCGCGAGTCCCGCGGAGTGTGGCCCATCGGCCACCCCCGGGCGCTGTCACACGAGTGTCACGCGACCGTCGTCTCCCCTTTCAACTCGGGGCCTAAGGGCGGCGGCAGACCCGGGCGAGCGCCGCCCCCGGGGCAGGGCCGCTGTCGGCCGCATCAATGGGGATATTGATCATGATGAACCGCAAGCGCCTGTTCTGGGCGACCACCGCCCTGATCGGCGGCGTCGTCGCCGCCGGCTCGGCCTCGGCCCAGTCGACCGGCACGGAAGCCGTTGAAAACCGCGCCTCCACCGTCGCGGAAGTCGTCGTCACCGGCGTCCGCGGGCCGTTCACCACCGACGGCACGATCGTCGCCGAGACGGTCGCCAAGAGCCGCTCGACCATCACCCAGGAGTTCATCTCGACCCAAACCCCGGGTCAGACCATCCTGCAGACCCTGAACCTGGTCCCCGGCCTGAACTTCACCAACTCGGACCCGTACGGCTCGTCGGGCGGCAACGTCCGCCTGCGCGGCTTCGACGGCAACCGCGTGTCGCTGACCTTCGACGGCATCCCGCTGAACGACACCGGCAACTACGCCATCTACACCAACCAGCAGCTGGACCCGGAACTGATCGAGCGCGCCTCGGTCAACCAGGGCACGACCGACGTCGACAGCCCGACCGCCTCGGCCACCGGCGGCACCATCAACTACATCACCTCGCGTCCACGTAACGAGCCGGGCGTGCAGCTGGTCACCGGCCTCGGCGACCACAACTACGGCCGCGTCTTCCTGCGCGGCGACACCGGCGAGATCGGCCCGTGGGGCACCACCGTGTTCGTCGCCGGCTCGTACACCCGCTACGACAAGTTCAAGGGCCCGGGCGAGCTGGAGAAGCGCCAGTTCAACGCCCGCGTCTATCAGAACCTGGGCGACGGCGACTTCGCCGCGGTGTCGTTCCACTGGAACCGTAACCGCAACAACTTCTACAACAACTTCAACAGCCTGGCGAACCTGAACTCGGGCGTGTTCCCCGAGAACGACATCGCCTGCGTGCGTCCGGTCGGCGTGGCCGGCACCGCCCAGAACGAGGCGACCCAGTCGCTGCGCTTCCTGTCGGATGGCACCACCGCCACCGGCAGCTGCACCAACTACCACGGCCTGCGCATCAACCCGTCGGACACGGGCAACATCCGCGGCAACTTCAGCTACGGCATCACCGACAACCTGCGCCTGACCCTGGACCCGTCGTTCCAGTACGTCATGGCCAATGGTGGCGGCTTCACCACCATCTCCGAGCGTGACGACCGTCTCGACCAGGCCGGCGGCAACACCGGCGGTCTCGGCGTCGATCTCAATGGCGACGGCGACGTGCTGGACACCGTGGGCATCTACACCCCCTCCAACACCAACACCCGCCGCTACGGCCTGACCGGCTCGCTGATCTGGGACATCAACGACGATCACCGCCTGCGCGCCGCCTACACCCTCGATTACGGTCGTCACCGCCAGACCGGCGAAGCCGCGTTCTTCGGCCGCGACTCGGAGCCGGCGTCGGTGTTCGGCGGCCAGGACGGCTGGGGCAAGCCCGAGGCCCGCGTGTTCGGCCGCGACGGCTCTTTCTACCGCTCGCGTGACCGGTTCTCGATCGCCCAGCTGAACCAGGTGGCCGTCGAGTACGTCGGCAACTTCATGGACGACATGGTGACCCTGAACGTCGGCGCCCGCGCCCCGTTCTTCGAGCGCGAGCTGAACCAGTACTGCTTCTCGCAGAACGGCTCGTCGAACGTCCGCTGCACCACCGAGGCCGTGGCCTCGACCCTGGCCAACGGCAACGTCACCTTCGCCTCGACCGGGACCACCCAGTGGGTCCGTCCGTACTCCACCACCCTGAAGTTCGACGACATCCTGCCGAACATCGGTCTGGTGGTGCGTCCGTTCGAGGGCCACAGCGTCTACGCCAGCTACGCCAAGGGCTTCTCGGTGCCCCGCACCGACCAGCTGTACCAGCCGGTCCGCACGCCGTCGGGCGGCCTGAGCTTCAACCAGGTCGAGCCGGAAAGCACGGACTCGTGGGACCTCGGCTACCGCGTGCGTCAGTCGAACCTGATCGCCTCGCTGGCCGGCTGGTACACCGAGTATCAGAACCGCATCGTGTCCTCGCTCGACGTGGATCCGAACTCGGAGTTCTTCGGCTTCTCCATCGACCGCAACGTCGGTGCGGTGAAGCAGTGGGGCGTGGACGGCCAGATCGGCTGGGAAGCGACCGACACCCTCGCCTTCTATGTCTCGGCCTCGTACAACAACAGCGAGCTGCAGGAGAACCTGGCGCTGTCGACCACCACCGAACTGCCGACCCGTGGCAAGTCGCTGGTCGAGACCCCGGAGTGGACCTTCGGCGGCCGCATCGACTGGCAGGCGACCCCGAACCTGGGCCTCGGCCTGCAGGCCAAGTACGTCGACGAGCGCTTCTCGACCGACATCAATGACGAGGTGTTCCCGAGCTACACCGTGGCGGACTTCGACGCCCGCTACGACCTGACGGACACCTTCGGGGTGACCGGCGCCTATGTGCAGCTCAACGTCACCAACATCTTCGACGAGACCTACCTCGGCAACATCTCGACCGGCAACAACGCGACCACCATCGACGTGGATCCGGGCCCCGGCGTGGTGAACCGCAACGGCGTGGTGCGCACGGGCTCGCTGGGCTCGCCGCGGACGGCCATGATCAGCCTCGGCCTGCGCTTCTAAGTCGAAGCCACGACAGACTGAACGGAAGGGCGGTCCGGCGACGGGCCGCCCTTTCTGTTTGGCCAGTCCAGGTTGAAGCCGGGGCCGTGCGTGGCTATCTGCGCCCGCCGGCCTTTCCGTCCCCCCGTTCAGGATCCACGCCATGACCTCGCCCGTCCCTGCCGAATGGGCCCCGCACCGCGCCATGTGGGTCGGCTGGCCCAGCCATGCGGAGCTGTGGGAGGACGACCTGGAGGCCGCCCAGGCTGAGGTCGAGGCGCTGGTGCGCGCCCTGGCCGGCCCGGGTCGTGAGCGGGTCAAGCTGATGGTCGGCGCCCCGGAGGCGCTGGACGACGCCCGCGCCCGCTTCGCCGGCGTGGACGGGGTCGAGGTGATCGACGGCCGCTTCGGCGACATCTGGCTGCGCGACACCGGGCCGATCTTCGGCCCCGGCTCGGCCTCGGCCGCCGGCTTCCGTTTCAACGGCTGGGGCGGCAAGTACGCGCTGGAGCACGACGACACCGTGGCCGACCAGATCGCCGCCGCGTCCGGCGCGCCCCTGACCCGGCATGACATCATCCTCGAGGGCGGGGCGCTGGACCATGACGGGGAGGGGACGGTGCTGACCACGCGCCAGTGCCTGCTCAACCGCAACCGCAACCCGGGCTGGACGGAAGCCGCGGCCGAGGCGGCGCTGGCCGAAGCTTTGGGCGCGCGCCGGGTGGTCTGGCTGGGCGATGGCCTGCTCAACGACCACACCGACGGCCACGTCGACAACCTGGCCCGCTTCGTCGGGCCGGGGCTGGTGGCCTGCCCGGTGGCCTGGGGCCGCAAGGACCCGAACGCCGAGGTCTATGACGCCTGCGCCCGCGATCTGCTGGCGGCGGGCTTCCAGGTGCTGCGCGTGCCCTCGCCGGGTCTGGTGCTGGACGAGGACGAGCGCCCGGTCCCGGCCAGCCACATGAACTTCCTGATCGCCAACGGCGCGGTGATCGTGCCGACCTATGGCGACGACCGCGCGGCCGGGCTGGCGGGCGAGGCGCTGCAGACGGCCTTCCCCGACCGGGAGATCATCCTGCTGCCGTCCAGCGCCATCCTCACCGGCGGCGGCTCGTTCCACTGCATCAGCCAGCAGGAGCCGGAATGAGTGGCGAGTGGCGAGTGGCGAGTGGCGAGGTCCGCCACTACCGTGACCTTCTGGTCTGGCAAAAGGCGGTCGCCTGGGTGGAGGTGGTCTACCGCGCGACGGCGGACTGGCCGTCTGCCGAGCGGTATGGGCTGACCAGCCAGATACGGCGCGCCTCCGTATCTGTACCCTCCAACATCGCTGAGGGCTGTGCGCGCCGCGGCCCTGCCGAGTTCCTGCGCTTTCTCTCGATCGCCCGGGGCTCGCTGGCCGAGGCGGAGACGCAACTCATCATCGCCCAACGACTTGAATATCTTCCGGTTGAGCAGCTGGAGTCGTTGCTGAACGGCGCTGATGAAATCAGTCGTATGCTCGCCGGTCTCATCGCCAAGCTGGAGGAGCGACGCTGATGTC
The DNA here is from genome assembly GCF_035998205.1 of Brevundimonas sp. Taxonomy (GTDB): domain Bacteria; phylum Pseudomonadota; class Alphaproteobacteria; order Caulobacterales; family Caulobacteraceae; genus Brevundimonas. The sequence continues at coordinate 6,630 of NZ_DASYHT010000002.1, forward strand.
CCTCACCACTCGCCACTCGCCACTCGCCACTCGTACGATCAGCGTCGCCGCGATCCAGACCTCCTATGGCGAGGACTTGCGGGCGAACATCGAAAAGACGATCGCCTTCATCCGCGAGGCCGCCGCGAAGGGCGCGCAGGTGATCCTGCCGTCCGAGCTGTTCCAGGGGCCCTACTTCTGCGTCTCGCAGGAGGAGAAGTGGTTCGGCGAGGCCTATCCGTGGGCCGAGCATCCCTGCGTGACGGCGCTGCAGCCGGTGGCGGCCGAGCTGGGCGTGGCCATCCCCGTGTCGATCTTCGAGCGCGAGGGGCCGCACTATTTCAACTCGCTGGTCATGCTGGACGCCGACGGCAAGGCGCTGGGCGTCTACCGCAAGAGCCATATCCCGGACGGCCCGGGCTATCAGGAGAAGTATTATTTCCGGCCCGGCGACACCGGCTTCAAGGTCTGGTCGACGCGCTTTGGCCGCATCGGCGTCGGCATCTGCTGGGACCAGTGGTACCCGGAGACCGCGCGGGCGATGATGCTGCAGGGGGCCGAGGTGTTGATGTACCCGACCGCCATCGGCTCGGAGCCGCATGACAAGGAGCTGGACACCGCCGATCCCTGGCGGCGGGCCATGCAGGGCCATGCGGTGTCCAACGTCGTGCCGGTGGTCGGGGCCAATCGCATCGGCACGGAGCACGCCACGGCGACGGGCCAGACCTTCTACGGCTCCAGCTTCATCGCCGACCATCGCGGCGATCTGGTCGAGGCGTTCGGCCGGGACGAGGAGGGGGTGCTGGTGCACACCTTCGATCTGGACTTCCTCGATCGCCACCGCGCCGCCTGGGGCTTCTTCCGCGACCGGCGCACGGACCTGTACGGCGCGCTGGCGGCGCCGCGCCCGGCCTGAGGCGAGGCGGCAGGATCAGGGGACCGTCGCCCCGCTCCAGCTCAGCTGAACCGAGGTGCGCTCGCCGTCGGGCGAGGCGACGACGGACAGGGTGGCCCCGGTCTGCGGGTGCGCGGCGCCATAGGCATGGGTGTCGCCCTGGGCCATGGCCATGGTCGGAGACAGGCCCGCGGCCTCGGCCTTGCCCTTGTAGAAGGCGATGACCTGCTCCGGCGCGGCCTCGGTCGTGAACACCATCAGTCCGCCGTCAGTCCCGTCCGCCTCGCTGAGGGCGGCCTGCTCGATCTCGGCGCCGGGGTAGGTCTCCGCGAAGGCCGGGCCGGCGCTGTCCTCCACCGAAGCTTCGGGCGTCGCGGTCGCGACGGGCGCCGCCGCGACGGCGGTCGGGGGGCCTGGCTCCGCCGCTTCAGGCGCGCCAGCCGCCTCGGCGCGCGAGCCGGACTCGCTGCAGCCGGCGAGGCCGAGACTGGCGAGGGCAAGACCGGCGGCGAAGGTGGACAGGCGACGCATGGGCTTTCCTGACACGGGCAGGGCGCTGTCTTGGCGCCCGGCTGTGGCGCTCACAAGGCGCCCGCAAGGCGGAGATGCCTCAGCCGGTGGGGGCCTCGACCTCGTCGCCCTGGGCCGGGGGCCGTGGCGCGGGCTTTCCGGCGTGCGGGGCCGCCGCCGCGTCACTTTGTCCTTCGGGCGCCGCCGACAGCTCACGCCCGGCGCGGGCGAGGGCGGCGTTGACTTCGGCCTGGTCGGGATCGCGGTCCGACCCGGTGGCGGCCCCGCCGGCGAGGGAGCCTGCCCGCGTGTCGGAGCCCACATCGCTCCCGCTGAGGGCCTCGGCGAGCTGGTCAGGCGTCCGACCGAGGTCGGGACGCTCGCCGCCCGCGGGGGGAGCGTCGGCGTCGGCAGGGCGGGGCGCGCGGTCGGTCATGGCGGTCTCCTTCGCCCTGAAAGCGGGCGGACCGCGGCCCGGGTTCCCGAAAAGAAGACGGCCCGGTCCGCAGGGGCGGACCGGGCCGGGTCGTTGTCAGGCCATCTGGTCGGACTGGAAGGTCAGGCCTTCTCGAACAGCTTCTGCCAGCGGCGCGGGGCGCGGCCCTTCCAGGCCCCGCGGTGGTAGGCGTCCGAGCCGATCAGCGGCACCACCGTGGTCGCCTCGGCGAACACCATCTGCTCGTAGGTCGTGGAGACCTTGCCCCACGAAGCGGCTTCCTTGAGCGTCGAGGACGAGCAGGCGCCGTCGCGCACATCGGCCACGGTGATCTGAACCGCATACTTGTGCATGTCGGCCTCAACGCCGAGGATCTCGGCGCAGACGACGGTGTCCTGGGCGAAGTTCTTGGGCACCCCGCCGCCGACCATGAACAGGCCGGTGGTGCCCGCCGCGATCTTGATGTCGGTCAGTTCGCGGAAGTCGGCGATGGCGTCGAGCATCATGTAGGGCTGGCCGGCGGCGGCCCGCTCCTTCTGGTGCTTGACCAGGCCGAAGCCGGCCGAGGAGTCGACGAAGGCCGGGCAGAAGATCGGCACGCCCATTTCATAGGCGGTCTGGATCAGGCTGCCTTCCTTCTTGGCGTTACCTTCCGACAGCCACTTGCCCATCTCCCAGATGAACTCGCGCGAGGAATAGCCGCGCGGCTCCAGACGGTTGGCGATCTCCAGGATGGTGTGATCGCAGGCCTGGAGCTCTTCCTCGTCGATGTAGGTGTCGTAGATGCGGTCGATGTAGTTGTCGCGCAGGACGTTGTCGTCGACCGGGCCGGCGGCCTGGTAGTGCTTGAAGCCCAGGGCCTCGAAGAAATCCATGTCGACGATCGAGGCGCCGGTGGCGACCACGGCGTCGATCATGCCGAACTTCACCATGTCGCGGTACACGTGCATGCAGCCGCCGGCCGAGGTCGAGCCGGCGAGGATCAGCCACGGCGAGCAGTCCTTGTCCTCGATCGCCATGTTGAAGATGTCGGCGGCGCGCGCGGTGTCGCGGCTCGAGAACGACATCTTGCGCATGCTGTCGATGATCGGGCGGGCGTCGAACGAGGTGATGTCGACGTGCTCGACGGTGGTGGCCAGCAGTTCGGCCTTCATGTTGGTCTGAACGGGAGCGTTCATTGCAAGGGTTGCCCTTTGGTTTGAGCGCCCGTCGTCATTGAGGGCCGGGCTGGGACGGAGCGACCAACCGGGCCCTTCTCCCATAGGGAGAAGGAGGGGCCCGCCCGCGAAGCGGGTGGGAGGATGAGGGGTTTCGCCCTCCACGGGACGCGTCGTACCCCCTCACCCTTTCGCGCAAGAACGATCACTCGTGATCGTGCGCTCAAGCCCTCTCCCGTCGGGAGAGGGATGAGGATCAGCGACGGCGCTGCTTCCGGACCCCCGCCTTACCCTTCGGGCGTGACAGCCTGACGACCTTGCGGGCCTGCTCCTCCGCCGTGGTGCGCACGGTCGGGATGGAGCGGGGCGCGAGGCCGTAGAGCGAGGCCATGGGGGCGTCCTCGACCGCGGCGATCTCGTGCTCGCCATAGCCATTGAAGCCCGTGGTCATGGCCACGCCATAGGCGCCCAGCATGCCGATCTCGATGAAGTCGCCCTCGCGCACATCGGCCGGCAGGTAGAACGGCCCCGGCATGTGGTCGATCGAGTCGCAGGTCGGCCCGTAGAAGCGGAACGGCTTCAGCTCGCTCGCGGCGTCGCCATCCCGCACCAGCTTGGTGGGGAAGGGCCAGCGCGAGTGGGTGGCGTCGAACAGGGCGCCGTAGGAGCCGTCGTTCAGATACAGGGCGTCGCCCTTGCGCAGGTCGACCCGCGCCAGCACCGACGAGCTTTCGGCCACGAGCGCGCGGCCGGGCTCGCACCACAGCTCGGTCGTTTCCGACACGGGCATCTCGGCGAAGCCGCGGTGGATGGCGTCGGCGTACTCCTGCAGGTCCGGCGGGACCATGCCCGGATAGACCGAGGGGAAGCCGCCGCCGACATCGACGATATCGACGAACACGCCGGCCTTGCGGATGGCGCGGCCGACCTGGGCCATCGCCGCCTCATAGGCCGAGGGGCGCATGCACTGGCTGCCGACGTGGAAGCTGACGCCCATCAGCCCGTCCTTGACCGCCTGGCGTGTGGCCAGCAGCAGGGCCGGGGCCTGGTCCGGCGAGACGCCGAACTTGCCCGACAGGGTGTAGGCCGCGCCGTCGGCCGAGACGGCCATGCGCACGATCAGGTTCAGGTCGGCGGCGCCGCCGGTGGCCTCGACGATCTTGGCCAGCTCCTCGACGCAGTCGAGCGAGAAGGTGCGGACGCCGTGGTCGAAATAGGCGCGGGTAATGGCGCCCCGGCTCTTCACCGGGTGCATGAAGGCGATGCGCGCCTCGGGCAGCACCGAGCGCACCAGCTCGATCTCGGCGATCGAGGCGGCGTCAAAGCCGGTCACGCCCGCCTCGACGAGGGTCTCGATGACCCAGCGGGACGGGTTCGCCTTCACGGCATAGAAGACGTCGGCCTTCAGATTGTCCTGGAACCAGCGCGCCGCTACGGAGACGGAGCGCGGTCGCACAAGGGCGACGGGACGCTCCGGAGACCGCTCGCGGACCAGGTCCAGGGGAAGCTGGTACGTGCGCAATTCACGTAACCCCCTGCTAGTTGTTGAACCCAGACCCGGCGTTAGCGGCGCAGATTGGACCTACGGGGTCCGCCGGAAGCGCGCGATATGAGGTCATCGCGCCGTCATGTAAAGCGGTAATTTGAAGGCGGACCTGACGTCGCGGCGGCTTGCCGCGGCGGCCCGGGCGTATAGGGTGCCGCCCCGTAGATCGCCGCGGCCCTGACGCGGCGCTGTCACGGGGAAATGTCCATGCGTCTGACCGCCAGAGCCATCACGCTCGCCGCCGTTCTCGCCATCGCCGCACCGCATGCCGCGCCGGCCCTGGCCGCCTCGCCGGCGGTGCAGGTCGCCACCGGCCAGGCGCCGCAGGCGGCCCCGGTGTCGGAGCTGATCGCCGGGATCAACATCCCGTATGAGAGCTTCACCCTCGACAACGGGCTGCGCGTGATCGTGCACACGGACCGCTCCTCGCCGATCGTGGCGGTGTCGGTCTGGTATAATGTCGGCTCCAAGGACGAGCCCCAGGGGCGCACCGGCTTCGCCCACCTGTTCGAGCACCTGATGTTCTCGGGCTCGGAGAATGCGCCGGGCAGCTACATCACCCGCCTGGTCGGCATGGGCGCCACGGACCTGAACGGCACCACCTGGTTTGACCGCACCAACTATTTCCAGACCGTGGCCACCCCGGCGCTGGAGCAGGTGCTGTTCCTCGAGAGCGACCGGATGGGTCACCTGCTCGGGGCCCTGACCCAGGAGCAGCTCGATACCCAGCGCGGCGTCGTGCAGAACGAGAAGCGCCAGGGCGACAACCAGCCCTATGGCCTGGTGCAGTACGCCCGTCTGGAAGCGCTGTTCCCGCCGGGCCACCCGTACCGTCACTCCACCATCGGCTCGATGGCCGACCTCGACGCGGCGTCGCTGGATGACGTCCGCACCTGGTTCATCGACAACTATGGTCCGAACAACGCCGTGCTGGTGCTGGCCGGCGACGTCGACGTGGCCACGGCCCGGACGCTGGTCGAGCGCCACTTCGGCCCGATCCCGCGCGGCCCGCAGAACATCCCGGCCCAGGCGGCCGTGCCGACCCTCGACGCGCCGGTCAGCCGCGTGATGCGCGACCGCGTCGCCAATGTCCGCGTCCAGCGCACCTGGACCGGTCCGGGTCTGCTGGACGCCGACGCCATCCCGCTGGCCGTGGGCGCCTCGATCCTCGGCGGCCTCGCCAGCTCGCGCCTGGACAGCGCCCTGGTGCGCGGCGACCAGAGCGCCGTGTCGGTCTCGGCCTCCTACCAGCCGTTCCAGCGCGTCGGCTTCTTCGACATCACCGTCAACGTGAAGCCGGGGCAGGACGCTGATGCGGTCGCGGCCCGCGCCGAACAGGTGCTGGCCGAGTTCCTCGCCGAAGGGCCGACCGAGGACGAGGTCCGTCGCGTCGCCACCCAGCAGGTGGCCCAGCGCCTGAACGGTCTCGAGCAGGTCGGCGGCTTCGGCGGCCGGGCCACGGTGCTGGCCGAGGGGGCTCTCTATGCCGACGACCCGGCCTTCTACCGCCGTCAGCTGCAGGCCTATGCCGACGTCACGCCGGCCCAGGTGCGGGAGGTGATGAACCGCTGGCTCAGCCGTCCCGTGTTCGCCCTGAAGGTCGAGCCGGGCGAGCGCGAGGCCTATGTCGAGGCCCAGGCCGCCCCGAGCGGCGTCGAGGCGGGCGCGGCGCCGCCGGACTATACCCCGACCGCGCGCCCGGCCATGCCGGACCTCGGTTCGGTGGTCGACCTCGACTTCCCGGCCGTCGAGCGCACCACCCTGTCGAACGGCATCCAGGTGGTGTTCAGCCAGGCGGCGGCGACCCCGACCACCCGGGTGGCCATGGAGTTCAACGCCGGCTGGGCCGCGGATCCGGCCGATCGTCTGGGCCTGCAGGCCCTGATGCTCAACGCCATGACCGAGAACGCCGGCGGTCTGGACGCCCTGGCCCTGGCCGAGACGCGCGAGCGTCTGGGCGCCAGCATCAACGCCAATGCCTCGCTTGACCGCACGGTGGTCAGCCTGTCGGCGCTGACGCCGAACCTCGCGCCGTCGCTGGACCTGCTGTCCAAGGTCGTGCGCGAACCGTCCTTCATCCCGTCGGAGGTGGAACGCCTGCGGGCCCAGCAACTGTCGCAGATCGCCGGTGAGCTGTCCTCGCCTGCCGGCCTTGGCTCGCGCGCCCTGTGGGCGGCCCTGTACGGCGAGGGATCGGCCTATGGTCGCCCCGTCAGCGGTCTGGGCATGGCCGAGTCGGTGCGGGCCGTGACGGTCAATGACATCGAGGCCTTCCACCAGTCGTGGATCCGTCCGGACAACGCCACCATCTTCGTCGTCTCCGACCGGCCGCTGGCCGAGGTGACCGCGGCGCTGGAGGCCGAGTTCGGGGACTGGAACGCGCCGGCCATCCCGCGCGGCGAAAAGCCCCAGGCTGCTCCGGCGGAGGCGAGCTCGCGCATCATCCTCGTGGACCGGCCGCAGTCGCCGCAGTCGCTGATCCTCGGCGGCCAGGTGCTCGACCTGACCGGCAGCGCCGACCGTCTCGTGCTGGACGCCTCGCTGGAGGTGCTGGGCACGGGCTTCTCGTCGCGCATCAACACCGACCTGCGTGAAACCCGTGGCTGGTCCTATGGCGCCCGCAGCGCGGTCAACGGTGTGGAGGGGCCGCTGCCCTACGTCATCAACGCCCCGGTCCAGGCGGACCGCACCGGCGAATCGATCGCTTCGCTGATCGCCGTGCACAACGCCTATCTGGGGGCCGAGGGCGCGACCGCCGATGAGCTGCAGCGCATCGCCGAGGCCGGCTCGCGTCGTCTCGCCGGCCAGTTCGAGACGGCCCAGGCCGTGCTCGGCACCCTGCGGACCAACGCCCTGTACGGGCGCTCGGACACCTACTGGGAAGAGGCCGGCGCGCGCTACCGCGGCCTGAGCCGTGAGGCGCTGGACGGGGCCGTGCGCGGTCGCATCGATCCGAGCCGCTTCGTCTGGGTCGTGGTCGGCGACGCCGAGATCGTCCGGCCGCAGCTGGAGGCCCTCGGCCTGCCGGTCGAGGTCCGCTCGAACCGCTAGAGCCTGATCGGTTGAGGCAGAATCGCCCGGCGATTCCGCCGATGCCGTGAATCAGGCTCTTGCTTGAAACCGGACCGAAATCCGGGCCGGGCGGGACGGCGTCCAGCTCGACGGATTTCGGTCCGGGTCAGGCGATTGGCCGGGCGGCGCGCTGGACGCCGCCCGGCCGGTCGTGCGATTAGGGCTTGCCCGGAGGGGCCCTCCCGGGCCATGCGGGCGCGCCCCGTCAACGGCCGAACGCGCGACTGATGACCTCCTCTCCCGCCCTGGCGTCCGTCAGGGACGTTTCCAAGACCTTCGGGCCCCGCAAGGCCCTCGACGGCGTCTCTCTCGAGGTCGCTGCCGGGGAAATGGTGGCCCTCATCGGCCCCTCGGGGTCCGGCAAGTCGACCCTGCTGCGCTCGATCACCGGGCTGCAGACCATCGATGCGGGCTCCGGCCTGATCGAGGTGTTCGGCGAGGCCGTGCAGAAGAACGGTCGGCTGACCGGCCAGGCCCGCGCCGCGCGCCAGCGCGTCGGCATGATCTTCCAGCAATTCAATCTGGTCGGGCGGCTCAGCCTGTTCAGCAACGTCATGCTCGGGGCGCTCGGGCGCCTGCCGGCGTGGCGCGGCCTGCTGGGGATGTGGCCGGCCGAGGATCGCCGCCGCGCCATGGCCGCCCTGCACCGCGTCGGCGTCTCCGACTACGCCGCCCAGCGCGCCAACACTCTGTCCGGCGGCCAGCAGCAGCGCGGGGCCATCGCCCGCGCCCTGGTCCAGGGCGCCCGGGCCATCGTCGCCGACGAGCCGGTCGCCTCGCTCGACCCGGTGTCGGCGCGCCGGGTCATGGAGCTGCTGGTCGAGCTGAACCAGCGCGACGGCCTCGGCGTCATCGTCACCCTGCACCAGGTCGACTACGCCCTGCGCTATTGCGACCGCGTCGTGGCGCTGAAGGCGGGCAAGGTCGTCTACGACGGCCCCTCGACCCAGCTCGACACGCGCATCCTGATCGACATCTACGGCCCCGAATACGAGGACGCCTTCTGGGAGACCAAGTCATGAGCCGCCCGATCCTGTCCCGTCGCGCCGCCGGCGGCCTCATCGGCGCCGCCCTGCTCGCCCTCGCCGGCTGTGGTCCGGCCGGCGACAGCGCTCCGGCCGGGATGCCGGACAAGCTGGTGTTCTCGATCCTGTCGGCCGAGGGCCAAGCCTCGGCGGGCCCGATGTGGGCCCCGCTGCTCGAGGACATGTCCGAGGCCATCGGCGTGCCGGTCGAGCCCTACTTCGGCTCGAACTACACCATCCTGGTGGAGGCCATGCGCGGCGGGCAGACCCACGTCGCGTGGTTCTCGGCCAAGCCGGCGATCGAGGCGATCGACCGGGCCGGCGCCGAGGTGGTGGCCCGCACCGTCGACCTGCAGGGCCGCGACAGCTATCGCTCGACCCTGATCGTCAAGGTCGGTTCGGGCATCACGCTCGACGACGTGCTGGCCTGCGGCAAGCGTTATGACTTCGGCATCGGCGACGCCCAGTCGACCTCGGGCACGCTGGCCCCGATGACCTTCCTGTTCAACGCGCGCGGCATCGACCCCAACGCCTGCTTCGCCACGGTGCGCGCGGCCAACCATCAGGCCAACGCCTTCTCGGTCGCCAACGGCCTGGTCGATGTGGCCACCTCGAACACGGTCAACACCGTCTTCCTCGAGCGCCAGAACCCGCAGATCGCGGCCCAGCTCCAGGACATCTGGGAATCGCCGCCGATCCCGGAGTCCGGCATCCTGGTGCGTGGAGATCTTGATCCGGCCCTGAAGGAGCGCATCCGCACCTTCTTCATCAGCTATGGCCAGGGCGAGGGCGCCGAGGCCGAGCGTCAGCGTGAGGTCCTGCGCGGGCTGAACTATTCGCAGTTCCGTGCCGCCGACAGCGCTTATCTGAACCCGGTCCGGGAAATGGACGCTGACCAGAAGCTGGTCGCGGCGCGGGCCGCCGGCGACACCGCCGCCGCCGCCGAGGCAGAGGCCGAGCTGGCCCGTCTGCGCGCCAGCCGCGAGGTCCAGCCTTGAGCGCCGCCGCCGACCCGATCCGCGACGGCGGCGTGCCGCCGCCGCCGCGCCGCGGCCTTGTCGCCTGGGCCATGGACATCCTCATCTGGGGCGGCGTGGCCGTGCTGCTGGCCTGGAGCGTCGAGGCCGTGGACCTCGGCAACCTGAGCCGGCTGGTGACCAACTCGGCCAACATCCAGACCTTCGCCGCCGACCTGCTGCGCCCGGACTTCAGCGACTGGCGCCTGTTCGTCGAGAAGATGTGGGAGACGATCCAGATCGCCCTGTGGGGCACCTTCCTGGCCGTCTTTCTCGGCATTCCGATGGGGCTGGCCGCCGCCCGCAACATCGCCCCGGTCTGGCTGGTTCAGCCGGTGCGCTGGGTGATGAACCTGCTGCGTTCAGTCCCGGATCTGGTGATGGGGCTGCTGTTCGTGGTGGCGGTGGGCCTCGGCCCGCTGGCCGGGGTGCTGGCGATCACGCTCAACACCGCCGGGGTGCTGGCCAAGCTGTTCTCGGAGGCGGTCGAGTCGATCGACAAGGGGCCGGTCGAGGGCGTGCGCGCCACCGGCGGCTCGCGCCTGCAGGAGATCGTCTGGGGCGTGATCCCGCAGGTGGCGCCGCTGTGGACGAGCTTCGCCCTCTACCGCTTCGAGTCGAACAGCCGTTCGGCCACGGTGCTGGGCCTGATCGGGGCCGGCGGCATCGGCCAGGTCCTGTTCGACCGCATGAACGCCTTCAACTTCAGCGCGGTGTCGGCGGTGGTGATCGTCGTCGTCATCGCCGTGACGCTGATCGACCTGCTGTCACAAGCCATGCGCAAACGTCTGCTCTAAGCGGGCGATCTGACAGCTGACGGAGTTTTTTCGATGACCCGCACCCTGCTCGCCGCCGGCGCGGCGCTTTGCACCCTCGCGCTCGCCGCCTGTGGCGACACCGGCGGGGCCGGCCAGACCCGGAACGGCGTCTGGGCCGCCGGCTCCTCGACCGTCTTCCCTTTCACCACCCGGGTGGCCGAGACCTTCTCGCGCAGCCAGGGCGGCGCCACCCCGCGGGTCGAGGCGCTGGGCACCGGCGGCGGCATCCAGGCCTTCTGTCAGGGCGTCGGTCCGGCCACGCCGGACGTGGCCAACGCCTCGCGCCGCATGACGGCGTCCGAGTTCGACATGTGCGCCCGGAACGGCGTCACCGAGATCATCGAGCTGCAGATCGGCTATGACGGCATCGTCGTGGCCACCGCGCGCGACGGGGCCTCGTTCGACCTGCGCCTGCAGGACATGTATCTGGCCCTGGCCAAGGAGGTGCCGGTCAACGGCGCCATCGCCGCCAACCCGGCGACCCAGTGGAGCCAGATCAATCCCGCCCTGCCGGCCCAGCGCATCCAGGTCTATGGCCCGCCGCCGACCTCGGGCACCCGCGACGCCTTCCTCGAGCTGGGCATGGCGCCCGGCGCCGAGCGCCTGCCGGAGCTGGCCGCGCTCAAGGCGTCGGACGAGGACCGCTTCGAGGCCGTCTCGCACACCCTGCGCGAGGACGGCCTGTGGATTGACGCCGGCGAGAATGACAATGCCATTCTGCAGACCCTGACCCGCACCCCGGGGGCGGTCGGCGTGTTCGGTTATTCCTTCCTCGAGCAGAACCGCGACGCGGTGAAGGCCGAGACCATCGACGGCGTGGCCCCCTCGGTCGAGACCATCGCCGACGGCTCCTACCCGCTGGCGCGCAGCCTCTTCATCTATGTGAAGAAGGCGCACATCGGGGTGATCCCGGGCCTGCAGGAGTTCGTCAACGAGTTCGTCTCGGACGCCTCGGCCGGCCGCGGCGGCTATCTGGAAGACCGCGGCCTGATCCCGCTGCAGCCGGAGGAACTGGCCCGTCAGCGCCAGATCGCCCAGGCCGGCACGGCCATGGCCCGCCCGGAGTAAAGCGCGACGCCCGCCCCGGGATGCCCGGGGCGGGCCTGTCGGCTCAGTCCTCGACCTGACCCATGCCGAGGGCGTGGGCCATGACGTGATAGATCACCTGCTGCTCGATCACCCCGCCGAACAGGTGCGCCCACGGCCCTGCGGCCAGCACCGCCACGTCCTCGCCGCCGTGGGCGGCGGAAGGCAGGGGCGCCAGGGCGGGATGCACGAACGCCGGATCGTCCACATGAGCGTCTGACAGGTCGGCGCGCGGGCCCATGGCTCCGCCCGGGCCGTTGGCGTAGCTGAGCACCGTCGCCGGCTTACCGTCAGGCAGGCGCACCGGCGCGCCCTCGCGGTCGCTCACCAGCCCCAGGACGGGGGCGCCCCGGGGCGAATAGCCGGTGAGCGTCAGATTGTGGCTGTGGTCGGCGGTGACGATCACCAGGGTGTCGTTCAGGTCCACGGCTTCGAGGGCGGCGCGGATGGCGGCGTCGAACGCCAGGGTGTCGTTCAGGGCGGCGCCAGCCTGGCCGAGATGGTGGGCGTGGTCGATGCGCGCGCCCTCGACCATCAGCACATAGCCCTGTCCGCGGGCCGCCAGAACGTCGATGGCCTTGCGCGTCATCTCCGCCAGAGACGGTTCGTTCTCGCGGTCGTGGGCGTAGCGCATGTGGTCCGGCTCGAAGAGGCCGAGCAGGCGCGGCGTGCGGGCCGGGTCGACGGCGTCGAATCCGGCCTGGTCCATGACAAAGGCGCCCGACGGGTTAGTGGCGCGCCACTCGGCGATCAGGTCGCGGCCGTCGCGGCGGAGGCCGCTGCGCGACGGCGTCTCCGGATCAGGTTGGCCTTCGGGGGTGAAGTAGGCCCGGCCGCCGCCCAGCACGACGTCGAGGCCGTCGCCATGGGGCCATTCGATCATCTGCCGGGCGATGTCGCGGCAGCCGGCCGCGGCCGCGGCCGCGGGCAGCTGGCGGTCGCTCTCCCAGTTACGGTCCGGACTGTGGGCGAAGGCGGCCGCCGGGGTGGCGTGGGTGACGCGGGCGGTGGTGACCACGCCGGTCGACAGACCGGCGCGCTCTGCCCGGGCGAACAGGGTGTCGACCGGCGCGGCGAGGGCGGCGGCGCAGTCCCGGGCGGGCGCGCTGGCCGCAACGTTGAGGACACCGTTCCGCGTCTTGATCCCGGCGACCATCGCCGTGGCCGTGGCGGCCGAGTCCGCCACCATGGAATCGTGGGTATAGGTCTGGACGAGGGCGGTATGTGGCAGGCCGTCCAAGGCCAGCGGGACGTTCTCGCCGGAGCGCCCGGCCTGGTCGGCCCCGTGCAGCCGGGCGGCGGTGAGGGTCGAGATGCCCATGCCGTCGCCGATGAACAGGATGACGTTGCGGGCGCGGCCCTCGATCGGGCGCACCGCCAGACGCTGCGCCAGCGCCGCGCGCCCGGCGGCGAAGTACGCGTCGTCGTCCCCTCCCGCCGCCGCCTGCTGGCTCTGGGCGAGCGCGGGAGCGGCGAGGGTCAGGGCCAGCACGGCGGCGGACAGGCGCAGGCCGGCGCGGATCGGGCGGGTCATGGGCGAGGCTCCAAGCTCAGGGGAGCCGATGGCCTAGCCGGGTTGTGTGACGGAGGTGTCTCGCGTCGCCTCAGGCGGCGCGGCCGCGCACCCGGGCGAGACGTCGCAGACGGCGCCAGAAGCGGCCGCGCTCCGGCTCGGGATAGGGCTGGAGGTTGTGCACGAACTCTTCCGCCGAGGCGCGCCAGCTGAACTTCTCGGCATAGGCGCGGGTCGCGCCGCGGTCGCACTCCAGCGCCTTCATGCAGGCGGCCCGGAGGTCATCGTCGATGGCCCCGGCGTTCGAGCCGGGGATCAGGTCGATCGGGCCATGCGCCGGATAGGCCGCCACCGGCGTGCCGGTCGCCATGGATTCGAGGATCACGAGGCCGAAGGTGTCGGTCCAGCTGGGGAAGACGAAGACGTCGGCGTCGCGGAAGCACCGCGCCAGCTCCTCGCCGAAGCGGGCCCCCATGAACTTCGCGGCAGGGAAGCGCGCCTCCAGATCGGCGCGCGCCGGGCCGTCGCCGACGACGATCTTGGTGCCCGGCAGGTCGAGCTCGAGGAAGGCCTCGATGTTCTTCTCCACCGCCACCCGGCCGACGTTCAGCCAGAAGGGGCGCGGCCAGTCCTTGCCGCCGAGGCTGTCGTAGATCGGCTCGAGGTCCGGGCGGAACAGCTCGGTGTCCACCCCGCGCGACCAGGGCGAGATGTTCTTGAAGCCGTGCGCCTCGAGCTCCTTCTTGAGGGTCGGCGTCGCCACCATCAGCCGGCCGGACGGCTTGTGGAACCACTTCATGTAGGCGTAGCCGACCTGCACCGGGATCGGGAACCGGGCCGAGACGTACTCGGGAAACTTGGTGTGGTAGCTGGTGGTGAAGGGCAGCTTCCACTCGACGCAGATGCGCCGCGTGGCGATGCCGATCGGTCCCTCGGTGGCGATGTGCACCGCCTCCGGCTCGAGCGCCCGGAGCCGCTCGCGGATCTCTTCCTCGGCGCCGAGCGCCAGCTTGATCTCGGGATAGGTCGGCGCCGGGATCGTCTTGAACTGGCTCGGCTCGATGACCTCGACCTCATGGCCCATGGCGCGGCATTCCGCGACCGTGCGGGTCAGGGTGCGGACGACGCCATTGACCTGGGGCTCCCAGGCATCGGTGGCCAGAACGATGCGCATGCGCTTGGCGGACCCTGCCGTTTCAAGGACTCGATCTTCTAGACAATCCGGCGGGCGAAGGCGAGACGGCGTCACAGGGGCAGGACCGTGGTCGACTTGACCTCTTCCAGCACGGCGTAGGTGCGGGTCTCGCGCACGCCCGGCATTCTCACCAGCACGTCGCCGAGAAACGCCCGGTAGGCATCCATGTCGGCCACCCGGGCCTTGATCAGATAGTCGAAGCCGCCGGCCACCATATGGCACTCCAGCACCTCGGGCTGGCGGCGCACGGCCTCGGCGAAGGCCTCGAACAGATCGCCGGTGGTCCGGTCCAGCAGCACCTCGACGAAGATCAGCAGATCCCGGCCGACGAGGGCGGGATCGACCATGGCGGCGTAGCCGGTGATCACCCCGCGCTCGCGCAGCCGCCGGACCCGCTCGAAGCAGGCGGCGGCGGACAGGTTGCAGCGCCGCGCCAGCTCGGCGTTGGAGATGCGGGCGTCCGACTGCAGCACCCGCAGGAGGCGGCGGTCGACGGCGTCAATCTCGATCATCGGAATTTCGCCCTCTGGCCGAAGGATCTTCGGTCTGGTCAGCTAACATACGAAGCACCTTTGGCGTAGCCGGGATTATCTGGCGGCGATACACACAGGTGCGCCCCATGAACGCCGTCCCGTCGCCTTCCGCCTTCGTCGCCTGGGACGAGCTTGACCGGGGCAAGCATGAGGATGAGCGCGCGGTGGTGGCGCGCAATCGCGCCGCCCTGCCGCTGGACGCCGCCGAGCGGGCGGAGGTGGTGGCCGCCGCGACCGATCTTGTCGAGCGCGCGCGCCGGAGCCCGCAGCGCCAGGGCGTCGTCGAAAGCTTCCTGCAGGAGTTCAGTCTCGGCACCCGCGAGGGGCTGGCCCTGATGTGCCTGGCCGAGGCCCTGCTGCGCACCCCGGACGACGATACCCGCGACCGGCTGATCGCCGAGAAGATCGGCTCGGCCGACTGGGCCAGCCACCTGGGCAAGTCCGACAGCCTGTTCGTCAACGCCTCGACCTGGGGGCTGATGCTGACCGGCAAGCTGGTCGATGTCGATGAGGACGCGCGGCGCGACCTGCCCGGCTTCCTGAAGCGCGTCGCCGGCCGGCTGGGCGAGCCGGTGATCCGTCAGGCCGTGGCCCAGGCCGTGCGCATCATGGGCGAGCAGTTCGTGGTCGGCCGCACCATCGACGCCGCCCTGAAGCGGGCCGAGCGCGAAGGCTGGCTGTGCAGCTTCGACATGCTGGGCGAGGGGGCCCGCACCGAGGCTGACGCCGAACGCTACGAGCGCATCTATGCGGTGGCCATCGAGGCGGTCGGCCAGGTCGCCGACGGCTATGGCCCGGAGGGCGGGCACGGCGTCTCGGTCAAGCTGTCAGCCCTGTCGCCGCGCTATGAGGCGACCCATGAGGCGCGGGTGTGGGAGGAGCTCTATCCGCGGATCAAGCGCCTGGCGGTGATCGCCGCCCAGCACAACATCAACTTCACCATGGACGCCGAGGAGGCGGACCGGCTGGCCCTGTCGCTGAAGCTGCTGGACCGGCTGGCGCGCGAGCCGGAGCTGGGCGGCTGGAACGGCCTCGGCCTGGCCGTGCAGGCCTATCAGAAGCGCGGGCCGGAGACGGTGGCGCGCATCGTCGAGCTGGCCCGCGACAGCGGCCGGCGGCTGATGGTGCGGCTGGTCAAGGGCGCCTACTGGGACAGCGAGATCAAGCGCGCCCAGGTGCTGGGCCGGCCGGACTATCCGGTGTTCACCACCAAGGCGGCGACGGACCTGAACTACCTCGTCTGCGCCGACCTGCTGATCCGCGGCGCGCCGCACGTCTATTCGCAGTTCGCCACCCACAACGCCCACACCTTGGCCGCGGTCCAGCACATGGCGCGCCGCTCGGGCGTGAAGGTCGAGTTCCAGCGCCTGCACGGCATGGGCGAGGCCCTCTATGACGCCGTGGCGGAGGCCTTCCCGGACGGCCGGTCCATCACCGTGCGGGCCTATGCGCCCGTCGGCGGCCATGAGGAGCTGCTGCCCTATCTGGTGCGGCGCCTGCTGGAGAACGGCGCCAATTCCTCTTTCGTCCACGCCCTTCTGGACGAGCGCGTGCCCGCGGCCGCTGTCGCCGCCGATCCCGTCACCCAGGTCGAGGCCCAGCCCGACCGCCACCCCCGGATTCCCGTGCCCCGCGACCTCTACGGCGACCGCCAGAACTCCCTCGGCCGTGACTACAGCCAGGCCGCCGAACGCGCGGCCCACGACGCGGCGCTGGCGAAGGTCGACGCCGAGACGCTGACCGCCGGGCCCATCGTCGGCGGGCGGCTGCTGGCCGGGGTCGACAGCCGGCCGGTGACCAATCCGTTCGACCGGACCCAGGTGCTGGGCCACGCCTCCGAGGCGACCCCGGCCGACGTCGACGCCGCGGCCGAGCGAGCGGCGGCGGCCCAGATCGGCTGGGACCGCAAGGGCGGGGTCGGCCGCGCGCCGGTGCTGCGGGCCATGGCCGACGCCCTGGAGGCCGACCTCGACCGGCTGGTGGCCCTGCTGGCGCGCGAGGCGGGCAAGACCCTGAACGACGGCGTCGCCGAGGTGCGCGAGGCCGCCGACTTCTGCCGCTACTACGCGATGCTGGCCGAACGCGACTTCGGCGGCGAGCAGGTCCTGAAGGGGCCGGTCGGCGAGACCAACGCCCTCGTCCTGCACGGCCGCGGCGTGTTCGCCTGCATCAGCCCCTGGAACTTCCCGCTGGCCATCTTCACCGGCCAGATCGCCGCGGCCCTGGCCGCCGGCAACGCGGTGCTGGCCAAGCCGGCCGAGCAGACGCCGCTGATCGCCGCCGAGGCCGTCCGCCTGTTCCACAAGGCGGGGCTCGATGCCGACCTGCTGGCCCTGCTGCCCGGGCGCGGCGAGACGGTGGGCGCGGCGCTGGTCAGCCATCCGGCCATCGACGGCGTGGCCTTCACCGGCGGCACCGAGACCGCCTGGGCCATCAACCGCGCCCTCGCCGACCGGCGCGGCCCGATCATCCCTTTCATTGCCGAGACCGGCGGGCTGAACGGCATGTTCGTCGACACCACGGCCCTGCGCGAGCAGGTCATCGATGATGTGATCCTGTCGGCCTTCGGGTCCGCGGGGCAGCGCTGCTCGGCCCTGCGGGTCCTGTATGTGCCGAAGGACTCAGCGGACGCCCTGATCGAGGGGCTGAAGGGGGCGCTGGCGGTGCAGGTGCTGGGCGATCCAGCCGACCCGGCCACCGACATCGGCCCGGTCATTGACGCCGAGAGCCGTCAGGCGCTGGAGGCCCATGTCGCCCGGCTGGAACGCGAGGCCACGGTCATCGCCCGCGCCACCCTGCCGGCGGGTGCCAGCAAGGGCGACCTGTTCGCCCCGACCATCGCCGAGATCCCGACGCCGGACTTCCTCGAGCGCGAGGTGTTCGGCCCGATCCTGCACATCCACCGCTATGACCCGGCCGAGCTGAAGACCGTCGCGGGCAGGCTGGCGGCGCGCGGCTATGGCCTGACGCTGGGCGTGCACAGCCGCATCGAGGCTTTCGCCGAGGAGGTCATGCGCCTCGTCCCGGCCGGCAACGTCTACGTCAACCGCGGCATCACCGGCGCGGTGGTCGGGGTTCAGCCGTTCGGCGGCGAGGGCCTTTCCGGCACCGGCCCCAAGGCCGGCGGCCCCCACAGCCTGATCCGCTACGCCGCCGAAAAGGCCATCAGCGTCAACATCGCCGCCCAGGGCGGCGACCCGGCCCTGCTGAACCTCTAGGCGGTTGCGCCAGAGCCTCTAGACTTGAGGCATGGACCGCTTCGACAGACGTCCGACACGGAGACAGCGCTGGCGCAAGCTGGCGCTGTTCGCGGGCGTCTTCCTGATCCCCGCCGCGTGGATGGGGTCCGCCATTGCATTCGGTAACGCGTGGCCCGCGGCACGGTATCTGCTTTACCTGGCAGCAGGTCTTGGCCTCGCGATCTGGGCAGGCTGGGAGCTGGTATCCCGCCTTCGCCTCTGGCTAGGAGGGCTCAACGTTCAGCCTGAGCAAGGGCCCAGCTTTACCCTGCTTGAAGTCGCTGCTCTGACCGAACTGACGGCGCGCCCGACGTCCTATTCGACTGACGGGCCAGGTTTGACGTCTGCCGAAGTCACCCTGCGCTACAACTCCGGGCGCGGCTGCATCACGACCGTGGAAGGGGCCGGTGTCCTCCGCCCTGACTGCTACGAGCGCGTAGCGTGGTTCCGGGTGGGCCGTCTTGCTGATCCCGTCGGCTGTGTTCTGTGGCCGGACAGCAGCGGGACACTGGAGCTGATCGAGCTCTTCACCACGGCCAATACCTCAAAGGTCGACTGGAGCACCGTTTCGTTCGAGCCGACGGTCCCGCCGCGCCAAGGGAGACGTCCCACGTCCCGACCGGTCATCACGGAGCCCAGCTGGCGCCGTTTCCACTACGACTGAGGGCGTGGGCGCTACCCCGCCCGCGCCGCCTTGCGGAACAGGGCGGCGCTGATCAGCCAGGCGGCGAGCCAGGGCAGGGTGAAGACCACGTCGGGCTCGCGGGCGAGCAGGGGCGGGACGGCGACGGCGATCTGGGCGGCGGCGGTGGCGGCCATCACCCGGGCGAGACCCCGGGCGCGGAAGTCGACGAGGAAGGCGCCGACCAGCGGCACGACGAGGACAGCGAAGAGCAGGCTGTTGATGGCCGCATCCTCGCTGCCGATGATGCCGACGGCGAGGTTGGCCCAGACCAGCAGGAAGCCGGCGCCTAGGCCGATCCAGCAGGCGAGCCGGTAGGCGAAGCTGCGGCTGAGCCGCAGGCTGGTCTCGAACAGGACCGCCGCGACGAGCAGCATGACGCCCCAGGCGATGTGGTCCATCGGGCTCCAGTTCATCTGCGGGGTCAGGCGGGCGGCGAGGAAGGGCAGCAGCCAAAGGACAAGGGCGCCGCCCCAGCCGAGGCCGCGCAGGAGGCGGTCGACGCGGGGGAAGGAGGTCGGGGCAGGGGTGGCGGACATGGCGGGCTCCGGGAGTGAAGAACGGGGCAAGCCTGCCCGACCCGCCGGTGAGCGGCCTGAGCGGCGTCTGAGGATTCGCTGAAATCGTCCGGCCGCGCCGATTTCCGTTGCGCCGGCCGGCGACGCGGCGGCAGGCTCGCAACGTCTGATCCGCGTCGCCTGAAGATGAACCCGGCCCCCTACCGCTTCGACCGCTTCGAGCTGGACCCCGAGGATCGTCGCCTGACCCGCGACGGCGAGGTCGTGGCGTTGAACGGTCGCTATCTCGACGTGCTGGTGCTGCTGGTGCGCGAAGGCGGACGACTGGTGTCGCGCGAGCGTCTGCTCGACGAGGTCTGGCGCGGCGTGCCGGTCACCGACGAGGCCCTGAGCCAGGCCATCCGCACCCTGCGGCGCGAGCTGGGGGACGAGGCGGCGCGGCCGCGCCTGATCGAGACCGCGCCCAGACATGGCTATCGCTTCATCGCGCCGGTGACCCGTGGCGAGGCGAGCGCGGAGGCGCCGCGCGCGGTTGCGGCCTTGCCCGCGCCCGACGGTCTGGCCCGGCCCCTCGCGGGTGCGCTCGGCGGCGGCGCGGCCGGGGCGCTGGGCGGCCTCGCCTACGGGCTGGCGATGGCGAGCCCGGGCGCGGGCGCGCTCTCGACCGTGCTGGTGATGACCGTGCTGACCTTGAGCCTCGGCGCCCTCGGGGGCGGGGCGATCGGCGCGGGCGTGGCGCTGTCGCGGCGTCTGCCCGGGCCGGAAGGGCGACGCCGGCTGATCGGGGCGGCTGCCGGCGGGGCGCTTCTGGGCGGCGTGGTCGAGCTGCTGGGGCTGGACGCCTTCCACCTGCTGCTGGGCGGGGGGCCGACCGACATCACCGGGGCCGGGGAGGGGGCGCTGCTCGGCGCCGCCGTCGGGCTCGGCCTCGCGCTGGGTCGCCGCGCGGCGGCCGGGCTGGGGGCGCTGGCCGGGCTCGCTGTCGCCCTGCTGGGCGGGCGGCTGCTGGGCGGCAGTCTCGCCGCGCTGGCCGAGGCCTTCCCGGGCGCGCGGCTGTCGCTGGCGCCGCTGGGCCGGATGCTGGGCGACGAGGGCTTCGGCACGGTGGCGCGGGCCGTCACCGGCGCGGCCGAGGGGGCGCTGTTCGTGGCCGCGGTGACCGCGGCCCTGCTGTGGGCGGCGCGCCGGTCCTAGACGCTGATCTCCGCCACCGCCGCCTCGCCGTCCTCGTCGGCCCAGGCGACCTGGCGGCCGTCGGGCGACAGGGCCAGGGCGGTGATGGCCGCGCCCTTGTCGGCGCGGACGAAGTCGAGGCCCTGGGCGGCCGGGTCGGCGACCCAGACGCGGCCGTCGTCCAGCCCGGCGACGAGACGGCCGTGGGCGGGGCGGGCGGCGACCAGCGCCACCATGGCCGACTGGTCGAAGCCGATCTCGGTGGCCTCGCGCCCCATCGGCCCGTTGGCGCCGACGAAGGGCCACAGGACCGCGCCCTGGGCCCCGGGCGTGGCCAGCAGCTGGCCTTTCGACAGGAAGGCCAGGTTGCGGATCTTCGACGGATAGCCGCCCATGCGCATGTCGCGCACGTCCTTGAGCCGCCAGCCGTGCAGCTGGTTGTCCTGCATGGCGGTGATGAGGAAAGCGCCGTCCGGCGACCAGGCGACGGCGGTGTGTGAGCCGCCCCACTTGTAGAGCGTCGGGCGCTGCCCGGCGATGCGGGCGAACCAGACCAGCGCCCCGCCATAGGTGGCGGCGGCGACGCGGCGGCCCTTGGGGTCGAAGGCCACGGCGGCGAGGGTGCGTTCGGCGGCGTGGTCGCGGCGGAAGGCGCGGTCGGCGGCGTCCAGCACGACGAGGCCGCGCCCGGCGGCGGCGGCGATCAGGCCGGTCTCGGGCGCGGTCGCCACCGAGTCGATCCAACGGCCGGGGACCTCGGCCAGCACCTCCAGGCCGTCGCGGCGGCTCCAGACGATGCGGCCGTCATCGCCGCCGGTGACGAGACCGTCGCCGGACGGGTGGACCGCCGCCGACAGCACGGCCCCGTCGTGGGCGTCCTGACGTTCGCCCGAGGCGAAGCGCACCGAGCCGTCGCCGAGGGCGAACACGGCACCGCCGCGGTCGAAGTCGGCAGCGGTGGCCTGGGCGTCGAAACTCCAGCGGGCGGTCGGGGCGGTCGGGTCAGGCATCGGCGGTCCTTGCAGGGCGGCGATGCGCCGCCTTGTCGCGGGGCCTCGCCGGGGTAGTCTGGCCACATAGGGACATCCTGGAGGTTTCGCATGCGCTTTCGTCACGGCCCGGCCGCTCTGGCCTTCGCCGCCGCCGCCCTCGTCGCCACCGCCGCCGTCGCCCACCACGGCTGGAGCTCCTACGACGCCGAGCGCGTGATGCGGCCGACGGCCCCGGTGCTGGAGTCCAGCTGGGGCAGCCCGCACGGGGCCATCGTCATCGCCGTCGAGGGCCAGCGCTGGGACGTGGTGCTGGCGCCGGTCTCGCGCATGCAGGCCCGCGGCCTCGTCGAGGGCGACATCGCGGTCGGCCAGACGGTTACGGTCGAGGGCTACCCGCGTCGTGACGGGACCCGCGAGATGCGCGCCGAGCGGATCACCGCCGGCGGCAAGACGGTCGAACTGCGCTGATCCCGCCGGAGCTGATCGCGGCCATCGAGGCCTCGGCCCTGGCCGACTGGGCCGGGTCCGAGGCGCTGGTCTATCCGATCGCCAACACCGCCCATGTGATAGGGGCGGTGCTGCTGGTCGGGGGCATCGGCCTGCTCGACCTGCGGCTGCTCGGCTATGGCCGGCGGCTGGCGCCCCAGACCCTGGCCGAGGTCGTGACGCCGCTGGCCCTGGCCGGGTTCGTGGTGATGGTGGTCAGCGGCGTGCTGATGTTCGCCGCCGACGCCCGGGCCATGGCCGCATCGCCCCTGTTCCTGGCCAAGCTGGGCCTGATCGGGCTGGCAGGGCTCAATGCGGCGGTTTTCCGCAGCCTGTTCCGGCGGCTGGACGGGGCCATTCCGGCGGGCGCCCGGCTGCTGGCGGCGGTGTCGCTCGCCCTGTGGCTGGGCGTCGTCGTTCTGGGGCGGCTGGTCGCCTATTTCTGAGGCGGCCCCGCGATCGTGACCGGAAGGCCGAGGTGCGCCAGACGCAGGGATGCGGCCCGGTCAAACGTGACGAACATGTCCGCGCCCATCGCCAGGCCTGACGCGGCAATTACCCCGTCGGCGAAGTCGCCGCCCGCCTCCAGCAGGTCGAGACCGGCGGCCACGGCCTCGGCGTCGACGACGACATTGGCGGCTCCGGTCAGCGTCCGGATGGCGAGGCTGATCTCACTGTTCGTCGCGCCGAAGTAGCTCCTCAGAACCCATGCGGTTTCGCACAGGGCCGGGAGGGTGAGCACGATCACTTCGGCATCCAGAAGCCACTGCCGGGCGATCGCCGCCTGGGCGGCGTCATCGTTCATGACCACCCGGACGAGGAGATTGGTGTCCGGGGCGATCTTCAAGGGCGTCGGGGCGCCTTGCCGGCCCAGCCCTCGGCGATCACCTCGTTCATCTGCTCGATACTCAGGGGCGGCGTGCCGGGCTTGACGGCCAGGATGCCGAAGGCGTCGGCGATGCTGCCGGTCCGCGGCCGATGAGGCGCCAGCTCAACCCTGCCGTCCGGCCGCAACTGCGCCTCGACCTTGTCGCCCGCCTTGAGACCGAGGTGCCGGACGACCTCCTTGCGAAGGGTCAACTGGTTCTTGGCGGTAAGGGTCAGGGTGACCATGCGAGCCTCCTTGCTTCAAGGTAAGGCAAAACTGCCTTACTCTCAAGCGAGGCAGCCCTCGAAGCCGGCCTTCAGGGCCGCCTCGTCGAGGTCGCGGCCGATGAAGACGGCGCGGGACCAGCGGCGTTCGTCCGCGCCCCACGGGCGCTGCAGGTCGCCCTCGAGGATCATGTGCACGGCCTGGAACACCAGTCGCCGGTCCTCGCCGGCGATGTCGATGATGCCCTTGGCGCGCAGGATGTCCTGCCCCCGGGTGGCCAGCAGTTCGTCGAGCCAGCGGGTGAACTTCTGGCCGTCGACCGGGCGGTCCAGCGACAGGGCGACGCCGCGGACGTCGTCGTTGTGGGCGTGGCCGCGCGGGCCGTGGTCATGGCCGTGGTGGTGATGATCGTGGCCATGGTCATGGTCATGGTCATGGTCATGGTGATCATGGCCGCAGTGGTCGTCGTGGACGTGGCCCTCGGCGCCGTGGGGCGGATTGACGAAGTCGGGGCGCACCTCGACGACGCGCTCCAGATCGAAGGCGCCGATGTCGAGGATCTGGTCGAGCGGCACGGCGGCGCGCTCGGTGCGGACGATCGGGGCCAGGGGGTTGAGGCTGCGCAGCCGCGCCTCGACCGCGTCCAGCTCGGCCGGGGTGGCCAGGTCGGTCTTGTTCAGCAGGATGCGGTCGGCGAAGGCCACCTGCTCGCGGGCCTCCTTCGAGTCGTCCAGACGGGCCATGACATGGCGGGCGTCGACCAGGGCGGTGACGCTGTCCAGCCGCGTCTTCGCCTTGACGTCCTCGTCGACGAAGAAGGTCTGGGCCACCGGGCCGGGGTCGGCCAGGCCGGTGGTCTCGACGATGATGGCGTCGAACGCCGGCTTGCCGGGTCGTTGACGCTTCATCAGGCCCGAGACGACGCGGATCAGGTCGCCGCGCACGGTGCAGCAGACGCAGCCGTTGTTCATCTCGAACACGTCCTCGTCGGCCCCGACCACCAGGTCGTTGTCGATGCCGATCTCGCCGAACTCGTTGACGATCACGGCGTAGCGCTTGCCGTGGTCCTCGGTGAGGATGCGGTTCAGCAGGGTGGTCTTGCCGGCGCCGAGGTAGCCGGTCAGCACGGTCACGGGGATCTTGTCGCTCATCCCGCCCATCTAGGCGTCGGCGCGCCCGTGCGAAAGGTCAGCAGCCCGGACAGTCGGGGCCTTCGGCCGTCTCGAGCTGCAGGGTGGCGTGGGCGACGCCGAAGTCGCGCGCCACGGCCTGGGCCTCGCGCAGCAGGGCGTCCGGGTCGGGGCGGTCGTGCACCAGATGGGCCGTCAGGGCGGTGCGGGTCGTCGACAGGGCCCAGACGTGCAGGTCGTGCACCCGGCTGACGCCCGGCAGACCCTCCAGCGCCGAGCGCACCGCCGGCACCTCGACGCCTGCCGGGGCGGCGTCCAGCGCCAGGTCGACCGAGTCGCGCAGCAGCCCCCAGGTGCCGAACAGGATGACGGCGACGATCACCAGGCTGGCGATCGGATCCAGCAGGGTCCAGCCGGTCAGCATCACCCCGGCCCCGACGATCACCACCCCGATCGATACCCCGGCGTCAGCCAGCATGTGCAGATAGGCGCCGCGGGCGTTCAGGTCGGTGTGCCGGTCGCGCAGGAAGAGCAGGGCCGTCCCCAGATTGATGACGAAGCCAAGCCCGGCCACGGCCATGACGATGCCGGACTCGACCGGCCGGGGATCCGCCAGCCGCTCGATCGCCTCGAAGGCGATGAAGCCGCAGGCCGCCAGCAGCAGCAGGGCGTTGGCGAGGGCGGCCAGCACCGTCGCCTTGCCGAAGCCGTAGGTGCGCCGGGCGCTGGCGGCGCGGCGCGCCAGCCAGGCGGCGCCGCCGGCCATGGCCAAGCCGAGCACGTCGGACAGGTTGTGGCCGGCGTCGGCCAGCAGGGCGGCGGAGCCGGCGATCAGCCCGGCGGCTGCCTCGGCGATGACGAAGACCAGATTGATCGACAGGCCGGCGAGGTAGCGCCAGTCGCCGGTGTCCGCCGGAGCGTGGTGATGGTGGTGATGCCCGTGTCCGTGTCGGTGGCTATGGCCGTGACCATGGCCGTGGTGATGGCCGTGGGCGTGAGCGTGTCCGGGCGCGGCGTCGTGGGCCATGCGCTCAGCCTAGTGGCCGCGCAGGGCGACGAAAAGGGCCAGGCCGAGCAGGGCGAGGCCCAGCAGCACCCGCTCGTAGCGGGCCCAGCGGTCGAGGCGCAGGGCCTGGGCTCCGGCGCGGGCCAGCAGCACGAGGCCCAGCATGCCGATGACGGTGCCCAGCGCCATGGCCAGGGTCAGGGCGGCGATCACCGGGGCGCCCTGGTCGGCGGCGGACAGATAGAGGGGCAGCAGCACCTCGCCCGGGGAGATGGCCAGCAGGGCGACGAGGCCGAGGGCGGCGGCCCGGTGGCCCGGCGCGGCGGGCGGTTCGCCGAGGGCGCCGGCGGCGCCGGCCAGCGCCGGGGCGCGCAGGCCGCGCACGAGGTAGAACAGGCCGAGCAGGGCGAGGAAGACGGCGGCGAGCCGGGGGGCGAGGCCCTCGACCCAGGTTTCCAGCGCCAGGCCGGCGCCGACGATCAGCAGGCCGACAAGGGCGGTGGAGACGATGTGGGCCAGGGCGGCGACGGTGGTCACCGCCGTCAGCTGGGCCGTACGCCAGCCCTGGGCGCGGGCCACCAGTACGAACGGCAGCCAGTGCGTCGGCAGGGCCGCGTGCAGCAGGGCCGTGGCGAAACCGCCCCCGATGAGGGACAGGGCCAGGGGATCGGTGAGGGCGGACGCCATCCGCCTCCCCTACAAAGTTACGGCGTAACAATCGAGCCCCGGTTCGGCGGGCGGGCCGGTTTCCGGCCGCGTCGCACCGCCGCGCCCGGGGATCAGGCGGCGCGGACCGTTGCGGCGTCGACCAGCAGGGCGAGGATCTCGTCCGCCGAGCCGGCGGTGCGCAGCTGCTCGCGACGGTCCGCGCTGCGCAGGAAGCGCGATACGGCGGCGAGGGCCCGCAGGTGCTCGGCCCCGTCCCGCGGCGGCGCGAACAGGCCGAAGATCAGGTCCACAGGGCGTTCGTCGACGGCGGCCCAGGCGACGGGCTGGTCAAGCCGGATGAACAGGCCGCAGACCCGCTCCAGCCCCTCGATGCGGGCGTGCGGTACGGCCACGCCGCCGCCGAGACCGGTGGAGCCGAGCGCCTCGCGCTCGAGCAGGGCCTCGACGGTGCGGGCTTCCTCGACCCCGAACTGCTCCGCCGCCAGAGTGGCGAGGGCGTTGAGGGCCTGACGCTTGGACGACACGCCGGTCCGCAGGACAACGCCGTCCTCGGCCAGCAACTCGACGATATCCATGAGGCTGAGCCTGACTCGTAAGCGGACCCTGGGCGGGGCGGCGCCCGTTTAGACGCTCCGCCCCGGTTTGCAAAGGGCGACGGCCTAGTGGCCGGCGCCGTTCGAGGGTCGGGTCCGTTCCGGATCGATCCAGCCGATGTTGCCGTCCGGTCGGCGGTAGACCACCGACAGGCCGCCGTGGCCGGCATTGCGGAACACGAGCACCGGATAGCCGGTGACGTCGAGCTCCAGCACCGCCTGACCGACGGTCATGGTGGTGATGCGCGCCTCGGTCTCGGCGATGACCATGGCCGCCGGGGGGCCTTCCTCCTCGCTGCCGGCGTCGCCAAAGTGATCGTCCTCAACCGACCCGGGGTCGCGCAGCACGAGACTGCGGGCCACGGCGCGGGCGGCGTCCTCTTCCTTTTCCGGGGACAGGCCGCGTGGGCCGGCGTGGTGGTTCTTGAGCCGGCGCTTGTAGCGGCGGACCCGCTTCTCGAGCTTGTCGAGGCTCTCGGTGAAGGCCCCGTGGGCGTCGCCGCCGAGGCCGGTGGTGTAGAGGGTCTGGCCGGACGCCAGGCGGACCCAGCAGTCCACCTTGAACATGTGACCGTCCTTGGTGACGACCACCTCGGCGTCCTGTCCGCCGCGCTCGAAGTACTTGCCGACTCCGTCGTTCAGTTCCTGGGTGATGCGCGAGCCTAACGCTTCGCCGACATCCACGTGCTTGCCGCTGATCTGGACTTGCATGGGGATAGAACGCGACCGCCGCGGTCCGGTGTCAAGCCGATCACCGATTTGTGCGCGGGGCATTGCGAGCGGGTGTTTCAAGGCGGGACAAACGCGGCTTTTCCTCGCTTTTCCGCGCCGAAACCTTATATCTGGTCGCTTCGCGACGGCCGGATTCGCGGGGGCCGCTTCCCCCGCCGGCCGCCCTCGTCCGCCCGCGCGCCGGGCCTGTTCGAAACACGACCTGAATGACCGATCCGACCCCCGCCGACGCCGCCGGCCAGACCGAATACGGCGCCGACTCCATCAAGGTGCTGAAGGGCCTCGACGCCGTGCGCAAGCGGCCGGGCATGTACATCGGCGACACCGATGACGGCTCGGGCTTGCACCACATGGTCTATGAGGTGGTGGACAACGCCATCGACGAGGCGCTGGCCGGTCACGCCACCCGCGTCGAGGTGATCCTCAACGCCGACGGCTCGGTCACCGTCACCGATGACGGCCGCGGCATTCCCACGGATATCCACGCCGAAGAGGGCGTCTCGGCGGCCGAGGTCATCATGACCCAGCTGCACGCCGGCGGGAAATTCGACCAGAACTCCTACAAGGTCTCCGGCGGCCTGCATGGCGTCGGGGTGTCGGTGGTCAACGCCCTGTCGGACTGGCTGCAGCTGAAGATCTATCGCGACGGCAAGCAGCACGAGATGCGCTTCGAGCGGGGCGACACGGTCGAGAGCCTGAAGGTCACGGGCGAGGCCCCGATCCGCAGCGAGGGGCCGCGCGCCGGCCAGCCGATGACCGGCACCGAGGTCACCTTCTACCCGTCGGTCACGACCTTCTCGACCATCGACTTCGACCTGAAGACGCTGGAGCACCGGCTGCGCGAGCTGGCCTTCCTGAACTCCGGCGTGAAGATCCGCCTGGCCGATCACCGCGGGGCCGAGCCGTTCGAGGAGATCCTTCACTACGAGGGCGGGGTCGAGGCCTTCGTGCGCCACCTGGACAAGTCCAAGTCGCCGATCCTCAAGGACGTCATCGTCATCCGCGGCAAGAAGGACGGGATCGAGCTCGATCTCGCCCTGTGGTGGAACGACGGCTACCACGAGACCATGCTGTGCTTCACCAACAACATTCCGCAAAGGGATGGGGGCACGCACCTGTCGGCCTTCCGCGCGGCCCTGACCCGGGTCATGGGCGGCTACATCGACCAGGCCGGTTCGGCCCGGAAGGAGAAGGTCTCGGTCACCGGCGAGGACGCGCGCGAGGGCCTGACCTGCGTGCTGTCGGTCAAGGTGCCGGACCCCAAGTTCAGCTCCCAGACCAAGGACAAGCTGGTCTCCTCCGAGGTGCGCCCGGCGGTCGAGGGCCTGTGCCAGGAGGGTCTGGCCCAGTGGTTCGAGGAGCACCCGGTCGAGGCCAAGCTGATCGTCGGCAAGATCGTCGAGGCGGCGGCCGCCCGTGAGGCGGCGCGCAAGGCGCGCGAGCTGACCCGGCGCAAGTCGGCGCTGGAGATCAGCTCCCTGCCGGGCAAGCTGGCGGACTGCCAGGAGCGTGATCCGGCCAAGTCCGAACTGTTCATCGTCGAGGGCGACTCGGCCGGCGGCTCGGCCAAGCAGGCGCGCAACCGCGAGAACCAGGCGGTGCTGCCGCTGCGGGGCAAGATCCTCAACGTCGAGCGGGCGCGGTTCGACCGCATGCTCAGCTCGGACCTGATCGGCACCCTGATCCTGGCGCTGGGCACCGGCATCGGCCGCGACGACTTCAACGTCGACAAGCTGCGCTACCACAAGATCATCCTGATGGCCGACGCCGACGTCGACGGCGCCCACATCCGGACCCTGCTGCTGACCTTCTTCTACCGGCAGATGCCGGAGCTGATCGAGCGCGGCCACGTCTACATCGCCCAGCCGCCGCTCTACAAAGTCATGAAGGGCAAGCAGCACCGCTACCTCAAGGACCAGGCGGAGATGGACGCCTATCTGATCGAGGAAGGCTCCGCCGAGGCCGAGCTGGACCTGGCCAGCGGCGAGCGTCGCCTGGGCCTGGACCTGCAGGCGCTGGTGCGCGAGGCCAAGGCCTTCAAGGGGCTGGTCGACCGGCTGGCCACCCGCGCGCCCGCCTTCGCCATCGAGCAGGCGGCCCTGGCCGGCCTGTTCGACGAGGCCGGCGACCCGGTCGCCGCGGCCCCGGCCGCCGCCGCCCGCATGGACCGCTTCGCCGAGGTCGGCGACAGCGCCTGGACCGGCGAGTCGGGCCTGCAGGGGGCGGTCGTCTTCCGCCGCACCCGCCGCGCCGTGTCCGAGAGCATTGTGCTGGAGGAGACGCTGATCCGCTCGCTGGACGCCCGCCGTCTGGCCGAGCGCGCGCGGGCCTTCCAAGGGGTGTTCGACGGCCTCGCCGTCTATCGCCGCAAGGACAAGTCGACCGACATCCGCGGGCCGATCGACCTGCTCAACGCCGTGCTCGACGCCGGCAAGAAGGGCCTGTCGATCCAGCGCTACAAGGGTCTGGGCGAGATGAACCCGGAACAGCTGTGGGAGACCACGCTGGACGCCAACGCCCGCACCCTGCTGCAGGTCAAGATCGACCACGCCGACGACGCCGACGACCTGTTCGCCAAACTCATGGGCGACGTGGTCGAGCCGCGCCGCGAGTTCATCCAGGAGAACGCCCTGGACGCCGAGGTGGACGTGTAAGGGGGATGGCTGAACTGGTCCGGGTCACGGACGGTGAGACCTGACGCAGTTGCCGTGAGACTCGACGCAGGTCGGATGAGACCTGCGTCACCTCACGTGAGAATCATCCGCGGGCCCCACTCGGCGCATGGTGTGCTCACGCCCGAAGCGGTGCGGCTGAACCCCGCGGCCGACCGGTTGCGCAGCCTGATCAGCTCCACTGGCCGGCCGCTACCGCCAGCGGCAGAGATCAACCATCAAACCCGAAGGCTCTCACAATGATCGAGGGACCGGAGGGGGAAGGTCACTAGCGCAGATCAAGGGCGAGTCTCCGTCTGGCCAGATGTCAGCTACCGAGGACCCTAGATGAATACCCCTGTATTCGAGCGGGCTGTCGAGATTATCATCGATCTCCTGCCTGAAGAGATCGACTTCTCGTCGTGCAGATCGCTGCAGGAGCGGGCCAACATGTATGGCGATGTCTATCAGGCGCTGGAGGCGCGTGTTTTGGAGTCTCCATTGGGCGCGCACGAGGAGACCCCGCTTGTGCTGGACTCAATCATGAAGGTCGTGGGGACTGCGCGAGAGGTGGTCTCGATCGTCCAAACCCGGGGGCTCTTGAGGGAGGCCATTTACGCGCGGATCCACGCCGCGCTGGACGATCCTTCATGGGAAAGCCTTAAGGGCCAGATCTCCGACTGAGGCGATTTGCATCGAACGCCCCCTGGGCGGCCGGGTTCCATTGTAGCGGCGTCGCCAGACTTCCAGCACAGCGCACGCATGGAGCAGGGAACGGAGGCGTCTCGTTCAGCCGTGAGTCGCGTAGCCGGCCGTATGAGGCCGGATCCAAGGCTATGGCCCGCGCGTCCCGATCAGTGCTGCGCGCGATCGCGTGGCTCACTCAGCGCGACTCGGCGCGTAGCGGTCTCAACCAAGCTGAATCCTGGAGCCGGGCTTCTCATCCTCGAAGACTCTGACGTCTCGCCCCGGGTGGATCGACGCTGAGGATTGGGAGTCATTTCAACGGCGCCGGTCTCAACCTCGATGACTCGGCCCAGCCGCTCCACGCGGCGGCGTCGCGCACCTCGGCCCGGTCGGCCTCGAGGGTGAGGGCGGCCTCGGCGCGGGCGAGGGCCTGTCGTGAGGCGGTCGTGGCGGCGGCGGTGAAGCCGGGGGCCTCGACCCGGGCCAGCTCCTCCAGCGCCTGCTGCAGCGCCAGCTGCACCTCGACGAAGCCGGCGCCGTCGCGGGCGATGGGTCTGAACACGTCGGTCAGGGCGGCGCTGACGGCCGATTCCGGCACGCGAACCCGGGACCATTTCACGGCGGTATCGCCCGACCAGCAGGGCGCGGCGCCGGTGCTCAGGACGCGGACGGCGGCCCCGATCGCGTCGATCGCCGTGCCCGGGTCGTTGATGCCGGGCGACAGGGCGCGCGAGGCGATCTCGCCCAGCACCACCAGGCCGAAGCGCGGATCCTGGCGGTAGTCGCGGCGATCATCGACCACCACCGTGCGGCGCAGGCGCTCGCGCTGCGCCTCGTCCAGCGCGCCGCCCAGCACATGCAGCAGCGGGTGCGAGCGCATGACGAAGTCGCCCGGCAGCCGGGCCAGCTGGACGGTGACCCCGGCCTCGCCGGCGAGCCGGTCGAGCGCTTCGAGATCGATCATCTGGATATAGCCGACGCGGGATGCGAACACCGGCGCCGCTTCGGCGGGCAGGGGGCCGTCAGGGGCGCCGCCGAGGCGCGCCGTCCATCCTTCCAGAGCGCAGCCCAGCTCGTGCTCGACCCGTTTCACCGCGTCGCGCACCCGCACCATGCGGGTCAGGGCGTCGACCCAGGTGACGAGGCGGACAATCACCCAGATGACCACGCCGAAGGTCACGAGGAACAGCAGCAGCCGCGCCCCGGCGCCATACTGGCCGGTGGCGAGGGCGACGAGGCCCAGCACGCTGTAGACGAAGGCCCCGACGAAGGCGCTGACGGCGCGCAGGGCGCTGCGGTCCTCCATCATCAGGGCCGCGGCGCGCGGGCTGGCGTTGCCCAGCACCGCGGCATGGGCCGAGACGATGCTGGCCATGGAGAAGGTGGCCACCGGCAGCATGGAGGAGGCCAGCAGCGTCAGGACGGAGTCCAGCGCGCCCTCGCCCAGCCGGCCGAGCCAGGCCCCCGGGACCTGCGGGCCGAGAATCGGCGCGGCGACGATCGCCGCCAGCGAGGCCGCGGTCTGAAGCCCGATGCGGGGCGCAAGCCGGCGCCCCATCTGCGCCACCCGGAACAGCCAGGTTTGCATCCGGGCCAAATGCCTCAGAGGGCCGAAGGATGCGTCTCCCCCGCCGGCAGGCCGAGCCGCACCGCCGTGCCCGCGCCTTCGGTGACCAGGTCGAGCGTCGCGCTGATCGACTCCGCGCGGCGGCGCATGTTGGCGAGGCCGCGGCCGGCGGCGCCGGGCGTGGCGGGCAGGCCCTGCCCGTCGTCGCGCACGGTCAGGACCGGGCCGGTCCCGGCGGCGGGGTCGCCGGGCTCCAGCTCGATCTCGATGCGGCCGCCACCGGAGTGCTTGAGGGCGTTGGTGACGGCCTCCTGCAGGACGCGGAAGATCTGCAGCACGGTGCGCGGCGGATAGTCGGGGAGCTCGGCCATCGCCGGGTCGCGCCAGTGGAAGGAGAAGCCGGCGGCCTCGATGCGCGGCTGCATGCGGCTCCGGAACACGGCCAGGGCCGAGCCGAGCGACTCCCCCACCGAGTCCATGGAGTCGACCATCAGCCGGATCTCGTCGATCACCGACTGGAGGCCCTCGGCCACCTCGGTCGGGGTCGCGGCGCCGCGACGCGAGGCCAGCAGCAGGCCGACCAGCTCGGAGCCGGGGCCGTCGTGCATGTCGCGCATGATGCGCCGGCGCTCGTCGTCGTAGGCCTGCAGGCGGACGCGCTCACGCTCGCGGACGTGGACCTCGCGCAGCTCGGCCTCGCGCTCGGCCAGTTGAGCGGAGAGCAGGTGGCTGAGGCTGACCGACGACTGGAACAGGCGGACGTTGCGCTGGATGTAGGCCAGGGCGAGGGCCAGCAGCAGCACCGGGGCGGCATCGAGCACAAAAGCGCCGGGGTTGAGGCCGAACACCTGGCCGAGGGCGTCGAGGATCACGCACACGCCGATGATCGACAGCAGACCCGCCTCGATCCGGCGCGGCTCGCGGGTGCTGACGAAGTGCCAGGCGAGACGGGCGGCGAAGGCGAGGCCGAGGGCGACGGACCAGTTCGTCCAGACCACCGAGGCGCGATCGTAGCCGTCGGGCATGGGCAGGCCGTGGATCAGGCCGAGGCAGACGGCGAAGTAGACGCCCGTGGCGATGGCGACGACGGCTTGCAGCCGCGGGATCGGCCGGCCAGTCCAGGCGTCGATGAAGCCGAGCAGGGCGGCCGGAATCAGCCCGTTCACGACAAAGAACACCGACAGCCGACCCATGCCGGTCAGCGGAACGTTCAGCCACAGGCCATAGAGGGCGTAGGCGGTCCAGCCCCAGCACAGGACGACCAGCCAGACCGCCATGCGGCGCTGGTCCGAGCGGATCGCCAGCACGGCGGCGAACAGGCCGATCAGGAAGGTCGTCCAGCCGGCGATCTGGCGGTACTCGTTGACCACCCAGAGCTTGGGCGTGGCCCAGGCCTCGATCTGTGCCCAGGGGCCGAGGATCGGGGGATAGAGGTCGGCGTAGGGCAGGCCGTCGCGCACGAGGATGGTGTGGATCTCGTTGGCGCCGGGCTGCAGCAGTCCGGCGGGGATGCGCAGGGTCAGCGGCTTCTGCCCGCTGTAGGTCTGGCGGCCGATCTCCATGCGGCCGCGGGTGCTGAGCAGGGTTCCGTTGACGCTGACCGTGAAGTTGTCGACCTGGTGGAAGGCGGCGAGGCCGAGGCCCTCGGCCGGAACCTCGGGCAGGTCGAAGCCCAGTCGCAGCGACAGGTAGGCGGGCTCGCAACAGTGAGTATACGGCAGCTGGGCGGTGACGTGTTCGGCGGCGGCGGCGGACGCGGCGGTGGGCGCCTTGATCTGCGCCACCGTGATCGAGGTGAAGGCGATGCGCTCGATCTTGGCGGTCGAGGCGCCGGGCATCCAAGGCGAGTAGAAGGTGCCCCAGAACAGGCCCTGCACCAGAAGAATGGCGAGCAGCAGGCCGATCAGGGCGCGCCAGGCCGGGGGCGTTCCCGGCAGGAGCCGCGCCAGGGCGCCGTCGAGACGGTCGGGCTGCGCCGCGCGCGCGGCCGGGCCGCGATCGGTCTGGAAAGACATGGGTGCGTTACTGTCAGGCGACGTCGGGCGACGGCGCCGCGACATCCTGCCGTGGCCGGGTCGGGCGATTCAGGTCAAGCCGGAAGAGAGGGCCGCCGGGGCGTTCGTCGACGGTCAGACGGGCGCCGATGCGCTCGGCGCGCCGCTGCATCAGGCCGAAACGGCCGCCCGTCAGGGCGACGGCGGGGACGCTGAGCCGGGCGCCTTCGCTGCGCACCTCGATGCGGGCGCCGCCGTCCGGCAGGGGCTGAAGCACCACCTGCACCTCGCGCGCCCCGGCTTCGCGCGCCAGGCCCAGACTGTCGTGCACGACGCGCAGCAGCGTCATCATCTCGCGCGGGCCGTAGCCATCGGTGTCGACTGTCCGCGCCGTCACGGGGGCGTGCAGGGAGAGGGCCACGCCCTCGCTGCGCAGGCGCGGCCGCATGCGCTCGCACCAGACCGCCAGCGCCACGTCGAGCGGATCGCCGGCGCTGTCCAGCGCATCGACCACCAGCCGCAGATCATCCAGCGAGGCCTGCACCGAGGCGGCCAGCTCGGCCTGGTCCGGCGGCGCCTCGCGCACGCGGGTGAGCAGGGCCACCAGCCGGCCGCCGACGCCGTCGTGCATGTCGCGCACCAGTTCGCGCCGCTCGCGCGCCTCGGCCAGCTGCCGGTCCTGCCGGGCGAGCCGGCGCTCCAGCGCCTCCAGCCGGTCGCCGGGGACGCTCACAGCCGGATCAGCCCGCTCTGGACCGCCTCGAACACCGCCTCGGAGCGCGAGTTGACGGCCAGCTTGCGGTAGATGGCCTTGATGTGGGCGCCGACCGTGTGGTGCGAGATGTTCAGGGCCCCGGCGACCTCGCGGTAGCTGAGGCCGCGGGCCAGCAGGTTGAGCAGCTCGACCTCGCGCGGGGTGACAGGACTGGCCTGCGCTTCAGGGGCCTCGGCGGGAGGCGCCTCGTCCTCGTCGCGCCGCAGCCGGCGCAGCAGATAGGCGGCGACCGAGGCGGAGATCGGCGAGCCGCCGTTCAGGGTCTCGATCATATCGGCGCACAGGGCCTCGTCGGCGCTGTCCTTGAGCACATAGCCGTCGGCGCCGGCGGCCACCGCCGACAGGACGCTGCTCTCGTCGCCGAACACCGTCAGGACCAGCAAGCGCGGCGGCGGGGTGCGGGCGGCGGCTTCGCGGATCAGGTCGAGGCCGCTGCCGTCAGGAAGGCCGAGGTCGATGACGACCAGGTCGGGATCGGCCGCCAGCAGCTCGCGGCCCTGGGCCAGGGCGCCGGCCTGGCCGACCAGCTTGAGCTCGGCATGCGCCTCGATCAGACGGGCGAGGTGGCGGCGGACGAAGGGGTCGTCCTCGACGATGGCGACGGCGTGGGGCACGCGGGAGTTCCTGCGACTGGCGCATGGTCATTATGACGGCCGGGCGACCGTGGCGGCATACCATGAACACGGGAGGCCCGCGGCGCGAACGTGGGATTTGCCGTCTGCGGCCAAGCTTCATGATGGGGACAGCCTGATGTGGCGCCGACCCACGGCGCCAGGCGGCCGGATCCTCCGGCGACATTTCTTCCCAGGAGACCCACGTGACCTTCAAGACCCTGATCCGCGCCGCCGCCGTCGCCGCGCTCGCCGTCACCGCCGCCGGCGCCGCCTCGGCCCAGGATTCCAGCCTGCGCGCCAACTTCGGCGAGATCTCGCTGAACGCCGGCTTCACTCCGGATCCCTACACCGTCAGCATCACCGCCGGCGGTTCGGTCAACGGCGGCAACCTGCCGGGCGCCTGCACCGGCATGATCAGCAACGCGCCCGACTTCCAGGTCACCTACCGCGCCGGCTCGCTGCCGCTGGTGTTCCGCACCATCTCCTCGGCGGACACCACCCTGATCATCAATGGCCCGGACGGCCGCTGGTACTGCGATGACGACTCGTTCGGCGACGGTGACGCCGAGGTGCGCTTCAGCCGCCCGCAGTCGGGTGTCTATGACATCTGGGTCGGCACCTTCAGCGGCGGCACCGCCCGCGCCACCCTGTCGATCACCGAGACGCCGTAAGCCGGTTCGACCTGCTGAACCGTCGGGGCGCGGGCGGCCACCGTCCGCGCCCCTTCCTGTCATGCCTGCCGCGAGGTCCTTTCGCCCATGTCCCAGGACAATTTCACCCGCACCACTTCCACCTCCTGGCTGCAGCGCCTGGGGTCCGCCTTCGGCGGCATCCTCGTCGGCCTCGTCCTGCTGATCGGCGGCCTCGTGCTGCTGGCCGGCAACGAGCGGCGCTCGGTCGACGCCAGCCGCGCCGCCGACGAGGCCGGCCGCACCGTCGTCAGCGCCCCGGCCGACCGGATCGATCCGGCGCTCGACGGCAAGCTGGTCCACGTCGTCGGCCAGGTGGCCGCGACCGAACCGCTGGTCGACGAGGCCACTGGCAAGACCGTCACCGGCCTGCGCCTCATGCGGACGGTCGAGTTCTACCAGTGGACCGAGACCGCCAGCTCCGAGACCCGCACCAAGCTGGGCGGCGGGCAGGAGACGGTCACGACCTACAGCTATGCCCAGGGCTGGTCGCCGGACCCGGTCGATTCCAGCGGCTTCGCCCAGCCGCAGGGGCGGACCAATCCGGCGCCCTGGACCGGCGACGCCGACCTGACCCCGGTCGAGGCCCGCATGGGGCCGTACCGCCTGACCCAGGAGGCGCTCGAGCGCCTGCCGGCCGGCGAGGCCCTGCGGCCGACGGCGGCCGAGGCCGAGACTGCAGCCCAGCGTCTGGGCCGGCCGGTCGCCGTGGTCGAGGACGCCTTGTATGTCGGCCAGAACCCGACGCAGCCCCAGGTCGGCGACGTGCGCATCCGCTACGCCATGGCCCCGGCCGGTCAGGTCACCGTCGTCGGCCGCCAGTCCGGCGCGGACCTGACGCCCCACGCCGCCACCAACGGCAACCAGATCTTCGAGCTGCGCGCCGGCAATGTGCCCGCCGCCGAGGTGATCCGGCAGGTCAAGGAAGGCAACCAGATGCTGTCGTGGATCCTGCGCGGGGTCGGGGTGCTGCTGCTGGCCATCGGCTTCGGGCTGATCCTCAACCCGCTGAAGGTGCTGGCCGATGTGCTGCCGCCGCTGGGGGCGCTGATCGGAGCCGGGACCGGGCTGGTCGCCGTGCTGCTGGCCGTCCTGGTGGGCGGCGTCACCATCGCCCTGGCCTGGCTGGCGGTGCGTCCGCTGATCGGGCTTGCAGCCCTGGTGGTGAGCGGACTGGCGGTGGCCGGGCTGGTGATGAGCCGCCGACGCGGGGCGAAGGCCCAGGGGTAGTCGGCAGGGGCAGGCGGTAGGGAGCCCCGTCTCCCCTCCCTTCCCCCTCGAGGGGGGAAGGGTCGGGGATGGGGGTGGGGGCGCTGCGTCTGGCGGAGGGAACGCTGGAGGCGGTCCCGTCTCAGGCGTCTGTCCGGACAGGGGGCGGGTCCACCCCCACCCGAACCCTCCCCCCTCGAGGGGGAGGGCTTCTGTCGCGGAACAGCCCTCTATTCACCTGGGGGAGGAGCGCCCTTTCAGCTGCCCCCCGTGCCCGGTTCGCGCGGCACCGGGCGGAAGTCGCGCACGAAGCGCTCGAGCAGGCGCACGCCGAAGCCGGCCGAACCGCCGGGGCGGGTCGCGTCGCCGCTGACATTGTCGACCCCGGCGATGTCGAGGTGGGCCCAGGGCGTCTCCGGGCGCACGAAGAAGCCGAGGAAGTGGGCCCCGGTGCCGGCCCCGGCCCCGCCGTCGCCCGAGTTCTTGATGTCGGCGATCGGCGAGGAGGTGTCGCGGGCGTAGGTCGGGTGCAGCGGCAGGCGCCACAGGCGCTCGCCGGTGGTGCGGCCGGCCGTGTCCAGCTGGTCCGCCAGGGCGTCGTGGCGGCTGAACAGGCCGGCGTAGTCGTCGCCCAGGGCCGTGCCGACCGCGCCGGTCAGGGTGGCCACATCGACGATCGCCGCCGGGTTCATCGTCGCGTCGGCCCAGGACAGGGCGTCGGCCAGCACCAGCCGGCCCTCGGCGTCGGTGGAGATGATCTCGATGGTGCGGCCGTTGTAGGCGGTCAGCACATCGGCCGGACGGATGGCGTCGCCGTCGGGCATGTTCTCGGCCAGGGCGGCGATGGCCACCACATCGACCGGGGCGCCCGAACGGGCCAGGGCCAGCACCGTCGCCACCACCGAGGCGGCGCCGGACATGTCCATCTTCATGGCGCCCATGCCGGCGGACGGCTTGATGGAGATGCCGCCGGTGTCGAAGGTGATGCCCTTGCCGGCCAGCACGACCGGGCCGTCGCCGCTCGCGCCCGGGCCGCGGTAGCGCACCGCCAGCATGCGCGGCGGACGCTCCGAGCCGCGGCCGACGCCGAGGATGGCGCCCATGCCCAGCCGCTCCATCTCGCGCTCGTCGAGCACGGTGATCTCGACCCCGCGCACCCCGGCGAAGGCGGCGCGGGTGCGCTCCACGAAGGTCTCGGGATAGAGGATGTTGGCCGGCTCGTTCGACAGGTCGCGGGCGAAGTGCATGGCGGCGACCAGGGCCTCGCCGCGGCGCCAGGCGGCCTCGGCCCCGGCGGCGTCGCCAGTGACCACGGTCAGGGGCGTCGACGGGGCCGGCGCGCGGGTGGTGTTGTGCAGGTCGGGGCGGTAGGCGGCGATGCCGAAGCCGGTGGCCAGCTCGGCGGCGACGGCCGCGTCCAGCCCGCGGGCGTCGAGGGTCACGGCCCCGGTCTCGCCGGCCAGGGCGCGCCCGGCCACGGCCCCGGCGGTCTGGGCGTCCAGCGCCCCCGAGCCCAGGCCGATCACCTGCACCCGGTCGACGCTCTCCAGCCCGCGCAGGGTCAGGGCGTCGCGCGCGCCATAGCCGAAGGCCGCCTGGGTCAGGGCGCGGGCCACGATGGCGCGGTCGGCGGCGCTGAGGGCCGCGCCGCGCGTCTCCACATCCGCGGCCGAGGCCAGCGGCAGCACCAGCGTCCCGCCCACCGGCGCCTGCGCCACGAAATTGACGGCCCGCACCGGCGAGGCCGGGGCCATGGCGGTCAGGCCGGCGTTGCCGACGTCGCGGCCACTCTGGGCGAGGACCGGGGAAGCGGCGCAGGCGAGGGCCAGGGCGAGCGGGGCGGCGGCGAGCGCCAGGCGACGGGCGGACGTCATGCATTCCTCCGGATTGTTATGGTGTCACAGACCTTAGCCGGGGCGGCGGGCCGGCGGCAAAGGGGGTGCGACATTCCGTGCGGGGCGCAGGGGTAGGGGTAGGGGTAGGGGTAGGACGCGTCTTCCTTCTCCCCTTGTGGGAGAAGGTGGGCCGCGGAGCGGCTCGGATGAGGGGTGTCAGCGCCGACGCCGGCCGGCTGTCCTCGCCGGAGCAGGTTCATCACAGCGGGCACAGCGGCGTCGCGGCGCACACCGGAAGCCCTCCCCCTCAAGGGGGGAGGGTTGGGGTGGGGGTGAACCCGCGCCCTCAAAGGTCGCGCGCGGGCGGCGCCCCCGCCTCTTGCGCCCCCTCTTTCGCCAACGGCGCACTCACCCCCATCCCCGACCCTTCCCCCCTCGAGGGGGAAGGGAGAGCGCCCCCCCTCTCCCGGCGGGAGAGGGCTTGAGGCTCCAGGCGCGCAGCGACTGGAAAGCCGAAAGGGTGGGGGTTACGGCCCGCCGGGGTCGCGCGACGGCGCCGCCGACCTACCCCTCGCGTGGCAGGTAGAGGGCCGGCTGGCGGTCGCGCACGGCCTGCACGCAGCCGCGATCCCACGGGAAGCGACCGGCCCGGTCCGGCCAGACCAGCTGGAAGGCGCTGAGCGGCTCGCCCCGCTGCGCCGGGTCGCCCCAGAACCACATGGCCGAGTTCAGATGCTCGCGGATGACCTGGCTGGGGTGAACGCGTCGCAGGACGCCGTCATAACCCTCCAGCAGATGCGACCAGACCTGGCCGTCTTCGAGACTCTTGCCGCCCTGCAGCCTCCGGAACACCTCCCACAGGAGGCCGTGGGCGACCTCGTGGGGGAGGCCGAAGACGATGACCTCCGGCTGGCGCAGCGTCTCGGTGAAGCCCACCGAATAGGCGAAGTCCGGCGCGCGCCCGTCGGGATCGTGCACGGCGGTGCAGAACCAGCCGTACGCCGCGACCGCATCGAGGATCTCCTGCTCATAGGCGCTGTCGCTCAGGGGCATGGGCGTCTCCCGCACGACCGCATTCCGCCGGGCTTTCAGGCGCGCTGGCAAGGGGGCCGCTCTCCTCCCCCGTACCGGAGCATACGGGGGAGGGGGACCGTCCGGAGCCCGGAGGGCGGAGGAGGGTGGAGGGGGCGAGGTCAGGCGCGGCGCTTGCGGCCGCCCCCTCCACCACGCTTCGCGCGGTCCCCCTCCCCCGCAGGCGGGGGAGGAGAGGCGCGCCCCGTCGTCATCCCGGCGCAAGCCGGGAGCCAGAGCGCCCGGGTTCCAGGTCTGCGCTTCGCTTCGCCCGGATTGACGACAGGGGATGCACGAGGCCTTGGCCGTGCTGGCGGAGGGCCGCAACGCCGAGGAAGCGGAGGCCGGAACTGGCCCTGCGCCCCTGCACCTGGCGCCAGAGGTCGTCTCCTCTACGAGTGAGCCTGTCCCAAGCCTAACATCTGTGCCCCAGCTAATTGGGGGTGATCGGCTGCGACAGTGCAATTCGCACCTGCTCGGCGATCTGTTTCAAAAGGCGGCCTTCATTCACGACAGCCATTTCCATGAGTGACTTATGATGATGGCGGACGGAGCGACCTTTGTAAGATAGATGCCGCAACAAGGCTTGCAGGAGCGTTTTCCCTCTAATCAGTCGTTTGTAGTCAGAACTTATGAGGGTTACGGATTCATTGTTAACTAGGTCAATTCCTCGCCTGTTGGCAGTATCAGGTTGGATTTCACCATGGCGATCCAAAATCTGATCAACGTGAAGGTCCACCAATGCGGCCTGACCTGTTGATCGAATTTCTACTTCTCTAGCAAACCATCTGCATAGAGAATTCCGGTCTCTCTGAAACGCAACCTGTTCGTCATGTTCAAGTAGCCGTTCAAACTCACCATCTACGTAAAGATCATTTTCTATTGAATAGCCATTCGTAGTCGTGAGAAACGGCGAATGATACTGAGCGGGTACGCCCTCAAAAAGCCAAAAATCCATATCAACTATGAATGCTACTTGCCCGCCGGCCAACTCTGCCCGTCGGTCAAATACAGAAAGGACTGACGTCTTGCCGCCTAGAGGCAAAAATGACGCGCCGGTGTCCTTTACCAAGCCCTGAAGCCTGCGGAATATGAAGTAATCGTCAATTCCCTCTGTAAAAACAGTGGGAAGTCGGGATCTTCTTGCGGTCTCTATGGCCTCATCTGCCGAGTAATCGACCATCTAGCCGATCTCGCTTCCCCGGTCGGGATTGAGGGCGATTTCTTTGTCTTTGTATCTTGTATATATAAACGGAGAGTGAGTTGCTACGATGAACTGATTGTTTGTGCCTTGCGTTTCCAGTTCATCGAAAAGCGTTCTCTGCCAATCCACATGGAGGCTAAGTTCTGGCTCGTCTATAAATATTACGCAGTTATTGTAGAATGCGTTATAGCATATAAAGCTCAAGAATTGCTTCTCGCCTGCCGAGAGCGATGAGGAGTTTATCGCATTTGCTGCTTCGCCAAAGCGAATTCGTCCAGTTATGTTGATTCCTACATGCTGAAGGACCCGGGTGGCTGTCTCCTGAATTGCGTCGAATGGCGCAAAGGTTCTTTCTCGATCCGCGTCTATCGATTCGATCTTCTTTTTAACGGCCTCAAGAACCGATTGGGCGGTTTGGCCGGCCTCGGCCCGACTCTGGAATGCCCTAATGTCGTCAATAACTTCTTGGGATACCCTGCGCTGAAAGTTGCTGGAGAGCTCAGTCATGTCCGCGTACTTCTTTATAAGAAGTTCGACAATATCGTTCGTGGATATAGACGACACGAATCTATGATCTCCGTTGCTCATGCTTCGGGAAACGTTTGATAGTGCGTCCTCCAACTCTCCTCGAGCGCGACTGACCCGATTGGACAGGAGTCCAGAGTGAGTCTGCATGTACTTCGCAGAGTTTTCCGTCGCGAATCCACCCTCAAGTCGGCGGAAAGTCGGGAAGAAAAGAGAACTTCCCTTTTCCTCTAGAATTTCCTTTGCGGCCTCCTCCGCATCAAAAAATATATCTCCGTCATCATCGCGGCCATCTTCGAGTACTTTGCGATTGCCGTCGATCTCAAGTTCGATTCGCGTCTCGGCGCTGGAGCGCTTTGTGGCGATGATGTTGTAAATGTCTGTTTCGACTTTGATGTAGTCGTAGTCCATCTCGCGCCGCGCTTGGACGAAATTGCCGCTAACGACATACCAAAGCAGTTTCAGGGCTGTGGTCTTTCCAGATCCATTTCGTCCCGTGACTATATTCATCTTGGGGTCGAGACTTGAGGATATCACGCTGTCGCGGCCCCAAAGTCCGCCGATCTCAAAGCTTCGAATTATCAATCTTCGATACTCCTCGGAGGCGGGGATGAGCGATCTAAACAGATTTTCGCGGTGTCAGCTACACCTTCACCTCCACCACGCCACCCCCCGCGCGGAACTTCTCCGCCATCTCGCGCATGCCGGCTTCGGCCGCCGCGGCGTCCAGGCTGCCGCCCGCGTCGTTCTGGGCCGCGGCCGCGTCGCGGATGTCCTGGCTGATCTTCATCGAGCAGAACTTGGGGCCGCACATGGAGCAGAAGTGGGCGGTCTTGTGCGCCTCCTTGGGCAGGGTCTCGTCGTGGTATTCGCGGGCGGTTTCCGGGTCGAGGCCGAGGTTGAACTGGTCCTCCCAGCGGAACTCGAAGCGCGCGCGGGAAAGGGCGTCGTCCCAGGCGCGGGCGGCCGGGTGGCCCTTGGCCAGGTCGGCGGCGTGGGCGGCGATCTTGTAGGTGATGACACCGTCCTTGACGTCCTGGCGGTCCGGCAGGCCGAGGTGCTCCTTGGGCGTGACGTAACAGAGCATGGCCGTGCCGAACCAGCCGATCATGGCCGCCCCGATGGCCGATGTGATGTGGTCATAGCCGGGGGCGACGTCGGTGGTCAGCGGCCCGAGGGTGTAGAAGGGCGCCTCGCCGCAGTGCTTCAGCTGCTCGTCCATGTTGGCCTTGATCTTGTGCATCGGCACATGGCCGGGGCCCTCGATCATGACCTGGCAGCCCTTCTCCCACGCGATTTTGGTGAGTTCCCCCAACGTGCGCAGCTCGGCGAACTGGGCCTCGTCATTGGCGTCGGCGATGGAGCCCGGGCGCAGGCCGTCGCCGAGGCTGAACGAGACATCATAGGCCCGCATGATGTCGCAGATGTCCTCGAAGTGCTCGTAGAGGAAGCTCTCCCTGTGGTGCGACAGGCACCACTTGGCCATGATCGAGCCGCCGCGGGAGACGATGCCGGTGACCCGCTTCGCCGTCAGCGGGACAAAGGGAAGGCGCACCCCGGCGTGGATGGTGAAATAGTCCACGCCTTGCTCGGCCTGTTCGATCAGGGTGTCGCGGAAGACGTCCCAGTTGAGGTCCTCGGCCACGCCGCCGACCTTCTCCAGCGCCTGGTAGATCGGCACGGTGCCGATCGGCACCGGGCTGTTGCGGATGATCCAGTCGCGGATGTTGTGGATGTTGCGGCCGGTGGACAGGTCCATGACCGTGTCGGCGCCCCAGCGGGTGGCCCAGACCAGCTTGTCGACCTCGTCGGCGACCGAGCCCAGCACGGCGGAGTTGCCGATGTTGGCGTTGATCTTGACCAGGAAGTTGCGGCCGATGGCCATCGGCTCGACTTCGCGGTGGTTGATGTTGGCCGGGATGATGGCGCGGCCGCGGGCGACCTCGTCGCGCACGAACTCCGGGGTGACGAAGTCGGGGATCTCGGCCCCCATCGGGTCGCCGTCGCGGATCCATTCGCGGGCCCGGTCGCGGGCCAGGTTCTCGCGGATGGCCACATACTCCATCTCCGGGGTGATGACCCCGGCGCGGGCGTACTCCATCTGGGTCACCGGCCGGCCGCTGAGGCCCCGGTAGACGGTGCGGCGGCTGTCGTCGAAGGCGGGGGCCAGGTGCTTGCCCGAGGCATGGCCGTTGTCCTCCGGCCTGACCTCGCGCCGCCGGGTCTCGACGGCGATGTCGCCGCGGTCGAGCCGCCACTGGACGCCGACCACCTCGGGCAGGCCGCGGTCGATGTCGATGCTGGCCTCCGGGTCGGTGTAGGGGCCCGAGGCGTCATAGGTGACCACCGGCGGCTCATTGGCCGAGGGGTGCACGGCGATCTCGCGGTGCGGCACGCGCAGGTGCGGGTACAGCACGCCGGATTCGTAGATCTTGCGGCCGCCGGGGCGCGGGCCCGTGGGCACCGAGCCGGTGGCGGTCTCGACGCGCTTCTTGGCCTCGGCCAGCGGGGTTTGGGCGGGATCGACGTGCACGTTCATGGCGGCCTCCGGTGGGAGGGCTGCGCCGACGCAGGAACCGGCCTGTCCCGCTCAAGGACCGAGGTCCCCGCTTGCGCGAGGATGAGCGGAGCTATTCCCATCCCTTCGCCGGCATGACCCGGATCA
Organism: Brevundimonas sp.; assembly: GCF_035998205.1. Lineage (GTDB taxonomy): Bacteria > Pseudomonadota > Alphaproteobacteria > Caulobacterales > Caulobacteraceae > Brevundimonas. The sequence continues at coordinate 51,210 of NZ_DASYHT010000002.1, forward strand.
GGTTCGACCGGTCAGGGCGCGGCCCTATCTCAGCCGCCTGACGCGGCCCCCGGGAGAACGCGGCGACCCTACGCGGATCGCGCGGGCGGTCAAGCGCCGGCGGCCATCTCCGGCGCGGGCTGGATCAGGGTCAGGACCGCATCCTGCGGGTCGGAGATGACCATCATCCGGCCCACGCCCGGGGCGTCGAACGGCCCGTGCAGCACCCGGCCGCCGGCCGCCGTGACCTCGGCCTTCGCCGCCTCGATGTCGGCGACGGCGACATAGAGCATCCAGTGCGGGGCGATGCCCTTCCAGGCGTCCCCCTCCATGGCCATGATCCCGCCGAGGCGCTGGCCGTCGCGCTGGAAAAACCGGTAGGTGAAGTCGCCCATGGGCTGGGCCACCGACTCCCAGCCGAGGACGCGACGGTAGAATTCCGCGCCGCCCTCCGGGTCCGGCGTGGTCAGCTCGTGCCAGAAGAAATCGCCGTGACCGGCGCCGTAGAACTCGGGCATGGGTCCCCTCCCCGTGATGCCGCGACACCTTACCACGGCGCACGGGGGGGCGGGGCCGCAAAGGCGGCTGGCGGGGGAGGTGAGGGAGAGGGGGAAGCGGCCCGGCGGTCTGTCGGGGGGGCGTATGCGCCGGGCCGCTTCGCGCGCCGCCGGACGGGGGGATGACATCGGCGGCGCACCGGGAGAACACGCCGGCCCCGGGGCGGTTCCCGCCGCGGGCGAGAAAACGCACGCGGGTCGCGGCGGGGCGGTCGGGCGCCTAGGTAAGGGGCCCAGCGGCGCGGAGACCGACCATGCAGAGCGAGCCCCTCGACTTCGTCACCCCCGGCGGCCGGGCGGTGCGCGCGCGGCTGGACCGGCCGGCGGGACAGGCCCGGGCCTGGGCCCTCTTCGCCCACTGCTTCACCTGCGGCAAGGACAACCTGGCGGCCACCCGCATCGCCCGGGCCCTGGCGGCCGAAGGGGTAGGGACGCTGCGGCTGGACTTCGCCGGCCTGGGCGACGGGCCGGGCGATCCTGCCGCGCCGGCGGGCTTCAGCTGCGACGTCGGCGATCTGGTCGCGGCGGCGGGGCATCTGGCGAAGGAAGGCTGCGCGCCGCAGCTGCTGGTCGGCCACAGCCTCGGCGGGGCGGCGGTGATCGCCGCGGCGGGCCAGATCGACTCCGTCCGCGCCGTGGCGGTGATCGGCGCGCCGTTCGACCCGGACCATGTGCTCAAGGTGCTGGGGGCCGAGGGGCTGGCGGCGGAACAGCATCACGAGGCGGACCTCGGCGGCCGCCCCGTGCGCGTCAGCGGCCGCTTCGCCGAGGACCTGCGGGCCCAGGACCAGGGGGCGCGGCTGCGCGACCTCGACCGCGCCCTGCTGGTGCTGCATTCCCCGCGCGACGAGATCGTCAGCATCGACGAGGCGGGCAAGATCTTCGTGGCCGCGCGGCATCCGAAGAGCTTCGTCTCGCTGGACGACGCGGACCATCTGCTGTCCGACGCGGCCGACGCCGCCTATGCCGCGAAGGTCATCGCCGGCTGGGCCTCGCGCTATCTGGAGGCGGTCCCGGCCGAGGCGCCCGGGGCCCCCGCCGACGGGACGGTGCGGGTGACCGAGACCGGCGCCGGCAGGTTCCAGGTGCAGGTCGAGGCCGGCGGCGCCGTGCTGCTGGCCGACGAGCCTACGAGCGTCGGCGGGCTGGGCTCGGGCCCCAATCCCTATGAGCTGGTGGCGGCGGGGCTGGGCGCCTGCACCGCCATGACCCTGAGGCTGTACGCCGAGCACAAGGGCGCGCCCCTGACCCGGGTCGGGGTCGAGGTGCGGCACGCCAAACGCAAGGGCGAGACCCCGGCGGACCTGTTCGAGCGCACCCTGACGCTGGAGGGCGAGCTGGACGCGGCCCAGCGCGCCCGCATGCTGGAGATCGCCGACCGCTGTCCCGTGCACCGGACCCTCGAGGGCGGGGCGGCGATCGTCACCACCCTGGAGCCGCCCCGCGTCGCGCCCGAGGGCGAGACGGCTCACTTCGCCGACATGGACAGGGCCTGCGCGCGCTAGGTTGCTGCGCCCGAGATGTGGCCCTCGAGCAGGGCGTTGAAGCGGGCCGGCCGCTCGATCATCACCGCATGGCCGGTGGCCGGCACGGCGACGAACCGGCTGCCGGGAATGCCGGCGTGCACGGCGCGGGCGCGGGTCGGGGAGATCGGCCGGTCCTCGTCGCCCGAGACAACCAGGGTGGGGGCCCTGATCCAGGCCAGCTCCGCCTCGACGCCGCGGCGGCCCGCGGAGGCTGCGGCGGCCCGGGCGAGGGCGCGGGGCAGGCGGCGCAGATAGCCACGCCAGCGCTCGGCCTCGGCCCGGCGCGCGGGATCCTTCAGGAAGGTGTCGCCGAACAGGATCTTCATCAGCGGCCGGGTGAAGGGCGCGGGTCCGATCGCCTTGACCAGGCCGATGAGCAGCCGGTAGCGCGGCAGATTGGCCGGCTCCTCTGCCTCTGCACTCGGCCCGATGAGGGTAAGGGTGCGGACCAGCTCGGGACGACGCGCCGCGACCCGCAGGGCCACGAAGGTCCCCATGGAGAAGCCGACCAGATGGCAGGGGCCGAGCCCGAGCGTGTGAATCAGCTCGGCGGTGTCGGCGGCGAGATTGTCGAGGTCGAGGCCGGCCCGGGGGTGCTCCGACCGGCCCTGGCCGCGCAGGTCAAAGGTCAGGACCCGGTATCGCCCGGCGAAGTGGGCCACCTGTCGCTCCCACGATTCCGAAGCGAGCATCAGGCCGTGGACGAAGACGAGGGTCTCCGGCCCGTCGCCGTCGAGGGTGTAGTGCAGGCGGACGCCGCCGATGCGGATGTCGGGCATGGTCGTGCTCTCGTTTCGGGAAAGGGCCCTCCGGGCGGGAGGGACGGGGGTCAGGCGGGCCAGGCCTCGAGCAGCCGGTCGATGGCGGCCTCGATCCGGGCCCAGCCGGCGTCATCGAGGGTGACGCCGCCAAAGCGGCCGCGGCTGGCTTCAGCGAGGGCAAGATGCTGGACGGCGGCCAGCAGGATCACGTTGAACGCCACCACATCGACGCCCTCGGGCAGAGGGAGATGCGGGCGGCGGGCCGCCATCCACTGCTGCAGGACGCCGGACCGCGCCGCTTCAAGCCGGCGAAGCAGGGGGGTGTCGACGCTGAGCTCCCAGGCCACGATCCGAAGGATCAGCGGACCGGACCGGAGCGCCTGCAGGTAGGCCAGAAGGGTTTCGCGGGCAAAGGCGCGGTAGGAGGTGGCCTGGCTGGGCGGTAGGGCCGCCAGGGTCTCGCCCAGCCACAGGTCAAGTCGCCCGGCCACGCGTTCGACCACGCCCTCCACACCCTCGAAGTAGCGGTAGATCAGCTTGCGATCCACGCCCGCTTCGGCCGCGAGGGCGTTGACGTTGAGGCTGCTCCAGCCGTCGCGCAGCAGCAGGCGTTCGGCGGCGGCGATGATCGCCGCCTCGGTCGCCGGGCGGTCGCGGGGTCTGGAGCCGGGAGGGATGGCCATCAGGGGGTGGTGTCCGAGTCCGCGCCGCGCCGCAAGGGCTGGCCGCGAACCCGTGCGCGGGGCGCGCACGCCCCGGCCGGCGAGGAAAGGCGATCCGGCCGTCGGGCCTGCGGGCAGACTGAACCTGTCGGGCTTGACGTGTCTCATGTGTGAGACATATACATTGTCCCATCATTGAGACAAGAGGGGCATCCGCATGTTCTCCAGCCAGCGAAAGGCCGGTGCGGCCATGATCGGCTTCGCCCTCGCGGTGAATGTTCCGTTCATGCTGCTGATCGACCGCTTCGGTTATGACGATGTCCTGCGGGAGCCGCCGCTGCAGGTGCTGTCCGCGTTCCGCGCGGGCGGCGCCGAACTTATCCTGATCTGGCTGGCCTTCGCCCTGTGCGCACTCTCCTTTCTGTGGGTCTCGGCCTGGACCGGCGAGGCGATCCGTGCCGGCGGCGGGCGCTGGCCCGCATGGGCGGCGGCGGCCGGGGCCGGCTCGGCCATCGCCCAGGCGATCGGCCTGTCGCGCTGGTCCTTTGTCGTGCCCGGACTGGCCGAGCGCGCCCTCGACGGCGGGCCGATGGAGAGCGCCGCAGCGATCGGCGCCTACGAGGCGCTGCACCAGTTCGCAGGCGTCGCCATCGGGGAATGGCTGGGCCAGACGCTGCTCGCCGCCTGGACCCTGGCGCTGGGCCTCGCCCTCGTGCGCGGGCCTCTCGCCCGGGGCCTGTGGACACGGGGACTCGGCGTGACGGCGATCGTCCTGACGCCGTTATGGATCGTCGGCCAGAGCGAGCTGCTGGCCACAGTCCACGCAGATTTCCCAGAGTTGCAGATCACCCAGTGGGTTTTCACCGCCTGGCTGGTCTGGCTGCTGGCCTTCGGCGTGACCTGGCTGGCCGGGGGCGGGACGCGCGCGACGCAGGCGTATGACAAGGTGATCCTGTGAGCCGCCCTCTTCTGGCCCGCGCGATCTGCGGGGCTCTGCTGGCGACGGGGCCAATCCTGTCGGCCTGTTCCAACGGCGGCGGGGGGGGCGGGGATCCCGCGGCCCCGATCACTCCGCCGCCGCCTTCCGCTCCGCCTCCGCCTTCCGCTCCGCCTCCGCCGCCCGCTCCTCCGCCTCCGCTCCCTCCGCCCACGCCCGGCCCTTCAGCGATCACGGAGCGGGATGTCCCGCCCGCGCTCGTGAACCCTGCGGTGATGACCCACACGTCGGCCCATTTCGTCGCCGCCCCGAGCCCGACCGGGGCCCCGGTGAACCGTCTGTTCGTGATGCTGCCGGGTACGGGGGCGGTCCCGCGCTTCTATCGCCAGATCGTTCGGACGGGGGCCGAGGAGGGGCACCATGCCATCGGTCTGACCTATCCGAACGACACCGCGGTCGGAGACCTGTGCAGGACCAGCAGCGACCCCGACTGCGCCGGTAAGGTGCGGCGCGAGATCCTGACCGGCGAGGACCTGAGTCCGCTGGTGGCGATCAACCGCGACGCCTCAATTGTCGGCAGGCTCGAGGATCTGGTCCGGTATCTGAGCCAGACCTATCCGGCCGAGGGTTGGGGCCAGCTTTTGCTGGCTGGCCAGCTTAACTGGAGCCGCATCACGGTGGCCGGGCACTCGCAGGGCGCCGGCCACGCCGCCTACCTCGGCAAGATGCGGAGCCTCGACCGTATCGTCATGTTTTCGGGTCCCTCGGATCTCGGCCCCGGCAATGCGTCGCTGGCGCGCTGGCCAAGCCTGCCGAACCTGACCCCCGCAAGCCGGCAGTACGGCTTCACCCACGTGGCCGACGACCTGACGCCGCTGGCGCTGGTCGACACCAACTGGACGCTGTTGGGGATGGCGGCGTTCGGACCGACGGCGTCCGTGGACGGGGCGACGCCGCCCTATGGCGGGTCGCGACGTCTCGTGACCGGCGCGCCGCCGAATCCGGATCCGGGCGGCCCTACGCCATCGCCGACCCATGCCTCTCCGGTGGTGGACGCCTTCACCCCCCGCGACGCGGAGGGGCGGCCGGCCTACCGGCCGGTCTGGGTCCACCTCGCCTTCCCCTGACAGCCGGACCTCGGCTTTCGCGGGCGGCCGCGTCGCGCTAGGGGTCTGGGCCTGAACCGGAGTCTCGCCCATGCATCTCGCCCGCTTTCCGCGCGTCCGACTGGCGCATCTGCCGACCCCGCTGGAGCCCGCGCCGCGGCTGTCGGACGTGCTGGGCGTCGACCTGTGGATCAAGCGCGACGATTGCACCGGTCTGGCCGGTGGCGGCAACAAGACGCGCAAGCTGGAGTTCCTGCTCGGCGCGGCGCTGGCCGAGCGCGCCGACACCCTGGTGACGCAAGGGGCGACCCAGTCGAACCATGTGCGCCAGACGGCTGCGGCGGCCGCGGCCCACGGCCTGGCCTGCGAGATCATCCTGGAGGATCGCACCGGCTTTACCTCCGCCGACTATGTGGAGAACGGCAACGTCCTGCTGGACCGGATGTTCGGGGCGACGCTCCGCACGGTTCCGGGCGGCTCGGACATGAACGCCGAGCTGGAGATCACGGCGGAGGCGGTGCGGGCGCGCGGCGGCCGGCCCTATGTCATCCCCGGCGGCGGCTCGAACCCGGTCGGGGCGCTGGGCTATGTCGACTGCGCCCGCGAGATCGTCACCCAGGCCGACGAGCTGGACCTGCCGGTCGACCGCATCGTCACCGCCACCGGCAGCGCCGGCACCCACGCCGGTCTGGTGGCCGGGCTGGCGGTGATGGGGGCGGACATCCCGGTGCTGGGCATCGGCGTGCGCGCCCCCAAGCCGAAGCAGGAGGAGAATGTGCTGAAGCTGGCGCGCGAGACCGCCGCCCTGCTGGGCCGCCCCGACGCGGTGACGCCGGACATGGTGGTCGCCGACTGCGACTATGTCGGCGAGGGCTACGGCTTCATCGACGACAAGGTGATCGAGGCCCTGACCCTGGCGGCGCGCAGCGAGGGCCTGCTGCTCGACCCGGTCTATTCGGCCAAGGCCATGAAGGGGCTGATCGCCCTCGCCGGCCAGGGCCGCTTCGCCGACGAGACGGTCGTGTTCCTGCATACCGGCGGGGCCCAGGGGCTGGCCGGCTACCAGTCACAGCTGACCGGCGCGCTGGCGTGAAGACCCTCGGCGTGCTCGGCGGGATGGGGCCCGCGGCGACGGTGGCCTTTCTGGCGCGGCTGCAGGCCCTGACCCCGGCGACCGGGGATGCGGACCATATCCGGGTGCTGATGGACCTGAACCCGCATGTGCCGGACCGCAACACCCGGCCGGGGGAGGCCGAGGTCGAGCTGGGGGCCATGGCGCGGCGGCTGGCGGCGGCCGGGGCCGAGGTGCTGGCCATGCCGTGCAACACCGCCCACGCCCAGGCGGCGGGCATCCGCGCCGCCGGCCTGCCCTTCATCGACATGATCGCCGAGACCACGGCGGCGGCGAAGGCGACCGGGGCAGGGTCGGTCGGCGTGCTGGCCACCGGCGGCGGCCGGGCGCTTTACGCTCCGGCCCTGAGCGCGGCCGGGCTGACGCCGGTGCTGCTGGAGGAGGCGGACCAGGCGCGGTTCATGGCGCTGATCTATGCGGTGAAGGCCGGCGACGTCGGGCCCGGGCGCCGGGTGGAGATGCGGGCGCTCGCCGGGCGGCTGGTCGCGGCCGGGGCCGGGGCGGTGATCGCCGGCTGCACCGAGGCGCCGCTGCTGCTGTCGCCCGACGACCTCGATGCGCCGCTGGTCGACAGCGCCGAGGTTCTTGCGCGGGTGTGCGTGGAGAGGTGCCGGTAGGCACACACTCTCCTCCCCCGCGTGCGGGGGAGGGGGACCACGCGCAGCGTGGTGGAGGGGGCGAGGGACAGAGCGCGAGTTTACGGGGGCGTCGCGCTTGCGGCCGCCCCCTCCACCCTCCTTCGCCCTGCGGGCTCCGGACGGTCCCCCTCCCCCTCTGCGAGGGGGAGGAGATTTGAGCTAGTGCCCGCCAGCGACCGCCCCGGCCTCGTGCCGCGCCTTGCTGCGGGCGGCGGCGACGGCGAACAGGGTGAGGACGGCGTAGCCGGCCAGCGGCACATAGAAGACCGGGTTCAGGGTTGCCGAGGCGTCGGCGACCATGCCCCCGAGGATCGGCAGCACGGCGCCGCCGACGATGGCGGTGCACAGCAGGCCCGAGGTGGCCGAGGCCGGGGCTCCCGAGCGCTCCAGCGTCAGGGTGAAGATGGTCGGGAACATGATCGAGTTGAAGAAGCCGATGCCGATGGCGGCGTAAGCGGCCGTCTCGCCGGAGGTCTGGGTGACGACGAGGCAGAGGGCGGCGGCGATGGCGGTGTTGACCGTCAGCAGCACCCCGGCGCGGACCCGGGTCATCAGGATCGCGCCGATGAAGCGGCCGACCATGGCCCCGCCCCAGTAGAGGCTGACCATGCGCCCGGCGTCGACCTCCGCAAGGCCGAGGATGGACGGGCTGGCGAGGAAGTTGGTCAGCAGGCCGCCGATGGTCACTTCCGACCCGACGTAGACGAAGATGGCCAGGGCCCCGAACAGGGCCCAGGGCGAGGTGAAGGCCTTGAGCGGCGAGGCCATGCCGCTGTCGCCGCCGGCGGCTGCGGCGGCGGCGTTGATCTTCTTGCGGGCGGTGAAGATGAACACCGCCACGACGGCGAACACCGCGCCGAGGCCGAGGAAGGCCAGGTCGATGCTGCGCAGGGACTCGGCGCGGGTCGAGGCGGTGACCACGGCCCCGGCGGCGAATACCCCGCCGGTCAGCAGCACGGTCGACCCCAGCCACGGGCCCAGCGTGGTGCCGAGCGAGTTGAAGAACTGCGAGAAGTTGAGCCGGGCGTGGGCCGTCTTCGGGGCGCCCAGGGCGGCCACCAGCGGGTTGGCGGCCACCTGCAGCAGGGTCACCCCCGAGGCGATGATGAACAGGGACAGCAGCACCCCGGGATACCAGTCGACGATGGTCGCCACCGGCACCAGCAGGCAGCCCAGCACCATCACCGTCAGGGCGGCGATGATCGCGCGGCTGTAGCCCAGCCGGCCCAGCAGGGCGGCGGCGGGCACCGAGACCACGGCGTAGGCGATGAACCAGGCCGAGGCGGTCAGGGTGGCCTCGGCGAAGCTGAGGTCGAACACCTTGCGCACCGCAGCGATCAGCGGATCGATCAGCGAGGTGGCGAAGCCCCAGGCGAAGAAGAGGGTGGTGACATAGGCGAAGGCGAGGCCGGAGCCCTTGACGGGGGGCGGCGGCGCGGCGGTGGCTTGGGTCATGAAGGGTCCTGCGCCGGGCGACCCGGCGGTGCTGCGGTTCCTGGGATGACGTCGGCCGTCCGGCTTTGCCGGTCCTGAGGGGCCGCGGGTTCGCTCGTTACGGTCGCCCCCGAGGGGTGCGACCGGTCGACGCGGGTGTGTTGGCCGGACGTTGGCCCGAAGCGGCACGGGCGCGCAATGAATTTCGGTTTCAGCCGTGCGGGCGACCGCAGGTCGGACAGGGGGCGAGGGCGGCGCCGTAGAGGGCGGCGAGCGCCCTCGGGATCAGAATCTGCGACGGCGGACCGGCCTGCGGCGAGGACGTCAGCAGCAGCGCCTGATCCTGCCGCGCCGCCAGCGCGAGGTCGTGGGTGGCGATGACGACCACGGCCCCCTCAAGGGCGAGGGCGTCCAGCGCGTCGGCGACGCGAGCGGCGTGGGCCGGGTCGAGGGTGGCGGTCGGCTCGTCGGCCAGCACCAGGGCGCCGCCCTGGGCGACCGTGCGGGCGATCAGCACGAGCTGGCGCTGGCCGGACGACAACCGGTCGAATGGCCGGTCGGCGAGGTTGGCGACGCCCAGACGCGCGAGCGCCGCATCGGCGGCGTCGAGGTCGGCGGCGGACAAGCCCGGCTGGAACAGGGCCGCGGCGCCGCGATGGCCGAGGCGGCCCAGCGCCACCATGTGGCGGACCGGGAAGGCGGCCTCGACCTCGCCCGGCGGCGGCAGCAGGGCGGCCGGGCGCGGGGCCGAGAGCGCGCCGCCGACGGCGGGCTGCAGCCCGGCGAGGGTGCGCAGCAGGGTCGACTTGCCGGCGCCGTTGGGCCCGAGCACGGCCAGCCGCTGACCGGCCGGCAGCGCGAGATCGAGCGGGCCGAGACGGAACGCCCCGCGGCCGACGATCAGACCCTCGGCGCGCAGGCCGCTCATGGCCGCCGCCCCGCGCCGGAGAGGAACAGGGCGAGGAAGGCCGGGGCGCCGATCAGGGCGGTGAGCAGGCCGACCGGGATCTCGGCCGGCCCGAAGGCGCGGGCCAGCTGGCCGACGATGAGGGCGAGGGCGGCGCCGAGCAGGGCGCTCATCGGCAGCAGACGGACGGCGGTCTCCCCCACGAGCAGCCGGGCGGCGTGGGGGGCCAGCAGGCCGATCCAGCCGACCAGACCGCTGATCGACACCACGGCCGAGGTGGCGAGGGCGGCGGCGGCCAGGGCGATGAGGCGCAGCGTCCGCGCCGGCAGGCCGAGCGCCCGGGCCTGGTCCTCGCCCAGGGCCAGGGCGTCGAGCCGCGGTCCCAGCGCGAGCAGCACGGTCCCGGCGAGGGCGGTCAGGGCGCCGGCGGCGAGCGCTTCGGGGAGGCTGGCGCGCGAGAAGGCCCCGAGCAGCCACCAGGTCAGGGTCGGCAGCTCGGCATAGGGATCGGCGATGATCAGGGCGACGCCCAGCAGGGCGGCGGCCAGCGCCCCGACCACCACGCCGCACAGGATCAGGGCCAGGCGCGGGTCGGCGCCGCGCACGGCGGCGGCGACGGCCAGCGCCAGCGCGCCGGCGGAGATCCCGCCGAGGAAGGCCGCACCCTGCACCGCCCAGGGGGCGAGCCCGGTCAGCAGGGCGAGGGCGGCTCCGGCCGCGGCGCCGGAGGAGACGCCGAGCAGATCCGGCGAGGCCAGCGGATTGCGGAACAGCCCCTGCAGCGTGGCCCCCGCCAGCGCCAGCCCGGCCCCGACGACCAGGGCGGTCAGCACCGCCGGCAGGCGCAGCGACAGCGCCAGCTGCGCCGTGGCGTCGCCGCCGCCGAACGCTGCGCCCAGCAGGGCGATCGGGGATGCGGGCAGCGGGCCGAGCGTCAGGGCGCCCAGCGCCAGGCCGGCGACGGCGACCAGCGCGACGATGGGAGCGGCGGCCGACCTCAGTGCGCCGCTCACGCGAGGACCCGGGGCAGCAGGCCGAGCATCTCCTGCGGCGTCGGACGGCGGTGGTAGAGGCGCTCGTGCAGCCCCGCCACGGTCGCCGCCAGGGCAGGGTCGGGCGGGCCGAGCGGGTCGCGGGACGCCAGCCAGGCGAGACCGATCAGGCGGTTCACCGAGGGCGGCCGGTCGATCCAGCCGAACGGCCGCGAGGCCAGCACGACGATGCGGCGGGGCGCGCCTGATCGCCGTTGGCGCCAGAGGGGCTGGCCGGCCGCCGCGGCGGCGAAGCCGGCGTCCTGGGTGACGATCACCTCCGGGTCCCAGGCGGCGAGCTGCTCGGCCGTGACGCGGCCCAGTCCCGTTCCGCCGACGGCGACATTGGTCCAGCCGGCGGTTTCCAGCGCCTCGACCGCGAGGGCGCCGGGGAAGGCGGTCTCCAGCCCGTCGCCGCTGCGGGCGAGGTAGAAGGACGGGCCCCCGTCGCGTGGCAGGGCTCCCAGCAGCCGTTCGGCGTCGCCGGCGCGGGCCTCGCCCACCGCTTCGACGCCAAGGAGGCGGCTCGCCTCGCGGAGGGCCTCCGGCATCATCGTCAGCCGGCCGTCGATCAGCTGGTAGGGGGCGCCGAGGGCGGCGCGGGCGCGGCCGGCGAGCGCCTGGCTATCCGTGTCGACATCGCCGTAGTCGAGGGCGAGGGCCGGCGCGAGCGCCGCCGCCGCCTCCAGGTCGATCGGGCGGCCGCCGGAGGCGAGGGCCCCGACCTCCGGCCGGTCGGCGAGGGGGGAGAGCAGGGCCAGCGCCCCGGGCCCGGGCCGGCGCGGCCAGCCGATCAGTCGCTCGGGGGCGAGGGCGAAGATCAGCAGGGCGGCCGGCTGGCCGGCGGCCAGCACCCCGCCTGCCGGAACGGGCGTCGCGCGCCGCTCACAGGCGGCGAGGGCGGCCGGGGCGGCGACAGCACTGGCGATGAGGGCCCGGCGGGAGAGCATTCGGGGGTCCTAGCCGTCGGCCCCGATCCGCACCACCTGGCGGACGGCGCGGCCCTCCGCCAGCGTGTCGAAGGCGGCGTTGAGGTCCTCCAGTCCGATCACGCCGGACACCAGTCGGTCGACCGGCAGCCGACCCTCGCGGAACAGGCGGATGTAGCGGGGGATGTCGCGGGAGGGGACGCAGGTCCCGATGTAGCTGCCCTTGAGGGTGCGCTCCTCGGCCACCAGCGAGACGATGTTGACCGGCAGGGCCGCGTCGGGCGGCGGCAGGCCGGCGGTGACGGTCAGGCCGCCGCGCCGGGTCATGCGCCAGGCCGCCTCCAGCGCCCGGGCCGAGCCGGCCATCTCGATCGCGACCTCGGCCCCGCCGCCGGTCAGGGCGCGGACCTGCTCGACCGCGTCCGGGGCGGCCGCGTCCACGGTCTGCACCGGACCGAGGGTGCGGGCCAGCGCCAGCTTCTCGGGGGACAGGTCGACGGCGACCACCGGGCTGGCCCCGGCGGCCAACGCGCCCAGCACCGAGGCGAGGCCGACCCCGCCGAGACCGACCACCACCACGCTCTGGCCCGGCCGCGCCGCGGCGGTGTTGACCACGGCGCCCACGCCGGTGAGCACGGCGCAGCCGAACAGGGCGGCGTGTTCGAACGGCAGGTCCGGCTCGACCCGCACCAGCGAGCGGCGGGACACCACGGCGTGCTCGGCGAAGACCGAGCAGCCGAGGTGGTGGTGCACCGGGGCGCCGCCGCGGCTCAGCCGCCGGCCGCCGGCCAGCAGCTCGCCGGCGCCATTGGCCTTCGCTCCGGGCTCGCACAACGCCGGCCGACCCTCGGCGCAGGGCGAACAGGTCCCGCACGAGGGCATGAAGACGGTGACCACATGGTCGCCGACAGCGAGGTCCTCGACGCCGGGCCCCAGCGCCTCGACTACGCCGGCGGCCTCATGGCCCAGCGCCATGGGGACCGGTCGCGGCCGGTCGCCGTTGATGACCGACAGGTCGGAATGGCACAGCCCCGCGGCGCGCACGGCGATGCGCACCTCGTCCCGGCCCGGCGGGTCGAGCTCGACCTCGGCGAGGGTCAGCGGGCGGCTGTCGGCGTAGGGGCGGGCCGCCCCCATGGCGGTCAGGACGGCGGCGCGGGTCTTCATGCGCCCACCCTAGGCTGCTGACGCGACGTCGGCCAAGATGCGGCGCAGCGGAGGCGTGGATGAGCGAGACGACAGGCGCCACGATTGGGGCGAGACCGGCGCGGGCCCGGCGGGCGGACTATCGGGTGTTCACGCCGCTGGACACCCGCTGGGGCGACAACGACGTCTACGGCCACGTCAACAATGTGGTCTACTACGCCCTGTTCGACACGGCGGTGAACCGCCTGCTGATCGCGGCCGGGGTGCTGGACATCGCCGCCGGGCCGGTGATCGGGCTGGTGGTCGAGACCGGCTGCCGCTTCCACGCCTCGCTGGCCTTCCCCGACCGGGTCACGGCCGGGGTGCGGGTCGCCCGGGTCGGCAACAGCAGCGTGCGCTACGAGATCGGCCTGTTCCGCGAGGACGAGGACGAGGCGGCGGCCGAGGGCCTGTTCGTCCACGTCTATGTCGACCGCGCGACGCGGCGGCCGACGCCCCTGCCGGGGCCGCTGAGGGCGGTGGTCGAGGGGTGGGGCCCCGCGGATTGAAGGAGGACCGGGCATGGCCTGGCTGGGCTGGATCCTGTGCGGCGCCTATCTGGTCGCCGCGGCCATCATGGGCGTGCGGGCGGAGCGGCGGCTGGCGCATCGGCCGCGCTTGCCCATGCAGTGGGGCCTCGACGGGCGACCGACGTGGACTGCGCCGCGGCGGCTGGCGCTGGTGATTGTGCCCGTCCTGTCCGGGGCCGGCCTGTTCGTCAGCGCGGCGATGCTGGTCGTCCGCCCGGACGGGGCCAATGTGCCGGAGGCGGTCATCCCGGGGCTGCTGGGGCTGATGGCGATGGTGGGCCTGGGCGTCTACGCCGGCTTCCTGTGGGGCGCCGGACGGTGGGACGCCGCCGCCGGAGCGCCGGACGCCGACGATCCGCCCCCGCGCGACTGAGCCGGGGGGCTTGCCTGACGCGGCGCGGACGGTCATTGCGGCCGCCTGCGACGGAGCCCTCCCATGATCACCCTCTACGGCATCCCCAACTGCGACACGGTGAAGAAGGCGCGCGCCTGGCTGACGGCGGAGGGCGTGGCACATCGGTTTCATGATCACCGGGCCGACGGGCTGGACCCGGTCCAGCTGCGCGCATGGGTCGAGGAGCTGGGCTGGGAGACGGTGCTGAACCGGGCCGGGACCACCTTCCGCAAGCTGCCCGAGGCGGACCGGACCGGGCTGGACGCCGACCGGGCCGTGGCGCTGATGCTGGCCCAGCCGGGCATGATCAAGCGGCCGATCCTCGACCTGGGCGACCGCCGGCTGATCGGGTTCAGGCCCGAGGCCTGGGCGGCCGCCCTGGGGCGCTAGCCGGGGTCAGCGGCGGGCGGTCCGGACGTCGGCGCGGACCGGCTCCGGCAGATGCGCCTCGACGAAGCGGCGCACGGCGTCGCGGCAGAAGGCCTGCTGGCCCAGGCCCGGCCCGACGCGCGACGAGGCGCGGCAGTAGTCCGAGACGGCGGCGTCGATGCGGCGGGCGAGTTCCTCACCCCGCGCAGCTCCGGCCGGCAGGTCGGCGGTGGAGATGCGGATGGCGTCGCGTGGCGCCTCGGCAGGCGGGGCGACGGGGGCGGCGGACAGGGTGGCCAGAACGGCCAGGGCGGCGATCATCATGGTCGGTCTCCGTTGCTCGGGGTGAACCCGTTGACGAAGACAGGAGCCGCGGCGGGCGCCCGGCAGATGCGCGGCGCCCGGTTAAATTCCCTTCATTACCCGAGGGTTAGGATGTGAGCGAAAGTCGGGCGACGACGGCGAAGTGATCCGACGGCAGGCGCGGGGTAAAGCCGGTGTCGCCGGTCACGGCGGCGGTCTCCACACGGAAACCCTCGCCGACGAAGATGTGGTCGATGACCCGCGACTCATGACCGTCGGCCGGATTCAGGGTGGTGGCCGCCGCCCCGCGGGGCAGGGCGCTGGCGAAGCGCGAGGTCAGGGGGGCGAGGCCCGGATCGTCGAGCTCGGCGTTGAAGTCGCCCATGATCAGCCGCGGTCCGGCGGGCGGCCCCAGCCATTCCAGCAGGTGCTCCGTCTGCCGCGCGCGGATGGCCGCGCCCTCGCGCGTGTGGTGCAGGTGGGTGTTGACCACCTCGACCGGCCGGCCGTCGACGTCGATCATCGCCCGCAGGGCGGTGCGGAAGTCGTCGCGCGGGTCCAGCAGGATCTGGTCCGAGGACAGGATCGGCCGCCGGCTGAGGATGGCGTTGCCGTAGCGGCGCGGGGCCCCGGCCGCGTCGGTGGAGCTGAACAGCACCTGGTAGCCGCCGAGCGCCTCGGCGAGGGACTCGGCCTGGTTGACCAGACCGGTGGCGGCGTCCTGAAGCACCTCCTGCAGGCCGATGACATCGGCGTCGAGGCGGGACAGGGTCTCGGCCACCATGGGTCCGCGCAGGGCCCAGTCGCCGCGGTCGTGCCAGATGTTGAAGGTGGCCACCGTCAGCTCGGGGCCGGTCTGCGCCCGGACGAGGCCGGGAACGGCGGCGGCGGCGGCGAACGCCGAGAGCAGGCTGCGGCGGTCTATCATGGGCGCACCTCGATACACGGAACTGGTGCGACGGCCGGTCCGTCGCATTACCAAGGTTTCATGCAGCGGCCTGCATCCGCAAGCCCGGCTCACGGCCTCTTGTCGTCGAAGGGGCCCGGCGCGAGGCTGGGCCCCACGTGAGACCCACGAGAAAGGGAGTCGGGGCCATGGATGAGCTTGTTCCGATCTTTGGAATGTTCGCCGTGTTCGGATCGCTGGTGGCGATTGTCATCGGCCCGGGGCTGATCAAGGCGCGCGAGCGGCGCGAGGTGCAGGTCACGGTACGGGCCGCGCTGGACAAGGGCCAGCCGCTGCCGCCGGAAGTGATCGAGACCCTGACCCGCGACATCGCCCAGAACCTGTCGTCGCGGACGAAGGACCTGCGCCGCGGGGTGCTGACCCTGGCGGCGGCGGCGGGGATCGCGCTGCTCGGCTACGCCATCGGCATGGAGGCCGGCGAGGCCGTCTATCCGATGCTGGGGCTCGCCGCGGTGCCGGCCATGATCGGCCTGGCCTTCATCGTCCTGAGCTTCTTCAACCCGAACCGCGACTAAGCCCGGTTTCGGGGGGAGGACGATCGCCATGGCCCGGGCCCTGACGCCCCTGCATGATGTCGAGCTGGTCGCCCTGGCGGCCGGCGGCGACCGCGCCGCCTTCGGCGAGCTGGTGCGCCGTCACGCCTCGGCGGTGCGGATCACCCTGCGCCGCATGGGGGCCCAGCCGGCGCTCGCCGACGACGTGGCGCAAGACGCCTTCCTGCAGGCGTTCGAGCGCTGCGCCGAGTTCCGCGGCGAAGGCGCCTTCGTCGGCTGGGTCAAGCGCATCGCGGCGCGGCTCTACCTCAAGCGCCTCCGCTACAACGCCCGCTATGTGGCCGAGCTGGAGGGCGAGCCCGAACCGGAAACGGGGGGCGTCGACGCCGGCGGCCGCATGGACCTGGACGAGGCGTTGAAGGCTCTGCCGGAGGCGGAGCGGCTGTGCGTGTCCCTGTGCCACGGCGCGGGCCTGACGCACGCCGAGATCGCCACCACCCTGGGGCTTCCATTGGGCACGGTGAAATCTCATGTCAAACGTGGTCTGGATCGACTTCGCGCCCGGCTGGAGCCGCACCCGGAAGGAGCACGTCATGTCCGCTGACGAGTTCGACCCCCGCATCGAGCGGCTGTTCGCCGAGACCCCGCGTCTGCCCGACGCCGAGCTGTTTCATGCAGAGATGCAGGCGCGGCTGGCGCGCGGCGGCCGGGTCCGCGCCGGGGTTCTGACGGTCGCCGGGGCGCTGGGCGGGCTTGTCGCCGTGCGCGAGCTGGCCGGGATCAACCTGCGCTTCAACGCCGGCAGCGCCAGCCTGCAGGCCGGGGCCGCGTCGGAGGGCGGGCTGACGGCCCTGGCCGGCCGGGCCGGAGTGGAGACGGCGCGGGCGCTGGATCAGGCGGGTCTCGGGGGCTTTCTGGGCGACGCCGCGGCCGGCGGCCTCGGCGGGGCGTCGGTCTTCATCGTCGCCGGCCTGGCCATTTCCCTGCTGGCGGTGGCGGCGATGCGGCTGCTCCAGGAGGCCTGACTCCGGGGGGCGAACCCAAAGGCCGGGGTGACGGGCCCCGGCCCGAGCGCCTATGCTGGGGCTCAAGGAGTGTCGCCCATGTCCAGCCAGAAGCAGGAAACCGTCCGCCGACTCGCCGCGCCGGACATCCGCGCCCGCAAGTCGAGCCGCGGCCAGGGCGAGGCGATCGTCTGCCTGACGGCCTATGACGCGCCGACCGCCGAGGTGCTGGACGCCCACTGCGACCTGCTGCTGGTCGGCGACAGCGTCGGCATGGTGGTGCACGGCCTGCCCAACACCGTCGGCGTCACCCTGGAGATGATGATCCTGCACGGCCAGGCGGTGATGCGCGGCGCCCGCCGGGCCATGGTGGTCGTCGACATGCCGTTCGGCTCCTACGAGGGCGGTCGCGAAATCGCCTACGAGAACTGCGCCCGGGTGATGAAGGAGACCGGCGCCCAGGCGGTGAAGCTGGAAAGCGGCCCGACCGTGCCGGAGACCATCGCCTATCTGGTTCAGCGCGGCATTCCGGTGATGGGCCACGTCGGCCTGCGGCCCCAGGCGGTGCTGACCGACGGCGCCTTCAAGGCCAAGGGACGCACGGACGCCGAGCGGCTGCGGGTGCTGGCCGAGGCCGAGGCCACCGCCGACGCCGGGGCCTTCGCCGTGGTGGTCGAGGGCGTCGCCGAGGGGCTGGCGCGCGAGATCACCGAGGCGATCGACGCCCCGACCGTCGGCATCGGCGCCTCCGCCGCCTGCGACGGCCAGATCCTCGTCACCCCCGACATGCTGGGCCTGTTCGACTGGACGCCGAAGTTCGTGCGCCGCTACGGGACCCAGCGCGCCGACATCGACCGGGCCGTCGCGGCCTATGCCGCCGACGTGCGCGCCCGCCGTTTTCCTGCCGAAGTCGAGACCTACTTCTCGAAGAACACCGCCTGATCGAGCGGAAGACCGCAACGCACGCGTTGCGGGGCGGCGGGCGAGCCACTAGGGTCGCGCGACTTTCAGGCTGACTGCGTATCTGGGGCGACGACATCCGTGACTGACGTCTTCGAAGAGGTCGAGGAGGAGCTGCGCTCCGAACGCTGGCAACGGCTGGCGCGGCGCTGGGGCCCGGTGATCGGCGCAGTGCTGCTGGTCTGCCTGATCGCCGCCCTCGGCTACTGGGGCTGGGACAGCTGGCGCACCCGCCAGGCCGAAGCGGCCTCGGTGGACTATGATCGCGGCGTCCAGGCCCTGCAGCAGGGCGACCTCGCTGCGGCCGAGAGCGCCTTCAACGCCGCCGCCGACCGCGGCGGGGCCTATCGCGCCCTGGCGCTGAACCAGCGCGCCGGCATCGCCCTGCAGTCGAACCGCGTCGAGGACGCGGTGGCCCTGCTCGATGACGCCGCCAGGGCTTCCGGCGATCCGATCCTGCGCGACATGGCCGCCCTGAAGGCCGCCTATCTGGTGCTCGACACGGCGCCGCTCGAGGATCTGACCGAGCGGCTGGAGCCGCTGGCCGAGGATGGCCGTCCCTACGTCGCCTATGCCCGCGAGGCGCTGGCCCTGGCCCGGGTGCAGCACAACCAGCTGCCGGCGGCGCGCGAGACCTTCGTGCTGCTGTCGCTCGGTCAGGACGTCCCCGACAGCGTGCGTCAGCGCGCCCAGGCCGCCATCCAGGCGATCGATTCGGGCACGGCCTCGGCCATTCCGGCGATCGTCGCGGCCGCGTCTGCGGCGCCGAGCCCCGCCGCCCCGGCGCCTGCCGCCGCGGACGCCCCCGTTCCCGCCCCGGCGCCTGCCGGGTGATTCCGTCGCGTGACCCAACGAGAGCCGATCGCATGACGATGTCCCGTTCCCTGACGGCCGACCGCGCCCTCAAGATCGCCCTGGTGTGCGGCGTGGCCCTGAGCCTCGCGGCCTGCGGCACGGTGCGGCGCGCCCTGCCGTTCGGTCTTGGCGGCGACGACGGCCCGACGGCCACCGCTTCGGAAGGCCAGCGCGTTTCCGTGCTGGAGTTCGAGCAGCAGCTGGCCCCGTCGGCGGCGCTGGCCGGCCGCGACTTCTTCCTGCCCGGGCCGGTGGCCGCGACCAGCTGGAGCCAGCCGGGCCGCAACGCCGAGAACAACGTCGAACACGTCATCGCGGCGCCGGAGTTCACCATCGCCTGGCGCGCCGACATCGGCGCCGGCTCGTCCCGGCCGCGCCAGCTGATGGCCCCGCCGGTCGCTGACGGCGGCCGCATCTACACCCTCGACGCCGACCGCACCGTGCGCGCCACCGACGAGACCGGCCGCACCGTCTGGCGCACCGACATCCGACCGGAAGGCCGTGAGGACGGCGGCTTCGGCGGCGGCGTGGCGGTCAGCGGCGGCCGCGTGTTCGTGGCCTCGGGCCACCGGGTGGTCACGGCGCTGGACGCCGCCACCGGCGCCCAGGTCTGGCAGACCCGGGTCGACGTGCCGGTGCATGGCGCTCCGACCGTGGCCGGCGGCCGGGTCTTTGTCGTCGACATCGACAACCTGCTCTACGCCTTCGACGCCCAGAGCGGGCAGCAGGTCTGGACCTATCGCGGCATCCCCGAGCCGGCGCGCATCATGCGGGCCTCGAGCCCGGCGGTGCTGGCCGATACGGTGATCGCGCCGTTCGCCTCGGGCGAGGTTGTGGCCCTGCGCGCCAACAATGGCCAGCCGGTGTGGTCCGAGGTGCTGTCGCGCACCAGCCGCACGAGCGCCCTGTCGGAGATCCGCGACATCGCCGGCCGTCCGGTGATCAGCCGCGGCACGGTCTTCGCCGTCAGCCACTCGGGCGTCATCGCCGCCATGGACCAGCGCAGCGGCACGCGCCGCTGGGAGCTGCCGATCGCCGGGGTCAACGCCCCGCTGCCGGTCGGCGACGTGGTCTATGTCGTGTCCAAGTCCGGCGAACTGACCGTGGTCAACCGCGAGTCGGGTCAGGTCTACTGGACCCGCGACCTCAACGAGGGCCGGACCCGCCAGCAGGGCGGCTTCCTCGGCTTCGGCGACCGCACCGTGCGGCCGCAGTGGACCGGCCCGATCCTGGCGTCCAACCGTCTGGTTCTGGCCAATTCGTTCGGCGATCTGGTCGCCCTCGACCCCAAGACCGGGGCCGAGACGGCGGCGCTGCGCATTGGCGCGCCGGTCTATGCTTCTCCCATCGCCTACAACGGCCGTCTCTACGTCGTCACCGACGCGGGTCAGCTGGTGGCCATCAGCTGACGCCCGGGGTGGACTGACATGGCCGTCAAGGTCGCCATCGTCGGTCGCCCCAATGTGGGCAAGTCGACCCTGTTCAACCGGCTGGTCGGCAAGCGGCTGGCGCTGGTCGACGACCGCCCGGGGGTGACGCGCGACCGGCGCTACGCCGAGGGGCAGCTCGGCGATCTGGCCCTGACCCTGATCGACACCGCCGGCTACGAGGACGTCACCGACGAGAGCCTCGAGGCGCGCATGCGCGCCCAGACCGAGGCGGCCATCGACGACGCCGACCTGATCCTGTTCATGGTCGACGCCCGCGAGGGGGTCACGCCGCTGGACCGGATCTTCGCTGACCGGCTGCGCAAGATCGAGACGCCGGTGGTGCTGCTGGCCAACAAGTCCGAGAGCCGCGAGTCCGGCGGCGGCGTGGGCGAGGCCCACAGTTTGGGTTTTGGCGAGCCGGTGGCCATCTCGGCCGAGCACGGCGAGGGCATGGCCGACCTCTACGCCGCCGTCGTCGCCGCCATCGGCGACATGGAGGCCGAGGCCGCCGAGGAGGCGGACAAGCCGATCCGCATCGCCGTGATCGGCCGCCCCAACGCCGGCAAGTCGACCCTGATCAACCGCCTGCTGGGCGAGGACCGGCTGCTGACCGGGCCCGAGGCCGGCATCACCCGCGACTCCATCTCGGTCGACTGGACCTGGGAGGGCCGGGCCATCCGCCTGGTCGACACCGCCGGGCTGCGGCGCAAGGCGCGGGTGCAGGAGAAGCTGGAGAAGCTGTCGGTCGCCGACACCCTGCGCGCCATCACCTTCGCCGAGGTCGTGATCCTGGTGATGGACCGGGACAACGCCTTCGACACCCAGGACCTGCAGCTGGCCGATCTGGTCGAGCGCGAGGGCCGGGCGCTGGTCTATGCCATCGCCAAATGGGACCTCGAGGACGAGCCGCAGGCGCGGCTGACCGCGCTCAAGGCCGAGGCCGAGCGCACCCTGCCGCAACTGAAGGGCGCGCCCTTCGTGGCCCTGTCGGCCTTCTCCGGCCGCGGCGTCGAGCGGCTGATGCCGGCGGTGATCCAGGCGCACGATACCTGGTCGGCCAAGGTCAAGACGCGCGACCTCAACGACTGGCTGGCCATGGCGGTGCAGCGGCACCCGCCGCCTGCCGTCGACGGCAGGCGGGTCAAGCCCAAGTATGTGGCCCAGACCAAGGCCCGGCCGCCGACCTTCGTCATGTTCGCCAGCCGCGCCGCGGCCATGCCGGACCACTACAAGCGCTATCTGGTCAACGGCATCCGCGAGAGCTTCGACCTGTGGGGCACGCCGATCCGCCTGACCGTCAAGGCGGGGGCCAACCCCTATGCCGAGGGCGGCGAGAAGGCCGGGCTGGTGCGCGCCCGCGCGGCGCGGCCGGTCTATCCGACAGCGAAGAAGGTCAAGGCGCCGAAGGAAGAGAAGGCCCCGGGCCTGCCCGGCAAGGCGCTGCAGGCGAAAGCCGAGGCGGCGGCGAAGCCGAAGCCGGCCCCCAAGGTGCGGGTCAAGCCGCTGGCCGGGCTCAAGGCCAGCGCCTCCAAGAAGGCCGGGACCTCGGCGGTGCTGGGCAAGCGCGCCCGCGGCGGGGCCCGCCAGGTCTCGCGCTCCGGCCGCGTCCGCACCGGCGCGCCGAAGGGCAAGCGCTAGGGCTCAGCCGAACAGCTCCTGCCGCAGGTCGGCGGGGGTGGCGCCGCGGTCGCGCAGGGCGGCGAGGGTCTCGGCCCTGTCGCGCTTGGACAGCCGCTTGCCGTCCGGGGCCAGCAGCAGGCGGTGGTGGCGGTAGACCGGGGTGGGCAGGTCCAGCAGCGCCTGCAGCACCCGCTGCGCCGAGGTGGTCTCGACCAGATCGACGCCGCGGATGATGTGGCTGACGCCCTGGGCCGCGTCGTCCACCACCGAGGCGATGACATAGCCGGCGCCGATGTCCTTGCGCCCCAGCACCATGTCGCCCAGCGCCTGCGGCCGGGCGATGTGGCGGCCGGCGTCTTCGCCCTCCTCGATCCAGTCCAGATGCGCGAAGCCGCCGAGGCGGGCGGCGGCGGCCGACAGCGACAGGCGCCAGGCGAAGGGCTGGCCCGCGGCCAGCCGCGCCGCCTCCCCGGCCGGATCGAGCGGGCCGCCGGCGAAGGCCGCGGCGTCGTGCGGGTCGCCGGCCTGGGGCGCCACCCCGGCCAGGGCCATCAGCTCCTTGCGGGTGCGGAAGCAGCGGTAGAGGACGCCCATCTCGCGCAGGCGGTCCAGCGCCGCGTCATAGTCCGGGCGGTGCTCCGACTGCCGCCGCACCGGCCCGTCCCAGCTCAGGCCCAGCCAGGTCAGATCCTCGAGGATGGCCGCCTCGAACTCCGGGCGGCAGCGGGTGAAGTCGGTGTCCTCGATGCGCAGCAGGAAGCGACCGCCCGCCGCCCGCGCCGCATCATGCGCCAGCATGGCCGAGAAGGCGTGGCCCTTGTGCAGGCCGCCGGTCGGCGACGGCGCGAAGCGGGTGACGAACATGGGGGGAGTGTAGCGGATAGGATTCAAGGGATCACAGCGGGCACAGCGAAGGCACAGAGGACACAGCGAGGTCGCGGCGCTGCGCGGGGCGGGCTTCGCCCGCGAGCCTGAAGCTCGAAAGCCCTCCCCCTCGATGGGGGAGGGTTGGGTGGGGCTGGGCCCGCCACGGGAGCAGGGAGAGCGCGAGCGGCGCTCCCCGCCTCCCGCACCCTTCCGGCCCAGCCCGCGCTCCCACCCCCATCCCCGACCCTTCCCCCATCGAGGGGGAAGGGAGAGATGCGCGCTTTCCGGACGCCCGCCTCCCGCCGCTCTTCCCTTGCGGATGGGGCCGGGCATAGTCCGCGTCATGCCCGCCGCCCCCACCCCCGCCGCCCTCTCCGCCGCCCGCGAGGCGCTGGCCGCCGCCGATCCGGCGCTGGCGCGGGCCCACGCGGCCCTGCCGCCGTTCGAGTGGCGGCTGCGGCCGGGAGGCTTCGAGGGGCTGTTTCGCATGATCGTCGAGCAGCAGGTGTCGGTGGCGGCGGCGGCCTCGATCTGGCGCCGGGTCGGGGCGGGGCTGGGGGAGGTGACGCCGGAGCGGCTGCTGGCCCATGACGCGGAGACCCTCAGGACCTTCGGCCTGTCGGGGCAGAAGGCGCGCTACGGCCGCGAGATCGCCCTGGCCCAGGTCGAGGGGCGCATCGACCTCAACGCCCTGGCGCATCTGGACGACGACGCGGCGGTGCAGGCCCTGACCGCCATCAAGGGCGTCGGCCGCTGGACCGCCGAGACCTATCTGATGTTCTGCGAGGGGCGCACGGACGTGTTCCCCGGCGGCGACGTGGCCCTTCAGGCGGCCATGGGCTGGCTGGACCGGCTGGAGGTGCGGCCGACCGAGAAGGCCGCCTATGTCCGCGCCGAGGCCTGGCGCCCCCACCGCGGCGTCGCCGCCCACCTGCTGTGGGCCTGGTACGGCGCGGTGAAGCGGGGCGAGGCGGCGGCGTAGTTGATCGATCGGGCCGACCCCTTGGGGTAGGCTGGAGGCATGAAATGTCTGGTCCTGCCTTGGGCGGCTCTCCTGGCCGTCGGCTGCGCGTCCGCAGCCGGCCCGACCTATGAAGTTGTTGTCGAAACGACCGTCGAGGCCGATGGAACATCGCGCGACTGCCGGATTGTCAGCCAGGACGGCGGCGGCGAGGCGGTGGCGCAGCTTGCGCTCGAGGCCTGTGCGCTGTTCCGGTTCGAACCGCAGGTGCGCGATGGGGCGCCCATCGCCGGCGCAAGGGTGCGGGCCCCGATCCGAATCCGCCCCGAGTGACCGTAATCAGCGCGCGGCGTAGGCCCGGCAGGACTCGAACCTGCAACCAGACCGTTATGAGCGGTCGGCTCTAACCATTGAGCTACGGGCCCGCGCGCAGGCGGACGGCTGGCCTAGCAGGGTCGCGCGCGGTGGAAAAGCGGCGTGGGTGATCCGGATGTCATGCAGATGAACGGAACCTGCCGACGGGGGGCTTGCGTTCATTCAGCCGGCCGGAGCCAGTGTCCGGCTGTCGACCGGCGCGATCGCCGGTTCCCGCCTTCAGGAGACGCCCGCATGTCCCGTTCCGTTGTCGCCGCCGCCCTCGGCGCCGCCCTGCTCGCCACTGTCGCCGCCGCCCCGGCCGTGGCCCAGGTCCAGCCCGCGCACATGATGCAGCCCTCGCCGTCGCTGAACCTGTCGGCGACCGGCGAGGTCAAGCTGGTCCCGGACATGGCCACCCTGACCTTCGGCGTGGTGACCGAGGCAGCCAGCGCCGCCGAGGCCATGCAGCTGAACGCCCGGCGCATGACCGAGGTCAGCGCCGCCCTGCGCCGCGCCGGCATCGCCGAGCGCGACATCCAGACCGCCGGGCTGAACCTGTCGGCCCAGTACGACTATGTGCAGAACGAGGCCCCGCGTCTGCGCGGCTACCAGGCGTCGAACCGGGTGACGGTGATCGTGCGCGACCTCGAGCGCACCGGCCAGGTGGCGGACGCCGTGGTCGCCGCCGGGGTCAACCAGATCGACGGCGTCAGCTTCGGCCTGCAGGATCCGTCGGCGGCCGAGGACCAGGCGCGCCGTCTGGCGGTGCGGGCGCTGCAGGCGAAGGCCGCGCTCTACGCCGAGGCGCTGGGTGTCCGACTGGGCGGGATCCGCAGCCTGAGCGAGGGCGGCGGCTATGCGCCCCAGCCGCCGATGCCGATGTTCCGCATGTCGGCTGTGGCGGAAGGCATGGACGCCTCGACCCCCGTGTCGGGCGGCGAGCTGACCGTCCGGGTGGACATCACCGGGGTCTACGATCTGGAGCGGTGAGGGCGTTTCTCTCCTCCCCCATGAAGGGGGGGAGAGCGCCGCGCCGGGCAAGGGATCCCAGCGGCCACAGCGAGGTCACGGCGTGCGGGACCAAAGCCCTCCCCCTCGAGGGGGGAGGGTTTGGGTGGGGGTGAAGGCACGGGGTTGTGTAGAAACGCGCAGGAGGCGGGACCGCCTCGGGGGCCTCCTCGGTCGATCGCGGCGCACACACCCCCATCCCCGGCCCTTCCCCCCTTGAGGGGGAAGGGAGAGAGGCGCGGCGACCGTGAAGCCGTTGCGTCCTGTATGGCTTGGCTGCGTTCGTTGGCGGGGGCGCCCGGTCAGCCGCGCCACCCCCACCCGGCTTCGGCCTTCGGCCTCGGCCACCCTCCCCCTGAAGGGAAGGGAGAGGGCTTACGCCGCGCGCTTGATCTCGTTGCGGTCGTCGAGGAGGACGACGGTCGGGTTGTAGTTGCGGGCCTCTTCCTGCGGCAGCTGGCCGTAGGTGACGATGATGACGCGGTCGTTCTTCTGCACGAGGCGGGCGGCGGCGCCGTTGACGCCGATCACGCGCGAGCCGCGCGGGGCCTCGATGGCGTAGGTGGTGAAGCGGGCGCCGGTCGTGATGTTGAGCACATCGACCTGCTCGTGCGGCAGGATGTCGGCGGCGTCCAGCAGGTCGCGGTCGATGGCGATCGAGCCCTCGTAGTCGAGGTCCGCCTGGGTCACCACGGCGCGGTGCAGCTTGGACTTCATCAGGGTGACCAGCATGGGCGGTCTCCGGAACTGGAGCGGGGCGGGGCCCCGCGATGCCGCGCATATAGGGATTTCGGCCCCGGCCATCAATCGTTCGTGCTGCGTTGCAGCAGGGACGCGGCCGGAGGTCGCGTTACACGGCCTTCATTTGATTTAAGGGGGTCGATGTCTATGGTTTTGGCAAGGTCCGTGCAGCGGACCAGCGGCACAAGGCGGCATTTCGGTCATGAAGCAGTTCTTCCTCACGCTCGCGGGCGTCTTCGCCGGGCTGGTCCTGTTCGTGATCCTGGTGCCGGTGGCCCTGATCGGGCTGGCCGCGGCAGGCTCCTCGGCCCCGACCACGGCCCCGGGCACGGTGCTTGAGCTGGACCTGCGCGAGGGCCTGACCGACCAGCCGCCGACCAACCCCTTCGCCAGCTTCGGCGGGGCCCAGCTGTCGGTGCTCGAGGTCGTCGACGCCCTCGACCGCGCCGAGGAGGACCGTAACGTCAAGGCGGTGCTGATCCGCCTGCCGGAGATGGGCATGACCCCGGCCGCCGCCGACGAGGTGCGTCAGGCCATCCGCCGCTTCCGCGCCGCCGGCAAGCCGGTCATCGCCCACAGCCAGGGCTTCCTGCCGGTCGGAGCGGTGCTGTCCAGCTACATGGTCGGCGCCTCCGCCTCCGAGCTGTGGATGCAGGAGACCTCCAGCTTCCAGGCCACCGGCTTCTCGGCCGAGGAGATCTTCCTCGGCGACGCCTTCCGCCGCTACGGCGTGACTGCCGACTTCGAGCAGCGCTACGAGTACAAGAACGCGGTCAACGTCTACACCGAGAGCGATTTCACCCCGGCGCACCGCGAGGCCATGCTGGCCTGGATGCGGTCGCTGTACGACCAGGCGCTCACCGCGGCCGCCGCGGACCGTCGCATGACCCCGGCCGCCATGCGCGACCTGATCGAGGGCGGGCCCTATCCGGCCGATCGCGCCGCCGCCCTGAAGCTGATCGACAGGGTCGGCCACGTCGAGGAGGCCCAGACCGAAATCCTGCGCCGCGCCGGCAATGGGGCCAAGCTGGTGCCCCTGCGCGACTATGTGTCGAGCCACGGGCTGCAGACCGGCTCGGGCGCTGATGCCATCGCCATCGTGCAGGCCGAGGGGGCCATCGTCACCGGCCGCGACAGCGGCGGCAGCTTCGGCGGCGGCTCGACGATCTATTCGGACGACACGGCCAAGGCGATCTACGACGCCATCGAGAACCGGGCGGTGAAGGCCATCGTCGTGCGCGTCTCCTCGCCGGGCGGGTCGCCGGATGCGTCGGAGCAGATCCTGGCCGCCATCCGCGCGGCCAAGGCCGCGGGCAAGCCGGTGGTCATCTCCATGGGCGCCTACGCCGCCTCGGGCGGCTACTGGATCAGCTCCGAGGCCTCGGCCATCGTCGCCCAGCCCTCGACCCTGACCGGCTCCATCGGGGTGTTCGGCGGCAAGTTCGTCCTGAGCGAGGCGCTCGGCCGGTTCGGCGTCGACATCCGGGCCCTGTCTGTGGGCGGCGAGTACGCCGACGCCTTCTCGCCGGTGACCCGTTTCGACGGCGCGGACCGCACGGCCTTCGCCAGCTCGATCGACCGCACCTACGACCAGTTCATCAGCCGGGTGGCCACGGGCCGCAACCTGCCGGAAGCGCGGGTGCGCGAGATCGCCCGCGGTCGCGTCTGGACCGGGGCCCAGGCCCGCGAGCTGGGTCTGGTCGACGAGCTGGGCGGCTTGCACGAGGCCATCGCCCGGGCCCGCGCCCTGGCCGAGATCGAGGAGTCCGCGTCGGTGCGACTGATCCGCTACCCGGCCGAGAAGTCGCCGTTCGAGGCCCTGTCCGCCGCCTTCGGGGTGTCGGCCGAGGGCGCCCGGGCGCTGGCCACGGTCGGGACCGTGATGAACGATCCGGAAGCCCAGGCCCTGCTGGCCCGGGCCCGGGCCGAGCAGCTGCGGTCCCAGGGCGGGGTCGTGCTGGCCGACCAGCCGCTGCGGTGAGCCGCCGCACTGCACACCGGGCTGTGAACGTCCGACGCATTGACCGCGTTGGTCCGGAGTCCGACATTGACGTCACGGCGCACGCCGCTCCTTCGAGGCAGCTGACATGACCGGCACCAGGGACCGCTTCGTCCATTACCGCCTCGGCGCTGCCGGCGGTCCGCGCCTGCTGCGGCCATTCACCTGGCTGCTCGGCGTGATCGCCACCGGCGTCGCCGTCACCCTCGGCGCCGTGCTGGCGGTGCTGACTGCCGCGGCGGTGGCCGTGCTGGCGCTGATCGCCGGCGTCACCATGCTGTTCACCGGCATGGCGCTCCGGGCGCGGCGCACGGTGCGGGCCCGGGCCGCCGCCGACGGCGTCATCGACGCCCGCAAGGTGGGCGACACCTGGGTCACCTATGGCTGGGACCGTCAGGGTCGCTGAGGTCGCGTGACCCTGACCTTCATCGAGGCGCCCTCGCCCAATTTCGACGCCCGGCGCAGTCCGCCGGATGCGATCGTCCTGCACTACACCGGCATGCCGACCGGCGAGGCGGCGCTGGAGCGCCTGCGTGACCCGGAGGCGAAGGTCTCGTGCCACTATCTGGTCGAGGAGGACGGGCGCATCTTCCGTCTGGTCGACGAGGCGCGGCGCGCCTGGCACGCGGGCAAGGGCGCGTGGCAGGGCGAGACCGACTTTAACGCCGTCTCGATCGGCGTCGAGATCGTCAATCCCGGCCACGAGTGGGGCTATCGCGACTTTCCCGAGGCGCAGATCGCCGCGGTGACGGCGCTGGTCGGCGACATCCGCAGCCGCTGGAGCATCCCGGACGCCCGCATCATCGGCCACTCCGACTACGCTCCGGCGCGCAAGGAGGATCCCGGCGAGCGCTTTCCGTGGAAGCGGCTGGCCGAGGCCGGGCACGGGCTGTGGTTCGAGCCCGCCCCGGAGCGGATCGCCGCGCTGGGCGGCCTGCTGCAGCCGGGCGACGGCGGCGTCGGGGTGCTGGTGCTGCGCTCGGGCCTGCACCGGCTGGGCTATGGTCTGGCGCCGGCGGGCGACTATGACGAGGAGACGCGCCTGACCGTGGCCGCCTTCCAGCGCCACTGGCGCCCGTCGCGGGTCGACGGCGTCGCCGACGGCGAGACCCGCGCCCGGCTGGTCGGCCTGCTGCAGCTGGCCTCGGCCGAGAGCGTCACAGGGGTGCTGAATTGATGCGGCTACCCGGTCGGGGGCAAGGGGCTCCGCGGAATTCCGGGGAGTTGCTTCATTTCGAAGGCAGGTTTGTTCGCGCGAAATGGTCGAGATGGGGGCTCGTCGCCACCTGTCTGGGCATCTCGCTCGTTGGCGTGGGTATTGTTCTGGTCCTTGCCGCCACGCCCGGTCGGCGGGGCGATGGCGCACTCCTGCAGGCGGAGTATGCGTGGATCGGCCTGATCGTCTTCTATCTGGGGCTCGGCCTTTCGCTGGCGGCCCGTCGTTACGGGGTCCGGGTGACCCCGGTTGTTGACGAACTCGACAAGTGAGCTTGTGCCCCCGCCGGCTCACTCAGGCTCTGAAGCCGCCGTGCGCTCGGCGGCTTCCAGCTCCGCATGCAGCCAGTCGAGCGCGGCCTGACCCGAGATGACCCGGCCATGGGCGATGTCGTCGAACGCCTCGTCGAGACGCGCGCGCTCCCAGGCCAGCCGGGCCTCGCGCCGGGCCGGCGTCTCGGACTCGAGGTCCACGGGCAGCTCGGGCGCGGGCTTCGTCATGGCCTCAGGATATCACGCGTCGCCGCCCCCGGCGAGTTGACGGCGCGGCCCGGCGGGCTCACTTAGCGCGGGCCAGACGGCCGGGCGGTCGCGGCGGGTTCGTCCCGTCGAGGAAAGTCCGGGCTCCACGGTGAAGAGGCGGCGGGTAACACCCGCCCGGGGCGACCCGAGGGATAGCGCCACAGAAAGCAAACCTCCGGCCCTGCGGGGCCGGGAAGGGTGAAAGGGTGGGGTAAGAGCCCACCGCGGCTTCGGTAACGCGGCCGGCATGGCAAGCCCCGCCTGGAGCAAGACCGAATAGGGGCGTCGCGCGGACTCCGGTCCGCAGGGTTCACCGCCCGAGACGCCCGGGTAGGTCGCGAGAACCGTCCAGCGATGGGCGGTCCAGAGGAATGATCGTCACCCGCCTCCGGGCGGGTACAGAACCCGGCTTACAGGCCGTCTGGCGCCTCTCCCCCTCAATGATGTTCCAGCCCGTTCCGGGCGTTACTGTAAATGTTCTTGATTTGATCCCTGGCGCCCAAGGTTTTCCACAGGGTGTCCACGGACCTTTGGTAAAGTCTCGTCAACCAATCCCATTGAGGCCCATTTCAGCCCATGCTATCCCAGAGAAATGATTTGGGGCTGACGGGCGCGTGTTCGGCGTCCGGTGACATGGGCAAGGCTCGCGGGGGCCATTGGCGGGGCAGGGCGTGTTTCTCTCGACCTACGAGAAACAACTGGATGGCAAACGCCGCCTGCTGATCCCGCAGGAGTACCGCACTGCGCAGAACGGGGCCGAAACCGGCGTGTTCTGCTTCCACTCGATCACGGCGGATTGTCTTGAGGCCGGCGGCGACAAGCTGATGGCCGAGTATGTCGCGCGCATCGAGGCCCTGCCGTTCGGCAGCGAGGCGCGCACGGCGCTGGAGGAGGCCTTCTACGCCGGCCAGCGGCCGCTGGCCTATGACGGCGGCGGCCGCATCACCCTGCCGGAGAGCCTGTGCGAGGACGCCGGCCTGACCGAGGACGTGGTCATCGTCGGCCTCGGGCCGCGTTTCCAGATCTGGGACCGGGCCCGGTGGCAGGCGCGCAAGGCGCGCAGCCGCGAGCTGGCCCGTCAGGCCCTGACCGCCCCGACCGGAGGCGCGGCATGAGCGCCCCCCACGCGCCCGTCCTTCTCGCCGAGGTGATCGAGGCGCTGGCCCCCGCCCCGGGCGAGCTGATCATCGACGCCACCTTCGGCGCCGGCGGCTATTCGCGGGCCCTCCTCCAGCGCGGCCCCGAGGTGATCGGGCTGGACCGCGATCCGACCGTGGCGCCGCACGCCGCGGCGCTGGCGGCGGATTTCCCCGACCGCTTCCGCTGGGTGAAGACGCCCTTCTCCGGTCTGGCCGAGGCCTTCGCCGAGAGCGGCCGGCCGCGGCTGGACGGGGCGGTGTTCGACATCGGCGTGTCGTCGATGCAGCTGGACCAGGCCGAGCGCGGCTTCTCCTTCCTGCGCGACGGGCCGCTGGACATGCGCATGTCCGGCGAGGGGCCGAGCGCCGCGGACATCGTCAATGGCTGGGACCACGGGCCGCTGGCCCACATCTTCAAGCAGTACGGCGAGGAGCGGCAGTCCGGGCGGATCGCCTCGGCCATCCTGCGCCGGCGGGTGGTGGAGCCCTTCACCCGCACGCTGGATCTGGCCAACGCCATCGAGGCGGCCGTCGGCGGCCGTCGCGGCGCGCCGATCCACCCGGCGACGCGCGTGTTCCAGGCCCTCCGCATCGCCGTCAATGACGAGCTGGGCCAGCTGGAGGCGGGTCTGGCCGCCGCCGAGGCGGCCCTGTCGCCGGGCGGCCGACTGGCGGTGGTGACCTTCCATTCGCTTGAGGACCGCATCGTCAAACGCTTCCTGGCGGAGCGCAGCGGCCACACGCCCGGGGCCTCGCGCCACGCCCCTGCCGCCAAGGCCCCGCCGCCGCCGAGCTTCACCCTGCAGTTCAAGGGCGCGCGCGAGGCGGGCGAGGCCGAGCGGGCCGCCAATCCGCGGGCGCGCTCGGCCCGGCTACGCGCCGCGGTGCGGACCGAGGCCCCGGTCTGGAGGGCGGCGGCATGACGGTGCTGCGCCGCCTGTTCGAGCTGAAGCTGCGCGGGGTGCGCGTCGTCGAGATCGTCGGCGTCGTCCTGGTGGCGGCCATGGTGCTGTCGGTCTATGTCGCCAAGGCGGCGGCGGCGCGCCAGAGCGCCAGCATCGCGGCGCTGGAGCGCGAGATCGCCGAGACGGACGCCCGGGTGCGGCTGCTGCGCGCCGAGGCGGCCCGGCTGGAAAGCCCGGCGCGGCTGGAGGCCCTGTCGCGTCAGGCCGGGCTGGCCCCGGCCGACGCCACCCAGGTGGTGCCCGAGGCCCGTCTGCCCGAGCTGGCCGAGCCGGCTCCCGTCGTGGTGCTGCCGGAAGGGGAGGTGACGCGATGAGCGTTCAGGATCCCCGCTTCGACCTGTACCGCCGCGCCGCCGCGCCGGCCCTCGCGCCCCTCTGGCGGCGCATGGCCCATTCGATCTGGTCGATCGAGCACGCCTTCGAGCGCGCCCGCGCCGACGCCCGGCCCGAGGAGGACACCCGCGTCCGCATCTCGCTGGTGTTCCTGCTGTTCAGCATGGTGTTCGCCCTGCTGGCCGCCGGGGCGACCTGGGCGGCCCTGTTCAGGGGCGAGGTCCCGCGCTTCAGCGGCGGGGCCGCCGCCCTGGTGCGCGGGGACCTGACGGATCGCAACGGCCAGCTGCTGGCGGCCAACATTCCGCACTACGCCGTCTACATCGACCCGACCGAGGTCTGGGACCGCGAGCATGCGGCGCGCGAGATCCGCCGCGCCTACCCGGCGGTGTCCGCCGAGCGCCTCGC
Source organism: Brevundimonas sp. (assembly GCF_035998205.1). Taxonomy (GTDB): domain Bacteria; phylum Pseudomonadota; class Alphaproteobacteria; order Caulobacterales; family Caulobacteraceae; genus Brevundimonas. The sequence continues at coordinate 83,435 of NZ_DASYHT010000002.1, forward strand.
GCGGGTGCTGGAGGGCGATCGCCGTCTGATCCTGGCCTCCGGGCTGACCCCCAGCGAGCGTCGGCGACTGCACGCGCTGGGGCTGGGGGGCGTGTCGTTCGAGGCCGAGGACCGGCGCGTCTATCCGCTGGGCAGTTCGGCGGCGCATCTGATCGGCTTCGCCGACACCGGCGGCCGCGGCGTGTCGGGCGCCGAACTGGCCTTCGACGACGCGGTACGCGCAGCCGGGGCCTCCGGCGGCGACGTGGCCCTGTCCATCGACCTGCGGGTGCAGGGCGTCGTCGAGGCCGAACTGCTCCAGGCGGTCGAGGCGGCGAAGGCCGAGGCGGGCGTGGCCATGGTCGTCGACGCCTCGACCGGCGAGGTGCTGGGCATGGCCAGCTACCCCACCTTCGATCCGGCGCACCGCGACCGGGCCTCGGCGGGCGCCACCCTGAACCGCGCCGTCTCGGCCCACTACGAGATGGGCTCGGTGTTCAAGAGCTTCGTGGTCGCCGCCGGGCTTGAAACCGGGGCGGCGGACGTCAACACCCTGTTCGACGCCTCGGACCCGCTGATGATCGGCCGCCGGCGCATCGCCGACTTCCACGCCCAGAACCGGGTCATGACGCTGGAAGAGGTGTTCCTGCACTCTTCCAACATCGGCACCTCGCGCCTCGCCATCGACATGGGGCCGGAGGTAATGCGCGACTTCTACGGCCGCTTCGGGCTGCTGGAGGCGGCGCCGATCGAGCTGCGCGAGTCCGCCGCGCCGGTCCTGCCGCGCAACTGGTCGGACAGCACTCTGGCGTCCCTGTCGTTCGGCTACGCCATCATGATCACCCCGGCCCAGATGGCCGCCGCGACCGCCGCCCTCGTCAATGGCGGCGTCTACCGCCCGCTGTCGCTGCGCCGCGGCGGGGCGGGCGTCGAGGGCCGCCGGGTGCTGTCGGAGCGCACCTCCGCCACCCTGCGCGATCTGATGCGCGCCAATGTGCTGCGCGGATCGGGGGGGCGCGCCGACGCCCCCGGCCTGCGGGTCGGCGGCAAGACCGGCTCGGCCAACAAGCTGGTCAATGGCCGCTACGACCCGGCCCAGGCGATCGGCACCTTCGCCGGCGTCTTCCCCGCTGACGGGCCGGCCGACGCCCGGCGCTATGTCGTCTTCGTACTGATTGACGAGCCGGACTCGTGGCCACGCACCGGCGGCTTCGTCGCTGCGCCGGCGGTCGGGCGCATCGCCGACCGTATCGCGCCCTTCGTGCAGGTCGAGCGCCGCTTCGATCCGGCCCCGGTCGCCGTGGCGGGGGCGCAGCCATGAGCGCGTCCGGCGTCCGCCTGTCCGATCTGGTGCGCCGCGAGGTGCCGGCCGACCCGGTCATCACCGGCGTCACCGCCGACAGCCGCAAGGTCCAGCCCGGCGTGCTGTTCGCCGCCCTGCCGGGCAGCCAGTCGGACGGCCGGGCCTTCATTCCCCAGGCCCTGGCCCAGGGCGCTGCCGCTATCCTTGCGCCTCAGGACACGCCGGGCGAGGCCGCGCCGGTGCTGGTCACTTCGGTGGATGTGCGTCGTGCCTACGCCCTGGCTGCGCGCGGCTTCTACGGGGTCCAGCCGAAGGTCTGCGTGGCGGTCACCGGGACCAACGGCAAGACCTCGGTGGCGGGCTTCTGCCGCCAGATCTGGGCGCGTCAGGGCCATAACGCGGCCAGCATGGGCACGCTGGGCGTGGTCGCCCAGCGCGGCGCCGACATCCACAGCCTGACCGGCCCCGGCCTGACCAGCCCCGACGCCGGCGAGGCGGCGCGGCTGCTGTCGGCCCTGGCCGAGGGCGGCGTCACCCACCTCGCGCTTGAGGCCTCGTCGCACGGCATCGACCAGCGCAGGCTGGACGGCGTGTCCCTGAGCGCCGCGGGCTTCACCAACCTGACCCAGGACCACCTCGACTATCACGGCGACATGGTCAGCTACCGGGCGGCCAAGTTGCGCCTGTTCGACACCCTGCTGCCGCGCGGCCGGACGGCGGTGCTCAACGCCGACAGCGACGCCTATTCCGCCTTCGCCGCGGCCGGGATCATGTCGGGCCTGTCGGTGTTCGGCGTCGGCGAGCGCGGCCGCGACCTGACCCTGATCGACCGGACCCCGACGCCCGAGGGGCAGCGCCTGACCCTCGATGTGCGCGGCGCCCGGCGCGAGGTCCTGCTGCCGCTGGCCGGCGCCTTCCAGGCCTCGAACGCCCTGGTCGCCGCCGGCCTGTGCATCGCCGCCGGCGAGTCGCCCGACACGGTGCTGGCCGCGCTGGAGCGGCTGGAAGGGGCCGCGGGTCGCCTGCAGCGCATCGGCGGCGGCCGTCATGGCGGCGAGGCCTATGTCGACTACGCCCACACTCCGGACGGCCTCGAGACGGTGCTGAAGGCCCTGCGTCCGCACGCGCAGGGTCGGCTGATCGTGGTGTTCGGGGCCGGCGGCGACCGCGACCGCGGCAAGCGTCCCCTCATGGGGGGCATCGCCGCCCGGCTGGCGGACATCGCCATCGTCACCGACGACAATCCGCGGTCGGAGGACCCGGCCGCCATCCGCGCCGAGGTGCGGGCCGGTTGCCCGGATGCGCTGGAGATCGGCGATCGCCGCGCGGCCATCCGCCATGCGGTCGGGCTGCTGCGCGACGGGGATGTGGTCGTGGTCGCCGGAAAAGGGCATGAGCAGGGTCAGATCGTCGGCGCGACGGTGCACCCGTTCGACGACGCCACCGAAGTGAAGAGCGCTCTGGAAGACTGACCATGGCTGATCGCGCCCCGCCGCTGTGGACGGCCCAGGATATCGCCCAGGCGGTCGAGGGCCGCATCGAGGGCGGGGCCTTCGCCGCCACGGGCGTCGGCTACAACTCGAAGGAAATCCAGCCGGGCGACCTGTTCGTGGCGCTGAAGGGTGCGCGCGACGGGCACGACTTCGCCGCCGGGGCCTTTGCCGCCGGCGCGGCGGGCGCCCTGGTCGAGCGGCCGGTCGAGGGCGGGCCGTGCATCGTGGTGGACGACACGCTCAGGGCGCTGGAGCGGCTCGGCGCGGCGGCGCGGGACCGGGCTCCGCACGTGCGCCGCGGGGCCGTCACCGGCTCGGTCGGCAAGACCAGCGTGACCCAGGCCATCAAGGCCGGGCTCGACCTCGCCGGACCGGCCCACGCCTCGATCAAGAGCTACAACAACCACATCGGCGTGCCCCTGACCCTGTCGCGCATGGCCGAGACGGTCGAGCGGGCGGTGTTCGAGATCGGTATGAACGCGCCGGGCGAGATCGCGCCCCTGTCGCGCATGGTCCAGCCGCACGCCGCCTGCGTCACCACCGTCGGGCCGGTGCACATCGAGGCCTTCGACGACGGCGAGGCCGGGGTGGCGCGCGAGAAGGCGGCCATCTTCGCGGGCCTCGGCCCCGGCGGGGTGGCGGTGGTCAATGGCGACATCGTCTGGGAGCCGCAGCTGCGGCAGGCGGCGCTGCATGTCGGCGCCCGCGTCGTCACCTTCGGCTCGGCCGCCGAGCACGACGCCCGGCTGATCGACTTCCGGGCCGAAGGCGAGGGCGCGCGCGTCATCGCCGAGGTCTGGGGCCGCACCCACGTCTTCACCCTGAAGCAGTCGGGCTTCCACTGGGGTCTGAACAGCCTGGCGGTGATCCTGATGCTGGACGCCCTCGACGTGCCGGTCGAGCTGGCGCTGCAGGCGCTGGCCGGGTTCCAGCCCCTGTCCGGGCGCGGCCAGAGCCGGGCAGTGCGCATCGCCGGCGGGGCCTTCACCCTGATCGACGAGAGCTACAACGCCAATCCGCTGTCGATGACCGCGGGGTTCACCAACCTGGCGGCGCGCGACGTGGGCCGCGGCCGGCGGGTGGTCGTGCTGACCGACATGCTGGAGCTGGGCGACCAGTCGCAGGCCCTGCACGCAGGGCTGGCCGCCGCCATCGACGCCGCCGGTCTGGATGTCGTGCATGCCGCCGGACCGGAGATGCGCGCCATGTACGAGGCCCTGCGCCCCGAGCGCCGCGGCCTGTGGGCCGCCACGGCGGCGGAGCTGGCCGAGCAGGTCGAGGCGCTGGTGCAGCCGGGCGACGTGGTCATGGTCAAGGGATCGAACGGATCGAAGGCCTCGCTGGTCGCCGCCGCCCTGGCGGACCTCGAGCGGCGGCTGGACCTGTCGGAGGGCTGAGGGGCCGATGTTCTATCTGCTGTATCTCTACTATGCGGATGTCGCGCAGGATTATCCGCTGCTGAACCTGATCCAGTACCAGACGGTGCGGGTCGCGCTGGCGACGGCCACCGCCCTGATCGTGGCGGTGGCCATGGGCAGCCGCTTCATCTCGTGGATGCGCGTCAAGCAGGGCAAGGGCCAGCCGATCCGTGAGGACGGGCCGGTCACCCACCTGTCGAAGGTCGGCACCCCGACCATGGGCGGGCTGATGATCCTGGCCGGCATCGCCGTGGCGGTGCTGCTGTGGGGCGACCTGACCAGCCCCTACATCTGGATCGTGTCGTTCGTCACCGCGGCCTATGCGGTGCTGGGCTTCGTCGATGACTACGCCAAGGTGACCAAACAGTCCTCCGCCGGCCTGACTTCGCGCCAGAAGCTGGCGGCCCAGACGGTGGTGGCGGTCATCGCCGGGACCCTGACGGTGATGTGGATGTACGCCTCGCCCACCTCGCCCAACCTCGAGACCTCGATCGCCTTCCCCTTCTTCAAGGCGGTGCTGCTGAACATCGGCTGGTTCTATGTGCTGTTCGCCGCCTTCACGATCGTCGGCTTCTCCAACGCGGTGAACCTGACCGACGGCCTCGACGGGCTGGCGACGGTGCCGGTGATGATGGCGGCCGGGGCCTTCGGGGTGATCTCCTACCTCGTCGGCAACTTCCTGTTCGCCGACTATCTGCAGGTCCACCACGTGCCGGGGGCCGGCGAGCTGGCCGTGTTCTGCGGCGCCATCATCGGCGGCGGCGCGGGCTTCCTCTGGTACAACGCCCCGCCGGCGCGGATCTTCATGGGCGACACCGGCTCGCTGGCGCTGGGCGGCGCGCTCGGCGCCATCGCCGTGGCCACCAAGCACGAGCTCGTGCTCGGCATCGTCGGCGGCCTGTTCGTGATCGAGGCCCTCTCGGTGATGATCCAGGTCGGCTACTTCAAGGCCACCGGCAAGCGGGTGTTCCTGATGGCCCCGATCCACCATCACTTCGAGAAGATGGGCTGGCCGGAGCCGACGGTGGTCATCCGCTTCTGGATCGTCGCCGGCATGCTGGCCCTGATCGGGCTGTCGACGCTGAAGCTGCGATGATGCGGAGCCGGCGCCCCAGCTACATCGTCACCCTCGGGCTCGACCCGAGGGTCGAGTTGTCCGTCGCAAGGCGGCGGCGGGCGCGCAGGACCTCTGCGGCGGCGCGGCGCTGTGCGCTCGATCCTCGGGTCAAGCCCGAGGACGACGGAGCGCGCGTCGCATGATCCCCGTCCCCGGCTTCGCAGGGCGGCGCGTGGCGGTGTTCGGCCTGGGACGGTCGGGCATGACGGCGGCGCGCGCCCTCAAGGCCGGGGGTGCGGTCCCGGTGCTGTGGGACGACGGCGTGTCCGGCCGGCTGCAGGCCGAGGCCGAGGGGTTCGAGGTCGAGGATCTGGCGCGGGCGGACTGGTCGGACTTCGCCGCGCTGGTGCTGTCGCCCGGCCTGCCCCTGACCCATCCGGCGCCGCACTGGAGCGTGACCCGGGCCCGGGCTTCGGGGGTCGAGGTGGTCGGCGACATCGAGCTGTTCGCCCGGGCCATCGCCGCCCTGCCCGAGAGGGCGCGGCCGAAGGTGGTCGGCATCACGGGCACCAACGGCAAGTCGACGACGACGGCCCTGCTCGGCTGGGTGCTGAAGCAGGCCGGGCTGAAGACCCATGTCGGCGGCAACATCGGCATCGGCGTGCTGGCCCTGCCGGCGCCGACGCCCGACGCCGTCTATGTGCTGGAGGTGTCCAGCTACCAGCTGGACCTGACCACCAGCTTCGCCCCCGACGTGGCGATCCTGACCAACATCACCCCGGACCACCTCGACCGGCACGGCGGGATGGAGGGCTATGTCGCCGCCAAGGCGCGGCTGTTCCAGGCGCTCGGCCCCGACGCGACGGCGCTGGTCGGCGTCGACGAGCCGGAGACGCGGGCGGTCGCGGACGGGCTGGGCGCGCGCGCGGTCCGCGTGGCGAGCGTCCCTTCTCCCACAAGGGGAGAAGGGGAGATTTTCGCCGTCCCCGGCGCGCTTCAGATCGGCGACCAGCGCATCGACCTGTCCGCCGCCCGCTCGCTACCGGGCCGGCACAACGCCCAGAACGCGGCCTTCGCCTTCGCCGCGGCGCGGGCGCTGGGCGTGTCCGAAGCCGCCGCGGTCGACGGCCTGCTGAGCTTCCCCGGTCTGGCGCACCGGATGGAGACCATCGGGGTGCTGGGCGAGGTCCGCTTCGTCAATGACTCCAAGGCCACCAACGCCGACGCGGCGCGTCAGGCCCTGTCGTCCTATGACCGCGTGTTCTGGATCGCCGGCGGGCGCGCCAAGGCCGGCGGCATCGCCGACCTGACCGACCTCTTCCCCCGGGTGGCGCGGGCCTATCTGATCGGCGAGGCGGCCGGCGACTTCGCCGCCACACTGGGCGACACGCCGCACGCCGTGGTCGGCGACCTGGCGGCCGCGGTGGCCGCCGCCGCCCGGGACGCGACGGCCGCCGGCGGCCCGCAGGTGGTGCTGCTGAGCCCGGCTGCGGCGAGCTTCGACCAGTTCCCCGACTTCGAGGTGCGCGGCGAGGCCTTCCGCGCCGCCGCCCTGGCGCTCGGCGCCGTCCCGCCCGGAGCGACCCCATGAGCACCGGCTACGCCCCGCCCTTCTCGCGCAACGATCCCAGCCCGCTGGCCAAGTGGTTCTGGACGGTCGACCGCGGCCTGCTGGGCGCGGCGCTGGCCCTGATGGGGCTGGGCGTGGCGCTGTCGTTCGCCTCCAGCCCGGCGGCCATCCTCGCCGACCAGTCGATCACCGATCCCTTCCACTACGCCTGGCGGATGATGGCCTTCACCGGGGCCGGGCTGGTGGTGATGCTGACCGCCTCGCTGATGTCGCCGCGCGGGGTGCGCCGCATCGCCGTGCTGGCGCTGGTCTGCGCCATCCTCGTCATGATGGCCCTGCCGTTCGTCGGCAACGAGGTGAAGGGCGCGGCGCGCTGGATCAATTTCGGTCCCTTCAGCCTGCAGCCGTCCGAGTTCGCCAAGCCAGGGCTGATCGTCTTCGCCGCCTGGATGTTCGCCGAGAGCCAGAAGGGGCAGGGGGTGCCGGGCGTGTCGATCGCCTTCCTCGCCTATGCCGTGACCGTGGCCCTGCTGCTGATCCAGCCGGACATCGGCCAGACCCTGCTGATCACCACCACCTTCATGGCCGTCTTCTTCATGGCCGGGGTGCCGTTCAAGTGGATGGCGGTGCTGATGAGCCTCGCTGTCGGTGGGGTCGTGTCGATCTATGTGCTGTTCGGCCATGTGCGTGACCGGGTGGCCAAGTTCATCGCGCCGGGCGCCGAGGACACCCACCAGATCGACCGGGCCTCGGAGGCCATCCGCGCCGGGGGGCTCGTCGGGCGCGGCGTCGGCGAGGGGGTGATGAAGCGCCACGTGCCGGACCTGCACACCGACTTCATCTATTCGGTGGGGGCCGAGGAGTTCGGCCTGGTGCTGTCGCTGATCCTGATCGGCCTGTACGCCTACATCGTGCTGAAGGGCCTGCGCACCGCCATGCGCCTGACCGACCCGTTCGAGCAGACGGCGGCGGCGGGGCTGTTCATCCTCGTCGGGCTGCAGGCGGCGATCAATGTGGCGGTGAACCTGAACCTGATCCCGACCAAGGGTATGACCCTGCCGTTCCTCAGCTACGGCGGTTCGTCGATGCTGGCCATGTCGCTGACGATCGGCTTCGCCCTGGCCCTGACGCGGCGACGGCCCGGCGCCTACGAGCCCGGCCAGACGCTGGAGCGCCGGGGCATCCTTTAGAGGGCTGGCTCCGCGGGCAACCGTTTCCCCGATGACGCCGGGCTGCGCCTTGGCTAGACGGGAGGGATGCAGGGCCAGACCAGAACCGCCGTCGTGGCCGCCGGGGGCACCGGCGGGCACATGTTTCCCGCCGAGGCGCTGGCGCGCGAGCTGACCGCGCGCGGCTGGCGCGTGGTGCTGGCCACCGACCGCCGCGGCGAGGCCTATGCCCACGCCTTCCCGGCCGAGGAGCGGCTGGCGCTGGACGCCGCCACCGGGCGCGGGCCGCTGGGGCTGCTCAAGGCCGGGGTGGAGATCCTCAAGGGGGTGCTGCAGGCGCGCGCGGCGTTCGACCGGCTGGGTGTCGATGTGGTGATCGGCTTCGGCGGCTATCCGTCGGCGCCGGCGCTGCTGGCGGCCCTGAGCCAGGGCCGGCCGACGCTGATCCATGAGCAGAACGCGGTGCTGGGGCGCACCAACCGGCTGCTGGCCGGGCGCGTGCGGGCCGTGGCCTCGGCCTTTCCGACGCTGGAGAAGGCCCCGGCCGGGGTGACGCCGCATCTGGTCGGCAGTCCGGTGCGCGCCGAGATCGCCGCCCTGTTCGACCGGCCGTACGACCCGCCGACGGACCGCATCCGGGTGCTGGTCACCGGCGGCAGCCAGGGCGCGCGGGTGCTCAGCGAGACCGTGCCCCGGGCGCTGGCGGCCCTGCCGACCGCCCTGCGCGACCGGCTGGAGGTGCAGCAGCAGTCGCGGCCCGAAACGCTGGAGACGGCGCTGAAGCTGTACAACGACGCCGGCATCGCCTGCGAGGTCGCGCCCTTCTTCCGCGACATGGCCAGCCGTCTGGGGGCCGCCCATCTGGTGATCGGCCGGGCCGGCGCCTCGACCTGCGCCGAGCTGGCGGTGGCCGGCCGTCCGTCGGTGCTCGTGCCGCTGAAGATCGCTACCGATGACCACCAGCGCCTCAACGCCCGCCATCTGGTGGAGGCCGGGGCGGCGGAGATGATCCTCGAGGACGAGCTGACCGTGGAACGTCTCACGGGCGTGGTGGCGGCGATGCTGGCGGACCCGGCGGCGCTGGCGGCGCGCGCGGCCGCGGCCCGGGGCGTGGCCATTCCCGACGCGGCGCGGCGGCTCGCGGACCTCGTCGAGGCCCGGATCTAGCCCTTCCGTCCGGAACCGGACGCGGGGCCCGGGCGCTGTAGAGCTTCATGCCCCCCGAACTGATCGCGCTGAACCGAGGGATCGTCGCTGTCTGGCGGCGGTTCGACTGGCTGCCGGAATGGTCGGTCATCAGCCTTGTGGTCGCCGCCTGTGTCGCCGTCGGCTGGGTGGCGCACCGCGCCCTGTTCGGCGCGCTGCGGCTGATCGTGCGGCGGCGCGACCTGTTCTGGCGGGGCACTGTGGAGCGCGCCCGCAAGAAGCTGCGCATCCTCGTCATCCTGATCACGGTGGCGGTCGGCGTGACCATCTCGCCGCTCGATCCGGGGCCCTCGGCGCAGATCCGGGCGGTGTGCGGCTTCCTGTCGATCCTGACCCTCGGCTGGATCGCCGTCGGGGCCGTCGACATGTGGGCGGTGGTCTACCTGCGGCGCTTCAACCTGCAGTCCGAGGACAATCTGGTCGCCCGCAAGCACGTCACCCAGACGCGCATCCTGCAGCGCGTGGCGGTGGTGCTGATCGGGCTGGTCAGCCTGGCGCTGGCGCTGATGACCATCCCGGGGGTGCGCCAGTGGGGCGTCAGCCTGCTGGCCTCGGCGGGGGTGGTCGGCATCATCGCCGGTCTGGCCCTGCAGCCGGTGCTGACCAATCTTGTCGCCGGCATCCAGATCGCCGTCACCCAGCCGGTGCGGATTGACGACGCCGTCATCGTCGAGGGCGAGTGGGGCAATGTCGAGGAGATCACCTCGACCTATGTGGTGGTGCGGCTGTGGGACTGGCGCCGCATGGTGCTGCCGCTCAGTTACTTCATCACCACCCCGTTCCAGAACTGGACGCGGGAGAGCGCGCGGCTGATCGGCTCGGCCTTCTTCTACGTGGATTACGAGGCGCCGATGGACCGGCTGCGGGCGGCCTTCGAGGAGATCGTCCGCGCCTCGCCGCACTGGGACGGGGATGTGCAGGTGCTGCAGGTCACCGACGTCACCGAGCGCACCGCCCAGGTCCGCTGTCTGGCCAGCGCCCGCAACGCCGGCGTGGCCTTCGACCTGCGCTGCGAGATCCGCGAGAAGATGCTGGCCTTCATGCGCCACGAATGCCCCGAGGCCCTGCCGCGGGACCGGTTCAACCTCAGCGCGGCGAGCGCAGACCCACCGGCGCCGGCCCGAGGCTGACGAAGGCGCGGCCGGCGGCGACATCGCCGACCTCGAAGTGGGCGCGCGCCACGCTGTCGTCACGGAACAGGAACTCGACGGTGAAGCGCTCGCGCGGGTCCAGCCCGGCCAGCTGGTCCATGGCCTCGGCCGGGAAGGTCCAGATCTCGCCGGCCCGCGATCCGGCGGGCAGCTGGTCCGCCGCGGCCGGGCGATAGCCGGTGGCCCAGACCACCCGGCGCGCGGTCCGCGCGCGCGGGTCGAGGGCCGGCCGGGCCTCGCGGTCGGTGTCGCGGAAGCTCAGCCGCGCGGCATAGGGGCGGGGCGCGCCGGCGAAAGCGACCACGGCGGCCGGCGGCGTCTCGTAGCCGGGCAGGCCGAACACCACCGGCGAGGCGCCCGTGCGCGAGGCCTGGGCCAGACGCCAGCCGCGCGGCGAGCCGCGTTCGGCGCGCCACTCGGCGCGATCGCCGGTGAAGGTCAGGCGCGGGGTGCGCAGCCAGCCGTCGAAGGCGTGCTCGACCCGCGCGCGGATCAGCCGGGCATCCTCACTGGCGCAGGCGAGGCGAGCCGCCTGCTGCGTGGCGGCGCGGGCCGCCTGGTCGAGGGCGCTGCGGTCAATACCGGCGCGCAGGGCGGCGTTGCGCGCCTGCACGGCGGCGGCGCCCAGCGCCGTGGCCACCCCCTCGCCGAACAGGCCGCAGCGGCGGTCCAGCGCCTGCACCACCGTCCTTTCGCGGAACAGGGCGGCGGCGTCGCTGGCCGCAGCTGCGCCGGGGGCGAGCAGCAGGCCGGCGGCGACGAGAGCGTTGGCCAGAAGTCGGGTCGCGCCTATGGTCATGGGCCCGACCCTAGGGGCTGGAGCTTCAGACCCCGTTTCCGCGCACGGTTAATCCTTTGCTGCTTCCGACCGACGTCTGGGTCGCCGCCCTGATCCGCCGCGCCGAGCTGGGCGGCGCCTTCGCCACCGTGGCGCGACGCGGGGACGCGCGCGCGGGCGGGGTGCTGGTCAAGGTGTTCGACACCGCCACGCGCCAGGCCGCGCTCTATACGGAGGCGTTCGGCCCGGACGGGACGCGCCTGTGGATCCGCCCTCTCGAGCCCGGTCCCGAGGGCGAGATCGACGCCTTCGCCGCGCGTCAGCTGGGCTATGATCCGGACCTGTGGGTGGTGGAGATCGAGGATCGCGAGGGCCGCCACTTCCTCACCGAGGCCGTTGCGCCCGGGACCTGAGGCCGGTCACCTCCGCTTAACCCCGTTCGGGAACGGAACCGCAAGCGCGTCCCGCTAGGGTCACGGCATGGGGCGAACGACGCCCGGCCGAGGTGATGACCGCATGCTGTTTCTCCTGAACGACGTCGTGTTCGACCTGGACGAGACCTGCCCGGTCACGCCTGGCGACGCGCGCCGTTTCGAGAAGCTGGACCTCGACTATGTCATCGAGCTGGGCTGCGAGCTGTTCGCCGAGAACCCCCTGCTGCACCGGACCGATCCGGAGCGCGCCCGCCGTCTGGCCTGGCTGCTGCACGATCGCGAGCCGGAGCTGAATGCGGTCATGTTCGCCGCGCCCGAGACCGGCTGCGCGCCGGAGCTGGTCGAGCCCCGCTTCTGCCATCTGCCCGAGCCGGTGATGACCCAGCTGCAGGCCAAGGCCGCCCGCGGCCGCCTCGACGCCGTCACCGCCGACCGCGCCGTCTGGGGCCGCATGGCGGCCTGACGACGCCTCGCGGCCCGTCACGTCGGGTTGCAGAAATCGCCTCTTGGCTGTGGCCGCGCCCCCCGGTAGCCTGACGGTGCCGGAGTGACGGGGGCGACATGCGCGGAATACTGATCTGGGTCTGGACCGTGGTGGCGGGCCTGTCCGTGGCCGATCCTGCGAGAGCGGCCGCCGATCCCGCGGCGCTCATCCCGATCGATCCCGCGGTGCGGACCGGGCAGCTCGGAAATGGGCTGCGCTATGCCCTGATGTCGAATGATCGACCGGTGGGCGGCGTCTCGATCCGGCTCCGGTTCGATGTCGGCAGCTACGAGGAGGCCGAGGAGGAGCGCGGCCTTGCCCATTTCCTCGAGCACATGGCTTTCAACGGGACCCGGCGTTTGCCCGAGGGCGAGCTGATGCGGCGCTTTGCCGAAGCCGGTGTGGCCTTTGGTCGGGACCAGAACGCCTGGACCTCCCAGTTCGCCACCACCTACAAGCTGGACCTTCCGGACAGCGATCTGGAGCATCTGGATCTGGCCTTTTCCTGGCTGCGGGACATCGGCGACGGCCTCCTGCTGACGCCCGAGGCTGTGGAGCGCGAACGCGGCGTGGTGGTGGCCGAGTACACCGCCGGGCTCGGGCCGCAGAAGACCTGGCGCGAGGCCTACCTGGCCTTCGCTGCGCCGGATGCCCGGAGCCGGACACGCCCGCCGATCGGCGTGGCCGAGACGCTCGCCACGATCGATGCGGCGGCGCTGACCCGGTTCCATCAGGCCTGGTACCGGCCGGAACTGGCCGTGCTGATCGTGGCCGGGGATCTCCCTCTCGACGCGCTGGAGTCCCGGGTGCGGGCGACGTTCGGCGACTGGGCTCCGGCGGGGCCGCCCGCCGCGCGGGCGGCAGCGACGCCGCTGGCGCTCGACCGGCCGCTGGAAGTGCTCACCTACAGCGATCCGACCTTGACCCCCTCGGTCGGCGCCTGCCGGCTGCAAGGGTGGAGGCGACAAGGGCCGGACACACTGGAACGGCGGCAACGCAATCTGACGCGCAGCTTCTGGTCCCGCATTCTCGCGCGGCGTTTCCAGCTGCTCAGCCAGGGCGCCGAGGCGCCGTTCGCCAGCGCATCCCTGTCGGCGTCCGCATGGGCCCGCGAGGCGGACGCGGTCTGTCTCAATGTCGTGCCCGGGGCAGATGGCGACTGGGGCCGGGCGCTGGGCGCGGCGCTGGCGGAGGTGCGGCGCTTCGAGCGGGACGGGCCGGAGCCTGCGGAAATCCAGCGCCTCATCGAGATCGATCGGCGGTCCGCGAGCAGCTTCGTCGCCCAGGCCGAGGACCGGTTCTCCTCGAGCCTCGCCGACGGCATGCTGTCCATCTTCGCCCTGCATGACCTCGACCCGGGAACCTTTGACGCGCCCTCGCAGCGCCGCGACCTCTACGAACAGGCGCTTTCCAACGTCACGCCGGAGGCCATCCGCGAGGCTTTCACGGCGGCGTGGAACGGGTCCGAGCCGCATCTTGCCCTGATCCTGACGCCGCCGCCGCCCGCCGAGGAGGTCGCCGGGGTCTGGCGGACGGCCATGCGTGCAGAGATGGGGGCGCGGACGGCGGCAGGCGCGGCGGCGACCTGGGCCTACGGAGACCTCGGGCCGCCGGGCAGGGTGGTCGAGCAGGTCAGCATCGAGGTGCCGGCGTTCACGCGCGCGCGGCTCGACAACGGCGTGGTTCTGAATGTGAAATCCGTGGCGCACACCCGCGACAGAATCACGGTCGATGTGCGTTTCGGACGTGGGCGCCGCGACGTGCCTGACGCCGACTACTTCGCCGCCGGTTTCGGCGCGCTTTTTGTCGCCCGGGGCGGGCTGGAGCGGCACAGCCAGACCGAGATCGAGGACCTGTTTCCGAACCGGCAGATCGGCGTCGATCTGTCCATGGGGCCGGACGCCTTTGAACTGAGCGCCTCGACGCGGCCGGCGGACCTCGGGATTCAGCTGCAGCTGCTGACCGCCTTTCTGTCCGAACCGGGCTTCCGCGACGATTATGCCGGTCAGCGCCGGGTCGCCCTCGACGGCGTCTATCGTTCCTGGCGGACCAATCCCGACGCTGTCCTGTCCGAGGCCCTGCGTCAGGCGCTGACGCCTGAAAGCCCGCGCGGCCTGCCGCCGCGTGCGGCGGCCGACGCCCTGTCCATGGGCGACTTCGAGCGCCTCTACCGCACCTTTCTGACCTCCGCCCCGCTGGAGGTGACGCTGGTCGGGGACGCCCCGGAGTCCGAGATGATCGCGCTGGCGGCGGCGACGTTCGGGACCCTGCCACCCCGGGGGGCGCACGCCGGACCTCGGTCCGACACGTTTGTGTTGCGCTTCACCGACGACCGTCCCGAGGTGATGGCGCGTCACGACGGACCGGCCGATCAGGCCTCGGTCCTTCTCGGCTGGCCCCTGTTCGTCACCTCACCCGAGCGTAGGCGAGAGGAGCGGGTCATCCATGTGCTCCGCGACATCCTTCAGGACCGGATCCGCGACGAGGTGCGGGAGGCGCTGGGGGCGAGCTACACGCCCGCCGTGAGCGCGACGTTTGACGACAATGGCGACCAGGGACAGCTGGGCATTTCCGTCGCGACCTCGCCGGCGGATGTCGACCGCGTCCGCGAGGCCGTGCGCCGCGTCGTCGCGGCGGCTGCTGCGGGCGGCCTCACCCAGGCCGATCTGGACGCCGCGCTCGCGCCGCGGCTGGCCAATGTCGAGAGTAACCGCGCCACCAACGCATGGTGGCGCAACGCGCTCAACGGATCAGAGCGCCAGCCTCACCGGCTTCGCGACGCCCTTGATTGGGAAGAGACCTACCGGTCCATCACTCTGGAGGAGATCCGTCTGGCGGCGCGGATGTGGCTGACCGGTCCGGCTATAGAGGGGGTGGCCCTGCCGGCCCTGGAGACGCCGGCGACTCCCTGACGGCCCTTGCCAGTCTCGCGTTTTGCGGGAATGCTCTCTTCCTGAGGGAGCAGGTCATGTTGAAGCATGTGCGCGCCGCCCTGGCGGCGGTTCTGACGGTGGCGACGGTACTGGGCGCGGCGAGCGCGGCCCAGGCCCAGTGGCTGCGCGCCGAGACCGACGGCTTCATCGTCTATGGCGATGTCAGCGAGCGGCAGATCCGCGACTACGCCCGACGCATGGCGCGCTTCGACGCCCTGCTGCGCACCTACTATCCGATCCCGACGGAGTACGAGGCGCCCAAGCTGGAGATCTTCCTCGCCAACGGCGCGCGCGATCTGCAGCGCGCCCAGCCTGGCATGCCTTCCAGCGTCGCCGGCTGGTACACGCCTTACGCGGCACGGATCCACGCCGTGGCCAATGTCGCCAGCACGATGGCCGATGACGTCCTGTACCACGAGTATGGCCACCACTTCCTGTTCCAGCTGAAGGCCGACGCCTATCCCGCCTGGTTCATCGAGGGTCTGGCCGAGTACTATGGCACGGTTCGCGATCGTGGCGACCGCGTGGAGATCGGGCGCCACAACCCCGGCCGCATGCTCAGCTTCGTGCAGCAGGGGACCAACAGCTGGGTTCCGCTTGAGGACGTACTGCGCTGGCGGGTCAGTCCGAGCGGCCGGTTCCGGGGCTCCGACTACTACGCCTTCGCCTGGGCCCTGACCCACTACATGATCAGCGATCCGGAGCGGCGCGCGGCCCTGTCCCGCTATCTGGCCGCCGTCGCCGGCGGCGCGGATTCCGTCGCCGCCATGCAGGAGGCGACCGGGCGCACGGCGGCGCAGCTGCACGACGACGTGCGACGCTACCTCGCCGGGCCGATCGTCACCTTCACGCCGCAGATCACCCTGCCCGAGCCTGAGGTCACGGTGACGCGCATGGCGCCGGACGAGGCCGCGCTGGTCTGGCTGGACCTGCGGCTGGACCGCGAGGCGCCGGCCTTCGATCCGGACGACATCTCCCCGCCGCGGCGCGACGGGGAGACCGAGGCGGCGCATGCGCGGCGGGTGGCCGAGGCGCGGGAGGAGGCGACGGAGGCCCGGGCCACGCTGATCCGCGACAGCCTCGCCGAGGCCGCGCGCTGGCCGGACTCCCGCATGGCGCTGCTGGTCACCGCGCGCGCCCAGCGCCTTGACGGCCGGCTGGACGAAGCGTTCGCCACCCTTGCGCCCCTGCTCACCGAGGACGCGCAGGACGCCGACGGCAACCGTCTGGCCGGCGAGATCCTGATGCAGCAGGCGCGGGCGCTCGAGGATCCGGAGGCCGTGGCCACCGGCCTGCGCCGGGCGCGCGCCTATCTGGCCGAGGCGATGCAGCTCGATCCCCTGGACCAGCGGGTCTATCTGGCGCTCGACGACAGCCGGCGCGGGGGCGCGGGCTATCCCAGCGCCAATGACGTCTCCACCCTCGAGGTAGCAGGGGTGCTGGCGCCCCAGTCGGCCGAGGTGCGGATGCGGCTGGCGCGGGCCTACCTCGCCACCGGCGATGCGCGCGCGGCCATGGTCATCCTCGGGCCGGTGGCCAATGCGCCCCACGCCAGCAGCCAGAGGGCCGCCGCGCGGACCCTGCTGGCCGAGGCGCGCCAGGCGGCCGGTCTGGCGGTCGACCCCGAGCTCACTTCCCCGGCCGCCGGCGAGGCCGGGGAGACGGGGGGCGAGGCGACGACGGGCGAAGAGGCCGCCGGATGAGCCCGCGTCATCGCCCCGGAGGATGGCTGGCTGGTCTCCTGATCCTGCTGGTCGCCGCCATCGCCGGTCCCGCCCTGGCCGACTGGCGGCGGGCCGAGACCCGCAACTTCATCATCTACAGTGAGAGCAGCGAGCGCGCCCTGCGCGACTACGCCATCAAGCTGGAGACCTATGACTTCGTGCTGCGGCAGCGATTCACGCTGGCCGAGGAGCCCACCTACTACAAGCTGCCGATCTATCTCGTCGGCAACCAGGCCGGGCTCAGGATGGTGCAGCCGGGCTCGCAGCTGGCCGGCCTGTACAGCGCCAACAGCGAGGGGACGTTCGCTATCGCCATGCGCGACGCCGACGACCGCATCCTGCTGCACGAGTACTTCCACCACCTGTCGCATCAGGCCGGCGGGCTGACGGCGGCCCCCGGCTGGCTGATCGAGGGGCTGGCCGAGTACTACATGACGGCGGAGATCCGCCCCAACCGGGTGGTCATCGGCCACTTTGACGAGGGGCGCGCCTATACGCTGGTCAATATGGGCTGGCTGCCGCTGCGGGACCTGCTGACCCGCCGCCCCACGGACTACGAGCGGTCCGGCGACATCGCCCGCTACTACGCCCAGGCCTGGCTGCTGACCCACTGGTTCCTCGGGGACGATGCGCGCCGGACGCAGCTGGACGCCTATCTGCGCGACCTCGCGGCCGGACTCGATCCGGTCGAGGCGATGGAGGCGCGCACGGGCCTGACCCTCGACGAGATCACCCGCAGTCTCCGGCAGTACATGGGGCGGCGTCTGCCGGGGATGCGCTTCGAGTTCGAGCCGCCGCCGATCGAGGTCACCATCACCCGGCTGCCCCCGTCCGCGAACGATCTGCTGCTGCTGGGGTTGAGGCTGCGTCTCGGCGTGCCGGCCGACCAGCGCGCCCAAACGGCTGAACTGGTCCGCCGGGCGGCCGCGCGCCATCCGGACGATCCCTTCGCCCTGCTGCAGCTGGGCCATGCGGAGCTGCACTTCGGGGACCCCGAGGCCGCCGAGGTCGCGCTGACCCGGCTGCTGGAACTCGACCCGCAGAATGTCGAGGGGCTGCAGTACATGGCGCGTCGGCGGATGCAGCAGGTCCGGGACAACCCGGACGAGGCCGAGCAGCTGTTCGGCCAGGCGCGGGCCTTCCTGGCCCGGGCCTATGCCGTCGACAACTTCGACTACCGCACCCTGACGCTGATCGCCGAGACCCGCGCCGGCGCGCCGGGCTACCCGAACGACAATGACCTGCTGACGCTGGAGACGGCCTTCGTGCTGGCCCCGCAGATGACCGGCGCCCGCTTCAATCTGGCGCTCGCCTATATGCTGAAGGACCGCTACGCCGAGGCGGAAACGCTGCTGCTGCCGCTGGCCAACGCGCCTCACGGCGACCGGGGCGCGGATGTGGCGCAGCGCCTGCTCGAGGACGCCCGGGCGCAGCGCCCGCCGGGCCTGTTCCAGCCGGAGCCCGTGACGGACGGCGAGGGTGAGGCGGTGGACAAACCCGCCGCCGATCCGCCGCCCGCCTAGAAGATCACCCGGAAGGCCAGGTGGACCAGCAGTCCAAGGCCGAAGATCAGGGCGATGCCGGTGAAAAAGCACAGGGCCGGGTGCGGGCGGAACGCCGGCGCCGGGCGGTCGGGGTGCAGCAGAGCCATGGGGCCCTCCGTGGATGCGTCTCTTCCCTGGTCAGGACCGCTACGCGGCGGGCCCGTACCGTGACAGGACGATGACGCGAAAAGCGCCGTTCGGCCAGAGGGCGGGCGGTCACGTTTCCGCGTGCGATTGGACTTCCCCGGCCCGGACCGCTATCGCGCGGGCCGCATGTCCAAGCTCTCCCTCCCCGAAGAAGCCGCGCGGCGGCGAACCTTCGCCATCATCGCCCACCCCGATGCGGGCAAGACGACCCTGACCGAGCACCTGCTGCTGGCCGGCGGGGCGATCCGCGCCGCCGGGGCCGTGCGGGCGCGCGGCGAGGCCCGCCGGGCCCGCTCGGACTGGATGAAGATCGAGAAGGAGCGCGGCATCTCGGTGACCGCCTCGGTCATGACCTTCGAGCACGACGGCAAGATGTTCAACCTGCTGGACACGCCGGGGCACGAGGACTTCTCGGAGGACACCTACCGCACCCTGACCGCCGCCGACTGCGCCATCATGGTGCTGGATGCGGCCAAGGGTATCGAGCCGCAGACGCTCAAGCTGTTCGAGGTCTGCCGGCTGCGGGACATCCCGATCATCACCTTCATCAACAAGCTGGACCGCGAGGCCCAGGACCCGATGGCCCTGCTGGACGAGATCGCCAGCCGGCTGGCGCTGGATCCGGCGCCGATCTGGTGGCCGGCGGAGAGCGGCAATCGCCTCCGGGGCATGGCCGAGCTGGGCACCGGCCGGTTCCAGCCCTACGCCCGCAAGCCGGCGGGGTCGGACGAGGATCCGGACCATCCGGCGGCCCTGCCGCTGGACCAGGCCGGGGCCTTCTTCGAGGGGACCGAGCAGGCGGACCTGACCGATGCGCTGGAGCTGGTCGAGGCCGGCTACAAGCCTTTCGACCGCCAGGCCTTCCTCGAGGGCCATATGACGCCGGTGCTGTGGGGCTCGGCCCTGCGCCACTTCGGCATCGAACAGCTGCTCCAGGCGATCGGCGACTGGGCCCCGGCCCCGAAGGTCATGCCGGCGCGCAGGGAGGCGCCGCCGGAAACCCGCAACGCGCCGGCGCCCGAGGTCCTCGCCGTCGAGCCGGGCCGCGAGGAGGTCACCGGCTTCGTGTTCAAGGTCCAGGCCAACATGGACCCCAACCACCGCGATCGCATCGCCATGTTCCGCATGGCCTCCGGGGCCTTCAAGCGCGGCATGAAGCTGAAGGTGCAGAACACCGGCAAGGCGCTGTCGGTGAACGCGCCGATCATGTTCTTCGCCTCGGACCGGGAGCTGGCCGAGGAGGCCTTCGCCGGCGACGTCATCGGCATTCCCAACCACGGGGTGCTGCGGGTCGGGGACAGCCTGTCGGAGAGCGGGCTGGTGCGCTTCGCCGGCCTGCCCAACTTCGCCCCGGAAATCCTGCAGCGGGTGCGGGTCAAGGATCCGCTCAAGGCCAAGCACCTGAAGAAGGCGCTGGAGGGGCTGGCCGAGGAGGGGGTGACCCAGCTGTTCCGGCCGGAGCTGGGCTCCGACTTCATCGTCGGCGCTGTCGGCCAGCTGCAGTTCGAGGTCATGGCCGACCGGCTGGGCGAGGAGTACGGGCTGGAGGTGATGTTCGAGCCCAGCCCGTACGCCGAGGCTCGCTGGATCGACGGCGAACGGGCGGACCTTGAGGACTTCGCCGGCAAGTACCGCCCGCAGATGGCCGCCGACATCGACCAGGCCCCGGTCTTCCTCGCCAAGTCCAGCTGGGAGACGGGCTACGTCGCCGAGCGCTTCCCGAAGGTGAAGTTCACCAGGACGAAGGAGCGGGGCTAACCCCGCTTTGCGGCGCCTTTCTTCTGACCCGGCGGCGTGATGGAGTGCGGCCTCTCGCAGGAGCGCGCCCGTGGTGCTGACGACTGTCCTTTTCGCCCTGCTGCTGCAGCAGGCGCCGGCCCCCGCGGCGGCGGCGCGGCTGTCGCGCGCCGAGACCGTGCGCTGCGCCGGCCTGACCCAGGCGGCGGCGGAGCTGGCCGGCGGCGAGAGCGATGAGGGCCGGGCCCTGTCGGACGCGGCCCTGTTCTGGTCGCTGGCGGCGGCCCAGTCCGGGGCGATCCAGGGCCTGAGCGAGCTGGACGCCGATCGGGAGCTGACGCAGGCGCGCGTGGCCGCTGTGCGGAGCCTGTCTTCGGGCGATGCAGGGGCGCAGCGCGAACTGGAGGCCTGTGTGGCGCGCGCGCCGGATCTGGGCTGAACGCGGCGAACCGGGGCCGGTCTGTGGCGTTTGCCCGGAATGTGCAGGGGCGGCCGCGACCGTCCCCGAGCGGGACAGGAGCGGTATCGAGGACCAGATGTTCGAGTTCGGCCGAGACCTGAGACGGCTGTTCAGCCCGCGGCGACCCGCCGAGGATCTCGGCTGGCTGGAGCTGATGCCGGTCGCCGCCGTCGAGGCCGAGGCGCGCCGCCTGTCCAGCGAGGCGCTGCGGGCGGTCGCCGCCCATGCCGCCTGGCTCAAGGCCGCGGCCGTCTGGCGCGAGCATGGCCGTCGCCGCGGCCGCCAGGAGAGTCTCGACCGGGCCGACGCCGCCATCGCCGACTCCCTGCTGGCGGCGAACGGGGCGGGGCAGAAGGCCGCCGGCCGACTTGCGGCGGTCGCCAACCTGCTGGCGCGCTTTGATCTTTCCGGCGGGCCCGAGACCCTGGACGCCGCGCGTCGGGTGCTGGAGGAGCTGCAACCCGTCCCGACCCCGTTCCTGCAGGCCGAGGCCGCGGTCCTGCACGCCCGGGTCGCCCTGCGCGCTGGCATGCTCGCGGCCGAGCCGACGGCGCGGCGGGACGCCCTCGCCCTCGCGGACGCCGCCCAGGTCGAGGGGCGCGCCGCCGGCCTGCCGGCGCCCTGGCTGGACGAGCTGGCGCTGGAGCGCGCCGGCGCCTTGCTTGAGGCGGGGCTGGCCGACCGCGACGCCCGTCTGCTGGATCAGGCCGGCCGCGACCTGCGCGGTCTGGTCGAGGCGGCCGAGCCGGAGCGCCGGCCGCTGACCCGGGCGCGCGGCCTGGCCCTGTGCGGGGCCGGGCTCGGGGCGCTGGCGCGCCTGGCCGGACACCGCGACGCCACCCGTCAGGCCGCGGCCATGGTCGAGGCCGCCACCGATCTGTTCACCGCCGACCACAGCCCGCTCGACTGGGCCGCCGTGCTGGTGGCCCGGGGTGATCTGGAGCAGCCGCCGTCGCTGGCGCACCTCAAGGCGGTGGAGCGCCTGCTGTCGCCCGACGCCTCGATCCTCGCCGCCGCCCTGCGCGAACGGCGTCTGGAGCAGGAGGCCCTGACCGCCGAGAAGGCCGGCGACCTCGGCGCGCTGGACCGGATCGAGGCCTCGCTGCGCCGCCGGTTGGGGGCGCGCGCCGCCGGGGTGGCCGAGCCGCCCAAGGCGTTCGACTGGGTCGCCGACCAGATCGCGCTGGGCCATGTCGCCGCCGCGCGCGGCCGCCTGCTGGGCCGGCCCTCGCGCCTGCCGCGGGTGGCCCTGACCGAGGCCGCGGCCCTGGCGCGCGAGGAGGGGGCGTTCGGCCTCGCCGCCCGCGCCGAGGCGCTGATGGCCTGAAGCGCCGGGCTCAGGCGGCGGCGGCGAGCCGGGCCTGGGCGGCGGCGGCCAGACCGGCGGACAGGTCGGCCAGCAGGTCCTGCGGCGCCTCGAGCCCGACCGACAGGCGCAGCAGCCCGTCGGTGATGCCGGCCGCCTGACGCGCCTCCGGCGTCATGGCCGCATGGGTCATGGTCGCCGGGTGGGCGACGAGGCTCTCCACCCCGCCGAGCGACTCCGCGAGCGTAAAGACCTCGACCGCCTCGACGAGCGCCCGCACCGCCGCGGTCCCGCCGTGCAGCTCGACGCTGAGCATGGCCCCGAAGCCCGCCTGCTGGCGCTGCGCCAGGGCGTGGCCCGGGTGGTCCGGCAGGCCCGGATAGTGCACCGCCTTGACCGCCGGATGGGCGGCCAGCGCCTCGGCCAGGGTCTGGGCCGTGGCCTGCTGCTGGGCCAGGCGGGGGAACAGGGTGCGGACGCCGCGCAGGGTCATGTAGGCGTCGAACGGCGAGCCGGTGATCCCGAGGCAGTTGGCCCACCAGGCCAGCTGCTCATGGTCGGCCGGGTCGGCGGCGATCACCGCCCCGCCGACCACGTCGGAGTGGCCGTTGATGAACTTGGTGGTCGAGTGCACGACCACGTCAGCGCCCAGCGCCAGCGGGCGTTGCAGCGCCGGCGACAGGAAGGTGTTGTCGGCCACCACCTTCGCCCCGGCCTCATGGGCGAGGCGACAGACGTGGGCGACATCGACGAGGCGCAGCAGCGGGTTCGACGGGGTCTCGACGAACACCAGCTTAGGCGTCTGCGCCAGGGCCTCGGCGAGGGCGGCATCGTCGTTCTGGTCGACGAAGACGACGCGGAAGTGCCCCTTGCGGGCGCGGGCGCAGAGCAGCCGGTGGGTGCCGCCGTACAGGTCGTGCGGGGCCACCAGCAGGTCGCCGGGCTCCAGCGGGGTCAGGGCCAGGTCGATCGCCGCCATGCCGGTGGCGGTGATGACGCAGCCGGCCCCGCCCTCCAGCCCGGCGAGGGTCTCCGCGAGGACATCGCGCGTGGGGTTGCCCGAGCGGGTGTAGTCGTAGCGCCGCTTCTGCTCGAACCCGGCGAAGGCGTAGTTGGACGACAGGTAGAGCGGCGGCATCACCGCGCCGTGGGCCGGGTCGCGGTCGACGCCGGTGCGGGCGGCGATGGTGCGCAGGTCGGGGGTGTCGGTTTCGGGGCGGCTCATCGGGCGATCTCCCTGAGGGCGGTGCGGAGGATGTCGCCGACCAGGGCGTCCTCCTTGAGGAAGGCGTCGTGGCCGTACAGCGACGGGGCCTCGACGAAGCGGAACAACAGGGGCAGGCGGGCGGCCAGCTCGCGCAGGTCCTCGATCGGGGTCAGCCGGTCCGAGGTGAAGCCGACGAGGGTGACCGGCACGGTCACGGCCTCGGGGTCGATGCGGTGGCGATCGATCGAGTCCGACAGGCTGATCCAGCGCGCCGGGGTGGTGTGGCGGCGGTAGGCGCGGCCGCGCGAGATCAGGTAGTCGCACACCGGATAGGCCTCGCCGGCGCGGTCCGGGGCGTCGCCGTCGAAGCGGGCGTCGAACTCGTCCGGCGTGCGGTAGGTGGTCATGGCCAGCTGGCGGGCGAGGGCCACGCCATCCTCGGGGCGGCCGGCCGCCTCGGCCAGCTCTAGGATGCGGCGCTGCACGCCGCGCCAGGCGATGGCCAGCGGATGGGCCCGGTGGGCGGCGGAGACGACCAGCAGCTGCTCGACCCGCTGCGGGAACAGGGCGCCGAAGGCGAGGGCGATCATGCCGCCGTAGGAACAGCCGATGAAGGCGGCGAGACGCTCGATCTGCAGATGGTCCAGCGCCAGGGCCAGCAGCCGCGCCTGGTCGCCGGTGGTGATGGTCACGGGGCGGGCCAGGCCTTCGGCGCCGGGGGCGAAGTCGAAGGCCAGGACCCGCAGGCGGTTCAGGTCGATCGGGGCGCGTGGCCCGACCGCGCCCGACCACCAGCCAAGCCCGTTGGTCTCGGTGCGATGCACGAACCGGCCCGACGAAATCCCCCCGGCGACGGCGACCACAGGGGCGTCGGCCGGGCCGTGCAGGCGCGTCAGCAGGGTGCGCTGCGGCAGGGGCTCGCCCGACTCCAGCCGGAAGTCGGCCGGGATCGGCACGGCGATGTCACGCGCGCCGAGGCTCGTGCTCGGAGGCCGACAGAGCGGGTCGGCGGGCGGGGAAAGGTCAGAAGCCAGGGCCAGGGTCATGGGTCGTCCGCATCGTCTCGGCCCAGCAAGGCTCGTGCGGCGACAGACCCGTGGAGACATCGCCTGATCGACGTCTCCACTCATCTCTCGGAAGGCCCCGGAAGGCCTCCGCAGGAGTTGGCACCGTTCGGGCGGAACCCGATGGTTGCCCCGGCGTCAAAGGGCCTATCCCTCAGCCGGTCTTGATGAGCTGAGCCTAGGGTGTTCGCGGATGCGGCGCCGGTCAAGCGCAAAAATCAACCTATCTTGCCCGATAAGACCGCGCGTCACGCGTGCGTGAGGCCCCTGAGCGGCCCGTCACGCAACTTTCTTGCGTGACGGGTTGACAGCCTGACCGGTCGTTCGACATGCTTGTAGCGAACCTGACCGGAGCGTCCCGTGGCGCAAGCCCTGACCCAGATTGGCCGCATGACCGCCCTCCCGGCGGTGCGCGACGGCCTGCGCGGTCCGGGCGTCGGTTCCGGCATTCTCACCACCATCACCACCACCACCATGCCCTCACGGGCGGGGACAGGCTAGCGCGCGCCGACACCGGCCAGCGACCAGACCGAAACCCCGCCCGGCCCCGCCAGGCGGGGTTTTTCTTTGTCCTCTTCTCTCGCCAGACCCCTCTCCCGGAGCCCCCCATGTCCGCCCTCGACCTCCTTGATCGTCCCGTCCAGGCTCGCCGTCCCGCCGCCCCCCGCTCCGCCGCGGCGGGCGAGGTGGTGGTGCTGAAATTCGGCTCCTCGGTGCTGCGCTCGATCGCCGATGCGCCGCGCGCGGCCTCGGAGATCTACCGCCACGTCCGCGCCGGACGCCGGGTGGTGGCGGTGGTCTCGGCCCTGGCGGGCGAGACGGACCGGCGGCTGGCCGAGGCCCGGGCGCTGGGGCTGGCGCACGACAACGACCTGCTGCCGGCCCACGTCCTGCTCGGCGAGGAGGAGGCGGCGGCGCTGCTGGCGCTGGCCTGCGACCGCATCGGGCTGGACGTGGTTCCGCTCGGGGTGCGCGAGCTGGGGCTGGCGGCGGTGGGGCCGGCGGAGCATGCGCGGCCGGTGGGGATCGAGGGCGGCCGGCTGGAGGCGGCGCTGCAGCAGCACGAGGTGGTCATCGCCCCGGGCTTCGGCGCGGTGCGGCCGTGCGGGCGGCTGGCGCTGCTGGGCCGCGGCGGCACGGATCTGACGGCGGTGGTGATCGCTGCGGAGCTCGGGCTCGACCATGTGCGCCTGCTCAAGGACGTCGACGGGCTGTTCGACCGGGATCCCAACGCCGGCGATCCGGCGGCGCACCGCTTCGAGGCCTGCGACTGGGCCACGGCCCGGCGTCTCGGCGGCAAGCTGATCCAGCTTGACGCGCTGGAGCTGGCCGAGGCCAGGGGGCTGGAGGTGGTGGTCGCCGCCCCGGGCTCCAGCGGCGGCACGCGCATCGGCGCGCACCTCGCGCCGCCGGTCGCGCCGGCCGATCCGCGCCCGGTGCGGGTGGCGGTGGCCGGCTGCGGCGTGGTCGGCGGCGGGCTGGTGGCCCGCCTCTCGGCCGACCCGCGCTTCGAGCTGGTCGGGGTGCTGGTGCGCGACCCGTCGCGGCCGCGCGACGTCAAGGTCGATCCGGCCCTGCTGACGACGGACGCCGACGCCCTGCTGGCGCGCAAGCCGCAGGTGGTGCTCGAGGCCCTGTCGGACGGGGCGGCGGGCCATGCCCTGATCCGCAAGGCGCTGCAGGCCGGGCTGGCGGTGGCCAGCGCCAACAAACAGGCGATCAGTCTCGACCCGGCCGGGCTGGCCGAGCTGGCGGCGCAGCACGGGGGCCGGCTGGCCTACTCGGCGGCGGTGGGCGGCGGCTCGCCGATGATCGAGACCCTCCGCAAGGCGCGCGCCGCCGGCGAGATCGTCGGCTTCGAGGCGGTGCTCAACGGCACGGTCAACTTCATGCTCGACCGGCTGGGGCAGGGGGCGGCCTTCGAGGTCGCGCTCGCCGAGGCCCGCGCCGCCGGCTTCGCCGAGGAGGATCCCTCGGCCGATCTGGAAGGCCACGACTCGGCCGCCAAGGTGCGGCTGCTGGCGCACGAGGCGTTCGGACGGCTGCCCGGGGCCCTGCCGCTGGATGCGCTCGAGGCCGCTGCGCCGCCGGTCGCGCCGGGCGTGCGCCAGGTCGGGGCCTGCCGGGTGGAGGACGGGGCGCTGGTGGCGTCGGTGCGCCTCGCGCCGGTGGAGGATCCGCTGTTCCTCGGGCTGCACGGCGAGCGCAACGCCCTGCGCGTGTTCGGGGCCGACGGCCGGGTCTGGACCTGTCGCGGTCGCGGCGCGGGCCGTCACGCCACCTGCGAGAGCGTGCTGGCGGACCTGCATGACCTGGCGGAGGCCTGAGGGGTGGAAATCACCCCGCAAGGGCGTCGTGACGGCGCAGGTCGCAAAAATCTTGTTCTCGCCCTTGTGCGGCGCCGCGACGCATGGTTTACTGAGCGTGTTCTGAAGGAGCTGATCGTGGCCTATGGCGCGACCCCGTTTGTGACCCGCCGCGCGGCGAAAGCCGTCGCGATCGCGCGCGTCCAGACTCCGCTCCTCTCGGGCCAAGTCATTATTCTTGCGGTACTTCTCACCCTCCTTGCGAGTGTGGGGCGGATGCTCGTGACCTGACCGGTCCGAAACAGCACCGAACCCCGCACCCGCTCCGGACCCCGGCAGCGGGTTTTTTCTTACCCGAACCCACCCCTGACCTCCTGACTGGCCCGAACAAGACCTTCTCCAATGGCGCAAGATTCTTCCTCTGAAGCACAATCCGCCGGCGCCGCGCCGGAGCGGCGCAGCCACGCCATCACGCGGGGCCCGTCGCGCGCCGCCGCCCGCAGCTATCTGCGCGCCGCCGGGATGCAGGACGCCGACTTCGACAAGCCGATGATCGGGGTGGTGAACACCTGGTCGACGGTGACGCCGTGCAACATGCACCTGGACCGGCTGGCCCGGGACGTGCGCGCCGGGATCATCGCCGCGGGCGGCTATCCGGTGGACTTCAACACCATCGTCGTCACCGACGGCATCTCGATGGGCTCGCCGGGGATGAAGGCCTCGCTGATCTCGCGCGAGGTCATCGCCGACTCCATCGAGCTGGCCATCCAGGGCCACCAGCTGGACGGCGTGATCTGCATCGTCGGCTGCGACAAGACCATCCCGGCGGCGGCCATGGCCCTGGCGCGGATGGATATCCCCGGTCTGGTCTACTACGGCGGCACCATCCTGCCGGGCCGGCTGGCCGAGCGGGAGATCTCGATCCAGGAGGTGTTCGAGGCCATCGGCGCGCACGGCGCCGGGACCCTGGACGACGCCGGGCTGAAGGCGGTCGAGCAGGCCGCCTGCCCGGGCGCCGGGGCCTGCGGCGGCCAGTTCACCGCCAACACCATGGCCATGGCCCTGTCGGTCATGGGCCTGTCGCCGATGGGCGCCAACGACGTGCCTGCGGTCGATCCGGCCAAGGCGGCCGAGGGCGAGCGCTGCGGCCGGCTGGTGGTCGAACGCGTCTTCGCCGGCGACCACGCCCGCAAGTACATCACCCGCCGCTCGCTGCAGAACGCCGCCGCCGCCGTCTCGGCCTCGGGCGGCTCGACCAACGCCGTGCTGCACCTGACCGCCATCGCCGCCGAGGCGGGGATCGAGTTCGGCATCGAGGACTGCCACCAGGCCTGCGAGGCGACGCCGGTGATCTGCGACCTGAAGCCGGGCGGCCGGTTCCTGGCCTCGCACCTGTACGCTGCCGGCGGCACGCGGCTGGTGACCCAGCGGCTGGCCGAAGCCGGCCTGATCGCCAACGCCCCGACGGTCTCCGGCGAGAGCCTGTTCGCCGAGGCGGCGCGGGCGGAGCCGGCCCCGGGGCAGCAGGTGGTGACCAGAATCGAGCAGCCGGTCACGCCGCGCGGCTCGTTCGCCGTCCTGTACGGCGATGTCGCGCCGGAGGGGGCGATCCTGAAGCTGACCGGCCACGCCATCGACCGTTTTGAGGGTCCGGCGGCGGTGTTCGATTCCGAGGAGGACGCCTTCCACGCGGTGCAGGCCGGCGAGGTGGGCGAGGGCGACGTCATCGTCATCCGCTACGAGGGCCCGAAGGGCGGCCCCGGCATGCGCGAGATGCTGCAGGTGACCGCCGCCCTGAAGGGGCGCGGCGTCAAGGACGTCGCCCTGATCACCGACGGGCGCTTCTCTGGCGCCAGCTACGGCTTTGTCGCCGGCCACGTCTCTCCCGAGGCGGCGGTCGGCGGCCCAATCGCCCTGATCCGCGACGGCGACAGGATCACGATCGATGTGCCCAACCGGCGCATCGACGTGGCCGCCGACCTGGCGGGGCGCCGGGCGGGGTTCACCCCCGTGACCCGCCCGGCGCCGACCGGGGTCTTCGCCAAGTACGCCGCCACGGTCGCCTCGGCGGCCCAGGGCGCCGTGACCATTCCCAATCCCCCGCCGGCGCAGGTCTTCCGCCCCGCCGCGACCACGACCGCCCGAGAGGACGCCTGACCATGCAGATCTACACCAACGACGACGTGCGACCCGGGGCCATCGCCGGCCAGCGCATCGCCATCATCGGCTACGGCAGCCAGGGCCGGGCCCACGCCCAGAACCTGAAGGAGTCCGGTCACGACGTGATCGTCGGCGTGCGCGCCGGCGGCCGCGGCTGGTCGCACGCCCAGGCCGACGGCCTGGCCACGGCCGAGCCGGCGGAGGCGGTCAAGGGCGCCGACATCATCGCCGTCCTGACCCCGGACATGGCCCAGGCGGACATCTATCGCGACACCATTGCGCCGAACGCCAAGAAGGGCGCGGCCCTGATGTTCGCCCACGGCTTCTCGGTGCACTACGGCCGCATCGCGCCGCGCGCCGACCTGGACGTAATCCTGGTCGCCCCCAAGGGGCCGGGCGATCTGGTGCGGCGTGAGTACGCCCGCGGCCGCGGCGTGCCGACCCTGTTCGCGATCGAGCGCGACGTCACCGGCAAGGCCCGCGACCGGGCCATGGGCTATGCCAAGGGCATCGGCGGCGCCACCGGCGGCCTGATCGAGACCAGCTTCCGCGAGGAGACCGAGACCGACCTGTTCGGCGAGCAGGCGGTGCTGTGCGGCGGCGCCAAGGAGCTGGTGATGCAGGGCTTCTCGACCCTGGTCGAGGCCGGCTACCAGCCCGAGGTCGCCTATTTCGAGTGCCTGCACGAGCTGAAGCTGATCGTGGACCTGTTCTACGAGGGCGGCGTCTCCAAGATGCACGAGTTCATCTCCGAGACCGCCAAGTACGGGGCCGTCGTGTCGGGGCCGCGGGTGGTCAACGCCGAGACCCGGGCGCGCATGAAGGAGGTGCTGACCGACATCCAGTCGGGCGCCTTCGCCCGCGACTGGATCGCCGAGAACGAGGCCGGCAAGGGCGCCTACGAGGCCCTGCTGAAGGCCGACCACGACCATCCGATCGAGGCCATCGGCGCCTCGCTGCGCGAACGCATGGCCTGGCTGCAGCCCGCCGCCAAGCCTGCCGCCGCCTGATCCGCTGAGAGCCCGGGTAACATCATGAGCGCCGCCGCGCCCGCCTACATCCCCGACGCCAGCCCCGCCCGCACGGGCGCGCGCCTGCTCGTCCAGACCCTCGAGCGGCTGGGGGTCGATGTGGTGTTCGGCTATCCCGGCGGCGCCATCATGCCGGTCTATGACGCCCTGACCGGCTCGGGCCTGCGCCATATCCTGGTGCGGCACGAGCAGGGCGCCGCCTTCGCCGCTGACGCCTATGCCCGCGTCAGCGGCAAGCCCGGCGTGTGCATGGCGACCTCCGGCCCCGGGGCGACCAACCTGATCACCGGCATCGCCAATGCGATGATGGACTCGGTGCCGATGGTCTGCATCACCGGCAACGTCGCCCAGGGGCTGATGGGCACCGACGCCTTCCAGGAAATCGACATCCTGGGCCTGACCCTGCCGATCGTGAAGCACTCCATCCTGGTGCGGGACCCGGCCGACGTTCCGGCGGCGGTGGAGGAAGCCTTCTTCATCGCCACCGATGGCCGTCCGGGCCCGGTGCTGATCGATCTGCCCAAGGACGTCCAGGTCGGGACCGCCGAGCGCCCCTCGGCCTTCTCGCGCCCGAACGCGGCGGCCGGGGTCGACCGCGACGCCATCGTCCGCGCCGAGGCCGCGATCCGCAAGGCCGAGCGCCCGCTGGTCTATGTCGGCGGCGGGGTGAAGATCGCCGGCGCGGTGGACGAGCTGCGCGCCTTCGCCGAGCGCACCGGCATCCCGACCGTCTCGACCCTGAACGGGCTGGGCTGCATCCCCACCGGCGCGCCCGGCTATCTGGGCATGATGGGCATGCACGGGACCCGGGCCGCCAATGAGGCGATCCAGGCCTGCGACCTGCTGATCGTGTTCGGGGCCCGCTTCGACGACCGGGCGACCGGCAAGCTGGCGGAGTTCGCGCCCCACGCCGAGGTGGTCCACTTCGACATCGATCCGGCCGAGGTCGGCAAGCTGCGCGCCGCGGCGGTCGGGGTGGTCGGCGACCTGAAGGCCGGCATCGCCGCGCTGGATCCGGGGCCGCTGTCGATCGAGCCGTGGATGATCCGCTGCGCCAGCCAGTCCCGCCGCCACGCCGCCCGCTACGACGCCCCGGGCGAGGGCGTCTATGCGCCGGCGTTGCTGAAGGAGCTGTCGGAAAAGGCCGGGGCGCGCTTCATCGCCGCCTGCGACGTCGGCCAGCACCAGATGTGGGCGGCCCAGCACTGCGCCGCGCCGCGGCCGCAGGCGCATCTGACCTCCGGCGGTCTGGGGGCCATGGGCTTCGGCCTGCCCGCCGGCATCGGGGCCAAGCTGGCCGAGCCGGACGCCCAGGTGGTGGTCGTCGCCGGCGACGGCGGCTTCATGATGAACATCCAGGAGCTGGCCACCGCCCGCCGCTACGGCATCGGGGTCAAGGTTCTGCTGATCGACAACTCGGGTCTGGGTCTGGTGCGCCAGTGGCAGCACCTGTTCTTCGACCGGAACTATTCCGAGGTCGACCTGTCCGACAATCCGGACTTCGTCGCCGTGGCCCAGGCCTTCGGCGTCGAGGCCTTCCGAATTAGTCGGCGCGAGGAGGTGGCGGCCGGGATCGACCGGCTGCTGGCCGCCGACGGCCCCTGCCTCGCGCACGTGATCATCGACCCGAAAGAGAACGTCTGGCCGCTGGTGCCGCCGGGCAAGTCCAACGCCGAAATGATGGAGGGCGCCTGAGATGCGCGACATCCTGAACCTGAACATTGACCGGGCCGACGGCTCGCTGCAGCGGCTGATCGGCCTCGTCGAGCGCCGCGGCTTTCACATCGACGGGCTGAACGTCAGCGAGGCCGGGAGCGAGCGCCGGGTCGAGCTGGTCGTGCGCGGCCGTGACGCCAGCCGCTGCCTCGACACCCTGGGGCGCCAGATCGACCGCCTGTACGGCGTGCGTCGCGCCCCCGCCGGCTTCAGCCCGGAGGCGGTGGTATGAGCCGGGTCCGACAGCTGCTGAAGGATGATCCGAACCGGATCATCGTGTTCGACACCACCCTGCGCGACGGCGAGCAGGCCCCCGGCTTCTCCATGAACCGCGAGGCCAAGGTGCGCATGGCGCACCAGCTGACGGCGCTGGGCGTGGACGTCATCGAGGCCGGTTTCGCCGCCGCCTCGCCGGGCGATGAGGACGCGGTCCGCGCCGTGGCCTCCGAGGTCGAGGGGCCGGTGTTCTGCTCCCTGTCGCGGGCCAACGCCGGCGACATCGACGCCGCCGCCCGCGCTCTGGCCCCGGCCCGCGAGAAGCGCCTGCACATCTTTCTCGGCTCCAGCCCGATCCATCGCAGCGCCAAGCTGAAGATGACCAAGGCCGAGGTGGTGCGCACTGCGGTCGAGGCGGTCACCTACGCCCGCGCGCACTTCGACGACATCGAGTTCTCGCCCGAGGACGCCATCCGCACCGAGCCGGAGTTCCTGGTCGAGCTGCTGCTGGCGGTGGCCGAGGCCGGGGCGACGACGCTGAACGTGCCCGACACGGTGGGCTACGCCACCCCGACCGAGATCCAGGGGCTGTTCCGCTACCTGTCCGAACAGGTCCAGCCGTATGCGCCGGACGCCATCCTGTCCTGCCACTGCCACGACGACCTGGGGCTGGCCGTGGCCAATTCGCTGGCGGCCATCGAGGGCGGCGCGCGGCAGGTCGAGGGGGCCATCAACGGCATCGGCGAGCGCGCCGGCAACGCCTCCACCGAGGAGGTGGTGATGGCCCTGCGCACCCGTCAGGACCGCTACGGCCTGACCACCGGGGTCGACACCACCCAGCTGGTCGCCACCAGCCGGATGCTGAGCCAGATCACCGAGACGCCGGTGGTGCGCAACAAGGCCATCGTCGGCATCAACGCCTTCGCCCACGAGGCCGGCATCCATCAGCACGGCATGCTGGCCGACGCTCGCACCTACGAGATCATGCGGCCGCAGGACGTGGGCTTCACCGGCAGCTTCTTCGTGCTGGGCAAGCACTCGGGTCGCCACGCCGTGTCGAAGCGCGCCGAGGTGCTGGGCTGGACCCTGGCCGGGGCCGCCCTGACCGAGGCCTTCGCCGCCTTCAAGCGCCGCGCCGACGAGATCGGCGAGATCGACGACGCCGAGCTGAGCGCCATCTGCCGCCAGGTCGCCGGGGAGCGTGAACATGTCGCGGCCTAGAACCCTGTTCGAGAAGGTCTGGGACCGGCACGTGGTCGTGCCGGAGACCGCCGACGCCCCGGGGGTGCTCTACATCGACCTGCACCTCGTGCATGAGGTCACCAGCCCCCAGGCCTTTTCCGAGATCGAGGCGCGCGGCCTGACGGTCCGCCGTCCGGACCGGACCTTCGCCACCCTGGACCATTCGACCCCGACCCTGCCGGCCGGCCCGGACGGGGAGCGGCCCTACGCCAGCCCGGAAGCCCGGGCCCAGGTCGAGACCCTGGCCGCCAACTGCGCCCGCCACGGCGTGCGGCTGGCGGGCTGGGACAGCCCGGACCGCGGCGTGGTCCACGTCATGGGACCGGAGCTGGGCCTCACCCAGCCCGGGATGACCGTGGTCTGCGGCGACAGCCACACGGCGACCCACGGGGCCTTCGGGGCCCTGGCCTTCGGCATCGGCACGTCGGAAGTCGGCCATGTGCTGGCTACCCAGTGCCTGCTGCAGAGGAAGCCGAAGACCCTGCGCGTCACCGTCGAGGGCGCGCTGCAGCCGGGCGTGTCCGGCAAGGACGTGGCCCTGGCGATCATCGCCGAGCTGGGCTTCGGCGGCGGCACCGGCCATGTCATCGAATACGCCGGACCGGCCATCCGCAGCCTCGACATGGAAGGGCGGATGACCGTCTGCAACATGTCGATCGAGGCGGGCGCCCGCGCCGGCATGATCGCCCCGGACGAGGTCACCGTCGCCTGGCTGAAGGGCCGGCGCCATGCCCCGGCGGATATCGAGGCGGCGGCGGCCGACTGGCTGTCGCTGGCCAGCGACCCGGGCGCGACCTTCGACCGCGAGGTCGTGCTGGACGGGTCCGCGATCCGGCCCATGGCCACCTGGGGCACGACCCCTGACGCCGGGGCCCCGATCGGCGCGCCGGTCCCGGCGCCCCGCGACGCCAGCGACGAGAAGGCCCTAGCCTATATGGGCTTCACCGCCGGTCAGGCGACCACCGACCAGCCGGTCGATGTGGTCTTCATCGGCAGCTGCACCAACGGCCGCCTGCCGGACCTGCGCGCCGCCGCCGAGGTGCTGCGCGGTCGCAAGGTCAAGCCGGGCGTGCGCATGCTGGTGGTGCCGGGCTCCGAGGCCGTGCGGCGCGACGCCGAGGCCGAGGGGCTGGACCGGGTCTTCACCGAGGCCGGGGCCGAATGGCGCCTGCCGGGCTGTTCCATGTGCATCGCCATGAACGGCGACTTCGTGCAGCCGGGGCAGCTGGCCGTCTCCACCTCCAACCGCAACTTCGAGGGGCGTCAGGGCAAGGGGGCGCGCACCATTCTCGCCAGCCCGGCCACGGCCGCGGCCAGCGCCGTCGCCGGCGTCCTGACCGACCCGACCACCCTGTTGAAGGAGGCCGTGGATGCCTGAGCCCTTCCGCACCCTGACCTCGAAGTCGCTGGTCCTGTCCCAGGCCAATATCGACACCGACCAGATCATCCCGGCGCGCTTCCTGACGACGACCAGCCGCAAGGGGCTGGGGCGTCATGCGTTCCACGACTGGCGCTACGAGGCCGACGGCGCGCCGCGGCCGGAGGCGGCGCTGAACCGCATCGATCCGGCCGAGCGGCGCATCCTGGTGGCGGGTGACAACTTCGCCTGCGGCTCGTCGCGCGAGCACGCGCCCTGGGCCCTGCTGGACTACGGCTTCCGGGCGGTGATCTCGACCTCGATCGCCGACATCTTCACCTCCAACGCCCTCAAGAACGGCCTGCTGCCGATCGAGGTGGATGCGCAGACCTGGGCGGAGCTGGCGGCCAATCCGGACCATCCGGTGACGCTGGATCTCGAGGCCCAGGAGCTGCGCCGGGGCATCGCCCCGCCGGTGTCCTTCACGGTCGAGCCCTTCGCCCGTCGCTGCCTGCTGGACGGGGTCGACACCCTGGGCTGGCTGCAATCCCACGCCCCCGCCATCGCCGCCTACGAGGCTGCCCGCGAACCGGAGACCGCCGCATGAGCGCGCCCAGAACCTTCAACATCGTGCTGCTGCCCGGCGACGGCGTCGGCCCCGAGGTGACCGCCGCGGCGCAGGCCGTGCTGACCACGGTCGGCGACTTCTATGGCCATCGCTTCACCTTCGAGGAGCACCTGATCGGCGGGGCGGCGATCGACGCCACCGGCGATCCGCTGCCGCCGGAGACCGCCGCCGCCTGTCTCGCCTCGGACGGGGTGCTGCTGGGCGCCGTCGGCGGGCCGAAGTGGGACGGCGGGCCGCGCCGGCCCGAGGAGGGCCTGCTCGGCATCCGCAAGGCCATGGGGCTGTTCGCCAACCTGCGGCCGCTGCAGGTCTCGCCGGTGCTGGCCCACCGCTCGCCGCTGAAGAAGGAGATCGTCGAGGGCGTCGACCTGATCGTCTTCCGCGAGCTGACCGGCGGCATCTATTTCGGCGAGAAGACCCGCACCGCTGATCGCGCCACGGACCTGTGCGAATACACCGTCGGCGAGATCGAGCGGGTGGCGCGCGCCGCCTTCAACACGGCGCTGGGCCGGCGCGGCAAGGTCACCTCGGTCGACAAGGCCAATGTGATGGAGACCAGCCGGCTGTGGCGCGAGGTGGTCACCCGCATCCACGCCGAGGAGTTCCCGCAGGTGCAGCTGGAGCACGCCCTGGTCGACTCCATGGCCATGCACCTGATCCGCAAGCCGCGCGACTACGATGTGATCCTGACCGAGAACATGTTCGGCGACATCCTGTCGGACGAGATCAGCGTGCTGGGCGGGTCGATCGGTCTCTTGCCCTCGGCCTCGCTGGGCTCCGGCGGCCCGGGTCTGTTCGAGCCCATCCACGGCTCGGCGCCGGACATCGCCGGTCAGGACCTGGCCAATCCGGTCGGCACCATCCTGTCGGCGGCGCTGCTGCTGCGCCACGGCCTGGGGCTGGAGGACGAGGCCCTGTCGATCGAGGCGGCCGTGGCCGCGGTGCTGGCGGCGGGGGCGGTGACCGCCGACCTCGGCGGCGAACTGGGCACCCGCGCCGCCGCCTCGGCCATCATCGACGCCATCCGCGCCATCCACTGGGCCGCCGCCCACCGGGTGCAGATGCACTGGGGGTGATGAACCTGCTCTCCGCCCCCATACGCTGCGCTATGGGGGAGGAGAGGGCGGATGACGGGGCGACCGCGGCCTAGCTCGCCGCCTTCAGCGCCGCGCGGGTCTTCGGGGTCAGCTCGCCCGAGGCGTAGCGCTTCGCCATCTGGGCGGTGGACAGCGGCTTGATCCTGTCGGCCATGCCCTCGCAGCCGAACTCGACATAGCGCTGCTGGCAGATCTTGCGCATGGCCTCCTTGGCCGGCTTCAGATAGGCGCGCGGGTCGAACTCGTGCGGCTTCTCCATCAGCACCTTCCGGATGGCGCCGGTGATGGCCATGCGGTTGTCGGTGTCGATGTTGACCTTGCGCACCCCGTGCTTGATGCCGCGCTGGATCTCCTCGACCGGCACGCCCCAGGTCTGGGGCATCTGGCCGCCGTACTGGTTGATGATGTCCTGCAGGTCCTGCGGCACCGACGACGAGCCGTGCATCACCAGGTGGGTGTTGGGCAGGCGGCGGTGGATCTCCTCGATCACATGCATGGCCAGCACCTCGCCGTCCGGCTGGCGGGTGAACTTGTAGGCCCCGTGGCTGGTGCCCATGGCGATGGCCAGGGCGTCGACCTGGGTGCGCTCGACGAAGTCGACCGCCTGGTCCGGGTCGGTCAGCAGGGCCGAGTGGTCCAGCTTGCCCTCGAAGCCGTGGCCATCCTCGGCCTCGCCCATGCCGGTCTCGAGGCTGCCCAGCACGCCCAGCTCGCCCTCGACCGAGACGCCGCAGGCGTGGGCCATCTCGACCACCCGGCGGGTGACGTCGACGTTGTACTCGTAGCTGGCCGGGGTCTTGGCGTCCTCCTCCAGCGAGCCGTCCATCATCACCGAGGTGAAGCCGTACTGGATGGCGGTGGCGCAGGTGGCCGGGCCGTTGCCGTGGTCCTGGTGCATGCACACCGGGATGTGCGGATAGAGCTCGACCAGGGCGTCGATCAGCCGGGCCAGCACCACGTCATTGGCGTAGCTCCGCGCCCCGCGGCTGGCCTGGATGATGACCGGCGCATTGACCGCGTCGGCCGCCTCCATGATGGCGAGGCCCTGTTCCATGTTGTTGATGTTGTAGGCGGGCAGCCCGTAGCCATGCTCGGCGGCATGGTCGAGCAGCTGCCGCAGCGTGATGCGCGCCATGCTGATCTGTCCTGAGAGTCGTTGTTTTTATTGGCCCCGGTCTAGCGCCGGTCGGCCGGGAAGTCACGCATTGTAACGACGCGGGCGAGGGGGCGTGGCCCCCCGGCCTCACCGCCTGAGAGCGTCGACGCCCGGCAGGGGCTTGCCTTCCATCCATTCGAGGAAGGCCCCGCCGGCGGTGGAGACGAAGGTCATGTCGTCGACCACCCCGGCATGGTTCAGCGCCGCGACCGTGTCGCCGCCGCCGGCCACGGCGGTCAGCCGGCCGGCCTTCGCCAGCGCCGCCGCGTGCTGCGCCGCCGCCACGGTGGCGGCGTCGAACGGCGGCACCTCGAACACGCCGAGCGGGCCGTTCCAGATCAGGGTCTTCGACAGGTCCATGGCGCGCTTGAGCCGCGCGGCGGTCTCCGGGCCGGCGTCGAGGATCAGGT
The DNA here is from genome assembly GCF_035998205.1 of Brevundimonas sp. GTDB lineage: Bacteria > Pseudomonadota > Alphaproteobacteria > Caulobacterales > Caulobacteraceae > Brevundimonas. The sequence goes on from NZ_DASYHT010000002.1 coordinate 120,918, forward strand.
CGTCGGCGGCGATGCGGTCCAGTGCGCGCACGCCGGTCTCGATGCCCGGCTTGACCGCCTTGGCCACCACCACATCGACCGGCAGCAGCAGCTCGCAGTCGGCGCGGCGCGCCGCGGCCATGATGTCGCGGGCGGTGTCGGCCAGGTCCTTCTCGCAGAGGCTGGCGCCGACATCGACGCCCTGGGCGTGCAGGAAGGTATTGGCCATGCCGCCGCCGATGGCGAGGCGGTCCAGCTTCGTCACCAGGTTCTGCAGCAGGTCCAGCTTGGTCGAGACCTTGGAGCCGCCGACGATGCCGAGCACCGGCTTGACCGGGGTCCCCAGCGCCTTGTCCAGCGCCTCCAGCTCGCGGCGCATGCTCTCGCCGGCGAAGGCGGGGAGGTGGTGCGCCAGCCCTTCGGTCGAGGCGTGGGCCCGGTGCGCCGCCGAGAAGGCGTCGTTGACATAGAGCTGGCCCAGCGCCGCCAGCTGCGCCGCGAAGGCCGGGTCGTTGGCTTCTTCGCCGGGGTGGAAGCGGACGTTCTCCAGCAGGGCCACGCCGCCGGCGTCGAGGTCGTCCAGCACGGCCCGGGCCGCGTCACCGACGCAGTCGTCGGCGAAGCGCACCGGCGCGCCGAGGAGGCGTTCCAGATCATCGACGACGGGCTTCAGGCTCATGGCCGGCACGACCTTGCCCTTGGGCCGGTCGAAGTGGGCCAGCAGCGCCACCTTCGCCCCCGCATCCCGCAGCCGCTGGATGGTCGGGAGGGCGACCTGCAGCCGGGTGTCGTCGGTGACGCGCCCGTCTTCCATGGGGACGTTGAAGTCCACCCGCACGAGGGCGGTCTGGCCGGCGATCGGCCCGGTGTCGTCGAGGGTGCGGAAACGGGGCATGGGGTCCACCTTTTTCCTCCCTGTCGCGCAGCGACGGGGAGGTGGCTCTGAGCGAAGCGAAGAGACGGAGGGGCGTCTCTCGCATTCGGGTCAGTCTGCGGCGAGCCCCTCCACCGCTTCGCGGTCCCCCTCCCCACTGCGTGGGGAGGAAAGTCGTTCGACCCCTACAGGAACTTCGCCATCGCCAGCGCCGTGTCGGACATGCGCGTGGCGAAGCCCCACTCGTTGTCGTACCAGCTCAGCACCCGGGCCAGCTTGCCGTCGACCACCTGGGTCTGGGCCAGGGCCGCGGTCGAGGAGGCGGCGATGTGGTTCAGGTCCATCGACACCACCGGATCGGTGGTGGTGGCCAGCACGCCCTTCATCGGGCCGTCGGCGGCGGCCTGAAGCGCGGCGTTGATCTCGTCGGCCGTGACCTCGCGGGCGGCCACGACCTTGAGGTCGACGACCGAGACGTTCGGGGTCGGCACGCGGATCGAGGAGCCGTCCAGCTTGCCCTTCAGCTCCGGCAGCACGAGGCCCAGCGCCTTGGCCGCGCCGGTCGAGGTCGGGATCATCGACAGGCCCGCCGCGCGGGCGCGGTACAGGTCCTTGTGCATCGTATCCAGCGTCGGCTGGTCGCCGGTATAGGCGTGGATCGTCGTCATGTAGCCGCGCTCGATGCCGAACAGGTCGTTCAGCACCTTGGCCACCGGGGCGAGGGCGTTGGTGGTGCAGCTGCCGTTGGAGACGACGATGTCGTCGGCGGTCAGGGTGTCGTGGTTGACCTTGTAGACGATGGTCTTGTCGGCGCCGTCGGCCGGGGCCGAGACCAGCACCCGCTTGGCCCCGGCGGTCAGGTGGGCCGAGGCCTTGTCCTTCGCCGTGAAGATGCCGGTGCACTCGAAGGCGATGTCGACGCCCAGGTCCTTGTGCGGCAGCTTCGACGGGTCGCGCTCGGCGGTGACGCGGATCTTGCCGAGGCCCACGTCGATCCAGTCGTCGCCCGCCTCGACCGTGCCGGGGAAGCGGCCGTGCACCGAGTCGTAGCGCAGCAGGTGGGCGTTGGTGGCCACCGGCCCCAGGTCGTTGATCGCCACCACCTCGATGTCGCGGCGGCCATGCTCGACGATCGAGCGGAGCACGAGACGGCCGATGCGACCGAAGCCGTTGATGGCGACGCGAACGGTCATGGGGGAGGTCTCCTGAGACGGTGTTCTGGTTGCCGCTTCAATGGAACCGGACGGGCCGGGATTCAACCCCGTCCGGGCCTCCGCGACGCCTTACGCCTCGCCGCCGCCGAAGCGGGCGGCCCATTCGGCCACCTGGGCGTCCTCGATCTTGCGGAACAGCACCTCGGGGGCCTGCACCGGCCGGCCCTCGGGCAGGGCCGTGGTCCAGCTGTTGTCCGCCGCCGGCCAAGACAGATCGTCGGCCCCGACGGTGGCGGCGATGCGCCCGGCCGTGAAGGGCAGGACCGGCGCCGCCAGCCGGGCGAACAGCGCCACCAGGTTCAGGCCGGTGCGCACGCCCACGGCGGCGCGGTCGCGGTCGGTCTTGAGCGCGGTCCAGGGCGCGGCTTCCTGGAGGTACTCGTTGCCGAGCACCCAGGCGGCGCGCAGGGCCTGGGCGGCCTTGCGGAACTCCATGGCCTCGAACTGGGCCGTGGCCTCGGCGAGCACGGCCGCCATGTCGGCCTCCAGCTTCGCCTCGACCGGGCCGGGCGTTCCGCCGGAGGGGACGACGCCGTCGAACTTCGACTCCGCGAACTTGACGATGCGGTTGACGAAATTGCCCAGCACATCGGCCAGGTCCTTGTTCACCGCGCCCTGGAAGGTCTCCCAGGTGAAGGCCGCGTCGGCGTGCTCGGGGCCGTAGGCGGTCAGGTACCAGCGCCAGTAGTCCGCCGGCAGCAGCTCCAGCGCCTTGTCCATGAACACGCCGCGGCCCTGGCTGGTCGAGAACTTGCCCCCGTACCAGTTCAGCCAGTTGAAGGCCTTGAGGGTATCGACCGTCTTCCACGGCTCGCCCGAGCCGAGGATCGTCGCCGGGAAGCTGACGGTGTGGAAGGCGACGTTGTCCTTGCCCATGAACTGGACGTAGCGGACGTCGTCGGCGCCCTCGTCGAGGCGCCACCAGTCGCGCCACGACCCGCCGGTCGCCGTGGCCCACTCCTCGGTCGCGGCGATGTACTCGATGGGGGCGTCGAACCAGACGTAGAAAACCTTGCCCTCCAGCCCCGGCCGCGGGCCGCCGTCGGGGCCGACCACCGGCACGCCCCACTTCAGGTCACGGGTGATGCCGCGGTCGATCAGTCCCTCGTCGAGGTGCTTGAAGGCGATGGAGCGGGCCAGCGGCTGCCAGTCGGTCTTCGAGTCGACCCAGGCGCGGATGCGGTCGGCCAGCTTCGTCTGCAGCAAATAGAGGTGCCGGGTGTCCCGGACCTCGAGATTGCGGCTGCCCGAGACCGCCGAATAGGGATTGATCAGGTCGGTCGGGTCCAGCAGCCGGCCGCAGTTGTCGCACTGGTCGCCGCGCGCCTTCTCGTAGGCGCAGTGGGGGCAGGTCCCCTCGACGTAGCGGTCCGGCAGGAAGCGGGCGTCATCGACGGAATAGATCATCCGGTCGACCCGCTCCTCGATGAAGCCGTTGGCCTCGAGCGCGGCGGCGAAATGCTGGGTCAGGCGGTGGTTGGCGTTGCTGGAGGAGCGTCCGAAGAAATCATAGCTCAGGCCGAAGACCTCGCCGGCGCGCTTCTGGATATCGTGCTGCTCGTCGCAGTAGGTGCGCACGTCCTGGCCCGCGGCGGCGGCGGCCAGCTCGGCCGGGGTGCCGTGCTCGTCGGTGGCGCAGATGTAGAGGACGTCGTGCCCCTGGGCGCGCTTGAACCGGGCCCAGACGTCGGCCGGCAGCATCGAGCCGGCCAGGTTCCCCAGGTGCTTGATGCCGTTGATGTAGGGCAGCGCCGAGGTGATGAGGATGCGGGCCATGGTCGTCCGGGGGCGGGGGAGGGCCGCCCATATAGAGACGCTGTCCTCGCCTTTCAAAGCGCCCGTTAAGCCTGCCGCTCAACCGGCAGGCGGCGCGGCCTTGCCGGGGCCGGCGGCAGGGGGCAGAGGACGGGTCTCCGTTAAGGTTTCGGTAACCCCATGTTCCGCGCCCTCCGCATCGGCCTGTTCATCGGCGTCTTCCTCGGCGTCGCGGCCTTCGCCGCCGTCTAGCCTTTCCCCGCCGGCGGGCGGCCGTGCAGCCAGCCGGTCAGGGCGTGGCGCGGGGCCTGGGCGAAATGCGCCACCAGCGACACGGCGTGGGGCTGCGGCACCCGGAAGATGTTCAGGCTGTTGAAGGTCGGGGTGTAGGCCTCGGAGACGTGGCCGTCGGGATCGACGAACATCAGGAGCCCGCCCCAGTCCGTGCGCCACTGCGGGCTGAAGCCCAGCACATAGGCGTAGAGCCGGTCGTGGCCGGCCTGTTCGTCGTCGTGGGTGGTCAGGAAGTGGCCCGGCAGATAGCGGCTGGCCATCATGTCCGCCCACATCGGGCGGGAATCGCCGGTCATGACCCGCACGAAGTCGAGGAAGGCCGGGCTGCGCACGAAGCGGCAGGCGTCCAGCAGCACCGGGTGCATGGGCTCGCCGCGGTCGAGGGCGTCGGACACCCGCAGGGCGTCGAACAGATAGCTGAACACGTCGCGCGAGCCGGCCCGCATGCGCGCCTCGATGTCGGCGCGGCGTTCGGCGGGCAGGGCCTCGAGGTTCTCGATCGGAATGTCGAGGTCCTGCCCCGGCCCCAGATGGATCGACCGCTTCCAGCCGCCGGCCTCGTCGAAGGCCCCGGCGATGGCCGCCGCCGCCGCGGGGGTGAACACCCCGGGCACGTGCAGCCGGCCGAAACGCTTGAAGACGGGTTGCAGCCGCTGCGGGTCGAGGCCCGGATCGAGGGCGATGGTCGACGTGGCGGCGATGCTCAAGGTCAGGTCATCCCGGAACAATCTGAGCCGCGCGCGGCCATGACGCTGGCGCGGCGGGGCGAGGTGACGTAACATTCGTCCGCGGCTGCCGCCAGATGCGCCGCGTCTCGGGCCCGCCCCTCCTAAATGTTAGCCGCCTCCATAGCCGTCGTACTGCTGCTCGTGGTGCTGAACGGCCTGTTCGCCATGACCGAGCTCGCGGTCGTGTCCTCTCGCAAGTCGAAGCTGCAGAGTCGCGCCGAACGTGGCGATCGCGGGGCCCGGCGGGCGCTGCGACTGGCGGAGGAGCCGACCCAGTTCCTGTCGGCCGTGCAGGTCGGCATCACCCTGATCGGCATTCTGGCGGGCGCCTTCGGTCAGGCGAGCATCGCCGGCGAGCTGGACCGGCTGATCGAGACCAACATCCCCGCCTTCGCGCCCTGGTCCGAGGCGACCGCGACGGCCATCGTCGTCGTCGCCATCACCTATGTGTCGGTGATCGTCGGCGAGCTGGTGCCCAAGCGGCTGGCGCTGATCTTCCCGGAGACGATCGCCACCAAGACGGCCGGGCCGATCTCGCTGGTGGCCAAGCTGCTCAAGCCGTTCGTGGTCGTCCTGACGGCCTCGACCTCGGCCATCCTCAAGGTGATGGGCGTCAAGGATCGCGACGGCACCGACGTCACCCAGGAAGAGGTCGAGAGCATCCTCGCCGAAGGGGCCTCCGCCGGGCTGATCGAGCCGGAGGAGCAGGAGATGATCGAGGAGATCCTGACCCTCGGCGACCGCCCGGTCCGGGTGGCCATGACGCCGCGCCACGAGGTGTTCTGGATCGCGCTGGACGACTCCGAGGAGGAGCTGCGCCGCGAGATCCGCACCTGCCCCTATTCGCGCATCGTGGTGGCCCGCGAGAATGACGTCGATAACCCGCTGGGCGTGGTCCACAAGAAGGACCTGCTCGACAGCCTGCTCGACAATGGCGAGTTCAATGTCGAGAAGCTGGTCGCCGAGCCGGCCTTCATCCCCCAGTCGACCTCGGTGCTGAAGGCGCTGGAGATCATGAAGGGCTCCAGGGTCCACATGGCCTTCATTGTCGACGAGTTCGGCGCCTTCGAGGGCGTGGTCACCGCCACCGACCTGCTGGAGATGATCGCCGGCGACTTCAACGAAGGACACGACGAGGCCCAGGCCTACATCCACCGGCGCGAGGACGGGTCCTGGCTGGTGGATGGCCAGACCGACCTCGACGAGCTGGCCGACGCCCTCGGCGAGGACTTCGGCGAGACCGAGGGCTTCCACACGGTGGCCGGGCTGGTGCTGCACCAGCTGTCGCGGGTGCCCACCGAGGGCGAGGTGCTGCAGGTTGGCCGCTTCGAGGTCGAGGTCATCGACATGGACGACCGCCGCATCGACAAGCTGCTGTTCAAGCAGATCGTCCGCCCCGAGGACGAGGCCCAGGCGGTCGCGGCCCAGTACGAGAGCTGAGGCCGGCTCAGCCCAGCTCGCGCGTGCTGACCACCCGGTAGGGATGGAAGTCGCCGTCCGCCTCGCGGATGGCGATGTATTCGCCGGGCCGGAACTGCTCCTCACCGAGGCGGAAGGCGACCTCGGGGCGCGGCTCGCCCTCGAACTCCAGCCGCCAGACGCCGCCGGGGCCATGCTTCAGCTGGCCGATCGCTTCGGTCTCGCCGTCGCGGAAGCGGCGCACGCGACCCGCCTGCGGCTGCTCGGCGAAGGCCGCGGGGCCCGCCAGCCGGCGCTCGGCGTCCAGCGGCAGGACAAGGTCGTAGCCGACGCCGCGATCGCCCTCGGGGGCCCCGGCGTCGCGCGCCAGCTCCATGCGCACGTGATGCAGTCGGCTCATGTGGGTCTCCTCCGGGGCGGAACGCCCCTGTGGATCGCAACATGCCAGGGCGGCGGAAGGTCCGCCTTGATCCGCGTCAAGGCCGCGCGATGGCGCCGGCGCCCTTGAAAACGCCCCGCGCGTCAGGCATAGGCCCGCGTCTGGCGATCACTGCTGACCGGGGCGACCCCGGCGGCGGAGGATTGTCGGGGCCCTAGGAGTTTAGCTCAGTTGGTAGAGCACCGGTCTCCAAAACCGGGGGTCGTGGGTTCGAGTCCCCCAACTCCTGCCACCCCCTGTCGCCATGGTCGGGCCGTCCCCATCTGGGGCGACAGGAACAGATTTCGAGAGACCCTTTAAGCCCATGGCGAAGGCGAAGACACCCGGAGGGCGCCGTCCCGGCAGCCCGCAGCCCGCTCCGGCGGCGACCGTCGCGGCCGAGCCGCCGGCGGCCAAGGCGCGTATCTCGCCGATGCAGTTCGCCAGCCAGGTGCGCGCCGAGGGTCGCAAGATCGTGTGGCCGAGCCGCAAGGAGACCTGGATCACCTCGGTGATGGTCTTCATCATGGTGGCGCTCGCCGCCGCCTTCTTCTGGATCGTCGACACCATCCTGAGCTTCCTGTCTCAGCTGGTGCTCGGCCTCGGCGCCTGAGGAGACGCGCATCATGACCGACGCAGCGCCCCAAGCGGCGAACCCGCGCCACAAGTGGTATATCGTCCACGCCTATTCGAACTTCGAGAAAAAGGTCGCCGAACAGCTGCGTGAGCAGGCCCGGCAACAGGGTCTGGAAGACCGCTTCTCGGAAATCCTCGTGCCGACCGAGGACGTCGTCGAGATCCGCCGCGGCCGCAAGGTCAACACCGAGCGGAAGTTCTTCCCCGGCTATGTGCTGGTGAAGATGGAGATGACCGACGAGGCCTATCACCTGGTCAAGAACACCCCGAAGGTGACCGGCTTCCTCGGCGCCGCGGGCGGCACCAAGCCGCTGCCGGTGTCCGAGCGCGAGGTGCAGAACATCATCGGCGCCGTCGAGGAAGGCGTGGAGCGGCCCAAGCCGACCATCCGCTTCGACATCGGCGAGACCGTCAAGGTCGTCGACGGCCCGTTCGCCAGCTTCGACGGCCAGGTCGAGAGCGTCGACGAGGACAACGCCCGCCTGCGCGTGGCGGTGTCGATCTTCGGCCGCCCGACCCCGGTCGACCTCGAATACGGCCAGGTCGAGAAGACCGCGGGCTGAGGCCCGTCGCTCCGCCCTCGCGTGGAGCGTTGAATGCCCCTCCACCGCTTCGCGGTCCCCCTCCCCACTGCGTGGGGAGGAAAGGGGCCTCTCCTCCCCATGAAATGGGGAGGTGGCCGGGCGCGCAGCGACCGGACGGAGGGGCCTCTCGCGTCGCCCCTTACGCCCGCTTCTTCAGCGTGGCGACGCGCGCCTTGCGGCGCGATTCGTGGCGGGCCAGCACCTCCTTGAGATAGCGCCCGGTCCAGCTGGCGGGGTTGGCGGCCACGTCCTCGGGTGTGCCGACGGCGACGATCTCGCCACCCCCGTCGCCGCCTTCGGGCCCGAAGTCGAGCAGCCAGTCGGCCACCTTGATGACGTCGAGATTGTGCTCGATGACGACGATGGTGTTGCCGTTCTCGACCAGCTCCTGCAGCACCTCCAGCAGCTTGCGCGTATCCTCGAAGTGCAGGCCGGTGGTCGGCTCGTCGAGGATGTAGAGGGTGCGGCCGGTGGCCCGGCGCGACAGCTCCTTGGCCAGCTTGACCCGCTGGGCCTCGCCGCCGGACAGGGTGGTGGCCTGCTGGCCCACCTTGACGTAGCCGAGCCCGACCCGCTCCAGCGTCAGCATCTTGTCGCGGATCGGCGGGACGGCGTTGAAGAAGCGCGCCGCCTCCTCGACCGTCATGTCCAGCACATCGGCGATCGACTTGCCCTTGAAGACGATCTCCAGCGTCTCGCGATTGTAGCGGCGGCCCTTGCAGACGTCGCAGGTGACATAGACGTCCGGCAGGAAGTGCATCTCGATCTTGATGACGCCGTCGCCCTGGCAGGCCTCGCAGCGGCCGCCCTTGACGTTGAAGCTGAAGCGGCCGGGGCCGTATCCGCGGGCCTTGGCCTCGGGCAGGCCGGCGTACCAGTCGCGGATCGGGCCGAAGGCGCCGGTGTAGGTGGCCGGGTTCGAGCGCGGCGTGCGCCCGATCGGGCTCTGGTCGATGTCGATGACCTTGTCGAAGTGCTCCAGCCCTTCGATGCGGTCGAACGGGGCCGGGGCGTCGGTGGCGTTGTTCAGCCGCCGCGCGGCGGCCTTGTAGAGGGTCTCGATGGTGAAGGTCGACTTGCCGCCGCCGGACACGCCGGTGATGCAGGTGAAGACGCCGACCGGGATCTCGCCGGTGACGTTCTTGAGGTTGTTGCCGGTCGCCCCGGAGACCTTGAGCAGGCGCTTGCGGTCGACCGGGCGGCGGCCCTCGGACGGCAGCTCGATCTCTCGCTCGCCGGTCAGGTATTTGCCGGTCAGGGAGGTCGGGCTGGCCATGACCTCGGCGGGCGTGCCCTGGGCGCAGATCTCGCCGCCGTGGACCCCGGCCGCCGGGCCCATGTCGATGACGTGGTCGGCGGTCAGGATGGCCTCCTCGTCATGCTCGACCACCAGCACCGAGTTGCCGAGGTCGCGCAGGCCCTTGAGGCTGTCGAGCAGGCGGGTGTTGTCGCGCTGGTGCAGGCCGATCGACGGCTCGTCGAGCACATAGAGCACGCCGGTCAGGCCCGAGCCGATCTGGCTGGCCAGACGGATGCGCTGGCTCTCGCCGCCGGACAGGGTGCCGGAGCTGCGCGACAGGTTGAGGTAGTCGAGGCCGACGTTGTTCAGGAAGCGCAGCCGGTCGGTGATCTCCTTCAGGATCCGCCGGGCGATCTCCATCTGCTTGTCGGTCAGGGTCTCGGACAGGGTCGAGAACCACAGGAAGGCCTTCGAGATCGACAGGCCCGAGATGTCGGCGATGTCCTCGCCGCCGACCTTGACCGCCAGGGCCTCGGGCTTGAGGCGCTTGCCGCCGCAGGCCTCGCACGGCGTCTCCGACTGGTAGCGGGCCATCTCCTCGCGCACCCAGGCCGAGTCGGTCTCACGCCAGCGCCGCTCGAGGTTCGGCACCACGCCCTCGAAGGCCTTGGACACCTCGTACTTCCGGGCGTTGTCGTCGTAGGTGAAGGTGATCTTCTCGGCCCCGGAGCCGTGCAGGATGACCGCCTTGGCCTTGTCCGGCAGGTCGCGCCAGGGCTTGTCCATGGAGAAGCCGTAGTGGCGGGCCAGCGCCTGCAGCGTCTGGGTGTAGAGCGGCGAAGGGCCGCGCGCCCAGGGGGCCACCGCCCCGCCGTGCAGGGTCTTGTCGCGGTCCGGCACCACGAGGTCGGCGTCGAACGCCAGCTTGACCCCGAGGCCGTCGCAGGTCGGGCAGGCGCCGAAGGGGTTATTGAACGAGAACAGCCGCGGCTCGATCTCGCTGATGGTGAAGCCGGAGACCGGGCAGGCGAACTTCTCGGAGAAGATGATGCGGCGCGGTTCGGTCTCGCCCTCGGCGACGCTGGCCCATTCGGCGGTGGCGATGCCGTCGGCGAGGTTCAGCGCCGTCTGCAGGCTGTCGGCGTAGCGGCCCTCGAGACCGGCCTTGGTGACGATGCGGTCCACGACGATGTCGATGTCGTGCTTGAACTTCTTGTCGAGCGCGGGGGCATCCTCGATGGCGTAGAACTCGCCGTCGATCTTGAGCCGCTGGAAGCCCTGCCGCTGCCACTCGGCGATCTCCTTGCGGTACTCGCCCTTGCGGCCACGCACGACCGGGGCCAGCAGCAGGAGACGCTCGCCGTCCGGCAGGGCGGTCAGCTTGTCGACCATCTGGCTAATGGTCTGGCTCTCGATCGGCAGGCCGGTGGCGGGGGAGTAGGGGACGCCGACACGCGCCCACAGCAGGCGCATGTAGTCGTGGATCTCGGTGACGGTGCCCACCGTCGAGCGCGGGTTCTTCGAGGTCGTCTTCTGCTCGATCGAGATGGCCGGCGACAGACCCTCGATCAGGTCGACGTCCGGCTTGCTCATCAGCTCGAGGAACTGGCGGGCATAGGCCGAGAGGCTCTCGACATAGCGACGCTGGCCCTCGGCGTAGATGGTGTCGAAGGCCAGTGAGGATTTGCCCGAGCCGGACAGGCCGGTCATGACGACCAGCTTGCCGCGCGGGATGTCCACATCCACGCCCTTGAGATTGTGCTCGCGCGCCCCGCGGACGCGAATGAAATCCTGGCTGTCGGTCATGCTGTCCGGCGAAACGCACAAGGGCCGGGCGGGGCGCCCGGGCCAACAGGGCTATGTGAGCGCCTATATGGGCATCACCGCCGTCGATTCAGCAAGAACAATATGGGAACATGGTGTCTGCGCCCGGGGGTGCGACGTCGCGCGCCGCGTCAGCAGGCCTTGTCAGACGTCCGCAGCCGTCCCACTCTGTCACCGTCGCGTTATGAAAGGCGAGACGACATGGTCACCGCAGCGGTTCTTGGCGTCCTGATCGGCCTGACGGGCCTCGCCGCCCTTGCGGGCTCGCGCCCTCAGCCGAAGCCGGTTCCGGTCCGCCGTCGCCGGCCCCGGTAACGCCGGGACGAAGCTAGCCCCAGGCCTCGACGGCGCCGACCCGACGCGCGGCGTTCGGGCTGCGCGGCTGGATCGGCTCGGCGGTGGGTTTGCCGAACAGATAGCCCTGGGCCATGTCGACCCCGAGCTCGACCAGCGCGAGGCGACAAGCCTCGGTCTCGACCCGTTCGGCCACGACCTTGAACGACATCGAACGGCACAGCTCGACGATGTGGCTGATGACCTGGCGTGACCGGACATCGCTCTCGAAGTCCGTGATCAGGCTGCCGTCGATCTTGACCGCATCGACCGACAGCTTGCGCAGATAGTCGAAGCCGGCCGAACCCGAGCCAAAGTCGTCGATGTAGACCCGGATGCCGGCGTCTCGCAGGGTTGCGAGTCGCAGGTTGGCGGCGGCGGGATCCGCCAGCGCAGCCGTTTCCGTCACCTCGACGATCAGACGACGACGCACCGCCGGGGTCTTGGCCGTCAGCTTGAGCAGGCTCTGCACATAGGCGTCACCGGCGAGGGACGCGCCCGAGACGTTGACCGCCAAATGCAGCGATCCGGCGCCGGCCTGGTTCAGGCGGGAGATGGCCTTGTCGGCGACGGCAAGGTCGAAGCCCTCGATCAGGGCCAGTTCCTCGGCCATGTGGAGCGTTTCGGCCGGGCCGCCGTTGCCGAAGCGCGCCAGGGCCTCGAAGTGTGTGACGCTGCCGGTTGTGAGGTCGACGATCGGCTGGAAATGCAGGTCGAAGCGACGCTGGCGCACCATGGCCCGGAAGCGGTCAGCCTCCTCCAGGGTCTTCATCAGCGAGGCGGTGAAGGCGAGATCCGGGCGCTCCAGGCCCCCCTCCTTCAGGCAGCTTTCGACGGCGAAGCGCAGCGCGCGCAGGGCCTGGACCGGCGCCGCGGCGCCGGGAAGATCAATGTCGCTGCCGCGCACGTCGAGGTCCACGCCTTCCGAGAGCCCCACGTCGCGAACCTCCGCGGCGAGATCCCGCTCGTCATCGGCATGGCGCAGCAGGGCGTAGCGCTCTTCGGTCAGGCGGGCGGCGGAGGCGCCGTCGACCGAGGCTTCCTGAAGGGCGGTTTCAACGCGGTCCTGGATCCGGGCGCGCGTGGCGGGGTCCTGCCCCGCCTCGGCAAGGCCCAGGACGTCCACGAACGCTACCGCCAGCGATTCCGGCTCCTCGCCGGGGCCCATCAGGGCGCGGTGGGTCCGCTCCAGAAAGGCGTCCGGCGTCAGCATTGGCGGCGGCGGCAGGGACGAGCGGGCCTCAAGAGGGCCCTCGAAGGTGATGGCGCAGGAAATCCCGGCCTCGTCCTCCGGCAGCCGGAACAGGCGCATCACCAGCTTGCGGGCCATATCGCCCTCGCAAAGCAGCCTCAAGTGCAGAGGCGCGCTGCGCCGTCCCGGCTGTAACTCCGCCAGGGCGCGCCGGAGTTCGGCCTGTCCGGCGACGTCAAGACGCTCGAATACCGGCTCGCCGATCAGCGCCTCTGCAGGCTTCTTGCCACAGGGTGAGGAGCCGAGGGCGAGCTGGATGGCCCCCTGCCGGTCAACCTCGACGAGGAGGTCTGCCGCAGCGAAGGCCAGGCCAAGGAGCTGACTGCGCGTGGTCATGCCGCCACCTTGCCCGACACATCTTAAGGGCCCCCTCAGCGTCAGGGTTAACGGTGTTCGACAGACGCCGGTGTCCGCTCGTGCCGGGCGGCGGTCAGGCCGTGCGGTTGAAGGCGACGGCGCGGGCGTCCCCGGCGGCGGCCTGGCCCCCGGCGCCGTAGCCCACGCCCTTGGCCCGCTGCGCCGCGACCTCGCCGGCGATGACGCGGACGAGGCCCTCGGACACCGTCTTGGCCGCTTCCAGCGCGCGGGCGTGACGGGCGAGCGTGTCCTCGAAGGTGCGGGTGGCGCGGATCAGGGCCTGCCGCGCGGCGGCCGGGGCAGGCGCCAGCAGGTCGGGTTCGGCCTTCACCCGCGCCACCTCGCGCCGGTAGTGGTTGGCCAGCTCCTGGGTCTCGGCCACGCCCGCCGCCACGTCCTGCGGCCGGTGCGCCTCGAAGGCGGCGGTCTCCGCGGCGAGCCGCTCGGTGAGCCGCTCGGTCAGGCCGAGCAGTTGGGTGACCCGCGCGTGGGCGCGCTCGGCGTCGGTCATGGGCGGGCCTCCTGCAGACGGATCATCTCGGCCAGAATGGCGTCCGACAGGCCGAGGCCGCCAGCCTTGACGGTCTGCTCGGCCATGGCGTCGACCATGAACGAGCGCCACATGGCCTCGCCCTCGCCGCCGCCGAACGGACCATCCGTGGGCAGGGCGTCGAACACCGGCCGCAGCATCTGGGCGAGAAACTGGGATTCAAACTGCGCGGCGGCGGCCCGCATCCGCGCCATGTCGCCGCCGGCGGTCGGGCCGACCGGTCGACGCAGCAGGTCGGGGGAGACGGCGAGATCGGTCATGCTCACATCACCTCGATGTCGGCCTGCAGGGCCCCGGCGGCCTTGATCGCCTGCAGGATGGAGATCATGTCGCGGGGGGTGACGCCCAGGGCGTTGAGACCGTTGACCAGGGTCTGCAGCGAGGTCGAGCCCTCGACGATGCGCATCTCGCGGCCCAGCTCCTCCTCGATGGTCACGTCGCTTTCGGGCACCACGGTCGTCTCGCCGCCGGAGAAGGGGGCGGGCTGGCTGACGAACGGGGTCTCCTGCACCGATACGGTCAGGTTGCCCTGGGCGATGGCGACGGTGGAGATGCGGACGTTCTCTCCCATGACGATGACGCCATTGACCTCATCGACGATCACGCGGGCGGGCATGTCGACCTGCACCGGCAGGTTCTCGACCCGGCTGATGAAGCCGGCCATGCCCAGCTGGGCCGGCGGCCGCAGGGCGATGACCGAGCCGTTCTCGGCGAGGGCCGAGTTCGGGTAGACGGCGTTGACCGCCGCCGCGACGCGCTGGGCGGTGGTGAAGTCGGGGTTCCGCAGGGTCAGGCGCAGCTCGTGCATCTGGTCGAGGCTGAAGCCGGTCTCCAGCTCGACCGTCGCGCCCGAGGCGATGCGGCCGGCGGTCGGGACGCCGCGGGTGACGGACGAGCCCGAGGCGCCCTGACCCGAGACGGCGCCGGTCTGGATCGAGCCCTGGGCCACGGCGTAGACCTGACCGTCGGCGCCCTGCAGGCTGGTGACCACCAGGGTGCCGCCCTGCAGGCTCTTGGCGTCGCCGAGGGCCGAGACGTTGACGTCGATGCGCGCGCCCGGGGTGGCGAAGGCGGGCAGCTCGGCCGTGACCATGACGGCGGCGAGGTTCTTGGTGTTGGGATTGGCGTCGCGGATGTTGACGCCCAGCCGCTCCATCATCCCCTCCAGCGACTGGCGGGTGAAGGGCGAGTTGCGCAGCGAGTCGCCGGTGCCGTTCAGGCCGACCACCAGGCCGTAGCCGACCAGCTGGTTGGTGCGGACCCCCTCGATGGCGGCGATGTCCTTGATGCGCGACTGGGCCCAGCCGGCGGCAGGGGTCAGCAGCAGGACGGCGGCGAAGGCGGCGCTCAGCAGTTTCTGCATGGCTCGATCCGTGACGCGGGCCGGAACATCGGGCCCGCGAGCGTCTCTGCGATTTCCGCGCCAGACACGAATTTCAAGCATTTCAGCAGGTTAGGTCGAGCCTCCCGGGCGGGGCGGGCAAATCCTGCCGGGCCGTTAACCAAACGGTGACGGGCGCGACCCAGAGTGGCCGGATCACGGAGTGCGCATGCGATGAAGGTCAACGGCCCTGCCGGCCCCGCGTCCCCCGGCGCCCCGCGCGCCGGCGCGCGCGCGAGCGGCGGCTTCAGCCTTGGCGGCCCCGCCGCGCCGGCGGCTCCCGCGCCGGCCGCAGCCAGCGCGGCGGCGGCCCCGGTCGCCGGCCTGTCCGCCCTGATGGCCCTGCAGGGCGTCGAAAGCGCCACCGAGCGCCGACGCCGGGCGATCCGGCGCGGCGGCGGCCTGCTGGACCGGCTCGACGAACTCAAGCTGGCTCTGCTGGGCGGGCTGCCGGCGGGCGCAGCGCTGGAGGGCCTGCAACGGGCCGTCGGAGAGTCGATCGACGAGGTGGATGATCCCCGGTTGCGCGCCGTGCTGCAGCAGATCGAACTTCGCGCCGCCGTGGAACTGGCCAAGGCCGGACGCGCCTGACAGGCGAAACGCCCTGAGGGAATGACGTTTTTGCCACGCTGCGGGCGCCCCGGAAGCGCTGCGGCATCACGGAAACGCGAGCGCCGTTGCCGCCTTTGACGCGTGGCCCTATACGGCGACGGACGTCAGGGGGGCGTCGGGTAACCGTGTGAGTGCGATGAGCGCTTTGGCGACTGCGGTGGAGGTGGAGCCCGGGCTTGACGCGGGTTATCGTCCAACCGACGACGAGCCGTTCATGAACGAGCGGCAGCTGGCCTATTTCAAGAAGAAGCTGCTGGACTGGAAGGACGAGATCCTGCGCGAGAGCAAGGAGACCGTCACCAATCTGAAGGCCGAAACCGAGAACCATCCCGACCTCGTGGACCGGGCCTCGTCGGAGTCCGACCGGGCGCTGGAGCTCCGCACCCGCGACAGGCAGCGCAAGCTGATCTCCAAGATCGACGAGGCGCTGCGCCGGATCGAGGACGGCTCCTACGGCTACTGCGAGGAGACCGGCGAGCCGATCAGCCTCGGCCGGCTCGAAGCGCGGCCCACGGCTACCCTCTCGGTCGAGGCCCAGGAACGCCACGAACGCCGCGAACGCGTCCACCGCGACGACTGATGCGCGGGCGGTGGCTGCTGCCGGCCATCCTGACCGGGCTGGTGCTGCTCGGGTCCGTCGGCCAGGGACAGGCGCAGTCGTCGGCTGAAACCCTTGCGGCGCTGCGGGGCGACTATTTCCGGCTGGAATCCCGTGCAACCGGGCGGCCGTATCACATCTACATCCGCCTCCCGGAGGGCTATGACCCCGCAGCGGATGCGACCTACCCCGTCGTCTATGTGACGGACGGCGACTCCCTGTTTCCCATCCTCGCCGCCAGCCACCTGTTCCTGCACTACGACGAACGCTTGCCCGAGGCGGTGGTCGTCGGGATCGCCTATGGCGGGTTCGAGCCCTCCGTGAACTTCAGGGGGGTCGACTATCGCGGGCCGCGCGACGGGCAGCCCATGGAGGCTGCGGGGGCCGCCGCTTTCCAGGCCCTCCTGCGCGACGAGCTCATCCCCGAGGTCGAGCGCCGTTACCGGGTGGACCCGCGCCGACGGATCCTGTTCGGGCAGTCTCTCGGCGGCGGCTTCGTGGTCTATTCGGCCCTGACGGAGCCGGACCTGTTCTGGGGTCGGATCGCGTCCAACCCGGCCTTCGGCGACGACAGCGACTGGGCGCGCGCCGCGCCCGCCGTGGCGACGCGGGATGATCTCCGCCTCGTCGTCGTCAGTGGTTCGCGCGACTGGCCGGCGCTTCGTGAGGGTGTGGCCGCCTGGGCGGAGGCCTGGCGGAACAGGGACACGCCGTGGGCGCTGGAGGTCCGGACTCTGGAGGGCGGCACCCACGCCGCGAGCGCGGCCGAGGCCTATCGCACGGGGTTGCTGTGGCTGTGGGGGCGCGAGCCCGGCTAGCGGCGGGCTCGATCAGAGCGCTGGCCTGGCGTCCGTGAGGGCGAAGTCCTCGCCCTTCCAGAGCAGCGGCGCGTCCAGCTCCTGCGCCAGGGCGAGCGCGAAGCAGTCGCCGAGATTTAGCCGGGCCGGGGTTCGCTTGCCGAAGGCGCGCTCCGCGGCGGACGCGAGCCGGGCCGTGGCGGCTGAGGCCGGGGCGATTTCGATGGCCAACTGCACAAGCAGCCGATCAAGATCCACCACGCCAGCCAGGCCGCGGAAATGCTGCAGTCGGATTGCCGCTTCCCAGTACCCGACGGGCGAAAGCCGGGTGTCAGTCGAGGCCAGCAAAGCGTCACGATAGACCTCGGCGTCATCCTCAAGGAGGAGAATGGCCAACAGTGCCGAGGCATCGACGACCATCACTTCGGCAGGCCGTGTTCGTCATATAGATCGTCGTCGGTGAGAAGGGGGCCAACGATCGGGAGGCTGTTGAAGTGGGCTACAATTTCCTCCACCGCCTTGCGGCGCCGGTCGATGTCGGCGGCGCGTTCGGCTTCGAAACGGCGGTCGCGTTCGCGCACCATCTCGTCGACCAGTTCGGTGATGGTCTTGCCCTCCAGCGCGGCGAGGCGGCGTAGCCGCTCGACGGTCTCGGCCTTCCGGATCTGGACGGGCGCGTTCATGATGGTGCGGAGCTTATCATGATGGCCGGGGCGCCTCAACGCGCCCGCCTTGACTTGCCGGGGCGGCGGCGCGACCTAGCCAGCCTTCGCGTCAGAAAGTCTCCGCATGTCCGTCAAGGTCCGCTTCGCTCCGTCTCCGACGGGTCGCCTGCACGTCGGCAACGTCCGCACCGCCCTGGTCAACTGGCTGTTCGCCAAGGGGCAGGGCGGGGCCTTTGTGCTGCGCATCGACGACACCGACCTGGCCCGCTCGACGCCGGAATTCGAGCAGGGCATCGAGGACGACCTGCGCTGGCTGGGGCTGGTCTGGGACGAGCGTCACAACCAGTCGCAACGCTTCGACCGCTACGCCGAGGCGGCGGAGCGGCTGAAGGCCATGGGCCGCCTCTATCCCTGCTACGAGACCGCCGAGGAGCTGGACCGCCGCCGCAAGGTGCAGCTGTCGCGCGGCCAGCCGCCGATCTACGACCGCGCCGCCCTGAAGCTGACCGACGCCGAGCGGGCGGCGCTGGAGGCCGAGGGCCGCAGGCCGCACTGGCGCTTCAGGCTGGAGGGCCGGCGCGTCGCCTGGGAGGATCTGGCGCGCGGCCATGCCGAGGTCGACACGGCCTCGATGTCCGACCCGGTGCTGATCCGCGAGGACGGGCTTTATCTCTACACCCTGCCGTCGGTGGTCGACGACATCGACATGGGCATCACCCACGTCATCCGCGGCGAGGACCACGTCACCAACACCGGGGCCCAGATCGAGATCTTCGAGGCCCTGCTGGAGGGGACCGGTCGCGCCGCGCCCGGCTTCGCCCACATGCCGCTGCTGGTCGGGGCCGACGGCGAGGCCCTGTCGAAGCGGCTGGGGTCCCTCTCCGTCGCCGAGATGCGGGACCAGGGCTATGAGCCGCTGGCCATCGTCAGCCATCTGGGCCGCATCGGCACGTCCGATCCGCTGGAGATCGCGCCGTCGCTGGCCGAGCTCGGCCAGAGCTTCGCCTTCAGCAAGATGGGCCGGGCCCCGGCTCGCTATGACGTGGCGGACCTCGACCGGCTCAACGCCCAGGTGCTGCACGCCATGGACTATGCGGCGGCGCAGCCGCGGCTGGCGGCGCTGGACTGCGATCTGGGGGCCGCCTTCTGGGAGGCGGTGCGGCCCAATCTGCAGACCTTCGGGGATGTGACGGAGATGGCCCGGATCGTGCGCGGTCCGGTCGCGCCGGTGATCGAGGATCAAGCCTTCCTCGACGCGGCGACGGCCCTGCTGCCGGCCGAGATCGGCGCGGACGCCTGGGCGACGTGGACCGGCGAGGTCAAGGCGGCGACGGGGGCGAAGGGCAAGGCGCTGTTCATGCCCCTGCGGCTGGCGCTGACGGGACAGGCGCACGGCCCGGACATGGCGCTGCTGGCGCCCCTGATCGGCCGCGAGCGCCTTCTCAAGCGGCTGCGCGGCGAGACGGCCTGAGGTTCAAACCGGAGATGATGGGGCGGCCCGGGCCGCCCCACCGTCATGTCGTCAGGCGTTGCAGGCGGCCAGGGCCTCGGCCGACAGGGCCTCGCCCTTCCACACGAATTCGGTGACCTGGCCGAGGCGCGCCACGGCGCGGCGGCAGGCGCGGGCGGCCGGCTGGTTGGCGCCGCCCGACGAGGTGCAGACGCCGGTCGGCTCGCACCGCCAGGACGTGCCGTCCACGATCACCGGACGGGTCGGGGCCGAGGCCGTGTCGGCGAGGGTCAGGCGGTTGGCGACGGGGGCCTGGGCGACCGCCGGGGCGGCGAGGGCGAGGGCGGCGACGAGAACGAGAGCGCGCATGACGGAAACTCCTGAGCGTGCGGGGAGGACGAACGGGTCTTCACCGTTTTTTTAAGAAACTGTCAAGGCGTGCGCATGCGCGCGCCCGACGTCACCTTTACAGCGATAACTTATCAGTGATCAGCGTCAAGCGCCGCGGGTTGCCGCCAGCTGTCGCAGGGTGTCCTCGACCGTGTCGGCCACGTCGTAGGCGGACAGGAACGAGGGGGGCGTCATGCCCTCGTCGACATTGTGCCGGATCATGGCCAGCAGATCGTTCCAGAAGCCGTTCTGGTTCAGGAAGATCACCGGCTTGGCGTGCAGGTCGAGCCGCTTCCACGACAACAGCTCGATGGCCTCCTCCAGGGTGCCGATGCCGCCGGGGGCCACGACGAAGACGTCGGACTGGTCGTACATCAGCTGCTTGCGCTCGTGCATCGAGGTGACGACCACGGTCTCGACCTCGTCGAACAGCCGCTCGCGGCTGCGCAGGAACCCCGGCATGATGCCGAGCACCCGGCCGCCGGCCGCATGCGCGGCCCGGGCCGCGGCGCCCATCAGGCCCACGCCGCCGCCGCCATAGACCAGCCGGTCGCCAGCGCGCGCCAGGCCCTCGCCGAGTTCGGCGGCCGCCTGTAGATAGGCCGGATGAGCCGTGTCGGACGAGCCGCAGAACACACAGACGGATTGACCCTGGAACGGCGTGATGTCGGGGGCGGCGGACATGGGACTCCTGAGACGGGCCGGGCCCGGGCGCGGGCGAGGCTCGCCTGCTCTAGCGGTCTGCGGGCGCAGATGAAACCGTCGACCCTGTCGCGCCGGCGAGGGCCGATCGCGGGGCTGGGCGTCCTTGCGGCCACGCTGCTGGCCGCCTGCGGGCCGACCGCCCCCGCTTCGACCGGGGGCGATGCGCCGGCAGCCGCCGGGACGGGCGACGCCGCCGCCTGGCGTCGCGCGCCGCGTGTGCTGGAGGTGGTCGCCACCCCCGCCGGCTGGGCCGTGCGGGGGCAGGCGGCGCCGCGGGCCCGCGTGGCGCTCAGCGTCGGCCCGGACGCCTTCGCCGCCAGCGCGGACGCCGCCGGCGCCTTCGAGGTTGTGGTGCCCCCCGGACCCCAGGCGCGCCGGCTCTCGCTGCAGACGCGGCAGGGGCAGGCGGTCGCCCGGGCCCCGGGGGTGCTGCTGTTGCCGGCGGCCGGCGTCGCCGCGCCGCCGCTGCTGGCCGCGCCGGGGCAGGCCAGCCGGGCCTTCGCCGCCGCAGCGCTGGTCGAGGTGGTCGATGCCGACAGCGATCCCGCCGGTCGCGTGGTGTCGGGCACGGCCGGGCCCGGGACCGCCCTCCTGCTGGAGCCGGGCGAGCGGTCCGTCGTGGCCGACGCCGCCGGCCGCTGGTCCGGGATCGTCTCCGGCGGCGGACCGGTGACCGTGCGCGCCGGCGGACGCGCCATCACCCTGGCGCCGGTCTTTTCCGGTCTCGAGGCGGGACGCGAGGTGCGCATCGCGCCGGCGGGAAGCGGCTGGAGCTACGCCTGGCGGCTCCCGGACGGGGCGGTCCGCGCCGCCTGGACCCCGGCGTCGCCGCGCCGGGCGGAACGCCCCGCCGGGCGACCGTAAAATCCTCTGTTGCGCCCATTGCATCCCCGGCCCGGCCGCTGCTATAGGCCCGCCTCCCGAGCAAACGTTCCGCGGTAGCTCAGTGGTAGAGCAGCCGACTGTTAATCGGCTGGTCGTAGGTTCGAATCCTACCCGCGGAGCCACTCTCCTCCTGCATCGTCAGCGTTCCTGACCGTCGGCCAAAAAAAGGGCCCGGCGAGGCGCCGGGCCGTGAAGGCTTGGTGATGGTGGCGTGTTCAGGGAACACGGGTCTTCGCTGCGCTGATTTGGTTAACGGATCCTTGCGCCTCTGACGCGCGCCGGGCGGGCGCGTTAACGCCGTCCGTCCACCCGGCCTTGACGCCTTGGCGGGCAGGATGCGGTCCATGTCGTCCGACCCCGCCCTGTTTG
Source organism: Brevundimonas sp. (assembly GCF_035998205.1). GTDB lineage: Bacteria > Pseudomonadota > Alphaproteobacteria > Caulobacterales > Caulobacteraceae > Brevundimonas. Next base: position 142,227 of record NZ_DASYHT010000002.1, read on the forward strand.
CGCCGTCCGAGCTCGCCGACCGTCGTCGCGCGCCGCGCGCCGCCTATCGCCAGGCGCGCCGGGACAGCGAGCGTACGCGCCTGCTGGGCGAGTGGGTCGACCTGGTGCGGCCCGAGGAGGTCATGGCCCTGATCCGGCGGCGTATCGCCGATCGGCGTCGCACGGTCATCGCCAACCACAATCTGCACAGCCTCTATCTGGTGTCGCGCGACCCCGGCATGCGCGCCTTCTACGACCAGGCCGAGCTGGTCGAGGTGGACTCGCGGCCGCTCGTGGCGGTGGCGCGCCTGCTGGGCGGACGCAGCCGCAGCTTCCATCGCTGCACCTATCTGGACTGGCGCGAGCACTTCTGGTCGCTGGCCAACCGGCACGGCTGGCGCGTGCAGTATGTCGGCGGCGCGCCGGGGGTGGCGGCTGAGGCGGCGCGGCGGCTGTCGGCCCGCTATCCGGGCGCGGTGATCGACGTGCTGGACGGCTATTTCGACATGGCCCGCACCGGCCCGGCCAATGTCGCCGTCGTCGGCCGGGTGCGCGCCTTCGATCCCCACGTCCTCTTCGTCGGCATGGGCATGCCGCGCCAGGAGCGCTGGATCGCCGAGAACCTTGAGGCCTTGCCGCGGGCGGTGATCCTGTCGGTGGGCGCCGCCTTCGACTACGAGGCCGGGGTCCAGGCCGCCGCGCCGCGCTGGATGGGCCGCGTCGGGCTGGAGTGGGCCTACCGGCTGGTGCGCGACCCGCGCCGGCTGTGGCGACGCTATCTGGTCGAGCCCTGGGCCCTGCTGCCGGCGCTGGCCGGGGATGTGAGCGAAGCCCTGCGCCGTCGGGGCTGAGCCGGCGGGCGAGGTCGTCGACAGTGTCGGGGATCGCGATGGAGGCCTGAGCCGGAATCGAACCGGCGTACACGGATTTGCAGTCCGCTGCGTAACCACTCCGCCATCAGGCCGCCGGGGCCGCGGGGGCCGAGCGTCGTCGCGAGGGAGGGTGGCTATCAGATCGCATTGTCGGGCGCAACGCACGCTCCTATAAGCGGGCCAGATTCCGACCCCTCCTTTTTCCGAGAGCCGAGGCCCCCGATGGATTTCGCCGCCGCGCGCAAGCAGATGGTGGACTCCCAGGTCCGCGTGAACGACGTGACCGACCGCGCCCTGCAGGCGGCGCTGCTGACGGTCCCGCGCGAGCGCTTCTGCGCCGCCGACCGGGCTTTCGCCGCCTATGCCGAGGTGCAGCCGGAGGTGGCCGGCGCGCGGCGGCTGATGCTGCCGCGCGATGTCTCCAAGCTGCTGCAGGCGCTGGACATCCAGCCGGGCGAGCGGGTGCTGGCCCTGGCCGCGCCCTACGCCGCCGCGGTGGCGGCGCAGCTGGGCGGCGTGGTCACGGCCCAGGACGATGACGCGGCGGTGCTGGCGGTGGTCGGCGAGGGCCTGGCCGAGGCCGGCGTGACCGTGGTCGAGGCGCCGCTGGCGACGCCCCACGGCGGCGACTACGACGTGATCCTGAGCGAGGGCGCCGTGCCCGGCCGGCCCGAGGCCTGGCTGGCGGCGCTGAAGCCCGGCGGCCGGCTGGCGGTGGTGGAGCGCCACGGCCCGGGCGGTCGCGCGGTGCTCTATGTGCGCGGCCGCGAGGGCGTGTCGCGGCGCGAGCTGTTCGACGCCGCCCCGCCGCTGCTCGCCGCTCTCAAGCCGGCGCCGGCGTTCGAATTCTGAGGCGGGCCGGCGGCCTCTGGCCCGGGCCGGGTCCGCGTGACGAAAACTTAACTGGCCAGCGGGCGCAGGAGCCCGCAGTTACGGCCGGACAGATCAGGTTCGCCGAGGTGCGGACCCCGGATGGGATGACGACATGCTGAACCGCACCCGCGCGCTCGTTTCGGCCGCCGCCCTGGCCCTCGGGGCCGGCCTCTTCGCCGCCCCGGTGTCGGCGGAGAGCCTGCGCGACGCGATCGCCCTGGCCTATCGCACCAACCCGACCATCCAGGCGCAGCGGGCGCTGCAGCGGTCGCTCGACGAGACGGTGGTGCAGGCGCGCGCCGGTCTGCGGCCGGAGCTGAACGCCACGGCGACGGCCAGCTACAGCCGCAGCGATGTGCAAGGCAGCGGTCTGGACCTCGATGGCGACGGCGTGCCCGACATCACCACCGGCGGCGTCACCGAGTCCGACAGCGGGTCGGTCTCGATCGGCCTCTCGCAGGCCCTGTACTCGGGCGGCCGCATCGCCCGGACCATCAGCGCCGCCGAGGCGGGCGTGCTGGAGGGCCGCGAGAACCTGCGCGACACCGAGCAGCAGCTCGTCGTCGCCGTGGTCCAGGCCTATGTCGACGTGCTGCGCGATCTGGAGATCCTGCGCGTGCGGCAGGAGAACCTGCAGGTGCTGCGGCGCCAGCTTGAAGAGTCCAACGCCCGCTTCGAGGTCGGCGAGATCACCCGTACAGACGTGGCCCAGTCCGAAGCCCGTCTGGCCCAGTCCGAGGCGGACCTGGCCTCGGCCCAGGCCCAGCTGTCGACCTCGCGCGCGGCCTATGCCGCCGTAGTCGGCCAGGCCCCGACCGACCTGTCGACCCCGCCGGCGCTCGAGGGTGTTCCGGCGGACTTCGACGCTGCGCTGGACGTGGCGCTGGAGCGCAATCCCGGCTTCCTCGCCGCCACCTACAACCTGCGCCAGGCCGAGGCCAATGTCGCCGTGGCCCGCGCCGCCTATAGGCCGACCGCCGGCCTGACCGCCTCCTATGGCGGCAGCGACCAGCTGGACAGCTTCGATCCCAGCCGCTCGACCCGCTTCAGCGCCGGCGCGACGGTGAGGGTGCCGCTGTTCACCGGCGGCCTGAACCGCTCGCGGGTGGCCCAGGCGCTGGAGCAGGCCAACGCCGCCCAGGCCCAGGTCGCGGCCGAGCGTCGCTCGGTGCTGCAGTCGGTCAGCTCGGCCTACGCCTCGCTGCTGTCGGCTCGCGCGGGGGTCACCGCCAATGTCGAGGCCGTCCGCGCCGCCCGCGTCGCCGCCGAGGGCGTGCGCCAGGAGCAGCAGGTCGGCCTGCGCACTACGCTGGACGTGCTGAACGCCGAGCTGGAGCTGCGCGGCGCCGAGATCAGCCTCGCCGTGGCCCGCCGCAACGACTATGTCGCCCAGGCCCAGCTGCTGGCCGCCATGGGCGTGCTCGAGGCCGGCAGGCTCGCCGAGGTTGACGCCTATGACCCGACCGCCAACTACGAGCGGGTGCGCAACCGCGGGGCCCTGCCGTGGGACTTCGTGGTCGAGACGCTGGACCGCGTGGGCGCGGCGCCGGTCCGCGCCACGCCGCAGGGCGAGACGGCGCCGATCGACCGCGACCTCAGCGCCGAGGTCGTCCGCACCGCGCCCTGACGTCGCAGGCCGGCCGCGCGGGAATTAACCTTACGGGCGAAAAACCGTCGTTGATTCACGACGCCTATGATGCGACGACGGGACAGGGGCGGGCGTGCGCCACGCGCGCCGCGCCCTCGGCAATCTTCATCCGCGAGAGCGTCATCGGGGCCGCTACATGACCGAATCGTCGTCCCAGGAACCCACGATGGAGGAAATCCTCGCCTCCATCCGCCGGATCATCTCCGAGGACGATGCGGCGGCCGAGGCTGCGCCGGCCGCGGCGCCGGAACCGGCGCCCGAGCCCGAGCCGGAACCCGAGCCGGAGCCGGAGCCGGTGTTCGCCGAGCCGGCGCCCGAGCCCGAGCCGGTCGCCGAGGCGCCCGTCGAGGAGGACGAAGAGGTCCTCGAACTGACCGAGCGCTACGAGCCGGCCCCCGAGGTCGAGACGATCGGCGACCTCGACGTCGGCCCGGCGGATCCGGCGCCGGCGGCGCCCGAGCCTGCGCCCGCGGTCTCCATCCCCATGTCTGACGAGCCCCTGGTCGATGACGGCGCCGCCGCTACCGCGGCCTCGGCCTTCGCCGGTCTGGCCGCCAGCCTGCGCCGCCCCGAGCCGGCCGCCGACCTGCCGGTCGGGTCCGGCACCTCGCTCGAGGCGCTGGTCGGCGCGCTGCTGCGGCCGATGCTGAAGGAGTGGCTCGACACCAACCTGCCCGGCATCGTCGAGGAGCAGGTACGCAAGGAAGTCGAACGCATCGCCCGCAGCGCCGGCTGAGCTTCCGCGACCTTCGCGATCCCTTTCAGGGGCGGCTCCCGGCGGGGGCCGCCCTTTTCCGTTGCGTGCGTCTGGACAGACGCGCCGCCATGACCGAGACGACCTTCATGCTCGACAAGACCTTCGACCCGAACGCCGCCGAACCGCGCCTCTACGCCGCCTGGGAGGCCAGCGGCGCCTTCGCGCCGCGCACCGAGGGGGCCACGGGGGCCTACTCCATCGTCATCCCGCCGCCGAACGTGACCGGCAGCCTGCACATCGGCCATGCGCTGAACAACACCCTGCAGGACATCCTGGCGCGCTATCACCGCATGAAGGGCAAGGCGGTGCTGTGGCTGCCCGGCACGGACCACGCCGGCATCGCCACCCAGATGGTGGTCGAGCGCCAGCTGGCCGCCGCCGGCAATGTCGGTCGCCGCGACATGGGCCGCGAGGCCTTCGTCGACAAGGTCTGGAAGTGGAAGGCCGAGAGCGGCGGCACGATCGTGCGCCAGCTGCGCCGGCTGGGCGCCAGCTGCGACTGGAGCCGCGAGCGCTTCACCCTCGACGAGGGCCTGTCGGCAGCGGTGCGCAAGGTCTTCGTCCAGCTGCACAAGGACGGGCTGATCTACCGCGACAAGCGGCTGGTGAACTGGGACCCGCACTTCCAGACGGCGATCTCCGACCTCGAGGTCGAGCAGAAGGAGGTCGACGGCGCCTACTGGCACTTCGCCTATCCGCTGGCGGACGGGGTGACCTATGAGCACCCGGTCGCCTTCGACGAGGAAGGCAAGGCGACCGAATGGGAGACGCGGGATTACATCGTGGTCGCCACCACCCGGCCGGAGACCATGCTCGGCGACACCGGCGTGGCGGTGCACCCGGACGACGCGCGCTACGCGGGCCTCGTCGGCAAGGCGGTGATCCTGCCGATCACCGGCCGGCGCATCCCGATCGTGGCCGACGACTATGCCGACCCGACCAAGGGCTCGGGCGCGGTGAAGATCACCCCCGCGCACGACTTCAACGACTTCGGCGTCGGCAAGCGCGCCGGGCTGGCGGCGCTGAACATCATGGACGCCTTCGGCCGCATCACCGCTGCCGACACCCCCGATGTGCCGGCGGACTATGTCGGCATGGACCGCTTCGTCGCGCGCAAGGCCATCGTCGCCCGGGCCGAGGCAGAGGGCTGGCTGAAGACGATCGAGAAGACCCGCCACATGGTGCCGCATGGCGACCGCTCGGGCGTGGTCATCGAGCCGTGGCTGACGGACCAGTGGTACGTCGACGCCAAGGTGCTGGCCCAGCCGGCGCTGAAGGCGGTCGAGGACGGCGCCACCGTGTTCGAGCCGAAGAGCTACGAGAAGGTCTATTTCGAGTGGCTGCGCAACATCGAGCCCTGGTGCATCAGCCGCCAGCTGTGGTGGGGCCACCGGATTCCGGCGTGGTACGGGCCGAATGGCGAGATCTTCGTCGCCGAGACCGAGGCCGAGGCGCGGGCCGAGGCCGGCGACCTGCCGCTGACCCAGGACGAGGACGTCCTCGACACCTGGTTCAGCTCGGCCCTGTGGCCGTTCTCGACCATGGGCTGGCCGGACGAGACGGAGGACCTGAAGCGCTTCTATCCGACCAGCGATCTGGTCACGGGCTTCGACATCATCTTCTTCTGGGTCGCCCGGATGATGATGATGGGGCTGCACTTCACGGGGGAGGTCCCGTTCCGGCGGGTCATCATCAATGGCCTGGTCCGCGACGAGAAGGGCCAGAAGATGTCGAAGTCCAAGGGCAACGTCATCGACCCGCTGGAGATCATCGACGCCCTCGGCGCCGACCCGCTGCGCTTCACCATGGCCATCCTGTCGGGCACGCGCGACATCAAGCTGAGCCGCCAGCGCATCGAGGGCTACCGCAACTTCGGCACCAAGCTGTGGAACGCCGCCCGCTTCAGCCAGATGAACGGCTGCGAACGCGTGGCCGGGTTCGACCCGGCGACGGTCACCGGCGCGCTGAATCGCTGGATCCGCGGCGAGCTGACCCGCACCGAGCGGGCGGTGGCGGCGGCGCTGGAGGGCGGCCGCTTCGACGAGGCGGCCCAGGCGCTTTACCGCTTCATCTGGAACGTGTTCTGCGACTGGTACCTCGAGCTGGCCAAGCCGGTGTTCAACGGGGCGGACGAGGCGGCCAAGGCCGAGACCCGCGCCATGACCGCCTGGACGCTGGACCAGACCCTGAAGCTGCTCAACCCGATCATGCCCTTCATCACCGAGGAGCTGTGGGGCGAGCTGGGCAAGGTCGGGGCCCCGCGCGACGAGGGCCTGCTGCTGACCGCCGCCTGGCCGGACCTGCCCGACGGCTTCATCGACGCGGCGGCCGAAGCGGAGATCAACTGGCTGGTCGATCTGGTCACCGAGGTGCGGGCCCTGCGCGGCGAGATGAACGTGCCGCCGTCGGCGAAGCCCGAGCTGACCTTCGTCCAGCCCGACGCGGCCACGGCGGCGCTGGCGGCGCGGCACCGCGACCTGATCCTGACGCTGGCCCGGGTCAGCGGCGCGGGCAGCGCGCCGGCCGCCCCGGCGGGCGCGGTGACCCTGGTGTCCGGCCAGACCACGGCGGCCCTGACCCTGGCGGGGATCATCGACCTGTCGGCCGAGCGGGCCCGGCTGGAGAAGGAGATCGCCGTCTTCGACAGCGACATCGGCCACGTCATGAAGAAGCTGGGCAACCCCAACTTCGTCGCCCGGGCCGCGCCCGAGGTGGTCGAGGAGCAGCGCGCCAAGCTGGCCGAGGCCGAGGGCGGCAAGGCCCGTCTGGCCCAGGCGCTGGAGCGGCTCAAGGCGATGGGCTGAGGGCGGAGGCTCCGCCTCAGCCCTGGTTGTCGGTCAGGATGCGCGGCCAGTTGGCCTCGCCCCGGGCGATGGCGCCGGGGACGTCCTGCAGCCAGAGCGTCTGGGCGCGGGCGTTGAAGTTCAGATAGAGCCGGCCGTCGACGATGCGCCACACCTGCGGGTCGCCCGGGGCGATATAGCCCTGGCTGGCGGCCCAGGCGCAGTAGCCGCCGAACTGCGGGGCATACGCCTCCGGATCGGCGCGGAAGACCTCGAGGTTGGCGGCGCTGGCGAAGCGCCAGACGGCGCCGTTCCAGGTCAGCGCGTGGGCGGCCGAGCCCTGTACCGGCCGGCCCTCGGTGAAATAGGCGACGGCGTCGAAGCCGCCGAGCGAGAGGCCGTCCTCGCCCTGGTTGACCGGCGGATAGACCCTCGACGCCGGGCTGGCGGCGACCTCCGTGGCGGTCGCGACGAACGCGGGGGCGGCGGCGGCGAGGGCGACGGCGAGGGCGAGGCGGATCATGGGGGGCTCCTGGTGACCCCGGACAGTTCGCTGGCGACAGCGTTCAGGTTACGCGCCCGGCCCTTTGACGCCGACGCGCGCCGGGTCGATAGGGAGCGGATGGTCTGCCGGTCCTGCGCAGGACGTTGGGCGACTGCGTCCGCCGCCGGTCTGGAGTTCGATGCATGATCACCCGTCTCGACGTGCTGCTGGTGAACCGCGGGCTGGTCCCGAGCCGGGGGCAGGCGCGGGCGGCGATCGAGGCCGGCGGCGTCACCGTCGACGGCGAGGGGGTGACCGTGGCGTCGCGCAAGGTGGCCGAAGACGCGGTGCTGACGGTCGAGGCAGCGCACGACTACGTCGGTCGCGGGGCGCTGAAGCTGGCCCATGCGCTCGACCTCTGGGCCGTGCCGGTGGTCGGGCGGGTGGTGCTCGACGTGGGGGCCTCGACGGGGGGCTTCACCGAGGTCTGCCTGCGCCGGGACGCGGCGCGGGTGTATGCCGTCGACGTCGGCCACGGGCAGCTGCATCCCCGGATCGTCGAGGACCCGCGGGTGGTCAATCTGGAGCGCACCGATGCGCGGGCGCTGGACGCGAGCCTCGTGCCCGAGGCGCCCGGCCTGATCGTCTGCGACGCCAGCTTCATCGGCCTGGCCAAGGTGCTGCCGGCGGCCCTGGCGCTGGCGGCGTCGGACGCGGACCTGATCACCCTGGTCAAGCCGCAGTTCGAAATGGAGTCCCGCGCCGACGTCGGGCGCGGCGGCGTGGTGCGCGACGCGGCCGCGCGCGCGGATGCGCTGGCCCGGGTCGTCGCCTGGCTGGAGGGCGAGGGCTGGCGGGTGCAGGCGACCGCCGACAGCCCGATCGCCGGCGGCGACGGCAACCGGGAGTTCCTCCTGCACGCGAGGCGGTGACGCCATTCCTCCCCCGCAGGGGGAGGGGGACCGCCGAAGGCGGTGGAGGGGGGATGAGCGCCGCCGTTTCGGGCCGCCCCCCCTCCGTCTCGCCGGCTGCGCCGGCGATCCACCTCCCCCTGCGGGGGAGGAATATGGCAGCGCAGCTTGCGCGACGCCGTTGTGTCCGCTGTGGCCTTCGTCGTGCCCGCTGTGGTCCCTTGACCGGGCGGGAGGGCTCCAGAATGGAAAAACCGCCGGCGGATGGCTCCGCCGGCGGTTCCTCACGCATCGTCGATCGACAGGGGGGCTGAAGATTAATCGACGACGCGATAGCGGCCCGAGGCGTCCGGGCAGGTGCGCACGTAGCGCACGTCCTGACGCCCGTCGGGAAGGGTGATGCGGCTCTCGGCCAGGCGGCAGCCGTCGGCTGCGCCATAGTCGGTGGTCGAGGTCGGGTAGCCGGACGACCGGTCGTCGCGGTAGCCGTAGTCGTCGTCCACGTCCCGGCGCGAGCGGTCATGGCGGTCATCGTACCGGTCGTACCGGTCATCGTAGCGATCGCGGTCGCGGCTGTAGCCATAGGCGTCCCGGCCGTAGTCGGCGGCCGGGTAGGGCTGGACGGATCCAGGGCGGCAGGCGGCCTGGCCGCCGCCGACGCCGGCGCCGATGGCGGCTCCGACGACTCCGCCCAGGACACTGCCCTCGGTGCGGCGGCCGCGGGCGGCCACCTGGGAGCCGGCGATGGCCCCGATGGCGGCCCCGATCAGCCCGCCGGCGGTCTGGCGCTGGCGCTGGTCTCGGACGCAGGGGTCGTAATAGGCGGGGCCGGCCCGATAGTCCTGACGCTCATAGCCGTGCGCCGTGTACGGATAGGGGCCATAGCTTTGCGCCGAGGCGAGGGTCGGGGCCGACACGGCGGCCAGGGCGGCCAGTCCGGCGACGGCGAAGCTGAGACGGCGATGGGCGGCCATGATCCTGTTTCCCTCTGTCGCGGAGGTCGCCAACCCGTCGGCGTCGCTCCGTGGTGAGAGGTGTAGGGCGGCCAAGCTGAACGGGTTTTGAGCGCGCCGTTCATCTTCGTTCATGTTTCGCGGCGGGTTCCGGCGGGAGCCGGGGCGCTCTATGGAGCCGGGATGCGGCAGTCTCTGACGATTACCCGGCTCGGGGCCCAGGGCGATGGCGTGGCGGAGACGCCGGCCGGCCCGGTGTTCGCGCCCTTGACCCTGGCCGGCGAGGTGATCGAGGCCGAGGTGCGCGATGGCCGCGCCGAGGACATCCGCCGCCTGACGGACAGCCCCGAGCGCATCGCGCCCGTCTCGCCCCACTATGGCGACTGCGGCGGCTGTTCGCTGCAGCACTGGGCCCCGGCGCCCTATCTGGCGTGGAAGCGCGAGCAGGTGCGGCTGGCGCTGTTCCGCGAAGGGCTGGAGACGGAGATCGCCGACACCGTGGCCACGGCCCCGGGGACACGCCGCCGGCTGGCGCTGCACGCGCGGCGCGGCCCGAACGGCCGGACCTTGCTGGGCTTCAAGGCGCGGCGCTCGTGGCGGCTGGTGGAGGTGACGGCCTGTCCGGTCGCCGACCCGCGGCTGGTGCGCGCCTTCCCGGCCCTGGCCGAGGTGGCGACGCCGTTTCTGGAGCACCCGAAGTCGGCCCCGACCCTGCATGTGACCTGGACCCTGACCGGGCTGGATGTTGATGTGACCGGGGTGGAGCGGCGCTCGGGCGGCCTGTCGCGCGACGGTCAGATGCGGGCCATTGAGGCCGCCGGCCGGGCGGACCTGGCCCGGCTCAGCCTCGCCGGCGAGACCCTGATGATGGCCCGCCCCCCGCAGGTGGCTTTCGGCCCGGCGACCATCACCCTGCCGGCGGGCGCCTTCCTGCAGGCCTCGCCCGAAGCCGAGGCGGCCATGGTCCAGCGCGCCGTGGCCGCGGTGGCCGGCGCGCGGCGCATCGCCGACCTGTTCTGCGGGGCTGGCACCTTCACCCTGCCACTGGCCACGGTCGCGCCGGTGCTGGCCGCCGACGCCTCGGCCGAGGGCATCGCCGCCCTGAAGGCGGGGGCCGCGGCGGCGTCCGGGCTCAAGCCGGTGACGGCCGAGGCCCGCGACCTGTTCCGCCGTCCCCTGTCGCCGCAGGACCTGAAGGGGGTCGAGGCGGTGGTGTTCGACCCGCCGCGCGTCGGGGCGCTGGAGCAGACCCGCCAGATCGCCGCCAGCGGCGCCTCGGTGGTGGTCGGGGTGTCGTGCAATCCCGCGACCTTCGCCCGCGACGCCCGGGTGCTGGTCGACGCCGGTTTCCGGCTGGAGACGGTGACGCCGATCGACCAGTTCCTGTGGTCGGCCCACATCGAGCTGGTCGCCGTGTTCCGGCGCTAGAGCGCTGCCAGCAGGTCCGCGGCGAAGGTCGACAGGGTGTCGTCGCGGGCGCCCATGACGACGATGCGGTCGCCGGGCTGCGCCAGGGCCAGCAGCCGGTCGCCGCAGGCGGCGCGGTCGGGCAGGGCCTCGGCCTTCACCCCGCGCGCTGCCAGGCCGGCCACGATGTCGCCGGACGAGACGCTGCGGTCGGTGGTGCCGCCGTAGTAGACGGGCTCCGGCATCAGCAGCACGTCGTCGGGCCGCAGCAGGCCGGCGAAGCCGTCGATGAAGTCCTGCCGCATCAGCTTCAGCGGGCCGAAGCCGTGCGGCTGGAACAGCACCAGCAACCGACCGTCGAAGGCGTGCAGGGTCTTCAGCGTGGCGGCGATCTTGTCCGGGTTGTGGGCGAAGTCGTCGATCACGGTGACGCCCTTGCGGACGCCGACCAGCTCCAGCCGGCGACGGATGCCGGCGAAGCGCGCCAGCGCCGCAGCCCCGGCCGCCAGCTCCACCCCGAGCGCCTGCGCCGCCAGCAGGGCGGCGAGGGCGTTGGCGACATTGTGCGCCCCCGGCTGGGTCAGGCGCACAGGCAGAGACAGCCCGTCCGGGGTGCGCAGGGTGAAGGCGACGCCGTCGGCCAGCGGCTGCAGGTCGTGCGCCGACAGGTCCGCCGCGGCGTCGCCCAGCGAGAAGGTGCGCACCGTCGTCGCCCCGCGGGCCGCCGCCTGCGCCAGCGCCGCCGTGCCGGGGTTGTCGAGGTTCAGCACCGCCGTCTGCGCCCGGCCGACAAAGCCGCCGAACAGGGCCTCCAGCTCCTGCATCGACTTGTGGTCCAGCGAGATGTTGGAGACCACGGCGACCGTGGGGTCGTATCGGGCGATGGAGCCGTCGGACTCGTCCACCTCAGACACGAACAGGTCAGCGCGGCCGACCCGGGCGCTGGCGAAGGGGTGGTCGGCGTCGGCGTAGTTCTTCATCACCGCGCCGTTCATGACGGTCGGGTCGAGGCCGGCCTGGTCGAGGATCCATGCCAGCATGCCGGTGATGGTCGACTTGCCGCTGGTGCCGGCGACCCCGACCGAGGTGGCGGCGGCGTTGAACAGGTCGCTGAGCAGTTCCGGCCGGGTGCGCACGGTGGCGCCCGCGCGGCGGGCGGCGGCGATGTCGGGCACCGTGTCCTCGACCGCCCCGGTGGCGATGACCAGCTGGTCCGGCCGGGTCACGCCCGAGCCGTCCTGCGGGTGAAGGCGCACGCCCTGGGCTTCCAGCCAGGCGAACTTCTCCGGCGAGCGGCCCTGGTCGCGGGCGCGGTCCGAGCCCTCGACCGACGCCCCGCCGGCCTTGACGATCATGGCGAGCGGCAACATGCCGGAGCCGCCGACGCCGCAGAAGAAGTAGGCCTTGGGCTGCGTCATCGACTTGATCCGGAAGGGCGAAACGGCGAAGGCTGGAGCCGCCTGACTAGCGGTCCCTCCCGGACCTGACCAGAGCACAGGCGCGATTGCGGCGGCGGGGAGATCGGCGTGTTCAAGATCGGCGTGGTCGCCGCCAGTTCCCGCGTCTCGCCCGGCGTGGTCGAGGACATCCAGGCCTGGATGGCGGCGCATGTCCCCGGCGGCGATCCGGCGCTGGTGTTCCATCCCTCGCTGCACGCCAAGCACGGGCATTTCGCCGGGGATGATACGACCCGCGCCCGCGCCTTCGTCGAATTCGCCAACGACCCCCGGATCGACGCGATCTGGTTCGCGCGGGGCGGCTACGGCTCGTGCCGCATCGCCGAGGCGGTGATCCCGCAGCTGGGCCCGGAGGCGCGGCGCAAGCGCTACCTCGGCTATTCCGACGCCGGCAGCCTGCTGGCGGCCATGTACAGGGCCGGCTTCGCGCATGTGGCGCACGGGCCGATGGCCGCCGACGTGCGGCGCGGGGTTGAGACCGGCCGCCGCGCCCTCGCCTGGCTGACGCAGGGCGACCCCGCGGGGTTCGAGCCGTCGCTGGCGACCGACCCGCGTCCGGCGGCCGCCTTCAACATCACCATCCTCAGCCAGCTGCTGGGCACGCCGCTGGAGCCGGACCTGTCCGGCCACGTCCTGATGCTGGAGGAGGTGTCGGAGGCGGCCTACCGCATCGACCGGGCGATGTTCCACATCACCTCCCAGACCTCGATCCGCCGGGTCGCCGGGATCCGCATGGGCCGGGCCTCGGACGTCACGCCCAACGAGCCCGATTTCGGCATGACGGCGGAGGAAATCGTGCGCTTCTGGTGCGCCCGCTCCGGCATTCCCTATCTCGGCCCGGCGGACATCGGCCACGACGCGGACAACCGCATCGTGCCGTTCGGCCCGCGCGGCTGAGCCCCGCCTGTCAGGCCGCGGTCCAGCCCCCGGCCAGCGCCTTGAACAGGGCCACCTGGTAGGTCACCACCAGCGCCTCCGAGGCCGCCAGCTGCGCCTCGGCCTGGGCCAGGGTGCGCTCGGCGTCCAGCACGGTCAGGAAGCTGTCCGCTCCCGCCTCGAAGCGCTGGCGCGACAGACGGGCGGCGCGCTCGGCCTCGTCGCGCGCCGCGGAGAGGGCGGCGCGGCGGTCCAGCTCGTTGCCGTAGTTGGACAGGGCCGTCTCGGTCTCCTGCAGGGCGACCAGCACGGTCTGGTCGAAACGCGCCAGCGCGGCCTCGGCCAGGGCCCCCTGCTGCGCCACCCGGGCGCGGGCGGCGAGGATGTTGGGGAAGGACCAGCTGATCAGCGGCCCGACGCTGAAGCGCAGGGCCCCGTCGTCGCCGAGGTCGGCGGCGTCGAGGGCCGTGGCCCCGACCGAGCCGCCGAGGCGGATGGACGGGTAGAGCGCGGCGGCGGCCACATTCACCCGGGCGGCCTGGGCCGCCAGATTGCGCTCGGCCTCGCGCACGTCGGGACGGCGGGCCAGCAGCAGGGCCCCGTCGCCGACCGGGATCGGCTGGCTGAGTTGTGGCGGTCGGGCGCAGGTGCGCGCCGCCTCGGAGGCCTCGGCCGGCGGGCGGCCGGTCAGGGTCGCTAGCCGGAACAGGGCGCCGTCGCGCTCGGCGCGCAGCGGCGGCAGGGAGGCGCGGGTGGTCTCCACCGCGGCGCGGGCGCGGGCCACGTCCAGTCCGGTGCCGGCTCCGGCCTCCAGCAGTCGCTCGGTCAGGCGGGCGGTGTCGCCCTGCAGCGCGAGGGTGCGTTCGGCGACGGCGATGCGGGCGTTGGCGGAACAGGCGTCGGCATAGGCGCGGGCCGTCTCGGCCGCGACGCTGACCCGGGCGGCGGCGAGGGCGGCCTCGGCGGCGTCGGCGTCGGCGCGGGCGGCGCGGACGCCGGACTCGACGCGGCCGAACAGGTCGATCTCGTAGGCCACCTCGAGGCCGACGTCATAGCTGTCGACCTCGGGGTTGGTGGTCTGGCCCGCCGGCGGCGGGGTGGTGGTCGCGGCGGCGCGGGCCCGGCTGTAGCCGGCGCTCGCGGTGGTCGAGGGCAGGCGGCCGCTGCGGGCCTCGGACAGGGCGGCGCGCACGGCCCGCAGGTTGGCGGCGGCGGCCTCCAGGTCGTTGTTCTGCGCCAGCGCCTCGGCGACGAGGGCGTCGAGCGTCGGGTCCTCGTAGAGGCGCCACCAGTCGTCGCGCGCGGGCCGGGCCGGATCGACCTCGGCCAAGGTGGCGGCCCCTACGAAGGCGCCCGACGCGCGGGAGGGGAGAGAGGCGTCGGGCGCCTTCGGCCCGACCGCACAGCCGGCCACGAGAGCAGCCAGGGCGCCGGCGGTCAGGATCCGGGGAAGGTGGGGAGAAGTCAGGCGGGGGGCGGTCATTGCGCGTCTCCGGCGCGGAGGGTCGGGGCGGCGCCGCCGTGCGGCCCGCCGGGGATGTGCTTCACCGCCGGACCCTTGGGCAGGTAGCCGGCCAGCTTGCGGCACAGGACGTAGAACACCGGCGTCAGCAGCAGGCCGAACAGGGTCACGCCCAGCATGCCGGAGAAGACCGACACCCCCAGCGCCCGCCGCATCTCGGCGCCCGGACCGGTGGCGAGGGCCAGCGGCACCACGCCGAGGATGAAGGCGATCGAGGTCATCAGGATCGGGCGCAGGCGGGTGCGGGCGGCGCGCACGGCCGCGGCGAAGCGGTCCAGCCCGTCCTCGTCCTCGGCCTGCTTGGCGAACTCCACGATCAGGATGGCGTTCTTGGCCGCCAGACCGATCAGCACCACGAGGCCGATCTGCACGAGGATGTTGTTGTCGAGCCCGGCCAGATTGACCCCGATCAGGGCCGCCAGCACGCACATCGGCACGATCAGGATGACCGCCAGCGGCAGGGTGACGGACTCATACTGCGCCGCCAGCACCAGGAAGACGAACAGCACGGCGACGATGAAGACGACCGTGGCGCCGCCGGCGGCCTGCTTCTCCTGCAGCGCCAGTTCGGTCCATTCGTAGCTGAAGCCGGGCGGCAGGGCCGAGGCGGCGAGGCCCTCCATGTGCGCCAGGGCGTCGCCCGAGGCGACCCCGGGGGCGGCCTGGCCCTGCAGCTCCGAGGCGGGGAAGAGGTTGTAGCGGACCACGCGCGCCGGGCCGGAGTCGTTGGTGATCTCGGCCAGGGTGCCGATCGGCACCAGCGCCCCTGACTGCGACCGCACCCGCAGGGCGGCGATGTCGGACGGGTCGTCGCGGTACATGGGCTCGGCCTGGGCAGTGACCCGGAAGGTCCGGCCCAGCAGGTTGAAGTCATTGACGTAGGTCGAGCCGAGGTAGGTCCCGAGCGTGGCGTAGACGTCGGCCGGCTGGACCCCGAGCATCAGGGCGCGGTCGCGGTCGACCTCGGCCGAGATGCGCGGCGAGCCGGTGTTGTAGGTGGAGAACACCTGCTGCACCTGGTCGGGCGTCTGGGCCGCGGCGCCCATCATGGCGAAGGTCGCCCCCTCCAGCGCCTTGTAGCCGGCGCCCGAGCGGTCCTGGATCATCACCTTGAAGCCGTTGCCGTTGCCGAGGCCCTGCACGGCCGGCGGGGCGATGACGAAGATGTTGGCCTCGTCGATGCCGAAGGTGGCGCCGGTGATGGCCTGGGCGAGACTGGCGGCGGCGAGGTCGCGCGAGCTGCGCTCCTTGGCCGGATCCAGCCGGACGAACAGGGTCGCGGCGTTGGAGCCGAACGAGAAGCTGGCGCCGTCGAGGCCGGCGAAGGCCGTGACGCCATCCACGCCCTCGGTGCCGGCGATGATCTCGTAGGCGCGGGCCATGACCGCGTCGGTGCGCTCCAGCGAGGCCCCGGCGGGCAGCTGGACCACGCCGATCAGGAAGCCCTGGTCCTGCTCCGGGATGAAGCCTGTCGGGGTGTCGGTGACGCGCCAGGCCGTCAGGCCGAGCAGGCCGGCGTAGACGATCATGACGATCAGCGAGGTGCGTACCAGCCGCGCCGTGAGGCGGCCGTAGCGGTCGCTCATCCAGTCGAAGCCCTCGTTGAACCGGGCCCCCGCCCAGGCGAGGCCGTTGAGCACCGGGGCCAGCGGCCCGCGGCGGGCGGGGGCATGGGCCTTGTGCGGCTTCAGCAGCAGGGCGGCCATGGCCGGCGACAGGGTCAGCGACACCAGCAGCGAGATCAGCGAGGCCGAGGCGATGGCGACGGCGAACTGGCGATAGAAGATGCCGGGGATGCCGGGGACGAAGGCGGTCGGCACGAACACGGCGGTCAGCACCAGGCCGATGGCGATCAGGGCCCCCGACACCTCCTGCATCGAGCGATAGGCCGCCTCCTTCGGACTGAGGCCCTCGCGGATGTAGCGCTCGACATTCTCGACCACGACGATGGCGTCATCGACGACGATGCCGACAGCGAGGATCAGGGCGAACAGGGACAGGGAGTTGATCGAGTAGCCGAGCGCCAGCTGGACCGCGAAGGTGCCCACCAGCGAGACCGGGATGGCGATGATCGGGATGATCGCCGCGCGCCAGGTCTGCAGGAAGATCACCACCACCAGCACCACGAGGACGACCGCCTCGATCAGGGTGTGCTCCACCGCCTTGACCGAGGCGGCGACGTATTCGGTCGGGTTGTAGGGGACGCTGATCTCCAGCCCTTGCGGAAGGTCGGCCCTGGCGGCCTCAAGCTCGGCGAGCACGCGGTCGGCCGAGTCCAGCGCATTGGCGCCCGGCTGCTGCACGATGGCGATGGCCACCCCGCGCTCGCCGTCGACGTAGCCGCGGATGCCGTAGTCCTGGGAGCCGACCTCGACCCGCGCCACGTCGCGGACGCGGGTGACCCGGCCGTCGGAGTCGGTGCGGATGACGATGTCGCCGAACTGTTCCGGCTCGGACAGGCGGCTCTGCACCTGCACCGGCAGCTGGAAGGCCGAGGCGCCCGTGTCGAACGGCGGCTGGCCCAGCGCGCCGGCGGCGGCCTGGATGTTCTGGCTGCGCAGGGCGGCGACGATCTCGCTGGCGGTCAGGTTGCGGGCGGCGGCGAGGTTCGGGTCGATCCACACCCGCATGGCGTAGTTGCCGCCGCCGAAGACCGTGACGCCGCCGACGCCCTCGACCCGCAGCAGCCGGTCGCGCAGCACGGAGTTGGCGTAGTTGCCGACGTAGTCGATGTCGTAGGTCTCGTCCGGCGAGGTGACGGCGGCGATCAGCAGGAAGCCCTGGGACTGCTGCGCCACGACCACGCCGATCTGGCGCACGGACTCCGGCAGGCGAGGCTCGGCCAGGTTGACCCGGTTCTGCACCAGCACCTGGGCGTCATCGAGATTGGTGCCCGGCTGGAAGGTGACGGTGACCGTCGCCACCCCGTCCGAGGTCGAGGACGAGCTCATGTAGAGCATGCCCTCGACGCCGTTGATTTCCTGCTCGATCGGCGCGGCCACGGTCTCGGCCATGGTCTCGGCCGAGGCCCCGGGGAAGGTGGCCGTGACGGTGATCGTCGGCGGCGCGATCTCCGGGTACTGCGCCAGCGGCAGCAGCGGCCAGGAGAAGGCGCCGATCAGGGTGATGAACACCGAGATGACAACGGCGAAGATCGGCCGGTCAATGAAGAAGCGCGAGATGTTCATGCGGTCGCCTGACGTGGGAGGGGGCGATGGGGAGGCGTCGCGCGGCTCACCGCGAGGGCAGGGCGTTCGCGGGCGTGGCGGTCGCGGCCGGCGCGACGGTGACCGTCGGCGCCTCCGAACGGCCGGGCGCCGGAGTGATGCGGCCGGCCTGGGGCGTGACCTTCTGGCCGGGCATGGCCCGCTGCTGGCCGCCGATCACTACCCGGTCCGTGGCGCTCAGACCCGAGCGGATGACCCGCAGGCCGTCGCTGATCGGACCCAGCTCGACCGGACGGGGCGTGACCGTGCCGTCGGCGGCGACGACCAGCACGACCTTGCGGGTCTGGTCGGTGACGATGGCGCTGTCGGGCACCAGCAGGGCGTCATAGGCCTGAGAGCCGGCGACCCGCGCGGCGCCGAACATGCCGGGCCGCAGGAAGCCCTGCGGATTGGCCACCACGGCGCGCAGCCGGATGGTGCCCGAGGCGCCGTCCAGGGCGTTGTCGGTGAAGTCGAGGCGGCCGTTCCAGCGGTAATCCGGCTCGTCCTGCAGGCGGATGGAGACCGGCGTCGGGCGGCCATTGGCGCCCTGCCGCTGATACTTCAGCAGCAGCGCTTCGGAGCCCTCGAAGGCGAAATGCAGCGGGCCGTCGGCGACCACGGTGGTCAGGATGTCGCCGGCCGAGCTGCCGCCACCGATCAGGTTGCCCGGGTCGACGCGGCGATCGGAGACGCGGCCGGAGATGGGCGCCGTCACGCGGGTGAATTCGAGGTCGAGCCGGCGCGCCTGGACGGTCGAGCGGGCGGCGGCGAGATTGGCCTCGGCGGTGCGCAGGCCGGCGCGGTCGGCGTCGGCCTCGGCCTGGGAGACGGCCTGGCTGGCCAGCAGGCCCTCGGAGCGCGCGAAGCGGGCCCGCGCCAGCTCCAGCTGCGCCTCGGCCTGGGCCAGCTGGGCCTCGGCGGCCGCCAGCGCCGCCTGGGCGGGACGCGGGTCGAGGGTGAACAGCAGCTGGCCGCGCCGCACCATCTGGCCGTCGCGGAAGTGGACGGCCTGCACGTAGCCGCCCACGCGGGCGCGGACCTCGACGGCCTCGACGGCCTCGAAGCGGCCGGTGAACTCGTCCCACTCGACCACTTCCTGCTGCAGGGGCGTGGCGACGGTGACCGGGGGCGGGCCGGCCGGGGCCTGGGCCTCCGAGCGGGGCGCGCAACCGTGAAGGCCGCCCGTGATGAGGGCGGCGACCGCGAGAATCCTGAGGCTGCGCATGTGCGCTCCGAGATGTGTTGACGTTCGACGCGACCGCCGGCCGGGGAGGAGGCAGGTCAACAAGTGTTGACTAGATGCGCGCTGCGGCGGCGCTTGTCAACAGCCGATGACATGTCCATACCAAGGGCACGGACTTGCCGGAGATCACATTGAGTTTCGAAGCGCGCCCCCGGAACGCCGCCGCCACGCGGCAGGCCATCCTCGACGCGGCGACCGCCCGGTTCGAGCGCGAGGGCTATGATGATGTCGGCGTGCGCGACATCGCCCGCGACGCCGGCGTCGATCCGGCCCTGATCTCGCGCTACTTCGGCTCCAAGGAAGACCTGTTCGACGAGGTGCTGAACGTCTGCATGGCCGGCTCCGACCTGATGGACGGGCCGCGCGAGGACTTCGGCCGCCGCATGGCCCATGAGGTGGTTTTCGGCCCCTCCAAGGGCGACGCCAAGATGAAGGGGCTGCTGATCATGCTGCGCTCCATCGGGTCGGCCAAGGCGGCCGAGGTCATCCGGCGGTCGTCGCAGCGGTGCTTCTACGGCCCGTTCGCGGAGTGGCTGGGCGATCCCGACGCGGCGGTGCGGGCGCGGCTGGCGGGCGGGCTGATGATGGGCGTGAGCCTGAGCCGCGAGATCTCGGGCGGCTTCGACCTGTCGCCGGAGGAGTGCGAATCCCTGTGCTCGCGGCTGGCGGCTGCGCTACAGGACCTCGTCGACCACTGAGGGCGACGCGGGGGGTAGCGGATTCATGGCGGTCTTCACGCCGGTCACGCCGGACGAGGCGGCGGCCTTTCTGCAGGCCTGGGACGTGGGCGCGGTGCGCGACCTCCTGCCGATCGCCGAGGGCGTCGAAAACTCCAACTTCCGGCTCGAGACGACGCGTGGGCGCTTTGTCCTGACCCTGTTCGAGGGGCGCACCGACGCGGCCTCGCTGCCCTTCTGCCTCGGCCTGACCGGGCATCTGGCGCGGGCCGGGCGGCCAGCGGCGGAGCCGGTGGCGAACCGTGATGGCGCCCTGACCGGGGTGCTGAACGGGCGGGCGGCGGCGGTGGTGCGCTGGGTCGAGGGCGCCTGGCTGCGCGCCCCGACGGCGGCCGAGGTCGCCCTGGCCGGGGCCGAGCTGGCCCATCTGCATCTGACGGCCGCCGACTTCCCCCTGCAGCGCGCCAACCCCGTGGGGCCGGCGGCGGCCGCGGCGCTGGCGGCGCGCTGCCGCCTGAGGGCCGAAGGCGAGGACGCGGCGCGCCTCGATGTGCTGGACGCCGAGGTCGCCCGCTGGGCGGAGCTGCCGGACGACCTGCCCGGCGGGGCCATCCATGCCGACTACTTCCCCGACAATGTGCTGTTCGATCAGGGCCGCGTCTCGGGGGTGATCGACTTCTACTTCGCCTGCACCGGAGCCTGGGCCTGGGACCTGGCCATCGCCCTGGCGGCCTGGGCCTTCGACGCGGAGGGCCGGCTCATTCCGGAGGCGTTCGTCGCCTTCCAGCAGGGCTACGAGAGGGTGCGTCCCCTGTCCGACGCCGAGCGGGGCCGATTGCCGGCGCTGGGGCGGGCGGCGGCGACGCGCTTCACCCTGACCCGGCTGCACGACCGGCTGTTCCACGACCCGGCGGCGCTGGTCACGCCGAAGGACCCGACGCCCTTCTTCAGGCGACTGGAGACCTGGCCGGCGTGAGGCCGGTCGTGGACCGTCAGAGCGCGGAGAGCACCGCCGCCAGCTCGGGCTGCACCCGCGTCAGCCGCTCCGGCTTGCCGGCCAGCCCTTCCAGCACCCAGGCCGGGGGCGGGTCGCGGTGGGTCGAGTCGCGCACCGCCTCGGCGAACTTGGCCGGATGGGCCGTGGCCAGGGCCACGATCGGGCCCGGGGTGTCGAGCCGCCGCGCCGCGGCCAGGGCCACGGCCGTATGCGGGCAGACGATAAGCCCGGTTTCGGCGAGGGTGCGGCGCATTTCCTGCGCCGTCTCGGCCTCCCCGACCGACTGGGCCCCGACCTCGGCGCGCAGGCGGGTCAGCAGGTCGTCGTCCAGCTGCACCTCGCCCTCGCGGGCGAAGGTCTCGAACACGGCCCGGGTGCGCTCCGGGTCGCGGCCGGTCGCCTCGAACACCAGCCGCTCGAAGTTGGAGGGCGCCTGGACGTCCATGCTGACGCTCATGGTCGGCTGGGCCGCGGCGCGGGCGTAGACCCCGGTTTCCAGCGCCCGGGCGAGGGCGTCGTTGCGGTTGACCGCCGCCACCAGACCGCCGACCGGGACGCCCATGCGCCCGGCCGCCCAGCCGGCGAAGGCGTCGCCGAAGTTGCCGGTCGGCACGACATAGGTGGCGGGCGCTGTCACGCCGCGCGATCGCAGGGCGTGGGTGGCGACGGCGTAGTAGGGGATCTGGCCGGCCAGCCGCGCCCAGTTGATGGAGTTGACCGAGCTGACCCGGCCGGTCTCGCGCAGCGGCGCATGGGCCAGCAGCTGCTTCACCAGACGCTGGCAGTCGTCGAAGTCGCCGGCGACGCCCAGGTTCAGGACGTTGTCCGCCAGGCAGGTGGTCATCTGTCGCCGCTGCACCGGCGAGACCCGGTCGAGCGGGTGCAGCACGACCAGACGCACGTGGCTCATGCCCTCGAAGGCGCGCACGGCGGCGGCGCCGGTGTCGCCGCTGGTGGCCACGACCAGGGTGAGCTGCTCGCCGGAGCGGGTCAGGGCCGCCTCGGTCAGGCTGGCGGCCAGCTGCATGGCCAGGTCCTTGAACGCCGCCGTCGGGCCGTGGTGCAGCTCCAGCAGGCTGAGCCGGTCGGACAGGCGCACCAGCGGCGTCACCTCGATGGCGTCGAAGCCGGCCACCAGCCGCGACACGGCGCGCTCGATGGCGTCGGCCGGCAGGGCGTCGCCGGCGAAGGCGCGCATCACCTCGCGGGCGGTCACCGCATACTCGCCGCCGAGCGCCTCGGGCGACAGGACGGGCCAGGTCTCGGGCATGTAGAGCCCGCCGTCGGGAGCCAGGCCGTTCAGCAGGGCGTCGGTAAAATCCGCCTCGGGATGGCCGGAACGGGTGCTCAGATAGCGCATTCCGTGCTCATAGCGGGGCGTGGGGCCCGCGTCCAAGCCTCAGGACACCGGGATCATGGCCGAGGCTCGCGCTCCGGGCGGGTTCGGCCTATGTGACCGGCCATGGCCCCGCCGCCCGCCCATGCCTTCTCCGTCGCGCCGATGATGGACTGGACCGACCGTCACTGTCGGGCCTTCCATCGCGTGCTGAGCCGGCGCGCCCTGCTGTACACCGAGATGGTGACCGCGCCGGCGGTGATCCACGGCGACCGCGACCGGCTGCTCGGCTTCGACGCGGTGGAGCATCCTGTGGCGCTGCAGCTGGGCGGCTCGGACCCGGCCCAGCTGGCCGAGGCGGCGCGCATCGGCGCGGACTACGGCTATGACGAGATCAATCTGAATGTCGGCTGCCCGTCCGACCGCGTGCAGTCGGGCCGCTTCGGCGCCTGCCTGATGCGCGAGCCGGAGCTGGTGGCCGAGTGCATGGCGGCGATCCGCGCCGCCGTCTCCGTCCCCGCGACGGTCAAGTGCCGCATCGGGGTGGACGACCAGGACCCGGTCCAGAGCCTGTTCGGCCTCGTCGACGCCTGCGCCGCCGCCGGCGTCCGCCACTTCGTCGTCCATGCCCGCAAGGCCTGGCTGCAGGGGCTGTCGCCGAAGGAGAACCGGGACATCCCGCCGCTCGACTATCCGCTGGTGCACCGGCTGAAGGCGGAACGGCCGGGGCTGGAGATCGTCCTGAACGGCGGGCTCGAGACGCTGGACATGGCGCAGGAGGCGGGGCAGGGCCTCGACGGCGTCATGCTGGGCCGCGCGGCCTATCACACGCCCGCGCTGCTGGGCGAGGTCGACCGGCGGGTGTTCGGGGCGGACACGCCCGACGTCGACGCCCATGCGGCGCTGGAGGCCTACCGGCCGTATCTGGCGGCGCGGCTGGCCGAGGGCGTCCCGCTGCCGGCCATGGCGCGGCACATGCTGGGCCTCATGCACGGACGCCCCGGCGCCCGCGCCTTCCGCCGCATCCTGACCGTCGAGAGCGTCCGCCCGGGGGCCGGGCTGGAGGTGGTCGACGCCGCCGCCGCGGCGGTGCGCGAGGCCGAGGCGCGCCGGACCGAGGCGGCGTGATCCCGACGCCGGGCGAGCTGGCGCTGCTGGTCGCCGCCCTCGCCGGGGCGGGCGTCCTCGCCGGTCTGGTGGCCGGCCTGTTCGGGGTCGGGGGCGGCACGGTCATCGTGCCGGCCCTGTTCTACGCCTTCGCCGTGCTCGGCCTCGGCGGCGAGGCCAATCTGCACGTCGCGGTCGGCAGCTCCCTGGCGGTGATCATCGCCACCTCCTGGCGTTCGCTGCGGGCCCACCGGAGTCACGGCGCGGTGGACGAGCGGGTGCTGCGGCGCTGGACGCCCTGGGTGGCCGGCGGGGCCCTGCTGGGGGCCGCACTGGCCGGGATCGCCTCGCAGGCGGCGCTCGGCATCGTCTATGGCGTCAGTCTCGCGGTGGTGGCGGTGCAGATGGGCCTGCTGCCGGAGCGCTTCACCCTCGCAAACGATCTGCCGGATGGCTGGGGACGGCGCGCCCTCGGGACCGTGATTGGCGGTCTGTCCGCCATGATGGGCGTCGGCGGCGGGTCGCTGGGCGGCATGGTCATGACCCTGTGCGGCCGGCCGATCCATCAGGCGGTGGCGACCGCCTCGGGCTTCGGCCTCGCCATCGGCATTCCCGCGGCGCTCGGCTTTGTGGCGGCCGGCTGGGGCGCGGAGGGGCGGCCGCCCCTGTCGCTCGGCTACGTCAACATCCCGGCGGTGGTGCTGATGGGAACGCTGACCACGGCGGTCGCGCCGTGGGGCGCGCGGCTGGCGCACCGGCTGCCGAAGCGCGTCCTGAGGCGGGCCTTCGCCGTCTTCCTCGCCCTGACGGCCCTGTCGGTGGCGCTCAAGGCGCTCTGACGCGGCTTCAGGGGTGTGGCTCAGGGGCGCAGGACGAGGGCGCCCTCGCGCGCCTCGAAGGCGGACAGCCGTCCGAGATAGCTCATGCCCAGCAGGGAGTGGGGCAGGCCCTCCGGAACCACGAGGGCCTCGACGTTCTCGATCACCGCATCGCCCACGGCGACCCGGGCGAGGCGCACGGGAGCGGCGCGGGTCTCGCCGCTGGCGGTGCGCAGCCGTTGGACATAGGCGGTCGGCGGCGGCAGTACGCCCAGCCGGGCGGCGTCGGCCGGGGTCAGGGCCACGAAGCTGGCGCCGGTGTCCACCATCAGGCGGACGCTGCGGCCGTCGATCTCCGCCTCGGCCCAGAAGTGTCCGTCGGCGGCCTTGTGCGCGGCGGCGTCCCCCGCGGGGACCGGGCGTGCGTCCAGACGCTGCATCCAGCCCGCGGTAAGGAGGGCGGCGGCGGTGGCGACGCCGACGACGATGACCGGCTGGCGGCGAAGGGACATGGGGCCTCACGCGGACACTGACCGCGCTTCTGCGGCCGGAGCCTGTCTACCCCGGCGCCTGTTGGCGTCCGGTCAACGGCTGTGGTTACCGGGCCTTAAGGCGCGATGTTGCGGAACGCCTCCGGCAGCTGCCCGCGGCGGCCCGGCAGGTCGGCGAGGATTCGCTCGCGTTCCGCCGGCTCCAGCTTCGCCCAGCCGGCGATCTCCCCGAGGGTGCGCAGACAGCCGAGGCAGAGGCCCGAGGCTCCATCGACCGTACAGACCTTGATGCAGGGTGTCGGGATCGATCGCGTTTGTGACATATAAAAAAAAGACCCTCCGAAAACGGATCAAAAAACCTTGCAACTTTCGCCGGCAGGCGCCATTCTACCCTCGGACGCGAAACGACTAAGAGGGTGAAAACCCCTGCAAGCACGCCGTGTCTCCTTTCAACGATCCAGACAGGAGACGCTTATGGACGACCGTGAAAAAAGACTGCAGCACGCCATGGTGTCTTTCGCCATGCTGGGCGGGCTGCTCGTGCGATCCCCCTATCCCCAGTCGACGCCGTCGCGGCATTTCGAGCCCCTGAAACCGCCGAGTCCGCGCAAGGACTGAGGCCCGCTGGCCCCCTGCGACCGGACGTCTGCAGTCATCAAGCGTTAACCGCGGCGCAACCGACCTCGGTCAAGGTCGCGGCGACATGTCCGCTCCCCGGTCCAGACCGCGCGCGCTGAGAGCCGCCGTCGCCCTGACGGCGGCCGGCACCGCCGCCCTTGCGCCGCTTGCGCCGCTGCCCCTGGCGATGGCGCAGGAGGCGGACGAGCCCGTTCTCGAACCCCTCGCCATCCGCATCGGCCAGACCGAGGCCTTTGCGCGTCTTGAGTTCGCCGGTGTGGTCGGGGCCCGCGCGCGGGTCCGCCGCGAGGGGACCAATGTGGTCATCCGCGTCGGCACGACAGCGGCGCCTGATCTCTCGCGCCTGCGCCTCGATCCGCCCCCCGCGATCGAGGAGGTGCAGACCCGTTCGGTCAGCGGCGGCACCGAGATCGTCCTAAGCCTCAAGCCGGGCGCAGATGTGCGCACCGGCGCCGCCGACGGCGCGGTCTGGCTGAACCTGTATGCGCCGGGTCAGGCGCCCGCCCCGGCCGAGGGCGAGGCCCCGGCCGTCGCCGCGGCGGTGGTGCGGACCCAGGTCGAGGGCGACCGGCTCGACATCGGCTTCGGATTCGGCAGTCCGGTGCCGGCCGCCGTGTTTCGGCGCGGCGAGGCGGTCTGGGTGGTGTTCGACGCGCCGGGCCGGCTGGAGGTGCCGCGCGAGCTCGACCTCGGCCCCGCCAGCGATTTGCGCTGGGCCGCGGGGCCCGACTATGTGGTGGTGCGCATCGCCGCCCCCGAGGCCCTGGCGGTATCGGCCCGCGACGAGGGCAGCGGCTGGGTCGTCTCGATCGGCGGCCTGCCGACCGGTCGCAGCGGCGTGGTCATCGGACGCGATGATGATTCCGGGCCGGCCGAGCTGGTGGCGCAGATGGCGGGCGCGACCCGGGCCATCTGGCTGACCGACCCGCTGGTCGGCGACCGCTTCGCCGTGGTGCCGGCGCGCGGACCCGCGAAGGGCCTGGACGCCTCGCGTCGCACGCGCGAGGTCGCCCTGCCGGTCACGGCCCAGGGGCTCGCCATCGAGACCCCGGTGGAGGATCTGACCGTCCAGGCCGACGGCGACCTGGTGCGGATCGGGCGGCCCGGCGGTCTGGCCCTGTCGCCGCCGTCCGCCGCCCTCGAGACGGCGGAGGCGACCGATGCCCGCGCCCCGCGCCGGGCTGACTACCCGGCCCTGATCCTGGAACAGTGGGCCGAGGTGGGCGAGGACGGCTTCGTCGCCCGCCATCGCGCCCTGCAGGCCGCGGCGCTCGCCGAGGAAGCGGCCTCGACCGAGAATGGACGGACCCCGATCGAGGCGCGTCTGGCCTTCGCCCGTTTTCTCCTGGCCAAGGACCTCGGCTTCGAGGCCATCGGCGTGCTCAATGCGCTGGCGTCGAAGCCCGGCCTGTCGGGCGAGCCCGAGCTGCGCGGGCTGCGCGGGGCGGCGCGGGCCTCTGTGGGGCGGCTGGAGGAAGCGAGCGCGGACTTCGCCGCCGGCGGCCTGAGCACGGATCCCTCCGCCCGCGTCTGGCGCGGTTACATCGCCGCTCAGCAGGCCGACTGGGAGACCGCGCGCCGCGAGTTCGCCGCCGGCGCCGCCACCATCGACGCCTTCCCGCCGGTGTGGCGGGCCCGGTTCGCCGCCGCCCACGCCCTGGCGGCGCTGGAGACGGGCGATCTCGAAGGCGCCCGCTCGCTGCTGTCCTACGTCTTCGCTCAGGACATCCCGCCCGAGGAGCAGCTGGCGGCGCGGCTGGTGCAGGCGAAATGGTTCGAGCTCAAGGGCGAGGCCGCCCGGGCCCTCGCGGTCTACAAGGCGGTGGGCCGCGCGCCGCTGGACGGTATTTCGACGCCGGCGAAGCTGGCCGCTGTCCGCATGGAGCTGGCCAAGGGCGAGATCGACGCGGTCGAGGCGGCGCGGCGGCTGGAGCCGCTGAAGTGGCGCTGGCGCGGCGACGCCACCGAGCTGCAGCTGATCCGCACGCTGGGCCAGATCTATCTGTCCCAGGGCCTCTACCGCGAGGGCATGACGACCCTGAAGGCCGGGACCGGACGCCTGATCAACCTGCCCGAGGCGGCGGCGGTGCAGCAGGACCTGGCGGCGGCCTTCCGCACCCTGTTCATCGACGGAGCCGCCGACGGCCTGCAACCGATCCAGGCGCTGGCCCTGTTCTACGATTTCCGCGAGCTGACCCCCGTCGGGGCCGAGGGCGACGACATGGTCCGCCGTCTGTCGCGGCGCCTGGTGTCGGTCGACCTGCTGGGGCCCGCCGCCGAGCTCTTGCAGTACCAGGTCGACCAGCGGCTGGAGGGCGTCGCCAAGGCCCAGGTCGCGACGGACCTGGCGACTATCTACCTGATGAACCGCGAGGCGGAGAAGGCGCTGCAGGCGGTCTGGGCCTCGCGCACGACCTTGCTGCCCAGCGCCCTGAACGCCGAGCGGCGGGCGATCGAGGCTCGGGCGCTGATGAGCCTTGGCCGCTTCGATCACGCCATGGAGGTGCTGGGCGACGCCCGCGATCCGGCGGCGGACGACGTGCGGGGCGACATCCTGTGGAAGCAGGAGAAGTACGCCGAGGCCGCGGCCCTGTACGAGCGCCGGCTCGGGGACCGCTGGCGCGCCGGGGGGCGTCTCGACGCTGCGGATGAGAGCCGCCTGCTGCGGGCGGGCGTCGGTTACTCGCTGGGGGGCGATGCGGCCGGCCTGCGGCGGCTGTCGACCAACTACGGACCGTTTGTGGCGGGGGCGCGCAATCCGGCGGCGCTGCGCGTGGCGCTGGCCATCGGCGACGAGGGCCCGCCGGCGTCGGACTTCGCCGCCCTGGCGACGCGCCTCGACACCTTCACCGGCTGGGTCAGCGAGATGAAGACCCGCTTCCGTCAGCAGCAGGCGGAAGCTCCGGGCGGCGCAGCGCCGGCAGCCGACGCCGGAACGCAAACCGGGGCCGGCGCTGCGGCGCCGACCCCGGCTCGTCAGGCCGCCGCGACGGGCGCCTGAGGGTCGTCAGGCGGGACGCCGGGCGTCCCGCGCAGGATCAGCCGTTGACGGCGTCCTTGAGCGGCTTCGAGACGCGGAAGCGCACGGCCTTGGAGGCCGGGATCTTGATCGTCGCGCCGGTGGCCGGGTTGCGGCCTTCACGGGCGGCGCGGGCCGCGGTGTCGAACACGCCGAGGTTCGAGATGCGAACTTCGCCGCCCGACTTCAGGCTCTTGTGGATGTTGTCGACGATCGCGGCCAGCACGCGGCCGGCGTCGGCCTGCGAGACGCCGGCTTCCTTGGCGACGGCGGCGATCAGTTCAGCTTGAGTGGTCATGGGGTCGTTTCCGTTTCTGGTCGCCCGAATCCGGGCGAAGACCGGGCGATCAACACGCGTTTCCCCCGGCTTGGCAAGCTGCAGCGCCGAAGAAGCCCCCGCGGGCTGGGGATTCAGCCGCTGCCGGAGGCCGCGCGGAAGCTCTCCACGAGGCTGCCGGCGACCAGTCGCCAGCCGTCGACGAGGACGAAAAAGATCAGCTTGAACGGCAGCGAAATGATCACCGGCGGCAGCATCATCATACCCATCGACATGAGCACGCTGGCGACCACCAGATCGATCACAAGGAACGGAACGAAAAGGAGAAATCCGATCGTGAAGGCCCGTTTCAGCTCGCTGATCATGAACGCCGGAATGACGGTCCGCAGGGGCAGGTCCTCCACGTTGTCGGTGGCCTCGATGCGGCTCAGCCGGACGAACAGTTCGAGGTCCCCGCGCTCCACCTGGGTCAGCATGAAGGTCTTTACCGGCTCCGATGCCGCATCGAAGGCCTGGGGCAGCTCCATCTGCTGATCCAGCAGGGGGCGGATGCCCGAATCATAGGCGTCCTGCCAGGTCGGGGCCATGACGATGGCCGACAGGAACAGGGCCAGGGACACCAGCACCGCGTTCGGCGGTGACTGCTGCAGGCCCAGCGCGGTCCGCAGCAGCGAAAGGACCACGATGATGCGCACGAAGCTGGTGGTCATGATGACGATCGACGGCGCCAGCGACAGGACGGTGATCAGCCCGATCAGCTGCACCACGCGCTCAGTCAGACCGGCGCCCGTACCGAGGTCGATGTTCAGGGCGGTGCCGCTGCCGGCCGCGGCCTGGGCGAGGGCGGCGATCGGCCACACGAGGCAGAGGGCGGTGACGATCAGCGACAGCAGGGCGGCGCGCTTCAGCTCCGCCCGGGTGGGCAGGGCGAACAGCTTCGGCTTCCCGCTCCGGTGACGGGGGGCGGCGCTGGCCGTCATTTGCCCGGTCCCCGCGGCTCGATCAGCTCCCGGCCCTCGCCGAGCAGCAGCAGCCGCTCCTCGGCGTCGACCCGCACCAGAACCAGGCGTCGGGCGGGATCCAGCACCAGCGTCTCGATGACCTGCAGGCGGCGTTCGCCGCGCTGGGTCTGCAGGCGCGCGAGCAGCTGCGGGGCGTAACGGCGCGCGCCCCAGGCCGCCAGCCCGATCAGCCCGAGGGTGAAAGCGAGGCCGAAGGCGGCGCGGATGAAATCGAGAAGCTGCATCGGGCGGCCCGGAAGGTGGAAGCCCGAGTGTTAACGGGGACGGTTAACGCCGCGTTTAGATAACCCGCCGTTAACCATGGCCCCGGCATTTTCTGCCCAGACCTGCAACGGGCAGGATGCGGGAGGACCGCGGGATGAGCGTCAACGATCTGCCGCTGATGCAGGCGCTCCGGGGCCGGCTGTCGTGGCTGGACCAGCGCCAGCGCGTGATCGCAGAGAACGTCGCCAATGCCGACACGCCCGGCTATGCGGCGCGTGACCTGCGCGCGCCGACCGACTTCGCCCGGGCGCTGCAGACTGCCGGCGGTCTGCAGATGGCCCGTACGACCTCGACCCACCTGACCCCGCCGAACCGGGGCCCGGGGCGCTTTGAAGCGCGCACCACGCCCGACTCGGAAACCACCCTCGACGGCAATTCGGTGGTGGTCGAGGAGCAGATGCTGAAGATGGCCGAGAGCCGCATGGCCTATGACGCGGCGATCGGCTTCTACCAGAAGTCCATGCAGATGGTCCGGCTGGCCGCGCGCCCGCCGGGCCGCTGATTCCGGCGCAGGAGAGACCTGAATGAGCGATCCCGTCGGCCCCCAGAACCCGGCCATGGCCGCCGCCGCCACGGCGCTGCGGGCGCAGCAGTCGCGTATGCGCGTGATCGCCGAAAACATCGCCAACGCCCAGTCCACGGCGCTGCAGCCGGGCGGCGAGCCCTATCGCCGGCGGGTACCGGTGTTCCAGGCGCGTGAGCTGAACGGGGCCACCGGCGTCGCCCTCGCCGAGGTCCGTGACGACCCCAGCGACTTCCGTCTGGAGTACGACCCCCAGCACCCGGCGGCCAACGCCGAGGGCTACGTCCTGCGGCCCAACGTCAACACGCTGATCGAGAGCATGGACATGCGCGAGGCGCAGCGCGCCTACGAGGCCAATCTGAACGTCATCGAGACGGCGCGCGCCATGGAGCAGCGCACCCTCGACCTGCTGAAGCGCTGAGGAGCTGACCGATGAGCCCGATGGCGGCGATCAAGGCGTATCAGGCCGCGGCGACCGGCGCGGCCGGCCCGGCCGGCGGTCCCGGCGCGGTTCAGGGTGGCCCCGGCTTCGCCGAGCTGCTGGACGGGGTCATGACCAATGCGGTCAACCAGTCGCGCCAGGCCGAGCAGCAGATGAGCATGGCCGTGCAGGGCCGGGCCGAGCTGATCGACGTGGTCACCGCCGTGGCCTCGGCCGAGGCCTCGCTGGAAACGGTGATGGCCGTGCGCGACCAGGTGATCCAGGCCTACCAGGAAATCATGCGCATGCCGATCTGACGGCGGCGCGGCTCAGCTTTCCGCCGGCAGCGCCGGGCCCTCCGTCGACGGCCGCCGCCGGCGCTTCGCCCGCCAGTCGCGGATGCGCGCCTGCAGCGGCTGGTCGACCAGATCATTGAACGCGAAGGCGAAGACGAAGGCGGCCAGCACGCCGGCGCCCCACAGGCCCCACTGCACCGGCTCGGACAGTCCGAAGCGCGCCACGGCGACGTTCACGGCGCCGAACCAGGCGATGCGCACCACCTCATTGCTGATGAACAGGGCGAAGGACACCACGGCCGCCCGCTCGATCAGGCGCGACGGGCGCGTCACCGGGATGGCCCCGGCGGCGAGGATGATCAGGCTGATGAAGACCAGCGAGATGAGCGCGTGCTTGTCGAACGCCTGCACCGTCGCCAGGCCGATGGCCGCGGCGAGCAGGGTCACGCGGGCCAGCCGCGGCGCGATCCACACCCGCTCGGCGAACACCGCCAGCGCCATCCCCAGCAGGAACAGGGGCAGGGCCCGGATCAGGCCATAGGCCATGGGCATCTGGTAGACCGGATAGTCCAGCAGCGCCCAGGTCAGGGCGTTGGCCAGCAGATAGAGCCCCGCCATGCCGGCCAGGGCGGTCCACGGGCCGAGGCGGTGCAACGCCTGCAGCAGCCACGGGAACACCAGGTAGCAGCCGATCAGGGCCGAGATCGACCAGGAGGGGGCGTTCCAGCCGAGGCCGCCGGGCACGCCCAGCGACTGCGTCAGGGTCAGCTGCGCCGGCAGCTGGTCCCAGCGGAACCATTCGGGATTGCGCGGGGCGAAGCCGAGCGCCGCGCCGGCCAGCACCAGGGCGACGAGGCCCAGTCCCATCATCAGATGGGCCGGAAACACCCGCAGTGTGCGCTTCAGGAAGAAGTCGAGCCCGCTCAT
Organism: Brevundimonas sp.; assembly: GCF_035998205.1. Lineage (GTDB taxonomy): Bacteria > Pseudomonadota > Alphaproteobacteria > Caulobacterales > Caulobacteraceae > Brevundimonas. The sequence continues at coordinate 174,015 of NZ_DASYHT010000002.1, forward strand.
GCGGCCGGACGCCACCCGGGCCCCGTAAACCCGCATCAGCACATAGCCTGAATCGATCAGGAAGAAGTTGGTCAGCAGGAAGCCGCCGCGCTCGAACACCGGGTGGACGGTCTCGGCCAGGGCGTGCGGCCCGGCCGCCTGGAAGTGGTGCAGCACGATCAGACTGGCCACGATGAACCGGAGGGCGTCGAGCCAGCCGCCGCGCGCGATCGTCGGGGGCGTCTCATTACGGGTCGAAATTGCGGTCCAGGCCATGGCGTGCGGCTCCTTCACGGCCCGCGCCGCAAGGTCCAGGCCACGCCGGTTAGGACCCTGTTAACCACGGCCCCGGCATTTTCTGCCCGGTGGCGACGACGTCGCCGCCCGGGGTTGGGAGTGTTTCATGAGCGGCGCGGAGGTTCTGGACGTCGGGCGCGATGCGCTCTGGCTCACCATCCAGCTGTGCGCGCCGGTGCTGCTGGTCGGTCTCGTGGTCGGCGTGGTCATCGGCCTGTTCCAGGCCCTGACGCAGATCCAGGAACAGACCCTGATCTACGCGCCCAAGATCCTGGCCATCTTCGTCTCGATCCTGCTGTTCCTGCCGTTGATGGGGGCGCTGCTCGGGAGCTTCATGCGCGAGATCGCGGCCCGTATCTCGGGCATGTAGGGCGTGGACGCCTTCGCCACCGCCGATCAGGTCTGGGCCGGGGCGCTGATCTTCGCCCGCATCGGCGCCATCCTGATGCTGCTGCCGGGCTTCGGCGAGGCCTATGTCTCGCCCCGCATCCGCCTCTCGCTGGCGCTGGTCCTGTCGCTGGCCCTGTGGCCGCTGGTGGCCGGCAGCCTGCCGGCCCTGCCGGCGAGCCTGGGCAGCATGGTCGGCTGGCTGATCCGCGAGATCACCACCGGACTGATGATCGGCTTCCTGTTGCGGCTGCTGATGGCGGCCCTGTCGACGGCGGGCGAGGTGGTGTCGCTGCAGACCACCCTCAGCTTCGCCCAGACGGCCAATCCGCTGCAGGCCCAGCCGGCCACGACCCTCGCGGCCTTCCTGACCCTGTTCGGGGTGGCGATGATCTTCGCCACCAACACCCACCACCTGTTCATAGCCGGGCTGCTGGGCTCCTATGATGTGGTGCGGCCGGTGGCGCCGCTGGTGGTCGAGGACTTTACCACCCTCGCCATCCGCACCGTCTCGGGTAGCTTCCTGCTGGGGTTGCAGCTGGCGGCGCCGGTGATCGTCTTCTCGATCATCTTCAACCTGGCGACCGGCCTCGTGGGCCGGATCATGCCGCAGTTCCAGGTCTTCTTCGTCTCGACGCCGCTGAACGTGCTGTTCGGCCTGTCGATCTTCGCCCTGAGTCTCGGGGTGATCGGGACCGTCTTCATCGACCGCTACCGCACCATGGCGGGGCTGTTCGCGGGAGGCGCCGGTGGCTGAGGACACCGATCCCGAGTCCAAAACAGAAGACGCAACCCCGAAAAAGCTCGAGGAAGCCCGCCGCAAGGGTGACGTCGCCAAGTCGCAGGATGTCGGCTCGACCCTGGCGCTGCTCGGCGGCGCGGCGGTCGTGCTCAGCCTCGGCGGCTGGTTCTCCGGTCGCATGGCCGAGCAGATGGTCGTCTTCATCGAGAGCCCGCACGAGCTGATGGGCGGGTTCGACGCCGGCGCCGGGATCGAGATCGCCACCAAGGGCATCTGGATCGCCGCGCCGATCATGGCCGCGGTGATGGCGGCCACCATGCTGGGCGGGGCCGGCGGTCACCTGATCCAGTCGGGCCTGATCTTCAGCGGCGAGAAGCTCAAGCCCAAGTGGGAGAAGATCAATCCGATCGAGGGCTTCAAGCGCATCTTCGGGCCCGACGGGATCGTCCAGTTCCTCAAGACCTTCCTGAAGCTGATCGCCATCGCCGTGGTGTGCTGGTTCGTGCTGCGGCCGCATATCCGCGAGCTTGAGAATCTGGCGGCGATGAGCCCGGCGGCCATCCTGCCGCTGGTGCGCGACCTTGCGCTGGGGCTGCTGGCGGCGACGCTGGTGTTTCTCGCCCTCGCCTCGGGCGCCGACTACCTGTGGCAGAAGATGCGCTTCGCCAAGCGCATGCGGATGACCAAGGAAGAGCTGAAGGAGGAGTTCAAGCAGACCGAGGGCGACCCGCATGTGAAGGCCAAGCTGCGGCAGATCCGCATCCAGCGCAGCCGGCGCCGGATGATGCAGGCGGTGCCGACGGCGACCGTGGTGGTCACCAACCCGACCCACTATTCGGTGGCGCTGCGCTATGATCCCGACCTGGGCGACGGGGCCCCGGTGTGCGTGGCCAAGGGCGTCGACGCCCTCGCCCTGAAGATCCGCGAGGTGGCCCGGGAGCACAATGTCGAGATCGTCGAGAACGTCCCGCTGGCGCGCGCCCTCTACGCCTCGGTCGAGATCGACGACGTCATCCCCAAGGTCCACTTCGAGGCGGTGGCGAAGGTCATCGGCTTCGTGCTGCAGAAGCGCGCGCGCCGCCGATAGGTGCTAGACTGGCGCCGCCCCTGAAGGAGGAGAGCCATGACCCGTTCCCGCCTGACCGTCCTTGTCGCCCTGCCGCTGTGCGCGGCTGCGCTGGCCGCCTGCGCCTCGACCGGCGGCCCCAACCGCTACCAGACCGAGCTGGACGCCTATGAAGCCGAGTGCCGCGCCCGCGACGGTATCCTGCAGCCGCGCACCGGCGTCCTGAGCGGCCAGGTGCGCGCGGACAATGTCTGCGTCATCCGCGGCGGGACCTACCGGCCCGACTGACGCCGCTCAGTCGCTGAACCGCTCAGCCGCGCGGTCCCCACGGGCCCATGGGCGGCGGCGGCGGCGGGCGCGGCAGGAACAGCGGCCCGAGCAGCAGCCCGAACAGGAAACCGCCGAGGTGCGCCTCCCAGGCGATGCCGCCGGCGCCGCCCGAGGCCGCGATCGGCGCGTTGATCAGCAGCGCCAGAATGAGGTTGCTGAGAGCGAAGCCCTGGATCACGCCGCGGGCGTGGCGCGACCAGAGGGCCGCATCGCCGTCGCCGCCCGGATCCAGCCGCGCCACCAGACCCCAGAAGGCGCAGATGGCCCCCGAGGCGCCCAGCATGGGGGTCGTCTCGCCCGGGTTGAGGGCGAGGAACAGGCCGGCGGCGCAGAGGCCGCCGAGCAGGAACAGGCCGGCGTAGCGCAGGATCATCGGCGACCGCGCCGGCCCGCGCCGCAGCGCCCGCACCACCGGCGGGCTGAGCGACAGCAGGGCCAGGGTATTGAAGCCGAGGTGCAGCAGGCCGGCGTGGCTGACCATGTGGGTCAGCAGGGTGTCGTAGCGGCCTTCGGCGAGGGTTTGCGCCGACAGGGCCCAGGGGATCGGGCCCGCCCCGGTCTGGATCTGCCAGCCGGCCACGGCTGCGAACAACGCCGCCAGCAGAAGGCCCGGCCACGCCCCGTCGCCGCGGCGACGACGGCCGCCGGTCACGCGCTGCAGGGGGGAGGGCGGGCTCATGCCCCGAGGATGGGGTGGCCCCGACGCGCCCGCCAGAGGCTGCGCCGTCGCGGCGCGGCCCTTCGGCTCAGCCCTTCGACGGCAGGAAGGGCGAGAAGGTTATGACGGTGAAGGTGTCGCGGATGTGCGGCCGGGTCTGCACCTGCCGCGTCACGAAAGTGCCGATGTCCATCTCCTTCGGCAGTTGGAACTTGGCCAGCAGGTCGTACTGGCCCGAGGTCGAATAGACCTCCGACACATGCTCGACGTTGTCGACGATGTCGGCGGCCACGTCATTGGCGTGGCCCAGCTCGCATTTCAGGAAGACGAAGATGGCGGTCATCATGGCGGTCGCCTCCGGCGTAGGGCCTGGTGAGTAGGGCTTGGTGAGTAGGGCTTGGTGAGTAGGGCTTAGGGAGAGGCTTTAGCCCTGCTGGCCACCGGTCGTCGAACTGCCTAAGCCCTAAGCCCTACTCACCAAGCCCCAGGCCCCTCATGAGCCTTGACGCCGAATACGACAACCGGGCGCGCGTGCCGGATCACCCCGTGACCTTTGCGCGCTGGCAGGACAGCGCCGCCGCCGCGCGGGCGGCGACCCCGCCGGTGGAGCTGGCGTACGGGCCCGGGCCGCGTCACCGGTTGGACCTGTTCGCGGCGGGGGAAGGCGCCCCGCTGGCGGTGTTTCTGCACGGCGGCTACTGGCAGGCGCTCGACAAGGGCTGGTTCTCCGGCCTCGCCCCGGCGCTCAACGCCCATGGCGTCAGCCTCGCCATCCCGTCCTACGACCTCTGTCCCGACGTGACCCTGGCCGAGATCCTCGACCAGGTGACTGCGGCGGTGGATCTGCTGGTGCGCGAGGTCGCGCCGCCAACGCTGGTGTTCGGCCACTCCGCCGGGGGCCACATGGCCGCCTGGCTGCTGGCGGAGGCGCGGGTGGACCGCGCCGTGGCCTACAGCGGGGTGTTCGAGCTGGAGCCGTTGGTGGAGACCCGGCTCAACGTCGGCCTGCGGCTGGACGCCGCCACCGCCCGCGCCCTGTCGCCGCGCTTCCGCCCCCCGCCCACCGGGACGGTGCTGGACTGCCGCGTCGGCGGCGACGAGAGCGACGAGTTCCTGCGCCAGTCCCGCGACATGGCCGCGGCTTGGGGCGCCGGCGGCGTGGACACCCGCTACGTCGCGCTGGAGGGGCTGAACCACTTCACCGTGCTCGATCCCCTGTTCGACCCCGCCAGCGCCGAGGTGGCGCGGCTGGTCGAGCTGGCGCGCGGGTAGGCGGGCGCCGCGGCGGGCCGGCTCATGTCCGCCGTCGCGCGAGGTGGGGCGCCAGATACAGCCACATGCCCGTCGCCATCAGGCCGAACAGGGGCGCGAGGGTGATCGCCCCCAGCCATGTGGCCTGCCAGCCGAACGCCAGGCCCGCGAAGTTGGCCAGGACAAGCGCCGTGAAGGCCAGCGACAGGGCCCGGTGGACCGGACGGATCCAGCCGGGCGAGGTCATGCGTCGTCCCCGGTGCGGGCCAGCAGGCCGTCGAGGCTCTCCAGCATCTTCGCCCAGCCGACGCGGGCGCCGCCGGACGCCTGCTTCTGCCCGGGGCGGAAGCCGGTCTGCTCGACGCGCAGGTGCGAGCCGCCGTGCGCGGGGGTGAGGGTGAAGGTGACCACGCTGCGCAGGTCGAAGGCGGGGTCCTCATGGACGTGGTTCCAGCTGTAGGCCAGCCGCCGCTCCGGCTCGATCTCCAGCACCTCGCAGTCCAGCACCCCGCCCCAGTCCCCGGTCAGGGTGAAGCGGTGACCGCGCACAGGCTGGAAGTCGTTGCGCATCAGCCAGTCGGCCATGAGGTGCGGCTGGGTCAGGGCGCGCCAGACCCTGGCCGGGGCATGGGGAAAGGTGCGTTCGATGACGACGCTTTGGACGTCGGGCGACAGGTCGGTCATTGGTCCATCCGGTTGAGGAGATCGTCGAGGGCGTCGAGCCGCGCCTGCCAGAAGCCGATCATGTCGCTGGTCCAGTCCAGCAGGGGCGCAAGGGCTTCGGGCCGCGCCCGGCAACGGGTCACCCGCCCCTCGGCGCGCAGCTCCGCCAGTCCCGCCTCGCGCAGCACGGCCAGATGTTTGGACACCGCCGGCTGGCTCACCCCCGCGCGGGCCGTCAGGGCGCCGACGGTCTGCTCCCCCTCGCGGCACAGGGCCTCGAAGATGGCCCGACGCGTGGGATCGGCGAGGGCGCGCAGCAGGGGCTCGGGGCTGGGAGTCAAAACATCACCGATTGGCTATGGGATATGCATAATCACGTGGTGATGGGTTGGTCAAGGGACTGGCGCCCCGCGTCAGGACCTTTCCGCCGGCCCGACCGTTGAGGCGGCATGAACCTCATCGAGATGCTGTTCCAGGGCTGGAGCGGGCCCGTGCGCACCCTGCTGGTCGGGGTGCTGGCCTACGCCGGTCTGGTGCTGCTGCTGCGGATCTCCGGCAAGCGCACCCTGTCCAAGCTCAACGCCTTCGACCTGGTGGTGACGGTGGCGCTGGGCTCGACCCTGTCGACCATCCTGCTGAACGAGCAGGTGCCGCTGGCCGAGGGGATGACCGCCTTCGCGGTGCTGATCGGGTTGCAGTGGGCGGTGACCTGGACCTCGGTACGCTGGCGGCGCTGGGCCCGGCTGGTGCGGGCCGAGCCGGCGGTGCTGCTGCGCGACGGCGCGCCGCTCGACGCGGCCCTGAAGCGCGAGCGCGTCACCCGTGACGAACTGCTCGGCGCCGTGCGCGACGCCGGCGGCAGCGACCTCGACGCGGCCGCGGTCGTCATCCTTGAGGGCGACGGCAGCCTGACGGCGATCCTGAAGGGGTGAGGGGCGGGATCAGGCCCGCTTCGCCACGACCACCGCCCGGTCCAGCGCCTGCAGGAAGGCCGAGCGGTCGCGCGGGCCGAACGGCGGCGGGCCGGAGGTCAGGGCGCCCATCGACCGCAGATGCTCGCCGACCATGCGCCCGGCCAGGGCCGAGCCGATCGAGTCCGGGGAGAAGGCCTCGCCGTTGGGCCGGAGCGCCTGGGCCCCGGCCTTGAGGCAGCGGTCGGCCAGGGGGATGTCCGAGGTCACCACGATGTCGCCCGACCCCGCCCGCTCGGCGATCCAGTCGTCCGCCACGTCCGGGCCCGCATCGACCACCACCTGTTCGATGAAGGCCGCCCGGCGCAGGTTGATCCAGCCGTTCGACACCACCACCGCCCGGAACCCGACCCGCTCCGCCACGCGGAAGCACTCCTCCTTCACCGGGCAGGCGTCGGCGTCGATGTAGAGGATGTGCATGGGGCGGGTGTAGCATCCCCGCGACCGGCCGGAGAGTCTCCTCCCCCATAGCGCAGCGTATGGGGGAGGGGGACCGTCCGGAGCCCGCAGGGCGTAGGAGGGTGGAGGGGGCGAGGTCAGGCGCCGCGCTCGCGGTCGCCCCCACCACCGCCTTCGGCGGTCCCCCTCCCCCGCACGCGGGGGAGGAGAGCCGAGCGGCTGCGCGAAAGGGTGAGGGGCGTCGGTTGGACGGCTTGCGCCGACTGCGCCCGCCGCCCCTCATCCGGCCCTTCGGGCCACCTTCTCCCACCGGGAGAAGGGGCGTAGCGTCTTTGCATGACCCGCAGCCGCCTGACCTCGCGCGCCCGGGGCCTGCGCCAGTCCGGCGGGACGGCCGAGGCGCGGGTGTGGGCGCGGCTGCGCGGCGGGGCCGTTGACGGCTGGAAGCTGCGTCGCCAGCATCCGGTCGGGCGCTTCGTGGTCGACTTCGCCTGCCTGCCCCTGCGGCTGGTGATCGAGCTGGACGGCGGGGTGCATGGCCTCGATGACGTCGCCGCCCGCGACGCTTCGCGTCAGGCGGAGATCGAGGCGCTGGGCTGGACCGTCGTGCGCTTCACCAACGACGAGGCCCTCGGCGAGCCCTGGCGCCTCGACGACGCCATCCGCGCGCAGGCGAAGGCGCTGGGGCTGTGACCCTCTCCCCCGCCTCCCTCATCCGTCCGCTTCGCGGCCACCGTCTCCCAACGGGAGAAGGAGGGGCGGCGAGCCCCTCTCCCTTTGGGAGAGGGCTTGAGCGCACGACGGCGTCAGCCGTCGTCCTCGCGCGAAAGGGTGAGGGCCGTCGGCAGGACGGCTCAGGCCGACTGAACCCGCCGACCCTCATCCGTCCGCTTCGCGGCCACCTTCTCCCACAGGGAGAAGGCAAGGCGTCGCGCCCCTCCCCCGTGGGAGAGGGCTTGAGCGCACGACGGCGTCAGCCGTCGTTCTCGCGCGAAAGGGTGAGGGCCGTCGGCGCGACGGCTTCCGCCGACTGGGCCCGCCGACCCTCATCCGGCCCTTCGGGCCACCTTCTCCCAATGGGAGAAGGAGTCACTTGATGTCTGGGTGTCCGTTAGCGACAACCTTGGACATGACGGACGCTGATGGTCTCCATAGGCTCAGAGTCGAGATGAACTTCCAGCGAGCGCTGGATCGGCAACGCATTTGTGCCGATCTGGCCGCCCTCTGGTTCCGCTCGCTCTTGCTGGTGAATGGCGGGGCGATTGTCGGGCTTGTCACGCTGGGCGCTCCCGAAGCCTACACATCGCAGTTGGTGTCGTTCCGCTTCGCGCTCTACGGATTTGCCGTTTCAGCTTTCCTTACCTTGCTATCGCTCTTGGCGGGCTACCTGGGTCAGGCTAGCGCAGAGCACGACGAATGGACGGTTGCCCACGATGAGGCCGATCAGCTCTCAAGCAAAGGCACTCTGCAGCCGTATGCGGGTGAGACACTTCGGTCGTGGTGGGCTGCGGTGGTCTTTGCAGCCCTCAGTCTTGCCGCTCTTGTAGTCGGTCTTCGGTATGCCGTGCTGGCGGTCACATAGTAGCGCGAACGTAGCCGCACCTGCTCTCCCCTCAATGCACCCTCACCTTCCCGACCTCCAGCCCGTCGGCGCCCGCTGACACGGACACCACGCTGCCGTCCTCGATCTCGCCGGCGAGGAGCTTGCGGGCCAGCACGTCGACCAGCTCCTTCTGGATCACGCGCTTGAGCGGGCGGGCCCCGTAGGCCGGGTCGTAGCCCTTGTCGGCGAGCCAGGTCAGGGCGCTGTCGTCGAGGTCGAGGGTCAGGCGGCGGTCGGCCATGAGGCGCTCCAGCCGCGCCAGCTGGATGCGGACGATGCCGCCCATCTGGGCCCGGCCGAGGCGGTGGAACAGGATGATCTCGTCGATGCGGTTGAGGAATTCGGGGCGGAAGTGGGCCCGCACCGCCTCCATCACCACCGGCCGCACCCTCTCCACATCCTCGCCCTCGGGCTGGTCGGCGAGGGCGCCCGAGCCGAGGTTGGAGGTCATGATGATCAGGGTGTTGCGGAAGTCGACCGTGCGGCCCTGGCCGTCGGTCAGCCGACCGTCGTCCAGCACCTGCAGCAGCACGTTGAACACGTCCGGGTGGGCCTTCTCCACCTCGTCGAACAGCACGACCTGGTAGGGGCGGCGGCGCGCCGCCTCGGTCAGGGCCCCGCCCTCGTCATAGCCGACGTAGCCGGGCGGGGCGCCGATCAGGCGGCTGACGCTGTGCTTCTCCATGTACTCGGACATGTCGATGCGGGTGATGGCCTGGTCGTCGTCGAACAGGAAGCCGGCCAAGGCCTTGGTCAGCTCGGTCTTGCCCACGCCCGTGGGGCCGAGGAACAGGAAGGAGCCGAGCGGCCGGTTGGGGTCGTTCAGGCCGGCGCGGGCGCGGCGCACGGCGTCGGAGACGGCGGCCAGGGCCTCGTCCTGACCGACCACCCGGGCGCCCAGGGCGTCCTCCATGCGCAGCAGCTTCTCGCGCTCGCCCTCCAGCATCTTGTCGACCGGCACCCCGGTCCAGCGGCTGACCACGGCGGCGATCTGTTCGGCGTCGACCACCTCGGGCGTCAGCGGCCCGGCGCGGTTCGTCTCGTCGGCTTCGGCGGCGGCCAGCGCCTTCTCGATCTGCGGGATCTGGCCATAGGCGATCTCCGAGGCGCGGCCGAGGTCGCCCTCGCGCTGGGCCTGGGCCAGTTCGGCGCGGAGGCGGTCGAGGGTCTCGCGCAACTGGGCGGCCTGGCCGACCTTGTCCTTCTCCGCCTTCCAGCGGGCGGTCAGCTCGGCGGACTGGCCCTCGAGGTCGTCGATCTCGGCCTCCAGCCGCTCCAGCCGCTGGCGCGACGGCTCGTCGGTCTCCTTCTTCAGGGCCTCGCGCTCGATCTTCAGCTGCACCAGCCGACGGTCGATCTCGTCCAGCGCCTCGGGCTTGGAATCGACCGCCATGCGCACGCGGCTGGCGGCCTCATCAATCAGGTCGATGGCCTTGTCGGGCAGGAAGCGGTCGGTGATGTAGCGGTTCGACAGGGTGGCGGCGGCGACGATGGCCGAGTCCGAGATGCGCACCCCGTGGTGGACCTCGTACTTCTCCTTCAGCCCGCGCAGGATCGACACCGTGTCGGTCACGGTCGGCTCGTCGACGAACACCGGCTGGAAACGCCGGGCCAGGGCCGGGTCCTTCTCGACGTGCTTGCGGTACTCGTCCAGCGTGGTGGCGCCGACGCAGTGCAGCTCGCCGCGGGCCAGGGCGGGCTTGAGCAGGTTGGAGGCGTCCATGGCCCCGTCGCTCTTCCCCGCCCCGACGAGGGTGTGCATCTCGTCGATGAACAGGATGATCTGGCCTTCCGCCGCCGTGACCTCGTTGAGGACGGCCTTAAGCCGCTCCTCGAACTCGCCGCGGTACTTCGCCCCGGCGATCAGGGCGCCCATGTCGAGCGCCATGACGGCCTTGTCCTTGAGGCTCTCGGGCACGTCGCCGTTGACGATGCGCAGGGCCAGGCCCTCGACGATGGCGGTCTTGCCGACGCCGGGCTCGCCGATCAGCACGGGGTTGTTCTTGGTGCGGCGGGCGAGGACCTGGATGGTCCGGCGGATCTCCTCGTCGCGCCCGATCACCGGGTCGATCTTCTGGTCGCGGGCGGCCTGGGTCAGATCGCGGGCGTAGCGCTTGAGGGCGTCATAGGCGTCCTCGGCCGCGGCGCTGTCGGCGGTCTTGCCCTTGCGCACCTCGGCGATGGCGGCGTCCAGCTTGTCGGCGGGCGCGCCGGCGGCGGCCAGCGCCTTCGCCGCCTCGCCGCCCTCGCGGGCCACGGCGGCCAGCAGCCGCTCGGTGGTGACGAAGGCGTCGCCGCCCTTCTTCGCGGCGGCCTCGGCGGCGCCGAACACCCGCGCGGTGGCGCCGTCCAGATACAGCTGGCCCGAGCCGCCCTCGACCTGGGGCCGCTTCTTCAGCAGGCCCTCGACGGCGGCGTCGGCGGCCGCGGCGTCGCCGCCGGCCAGCTTGATCAGATTGCGGGCGAGGCCGTCGCGTTCCTCCAGCAGCACCTTGAGCAGGTGTTCGGGCGCGAACTGCTGGTGGCGGCGGGCGAGGGCCAGGGTCTGGGCGGATTGCACCGCCTGTTTGGCGCGGTCGGAAAAGAGCTCGAGATTCATGTCATCCCCTGTCGGCGGATCGAGGTCAGCCTGACGCCCTCCCATGAGCGACGCCTTGCGATGACGCAAAGGTGGGTGTGGCCGATTTGCCGCACAAGGGGGCGGGGGCTCAGTCGGTGACGATCCTGACCCGGCGCCGTACACGAACCCCGGCCCAGCGGTCCCAGAAGGGGTCGGGCCGCTGGAACAGGACAGCGAGCACGAAGACCAGGCTCCACAGGGCCACGGCCCCGCCCAGGGCCAGCACGAGCCAGCCGGCGACCGGGTCGAACTCCAGGCCGCCGGGGGCCGGCGGGACGAGGCCGTAGAGGGCGACGAGGAGGCCGAGGGCGGCGTGGGGAGCGTACAGCAGGGCGTTGCGCGTCAGCGTCGCGCCGATCCGCGCCGGGCTGACCCCGTCGTCGCCCACCACCCGCAGACCCATCAGCCGCTTGCCCGGCCCGGCGGCCCAGACCGCTTCGGCGACGGCGAGCCAGAGCAGGAGGACGCCGAAGAACAGGCCGGAGAGGTCGAGGGTGCGCTGCGTCACCCGGTCGGCGGGCGTCAGGGGATAGGCGACGGTTTCCCGGTAGCCGAAGCCGCCGAACCATCGAAAGATGACGACGGCTCTGGCGTCGACGTAGGCCGTGTCGCAGCGCATGACACGGACGGTGTCCGGCGGGCGGCCCGGGCGGAACATCTGCAGCGGTCCCGCCGGGGGCAGCACGAGCAGCGGCTCGAGGCTGGAGGAGCCCGCCTCGTCGACCTCGACGCATTCCTGCAGGTCGATCACCGGGTCGCTGTCCCGGATCAGGCCGTTGGTCGGGGTGAAGAGGGCGGCTGCGATCAGGGTGAGGGCGAGGCCGATGATCGCGTGGTCGATCCAGAAGGCGAACAGCCGGCGCCAGAAGCCGCCGGACAGGCCGTTGACGCCGTCGCCCATGGCGTAGTCGACCCGTCGCCGCCGGCGCTCACCTTCGATCATGACGCGGTCCCCCCGTCCTCCGAGCAGACTATCGAAGGGCGCGCCGGACACGCAAGGCGCGCATTCGGTCCCGTGCGTCGGATCGGCTAGAGAGGACGGATGCCTGTGCTCGCCCTGATCGATCCCGCCGTGCTCCTGCCGTTCCTTGCCGCGGCGGTGCTGATGGAGATCACGCCGGGGCCGAACATGGGCTGGCTGGCGCTGACGGCGCTGGCGCAGGGGCGGCGCGCCGGGTTGGCGGCGGTGGCGGGGATCACCGTGGGACTGGCCGCCTGGATGCTGGCGGCGACGCTGGGGCTGGCGGAGGTGCTGACGCAGGCGCCGGCGCTCTACGCCGCCGTGGCCTGGGCCGGGGTGGCCTTCATGCTGTACCTCGCCTGGGACGCCTGGCGCGGGCCCGGCGTGGGGCTGGACGACGCGACAGGCCCGCAGGTCAGCCGGCTGGCCCTGTTCCGGCGCGGGCTGATCGGCAATCTGCTGAACCCGAAGGCGGCGGCGCTCTACGCCGTGGCCCTGCCGGCGTTCGCCGGCGCGGGGGCCGGGGCGGGGGAGGGCGAGGTCACGGCCGGCCAGACCTTGACGCTGGGTCTGCTGCACCTGGCGGTCAGCGTCGCCATCCACGGCGCCATCGTGCTGGCGGCGGCGGGATTGGGCGGCCGGCTGCTGCGCCTCGCCGAGCGGCCGTGGGCGCGGGCCGCCATGGCCGGCGGCCTCGCCCTGATCGCCCTGTGGCTAGGCTGGGAGACGGCGCGGTAGCCGCCTCCCGCCATCTCACATGCCCGTCGGGCCGGTCGAGAAGTCGAACTGTTCCGGCTGGCGGCGCGGGCCGGAGCCGAAGGCGTAGCTGAGGCCGATGTAGAAGGCCCGCAGCCGGATCTCCTGGTTCAGCTCCTCGCGGAACAGCGGCGTCTCGTAGACCGTATCGGTGTTGAAGGTGTTGAAGATGTCCCGGGCGGTGACGTTCAGCGACAGCTTCTCGGTCAGCTTGCGACGGTAGCCGACATTGACCATGCCGCCCGCCTCGCGCGTGCCCTGGGCCAGCAGCTGCTCGCCCTGCCAGAAGGCCGAGACCTGCAGGAAGTCCTCCGGCGTCGGCTGCCAGTTCAGGCTGAAGCGGCCGCTGGCGAGGGTCCCGTCGCGGTCCGAGCTGCCCGGCAGGCCGCCGGCGTCGATCTCCTGATGGAAGACGTTGAAGCCGGCGTTGTAGCGCAGGGTCGAATGCAGGCGCCCGGCGGCGGTGACCTCGAGGCCGGTGTCGCGGCGCCCGCCGAGGTTCTCCGGCCGGCTGAGCAGCACGCCGCCGCCGAGGTCGGTGACGACCTGGGTGAAGGCCTTGTCCGTGTCGCGCAGATAGGCGGTGACCTGGTAGAAGTTCTGGCCGCTGCGCATCTGCCACATGGCCTCGAACGAATCCGTCTCCTGCGGCTCCAGGTCCGGGTTGCCCGAGCTTCGGTTCAGCGGGTCGACGTAGGAGACGAACGGGTTCAGCTGCCCCGGCTGGGGCCGCTGGATGCGGCGCGAATAGCTGGCGCGCAGGCTCTGGGTGTCCGACAGGGCATACTGCACGTGGCCGGTCGGGTAGGCGCGGAAATAGTCCTGCGAGGCGGACAGGCCGCCGGTCAGGTCGTCGATCTCGATATCCGCCTGCTCCAGCCGCAGGCCGGCCTGGGCCGACAGCTTTTCAGACAGCGGCCGCTCCCAGGTGCCGTAGAGGGCGTGCACCGTCTGACGCGCCTCGAAACGGTTGCTCAGGCCCGGCACGACGGTCAGCCCGCCGGCGGTGGCGCCGCGGCTGAGCTCGACCTCCTGCTCCGGACGCTGGTCGCTCAGCTCATAACCCAGCCGCACCCGACCCCCGTCCGTGGTCGGACGGACATAGGCGCTGGTCAGGCCGAGGGTGGTCTGGTCGGAGTCCTGCAGGGTCTGCTCGTACAGGTCCGGCCCCGCGGGGATCTGGAAGCGCAGCCGCGCCAGCGCCTCCACATCCGTGCTGTTGCGGTCGTACCGCAGCTCGTTCGACCATTCGTGGCCGGCGTCGTCGAAGCGATGGACGATGCGGGCGGTGGCGCCCCAGTTCTGGAAGTCGAACTCGGACTCGCCCTCGCGGCTGTAGGCGTTGACCAGGGCTCCGCTCGCGTCGCGACGCTCCGACAGCTGGTCCGCCGTGCCGTCGCCGCCAAAGGCGACGCCGCGCAGCTCGCCGGTGATGGAGGTGCGGTCGGTCAGGCGGTACTCGGCTGTGCCCCGCAGCACCGTGCCGGTCTGGTCAGACGTCACCGGCTGCTCGACCCGGGTGGTGGCGACCACGGCGCCGGTGGCCGGATCCAGCTGCTCGCGGGTGCTGTTGAACGACAGTTCGGTCGGGTCCGCGCGATAGCTGAGATCGCCCGACAGGGTCAGGCGGTCGCGCTGCCAGGACCCGCTGACGCCGCCGTTCCAGCGGCCATCGTCGCCGACATTGACCCGCACCGAGCCGGTGGTCTGCACGCCGGGGCGGGGCGCGCGCGGCTTGGAGATGAGGTTGATGACCCCGCCCGAGCCCTCGGGGCTGTAGGCGGCCGACGGATTGGTCATGACCTCGATGCGGGCGTACTGGTCCGCCGGCAGCTGCAGCAGGGCCTGGGCGCGGCCGGGGCCGGACAGGACGCCGGACGGACGGCCGTCGACAAGGATGGTGACGCTGGAGTCGCCGCGCAGCGAGACATTGCCCTGGGGGTCGACGTCGACCGAAGGGATGTTGCGCAGGGCGTCGGCGAGGCTGCCGGTGGTGGCCTGCAGGTCCTCGGCGAGGCTGTAGCTGATCGAATCGATCGAGGTGCGGATGTCGGTGTTGCGCGCCGTCACCGTCAGCTCGCCGACGGTGGTCGGTTCCTCCGGCTCGGCCGGGGTCTCATCCTCGGCAGGGGGCTGAGCCGGAGTCTGAGCCGGAGTCTGAGCCGGAGTCTGAGCCGGAGTCTGAGCCGGAGTCTGAGCCGGAGTCTGAGCCGGAGTCTGAGCCGGAGTCTGGGCCGGAGTCTGGGCCGGAGTCTGGGCCGGAGTCTGGGCCGGAGTCTGGGCCGGGGCAGGAGTCTGCGGCGCCGCCTGGGGCGCCGGCGTCTGCGGCGCGGTCTGGGCGGCGGCCGTGAGCGGCGCGGCGAGGGCCGGCAGAGTCGCGGCGGCGCCGGTGAGAAGGATCAGCTTGAGCCTGGTCATCGAGGGTCCCCTGCGGTCGCCGGTCGGCGCCGTCATTCTTCCGGTCGAGCTAGCATTTGCGGCGATCGCCACCGAGTTACATCGGGTTCACCTGGATTACGGATTCGACATGGACCGGACGGCGTGGGCCGGGATAGCGTCGCGGCTTCCGTTCACGCCGGGGAGTTCGCCCATGTCCCTTCGCCTGTCGCGCCGCGCCGCCCTGACCGCCTCGATCGCCGGCGTGGGGGCGGCGAGCCTGCCGTTCCGCGCCTGGGCGCAGGCGGCGGCCAATGACCACAGCGATCTGGCGACGGCGGTCGACGCCTATGTCCGGCAGTGCCTCGCCGCCTTCCCGGACCAGCCCGGCCTGTCGGTGGCGGTGGTGAAGGATGGCGCCGACGTCCTGACCCGCGGCTACGGGACGCGCCGCCTCGGCGGGCCGGCCGACGTGGACGAGCGCACCCTGTTCGCCATCGCCTCCAACACCAAGAACGTGACCGCCGCCGCCCTCGCCATGCTGGTCGACGAGGGCAAGGTGAAGTGGGACGAACCGGTGCGGACCTGGCTGCCCGACTTCACCCTGTCGGACCCGTTCATCGGTGAGCGCATCACCGTGCGCGACACCCTGAGCCACCGCGCCGGCTTCGGCCTCGGCGCCGGCGACCTGCTGTTCTGGCCCAACAGCGACCGCACCCGGGCGGAGATCATGGCGGCGGTGCGCCATGTACCGATCGAGCACGGCTTCCGCGCCGGCTATCACTACTGCAACCTGATGTTCGTGGTGGCCGGCGAGATCGTCGCCGCCGCTTCCGGGATGCCGTGGGAGACCTTCGTCCAGACGCGCATCCTCGACCGGGTCGGTATGGCCGACACCGTGCCCTTCACCAGCCAGGCCGACCCGGCGCGCTCGGCCCTGCCGCACGGCCGCATCGGGCCGCCGCTACGCTACCAGGGCGAGATGACCCTGCTTGAGGACTCGATCGCCGGCATCTGGAACTGGGATGCCGCTGGCGCCGCCGGCGGGTTCGCCTCCAACGCCGTGGACTGGGCGAAGTGGATGAAGGTGCGGCTGGCCATGGGCGCCCTGCCGGACGGCTCGCGCCTGTTCTCCGAGACGACGGCGCGCGAGATGTTCCGGCCCAACGTCATCGTCGGGTCGTCCGAGGGGCCGACCGCGGCCCTGCCCGGGCGGGCCATCACCTCGACCTATGCGATGGGGTGGTCGGTGCAGGACTATCGCGGCGAGCGCTACATCACCCACGGCGGCGGCTCGCCCGGCGGCATTTCCGCGACCGTGCTGATCCCCGGCCGCAACGCCGGCTTCTCGATCTTCTCCAATGCCGAGGAGAGCTTCCTGCTGCGGTCCCTGCGCAGCGGCATCGCCGACATCGTCATGGACAAGGCCGGCTTCGACTGGATCGTGGACAGCCGCCGGCTGCTGGCCGAGGGGACCGAGCGGTCGCTGGCGGCGGCGCGCGAGATCGACGCGAAGCAGGCCGCGGGCGCGGCGCCGTCCCTGCCGCTGGCCGCCTATGCCGGGACCTGGCGCGACCCCTGGTACGGCGACATCGTCATCTCGGAGCGCAACGGCGGTCTCTGGCTCGACTTCACCCGCTCGAACGCCCTCAAGGGGCCGCTGGAGCCCTATGAGGGCGAGACGATGCGCACCCGCTTCCCCGACAAGCGCGAGGAGGACGCCTTCATCACCTTCGTGCACGAGGTCGGCCGGCCGGTGCGCGCCACGCTGAAGGGCGTCAGCCCGGACATCGACTTCAGCTACGACTACCAGAACCTGCGGCTGACGCGGGTGTGACCCTTCTCCCCTCGGGGGAGAAGGGCTCAGACGACCTGGCCGTCTTCCTTGGTGAAGCTCGACGGGCGGCGGTCCAGCACCTCGAACACCCGCTCCGACGGACGGGCGAGCACGACGCCCAGGGGCGTCGCCACGATCGGCCGGTTGACGAGGATCGGGTGGGCGACCATGGCCTCCAGCAGGGCGTCATCGGACACCCCTTCCGCCAGCAGGCCCAGCTCGCCCGCCGGCGTGCCCCGCTCGCGCAGGATCTCGCGCGGCGTCGCCCCCATGCGGGCCAGCAGGTCGGTCAGCTGGTCCCGGGTCCAGCCGGCCTTGAGGTACTCGATCACCTCCGGCTCCAGCCCCGCCTCGCGCACGGCGGCGACGACATTGCGCGAAGTGCCGCAGGCCGGATTGTGGAAGACGGTGACGGGGAAGTCGCTCATCGCGGGGGCTCCTTGAGGGCGTGGCGGCGGACGGCGGGGCCGGCCTCGTACCAGCGTCGGCTGCGGTTGACGATCCAGACCACCGACAGCATCACCGGCACCTCGACCAGCACCCCGACGACGGTAGCCAGCGCCGCGCCGGACTGGATGCCGAACAGGCTGATCGCGGCGGCCACCGCCAGCTCGAAGAAGTTCGAGGCGCCGATCAGGGCCGAGGGGCCGGCGATGTTGTGCGCCTCGCCGGCCATCCGGTTGCCGACATAGGCGAGGCCGGCGTTGAGATAGACCTGGATCAGGATCGGCACGGCCAGCAGGGCGATGACCAGCGGCTGGGCGAGGATCTGCTCGCCCTGGAAGCCGAACAGCAGCACCAGGGTGGCCAGCAGGGCCGCGATCGACACCGGCCCGAGCCGGCGCAGCGCCCCGTCCAGCGCCGCCTCGCCCTGGGCCAGCAGGGCGCGCCGGGCCAGCTGGGCGAGGATCACCGGGACGACGATATAGAGGCCGACCGACAGCAGCAGGGTGTCCCAAGGGACGACGATGGCCGCGACGCCGAGCAGCAGGGCGACGATCGGGGCGAAGGCCACGATCATGATGGCGTCGTTCAGCGCCACCTGGCTGAGGGTGAAGTGCGGCTCGCCGTCGGTCAGCCGGCTCCACACGAACACCATGGCGGTGCAGGGCGCGGCGGCCAGCAGGATCAGCCCGGCGATGTAGCTCTCAATCTGGGTCTCCGGCAGCCAGGGCCGGAACAGCCAGCCGACGAACAGCCACGCCAGCACCGCCATCGAGAACGGCTTGATGGCCCAGTTGACCAGCAGGGTGACGCCGATCCCGCGCCAGTGTCGGCCGACCTGGCCGAGGGCGGCGAAGTCGATGCGCAGCAGCATCGGGATGATCATCAGCCAGACCAGCCCGGCGACCGGCAGGTTGACCCTGGCCACCTCGGCGGCGGCGACGGCAGCGAACAGGTCCGGGACCAGCGCCCCCAGCGCCACGCCGACGACGATGCACAGGGCGACCCACAGGGTCAGCCAGCGCTCGAACAGGCTCATGCGCGCCCGCCCTCGCCGGGGCACGCGCAGGCGGACCGGGCCAGGGCCTCCGCCACGGGGGCGCAGGCCTCCGGCGCGCCCTCGCAGCAGTCGGCCACCAGATAGGCGACCAGCGCGCCCACACGGCCGGTATCGGCGCTGTAGAGGATCGAGCGACCCTCCCGCCGCGAGCGGGCCAGGCCCGCCTGGGTCAGGGTCGCCAGCAGGGTCGAGGTCGTGTTGGCCGGGGCGCCGAGGGCGCGGGCCACCTCGCCGGCCGGCAGCCCTTCCGGTCCGGCCTGCACGAGGCGGCGGAAGGCGGCCAGCCGGCCGGGATGGGCGAGGGCCGACAGGGCGGTGACGGCGTCAGACGATTCCATATTTCCGGAAATACGGAATCGTCAGCCGGTTGGCAAGGACGCTACTGCGCCGGGCGGCGGCCGGCCTCGAGGATCGGCATGCCGGCCTCGGTCGGGATGTAGATGATCTGCCGGTCCTGCTGGTCGGCGGTCTCGCGCAGCATGTCGATATAGGCCCAGCGCAGGTAGTTCTCGGGGCCGCCGAGGCTCTCGGCCATGATGCGGTTGGCCTCGTTGGTGCCGCGCGCCCGCTCGACCTCGGCCTGGGCGGTCAGCCGGGCGGCGTCGAGGGCGGCCTGGGCCTCCAGCACGCGGATGCGGCGGTTCTGCACCGCCTCTTCATAGGCGGCGCGGCCGTCCATCTGCTTGCGATAGACGTTGTAGGTCGGGAAGGCCCACAGCACCCCCGCCACCACCGCCAGCCCCAGCACCCCCAGAACGATCGCCGCGCCCACGCCCCGCATATCCGCCTCCCCTGAATGAGGCCGGCAAGGTCGGGGCGACGGGCCGGCCCGTCAAGGGCGCGGGTCGAGCAGCAGGCCCGAGACGGTCGCCGCCAGCAGTCGGGCCGCCCCCGGCGCCCGGGCGACGCGCCCCAGCACATGGTCGCGCACCCAGGGCAGGGCGCGGCCGTCGGCCTGGTAGAACGGGGTGAAGACGAGGCTGAGCGCCTGATAGAGCCGCACATGCCAGCGCCGCCGGGCGGCGTAGGCCCACAGGGCCCGGTCGCGCGTGCTGATCCGCTCGATCGCCTCGGTCAGGGCGAAGGCGTCGAGCAGGCCCATGTTCACGCCCTGGCCCAGCTGGGGACTGGTGGCGTGGGCCGCGTCGCCGATGGCGGCCAGCCCGGGAGCGACCGGGCTGGCGAGGGTGTGGTGACCGTAGCGGGCGAGGGTCAGGTCCTCCGGTCCCCGCAGCGCCTCCAGCACCGGCGCGCACTCGGGCCAGAAGCCCAGCACCTCGGCCTTCCAGGCCTCGATGCCGGCGGCGCGCCAGCGGTCATGGTCGGCGGCCTTGAGGCTCCAGAAGAAGGTGGCCAGCGGCGTCGTCTCGCCGGGCCGCCGCCCGACCGGCAGCACCCCGATCATGCGGTCGGCGCCCCGATAGACCTGCTGCAGGGCGGCGGGGTCGAAGGCGTCGCCGGCCGGCCAGGGCGTCGTGCCCCACAGCGCGCCCCAGGCCAGCGGCCGCCGACGCAGGCCCAGCCGGCGCCCGGCGATGCTCGAGCGCGCTCCGCTGGCGTCGACCACCAGATCGAACGGGCCCGAGCGGCGGCCGTCGTCGGCCACCAGCCGGCCGTCCTCGACATCGACGGCGGTGAAGCCGGTCTCGAACCCGACCCCGGCCTCAAGGGCGGCGCGATAGAGCACCTCGAACAGGGCGGCGCGGTGCAGGCCCAGCGCCGGCTCGGGCCGCTTCAGGTCGGCATAGCGCACGTCCAGCACCAGCTGTCCGCCCGGATGCCGCCGCCCGGCGATGTGGGTCAGGGGCTGGCCCAGCGCCCGGACCTCGGCCTCCAGCCCGAGGGCGCGCAGCACCGCCAGCCCGGTCGGCTGCAGCATGAAGCCGGCCCCGACCGGCGCCGGGGCGGCGAAGCGCTCGTGCACCACCACCTCGCGCCCCTGTCGCGCAAAGGCGAGGGCGGCGGCCAGCCCGGCGGGGCCGGCCCCGGCGATGCCGATGGTGCGCGGACGGGCGGCGGGGGTCATTGCACGCGGGTGAAGTTCCAGGTCATCGGAATCTCGACCCTGGCGCCATGCGCGCGCTCCGGGAGAGGGGCGCCCCCGGCGCCCCCCATCTGAAAGCCACGCTCCGACACCCTGATGGTCGCCCGGCCGAAACCGGCGCCGCGAGGATACTCTGAAATGGTCTGGCAGTCCTCGAGCCGGCCGTCCGCACGCACGAGGCAGCTGATGATGGCGCGGCCGCCCTGACCGCGCTCAAGGGCGCGGGTAGGGTACTCGTCGGCCAGGTCCTGACCGGTAGGCCGACGAACCCACTCGAGCTGCGGAAGGTCTGGCGTCGCGCCGTCCACAGGGACGTTCATGGTCACGGATTGCGGCGGATCATCCAGCGGGTGCTCCAGCGGCACGTCGCAGGCGCGGAGCACGGCGGCGAGGGGCGTGGGGTCGGCGGGCAGGGACAGCGGGTAGCGCTGGCGGGGGCCCTCGCCGGGCTCGACCAGCAGTTCGAGGTCGCCGCCGGCCAGCAGCCGCCGCGCGAACCGCTCGGGCGTCGGCGCGAAGGCTGCGCCGCCGTCCGTGTTCAGCATCCACGACTGCCGCCGCTCCCTTCCGCCATGGTCATAGGTCACCGGCACCGTCGGGCTCGATACGTCTGCCGACGGCGGAACCGGGTGCACCAGCCGCAGCATGGCGAACAGCCCGTCGCTTCGGCACTGCACGGCGAGCGCTGCGCCGCTGTCCCACTGGACAGCGACCGCGGAGATGTCGCGCCCGAGATCGAGGGCATTCCAGTCCTGCGCCTGCGCCGCCGGAGCGACGAGCATCAGGCCGAGGCCGACAGCCGCAAGGCCGAGGCGGGCGCGCTCGCTGCGGATCATCGGGGCGCATACCAGGTCAGGGGAAACTCGAGCCGGTCGCCAATCACCGCTTCCGGAAGCGGCGCGCCGTCAACGCCGCCGAGCTGCATACCCCGCTCGGCGATTTCGACTGTCGCCCGGCCAAATCCTGCGCCGCGGGGATACTCGGAGATGACGTCGCAATCGCCTAGTCGACCAGACGAAAGGACCGTGCACTGAACCGTCGCGCGCCCGCCCAAACCGCGTTCGAGGGCCCTTCGGGGATAGGTTGCGGCGAGCAACTGAGGCGTGGCTCGTCTGATCCACTCGGTACCCGGGCGGTCCGTTTCCCCGGTTTGCTCGGACGGGGGCGGATTGTCCCGGGGATCGTGCTGCGGGACGTCACAGCCGTCGAGCAGGGCGCCAAGGGCCGCGGACTCCATCGGCAGGTCCAGCGGGTAGCGTTGGCGTGGCCCCTCGGGAGAGCTGACGGTGACTTCAATGGTCCCGCCCGCGAGGAGCCGCCGGGCGAACCGCTCCGGCGCGGGCGATTCCAGCATCGTGCCCGAAGGCAGGACACGCCATGTCTCGCGCCGGACTGGCCCTGGCCGGTCATAGGCGACGGTGACGCCGGGATCACCGCCCCCTGTGGTCCCGCTCAGCGGCTGAGCGAGTTGAAAGGTGGCGATCAGACCTTCGCGGCGGCAAAGAATCGTAATGGCCGCCCCGCTGTCCCACTGGACGGCGACCGCGGAGATCCCCGGGGCGACGTCGAGCGGCTGCCAGTCCTGCGCCTGCGCCGCCGGGGCGAGGAGGGCCGCGGCGGCCGCCGCCGCGAGGAGGAGGCCGCCGCGCCCGCTCATCGCGCCGGGACCAGCTCGATCAGGTCGAGGTTGGACTCGGTCTGGGGCCAGGGGAGGACGAGGCGCCAGCGCTGCGGGCCGATGCGCTCGACGGTGGCGATGATGTCCCGGTCGGGCCGGCGGCCGTAGGAATTGGCGGGCGGCTCGGACGCGAGGGCCATGGAGCCGAGGAAGACCATGCGCTCGCCGTTCTCGGGGAACAGCAGGCCGGCCGGGCGCTGCGAGCCGGTCAGCTTGGAGAATTTGAGGCCCGCCGGGGTCTGTTCGATGCGGCAGGCAAACCAGCCGTAGACGACATAGCCGAGGCCGGCCTCGCCGCCCTGGGAGCCGAGCTTGACGGTGCGGCAGCGGTAGTCGCCGACCGGCGGGGCGACATTGGGCTGGGCGGCGCGCGGGTCGGTCAGGTCGCCGACGGCGGCGAGGTCGCCGGAGCCGGGGTAGCGGCGCGACTGCTCGAGGGCCAGCTCCCAGGCGGCGTCGAGCCGGTTCAGCCGGTCGCGGTCGAAGCTGGTGACGATGCTGCGCCAGTCGCGCAGCACCGGCGCGGCCCCGTCCGGGCCGGGCGGCGGCGGCGGGGGCGGCGGCGCGGTGGCGCAGGCGGCGGCCCCCAGCACAGCGGCGAGGGCGGCCAGAAGTTGAAGGCGCATGGTCGTCTCCCCGATAGCGAGCGACGCCATATGGCCCGGCCCGGCGACGGGCGGCAAGCGGCGCCGTGGCCGCGGCGGTCTTGCGCCTCAACCCCCGCCGCAGGGCGGCAGCTTTATTCTTCCACGACCGCCGCGGGGCGGCGGCGGGGCGCGCGACGGCGCGGGGCCGGCTCGGCCTCGCCGTCTGCGGCCTCGGGGGCTTCGGCGGCCGGGGAGGGGGCCGGGGTCGCGCGGGTCAGGAAGCCGGGCAGGGCGGGCGCGTCGTCGCGGGCGTCCTCGCGGGCCTCGACAGGGGCTTCAGCCGCGCGCGGCGCCTCGGCCCGGGGGGCGTCTTCGCCGTCGCCGGCGTCATCCCCGCCCTCGCCGGGCTCGCGGCCCTCCTCGGCGAAGCGGCGGTTGCGCTCCTCGCGGCGACGCTCCCAGCGCTCGCGGCGCGTCTCGCGGCGGCCGCCTTCGCGGGGCTCGCCCTCGCCCTCGCCGCGCGGCTCGTCGCCGTCCCGGGGGGCCCGCTCGGCGCGGTCCTGACGGTCATTGCGTTCGGGGCGGTCGGTCCGTTCCGGGCGATCGCCGCGCTCGGGGCGGTCCTGCCGCTCCTGGCGCTCCTGCTGCTGGCGCAGGCGCGCCTCCTCGGCCTGCTGGGCGGCGAGGAAGGCCGCGGCCTGGGCTCCGCTCTCGTCCTCGAAATCGATGTCGAAGCCCTGGCTGCTCAGCTCGCGCTGGGCGATTTCGGACACCGGCCGCTGCGGCTGCAGGGCGCGCAGGACGCGGAAATAGTGCTCGGCGTGCTGCAGGAAGTTCTCGGCCAGCACCCGGTCGCCGGACGAGGCGGCGTCGCGCGCCAGCTGCATGTAGCGCTCGTACACCGTCTGGGCGTTACCCCGGACCTTGGTGTTCTCGGGGCCCTGCGAATCCCACGACCGGTTCGGATTGGCGGCGTTGCCGCCGCCCCCGCCGCCCGGCTTGCGGTTCCGACCGCGCTGCCGCTTCATGCCCTTGAAATCTCTCATGTCACGCCACCGTGCCGGGGAGCCTGGAGCCGCGGCCGCAAAGGCCTTCGGTCCTGCCTGGGTTCGCTGTTCCGCTTCGCTCGGGGCCGATCCCCGGTGTCGATGTGCTCGGAAAACCTGTGTCGCCCGCGTGGTGCGCCGGCCGGAGGGACCGTATCGGCCGTCACGCGTCCCAGCCGCCTTGAGGCGAGCCCAAGGGCTCGATCGACTGCGTATGGGTGGGAGACATCCGAGACTTAGCGCGCGCCGCCGCGCATTCCAAGGGGGCGCGGACGGGAAAACGGTCGCGGGCTCGCGAGCTGAGATTGATTTGCACTGGCGCGGGGTCTATGGCGCTGCGTCTCATTTGCAGTCAGGTCCCTGATGTTCCTCCCCCTCGCCCTCGCCGCCGCCGCTTCGCTCCAGGACCCGACCGCCACGGAAGTGGCCGAGGTGGTGGTGACGGCGCCGCAGTACGTCTCGACCGCCGGCCGTTCCGCCACCAAGTCCGAGGCCCTGCTGGTGGAGACGCCGCAGTCCATCAGCGTGATCTCGCGCGACCAGATCGATCTGCTGGGCTGGACCAGCCTGATGCAGGCGGTGCGCTACACCTCGGGCATCACCTCGGAGAACTACGGCCCGGACGAGCGCTACGACTGGCTGACCCTGCGCGGCTTCAATCCGGTGCAGTATGTGGACGGCCTGCAGGCCGCGGCCGGATCGGTCGTCAATCTCGGCACTGACCTCTACGGCTTTGAGTCGGTCGAGGTGCTGAAGGGGCCTTCGTCGGGCCTGTACGGACAGACGCCGCCGGGCGGCCTCGTCAACCTGACCAGCCGCCGCCCGCAGCGCGTGTTCGGCGGCGAGCTCGGCGTCATGGTCGGGAACCAGGCGCAGCGCCAGGTGGCCGGCGACGTCACCGGTCCGCTGACGGCGCAGGTCTCCGCGCGACTGACCGCGCTGGTGCGTGACCGCGAGACCCAGCTGGACGGCGTGGAGTCGGAACGCACCTATATCGCTCCGGCCCTGACGGCGACGCTCGGGGCCCGGACCGAGCTGACCCTGCTAGGCTACTGGCAGGACGATCTCGTGACCGGCGACGGCGGCGGCTTCCTGCCGGCCCAGGGCGTGGTGCTGCCGAACCCGCTGGGCCGCGTACCGACCGGGACCAACCTCGGCGAGCCGGACTTCAGCCGCTTTGACCGCGAGCAGTCCGCGTTCGGCTACGACCTGCGTCACAGCCTGTCGGCTGGCTGGTCGCTGCAGCAGAACCTGAAGGTCTTCACCCTCGAGTCCTTCCAGAGCGGCCCCTATGGCACCGGCCTGCTCGATGCCGACTTTGACGGCGTGCCGGACGACTACCGCACCGTGACCCGGTCGCAGTTCGCCTATCTGGAGGACGCCGACATCCTTGCGGTCGACACCCGGCTGGCCGGGCGCGTGATGACCGGGGCGCTGCGTCATGACCTGACGATCGGCCTCGACTATCGCGATACCGACAGCCGTCAGGCCTCCTTCTTCGGGGCGGCGCCGTCCATCGATCTGTTCAACCCGCAGTACGGGGCGACGATCGTCGAGGGGCCGCTGTTCACCTTCCTCGACCAGACCCAGACCCAGACCGGCCTGTATGTGCAGGACCAGATCCGCACCGGCGGCTGGGTGGCGACCGTGGGCCTGCGCCAGGACTGGCTGGAGATCGAGGATCGCCTCGGCGCCGGCGATCGCGATCTGGACCAGCTGACCGGCCGGGCCGGGCTGAACTACGTCTTCGCCAGCGGCGTCGCGCCCTATGTGGCCTATTCGACGTCGTTCCAGCCGGTGGCCGGCGCGGACTTCGACGGCAACCTGTTCGACCCGTCCGAGGGCGAGCAGTGGGAGGCCGGGATCAAGTACGACGGCCGCAACCTGGCCCCCGGCATCGACCTGTTCGCCAGCGCCGCGGTGTACGCCCTGACCCAGACGAACGTCCTGACCCCGGACCCGACGCCGGGCCGGCCCTTCTTCTCGGTGCAGACCGGCGAGGTCGAGGTGAGGGGGCTGGAGCTTGAGGCCACCGCCCGCATCGATGAGCGGATCAGCCTCAATGCATCGTACGCCTTCACCGACTCGGAGGTGACCCGGTCGAACGGGGCGGACCTCGGCAAGCAGCTGACGGTCACGCCGGAACACAAGGCCTCGCTGTTCGCAGACTACACCTTCCAGACCGGCGCCCTCGCCGGGCTCGGGGCCGGTCTCGGCGTCCGCTACATGGGCGAGAGCTTCGGCGACGGCGCCAACCAGTGGCGCACCCCCGGCTCGACCCTCTGGGACGCGGTGATCCACTATGATCTGGCCGACTGGCGGGTGCAGGCCACGGCCTCGAACCTGTTTGACCAGACCTATCTGTCGCGTTGCACCTCGTCGGTGCAGTGCTTCTACGGCTCACGCGGCCTCTATGCCGTGAGCCTGACGCGGCGGTTCTGATGGCGGCGGGGCGGGGCCGGATCGACGTGCGGGGCGCGGCGCGCCTCGCCCACCGCTACATCGGGCTGGCCCTCGCTCTGTTCCTGATCCTCGCCGGGCTGACCGGCTCGCTGCTGGTCTTCCAGCGCGAGATCGACCAAGGGCTGAACCCGCACCTCTGGCGCGCGTCCGCCGACGGACCACGCCTGTCGCCGGACCAGATCGTCGCCCGGATCAGCGCGTGGGACCCGCGGGTGCAGGCGCGCTGGATTCCGATCGAGCCCGGACTGGCCCCGGACGTCTGGGTCGACGCCCGCATCGACCCGGCCACCGGCGCCCCCTATGCCGTCGGCTTCAACCAGGTGTTCGTTGACCCGGTCAGCGGCGAGATCAACGGGTCTCGGCCCTATGGCCCCTTCACCCTGTCGACCGAGACGCTCGTCCCGTGGCTGGACATGTTCCACCGCACCCTGACGCTGCCCGGCGCCTCGGGCACGCTGCTGATGGGGCTGGTGGCGCTTGTATGGGTGATCGACTGCTTCATCGGGGCGTATCTGACCCTGCCGAAGGGGCGGCCGTTCCTGCGCAAATGGGCCCCCGCCTGGGGGTTGAAGCGGGGCGGCTCGGCCGCGCGGCTGACGCTGGACTGGCACCGCGCCGCGGGCCTGTGGCTGTGGCTTGTGCTGCTGACGCTGGCCGTCAGCGGAGTCGCCTTCAATCTCGAGCACCAGGTGTTCGAGCCGGTGGTGTCCGTCTTCTCGCCGATCGCCGAGAACCGGTTCGAGCATGCGCCGATGGACTTCGCCAATCCGAAGGCCCCGGCCTTCGGTTTCGACGCGGCGATCGAGCAGGCGCGGCGGGCGGGCGGCCTGCCGGCGACCGCCGTCAGTTCCGGCCTCTACTACGCGCCCGAGATCGGCGGCTACGGCGTGGCGTTCGGCGACGCCTGGGCGCCTGGTCTGGGACCGACCTGGGTGTATATCGACGGGACTACCGGGGCTCTGATCGAGAAGGTCACGCCCGGCGAGGGCACTGCCGGCACTATCTTCGCCCAGGCCCAGCTGCCGCTGCACAGCGGGCGCATCCTCGGGCTGCCGGGGCGGCTGATCATCTTCATCGCCGGTCTGGCCACGGTCGGGCTGACGGTCACCGGCGTGGCCCTCTGGGTGCGCCGGAGGATCGCCAGCGCCCGGGCCGAGCGCCGGCGCGCACCGGGTGCGGCGCGGGCCCTGCCGGCGGAGTGAACCGCCTCAGGCCGCGCGCGGATCGGGGCCGTTGGTGACCACGCGGTCGCGGTCGGCCAGGTCCTTCACGACCTTCGCCTCCAGCCCGGCGGCGGCGAACAGGGCGCGCACCGCCTGGCCCTGGTCCCAGCCGATCTCCACCGCATAGAGGCCGCCGGGCTTGAGGATGCGGGCGATCTCAGGCGCCAGGGTGCGGTAGGCGTCCAGGCCGTCGGCGCCGCCGTCCAGCGCCAGATGCGGATCGTGGTCGCGCACCTCGGGATCGAGCCCGGGGATGTCGCCGCTGGGGATATAGGGCGGGTTGGACAGCACCACGTCGAAGCTGGCGTCGGCGAAGCCGGCGGCCCAGTCGGTGCGGATGAAGGTCGCCCGGTCGTTGAGGTCGAGGTTGGCGGCGTTCTCGCGGGCCACGGCCAGGGCCTCGCTGGAGACGTCGGTGCCGACGCCCTTCGCCGCCGGCCGCTCGGCCAGCAGGGCCAGCAGGATGGCGCCCGAGCCGGTGCCGAGGTCGCAGGCGGTGAAGGCCTCGCGCTCCCCTTTCGCCTTCAGCACCACATCGAGCAGGGTCTCGGTGTCCGGGCGCGGGCTGAGCACGTCCGGGGTGACGGTCAGCAGGATCTTCCAGAATCCCTTGCGGCCGAGGATGCGCGACACCGGCTCGCGCCGCAGCCGGCGCTCGACCATGGCGTCCAGCGCCGCCGCCTGTTCCGGCGTCACGGCGCGATAGGGATCGGTCAGGATGTCCACGCGGCCGGCGCCGGTGGCCGCCTCCAGCAGCAGGCGGGCGTCGATCGCCGGGCTGTCGATGCGGCCGGCCTTGAGGCGGGCCTGCGCGGCCTTCCAGGCGGTGAGCAGGGTGGTGTCGGACATGCGGGCTCCTTGCCGCGCCGGGCGCACGTGATCAAGCGGAACGGCGCCGGCGGCGGGGCCGTTGAGAGCGCATGTCCCGCCAGCCACCGATCCGCTCCGTCGCCGGCCTGCTCGGGGCAGGCCTCGCGGCCGTGGCGGTAGGCGCCAGCGCGGCGCACCTGCTGCACACCCGCGGGAGGCCGCGGCGACGTCGCGCCGGGCTCGCGCCGGACGCGGCGACCGCCGCCCCTGCGCAGGGCTCACAGGGGCCGGGCTCGCAGGCGCAGGGCCCGCAGGCGCAGGGCCCGCAGGCGCAGCTCTCGCCGGGGCAGGAGCCGGGGCGCGGCCGCGTCGCCGCGGGGCCGCGGCAGATCCCCCTGACCGGTTGGCTCGACATCCTGTGGCGCTGGGTCGGCGGCTATCTCGGCGAGCGGGTCGGCTTCGTCGCCGGCGGCGTGACCTTCTTCATCATCCTTGCCCTGTTCCCGGCCTTCGGCGCCTTCGTCACCCTCTATGGCCTGTTCGCCGACCCGGCCGAGGCCTGGGCGCGACTGCAGTTCCTGTACGGGGTGTTTCCCCCGACGGTGGCCGAGTTCCTCGGGGCCCAGATGCAGCGGCTGGCGGAGAACTCGACCGGCGAGCTGACCTTCACCCTGGTCTGGACCCTGCTGCTGTCCCTGTGGGTGGCCAACAACGGGGTGAAGACCCTCTTCCACGGCCTCAACATCGCCTATCGCGAGCAGGAGAAGCGCAACCTGCTGACCTACAACCTGCTGGGCTTCGCCTTCACCCTGTCCGGCATGGCGGCGCTGCTGGTCACGGCCGGACTGGTGGTCGGGGCCCCGGTGGCGATGGGTCTGTTCGGCCTCGCCGGCGAATGGACCAGGCTGGCGCCGCTGCGGTTCATTCCGCTGCTCGGCCTCTACATCGTCGCCCTGACGCTGCTGTACCGCTACGGGCCGTGCCGCGCCCACGCCCGCTGGCGCTGGATCATGCCCGGCGCGGTGCTGGCGGCGCTGGCCAGCCTGGCCCTGTCCGGGGGCTTCAGCTGGTACCTGCAGACCTTCATCCGCACCGACACCTACGGCCCGCTGGCCGCGGTGATGGGTTTCCTCTTGTGGACCTGGCTGTCGGTGCAGCTGATCCTGATGGGCGCCGCCTTCAACGCGGCCATCGAGCACCAGACCACAGTCGACACCACCACCGGCCCGCCCGAGCCCCTCGGCCGCCGCGGCGCCGTGATGGCCGACACCGTGGGAGCGCGGCGCGTGCCGGTCGAGGCTGTCGAGGCCGCCCGGCGACGTCTCGAGGGGTGGCGTCGTCGCAGCCCCGACCGGGCCTGACCTAACCCGCCCACCCCAGCAGCGGGTCGACCGAGCCCGTCGTGACCGGGTGATAGAGCGGCCGGGCCTCGCGGTAGAGGCGCGTCGCCAGCGGCCGGCCCCAGTCCTCCTCGGCCCACAGGGTGCGGAACAGGGGCAGGACGAACTTGCGCCGGCCCATGCCGGTCAGGAAGGCCTCGGCCTGGGGCACGGCGGGATCGTAGCGGTGCTGCAGGGCGATCTGCAGCCAGGCGAAGACGATCTCGGCGTTGCCCTCGTCGGGCAGGTCGAGCGTCGCCGACAGGTCGGCCAGCTGCGCCGGGGTCAGCCAGTCGCCGGCGGGCTGCAGCCCCTCCGGCCGCCAGCCGAGGAAGCGCAGCCGCTGCTGGGTGTTCCAGTCGCTCCAGGGCACGGTCGAGACCGGGGCGCCGGCCACGAACACCGCCTGCGCCGCCGCGTCGACGGGGGCGAAGGCGTCCGACACCGGCGCGACCCAGTTGGACGGCATGCCGGGCTGGTAGATCCAGGCGTCCATCATCAGCTGCGCTTCCAGCGCCGCGTCGCCGCGCACCAGGTGCGTGCGGATGTCCTCGAGGAAGCGCTCGGTGGTCATCGGCCGGAAGGCGTTGCGTTCGAAATAGCCGCGCAGCCAGACGTCGAAGCGCTCGCGGCCGACGAGGCGCTCGATCGTGCGCAGGAAGGCGGCGCCCTTCTCGTAGGCCACGTCGGTCATGCCGTCGTCGGGGTCGCGACCGGCGAGGTCGAGCTTCAGCCGGGTGTCCGCCGGGGGCAGGCTGGCGAGGGTGTCCTGCAGGCTGTTCCAGCCCAGCACCTGTTCCTGCAGCGCCCGGTCACGGCCGTAGACCGCCTCCATGATGCGGTTCTCGAAATAGACGGTGAAGCCCTCGTTGAGCCAGAAGTCGTCCCAGGTGGCGTTGGTCACGAGGTTGCCGGACCAGCTGTGCGCCAGCTCGTGCGCCACCAGGCTGACCAGCGACTGGTCGCCGGCGATGATGGTCGGGGTGGCGAAGGTCAGCCGCGGATTCTCCATGCCGCCGAAGGGGAAGCTGGGCGGCAGCACCAGCAGGTCGTAGCGGCCCCAGATGTAGGGGCCGTAGAGGGCCTCGGCGGCGTCGACCATGCCGGCGGTGGGGACCAGCTCGCGGTGCGCGGCGGCCAGCTTCGACGGCTCGGTGAAGACGCCGGTGCGCTCATCGATCGGCTGGAAGGCCACGTCGCCGGCGCCGATGGCGATCAGATAGGGCGGCACCGGATTGTCCATGCGGAAGCGCCAGGCGCGGCGGCCGGGGCCGGCCGGCTCGCCCTCTGGCGTCAGATGGTCGGCGCTCATCACCACCTTCAGCGCATCCGGCGCGGTGATGCGGGCGGAGAAGGTCTGGCGGATGCCGGGGCTGTCCTGGGTCGGCACCCAGGTGCGGGTGAGGATCGCCTGGCCCTGGCTGAACAGATAGGGCAGGCGCCCGCCGGCGGTCTGGGCCGGGGTCAGCCACTGCAGCGCGGCCGCGTCCGGACGGGTGGCGTAGGCGATGACGATGCGGCGGGTCTCGCCCGCGGCCAGCGGCCGGTCGAAGCGCACGGTCAACGGCTGGCCGAGGGTCGGGTCCTCCGCGCCAAGGCTGTAGTCGAGCGCGCGGCCCTCGGGGGTGCGCACGGCCTGCAGGTCGAGATTGCGGACGTCGAGGACGATCTCCTCCGCCCCCGGGACGCCGGTGATCGACAGGGTGGCGGTCCCGGACAGCCGGCTCGTCTCGAAGTCGGCGGCGAGGTCGAGCGCCACATCGACGACCCGCGCCACCTCGGGCCGGGCGTGGGAATGGACGTCGCGGACGTAGTCGACCGGGCGGACGGCGGGCGTGGTCATCGGGGGCGAGGTCAGGGCGGGCGGCTCCGCGACAGGGCCGCCGGCGCAGGCGGCGAGCGAGAGGGCGGCGAGGGCGCAGGCGGACAGCAGGACGCGGGACATGGACGGCTCCGGGGGACTCGATCGCGGCCGACCCGACGCCCTTCCGCCGCAAAGATCAAGCGGGACGTCAGGCGGCGCGCGGCGTCTCCCCGTGGCGCGCGCTGAACAGGCGGCCGTGCTCGGCCCACAGCACGCAGGCCAGCGCCACCAGGCCCATGACCACGAAGCCCACGGTCATCGGCACGACAGTGCCGTTGAACTGCTGGCCGATGGCGAAGCCGAGCAGGGCCCCGCCGAGGGTCGAGATGACTCCCTGCACCGAGGCGGCGGTCCCGGCGATCCGGCCCATCGGCTCCATGGCCATGGCCCCGAAGTTGCCGGCGATCAGGCCGAAGCAGAACATGGTCAGGGCCTGCATGACGGCGAACACCCAGACCGTCTCGGCTCCGGCGAGGGCGATGCCGGTGTGGATCAGGGGCAGGGCGATGAAGCCCAGCAGCGCCACATGCGAGATCAGCCGGCTGCCCAGCCGCTCGACCAGCTTCGCATTGAGCAGCGACGCCACGGCGATGGCCCCGGCGATGGCGGCGAAGATCAGCGGGAACAGGTCGGGCAGGCCGAAGGCGTCGAAGAAGATCTGCTGCGACGAGTTGATGAAGCCGAACAGGGCCCCCGACACCGCCGTCATGGCCAGGGTGTAGCCCATGGCCATGCGGTGGGTGAGCACCTGGCGGAATCCCTCGGCCAGCGGACCCAGCCGGATCGGCCGGCGGTTCTCCTCGGCCAGGGTCTCGGGCAGGCGCAGCAGGATCCAGGCGGCCACGGCCACGCCGGCCAGACCCAGCACGCCGAAGATCCAGCGCCACGGGCCGATCAGCAGCACCGCCGCCCCGACGCTGGGGGCGAGGATCGGCACGCCGAGGAAGACGAGGAAGCTCAGCGACATGACCCGCGCCATGGTGCGGCCGCTGTACAGGTCGCGCACCACCGACAGGGGCACGGCGCGCAGGGCCGCGGCGCCCACGCCCATGCCGACACGCGACAGGATCAGGGTCTCGAACGAGGGGGCGAGGGCGGCCAGGGCGCTGAAGGCCACATAGATGCCGATGCCGACCAGCAGCAGCGGCCGGCGGCCGAAGCGGTCCGCCAGCGGGCCATAGATGATCTGCGCTCCGCCGAAGCCGAGCAGATAGGCGGTGATGACCCACTGGCGGCTGTTCTCGTCGGCCACCCCCAGCGCCTCGCCGATGGCCGGCAGGGCCGGCAGCATGGCGTCGATGGCCAGGGCGTTAAGCGCCATCATCATGGCGATCAGGCAAACGAACTCGGTGAAACCCGGGCCGCGCCGGGCGCCGTCGGGGGAGGTCTGGAACGCGGGCGGGGTCATGGGCGGCAGATGCGCTCCGATGCTGCGCCGCACAAGGCCGCCGCTGGTCAAATCGTGCGACGATGCTTGACCTTCCGGCCCGTGCGCCCGAACGAGAGCGGGTCACCGGAGAACGTCATGCCCCACAGCCGCCTGCAGGTCCTGTCCGCCCTCGAAGCCCAGGGCGTCTGCCCGGTGTTCTATCATTCCGACCCGGAGACCTGTCTCGAGGTGATCCGCGCCTGCGCCCGCGGCGGCGCCCCGGTGGTCGAGTTCACCAACCGCGGCGACTTCGCCTGCGACCTGTTCGGCGAGATCGCCCGCGAGCTGGGCCGCACCGATCCGGACGTGGTGCTGGGCATCGGTTCGGTGGTCGATGCGGGCACGGCCTCGCTCTATATCAACCGCGCCGCGCGCTTCGTGGTCAGCCCCTGCCTCGTCCCCGAGGTGGCGCGGGTCTGCAACCGGCGCATGGTGGCCTATTTCCCCGGCTGCGGCTCGGTCACCGACATCGGCGAGGCGCACGAGCTGGGCTGCGAGATCGTCAAGCTGTTTCCCGGCGCCTCGGTGGGCGGGCCCGACTTCGTCAAGGCGGTGACCGGCCCGATGCCGTGGACCAAGATCATGCCGACCGGCGGGGTCGACCCGGACGAGGCCTCCCTGACCCGCTGGTTCGGCGCCGGCATCGTCGCCGCCGGCATGGGCTCGAAGCTGATCACCGACGCCGCCGTCGCCGCCCGCGACTGGGCCGGCATCGAGGCCAGGGTGCGCGAGACGGTGGCGGCGGTCCGCCGCGTCCGCGGGGGCTAGGGACAGCCCCGGGGCTGTCGCAACGGCGCCAGATTCCCCGACAGCGCGCGCGCGGTTGAGCGCCGGGCGCGTCCGTGCATGATCGGCGGCCGTCCAAGGAGGCCCTCATGAAGCGCCCGCTCGGGGTCGTGCTCGCCCTGCTGATCGTCGCGGCTGTCGTCGCTTTCTTCGCCGCCCCGGCGGTGGCGTTCCTCGGCGTCAGGTCAGCGGCGGAGTCGGACGATGTCGAGGCGCTGTCGAAGCTGGTGGACTATGGCGCCCTGCGCCAGGCGCTGCGGCCGCAGCTGGCCGAGGCCCCGGCGCCCGCGCCGGCGCCGGGCTTCCTGGAGGATCCGGTCGAGGCCGTGCGCCGGCGTCTGGCCGACGCGCGCCCCGTGCCCGGTCCGGTGGTCGACGCCTGGCTGACGCCCGCCGCCATGTCCGGCCTGCTGCGCGGCGAGGGCCGGGCCGCAGCCCTGCGCTCGGGAACCAACCCGCCGCCCCCCGCAACGGAGGCGGCGCCCTGGCCGAAGCCGGTCTACTGGAGCATCAACCGGGCCCGCCTGGCGGTAGACACGCCGACTGGCCGCACCGTGTTCACCTTCAGCCGCGTCGGGCCCTATGACTGGCGTCTGACCCACATCGGCCTGCCCGACATGCCGCCCGCCCCGGTCGAGGCGACGCCGGCGGGTTGACGGCGCTCCCGCTTCGCCCCAGCGTCGGGGCGGGAGAGAAACAACCATGACTCGCGGGACCCTTTGGCTGGTCTTCGGCGGAGCTGTCGCCGCGGCCGTTGTCTATGTCGCTGCCCCGGTGCTGGCGGCGCGGGAGCTGGTGGCGGCGGCCGAGGCCGGCGACGCCGCCGGGCTGGAACGCCGCGTCGACTTTCCCGCCTTTCGCGAGAGCCTGAAGGACGAGCTGAACGCCCGGCTGATGCGCGAGATGCGCGACAGTGATGACCGCGCCGGCCGGGCCCTGGCCATGCTCTTCGGCCCGGCCCTGGTCAGCGGCGTCGTCGACGCCTTCGTCACGCCCGAGGCCATCGCCGTCATGGTGCGCGAAGGCGAGCCGCCGGCCCCGGATCTGGACGGCGCCGCCGCGGCCCCGGCGACGCCGGAACCGGACGCCGCCGCCGACGACCGCGTGCGCCAGAGCTACGGCTTCCGCGACCTCAACACCTTCACCGTCACCCTGACGCGCCAGGACCGACCGGAGACGCCGGTCGTCCTGCTGATGCAGCGGCGCGGTCTGATCGACTGGAAGCTGGCCGGGATCGACCTGCCCGAGACTCCGGACGAGACCCCGGCCGCCGCCGGTCAGGCGCCGCCCGCGGCCAGCTGATCGGCGATCCAGGCGTCCATCCGCCGGTCCAGCAGGTCGAGCGGCAGGGGGCCGTCCACCAGCAGGGCGTCATGGAAGTCCCGCACATTGAAGCGCTCGCCCAGCGCCTGCTCGGCCCGGGTGCGGATGGCGCGCAGGCGGATCTCGCCGACCTTGTAGGCAAGCGCCTGGCCCGGGTCGGCGATGTAGCGCTGCAGCTCGGTTTCGATGTTGTGCGGGGCCAGCGCCGAGTTCTCGGCGAAGCAGGCGCGGGCCTGTTCGATGCTCCAGCCCATCCAGTGGATGCCGGTGTCGGCGACGAGGCGGCACGCGCGCCACATCTCGTAGGAGAGTCGGCCGAAGCGCTCCTCCGGGGTGCGGTAGAAGCCCATCTCCTCACCGAGGAACTCCGCATAGAGGCCCCAGCCCTCGATGAAGGCGGTGACGTCGGCGTCCCGGCGGAAGTAGGGGACCGCCTCGGCCTCCTGCTGCAGGGCGATCTGGTGGTGGTGGCCCGGCACCGCCTCGTGCAGGGTCAGGGCCGGCAGCTCGTACAGGGGCCTCTGGTCCAGCCGGCCG
Source organism: Brevundimonas sp. (assembly GCF_035998205.1). GTDB lineage: Bacteria > Pseudomonadota > Alphaproteobacteria > Caulobacterales > Caulobacteraceae > Brevundimonas. The sequence goes on from NZ_DASYHT010000002.1 coordinate 209,584, forward strand.
GTGTTGACGATGTAGCCGCCGGGCACCCCCTCGGCGAGCGAGCCGGCGTTGTAGCGGCCCGTGGTGTACCGCTCCTCGATCTCGCGCGGGGCGGGCCGCACGTCATACGGCAGGCGCGGCAGGGTGCGGAACAGGGCCGGCATGCCGCCGTCCGCCCGCTTGGCCATCTCCGAGGCCTTCTCCAGCAGTTCCTCGCGCGATTGGGCGTAGAAGCGCGGCTCGGTGCGCAGATGCTGCAGGAAGCCGGCGAAGTCGCCGGTCCAGCCGGCGGCGCGCATCTCCACGTCCATGCGGGCGCGGATGCGGGCCACCTCCGACAGACCGAGGGCGTGGATCTCCTCCGGCGTCATGTCCGTGGTGGTGAAGCTGCGCGCGAGGAAGGCGTAGTACTCGCGACCGCCGGGACGCTGGCCGATGCCGAGGGTTTCCGGCGCAGCCGGCAGGTAGTCCTGCTCGACGAAGCGAAGCACCTCGCGCCGGCGCGGGACGATCTGCTCGTCCACGATGGCGCGGGCGCGGGCCATCAGGTCGGCCTTCTCCGCGTCGCTGAACAGCGGCGGGAGGTTGCGCAACGGCTGCAGCAGCGGATCGGTGTCCGGTGTGAAGGCGACCTCGGCGCGCAGGTTGACCAGGCCGCTCTCCACCACCGAACGCGGCTGGATAAAGCCGGTCTCCAGTCCGCGGCGCGCGTCGGCGAGGCCCTCATCGTAGAAGCGGCCCATCTGCGACAGGCGGCTCAACCAGGCCTCGGCGTCGGCGCGGGTGGCGATGCGGGTGCCGCGCGCCAGATAGCCGCCGCCCACGCCGGGCCCCCCCTCATTGTCGACCGCCAGCCGGCCGGCGTCGAAGCCGATGCGCTCGATGCGCCGGGCCAGCAGCCAGCCCAGGAAGGCGTGGTTCAGGGCGTCGTCGCGGTTCAGCGTCGCCGGGTCGATGGCGTTGAGCCGGTCCAGGAAGCCCTGCAACGGCGCGCGGCGCGCCAGCTCGGCGGCGCGGCCGACCTCGGGCAGGCGAGCCTTGGCGGCCTGGTCGCCGTCGCGTCCGGCGCCGATCGGATCCTGGGCCCGCAGCCAGGTCTCGTAGTCGGCCAGCAGGCGCGCGAGGGCGGCGTCTTCGGCCTGGGCCTCCGCCTGGGGCGCGGCCGCAGGCCGGACCTCGTGGGCGGCGGCCGGGCTCGCGGCGAGGACGGCGGCGAGGGTCAGGACCCCCGCGGTGGACAGGATCAGGCGCATGCAATTCCCCCCGTGGTGCTCGGCCCGCATGGGGCCGGAGCGGGGGGAGGGCGTCAACCCTTCAGCGCGTCGCGCACGGCGTCGAGGCCAGCCTCGGCCTTCGCCCCGTCCGGGGCCCCGCCCTGGGCGAAGTCCGGCTTGCCGCCGGCACCCTGGCCGCCCATGGCAAGGACCGCGGCGCGGGCCAGATCGGCGGCGTTGACCTTGCCGACCGTGTCCGCCGTGACCGCCACGGTCACCGCCGCCTTGCCGTCGGTGACGCCGACCAGGGCGACAACGCCCGAGCCGACCTGCTTGCGGAAGTCCTCGGCCACGCCGCGCAGGCCCTTGCCGTCGACGCCGTCCAGCACCCGGGCGATCAGCTTGACGCCGTTGATCTCCTCCGGCGCGGCGTTGCCGCCCGAGCCGCCGCCGAGCGCCAGCTGCTTCTTGAGCTCCGCCACCTGCTTCTCAAGGGTGCGGACCGAGGTCTGCAGCGCCTCGACGCGGGCGGTGACATCGGCCGGCTGGACCTTGAAGTCACGCGCCAGACCGCGGGCCACCCGGGCCTGACCTTCGACGTAGAGGCGGGCGGCCTCGCCGGTCAGGGCCTCGACGCGGCGTACGCCGGCGGCGATGCCGGTCTCCTGGACGATCTTGAACAGGGCGATGTCGCCGGTGCGGGCCACGTGGGTGCCGCCGCACAGCTCGACGGAGTAGGGCTTGTTATCGGTCGTCAGGGCGCGGCCGAGGGTCAGCACGCGAACCTCGTCGCCGTACTTTTCGCCGAACAGGGCGATGGCCCCGGCCTCGATCGCCGCCTGGGGCGCCATCAGCCGGGTTTCGGCCGGGACGTTCTGGCGGATCACGGCGTTGACCTCGGCCTCGATGGCCTCGATCTCGGCCTCGCCGAGCGGGGCGTTGTGGCTGAAGTCGAAGCGCGCGCGCTCGGCGTCGACCATCTGGCCCTTCTGGGCCACATGCGGGCCCAGCACATTCTTCAGCGCCGTGTGCAGCAGGTGCGCCGCGGAGTGGTTGGCGCGGGTCGTGCGGCGCTTCTCCGGATCGACCGACTGGGCCACGCGCGTACCGATCTCCAGCCGCCCGGCGGTGATCTCCGCCGACAGCACGTGCAGGTCGCCGGCCTGCTTCTTGACGTCGATGACCTCCGCCGACCCGCCGGGCCATTCCAGCGTGCCGTGGTCGCCGGCCTGACCGCCGCTCTCGGCGTAGAAGGGGGTGGTGTCGAACAGCACCTCGACGATGGTCCCGGCCTCGGCCGCGTCCGCCGGGGCGCCGTCCTTCATCAGGGCCAGCACCTCGCCCGAGCCGTCGACGGCGTCGTAGCCGGTGAACACCGTCGGGCCGAGGCGGTCGCGGACGCCGAGCCACTCGGCGGCGTTGGCCTGCTGGCCCGAGCCCTTCCAGTGCTCGCGCGAGCGGGCGCGCTGCTCCGCCATGGCCGACTGGAAGCCGTCGACATTGACCGAGAAGCCGCGGCGGCGGGCCTCGTCCTGGGTCAGGTCCAGCGGGAAGCCGTAGGTGTCATAGAGGGTGAAGGCGGTCTGGCCGTCCAGCATGTCGCCGACCTTCAGGTCGCGGGCCGCGTCCTCGAACAGGCTCATGCCCTTGGCCAGGGTCGAGCGGAAGCGGATCTCTTCCTGCTTCAGGGTGTCCTCGACGAAGGCCTGGGCGCGCTTCAGCTCCGGATAGGCCTCGCCCATGGACGACACCAGGGTCGGCACGAGGCGGTGCATCAGCGGGTCCTGGGCGCCCAGCAGGTGGGCGTGGCGCATGGCGCGGCGCATGATCCGGCGCAGGACGTAGCCGCGCCCCTCGTTCGAAGGCGTGACCCCGTCCGCGATCAGGAAGGACGACGAGCGCAGGTGGTCGGCGATGACCCGGTGGCTGGCGGCCATGTCGCCGTTCGGGTCGGTCGAGGTGGCTTCGGCGGTGGCGCCGATCAGGGTCTGGAACAGGTCGGTGTCGAACACCGAGTTCTTGCCCTGCAGGACCGAGGAGATGCGCTCCAGCCCCATGCCCGTGTCGACCGACGGCTTCGGAAGGTTGCGAACGATCTCGTCGTTCTCCTTCTCGAACTGCATGAAGACGTTGTTCCAGATCTCGACGTAGCGGTCGCCGTCCTCGTCCGGCGAGCCGGGCGGGCCGCCGGGGACGTGGTCGCCGTAGTCCCAGAAGATCTCGGTGCAGGGGCCGCACGGACCATTGTCGCCCATGGCCCAGAAGTTGTCCGAGCCGGCGATGCGGATGACCTTGTCGTCGGAGAATCCGGTGACCTTCTTCCAGATCGCCGCGGCCTCGTCGTCATCGATGTACACGGTGACCAGCAGCCGCTTCGGATCCAGACCGAAGTCCTTCGTCACCAGCTCCCACGCCCGCTCGATGGCGTGTTCCTTGAAATAGTCCCCGAAGCTGAAGTTCCCCAGCATCTCGAAGAAGGTCAGGTGGCGCGCGGTGTAGCCGACGTTGTCCAGGTCGTTGTGCTTGCCGCCGGCGCGGACGCACTTCTGCGAGCTGGCGGCGCGCGGCGACGGCGGCCGGGCCGCGCCGGTGAAGTAGTCCTTGAACGGGACCATGCCGGCGTTGACGAACAGCAGCGTCGGGTCGTTCTGCGGCACCAGCGGAGCCGAGTGCACCACCTCGTGGCCGTCACGGGCGAAGAAGTCGAGGAAGGTGGAGCGGATGTCGTTCAGGCTGGCCATGGGGAGACGCGCTGCGAAGGAGGGGAAGGCGCGCCTCATACAGGGTTTCCGGACGAAGCGCATCACCTGCCGGCGGCCCGGCGATACCCGTCGCGGAAGGCGCCAGACGTTCCGTCGCAGCGCATCGGAACGGGCCCGGGCGTAAGAGCCGCCCATGACCCGGGTCGAGGTATGGTTCGACGGCGACTGCCCGCTGTGCCGGCGCGAGATCGCCCTGATGCGGCGGCTGGACCGCCGCGGCGCCATCCGTTTTCACGATGTGGCGACCGGCGAGGGCGCCTGTCCGCTGGACCGGGCGACCCTGCTGGCGCGCTTCCACGCACGGGAGGACGGGCGGATGCTGTCCGGCGCCGCCGCCTTCGCCGCCATGTGGCGGGCCATTCCCCTGTTGCGGCCGCTGGGCCTGCTGGCGCGCAACCGGCGGGTGCTGGCCGGCCTGGAGCGGCTCTATCTCGCCTTCCTGAAGGTGCGGCCGGCGCTGCAGCGGCGCCTACGATGAGCGACTGGACCCCGACGCGCGAGGCCGGTCTCGAGCGGATGAAGGCCTTCGTCCCCGGCATGGGGCGGGCCTATGCCGCCGGGCGCAACACCGATCCGGGGCCGGGCGGCGCCCATGCCGTGTCGCGCCTGTCGCCCTGGGTGCGGCGGCGGCTGGTCAGGGAGGACGAGCTGGCGCGCGCGGCGCTGGAGGCGCACGGCCCGCGGGCGGCGGAGAAGTTCGTCCAGGAGGTGATCTGGCGCACCTACTGGAAGGGCTGGCTGGAGCTGCGGCCGCAGGTCTGGGAGCGCTACCTCGTGGCGCGCCATCAGGCCCGGGCGGCGGCGGACCGGGATCCGGCCCTGGCGCGGGATCTGGCCGCGGCCGAGGCGGGGACGACCGGCATCGACGCCTTCGACGCCTGGGCGCGAGAGCTGGCGGAGACCGGCTGGCTGCACAACCACGCCCGCATGTGGTTCGCCTCGATCTGGATCTTCACTTTGAAGCTGCCCTGGGCGCTGGGGGCCGACCTGTTCCTGCGCCGGCTGATGGACGGGGACCCGGCCTCCAACACCCTGTCGTGGCGCTGGGTGGCGGGACTGCAGACCGTCGGCAAGACCTATCTGGCCACCGCCGACAACATCGCCCGCTACACCGACGGGCGCTTCCGGCCGCAGGGGCTGGCGCGCACGGCGGAGCCCCTGACCGAAACCGAGCCGGTCGGCGCGGCGCGGCCGCTGCGGGCCCTGGCGGACGAGGCCCCGGCGGGGCCGCACCTGTTGCTGATCACGCCCGAGGACCTGACGCCGGAACATCTGATCGGACCATGGGAGATCGCCGGGGTGGCGCTGGCGGAGGGGCCGGACGCGGTCGGCGACGGGCCGGCCCGGGTCTTTCTGGAGGGCGCGCTGGCGGACGCCGGAGCGCGGGCGGCGGGGCGCTACGGCGTCGAGCCGGCGCGGCTGGCGACTCTGGACGGTGCGGCGCTGGCGGCGCGGGCGCGCGCGGTCGGGGCCATCGGCTTGGTCACGCCGGCCGTCCCGGTCGGACCCACGGCGACGGCGCTGGCGGCGGCCCGAGAGGCGCTGGCGACGGAGGGGCTGGCGCTGGTGGAGGTGCGGCGCGACTGGGACACGGCCCTGTGGCCGTTGGCGACGAAGGGGTTCTTCCCCTTCAAGGAAAAGGCGCCGCAGGTGCTGGCGGGGCTCGGCCTGCCGGTCTGAGGGGGCGCGGCGGGGGCAGCTTCCGGCGTCGGGCGAGGCCCGGGGCGGCGGCCGGGTCAGGCCATGGCGGGGGTGCAGCCCCGGCTCGACACGAGATCAAGGACTGCGTGAGCGGGACCGCGGCGGGCGTCCGAAGCTACGGCTGTTGTGGCGATGTCGCCCGGTCGGCCTCTGACGCCGCGCCCATCGATCGAGGCTGGCCCGCTGCCCGGCGCCCACAAAAAAGGGCCGTCCGACTCCGGGGAGAGTCGGACGGCCAACCTCCGGCCCGGACCGGGCGGGGTCGGTGGCGGGTCGCACGGACCCGGCCGGAGGGATGCGTAAGGCGGCGGGCCCGGCCCGCCGCGCGGGGCCTCAACCCTCGAGGTCCTGGCCTTCGTCCGGCTCCGGGCTGCCCAGCAGCTCGTCGGCGATCTTGGTGGTCGAGGCGCGCACGGCCTTCTCGATGGCGTCGGCCACGTCCGGATTGGCCTTGAGGAACTCGCGCACGTTCTCGCGGCCCTGGCCGATGCGCTGGCTGTCGTAGGAGAACCAGCTGCCGGACTTCTCGATGACGTTGGCCTTGACCCCCAGATCGATGATCTCGCCGATCTTGGAGATGCCCTCGCCGTACATGATGTCGAAGATCACCTCGCGGAACGGCGGCGCGACCTTGTTCTTGACCACCTTGACCCGGGTGGTGTTGCCGACGACCTCGTCGCGGTTCTTGATCGCGCCGGTGCGGCGGATGTCGAGGCGGACCGAGGCGTAGAACTTGAGCGCGTTGCCGCCGGTGGTGGTCTCCGGCGAGCCGTACATGACGCCGATCTTCATCCGGATCTGGTTGATGAAGATGACGATGCACTTCGACTTGGAGATCGAGGCGGTCAGCTTGCGCAGCGCCTGGCTCATCAGGCGGGCCTGCAGGCCGGGCAGGCTGTCGCCCATCTCGCCCTCGATCTCGGCCCGCGGCGTCAGGGCGGCGACGGAGTCGACCACCACGATGTCCACGGCCCCCGAGCGCACCAGGGTGTCGGTGATCTCCAGCGCCTGCTCGCCGGCGTCGGGCTGCGACACCAGCAGATCGTCGAGGTTGACCCCCAGCTTCTGGGCGTAGACCGGATCGAGCGCGTGCTCGGCGTCGACGAAGGCGGCTGTGCCGCCAGCCTTCTGCACCTCGGCCACGGTGTGCAGCGCCAGGGTGGTCTTGCCCGAGCTCTCCGGGCCGAAGATCTCGATCACCCGACCCTTGGGCAGGCCGCCGATGCCGAGCGCCATGTCGAGGCCGAGCGAGCCGGTCGAAACCGACTCGATCTCGTTCACCACGCCGCCCTTGCCGAGCTTCATCACCGAGCCCTTGCCGAAGGCGCGATCGATCTGGGAGATCGCCGCCTCGAGCGCCCGTTGCTTGTCGCCGTCTTCCTTGCCCACCAGTTTCAATGCCGCCTGCGCCATCGCCTTCGTCTCCCTTGCCATGATTCCCGTCTGGTTCCGGGAGAGACCCGCCATGGACCCGCCCCCTGTGGTGAGGCGCACTATGTGCACGGTTTGTTCAGGTTGCCAAGATGTTCTCTTTCTCGCCGTGCCGCCGGCGCGAGAGATGCGACCGTAAATGACGTGGACGGTCTAGGTCGGGCCGCCCGCGGCGGGCGGAGGCAGGGGCTCGGCGAAGCGGCCGCCCAGACCCATCGCGCCGCCGGCCAGCACGAGTACGGCGGCAGCGAGCGCCAGCGGCCGGGTCAGTCGCGGCTCCGGGGCCAGCAGGCGGGCGCCCGCGCCGATCAGGAGCAGGAACACGGCGGCCACGCCGGGCAGGTCCATGCCGATGCCGAGGATCACCGGATGGGCCTGGTAGAACAGCCAGGCCGAAACGAGGCCAAGGCCGACCGCCAGCGGCGCAAGCCCGCGGAGCTCGCCGAAGCGGGGCGTCAGCAGGGCGGCTGCGGCCAGCCCGACCGCGAACACGCTCGCCGGCCACAGGATGAGGAAGGCGGCGGTGGGGACGGCGACCTGCAGCGCCAGACCGATCAGCAGCAGCAGCCCCATCCAGCCCAGCGCTCCCGCGCGACGGGCCTCCGGCGGGAGGGTTGGGCTGAAGGCCAGGCCGATCGCCGCGGCGACACAGACCAGCAGCATCGGGTCCGGCCCGGCGGCGACCACGCCCGGCACGGCGAGGGCGGCGACGCCGGCCGCCTGCCAGCGCGGCCGCAGCCGCGCGCGGCCGAGCAGCAGCGCCAGCAGCAGGCCCGTCAGGGCGAGGCCGATCCCGGCCTCGATCCACGGCAGGCGGCGCAGCAGGGTGTAGTAGAGGTCAGCGCCCCCCGGCCCATAACGCTCGCCCATCGGGCCGGCCAGACCACGCACGGCGAAGGCGGCGATCACCGCCACGAAGGTGGCGAACAGGGCCTCCAGCGCGCCGCGGCCCAGCGCTTTCGGCGTGACCTCGTCGCGCCAGCGCCAGCCGGCGAAGCCCAGCCCGGCGAGGCTGAGGGCCAGCAGGGCCCAGCCCCAGGCCGGCGGGTGGACGATGACGATGCGGCCCAGCAGATCGGCGAAGACGACGTTCTGCGTCGTTTGCGGCAGGGTCTCGGCGGTGAGGGCCAGCCGGGCGAGGGTCAGGGCCTGGTCGCCGAGGTGCTGAAGCGCGCCCGGATCGAGCGCGTCCGGGGTCGAGGTTGGCGAGTGATACTGGTCAGGCCGGCCGATGAAGGCGAGGTTCAGCCCGGCGATGCCCCGCGCCTTGGGAATGGTGTAGTCGGTCCCGTTGGGCATGTTCTCGTAGACCAGCGTGGCCAGGGCGTTGCCGGTCACGCCGCCTGCCGTCTGCCCTGCGGCGCGGGCGTAGAGGGCGACGGTCTCCGCATTGCCGGGGCCGGTCTCGAACATCATTGCCCGGCCGCCGCCCCCGCGAGCCTCCAGATTGATCACCAGGCCGATGCGGTCACGCAGCGGGTGCTCGCTGAAGAAGGCCCGGGCGCCGTCGAGGTTCAGCTCCTCGGCGTCGGTGAGCAGGACCACGAGATCGCGTTCGAAGGGGCCCTCGGCCTGCAGCACCCGGACCGCCTCGAGAATGGCGGCGACGCCGGCGGAATCGTCCGCCGCGCCGGGCGAGCCCCAGGAGGTGTCATAGTGGGCCATCAGCAGCACCGCCGGGGCGGCGCGATCCTGTCCCGGCAGGACGCCCACGAGGTTGAAGACCCGGCTGTAGCCGGCGATGGCCCCGTCGCTCCAGCGTTCCAGGCGCTGCGACGCCTCGGGCGACAGCACGCCGACCTGCACCTCGGGGGCGAGGCCCAATTCAGTCATCCGGCCGAACAGGTAAGCGCGCACCTGCGCATGGGCGGGCGTGCCCACCGGATGAGGCTCGACGGCGATGCGGCGAATGTCCTGCATGGCCCGGCCGGCGGCGAACATCTCCGCCGGGGCGTCGGCCGGACGGGCGGCCGGGACCTGCAGGGCGGCGACGGCCAGGACAAGTCCGGCGGCGAGCGCGCCGAGCAGCAGGGCGAGGCGAGGCATGGCAGTCTCCCTGGGATCCGGCGAACAGCATAGCCGTGCGTGCGCGCCGGCGTCGATGCGAGGCGGGAACAGATGTCAGGTCAGGCGGCGCGTCGCGCCGCGGCCGGAGCCTTGACGTAGAGGCCGCGGCGGCCCGCCACGGGGCGGAAGGCGAGGGTGTCGCTCTCGATCCGTTCGTCGGCCCCGAGGAACAGGCAGCCGTCGTCGACCAGACGCGCCTCAAGCCCCTCGATCACCGCAAGCCGGCGGGCCGGTTCGACTTCGCTCAGGACATGGCGGCAGAAGACGATGTCGAAGGTCTGCTTCTCTTCCGGGGGGTCGAGCAGGTTCTCCCGCACAAAACCGATGCGGCTGCGCAGCTCCGGCCGCGCCCGCCAGGTGTCGCCGGACTTGTCGAAATGGTTCAGCATGCGGGCGGCGCTGAGGCCGCGCTGGATCTCGAAGGCGGTGTAGACGCCGCTGCGGGCCCGCTCGAGGGCGGCATGCGACAGGTCGAGCCCCGTGACCTCCACCTCGACGCCGGCCTCGGCGCAGACGATGGCCAGGGAGAAGGCCTCCTGCCCTGTGGCGCAGCCGGCGGACAGGAGCCGCAGCCGGGCGCCGTTGCGGGCGCGCACGAGGGCCGGCAGCAGCTCCCGCTGCAGCACCTCGAAGGCGCTGCGGTCGCGCAGGAACCAGGTCTCGAGGTTGAGCATGGCCTCGATGACGGCCCAGCCCAGCGAGGCGACCGGCCGGCTCCACAGGGCGGACAGCAGGTCGTCGACCGAGGCGAAACCTTCCCGCCGCGCGATCGGCCCCAGCCGGTGATCGGCCAGGTGCATGCGCGTGCGGCTGAGGCGCATCCCGGTGCGGGAGGCCACGAGACCCTGCAGGCGATCGAAGTGCTCGGGCTTCATGGCAGCGGGGCGGCCCCCACCTCGGCCAGCTTGGCGTGCAGGATGTCCCCGTCGAACGGCTTCATCACATAGTCGTCCGCCCCGGCTTCCAGAGCCTCGGCGATCCGCTCGGGATCCGTCTCGATGGTGCAGAAGAGCACCTTGGGGCTGGTGTCGCCCGACTGCGCGCGCAGGCGGCGGATGAAGGTCAGGCCGTCCATCACCGGCATGTTCCAGTCGAGCAGGATGACGTCCGGCCGGGTCGCGGCGCAGTAGGCCAGGGCCTCGGCGCCATCCGCGGCCTCGTCGACCTCGAAGCCGAGGTCCTCAACGATCCGCCGGGCCACCTTGCGGATGATCCGGCTGTCGTCGACGATGAGACAGGTCCTGACGTCCAAGGCCCGATCCTTCCAGCCGGCCTGACGCCGCGCTTCACCGTCCATGATCGCGTTGCGGCGGTTAACGACCCGTTTGGAAACCGGTTTAAGCCGGCATTAGGGCTGTCAGGACGACGCGCCCTTCGGTCGCATCCACGCTGAGCTGGCCGCCGGCCTCGGTCACCGTCAGCCACAGCCAGTAGGGCTGGATCCACTGACCCTGCAGACCCTCGACAAGGGTGTGGCCCGACAGGCCGGTGAGGGCCTCGGGCTTGAGCCGGGCGCGCGTCCCCTCGGCCACGCCCTGCAGGATCAGGCCGCGCTCGTCCTGCCGGGCGGAGATGGTGGCGACCCCGCCGGAGGGCAGGGCCCCGACGGTCATATAGGCGAGGTTGAGCAGGGCCCGGCCATCCGCCTTGCCGAACTCGCTGACGCCCAGCGCCCAGGCGATCTGCGCCCGGCCGCCGGACAGCAGGCCGTCGACCAGGCCCTTGAGCGTTTCCGCACTGAACCGCTCGGCGGTGGTTGAGGCTCCGAAGGCGACCCGGGCGAAGTGGACCAGCGCCACCATCTTGCCGGCGCTCTGGCTGATCAGGGCCAGGGCGTCGTCGCGCATGTCCTGGGCCGAGGGATCGTTGAGCAGATCGAGGCCCGACGAGATTGCGCCCGCCGGGCTGATGAAGTCGTGGCACAGCTTGCCGGCGACGAGGGCGGCGAGGTCGACGGCGCGGACGGCGGCGGTCGGATCGGACATGGAGACACCGGGGAGCTTGAGGCGGGGGCAAACTGGCCTGATTTGCCCCTTCGTCCAACCGCCGCGGCGGCGTATCAGCGGCGCATGACTCCCGCCCCGACCGGCGATCCCGCCGCTGACCTCGCCTCCGGCGCCCTCGAGGCCGCCCTCGTCGATCTGGCCGAGGCGGCGGCGGCGCTGATCCTGCCCTTCTGGCGCACCGGCGTCACCGCGGCCCGCAAGGCCGACGACAGCCCGGTGACCGAGGCGGATCAACGCGCCGAGGCGCTGATCCTCGCCGGCCTGTCGCAGCTCTGGCCGGATGTGCCTGCGGTGGCCGAGGAGGCGGCGGCGGCCGGGGCCGAGCTGCGCACCGGGGCCTGGTGGTGGCTGGTGGATCCGCTGGACGGCACCCGCGGTTTCGTCGCCGGCAAGGACGCCTTCACCGTCAACATCGCCCTGATGCGTGGAGACGATCCGGCAGCCGGAGCGGTGGTGGCCCCGGCGCTGGGCCGGACCTGGACGTCAGCGCACGGGACGTCAGCGCACGGGACGGCGGCGGGCGGGGCCCGGCAGCGGGAAACGGGCGGGCCCTGGCGACCGCTCAAGGCGCGGTCGCGGCCGGACGCGCCCGAGATGGTGATCAGCCATTCCGTCGGCCGCGACGAGGCCGCGGCGCTGGCGGCGGCGCATGGCGCGGCGCGCTGGCGCGGCGTCGACTCCTCGCTGAAGTTCTGCCTGATCGCCGGGGGCGAGGCGGACCTCTATCCGCGGACCGGGCCGACGTCCGAGTGGGACACGGCGGCGGGGCAGGCCGTGCTGGAAGCTGCCGGCGGGACGGTCTGCGACCACGAAAAAGCCCGGCTGCGCTATGGCAAGCCGGGCTTCCTCAACGGCGCGTTCGTGGCGCGCGGCGCCTGATTACTTCTTGGCGCGGCCGGCGCGGGCCGGCTTACGGCCGCCCTGGCCGAGGCCCATCTGCTTGGCCAGCTCCGAGCGGGCGCGGGCGTAGTTCGGGGCGACCATCGGGTAGTCCTTCGGCAGGCCCCACTTGGCGCGATACTCTTCCGGGCTCATGTCGTACTTGGTGCGCAGGTGGCGCTTCAGCGACTTGAACTTCCGACCGTCCTCCAGACAGATCAGGTAGTCCGGGGTGATCGACTTGCGAACCGGCACGGCCGGCTCCTGCGGGGTCGGCTCGGGCTCGACCGGGCCGCTCGAGATCTGCGACAGCGCCGTGTGGATGTTCTGGATCAGTTGCGGCAGCGTCGCCGCCTCGACCGAATTGTTGCCGACATAGGCCGACACGATGTCGGCGGTCATCTCCAGAAGCTCAGACTTCTGTTCCATACGAACGTTTTCCAGATCAGTGTTTATGAAATCGTGCAGGCGAGGCCCGTTTACGGCTTCGCCGATACACGTATTCCCCGGCCCGATCAACATGGCCGCACAAGAGCTGGCGTGACGCTTTCCAGATCAGACGGGGCGTCTGAAGTCCTGCGACAAGGTCAGAATGGCGAGTCTTTCGGGCGTCGCATAGGGATCGGCCGCGTCTTCATCGCCGTCGCGGATCGCCTGGAGCAGCCGCGGCGACAGGGCCGAGGACAGGGCCCAGTTCCAGTAGCGCAGCACGGTCTGGGCGCGGTCCACCGCCAGCATCTCCCAGGTCTGCTGCACCCGCTCCCAGGTTGGATGCGGGGCCCCGGTCTCGTCGGTCTCCGGCCGGCGCAGGGCGCGCCACAGCGCCGCGAGGTCGTTGCGGTCGAGCCCGGTGGCCTTGCACAGGATGGCGACCGGCTCGCCGCCGAGGTCGCCGAGAATCTTGGCGCCGGTCAGGGGTTTGACCCCCGCCAGATAGGCGATTTCTGTCGCCGTCTCGCGGCTCAGACCCTCGCGCGCCGCATGGGCGATGGCGGCTTCCAGATCGGCGAAGGGGCTTTTCTCGATGGCCGCCCGGTTGCGCTGCCGGCGCTCAATGAACTGCAGCGCCTTGCGCGCCACCGGGTCCGACCAGTTCTCGGCCGCCGCCATGGCGAACACGTCCTCCGCCACCTCCTGCATCACTTCGCGGGAGACGGCGAAGCGCTGCAGGATCAGGCGGCGCTCGTCGGGACCGCACCACCAGAACATGGCGTAGGCGCCCGAGGGGCGCAGCTCGGGTCGACGCAGGAGCAGGTCGCACAGGGCCGGATGATCGCGGCTGAGCCCGACCATCATCTCGATCCCCGGAGGCGACAGACGGGCGGTCGCGTTGCGCAACAGCGCGGCCACCACCTCGGGCTCGCCCGGGGACATCAGGGTCTCGGTCAGGACCTCCGACAGGCCTCTCCGCTGGGCCATCAGCAGCCGATGTTCGATGCCCGTGTCCTGGGCAGCGGCGCAAAGGTCGGCGTCGGTCAGGGCGGCGCACCGCTCGATCAGCAGACCGGCGATGTCCGGCGTGTCGCGCAGGAGCAGCCGGGCGAGGGCGTTGGGCAGTTCGCTGAGCGGGGCGAGCCGCGCGGCCACCCGAAGCCGCTCCTTCGGCTCGGCCAGACGCAGCATCTCGACCAGCAGGTCGCCCACCACTGACCGCTCGAAGGCGTTGATGCGGCTGGCAGGCAGGGAGACGACGTCGGCCAGACGCTTCAGCAGCGCCTGGCGGGCGCGATGGCCCTCGGGCCCGGGGCCCGGGGCGGCGAGGGCCGCAGCGTCGGTCATGACGCCCCGAGGCTAGGGCCGAGAGGGTTAATCGGCGATGACGGGTCGGCTGCGGCTCACAGTCCCTCGAAAAGGGCCGTCGACAGATAGCGCTCGGCGAAGCTGGGGATGATGGCGACGATGGTCTTGCCGGCGTTCTCGTCGCGGGCGGCGAGGCGGAAGGCGGCGGTCAGGGCGGCGCCCGAGCTGATCCCGACCGGCAGGCCTTCGGTGCGCGCCGCGCGCCGGGCCATGTCGAAGGCGTCCTCGTTGGAGACCTGCTCGACGGCGTCGATCATCGAGCGATCGACCACAGACGGTACGAAGCCGGCGCCGATGCCCTGAATCTTGTGCGGGCCTGGCTCGCCGCCGGACAGCACCGGGCTGGCGGTCGGCTCGACGGCGACCATCTGCAGGCCGGGCTTGCGCGCCTTCAGCACCTGGCCGACACCGGTGATGGTGCCGCCGGTGCCGACGCCGGCGACCACGATGTCGACCGCGCCGGAGGTGTCGGCCCAGATCTCCTCCGCCGTCGAGACGCGGTGGATGGCCGGGTTGGCGGGGTTGTCGAACTGGGCCGGGGAGACCGCGCCCGGGGTCCGCTCCAGCAGTTCCTGGGCCATGGCGATGGCGCCCTTCATGCCCTTCTCGGCCGGGGTCAGGACCAGCTCGGCGCCGAGCAGGGCCAGCATCTTGCGGCGCTCGATCGACATGCTCTCGGGCATGACGAGGATCAGGCGATAGCCCTTGGCGGCGGCGACGAAGGCCAGGGCGATGCCGGTGTTGCCGCTGGTCGGCTCGATCAGCACGCTGCCGGGGCCGATCTTCCCGGCCTGCTCCAGCGCCTCGATCATGGCCACGCCGATCCGGTCCTTGACCGAGGCGATCGGGTTGAAGAACTCCAGCTTGGCCAGCACGGTGGCCTTCGGGGTCAGCTCGCCGGACAGCCGCGGGAGGGCCACCAGCGGCGTGTCGCCGATGGTGTCGAGGATCGAGGCGTAGACCTTGCCGCGACCGGCCTTGCGATGGCGGGCGGCGTCATAGGCGGGCAGGTCGGACATCGGGCGCTCCAGTCTGGCGGAGCCCCTGATCTATGTCCGCGGACGGGCCGCCACAACAGTCGCCGCCGCAGGGTCTCTCAAGGCGGCGTCAGGGGGACTGAAGACCCACGGCGGGGCGGGCATATCCAAAACTTATCACAGTCATTACGGCCATGAGGTTTCGTCAAGTGTTGGGGCCCTGTAGGAGGCGCGCCACATTCACAGGAGTTCCCATGACCCAGCGCGTCACGGTCGCCTTCGGCGACGGCATCGGCCCGGAAATCATGACCGCCACCCTCTCGGTCCTCGACGCCGCGGGCGCGGACCTGCGCTATGACGTCATCGACATCGGCGAGCGCGTCTATAACGCCGGTCACACCTCGGGCATCGCGCCGGAGTCCTGGGATAGCCTGCGCCGCAACGGGGTGTTCCTGAAGGCCCCGATCACCACCCCCCAGGGCGGCGGCTTCAAGTCCCTGAACGTGACGATCCGCAAGACGGTGGGCCTCTACGCCAACGTCCGGCCGTGCACCGCCTGGGCCCCGTTCGTGCGCACGCGCCATCCCGGGATGGACGTGGTCATCGTGCGCGAGAACGAGGAGGACCTCTACGCCGGGATCGAGCACCGCCAGACCACCGAGGTCTACCAGTGCCTGAAGATCGTCAGCCGCCCGGGCTGCGAGCGCATCGTCCGCTACGCCTTCGAGTACGCGCGCGCCAACGGCCGCCGCAAGGTCAGCTGCTTCACCAAGGACAACATCATGAAGCTGACCGACGGCCTGTTCCACCAGGTCTTCAACGAGATCGGCGCTGAATACCCCGACATCGAGAAGGACCACTGGATCATCGACATCGGCGCGGCGCGGCTGGCCGACACGCCGGAGATGTTCGACGTCATCGTCACGCCGAACCTGTACGGCGACATCATCTCGGACATCGCGGCGCAGATCGCCGGCTCGGTCGGCATGGGCGGCAGCGCCAACATCGGCGGCACGATCGCCATGTTCGAGGCGGTGCACGGCTCGGCCCCTGACCTCGCCGGCAAGGGGGTCGCCAACCCCTCGGGCCTGCTGCTGTCGGCGGTGATGATGCTGAACCATCTGGGCCGCAGCGAGGTGGCCGAGCGCATCCACAACGCCTGGCTGGCCACGCTCGAGGACGGGATCCATACGCCCGACGTTTATGACCCGGCGATCTCGCGCGAGAAGGTCGGCACGGACGGCTTCGCCCAGGCGGTGATCGCGCGGCTCGGGCGTCGTCCCGAGCGCCTGACCCCGGTCAGCTACGCCGGCGCCGCGCCGCTGCGACTGGAGCCGGCCGAGAGCGCCCGCCGCCCGGCCGCCAGCAAGACCACGGTCGGCGTCGACCTGTTCGTCGAGTTCCGCGACGGCTCGCCCGACACCCTGGCCGCCCGCCTGCAGTCGGTCGAGGACAACCGGCTGAAGCTGAAGATGGTCACCAACCGCGGGGTAAAGGTGTGGCCGGACGGGGCCCCCGAGACCCTGCTCACCGACCACTGGCGCTGCCGCTTCATGAACGGCGGCGGACCGGTCACGGTGCAGGAGATCGCCGCCCTGCAGCTGCGCGCCGCCGAGGCCGGGATCGAGTTCATCAAGACCGAGCACCTGTGCGACTTCGACGGCCAGCCCGGCTACAGCCTCGGTCAGGGGCAGTAGGGCGCGACGCCGCGCGGACTTGAGTGCGGGGCCGCGGTCGGCCACGGGTCGCACCGCGCCCCCCATGTCTGCTCCGGACTCGCCATGCCGCTTCGCCTCACCCGCTTCACCCGCACCTTCACGGTCGATGGCGCGAAGCTTGTCGTTCTGCACGAGACCTTCACGGACAGCTCACGCTCGACCCTGACGGCGGACGGGGTCGAGGTCGCCGCCGACGGGGTCGGCAAGGGCGGACCCGATCCCCTCCGCAACCATATCCTGCGCTGGGAGCGACCGGACGGGAGCGTTGTCGAGGTCGAGGTGGGGCCCGCCAACGCCTGGACCTATGGCCTGCGGGCGCGCCGCGACGGCGTCGTGGTGTTCGAAACGCACCTCGGCCGCCCGCTGGGCTTCGGCCCGCGGCTGCGCCGCCTTGCCGAAGGCGTCGACGGTCCCGAGGCGATGGCGCAGCACGCCCGCAACGCGGCGGCCTGGAAGCGCAACTGGCCGTCGCTGGCCACGGACATCAGCCTCGGTCTCGCCTTCTTCTTCGTGGCGCGGGAGTTCGGGCTTGTCACGGCGGCGGTCAGCGGGGCCGTCGCCGGCCTCCTGCTGTGGGGCGTGCAGAAGGTGATCCGGGTGGACCTGCTGGGCGGCCTTGCGGTGTTCGGCATCGCCATGGGGCTGTTGTCCGCCGCCTTCGCCCTGGCCTTCCAGGACGAGCGGTTCGTGCAGCATCGCGGCACCGTCCTCGGCGTCATCGGGGCGCTGCCGTTTCTCGCCGACGGTCTGTTCCGCCAGGGGCAACTGCTGGCGGTCCGGCTGGCGCGCTATCTCGCCTTCGAGGTCGATGCGGCGCGGCTCGGCGTGGCCATGGGGCTGATCGGTCTGGCCTCGGCGAGCATGAACGCCGTGGCGGTGGTCCTGCTCTCGCGCGACGCCTGGCTGGTGTTCAGCACCTTTCTGGATGTGCCGATCGTCATGGTGATGTTCCTGATCGCGCTCGGCTGGGTCCGGCGCGGCCCCAACCCCCGGCTCCACTGATCCGCTTCAGTCGGCGGGCGGCAGCCAGCCGGCGGCCCGCAGGGGCGCGACATTGGCGCGGGACACCGGGGTCCGCAGGCCGCCGCGCAGCCTGAGCCGCCAGTTGCGCCCGTCCGGCTCGGCCGCCTCGACCGCGGCGCGCGCCACCCACCACGAGCGATGCACCCGCCAGCCCTCCACGCCGGCGAGGGCGGCGATGGCCTGGCTCATGGACATCAGCTCCAGCCGCGAGCCGGTCGGGGTGTGGATGCGGACGTAGTGGTCCTCCATCTGCAGGCAGATCACGCCTTCGCGGCGCCAGGCGGGGAGGGGGGAGGCCGCGGCTCCAGCGGGGTCCGCCGTCGCGGGCGGGCCGGCCGGCGTGGCCGGGGCCCAGGCGCGCCGCACCAGCAGGGCGGCGCCGACCGCGACCACGCTGAGCAGCAGGCTCTGGCCATACCATTCCAGCAGGCCGACGCGGCTGTCGATCCACGGCCAGAGGGCCTGGGCCCCGACGCGGCTGACGGCGGCGACGGGCACGGCGGCGGCGGCGATCACCGGCGGGGCCCACAGCCATAGCGGCAGGCGGGCGCGCGCCGCCGCCTGGGCCGCGGCCGGGACGATCACCGCGTAGAGCAGGCTGGCGACCCAGAAGGTGACGACGAAATAGGCGATGCGCTCGCCCGCGCCGCCGTTGCGGTAGCTGCCGAAGGGGCCGAGCAGGCCAAGGAAAACGCCCGCGGCCGTCGACAGGGCGACGGCGATCCCGAGGCGAGCGAGGGCCGGGGAGGGGCGGGCGAGGCGGCGCAGCATGGTCCTCGCCATAGCCGAGCCGGGCCCCGGATGCAGCCCCGTCGGCCCGCCGGCGAACCCGTTCGCCCGTTGGCGAAGCGGCGCTGGCGAGGCTGGCCCGGCGGCGGCATCGGAGGGTCATCGCAACCCGCACCGGATCGCTTCCCATGACCTCCCGCCTCGCCCTGATCGCCGCCCTCGCCGCCGCCCTCGGCGCCGCCGTTCCGACTCCCGGCCTGGCCGGGGCCCCGGCGACCGCCGCCACGCCTGTCCAGGCCGCCGCCGCCGTGACGCGCCTGCGCCTGTCCATTCCCGACGGCGATGGTCCGGCGATCGAGGGCGGCGTCTGGCTGCCGCCGGGCGCCGCCCCGGGCGCCCGGGCGCCGCTCGTGGTCATCTCGCACGGCAATGGCGGCAGCTGGACCGGCCACGCCGCGACCGCGGAGGCCCTCGCCCGCGCCGGCTTCATGGTCGCCGCCCTCAGCCACACCGGAGACAACTACCGCGACCAGAGCCGGGCCACGGAGGTGGCCGAGCGGCCGCGCCAGCTCAAGCGCCTGATCGACCACATGGTGGAGACCGGGGCCGGCGGGCTGCAGGTCGATCCCGCTCGCATCGGCGCCTTCGGCTTCTCCTCGGGCGGCTTCACCGTGCTGGCCGCCGCCGGCGGGCGGCCCGACCTGACCCGGGTGATCGACCACTGTCGCGCCAACCCCGGCTTCTACGACTGCCGTCTGCTGGCGGCGCGAGGCTCCGCCCCGGTCGTGTATGCGCCCGAGTGGACCCACGACGGCCGTATCCGGGCCGTCGTCGCCGCGGCGCCCGCCCTGGGCTACACCTTCGGCCGCGAGGGCCTCGCCGACGTCACGGTTCCGGTGCAGCTGTGGCGCCCGTCGCAAGACCGCGTCCTGCCGCATCCCTTCTACGCCCAGGCGGTCCACGACGCCCTGCCGACGCCGCCCGACTACCGCGTGGTCGAGGGGGCGGATCACTTCGACATGATGCCGCCCTGCTCGGCCGAGCTCGCCGCCGCCGCGCCGATGGTCTGCGCCCCCACGCCGGGCTTCGACCGCGCCGCCTTCCAGCAGGCCTTCAACGCCGAGGTCGCGGCCTTCTTCACCAGGGAACTGGCGCCACGCTGAGCGGACCTGGTGGTTTAACGTGCGAGGGCCGCCGCAGCCCGTCCCGACAGGAGGGCCCCGTGCACTGTGCCCGGGTGCTCGGCGGCGGCGGCCTCGCCGGCGAAGATCAGTCTGCCGTCCCAGTCGGGTCCGGCCAGCGCCCGACGCGTGGCAGCCCCGGTTCCGACGGCGTTGAAGGAGTAGGCCCCCAACGCCAGAGGATCCTGGGCCCAGCGGGTCACCTGGACTGCGACGGGAGCCGGGAAGCTGGATCCGAACATGGCGCGCAGGGCCTCGACGGCCGCGTCGCGGGTGGCGGCGTCGTCGAGCGCTTCGACGTCACGCGCCGCGCCGCCGGCGTTGAACCCCGCCAGCACAGGCGCTCCTGTGGCCCGGGCGAGGCTGATCCACTCGGCCCAGTGGCCGTCGCGCGCCCCCAGCCAGCCAAGCCAGTCGACGGTGTCCGGCCAGGCGACCTGCTCGAAGCGCAGCCAGCACTTGTTGAGGAGGCCCACGCCAAGGGTGTCGATGGCCGCCTGACGGGCGGGCGCGAGCGGCTCCTCCAGCGCCACCCGGCCCGCCTGCAGGACCCCCAGCGGAAGGGTCAGTACGACGCGCTCGCCGGCCAGCACCTCGCCGTCGCCAAGGGTCACGGCCACGCCTGCGCCGCGGGGGGCTATAGCGGCGACGGGGCGGCCAAGCTGGACGTTCAGGCCTCTCGCGAGGTGATCCACCAACTGGTCATAGCCGTCGGGAAACAGGACGTCTTCTCCGGGGAAGGCCTCGCCCTCGTCGAAGCGCCAGGATGAAAGCGCCGTCCAGTCGCCGCCGTACTCATGCTCGATCGCGCTGTTGACCCAGGCTCGAATGTGTCGCCGTGCGCTGACATCCGCATCGGTCCACGCCGGCGAGAGCTCCACGGCGCGGGCCAGGGATACATCCCCGGTCAGGCCCTCGGCAGCGGCGCGAGCGGCTTCGACAAGTTGTGCGGCGGGAGCCAGAACAGCGTCAGGGTCCACCGGGCGCCCGCCGGCGTCCAGCGTCAGGCTGCGCTCGTAAGACGTGGCGACGCGGCGCGCCCCCGCAGCGTCAGCGAGAACGGTCAGCGGGTTGCCGCGCCCGCCGTGGATCCAGCTGGCGCCGAGGTCGACCGGGAGGTCAGGCCAGAGCCGGGAGGTACGCACGCGTCCACCGGGTCGGGCGCGCGCCTCGATCACCACCACGTCCCCGCCTGCCTCCGCCAGGGCGCGTGCGGCCGCAAGACCGGCGACCCCGCCGCCCACGATGATCGTTCGCCCTTCGGGCCCGGCCGCGCAGGTGGGCCTGGCGGCGACGGCGGCGAGCGCGGCGAGGACGGTGCGGCGGCGCATCAGGTTTCCTTCACGAGGGCGCGACGCCTCGGTCCGAGCATGCCGCCTTTATCCCGCGTTAACCACGTCAGGCCACCCTTCGAGCGTTCCCCGTCAGAGGCCGTCGCCCGTTGCGTAATCTCATCGCCGCCGTCGACGCGATCGATCCACTCAGCGTCACCGGCAAGGTGGCGGGGGTCAACGGCCTGCTGATCGAGAGCCGTGGCGGCCTCAGCCGGCTGGCGGTCGGGGCGCGGGCCGAGATCCAGCGCCTGCACCAGCCGCCCCTGCCGGCCGAGGTGGTCGGCTTCCGCGACGCCAAGGCGCTGCTGATGCCGTTCGGTCCGGTCGAGGGGGTGGCCCCCGGCGCCGACATCCGCATCATCGATTCCGCCGCCGCCGTGCGGCCGACGTCGGCGTGGCTGGGGCGGATCGTCGACGCCTTCGGCCAGCCGATCGACGGCAAGGGCCCGCTGCCGACCGGTCCGGTTCCCTATCCGCTGCGCGCGCCGCCGCCGCCGGCCCACGCCCGCGGCCGGGTCGGCGAGCGGCTCGACCTCGGCGTCCGCGCCATGGACGTCTTCACCACCACCTGCCGGGGCCAGCGCCTGGGCATCTTTGCGGGTTCGGGCGTCGGCAAGTCGGTGCTGCTGTCGATGCTGGCGCGCCAGGCCAGCTGCGATGCGGTCGTCGTTGGCCTGATTGGCGAGCGGGGCCGGGAGGTGCGCGAGTTCATCGAGGAGACGCTCGGGGAGGCGGGCCTCGCCCGCGCCATCGTGGTCGTCGCCACCTCGGACGAGCCGGCCCTGAAGCGCCGCCAGGCCGCCTACATGACCCTGGCCCTGGCCGAGTTCCTGCGCGATCAGGACCTCGAGGTCCTGTGTCTGATGGACTCGGTGACCCGCTTCGCCATGGCCCAGCGGGAGATCGGTCTGGCCGCCGGCGAGCCGCCGACCACCAAGGGCTACACCCCGACCGTGTTCACCGAACTGCCCAAGCTGCTGGAGCGCGCCGGGCCCGGGCCGCGCCGCCCGGACGGCACCACGGCGGGACCGATCACCGCCCTGTTCACCGTGCTGGTGGACGGCGGCGACCACGACGAACCGATCGCCGACGCCGTGCGCGGGATCCTCGACGGCCACATCGTCATGGACCGCAAGATCGCCGAGCGCGGCCGCTTCCCGGCCATCGACGTGCTCAAGTCCGTCAGCCGCACCCTGCCGGGCTGCCAGTCGTCCGCGGAGTGGGACCTGACGCGCCGCGCCCGCCAGAGCCTGAGCGCCTACACCAACATGGAGGAGCTGATCCGCATCGGCGCCTACCGTGCGGGCGCCGATCCGATCGTCGACCGGGCCATCGCCCTGAACCCCGGTCTGGAGGCCTTTCTCAGCCAGTCGCCCGACGAGGCGACGCCGATGGCCGAGAGCTTTAGCCGTCTGGAAACGATTCTGAATCAAGGGTTGCTGACGGAGGACCTGCCATGACCGCCTGGGCGCATTCCCTGATCCGGATTTCCAACCATCAGGTGGAGACGCTGCAGAAGCGCCTCGCCGAGATCACCGGGCGTCGGGCCTCGGCCGAGATGCGGCTGGCGGTGCTGGAGGCCGAGGCCGAGGTCGAGCGCGAGCGCGCCCGCCAGGACACCGACGCCAACATGATGCTGACCGCCTATCTCGATGGCTGGAAGCTGCGCCGCACCGTAGCCGAGGGCGATCTGGCGGTGATCGAGTCCGAAGAGGCCGGGGCCCGCGACGCCCTCAGCGAGGCCTTCGAGGAGCTCAAGAAGTTCGAGCATGTGGCCGAGGTGGCCCGGCTGGACCAGCTGGCCGCCCAGGGCAAGCGCGACGGCGCCGCGCTGGACGAACTGGGCCTGCGCCGCCGGTCGGCGTGATCCGCCCCCCGCCCCTGACCGCGATGCGGGCGACTCGCCGCGCCCTCCTTCTCTCCACGCTGGCCCTCGCCGCCTGCGGCCGGGCCCCCGTCCAGGCCGCGCCGGCGGCGGCGCCGCTGAAGGCGCTGGCCCCGGCCCCGGTCGGGGTCGCCGTGATGAGCGGCCAGCTCGACGATACGGCGTGGACGACCCTGGCCCGCCGCGAGATCTCCCAGCTCACGCCCGAGTGGGAGATGAAGATGGAGTACATCCTGGCCGAGGACGGCGGCTGGCGCTTCGACGCGCCCGACCGCATCGCCGCCTTCGCCCGGGCCAACGGGATGCGCCTGCACGGCCATGCCCTGATCTGGTACTCGCAGGGGCAGGACTGGTTCGAGGCGATCAAGCCGGCGCGCCGCGCCCGCGCCTTCGACGACTACATCGCCGTCGTGGCGGGGCGCTACCGCGGACAGCTGGCCGGCTGGGACGTGGTCAACGAGGCGGTGGCCGAGGACGGCGACGGCCTGCGCCACTGCCACTGGAGCGCCCGGTTCGGGCAGGACGGCTATATCGCCCGCGCCTTCGAGCAGACCCGCTCCGCCGACCCGGACGCGGTCCTCTTCCTGAACGACTACAATCTGGAGAACCTGCCGCTGAAGGGGGCGACCTTCCTGCGGCTGGTGGAGCGGCTGCTCGCCGCCGGGGCCCCGATCACGGGGATCGGCACCCAGGCGCACCTCGACATCGACATCCCGGCGGGACAGATCAGCGCCTTCATGCGCGACGCCGCCGCCTTCGGCCTGCCGATCCATGTGTCGGAGCTGGACGCGCCGATGGGCGCGGGTCTGCTGGACCGCGCGCGGCGCGACTCCCGCCGGGCGCTGCAGACCGCCCGCGTGATGGAGTATGCCGAGGCCTTCGCCGCCCTGCCCGAGCGTCAGCGCTACGCCTTCACCCTGTGGGGGCTGCGCGACGGCGACAGCTTCGTGAACCGGCAAGGGGGCGGGGACAGTCCCCTGGCCTTCGACGACGCCGGCCGGCCCACGGCCCTGCACCAGGCGCTGGTCCAGGGCTTCGGCCCGCGCGGGAGCGCCACCAAGCGCTGAGTCCTGACAGGACCGGCGGTCCTTCCGGACCATATCCGTAGAACCCCGTAGACAACGCGCCACAGCACTCCTGAACGCGCGTTAACGCCTCGCTCAACACGCTGGGCGATCAGTGTTCGCGGGGAAAGGGCCAAGGCGGCCCATGTCTACGGAGGAAGCCAATGTCCAACCAGGCGTTGCAGGACCGCCTGAACTTCATGCGCCTTGGCCCTGACGCCCAGGCGGCGCTGAACGCCAGTCAGGACGTGGTGCTGGGGGCCCTGCCGGACGCCCTGGACGCCTTCTACACCCAGGTGCGCGCCACGCCGGAGACGCGCCGCTTCTTCCGGGACGAGAACCATATCTCGGGTGCGCGCGGGCGCCAGATCGACCACTGGCGCGCCATCGCCGCCGGCCGGTTCGACGCCGACTTCATGGCGGCGGTCACCCAGGTCGGGAACACCCATGCCCGCATCGGGCTGGAGCCGCGCTGGTACATCGGCGGCTATGCGCTGGTGCTGGAGCACCTGCTGGGCAAGCTGATCGACTCGCACTGGCCCAAGGGCAGGCTGATGGGCGGCCGCAGCTCGTCGGCCGCGCTGAAGGCCCAGGCCGGGGCCATCGCCAAGGCGGTGATGCTCGACATGGACCTGGCTATCGCCGTCTATCTGGAAGCTGCCGAGGCGGCGCGAAAGACCGCCGAGGCCGAGGTGCTGCATACCGAGCGCCAACGGGTGGTGAAGACCGTCGGCGAGGCCATGGCGGCGCTCAGCCGCGGTGACCTCTCCCATGAGATGCCGGACGACATGCCGGAAGAGTACAGCCAGCTGCGCGCCGACTATCTGGCGGCGATCGACAGCCTGGCCGGGGCCGTGGCGGCGATCCGCAAGGCTTCCGACGCCATGGAGGGCGGGGCCCACGAGATCAGCACGGCGTCGCAGGACCTGTCGTCCCGCACGGAGCAGCAGGCCGCCAGCCTGAGCGAGACGGTCGAGACCGTCGGCCAGATCGTCTCGGCGGTGCGCCAGAGCGCCGACAACGCCCGGCAGGCGGCCGAGGCGGCCTCCACCGCGCGCAACGACGCGGAGCGCTCGGGCGAGATCATGGCCCAGGCCATCTCCGCCATGCAGCGGATCGAGGCCTCCTCGACCCAGATCGGCCAGATCATCGGGGTGATCGACGAGATCGCGTTCCAGACCAATCTGCTGGCGCTCAACGCCGGGGTCGAGGCCGCCCGCGCGGGCGATCAAGGCCGCGGCTTCGCCGTGGTCGCCCAGGAGGTCCGGGCCCTGGCCCAGCGGTCGGCCGAGGCGGCCAAGGAGATCAAGGATCTGATCGCCGGCAGCAGCACCGAGGTCGAGCACGGCGCGAAGCTGGTCAAGGACACCGGCTCGGCGCTGCAGAGCATCGTCGAGCGGGTCGGCCACATCGACGGCCTGATCGCCGACATCGCCGCGGCGTCGCGCGACCAGTCCGACAACCTGGATCAGGTCAACGCCATGGTCGGCAAGATGGACCAGACCACCCAGCACAACGCCGCCATGGCCGAGGAGTCCAACGCGGCGGCGGCCAGCCTGCAGGGCCAGTCGCAGGAGCTGTCGCGGCTGGTCTCCTACTTCCGGGTCAGCGGCGACGCTGCGGCGGCGACCGGGGCGCGGGGCCTGCAGGGCCGTCTGGCGGCGGCTGTGGCCGCCTGATCAGACCTCCAGACCGGCCTCGCCCTGCAGGATCGCTTCCGCGGCCGCCGTGTGACCCCCGCTCCGCTCATGCAGCACCAGGGGCGGGTGCAGGATCAGGGGGGCGCGGCCGCCGCGGATGGCGCGGACCAGCACCCGCTTGGCCGGGGCGTCGGCGAAGGGGTGCACGGGCCGCACGGCGAAGGAGCCGCAGCGGCGCTTCAGCCCCTCCAGGATGTCCGCCAGCCGGTCCGCCCGGTGGATCAGCAGCACCCGGCCGCCCTCGCGCGCGTTCAGCGACAGCAGGTCCAG
Source organism: Brevundimonas sp. (assembly GCF_035998205.1). Taxonomy (GTDB): domain Bacteria; phylum Pseudomonadota; class Alphaproteobacteria; order Caulobacterales; family Caulobacteraceae; genus Brevundimonas. The sequence goes on from NZ_DASYHT010000002.1 coordinate 235,304, forward strand.
CCAGGCCTGCAGGCCGTCGTCGGCCAGCCAGGCGTCGCGCTTGCCGGGGCCCGGCGCGCGCAGGGCCCCGGGGTCGTCGAAGAAGGGCGGGTTGCTGACGGCCCAGTCGAACCGGCCGCGCTCGTCGGCCAGCGGTCCGGCCGCGACCTCGCCGAGGCGCACCGCCCCCCGGTCCGCGAGGGCGTTGAGCCCGAGGTTTTCGCCAGCGAGGGCGGCCATGGCGGCATCGCGCTCCAGCCCCTGAAGCTGCACGTCCGGGCAACGCGCGCCGATCTGGCAGAGCACCGCGCCGGCCCCGCAGCCGGCCTCGAACACGCTCTGGCCGGGGCCGGCGGCGCAGGCGGCCGCCAGCAGGCCGGAGTCCATCCCGGCGCGATAGCCGCGTGTCGGCTGGCGCAGTTTCACCCGCCCTCCGAGGAACAGGTCCTCGCGCACAGGGGTTGACCCCGGCGCGGCGGCGGTAGATGCGACGGTCACGCGGCTTGACCCCTCATGGCCGGCTCACCATTGTCGGCGCAGCCGCGCCGGGGCAAGTCGTCGACGCGAATCCCGCGCGCTCCCCCGCGCCAAAACGAAGAAACGAGACCGCCTTTGGACGCCGCCCTCGCCGCAGCCCGCGCCCGGACCGACCGCCCGAAGGGCGACGCCGAGGCCCTGGCGCGCCTCGCGGGCCCCGACATGGCCGAGGTGGATCGCCTGATCCTCGAGCGCATGCAGTCGACCGTGCCGGTCATCCCGCTGCTGGCCGAGCATATTGTCTCGGCGGGCGGCAAGCGCCTGCGCCCGCTCATCGCCGTGGCCGCGGCCCGCGCCGTCGGCGGCCGGGACCTGGCCAACGCCCACCGCTTCGCCGCGGCGGTCGAGTTCATCCACACCGCCACCCTGCTGCACGACGATGTGGTCGACAGCTCCGAGCTGCGCCGCGGCAAGGTCGCCGCGCACCTGATCTGGGGCGCCCCGTCCAGCGTGCTGGTCGGCGACTTCCTGTTCGCCCGCGCCTTCGAGCTGATGGTCGACACCGGCCAGATGCGCGCCCTCGGGGTGCTGGCCAACGCCTCCAGCGTCATCGCCCAGGGCGAGGTGCTGCAGCTGACCCGCGCCCACGACCTCAAGCTGGACCAGGACACCTATCTGCGCATCATCGCCGCCAAGACCGCCGAGCTGTTCGCCGCGGCGGCGGAGACCGGGGCGCTGGCGGTCGAGGCCCCGGACGCGGCGGTGACGGCCCTGCGCAGCTATGGCCTGAACCTCGGCCTGGCGTTCCAGCTGGCCGACGACGCCCTCGACTACGGCGGGGCCTCCGAGGTGCTGGGCAAGAACGCCGGCGACGACTTCCGCGAGGGCAAGGTGACCCTGCCGCTGCTGGTGGCCATGGCCCGCACCGCCGGGCGCGAGGACGCCTTCTGGCGCGCCGCCATCGACGGTGGCCAGCGCGGTGACGAGGAGTTCCGCCGGGCGCGCGAGCTGATCCTCGGCACCGGCGCCCTGGCCGCCACCCTCGACATGGCCCACGACTACGCCGAGGCGGCCAAGACCGCCCTGCGCACGGTGGCGCCGGGGCCGTGGCGCACGGCGCTGGAAAGCCTCGCTGACTTCGCCGTCAGCCGGGCGGCCTGACGCGTTAAACACCTCTGGCGTATCGACGTTATTCGTCGTAGGGTTGCCCCTTCTCGGGAGGGGCGAAAATGAACAAGTCCGCGCAAGCGTTGATGGCAGGGGCGTTTCTGCTGATGGCAGGAGCTTCTGCTCACGCCCAGACGCCACCTGTGGAAGGCGAAACGCCGCCATCGCCCGCCGAGCAGCGGCGCACCGAACTGGAGCTGGAACGCGATATCGCCAAACTCGAGCAGGAAATCCGAACGCTGCGAACCCCGACTCTACCGGAATCCGGTGTTGAGGGCGAGATGAACGTTGGTGACGGGGCTGGCGAGGCGGAGGCAATGGTGCTCGCCGCGCGACACCTTGGAGACGTCGGAACCGGGATCATTTCGGATCTGGCGCGAGGAATGAATGGGCCGGTCTTTGTTGCTGGCGGTGACGTCTTCCCTGATCAGACACCCCTGCGCGTCTATGAAGTTCGGCACGCGGCGCTGACAGCGCAGTTGGGACGAGCTCGACTCATCGCGGACCAGATTACCGCTCCGGGCCTCGGCATTGCGGAAAGCGGAGGGCGAAAGGGCGTTGGCGCTCTATCCGCCGCGATTCCGCTGATCAATTCCCTGTTGAGCTATTTCCGCAGCGACTACGCAGCCGCGGGCCTTGATGTACCGGCTCTGGACGACGCCGCGCTTGTCGCTGCCGTGCTGGCCGCCGAGCCTCCGGGTCAGGCGCGGCGGCTACAGCCGATGACCGGACCCGTCAGCCGCGAGGTGGCTGTTGCACTGAGCTCCGAGCTTCTCGCTCTCGATGAGGCTCGCAGCGGCCTTGAGCCGGGACGGCGACGCTGCGTCCAGATGAGGGCGCTCGCCGAGGAGGAGGAGGCGGCAGCCGGCCGTCTGGCGTCGCGGCTGGATCTCTGCGCGCAGCTAGATCTTGCGCTGTCGGCCTATCAGACGTTTGGCGAAGAGCTTGCCGCGGACGATGGGGCCCAGCTTGGCGCCTTGCTCCGGCTTCGACAGGTGGCGCGTAACCTGGATCAGGCTGGAGCTTCGGTCCTCCTCGTGCGTCTTCACGCCTCGACTGGCGGCAGCTTCACGCAGACGAATGTCTTTTCTGCGCTGGGAGCCATGCCCTTTCATGTGACGACTTCCACAATCGCCAGTTGGCGTCAGCTCGACGGCCAGGGGCAGTTGGTCGCGGCGGGCTGGCAGCCAGCCTATTCCGGCTACCGTCGTCTTCAGGAGGTCGATGAGCTGATCAACGGCCCGCGCCGCGAATAGCGACCGTCACGCCCCCGCCCGAGGCCGGTCGACCCCTCAGCGCAGCCCCGCCGCGAAGCGCTGGATGCGGCGGCAGGCGTCTTCCAGCACCGCGTCCGAGGTGGCGTAGCTGATGCGGAAATAGGGGCTGAGGCCGAACGCCGCTCCGTGCACCACGGCCACGCCCTCGGCCTCCAGCAGGGCGGTGGCGAAGGCCTCGTCGCTGTCGATCACCTTGCCCTCCGCGGTCGCCTTGCCGATCAGGCCCTCGACCGACGGATAGACATAGAAGGCGCCCTCCGGGTTGGGGCAGCGGATGCCCGTGGCCTGGTTCAGCATCGACACCACCAGGTCGCGGCGGCGCTCGAAGGCGTCACGGCGCTCGCCGATGAAGTCCTGCGGCCCGTTCAGCGCCTCCACGGCGGCCCACTGGCTGATCGAGGAGGGGTTGGAGGTGGTCTGGCCGGCGACCTTGCGCATCAGGTCGATCAGCGGCTTCGGCCCGCCGGCATAGCCGATGCGCCAGCCGGTCATGGCGTAGGCCTTGGACACGCCGTTGACGGTCAGGGTGCGCTCGTAGAGCGACGGCGCGACCTGGGCGATGGTGGTGTATTCGAAGTCGCCGTAGATCAGGTGCTCGTACATGTCGTCGGTCATCACCCAGACGTGGGGATGCCGCGCCAGCACGCCGGCCAGGGCCTCAAGCTCGGCCCGGGTATAGGCCGCGCCGGTCGGGTTCGACGGGCTGTTGAGGATCAGCCACCTGGTCTTCGGCGTGATCGCCGCCTCCAGCGCCTCGGGCTTCAGCTTGAAGCCGTCGGCCTCGTGGCCGATCACCACCACCGGCTCGCCGCCGGCCAGCAGCACCATGTCCGGATAGCTGACCCAGTAGGGCGCCGGCACGATCACCTCGTCGCCGGGCGACAGGGTGGCCACCAGGGCGTTGTAGATCACCGCCTTGCCGCCCGGGGCGACATGGATCTGGTCGGTCCCGTAGGTCAGGCCGTTCTCGCGGGCGAACTTGGCGGCCACGGCGGCCTTCAGCTCGGGCAGGCCGTCGACGTCGGTGTACTTGGTCTCGCCGCGCTGGATGGCGGCGATGGCGGCGGCCTTGATGTTCTCCGGGGTGTCAAAGTCCGGCTCGCCGGCCCCGAGGCCGATCACGTCGCGGCCGGCGCGCTTGAGCTCCCGCGCCTTGGCGGTGACGGCGAGGGTCGCCGACGGCTTGACGCGGGCGAGGGCGGACGACTGCAGCTGGGACATGGACGAGTCTCGTTCGGGGAGAACGGCTGTTTACGGGCGGGCGCGAGCGCGTGCAAATGGCCTTGGTTCGAAGGAGCGGGACGATGAGTTTTATGGTCGGGGTCGCCGCCCTCATCCTGGCGCAGGATCCGGTCGTGTCCCGTGATTGTCTCGACGACAATGGCGTCGACCGTTGCGACAGCATCAGCCAGGCGGCGACGCGCGCCCGCCTTGGCGTTACCTCGATCGAGGATGAGGCGGCGTCGGGGGCGGAAGTTTACCGGGCCTTCTATGTCGATGGCTACGGACAGGAGATGCCGGCGGTCGCCTTCGAACGCCGGCCCGGGGCCTCGCCCGTCGCGACTGTCTACGGGTTCGCCGGCCAGACCCTTTCCGGCCCGGTCTCGTTCGAGACATGGAACCGGGTCAGGACGGAGTCGCGGTTCGCGGATCGCCAGCTCGAGCAACTGCCGGCGGCCGGCGGCTTCCCGTCAATCTGTCTGCATTCGTGGGTCTCTACGGTGGAGATGGCGAACTCCTCGCCCGAACGTTTTCGCCTTGAACCTGTTCGCAGACGCACCGAGGACGCCTGCTCCGACGGGCTGACAGTCCGCTTCGCCTTCCGCCTTGCAGAGATCGCGGTGGAGACGATCGCGCCCTGCGACCAACTCGAGACCACCCGGTACCGGAGTCACGTCAACATCCTCGCCGCCTGTATGGCGCTCCGCGGCGACCGGTTCACAGCGGTCGAGCTGCGCAACGCCCGGTCGGAGATCGGCCCCCGGCGCGGTCTCGATCCCGCCGATCCCCGAGCCTGGCGCGCGGCGCTGGGGACCAACGGCTCGCCGGTGCTCAACTGGGCCGGCGTCGAGGTCCGAACTGAACGCGGCCGTGACAATCGTGTGGCCGAGTTCATCGTGGCCCGTCTGGCGGAGCTGGATAACCTCCGGTTCGAGCAGCGGACGTTCGAGGGCCTCGATGCGCGCCGTGGCCTTGTCACCGGCGTCGCAAGCTACAGGGCTGGCGACGACCGCAGGGTCGCGCCCTATCGGCAGCTGTGGGTCTGGGACCCCAATCTCTCCGAGTGGATGCTGTCCGAATGGATCATCGATCCGTTCGCGCCTGAGGCCTGACCATGCGCCGGCTGCTCGATTTCATCCTCAACATGGAGGCCCGCCGCTGGCGCACGGCGCTGGCGGCGGGGCTGCTGCTGGCCGCCACCCTCGGCCTGCTCTGGCTGGGCAAGACCCAGCTGGGCCTGCAGACCGAGCATCGGCTGGAGGCGTGGCTGCAGGGCTATGCCGGCAGCCCCTGGGCCTTCGTCGCGACCGTCGTGCTGTTCGTCCTGGCGGCCTTCATCGGGGCGCCGCAGTTCATCCTGATCGCCGCCTGCGTGGTGGCGTTCGGGCCGAGCCTCGGGTTCTTCTACAGCTGGGCGGCGACGGTGGTCTCGGCCGGGGTCACCTACTGGATGGGGCGCGGGCCGACGGCGCGGCTGGTCGACCGGCTGGACAGCCGCACCCTGGAGCGGCTCAAGCGGTTCGTCGGGCGCAACGCCTTCTACGCCAGCTTCATGATCCGCAACGTCCCGTCGGCCCCGTTTATCGTCGTCAACATGGCGTTCGGGGCGACGCGCGCCTCCTATCCGGCCTTCCTGCTGGGCTGCGCGCTGGGCGTGCTGCCCAAGACGGCGCTGGTCGCCTTCTTCGGCGGAGCCGTGGTGACGGCGGTCAGCGGCGACGGCGTCTGGACCTCGCTGATCCTCGCCGCGGTCGCGGTGGTCTGGCTGGGCCTGATGCTGCTGGTGCGCGAGTGGGTGCGCCGGCGCGAAGCCGCGACAGCCGATCGTCCGCATCCTTAATCCCCCGTTACGGCTTTCCCGCCCACGCTGCGGAAGGTCAGGAGGCCGGCATGACGGCGACGGCGCAGCTTCGGGACGAACACGACCGCATCCTGCGTCAGGCGAGCGGTCTCGCCGGCATCGTGGATCGCGACCTGACCCGTGACCTTGCGAGCGAGGCGAGGGCGGCCATCGTCGGGCTGGACCGGCTGCTTGTCGTCCACCTCACCACCGAGGACGACTGGATGTACCCCATGCTCATGGCGTCTGCGGACCAACGGGTCAGCGCCGCCGCGGGCGCCTGTTTCCAGGATATGGGCGGTCTCCTCGGCGCCTGGCTGGCCTATCGCGACCACTGGTCGGCCGAGGCGATCCTGTCCGCGCCGGAGCGCTTTCGCGCCGCGACTCGCGGCGTCATCGGGGCCCTGGCCCTGCGGATCGAGCGGGAGAACGCCGAGCTGTACCCCCTCGTCGACCGCCTCGCCGGCGGCCCTTCCGGCTCTGTGGGCGCCGTCTGATTGCGAGGCCGCCTCGCGCGCCCGGCCGCCGTTCGCCTCCCGCATCGGGATGGCGTGGTTTCAGGGCTTGTAATCGCCTGTAGCAGCAGGCAAACGGGCGGACAGTCCGCGAGGCGAGGACGATCGGAAGGCCATGGCGCGTGGGGATGCGCTGCGGTCAGGGGCGTCGCCGCCGCGGGCAGGACCAGCATCGCCCTCCACGGCCCCAACCTGAACGGTAACCGACCCCCATGAGCTTCTCCCTCTTCGGCGCGATCTCGAACGACATCGCGATGGACCTCGGCACCGCCAACACCCTGATCTACATGAAGGGCAAGGGCATCGTGCTGAACGAGCCGTCGGTGGTCGCGCTGCGGAACGTCGGCGGGCGCAAGATCGTCCACGCGGTGGGGATCGAGGCCAAGCAGATGCTGGGCCGCACCCCGGGCCACATGGAAGCGATCCGTCCGATGCGCGACGGGGTCATCGCCGACTTCGAAGTCGCCGAGGAGATGATCAAGCACTTCATCCGCAAGGTGCATAACCGCAAGGGCTTCGTGAACCCGAAGATCATCGTCTGCGTGCCGTCGGGCGCCACGGCGGTCGAGCGACGCGCCATCAACGATTCCTGTCTCAACGCCTCGGCCCGCCGCGTCGGCCTGATCGACGAGCCGATGGCGGCGGCGATCGGCGCCGGCCTGCCGATCCACGAGCCGACCGGCTCGATGGTCGTCGACATCGGCGGCGGCACCACCGAGGTGGCCGTGCTGTCGCTGTCGGGCATTGTCTACTCGCGCTCGGTCCGCGTCGGCGGCGACAAGATGGACGAGGCGATCATCAGCTACATGCGCCGCAACCATAACCTGCTGATCGGCGAGACCACCGCCGAGCGCATCAAGAAGGACATCGGCACCGCCCGCATCCCGCCTGACGGCGAGGGCCTGTCGATCGAGGTCAAGGGTCGCGACCTGATGCAGGGCGTGCCTCGCGAGGTGCGCATCTCCGAACGCCAGGCCGCCGAGGCCCTGGCCGAGCCGGTCACCCAGATCATCGAGGCGGTGAAGGTGGCGCTCGAGGCGACCCCGCCGGAACTGGCCGCCGACATCGCCGACAAGGGTATCATGCTGACCGGCGGCGGGGCCCTGCTGCGCGGCCTCGACGCCGAGCTGCGCGACCACACCGGCCTGCCGGTGACCGTGGCCGACGACCCGCTGTCGTGCGTCGCCATCGGCTGCGGCCGCGTGCTGGAGCACCCGCGCTGGATGAAGGGCGTGCTCGACGCCACCCTTTGAGGTCGGCGCGGTCATTCCCGCGTGAGGGCCGTTTTCAAATCGGCCTGATTCTGCAATAGGCTGCCCGTGCGGCGGGGGTTGTCCCGCCGCTTCCGCCCCCTGCCGAGGAAGGCGCGCCGTGGCGTTTCGCGACGGACCGTTCGAGACCCTGAAGGTGCCGCTGGCCTGGACCGCGGCGGCCGCGACCGTGGCCGCCGGCGTGCTGGCGGTCGTGCTGCTGCTCGGCGATCGTACGGCCGATGGCGAGGGGCCCTACAACGGCCTGCGCGGCGGGGTGGCCCAGACCGCCGGACCCGTCAGCGGGCTGTTCGCGGCTCCGGTGCGCTGGATCGGCGCGGCGTCGGACCACATCGCCGGCTACTTCAACGCGGTCGAGGAGAATCGCCGCCTGCGGGCGCAGCTGGCCGAACTTGAGCCCTGGCGCGACCAGGCCATCGCCCTCAAGAACGTCAATGCGCGCTACGAGGCCATGCTGGGCCTGCGGGTCGAGCCGCCGGTGGCCATGGCCACGGCGCGTTCCGTGTCCGAGTCGCGCGGACCTTTCGCCAACGCCCGCCTGCTGGACGCGGGCTCCAGCAAGGGCATCAGGGTCGGCAATCCGGTCGTCAACGAGCACGGCCTCGTCGGGCGTATCGCCGGCGTGACCCCCGGGGTCAGCCGCATGGTCCTGCTGACCGATGTCGCCAGCCGCACGCCGGTGCTGGTCGACCGCACCGACGCCCGCGCCATCATGACCGGCGATGGCAGCGGCAACCCGCGGCTGGAGTTCCTGCGCGGTTCGAACGCCATCCAGTCCGGCGACCGGATCCTCTCGTCCGGCGACGGCGGCGGGGTGCCCCGCGGCGTGCCGATCGGCGTGGCGGCGCGCGGCATCGACGGCTCCTGGCGGGTCAAGCTGTTCAGCGATCGGGGCGCGATCGACTACGTCCGCATCCTCCTGTTCGAGGACTTCGCCCAGCTGGCCGACCGTGAGGCCCTGAATGCGCCGCCGCTGGCCGGCCTGACGGCCGCCCCGCCGGTCGACGCCGCCACGGCGGCGGCGATCAGCGACGAGACGGTGCGTCGGGCCGCGGAGGCGGCGGCCGCCCAGGCCGTCGCCCGCGCCGAAGCCGCCTCGCCCCAGCCTGCGCCGGGGGCGCAGCCCCGGTGAGGCGCGGTGGCGCGGTCAGGGTGGTCGGGCCCACGCAATGGATCGTCTATCCCGCGCTCGTCGTTCTGGCGGCGACGCTGCTGCTGGCGACGCCGATCGAGCTGTTCGGGCTGAAACTCCCCGAGCCGGTGCTGCCGCTGGTGCTGGCCTTCGCCTGGCCGCTGATCCGGCCGTCGATGGCGGCCCCGGCGGCCCTGCTCGTCGTCGGGCTGTTTCTCGACCTGTTCTGGGGCGGTCCGGTCGGGCTCTGGCCCCTGTGCCTGCTGGGGGTCTACGGGGCCGTGCTCGCGAGCCGCAACCTGCTGGCGGGACAGGAGACCCGGGTGCTGTTTGGCTGGTACGCCCTGGCCACCCTCGGCGCCTTCCTCATGGCCTATTTGATCGTCACGGTGCGCGCCGGCAACGCGCCGAGCCTGCTGGCCCTGCTGGGCCAGGTGCTGCCCACGCTGCTGGCCTTCCCGGCGGCCGCCTGGCTGATCGAACGCTTCGACGACACGGACGTGCGGTTCAGATGACCTGTCTCCGCCACACCCCCGTTACAGGCCGGCGCCACGGCTGCAACGCCTTTGGAAGGGAGACCCGATGAGCGGCGAACCCTCGATCTTCTTCTCCGACGTCAATGAGCGGCAGGGCTCGTTCCTGCGCCGCACCCTGGTGCTGGGCGGCATCACCGGCCTCGGCGTCACGGCCCTGACCTTCCGGCTCGGGCAGCTGCAGGTGGTGCAGGCCGGCGAATACGCCACGCTTGCGACCCAGAACCAGTTCAACTACCGCCTCGTGCCGCCGCCGCGCGGCGTGATCAAGGACCGCAACGGCGTCGTCATCGCTGGCAACCGCCCCAGCTTCCGGGTGCTGGTGGTTCGCGACGAGACCAAGGATCTCGACCAGACGCTCGACCTGCTGGGCCAGCTGCTGCCCGACACGGTGGATCGCCGACGGTCGATCATCCGCGACGTCAACGCCGCGCCGCGTTTCTCTCCCGTGCCGGTCAAGAGCGACCTGACCTGGGAGGAGTTCGCCAAGGTCAATCTGTACGCCAACGAGCTGCCCGGCGTGATGGCGGACATGCACGAGCAGCGCTTCTATCCGTTCGGCGGCGCCTTCGCGCATGTGCTCGGCTATGTGGCCAAGCCCAACGCCCGGGACCGTGAGGCCTATACGGAGCGCGGGGAGCAGCCGCCGCCGCTGTTCTTCAACCCCGGCTTCCGGGTCGGCCGCCAGGGGGTCGAGAGGGCGCTCGACGAGGTTCTGCGCGGCGAGCCCGGCGGCAACCGGGTCGAGGTCGACGCCCGTGGCCGCGTGGTGGCCGAGGATGTCGGCGGCAGCCGGCCGGCCGAGCCCGGCGCCGAGGTGGTGCTGACCCTCGACGCCGATGTGCAGAACCGGGCGCTGGAAGTGTTCGGCGAGGAGTCGGGCGGCTGCGTCGTCATGGATGTCCGTAACGGCGACATCCTGTGCATGGTCTCGGCCCCGTCGTTCGATCCGAACCTGTTCGTCTCGGGCGTGCCCAGCGACATCTATCGCGCCTGGGCGGACTATGAGCGCCGCCCGCTGCTCGACAAGGCGATCTACGGCACCTTCCCGCCGGGCTCGACCTTCAAGATGACCACGGCGCTGGCCTATCTGGACGCCGGGATCGACCCCGAGGAGCGCGTGGTCTGCACCGGCGGCTACCGGTTTGGCGGCCGCACCTTCCGTTGCTGGAGAGCCGGCGGGCACGGCTCGGTCAACATGCACGAGGCGATCAAGAACTCGTGCGACACCTACTTCTATCACCTGTGCAACCGCGCCGGCGTCGACCGTATCGCGCGGGTGGCCGAGGATCTCGGCTTCGGCAAGGCCTACGAGATCGGCATCGGCGGCCAGTCGGACGGCACGGTGCCTTCGACGCGCTGGAAGCGCGAGTTCGTCGAGGCCGTCGGGCGCGGCGACCCGACCTGGTATCCGGGGGAGACCCTGTCGGTGTCGATCGGCCAGGGCGCGCTTGAGGCCAACGCCCTGCAGCTGGCCATCATGACGGCGCGTCTCGCCAACGGCCGCAAGTCGGTGCAGCCGCGCCTGATCAAGTCGGTCGGCGGCGAGGAGCGGCCCCAGGCGCCGTTCCCGGACCTGCCCTTCGCCACCGAGCACCTGGACATCGTCCGCGAAGGCATGGCGGCGGTGGCCAACGACGTGCGCGGCACCGCCTACCGCGCCTCCCAGCTGGGGCTGGGCGACATCCTGATGGCCGGCAAGACCGGCACGGCCCAGTCGCGCGACTATCGCCCGGGCGAGGACCGCGGGCCGCGTAACGCGGTCTGGAGCAAGCGCGACCACGCCCTGTTCGTCGCCTTCGCGCCGCACGACGCGCCGCGCTATGCCATCGCCCTGATCATCCAGCACGCCCCCGTCGGCGGCTCGGCTGACGCCGCGCCGCGCGCCCGCGAGATCATGAAGGTGGCGCTGCTGAAGGACCCGGACATGCGCGCCCGCATCGAGCGGCCGTTGCCCCCGGCGCCCGAGGCGCCGCTCGACGCGGTCGACGAGGGGGCGGCGCCGCCGGCCCCCGAGGAGACGCCCGAGCCGCCGCCGGCCCCCTCGCCGCGCCCGGCCGCGCCTGCGCCGGCCCCGGCCGGTCCACGACCCTATCTGGCGGAGCCGCCGCAATGACCGCCTCCGCCCTGACCCGTCCCGGCGAGCGCGACCGCCTGCCGGTCAAGCTGAGCCAGATCGACTGGCGGCTGACCGCCCTGCTGTGCGTCATCGGCGGCGCCTCGACGGCTATGCTCTATTCGGTGGCCGGGGCCTCGTGGGAGCCGTGGGCCGCCAATCACCTGATGCGTTTCGGCTTCGCCGTCATGCTGATGATCGGCCTCGCCTTGCTGGATCTGCGGATCTGGTTCGCCGTCGCCTATCCCTTCTACGGCGTCACCCTGCTGATGCTGCTGGCGGTGGAGGTGGTCGGGGTCACCGTCAACGGGGCCCAGAGCTGGCTCGACCTCGGCGTCACCCGGGTGCAGCCGGCCGAGTTCATGAAGCTGGCGGTCGTGCTGGCCCTGGCCCGCTGGTACCACGGCGCCACGGCCCAGGAGGCCCGGCTGCACTGGAAGCTGGTCTTCCCGGCCGCCATCGTCGGCCTGCCGTTCATTCTGGTCGCCCACCAGCCGGACCTCGGCACCGCCATGTCGCTCGCCCTGACCGGAGCGGCGATCATGTTCGTGGCGGGTCTGAGCTGGAAGATCATCGCCCCGATCGCCATCGCCGCCGTGGTCTCGATCCCGCCGTACGTCATGTTCGGGATGCACGAATACCAGCGCAAACGGGTGCTGACCTTCCTCGACCCCTCCGCCGACCCGTCAGGCGACGGGTACAATATCATCCAGTCGAAGATCGCCCTCGGCTCGGGGGGGCTGCTCGGCAAGGGCTACGGCCTCGGCAGCCAGAGCCAGCTGGAGTTCCTGCCCGAGCGGCACACCGACTTCATCTTCGCTACCGTGGCCGAGGAGTTCGGCTTCGTCGGCTCGGTGGCCATCCTCGTCTGCTACCTCGCCATCGTCCTGACCTGTCTGCGCATCGCCTCCCTGTCGCACAGCCACTTCGCGCGGCTGGCGGCGCTGGGCGTGACGGCGACCTTCGCCGTCTATCTGCTCATCAACGGCGCCATGGTGATGGGGCTGGCCCCGGTCGTCGGCGTGCCCATGCCGCTGATGTCCTACGGCGGCTCGATGATGCTGATGCTGATGGTCGGGTTCGGCCTGATCCAGGCCGTCCGCGTGCACCGCTACACCGAACTGCCCAAGGGCTCGGGCCTGATCTGAGCCGACGGCCGCGTCAGGGGCTGATCCGGCCGCCGGAGCATGCGAGGCTGCGGGCATGACCGACGCTCCCCTGCCCAAGGCCGATCCGGCCATGTTCGCCCCCTGTCCGCAGCCCATGGCCGGCGAGCCCGCCAACACCGAAGGCCTCGCCCGCGGCGTGCACATGCGCGACAACCCGGCGGAGTGGGCCTTCGTCCGCCTGTCGCGGCTGATCAAGGAGTTCGAGGCGAGCCTCGATCCGGACGAGGAGGTCGGGGTCCGGCTGGTCGGCCTGCCCGGCGACCAGATGATGCAGATCGAGGACCTCGGCTTCTGGGGGCCGGACCTCATCCTGTTCTTCGGTCGGACTGCCGAGGGGCGGCCGGTGCGGCTGGTCCAGCACTACACCCAGGTCAGCGTGGTGCTGAACGCCATGGCCCGGCCGAAGGCCCGCGAGGCGCGCCGGATCGGCTTCCGCCTCGACGAGCTGGTCGACCGGACCGACCCCGGTGGCGGCTAGAGACTCGCGGCCCAGTCGGTGGCGCGCACCAGGCTGTCGATGATGCCCGGTTCGGACGAGGCGTGGCCGGCGTCCGGGACGACGTCGAGCTTCGCCTCCGGCCAGGCGCGATGCAGCGCCCAGGCGCCTGACATGGGGGTCACCACGTCGAACCGGCCCTGGGCGATCCAGGCGGGGATGTGGCGGATGCGGCCGATGTTCTTCAGCAGCCAGCCGTCCTCGGGGAAAAAGCCGCCGTTGGTGAAGTACCAGCACTCGATGCGGGCGAAGGCGAGGGCGAAATCCGGGTCGGCGAACTTGTCCGGCCGCGCGGCGGGGCCCTCGATCGACACGGTCTCGCCCTCCCAGCTCGACCAGGCCACGGCGCAGGCCCGCTGCGCCTCGCGGTCGTCGCCGGTCAGGCGGCGGTAGTAGGCGCCCATCAGGTCGCCGCGCTCCGCCTCGGGAATGGGGGCGAGGAAGCGCTCCCAGGCGTCCGGGAACAGCATCGAGGCGCCGTCCTGGTAGAACCAGTGCAGCTCCTTCTTCGTCAGCAGGAAGATACCGCGCAGGATCAGCGCCTGCACCCGCTCGGGGTGGGTGATGGCGTAGGCCAGGGCCAGGGTGGAGCCCCACGACCCGCCGAACACGCTCCAGGCCTCGACCCCGCAACGCTCGCGCAGCCGTTCGATGTCCTCGATCAGGGTCCAGGTGGTGTTGTCCTCAAGCGAGGCGTTCGGCGTCGACTTCCCGCAGCCCCGCTGGTCGAACAGGATGATGCGGTACTTCTGCGGATCGAAGTAGCGCCGCATGCCCGGATTCACCGCGCCGCCGGGACCGCCGTGCAGGACCACGACCGGCCGGCCGTTCGGATTGCCGCATTCCTCGTAATAGACCTCGTGGACGCCGCCGGTGGACAGGAAGCCGGTCGCGAACGGCTCGATTTCCGGGAACAGGTCGCGGCGCGTGGTCGGGGTCGTGGGAAACAGCATGGGGAACTCGGTACTCCGGAAAGGTCCGCCGGGGCGGTGATCAGGTGGACGGCGTCGGTGAGGCCGGCGGAGAGCCGGGGCGCCGGACGGCGCCGGCGGCGAGGGTCAGCCAGCCGAGAATCATGAGGCTGCCGCCCACGGGGGCGACCGCGCCCATCACCCGGACGTCGAGCAGGGCGATCGCCGCAAGGGCCAGGGAGAACACCAGACCGCCGCTCACGGCCAGCCAGCCGCCGAGCCGCATCAGGCCCGCGGGCGCTGCGACGGCGCAGACCACGCCGAGCAACGCGTGGACGCCCTGGTACTGGGCGCCTGTCCGCAACAGGGCTTCCGCGTCGGGGCCGACGCCATGCGCCGCGAACGCGCCGAGGGCCACCGCAAGGGCGCCGTTCAGGGCCGCGACGACGGCGAGGCGGGAGGGGTGAGTCATTTCTGTGAACCTAGCCGACGGAATTCCGAAAGTCTGCTATCGCGCGGCCCATGAACGCCGCCGCCCGGATGGGTCTGCTCTATGTGTTGCTCTTCGGCGCCACCGGCGTCAGCCTGCCGTTCGCCGGACTGTGGTTCCGCGAACAGGGCCTGAGCGGGGCCGAGATCGGCGCGCTGCTGGCGGCCCCGACCCTCGCCCGACTGGTGGTCGGGCCGCTGCTGGCGGTCTGGGCCGACGGCTTCCGGCTGCGACGCACCCCCATCGCCATCCTCGGCGTCGTCGCCGCCTTCGGCTATGGCGCGGCGGGCCTGGTCGAGGGCCTCGCCCTGTGGCTGCCGCTGTGGTTCATCGGCGCCTCGGCGGCGGCGGCGATCATTCCCCTGACCGATGTGCTGACCCTTCGGCTGGGCCGGGCCCGCGGCTTCGCCTTCGCCCCGACGCGCAGCGCCGGCTCGATCGCCTTTGTCATCGCCAATGTGGCCATGGGGGGCCTGCTGCTGCGCGCGCCGGCGGATGTCATCATCCTGTGGATCGCCGTCGCCAGCCTGCTGACCGGGGCGGTGGCCCTGCTGGCCCCGCCGGAGCCGGTCGCCGACGGCCCCACGCCGCCCCGGGGGCGTGAGCGCTTCGCCGGCCTCGGACGGCTGGTGGCCGATCCGGTCTTCATGACAGCCATCATCGCGGTGGGCGCGGTCCAGGCCAGTCACGCCTTCTACTATGCCTTCTCGGCCGTGGAGTGGAAGGCGCGGGGCATTTCCGAGGGCATGACCGGCCTCCTGTGGGGCTTCAGCGTCATGGCCGAGGTGCTGTGGATGTGGGTGGTGGAGCCCTGGCGGCGTCGCGCCGGCATCGGGCCGTTGACCCTGCTCGGCTGGGGCGCGGCCTTCGCCGTGGTGCGCTGGTCGGTGCTGGCGTTGGCGCCGCCCGCCTGGGCCCTGTGGCCGCTGCAGGCCCTGCACGCCTTCAGCTTCGCGGCGGTGTTCCTGGCCGGGCTCGAACTGGTGGAGCGGCTGAGCGCGCCGCAGCACCAGACGGCCGCCCAGACCCTGTCCTCGGCCCTGTCGTCCGGCGTCCTGATCGGGCTGGCGACCGTGGTCTCGGGGCCGCTCTACGACGCCTATGGCGCTGCGGGCTATGTCGCCATGGCGGGGCTGGCGGCTGCCGGGGGACTGGCGGCCCTGCGGTTGCGGGGGCGGCTGGGCGCGCCCGCTCAGGCCTGACGGGGCAGGGGGGCCAGCCGTCGCCCCATGGCCTGGGCGCAGGCGGCGGCAGCGGCGGCGATGCGATCCGGCGAGGCGTCTGCCGGCACCCGCAGCAGTCCGACGGGCGGCGTGTCGCGATAGTCGTCGAGGCCCGCGAGGACCCCGTAGAACAGGGCCCCGGCCCCGTCCGGCGCAGCGGCCGAGACCACCTCCGCCGTTTCCTGGCGGTCCAGCAGCGCCCGGACCAGCTCGGGCACAGGCACGGTCGCCCGCGCCACGCTCGGGCCGACGGGCAGCAGCCGCTGCCCCTCCGGCGTGCGATTCTCGGCGCGCAGCTGTAGCTGGAAGGCGCCGTCGGCCCGGCCCGGGGCGAGGATCAGAAGGCCCTGGACCTCACCGCTGTTGAGCGCGCGCAGCAGGGCGTCGGCATCGCCGGACAGGGTGCGGTAGCCTGCCCCGTGGCTGGCGGGCGGGGCGGGAACATCCGGCACCCCGACCGGGCAAAGCCCCACGTGCGGACGGCGCGCCGCTTCAGCCTCGAAGTTGGGATCGAGCATGGGCCCCCGGGCGTCCGTGACGAAATGATGACGGGCAGGCGACCCTGCGACCCCGGTCGCGGCAGGTCAAGTCCGGAGCAGCGCGGTTCCTGTCGGAAGGGGTGCGGCCTGTGACCGGCCGGGCGCAGTGACGTTGTGTCAGGCCAGGTCGCCGACCGCCGCGTCCAGCAGCAGGAAGGCGCGGCCGGCGTCGCTGTGCAGCCGGTCGATCACGGCATCCCGGTCGCCCCGACGGGCGGCGTCAGCGAGCTGACGCGCCACCAGCCGGACGTGACGCTCGACATCGGCGCGCAGCTCCGGATCGGCCAGCACCTTGCGCGACACGCTGCGGACAGCGGCCGGAGCCACCCGGCGCACCACCTGCCGCGCGCCGTCGGCGTCGCCCTGGGCCAGCGCCGCGGCGGCGTCCTCGACCCGGGTGCGCGGCAGCAGGGCGTTGGGGTCGACGCCCATCCGCCGGATGGCCTCGCCGACGCGGGCCTGGCTGGCTTCGAGGTCGGCTTCGACCGTGGTGGACGGAAGGGGCGTGTCGAGTTCGAGCGGCGCCTCGGCCGGGCCTTCCAGGTCGCTCCAGTCCAGCGGCCCGCCGGACGCGGGGGAGGCGGGCGCAGCGGGTTCGGCCGAAAGGCGGCCGCGCAGGCCGAAGGCGCGGGACGGCTCCGGTTCGGGCCGGGCGGGGCGGCGCGGCGGCGGCTCGGCGAACTGCAGCGGGGGCAGCCCCTCGGGCGGCCGCGGCGGCGTGCGCCGCGCGCCCGGGGTCTCGCCCGACACCACGCCCATCAGGCGCACGGTCTCGCTCAGCATGTCGTAGTTGCGGCGCACCCGCTCCTGGAAGCCGGCCTCCAGCGCGTCGGTCTCGGCCTGGGCGCGGCGGGCGGCCTCGGCCAAGGCGTTGAGCCCCGCGTCGACGGTCTGTTCCAGCGCCCGCATCTGGGCCTGAGTGTCCTGCGGCAGGCTGCGCGAGCGGGCCTCGACCTCGGCCACGGAGGCGCGGACGGTCTCCAGCGACTGGCTCAGCCGTTCCAGCATGCCTTCCAGACGGGCGACGGTCTCTTCGCCGGTGCGCTCGACCATGTCGGCGGCGCCGGCGGCCAGGCGCCGGGCCTCGTCGAGGCGGGCGTCGGCCGCGGCGTCGGCCTTCTGGGCCGACTCGAACAGGGCTTCGCCCAGCCGGTCAGCCCGGATCTGCGCCTGCTCGGCGGCGGCGTCCGCCGCCAGCCGGGCGTCATCGGCGGTGGCCTTCAGCGCCTCGAGGGCGCGGCGGGTTTCCTCGACGAGGGTGTCGCGGGCGTCGGCGGCGAGGGCGTCGAACTTGTCCAGCGCCACCTTGGTGGCGGCGTCGAACTCGTCGGACTCGCGGGCGGCCATCTCCATCAGGCTGCGGAACTGTTCGGCGGCGGCCTCGACGAGATCGCGCAGGGTCTCGCCGGCGCGCTGCGACACGTCCCCGAGGTCGGCGGCGGCGGTCCGCGTCTGACCCAGCTGTTCGATCAGCTGCGCCCGCTGACTTTCGACCAGCGCCGAGAAGTCCTCCTGGTCGGTGCGCAGGGCGTAGGCGGCCTGAACGAGGGCGGCGCGCTGCTGGCCCAGACCTTCCTCGACCGACTGGATCTGTTCGGCCACGCCGGCCCCGGCGTTCTCGAGCCGCAGGGTCTGGCGGGCCAGGTCGTCCGAGGCCAGCCGGGCGGCGTCCTGGGCTTCCTGGGCGGCGGCGGCCAGGTCGGCGGCGCGGGCCGCGAGCGCGGCCTCGGCCTCGCGCAGCTGCGCCTGGGCCAGGTCGGAGGCGTCGCCGACCATGCGCGACTGACGCTCGACCGCGTCGACCACGGCCGCGGCCTGACGGTCGAGGTTGGCGGTCAGGCCGGTCATGGCCTCGCGCTCGGCGGACAGCTGATCCGACAGGCGGTGCGCCATGCGGGCGGCGGCCTCGGCGGTGTCGTTCAGCCGGCGGGTCTCCTCGCCAAGGGTCTCGCGCAGCAGGTTGAGGTCCTGACGCGCGCGCTCGGTGGCGAGGGTCACCTGGTCGATGTCGGCGCGCAGGCTCTGCATGACCTGGCCAGCCTCGCGGGCCGCGAGGGTGGTGGGGGCGGTCAGGCTCTCCGCCAGCTCGCGGGCGCGCCGCACCTCATAGGCCAGCCGGCGGCTCTGCCGCAGCGCCTGGGCGATCAGCAGGATCAGGCCGGCGGGGGCGACGGCCAGCAGCGCATAGACCGCGACCCGCAGCGGCTCGAACTCGACGGCGCCCGAGCCGATCTCCCACGCCAGCCAGCTGGCGACGCCGCCAGTCCAGACGAGGGCGGCGGCCATGGCTGGCAGGCCCGGTCCGCGCCCTTCCGCCGGCGGATCGCGCATGGGGGTCAGCGCCGTCGTTTCGCGAGCCGGCCCGGCGGGCGGCGGCGTGGGCTCCACGACCGGCATCTCCATCCGGCGCGCCGGCGGCGCCCCGGCGGCGGGATCGGCCATCTCACGCAGCGGCGGAACCGCCTCCGCTTCGCGGTCCGGCGTCAGGCGCAGGGCCGCGTCCTCGGCCAGGCGGCGTCGACGGCGTTCGGACAGGACCGGGCGACGCACGTCCGGCCGCAAGTCTGGCCGCGGTTCGGGCAGGGGCTCAAGTTCGGGAGGGGCGTCGTCCGCGGGCAGGTCCGGCGGACCGGCGAGATCCGCCGCCATCGCCTCCGCCGCGTCGTCCGGACCGGTCGCCGGCGCAGCGGCGTCCTCGGCGGGATCGTGGAGGGTGAGAGGCTGCCGTGGGCGGCGGGTCATCGTCATCCGGTCTCGAGTGGCGACTCAGCCAGCAGGCAGGGCGGGCTCGCGCAGGCAGCGAACCTAGCGGGTCGGGAGCGCGGCGGGAAGGGCGCGCAGGCGCCCGGTCAGCACTTGGGCTGGACAGCGACGATGGCGGCGGGGCGCGACGGCGTCTCGCCGCAGTCCGAGACCCGGCGCACTTCAGGCTGGTCATCGGCGGGACGGCGAATCTCCACGCCGAACTGGGCGAGCGCGGAAGCGGCCAGCAGAACGAGAAAGCCTGCGATCAGGTCGATCAGCGCCTGCATCTGTCCTTCCCCTGCCAAGAGCCACCTGTCTCTATGCGCGCAGGCGGCGCGCCGCACAAGCGCCCCGGGCATGAAGAAATCGTCACCTCTGCCGTCCAGAGCCTGTTCGGCTGACGTGGGATCGCTGCGAGACCCCGCCGATGCCGTGAACCAGGCTCTCGATTCAAGCTGGACCGAAATCCGGGCCGCGTTGGACGACGTCCAACTGAACCGATTTCGGTCTAGGCAGAAACTCAGGGTCAGTTAAGGCTTTCCGGCAGGCACGGACAAGGGAGGCAGAGGCGGATGGAGGCGGGGCCCGGAACGCCGTCGTCGCTGCTCGACCCGGGCCGCAACTGCTGGCGGGTCGCCCCGGCGCACCGCTTCGCGGTCCTGCTGGACACCGCCGCCTATTTCGACGCGCTCGACGAGGCCCTGGCGGCGGCGCGGCGGTCAGTCATCGTCCTCGGCTGGCAGTTTGATCCGCGCACCCGCCTCGACCCGTCCGCCGAGGGGCGGGACGCCGAGATCGGCCGGCGGCTGAGGCGCATGGTGCGTCAGAACCCGGACCTCGACGTCCGCCTGCTGATCTGGCGCTCCCCGATCCTGATCGCCGCATCCCAGGGTTTCTATCCGCACCGGGCCCAGGCCTGGTTCCGCAAGCGGCTGGTCGAGCTGCATCTCGACTCCCCCGGACCGATCGGCGCCTGTCACCACCAGAAGCTGGTCCTGATCGACGAGGCGGTGGCCTTCGTCGGCGGCGGCGACATCGCCACGGATCGCTGGGACACCCCCGAGCATCTGGATGGCGATCCGCGCCGCGTCATGCCCGGCGGCCGCATCGCCCCGCCGCGGCACGAGACCATGTGCGTGCTCGATGGCCCCGCCGCCCGGGCCCTGGCCGATCTCGCCCGGGACCGCTGGTATCGCGCGACCTGGGAGCGGACGGCGCCTGTCGAGGTGCGCAGCGACCCCTGGCCCGCCTCGGTCACGCCCGACCTGATCGATGTCCCGGTCGGCATCGCCCGCACCGAGCCGGGCTGGCGCGGCCGCCCCGAGGTGCGCGAGAACGAGGCGCTGCATCTGTCGGTCATCGCCGCGGCCCGCCGGCTGATCTACTTCGAGAACCAGTACTTCACCTCGACCGTGATCGCCGAGGCGCTGGCGGCGCGTCTGGCCGAGCCGGACGGGCCGGAGATCGTGCTGGTCACCACCGGGCGTGCGCCCAGCTGGTTTGACAGCATGACGATGGATCCGGCCCGCGCCGAGATGCTGTACCGGCTCGAACAGGCGGACCGATACCATCGCCTGTTCGCCTTCAGTCCGCTGACCGAGGCCCGGGAGCGCCTGATCGTCCACGCCAAGGTGACCATCGTCGATGACGCCCTGCTGCGCATCGGCTCGACCAATCTCAACAACAGGTCGATGGGCTTCGACACCGAGTGCGACGTCGCCGTCGAGCCTCGGGACGAGGCCGGCCGCGAGGTGGTGCGCGCCTTCCGGCATCGCACCATCGCCCACTTCCTCGGCCAGTCGGCGGAGGCCTTCGCCGCTGTGGAGGCGCTGGAGGGCTCGACCGGGCGCGCGATCGAGAAGCTGGCCGATGGCCGCATGCGGCTGCTCGGCGAGGACCGCCCCACGCCGCTGGAGCAGATGGTGGCCGAGTGGCAGCTGGGCGATCCGCATTCGCCGCGCGACTCCTTCCGGCCATGGCGGCGGCGGCTGCCCTCGCAGCGTCCGCGCGTTCCCCGGAGCTAGGCGGCGTCCGCCGTCCCGATAGCGAAATCCAGCACCAGCGGGAGGTGGTCAGACGCCATCCGGGCGAGGGGTGAGAAGGGGACCGACACCGCCGTCGGCCGGATCTCCGGGCTGAGGAAGACGTGGTCGATGCGTATGGCCGGAAAGCCGGACGGGAAGGTCTTGAGTGTGGGGCTCTGGCCGAGCCGGCGCTGCGCATCCGCCAGGCGGGCGGCGATCAGCCGATAGGGGCGGGTGATCGAGGTGGCGTTGAAGTCGCCGGCCAGCATGACCGGCCCCTGCATCTCCGGATGGCCCAGCCAGTCCCGCCCGACGAGGGCCGCCGCCTGCAGCCGCTGTTCCCGCGGCACGAGGCCGAGGTGGGTATTGATGACGTTGAGCGGCTGACCGTCGATCTCCAGCTGCACCCACAGGGCCCCGCGTGGCTCGAGGCCGGGGATGCCGGTCACGGTCGGCAGCGGGCCGGCCTTGACCAGCCGCTCCGGGTGCGGGGTCAGGATGGCGTCGCCATACAGCTCGGCCTCGATCGTCATGGCCGGGTGGAAGCGTAGCTCCATGCCCAGCCGGTCGGCGATGGCCGCGGCCTGGTCGACATGGCCGGTTCGCGCCCGGCCGACATCCAGCTCCTGCAGGCACACGACGTCCGGGGCGCTGTCCGCGATCACCGCCGCGACGCGGTCGACATCGAGCCGACGGTCGCCGCCCACGCAGCGGTGGACATTCCAGGTCATCAGGCGGGGCATGGGGCGTTTCTACCGGCGTGGGCGCGGCGTGGCGACCCGGTGAATGCTCACAGCTGGATCAGGTGGTTGGGCAGTTCATCGGGATTGCGCGCGCCCGGCGGGAAGTGCTCCGCCAGAACCGCGCCGCAGCGGCTGACGGCCTCGACGAAGCCATCCCCGGCGCGGCCCTGCTTGAGGCGACGGGCCAGCTGCTCGATCACCTCGCTCCAGATCGCCGGGTCGACGCGGCTGTAGATGCCGCGGTCGGCGACGACCTCGACCACATGCTCCTCAAGCGCAGCGTAGATCAGCACGCCGGTGCGCTGCTCGGTGACGTGGATCCCGTGGGCGAGGAACTGCTCCATCGCGGCGCGGTGCACCCGGGCCCGCCGCAGCGGACCGGGGACCATGATGCGCCGGAGGCCCGGCAACTGCAGCGCCAGAAGAACCGCGAGAAACACGGCCGCCTGGGCGATCCCGTAGGCGGCCAGCGTGCGGCCGATGGTGACGTCGCGGGCCGCCGTATGGGCCGCTTCCCAGTTCTCGCCCATGCCGGGGAACCAGGCGGCGTCGAAGCCCAGCGGAATCAGCCCCAGCGGCAGGATCAGCGCGGCCGCGGCGGCCCAGGCCAGCGCCACGTCCTGCCAGCCGGCGGCGCGCCGGGCCAGCACGCAGAAGATCTCGCCCGAGGTCGAGCGTTCGGCCTCGACGATGGCCGCGGCGATGCGCGCCTGATCCTGTTCGCTCACCCGCATCACCAGCCTCCCGAGGCGCCGCCGCCGCCGAAGCCGCCGCCTCCGCCGCCGAACCCGCCGCCGCCGAAGCCGCCGCCACCAAATCCGCCGCCCCTGCCGCCGCCGCGGCTGAGCGCGTCGAGGACGGTCCAGGCGATGACCGGGCCAAGGCCGGAGCTGCGACGCCGGCGACCGCGCAGACCTCCGCCGACAAGGCCGAGGAAGAGGAACAGGAACACCAGGGCGATCACGATGGCCGGACCGGCCGGCGCCTCGGCCCGCGGGGCCTCGACCGCCGCCGCGCGCGCCTGGGCCTCGGCCGGGTCGGCGCGCAGCTGACCCTCGATCGCCTCGACCCCGGCGAGGATGCCGCCCTCATAGGCGCCTTCGCGGAAGCGCGGCAGGATGTCGTTGTGGATGGTCAGGGCCGACCAGGCGTCGGTCAGGATGGGCTCCAGCCCGTAGCCGACCTCGATCCGCACGCGCCGCTCGACCGGGGCGACGATCAACAGCACCCCGTTGTCGGTTTCGGACTGGCCGATGCCCCATGCCCGGCCCAGGCGGTAGCCGTAGTCCTCGATCTCGAGGTCCTGAAGGGTCCGCACCGTGACGACCACCAGCTGGTCCGAGGTGTCGGTCTCCAGCTGCGCCAGCCGCGTCTCCAGCGCAGCCTCGGTCTCCGGCGACAGCAGATCCGCCTCATCGACCACCCGGCCGGTCAGGGTCGGGAAGGTCGGCGATGTCTGCGCCAGCGCCGCCGGGGCGGCCGCCAGCATCAGGATCAGCAGGAGGGCGGCGAGCCGCCGGAACAGGGTCATCAGGCTCCCGGCGCCGCGCCCGGCGTGACCGGCGGCTGGCCACCGCCCGGCGCGCCCGCGGCGGCGGGCGGGGCCTCGAGGTTGAAGTTCACCGTCGGGGCGGTCTGGGCCTCGGCCGTGGCCGTGAACAGCTGCATCGGCTCCGAACCGCCGTGGATGGTGTTGGCCCAGATCACCGTCGGGAACACACGCAGGGTCGTGTTGTACTGGCGCACCGCCTCATTGTAGTCGCGCCGGGCGATCTGGATGCGGTTCTCGGTGCCTTCCAGCTGCGACTGCAGGGCGAGGAAATTCTGGTTGGCCTGCAGCTGCGGATAGGCCTCGACCGTCACCAGCAGGCGCGACAGGGCGCTGGACAGCTCGCCCTGGGCGGCCTGGTACTGCTGGAAGGCCTGGGGGTTGCTGAGGTCCGAGGCGTCGAGGTTGATCGAGGTGGCGCGCGCGCGGGCCTCGGTCACCTGGGTCAGGGTGGTGCGCTCCTGGATGGCCGAGGCCTGCACCGTGGCGACGAGGTTCGGCACCAGATCCGCGCGCCGCTGGTACTGGCTCTGGACGTCGGCCCACGCCGCCTCGGCCCGTTCCTGCTGCTCGGGGATGGCGTTGACGCCGCAGGCCGCGGTCAGCGGCGCGAGGGCCGCGATGGCTGCGATCACCGTGAGACGCCGCTGAAGTCCGACCATGCCCCATCCTCCCGGGTGTTGTGCCCCTAGAGGTATCAGCGCAGCTCCACCCGGTTCAAGCGCGGGTTTGCGACAGTCGCCGTGCTCAGCCGAGGACTTCGGGCTCCACGCCGGCCGCGCGGCAGGCGGCGACATAGGTGTTGGCCAGCAGGCAGGCGATGGTCATGGGGCCCACGCCGCCCGGCACCGGCGTGATCGCGCCGGCGACCGCCGCCGCCTCGGCATAGGCCACATCGCCGACCACGCGGGTGCCGCCGGCCGCCGCCTTGACCGGATCGGCCGAGGGCACGCGGTTGATGCCGACGTCGATCACCGTCGCGCCCGGCTTGATCCAGTCGCCGCGGATCATCTCGGGCCGGCCGACCGCGGCCACCAGAATGTCGGCGCGGCGGCAGACGGCGGGCAGGTCGCGGCTGCGGGAGTGCGCCACCGTCACGGTGCAGTTCTCCGCCAGCAGCAGCTGGGCCATCGGCTTGCCGACGATGTTGGAGCGGCCGACGACGACCGCCTCCAGCCCGGAAAGGTCGCCGAGCGTGTCGCGCAGCAGCAGGATGGCGCCCTGCGGCGTGCAGGGGGTCAGGGCCGGCAGGCCGACCGCCAGCCGTCCGGCGTTGACCACATGGAAGCCGTCGACGTCCTTGGCCGGGGCGATGGCGTCCAGCACGGCGGCGGAGTCGATGTGGCCGGGCAGGGGCATCTGCACGAGGATGCCGTGGATACCCGGGTCTGCGTTGAGGTCGGCGATCAGCGCCAGCAGCTCGGCCTGCGAGGTGCTCTCCGGCAGGCGGTGGGTGTCCGAGCGCATGCCCGCGGCCGCGGTCTGCTCGCCCTTGTTGCGCACATAGATCTGGCTGGCCGGGTCCTCGCCGACGATGACCACCGCCAGTCCGGGCTGGACGCCGTGGTCAGCCTGCAGCCGCGCGGCGGCGGCGGCGACGCGCTGACGCAGGCCCTCGGCGAAGGCCTTGCCGTCGATGCGGCGCGCGGGGACGGGGGCGTCGGCCATGGCGGGGCTCCGGAACTCTGACCTGAAAGGCACGCGGCGCGTTTACAGAGGCGGGGGTTCGGCGTCTATGATCGCGCGTCCGTTCGGAGAGACTCGCCATGCGCCGCACCCTGTTGGCCGCCACCGCTGCGGCGGCCCTGACCCTGGCCATGGCCGGCGGGGCCATCGCCCAGAGCCCTGCGCCCCTCGGCGTCGGCGACGTGATCAACGGGGCCCTGACCGCGGCCGACCGTCAGCGGGACGGCTATCGCTACGACGACTATGCGGTCGACGCCGCGGTCGGGCAGCGGCTGGAGGCGACCCTGCGCGCCGACGATTTCGACGCCTACCTCGAGATGTTCGCCGTGGACGGGAGCGAGGGCGAGGCGCTGGCGTGGGACGACGACGGCCTCGGCGAAGGCTTCAACTCCCGTCTGCGGTTCACGGCCCCCTACAGCGGCCGCTTCGTGCTGCGCGCCCGGGCCCTCGGCGGGCTGGAGGGCGGGCCCTACACCCTGACGCTGAGCGAGCGCGCGCCCGCGCCGCCGGCGCCGAGCCCCAAGCCGATCGGTCTGGATGACCCGGTCTCCGGCGAGATCGCCGAGGGCGACCCGGTGGACGAGTTTGACGCCGCCTTCGACGCCTTCGTCTTCTCGGCGGCGGACGGCCAGCGCGACATGTTCACCCTCGAGTCCGAGGATTTCGACGCCCTGCTCCTCGTGGGCCGCGAGACCGACGGGGGGTTCGTGGAGCTGGCGCGCAACGATGACGCGCCGGGCCTCGGGCTGAATTCCCGGCTCGTGTTCACCGCCCCGGAGGCGGGCGACTATGTTGTCCGGGCCCGGCCGCTCGGCGGCGGCGCGCTCGGCGCCTACCGACTGACGCGCACCGTGCCGCCGCCGCCGCCGCCGCGCACGACGCTGGCGGTGGGCGACAGCCGCTCGGGCGAGCTGACCGCCGATGCGCCGGTGACGGCCGAAGGGTATCGCGCCGAGGTCTACGCCTTCACCGGCGCCGCCGGCGACCGGGTGCAGGTCTCGCTCGGCTCGGACGACTTCGACACCTATCTGTCCCTGATCGGGCCGGACGGGTCGCTGGTGGCCGAGGACGACGACGGCGGCGACGTCGGCACCAATTCCCGGATCACCCAGACCCTCGCGACGGCGGGCGAGTATCTGATCGAGGTCCGGGCCTTCCTCGATGGCGGCGAGGGCCGCTACACCGTCGCGCTGGAAACGGTCGCGCCGCCGCCGCCGCCGCTCGATCTGGCCGTCGGCCGTAATCACAGCGGCGAGCTGACCGATGACAGCCCGCGCGACGAGGAGCGGCGCCACTATCAGGATTTCCGGCTCGAGCTTCAGGCCGGTCGGCGCTTCCAGGCCATCCTGCGGTCCGGAGACTTCGACAGCTATCTGCGACTCTCCGCGGCCGACGGCGAGTTTCTGCCGCTGGCGGAGGATGACGACGGGTTGGGCGAGGGCTTCAACTCCCGCCTCGACTTCGTGCCGGAGACAGACGGGGCCTACCTGCTCCGGGTCTCGCCGCTCGGCGGCGAGGCCACCGGCCTCTATGCGCTGGAGACGCTGGACCGCGGTCCGCCGCCGGCGCCCGGCAGCATCCTTGTCGGCGGCGTGGCGCGCGGCGTGCTCAGCGAGGACGACGGGCTGCAGGACGGCGTCTATTTCGACGCCTATCGCATCCGGCTGAAGGCCGACGAGGCCATCCGCATCATCATGGCGTCCAACGACTTCGACGCCGTGGTCGCGATCGGTCCGGAGGCTGAGCCCTTCATGGCGACATCCAGCGACGACGATGGCCTGTCCGACACCCACGCCCGTCTCGACTGGACCGCGCGGGAAGACGGCGTCTACGTCATCCGGGCGCAGGGCTTCGACGCCAAGCAGCTGGGACCCTACATCCTGAGGGTCGACCCCAAGCCCTGAGGACCGCGTCCGTGCCCGCCGACACCGAGTTCGACCTGATCCTGGTCGGCGGCGGGCTGGCCAACAGCCTGATCGCCTGGCGTCTGGCGGTTGCGCGGCCGGACCTGCGCGTGGCCGTGGTCGAGCGCGAGGGCCGGCTGGGCGGCCGTCACACCTGGTCCTTCTTCGACGGCGACGTCTCTGACGCGGACCGGGTCTGGCTGACGCCGGCCATCGCCCACCGCTGGGCCGACGGCTACGAGGTGCATTTCCCCAACCGCTCGCGGGTCCTGCGCACGCCCTACAACAGCCTCACGGCGGAGCGGCTCGACGCCGCCGTGCGGCCGCTGCTGGGCGATCGGCTGATCGCAGCGGAGGCGGTGGATCTGTCGCCGACGACGGTGCGGCTGGCGGACCAGCGCACCCTGACGGCGCGGGGCGTGGTCGATGCACGCGGGCCAGGCCCGTCGCCGGAGCTGCAACTGGGCTGGCAGGTCTTCCTCGGCCGCACCCTGCGCCTCGAGGCCCCGCATGGCCTGACCCGCCCGACCATCATGGACGCCACGGTGGCCCAGCACGGGGCCTACCGCTTCGTCTATCTGCTGCCGTTCGACGCGCACACGGTGCTGGTCGAGGACACCTATTACGCCGACGGTCCGGCGCTGGATCGCGAGGCCCTGCGTCGCCGCATCGACGCCTACGCCCTGTCGCGCGGCTGGCGCGTCGCGGCGGTGGTCGAGGAGGAGGAGGGCATCCTGCCCATCGCCCTCGACGGCGACATGGACGCCTTCTGGAGCGCCGGCGCGCCGGGTGTGGCGCGGGCAGGTCTGGCGGCGGCCCTGTTCCACCCGACGACCGGCTACTCCCTGCCCGACGCGGTCGAGACCGCCGCCCTTGTGGCCGCGTCGCCATCGCTCGATGGCGCGGCGCTCAGGGGGCTGCTGGAAACGCGCTCTCGCGACCTGTGGCGCCGGCGCGGCTTCTACCGCCTGCTGGACCGGATGCTGTTCCGGGCGGCCGAACCGGAGGCGCGCTGGCGGGTGCTGGAGCGCTTCTACGGCCTGCCCGAAGGCCTCGTGCGGCGGTTCTACGCAGGCCGCTCCACCGTGCTGGACAAGGCCCGCATCCTGGCGGGAAAACCCCCCGTACCTATCCGAAAAGCTCTGCGCGAACTGCGCGAGACAGGCGAAAGTCAGACCCCATGAGAGACGTCACGGCCCGCCGCGCAGTGGTCATCGGCGCCGGTTTCGGCGGCATCGCCCTGGCCCTTCGCCTGCAGCGCGCGGGGGTGCAGACCACCCTTGTCGAGAAGCGCGACAAGCCGGGCGGCCGCGCCTACGTCTGGAACGACCAGGGCTTCAAGTTCGACGCCGGCCCGACGGTCATCACCGATCCGGACTGCCTGACCCAGCTGTTCGACGGCACCGGCAAACAGCTGTCCGACTATGTCGAGCTGATGCCGGTCGATCCCTTCTACCGCCTGTGCTGGGAGGACGGGAAAAGCTTCGACTACAACGACGACCAGGCGGCGATGGAGCGCCAGATCGCGGCCTTCAACCCGGCCGATGTCGACGGCTACAACCGCTTCCATGCCTATTCCGAGGAGCTCTACCAGGAGGGCTACATCAAGCTCGGAGCGGTCCCGTTCCAGAGCTTCTGGTCGATGATCAAGGCGGCGCCGGAGCTGGCGCGGCTGGAGAGCTGGAACAGCGTCCACGCCATGGTGGCCCGCTACATCCAGGACCCGCACCTGCGGCAGGCCTTCAGCTTCCACACCCTGCTGGTGGGCGGCGACCCGTTCAAGACCAGCTCGGTCTACGCCCTGATCCATGCGCTGGAGCGGCGGGGTGGCGTCTGGTTCGCGCGCGGCGGCACCGGCGCGCTGATCGCCGGGCTTGTGCGCGCCTTCGAGGACATGGGCGGGGTGGTGCGGCTGAACGCGCCGGTGGCCCGCATCGAGATGGCCGACGGTCGCGCCACGGGCGTGACGCTGGACAGCGGCGAGACGATCGCGGCGGACATGGTCGCCTCCAACGCTGACGTGGTGCACACCTACGACAGGCTGCTGGGCCACACCGCCCGCGGCCAGGCCAAGGCGCGCGACCTGAAGTCCAAGCGCTTCTCCATGTCGCTGTTCGTGCTGCACTTCGGCCTGAAGGCGAAGCACCCGCAGCTGGCCCACCACACCATCTGCTTCGGGCCGCGCTATCGCGAGCTGATCGGCGAGATCTTCAAGGGGCCGACCCTGCCGGACGATTTCTCGCTCTATCTGCACAGCCCGTGCGCCACCGATCCGGAGATGGCGCCGGAGGGCTGCTCGACCTTCTATGTGCTCAGTCCCGTGCCCCACCTCGGGGCGGCCGACATCGACTGGTCCGTCGAGGGCCCGCGCTATGCGGACAAGATCATGGACTACCTCGAGGCGCGGTACATTCCGAACCTCAAGCGGGATCTGGTCACCCATCGTCTTTGGACGCCGGACGACTTCGAGGACACCCTCAACGCCCACCTCGGCTCGGCCTTCTCGCTGGAGCCGATCCTGACCCAGAGCGCCTGGTTCCGCACCCACAACCGCGACGACCGCGTGCCGAACCTGTATGTTGTCGGCGCCGGCACCCATCCGGGCGCCGGCATTCCTGGCGTGGTGGGCTCCGCCAAGGCCACCGCCGGCCTGATGCTCGAGGACCTCAAGACCCTGCCATGACCGACGCCGTCCTGGCCGCCTCGAAGGAATCGATCACCCGCGGGTCGAAGAGCTTTCGCTCCGCCTCGCGGCTGTTCGATCCGCAGGTGCGGGAGGACGCCTGGCTGCTCTACGCCTGGTGCCGGCGCTGCGACGACGAGATCGACGGGCAGGACCACGGGCATGGCCAGGAGGCGCTGAGCCGCGAGGAGCAGGAGCGCCGGCTGGCGCGGCTCTACGACCTGACGCGCCGGGCCCTGGCCGGCGAGACCATGGCCGATCCGACCTTCGCCGCCTTCCAGCGCGTGGCCCTGCGCCACCAGCTGCCCGAGCGCTGGCCGCTGGATCTGATCGACGGCTTCGCCATGGACGTGGCCCAGACCCCCTATCGCACCCTCGAGGATGTGCTGGCCTACTGCTGGCATGTGGCCGGGGTGGTCGGGGTGATGATGGCCCGGGTGATGGGGGCGTCCGACCCGCTGGTGCTGCGCCGCGCCCAGGATCTCGGCCTGGCCTTCCAGCTGACCAACATCAGCCGCGACGTCATCGAGGACGCCCGCAACGGTCGCGTCTATCTGCCCTCCGAATGGCTGGTCGAGGCAGGCCTGACGCCGACGCCGGAAGCGGTCGCCGACCCGGCCAACCGCGCGGCCGTGCATGACGTGGCGCGCCGCCTGCTCGACGTGGCCGAGCCCTACTACGACAGCGCCCGCGAGGGCCTCCGTTCGCTGCCGTTCCGTTCGTCCCTGGCCATCGCCGCGGCGCGCGGCGTCTATCGCGAGATCGGCCGCAAGGTGGTCCGCGACGGCCCCCGCGTCTGGGACCGTCGCGCCGTGGTCGGCAAGGGCGCGAAGCTGTGGCTTTTCAGCCGCGGCCTGCTGATCGCCTTCTGGACGCGGCTGCTGGATCGCGGACGGCCCGCGCCGGACCGCCCCGACATGTGGACGCGGGTGTAGGGACGACGAGAGCGGCGCCGGCCGTTCGCCCCTTCTCCCCTTGCGGGAGAAGGTGTCATGCGGAGCATGACGGATGAGGGGTGTCGGCGCCGACGCCTGGCTGTCGTGGCGACCGTCGAAGGTTCATCACGGAGATCACAGAGGAAGGCACGGAGGGCACGGCGGCGTCGCAGGACGGCGCCGCAGGCGATTGCCCTGCTGGCCCTTCCATGGAATGCGCTGCGCGCCCCGCTGCACAGGGCCCGTTGTGGTCGCTGTGATCCCTTGAGCTGCAAGGTCACGCAACCGACGTCGCAGGGTCGCCGCGCCGCCCCCACCCGGCTTCGGCCTGCGGCCTCAGCCACCCTCCCCTTGAAGGGGAGGGAGAGGGGTTCACGCATCCGTCTTCCGCGCCGCGCGCAGGGCCTTCAGCTTCGCCCGCAGCTTGTGCGGGTCGGGCGCCAAGACGAAGCCGAACGAGACCGCGCCGTCCTTCGTCTGCACCGCATGGTGCAGCTTGTGCGCCTGGACGAGGCGACGGGCGTAGCCGTTCCTCGGCATGAAGTGGAACGGCCAGCGCTGGTGCACCAGGCCGTCGTGCACAAAGGCGTAGACGGCGCCATACAGGGTCACGCCGGTGGCGATGGCGTAGACCCACCACAGCCCCGTGGCCCAGCCGATGACGAACAGGGTGATGGCCACCACCGAGCCGACCACGGCGTAGAGATCATTGACCTCCAGCGGCTTGTCGTGCGGCTCGTGGTGATCCCGGTGCCAGCCCCAGCCCCAGCCGTGCATGATGTACTTGTGCGACCACCAGGCGACGCCCTCCATCAGGAAGAACACCGCCAGGGTCAGCAGGGTGAAGGCGATCCAGGGCATGGTCATCTCCTAGCCTTTCAGGCTATCGACCGCCAGCGCGACCCGAAGGCGCGGATGGACCCATGAGTCGGACTGTCGATCGCAAGGACCAGCATCTGGACGTTGTCCTCGCCGGCGGCGGGCGGCATGCGTTGACCACCGGGCTGGAGCGGGTTCGGTTCGTGCATGAGGCCCTGCCGGACCTCGATCATGCCGCCATCGATCTCGGGACGACCTTTCTCGGCCGACGGCTGAAGGCGCCGCTGCTGATCAGCTCCATGACCGGCGGCCCCTCGCGCGCAGAGGCCATCAACGCCCGGCTGGCCGAGGCGGCGCAGCAGCTCGGCATCGCCCTCGCGGTCGGCTCGCAGCGCTCGGCGCTGGAGGATGGCGGCGCCGGCGGGCTGAACCGCGGCCTGCGGGATCGTGCGCCGGGTGTCCCGATCCTCGCCAATATCGGCGCCGCCCAGCTGACCCGCGGCTTCGGCCTCGACGCCGCCCGCCGCGCCCTCGACATGATCGGCGCCGACGCCCTGATCGTGCACCTCAATCCGCTGCAGGAGGCCTGCCAGCCCGAGGGCGACCGCGACTGGCGCGGCGTGGCGGCGGCGCTGGAGGCCCTCGTCCGCGGGCTCGACGCCCCGGTGGTGGTCAAGGAGACCGGGGCCGGCCTGTCGGCGGCGACGGCGCGGCGACTGGCGGACATGGGCGTGGCGGCGCTGGACGTGGCCGGGGCCGGCGGGGCCAACTGGGGCCTGATCGAGGGCGAGCGCGCCACCGACCCGGCGGACAAGGCCCACGCCCTGGCTTTCGCCAGCTGGGGCCTGTCGACGGCGGCCTCGCTGCAGGCGGTGCGCGCCGCCTGTCCGGACATCGGACTGATCGGGTCCGGCGGCATCCGCGACGGCCTCGACGTCGCCCGGGCGCTCCGGCTGGGCGCCGATCTGGTCGGCCAGGCGGCCGGCGTGCTGGCGGCGGCGACCGTCTCGACCGAGGCGGTAGTGACCCATTTTGAGGGGGTCGCGCGCCAGCTACGCACGGTCTGCTTCTGCACCGGTTCAGGCGATCTCGCCGCCCTGAGGCGGGCGCCGCTGCAGCCGGATGTCGCATAACCGCGGTTGCAATGACCGCCGGCGACGGCCAAGGTTGCGTCACTTGGGGGCAACGACCAGAGGGGAATTCAACATGATCAAGCGCATGACGGCCGCCGTGGCCGCCGCCAGCCTGCTCGCGCTCGCTGCGGGCGCCGCCCAGGCCCAGTCGGCCCTGCAGGACCAGATCGTCCAGAACGGGCGGCTGCAGACCAGCGACCCGCAGGTCGATGGGGCCTTCTACGACTGCTACGCCATCGACGCCCAGGCGGGCGACACCTGGACCATCACCCTGCAGTCCGAGGACTTCGACGCCTTCCTGGCGATCGGCAGCGGTTCGGGCTGCGGCAGCAGCATGAGCGTGTTCGGCACCAATGACGACGGTGAGGGCATCGGCCTGAATTCGCGCCTGTCGTATTCCTTCGACTATTCCGGCCGCTATCTCGTGCGCGCCACCTCGCTGAGCGATGGCGACACCGGTCGCTACACCATCCTCGGCGTGCGCTCGCGCGGCGCCGGGGGCGGCACGACGGCCCTGCCGACCCGCGTGCTGCTGCGCGGCACCGAGTACGGCAACCTCGAGGCCGGCGACCGGGCCGAGCCCGGCGGCGGCGCCTATTTCGACTGCTTCACCTTCGGCGCCCTGAACGGCCAGGCGGTGACCATCACCCACTCCTCAACCGACTTCGACGCCTATCTGAAGCTCTACACCGGCGTCAGCTGCGACGGGGCGGAACTGGCCCGTGACGACGACGGGGCGGGCAGCCTGAACAGCCGCATCCAGTACACCTTCGACGAGGACGGCATCTATTCGGTGCGCGCCAGCAGCCTGGGGCGCGACACCGGCGCCTACACCCTCGAGGTCGAGCTGCGCTGAGCCGGCGTCGCGTCGCCGGGGCGGGGATTGTGAATCGCCTCGCCCCGGCCGCATGCTGCGCCGGTGATCAAATACATCGGGTCCAAGCGCGGGGTGATGGAGCCGCTCACGGCGG
Source organism: Brevundimonas sp. (assembly GCF_035998205.1). Lineage (GTDB taxonomy): Bacteria > Pseudomonadota > Alphaproteobacteria > Caulobacterales > Caulobacteraceae > Brevundimonas. The sequence continues at coordinate 268,852 of NZ_DASYHT010000002.1, forward strand.
CTGTCTCGGCCCTGCTGCCGGACGGCGGAACCGTCGCGGACCTGTTTTCAGGGTCCGCCCGCGTCAGCCATGCGCTGAAGCAGCGCGGCCTCGCCGTCTGGTCCAATGACGTCAACGCCTATGCGGCCACTCTCGCCACGGCCCTCGTCCAGGCCGATCTCGAGGTCTGGGGCGATCGCGCGTCGCGGCTGATCGCGGAGCTGGCGGCGCTGCCGCCGCGCCCGGGCTGGTTCACCGAGACCTTCTGCGAACAGGCGCGCTTCTTCCATCCGGACAACGGCGCCGTCATCGACGCGGTGCGCGAGCACATCGCCGCCCTGCATCTGGAGCCCGAGCTGGAGGCCATCGCCCTGACCAGCCTGATCCAGGCGGCGGACAAGGTCGATTCCACTGCCGGGGTGCAGATGGCCTTCATGAAGAGCTGGGCCCCGCGCGCGCTCAACCCGATCCGGCTTCGCGTGCCGGAACTGCTGCCGCGCTCCGCCTCGGGACCGTGCCGCGCCACCCGCGCCGACGTGCTGGACATCGCCCATGAGGTCGAGGCCGACCTCGTCTACCTGGATCCGCCCTACAACCACCATTCCTATCTGGGGAACTACCATATCTGGGAGAGCCTCGTGCTGTGGGACCGGCCCGAGACCTATGGCCTCGCCAACAAGCGCGTCGATTGCCGGACCCGCAAAAGCCCCTTCAATTTCAAGCACGGCATCGCGCCCGCGCTGCGGGACGTGATCACCCGCCTGCCGTGCCGGCGGTTGATTGTGTCGTTCAATGACGAGGGCTTCGTCGACCTGCCGACGTTGATGCAGATGCTGGAGTCGCGTGGGCCTGTCCAGGTGATCGAGGTCGAGCGGCCGCGCTATGTCGGGGCGCGCATCGGCATCCACGATCGCCGCGGCGTGAAGGTCGGCGCGGTGGGGCGCCTGCGCAACGTCGAGCGCCTGTTCGTGGTCGGCGAGCCACTGTCGTCACGTCGCGCGGCCTGAACCCCGTGCGCGCGCTTGACCGCCCCGGAACGAGACGGCTCTGATGGGCGTTCGGCGAGCATGGACGGAAGCGACGTGGCCTCACCTCCACAGCATGACCAGACGTTCGGCGTGTCCGGCGCGAGCTTGCGGCTGCGGCGCGCGGCGGATGCTTTCGATCCGGTCGCGTGGCGCGCGCCCAGCTATCCGCGCACGTCCCGCGCCCCGGCCAATGACGCCGGGGAGAGTCCATCTGCGCCGACGCCGCGCTGGATGATCGTCGGCGGGGGTGGCGTGGCCGCCGCCCTGCTCGGGGCGCTGCTGGGCTCCGCCCTCGCCCTCTAGACGGTTTCCGGCGCCAGCAAGGCGCGGATCGGCGCCCAGCTTCGACGGTGGATCGGCGACGGCCCCAGCGCCTTCAGCGCCGCCAGATGCGCCGGGGCGCTGTAGCCCTTGTGCCCGGCGAAGCCGTAGCCCGGATAGAGGGCGTCCATCTCCATCATCAGCCGGTCCCGCGCCGTCTTGGCGAGGATCGAGGCGGCCGCGATCGACAGGCTGAGGCGGTCGCCGCCGACCGCGGTCTCGACCTCGCAAGGGAGCTCGAAGCGGTAGTTGCCATCCACCAGCGCCGCCGCCGGGGCCACCTCCAGCGCCGAGATCGCCCGGCGCATGGCCAGGCCCGTGGCCTGCAGGATGTTCAGCGCCTCGATCTCCTCGACCGAGGCGAAGCCCACGCCCCAGCCGACAGCGCAGGCCTTGATCTCCGCCTCGAGGGCGTCGCGCCGCCTTGCTGTCAGCGCCTTGGAGTCGTTGATCCCGGCCGGCAGGCGGTCCGGCGACAGGATCACCGCCGCCGCCGATACCGGGCCGGCCCAGGGACCCCGCCCCGCCTCGTCGACACCGCACACCGGCCCGCAGACGCGCCCGGAGAGCCGCGTCTCGAGGGTCAGGGTCGGAATCGGCCGGGCCTTGCTCATCGCCCGCCCATAGCCTTCACCTCGGCATGGCGGAAACAGGTGTGGACGTGGTCGTTGACCATGCCGGTGGCCTGCATGAAGGCGTAGGTGATGACCGGGCCGCAGAAGCTGAAGCCGCGCGCCTTCAGCGCCTTGGCCATGGCCACGGAGGTCGGCGTCTGCGCCGGCACCTCGGCCATCGTCGTTGCGCCGGTCTGCACCGGCCGCCCGTCGACGACGTCCCACAGGAAGGCCGAGAAGTCCTCGCCGCGCTCGCGCATGTCGCACCAGATGCGCGCGCCGCGGATCGCGGCGTCGATCTTGGCGCCCGAGCGGACGATTCCCGCATCGCCCAGCAGCCGGGCCCGGTCGGCCTCGCCGTAGCGGGCGACCCTGTCCGGATCGAAGCCGTCGAAGGCGGCCCGGAACGCCTCCCGCTTCTTCAGGATGGTGATCCACGCCAGACCAGCCTGGAACCCGTCCAGCACCAGCTTCTCCCACAGGGCGCGCGGGTCGTACTCGGGTACGCCCCACTCGGTGTCGTGATAGGCGACATACAGCGGATCGGTCCCGCACCAGGCGCAGCGTGAGTCGGTCATGGGGGGAGGGTAGCCCAAAGGTGTCGCTGGGGTGGTACTGTGTCCTTGGAGAGGGCTGCGCCGGGACACCACGCGTGAACAGCGGAAAACTGATCGCCAGTCTGGGGTGGCCGGGTTTCGGTTTGCTGGTGATCCTGGCTGGCCTCGGCCTGCTCATGACTGCCAATGTCGCTGCCCCGGGATGCACCGGGCCGACTGTTGAGCGTTGCGACTACGTCGAAACAGCGAAACATGCGATCGCTACCCGGTCGCCGTATCCTGCCCAGCGCGATCTCGGCTTCGAGGTCTACGACCAGGGGTCTTCCGTGATGGTCCAGCAGTGGACACCGGCGGGCGAACCCTCTCTCAACCACGCGTCTTCCGTATTCATCGACAAGCGCAGCTGTCGCGTTTGCAGGCTGGACTGGCAGATGCCGACGCGAGCGGATCCACGGGATCCTCATCCGGGCGCGCTCATTTTGCGCACGCCCGCCGAAGACCGGGTCGGAGCAGCCAAGCGCGCCGATTACTGGCGGGGAGGCCCGGGGGGCATAAGCCCACTCTGATCTTGAGGATCAGTGCGCTATCCGTCGCCAAGCTAGGCGGCTAACCCTCCAGCCACACCGGCGTCCGCACCCTGACGGGCCGGCCCTCGACGGTGAGCTCGCCGACCAGCCGGTCCAGTCGCAGCAGGGCGATGGCGGCGCCGTCGAGCCCGGTGCGCACCTCGCCGGCGCGCAGCTCGCCGTTCAGCACCTCGGCGCCCGGCGGCGGCGGCGGACCGTCGAAGGTGAGTGGCAGCATGCGCTTTTTGATCTCGCCGCGGCGCTTCATCCGGCTGGTGGTCTCCTGGCCGATAAAACAGCCCTTGGCGAAGTCGATGCCGTTGAGCCGGTCGAGGCCGCCGTCGATCGGGTAGGTGCTCTCGTCGAGATCGAGGGTCGGGTCGGGCACGCCAAGCGACAGGCGGTGGGCCTGATACGCGGCCTCTTCCGCGTCGGGCGCCGCGACCTCGCCGAGGGCCCGGCCGCCCAGCGCCGCCAGCCGGGGATCCGCGACGAACCCGGCCGGAACATCGGGCCAGGCCGCCAGCACCGGGCGGTCGTCGGCGGCGATCTCCACCTGCGCCCGCAGGCGGTACAGGCTCAGCCGCTGCATGAGGGCGGCGCGCCGGTCGGCGGCGACGTCAAGGATCACGGCGTCCGCCTCGCCCCACAGGAACAGGTCGAACAGCATCCGCCCCTGGGGCGTCAGCAGGGCCCCGAAGCGCAGGGCGCCCGGCGCGAGGGTCTCGACATCCTGGGTCAGCAGGCCGTGCAGGAAGGACCGGGCGTCCGGTCCGGACACGCGGACGAGGGCGCGAGAGCTCAGGCGGGCGACGGGCATGATGGCAAGATAGGCGCGGGGCAGGGGCGGCAGAAGGGGAGGGGGCGGCCGTGAGCGCCAAAGCCCTCCCCCTCGATGGGGGAGGGTGGGGTGGGGGTGGGGGCGCGACCGATGCGGAGGGGTGCAGGAGGCGCTGCCGCCTCGCGCGCCATGTCCTCAAGCCCTGGCGCTCCCACCCCCATCCCCGGCCCTTCCCCCATCGAGGGGGAAGGGAGCAGGAGCGCAGCCGGTGCATCGCTCCCCGTGGCCCGGGGGAGGGGGACCGCCGAAGGCGGTGGAGGGGGCGAGTTCAGGCGCGGCGCCAGCGGTCGCCCCCTCCACCACGCTGCGCGCGGTCCCCCTCCCCCATACGCTGCGCTATGGGGGAGGAGAGCGCCGCTCACTTCACCGCGTAGTGCTCGACCAGCCCGTCGGGCTCGAAGTCGTGGCGGGACAGGCTGTCGAGCAGGCGCAGCAGGCGGGCGAGGAATTCGGCCGGATCGCCGGCCTCGACTGGCGGGCGCAGATAGGCGGTGGCGTCGGCGATGGCCGGGAAGGTCCCGACCGGGCCCGGCACGCTGACGGCGATGTGCAGGCCGTCGGCCATCCACTGCGACACCGCCAGGAAGAAGCCGTCGCCGCCGAGGAACTCGTTCGGCCGCTCGACGTGGATCGTGATGCGGCCCTCGATCAGACCGTCGGGGCGCAGGATCACGCCGGAGCGGTCGGGCCGCCACGATTCCGGCAGGTCGACGACGCGCCACAGGCAGAACCAGGTGCGGCACGCCTCGGGCCGGATGGCGTGGACGGAGCAGCCGCCGTCCTCGACGGCGTAGGCGCACAGCTTGCCGGTCGGCTTCGACAGTTCCGGCAGGCTGAGCGGAATGGCCCGGCAGCACTCGGTGCAGCCGCCGCAGGTGCGATCCGGGACAAGAGGAAGCATTGGCCACCCTAACAGTGCGGCCTCATTCTGGCGACAGAATCCGCGTAAGGCTGAACCGATGAGCGGGCCCTTTCCCATCCTGTACATCGCCGAGGCCGACGTGGAGGCGGCGGTCCTGTCATCGGGCGTGTTGGGGTATCTCGTCGAGCAGATGCCGCGGGCGACCTTCACCGTCGTCGGCTCCGCCGCCAGCGCCCCGCTGTTCGCCGATACGCCGCGGCTCGATCGCCTGATCGTCCTGGACGGAGAGAAGGCGTTCGACTGGCTGAAGTTGTGGAACCAGGTGCGTGGCACGCGCTGGGGGCTGATCGTCGACCTGCGCGGCGGGCCGGTGTCGGACAAGCTGCGTCGGCGCAAGCGCGCGGTGCGCACGCCGGATCCGGAGCCCCTGCATGCGGTGGTCTCGGCGGCCCGGGTGCTCCAGCTGGAGACGCCGCCCGCCCCCCGCCTGTTCTTCGGCGAGGCGACCCTCGCGGCCGCCGACGCCCTGGTGCGGCCGGACCATCGCCCCATCCTCGCCATCGGGCCGGGCGTGGAGTGGATCGGGCGGCGCTGGCCGGCCGAGCGCTTCGCCAAGGTGGCCGCGGCGCTTCTGGCCGACGACGGTCCGCTGGCCGGCGGCCGGCTGCTGATCGTCGGCGAGGAGGTGGACCGGGATGCGGCCCACAGCATCCGGCTGGCCACCTCGCGCGACCGCACCATCGAGGCCCAGGGCAAGCTGACCCGGCTCGAAACGGCCGCCGCCCTGTCGCGCGCGACGCTCTATATCGGCGCGGACTCGATCTGGACCCAGCTGGCGGTCGCGGCCGGGACGCCCGCCGTCGCGGTCTATGGCCCCTCCGACGAGACCCGCACCGGGCCGTGGGGCGGCGAGGCGGTGCGCGGACCGCGCAGCCTCGACGAGTTCCGGGCTCTTGACCCGGGCCTCAATCAGGCCATTCAGCACATGATGGACCTGCCGGCCGAGAGGGTGCTGCAGGTCGCTCGAAACCTTCTCGTCCGGAGCCGCAAATGACCACGACCTTCGACCTCATCGTCCGCGGCGGTGAGGTGGTGAACCACGCCGGGCGCGGGCTCGCCGATGTGGGCGTCATCGACGGTCGCGTGGTCAAGGTCGGAGACCTGGGCCAGGCCTCGGCCGGCGAGGTGATCGACGCCACGGGCCTGACCGTCCTGCCGGGCGTGATCGACACCCAGGTGCACTTCCGCGAACCCGGGCTGGAGTGGAAGGAAGACCTCGAGACCGGCAGCCGCGCCGCGGCGCTGGGGGGCGTCACGGCCGTGTTCGAGATGCCCAACACCGAGCCGGCCACGACCGACCCGGAGGCGCTCGCGGACAAGCTGGCCCGCGCCCGCGACCGCATGTGGACCGACCACGCCTTCTACGTCGGCGGCACCCACGAGAACGCGCGCCTGCTGGGCGAGCTGGAGCGCCTGCCGGGCTGCTGCGGCGTCAAGGTGTTCATGGGCGCCTCGACCGGCACCCTGCTGGTGGCCGACGACGACGGCGTGCGCGAGGTGCTGCGTCATGTGAAGCGCCGCGCCACCTTCCACTCCGAGGATGAGTACCGCCTCGCCGAGCGCCGGCCGCTGGCCCGCACCGGCGACTGGACCAGCCACCCGGAGGTGCGCGACGCCCAGAGCGCCATCCAGTCGACGCACCGGCTGGTGCGGCTGGCGCGCGAGACCGGCGCCCGCATCCACGTGCTGCACGTGACCACGGCCGAGGAAATCGAGTTCCTGTCGCACAACAAGGATGTGGCCACGGTCGAGGTGACGCCGCAGCATCTGACGCTGGTGGCGCCCGAGGCCTACGAGCGGCTCAAGGGGCTGGCGCAGATGAACCCCCCGATCCGCGACGCCGGCCACGTCGCCGGCCTGTGGCGCGCCATCACCCACGGGGTGGCCGACGTGCTGGGCTCGGACCATGCCCCGCATACGCTGGAGGAGAAGGCGCGGCCCTATCCGGCCTCGCCGTCGGGCATGCCGGGGGTGCAGACCCTGGTGCCGGTCATGCTCAACCACGTCGCCGAGGGGCGGATGACGCTGGAGCGTTTCGTCGACCTGACCAGCCACGGGGCGCAGCGGGTGTTCGGCATCGCCGGCAAGGGCCGCATGGCCGAGGGCTATGACGCCGACCTGACCATCGTCGACCTGAAGGCTCGCCGCACCCTGCGCCACGCCGACATGGCCACGCGCTGCGGCTGGACCCCGTTCGACGGCATGGAGGTGACCGGCTGGCCGGTCATGACCATCGTGCGCGGCCGCACCGTCATGCGCGACGACGAACTGATCGGCCCCGCCGCCGGCCGCCCGGTCCGCTTCCAGGAGACCCTGGCCAGCTGAGGCGGGGGGGCCTTGCAGGTTCATCACGGAGAGCACGGGGAGGCACGAAGGACACAAAGGTCGCAGTGAAGTTGGCGCGGAGCGCCTGTCCTATGGCCGGGTGACGTCAAGGCGCCTGCGGCGCGAAGCGCGCAACGCCTCTGTGCCCTTTGTGGCTTTCGCCTTTGTGCTCTCCGTGAAGAAACCGCTGACCCGCGCCCTCACGCGTAGGCGTATTCGCCGCCGGCCTCGAGGGCGCGCTGGTAGGCGGGGCGGGCGTGGATGCGCTCGAGGAAGGCCTTCACATGGGGCAGGGCGTTGACGTCGATGGTCCGCGTCGCCGCCGCCTCCAGCGGGAAGCTCATCATGATGTCGGCGGCGGTGAACTGGTCGCCGGCGAACCATTCGGTCGCCGCCAGCTCGTCGTTCCAGTAGGCGCTGTGCAGCTTCAGCTGCGGCGTGATGAAGCCGGCCATGGCCTTGGCCGAGATCTGGCGCACCAGCGGCCGCAGCAGCCCCGGGGCGCGGGTCGGCAGCATGCTGAACACCAGGGCCAGCAGCAGCGGGGTCATGGCCGAGCCCTCGGCGTAGTGCAGCCAGTAGGTGAAGCGGCGACGCGCCTCCGTGCCCTGCGCTGGCCGCAGACGGCCATAGCCATGGGTGTCGAGCAGATACTCGACGATGGCTCCGGTCTCGGCGACCTTGACTGCGCCATCCTCCAGCACCGGCGACTTGCCGAGGGGGTGGATGGCCTTCAGCTCGGCCGGGGCCAGCCGCGTCGCCGGGTCGCGCTCGTAGCGCTTCACCTCGTAGGGTAGCCCAAGCTCTTCCAGCAGCCAGATCACCCGCTGCGACCGGCTGTCGGCGAGGTGATGGACGATGATCATGGGCAAGCCTCCGCTGTCCGGCCTATGGTCACGGTCGGCGCAGCGTTCGTAAAGCCCATTTCAGTTTTTCGGCGTGGCGGCGCGGGTCGCCCGGCATGCTAAGCGGAGCCCCATGCAGAGCACCTCTCCCCGCCGTCGCGGGCTGTTCACCTCCCTGAGTTTCCTCGTCCTTCTGGCGCTGGCGCTCGGCCTCGGGGCCGGGGCGGCGGCCCAGGTCAACGGCCTGCCGGGCGGGGCCGGGACGGCGCGGGCCATCGAGGCCCTCGGCAGTCTCTGGCTCAACGCCCTGCGCATGACCATCGTGCCGCTGGTCTTCTCCCTGCTGGTCGTCGGCATCGCCTCGATCGCCGATGCGGCCGCCTCGGGCCGGATGGCGATGAAGGCCCTGACGGTGTTCTTCCTGCTGCTGGTCGGGGCCATCCTCTACGCCTTCGCCGCCGCGCTCGGCTGGCTCAGCGTCTGGCCGATCGACCCGGAGGGCGGACAGGCGCTGGCCGCCGCCACCGCCGGTCGCGCCGGGGAGGTGCTGCGCAGCGTCGAGGGCGACGGCCTGACCGCCTTCCTGCAGACGCTGGCGCCCTCCAACCCGATCCGGGCCGCGGCCGAGGACGCCATCCTGGGCGTCGTCGTCTTCGCCATCGCCTTCGGCTTCGCCTCCACCCGCCTGCCCAACCGGCTGCGCCAGCCGATGACCACCTTCTTCGAGGCGGTGTCGGAGACGATGATCGTCATCGTCCACTGGGTGCTGCTGGCCGCTCCGCTTGGCGTCTTCGCCCTGTCATTCGGGGTCGGGCTGCGCACGGGCCTGAGCGCCGCCGGCACGCTGGGCCACTACATCTCGATCGTGGTGCTGTGCCAGCTGGGCCTGATCCTGCTGGTCTATGCCGTCGCCATCACCTTCGGCCGGGTGTCCCTGGCCCGCTTCGCGGTCGCCGCCGCGCCGGTCCAGGCCGTGGCCTTCTCGACCCAGAGCTCTCTGGCCAGCCTGCCGGCCATGGTCGACCGCGCCCGTGGGCATCTCGGGGTCTCCTCGGCGACCGCCGGCCTTGTGCTGCCGCTGGCCGTGGCCGTGTTCCGCATCACCAGCCCGGTCGCCAACCTGGCGGTGGTGCTCTACTGCGCCCAGCTGTTCGGCATCCCGATCGGGCTGGAGCAGATCCTGATCGGCGGCATCGTCGCCTTTGCCGTGAGTGTGGCCTCGGTCGGCCTGCCGGGCCAGGTCAGCTTCTTCGCCTCCATCGCCCCGATCTGCATCGCCATGGGCGTGCCGGTCGAGCTGCTGCCGCTGCTGCTGGCGGTCGAGGTGATCCCGGACATCTTCCGCACCATCGGCAATGTCACCGCCGACCTCGCCGCCGCCCGCATCGTCGAGGGCGGCGACCACGAGGCCGAAAAGGAAGCCGGCGCGGGGATCTGAGTCCCCGGATAGCGCTCTGCGCGGCGTTCAAGGGCAGGAGGAGGTCGCTGCCATGATCCTGCTGACCCGTCGCCGTCTGATGACCGGCCTTGCCGCCGCCGGGGTCGTCGCCCCGGCCCGTTCCCGGGCGCAGGACCGGTTCGCCGCGGCCGCGGACTACTCGGCCGCCGCGGGGGGCGTGTCCCTGCTGGTTCTGGAGCGCGGGCGCGAGGTGTTCCGCGCCCATCGGGACGGCGCCGAGCGCCCCCTTGAGCTGGCCAGCGGGACCAAGAGCTTCTGCGGCGTGCTGGCGGCGGCGCTGGTGCAGGACGGCTGGCTGACGCTCGACGCGCGCTGCGCCGACACCCTGACCGAATGGCGTGACGATCCGGTCAAGGCGCAGGCGACGATCCGCACCCTGCTGCAGCTGGCGTCGGGGGTGGCGGGCGGCCCGATCGGCCGGCCGCCGACCTATGCCGCGGCGATCGCCTTTCCGGCCGAGGCGCCCGGCGTCTTCCGCTATGGCCCGACGCCCTTCCAGGCGTTCGGCGAGATCGTGCGGCGCAAGCTCGTCGCCGCCGGGCAGCCGGACGATGTGCTCGCCTTCCTGCAGCGCCGCCTGCTGGACCCCGCCGGGGTCGAGGTGGGCGGCTGGCGCCGTCAGGCGGGACAGCCGAACCTGCCCTCGGGGGCGCAGCTGACCGCCACCGCCTGGGCCCGCTTCGGCCAGATGGTGCAGGACGGCGGGCGCGGCCTCGTCGACCCGGCGGCGCTCGCGGCCTGTTTCGCGCCGTCCCCGGCCAATCCCGGCTATGGCCTGACCTGGTGGCTGCCGCGGCCGGGCCTGGTCCCCCCGGGGCCCCGGTCCGGCATCGACGCGGACGCCTTCGCCCGGCTCGCCGGTCTGGAGGTGCGCATGGCCGCGGGGGCCGGCCACCAGCGGCTCTATCTGATCCCCGAGCGCGAGCTGGTGGTCGTTCGCCAGAGCGCGGGCGTGCTGGACGCCCTGCGCGGCCGCAGCCCCGCCTGGTCGGATGTCGAGTTCCTGAGGCGGTTGCTCGGGGCGGCGAGGCCGGCTCAGGCGTAGGCCTGCACCGGCTTCACATCCAGCTCGCCGGCCTTGATGGCGGCGATGGCGCGGGCGGCGGCGTCGGCCCCCGAGGCGGTGGTGTAGTAGGGGATCTTCATCATCAGGGCCGAGCGCCGGATGGAGAAGCTGTCCGACAGGGACTGCTTGCCCTCCGTGGTGTTGAAGACCAGCTGCACCTCGCCGTTCTTCATGGCGTCGACGATGTGCGGGCGACCCTCCAGCACCTTCTTCACCAGGCCGACCTCGAGCCCCTGGGCCGTCAGCCAGGCATGGGTGCCGGCGGTGGCGATCAGGCTGAAGCCCTGGGCCAGCAGGGTGCGGGCGGCGTCGAGGATGAACGGCTTGTCGTCGTCCTTGACCGAGATGAAGGCGCAGCCCGAGGTCGGCAGCCTGGTGCCGCCGCCGATCTGGCTTTTGGCGAAGGCGCGGGCGAAGGCCGGGGCCAGGTCGGCCTCGCCGTCGCGGCGGAAGTCGAGCCCCATGACCTCGCCGGTCGAGCGCATCTCCGGGCCCAGCACCGTGTCGACATTGGCGAAGCGGGCGAAGGGGAAGACCGCTTCCTTGACGGCGATATGGTCGAGGATCCGGTCGGTCAGGCCGAAGCCGGCCAGCGGTTCGCCGGCCATGACCTTGGCGGCGATGGCGGCGACCGGCGCGCCCATGGTCTTGGCCACGAACGGCACCGTGCGGCTGGCGCGCGGATTGACCTCCAGCACGAAGATGCGCGGCGCGTCCGAGTGCGGCTCCTCGATGGCGAACTGCACGTTCATCAGGCCGCGCACCTTCAGGGCGCGGGCCATGGCCTCGGTCTGGCGCTTCAGCTCGGCGACGATCTCCGGGCGCAGCGAGTGCGGCGGCATGGAGCAGGCGCTGTCGCCGGAGTGCACCCCGGCCTCCTCGATGTGCTCCAGCACGCCGGCCACGAACACCGTGTCGTCGTCGCACAGGGCGTCGACATCGACCTCGGTGGCGCGGTTCAGATAGTGGTCGATCAGCACCGGGTCGTCGCCCGAGACCTGCATGGCCTCGTGCACGTAGCGGTCCAGCTGCTCGCGGTCGTGGACGATCATCATGCCGCGGCCGCCCAGCACATAGGAGGGGCGCAGCACGACCGGATAGCCGACCTGTTCGGCTTTCTCCGCGGCCTCCTCGGCCGAGCGGGCGAGAGCGTTCGGCGGCTGCTTCAGGCCGATGGCCTGCAGCATCTGCTGGAAGCGCTCGCGGTCCTCGGCGAGGTCGATGGAGTCGACGCTGGTGCCAAGGATCGGCACGCCATCGGCCTCCAGCGCATGGGCCAGCTTGAGCGGCGTCTGGCCGCCGAACTGCACCACCACGCCGATCAGGTGGCCGGTGGAACGCTCGACGTCGATCAGCTCCAGCACGTCCTCGGCCGTCAGCGGCTCGAAATAGAGCCGGTCGGAGGTGTCGTAGTCGGTCGAGACGGTCTCGGGGTTGCAGTTGACCATGATCGACTCGACGCCGATGTCGGCGAAGGCGAAGGCCGCGTGGCAGCAGCAGTAGTCGAACTCGATGCCCTGGCCGATGCGGTTGGGGCCGCCCCCGAGGATGATGGCCTTGCGGCGGGTCGAGGGCTCGGCCTCGCAGGCCGGCGCCTGACCCAGCGCCCCGGTCTCGTAGGTCGAGTACATGTAGGCCGTGGCCGAGGCGAACTCGGCGGCGCAGGTGTCGATGCGCTTGAACACCGGCCGGACGCCCAGCGCCCGACGGGCGCTGCGCACATCGGCTTCACTGCCGCCGGTCAGCTTCGCGATGCGGGCGTCGGAGAAGCCCTTGGCCTTCAGGCGGCGGAGGTCCGCTGGGGTCTCCGGCAGGCCCTTGACCCGCAGGTGGCCTTCTTCCCGCACGAGGTCGGCGATCTGGCGCAGGAACCAGGGCTCGTAGGCGCAGGCCGCCTCGACCTCCTCGACGGTCAGGCCGTGGCGGAAGGCCTGGGCGATGACGCGGATACGGTCCGGGGTCGGCTGACCCAGCGCCCGGATCACCGCCGCGCGGGCGGAGGCGTCGTCCCCGGCCCCGGCCACGCCGTCGATCTCGATCTCGTCGAAGCCGGTCAGGCCGGTCTCCAGCCCGCGCAGGGCCTTCTGCATCGACTCCTGGAAGGTCCGGCCGATGGCCATGACCTCGCCGACCGACTTCATCGAGGTGGTCAGATAGGGCTCGGAGCCCGGGTACTTCTCGAAGGCGAAGCGGGGAATCTTGGTGACGACATAGTCGATCGACGGCTCGAAGCTGGCCGGCGTCACCTGGGTGATGTCGTTCTGCAGCTCGTCGAGAGTGTAGCCGACCGCCAGACGGGCGGCGACCTTGGCGATGGGGAAGCCGGTGGCCTTCGACGCCAGGGCGGAGGAGCGCGACACGCGCGGGTTCATCTCGATGACGACCATGCGGCCGTCCTTCGGATTGATCGCCCACTGCACGTTCGAGCCGCCGGTCTCGACCCCGATCTCGCGCAGCACGGCGATCGAGCCGGACCGCATGCGCTGGTATTCCTTGTCGGTCAGGGTCAGGGCCGGGGCGACGGTGATGGAGTCGCCGGTGTGCACCCCCATCGGGTCCACGTTTTCGATGGAGCAGACGATGATGCAGTTGTCCGCCCGGTCGCGGACCACCTCCATCTCGTATTCCTTCCAGCCGAGGACGCTCTCCTCGACCAGCACTTCGGTGGTCGGCGACAGGTCGAGGCCGCGCTCGACGATCTCGCGGAACTCCTCGACATTGTAGGCGATGCCGCCGCCGGTGCCGGCGAGGGTGAAGGACGGGCGGATGATCGCCGGCAGGCCGACGAACTCCAGCGCCTCCATGCCCTCGTCGAGGGTATGACAGGCGCGCGAGCGCGGGCTCTCCAGCCCGAGCCGGTCCATGGCGTCGCGGAACTTCTGGCGGTCCTCGGCCTTGTCGATGACCTCGGCCTTGGCCCCGATCATCTCGACCCCGTGGCGCGCGAGGGCCCCGGAAGCCTCCAGCGCCAGGGCGGTGTTCAGCGCCGTCTGGCCGCCCATGGTCGGCAGCAGGGCGTCCGGCTTTTCCTTCGCGATGATCTTCTCGACGATCTCCGGGGTGATCGGCTCGATGTAGGTCGCGTCGGCGATCTCCGGGTCGGTCATGATCGTCGCCGGGTTCGAGTTGACCAGGATCACCCGGTAGCCCTCGGCCTTCAGCGCCTTGCAGGCCTGCACCCCCGAATAGTCGAACTCGCACGCCTGGCCGATGACGATCGGACCGGCGCCGATGATCAGGATGGAGGAAATGTCTGTCCGCCTGGGCATGGGTCCTGATCTTTCTCGCGCGCGCGGCCCCGTCGCGCGTCGAGGGGGAGGCGCGCTCCGGGGGCGGATGGGTTTGTCGGCTAAGCGGCCCGTTTAGAGGGAACCGGACGCCGCGACAAGCGTTGGTGGGATCGTTCCGGGGGAGCCCCATTTGCGCCTTTATCCGCCCTATTGTGACGGCCCGGCGTCAAAGGTGCGACGCCCCGACGTCAAACGACGCCGCGCATCCGCCGATGCGCGGCCTTTCAGTTTTGAATTTGGAGTCACAGCGTTGACCTCGTCTCTCTCCCGCAAGCTGCTTAATCACACCGTCCTGACCGGCGTCGCCGGTCTGGCGCTCTGGGCCCCGGGCCTTGCCTTCGCCCAGGACGCCGCCCAGGCCCCTGAAGCGACCGAGGTCGAGGAAATCGTGATCACCGGGTCGCGTATCCCGCGCAACGAGTTCACCAGCTCTGACCCGATCCAGGTCCTGACCGCCGAGCGCGCCGAACAGCGCGGCCTGAGCGACACGGCCCAGCTGCTGCAGAGCTCGACGCTCGCCGCCGGCTCGCCGCAGGTGAACGCCGCCATCTCGAGCGCCTTCGTCACCGACGGCGGCCCGGGCTCCTCGACCATCTCGCTGCGCGGCCTCGGCGCCAACCGCACCCTCGTGCTGCTGAACAGCCGCCGCGCCGGTCCGGCCGGCACCCGCGGCGGGGTTTCGGCCTTTGACCTGAACGTCGTGCCGCAGTCGTCGATCAATCGCATCGATGTGCTGAAGGACGGCGCCTCGTCGATCTACGGTTCGGACGCCGTGGCCGGCGTCGTCAACCTGATCACCGAGCGTGGCCGCGACGGCGGCGAGATGTCGGTGTTCGCCTCGGTGCCCGTCGAGGGCGGCGGCGAGCAGTACAACATCAACGGCACCTTCGGCCGCACCTTCGACCGGGGCTACATCAATGTCTCGGGCGACTACTATCTTCAGGAAACCCTGCGCGCCGGCGATCGCGACTACCTGAACTGCCGCAACCAGTTCGTCTTCGAGCCGGGCACCCGCACGCGCGCCGACCGCATCGACCCGCGCACTGGCCAGCCGCAGTGCACCGACCTGGCCTGGGGCCAGATCTTCGTCTACGGCCCGGACTTCTCGGGTCGCGCCGGCCGCTTCCAGTTCGACTATGACGGCGACCTCGGCCAGTACATCCCGACCCGCCCGGCCGACCCGGCCGTTTCGGCGGCCTACCCGGACGCGCCGGCGGGCTTCTATCTGGTCAGCTACGACACCCCGTCGCGGGCCGTGACCAACAACCTGAGCCCGTTCGCGCTCGAAGAGTCGGTCATTCCGGAAATCGAGCGTTACACCCTGTTCGTCGACGGGGCCTACGAGATCGGCAACGGCATCGAGGCCTATGGCGAGTTCCTGCTGAACCGTCGTGAGTCGCGCACCGACAGCTACCGCCAGTTCTGGAACTACACCTACACGGCGGACTTCCTCGACTTCTACTACGGCCCGGGCGCGGGCGGTGACCCGGTCACCGGCTTCACCGGCCTGAACCTGCTGAGCGCCACCCCGATCACCGATCACTTCGACCAGGAGCAGATCGTCGATTACGGCCGCATCGTCGGCGGCCTGCGCGGCAACCTCGGCGGCTGGAGCTGGGATATCTTCGCCCAGTACAGCCGGTCGGACGGGGACTACACCTCGGACATCATCCTGAAGGATGCGGTCGACTCGACCAGCTTCAAGACCGCGTCGTGCGTCGGCACCAACCTGCCGATCAGCGGCCGTCCCTGCATCGACGTCGACTTCACCGACCCGCAGTTCCTCGCCGGCAACCTGACGCCGGAAGAGCGGGCCTTCCTGTTCGACACCGAGACCGGCAACACCCTGTACGAACAGACCTATGTCGAGGGCTCGATCGCCGGCAACCTGTTCGAGCTGCCCGCCGGTCCGCTGGGCGTCGCCGCCGGCTTCCACCTGCGTCGTGACGAGATCCGGGACGTCCCGGGCGAAGTCACCCTGGCCGGCAACAGCTGGGGCCTGTCGGGCGCCGGCATCACCGAGGGCTCTGAAGACACCAACGAGGCCTATCTGGAGCTGGCCGTCCCGCTGCTGCGCGACGCGCCGTTCGTCCAGGCGCTCGATCTGTCCCTGTCGGGCCGCTACACCGACACCAAGACCTCGGGCGACGCCTCGACCTACAAGGTCGGCCTGAACTGGGCGGTCAATGACTCGGTCCGCATCCGCGCCACCCACGGCACCTCGTTCCGCGCCCCGGCCCTGTTCGAGCTGTACCTCGCTGACCAGACCAGCTTCATCGGCCAGCGCAACATCGATCCCTGCCTGAACCTCGACCAGCGTGTCGCGGACGGCGCGCTCGACGCCAGCTCGACCCTGTACCGCAACTGCACCAGCCCGACCGGGCCGGGCGGCGGCGTGGCCGGCGACTTCACCGGCGGCGTTTCGTCGACCGAGGTGGTGACCGGCGGCGGTCTGGGCGTGCTGGAGCCCGAGACCTCGCAGGCGACGGTCATCGGCGTGGTGCTGACCCCGACCGACACCAACCTGAGCCTCGCGGTCGACTACTTCGAGATCCGCATTGAGGATCAGGTGGGCGTGCTTAGCGCCGCGGGGATCCTGCAGGCCTGCTATCTGTCGGAGACCTTCCCGACCGATCCGATCTGCAACCAGTTCGATCGGGATCCGACCCTCGATGGCAGCATCAGCCAGGTGCGCGCCAGCTACCTGAACATCGCCGAGCAGAACAACCGCGGCCTCGACTTCACGGCCCGGTGGTTCCACGACTTCTCGTTCGGCACCGTCAACCTGGACAGCCAGACGACCTGGACGCTGGAGTCGAACGAGGCGACGTTCGCCAGCTTCGGCACCGACTTCCTCGGCCGGATCGGCAACCCGGAGCTGGTCGGCAACATCAACCTGAGCCTGACGCGCGGTCCGTGGACCGCCTTCTGGGGCTTCGACTGGATCGGCAAGCAGGACAACGCCCCGTTCCGCATCGCCAACGGCGAGTCGATGTTCACCACCGTCGACGGGCGTCGTGTGGAGCTGAAGGCCTCGGCCGAGTTTACCGGCTTCCACAGCGCCTCGCTGGCCTATGAGGGCGAGGGCTGGGCCATCTCGGGCGGGATCGCCAACCTGTTCGACGAACTGCCGCCGGCGGCCTCGTCGACGGCCATCGGCACCCGCGTGGGCAGCCAGGGCAACTCGATCCTCGCGTCGCAGTACACCGAGGGCTACTACGGCCGTCGCGCCTTCCTGCGGCTGTCGAAGTCGTTCTAAGACCGTCCGACGGTCCTGATCCTGCGAGGGCGGCGGAGCGATCCGCCGCCCTTTGCACGTGCAGGACCGACGGTCCCTGTTTCCTGCCGGAGCCTCCCGACATGGCCATCATCCGCGGCCTGACCGACACCCTGGACGCCGAGGTCGCCCGCTTCGCCCAGGCGCCGCTGCGCCAGCCCGTGCTGGTCAACAGCGTGCCCAAGGGCGGCACCCACCTGCTGCGCAACATCCTGCGGATGTTCGTGCCGGTGGAGCAGCACCACGCCCGCGACTTCGTCCAGATCCCCAACATGCACCAGCATCTGGACGCCTTCGATCCGAACAATCCGCGGCTGGCGGCGGCGCATCTGCTGTTCAGTGACCAGTCCTGGGCCAATGTGCGCCATGCCCGGCACCTGCTGCTGGTGCGCGACCCCTACGACTGGGTGCTGGCGCGGGCCCGCTTCTACGTCTCGGAGGAGTTCGACCAGGAGAACCTGAGGCACCTGAAGCTGCCGGGCCTGTTCACCGCCGAGGCGCTGCTCAACATGATGATCTTCGGCGTCCACCAGAAGTCGCCGGCGCTGATCGACATCTACACCCACAACGCCGTCGCCTGGCTGGGCGCCGGCGTCCATCTGGTGCGCTACGAGGACGTTGTGGCGGCCGTGCGTGATGTGGATGGCCCGCAGGGCGAGGCCTTCTTCGCCGGCCTGTTCGAGGCGGCGGGCATCGACCGGCCGGACGACTGGCGCGAACGGGTGCAGGTCGGGGCGGATCGCCGCCGCAGCCGCACGGCGCGGGAGAATCTCAAGCTGCCGGAGGGTCTCGTCTTCCCGGACGCCCTGCCGGAGACGCAGAAGCGGCTCGTCGACGTCCATGCGCCGGGACTTCGGGCGCTGCTCGGCTACGCCTGACGCCCCAACGAAAAGGGGCGGCCCGCAGGCCGCCCCTTCCGTCTCCAGCCGTGTGTCCGTCGGCTCAGTAGGTGGCCAGCAGGCGCACGAAGAAGCTGCGGCCGACCGGTGACACCGGGGTCGCCACCGAGCCGAGATACGGCTGCTCGTCGGTCAGGTTGCGGACCCCGGCCGTGGCGACGAGGTTGTCGCGCACCCGCCACTCCACCGAGGCGTTGTGGCTGAAGAAGTCGTCGGTGAACTGCGGATCGAAGTTGGCCACGTCCTCGATCGGGGTCGAGTTCAGGGTCTGCTCGCTCTGATAGTTGGTGAACCACGAGACGGTGAAGTCCCCGACGTTCCACGCCAGCGTCGCGTTCAGCGCCCACTCCGGATAGCTCAGCTCCTTCTTGACCGGATTGGCCAGGGTCGGGTCCGCCACGAACGGGAAGTTGTTGCGTTCTTCCCACCAGCTGCCGCCCAGCGAGGCCCGGACACTGCCCCAGGTCGGCTGACCCAGCTGCTCGAGGTCGAAGCCGTAGCTCATGTTGAAATCGACGCCGGAGGCTTCCAGCCGCGCAAAGTTCAGCTGGGTCTGCAGCAGGTAGTTGAACCCGAGGTAGGTCGGTGAGGTGACCGTGCGGTTCCGGGTGAACAGGGCGCAGTACTGGTTGTTGAGGTCCGGCGCGTCGTAGCAGCTGTTGACGATGTCCTGCGCCGCCACGGCCGCGATCGCGTCCTCGATCTCGATGTTCCAGTAGTCCACCGTGGCCGAGAAGCCCTCGAGGAACCGCGGCGTCAGCACGAGCCCGTAGGTGTAGGTGGTGGCCGATTCCTCGCCGAGGTTCGGGTTGCCGCCGGTCTGGCCGGTGAAGCGCGCTGTCAACGGATCGACGAAGGTGTAGGGCGCGCCCGGCGCGATGCCGAGGTCCGCGCGGCAGTTGGCCTCGCGGTTGGCCGGGCTGTTGCCGAGGCCGATGTTGGCGACATCGCACGGGTCGACCGGGCGGAAGGTGGCGGAGCTGAGCGGTGAGAACAGCTCGGCGATGTTGGGCGCACGGATGGCGACCGAGTACCCGCCCCGCACCCGGATGTCGCGGATCGGCGACCAGATCAGCGAGGCGTTCCAGGTCGAGGTCTCGCCGACGGTGGAATAGTCGCCGATGCGACCCGCCAGCTTGAGGGTGAGCAGCTCCGCAAACGGCGCGCCTGACAGGATCGGCAGATCGAGTTCGGCGAAGGCTTCCTTGACGTCATAGCCGCCCGACACCGCCGCGGTGGACTGGTACTGGAAGGTGTAGCCCGCAGCGCTGAAGGGGTCGGGCGTGAATTCGCTGCCTTCGTCCCGATACTCGCCGCCGATGACGAAGCCGATCGGTCCGCCGGGCAGGCTGAACCACGCCTCGGTGTCGCCGACGAGGTAGGCTGACAGGACCGTCTGGTCGATCTTCGACTTGCTGACCGTCTCGTAGCGCAGGAACTCAAGGGCTTCCGGGCTGGCCGCGCCGACGCCGAACAGGTTCAGCGGACGGCAGGGCGAGTTGGCCCCGGGGGTGAAGGTGGTGAAGCCGCCGAACTGCTGGATGGTCGCGCCGGGACCGAAGTTGGCCGTATCGGTCAGGTAGGAGTAGCGGGGGAAGGCCGTCGGATCGAGGGTCGAGCGGCAGACAGCCTGGCCGGTCGCGGGGTCCGTGACGGCGTCGATGGCCGCAAAGTAGCGGTCCTCAAGGCGCGCGAAGCTGCGGCCCTCGCTGTCGGTCTGACCGTAGTTCAACGCGACGTCATAGGTCCAGCCGTTGTCCAGTTCGCCGTCGAAGCCGATGACGATGCGCTTGCTGTGTCGCTCCGAGGTCCCGCGCGGATCGAACAGGTCGATGTTGTCGCGCGCCAGGGTGATAAGCGAATTGGCGTCGCCGTTGCCGGCCGCGATCTCGGCGTTGACGATGTTGCGGATCGCCGTCGGGATGAACGGGTTGTCCAGCGCGATCGGGATCGAGTCGTCGAAGGTGTTGTAGGGGTTGAAGGTGACCCCCTCGTTGTAGGCGTACTTGAACTCGACATAGGGCCGGAAGCGCGGCGACACTTCGTAGTTCAGATTGATGTTCAGGTTGACCGAGCTTTCGCGCGGCATGAGCGACTGGTTGTTGAAGGTCTCGGGCGCGCCGTCGCCGCCGGAGTGATTGGTGAAGCCTGCGATCAGGCCGTCGCGATAGGGACGGACCTGACCGGTGACCGGGTCGGTGACCCAGCAGCCGACCGGGAAGCCGCCGCCGCTGCCGCGGCCGCCGAGGCTTTGCAGGCAGTCAAACGTCCCGTTGCCGTCGAGGTCGGGCCTCGTGGCGAAGTCACCGGGCCCGCCGGCGAAACCGAAGCCGTAAGGATCATAGCCGATGAGGCCGCCGATCGAGGAGATCGAGAAGCGCGGGTCGTTGTAGTAGGTGCGCGGGGCCGCCGCCTGGGCCCGGGCGATCAGGGCCGGGTCAGTGTTGGCGTAGCGCGGGCTGCCATTGGCCAGCAGGATGGTGCGGCCGATCACGGTGTTGGCGCTCAGCCCAGTCGGCACCGGGTCGCCCACCTGGAAGACGCGCGCCGGGTTCGGATAGTCGTTGGCGACCTGGTTGTCGCGCGACCAGTCGCGGTCGCCGTAGAACAGCTCTTCGGCGTGGCTGCCCTGCACGGCGAAGGTGACATTCCCGCGGCCACCGTGGAAATTGCGGCCGTGCAGGAAGGACGCGAAGAGCTCGCCGCGGTCGCCTTCGCCGGACATGCCGGCCTGGATGTCGAACTCGGTGCCTTCAAAGTCATCCTTGAGCACAAAGTTGACCACGCCGGTGACCGCGTCGGAGCCGTACACGGCCGAGGCGCCGCCGGTCAGGACGTCCACCCGTTCCACCAGACCGGACGGGATGGTCGAGACGTCTACCGCCGCGCTGCCTTGCAGGCCCGCGACGTGACGACGGCCGTTGACCAGGACGAGAGTCCGGTTGTCGCCCATGCCGCGGAGGTTCAGCGTAGCGGCGCCGCCGTTGGCTTGGGCGGCGCTTTCGCCAGCCTGCAGGGCCGGAAGCACGTCCAGGATGTCCGCGATGGCGGTGACCCCCTGGCGGGTGATCTGCTCGGGCGTCACAAGCTGCACGGGCTGGGGGGCGTTCTCGGCGCGGATGGCGATCCGCGACCCGGTGATGACGATCTCCTCGACCTCGGTCGCCTCCTGGGCCAGCGCGGCGCCGGCGGCGAAGCTGGCGACGGTCGCGATGGCGGCTCCCGTCAGAAGATTCTTGCGCCGAGCGCGCGTGGACGAGATCGAAAGCGGCATCATGGACCCCCGAAAGCCGGTTCAGTGAAGGGGCCCACCGTCCGGGGAACGTCGAAACCTGACAAGCCGGCGCGTCATGTTGCAGTGCAACTAGGTCGCCGTGTGCGGCGCATAAGACACGGTTTCGCCACGATTCCGCCCGGAAAGCGGCCTTATGTCGCAGTCGCAGCCTCGAGCCAGCCGGGCGCGTCGGCCAGGGTCTCGAGCGCCGCGTAGCGGGGATTACCCTCGGGCGCGTCCGCCAGCTCGTGCGCCCAGGTGACCACATAGGGCACATGCGCGGCCCAGGCGCCCGCCTCCAGCGCCGGCAACACGTCGGAGCGCATGGAGTTGCCGATCATCGCCGCCTCTTCGGCGCCGCTGCCATGACGCGCAAACACCCGGGTGTAGGTCTCCGCCGTCTTCTCCGAGACGATCTCCACCGCCGCGAACAGGTCGCCGAGGCCCGAGGCGGCCAGCTTGCGCTCCTGGTCCAGCAGGTCGCCCTTGGTGATCAGCACCAGCCGGTACCGCTCCGACAGGGTAGCGAGGGTCGCCTCCACCCCCGACAGCGGCTCCACCGGATGGGCCAGCATCTCGCGGCCGGCGGCGAGGATCTCGCGGATCACGGCGGGATCGACCCGGCCGTCGGTCAGCTCCATGGCCGTCTCGATCATCGACAGGGTGAAGCCCTTCACCCCGTAGCCATAGAGTCTGAGGTTCCGCCGCTCGACCTCGGCCAGACGCCCCTCGATCATCTCCGGGTCGGCCGCCTCGGCCAGCAGCGCCGCGAAGCGGGCGTGCGTCATCCGGAAGATGGTCTCGTTGTGCCAGAGGGTGTCATCGGCATCGAGGCCGACGGTGGTGATGGGCATGGGGCGGCTCCGCAGCGGGCCGCGGGCATCGCGCGCGAACCGGCGCGGGTCAAGCCGGGGCGATCGGCCGCGTTGTCCTGCCGGTCCCGAGGCGCGTAGGCCGGGCCGGATGACGGAGACGGCGGCATGACCTCTGGCGCAGCGGTGGTGATCGGGGCCTCGGGGGGCGTGGGCGGCGCGGTGCGGTCCTGGCTGGAAGCCTCGGGCCGGTTCGAGGTGGTGCACGGCGTGTCCCGCCGCGGCGACGGGATCGACATCACCGACGAGGCTTCGGTCGCCGGCCTCGCCGCCCGACTCGCCGACGGTCCGCCGCTCGAGCTCGTGTTTGTCGCCACCGGCGTGCTGCACGACGGGTTCGAGCCGGAGCGCAGCTTCAAGGCCATGCAGGCGGCGCATCTGCTGCGCGACTTCCAGGTCAACGCCCTGGGCCCGGCGCTGCTGGCCCGGCATCTGATTCCCCTGATGCCCCGCGACCGGCGGGCGGTGTTCGCGGCCCTGTCGGCGCGGGTGGGGTCGATCGGCGACAACCGGCTGGGCGGCTGGCACAGCTACCGCGCCTCCAAGGCGGCCCTGAACATGATCCTGAAGACCCTGGCGGTGGAGCTGGCGCGGACCCATCCGCAGGCGGTGGTGGCCGGCCTGCATCCCGGCACCGTGGACACCGGCCTGTCGAAGCCGTTCCAGCGCGGCGTGCAGCCGGAAAAGCTGTTCACGGCGGACCAGTCCGCGGCGTATCTGCTGCAGGTGCTGGACGGGCTGACGCCGGCCGAGTCCGGCGGCGTCTTCGCCTGGGATGGCGCGCGGGTCCCGGAATAGCCGCAAAGGGCGTCTCATGCGTTGACCCGGTCGGCCGCCCCCTGTAGCGGAGCGACCGTTTGCCCGCCCCCCGCGCCGCCAGAAGGAGTCCGCCCATGACCGCCAGACTGATCGAGGGGGCGACCGGGGTGCTGGTGCTGGCGGACGGCACCGTGTTCCAGGGGATCGGCGCCGGGGCCGTGGGCCAGGCGCTCGGCGAGGTGGTCTTCAACACCGCCATGACCGGCTATCAGGAGATCCTGACCGACCCCAGCTACATGAGCCAGATCCTCGCCTTCACCTTCCCCCACGTCGGCAACGTCGGGGTCAATGTCGAGGACCTGGAGCAGATCGGCGGCGGGGCCGACACCTCGGCCCGGGGCGCAGTGTTCCGCGACCTGCCGACCGCCCCGGCCAACTGGCGCGCCGACGACAGCTTCGACGCCTGGATGAAGCGCCGCGGCGTGGTGGCCCTGGCCGGGGTCGACACCCGCGCCCTGACCCAGGCCATCCGCGACAAGGGCGCGCCCCATGCGGTGATCGCCCACGACCCCGAAGGTCGTTTCGATCTGGAGGCCCTCGTGGCCGAGGCGCGCGGCTGGACCGGCCTCGTCGGTCTCGACCTGGCCAAGCCGGCCTCGACCCTGCAGAGCTTCGACTGGGACGAGGGCCTGTGGGAGTGGCCCGAGGGCTATCCGCGCGTCGACGCGAAGGGCAAGTCGGTCGTGGTCGTGGACTATGGCGTCAAGCGCAACATCC
Source organism: Brevundimonas sp. (assembly GCF_035998205.1). Classification (GTDB taxonomy): domain Bacteria; phylum Pseudomonadota; class Alphaproteobacteria; order Caulobacterales; family Caulobacteraceae; genus Brevundimonas. The sequence goes on from NZ_DASYHT010000002.1 coordinate 292,523, forward strand.
TGCGCGCCCTCGCCTCGACGGGCGTGAAGATCACCGTGGTGCCGGCGACGACGACGGCGGAAGAGATCCTGGCCCGCAATCCGGACGGCGTGGTGCTGTCCAATGGCCCGGGCGATCCGGCGGCTACCGGCGAATACGCCGTGCCGGAGATCCGCAAGCTGGTCGACAGCGGCAAGCCGGTGTTCGGCATCTGCCTCGGCCACCAGATGCTGGCCCTCGCGCTCGGCGCCAGGACCGTGAAGATGGCCCAGGGCCACCACGGGGCGAACCACCCGGTGAAGGACCTGACCACCGGCAAGGTCGAGATCGTGTCGATGAACCACGGCTTCACCGTGGATCGCGACAGCCTGCCCGAGGCGGTGATCGAGACCCATGTCAGCCTGTTCGACGGCACCAATTGCGGCATCGCCCTGAAGGACCGTCCGGTGTTCAGCGTGCAGCACCACCCGGAGGCCAGCCCCGGCCCGACGGACAGCCTCTATCTGTTCCAGCGCTTCGCCGACGCCATGAGCTGACGGCGGGGCGGCGCCGGCGTCGGCGTTCTGCTACGATTACGGGGTGAAGCGACATCCGGGCATGCCCTCACCCCGTCTCCGGCCCCGCGCCCTGGTGGCGGGCCTCCTCGCGATCGGCCTCGTCGGGCTGGGCGGATGCGTCGGCCTGTCTCGCGACTCCTATTCCAGCGAGGACCGCACCGGGGCCGTGCCCGTCGCCTTCCGCCCCGACGCCGAGCCGCCGGTGCGGCTGTTCATCGATGATCGCGAGCGCCTCGCCATGTTCGAGGCCCAGGTCGAGCGGGGCCTGCAGGTCGGTCCCGACGGGCGGTTCGACGTGCTGGCGCTTTCCGGCGGCGGCGCCAACGGCGCCTTTACCGCGGGCGTGATGAGCGGCTGGACCGAGGCGGGGACCCGGCCCGATTTCGAGGTCGTCACGGGCGTCTCGACCGGGGCGCTGGCGGCGCCCTTCGTCTTTCTCGGGCCGGACTGGGACAATGAGCTGGCGGACGCCTACATCGGCGGCGCCGCCGACGGGCTGCTGCGCCCGCAGGGCCTGGGGGCCTTCTTCGGCTCCGGCATCTTCCAGGACGCGCCGCTGCGCCAGCTGGTGGAGCGCTATGTCGACGAGGCCATGCTGGCGGCGATCGCCGAGGAGCATCGCAAGGGCCGGACCCTTTTGGTGGCCACCACCGACCTCGACGCCCAGCGCGGCGTCAGCTGGGACATGGGCGCCATCGCCGCCCACGGCGGCCCCGACGCGGTGAAGCTGTTTCAGGACGTGCTGGTCGCCTCCGCCAGCGTGCCGGGGGTGTTCCCGCCGGTCCTGATCGAGTCCTCCAACGGCGGGGTCGTGTTCCGGGAGATGCATGTGGACGGGGGCGTGACCACGCCCTTCCTGGCCCTGCCGGAGGACATGTGGAGTTACAGCGATCCGTCCGGGCACCTGCGCGGCGCGCGCCTGCATGTGGTCGTCAACGGCAAGCTGTCGCCCAGCTTCGGCGTCACCTCCGACACGCCGCAGACGGTGCTCGGGCGGTCGGTCGATGTGTTGTTGCGCGGCGCGCTGATCTCGGCGCTGGCCGGCAACCGCGCTTTCGCCGAGCGCAACGGCGTGCAGTTCCGCTACGCCGCCATCCCCGACGACCTCGACGCCCCGCCGCTCAGTTTCCGCACCGAGACCATGCAACGGGTGTATGAGGCGGGGCGGCAGGGCGCCCTCAGCGGCGACATCTGGCGCTAGGCCCTACGGAGACTGCGATGCCCCTTCTCGTGTCCATGCTTGCGGCGATCAGCGTCCAGGCGGCGCCGCAGGACGCCGCCTCCCGTCCCGAGCTGCTGCAGCGGCTGGTCGCTTGCCGCGCCGAGACCGTCGACGCGGCGCGGCTGGCTTGTTTCGACGCCGCCGTCGCCGCGCTGGACGCGGCCGAGCGCAGCGGCGACGTCACGGTGGTCGACCGCGAGCAGGTGCGCGCCGCCCGCCGCAGCCTGTTCGGCATCGAGGGCGGCGACCTGAACATCTTCCGCGGCCGCGGCGGGGACGAGGCCGAGGACGCGACGCTGGAAACCCGGCTGGCCTCGGCCGGGCAGGGGCGGGACGGCTGGCGCTTCACGCTGGAGGACGGCTCGGTCTGGCGCCAGATCGACAGCGAGCGCCTGCGCGTGACCCCTCGCGCGGGCCAGTCGGTGGTCATCCGCCGCGGCGCCATCGGCAGCTATCTGCTCAGCGTCGACGGGGCGCGGTCCCTGCGCGTCCGCCGCGAGCGCTGAGGCGCGATTCGCGCTACACAGCCCCGTGCGGTTCGACGAGCGATACATCGAGGAGCTGAAGAGCCGGCTGCGGCCGTCCGACATCATCGGGCGGACCGTCAAGCTGAAGCGCCAGGGGCGTGAGTGGGTGGGCCTCAGCCCCTTCACCAAGGAGAAGTCGCCCAGCTTCTTCGTCAACGACGACAAGGGCTTCTTCCACGATTTCTCGTCGGGCAAGCACGGCGACGTCATCAGCTTCCTGCAGGAGACCGAGCGGCTCAGTTTCGTCGAGGCGGTCAGCCGGCTGGCGGGGGAGGCGGGCATGGCCCTGCCGGCCGAGGACCCGCAGGCCGCCGAGCGCGAGCAGAAGCGTCAGGGCCTCGCCGACTGGCTGGACCTGGCCCAGAAGTGGTTCGCCGCCAACCTGCGCCGCTCGGCCGGCGCCGCCACCCGGGATTATCTGGCCCGCCGCGGCCTGCCCGAGGACCAGTGGGAGCGCTTCGGCCTCGGCTACGCTCCCAATGACCGCGAGGGTCTCAAGACGGCGCTGGTGCAGCGCGGGGCGCGGCCCGGCGATCTGGTCGAGGCCGGCCTGCTGATCGCCCCGGAGGGCGGCGGGGCCCCTTATGACCGGTTCCGCGACCGGCTGATGTTCCCGATCCTCGACGCCCGCGGCCGCATCGTCAGCTTCGGCGGCCGGGCCATGAAACCGGACGACCGGGCCAAGTATCTGAACGGGCCCGAGAGCCCGCTCTTCCACAAGGGCGCGACCCTCTACGGCCTGCCCGAGGCGCGCCGCATCCTCGGCGCGGCCTCCAGCAGCGACCACGCCCTGATCGTGGTCGAGGGCTACATGGACGTGATCGCCTGCCAGCGGGCGGGGCTGCCGGCGGTGGCGCCGATGGGCACGGCCCTGACCGAGGAGCAGATGGCCGTGCTGTGGCGCGTGTCGTCCGAGCCGGTGCTGTGCTTCGACGGCGACGCCGCCGGTCTGCGCGCCGCCTATCGCGCCGTGGAGCGGGCCCTGCCGCTGTTGAAGCCGGGACGGTCGTTCCGCTTCGCCCTTCTGTCCGGCGGCAAGGACCCGGACGACATCCTGCGCGAGGCGGGGGCCCCGGCCCTGCGCCAGGCGGTGGGGGAGACCCGCCCCTTCGCCGAGGTGCTGTTCCAGCGCGAGCAGGCGGCCGAGCCCCTCGACACGCCGGAGCGCCGCGCCGGCTTCAAGGGGCGTCTGCGCCAGGCGGCCCAGGCGATCCAGGACCGCGATCTCGCCGAACAGTACCGGGCCGAGCTGTTCGACCGCTTCGACGCCCTGTTCCCCGCCCGCTCACGTGCGCCGGCCCAGCCGGGGCGGGGGGGCGGCCGTACCGGTGGGCGTTTCGGCCCGCCGCCGCTGCTCGGCCAGACGCCCGAGGGGGCCGAGGCCATGGCCGCCCTGTCCCGGGCGCTGGAACCCATGGCCGCCGCCATCGCCCACGGGGCGCTGGATGATCCCGAGCGGATGGACGCGCATCTGGAGGCCGTGGCGACCCATGGCCTCGGCGATCCGCAGCTGGAGCCGCTGGCCCAGGCCATGGTCGCCAGCCGCTTCGCCGGGCAATCGCTTGACTCTTCGGGACTCCGCCGCCATCTGGCGAACTTGGGTCATGGCGTCCTGTTGCGTGAGGTCGAGAAGGCGGCGGCAAAGTCCGGCGCGCCTTTCCTGGCTGCAGACAAGCCCCTCGCCGAGGCGCGGACCCTTTGGTCGCAGGCGTTCGATGCGTTGACGCGCGTCGCGGCGCTGGAGTCGGCCCTGGAGGCGGTCAAGGCCGCGCCGGGGCAGGATGACACGTTCCGTCGGCTGAAGGCCGAGCGGGACGCGCTTCGCCGTGCGATCAAGACCGGAGACATTTGGGATTTGTCCGCGGGCCGGTAACCCCGGCGCGGATGAACAGTTGTATCGGCGGATCGACCCCGCCCGGAGACGAAGACGGAATGACTGCCCAGACCGAGACGCCGGACGCCGAGACCGCCCAGGACGGTCCGCTGCTCGACCTCACTGACGCCGGCGTCAAGAAGTTCATCAAGCAGGCCAAGGCCCGCGGCTACGTCACCATGGACGAGCTGAACAAGGTGCTGCCGTCCGAGGAGGTCACCCCCGACCAGATCGAGGACACCCTCGCCATGCTGTCGGAGATGGGGGTGAACGTCGTCGAGGCCGAGGAGGACGGCCAGGAGGCCGCCGGGGGCGAAGTCGCCGAGCGCGCCGACACCGCCGTGGCCGAGACGGAGTCCAAGCCCGCCTACGACCGCACCGACGATCCGGTGCGCATGTATCTGCGCGAGATGGGTTCGGTCGAGCTGCTCAGCCGCGAGGGCGAGATCGCCATCGCCAAGCGCATCGAGGCCGGCCGCGACGCCATGATCTCGGGTCTGTGCGAAAGCGCCCTGACCTTCGAGGCCATCATGGTCTGGCGCGAGGAGCTGACCAACAACCGCATCCTGCTGCGCGAGGTCGTCGACCTCGACGCCACCTACGGGGTGATGAACCCCACGGCTCCGCCCGGCGAGGCCGAGGAGGAGGAAGAGGCGGAGGCCGAGGCCGAGGCCGAGACGCCGGAAGGCGATGACGACGACGACGACTTCGACGACGGCGGCGGCCTGTCGATCTCGGCCATGGAGGCCGAGCTGCGCGACGGCGTCATGGAGGTGCTGGACGGCGTGGCCGCCGACTTCGGCGCCTTCCGCCGGCTGCAGGACAAGCTGGTCGAGGCCCGCCTCAAGGGCGAGGTCCTCTCCGCCAAGGACCAGAAGGCCTATGACGCCCTGTCCCGCTCGATCTCGGACCGTCTGAAGACCCTGAAGCTGAACAACGCCCGGATCGAGGCGCTGGTCGAGCAGCTGTACGCCATCAACAAGCGTCTGATCGGGCTGGAAGGCCGGCTGCTGCGCCTCGCCGACAGCTACGGCATCTCGCGGCCGGAGTTCCTGACCGCCTATTTCGGGGCCGAGCTCGACCCGACCTGGACCACCCGGGTCAAGGAGATGGGCGTGCGCTGGACCAAGTTCGCCGAGAACGAGGCGGGCCAGATCGGCGACATCCGTGGCGACATCGCCGCCGTGGCCACCGAGGCCGGCCTGCCGATCGACGACTACCGCCGCATCGTCCAGAAGGTGCAGAAGGGCGAGCGCGAGGCCCGTCAGGCCAAGAAGGAAATGGTCGAGGCCAACCTGCGCCTCGTCATCTCCATCGCCAAGAAATACACCAACCGCGGCCTGCAGTTCCTGGATCTGATCCAGGAGGGCAACATCGGCCTGATGAAGGCGGTCGACAAGTTCGAGTACCGCCGCGGCTACAAGTTCTCGACCTACGCCACCTGGTGGATCCGGCAGGCCATCACCCGCTCGATCGCCGACCAGGCGCGCACCATCCGCATCCCGGTGCACATGATCGAGACGATCAACAAGATCGTCCGCACCCAGCGCCAGATGCTGCACGAGATCGGCCGCGAGGCGACGCCGGAGGAGCTGGCCGAGCGTCTGGCCATGCCGCTGGAGAAGGTGCGCAAGGTTCTGAAGATCGCCAAGGAGCCGATCTCGCTCGAAACCCCGATCGGGGACGAGGAGGACAGCCACCTGGGCGACTTCATCGAGGACAAGAACGCCGTCCTGCCGATCGACGCGGCCATCCAGTCCAACCTTCGCGAGACGACCACGCGGGTGCTGGCCTCGCTGACCCCGCGCGAGGAGCGGGTGCTGCGCATGCGCTTCGGCATCGGCATGAACACCGACCACACGCTCGAAGAGGTCGGCCAGCAGTTCTCGGTGACGCGCGAGCGGATCCGCCAGATCGAGGCCAAGGCCCTGCGCAAGCTCAAGCACCCCAGCCGCTCGCGCAAGCTGCGGAGCTTCCTGGACAGCTGAGGGCGAGGAGCGGGTCCCTAGGCCCGCACGTCCAGCATCGTGCCGGTCATCTCGTCGGCGGCCTGCACGACCTTGACGTTGGCCTCGACGTCGCGTTCGGCGAGGCGGCGGGTGACCTGCTCTTCGGCGAGCCTGTCGAGTTGGGCCCGTTCGGTCCGGCGCGCGCTTTCCTCGAAGCGGGCGACAGCGCTCTGGATCCCGGCGGCGGCGATATTCGAGCTTTCCATGCCGCCACGGTCGCACGGCCAGGGTCAACCGATCGTTCGCAAACGTGGCGAACGAACACGGTTACGGCGGGCGGGCGTCAGTCGGCCTGCCAGACCCTGACCCAGTCGACCTCGAGCCACTGGGGAAAGGCGCTGTCATCCACCGCGCCGCCCAGGCCGCCGCCGATGGCGACGTTCAGGATCAGCTCGAACGGCCGGTCGAACGGCCAGGTCGCCCGGTCGCCGGCGCCGTCATTGTCGAAGCGATAGAAGGGCCGGCCGTCGATGGCGAAGTCGATTCCGTCAGCCGTCCAGGTCGCCGCATAGACGTGGAAGGCGTCGCACGCGTCCTCCACGACCGTCTCGCCGCCGCGCTGGGTCCCGGCCACATGGTTGTAGGCGCCCGTGTGCACCGTGCCCAGAACGACGCCGGGCCGGTTGCCGACGTGCTCCATGATGTCGATCTCGCCATCGCCGGGCCATGAGGTCAGGTCCTTCGGCAGCATCCAGATGGCCGGCCAGGTGCCTCCGCCGCAGGGCAGGCGGGCGCGGACCTGGACCACGCCGTAGGTCCAGGCCTCGCGGCTGATCATCCGGGCCGAGGTATAGGCCTGCCCGCCGAAGTCGGCCGCTTCCGTCAGGCGCTCGCGACGGGCCTCGATGATGAGTCGGCCATTCTCCACGCGGGCGTTCTCGGGGCGATCGGCGGCGTAGTACTGACGCTCGTCATTGTACCAGCCCGAGCGATTGGCGTGGGTGTCGTAGCGCCAGCGCGCCGGGTCCGGCAGACCGTCGCGGTCGAATTCGTCCGACCACACGAGGCGGTGGCCAGGCAGGGGCGTCTGCGCCATCGCCGGTGCGGCGAGGAGCAGGGTGGTCAGGGCGAGGAGAGAGGCGCGCATGCGCCACCCTGACCTGTTCGTGCGGTCCAATCAAAGCCGGGAGCCGATCACGGTTATTCGACTGGACGCCGGTCGCCCGCCGGGCGAGCTTCACCCGGGGGCGTTGGGGAGCGTGGTCATGATCAACCTCGGCCATCTGAAGCGTCGCCTCGGCCAGTACGGGGCGCTGTGGCTGGCCGGCTTCGGCCTGGCCCTGGCCATCATTCTCGGGGGCATGGCGTTCGGGCTGGACCTGATGGTCGCCGCCGACATGGCCCTGCCGGCCGCCTGGGCCGGGCAGGGGCTGGCGCTGGCGCTGGGGCTGGCCCTGACCTGGGCGCGCGGCCCCAGCCTCGGCACCAGTCTGGCGCTGACCCTGCTGGCGCTGCTGCTGGTGCTGCCGCTGCTCTGGGCCCCGACGGCGGCGGCGGTGGTGGTCGCCTTCTTCGCCGACCGCTCGATCGAGTATTCGACCGCCTATGCGGCCTTCCGCATCGGCGTCAGTCGGCTGCTCTATCCGGCCTCGGAAGCGATCTTCGGCCCGGGCCTGATCCAGACGATCTGGCAAGGCTTCCAGATCGCCGCCAGCGTGGTTGGCTTCCTGTCGGCCCTCGCCAACCTCTGGCCGCGGCTGCGCCGGCTGCTGGGGCCTGAGCCGGCGGTCGAGGGCTGACGCTCAGCTCTCGAAGATCGGGGCGAAGCCGCCCCACATCATGCGCTTGCCGTCGAAGGGCATGTCCATGTCCTTCCACGCCGGGTCCGTCTCCATGGTGGCGTAGCAGGCATCGGCCGTCGCCCGGTCCGGCCATTTGATCCACGAGAGGACGACGACCTCGTCCTCTTCCTTCTTCACCGCCATGGGGAAGCTGGTGTGGGTCCCGTCCGGCACGTCCTCGCCCCAGGTCTCGACCTGCTGCAGCGCGCCGTAGCGCTGGAAGACCGGCCATGAGGCCTTTGCCGAGGCGATGTAGCGGTCCTTGTCGGCGGCTTTCACGGGGGTCAGGAAGCCGGTGTACCAGGGCATCGGGGTCGCTCCTTGCGGGGAAGGGGTCAGGCCGCCGCGCGGTCGAGCGCGGCGATGTCGATCTTCGTCATGGTCATCATGGCCTCGAACGCCGCTTTCGCGGTGGCCGGGTCCGGGTGGGTCATCAGGTCGATCAGGCGGCGCGGCGTGACCTGCCAGTTCACGCCCCAGCGGTCCTTGCACCAGCCGCAGGCGCTTTCGGCCCCGCCATTCGAGACGATGGCGTCCCACAGCCGGTCGGTCTCGGCCTGGTCGTCGGTCAGGATGGTGAAGGACACCGCCTCGGTGTGCGGGAAGTTCGGGCCGCCGGCGAGGGCGAGGAAGGGCCGGCCAGCGAGGGTGAACTCGACCGTCAGCTCCTCGCCTTCTCGATGACCACTGTACGGGTTGTCGGCCGGACTGCCGTTGACCCGCTCGATCCGGCTGTCGGGCAGGCCGAGCGACATGTAGAATTCGACGGCCTGCAACGCCTGCCCGCGGTCGTACCAGAGGCAGGGAACGATCTTGTCGGTCATGCGCCCCGCTCCAGCCGTTCCGCCACCTCGGCCAGCTGGGCGGCGGCGGCGGCCCAGCCCGCTTCGAAGCCCATGTCGCGGTGGGCGCTCACCGCCTCGGCGGTCCAGTGCCGGGCCAACGCCGTGTAGCGCGTGCCGTCCCCCTCGGGCTCGAAGGTGTCGATGCGGACAAAGGCCATGTCGCCGGGCTGGGGGACGAAGCCCTCGGTCATGGCCCCGGTGGTCACGAGCCGGCGCGCCGGCTCGACCATCAGGACGACGCCGGCATAGGCGTGCTGTTCGCCCTCGGGCGAGGCCATCACCACATCGGCCTTGCCGCCGGGCTGCAGGTCGTAGTCGACGCGGAGGGTGGACCAGGGCCGCGGCGTGAACCATTCGACCGCATGATCGATGAAGGCGGTCCACACCGTCTCCGGGCGGGCGGCGATGACGCGCGAGATCGACAGCTCGAGATCGGCCGACATCAGGCCGCGTCCTTCGAGGCCGCGGCGAGGTCCGTCCCCGGCAGGTTGATGAAGATCGTGCGGCCCATCGTCGTCCTCTCCCTCTGTCCCGTTGCGACTCGTAGGGCGCCGAGTTAGCCTTGGCAACAATGAAGTTAGAAAAGATAACTCATAGTGTGGGCCGGCGGTACGCCGACGCCTGCGGCGCGGCGCACGGGCTGGACCTGGTCGGCGAGCGATGGGCGCTGCTGGTGATCCGCGAGCTGATCTTCGGGCCGCGGCGCTTCAGCGATCTCAAGGGCGACCTGTGCGGGATCAGCGCCAATGTGCTGACCCAGCGGCTGGAGGGGCTGGAGGCCTCGGGCATCGTCCGCCGGCGCCGGCTGCCGCCCCCTGCGGCGGTGCAGGTCTATGAGCTGACCGACTGGGGCCAGGAGATCGAGCCCGTGTTCCGGGTGCTGGGGCGCTGGGCCGCGCGGTCGCCGCAGCATGACCCGACCCTGCCGCTGTCGGGCAGTTCGCTGATGCTGTCCTTCACCACCATGGTCGTGCCGGAGCGCGCGGCGTCGGGCGAGGTCGTGATCGGCTTCCGCTTCGGTCTCGACAGCTGGCGTGTGGCGGTAGGGCCCGAGGGCGTCCGGCCGGCGCGGGTCGAGACGCCTGCCCCTGCGGACGCCGTGGTCACCGGCGCTCCCGAGCCCATGGCGGCGGCGGCCTATGGCGGCGTGCCGCTGGCGGCGCTGGAGGCGGCGGGGCAGCTGGCCGTGACCGGCGACCGCAAGGCCCTTGAACGGTTTCTGACCCTGTTCGCCCTGCCGCCGAAGGCCGAGCATGAGGCTCACCCCCCCGAGTAGCCGCCGATGATCGGCAGAATCTCACCCGTGATGAAGCTCGACATCTGCGGCGAGGCCAGGAAGACGTAGGCGGGGGCGATCTCCTCCGGCTGGGCCGGACGCTTCATCACCGTCTGGGCGCCGAACTGCGTGATGTCGTCGGCCGAGCGGTCGGCGGGGTTCAGCGGGGTCCAGACCGGGCCCGGCGCCACCACATTCACCCGGATGCCGCGCGGCGCCAGATGCGTGCCCAGCGAGCGGGCGAAGGCGTGGATGCCGCCCTTGGTCATCGAATAGTCGAGCAGCTGGCTGCTGCCCATCAGGCCGGTCACCGAGCCGGTCATGACGATGGCCCCGCCGTTGGTCATGTGCGGGACCGCGGCCTGGGTCAGGTGGAAATAGCCGTAGAGGTTGGTCTTGAGGGTGCGGTCGAAATGCTCCGCCGTCAGGTCCTCGAACCGTTCCACATGCTCCTGGAAGGCGGCGTTGGGCACCAGCACGTCGAGGCGGCCGAAGGCGCTCAGCGCCGCCTCGACCGCGGCGCGGCAGACGGCCGGGTCGGCCACGTCACCCTTCAGCACGATGGCGGCGCGGCCCTCGGCCTCGACGGCGCGGCGGGTCTCGGCGGCGTCGCGCTCCTCGTCGAGGTGGCAGATGACCACGTCGCAGCCCTCCCGGGCGAAGAGGACGGCCACGGCCCGGCCGATGCCGGAGTCGGCGCCGGTGATCAGGGCGACGCGGCCCTCCAGCTTGCCGGAGCCCTTCCAGTAGGGCGCGTCGTACATCGGGGCGGGGTCCAGCGCCGCCTCGTCGCCGGGCTTGGGCTGGTGCTGGCGGGGCAGGGGCGGCGCCGGATAGGGCCGGGCCCCGGCCTGGACAGCCCCTTCGCCCTCTGCGTCATCGCCTTCAGCGGCTTCAACGCCGCGCTGGATCTCGCGCTCGTGTTCGGCGACCGCCCCGGCGGCGTCGTGGAAGGCGTCGTGGAAGGCCTCGGTGCGATCATCGGACGACATGGAGCGTATCCTTTCGGAGGTCGGACCCGGCCGGCCGCGTCAACCCCCCGCCGAGCGCTCCGGCCGCGAGCAGGAGCGCGACGAGGAGCAGGACGGTCAGGGGGGCGATGGTGGCCGTAACGGCGGCGGGGTGTCGGGAGGGCATGGGGGGCCTGTTCGGGGGAACGCCTCTTGAACCTCGCTGGCCCGGGGGTGTTCCCTGACGTGGAGCGTGGCGGGAGGCGCAGATGGACTCATGGATCAGCAACGGGGGCCTTTGGCTTCAGCAAGCGGGCGCCGCCGCAGGCCCGCTGCAGGTCTGGATTCTGCCGGCGCTGCTCGGGCTCGGGCTGGCCGCGGCCAGCGGGCTGCGCGCCTTCCTGCCGCTGCTCATGCTGGGGCTGGCGGCGCGGTTCGGCCTGTTCGGGCTGCAGCTGCACCCGGACATGCAGTGGCTGGTGGGCGACGCCGCCCTCGTGGCGCTGGGCCTCGCCGCGGCGCTGGAGCTGCTCGGCGACAAGATCCCGCTGGTCGACAATGCCCTGCAGTCCATCGGACTGGTGGCGCGGCCGCTGGCGGCGGCGGTGGCGGCGGGCAGCGTCTTCTGGTCGGTCGATCCGGTCGCGGCGGCGGTGGCCGGGGTGATCGTCGGCGCCCCGACCGCCCTGCTGTTCGCCGGGGTGTCGAGCGGCCTGCGCGCGGCCTCGACCCTGACCACCGGCGGGCTGGCCAATCCGGTCCTGTCGGTGCTGGAGGACCTCGGCGTGGCGGGTCTGGTCGTGCTCGCCCTGCTCGCGCCGCTGCTGATCCCGCTGGTGCTGATCGCCCTGCTGACCGTCCTGTTCCGCTGGCGACGCCGCCTGCGCCAACGCCGGGCCGCGACACCGGCGCACGAGGCCGCCTGATCGACGCGTCGGGACTATCCCGCCGGCCCCTGCAACGGCTAGGCTGGTCCCCTGTCTGAAGGGGATCCCATGTCTCGTCGCGTCGCCGCCGCACTTCTGGCCGGTCTTGTCCTGTCCGCCGCCGCGCCCGTGAGCGCCCAGAGCCCCGGTCAGGTCGCCGCCCCGCCGCTGCTCGTGGGCGCGACCTACGATCCGGCCGTGCCGACGCTGCAGGGCGTGCTGGGCTGGGCCTCCGGCGAACAGATCAGCCGGCCGGCCGAGCTGCGGCGCTATTTCGAGGCCCTGGCCGCTCACGCGCCCGACCGGGTGCGGCTGTTCGACTACGGCCAGACCCACGAGGGCCGGGCGCTGTGGGGCGCGGTCGTGGCCTCGCCGGCCAATCTGGCGCGCCTGGACGAGATTAAGGCCGGCTCGCGCGCCCTGTCCGACCCGCGCGCCACCGGCGTCGCCGAGGCCGAGCGGCTGATCGCCGGGCTGCCGGCCATCGTCTGGCTGGCCCATTCGGTGCACGGTGACGAGATCAGCCCGGCCGACGCCGCCGCCGCCACGGCGCACCATCTGCTGGCCTCGCGCGATCCGGCGGTGCGCACCTGGCTGGAGCGCACGGTGGTGGTCATCGTGCCGACCCAGAACCCCGACGGCCGCGACCGCTTCATCAACAGCTTCCGCGCCGGCCTCGGCGTCGAGCCCAACCCCGACCCGCTGTCGGCCGAGCGGGCCCAGCCCTGGCCGGGCGGGCGCTTCAACCACGCCCTGTTCGACCTGAACCGCGACTGGTTCATCCAGAGCCAGCCGGAGACCGAGGGCCACGCCGCCGTGGTGCTGGACTGGCGCCCCCATGTGCTGGTCGACGCCCACGAGATGGGCACGGACGAGAGCTTCTTCTTCCCGCCCGAAGCCGACCCGCTGAACCCCTGGCTGCCGGCCTCGACCCTGGCCATGCGCGAGACCATCGGGCGCAACACGGCGCGGCGCTTCGACGAGATCGGCCAGCCCTATTTCGTGCGCCAGATCTTCGACGCCTTCTACCCGGGCTATGGCGACGGCTGGCCGGCCTACCTCGGCGCCGTGTCCATGACCTACGAGCAGGGCTCGGCCCGGGGCCTCGTCGGGCGCCGCAGCGACGGCAGCCTGCTGACCTACCGCGAGAGCGTGCGCAACACCTTCGTCGCCCTGCTGTCGACCATCGAGGCGGCGGCGACCAACCGCGAGCGGCTGCTGCGCGACCGCTGGGCCTTCGCCCGGGACGGCGTCGAGGGCGGCCGCGGCGCCTACATCCTCGGGCCCAACCCGGCCGACCCGACCGCGGTCGACCGGCTGGCCGGCCTGCTGGTCCGTTCGGGCGTCGAGGTCGGCCGCGCCGATCGCGCCTTCGCCGCGTGCGGCCGCCAGTGGCCGGCGGGCGCCTATGTGGTCAGCCGCAGCCAGCCCCTGCGCCGCATGGCCGAGGTGCTGCTGACCCGCGACGTGCCGGTGCCGGAAGACTTCATGGCCCGTCAGGCGGCGCGCCGCGACCGCGGCCTCGGCGACGAGCTCTATGACGTCACCGCCTGGTCCCTGCCGCTGATGTTCAACGTCCCGGCCGAGGCCTGCGGCGCCGCTCCGCAGGTGGCGACCACCGCCGTCGGCCCCGAGCTGGTGCGGCCCGCCGCCGTGGCCAATCCCGACGCCCGCTACGGCTACCTGATCCATCCGGGCGCGGCCGGCCAGAAGCTGACCATCGCCCTGCTGCGCCAGGGCGTGGCCGCCCGGGCCATGCTCGCCCCCTTCACCCACGAGAGCGGCGCCTGGCCCGCCGGGACCGTGCTGGTGCCCCGCGCCGGCCAGTCCGCTGATGTGGCTGCGGACCTGCCGCAGCGGCTGCAGGCCCTCGCCGCCGCCACCGGCGCCCGCGTCGTCGGCGTCGACGGCAGCTGGACCACCTCGGGCATCAGCTTCGGCTCGGCCGAGGCCGTCGGCCTGACCCTGCCCAACGTCCTGCTGGCCTGGGACGAGCCCACCGACCCGACCGCCGCCGGGGCCGCGCGCCACATCCTCGAGCGCGAGTTCGGCCTGCCGGTCACCGCCGCCCGCACCGCCCGCCTCGCCGGGGCCGACCTCAACCGCTACCCGGTCATCGTCCTGCCCGACGGCGGCGACTACGCCGGCCGCCTCGGCGCGCGCGGCATCGCCAACCTGCGCGCCTGGGTCGAGCGCGGCGGCATCCTCGTCACCCTCGGCTCGGGCCCCGCCGCCCTCGTCGCCGATGAGGACAACAAGCTGGGCGCCGTGCGGCTGGAGACCGATCCGGAAGGCGAGGCGGCCGGCACGGAGCGCACCCTGTTCGCCACCGAGGCCGAGTTCCGCGAGGCGGTGCTGGGGACCGAACGGCCCACCTCGGTGGCCGGGGCCCTGGTGCGCGCCCGCACCGACCCGGACCACTGGCTGGCCGCCGGCATCGCGCCGGAGCTGATCCTGCTGGCCCAGGGCGACGCCACCTTCGCCCCGCTCAGCCCCGACGCCGGCGCCAATGTGGTGCGCTACCTCGGCCCCGATGATCTGCGCGCCTCGGGCCAGCTGTGGGACGAGACCCGCCGCGCCCTGGCCTTCAAGCCGGCGGTGCTGGTCACCCCGGTCGGTCGCGGCCAGGTCGTGGTCTTCACCCAGGACCCCACCACCCGCGCCTACCTCGACGGCCTCAAGCCGCTGTTCCTCAACGCCCTCCTGCTCGGCCCGGCCGTCAGCGGCGCCAGCTGGGTGCAGTAGGGGGCTTCTCCTCCCCCTTCATGGGGGAGGGGCGGCACCGCCGTCAGGTCAAGGGATCACAGCGACCACAGCGAGGTCACGGCGGGCACAGCGACGTGGTGCGACGGCGCCGCGCCCCTTTCCTTCTCCCCTTGCGGGTGGAGGAGGATCGCATGCGATCCGACGACGGGTGTCATGCGGAGCATGACGGATGAGGGGTGCCAGCGCCGACGCCGGCTGGTTCATCACGGAGAGCACGGAGGGGGCACAAAGGACACAACGGCCCTGTGCAGCGTCGCGCGCAGCGCCTTCTCCTGTGGCGCGCAAGACAAGGCGCCTTCGGCGCAGCGCCGCGACGCCGCCGTGGCCTCTGTGTCTTTCTCCGTGCTCTCCGTGATGAACCGGCGCCCCCTCCGGCCCACCCCCTACGGCCAGTCCGGGGCGGCCCACGCGGGCAGTTTCTCCTGCGCGCGCCAGTCGTCGCGGTAGAGGCGGGCCAGCGCCCGGGTCATGACGTCGAGCCGGCCCATCCGCCCCTGCGCGTCCCAGATCACCGCCGCCCAGGCCTGGTCGAGGTTGCGGGCCCGGTCGTCGGCGGCGACCCCGGGCCCCAGATGCTCGGCCCGCCACTGCATGACGAAGGGCAGGTGCCACAGGGGCACGTCCTCCGGCCGCCGCCCCACCAGCCCCGCCGCCAGCGCCCGCGCCAGGTCCCGCTCCTCCGCCAGCCGCGCCTCGAAGGCGTCCCAGCGCGCCGCGGCATGGTCGGACCAGCCCTCCGCCGGCTCGACCGGCCCGTACGCAGGGTCCGGCCGCGTCCACCCTTCCGCCTCGCGCCGCTTCCACAGGGCGTGCACCCCGACATCGTACCGCCTGGCCACCGACCGCGCCGTCTCCCCGCCCTCCCACGCCCGGCGCACCTCGGCCCAGACAGCCTCGGGGCGAATGCGTCGGCGGGACGGGGCGTCAGTCATGGGCGGAGAGGCTAGGGGCCCGCTGCGTCAGGGGCGGACGTGGGGGGGCGGCTCAAGGGATCACAGCGACCACAGCGAAGGCCCAACGGGCACGACGGCGTGGCAGAGCGGCGGCCTATCATTGGGTCGCCCTCTCCCATGGGGAGAGGGCCTGAGCGCCCGCAAGCGCAGCGAGTGGACTCGCGCGAAGGGGTGAGGGGGTACGACGTCAGCCGACACTTGCGCTGACGCTGTGGGGCGCGGCGTCTCCCGCCGCCCCGCCCCCCGTCTCCCTCCCCCTTGAGGGGGGAGGGCCGGGGTGGGGGTGACACCGCCGGCGGGGTGGGGGGCTTCAGCCCTTGTCAGGGCCCTGCCAGTCTTCGGGGCGGGGCTCCGCGGCCAGGGGCCAGCCGCGTCGGGCGCGGAGGTGGGCCGCCAGGTCCTCCACCGACATCAGGCCGTTGCGGTGCAGGATGCGGTGGCAGTTGGCGCAGACGGCGGCGAGGTCGGCCAGCCGGGTCGTCTGGCCCGGCTCCAGCTGCGCCACCGGTATCCGGTGGTGCGCCTCGATATAGCCCGCGCCGAGGGGGCCATAGATCGCCTCCATGTCGACCCCGCAGGCCTCGCAGGCGAAGGAGGTCAGGGACGCCTTGAAGGTCTCGATCAGCTTGCGGGAGCGCTCCCGGCGGAGGTGCATGCGGAGGACGGCGCGGCCTTCCACCGCTTCTATCTCCGCCTCGGCACCGTCAATTACGCTGTCGGGATGGGCCGCACTCAGTTCGTCGGACCTCAGCCGCCACACGCCGGCCCTCGCGGCGAGGCCATGGACGCTCTCGAACAGGTCGTCCCTTCCTTTGTAATGGGGCGACGCGGAACAGTACTCCTGCAGTCGCGCCCGGACGCTCGCCGCGGGGCTGCGGGCCTGATGATCCGGCACAAGCGCGACCACTCGTGGGACGATCTCATCAAGATGCGCTTCCCCGCCAAGTTGGGACAGGGCCTCGACAATGTGCTCGGGCCGGATCGGCACGGCCTACCCGGCCCCGCCTTGCGTTGCCGTCCTGGCCGCTTCCCACTTGAGGTTGCCGATGCGATCCATCGACGACCACCTTAAGCGGTGGTCGGGCGCGCGTCAGCCCCGCCAGCTCAGCGCGGGCGGCGTTCCTTATCCTTCTCCCCTTGTGGGAGAAGGTGGCAGGCGAAGCCTGACGGATGAGGGGTCTCGCGACGGTCGCCCTCTCCCATGGGGAGAGGGCCTGAGCGCCCGCAAGCGCAGCGCGCGGTCTCGCGCGACCCGAAGGGCGGCGCGAAGCAGCCAGGGGGTGAGGGGGTACGACTTCAGACGCTTTGCGCGCCGATGCCGTCGGCCGCGACACCTCCCGCCCCCCGTAACCCCTCACCCTTTCGCGCAAGGCCGATCGCCCTTGCGGGCTCCCGGGCGCTCAAGCCCTCTCCCGCCGGGAGAGGGGCTTTACCCCTTGCCGCGGGTGTAGCCGTCGATGTCCTCGCCGTCGGCGTCGATGGCCGACATGCGCACGGCGTCGAATTCGGTGACGCCCTGCTTCTCCGACGTCACGTCCACGAGGCCCTCATAGACCACGTTGACCGCCTCCTCGGCCGACGCGGCCGTGACGGTGCAGCTTTAGTCGATGTAGGCGTCGACGCGGGAGAGGATGGCGAACTTCGGCGTGGCGCGGTGCCCGTCATGGGAGAGCGTGTCGGAAGTCGGGAGGGTGCGCTACCAACCGGGGGGGGTAGCCCCCCTCAGCCGCGACGACCCCCGCGTGGTATCACGGCCGAGGTGGGACCCGGTTTCCATGCGTTAGCTAGAAGGCCTTCCCTTGCGTGATGTTCAAACCACCTCGGTAAAGCATCGGGATTTTATAGGACGAGCCGACCTCCTCTAGAAAGCCCAACTCTCTCAACTGCTCGATCTTTGTTCGCGTTGAAGAAATGTCCTCACCTAATACATCGGAGATCGACCCTTCGTTATGCTCGGACCGACTATTCTTAAATTTCCGAACGCAGGGAGCAAGCGAACGGGCCTCCGCCAGAAGGGTATCGTTCACTCGCCTATCACTTAGTACGCCTAACGCCTTTCGCACCGCCTCGGCTTCAATCATTGCCTTGCCTTCCACAAACGGCCTAGGCTCGCGCTCCCTTTCTTCTTTACGGAGCTGAGCGTCTCTCGCGAAAGTAGCCAGATCGATTAAGTTTCTAGGCGGCTTAACACCGTTCCCGTCCTTAATGCGCCCCATCATCCAAGTCCATGTTTCCGGTTGGCGCTTCCCTGCGTCGATCTTGTCTGGAAACACAGAATAAAAGACATCCTTATCATCAAGTTTACTGATATTTGATCGAGCGGCGAATATTTTTCCTTGCCTAACTCGACGAACAAGAAGGCTCATGAGGTCTTCTTCATCCCAAATGACGTCCACCTTCCTGTCGTTTATGTGGGACAGGTTCACAAACGTCTCGCTCACTATGCGACGGAACAGGTCCTGCCGCACGAACAGTTTCAGCTTAATCCTATTGAATTCTGCGAAATCGAGATATGTTCGAAAGAGCGCCCGAAGTGCGGGAATTTCAACATCTGGGTAGCCTTGGAACGCCTCATCCATCCGATCGATCGCGACCCAGGCTACCTTGCCCGTTTCAGCTAGGCATTTATTCAGTAGCGCCAAGGCGCCGGCGACAGGGATGATCCGAGCATCCGCCTTGGTGCGTTTGTCGAACTCCACGCGCGGCGTGAGAGATATCCCCTCTGCGCCAGCACCGAACTTTAGCTCAGCTGCCTGCCAAGAGAATACGCCGGCCGCCTTTGCCATAATCCTATCGAATACAGGCCGGGGCTGATCCAACTCCGAACGAAGTCCAAGACCCCGCAAGAGATTATCAAGGTCGTTGAGCGGAGATTTCTTGTCATATCTGTTATGCTTTAGCAACCAGTTTCCGACTAGAGCGAGTATGAAGCCCTTCCAGAACATAATATACTCACCCTCTTCTTGAGGGGATCTGGTTGCAATTTCTTGGAAAATCGGGTCCCCGCTAGTGTTGAAGGCTGGCACTACTACGACGTGAGACAGCTCCTGTATATAAGGGTACCTCTCATGAAGAACTTTGAATATAGCAGTCTTTCCGGTTCCCTTGTCACCGGCGACTATATCTTTTCTATCCGTGATTAACTCCCGGAAGGCGTGGGTCTCTAGGAAATAATCCTTCAGATGAGCGTCGAATTCAGCCACCGAGCCGCCAAACGACAGGTCCTTTAGAAGCTCTTTTACGCTCGGATTCATCACAGCCCTCAGCCCTTCGTGCGATCAATAAACTAGCGGCGAAATGTCAGCCTGTCGAACGAGAGTTCGTCGGCAATCCGCAGCGCAGGTGGGCTGCCAAATGCTCAGCCCTCGGAAGATGGGGCCCGGTGGAGGTCTCATGGCCAGTCGAAACAAGTCTGCTTTCCTCCAGCCCCTCCACCGCTGCGCGGTCCTGCTCCCCATCGAGGGCGATGGGGAGCAGAGAGGCCTACCTTCCCTTCTTCCCCCGCGCCGCCTTCTCCGCCGCGGCTTCCTTGCGCCAGCGCCGCGGCGCCGCGGCGTCCACCTCTTCCCCGGCCCCGGTCAGCATCTCGTTGGCGAACTCCAGATCCAGCGCCTTCATCCGCTTGATCTCGTCCCGGAGCCGCGCCGCCTCCTCGAACTCGAGGTTGGCGGCGGCGTCGCGCATGCGGGTCTCCAGGTCCTTGAGGGCGGCCTGGAAGTTGGAGCCGACGAAGGGCCTGGCGTCCTCCTTCATGCCGGGGGCGGTCAGCTGGTCGAGGGCGCGGCTCTCGTAGGGGCTGGCGAGGATCTCCTTGATGTCGCGCTTCACGCTCTCGGGCGTGATGCCGTGCTCGGCATTGTACGCCACCTGCTTCTCGCGCCGGCGCGTGGTCTCGGCCATGGCCCGCTCCATCGAGCCGGTGATGCGGTCGGCGTAGAGGATGACGCGGCCGTCGACGTTGCGGGCGGCGCGGCCGATGGTCTGGATCAGCGACGTTTCGGAGCGCAGGAAGCCCTCCTTGTCGGCGTCGAGGATGGCGACCAGGCCGCACTCGGGGATGTCGAGGCCCTCGCGCAAAAGGTTGATGCCGATGAGGACGTCGAAGGCGCCGAGGCGCAGGTCGCGCAGGATCTCGATGCGCTCGAGGGTGTCGACGTCCGAGTGCATGTAGCGCACGCGCACGCCCTGCTCGTGCATGTATTCGGTCAGGTCCTCGGCCATCTTCTTGGTCAGGACGGTGACCAGGCTGCGGTAGCCGGCGCGGGCGGTGTCCTTGACCTCGGCGATGACGTCGTCGACCTGGTTGCGGGTGGCGCCGGTGACCGGGCGCACCTCGACCGGCGGGTCGACCAGGCCGGTGGGGCGGATCACCTGTTCGACGAAGACGCCGCCGGTGCGCTCCATCTCCCACGGGCCGGGGGTGGCGCTGACGTGGATGGTCTGGGGCCGCATGGCGTCCCACTCGTCGAACTTGAGCGGGCGGTTGTCGATGCAGGAGGGCAGGCGGAAGCCGTACTCGGCCAGGGTCGACTTGCGGCGATAGTCGCCGCGGTACATGGCCCCGATCTGGCCGACGGTGACGTGGCTCTCGTCGACGAACAGCAGGGCGTTGTCGGGGATGTATTCGAAGAAGGTCGGCGGCGGCTCGCCCGGGGCGCGGCCGGTCAGCCAGCGGCTGTAGTTCTCGATGCCGGCGCAGGAGCCGGTGGCCTCCATCATCTCCAGGTCGAAGCGGGTGCGCTGCTCCAGCCGCTGGGCCTCCAGCAGCTTGCCGTTCTCGACCATCCAGTCGAGCGTCTCCTTCAGCTCGGCCTTGATGCCGGTGATGGCCTGGTTGAGCGTCGGCCGCGGGGTGACGTAGTGGCTGGCGGCGTAGACGGTGATCTCCTTCAGGTCGGCCGTCTTGGCACCGGTCAGGGGATCGAACTCGGCGATGGCCTCGATCTCGTCGCCGAACAGGCTGACGCGCCAGGCGCGGTCCTCCTGGTGGACCGGGAAGATCTCGATGACGTCGCCGCGCTTCCTGAACATGCCGCGATCGAAGGCGGCGTCGTTGCGCTTGTACTGCAGGGCGATCAGGTCGGCCCGCAGCTTGGCCTCGTCGATGGTGTCGCCGACCTTCAGGGTGAAGGTCATGGCCGTATAGGTCTCGACCGAGCCGATGCCGTAGATGCAGCTGACCGACGCCACGACGATGACGTCGTCCCGCTCCAGGATCGCCCGCGTCGCCGCGTGCCGCATCCGGTCGATCTGCTCGTTTATGCTGGAGTCCTTTTCAATATAAGTATCCGTGCGCGGAACATAGGCTTCCGGCTGGTAGTAGTCGTAGTAGCTGACAAAGTATTCGACCGCATTGTCCGGGAAGAAGGCCTTGAACTCGGAATAGAGCTGGGCCGCCAGGGTCTTGTTGTGCGCGAGGATCAGCGCCGGGCGCTGGGTCTGTTCGATGACCTTGGCCATGGTGAAGGTCTTGCCCGAGCCGGTGACGCCCAGCAGCACCTGGTCGCGGTCGCCGGCCTCGGCCTGGGCCACCAGCTCGGCGATGGCCGCGGGCTGATCCCCGGCGGGGGTATAGGCGCTGACCAGCCGGAACGGGGTGCGCAGCCGGGCCGCGGGCCGCGCGGGGCGGTGCGGGACCCAGTCGGCCCCGGCCCCGGGCGCCTCCTCCGGCGTCAGGCGCGGTCCCGTGACCGGCGCGAACATCGGCATGGCCGAGCGGTCGAAGGCGGCGGGGGCCTCCTGCAGCCCGGCGGGCGCGGAGGTCGAGCGGGGAGAACGGGCCATGAACGCAATCTAGGGGTTCGTGACTTGTGGCGCCATCCGGACCGGTCGCGGCGAGATCGCTATTTGTGCGTCCAGGGCCGTGAGGCGCCGGGGGCCACGCCGGCGGCCTGCTGACGCTGGAAGCGCCCGCCGCGCGGCGGTTTGGGACGCGCCTCCAGCCGCGCCTGCTTCAGCCGAAGAGCGCGTTGCACGGGGGTCTCGCCGGGCGGGCCCGCAGACACGGCGGGATCCGGGGCTTCCGCAGCGGGCCCGGTGGGGACTGGGGGATCGTCGGCGGGCGTGCTCATCGGCGCAGCGTGGCACGCCCCGGGGCGGATGTCGTGGAGAAACCGGAGAGCGGCCCACGGCGCCGTGCTCCGTCACCGTCTCATTCCGTTTCCGCCTCGGGCGGCAGGGGCGAGAGTAACTCCGCAGCGGCGTCGTTGTCGTCCCCGCGGCCGGCGGCGGCCGGCGGCGCGTCGGCCTCCGGGCGCGCCCCGCGCGGGCGCAGGCCGAACAGCTCGGCGGCGTCGTCGCCCTCGCGCCCGAACACGCTGCGCAGGCGCAGGTCGGTCTGGGGGAAGGGGATCTCGATGCCGGCCCGCTCCAGCGCCTCGGCGATGGCCCAGGTGTAGGCGGCGTGCATGGCGGCCGGGCGCTTGACCGCGTCGCGGGTCGGCCAGACCAGCAGCTCGAAGTCGAGGCCGGACTCGCCGAAGCCGACCAGCCAGACCTGGCACTTGCGCGTCTCGGTCTCCGGCAGGGTGAAGGGGATGTCGCGGGCCGCCTGCAGCACCGCCTCGCGCACCTTTGCCCGGTCGGCGCCATAGGCCACGGCGAAGGGCACATGGATGCGGCGGGTGTCGCCCTTGAGCGTCCAGTTGGTCACCGGCCGCTCGATCAGCTGGCTGTTGGGCACCAGCACATTGATGTTGTCATTGGTGCGGATGCGGCTGGCGCGCGGGCCGATCTCGACGATCATGCCCCGGGCCCCGTCCTCCAGTTCAATATAGTCACCGACCGAGACCATGCGGTCGAAGATCAGGAACAGGCCGGAGACGAACTCCTTCACCACCCCCTGCAGGCCCAGCCCGACGCCGATGCCGATGGCCCCGGCGAACACCGCCAGCGACGACAGGTTCAGCCCGGCCGCCGACAAGGCCGTGAAGGCGCCGGCGATCAGGATGCCGTAGCCGGTCAGCTTCTCCAGCAGGTACAGCACCTGGGCATGGCGCCCGGGCCGGTGCTCGCGCGCCCGGCGCAGGCCGCGGGTAGCCAGCCACGACAGGGCGATGGCGACGGTCAGAACCAGCGCCGCCGAGACGGCCTCGCCAAGCGTCAGCGCCGCCCCGCCCAGCGTCAGCAGGGGCGTGGTCTCGATCTGGTCAAGCTCGGCCGGAAGTCTCATCCCGGAAGCTACGCGCGGAGGCGTCGGGGGTTCCGGCGGCGAGTCGCCGGCGAACGGCTCCGCCCTGACGCAATCTGGCCGAACATGGATACACCGTCATGTCTGTGGCGTATTCAAGTGTCGAATACGGCGTTACATGGCCATTTCCTGTCGCGATATCTATGTTCGACAAATATATGTCGCACGAATGCTACGCCCGGGGCGGAATCTGGCCCCAATCCCGAAAATTTCGTGGCGTCGATGACTGTCCCGCACGCAACTGCGCCCCATCGGAAAC
Organism: Brevundimonas sp.; assembly: GCF_035998205.1. GTDB lineage: Bacteria > Pseudomonadota > Alphaproteobacteria > Caulobacterales > Caulobacteraceae > Brevundimonas. The sequence goes on from NZ_DASYHT010000002.1 coordinate 315,635, forward strand.
ACCAAGGTTGGGGTGACACTTCATGTATGCAGACTTTGATGCGCGCCGGACTCTGCGCGGGGCCCTGCTCGCCGGGACCGTGCTGGCCGGACTGATGGGCGGCGCCGGCGTCGCCGCGGCCCAGGACGCGACGGGGCCGCAGGCCACCGAAGTCGAGGAGATCGTCATCACCGGCTCGCGCATCCGTCGCGACGCCACCAACGCCCCGACCCCGCTGATCCAGATCGGCCAGGAAGAGGTGCTGCAGTCGGGCGAAGTCAACGTCATCGACTTCCTCGCCGACATCCCGGCGCTGTCCTTCTCGCAGGTGCCGGAAGACACCACGGGCTCGAACCTGAATGACGGCGGCCTGTCGCTGCTGAATCTGCGCGGCCTCGGCACGGCGCGCACGCTGGTGCTGGTCGACGGCCGCCGTCACGTCGGCTCCTCGCCGGGCAGCCTGGCGGTGGACGTCGACACCATCCCGCGCCTGCTGATCGAGAACACCGAAGTGATCACCGGCGGCGCGGCCGCCGTCTATGGCGCCGACGCCGTGTCGGGCGTGGTCAACTTCAACCTGCGCAACGACTTCGACGGTCTGGAGATCGACGCCTCCCTGGCCGAGGTCAACCAGGACGGCCAGATGAGCGAGCGGATTTCGGCCCTGTGGGGACGCAACTTCCTCGACGACCGCCTGAACGTCTATGTCTCGGGCGAGTACCAGCGCAGCGACGAGGTGCTGGACGCCGACGTGGACTGGCGGCGCGAGGCCTGGGGCTTCATCAGCAATGACGCGGACCCGTCCACTGCTACGAGTGACGGCGTGGTGGACCTGATCCTGACCAACAATCTGCGCACCTACATCCGCGGCACGGATAGGGGCGGGATCACCATCCTGGCGACCGGCGTGCAGCGCAGCCCGGTGACGGATCCGGATGTGGCGTTCGTCACCTGCTCCACCGCTTCCTTCGCGGCCAACTGCTTCGCGGTGGCGCCGACGAACAATCCCAACAACAGCTACCTCTATACCGACGTCGGCGCCTCGCAGCCGGTGGTGTTCGGCCCGCTCCGCAACCAGACGGGCGTGTCGCGGGTGCTCAGCAACGGCGGTCTGGGGCAGAACCCCAACACCGAGCAGGGCCAGAGCAGCCGCCTGCCGGAGTCGGAAAACTACCGCTTCCAGACCGGCTTCACGATGAACCTGGCCGGGACCCTTGAGGCGTTCGGCGAGGCCAAATACGTCAAGGAAGAGACCTATGACGCCGGCCAGCGGGTGTTCCACGACTTCAACATGCGCCAGTTCTCGGCGGGCGAGGTCGGGGCCATCACTGCCACGTCGGCCTTCGAGATCGGGCTCGACAACGCCTACCTGCCGGCCGATGTGCGCGCCGCCATTCTCGCCAACCGCCGCCAGGTCTACAATTCGGCCGGCGTTCTGACCGGAACGGTCGCCGACCCGCGGGCGCAGCACAAGCTGTACGGCCCCGAGCGCAGCCAGACCAACACCCGCGAGCTGCAGCGCTATGTGCTGGGCCTCCGTGGCGAGACCCCGGATCTGGCCTTCGTCCGGAACATCACCTGGGAAGCGGCCTACACCTACGGCCAGATGGACAACTCCAACGTCGAACTCGGCGTGGACATCGTCCGCTACCAGGCGGCGGCCGACGCGGTGGTTGACACTGCCGGCATCGTCAACGGTCGTCCGGGTGAAGTGGTCTGCCGCGTGCAGCTGCTGCAGGCCCAGGGGCGTCCGGTCGCCGATGCGACGCTCGGCGGCGTGACCTATTCGCGCCAGGGCGACGTCATCAGCCAGTGTGTGCCGGTGCGCGTGTTCGGCGCCGGCGGCTTCTCGCAGGAAGCGCTCGACTACATGCAGGCCTCGATCGAGGTCGAGGACCAGAACAAGCAGCATGACTTCGTCGCCTTCGCCGGCGGCGACCTGTGGGACCTCTGGGGCGCCGGTCCGATCGGCGCTGTGGTCGGCTATGAGTACCGCAAGGAGCTGACCAGCGGCATCGGCCGCGACCGTGACCGCGCCGGCCGCCTGCTGTTCCTGAACAGCGGTCCGGACTTCCCTGAAGCCTCGTATGACACCAACGAGGTGTTCGCCGAGCTGCAGGTGCCGGTCATGCGCGACACCTGGCTCGGCCGGTCGATGGACATCAGCGGCGCCTACCGCTTCTCCGACTATTCGAACGTCGGCGAGCAGGAGACCTGGAGCCTCGGCCTGACCTACCGTCCGGTGGATGAGCTTCTGCTGCGCGCCACGAGCTCGACCGCGATCCGGGTGCCGAACCTCAGCGAAACCAATGAGCCGCTCGGTCAGACTTTCGCCAACGGCTTCGTGGATCCCTGCAGCGCGACGGTGATCAACAACCTCGCGGACCGCACGATCGCGGCCAACCGCATCGCCAACTGCGGCGCCCTCGCCGCGGCGGCCGGTCTGAACCTGAACTTCGCGGATATCGGCGCCAGCAACGCCTATGTCCCGAACTATGGCAGCGGCGGCGTCTCGGGTCTCTCGGGCGGCAATTCGTTCCTGCAGCCGGAAACATCGGAGAGCTTCACCTACGGCTTCGCCTGGACGCCCGACTATCTGCTGCCGAACCTCGCGATCGTGATGGATTACTACGATATCGAGATCAACGACGCGATCGACTCGGTGACGGCCCAGGCCGCCGCCAACCAGTGCGTGAGCGGCGATCAGGTCAACTCGGGCGCCTGCCTGACGCAAACCCGTGATCCGTCGACCTTCCTGGTCACCAGCTTCATCGAGGGCTCGCTTAACTACGCCGCCCTGACGGCCAAGGGCGTCGACTTCACGGCGCGCTGGGGCGCGGACGTGCCGCGCTTCGCCGGCCGGGGCTGGGGCTCGTTCCGTCACTCGATCCGCGGCAACTGGCTGATCGAGCAGGTCGACTTCGTCAACATCGACGATCCGGCCGACGGGACGGACTTCCAGGATACGGTCGGTTCGCCGCGCGTGCGCCTGCTGTCGACCCTGACCTGGTCGCCGACGGACACCCTGTCGTTCAGCTGGGACTGGGACTGGCAGGCCAGCCAGGAGATCGAGGACATCGACAACATCCTCGCCAACCCGGACCGCTACGAGAGCCTGAAGTACATCGAGACCGGCGATTTCAGCCAGCACGACTTCTCGGTGCGCTGGGACGTGCGGGATGACGTGACCCTGCGCGCGGGCGTGGTCAACGCCTTCGACGCGGAGCCGGCCCGCTGGCTCGGCAACACCACGGCCGACAACTTCGACCTGTTCGGCCGGCGCTTCTTCATCAGCGCCAACTTCCGCCGCTTCTAGGGGCGGGCGCGACACCGTCGCCGATGAGGGCGCGGAGGGGAGACCCTCCGCGCCCTTCTCGTTGCGGCCTTGACTCCCTCACACAGTATGCCGCATACACTGTGCGCCACACACTATACGAGGCAAGGGCGAGTGACGGACGGGCGGGATGAGCTGTTCGAGAGTCTGCGGCTGGAGCTGCGGCGGGGCTCTCTGAGCCTGGCCGTGCTCGCGCGGCTGCGGGTCGAGCGGTACGGCTACTCCCTGCGCACGGCCCTCGCGGAGGACGGCGTCGAGATGGAGGAGAGCACCCTCTATCCGCTGCTGCGCCGTCTGGAGGGGCAGGGGCTGCTGACCTCGGAATGGCGCGAGGAGGAGAAGCGGAAGAAGCGCTTCTATCGCCTGTCGCCGGCCGGCGAGGCCATGCTGGCGCGCCTTTTGGCGGAGTGGCGAGGCATCTCGGCCTCGCTGGATCGGATCTTCACGGAAGGGGAGGGGGCGCGATGAGCGCAGAGCAACACGGGGCGCTGCTGGCGCGCTATCTCAAGGTCGTGGCGGCGCATCTGCCGGCCTCGCAGCGCGACGACGTCATCGCCGAACTGCGTGACGAGATCGAGAGCCGGCTTGAGGCGCGGGCGGCGGAGCTGGGCCGCCCGCTGCAGGAGGCAGAGGTCGAGGCGGTGCTGCGCGAGGTGGGGCATCCGCTCAGCGTCGCCGCCCGTTATCGCCCCGGACCGCGTCATGTGGTTGGACCGGAGCTCTATCCCTACTGGCGGTTCGCGATCCGCGCCGGCGGCCTGGTGCTGGTGTTTCTGACCGCCCTGGGTCTGGTTGTGCGCATCGCCGGCGGCGATCCCGAGCCGGGCCTGACGTTCGGCCAGAGCATCGCCAGCCTGTTCAACGGCGTCATCACCCTGATCGGTTTCGTCACGCTCGCCGCCTACATCTTCGAGCGGCAGTCCGAGCGGCCGCGCTGGCTGCATGACTGGCGGGTCAAGGACCTCGGCATCTACGAGTTCAGCGTCGGCGAGGACTGGGTGGACGGTCTGACGGCGAGGCCGAAGGCGGACGCTTCTCCGGCCTCCGGCGCAGCGACCGCGCGCGTGGCGCCCCGACGCACCACGACCGGCGAGGCCCTCGGCAACATCGTGGCCTGGGCGGTGGTGCTGCTGTGGTGGACCACGGCCTTCCGCATCCCCGGTCTACATCCCGTGGAGTGGGTCTACGTCCGCGACGGCGTCGACTGGGGCGCGCTGGGGCGGGAAGTGTTCACCCTGGTCTACTGGCCGGTGATCGCCTTCGGTCTGAGCCGTATCGTCTTTGATCTCGGCCGGGCCCTGTGTCCCTCCGCGCGGGTCTTCGCCGCGCTGGGTGAGGCGGCTTTCGCGCTTGGTCGGGTCGCCTTCGCCGGCTGGCTCTGGTTCGCGTCTCCGTTGTCGCCGCAGATCGCCGTGGACAGTGTTTCCGCCTTCATCGACCGGGCCGTGGATGGCTGGACGCCGTCTTTCGACACGGCCGGGATCGTCATGACGATCGTCGCTTTCGCTGGCGTCGCAGGCGTCATGTCGGTCTTCGCGGCGCTCGGAAAATTAGGGCAGAAGTAGGCCCTAAAACTGGCGCAAAATGCCTTAAAGGTGTCATCAGATCACACTTTTGACAGGGCGCATCGTCGCACTTGCCAGAGGCCTCGGATGCGGCGAGCTTGCGCCGCTTTCGAGGCCAGACCGCAGACGGAATGCGGTGTTTCTCTGTCACGTGTGAGGGTTCCCCAGTGAAAATGAAGTCCATGCTGCTCGGCGGCTCGGTGCTCGCCAGCGTTGTCCTCGTGTCGGGTGTCGCCGTGGCCCAGTCGCCTGCCGCGGCGCCCCAGGACCAGGACGCTACCCAGGTCGAGGAGATCGTCATCACCGGCTCGCGGATCCGGCGGACGGATCTGACGGCGTCGTCGCCGCTGCAGGTCATCCGCGCGGAGACGATCGACGAGAAGGGGTTCACCAACGTCGCCGAGGCGCTGAACGAGCAGCCCATCTCGGGCGTACCGATCTCGCCCGAAGGCGACCAGGCCGGCTTCGGCGTGGCGCGCAGCTTCGTCAACATCTTCAACCTCGGCTCCAACCGGACCCTGACGCTGGTGAACGGCCGCCGCTTCGTCGGCTCGAACGTGGCCTCGCTGTTCTCCGGCGCCGGCGCCGGCGGCCAGGTGGACACCAACGCCATCCCGACGGCCCTGATCGACCGGATCGAGACCATCCAGGCCACCGGCGGCGCCATCTACGGCTCCGACGCCGTCGCCGGCGTGATCAACATCATCACCCAGACCGACTTCGAGGGCGTCGAGGTCAACGGCGAGTACGGCGTGTCCGAGCGGGATGACGCCGAGACCTATCGCGGGCGCATCACCGTCGGCCGCAACTTCCTCGATGGCCGGGCCAACCTGTCGGGCAGCTACGAGTATGCCGAGACGTCGTCGCTGCGCTTCACCGACCGGCCGCGCACGGCGCTGCAGCTGATCCGCGGCAACAACCCGGCCAACACCAGCGGCACGGACGGCATCCCCTCGCAGGTCTTCTACGAGAACCGCCGCATTCCGGAGATCACCGAAGGCGGTCTGCCGTTCCGCACCGCCGGCTTTGGCCTCGGCGGCCTGCTGACCATTCCGGACCCGAACAACCCCGGCCAGCGTGTGGCGGCCCAGTTCGCGCCGGACGGCACCCTCGTGCCCTACAATCCCGGCCAGTTCGTCCAGGCCTCCATCGCCTCGGGTGGCGACGGCCTGAACCTCGCCGAGCTGACCTCGCTGCAGGCCCCGACCGAGCGCGACGTGGCCACCCTGTTCGGCCGCATCGACCTGACCAACAACATCCGGCTCGAGACCGAGGTCTTCTACAACCGCACCATCGGGCGCGAGGACTTCAACCAGCCGATCTACAACTCGGGCCTGTTCGGCGGCGCCTCGGGCGCGCTGCAGTTCTCGACGGCGAACCCGTTCCTGCCGGCGGCCACCCGCGCGGCGATCCTGGCCCAGCCGACCCCGCTGCCGGCGGACCCGAACAATCCGGGTGAGCGCCTGTTCTTCCTGCACCGCGCCTCGACGGATCTGGTCGAGCCGAACAGCCTGACCGAGGGCGAGGTCCTGCGCGGGGTGATCAACCTCGCCGGCGACTTCAGCACCTTCGGCCGGCAGTTCTTCTGGAACGTGGCCTTCAACCAGGGCACGTCGGAAGGCTTTTTCCAGCAGGACAACATCGTCCAGGCCAACTTCCTGCAGGCGATCAACGTCGCCAACGTCAACGGCCAGATCGTCTGCGCCGACGCGACCGCCCGCGCCGCGGGCTGCCAGCCGCTGAACCTGTTCGGCGAGGGCGCCCGCAGCCAGGCCGCGCTCGACTACATCGGCACTACCTTCCGTCAGGACTACGAGATCACCCAGACGGTTTATGAGGCCAACTTCGGGGGCGACCTGATCCAGCTGCCGGCCGGCTGGGCCGGCTTCAACGTCGGCTTCGAGTACCGCGAGGAGGAGTCGAGCTTCCAGCCGAACGCCGCCTCGGCCGGCGGCATCGGCCGGTCCGCTGCGATCGCGCCGCTGTCGGGGGCCTACGACACCACCGAGTGGTACGCCGAAGTGGCGCTGCCGGTGTTCGGCGACGACTTCTCGTTCCTCGGCATGCGCAGCTTCGACATCGACGCCTCGTACCGCGAGGTCGACAATTCGCAGTCGGGCAAGGACGATGCCTGGGCCGTGGGCGCGCGCTGGCGTCCGGTCGAGGACCTGCTGATCCGCGGGTCCAAGAGCCGCTCGTTCCGGGCCCCGGCCATCACCGAGCTGTTCCTGCCGACCTCGACCTCGTTCCTGACGGCGACCGATCCCTGCGACTTCCGCAACATCGACTCGGGGCCGAACCCGGCCGCGCGGCGCGCCAACTGCGAGGCGGCCTTCGTCGCGCTCGGCCTGCCGGCGGACTTCCGGCTGACCTCCAACATCCAGGCGGCGACCCAGCGCGGCACCACCGCGGGCAACCCGGCTCTGGTCAATGAGATCGCCGAGCAGGAGACCTATGGCTTCGTCTACCAGCCGAGCTTCATCGACGGTCTGGCGCTGAGCTTCGACTGGGTGAAGATCGACCTCACCAACGCCATCGGCAACTTCACCCTGAGCCAGATCCTGCAGGTCTGCTACGATCTGCCGACCCCGGACCAGTCGGCCTGCAACCGCTTCCAGCGGGGCGCGGCGGGCTCGAACGTCGGCGGCTCCAGCCTTGAGGGCCAGATCCTCGGCGCCGACATCGCGCCGAACGGGCTTGGTCCGCAGACCGGCTTCTTCAACGCCGGCTACACCAACTTCGAAGGCTTCACGGCAGGCATCGAGTACGGCTTCGACATCGCCGAGCGGTTCCCGGGCCTGCTCGACGGGGCCAGCGACCTCGGCCGTCTGTCGTTCGATTGGGACCTGTTCCGGGTCGAGGACCAGACGACCTCGCCGACGGGCCTCGGGTTCGACCAGACCAACAGCGCCAACACCATCGGCAACGCCAAGGGCCGCTGGAACCTGAACACCGCCTATACCCGCGGCAACCTCGGGATCCTGCTGACCACCCGCTGGGTGTCGGAGTCGCGCTTCAGCAACACCTCGACCATCGAGCAGTTCCAGCCGCAGACGATCGGCGACTACTACATCAACGATCTCTCGGTGGCGTTCGACCTCGCCGACTATGTCCCGGTCGGGGCCGAGCGTCTGACGGCCCGCGTTCAGGTCCGCAACCTGTTCGACGTGGAGCCGCCGGCCTACACCACGGGCGTCGGGGTCTATGACCTGATCGGCCGCTACTACCAGGTCGGCCTGACCGCCCGCTTCTGAGGCGATCCATCCGACTGACGGCGCCGCCGGGTCCCGCAAGGGGCCCGGCGGTTCTGTTTCGGGGCGAACTGGGGCAGTCTGCGGCCATGTTCACGCGCCGTCACAGCCTCGCCCTGTTCGCCGCCGCCGCCCCCGGCCTCGCATGGGCGCGCGTGCGACAGGAGACCGGCCTCGACCTGCCGGCCGTCCTGGCCGCCAGCGGGGCCCCCGCCGTGGGCGGCGTCTGGCTGCAGGGCGAGATCGTCTGGCAGGGCGTCGCCGGCCGCCGCGCCGCGGAGAACGAGGCGACTGTCACGCCCGCCGATCCCTGGCATCTCGGCTCCAACACCAAGGCGATGACCGCCGCCCTTGTCGCCCGCTACGTCGAGCAGGGCCGGCTCGGCTGGGAGGCGCGGCTCGGGGAGCTGCTGCCGGAGATCGCCATGGACGCCGCATGGCGCCAGACGCCGCTGACCGCCCTGCTGGCCCATGAGGGCGGTCTGCTCGACACCGACCTGATCGGACCGGCCTGGCTGGCCAGCGCCCGGGCCGACACCAGGCCGTTGGCGGCGCAGCGCGCGGCCTTCGCCGCCGAAGCCCTGGTCCGCCCGCCGACGGGGACGCCGGGCGCCTTCGCCTATGGCAACGCCAACTACATCGTCGCCGGGGCCGCGCTCGAGGCGCTGACAGGCCAGTCGTGGGAAGCGCAGATGCAGGCGGAGCTGTTCGCGCCGCTGGGCATGGCGTGCGCCGGCTTCGGCCCGCCGGCCGGCGACGCGCCGCGCGGGCATCAGGACGCTGCGGGACAGCTGCTTTCCATGGCCCCCGAAGCGCCCGGCGCCGACAATCCTGCGGCCCTCGGTCCGGCCGGTACGGTGCATGCCCCGCTGGCCGACTACGCCCGCTTCCTCGCCGTGTTCACCGGCGCGGGCGACTGGCTGACGGCGGCCAGTGTGACGCGCCTGACCACGCCCTCCGGGCCGGCGTCGAGCTATGCGCTCGGCTGGGGCGTGACGCCTCAGCCGTGGGCGGCGGGACCGGTGCTGGTGCATGAGGGCTCGAACACCCGCTGGCACGCGATCGCCCTTGTCGACCGCGACGGCGGCCGGGCGATGGCCACGGTCAGCAATGGCGGGCCTCGCGGTCGCGCGGCCTGCGTCGGCCTCGCCCAGGCAATGTTGCGGACCTACGCCGGGTGAAGCGCGACCTCGCCGATTTCTGGAACCTGCTGTGGGAGGCGGGGCTGGGCGTGTGCGCCGCCTTCGCCCTGCTCAACGCCTTCGCCCCGCCGCAGGACCTGCCGTGGACGCCGCTGGACCTGACCGCCCCGCTCGGCCAGGCGACCCGGGCCAAGGTGGCGGACTTCGAACTGGCGCGCAGCACGCCGCCGCCCGCGGAGGAGGTGACGGCGGTGACCGACGCCTGCCTGCAGCTGCTGCGTGAGGCCGGGGTCGAGGCCGAGCGGGCCGAGGATCGCGACGATGGCGGTTTCTGCGTCGTGCGCGGCGCCGTGCGGATCACCGGCGGCGCTGTCACGCCGCTGGCCCCCGGCGGCCTGGTGATGCAGTGCCCGATGGCCATCCGCTATGTGCTGTGGGATCGGCAGGTGTTGCGACCGGCCGCCGAGGCGGCGTTCGGGACGCCGGTCGCCTCGGTCGACACCTACGGGACCTATTCCTGCCGCCGCATCTACGGCTCGACCGAGCCGGGCGCGCGGCCCAGCGAGCATGCCCGCGCCAACGCGCTCGACGTGGCCGGGGTCACGCTGGCCGACGGGCGGCGCGTCAGCCTGACGGCCGACTGGGACGGGGAGGGGGCGACAGGCGCGGCGGGGGCGGACTTCCTGCGGCGGATCCGGGACGGCGGCTGCGAGATCTTCGCCACGGTGCTCAGCCCGGACTACAACGCGGAGCACGCCGATCACCTGCACCTCGACGGCGCGCCGCGCGGCCTGTGCGCCTGAGCGGCCGAATCGCTTTTCCTTGACCGTTCGCCCGGGACGCGAGACAACCGACACGCAGTCCGGATTTTCGCTGGGGTCCAAACCCGCGCGTCGCTCCTTCGCCTGAACGAGCTGTCCAGATGGGCTGACGGCGTTTCCCCGCGGGGGGCGCTGCCTGGCAAAGCGCGTTGACGGAGAACGCAGATGGCGACCGGTACGGTCAAGTGGTTCAACCCCACCAAGGGCTTTGGTTTCATCCAGCCCGAAAACGGCGGCAACGATGTGTTCGTGCACATCACCGCCGTGCAGAAGGCCGGCCTTGCCGGTCTGAATGAAAACGCCCGCGTCGAATACGAGCTGGAATCCCAGCGCGGCAAGACCGCTGCGGTGAACCTCAAGCTCCTGTAATCAAGCAGGAAACTCAGGTTTTGGCGGGCGCGGAGGCTTCGGCTTTCGCGCCCGTTGTCTTTCGGGCGCTGCTCCACTGGGCCACAGCCACGGCGACGAGCACCAGCAGGCCGCCCAGCGCCTGCACCAGCGTCAGGGTTTCGGCGAACAGCAGCCAGCCGAACAGGGCTGCCACCAGCGGCTGCACCAGGATGGTCAGGGCGGTGAGGCCGGCCGGCAGGCGGCCGAGGGCCCAGGTGACGCCGGTCTGGCCGGCGACGTGCACCAGGGCGAACAGCCCGCAGAACAGCCAGCCGATGGGCTCGGCCGGCAGGATGGTCTCGCCGAACAGCAGCGCGGCGATCAGCAGCATGGGGGCGCCGGCGGCGGTCGACCACAGCATCACCTGCAGCGCCGAAGCCGTGCGCCGGGCCGCCTTCACGGCGAGGAAGTAGCCGGCGTACCAGAAGGATACCGACAGGCTGAGCAGGTCCCCCAGCACGGGGTTGCGACCCTGGGTCGGGTCGGCCCCGGCGGCCATGGCGAAGGCTCCGGCCAGCGCTACGGCCAGCGCGATCATGAAGCCGCCGCCAGGGCGTTCGCGGAAGGCGATCCAGGCGATGGCGGTCACCACCACGGGCGTCAGGTTGCACAGCACCGTGGCGTTGGCGACCGAGGTCAGGCTGATGCCGTAGTGCCAGAAGCCGAGATCCAGGGCGAAGAAGGTCCCGGCCAGCAGCATCCAGCGGTTCGGCGCGAGCCCGGGCCCACCGGCCTCGCTGCGCCGGGCGAAGGCGAGATTGAGCGCCAGCAGCAGGGGCAGGGCCAGAAACAGCCGCCAGAAGCCGGCGGCGGCCGGACCGGTCTCGGTCAGACGCACGAGGATGGGCGCCAGCCCCAGAACGCAGGCCGCGGCGGTCAGCACCGCCAGCGGCAGGAGCGCCGGCCGGCTCACGCGGCGTCGGGCGTCCCGGCCCAGTCGGCGAACCGCAGGCGCAGCGGCGGGGTCCGGTCCGGGCGGGCCAGCTCGACGATGAGCGGGCCGATCGCCTCCGGGTGCGGCAGGGTCATCGGGTCTTCGCCCGGATAGGCCTGGGCGCGCAGCCGCGTGCGCATCCGGCCCGGGTCGAGGATAGTGGCGCGGATCGGCGTGTTCTCGATCTCGTCGGCCCAGCAGGCGACCAGCGCCTCGGCCGCCGCCTTGGTCGAGGCATAGGCCCCCCAGAAGGCGCGCGGAGTGTGGGCCAGACTGCTGGTCAGGTGGATCATGCGCCCGGCGTCCGAGACGCGCAGCAGCGGCTCCAGCGAGCGGATCAGGCGGTAGACGCCGGTGAAGTTGACGCGCTCGATCTTGCCGAACTCGCGCGGGTCGGCATGGGCCACCGGGGTCAGGCCGGCCGGGCCCATGGTCGCCGCCGCCTGGACCCAGATGTCCAGCTTGCCGAAGCGCTGGTGGAGGGCCCCGCCCAGCCGGTCGATGCCGCCGCCGTCGACCAGATCGAACGGGACGAGCGTCGCGTGCCGCCCCGTGGCGGCGAAGATGGCGTCGTCAAGCGCTTCCAGCCCGCCCTCGGTGCGCGCCGTGGCGACGACGTGCGCGCCGGCTTTGGCGAGGGCCAGGGCGCTCTCGTAGCCGATCCCGCGCGAGGCCCCGACGACGAGGGCGATGCGGTCTTTCAGCGGCTGGTCGGTCATCGCGCGGGTCTAGGGATGGGCGCAGGGACGGTCAACGTGTTACCTTGAGGACGGGTAGATGGAGGCTCGGCATCCATGGCGAAGACGGCGACCCTGACGCTGGATGTGTCCGAGGCGGTGAGTGAGAAGCTCAAGGCGATGGCTTCGGAGACGAACCAGACGCCGTCCGCCATCGCGGAAGCGGTTCTGAAGGCTTATTTCGACCACCAGCGCTGGCTCATCGCGGAAATCGAGGCCGCGCGTGAGAGTATCCGCGAAGGGCGCTCGATTGCGCACGAGGAGGCGATGGCTCAGATCAGGGCGACGCTGGACAAGCATCGTCGCAAGGTCGCTTGAAGACCATCATCTGGTCGCCACAGGCGCTCGCGCAGCATGACAGCGCACTCGACTATCTGGGCGAGCGAAACCTGCCAGCCGCGGAGCGTCTTGCAGAACGCGTGCGGGTCACGGTTGAGCAGCTGGCGCGGCGACCGACCGGTCGCCCGGGGCGGACGCCGGGGTCCTTTGAGAAGATCGTTCCAGGCACCCGATATCTGCTCGTGTTCGACATTGTCGGCGACGAGCTGCACGTTCTCAGGCTCTTTCACATGTCGCAGGACTGGTGGAGCTGGAGCAACGGAGCCGACGAATAGTCGGCGCTCACGCCGTCCCCTGCCGAAAAGCCCTCAGGCGCTCACCAGCAGGGACAGCTGGCGCGCGGTCTCGTCCCGGCCGCCTTCCTCGATCTCGCGGTCGAGCAGACGGGTGGGGTAGTCGCCGGTGAAGTAGTGGTCGGTGAACTGCGGCTGGTGCGGATCGCGGGCCCCGGCGCCCATGGCCTCGTAGAGGCCGTCGACCGACAGGAAGCCGAGCGAGTCGACCTCGAGATAGGCGCGCATCTCCGCCAGCGTCTTGGTCGCCGCCAGGAGCTGGTCCCGCTCGGGCATGTCGATGCCGTAGAAGTCCGGATAGAGGATCGGCGGCGAGGCCGAGCGCAGGTGGATCTCGGCGGCCCCGGCGGCGCGGACCGCGCGCACCAGCTTCACCGAGGTGGTGCCGCGTACGATCGAATCGTCGATCAGCACCACCCGCTTGCCGGCCAGCACCCCGCGATTGGGGCTGTGCTTCATGCGCACGCCCTTCTGCCGGGCGCCCTGGCTGGGCTGGATGAAGGTGCGGCCCAGATAGTGGCTGCGGATGATGCCCATCTCGTAGGGCACGCCCGACTGCTGGGCGTAGCCCAGAGCCGCCGGCACGCCGGAATCGGGCACCGGAACGACCACGTCGGCCTCGGCCCCGTGCTCGCGGGCGAGGATGCGGCCCATGGCCTTGCGCACCTCATAGACCGAGCGGCCGTTCACGACGCTGTCCGGGCGCGAGAAGTAGACGTACTCGAACAGGCACGGCCGCGCCGGACGTTCGGGGAAGGGCTTGAGCGACTGCAGGCCGCCCTGGTCGATGACCACCACCTCGCCGTTCTCGACGTCGCGCACGAACTCGGCGCCGATGGTGTCCAGCGCGCAGGTCTCGGACGCCAGCACCCAGGCGTCGCCGAGGCGGCCCAGCACCAGCGGGCGGATGCCCAGCGGGTCGCGGGCGCCGATCATCTTCGAGCGCGTCTGGCAGACCAGGGCGTAGCCGCCCTCGATGCGGCTGATGGCGTCGATGAAGCGGTCGACGATCTTGGCCTTCCGGCTGCGGGCGATCAGGTGAAGGATCACCTCGGAGTCCGAGGTCGACTGGAAGATCGCCCCCTCGCCGACCAGAATCTTCCGCAGATAGTGGAAGTTGGTCAGGTTGCCGTTGTGGGCGATGGCGATGCCGCCGGAGTCCAGATCGGCGAACATCGGCTGGATGTTGCGCACGAAACCGCCGCCAGCGGTCGAGTAGCGGGTGTGGCCGACCGCCGCCGAGCCGGGCAGGCGCTGCGACAGGTCCGCGCCGCCGAAGGCTTCGCCGACGAGGCCCTGATGCCGTTCGGTGTGGAAGCGGGCCTGGTGCACCGAGGCGATGCCGCAGGCTTCCTGGCCGCGATGCTGCAGGGCGTGCAGGCCGAGGGCGACGATCGAGGCGGCGTCGGTGTCCGGAGCGCCCCAGACGCCGCAGACGCCGCATTCCAGCCGGAGATGGTCATCGCCGGGCTCGCGCCAGTGCGGACGATGGACGACGGGCTCGGCGATCGCATGGACGGGGCGGCTCATCGTCGGGGCTCCGATGATCGGCGGGGGTCAGGAGTCGGGGGGCGAAGTAGGCGCGGATTGCGTCGGGGGCAAGGCGTCATCGCCGCCGAACCCTCTGCGGACGGACGAGTCGAGCGCCGGCGTGACCGCATCGACACTCTGGCCGATGCCCGGAAGGATCCACTGGATGGTGCGCGCAGCCCCGGCGCTGACACCGTAGAGGCCGGCCTCGGACAGCCAGCGCGGGGTGCGCTCGCCCGGCAGGGCGGCGGCGATCACCAGATGCACCGCCCCGACCAGCACCAGCGCCCGGCCGGCCCCGACAATGACGCCGAGGATGCGATCGACGCCGCCCAGCTGCGGATGGGCCTGGGCCCGCTTCGACAGGACCGAGCCGAGGATGCGGATGCCGAAATAGACGATGAGGAAGCTGAGCACCGCCGCGAGGATCGAACCGGCCCACTCCGGCTCGACCAGGGCCCGTCCGACGGGGGCGGTGTAGGGCAGGGCCACCAGCGTGAGAAACGCCGCCAGGATGAAGCTGAGCAGGGTAACGATCTCGCGCACGCCGCCCCGCACCCCGCCGGACGCCGCCGAGGCCAGCACCACGAGGATGACGAAGACGTCGTAGCCGGTCATGCGCTCCACCGTTTCCTCCCCACGCCCGTGGGGAGGGGGACCGCGAAGCGGTGGAGGGGCCCCTCCGTCTCGCTGCGCGAGCCACCTCCCCGCTCGCTGCGCGACCAGGGAGGAGACTGATGTCCCTAATACCTGTTCGTCGAGATTCGTTCGACCGCCTCGGTGAGACGGGTGACGGCGGTCAGGCCGGACGACTGGGCCGGGCCCGGCGGGGCCAGCGCCTGGTCGAAGCCGAGCTTGGCCGCCTCGCGCAGGCGCGCCTCGGCCCGGCCGACCGGGCGGACCTCGCCGGACAGGCTGACCTCGCCGAACACGACGCAGCCCTGGGGCAGGGGCATGTCGCTGGCCGAGGAGATCAGGGCGGCGGCGGCGGCGAGGTCGGCGGCCGGTTCATTGACGCGAAGACCCCCGGCCACGTTCAGATAGATGTCGCGGTCGCCGAAGCCCAGGCCGCAGCGGGCCTCCAGCACCGCCAGCACCATGGCCAGCCGGCCGGAGTCCCAGCCGACCACGGCCCGGCGCGGGGTGCCATAGGCCGAGGGGGCGACGAGGGCCTGAATCTCGACCAGCACCGGCCGCGAGCCCTCGATGCCGGCGAACACGGCGGCGCCGGGGGCCCGGTCCTTGCCCTCGCCGAGGAACAGGGCCGAGGGATTGGCCACCTCGCGCAGGCCGGCGTCGCCCATCTCGAACACGCCGATCTCGTCGGTGGCCCCGAAGCGGTTCTTGCCGGCGCGCAGGATGCGGAAGGGATAGCCGCGCTCGCCCTCGAAGCTGAGCACGGCGTCGACCATGTGCTCGACCACGCGCGGCCCGGCGATCTGGCCGTCCTTGGTGACGTGGCCGACGAGGATCACCGCCGGGCCGCCGGCCTTGGCCAGCCGCACCAGCTCGGCGGCGCAGGCGCGCACCTGGACGATGGAGCCGGGGCCTGCCTCGTGGGCGTCGCTCCACAGGGTCTGGATCGAGTCGATCACCACGATGTCGAAGCGCTCGCGCTTCAGGGTGGTGAGGATGTCGCGCAGCGAGGTGGCCGAGGCCAGGGCCACCGGGGCGTCGGCGACGCCCATGCGTCGGGCGCGGGCGCGGATCTGCTCGATCGCCTCCTCGCCGGAGATGTAGGCGGTGCGGGCGCCGGCCCGGGCCGCCTTGGCCAGCACCTCCAGCAGCAGGGTCGACTTGCCCACGCCGGGGTCGCCGCCCAGCAGCAGGGCCGAGCCGGGCACCACCCCGCCGCCGCAGACCCGGTCGAACTCGCCGACGCCGGTGAGGATGCGCGGCGGCTCGGGCGTCTCCGAGGTCAGGCTCTCGAAGGTCAGGCCGCGCCCCCGGGCGGTGGAGGCGGGCTTGAGGGCGCCCGGCGGGGCGGCCTTCGTCTCCTCGACGAGGGTGTTCCAGCCCTGACAGGCCGAGCACTGGCCGGCCCATTTGGCGTGCACCGCGCCGCAGGACTGACAGACATAGAGGGCGCCGTCGCGAGCCATGATCTCATCCTAGCAGGCCGCCGGCGATTCCCGGCGGCGTCCGTGTCCGTGCCGCATGCCTGCGACAAAGGCGGACGGAACGCGCTCAGAGATAGACGCGCGGGACCCGGGCGGTGACCGAGGTCTGCAGCTCGTAGGCGATGGTGCCGGCGGCCGCGGCCTGGTCGTCGATGCGCCGGACCGGACCGAACAGCTCGGCCATGTCGCCGACCGCCACGTCGAGGCCCGTGACCTCGACGGCGCAGACGTCCATCGACACCCGGCCGAGCAGGGGGCGCAGCTCGCCGTTGAGCGCAACCTGCCCGCGGGGGCCGTAGCTGCGCAGGACCCCGTCGGCGTAGCCGGCGCCGACCGTGGCGACCCGCATCGGCCGCTCGGCGATGAAGCCGCGCGAATAGCCGACGCTCTCTCCGGCCGGGACCTCGCGGACCTGCAGCACCGGGGCGCGGAAGGCGCCGACCGCGGCGAGGCGGGGATCGGGCCGGCCCTCGGGCCCGCCGCCGTAGAGGCTGATTCCCGGGCGGACGGCGTCGAAGGCGAAGTCCGGACCGAGGAAGACGCCGCCGGAGTTGGCGAAGGAGCGGAGCGTCCCGGGATAGCGCGCGGCGACGGCGGCGAAGGCGTCGCGCTGACGCCGGTTCATCGGCTCGTCGGGGGCGTCGGCGCAGGCGAGGTGGCTCATCACCAGCGCCAGGCCGGGGAAGGCCTCGGGCGCGTCCTCGGGGCGGAATCCGAGCCGGTTCATGCCGGTGTCGATCTGGATGCCGCACTTGCCGCCGCCGGCCGCGCGCCAGGCCGCCAGCTGGGCCGGCTGGTTGAGCACCGGCCACAGGGCCGCGGTCTTGAGGGCCGCCTCGGTCCCGGGAACGCAGCCGTCGAGCACATAGATGTCCGGGGCCGGGCCAACCGCGGCGCGCAGGCGCTCGCCCTCGGCGGCGCGGGCGATGAAGAAGGCGCGGGCGCCCTCGCTCAGCAGCCGCTGGGCCACCGGTCCGGCGCCGAGGCCATAGGCGTCCGCCTTGACCACCGGATGCACCGGCGCGCCGGCGATCACCGACAGGGCATGGAAGTTCCGCGCCAGGGCGGCGAGATCGACTTCGAGAACAGCATTCGGACGCATGGCGCCCTTATGCCGGAACTTTTGTGCAGCGCCAGAGGGGGTGGCGCCTTCTCCTCCCCCGCGAGCGGGGGAGGGGGACCGCGAAGCGGTGGAGGGGGCGATCCCAAGCGCTGCGCTCAGCCTTGCCCCCTCCACCACGCTGCGCGTGGTCCCCCTCCCCCTCTGCGAGGGGGAGGAGAGATGGTCTTTCACTCATACCCGCTGTAGCGGCCGTCGCGGGCCAGGTTGCCGAAGCGGGTGGTGTCCTCGTCGAAGGCCAGCTTGACGATGCCGATCGGGCCGTGGCGCTGCTTGCCGATGACCACCTCGGCCTGGTGGCGCAGATGGTCCATGTCCTCCTGCCACTTCAGGTGCTCCTCCGTGCCCTCTTTGGGCTCGGCGCGGCCGAGGTAGTAGCTCTCCCGGTAGACGAACATGACCACGTCGGCGTCCTGCTCGATCGAGCCGGATTCCCGCAGGTCGGACAGCTGGGGCCGCTTGTCCTCGCGGCTCTCGACCTGACGCGACAGCTGCGACAGGGCGATGATCGGGACGTTCAGCTCCTTGGCCAGGGCCTTGAGGCCGCCGGTGATCTCGGAGATCTCCTGCACACGGTTCTTCTGGCTGTTGCTCTCGCCGGTGGTGATCAGCTGCAGGTAGTCGACGATGATCAGGTCGAGCCCGTGCTCGGCCCGCTTCAGACGGCGCGCCCGGGCCGCCAGCTTGGAGATCGACAGGCCGCCGGTGGCGTCGATGAACAGGGGGCTCTCGCCGATCTCGATGGCCGCGTCGCGCACCCGGCCGTAGTCGGTGGCGTCGATCTCGCCCTTGCGCAGCCGGTCGGACGACACGCCCGACGCGTCGGCCAGGATCCGCATGGCCAGCTGCTCGGCGCTCATTTCCAGCGAATAGAAGGCGACGACGCCGCCCGCGGCCGTCTTCCGGCCTTCGGGGGTGATCTCGTAGCGGTAGTTGCGGGCGACGTTGAAGGCGATGTTGGTCGCCAGCGCGGTCTTGCCCATCGACGGACGGCCCGCGAGCACCAGCAGGTCGGACGGGTAGAGGCCGCCCAGCTTCTGGTCGAGGTCGTCGAGGTGGGTGGCCAGGCCTGCCAGCTTGCCCTCGCGCTGATAGGCCTCGCCGGCCATCTGCACCGCGCCCTTGAGGGCCTCGGCGAAGCTGACGAACCCGGAGGAGGGCTTGCCGGTTTCGGCCAGCGAATAGAGCGACTGCTCGGCGCGCTCGATCTGGTCCAGCGCCGCCGTCTCGGGTTCCGGCGCCTCCCTGATGATGTCGCCGCCGATGCGGATCAGGTCGCGGCGCAGGGCCAGGTCGTAGACGACTCGGGCGTAGTCCGGGGCGTTGGCCGCCGGCGGGGCGCGGTCGACCAGATCGGCGAGGTAGCGCAGTCCGCCGAACTCCTGAAAGGCGGGATCCTGCTTGAACCGCTCCATCAGGATGGTCGGCTCGGCCAGCAGGCCCTGCCGGATGTGGTCCTCGATGGCGGTGTAGAGCCGCTGGTGGAAGGGCTCGAAGAAATGGGACCCGCGCAGCCGGTCGCTGAGCCGCTCGAAGGCGGCGTTGTCGAACATCAGACAACCCAGCAGCGCCTGCTCGGCCTCCAGATTGTGCGGCATGGCGGCGACCGGAGCGGCCGACGCGAACGGAGCGATGGCGTTCATCCTCATCCGATAACCATGACGCGGGGCCGCGTCAGGAGCGGACGGGACCGAAACGGTGCGAAACCCCGCCCGGCCTGTGGACGCTTGTCCGGACCGGCGTCAGCCGGCGCAGGGGTAGCGGCTGGCCATCCACGCCTGGATACCGTCAGTGACGCTCATCTGCGCGCGTCTCGGTTGGGGGATGCCGTTGAGGAAAGCCAGCATCTCCCGCGGGTTCACCGAGATCTGGTCCGGCGGGCAGGCCGGGGGCGTTCGTCCCGCGGCCCGATCTGCCCTGATCCGTTCCACAACCGTACGCATGCCCCCCCGATACTCAGCGACCAGACGCCTCGCATCGGCGCGCAGCATGGCCGTCGGATTCATGGGAACGCGATTGGCTTCGGTGACGAAGGTGTCGAGGGTCCGCCCGCTCTGGGCGGCTGCCGATCCGGCCAGAAGAAGCGCCGCACCGGCGGCGGCGAGAACGATGTGGCGCATGGTGTCCCTCCCGAAAGCGCCGGAGTCTCTGGCGCCAGCCTGAACCCAAGCTGAACAGTGGGGCGGGATCGGGGCGGGGGGCGCCATTCCTCCCCCCGCAGGGGGAGGGGGACCGCCGAAGGCGGTGGAGGGGGGATTTCAGCCGCGCTTGAGGGTCTCCCCCCTCCGTCTCGCCGGCTACGCCGGCGATCCACCTCCCCCTGCGGGGGAGGAACTGACCGTCGGCGCCACCGGTTTCGGCTTACCAGTTCAGGCTGAGCCGGGCGTAGCCGTAGCGGCCGTTGAAGCCGAACGGGGAGTAGAAGGGGAAGCCCAGCACGCCGTTGGAGTTCAGCGTCGCCGGGGTGAAGTCGGGATACTCGTCGAACACATTGTCGACGCCGAGGGTCAGGGCCACGCCATCAACAATCTGCAGGCGGCCGGACAGGTCGACCACGGTCTTGTCGCCGGTGAAGTAGTCGTTCGGGGCGGTGGTGCCGGGCTGGGTGACGCTGGCGTAGTAGGTGGCCCGCGCCGAGGCGCCGAAGCGGCCGCGCTCCCAGTCCAGCGATCCGGCGACCTTGGTGTCCGGCGTGCCCTGCTCGAAGGTCAGGATGCGCTGGCGGTTGAACAGGGTCGGGGCCGGGTTCAGCACCGAGGTCGAGGTCGGCACCCGCGTCACGGTCACGTCATTGACGTTGGCGGCGACGGTGAAGTCGAAGTCGCCGAGACCATCCGTGCGCAGGCGGTAGCGGCCGACCACATCGATACCCTCGCTCTCGCTCTCCACCCCGTTGATGAAGAAGCGGGCGGCCTGGACCCCGAGCGGATCCAGCAGGGCCGCGACCTGCGGGCTGAAGGTGCGGGTGATGTTCTCCGACAGGACGATCTGGTCCTCGATCTCGATGCGGTAGGCGTCGATGGTCAGGTCGAAGGCGCCGAGGCGGATGACCGCCCCGATGGAGGTGTTGGTCGAGGTTTCGGGCTCCAGCGGCTCGGCCCCCAGCACCCGCGCGGTGACGCTGGTGGCGGGGAAGGTGCCGGTCTCCACGACCACGCCATTCTGGATGACCGACGAGGTGGCCGTGTAGAAGCTCTGCTGCAGCGATGGGGCGCGGAAGCCGGTCGAGATCGAGCCTCTTAGGGCGAAGGCCGGGCTGAAGTCGTAGCGCGCCGCCAGCTTGCCGGTCTGGCTGTCGCCGAAGTCGGAATAGTCCTCGACCCGCAGGGCGCCGGACACGGTCAGCTTGTCGGTCAGCGGCAGCTCGGCCTCGGCGTAGAGGCCGAGTGCGTCGCGGTCTTCATCGACTTCGTTGGAGGGCTGGAAGCCGACGAAACCCTGGGCCCCGCCGGCGAGGGCGGTGTTCGACCCGAGGGGGCCGCGGTTGTAGCTCTCCGGCTGGCCGGCGACGATCTCGTAGGTCTCGCGGCGGGCCTCGAGACCCAGCGCGAGGGTCAGCGGGCCGGACAGGCCGACCTCGAAGGCGCGGACCGCATCGACGCCCAGCACCAGTTGGTCATAGATGGTCTCGCCCGAGTCGAAGCTGGTCGGGGAGGCGGCGCCGTAGGTGGCGTTCAGGCTCTCCTCGGTGCGGTACTCGAGCGCGTTGCGACCGTAGACGAGGCTGACGTCGGTCGACCAGCCGCCCAGCAGGCCACGCACCCCGCCGGCCAGCGACAGGTCCTGCGAATTGATGGCGATCTTCGGCAGGAAGCCGTTCGGGTAGATGGCGGCGACATTGTTGACGTTGTCGCTCAGGCGCGGGAAGGCCGCGCTCTCGCTGTCGCGGTCCTGGAAGCCGGCCCAGCCATAGGCTTCCCAGTCCGCGTTCAGGGGCTTGCCGGCGTTGGCGAAGACGGTGATCTGCTCAACCTCCGGGTCGCCGAGGCGGGCGGTGACGCGGCCGCCCGCGGCGGCCCGCGGGTCGAAGTCGGAGCGCCCGGTCGGGTCGCGCTGCAGATACTCGGCCGACAGGGTCAGGAAGCCGTCCGAGCCCAGCGCCAGCCCCTGCCAGCCGGCGGCGGTCAGGGTCTCGCCGTCCGTCACGTCACGGCTGCCGCGGGCGGTGGTCACCTCGGTGTCGTAGCGTCCCCAGGTCAGGTTCAGGCCGCCGCCGTCCCGGGCTTCGCGCAGGCGCAGGTTGACCACGCCGGCGATGGCGTCCGAGCCGTACTGGGCCGAGGCGCCGTCGCGCAGCACCTCGACGCGGTCCAGCGCCCCCGACGGGATGGCGTTGAGGTCCACGGCGGCGGCGCCGCGGCCGACCGAGCCGTTGACGTTGACCAGGGCGGAGGCGTGCCGGCGCGTACCGTTGACCAGCACCAGGGTCTGGTCCGGCTGCAGGCCGCGCAGGGTTGCTGGCCGGATCGAGTCGGTGCCGTCCGTCACCGACGGGCGC
The DNA here is from genome assembly GCF_035998205.1 of Brevundimonas sp. Classification (GTDB taxonomy): domain Bacteria; phylum Pseudomonadota; class Alphaproteobacteria; order Caulobacterales; family Caulobacteraceae; genus Brevundimonas. The sequence goes on from NZ_DASYHT010000002.1 coordinate 337,688, forward strand.
GGGAAGCTGAGCGACGGAACGGCCTGCGCCAGGGCGGCGGCCAGTTCCGTGGTGCCGCGGTTCTGCAGGGTCTCGGCGGTGACGACATCCACCGGTGCAAGGGTGTCGAGGCGCGAGCGGTTGGCGACGCGGGTGCCGGTGATGACGATTTCCTCCACCTCGGTGGCGCCCGGCGCCTGCTGGGCGAGGGCCGGGGCGGCGAAGACGGTGGAGAGGGCGGCGGCCGAGACGGCGAGGGCCAGGCGGGCGCGACGGGAACGGGTCATGACTTCATCCTTCGGTGACGGAGCGATCGTCCGGTGCATCGCCGGCCGGTCTTGTGAGCGGACGAAGGAGGGGCGCCACGGCTGCGGCGATCGTTCGACGGTGAGCATGGCGGCGCCTCCTTCCACGCATCGAGGCTCGCGCGTGACCGGCAGGCGGAGGGGAACGCGCACGGCGTTTCCGGACCGCCCATCTGTCGTGAGGCGGGATCCGCCTCCGCAGGAGTTGGCACCTTGCGTCTCCGCAGGTTGCCCCGGCGTCCAAGGGCCTGTCCCTCAGCCGGTCTCGATGAGCCTCGCCATATTGCGGCGCCACATGCGGCGGGCAAGCGGCGGCGGGCGCAGGAGTTCTGAGGTCGGGTTCAGGGCGGCTGAAGGCAGGGTGGCGCCGCGACCAAAGAAAAAGGGCGCGACCGTCGCCGGCCGCGCCCTTCACCTCTGATCGCCGAAGCGGGATCAGGCTTCGTCGCCGAAGCCTTCCTGCTGGCCGGCGCCGCCCTCGATCAGCTCCTGGGCGGCCTGATCGGCGGCCAGGCGCTCATTGTCGAACTGCGAGCGGATCACGTCCTCGCCCTTGGCCTGACGTTCGGCCTCGTCGGCCGAGCGGGCGACGTTGACCTTGACCGTGGCGCGGACCTCGGCGTGCAGGCGGACCAGCACTTCGTGGACGCCCAGGGTCTTGATCGGAATGTGCAGGATGACCTGCGACTTCTCGATCTTGCCGCCTTCGGCCTGGACGGCTTCGGCGACGTCACGGGCCGCGACCGAACCGTACAGCTGGCCGGTTTCGCCAGCCTGACGGATCATCACATAGGTCTGGCCGTCGATCTTGTCGGCGACCTTCTGGGCCTCGGCCTTGTTCTTCTCGTTGCGCTGCTCGATGGCGGCGCGTTCGACTTCGAAGGCCTTGAGGTTGGCGGCAGTGGCCCGGCGGGCCTTGTCGCGCGGCAGGAGGAAGTTGCGGGCGAAGCCGTCCTTGACGGTGACGACGTCGCCGATGGCGCCGAGGTTCTCGACGCGTTCGAGCAGAACGACCTTCATCTTACTTCACCACATACGGCAGGAGGGCGAGGTAGCGGGCGCGCTTGATCGCCTTGGCCAGCTCGCGCTGCTTCTTCTGGGAGACGGCGGTGATGCGCGAAGGCACGATCTTGCCGCGTTCGGAGACGTAGCGCTGCAGCAGCTTCACGTCCTTGTAGTCGATCTTCGGAGCGTTGGCGCCGGAGAACGGGCACACCTTGCGGCGGCGGTAGAAGGGGCGGCGGGCCGGGCCGTTGCCGACCGGAGTGCCGGGAGTTGCGTCGGTCATCTGGAATCCCTCTCTCAGGCGGCCGCTTCGTCTTCGAAGCGCGGGCCGCGTTCACGCTCGCGCTCGCGTTCCCGCTCGCGGCGGGCCAGCAGCGGCGACAGTTCGAGGTCGAGTTCCTCGACGCGGACGGTCAGCCAGCGCAGCACGTCCTCGTTGATCGACAGCTGACGCTCGACCTCGGCCATGGCGGCTGGGGGGGCGTCGACGGCGAGCAGCGAATAGTGCGCCTTGCGGTTCTTCTTGACCCGGTAGGTCAGGTTGCGCAGACCCCAGTACTCGATCTTGGCGACGACGCCGCCGTTTTCCTCGATCAGAGCCTTGATGGTGTCGTTCAGCGCCTCGGCCTGTTGCGCGCTGATGTCCTGGCGCGTCATGACCGTGTGCTCGTAAAGAGCCATGCGGTAGTCTCCCGTGTGTAGGCGGCGGCGCCGGCGGGCCGGGTAGCCCGTCGACGATGGCTCTGGTCACGGCGGACGGGAGGTTCCCGTCCCTTTGGCGCTCCGTGACAAGACCGCCGTCCTGGAAAGGCGGGCGCTATAGGGGAAAAGCATCGGCGGGGCAAGGCTGCGCCGCCGGCAGGGGAGGCGAGGACATGGACGAGCGGACGGCGAAGTGGCGGCTGCTGGGGCCGGGGCTGGTCGTGGCGGCGACAGGCGTCGGCGCCGGCGACCTCGTGGCCACCCTGATCGCGGGGGCCCGCTATGGCGACGCCCTGCTGTGGGCGGCGATCGCCGGGGCGGTGGTCAAGCTGGCCATGGCCGAGGGGGTGGGCCGCTTCACCCTGGCGACCGGACGCACGCTCTATGACGGCTGGCGCGGGCTGCCGGGCGGGTTCGGCCGCATCGCCGCCGCCTATTTCGGGCTCTATCTCGTGATCTGGGGCTTCGTGTACGGGGCGGCGGGGATGACCGCGACGGCCCTGCCGCTGGCGGCGCTGGCGGCCCCGCTCGGGCTGGAGCTGGACCTCGCCGCCTGGGCCATGCTGGTCGGGCCGCTGGCGGCGCTGATCACCTGGTTCGGCGGCTACAGGACCGTCGAGCGGATCATCGGCGTGCTGGTGGCGATCATGTTCGTCACGGTCGTGGGCCTCGCCGTGATCGTGGCGCCGGACATCAGCCAGACCCTGCGCGGCCTCGTCCCGCTCGTGCCGGAAGGCGCGGGCGTCTACGCCCTGGGTCTGATCGGCGGGGTCGGCGGCACGGTCACGGTCGCCGCCTATGGCTACTGGATCGCCGCCAAGGGCTGGACCGGGCCGGAGTGGATGGGGGTGATGCGGCTGGACAACCGCGTCGCCTACATCGCCACGGGCGTGTTCGTCGTGGCCATGCTGATCGTGGGGGCGGAGCTTCTGCACGCCGCCGGCATCGCGCTGGAGCGCGGCGACCGCGGCCTGCTGGACCTCGGCGAGGTGCTGTCCGAGCGGTTCGGGCCCGTGGTGGCCACCGTCTTCCTGATCGGCTTTCTCGCCACCGCCTTCAGCTCGGTGATCGGCGTCTGGCAGGGGGTGTCGCTGATGTTCGCCGACTTCTACGCCCATCTGCTGGGTCGGGCCGGCGACCCGGCGGTGACCGGCGACCGCAGCCTGGCGGCGCGGGCCTATATGCTGTGGCTGACCTTCCCGCCCATGCTGCTGCTGATGCTGGACCGGCCGTTCGGGCTGATCGTGGCCTATGGGGTGCTGGGCGCGGTGTTCATGCCGTTCCTCGCCGGCACCCTGCTCTGGCTGCTCAACAGCGAGGCGACGCCGAAGCCCTGGCGCAACGGCTGGGTCTCGAACGGCCTGCTGGCCACTGCGGCGCTGATGTTCCTGGTGCTGGCGGGGATCGAGGTGGCGGGGCTGTTCAGCTGACCGGGGCCTTGAGGCCGATCAGGGTCATGACGGCCGCCTGGACGACCATCACCACCAGCCAGTGGCCGGCGTCGAACGCCGCCAGCCTGAGGGAGATGCGGCGGTAGGCGTGGGTGACGACCAGGGCCGGAGCGACGAAGCCGATCCAGATCACCACCGGCGTCGCCATGGCCATGACCCACCGCGGCGCTTCTGGCGGCGCAAGGATCAGCGCCCCGGCAAGGATGCAGGCGAGCCAGAACTCGGCCACGAGGGCGATGACGAGCAGCGGCGGCCGGGTCGCCACCGGGGCGTGGGCCGCCCGGCCCGTCGCCAGATGGTGCGCCACGCCCACCGCCAGACCGGCAAGGGTGGCGGCGAGGATCGGCCAGAAGTTCTGAACGATGTAGATCACGGCGCGTCCTCCGGTGCCGGCCGACCTTACGTCCGCGCGGCGGGGCCGTCATCCCGCCCTCTCTTGCTCCCGGCGGAGCCTTCCCCTACCGCTCCGGCCACGGATTCACGGTGCAGGACAGCAGGAACATGACCCTCGCGCTTCTCTTCCCCGGTCAGGGCAGTCAGTCGGTCGGCATGGGCGCGGCGCTGGCCGACGCCTTCGCCAGCGCGCGGGACGTCTTCGCCGAGGTCGACGAGGCGCTGGGGCAGAAGCTGTCGGCTCTCATGCGGGAGGGGCCGGAGGACCAGCTGACCCTGACCGAGAACGCCCAGCCGGCCCTGATGGCGGTTTCCGTGGCGGCGATCCGCGCGCTGAAGGCCGAGTTCGGCGTTGAGGTGACGCGCGCCGCCTTCGTCGCCGGCCACTCGCTGGGCGAGTACTCGGCCCTGGCCGCCGCCGGGGCGATCAGCCTGTCGGATACGGCGCGGCTGCTGAAGCTGCGCGGCCAGGCCATGCAGCGCGCCGTGCCGGTGGGGCAGGGGGCGATGGCCTCGCTGATCGGACCGAAGACGGATCTGGCGCTGGCCGAGGCGGCGGCGAAGGCAGGAGCCGAGGTCGGCGTCTGCGTCGTCGCCAACGACAACAACCAGGGCAATGTGGTCATCTCGGGCGAGAAGGCGGCGGTCGACCGCGCCATCGAGGCGGCCAAGGCGCTGGGCGCCCGCGCCATTCCGCTGAATGTCTCCGCCCCCTTCCACTGTCCTCTGATGCAGCCGGCGGCCGAAGAGATGGCGGCGGCCCTCGCCGCGGCCACGATCCACGCCCCGGCCGTGCCGGTGGTCGCCAATGTCACGGCGGGCCCGGAACGCGAGGCGGAGGTCATCCGCCGCCTGCTGGTCGAGCAGGTGACCGGCCGGGTGCGCTGGCGCGAGAGCATGGAATGGATGGCCGGCGCGGGCGGCGTCACCCGCTTCGCCGAGATCGGCTCCGGCAAGGTCCTGACCGGCATGGCCAAGCGCATCGCGCCGGACGCCGAAAGCCTGGCGCTCAACACGCCCGAGGAGCTGGAGGCGTTCGCCCGGGGCGTGTGACCGTCCGGACGCTTTGAATTCCGGCGAACCACGGCCATATGGGCGGAACTTCCCGAGGATTTCCGCCCCCGCCCGCCAAGGAGCGCCGATGCCGCATGCCGACAGCCTGATCCTGACCCTGGTGGGCGGCTTCGTCCTCGCCTTCGTCTTCGGGATGCTGGCCAATCGGCTGAAGCTGTCGCCGCTGGTGGGCTATCTTGTGGCGGGGATCGTGGTCGGTCCCTTCACGCCGGGCTATGTCGCCGATACCGAGCTCGCTCCGCAGCTGGCCGAGATCGGCGTGATCCTGCTGATGTTCGGCGTCGGCCTGCATTTCTCGCCGCAGGACCTGATGCGCGTGCGCCGGGTCGCCGTGCCGGGGGCTCTTGTCCAGATCGCCGCGGCGACCGGCCTCGGCTGGGTGCTGGGACGCTTCCTGCTCGGGCTCGGCGACGTCGAGGCGCTGCTGCTCGGCTTCTCCCTGTCAGTGGCCTCGACCGTGGTGCTGTTGCGGGCGCTGGAGGAGCGGCGGCAGGTCAAGGGCGAGATCGGCCGCATCGCGGTCGGCTGGCTGATCGTCGAGGACCTGGTGATCGTGGTGGCGCTGGTCATGCTGCCGCTGATCGTCGTTCCGCCCGGCGAGACCCAGAGCCTGGGTTCGTTGGCGAGCAGCATGGGGTGGACCCTGTTGAAGGTCGCCGCCTTCATCGGTCTCATGTTCATCGTCGGAGGCCGGGTGCTGCCCTGGCTGCTGGTGCGGATCGCCCATACCCGATCGCGGGAGCTGTTCACCCTCGGCGTGCTGGCGATCGCGCTGGGCATCGCCTGGGTGGCCTATGGCGTGTTCGGGGCCTCGTTCGCGCTCGGCGCCTTCGTGGCCGGTCTGGTGCTCAACGGGACGCCGCTGGGCCACAATGCAGCCGAGCGTTCCCTGCCGTTGCGCGACGCCTTCGCCGTGCTGTTCTTCGTCTCGGTCGGGATGCTGTTCGACCCGTCGATCCTGTGGCGCGAGCCGCTGGCGGTGCTCGGGGTCCTGTTCATCGTCGTGGTGGGCAAGACGCTGGCGGCGCTGGCCATCACGGCGGCCTTCAAGCTGGATCGCGCGACCAGCCTCACGGTCGGGGCCAGTCTGGCGCAGATCGGCGAGTTCTCCTTCATTCTCGCCGCCCTCTCCATGTACCTCGGAGCCATGAGCCGGGAGACGCACGACCTGATCCTGTCGGCGGCCCTGCTGTCGATCACGCTGAACCCCTTCCTGTTCCGGCTGATCGATCGCTTCGGCGCGCGGCCCACGCCGCCGGCAGAGGGCTCGAAGGAAGCCGCCGAGGCCGCGCACGAAAAGACCGCCGCCGGCAACCCGGCGACGGCCTGAGTTTCGTCGGCGGGGAAGGCCTCAGAGCACGCCGATCATCGAGGCCACCAGCGGGTGGCGGACGATGTCCCGCTCCGCCAGCTGGACCACGGCGATGTCGGGCACGAGCTGCAGCTTTTCGGCGATGTCGGCGAGCCCGGAGACGCCCGGCAGCAGGTCCGACTGGTGCGGGTCGCCGGTCACCACCATGGTCGAGTGCCAGCCCAGCCGCGTCAGCAGCATCTTGAGCTGGACGTAGGTGCAGTTCTGCGCCTCGTCGACGACCACGAAGGCGTTGTTCAGCGTGCGGCCGCGCATGTAGCCGATGGGGGCGATCTCGATCAGGCCCTCGGCCATCAGCGCCTTGACCCGCTTCATGCTGAGCCGGTCGGACAGGGCGTCGTAGAGCGGGCGCAGATAGGGGGCCAGCTTGTCCTCCATGTCGCCGGGCAGGAAGCCGATCGATTCGCCCGCCTCGACGGCCGGGCGGCTGAGGACGATGCGGCCGACCCGGCCGGCTTCCAGCGCCTCGACCGCCTTGGCCACGGCCAGATAGGTCTTGCCGGTGCCGGCCGGGCCGAGCGCCAGCACCAGATTGTGCGCGTCGATGGCGTTGAGCAGCGCCGCCTGACCTTCGGACTTGGGTTTGAGGGTCTTCAGATAGCCCTGGTCCCGCTCGTCGTTCGACGGATAGGGCGACCAGCCGGCATGGGTCGGAAGCCGACGCACCTTGGCGTCATCCGAGAACTGGTGCGGATCAAACACCGCTTCGCGGGCCTGACGCTTGAGGGCGGATCGCTTGGTCATGAACGCCTCCAGGGCATTAAAAAAGGCGAGCCCGAAACGGACTCGCCTGCGGTCGACATGAGGGGGAGGAAGCTGCAGCTGCCGAGACGACGCGATCGCCGGGATCGGGGGACAGGCCGACTTCGTGCGGGCGAACCCGCGGCCGTACCGAACGCGACACTCACGTCCTCCTTGGCCTGGCCGGACCGGAATGGACCGGCTTCCGAGACGAGGGCCAAATCCGGCTCCCGAATCGTGCTGACAGCCTGATGCTAACGTGGTTTCTGAATGCTTAAACCGGCAATCTGTTCAGAAGAGGCATGGCGCAAATGACCGTTTTGCGACTGGGCGACAAGCAACCGCAGCTTCCGCCCGAGGGGGAATACTGGATCGCGCCGAATGCAACCGTCCTAGGGAACGTGATTCTGAGGCCCGGCGCCAGCGTGTGGTTCGGCGCGGTGCTGCGCGGCGACAATGAGCCGATCACCCTCGGCGAGGATAGCAATGTCCAGGACGGGGCGGTGCTGCACACCGATCCGGGCTCGCCGCTGACGCTGGGGCGCGGCGTTACAGTCGGGCACCAGGCCATGCTGCACGGCTGCGAGATCGGCGATTACAGCCTGATCGGCATCGGGGCGGTGGTGCTGAACGGGGCCCGCATCGGCCGCAACTGCATCATCGGGGCCAAGGCTCTGATCACCGAGGGCAAGGTCATCCCCGACAACAGTCTGGTGGTCGGGGCCCCGGGCAAGATGGTGCGGTCGCGCGAGCCGGCCGAGGAGGCGGTGCTGCGCATGTCTGCCGAGCACTATGTGCAGAACTGGCGGCGCTACGCCCGCGACCTCGGCCCTGTCTGACCTCGCGCCTGTGAGGCAACGGAAACGCAAGGGTTTGCTGTTCCTGTGAGGGGTACATGCGGCCCGGTCCTTGCAGGTCCGGGCGGCGAGTGTCTCGACAGGAGCCCGCCCCATGCGGTTGCGGATCGACATCTGGTTGCCGGCGGCGATCGCCTTTCTCGCCCTGACGGCCTCGGCCGAGCGGGCCGAAGCCCAGTGCGGCACGGGCTGCCAGGCTCCGCCGGAGCCCTGCTGCGCGCCTCCGCCTCCGCCTCCGCCCCCGCCGCCGCCTCCGGCCTGCTGCGAGCCGCCGCCCCCGCCGCCCTGCTGCGGCGGCAACGTCAATGTGAACGTCAACGTCAACGCCGGTGCGACGGCGACGGCCTCGGCCAGCGCCCGGGCCTATCTGAACGCCCGCGCCAGCGCGTCGGCGGGCGGCTTCGGTCGTGGCGGCGGCGTCGCCTATTTCAATGTCGACCAGCCCTATCCGACGACCATCCAGGGCCTGAACGTCGAGGCCGCTTCTGTCGCCCGGGTGGTGCGCGTGCCCTACACCCTGACGCGGCGCGTCTCGAAGCGGGTCGCCATCCAGGCCTTCTGCATCGACGATCGCGCCGTGCCGCATCCGGCCTCGCAGGTCCGCCCCGGCCGGGATGTCTATGACGACTACGAGGGCGAGCTCTATCGCTGCCTCGCCGGGACGCGCCTTCAGATCACCATCGCCGACTATGAGGGCGAAACGCGCTTCGACGGCGGTGAGACCCTGATCTGCGAGAAGGGCGAGGCGCTGTGGCACGGCCGCGGCGGCGTCATCCAGTGTCGCGTCCAGCGGCCGGAGCGGGAGTGCAACGAGCGCTCGCTGCTGCGCCGCTACGGGGCGGGCATCAAGATCCTGACGATGGTGCGGGAAGAGACCTACACCGAGTACCGCGAGGAGATCGTCCACGAGGCCGGCGCCGTCGTGGTCGGTTCCTCCATCACCCTCGACGGCGGGGTGGGCGGCAGGGTGTTCTGAACCGGCTGTTCAGCCGCCGGTCAGCTCGCATGTGCTGAATTCGGTCAGGGTCGAAGTCTCCGTCGACCTCCTGACAACTGCCCCGCTCCGGCGAACCGGAGCGGGGCTTTTTGCGTCAGGCTCAGTTGGCCGGGGCGGCGGCCGAGACCACCTGGGCGCGCCAGGCGCTGCCGGCGTTGAGGTAGCGCTGGGCCAGGGCCTGCAGCATGGCCGGGGTGACGGCCTCGAGGTCGGCGATGTGGTTGACCACGTCGTTGACCGCATTGGCGTCGGCCGAGGCGTCGACCAGCTGGGTCAGCCAGTACTCGTTGCCGGCCAGGGCGCGGCGCAGCGCCTCGATCTGCGGGGCGCGGGCGCGGGTCAGCTCATCCTCATCGATCTGCGCATCGCGCAGGGACGCGGCGATGGCGTCCATCTCGCTGAAGAAGGTCGCGAGATTCTCCGGCGAGGTCTGGGCCGCGGCGAAGATCGAGCCATAGCCGGCGAACACGTCCGAGCTGGAGGAGCCGACGCTCGGCGAGTACGCGATGGCCAGCTCCTCGCGGATCCGGTCGAGCACGCGCAGCTCCATCACGGAGGCCAGCACGCTGATCTGACGGGCTTCGGTGGCGTCGGCGACCGCGTCGGTGGTCGGCCAGGCCACATAGGCGAGGGCCTGGTCCGCCGGACCGGCATGGGTCAGGGCCACGGGGGTCGGCGTGCCGGCCGGGAAGCGCAGCACATCGCCGCCGGCCGGGACCGCCGGACGGGCGCCGCGGGCGGGCAGGGCGCCGAAGGTCGCGCCGACCGCCGCCGCCACGGCGTCGACCGTGGTGTCGCCGACCACGACTATCTCGATCGGCCCCTGCGACAGCCCCTCGATCAGGGTCGCCTTGAGCTGGTCGTTGGTGAAGCCGGCGACCGTCTCGGCCGAGGGCAGGCCCTGTCGGGCGTCACCCGAGGCCAGCAGGCCCGGCGCCTGCAGGCCGAAGGCTCCGGCCGGGGTGGCCGATTGCTGGGCGATGATCTGCGGGAACAGGCCCTTGATCCGCTCGAACGGCGCCGGGCGCAGGCCCGGATCGGTCAGGAACGCAGCCAGCACCTGCATCTGCAGGTCGAGGTCCTGCGGCCGGGTGGCCCCGCTGAGACGGTAGGCGTCGCCCTCGACGCCGAAGCCGACGCTGTAGATGCGGCCCGACAGCACCCGGTTCAGCTCGTCCAGCGTCAGCTGGCCGAGACCGCCGGCGGTGAAGGTGCCTGCCGCCAGCGGCGCCGGGGTGGCGCGGTCGGTCGGCAGGCCCAGCTCGCCGAGGCCGGTGCGGACGCTGATCAGGATCTGCTCGTCGCGGAAGTCGGTCGGCTTGACCGTCAGACGCACCCCGTTCGGGTAGGTCAGGACGGTCGCGCCCAGCTCGGGGATCTCGCGGCGCTCGGCCGGGACCGTGGCGGTCCCGAAGCTGGTGTACGGCCATTCCAGAGCGGCCGCCTCGGCCCGGGCCTGGACCGGCGTGGCGCGCGAGGCTTCGAGCCAGCCGGTGACGGCCGCCTCGCCGCCCTCGATCGGCTCGGGCGTGACCACCAGCACCAGCGGCCCCTGCCCCTGGAAGGCTTCGCGCAGGGCGGCGACCACCGTGTCCGGCGTCAGGCCGGCGACCGCGGCGTTGAACAGGTCGAGGTTGGTCTGCGGGCTGGTGAAGACGCGGTTGTCGTTGGTGGCGCCCAGCAGGCCCCCGGCGAGGCCCGGGGTCGTGCGGGTGGCGGCGGCGTTGACCGCGTTCTCCAGCGCCGTGCGGCGGTCGGTGATCTCGCGCTGCAGCTCCTGGGCGGTGACGCCGAACTGGGCGATGCGGCGGGTCTCCTGCTCGATCGTCTCCAGCGCGCGCTTCAGGCCGCCGGGATTGAAGTTGGCCGAGACGCCGCTCAGGTCGAGGCTGTTGACGAACGTGTCCGACGAGGCGCTGGCGCCGAGGAACGGCGGATTATCCTCGCGCGCCATCTCGCCGAAGCGGCGGTTCAGCACGGCGAGGCCGAGGCCCAGCACCGTGTCCTCGCGCCGCTCGGCGACCGTATCGGGATCGAGGTCGGGGGCGCGGGTCCAGTTGATCTGCACCGAGGACTGGATGCCCGGCTCCACGAGGATGCGGGTCTCCGGGCCGCGCGGGGCGACCTGCCCGAGGTCCGGCTCCGGGCCGTCGGCGGCGCGCGGGGTCCAGTCGGCGAAGGCGGCGCGGACCTTCTGTTCCATCACGTCGACGTCGAAGTCGCCGACCGCGATCATGGTCGCCCGCGAGGGGCGATAGTAGGCGTCGTAGAAGGCGACGAAGCGCTCGCGCGGCGCCGTGCGGATGATGTCGAGGTCGCCGATCGGCAGGCGGTCGGCGATGCGCTGGCCGGGCGCCAGCAGGGCCAGCTGGGCCTTGATCGAACGCAGCTGCGGCGTGTTGCGGGTGCGCTCCTCGCCGACGATGACGCCGCGCTCCTCGTCGATCGCCTCGGCCGCGAACAGGGCTTCGGACACCTGTTCGCGCATGATGCGCAGGGCCGTGTCGACGGTCTCGTCGTTCGTGCGCGGCAGTTCCAGCTGGTAGAAGGTCTGGTCGAAGCCCGTGGCGGCGTTGGTGTCCGCGCCGAAGGCCAGACCCAGCCGCTCGAGAATGCGCAGCAGGTCGTTCTCGGGGATGTTGGTCGTGCCGTTGAAGGCCATGTGCTCGGTGAAGTGGGCGAGGCCGAGCTGGTCCTCGTTCTCCATCAGGGAGCCGGCGTCGATGCGGAGGCGCAGCGAGGCCTGACCCGGCGGGGTAGCGTTGCGCAGGATGGCGTAGCGCATGCCGTTATCGAGGGTGCCGAAGCGGACGGCGCTGTCCGCCGGAATGTCGCTGGATGCCTGGGCCCAGGGGTCCGAGGGCGCGACCTGGGCGACGGCGGGCAGGGCGGCCCCGGCGAAAAGGGCGACGCTAGAGGCGCAGACGAGAAGGAGGCGACGGGCCCGGATCATGGAGGCTCTCCAGAATGGCAAGGAAACTTGACATAGCCGCCTCGGCGGCGCCGAGACAAATGACGAAAGATTAATGCGGCCGGAAAGGGGCGCTGTTGACGCGGCAGGGCGGGCAGGCTGGCCTTGGGGAGCCGGCGGAGACACGGAGGCGCGAGATGCGAAGCGGATGGATCGGGCTGGCCGTCGCGGCGGGGCTGCTGGCGGGGCTGCTGGCGGGGGGCGCTGCGGCGGCGGACGAGGCGGTCATGATCGCCGGGCCGACCGGGCCGCTGGCCGGGACCTATCTGGCGCCCGCCGCGGGCGGGCCGGTCATGGTGATCATTCCCGGCAGCGGTCCGACCGATCGCAACGGCAACAGTCCGCTCGGCGTCGCCGGCGGGGCCTACCAACGGCTGGCCGAGGCGCTGGCGGTCGAGGGCGTCGGCTCGATCCGCATCGACAAGCGGGGCATGTTCGGCAGCGCGGCTGCGGCGGCGGACCCGAACGCCGTGCGCCTGACCGACTATGCCGAGGACGTCCGCGCCTGGGCGGCCGAGGCGCGTCGCCGCGCCGGCGCGCCCTGCGCCTGGCTGCTGGGCCACAGCGAAGGCGGGCTGGTGGCCATCCTCGCGGCGCAGGACAGTCCCGACGTCTGCGGTCTGGTGCTGCTGGCGGCCCCGGGCCGACCGCTGCAGCAGGTGCTGCGCGAGCAGCTGGCGGCCAATCCGGCCAATGCGGCGATCCTGCCGCAGGTCGATCGCATCATCGCCAGCCTTGAGGCGGGCGAGGCGCCGGACCTGACCGGCGCGCACCCGGGCGTGGCGATGCTGTTCAACCCGGCGCTCAACACCTACTTCGTCAGCCTGTTCAGCCATGACCCGGCGGTGGAGCTGGCGCGCTACCCCGGGCCGATGCTGGTGGTGCAGGGGGAGACGGACATCCTGGTGACCGTCGCCGACGCCGAACGCCTCGCCGGGGCGCGGGGGCTGGAGCCGGTCATCATCCCCGGCATGAACCATGTGCTGCGCGACGCCCCGGCGGACCGGGCGGCCAATGCAGCGACCTATCGGCTGACGGATGCGCCGTTGTCGGCGGGGCTGGCGGAGGCCATCGCCGGCTTTGTCACCGGCCGCTGAGGCGCCTAGTTGGTCGGGCCGGTGACGTAGAAGGTGGCGCGGTTGCCGACGGCGTTGGCCCCGACCACCACGGCCCGGCCCTGACCGCCGACCGAGGCGGTGGCGGTCGAGGTCACGGCGGCGGTGTTGGTCTGGGTGCTGGCGGTGACCAGCGTGCCCTCGCAGGTGGCGCAGGCGTAGGCGACGACATTGTTGCCGACCGCCTCGGCCCCGACCTGGGCGTCATAGCCATAGGCCCCGACGAAGGTCGCGTCCGCGGTCACCACGCCGCCGTTGAACTGGCTGTTGTCGATCTCGACGTAGCGATCGTTGTTGCCGACCTCGGCGCTGTTGCCGGCGGCGGTGGCCGAGGCCTCGGCGCGCCCGAAGTCATAGGCCGTGAAGAGGGAGGAGGCGCGCACGGCCGAGCGGTTGCTCTGGTCTGTCGCCGCGACGACCGAGCCGCCCGCGTTGCGGAGGATCGTCTGGTTGGCGGCGGCGCGGGCCCGGCCGGCCAGATCCCAGGCGTTGCCCGCGTTGGCGCTGACCGCGGCGGTGACCAGCGCGCCGTCAGAGGTCTGGCGGATGTCCAGCGCGGCGCTGGAGGCCCCGGTCCCGCCGGACTGGACTGCATTGCCCAGCGCCTGGGCCGAGACCACGGCCGGGGCGGGGATGTACTGGGTCAGGGCCAGGGCGCCGGCGTCGACCGACGCGGCGGTCGAGGTCTGGTCGATCGCGCCGGTGACGCGCCCCTCGGTCGCCTGCAGGGCGGCGACATTGCCCTGGGCGGTGGCGGTCAGGGTCCCGCCCTCGAGGAGGCGGGCGGTGTCGTTCTCGATGCGGGCGCGGGCGATGACGGACGGCACCCCGACCGTCTGGCGGGCGTCGAGGTCGATCGCGCCGCGTTCGGCCGTGCCGCCGAGACGGTTGCCGGTCGCGTCGGCGCGGGCGTCCAGCGGTCCGGTGTCGCCCTCCAGCGTCAGGCTGACGGTGGCGCGGGCCCCGCCCTGCATCGCCTGGTCGGAGGTCAGGCGACCGGTGGTCCCGACCACGCCGGCCAGAACCTCGTTGCCCCGCGCGCTGGCGGACGCATCGACCGAACCGGCGTCGACGACGTTCAGCGTCGCCTCGGCGACGCTGTCGTTCAGCTGGATCTGTCCGTTCAGGACGGTCGAACCGTCCTGCGCCAGGGCCTCAGTAGCGGCCGCGGCGCACGTCACGGTCGCGGCGATCATGCCAGCGACCCGGCTCAGCGCGGGTTTCGCCATTGTTTGTGTCCGTGTTGGCGTAGGCCGGATAGTAGCCGCCCGTGGGGCCCACGGTTCCGAGCGGATCGTTGGTGGCGTCGAGGCAGACCTGCGGGCCCGGCGCGCCGTAGAGGTTGGCCATCATCTCCAGCGTGGCCCGCTCCACGAGGGCGCGCACGGCCAGCTGCACCGGCTCCATGCCGCCCGTCCCGGCGGACAGGTCGAAGACATTGCCATTGAGGAAGTCGAACAGGCCGGCGGAGACTTCGCGGCCGACCACCTGCTTCTGGTAGGAGATGACGTCGACCACCTCGAGCGTCTGGGTCTGCACCAGGCGCAGGTCGAGGGCGATGTTCATGACATAGACGCGCCCGGTGACGATGCCCGAGCCGCCGTTGTCCTGGATCTCGCCGCCGGCGACGTCGAAGCCGGCCGAGCGGATGTTGGCGTTCACCTCGGTGATGCCGCCGACGATGTAGAAGTCGGAGCCCGGCACCTGGCCGGCCATGATGCGGCGGAACTCGATCTCGCCGGGCGACTCGGGATTGGCGGCCTCATCGCCGATCAGACGGTTGTTGGCGTAGCGCAACTCGAGCTCGGACACGGAGGTGTCGAAGCGCTCGACGATGCGCGCGCCGGCCTTGGCCAGGGCCGAGGTGGCCATCAGCGAGGCCCCGCCCGTGATCTGGCGCCCGCCATCCGGCGAGATGGTGCCGGTGTAGTCGCTGATCCGCCCGACCGCCATGCGTGGCGAGGGCAGGTTGTAGCGGCGGGCGTAGTCCGCGAGGCAGTACAGGGCCGTGGAATAGGGCGTGGGGTTGGCCGTGACCGGGGCGTTGCCGATGGGACGGGCGTAGAGCCCGCCGGGGCCGGCCGTCGGGCTGACCGCGCAGGCCGACAGCAGGGCCGCGGCGGCGGTCAGGACGCCGAGTGGGCGGGCGCGCTTGAGGGCGATCATCAGGCTCATGGCAGGTTCAGGGTCCCGTTCAGCACGGCGCCTGCCGTGATGTCGCCGCTGTTGGTCTGGCTGGAGTTGACGATCACGATGTTGCGGCTGCCGGTGACGACCACGTTCAGCTGGTTGCCGATGGCGGTGGCCCCGCCGACCTGGGTCCCCGACGTCTGGCCGCCGACGCCGGACCAGGCCCGGGCGACGCCGCCCGAGGACGACGAGTAGGCGCTGGCCCCGTTCTGGATGATGCCGTTGACGATCAGCCGGTTGCCGTTGGCGTCGCGGGTCGAGCCGGTGGCCGGCGTGGCCACCGCGGTGCGCGCGTCGCCATAGCCCGACTGCAGGCGGGCGGGCGTGGCCCCGTACGACTGGGCCAGCGCCGGGGCGGCGAGGCCGAGCGACAGAATCAGGGCGACCGGAGCGGCCGCGGCGAAGGTCGTCATGGTGCGTCCACCATCTTGGTAAGCGACCCTGGTTAAGCGGGCGCCACCGCAAACTGGCCCACGTCTCTTAAGAAGCGCTTGATGCGGGGCAGGGGGCGGCCCCATCTGGGGGGCATGGCGGACGAGCCCCCCCGATTCGCGCGTTCCGAACGCGTTTTCAACGCCCCGGCGGTGGCCGTGGCGCTGGCGGTGTCCATGCCGGTGCTGTTCTGGCTGCAGCTGCGCCTGCCGGGGGAGGGGATCGACTGGGCGCTGCGCCCGGACGCCGTTCTCGATGGAGCGTGGTGGCAGCTGATCACCGTCATGCTGCTGCACGGCGGCTGGGGCCATGTTGCCATGAACGCCATCGGGGCGCTGACGTTCGGCGCCGCCGTGGCGCGGATGCTGCCGGGCGCCCGCGGTGTCGGCGCATTTCTGGCCTTCTATATAGTGTGCGGCGTGCTGGCGGGGCTCGGCTATGTCGCCATCCACCCGGACAGCGGGCAGGCGCTGGTCGGGGCATCGGGCGCGGTGTTCGGCCTGATCGGCGGTGCGACGCGTCTGCTGGGCGGGGGCGGAAGGGTGCTGCCGCTTAAGGATCGCCGGGTGGTTTCGGCCAGCCTGGCGTGGATGGGGCTGAACGCTTTCGTCGGCCTGATCGGGTTTGCGCCGGGCGCAGACGGGGCCTCGATCGCGTGGGAGGCGCACGCCGCGGGATTCATCGCCGGGCTGGTCCTGATCGGGCCGTGGGTCCGGCTGTACGGGCCGCGATTTGATTCGCCCGCCGATCTGGGCGACCCTCCTCTCTAGAAGCGGTCCGACCGCGACCGCCGGGGCGAGGGAGACGCGCATGCTGGTGGCCGAGATTCTCAAGAGCAAGGGTGGCGCGGTGCACGCGCTGGGGCCGAAGGCGTCCGTGGCCGAGGCCGCGGGCGAGCTGCAGAGCCGACGGGTCGGGGCCCTGATGGTCTGCGACGGCGACGCCTGTGTCGGCGTCCTCTCGGAACGGGACATCGTCCGGGCCGTGGCGAAGGACGGGGCCGCGGCGCTGGCCCGCCCGGTCGCCGACTACATGACGCGTCAGGTGATCTTTGCGGATCCGGGCGAGAGCGTGGACCAACTGCTGGGGCGCATGACCGACCGGCGCATCCGCCATCTCCCGGTGCTGCGCGACGGCGCTCTCATGGGGGTCGTGTCGATCGGGGACCTGGTCAAGGCGCGCATCGATGAGGCGGCGCGCGAGGCGGAAAGCCTGAAGAGCTATATCGCGGCGGGCTGAGTCCCCGGTTCGACGAACGGCGGGCCGCGAGAAAGTTTGAGAAATCGCAAATCTCCGCTTGCGGCCCGGACGGCCCGTGGGTACATCGCCGCCTCGCTCGGAAACGGGCGGCGCCGAGGCGGCGGAACGGGGGCGACCCCGGGAGGCGGCCCCGGAAGAAAGTGAAAATAGTCACTTGCTTCTGGTTTCGGTTCCGCATAGTCTCCGCGCTCTTGACCGACTCAGAAACGGCCCCGACGGGAAGCCCCAAACTTCCCGGTGAGGCCTTCGTTGTCTCCGAAGCTTCCAGCTTCGAAACGGCGAAAAAACTTCTGAAAAAAGTCGGTTGACGCAGGGATCGGTCCTCTCTAGAGACGCCGCTCCCGCCGCCCCGGAGGTCTCCTCCAAAAGCGGCTCCGAGAAAAACGGTTCTTCTTCAAAAAGAACCGCTTGACACGGAAAACCGAGGCGACTACATCGCCGCCTCCGCCGACACCGGGCGCTAAACGGTGGGGCCGGAAAGCCTCCGGTTCGGGTCTTTGAAATCGTTGATCTGGAAAGAGAAACGCAGGCGGCGGTGTCCTGGCGATGGTCCTTTGAGGCCATCTCGACACTGACAACTGCGGTCTTTTGAAAAGACACCATGAAGTCGATCTTCGGATCGATCGAGTGGGATCTCGTCAAGAAACGTAGACTACGCCAAACCGACCATATGGTCGATGACGCGAAGGTCAGTGCTCAACTCAACCTGAGAGTTTGATCCTGGCTCAGAGCGAACGCTGGCGGCAGGCCTAACACATGCAAGTCGAACGAACCCTTCGGGGTTAGTGGCGGACGGGTGAGTAACACGTGGGAACGTGCCCTTTGGTACGGAATAACTCAGGGAAACTTGAGCTAATACCGTATGTGCCCTTCGGGGGAAAGATTTATCGCCATTGGAGCGGCCCGCGTCTGATTAGCTAGTTGGTGAGGTAAAAGCTCACCAAGGCGACGATCAGTAGCTGGTCTGAGAGGATGACCAGCCACATTGGGACTGAGACACGGCCCAAACTCCTACGGGAGGCAGCAGTGGGGAATCTTGCGCAATGGGCGAAAGCCTGACGCAGCCATGCCGCGTGGATGATGAAGGTCTTAGGATTGTAAAATCCTTTCACCGGGGACGATAATGACGGTACCCGGAGAAGAAGCCCCGGCTAACTTCGTGCCAGCAGCCGCGGTAATACGAAGGGGGCTAGCGTTGCTCGGAATTACTGGGCGTAAAGGGCGCGTAGGCGGACATTTAAGTCGGGGGTGAAATCCCAGGGCTCAACCCTGGAACTGCCTTCGATACTGGATGTCTTGAGTGCGGGAGAGGTGTGTGGAACTCCGAGTGTAGAGGTGAAATTCGTAGATATTCGGAAGAACACCAGTGGCGAAGGCGACACACTGGCCCGTTACTGACGCTGAGGCGCGAAAGCGTGGGGAGCAAACAGGATTAGATACCCTGGTAGTCCACGCCGTAAACGATGATTGCTAGTTGTCGGAGTGCATGCACTTCGGTGACGCAGCTAACGCATTAAGCAATCCGCCTGGGGAGTACGGTCGCAAGATTAAAACTCAAAGGAATTGACGGGGGCCCGCACAAGCGGCGGAGCATGCGGATTAATTCGATGCAACGCGAAGAACCTTACCAAGGCTTGACATATACGAGAACGGGCCAGAAATGGTCAACTCTTTGGACACTCGTAAACAGGTGGTGCATGGTTGTCGTCAGCTCGTGTCGTGAGATGTTGGGTTAAGTCCCGCAACGAGCGCAACCCTCGTTTTTAGTTGCCATCATTAAGTTGGGCACTCTAGAGAGACTGCCGGTGACAAACCGGAGGAAGGTGGGGATGACGTCAAGTCAGCATGCCCCTTACGTCCTGGGCTACACACGTACTACAATGCTACGGACAAAGGGTCGCAAGCTAGCAATAGCAAGCCAATCCCATAAACCGTGGCTCAGTTCAGATTGTAGGCTGCAACTCGCCTACATGAAGGAGGAATCGCTAGTAATCGCAGGTCAGCATACTGCGGTGAATACGTTCCCGGGCCTTGTACACACCGCCCGTCACACCATGGGAGTTGGCCACGCCCGAAGTCGTTACTCCAACCGTTCGCGGAGGAGGATGCCGAAGGCAGGGCTGATGACTGGGGTGAAGTCGTAACAAGGTAGCCGTACCGGAAGGTGTGGCTGGATCACCTCCTTTTAGGGAGACCTACCTACTCGATATCTGAAAGCATAGTGCGATTAGGACAAGAGTTGGTCATCCCAAGGTCGTTCAAGTTATGAGTGCTGTCTTCTAAGCTATTATGGTTCGGTTCGTGGGCTATTAGCTCAGGTGGTTAGAGCGCACCCCTGATAAGGGTGAGGTCCCTGGTTCGAGTCCAGGATGGCCCACCTTTGTATCTATCAGCTTTCATTTTGATGAGAGAGATATTGAGGGGGTTTAGCTCAGTTGGTAGAGCGCCTGCTTTGCAAGCAGGATGTCAACGGTTCGAGTCCGTTAACCTCCACTGTCCATTTTCTTTATTTTTTAGTGAAGAAGAGACAAGAGTCATAGCAACTCATCTTGAGCATCAAGAGAGCCTGCTGTGACGTAGAGTCCAGCCAGAACCTTGAAAACTGCATAGTAATTTGTCAGGTAGGAATCGATTGATTAAGGTCAGTCGATAAATATCACAGACACCAATGTGGATTGATGTGCTACATCAAGTGGTCAAGCTACAAAGGGCTGATGGTGGATACCTAGGCACACAGAGGCGAAGAAGGACGTGGTTACCGACGATATGCCCCGGGGAGTTGGAAGCAAGCATTGATCCGGGGGTTTCCGAATGGGGCAACCCTAAACATGGCTACCTGAATCTATAGGGTAGAACAAGCTAACGCAGCGAATTGAAACATCTTAGTAGCTGTAGGAAGAGAAAGAAAACTCGATTCCCTTAGTAGCGGCGAGCGAAGCGGGAAGAGCCTAAACCAGTGGTTTTCACCACTGGGGTTGTGGGACAGCGACATGGAATCTGGCGGTTAGACGAAGCAGTTGAGTGCTGCATCAGAGAAGGTGAGAATCCTGTAGTCGAAAGCTTAAAGATACTAGCTGAATCCCGAGTAGGTCGGAGCACGTGGAATTCCGATTGAATCATCGAGGACCACCTCGAAAGGCTAAATACTCCTGTGTGACCGATAGTGAAACAGTACCGCGAGGGAAAGGTGAAAAGAACCCCGGGAGGGGAGTGAAATAGAACATGAAACCATCAGCCTACAAGCAATGGGAGGACGATTAAACGTCTGACCGTGTGCCTGTTGAAGAATGAGCCGGCGACTTATAGGTACTGGCAGATTAAGGCGGGAATGCCGAAGTCAAAGCGAAAGCGAGTCTGAATAGGGCGCTAGTCAGTATTTATAGACCCGAACCCTGGTGATCTAACCATGGGCAGGATGAAGCTTGGGTAAAGCCAAGTGGAGGTCCGAACCGACTGATGTTGAAAAATCAGCGGATGACCTGTGGTTAGGGGTGAAATGCCAATCGAACCAGGAGCTAGCTGGTTCTCCCCGAAATGTGTTGAGGCGCAGCGGTAGAGATTATAGCGGGGGGGTAAAGCACTGATTCGGTGCGGGCTGCGAGAGCGGTACCAAATCGAGTCAAACTCTGAATACCCCGTGTACACTCTGCCAGTTAGACGGTGAGGGATAAGCTCCATCGTCAAGAGGGAAACAGCCCAGACCACCAGCTAAGGTCCCCAAATCATAACTAAGTGATAAAGGAGGTGGGATTGCAGAGACAACCAGGAGGTTTGCCTAGAAGCAGCCATCCTTAAAAGAGTGCGTAATAGCTCACTGGTCAAGCGATCCTGCGCCGAAAATGAACGGGGCTAAGTTATGTACCGAAGCTGTGGGATTTGTATACAAATCGGTAGGGGAGCGTTCCGTTGTAGTTAGAAGCATTAGCGAGAGCAGATGTGGACGAAGCGGAAGTGAGAATGTCGGCTTGAGTAGCGCAAACATTGGTGAGAATCCAATGCCCCGAAATCCTAAGGGTTCCTCCGGAAGGCTCGTCCGCGGAGGGTTAGTCGGGACCTAAGGCGAGGTCGAAAGACGTAGTCGATGGACAATCGGTCAACATTCCGATACCGATTATGAATTGTGCAGAGGGACGGAGAAGGCTAACACAGCCAGAAGTTGGTTACTGGTTCAAGCATTCGAGGCGATGAGAGACGGCGAAAACGTCTTGAGCGGAGATGTGAGTACGAGAAGATACGTCTTCGAAGTGTGTGATGTCAGGCTTCCGAGAAAAGCTCTAAACACGTTAATTCATAATTGCCCGTACTCTAAACCGACACAGGTGGGATAGTTGAGAATACTAAGGGGCGCGAGATAACTCTCTCTAAGGAACTCGGCAAAATTGCCCCGTAACTTCGGAAGAAGGGGTGCCACCGCAAGGTGGTCGCAGTGAAGAGTCCCAGGCGACTGTTTACCAAAAACACAGGTCTCCGCTAAGTCGCAAGACGATGTATGGGGGCTGACGCCTGCCCAGTGCCGGAAGGTTAAGGAAGTTGGTCAGGGAGCTTGCTCCTGAAGCTAGCGACTGAAGCCCCGGTGAACGGCGGCCGTAACTATAACGGTCCTAAGGTAGCGAAATTCCTTGTCGGGTAAGTTCCGACCCGCACGAAAGGCGTAACGATCTGGGAGCTGTCTCGGAGAGAGGCTCGGCGAAATAGGATTGTCTGTGAAGATACGGACTACCTGCACCTGGACAGAAAGACCCTATGAAGCTTTACTATAGCCTGGTATTGGGTTCGGGCTTTGACTGCGCAGGATAGGTGGGAGGCTATGAAGGAGTCCTTGTGGGGATTCTGGAGCCAACGGTGAGATACCACTCTGTCAGAGCTAGAATTCTAACCGAATGCCGTTATCCGGCTTCGGAACAGTATCAGGTGGGTAGTTTGACTGGGGCGGTCGCCTCCTAAATGATAACGGAGGCGCACAAAGGTTCTCTCAGGCTGGTTGGAAATCAGCCGTAGAGTGTAAAGGCACAAGAGAGCTTGACTGTAAGAGGGACAACTCGAGCAGGGACGAAAGTCGGTCTTAGTGATCCGACGGCACTGAGTGGAAGGGCCGTCGCTCAACGGATAAAAGTTACTCTAGGGATAACAGGCTGATCTCCCCCAAGAGTTCACATCGACGGGGAGGTTTGGCACCTCGATGTCGGCTCATCGCAACCTGGGGCGGTAGTACGTCCCAAGGGTTGGGCTGTTCGCCCATTAAAGCGGTACGTGAGCTGGGTTCAGAACGTCGTGAGACAGTTCGGTCCATATCCGGTGCAGGCGCAAGAGCATTGAGAGGATTCTTCCTTAGTACGAGAGGACCGGGAAGAACGCACCTCTGGTGTACCTGTTATCGTGCCAACGGTAAACGCAGGGTAGCCAAGTGCGGAGCGGATAACCGCTGAAAGCATCTAAGTGGGAAGCCCACCTCAAGATGAGTGCTCTCATGGGTTAACCCAGTAAGGTCACGGGTAGAACACCCGTTAATAGGTGGTAGATGGAAGTGTAGTAATGCATGAAGTCGAGCCATACTAACAGACCGAGGGCTTGACCTCAAGTGGCAAGTCAACAGACACATTGGTAGAAGTAGCAAGACAAATTACTATGCAGCCTTCAAGGTTTTGAAAGCTTTCCTGGTGCCTATGGCGGTGTGGAACCACGCTTATCCATCCCGAACTGAGATGTGAAACGCACCTGCGGCGAAGATAGTTGGGGGGCAGCTCCCTGCAAAAATAGCTC